>NZ_CP119106.1 GCF_029643425.1 Isoptericola sp. AK164
GTGCCCCAGCCTGACGAGAACATCACCGACGTCTGGAACCAGACGTTGGCGACCCTCGAGGCGCGGCCCGACATGACCGCACGCCAGCTCGCCTTCATCAAGCTGGCCAAGCCGATGGCCATCCTCGACGACACCGTGTTCATCGCGGTGCCCCACGAGCAGACCCGCGCGTACCTCGAGACGAGCGTGCGCGACCAGCTCATGTCCGCGATGTCGGCGACGCTCGGTCGCGACACCCGGTTCGGCATCACCGTCGACCCGGAGCTGAGCCACGAGGCCCTCACCGGCCCCGCCCAGGACTACACGCCGCCGCCCAGCGCCCACGAGCCCGAGCCGACGCCGCCCGGCCCTCCCCCGGGCCGGCTGCCCGACGAGCGTCCCGCGGACAGCGAGCCGACGCGTCTGAACCCGAAGTACATCTTCGAGTCGTTCGTCATCGGCTCCTCCAACCGGTTCGCCCACGCGGCCGCGGTGGCCGTCGCCGAGGCCCCGGCCAAGGCCTACAACCCGCTGTTCATCTACGGCGACTCCGGACTGGGCAAGACCCACCTGCTGCACGCCATCGGCCACTACGCCAACAACCTCTACCCGCACGTGCGGGTGCGGTACGTAAACTCCGAGGAGTTCACCAACGACTTCATCAACTCCATCGGTGAGGGCCGCACGGGGGCGTTCCAGCGGCGCTACCGGGACGTGGACGTCCTGCTCATCGACGACATCCAGTTCCTGCAGGGCAAGGAACAGACGATGGAGGAGTTCTTCCACACCTTCAACGCGCTGCACAACGCGGACAAGCAGGTGGTCATCACCTCCGACGTGCCGCCCAAGCAGCTCGACGGGTTCGAGGACCGTCTCCGCTCGCGGTTCGAGTGGGGACTCATCACCGACGTCCAGCCGCCGGACCTCGAGACCCGGATCGCGATCCTGCGCAAGAAGGCCGCCAGCGAACGCCTGGACGTGCCGGCCGACGTCCTCAGCTACATCGGCTCACGCATCTCGACCAACATCCGCGAGCTCGAGGGCGCCCTGATCCGGGTCACCGCCTTCGCGAACCTCAACAAGCAGCAGGTCGACCTCGCGCTGGCCGAGATCGTCCTCAAGGACCTCATCACCGACGACGACCAGGCCACCGAGATCACGCCGGCCGTCGTCATCGCCCAGACGGCGGCGTACTTCGGCCTGACGATCGACGACCTGTGCGGCTCGTCCCGGTCCCGGGTGCTGGTGACGGCCCGGCAGATCGCCATGTACCTGTGCCGTGAGCTGACCGACCTGTCGCTGCCCAAGATCGGGCAGCAGTTCGGCGGCCGCGACCACACCACGGTCATGCACGCGAACAAGAAGATCGCCGGCCAGATGGCCGAGCGACGCTCGACCTACAACCAGGTCACCGAGCTCACCAGCCGGATCAAGCAGCAGCACCGCGGCTGATCCACATGTCCACAAGCCTGTGGACATGTGTGGAAAACTCGGATGCACAGGCTTACCCACAGGTCCGTGCCCGGTATGGCGCCGTATCGCCCGCTCCGTCCCCATCCTGTGGACCCCTGCGGTGGACAACTGCGCCCGCACGGCCCGATGGCCGGCACACACGTGTGGACGAACCTGTGGACGCCTGTGGAACACGCCGTGCGGCTGGTGGATGAACGAGCGGCGAACGGTGGACGCCTGTGGGGACGCAGACCGCCGTCCCCAGGGCGCCGGAGTTGCCCACAGGTTCGCCCCCAACCGCCTCCACACCCTTCTGAGCGCTCTGACCTGCGAAGACGTCGTCCGTCAACAGAATCCACAACCCCGATGACGACGATGAACGTGTTCTTCCCTCCAGATGACCCACCCGCCTTCATGGCCTGTGCGGCCGTTCCGGGACCAGCGGCCCGACAGGCCGGGGCACGGTAGTGTTCGGTCACGGACGGTTCGGCCCGCACCAGCCGAGACACCACCGTCCGCGCACCGCACGAGAGCTCCGAGGAGTGGGATGAAGTTCCGCGTCGAGCGCGACGTCCTGGCCGAGGCCGTGACCTGGACGGCCCGCACCCTGCCCACGCGCCCGCCCGCCCCGGTCCTGGCCGGTGTGCGCATCGAGGCCGACGCGTCCGGCTCCATCGTGCTCGCGAGCTTCGACTACGAGGTCTCGGCACGGTCCGAGATCGCCGCCGAGGTCTCCGAGGCCGGCACGGTGCTCGTCTCGGGCCGCCTGCTCGCCGAGATCTCGCGCGCCCTGCCCAACAAGCCGGTCGACGTGACCGTCGAGGGCAACAAGGTCGTGCTGACCTGCGGAGCCTCCCGCTTCACGCTGCTGACCATGCCGGTCGAGGACTACCCCGCGCTGCCCGCCATGCCGGAGCTGTCCGGCACGGTCGCCGGGGACGCCCTGACCCACGCGGTCGCGCAGGTCAGCGTCGCCGCCAGCCGCGACGACACGCTGCCGCTGCTGACCGGCGTCCGCATGGAGATCGAGGGCGAGCGCATCACGCTGCTGGCCACGGACCGCTACCGGCTCGCCCTGCGCGAGCTGACCTGGACGCCGGCCACACCGGGGTTCAGCTCGGTGGCGCTCGTCCGTGCCCGGACCCTCAACGACGTCGCGAAGTCGCTCGGCTCGGGCGGCGGCCTGGTGAACATCGGGTTGTCCACCGGGGAGGGCGTGGACCTCATCGGGTTCGAGGCCGGCGGACGCCATACGACCTCCCAGCTCGTGGACGGGGACTACCCGGCGGTCCGGCGTCTGTTCCCGGACGCCACGCCGATCCACGCCGTCGTGCCGACGCAGGCGCTCATCGACGCGGCCAAGCGCGTCTCCCTGGTCGCCGAGCGCAACACCCCGATCCGGCTGGCGTTCTCCGAGGGCCAGGTCGTCCTCGACGCGGGCCAGGGCGACGACGCGCAGGCGTCCGAGGCCCTCGAGGCCGTGCTGGTCGGCGAGGACATCCAGGTGGCGTTCAACCCGCAGTTCCTGCTCGACGGGCTCGGCGCCCTGGGGACGGACTTCGTGCGGATGTCGTTCACGCACCCGAACAAGCCGGTGGAGTTCACCGGGCAGGAGTCGCTGGACGGCGAGGACTCCTCGGAGTACCGCTACCTGCTGGTGCCGATCCGCTTCTCCTCCTGACCTGCTGACGGGACCGCCCCCGGTCGCCCGCGGCAGGGCCCGGGGCGACTCCTCGCGCGCCGCGCGCACCCAGCCCGTACGCTCGCACCGACCGCACTTCCGGAGGTTATCCACATGGTCACCCACATGGGTCTCGTCGGTCTGGGCAAGATGGGCGACAACATGCGCGAGCGCCTGCGCCGCGCCGGGATCGGGGTGACGGGGTACGACCCGCGCCCGGAGGTCTCGGACGTCGGCTCGCTGGCCGAGCTCGTCCAGGCCCTGCCCGGGCCGCGTCGCGTCGTGTGGGTCATGGTGCCCGCCGGGGAGCCGACGCGGGAGGTCGTCAGCGCGCTCGCGGGTCTGCTCGACGAGGGCGACGTCGTCATCGAGGGCGGCAACTCCCACTACCCCGACGACCAGGAGCGGGCCGCCGAGCTCGCCGAGCGTGGCGTCGGGTACGTCGACGTCGGGGTCTCCGGCGGCGTGTGGGGCCTGGAGAACGGCTACGGCCTGATGTGCGGCGGGTCCGACGCCGACGTCGCGTTCCTCATGCCCGTCTTCGACGCGCTGCGCCCCGAGGGCCCGCGCGAGGAGGGCTTCGTGCACGCCGGCCCCGTGGGTGCCGGCCACTTCGCCAAGATGGTCCACAACGGCATCGAGTACGGCCTCATGCAGGCCTACGCCGAGGGCTACGAGATGCTCGCCGCCAAGGACATCGTCACCGACGTGCACGGCACGATGCGGGCCTGGCAGCGCGGCACCGTCGTGCGGTCCTGGCTGCTCGAGCTCATGGTCCGGGCCCTCGAGGACGACCCGCGCTTCGACGCGATCGACGACTGGGTCGCGGACTCCGGCGAGGGCCGCTGGACCGTCGACGAGGCGATCGACAACGCCGTGCCCCTGCCGGTGATCTCCGCGGCCCTGTTCGCGCGGTTCTCCTCGCGCCAGGAGGAGTCGCCGGCGATGAAGGCGGTCGCGGCGCTGCGCCAGCAGTTCGGCGGTCACGCCACCAAGCCGTCCGCCGAGTAGGCCCGCCACACTGGAGTCATGTACGTCTCGCACCTGTCCCTGCTCGACTTCCGGTCCTACGAGTCCGTCGACGTCGAGCTCGAGCCCGGACCGAACGCGTTCGTGGGTCGCAACGGGCGGGGCAAGACGAACCTCGTCGAGGCCGTGGGCTACGTGGCGACCCTCGGCAGCCACCGGGTCGCGAACGACACCCCGCTGATCCGTGCGGGGGCCCAGCGGGCCGTCGTGCGCACGCGGGTCGTCCGCGGGGACCGCGCCTCGACCGTGGAGCTCGAGATCACCGCCGGCAAGGCGAACCGGGCCCGCATCAACCGTGGTCAGCTCGGCCGTGCGCGCGACGTGCTGGGGATCCTGCGCACGGTGCTGTTCGCCCCGGAGGACCTGGCCCTGGTCAAGGGCGACCCCGACGGCCGGCGTCGCTTCCTGGACCAGCTCGTGGTGCAGCTCCTCCCCCGCGCCGCCGGCGTGCTGGCCGACTACGAGCGGGTCCTGCGGCAGCGGTCCGCCCTGCTGAAGTCGTTGCGGGGTCACCGTGCGGCGGGCCGCGACGTGGACACCTCCACCCTGGAGGTGTGGGACGGGCGCCTGGCGCAGCTCGGCGGGCAGGTCCTCGCCTGGCGCACCGCGCTCGTGCGCGCGCTGCAGCCCGTCGTCGCCACCGCGTACGAGCAGGTCAGCGACGCCGACAGCGCCGCCGAGCTCGTCTACCGCTCCACGGTGGTGCCCGACGGCGGCGCGGCGGTGCCGCCGTCGGCCCCCGACGGCGAGGGCTCGCCCGCTGAGCCTGCTGAGCCCGACGGGCCAGCTGAGCCCGGCGGACCGCCCACGGCGGCGGAGGACCTGGAGAAGCTGATGCTGGCGGTGATCGAGGAGCGGCGCCCGGCCGAGATCGAGCGCGGCCAGAGCCTCGTGGGTCCGCACCGGGACGACCTGGAGCTCGTGCTCGGCGGGCTCCCGGCGAAGGGCTACGCGAGCCACGGCGAGTCGTGGTCGTTCGCGCTGGCGCTGCGGCTGGCGGCCTTCCGTCTGCTCGGCGGCGGGGCCGAGCCGTCCGCGCCGGACGACGTGTTCTGGGATCCCGACCACGGCTCGGACGCGGACCCGGTGCTGATCCTCGACGACGTCTTCGCCGAGCTGGACGTGCGGCGGCGGGAGCGCCTGGCCGAGCTGGTGGCCGAGGCGCGGCAGGTGCTCGTCACGGCGGCGGTCCCGCAGGACGTGCCGGACCGGCTGCTGGGCGCCCGGTTCGAGGTCGGCGACGGGCAGGTCGTCCGTGTCTGAGCACGGGCCCGACGGCCCGGCTGCGCCCGGCGGCGAGGGTCCGGACGAGACCGAGGGGCCGCGCCGCCGCGACCCCCGGCCGGTCGTCGACCGCACGGAGCTGACGCCGCCGTCCGAGGTCGCCCGCGAGGCCCTGAACCGTGCCAAGGCGGCCGCGCGGGCGAAGGGGCTGCGTCCGGGCTCCCCGTCGCGCCGCTCACCGCTGGCGGAGCCGCGCAAGGACCCGGGCCGGGGACCCAACGCCCGGGACCCGCGGCTGATGTCCGACGTCGTGTCCCGGCTGCTGCGGGACAAGGGCTGGACGGCCGAGGTCTCGGTGGGCGGCGTCGTCGGACGCTGGCGCGAGATCGTCGGCGACCAGGTGGCGGACCACTGCACGCCGGAGACCTTCGAGGACAAGGTGCTCGTCGTCCGCACCGACTCGACCGCGTGGGCCACCCAGGTGCGCCTGCTCGTCCCCACGCTCCTGCGGCGGCTGGCCGAGGAGGTCGGCGAGGGCGTCGTGGAGCAGGTCACGGTGCTCGGGCCGTCGGGTCCGAGCTTCCGCCGCGGACGCCGGACGGTGCGCGGACCGGGCCCCGGCGACACCTTCGGCTGACGACGACGCGCGACAGATCGCCCGGGCAACCACCGATGTGGACAAGGCCTGTGGACAACGTGGGAGAACCCACACGCTCCGGCGGGCAGAACCCGCGAATTCTTGCGCTTTCACGGTAGACTGACCAGATGTTCCCGGGCCGCCTCCCGGGCTCGTGTCAACGGCGTGCGACCGGCCCTCGGGCCGGTCGTCGGCTGCTCGGGTCGTGAGGTGTCCCGGGATGGACGAGCACCGACCCGCAGCCGGCGCCCCGCGCGTCACTCCTGTGTGCTGCAGCCCGGGCACCACCCGGGTCGACCTGTCGCGTGCATGGACGACGAGGAGTGCTCCAGCCTGTGGCTCAGCGATCCGACGGCGGTTACGACGCCGGGAACATCACCGTCCTCGAGGGACTCGAGGCCGTCCGCAAGCGACCCGGCATGTACATCGGGTCGACGGGTGAACGCGGTCTGCACCACCTGGTCTACGAGGTCGTGGACAACTCGGTGGACGAGGCCCTGGCGGGGCACGCCGACCGGATCGACGTGACCCTGCTGGCCGACGGCGGTGTGCGGGTGACGGACAACGGCCGCGGCATCCCGGTGGCCATGCACCCCACCGAGGGGCGTCCCACCGTCGAGGTCGTCATGACGATCCTGCACGCCGGCGGCAAGTTCGGCGGTGGCGGCTACGCCGTCTCCGGTGGCCTGCACGGGGTGGGCATCTCGGTGGTGAACGCGCTGTCCAGCCGCGTGGTCACCGAGGTCGAGCGCGACGGCTTCGCGTGGCGCCAGGAGTTCGCCGACGGCGGCGCCCCGGTGGGCGAGCTGCGGCGCCTCGGCGAGACCGACCGCACCGGCACCACGCAGACGTTCTGGGCCGACCCGGCGATCTTCGAGACCACGGACTACGACTTCGAGACGCTCCGCGCCCGGTTCCAGCAGATGGCGTTCCTCAACAAGGGCCTGCGCATCACGCTGACCGACGAGCGCACCGAGCACGTCTCGGGTCCCGACGAGGTGACCGGCGCGCTCGACTCGCGCGCCGTCGTGGCCGCCCTCGAGGGTGCCGACGCCACCGACGGCCAGGACGCCGCCTCCTCGCCGGACGACGAGGTGCACGACTCCGAGTCCGCCTCGGGTGCGGTGCGCACCGTGACGTACAAGTACGACGGCGGGCTGCGGGACTACGTCGCGCACATCAACACGGCCAAGAAGGCCGAGATCATCCACCCCGAGATCATCGACCTGGAGGCCGAGGACACCGACCTCAAGGTCTCGGTCGAGATCGCGATGCAGTGGACGACGGCGTTCAGCGAGTCCGTCCACACCTTCGCCAACACGATCTCCACCACCGAGGGCGGCACCCACGAGGAGGGCTTCCGCGCGGCGCTGACGAGCCTCGTGAACTCCTACGCCCGGGACAAGGCGATCCTCAAGGACAAGGACGAGAACCTCACGGGCGACGACATCCGCGAGGGTCTCACCGCGGTGCTCAGCGTGAAGCTGTCCGAGCCGCAGTTCGAGGGCCAGACGAAGACGAAGCTCGGCAACACCGAGGCCAAGACCTTCGTGCAGCGCATCGTGCGCGAGCGGCTGACGGACTGGTTCGACGCGCACCCCAACGAGGGCCGCGACATCATCCGCAAGGCGATCTCGGCGTCGCAGGCGCGTATCGCCGCCCGCAAGGCGCGCGAGGCGACCCGGCGCAAGGGGATCCTCAGCTCGGGCGGCATGCCCGGCAAGCTCAAGGACTGCCAGTCGAACCGCCCGGACGAGTGCGAGATCTACATCGTCGAGGGCGACTCCGCCGGCGGTTCGGCCGTGCGCGGCCGCGACCCGCACCACCAGGCGATCCTGCCGATCCGCGGCAAGATCCTCAACGTCGAGCGGGCACGCCTGGACAAGGCGCTGTCCAACAACGAGGTCCAGGCGCTCATCACGGCGTTCGGCACCGGTATCGGCGAGGACTTCGACATCACCAAGCTGCGGTACCACAGGATCGTGCTCATGGCCGACGCCGACGTCGACGGCCAGCACATCTGCACCCTGCTGCTGACGCTGCTGTTCCGGTACATGCGCCCGCTCATCGAGCACGGGCACGTCTACCTGGCCCAGCCCCCGCTGTACCGGCTGAAGTGGTCGAACGCCCCGCACGACTACGTGTACTCGGACCGGGAGCGTGACGCCTTCCTCGAGCAGGGCATCGCGGCCGGCAAGCGGATCCCGAAGGACAACGGGATCCAGCGCTACAAGGGTCTGGGCGAGATGGACTACTCCGAGCTCTGGGACACCACCATGGACCCGGAGCACCGGACGTTGCTGCAGGTCACGATGGACGACGCGGCCGCGGCGGACGAGATCTTCTCGGTGCTCATGGGCGAGGACGTCGAGTCCCGCCGCAGCTTCATCCAGCGCAACGCCAAGGACGTCCGGTTCCTCGATATCTGAGCCGGCGACGGCGCGTACAGAACGAATCTGGGTTCTGTACATCGGATGATCGAGGCAGGACCAGCGCCCCGGCGGCGCAGGAAGGAACGGATTCACGGTGACGGACGAGACCCCCGGCCCGGACATGACCGACGGTATCGACGGCGGCAGCCCGGAGGCCCTGGCGGCGGTCGCGCACGGACGCATCGAGCAGGTCGACCTGCAGCTCGAGATGCAGCGCAGCTACCTCGACTACGCGATGAGCGTCATCGTCGGTCGCGCGCTGCCCGACGTGCGCGACGGGCTCAAGCCGGTGCACCGGCGCGTGCTCTACGCGATGTACGACGGCGGCTACCGGCCGGACCGGTCGTTCTCCAAGTGCTCTCGCGTCGTCGGCGACGTCATGGGCAAGTACCACCCGCACGGTGACACGGCGATCTACGACGCCCTGGTCCGCCTCGTGCAGGACTGGTCGATGCGCTACCCGTTGGTGGCCGGCCAGGGGAACTTCGGCTCCCCCGGCAACGACCCGGCGGCCGCCCCGCGGTACACCGAGTGCAAGATGGACCCGCTCGCGCTGGAGATGGTGCGGGACATCGAGAAGGACACCGTCGACTTCCAGGACAACTACGACGGGCGCACCCAGGAGCCCACGGTCCTGCCGTCGCGGATCCCGAACCTCCTGGTCAACGGTTCGGCCGGCATCGCCGTCGGCATGGCGACCAACATCCCGCCGCACAACCTGCGCGAGGTCGCCGCGGGCGTGCAGTGGCACCTCGAGCACCCGGACGCCTCCAAGGAGGAGCTGCTCGCCGCGCTGATGCAGCGCATCAAGGGCCCCGACTTCCCCACCGGTGCCCAGATCCTCGGTACGTCCGGCATCGAGGAGGCCTACCGCACGGGGCGCGGCTCGATCACGATGCGCGCCGTGGTGAACGTCGAGGAGATCCAGAACCGGATCTGCCTGGTCATCACCGAGCTGCCGTACCAGGTCAACCCCGACAACCTGGCCACGAAGATCGCCGACCTGGTCAACGACGGCCGGATCGCCGGCATCGCGGACATCCGCGACGAGACCTCGGGCCGCACGGGTCAGCGCCTCGTCATCGTGCTCAAGCGCGACGCCGTCGCGAAGGTCGTGCTGAACAACCTGTACAAGCACACCTCGCTGCAGGAGAACTTCAGCGCCAACATGCTGGCGCTGGTCGACGACGTCCCCCGCACGCTCAGCCTCGACGCCTTCGTGCGGCACTGGACCACCCACCAGATCGAGGTCGTACGGCGCCGCACCGAGTACCTGCTGCGCGAGGCGCAGGACAAGATCCACATCTACGAGGGCTACCTCAAGGCCCTGGACGCCCTCGACGAGGTCATCGCCCTCATCCGTCGCTCGCCCGACGCCGACCAGGCGCGGACCGGGCTGATGGACCTGCTCGACATCGACGAGCAGCAGGCCAGCGCGATCCTGGCTCTCCAGCTCCGCCGGCTCGCGGCCCTGGAGCGGCAGCAGATCCTCGAGGAGCACGCGAAGCTCCAGGCGCAGATCATCGACTACCAGGACATCCTGGCCCGGCCCGAGCGGCAGCGGTCGATCGTCGGCGAGGAGCTGGACGCCGTCGTCGAGCGCTGGGGCGACGAGCGCCGGACCCACATCCTGCCCTTCGACGGCGACATGTCGGTCGAGGACCTCATCCCCGAGGAGGACGTGGTCGTCACGATCACCCGCGGCGGCTACGCCAAGCGCACGCGGACGGACTCCTACCGGGCCCAGCGTCGCGGCGGCAAGGGGATCCGGGGCGCGCAGCTGCGCGAGGACGACATCGTCGACCACTTCTTCGTCACGACGACGCACCACTGGCTGCTGTTCTTCACCGACGCCGGCCGCGTGTACCGCGCCAAGGGGTACGAGATCCCCGAGGGTGCGCGCGACGCCAAGGGTCAGCACGTCGCCAACCTGCTGGCGTTCCAGCCGGGCGAGCAGATCGCGCAGGTCCTGGCCCTGCGGGACTACGACGACGCGGAGTACCTGGTGCTCGCCACCCGCCGCGGCCTGGTGAAGAAGACCCGCCTGGGCGACTACGACTCCCCGCGCAGCGGCGGGCTCATCGCCATCAACCTGCGCACGGACGACGACGGCACGCCGGACGAGCTCGTGTCCGCCCGGCTGGTCGACGCCGACGACGAGCTGATCCTCGTCTCGCGCAAGGGGCAGTCCATCCGGTTCGCGGCCGACGACGACACGCTGCGCCCGATGGGACGCGCCACCTCGGGCGTGACGGGCATGAAGTTCCGCGCGGACGACGAGCTGCTCGTGGCCGACGTCGTCGAGCCGGAGACCGACCTGTTCGTCGTCACCGAGGGCGGGTTCGCCAAGCGCACCCGCATCGACGAGTACCGCCTCCAGGGCCGCAACGGTTACGGCATCAAGGTCGCGAACCTCGTCGAGGCGCGCGGCGACCTCGTCGGTGCGCTCGTCACCGAGCCCGACACCGAGGTGCTGGTGATCATGTCCAAGGGCAAGATCGTCCGCTCCCGCGTCGACGAGGTGAACCTGACCGGACGCACGACCCAGGGCGTGACCTTCGCAAAGCCGGACAAGGGCGACCGGATCATCGCCGTCGCGCGGAACGTCGAGCGTCGCGCGGAGGCCGAGTCGGTTAGCGTGGAACAACCGGCCGACGACGTCGAGCCGGCCGAGGAGGCGACGGCGAGCACGCCGGAGCAGGACGAGACCGGGGACGGGAACATCTGATGGCGAGCCAGAAGACGACGTCGCAGGCGGGCACTCCCCTGTCCGCGCCTGCTGACAGCACCCAGCCCATCACGCCGGTGTCCGAGACGACGGACCGGTCCACCGGGTCCGAGCGGCCCGCTCCGGCGCAGCCTGCACCGGCGCAGCCCGCATCCGCCGAGCCCGAGCCCCGGGACGAGAGCGCCGCCGAGGCGCCCACGAACGGTGCGGCGTGGTCCTCCTCCGCCGAGGCTTCGTCCGACGCTGCCTCGTCCGACGGTGACGCCGTCGCGCCCTCGGACGAGGAATCGCCGAAGCACGGGACCGAGACCTCGGGCGCGGCCAAGAACGGTGCCGTGAAGGCGGCCGCGGCCGCGCTGGCCGCCGCCCGCACCGCCGCGAAGAAGGTGCAGTCCGCCGGGTCGGCCGCCTCCGGTGCCACCCCGGGCGGCACGCAGCCGGGCGGCTCGACGGCCGGCACGAGCTCGTCCGCGCCGCCGCCGCCCCCGGACGCGACGTCGTCGGGGCCGCGCCCGGAGATGCACTACTCGGCCGGCGGCGTGCACGGCAGCGCCCAGCAGGTGCCGCTCTCCGGCGACGGTTCGCCCCAGACGGGTGCGCAGCCGGCCGTCGCGGCGGAGGGCCTCGGCAGCCCGCGCCGCGTGCGGCTGTCCGTGTCGCGCATCGACCCGTGGTCGATCATGAAGCTGGCGTTCCTGCTCTCGGTGGCGATCGGGATCATGACCGTGGTCGCGACGGCCGTCGTCTGGTACTCGCTCAACTCCGTCGGCACCTTCGCGACCGTGCAGGACTTCCTCATCAGCACGCTGGGCCCTCAGGCGGTCGACATCACGCAGATCGTGCAGCTCGAGCGCACCGTCTCCCTGGCGACGCTGATCGCCCTGGTCAACGTGGTGCTGTTCACGGCCATCGCGACCATCATGGCGATGCTGTACAACATCACCGCCGCGCTCGTCGGCGGTGTGCACCTGACCCTGACGGACGAGTGACGACCGGGCCGCACCGGGCGACGGACGTCACACCCACCGGGCCCGGTTCCGGTTTGGGGCCGGTGGGGCCCGTACGGTAATGTTCCGTGCTGCACGCCCTCTCCGAGAGCGTGCCGCGAGGGGCTATAGCTCAGACGGTTAGAGCGCTTCCCTGATAAGGAAGAGGTCGGAGGTTCAAGTCCTCCTAGCCCCACTCCACGGTCGACGAGGAGGTCCATGTTGAAGAAGATCATCGTCGCCGTGCTGGCCGCGGTCGCCGGCTATCTGGTCTGGCGCCGCCTCTCCGAGGACGCCGCGGACCGTGACCTGTGGACCGAGGTCACCGACTCACTCGACTGATGACCCCCAGGGGCCATGGCGCAATTGGTAGCGCACCTGCTTTGCAAGCAGGGGGTTAGGGGTTCGAGTCCCCTTGGCTCCACCCCGTCCCACCACCTCGTGCCTCCGCCGTCTCGGCGGGGGCACGACGTGTTTCCGGTCCCGTGCTGCCGGCCGCCGGTCAGGGCACGAGGCGGACACGGTTGGCGAGCCGGCCGATGCCCTCGATCTCGACGGCGACCTCGTCGCCCTCATGCAGCCCCACCGGCGGGTTGCGGAACACCCCGACGCCGAAGACCATGTGCGGCGTCGAGGAGTCTTGCATCGCCTCCCTGTCGAGGGTCAGCCGGATGTGCAGGTCCTGCGGGTCGGGCGGCCGTGCGTGACCACCTGACCGCGAGCGTCTCCCCCATCGCCGACGCGCTCGACCGACCCGACGCACGGACGGCGGACCGACCGTCCGCCGCCGAGAGGAGGACCGATGGAACTGGACGGCACGCTCGCGGTGATCACGGGCGGAGGTCGCGGCATCGGTCGCGGCATCGTCGACCGCTTCGTCGAGGAGGGCGCCCACGTGGTGGTCCTGCAGCGCCGAGCGCTGGACGCCGAGCTCGCGGCGCACCCCCCGGGTGACCGGGATCGCGGCCGACCTCAGCGACCCGACAGCGATCCCCGCCGCAGTCGAGAGCGCTGGCCGTGGACCTGGGGGCGGACGGCATCCGCTGCAACGCGGTCGCCCCGGGGTGGATCTCCTCCGACCTCAGCGAGACGTACCTGGACTCCATGCCCGACCCCGCGGCCGCGCGCCGGTCGCTGGACGGGCTGCACCCCGTGGGCCGGACCGGGCGGAGCACCGACATCGGCGACCTCGTCGTCTTCCTCGCCGATACACGCTCGGCCTTCATCACCGGGGCGGTGATGGTCGCCGACGGCGGCCGGACGGCGCGGCTGCCGCAGCCGCCCTGACCACGGCCCTGCACGCACGAGAGCCCCCGTCCACCGCGGACGGGGGCTCTCGTGCGTCGGACGCTGTCCGGGTCCGACTACTCCTTCTTGTCGTCGGCCGGGGAGGCCTGGCCGGCCGAGTTCTTGGCGTCCTCGGCAGCGTCCGCCGCCGCCTCGCCGGCCTTCTCGGCGGCGTCACCGGTCTCCTCGGCCGCCTCGCCCGCCTTCTGGCGCGACTTCGCGGTCCGCGAGGACGCCTTCTCGCGCGCCTCGGAGACGGCCTCCTTGCCCTTGGCGACGGCGGAGCCGGCGGCCTCGCCGACCGCCTCGGCCGCGTCACCGACGGCGTGCCGTGCGTCGCGCGCGACGCCGTCGAAGTCCGGCGTCGAGGACTGCTCCCACGGCTCGGCCCAGGGGTCGTTCTGCGGCTGGGCCCGGCGGTAGAACGCGTACCCGACGGCGGTCAGGCCACCGATGACCACGGTCCAGCCGAACGCCTTGCGGCGGCTGGACCGGCGCTGGGCCTTGCGTGCCGACTTCTCGGCGGACTTCGCCGCCTGCTTCGCGGCCTTGCTGGCCTCGTCGGCGGTGGCCGCAGCCTTGGCGGCCGCCGCGTTGAAGGCGGTGACGAGCTGCGGGAGATAGTCGTCGACGAGCTTGTCGTGGGCGGTGTCGATGAGGGGTCCGGCCTTGCCGGCCGCGTCCTCCACGCGGGGTGCCGCAGCCTGGACGCTGTCGTTCCATGCCTTCTCGACGCGAGGCCGGAGCCACTCGAGGAAGGCGTCGGCACGAGGTCCGGCCCAGTCCTTGGCCTGACCGGCGGCATCCTTGGCGCTGTCCGCGGCGCGGGCGCCCGCGCCGACGAGCGCGGCCGCGACCTCCGCGGTGGAGTCCTTCACCTTGGCGGGGTCGATCTTCGGAGTCTGCACCATGGCCCCACTCTGCCACCCCTGGTAGTCGCGCGCAGCGTCACACGCCAGGTGATGTCCCAGTTCGCGCGGTGGTGACATGATGGGTCCCATGTTCGCAACCCTCCACACCTCCGCCGGTGACATCCGCCTCGAACTGCTGCCGAACCACGCGCCGAAGACCGTCGCGAACTTCGTCGGTCTCGCCCGGGGCACGACGACGTGGACCGACCCGCGGACGGGCGCCGAGCGCAACGACCCGCTCTACGACGGCGTCATCTTCCACCGTGTCATCGAGAACTTCATGATCCAGGGCGGCGACCCCCTGGGCACCGGCACCGGCGGCCCCGGCTACACCTTCGACGACGAGATCCACCCGGAGCTGTCGTTCGACCGCAAGTACCTGCTCGCCATGGCCAACGCCGGCAAGCGCCGCAACCCCGTGACCGGCGCGGTCGAGGGCACCAACGGCTCCCAGTTCTTCATCACCACCGCCGAGACGCCGTGGCTCAACGGCAAGCACACCATCTTCGGCGAGGTGGCCGACGACGAGTCCCGCGCGGTGGTCGACGCCGTCAACTCCACCGCGACGCGTCCCGGCGACCGTCCTGTCGAGGACGTCGTCATCCAGAGCGTGACGATCGAGGACTGAGGAGCCCGACCATCAGCACGCCGCCGCACCCGTCGTCGGGTCCTCCGACCGACGCGCCCCCGGTCTGTCCGCGGCACCCCGACCGGGTGTCGTACGTGCGCTGCCAGCGCTGCGGCCGTCCGGCCTGCCCGGAGTGCCAGCGCCCGGCCGCGGTCGGCGTCCAGTGCGTCGACTGCGTGGCCAGCGCGCAGCGCAGCACGCGCAGCGCCCGGACGGTCTTCGGGGCCACGGTGCGGGGCGGCCGGCCGGTCGTCACGCTGACGATCATCGGGCTGTGCGCGGTGAGCTGGATCCTGCAGCTCGCCACCGGCGGCGCCTGGACCCAGGAGTGGGCGTTCTCCCCCGCCACCGGTCAGGTGGAGCCGTGGCGGTTCCTCACCGCGGCGTTCCTGCACTCCACGACCCCGCTGCACATCCTGTTCAACATGTACGCGCTGTGGCTCGTGGGACCATTCCTCGAGCAGGCGTTCGGGCGCGGTCGCTTCATCGCGCTGTACGTGCTGGCCGCCGTCGGCGGGCAGGTGGGCGTGCTGCTGCTCGCGGACCCGACGCAGGACAGCTGGTTCATCGGGGTGGTCGGCGCCTCCGGGGCCGTCTTCGGCCTCTTCGGCGCGATCATCCCCGTGCTGCGACGGCTGGGGAAGAACGCCGGGCAGATCGTCGTGCTCATCGTCATCAACATGGCCCTGCCGCTGTTCGTGCCGAACATCGCGTGGCAGGCGCACCTCGGCGGCCTCGCCGTCGGTCTGGTCATCGGCGCCGGGTACGCGCTGGCCCCGCGCGAGCGGCAGCGCCTCGTGGGCTGGGCGCTGCCGACCGCCGTCGGCGTGGTGCTGGTCGCCGCGGCGACCTGGAAGTACTCCACGGTGCCGACGGTGGCCGGGCTGCTGGGGCTGTTCTGAGCGTCGGTCGGAGGAACCGTCGTACCGTCATCCCCAGGGATATGCACAGGTGTGGAATCACACCCGTGTCACCTGTACAGCGAGGTCACTTCCAGCGCGTGGTCAGCGAGAACCCGGCGATGATGAGGACGAAGCCGACGAGCAGGTTCCAGTTGCCCAGCGCCGGCACCGGCAGGCCGAGGTTCTGGCTCGTCAGGTAGTAGGTGACGATCCAGGCGAGGCCCGCGAGCATGAGCGTCAGCATCGTCGGCACGAGCCAGCGCGGGTTGGCCGAGGACTTCTGCGGCAGCGCCGGCTCCGAGGCGGCGGACTTCTTCTGGGGCTTCTCGGACTTCTCGGACACGGGTCGGCTCCTGTCGGGACGAGGGTGCGACGCCCGAGAGCGAGATCTCGGCACGCCGACGACGGTTCGTCGTCTAGCGTAGTGCTCAGCAGCACTGCTCCGGGCACGATCATGACGAAGGGAGGCCGCTGTGTCATCTCGCATCCGATCCGGGATCACCGTCGCGGTCGTCCTCGCGCTGTCCGGGGTGCTCTTCACCGTCAGCGCGCAGCTCAGCAGCGGCGACGAGAGCCGCCACGCGGAGGACCTGTCCGCGCTCGTCGCCGAGGAGGCCGACCGCGTCGACGCGCTCACCGAGCAGGTGGCCGCCCTCGACGCCGAGATCCAGGCGCTGAGCGAGGCGGTCCCCGGAGACGTGCCGCGCCGCTCCGCCGAACTGCGGTCGGAGGAGGGCGTCGTCTCCGGCGCCTGGCCGGTCGAGGGCCCCGGGATGCGGGTCGCCCTCGAGGACGCGCCGTCGTCGTCCCTGTCCATCGAGAACGTCACGGCCGACGACCTCGTCGTCCACCAGCAGGACGTGCAGCACGTCATCAACGCCCTGTGGGCGGGCGGCGCCGAGGCGATGACGCTCCAGGGCGAACGGGTGACGCCGACCAGCGCCTTCCGCTGCTCGGGGAACATCATGCTGCTGCACGGCAAGGTGTTCTCCCCGCCGTACGTCGTCGAGGCCGTGGGTGACCCGGACCGCCTGCAGGCCGCCCTCGACTCCTCGCCCGGCGTGGCCATCTATCAGGACTACGTGGACTGGATCGACCTCGGGTACGCGGCCGAGCCGCTCGACCGCATCGAGATCCCCGCGGCGTCCGGCGGTCAGGACGTGCAGTTCGCCGACGTGCCCGACGGCACGGACGTGTTCTCGTGAGGCACGCGCACGCCGACGCCGGCCGTCGCGGCGGCGGCGCGGTCAGCGCGACGATCGGCGTCGTCGGCGAGCTGCTCATCACGGCCGGTGTCGTGCTCGGTCTGTTCGTCGTGTGGCAGCTGTGGTGGACGGACGTCCAGGCCGAGCGCATCCACAGCCAGGTGCTCGCCGAGCTGGACTGGCCCGAGCCCCCCGTCGAGGTGCCGTCCGGCAGCTCCGTCGAGGGGCCCGCCGTGGCGGGCGAGCACCGTGACGAGCCGCCCGCCGTCGACGACGCGGCCTTCGCCGAGGTCTTCGCACAGTTCTACGTCCCCCGGTTCGGCGCCGACTACGTCGAGCCGATCGCCGAGGGGATCGACAAGGCCGAGGTGCTGGACCGGCTCGGGATCGGGCACTACCCGGACAGCGCCGGACCCGGCGAGCTCGGCAACTTCGCCGTGGCGGGCCACCGCACCACCTACGGACGTCCCTTCCACCGGATCGCCGAGCTCCAGGAGGGCGACGCGATCGTCGTGCGCACCGAGAACACCTGGTACGTGTACCGGATGAGCTCGTCCCAGATCGTCTGGCCGAACCAGGTCGAGGTCGTCTCCCCGGTCCCCGGCGTCCGGCCCGGCGAACCCCTGCCGGAGCTCACCGAGCGCTTCCTGACGATGACGGCCTGCCACCCCATGTACTCGGCCGCCCAGCGCTACATCGTGCACGCCGAGCTCGACTACTGGGCCCCGGTGGACGAGGGAATCCCGGCCGAGCTGCTCGACGCCGGTGTCCAGATCCAGGCAGTGGCCGACGACGACGCGGGGGTGCGATGATGTACGGCCTGCTGTGGCGCGCCCTGCCCGGTCCGGCCTGGTTCCGCGCGCTCCTGCTCCTGGCACTGTTCGTGGCGGCCGTCTGGGTCTGCTTCGAGTGGGTCTTCCCCTGGTTCTCCGAGTACGTCCCCATCAACGACAACACCGTCGAGGCGCACGCACCATGACCTCCATCCTCGTCGTGGACAACTACGACTCCTTCGTCTACACGATCGTCGGCTACCTGGACCAGCTCGGCGCGAGCACCACCGTCGTGCGCAACGACGCCGTGCCGGAGCCCGACGACCAGGGCCGCTTCCTCGGTGAGGACGGCACGGTCTACGACGGCGTCCTCGTCTCGCCCGGACCCGGTACGCCGAAGGAGGCCGGGGCGTCGGAGGACGTCATCCGGGCCTGCGCGCGGTCCGCGACCCCGATGCTCGGCGTCTGCCTCGGGCACCAGGCGCTCGCCGAGGTCTACGGCGCGACCGTCTCCCACGCTCCCGAGCTGATGCACGGCAAGACCAGCGAGGTCGAGCACCAGGGCACCGGCGTGCTCGCCGGTCTCGGGTCGCCGTTCACCGCGACGCGGTACCACTCGCTCGCCGTCGAGCCGCACACGGTGCCGGCCGAGCTCGAGGTCACCGGGTCCACCGCCGGCGGTGTGGTCATGGGTCTGCAGCACCGTGACCTGCCGCTGCACGGCGTGCAGTTCCACCCCGAGTCGGTGCTGACCGTGGGCGGTCACCGGCTGCTCGCCAACTGGCTGGCCGTGTGCGGCGACGCCGACGCCGTGGAGCGCTCGGCCGGCATGGCACCCCTGGTGCACACGGCCTGACGCTCGCGCCGGCTCAGTCGGTCGGGTCGGGCTCCACCGGCAGCCAGGCGCCGTCGTCGGACCCGTCGTTCGACCCGCCGGCGTTGCCCTGCCCCGGCTGCTGATCGGCGGGCTCCGGTGTCGGCCCGCCGGTGCAGTTCTGGCCCGACTCGCCCGTCGAGACCGTGATCGTGACCTCGGAGCCCTCGTCCACCTCGGTCCCCGCCGCCGGGTCCTGCGCCGAGACGAAGCCCGGGCAGTAGTCGGCCGAGGACGCCGTGGTCTGCACGGCGTTGAGGTTGGCCTGGCTCCCGAGCGCCTGCTGCGCCTCGTCGGCCGACATCCCCACGACGTCGGGCACCTGGACGGTCTCGACCTCGCGCGCCTCGCCGATCGTCAGCGTGACGCGTGTGTCCTGGGCGACCGCGCCCTCGGAGGGCGACTGGTCGACCACGAGCCCGACGTCGTTCTGGTCGTCGACCTCCTGGGTCTCGATGGTCGAGTCCAAGCCCAGGTCGTCGAGCGTCTGCTCCGCGGCGTCGCGCTCCTGGCCGATGAGGTTCGGCAGCTCGACCTGGCCGTTGGAGACCGTGAGGTTGACCGAGTCGCCGGGCTCGACGGCCTCGCGCGGTCCCGGATCGGTCGCGATCACCTCGTCCTCGGCGAAGTCGGCGCTCGCCTCGCGCGACACGTCCCCGACGACGAGACCGGCCTCCTCGATCTGGTCCTCCGCCTCGCTCAGGGTGGACCCGGTGAGGTCGGGCATCGCGAAGGTCTCCGGACCGCCGGAGAAGAAGACCTGGACGGTCGAGCCCTCCTCGACCTCGGCCCCCGACTCCGGGTCGGACCGGGTCAGGGTGTTCTCGGGTTCGTCGGAGTCCTCGTCGATGCGCTGGGAGAACACGAGCCCGACGGCCTCCAGGGCCCGTTCCGCCTCGGTCGGACTCATGTCGGAGGTGAGCTCGGGCACCGTGACCGTCTCCGGCGCGGTGTCGCCGCCGCGCAGCAGGAAGAACAGGATCGCGGCGATCGCGAGCACGCCGATGACGATGAGGGTCCACATCAGGCCCTTGCGGCTCGGCTTCTCCTCCTCGGGCGGCACCGCGGCACCGGTCGCGGTCTGGTCCGCGGGCAGGCCCGTCGGGCCCCACGGGGACTGCTGGGCCGGGTCCATCACCTGGGTGGAGCCGGGGTCGCCGAGGACCTGGGTCGCGGCGTAGCCGGCGCCGGCCCCGGCGGCCAGCGCACCGATGGCGGGCGCGCCGATCGCGCCGCCGCGCATCGCGGCCTCCAGGTCGGAGCGGAACTCGGCGGCCGAGGAGTAGCGCTGGTCGCGGTCCTTCGTCAGGGCCGTGAGCACGATGCGGTCGAGCACCTCGGGCACGTCGTTGGCGAACTCGCTCGGGCGCTGCGCGGCCTGCCCCACGTGCTGGTAGGCCAGCGCGACCGGCGAGTCGCCGATGAACGGCGGACGTCCGGTCAGCAGCTCGAACAGCACGCAGCCGGTGGAGTACAGGTCGCTGCGGGCGTCCACCTGCTCGCCACGGGCCTGCTCCGGCGAGAGGTACTGCGCGGTGCCGATGACGCCCTGGCCCTGCGTCATGGTCGCGGCGGAGTCGGCGACGGCACGCGCGATGCCGAAGTCCATCACCTTCACGGCCCCCGTGGGCGTGATCATGACGTTGGCCGGCTTGATGTCGCGGTGCACGATGCCCGCGTGGTGGGAGTACTCCAGCGCGCTGAGGACGCCGACCGTGATCTCGACGGCCTCCTCGATCGGCACGGCCGCGCCGTCGGCGAGGATGTCGCGGACCGTGTGGCCCTCGACGTACTCCATGACGATGAAGGGGATGTGGACCGACTGGCCGGTGGCGTCGGTGGAGGTGTCCTCCCCGGTGTCGTAGACCGCGACGATCGCCGGGTGGTTGAGCGCGGCGGCGGACTGCGCCTCGCGCCGGAAGCGGGCCAGGAAGGACGGGTCGCGCGCCAGGTCGGAACGCAGCACCTTGATCGCGACCGTGCGTCCGAGGCGTGCGTCGTGGCCGATGTGGACCTCGGCCATGCCGCCACGGCCGATGAGCTCACCGACCTCGTAGCGGCCGGCGAGTACTCGGGGCGTGTTCTCCACCACTCAGTCGTCCTTCTCGGTCGTGGCCGCACCGGCTGGGCGCGGCGGGTCTGGGAGCATCATCCCAGAGTCGGTCACGGTCATCGCCCGCAGGGTCGCGGGCCGTGTCGTGCTGGCGGCCGCCTCGCCGTCGTCCCCACCGGTCAGGCCGCTGATGAGCGTCGCCGCCAGCAGCACCCCGAGCAGCCCGAGCAGGGCCAGCAGCGGCCAGGACATCCGGCCGAGCGCTCCGAGCCGGCGCCCCGTCGTCGTGGACGTGCGCGAGGCCCCCGAGCGGGTGCCCGCCCGCGTCGCGCCGCTGTTCCGTTCGCCCTGCGCGGGGGTGGTGCGTCCCGCGCCGTGCACGTCACGCCGCGCGGGGTAGGTCCGCGGCACCGGCGGGCGGCCGAGGTCACGGCGGGTCCGGGCCGGCATCTCCGGCTGGTCGGGCGTCGAGGTGCCGGTGGAGTCCGGTTCCGGGCGCGGCGGCGTCGGGCGACGCTCGGTCGCCCGCGGGGTGCGCTCCGGCTCCTCGGTGCGGGCGTGCCGTACCGGTGCCGGGCGGCCGTTGCGTGCCGCCCGTCGCGCCGACCGGGACCGGGCGCCGAGGGGGTCCTCGGCGATCTCGCCCGCCAGGGCGTCGAGCTCGTCGGCCAGCTCGGCCCCCGAGGCGGGTCGCTTGCCCGGGTCCTTGGCGAGCATCCGCATGATGACGTCCACCAGTCCCGGGTGCACGGCCTGCGGCAGCGGCGGCACGGCGTTGTTGACGTGCGCGACGGCGATGTCGACCGGCGTCGAGCCCGTGAAGGGACGCTTCCCCGCCGTCGCCTCGTAGGCCACGATGCCCAGCGCGTACAGGTCGGACGCCGGGGTGGCGGCCTGCCCGACGGCCTGCTCCGGCGAGAGGTACTGGGCCGTGCCCATCACCATGCCGGTCGCGGTCATCGTCACCTGGTTGGCCGCCAGCGAGACGCCGAAGTCGGTGATCTTCACCCCGCCGTCGTGCTCGAGGAGGATGTTGCCGGGCTTGACGTCGCGGTGGACCACCTGGGCCTTGTGCGCGTGGTGCAGGCCGCGGGCGGTGGCCGACAGGATCGGCAGCAGCTTGCGCGGCGCCACCACGGGCTCCCGCTCGAGCAGGTCGGCCAGCGGCTCGCCCAGCACCAGCTCCATGACGAGGAAGCCGGCGCCGTCCTGCTCGCCGTAGTCGTACATCTGGGCGATGTTGCGGTGGGACAGCGAGGCGCTGTTGCGGGCCTCCGTGCGCAGACGGCGCAGGAAGTCCTCGTTGCCGGTGTACTCCTCGCGGAGCACCTTCACGGCCACGTCCCGGCCGAGGTACTTGTCGTCGGCGACCCAGACCTCGCCCATGCCCCCGACGGCGATGCGCCGGGTCAGGAGGTAGCGGTCCCCGAGGGACAGTCCGGTGGTCGGCCTCATCCGTTCAGCACCGCCTCCATGACGACCCGGGCGATCGGTGCGGACACCTGACCGCCCGTGGCCTCGGAGGTGCCGATCGATCCGCCGTTCTCCACGAAGACGGCGACCGCCACCTGCGGGTCGTCGGCCGGGGCGAACCCGGTGAACCAGGTGTGCGGCGGTGCGTCGGTCGTCGTCTGGGCGGTCCCCGTCTTGCCGGCGACCGAAACCCCGGAGATCTGCGCCGCCGTCCCGGACCCGCCCTCGACGACGCCGACCATCATGTCGGTGAGCTGGTCGGCGGTGTCGGTCGAGACCGCCCGGCCCAGGCTGTTGGACCGCGTCTCGGAGACGACGTCGAGGTTCTGGTCGCGCACCCGGTCCACCGAGTAGGGCTCCATCACCTCGCCGTCGTTGGCGATCGCGGCCGAGACCATCGCGATCTGCAGCGGGGTGGCGGCCACGTCCCACTGCCCGATGGCGGACTGCGCCACGAACGCGGGGTCGATCGGGGGTGCGGGGAACACGCTGGCGGCGGTGCCGAAGGGCACGGTCATGCCGGACCCGAACCCGAAGGCCTCGGCCTGCTCCTGGAGGGCCTCGTCGCCGAGGGTGACGCCGAGCTCGGCGAACGCGGTGTTGCAGGAGATCCGCAGCGCGTCGGCCAGGCTCTGCTCCCCGGAGGACGAGCAGGAGGTGCCGCCGTAGTTGTTGATCGAGCGGTCCGTCCCGGGCGGGGTGTACGTGTCGGGGGCGTCGACGACCGTGTCGGCGGTGTAGTCGCCGCTCTCGAGGGCCGCGGCGGCGGTGACCAGCTTGAACGTCGACCCCGGGGGGTAGATCTCCGCGGTCGCGCGGCTGTTCAGCGGCTTGTCCTCGGCGTTGGACAGCTCGAGGTAGGCGTCGTTCGCGTCCTTGGTCGAGTGGGTCGCCAGGTCGTTCGGGTCGAACGTCGGCTTGGAGACCAGTGCCAGGATCCGGCCGGTCGAGGGCTCGAGCGCGACGACGGCACCCCGCTGGTCGCCGAGAGCGTCCCAGGCGGCCTGCTGGGCCGCCGGGTCCACGGTGAGCTCGACGGCGGAACCCTGCGGGTCCGTGCCGGTCAGCAGGTTGCGCAGCCGGTCCACCCACAGGGCGTCGGCGGAGCCGGCGAGGAAGTCGTTCTCGGCCCGCTCGATGCCGGAGGTGCCGCTGACCAGCGAGTAGTAGCCCGTCAGCGGGGCGTACAACCGGCCCTGGGTGTACTCGCGCTGGTAGTTCCACTCGTCGTCGACCGGGACGGAGTCCGCCACGGCCTCGCCGCCGACGACGATGGGGCCGCGGTCGGTGCCGAACTGCTCGTACAGCGTGCGCGCGTTGCGCGGGTCGCTGTTCAACGAGTCCGCGGCGAAGAACTGGATCCACGTGGTGGAGACCAGCAGCGCGAGGAACATGACCATGACGATGGAGGCCAGCCGACGTGCGGTCGTGTTCACGGGCGGTCACCTCCTCGCGGGGACTCGGGATCGGTCGGGTCGAGCTGTTCGGTGGGGTCCGACGAACCGGTGGTGCCGGTGGGCCCTCCGCCGTCGCGCTCGGAGACGCTGCGGCGCGGCAGTGCGGTGCCGGCCGCCGGGGTGCCGTCGTCGGGCACCGGCGAGGGGCTGCCGACGGCGGGGGTGCCCGCCACCGGGGTGCCGTCGTCGGGCCCGGCACCGGCGCCCACGAGCACGGGCTCGCGCTCGTGCGAGACCTGGCCGCGCACCGGCAGGTCGGACGGGCGGCGTGCGCTGTCGGAGATGCGCAGCAGCAGGGCGATGACGATCCAGTTGGCCAGCAGCGACGAACCGCCCTGGGCCATGAACGGCAGGGTCAGGCCGGTCAGCGGGATGATGCGCGTGATGCCGCCGACCACGACGAAGATCTGCAGGGCCATGACGAAGGCGAGGCCGGCGGCCAGCAGCTTGCCGAAGCCGTCCCGCACCGTCAGGGCGGACTTGAAGCCGCGCTGGACGATGAGCA
The DNA here is from genome assembly GCF_029643425.1 of Isoptericola sp. AK164. Classification (GTDB taxonomy): domain Bacteria; phylum Actinomycetota; class Actinomycetes; order Actinomycetales; family Cellulomonadaceae; genus Isoptericola; species Isoptericola haloaureus. Next base: position 24,217 of record NZ_CP119106.1, read on the forward strand.
GGTAGGTCAGCAGGATGGCGGCCAGGCCCGTCAGCCCGAGCTCCTCGCCGAGGGCGGCGAAGATGAAGTCCGAGTAGGCGTACGGGATCTGGAAGGGGCGACCCTCGCCCCAGCCGGTGCCGAACAGGCCGCCGTTGGCCATCGAGAACATGCCCTGGACGAGCTGGAACGAACCGCCGACCTCCCGGTCGTACTGCTCGGCGTCCAGGGGGTGCAGCCACACGTCGATACGGGCGCCGACGTGCGGGAAGAGCCGGGCCGCGGAGACCGCTCCCACCGCGAACAGGGTCATGCCGAGCACGATCCAGCTCGAGCGGGCGGTGGCCTGGTACAGCATGGCGACGAAGAGGCCGAAGAACAGCAGCGACGTCCCCAGGTCGCGCTGGAAGACCAGGATCACCAGGGAGACGCCCCAGACGAGCATGATCGGGCCGAGGTCGCTGAGCCGCGGCAGGTGCAGGCCCAGGACCTTCGGCCCGGCCAGCGCGAGCGTGTCCCGGTTGACGACGAGGTAGCCCGCGAAGAAGACGGCCAGCGCGATCTTGGCGAACTCGGCGGGCTGCAGCGAGAAGCCGCCCACGGAGATCCAGATGCGGGCGCCGTTGATCTGCTCGCCGAGGCCGGGGATCAGCGGCAGGGACACCAGCAGCAGACCGACGAGCATGAAGATGTAGGTGTACCGGCGCAGCCAGCGATGGTCGCGCAGCAGCCACAGGAGCGTGAACGCGACGACGGCGCCCAGCAGCGACGCCGTCATGTTGCCGGCGGCGTCGGCCGGGGCCATGCCGGAGGCGCCGGAGATCTCCAGCCGCCAGATCATCGACAGCCCGATGCCGTTGAGCAGCACGACGGCGGGCAGGATCACCTGGTCCGACCACGGTGCCCGGAACCGCAGGACGAGGTGGGCGACGAGCGCGGTCGCGGCCAGCAGGGCGCTGCGCCACCAGAAGCTGTCGGGCAGCTCGTCGCGGATCGACAGCCCGACCATCGCGTAGCCGCCCATCCCGCCGGCGAGCGCGAGCAGGAGCAGGAAGACCTCGGCCAGGCGCAGGGGGCGACGTTGGCGAGGCGCCACCGTGGAGTCCGCGCTCACGCGTCACCCTCCCCCGCGGCCTGCGCCGGCTCCTGGCTCGGCGAGGAGTCGGGACGTGCGCTGGGCCCGTCGGAGGGGCTCGGTGACGGGGAGCTGCTGGGGGAAGGGGCCGGGACGGGCGTGGGTGCGGCCTCCTCGGCGAGGCGGTCGGCCCGCTCCAGGGCCTCGTCCAGGGACTCGGCGCGGATCGAGCCGTCGAGCCGCTCGATCCAGTAGGCCGGCAGGTCGTCGACGGACGTGCTCGTCACCTCGACGGCCCGCGACAGGGAGATCGGGCCCGCGTCCTGCGGGATGCCCTGGTAGACGGCGACCTGGCCGTCGGCCACGCCGAGGTAGTACTGGTCCTGCGTCCAGCCGTAGGCCCACCAGCCGCCGAACCCCAGGCCGGCCAGGACGAGCAGCGCGACGAGCACGCCGACCCACGGGCGACGACGGGGTCGGACGTCGTCGCCCGACTCGTCCTCCTCCTCGTCCTCGTCATGGGGAGCGGGGGCGGCCGGTGCGGCCTCGGCGGCCGCGGGCTCCGGGCCGGCCTCGCGGGTGACGGGCGCGGCGACGTCGGTGGCGGCGGCGCCCACGACCTGGGTGGTGTCGGCCGGCGGCGGGGCGACCTCGTCGTCGACGAGGTCCGCGACCACGACCGTGATGTTGTCGGTGCTGCCGGCCGTCATCGCCAGGGTGATGAGCAGGTCGGCCGCCTCGTCGGGCGACTCGCACTCACCGAGGACCTCGGTGATCTGGTCGACGGGGACGAACCCGGACAGTCCGTCGGAGCAGAGCAGCCACCGGTCTCCCGCGCGGGCCTCGCGGATGGACATGTCGGGTGTCAGGTCGACGTCGAAGTCGCCGAGGACCCGCATCACGACGTTGCGCTGCGGGTGCGTCTCCGCCTCGTCCGGGGAGATCCGGCCGGTGTCCACCAGGTGCTGGACGAAGGTGTGGTCGACGGTGACCTGCGTGAGGGTGCCGTCGCGCAGCAGGTAGGCGCGCGAGTCGCCGAGGTGCGCCATCGCCAGCGTGTTGCCCGAGCGCAGCAGGGCGGTGACGGTGGTGCCCATGCCGGCAAGGTCGGGATCGATCTCCGAGGCGTGCACGAGGTCCTGCCGGGCGCGCTCGACGGTCTCCTCCAGGTCGTGCAGCGCCTGGTCGGGGCCGTGCTCGGGGGTGTCCAGCGGGGCGAGGGCCGAGATCGCCAGGCTGGAGGCGATGTCGCCGCCGGCGTGCCCGCCCATCCCGTCGGCGACGACCAGGAGGTTCGGGCCGGCGTAGGCCGAGTCCTGGTTGTCGTGGCGCACCAGACCGACGTCGGAGCGCGCGGCGTAGCGCAGGGCGAGGGTCACGGGGCCGTCACCCCTGCAGCTCGACGACGGACCGGCCGATCTGGACGCCGACGCCGGGACCCAGGCGGGTCGGCGCCGAGACGCGCTGGTCACCGAGGTAGGTGCCGTTCGTCGACCCCAGGTCCTCGACGTACCACTGGTCGCCCTGCGGGAAGATCCGCGCGTGCCGGGAGGAGGAGTAGTCGTCGTCCAGCACGAGCGTGCAGCTCGGGGCGCGGCCGATGAGGATCGACGAGCCGGACAGCGGCAGCGTCGTGCCGGTCAGCGGTCCCTGCGTCACGACCAGGCGGGTGGGACCCGACGGTGCGGCGCCGCGGGAGGAGGGCGCCGGCGCGGCCGCCGGGGCGCCGTCGTCGGACTTCTTGCGCGCACGGGGCGCGCCGCGCAGCGCCAGGTCGCGGCGGAGCACGGCCACCGCGGAGAGCACGAACACCCAGAGCAGCACCAGGTATCCCAGCCGCAGCAGGGTGAACGTCAGCTCGCTCATCCGGGGCGGATCACCACTCCTCGTTCGTGCGTCCGGCCGAGGTGCCGGTCCAGAACATGATCCGGGTCCGGCCGATGGTCAGGGTGTTGCCGTCCAGCAGGGTGGCTGCGGGGACCTGATGACCCTCGACGAAGAGCCCGTTGGTGGATCCGAGGTCGGTGGCGACGACGCCCTCGGGCGTCACGCGGATCTCCAGGTGGCGCCGGGAGACCCCGGGGTCGTCGACGACGATGTCGGCCTCGGCGTCACGGCCGATGACCGTGACGGGGCCGGTGAGCAGGTAGCGCTGTCCGTCGATGTCGATGAGGGGGTGGCGGGTGCTGGGCGCGGGGTTGGTCGCCGGCGCGACGTTGCCGCGCACCGTGGCCGAGCGCAGCTGGAACCGTCCGCGGGTGAGCTGCTCGTCGCGCTCGAAGGACACGCTGACGGGACCGACGAACGCGTAGTGCTGGGACGACGCGTACTCGGTGAGGTTGGTGGCGAGCTCGTCCGCCAGGGTCTCCGCGCCCCACGACTGCACGTGGTCGAAGTCCTCCGGCCCGAGCTCGATGGTGAACTCGTTCGGTGCGACGGTCCGGTCGTGGCCGACGACGGCGGCACGGTCGTCGATCTCGCGCCGCAGCCGGCTCGCCAGCTCGACCGCCTTGACCTCGCTGCCGCGTCCCACCTTCGCGAACGCGTTGTTCATGACCCGCTCGACGCTCTTCTCGAAGCGGTCCAGCGCTCCCATGCCACCTCCTTCCGTCAGCCCGTCGTGTGCGGGCAGACTATCCAGATCGTAGGCAACGGTGCACCACCCGCGCCCACGAACCTGTGGATTTCGTGCGAATCCCTGGGGCAGAGGTGGTCCCCAGGTCACAGGGCGATCACGATGCGGGGCTTCTCCTTGCCGTCGGTCGGTCCGAGGGTGAGCGGACGGTCCTGTCCGGGTGGTTGCTGAGCGGCCGACGTCGCGTCCGGTCAGCCATCGGCTGCTGATGCCTGACCGGGTGGCCCGTCGCCGACCGAGGTCCCGCCGGACCTCGCACTGCGGTGTGACGCACGTCGCCGCCGGAGGCCCTGGATCGGGTTGGGATCCGGGGGTCGGTGCGTGCTAATCTGCTCCGGCAAGCGCGAGTGGCGGAATAGGCAGACGCGCACGGTTCAGGTCCGTGTGCCCGAGAGGGCGTGGGGGTTCAACTCCCCCCTCGCGCACGTTGCAGGAAGGCCCCGGTTCATCGAACCGGGGCCTTCGTCGTTCTCGGTCTCGAGAGCGGTTGAGCTGCGAGAAGTCCCGACGGGGTGACCCGGCCGGGACTTTTGTCGTTTCTGGGCGGTTCGCGCAGGGGTCGAGGTCGACCTGGTCCTGGAGCGGTACGACGGTGCGGTCGTGTGCGGTGGTCGCTGGTGGACCACGGAAGAGCTCGACGGTGCTGCAGCCCGCCCCTTCCTCAGGGGGCGTGCTGGTCGGGCTCGCCCTCCTCGGGCTGCCGGGTCCACGATGGCGGTTCGTCGCGCCCGCTCGACTCGTCGCGCTCGGCCTCGCCAGCGGTCTCCTGCACGATGCCTGCCGCGTGATGGGTCGGGGCGTACACGGCATACAGCCGCATGGGCTCGTCGCCGGTGTTGATCACGTCGTGCCAGGTGCCGGCCGGAACGTGGATCGCCCACCCGTCGGTGACGTCCTGGGTGAAGTCCAGATCGTCGCGGGCCGGCCCCATGACGCAACGGCCACGGCCGGCGTCGAGGCGGAGGAACTGGTCCGTGTCCGGGTGGACCTCGAGACCGACCGACTCCCCGACGGGGATCGACATCAGCGTGACCTGGAGATGCACGCCCGTCCACACGACCGTGCGACAGGTGTCGTTCCGTCGCGTGGCGGCCTCGATGTCGAAGGCCTGCGGACGGGGGCCCGGGTCGACGAGAGTCATGTGCGGTCTCCCTTCGTCGAGTCGCTACGTCTCCACCATGCTGCCGTCGGCACGGGGCCGCACGCCCGGCGGGGCCCGAGTGTCAGGCGACCGCGGGTGCCCCGGGCTTGCGGGCCAGCGTGCTGGGCGCCGCCCCGCGCGGCAGGCTGAGGAACCGTTCGTCGCTGCCGGCGACGGGCAGCAGGTGCGCGGACTTCGTGCGTCCCGGGCCGGACCCGATCGTGACGTCGGCGACGAAGAACGGCGCCAGCACGGACTGCGGTCGACGGCGCCCCAGGGACAGGTAGCCGAAGGAGAAGCCGCGCGGCGTGATCTCGTCGCCCAGGTCGCGGCTGCCCAGGAGCTTCGCGAGCCGGTGGGCGACCTCCTCGGCGGCGTCGTACGGGTCGCGTGCTGCGACGGTGGCGAGCGGCCGCGAGTGGCCGGCCGGGCTGCGCAGCAGGGTCGACGCCGCGCTGACGGAGCCCTTCCCGGTCAGCTCGACGTGGGCGGACGCACGGCCGAGCACCGGCAGGTCGCCGACGGTGTGGCGGAACGCTCCGACCGCGCGGCACAGGACGGGTTCGCTGACGGCGCCGTCCGGGTCGGACCCGGCGGCGCGGATGCGCCAGAGCCGTTCGAGCTCCAGGCTCTCGCCGTCCGCGACGAGCTCCGTGACCCCGAGCCGCTCGAGGTGCTTGCGGGCGTGGGTCGCGAGCTCGTCGTCGCCGGGGTCGCCGTCGAACAGTTCGTCGAACGGCCCGACGGACGTCTTCAGCGCCACGGCGCCCGACGCGTGGAACACGGCGAGGCGGCCCCGATCGGGGTCGCGCAGCATGCGGGCGGCGCGGCCCCGGGAGGTCTTCTCCTCGCGGACGGACCAGCCGAGCGTCTCGGCGAGGCGGTACGCGTGCGCGAGCCCCCGCTCCTCGACCTCGGGCTGGTCGACCAGGTGGTGGACGGCGACCTCGTGCGGGATCTTCCCGGCGAGCTCGGCCAGGCGGTCGACGACGGTGGTGAATCCGGACATGGCGGTCTCCGTTCAGCCTTCGGCCCAGCGCCAGAGCAGGCAGCCCTGCTGCGCCGGTGCGAGGTCGGGCGCCGTGCCGCCCTCGCCCCAGATGTGGTCGGTGTGGTGCGGGCTCAGGTCCCAGCGGATGGTGCCGCCGTTCCATGCCGCGGACGTGCCGGGCCCGACGACGATCGGGTGGTTGTCCGTCGCCCAGTCGGAGACGCCGTCGAGCCACGCCTCGCTGACGGTGTCGCCGTCGGTGAGGTTGTCGGCGACGTCCTCGCCGCACTCCTCGGTGGTCCAGGCGTCGTACATGTTCTCCCAGGCCCCGCAGTACAGGTGGAGGCGGGCGAAGATCGGCCAGACGGCGCCGACGTTGCCGCGGTCGATGGTGTGGCAGGAGAACGCCATCACCCACTCGGCGTTCCAGTCCTCGCCGAGCTGCCAGGTGGAGGCGTTGGTCAGCCACTGGTCCCGGGGGACGTCGTAGAGCATGATCGGGCGGCCGGCGTCGTTGTTGCCGTGCGTCTCGATCCAGAACAGGTCGACGTCGTCGACCCAGTTGCGGTCGTCCCCGCCGCCGGACGTGTCCTGGATGTCGTTCTCCCAGACGTCCTGCTCGGTCCAGTAGAAGGCGCGGGCGTGCCCGGCGTCACGCAGCTCGCGGTCGAAGCCGTTGCTCCGGTTGAACGTGTACGTCAGGTCCGCGGCCTTGGAGTCCGGACCGTTGGCCCGCGCGTTGGCGAAGTGCCTGATCGCCTCGATGCCGAACGTCGTCGCCATGGGTTCCTCCCTCGTCGCCCCGTGCCCGGAGGGAGCCCGGTCGCCGAGCCGTTGATGCGTCGCACGGCCTCGGGATCGCACGGCCTCGGGATCGCTTTCGCCCGGGGTGCCGCCGGCGAACGGCCGTGACCGTTCGCCGGTGGCGGCGCCCGGCCCGGCGCCCACCGGACGCCGCAGCGATAACCTGGTGCGATGGCGGAGAGCTCGGGGGGTCGTGCGACCAAGGACGGTGCCGTCCAGTCCGTCGACCGGGCCGCCGCCATCCTGGAGCTGCTGGCCACCGCCGGCGAGCTCGGGGTCAGCGAGATCGCCCGCGAGCTGGGGGTGCACCGTTCCACCGCGTTCCGCCTGCTGGCGACGCTGGAGGCGCACGACCTGGTCGAGCAGGAGGAGCGCCGCGGCACCTACGACCTCGGTGTCGGGCTGCTGCGGCTGGCCGGACGGGTGACGCGCCGCATGGACATCGCGACGGACGCCCGGGCGGTGTGCGACGACGTCACGGCCGAGGTCGACGAGACCAGCAACGTCGCGATCCTCGACGACGGCGCGGCGGTGAACATCACCCAGACCACGAGCTCGCAGCTCGTCGGGGTGGCCCGGCAGTATGTCGGCCAGCGCACCCCGCTGCACGCGACGTCGACCGGCAAGATGCTGCTCGCCCACGCCGGCGACGAGGTCCTGGCGACGGTGCTCGAGGGCCCGCTCGAGGTGTGCACGGACCGCACGATCACGGACCCCGCGGCGCTGCGCGAGGAGCTCGCCACGATCCGGCGTCGTGGCTGGGCGGCCGCCGTCGCCGAGTGGGAGCAGGACACCAACGCGCTCGCGGTCCCGGTGCACGGGACCGGTGGTCGCGTCGTGGCGGCGCTGAGCGTGACGGCGCCGAGCTTCCGGATGGTTCCCGAGGCCTTCGAGGAGATCGCGGCGGTGCTGACCCGGCACGCCGCGGGGCTCAGCGCGCGGCTCGGCGCGTAGCCGCGTAAATGCTGCGTAAACCCTGACCGAGGGCTCTCGTCCCCGGCGTCGTGCACGCCTACGCTGTTGCGTCATAGACACGATGTTGCGCAGAGCGCGACATCCTCCGACCGAGGAGGCCGTGCGATGACCGACCTGTCCCGCCTCGACCACCAGCCCCGCATCGTCGTGATCGGCCTCGGCGTCGTCGGTGCGGCGCTGGCCGACGAGCTCACCCAGCGCGGCATGCGGCACGTGACCGTCCTCGAGCAGGGCCCGCTGTGGGAGACCGGCGGCTCCTCCTCGCACGCGCCCGGCTTCGTCTTCCAGACCTCGCCGCACCGCACGATGAGCCTGCTGGCCCGCCGCACCCTCGACAAGCTCGACGGGCAGAAGGTGGACGGGCAGTGGCTGCTCAAGCGGCTCGGCGGCCTGGAGATCGCGACCACCCCCGAGCGCCTGCACGACCTGTCCCGCCGCAACGGCCTCGCCCAGTCCTGGGGCATCGCGTCCCGGCTCGTCGACCCCGACGAGTGCGCCGAGATCTGGCCGGGCCTGGACACCTCCGGCGTGCTCGGCGGCTTCCACACCCCGACCGACGGCGTCGTGAAGTCGGTGCACGCCGTCCGCTGGCAGGCCGAGCGGGCCGTGGAGCACGGCGCCCGTCTCGTGCCCCGCACCCGGGTCGTGGGCGTGACCCGGACCGGTGGCCGCGTCACCGGCGTTGAGGTCCTCCCGGTCCCGGCACCCGACGGCGCGACGCCGGAGCACGTGCCGGCCGACGTCGTCGTGGCCTGCGCCGGCCTGTGGGGTCCGGGCCTGGCCCGCGACCTGCTCGGGTTCGAGCTGCCGATGATGCCCATGGAGCACTGCTTCGGCCTCTCCGCACCCGTGCCCGGACTGATCGGTCGGCACGACGTGCTCGACGAGGCCTCCCGCCCGATGCTCCGCCACCAGGACTTCTCCCTGTACCTGCGCGAGTACGTCGACCGGATCGGCATCGGCGCCTACCGCCATCGGCCGATGCCCGTGGAGCCCGACGGCGTGGCGGGCGCCGACGAGTTCGCGGCCACCGGCGTGCACCCCGCGATGCACCCGCTGACCTGGGAGGACTTCGGCCCGTCGTGGGACGAGGCGCGCCGGTTGCTGCCCGAGCTGCGCGACGTCCCCTTCAGCGAGGGCTTCAACGGCATCTTCTCCTTCACGCCCGACGGCGGGCCGATGCTGGGTCCGGTCGCCGGGGTCGACGGGCTGTGGCTCGCGCAGGCCGTCTGGGTCACGCAGTCCGCCGGCGTCGGGCAGGTCATGGCCGACTGGATCGTGCGCGAGGACCCGGGCGTCGACACCCACGGGCTGGAGTACACCCGCTTCGACCCCGCCGTGGTCAGCCGCGACTGGACGCGCGCACGGGCGGCCGAGGCGTACGCGGAGGTCTACGACGTCGTCCACCCGCAGGCCTCCACCGAGGTGCAGCGGGGCCTGCGCACGAGCCCGTTCCACGACCGCCAGCGCGAGCTCGGGGCCGTGTTCGAGCAGGCGAACGGCTGGGAGAGGCCGCTGTGGTTCGAGGCCAACGCCCCGCTCGTGGACGCCCTCGACCGTGTCCCGGAGCGCGACGCGTGGGCGGCGCGGCACTGGTCGCCGATCGCGGCCGCGGAGGCCCACGCCACCCGCACCGCCGTCGGTCTGTACGACATGACCCCGCTGTCCCGCCTCGAGGTCTCCGGCCCCGGGGCGACCGCGTTCCTGCAGGGTCTGACCAGCAACGACGTCGACCGGTCCGTCGGTCGGGTCGTGTACGCGCTGCTGCTCGACGACGCGGGCGGCATCCGCTCGGACGTCACCGTGACCCGGCTCGGGCCCGAGCGCTACCTCGTCGGCACCAACGGGCACCGGGACCGCGTCTACCTGGAGAGCCGGTGCCCCGACGCCGTCCGGATCACCGACCTCACCGCGGGGACGTGCGGGCTCGGGCTGTGGGGACCGCGTGCCCGCGACGTGCTCGAACGCCTCACCGACGACGACGTCTCGCACGAGGCGCTCGGCTACTTCCGCGCGAAGCAGCTCCGGGTCGCGGGTGCGGACGTGCTGGCGATGCGCGTCAGCTACGTCGGCGAGCTCGGCTGGGAGCTGTGGACCACCGCCGACCAGGGCCGACGGTTGTGGGACAGCCTCTGGGAGGCCGGTGCGCCGTCGGGACTCGTCGCCGGTGGGCGGCGGGCGTTCCACAGCCTGCGCCTCGAGAAGGGCTACCGCGCCTACGGCGCCGACATCAGCCGCGAGCACTCCCCGGCGGAGGCCGGCCTCGGGTTCGCCGTGAGCCGCCGCGCGGGCGACTTCGTGGGCCGGGCGGCGCTCGAGGACCGGCCGGTCCGACGGCGGCTCGCCTGCCTCACGCTCGACGGCCCGGACGCGGTCGTGCTCGGCGGCGAGCCGGTGCTGGTCCGGGGCGCCGGACCGGGCGAGGGCGCCGTCGGGTACGTGACCAGCGCCGACCAGTCGTCCACCCTCGGGGTGACCGTGGCGTACGCCTGGCTGCCCCCGGAGCTGGCCGAGCCGGGCCGCGCCCTGGAGATCGAGTACTTCGGGCGCCGCCTGCCCGCTACCGTGCAGTCCGAACCGCTGGTCGACCCCGAGATGTCGCGCATCCTGCGCTGAGAGAGATACCCGTGCAGCACCACGACGTCATCGTCCTCGGCCTCGGCTCGATGGGCGGTGCGGCAGCCAACGAGCTCGCGGCGCGCGGCCTCGACGTCCTCGGCCTGGAGTCGTTCACCCCCGGCCACGACCAGGGCTCGGCGCACGGCGGGACGCGGATCGTGCGGCAGTCGTACTTCGAGTCCCCCGAGTACGTCCCCCTGCTGCGCCGGGCCTACGAGGGCTGGTATCGGCTCGAGGCCGAGTCGGGACGCGACCTGCTCACGCTGTGCGGCGGCATCTACGTCGGCGACCCGGCCAGCCCGACCTACGCGGGCAGCCGGCTGGCCGCCGAGCAGCACGGCCTCGACCACGAGGTGCTGGACGCCGCCGAGATCCGCCGCCGGTTCCCCACCATGGACCCGGCCGACGACGCGATGGCGTTGTACGAGTCCGCGGCAGGATATGTACGCCCCGAGGAGACGGTGATCGCGAACACCGAGGTGGCAGCCCGGAAGGGCGCGACGCTGCGCTTCGGCGAGCGCGTGCAGCGCTGGAGCGCGACCCCGGGCGGCGGCGTCGAGGTCGTCACCCCCGAGGGGACCTACGGTGCCGACCGGCTCGTGGTGACGCCGGGCGCGTGGGCGCCGCAGATGCTGCCCGAGCTGGAGCTCCCGCTGTCGGTCGAGCGGATGGTCTTCTACTGGTTCACCCCGGACACCGACGCCGTCCCGGTCGAGCGGTGGTCCCAGGAGCAGCACCCCGTGTACATCGAGGAGACCCACGGCAACGGCCAGATCTACGGCTTCCCGATGACCGACGGCCCCGCCGGCGGGTTCAAGCTCGGCTACTTCCACCTGGGCACGCCGACCGATCCCGACGCCGTCGACCGCGTCGTGCACTCCGACGAGACCGCCGAGATGCGCCGTCGGGCCCTCGAGCTCTTCCCGCACCTGACCGGTCCCGTGGTCCAGGCCAAGACCTGCCTGTACACCGTGGCACCCGACGAGCACTTCGTCATCGGCACCCACCCGCTGCACGACCAGGTCGCGATCGCCTGCGGGTTCAGCGGCCACGGGTTCAAGTTCGTTCCCGTGGTCGGCGAGATCCTGGCGGACCTGACGACCGACGGCACGACCGACCTGCCCATCGGGCTGTTCGACCCCCGGCGCCCGGTGCTGCGGCCCTGACCCGCGGCGCCGGCGCCGGCGTCACGCGAGCCGCTCGCGCACCCAGGTGTGGAAGGTCTCGATGTGGTGCTCGGCCGGCACCAGCGAGCCGCCGTCGGCGTAGGCGGCCGACGACATCGCCGGCTGGGTCCGTTCGCAGGCCTCGAAGTCCTGCCGGTTGACCCGGTCGAACAGCTCCACCGACCCGGACACGTCGGTCCCCGCCCCGACGACCTCGGGCAGGAACAGCCAGTCGCACTCGACGTACGTGCGGTCCACCGCGGTGGGGAACATGCGGTGCACGACGACGTGGTCCGGCACCATGTTGACGAACACCGACGGCTTGATCGTCACCGCGAAGTAGCGTCGTTCCTGGTCGGCGCCGAGCAGCGGCAGCGGCGCGACCCCGGCGGACCCGTCGACGGTGAACCCCTCGACACCCTCGCCGAACTCCGCGCCGCGCCCGACGTACGTCTGCGCCGCCCAGCCGTCGGCGAACTCGGGGATGACCTCGGTGAGCTCGGGGTGGATCGTGGCGCAGTGGTAGCACTCCATGAAGTTCTCGATGATCAGCTTCCAGTTGGCGTGCACGTCGTAGGCGATCCGCTTCCCGAGCCGCAGGTCGGCGACCTGCCAGGCGTCGAAGGTCTCGGCCTCCCCGAGCCGGGTGACCAGCTCGCCCAGCACCGTCTCGGTGAACGACGGCGGCGAGTCGGCCAGGCACACCCACACGTAGCCCATCCACTCGTGCACCGCGACGCCGCGCAGCCCGTACGCGTCGCGGTCGACGTCGGGCATGCGGGTGAGGTTGGGGGCGGCGACGAGCCGTCCGTCGAGGTCGTACGTCCACGCGTGGTAGCCGCACTGGAACTTGCGGGCGGTGCCGGCGGGCTCGGTGCACACCCGCATGCCGCGGTGCCGGCACACGTTGAGGAAGGCCCGGATCTCGCCCCGGCGGTTCCGAGACACCACGACCTGCTCGCGGCCGACCTGCACCAGGCGGTAGTCGCCCGCCCCGGGGACGTCGTCACCGCGCAGCACGCACATCCACTGCGTGGAGAAGATGCGCTCCTGCTCCAGGGCGAACACGTCGGGGTCGGTGTACCAGCTGCCGCCCAGCGTGGGCAGGATCGACCCCGGCAGGGGCTCGTCGAGCTGCTCGATGATCATGCGGGGATCCTCTCGGAGGCGGGCCGACGGCGGTGGGTCTTGCGCCAGCGCATCAGCCGGCGGGGCTGGTTCATGGCGAAGGCCGCGACCTCGTCGTCGCCGGAGCGGAAGACGACGAACAGCCCGCCGTCGGCGGACCGCACCTCGCCGGTCTCGCCGCCGCGCAGGCTGCCCGCCATCTGCAGCCGGGCGTCGTACTGGTCGGACCAGACGTAGTCGGGTTCGACGTCGGCCTCGGGCGGCTGTCGGTGGGCGACGACGGCGGCCACGCGGCGCGCCTGGCGCACGGTGCGCGTCCAGTGGGAGCAGCGCTCGCCCGCCCAGACCGCGCAGTCGCCGACGGCGTGCACCCCCGGCGCGGCGTTGCCCGTCGCGTCGCAGACGACTCCGCCGTCCAGCGTCAGGCCGCTGCCCCACAGCCAGCCGGCGGCCGGGTCGGCGCCCGCGGCCGCGACGACGACGTCGGCCGGCAGCTCGCGTCCGTCGTCGAGCAGGACGCCGGACGTCCCGGACCCGGTGGCGTCGGCGAGCGCGCTCAGGACCCGCACGCCGGTGACCATCCGGACGCCGTGCGACGCGTGCAGCGTCTGCACCGCGGCGCTCGCGTCGGGACCGATCGTGCGCAGCAGCGGTCCGTCGTCGGCGCAGGCCACGGTGACCCGGGCACCGAGCGTCGTCAGGGACGCGGCGACCTCGAGGCCCAGGAACCCGGCGCCGGCCACGACGACACGGACGCCGTGACCGACGGCGGACCGCAGCGCCTCGGCGTCCTCCAGCGTGGCGACCGTGTGGATCCCGGCCACCGCACCGGGCAGCCGCCGCGCGACGGCTCCCGTCGCGACGACCACGTGGTCCCCGACGACGAGGGTGCCGTCGTCGAGCGTCACGGCGCGGGCGTCGACGTCCAGCGCGACGGCTCGGCGGCCGAGCCGCCAGGTGACGCCGTCGTCCCCGTCCGGCGGGCTCAGGGCGAGGTCGCCCCGGTGCAGCCGCCCGGCGAGGAAGTCCTTGCTCAGCGGGGGGCGGTCGTAGGGCGCGTGCTCCTCGGCGCCGATGACGACGACGTCGCCGGTGTAGCCCTCGGTCCGCAGCGTGCTGGCGACGGTCCAGCCGGCGAGGCCCGCGCCGACCACGACGACGCCGGTGCGGGTGACGGCGTCCACGGGCCCGGTCATGCGGAGACCACCCCGGGCGGCAGGCAGGGCGCGGCGGTCGACAGCTCGACGAGGACCTCGCCGTCGACCACCTCCGCCCGGTGCACCCGCACGCCGCCGCGCGCGGGGCCGCCGTCGGGCACCCCGCTGCGCAGGCAGAACCGGCTCTCGTGCAGAGGGCACTCGACCGCGCCGTCCTCGAGCCAGCCCTCCGCGAGGGAGGCGTCCTGGTGGGTGCAGGTGTCGTCGATCGCGTGCACGGTGCCGTCCTCCGCGAGGAAGACGGCGACCGGCGGCGCGACGGAGTCGACCCGCAGTCCCTCACCCGGGGTGAGGTCGCTCAACGAACACAGACGATGCATACCGGCGGCTCCCCGGCTCGGACGTCGAGAGATCGCGGGCGGTGATGCGCTATGCGCAACGTCGTTCGCGATACACAACAGCGTGCGGATGCGCCGCGGGCGCTGTCAACGACGTTCCCGAACGGTTCGCGAATGTTTACGGCGCTGAAACGCCGCCGGCCGACCGGTCCGTCACGACCCGGCCCGGATCACCGCGCCAGCGGCCGGGCCTCGTCGAGGCCTCCCAGCTTCTCCGGGTTCCGGACCAGGTACAACGCCGTCACCCGGTCGCCGAAGGTGTCCACCAGCACGGCGACCTCGGCCGTCCCGTCGCGGCGCACCACCACGGCGGGAAGCCCGTTGTAGGACCCCTCCTCCCAGCGGGTGCCGGCCCCCGCCGTGCGGACCAGCCCGGCGAGGAACGCAGCCACCTTCTCCGCCCCGCGGATCGGGCGCCGCGCCGCCGAGGCGACCCCGCCGCCGTCGGACAGGGACACCACGTCCGGGGCGAGCACGTCCATCAGCCCCTCGACGTCGCCGGCCTGGGCCGCGACGACGAACCTCCGGGCCACCTCGGCGCGCTGCTGCGGCGAGGGGTCGAACCGCGGACGTCGGGCCCGCACGTGCTCCCGCGCGCGGTGCGCCGTCTGGCGCACCGCGGCCGGGCTGCGATCCGTGGCCGCGGCGATCTCGGCCGTCGGGAAGCCGAACACCTCCCCCAGCACGAACACGGCGCGCTCGAGCGGGCTGAGGGTCTCCAGGACCAGGAGCATCGCCACCCCCACCGACTCGGCGAGCAGGGCGTCGGCCGCGGGGTCGTCGACGCCGCGGACCGGTTCGGGCAGCCACGGCCCGACGTAGTCCTCCCGACGCCGCTTCAGCGTGCGCAGGTGGTTCAGCCCCAGCCGCGTCACCACCGCGACGAGGTAGGCCCGCGGGTCACGGATCTCCTCCCCGCCGTCGGCCGCCGCACGGACCGCCCGCGACCACCGCAACCAGGTCTCCTGCACGACGTCCTCGGCGTCGGCGGCGCTGCCCAGCAGCTCGTAGGCCACGGTGAAGAGCAGCGCACGGTGCTCCACGAACGGCCCGGTCGCGGCGTCGTCGGGCGACGGGCGATCGGTCACGCCGACTCCCACGCCGGCACCAGCGGCAGGTCGCCCGTGCGCGTGAACAGCGGGCTCGGGTGCCGGGCGAGCCACACCGTCCCGCGGCAGATCTGCTCCTTGACCAGGGCCGCCGTCCGTCCGCCCAGCACCCGGCCGCGCGGGGTGTCGTCGAGCTCGCTCGGCTGGACCAGGCCCCGGCGGCGACCCAGGCTGACGCAGGTCGCCGTGAACCCGACCGACGCCGCGGGTGCCTCCTGGCCGCAGAGGTCGGCCAGGACGGTCGCGGCCGCGGCCATGCCCAGGGGCAGCGCGGCCTGGCAGCTCCACCGCGCGGTCGTGGCCGCGGCGTCCCCGGCGGCCACCAGCGTGGGCACCTGCACGCTGCGCAACGACTCGTCGACGCGCAACCGGCCGGCGTCGTCCACCGCGAGGCCGCTGGCCCGCGCCAGGTCCGGCACGGTGAACGACGTCGAGTCCACCGTGATGCCCTCGCCGACGTGGTCCACCCGCTCACCCTCGCGCACCTCGACGCCGAGCGCAGCGAGCGCGCGCCGCAGCACGTCGCGTCCGGCGTCCGACAGCCCGCCCGCCAGGGTCGACGCGACGAGCCGCACCGCCAGGTGCGGACGGCCCTCGGCGATCTCGGCCGCCGTCTCGATCCCGGTGAGCCCGCCGCCGACGACCGTCACCGGCGTGCCCGGAGCGGCGGCGTCCAGCCGGTCGCGCAGCGCGGTGGCGCCCTGGAGGTGCTGCACCGACAGCGCCCCGGGCAGCGACCGCGGTGCACCGCTGCCCACGGCGTGCACGACCCGGTCCGCCGCGAGGCCCCCGCCGTCGGCCAGCTCCACCCCGTCCCCGGCGACCCGGGTGGCCGTGCCGACGTGCAGCGCGACCTCGGGGCGCAGCACCGACCGCAACGGGCGGACGGCCGACCCCGTCCGGGCGGCGTGCTGGTGCAGGCGGATGCGCTCGACGAACTCCTCGCGCAGGTTCACCACGGTGACGTGGGCTGCGCCCTCCCGGGCGATCCTGTTCGCGGCCGCGACCCCGGCGTACCCGGCGCCGACCACGACGACCTGTGTGTGGTGCATGATCCCGTTCCTCTTGTCTCACCCATACGACACCGGTGAGCGACGAGGTGTGACATGGCCTGCCGGTCGGTCCGGTGAGATCCTGGAAGGGCGGTCCCCGGGAGGTCGCGATGGTCCGGACGTCGTCATCAGACCCGTGGTACGTCACGTCGCCGGACGGGACCCGGCTGGCGGTGTGGAGCACCGGGACCGGTCCCCCGCTGCTCCTGGTGCACGGGTCGATGTCCGACCACCGGCGCTGGCGCATCACCGAGTACCTCAGCGACGACCGGACGGTGCACGCGATGGACCGGCGCGGACGGGGCGGCAGCACGGACGGCCCGGACTGGGCACCGGAGCGGGAGGTCGAGGACGTGGTCGCCGTCGTCGAGGCCGTGGCCGCCGACGCCGGGCACCCGACCGACGTGCTGGGCCACTCGTTCGGCGGCTACCTCTCGGTCCGGGCCGCGGGACGCACCGCGCAGGTGCGCCGGCTGGTGCTCTACGAACCGGCGGTCGTGCCGCACCCCCAGCCGCCCGAGGTGGTCGCCCGGGTGCAGGCGGCGGTCGACGCCGGACGGTACGAGGAAGCCGTCGAGGTCATGATGCGGGACGTCCTGCACATGCCCGAGGCAGAGCTCGCCGTGCTCCGGGAGCAGCCGAGCTGGCCGGCGCGCGTGGCCACGGCCCCGACCCTGCCGCGGGAGGAGAGCGTCCCGCTGCTGCTGGACCCCGCCGAGGCGGCCGCCGTCACGGCGCCGACCCTGCTGATCCGGGGCGGGGACAGCCCGGAGTTCCTGCAGGACGCGATCCGGACCGTGGCGGGGTCCGTCCCGGACTGCCGGGTCGTGACGCTCGAGGGCCAGCAGCACGTGGCGGACCAGACCGACCCGGAGGGGTTCGCGACCGTGGTCCGAGAGTTCCTCCGGGGATGACGCGGACCGGCGCGCGGACCGGCCGTGCAGGTCAGCCGCGCAGGGCGGCGCGGTCGTCGTCGGCTCTCGCACGGGGCGACGGCCGGACCTCGTCGCGCAACCGGCCCATCCGGGCGTCGAGCTCGGCCGCGACCCGGGCGGCGTCGTCGATCTCCGCGGCGAGGTCCGCCGGCAGCTCGGCGTTGTACTTGTAGTGCAGCTTGTGCTCCATCGATGCCCAGAAGTCCATGGCGATGGTGCGGACCTGCAGCTCGACCGGCACGTGCTCGACCTGGTCGGACAGGAAGACCGGCACCTCGACGATGAGGTGCAGCGACCGGTAGCCGTTCGGCTTCGGCGCGGCGATGTAGTCCTTGGTGGCCATCAGCCGCAGGTCGGCCTGGGTGCTGAGCATCTCCGCGATCCAGTAGACGTCGGAGACGAACGAGCACGTGATCCGGATGCCGGCGATGTCGCGGATCTCGGACCGGATCGCCGGGACCGTGAGATCGGTGCCCTGGCGGACCGCCTTGGTCAGGATGCTGTCCGGGGCCTTGAGCCGGCTGCGCACGTGCTCGATCGGGCTGTAGTCGTAGGTGCTCTCGAACTCCTGACGCAGGATGTTCACCTTGGTCGACACCTCTTCGATGCCGAACTGGTAGATGAGCCGCAGCCGCTGGAACTCCGTGCGCAGCTCCCGGAACCGCGCCAGCAGCCCGTCGCGGTCGTCCGCCAGCACGAGCTCCGGCGACTCCGTCTGCAGCCGCGCCATGATCGCGTGCTCGACCCGCAGCCCGACGTCGTGCCCGTGGCCCTGATCCATCTCTACTCCTCGGTTGGTCACTGCCCGCTCAACGTCGGGCGGTGGCCGGGCGTTCCGCCCGGCGGTGCTCACAGGTGGATCGTGACGTCCGCGTCCTCGCGCAGGTCGGTGACGATCGTGTCGATCGCCGCGCTCTGCTGCTGGCTGGTGGCCTGCTGGGCGAGCTGGTCGCGCACGTCCTCGAACGGCGGGACCTCGGGTGCCGACGCGCCGTCGCCGGCCTGGGACTCCATCTGCTCGACGAGGGTGTCGTACTGCGCGCGCAGCTCCTTCTCGGACGGCTCCTGCACGTCGGCCTCGGCCTCGATGTAGGTGGAGACCTGGAACTGGGTCGCGGCGTCCTCGCGCACCTGCTCCTCCGTCAGGCCCTGCTCTTCCAGCGCGGAGACGACCGCGTCGGCGGACTCGAGCCCGTTCTGCGCGGCGACGTCCTCGAGCGTGGACTCGATGTCCTGCGCGGTGGGCTCGATCCCGGCCTCGGCCGCGGCCTGGGTCAGGAGCCGGTTGTTCACCAGCTGCTCGACGACCTGCTGCTTGAGCGCGTCCTGGTCCACCGCACCGCCACCGCTCTGCTGCTGGGACAGAGCCGCCTGCTGCAGCTGTCCCTCGAAGCTCGTGACGAACTCCTCGCGGCCGACCTCCTCCCCGTTGACCTCGGCGACGACGTCGGGCACGTCCTCGAGGTCGGCCTCGGGCGCGGCGCCGGCGTCCGGCGTGGGCTCGGCGCTGGGGGCGGCCGACGCGGACGAAGTGTCCTCGCTCTCGGACCCGGCGCTGCAGCCGGCGAGGGCGACGACCGCAGCCAGGGTGGCGGCGACGAGCGGACGCTTGATCGACATGGGTGACTCCTCCCGAGGGTGCAGGACGGCGAGCGTAAACACACGAGTCTGGGAACGGGAGCAGGTGGTGATCAGGTCGCGTTCAGGTGCGGGTGGGTACACTTCCGGCCGCTCGCGGCCGCGGGGCCGTGGCCGCAAGACCCCCTCTCGGCTATAGATTGAGAGTGGCGGGAGGAGCGCTCACCGCTCGAACCCCCACTCCGGATCGGTGAGCATCCGGGCCACGGCCAGCCCGATAGCGAGCGCCGCCACCACCAGCCCGGCCTCGACGGCGTAGGCCAGGGCCTGCGACGTCGCCCCGTTCGACATGTAGTAGATCGCCCGGTACGCCGAGGCGCCCGGGACCATGATGACGACGGCGGGGACCGACACCGTCACGCGCGGCACGTTCATCCGCGGAGCGACGACGGCCGCGAGCAGCCCGACCACCAGCGCGGCGGCGGCCGCGGCGGCCTGGACCGGGACATCGGCGTCGACCAGCCACAGCCGGCCGACGTTGGCGACCATCCCGATGGACGCCGCGGCCAACGCCATCGACCACGGACTGTTGAACATCAGCGCGAACCCGAGCACGCCGAGGAAGCTCGCCAGCAGCCGCAGCCCGAGCAGCAGGCCCGGGTCGAGCCCCATCGGCTCGTCCGGGACCGGGGAGAGCCCGACGACCATCGAGACGCCCCACACCGCCAGCGCGGCCGAGGTGAGGATCATCAACGCGTACGTCAGCCGGGCCAGCCCGGCCGAGAAGTCCAGCTTGGCCAGGTCCAGCGCGCCGGTGACCAGCGGGAACCCGGGCACCAGGAAGAGCACCGCGGAGACGTACCCGGCCTCGTGGTTGGTCGCGGCACCCCCGAGCGCGCCGAACGCCGCGAGGAAGCCGACGTAGGTGGAGGTGGCCAGCGCCGCGGCCAGCATCGTCACCCCGAACTGGTTCCAGCCGCGGTGGATCAGGGCGCGGCGCAGGGCCTGACCGAACCCTGCTCCGAGGAAGACACCGACGATCTCGACGACGCCGCCGTTGTTGAGGAAGGCGAACGCCGCGCAGGCGATCGCGGCCCACAGGGCGTTGAGGACCGCGGGGTACAGCGGCGGCTTGTCCTGGATGCGGTCGAGCCGTGCGGTGGCGTCCTCGACGCTGACCGGCCGGTCCCGCTCGACGTCCTGGGCGAAGCGCTCCAGGGCGCACAGCCGGTCCGAGTTGATCCCGACGCTGCGCACCTCGGTGACCTCGGTGCGGAAGCTGGGTCCGCGGTGCGACGTGGTCGTGATCTCGGTCAGCGTCACGTGGGCCTGATGTCGTTCGATCCCCAGGGCGCGCGCGGCGCGGGCCATCGAGGCCTTGACCCGGTAGGACCCCGTCCCGGCGGACAGGGACAACCGGCCGACGCGCAGCGCCACGCCCGAGCGGCGGATGAGCTCGATCTCGGCGTCGTCAGGAGCGGTGGGCACGGGTCCATCCTGGCGGCAGCCCGTCCCCGAGCGCGAGACGACCCACGGGCGTGGCCCCGGGGGCCGGACTATCGTCGGCAGCATGGCTGACACGGCGTCGGCCCCGGCACAGCCGGTACGCGCCGCCGAGGTCGCCGCGGCGCTCTGCCTGGCCACCGACCTCGGCATGGGCTTCCCCTGGGCGCACGGCCTCGAGGCGACCGCCGCGACGATGCGGCTGTGCGACGTCGCGGGGGTCGACGGCGCCGTCCGTCGGCAGGCGTACTACCTCAGCCTCCTGGCGTACGCGGGCTGCGCCGCCGACGCGACCGTCAAGGCGGGCATCTTCGGGGGCCCGATCACCGAGTCGATCGTCGACGTCATCTGGGGCAGCCGGCGCGAGCAGCGGGGCGTGATGCTGCGGTCGTTGCCCGACCCCGGGGCGTCGGTGCCCGTCGTCGTCGGGCAGACGGTCGCGCGACTGCCGCGGGCCGCCGCCTACGAGCCGCGCGAGTACCTCGCCCTGTGCGAGGTCGCCCAGCACCTGACCCGGCACCTGGGCCTCGGCGGCGTCGCGGAGGACCTGCACCACCTGACCGACCGCTGGGACGGGACCGGGGTGCTGGGACGGGGCCGGGGCGAGGAGATCCCGACCGCGCTGCGGCTCACCCTCGTCGCCCGCGACGCCGCCCACCACGCCGCGGCCGGGGGCAGCGCGCACGCGGCCGCCGTCGTCGCCGAGCGCGCGGGCCGCGCCCACGACCCGCGGTTCGCCGGCCTGCTCGCTCGCCACCACCAGGACGTCCTGGGCGGGCCGCGGGACGACGGTGTGACCTGGGAGGACGTGCTGGCCGCCGAACCCGGGGAGCCCGTCGAGATCCCGGCCGACCAGGTCGACGACGCCGTCGCAGCCCTCGGGGAGGTCGCCGACGTCGTCGGGCCGGCCTGGGCCGGCCGGTCCCGGCAGGTCGCGGCGCTCGCGGGCGGGGCGGCCGAGCTGGTCGGCATGGACGCGGCGGCCGTCCAGGAGGTCCGTCGGGCCGCCCTGCTGCAGGACGTGGGGCGGATCAGCGTCCCGGCGCGCACGTGGCTCGCACGCCGGCCGCTCACCGCCGAGGAGCGGGAGCAGGTGCGGCTGCACCCGTACTACACCGAGCGCGTCTGCGCCGCCTCGCCCTTCCTCGCCGCGCTGGCGCGGGACGCCGTCTGCCACCACGAGCGCCTGGACGGTTCCGGGTACCACCGGGGGCTGCCTGCGGTCGCCCTCGGGGCGCCGGCACGGATCCTCGCCGCGGCGGACGCGATGCGGTCCGCCGTGGAGGATCCGCCGCACGGCTGGGGACTCCCGCCGGCCGCCGCCGTCCACGCCCTCGCGCGCGACGTGGCGGACGGACGCCTCGACGCCGACGCCGTCGCCGGGGTGGTCGAGGCCGCCGGGCAGGAGCCGCCGCCGCTGCCGCGTCCGGCCGGCCTGACCGAGCGGGAGAGTCGCGTCGTGGGCCTGGTGGCGCGCGGGCTGGCCACCAAGCAGGTGGCCCGGACGCTGGGGATCAGCCCGAAGACGGCGGACCAGCACCTGCAGCACGCCTACCGCAAGATCGGCGTGTCCAGCCGGGCGGCGGTCGCGCTCTTCGCCGCCGACCACGGGCTCCTGGCCTGGGGAGAACTCCTGATACCGGGGCGGCGCACGGCTCCGTAGCGTCGAGGACACGGACCGCACGAGGTCCCGCTCGACGTCCGAGGAGGAGCCATGAGCACCCAGCAGCACGAGGCACCCGTCGTGGTGGTCGGCGGGGGCCAGGCCGGACTGGCCACCTCGTACCACCTCTCGCGGCTGGGCGTCGAGCACGTGGTGCTCGACGCCGCCGCCCGGGCGGGGGACTCCTGGCGACACCGCTGGGACTCCCTGCGCCTCTTCACGCCGCCCCGCGTCGACCACCTGGACGGCCTGGACCTCGGGCGCCGCGGTCGGGTGCCGACGAAGGACGAGTTCGCGGACTACCTGGAGCGCTACGAGCGAGAGTTCGGCCTGCCCGTGCGGCACGGCGTCCGGGTCACCCGGCTCGCGGCCGACGGTGCCGGGTTCCGGCTGGAGGCGTCGGACGGCGAGCACCGGGCGGAGGCCGTCGTCGTCGCGATGAGTGGCCTCCAGGTTCCCCGGGTGCCGGAGCTCGCCGATCGCCTGAGCCCCAGGATCCGGACCCTGCACTCGACCGGGTACCGCAACCCCTCGCAGCTCGCCGACGGGCCGGTGCTGGTCGTGGGCGTCGGGAACAGCGGCGCGGAGATCGCCGTCGAGGCCGCCCGGGACCACGAGACCTGGTTGGCCGGCACCGAGGCCGGGCACCTGCCGTTCCGCATCGACGGCTGGTTCGGGCGGAACCTCGGCACCCGGGTCGTGGCGTTCGTGTTCCGGCACGTGCTGACGATCGACACGCCGGTCGGTCGCCGGGCGCGGCCCGTGCTGCAGTCCCGGGCGGACCTGCTGGTGCGGGAGCGCCCCCGGGACCTGCGCCGGGCAGGCATCCGGCGGGTCCCGCGCATCGAGTCGGTCCGTGACGGCCTGCCGGTCGCCGCGGACGGCACGGTGCTCGACGTCGGCACGGTGGTCTGGTGCACCGGGTTCCGCACGGGGCTCGAGGACTGGGTCGACCTGCCGGTGCTGGACGAGCACGGACGCGTGCGCCAGGTGCGCGGGGTCACCGACGTGCCGGGGCTCTACACCGTCGGGCAGGACTTCCAGTACGCCAAGGCGTCGGAGCAGATCCCGGGCGTGAGCCGCGACGCGCGGTACGTGGCGACCCGGGTCGCGGAGGAGCTGGTCGGGCGGCCGAGCCCGGTGGGCTGAGCCGGCCGGCGGTTCAGTGGAACGTCGTCGCGTAGTACGTCTGCCGGTCGACGGTCTCCACGGTGACGTCCCGGGTCCGCTCCAGGTGACGGCGCAGGTTGTCGGCGAACCGCAGGCCGTCGTCGTTGAAGCGGGACACGTCGTAGGCGCACACGACCCGGTGCTCGGCCAGGCGGGCGACCAGCGCGTCGATCATGTCCATGAAGGTCCGGGTGGAGCGCCGGCCCGGGTGGGCGAGGGTGAAGCCGATGTACCAGACGGCGTCGCGCGCGGCGTGCTCCGGGTACCGCGCCGCGAAGAACTCCGGGCTCACCCAGGGCACGGCCGCCAGGTCCGTGGCCAGGGTCGTCAGCCCGACGGCCTCGCCGGACTCGTCGTGGGCCAGGAGCTTGAGCACCCGGGGGTCGGCCATCTCCTCGTCGAACTCGTGGCGGTGCAGCACGTGCCGCGCCGCGGCCCGGGTGCGCAGTGGCTCGAACGCCTCGCGGTACAGCTCCCAGAAGCGCTCGGCCAGCTCGCCGTCGACGACGGTCTCGACGGTGACCTCGGTGCTCACCGCGGGAGATCCTGCCACCCGGCGCGCCGGAACGTCGCGACCACGACGGCGGACACCGGCAGGGTGTCGCAGGTGATGCCGGTGATGAGCCGGCCCGCGGGGCGGTAGACGCCGCCGCGGGTGACGGAGAGGTCGTCGAGGCTGTGCGTCAGGTCGACGGCCACCTGTTCGTGCGACGGGCCCTCGTGCTCGACGAACAGGCCGGCGCCGCTGCCGTCCTCGTGGGCCGACCAGGCGATGCCGGCCCACGCCTCGTGGCCCGGCAACGAGGCGTGCGCCTCGGCGTACACGCAGAACAGCGCGTCACCGTGGGCACCCTGGAGCTGGTCGCGACCGTCGACCTCGTGGACGATGCTGCCCGGCGGGACGACCGAGCTGAGCCGGACGAGGTTGAAGTCGCCGACCCCCGCGGCGGACAGGGCGGCGTCGAAGGCGGACAGCGTCGTGCGTCCGGTGCCGGTGCCGGAGCTGACGCGGATGTCGAGGGTGTCGGTCATCAGGTCCTCGGTGGGCGGGGTGCCGGGGGGACGGTGGGCTCCGCGGTCCGGCCGTCGGCCGGGTCCAGGAGGTCGGCGACGAGGTCGCGTCCGGTGACGTCGGACAGCGTCAGGTCGAGCAGGACCAGGTCCGGTCGTGTCCCGGCCCGCATCGCCCGGCGGGCGGCGGCGAGCGAACCGGCCGGGGTGACCACGAGCCCGGCGGCCTCCAGGGACGTCGCCAGCGCGTGGCGCAACGCGTCGTCGCCCTCGACCACGAGGACCTGCTCGCGGTGGGGCCGTCGGCGGACGGCCTCCCGGACGGCCTCCAGCAGGTCGTCCGGGGCGACCGGCTCGACCAGCCAGCGGTCGGCCAGCTCCCCGATCTGCGCGTCGTGCCGCGCGGTGCCGGAGACGGCGACGACCGGTGTCTCGGCGGCCGTCCGGGCCTCGCGCACCCGCCGGAGCACCTCGATGCCCTCCCTGTCGCGAGTCCCCGGGTCGAGCACCAGGGCGGCGGGCCGGTCGGCGATCACGTGCGCCACGGCCTCGTCGCCGTCGGCGGAGCCGACGACGTCGTAGCCGGCTCCCTCCAGCACGGACCGGAGCGCGCGCACGACATAGGGGTCGGTGGCGGCGACGACCACGCGGTCCGGCGCGGCCGTCGGGGCCGAGTCGTCCGGGCCGTCGTCGGTCCCGACCGCCGTGCCGACCTCCTGCGGGGGTGATCCGTCCACCCCGGCGACGCCCGCCGCGGCACGACGCAGCGTGAAGCGCAGGCTCGCCCCGGTCCCGGGCCCGTCGCTCACGGCCCAGATGCGCCCTCCGTGCCGTTCGACGACGCTGCGCGCGATCGCCAGACCCAGACCGGTGCCACCGCGCTCCCGGGCGTCCGAGGCGTCGATCTGCTCGAACCGACGGAAGATCGACTCCAGCTTGTCCGGCGGGATGCCGCGTCCTTCGTCCTCGACGCACACCTCGACGAGGTCGCCGACGGGGACCGCCGTCACCCGCACGGCGCTGCCGGGAGGGGAGAACTTGACCGCGTTGGACAGCAGGTTGGTCAGCGTCTGCACGATGAGGTCGCCGTCGGCGCTGACGGTCTCGCCGGACTCGACCGTCACGACGTCCACCCCGGCCTCGGCGGCCACGATCGCGACCTGGTCCACGGCCGTGGCGAACAGGTCGTCGACGCAGTGCTCGGCGAGGTCGAGGGGGGTCGACCCGGTGGCCATCCGCTCGATGTCGAGGATGTCGTCGACGAGCCGGCTCAGGCGCTCGCTGCTGGTCAGGGCGATGCGGATCATGCGCCCGGCCCGCTCGGGAGAGTCCGCCAGCAGACCGCTGTCGAGCAGCCCGAGCGCCCCGCGGATCGAGGTCAGCGGGGTGCGCAGCTCGTGGGAAACGACCGCGACGAAGTCGTCCTTGATCCGCTCGATCTCGCGACGCTCCGTGATGTCGCGGAAGACGACGACCGCGCCGCGGACGGCGCCGTCGGCGCGCAACGGGCTCGCGGTGACCTCGACGGGCACGTCCTTGCCGTCCGGGCGTCGGTAGACGTCCTGCTCGGCCGTGGTGGTGATGCCGTCGCGCACCGCCTCGGTGACGTAGCAGTGCTCCGCCGGGAAGGGGGCCCCGTCCGGGCCCGGTGCGTGGAAGGTGGCGTGCACGTCCTGCCCGACGAGGTCGCCGGGCGACACGCCGAGCGTGCGGGCGCCGGCGACGTTGACGAAGGTCAGGCGTCCGGAGGCGTCGACGCCGTAGATCCCGTCGGCGACCGACTCGAGGGTCCGTTCCCGCTCGCCGGCGAGCGCGCGCAGCTGGGCCGTGCGCGTCCGGACCCTCCGCTCCAGGCTCCGGCGCAGCGACTCGTTGTCCACCACGACGAGGATCTGACGAGCGACGACGGCGACGAGCACGGCGACCCACAGCGCGTCCGCCATCCACGGCACGTCCTGCCCGGAGTCGCTGACCCGGACCAGGGCGGCGGCGAGGAACAGCAGGAAGGTCACGACGGTGCCGAGCACCGGCGACCCGTCCGACCGCCGGTGGGTGACGGGGCTGCCCGAGGCGGCGGGGTGGCGGGCGGCGACCGCGATGGCGACGTAGCCACCGATCCAGCCCATGTCGACGACGCTGCCGAACGTGAAGCCGGTCCCCGCCGAGAGCAGCGCGAACGCGACGTCGGCCACCGCGTAGAGCACGAAGCCGCTGCCGACGAGGACGAGCGGGACGCGTTCCGCGGCGCCGGAGCGGGTCATGACCAGGACGGCGAGGGTGGCCAGGAGGGCGTCGACGACCGGTAGCGCGTACGTGGTCAGCGCCGGGTCGGTCGAGAGCGCCGGTTCGTCGAGTACGACGGCGAACACGGCGATGTAGAGCACCGAGCCGCCCACGACGATGCTGTCGAGCAGCATGCGCACGAGGTCCTGGCCCCGGGGACGCACGGTCGGGAAGAACGCGAGACCGACGGCGCCGAGGGCGAGCGCGCCGATGTACGCCACGTCGCCCGTGGCCGGGTCCCCGGCGACCGCCGCCCAGAGGTTGCCCAGGAGCCCGACGACGGCGCCGAGGGCGAGAGCGCCCCACGCGCGACGACGGCGCCCCGTCGACCTCACGGCCCGCGAGCCGCAGCTCAGGGCGGCCAGGACGCCGGCCGCGGCGATGGCGGACCGCGCGACCTGCTCGCGGAGACCGGCGTCGACAGGACCGGCGAGCACGGCGACGAGGACGACGAGCATCGTGCCGGCGACCCAGCACCAGCGGACGAAACGGTCCTGGGCGCGGGTGGCGGCGCCTCGGGCGTCCTCCATAGCCAGAGCGTAGGTGAGCGTCGACGCGTCCGCCGTGGCTCGGGCACACTGTGCGCGTGCGGCGCAGCGACGGATGCTTCGCGCTACCGTCGTCGGGAGGCGGCCGATCGGACGGAGGACCTGTCACGTGACGACGAGACCCCGCTGCGTGCTGGTGATCGACGACGACCCGTCGATCCGCGAGGTCGCGGAGCTGTCGCTGTCCGCCGTCGGCGGGTACGAGACGCACTCGGCCGGCGACGGGACGGAGGGGGTCGCGCTGGCCCGACGTGTCCGCCCGGACGCGATCCTGCTCGACGTCATGATGCCGACGCTCGACGGCCCGACCGTCCTGGCCCGACTGCGCGCGGTGGACGTCCTGCGGGACGTGCCCGTCGTCTTCCTCACGGCGAAGGTGGGTGCCCAGGACATCGCGGGCCTCGCCGGGCTGGGCGCGGCGGCCGTCATCACCAAGCCGTTCGACCCGCTCGAGCTGGCGCACCGGCTCGCGGCCGCCCTCGGGTGGGACACGTGACCGGCACGCCGGCCGGCCCGGACGACGACCCGCTGCAGGACACCGTCGCCCAGCTCGCCCGCAGCGCAGGGCGGCGCAACCAGGCCCGGTCCGACCGCGTCGCGGACCTGCTGCGCCTCGACGATGGGGTGCGCGACCCGGACCGGCGGAGCGAGGCCGCCCGGCTGTGCCACACGATCGCCGGGTCCGCCGGCACGTTCGGTGACGGGATGCTCGCGGACGCGGCGCGTGCCCTGCAGCACGTCCTCGAGAGCGACGAGGGCGACGACGCGGTCCTGGCCGCCCTCGAGCGGTTCCGCGCCACCGCGTCGGCCCGGCGTCCGGGCGGCGCGGGATCTTGAGCAGATCTTGAGCCCGTCCTGCGGTGGGTAGGACGTGGCCTCGAGGTCGGTCCGCCAGTCTCGAGCTGTGACCACATCGACCGAGACGCGTGGCAGCGACTCCGACCCCGCTGCCCAGGTCACCGACGACGGCACCGCCGCGGTCCCCCGCGCGGCGGTGCCGTCAGTCCGGGAGCAGACCGATCCACCGGGAACCACTGCGGAGGTGGTGGCGGTCGCTCGTGCCTGGCACGAGCTGGTGGCCGAGCTCGACGGTGACGAGCGGGCCGTGGAGCGCTTCGCCACGATCTGGCTCCAGCTCCTGCCGCGCCGGCTCGCCGCCTGCCGCCGGGCGCTCGTGAGCGGTGAGGACGACGCGGCACGTGTCCGGCTGCTCACCCTGCACAGCTCGGCGGTCATGCTGGGCCTCGACCGGCTGGCCGAGGTCACCTGGCGCTGCCAGTCCGCGCTGGACCAGCCGACGGCCGCGGACGACGACCGGTCCGCCCGGTGCCAGGGCCGGGAGGTCATCGCCGAGGCGCAGAGCGCGGCAGGTCTGGTGCGGGCGGCGCTCGGTCACGCCCGTTGGTCGAAGCGGTAGCCCACACCGCGGACCGTGCGGATCCAGCGCGGTGCGGCCGGGTCGTCGCCGATCTTGCGGCGCAGGTTGGCCAGGTGGACCTCGACGCGTCGGCGGTCCGAGCCCGTGACCGGCGTCCCGACGTCGTACTCGTCGACCCACAGGACGCGGACGAGCCCGTCCTTCGAGAGCACGTGGCCGGGCTCTCCGGCAAGAGCCGCCAGCAGGTCGAACTCGCTGCGGGTGAGGTGGACCTCGACGTCGTCGACGCTGACCGTGCGGCCGAGCAGGTCGATCGCCAGACCGTCGCTCGTCACCGTGGTGGTTGTCCCCGGGTCCGCTGAGTCCCCCGGGGACCGCGCCTCGGACCGGCCCTGCCGGCGCATGATGGCCTCGATCCGGGCCCGCAGCTCGCGCGGCCGGAACGGCTTCGTCTGGTAGTCGTCCGCCCCGGCGTCGAGGCCCATGAGGGTGTCGACCTCGTCGGTGCGGGCCGTGAGCATGACGACGATGGTGTTCGACACCCGCCGGATGCGGCGGCACACCTCGAAGCCGTCGATGTCCGGCAGGCTCACGTCGAGCGTCGTCACCAGGGGGTCCGTCCGCTCCACGAGCTCGACGCCGGAGCGGCCGTCGGCGGCGCTGGACGTCTCGAACCCGGCCTGGCCCAGGACCTCCTCGAGCAGGGCGCGGACGTCGTCGTCGTCCTCGATGATGACCGCGGTGCGTTCCGGGGCCGAGGCCCCGGGCGCACCGGCCGGGACCGCTGCTGCCGCCATGCGCACACGCTAGTGGCCGATTGCCTGGAGCGCACCGCCAGCGGACGGGACGCGCCTCGGGCAACTGTGCAGGTCTTGCGCTCGCAGAAACCGGTGTCTAGTCTGAGAAACCGATTCCCAATTGGAGTCGCGCCTCATCCGGGCGACGTGTCCCCACGGCGGGACGGGTCGCTCCGAGGGACCTCCCGATGAGGCATCGCGTCACGACAGCGCGTCCGGTGATCGCGACGGAGCGGTCTGCACCGGCCCTTCCAGGGTCCGGTCGGTCGGCGACGTCCCGTGACGTGCCGCACGATCCGCAGTGCCCGATTCGACGACGAAGTGAGGCAACGATGAGAAGTGCAGCCGGACGACGGTTCACCGCGGCAGGGGCCGGACTGGCCCTGGCCGCGACGATGGGGATGACCGCCCTGTGGGCGAGCGACGCCCACGCGGCCACCGGAACACCCACCGGGTTCGCCACCCAGAACGGCGGGACCACCGGCGGCGCCGGCGGTCAGACGGTGCGTGCCACCACGGGCACGGAGATCCACGAGGCCCTGTGCACCCGCGCCAGCAGCGACACCCCGATCATCATCGAGGTCGAGGGGATCGTCGACCACGGCAACACGTCCAAGGTGTCCGGCGACTCGTGCAACACCGCCGACGACAAGATCGAGCTCAAGGAGATCAGCAACGTCACCCTCGTCGGCGTGGGCGACGGCGCCCTGTTCGACGAGCTCGGCATCCACCTCCGCTCCGCGCACAACATCGTCATCCAGGACGTGCACGTGCGGAACGTCAAGAAGTCCGGCTCCCCCACCTCCAACGGCGGTGACGCGATCGGCATGGAGTCCGGCGTGTCCAACGTGTGGGTGGACCACGTGACCCTCGAGGCCTCGGGCGGCGAGTCCGAGGGCTACGACGCCCTGTTCGACATGAAGGCCGACACCACCTACGTGACGCTGTCGTACTCCGTCCTGCGGAACTCCGGGCGTGGCGGCCTCGTCGGGTCCAGCGACGGCGACACCGGCAACGGCCCGGTGACCTACCACCACAACCTGTACGAGAACATCGACTCGCGCACGCCGCTGCTGCGGGCCGGCACCGCCCACTCGTACAACAACCACTTCGTCGGGCTCGCCAAGTCCGGCATCAACTCCCGGCTCGGCGCGCGGGCCCTGGTCGAGAACAACTACTTCCAGGACTCCAAGGATCCGCTCGGCACGTTCTACACCGACGACAGGGGGACCTGGGAGGTCAGCGGCAACATCTGGGACAACATCACCTGGACCGCCGACGACACCGACAACCACCCCGCCGGACCGAACCCGACGTCGACGGACTCGATCTCGGTGCCGTACTCCTACGACCTCGACGGTGCCGAGTGCGTACCGAACCTGCTGGCCGCCACGGCCGGCGCGAACACCGGGATGCAGGTCTCGGACGGCTCCTGCTCCCCCACCGCACCCGACCCGACGCCGGAGCCGACGGACGAGCCGACGCAGGAACCCACCCCGGAGCCGACGGAGGACCCGACGCCGGAGCCGACGGACGAGCCGACGGACCCGCCGAGCGGGGAGAACCTGTCGATCGGTGCCGGCTCGGACGGGTCCAGCAAGGCGAGCGGGACGAGCTACGGCAACGTGCGCGACGGTGACCTGGCCACGTACTGGTCGCCGGAGGGCTCTACGGGCCGGATCTCGGTGAAGTGGGACTCCGCGACCACCGTGTCCTCGATCGTCGTCCGCGAGGCCGCCGGCTCGGCAGGGAACATCGGCTCCTGGCAGGTGCAGAACCACGACACCGGCCAGGTGCTCGCCACCGGCAGCGGCGCGGGCGTCATCGACATCCCGACCACCTCGCTGAGCAAGATCGACTTCGAGATCACCTCGTCGTCCGGCACCCCTCGGGTCGCCGAGCTCGAGACCTACGCGGGATCGCCGTCGGACCCGGACCGCACGCCCGAACCGACCGAGGAGCCCACCCCGGAGCCCACGCAGGACCCGACGCCGGAGCCCACCGACGAGCCGCAGCCCGGCGCCGACACGCTCTACGTGGCCCCGAGCGGCTCCGGCGGCGCGGCCGGCACCGTGTCCGACCCGACCACGCTCGCCGCGGCGATCGACCGCGTGAACGCCGGCGGGGAGATCTTCCTCGCGGGCGGCACCTACGACCTGGCCGACACCGTGACGATCGAGCCCGGCCACGACGGGCTGCCCGGTGACCGCACCCTGCTGTCCGCCCTGCCGGGCGAGACCCCGGTGCTGGATTTCTCGGCGCAGGTCGAGGACTCCGCGAACCGCGGGCTGGCCATCGGCGGCGACTACTGGCACGTGTACGGCCTCGTCGTCCAGCACGCCGGGGACAACGGCATCCTGCTCGGCGGTGACCACAACGTCATCGAGCGGGTCGTGACCCGGTACAACCACGACACGGGGCTGCAGATCTCCCGGTTCGTCGCCGGGGCGCCGCGCGACCAGTGGCCGTCGGACAACCTGGTGGTGTCCAGCGAGTCCCACGACAACGCCGACTCCGACGGCGAGGACGCCGACGGGTTCGCCGCGAAGCTCACCTCCGGTCCGGGCAACGTCTTCCGGGACACCGTCGCCCACCACAACATCGACGACGGCTGGGACCTGTACACCAAGTCCGCGACCGGCCCGATCGGCGAGGTGACGATCGAGAGCTCGCTGGCCTACTCCAACGGCACGCTGTCCGACGGCTCCCAGGCCGGTGCCGGCGACCGCAACGGGTTCAAGCTCGGTGGCGAGGACATCGCCGTCGACCACGTCGTCCGCGACTCCTACGCGGTGGAGAACGGCAAGCACGGGTTCACCTACAACAGGAACCTGGGCACGATGGCGGTCGAGGGCAACGTCGCGGTCGGTAACGAGCAGCGCAACTTCAACTTCGACGGCGGCAGCTCGGTGTTCAGCGGGAACGTGTCCTGCGACAGCGGGTCCACCGACCGCTACCTCGGTACCGACGCCGGCGGTAACTCGTTCTGGGACGGCTCGGACGGGTCGGCCTGCTCCGCCTACGACGGCGCCATGGACTGGTCGTTCGCGGCGGACGGCTCCCTGCAGGTGACGTTCGGCGGGTCGATGCCGGGCCCGGAGCCGACGGAGGACCCGACGCCGGAGCCGACGGACGAGCCGACGGACCCGCCGAGCGGGGAGAACCTGTCGATCGGTGCCGGCTCGGACGGGTCCAGCAAGGCGAGCGGGACGAGCTACGGCAACGTGCGCGACGGTGACCTGGCCACGTATTGGTCGCCGGAGGGCTCTACGGGCCGGATCTCGGTGAAGTGGGACTCCGCGACCACCGTGTCCTCGATCGTCGTCCGCGAGACGGCGGGGACCGTGGGGACCATCGGGTCGTGGCAGGTGGTGAACCACGACGACGGCCAGGTGCTCGCCACCGGCAGTGGGGCGGGTGCCATCGACATCCCCACCACGACCCTGGACAAGATCGACTTCGAGATCACCTCGTCGTCCGGCACGCCGCAGGTGGCCGAGCTCGAGACGTACGGGGGCTGAGAGGGCGTCGCGGAGGAGTCGTCGTCGGTGCGGCACATCGAAGTGCCGCGCCGACGATGAACTGCCGCGCAGACGGTTGTCCCGGCAGCCTCAGGACAGCGAGCCGAGCGCGGTGCGCAGCCGGTCGGCGGCGTCGTCGGCCACGGCCTTCAGCTCGGGGCTGTCGGCCACGGACATCATGGCGTGCGGGTCGACGGCCTCGACGGCGGTGCTGCCGTCGCCCAGGTCGCGCACGACGACGTTGCAGGGCAGCAGGGCGCCGACGGAGCGGTCGGCCTGCAGGGCCCGGTGCGCGAGCGGCGGGTTGCAGGCGCCGAGCACGAGGTAGGGCTCGATCTCGGCCCCGATCTTGGTCTGCAGGGTCGCGGCCATGTCGATCTCGGTGAGCACCCCGAAGCCCTGCGCGGACAGGGCCTCGCGGACCTGCGTCACGGTCTCGGCGAAGGGGGCGGTCACGGTGGCGGTCAGGGTGTAGCTCATGGGTCGTCCTCCGGTCGGGGTCAGACGGGGCAGGAGGCGCCGGCGGCGTCCCGGCGCTGGAACAGGCCGAATCCTGTGGCCGCGACGGCGACGAGCGCCATGGTCGCGGCGGGTGCCGGCGCGAGCAGGATCGGCGGGACGACCACCGTGGCGGCCGCGGCGACGTCGCACGGCCCGCACCCGAGCCGGCTGCGCCAGGTGCTGCCGGACGGCGGCACGTAGGTGGCCAGCGTGGCGCCGCCCAGCGCGGCGCTGACGAGCACGAGACCGCCGTACACGGGATCGGGCACCCCGCCCGCGGTGAGGTACCACGCGGCGAGGAGGGCGGCGGCGAGGACGCCGACGACGACGGTGCGTGCCGACGGACGTCGCCGTCGCGCGGGTGTCGGACGGGCGTCCGTGGGACGCTCGGTGGGGTGCTCGGTCGGGGTGGCCACGACTCCATCGTAATACCCCAGAGGGTATCCGGCCAGGACGGGCCTCTCGCGTCCGCCGTCGTCTGGCACCACGATGGACCGATGAGCGACGACACGGGCCGGTTCCCCGACCACGGCGGGCGCCCCGAGACGCCCGAGCAGCGCTCCGACCGCAACTGGAACGAGCTCCTGCAGGAGCTCCGGGTGCTCCAGACGGGCGTCCAGATCCTCACCGGCTTCCTGCTGATCCTGCCGTTCCAGGGGAAATTCTCCGACCTCGACGCCGTCCAGCGCGGCGTCTACCTCGTCGACATCCTCGTGTGCCTGGTGACCTCGGGACTGTTCATCGCCCCGGTGGCGATCCACCGGGGGCTGTTCCGCCGCCAGCTCAAGCTCGAGGTCGTCAGCCTCGGGGACCGCATGACCCGGGTCGGGCTCGCGCTGCTGGCCGTGGCGCTCTCCGCCACCGCGCTGCTCGTGTTCGACGTCGTCGTGGGTCGCGTCGCCGGGCTGGTGGTCGGGGGCGCGGTGGCCACGATGCTGCTCGGGCTGTGGGCGGTGCTGCCCGTGATGGTCCGCCGCCGCGCCTGAGCGCCGGCCCCGGAGGACGACGAGACCCGCGGGCCGGAGGTCGCCCTCCTGCCACGCTGGACGACGGCGTGGCTCCCGCGGGTCCCGGGTGGTCACGGTCCTCAGACCGCGACCACCTCGTGCGTCCGACGATTCTTCACCGTGCGGATCACCTCCTTTCGCGTACGCCGGGGACACTACGCCCGCCGGCGGGAGGTGCCAAGGGTTTTACGCCGGAGGCCCCTCGGGGCCGCGCCGGCGCAGCGCCTCCCACTCGTGGGGGTAGTCGTCGAGCCACTGCGCGAACGACCGGGCGGGGCGCCCGACCAGCCGCTCCACGTCGCGGGACACGTGCGCCATCTCCCCGGCCGCGATCGCCTCGTAGGAGGAGACCCAGCCCGCCAGCTCGACGGCGGAGGCGTTGAACCGTGCGCGCGACGAGTACGCCTCGGGGACGGACTCGGCGTGGTACCGGATCTCGCGCCCGGTCGCGACGGTCAGGGCCGCGGCGACCTCCAGCAGGCTGATCGCCTCGGGCCCGGTCACGTCGTACACGACGCCGTCGTGACGGGTCGGGTCCTCGTCGAGCAGGACCGCGGTGGCGACGTCCGCGACGTCGTCGTGCGCGACCGACGCCACGCGTCCGTCCCCCGCGGGACCGCGGATGACGTCGTCCGGCCCGGCGAACGAGGCGAGCGCCTGGTGGTAGAGGTTGTCGCGCAGCACGGTCCACCGCAGTCCGGTGCTGCGCAGGTGCTGCTCGGTGTGGAAGTGGTCGCGGGCGAAGGTGAACGTGGCGTCCGGTGCGGCCCCCACGAAGGAGACGTAGACGATCCGCTCGACCCCCGCCTGCACGGCGGCGTCGATCGCGGCGACGTGCTCGGCGACGCGGTCGGCGGACTCGCGGGCGCTGACCAGGAACACGGTCTGCACGCCCTCGAACGCGGCGCGCATGCCCGCCTCGTCGTCGTACCCCTGCGCGACGGCGGTCTCGCACTCGGGCAGCGGGCGCCCGTCGTCGAGGTGCGGCACCCGGGAGGGGTCGCGCACGACCAGTCGTTGGTGCGCTCCCTCCGCGGCCAGCCGGAAGGCGAGCCGGGACCCGACGCGGCCGGAGGCTCCCGTCACCGCGATCAGACCGTCGGCGGACCACTTCATCCGGTCACGATACGGCGGTGCCGACGCGTTCGCCGTCCGGCGCCGTCCGGGGGCGGACCGGTGCGCTGCCGGGGCGGCCCGGTGCGCTGACAGGGCGCGACCGGCGTGCGCGCCCGTGCGAGCATGGGCCCGTGAGCGAATCGATCTACCGCGTGATGACCGTGTGCACCGGCAACATCTGCCGCTCCCCCATGGCCGAGGTCGTGCTGCGCGACCGCCTGGAGTCGGCCGGCCTGGCCCACCGGGTCACGGTGGACTCCACCGGGGTCAGCGACGAGGAGCACGGCAACCCCGTCGACCCGCGGGCCCGCCGCGCGCTCGCCTCCCGCGGGTACCCCGTCGGAGACGGCCACCGCGCCCGTCAGGTCGCGGCCGCGGACCTCACCGCACGCGATCTCGTGCTGCCGATGACGTCGCGGCACGCCCAGGTGCTGCGACGTCTCGCCAACGGTACGGATCCTCAGATCCTGATGTACAGGTCGTTCGACCCGGCGGCCCCGCAGGTCACGGGTGCCGGCGACGAGTCGCGGCTCGACGTCGACGACCCCTGGTACGGGGACGCGGACGGGTTCGAGATCTGCCTCGACGAGATCGAGGCCGCCGCCGACGGGATCGTCGCGCACGTGCGGGCGCAGCTCGCTCGCTGACGCCGTGCCTCAGTCCGAGCGCGGGGACAGCGCCCGGAACCACCGCCGCCAGCCCCGCGGCTCCGGGGTCGGCTCCGGCGCGGCCTGCTGCGGCGGGACGTAGGCCCGGAACCAGCGTTCCGTCTCCCGCCGGACGACGGCGCGCACGTCGGGCGCCGACAGCGTCACGTCGTGCAGGGCCCCCTCGATCCGCGCGATCGTCACCAGCCGCCCGAGCCGCGCCGCGCGCTCGGCGATCCCCTCCACGTCGAGCACGGTGTCCGCCCGCAGCATCTCCTCGGACCACCGCACCGGCGGGATCGTCCGCGTCGAGAGCATCACCAGGACCGGGATCTCCAGGTCGAGGCCGACGGCCACCTCCTCGTGGCCGTCGAAGATCGCGGTCAGCCAGGCCGGCGTGGCCCGCCAGCCGTCGTCCGGGCGCCAGGCCGGGTCGACGTCCCACACCCCCTCGTACCGCGACGAGATCGACCGGACGTAGAACCCCTGGTCGACGTTCACCAGGTGGCTGCGCGGCGCGAGCGCGGCGTGGGCACGGATGCCGGGCTCCAGGACGCGGCGGCCGACCTTGCGCGTCTGGAACTCGAGCCACGGGCTGTTGAGCACCAGCGCCGCGGCCCGCCCCGGGTGGTGCGCCGTCCACAGGCTGAGGACCAGCCCGCCGGTGGAGTGCCCCATGAGCACCAGCCGCCGGTCCGTCCGGTCGTGCTCGCCGTGCCCGATCGCCGACAGCGCCGCCTCGAGGTCCTCGTCGTAGGTCTCCAGGCGGGTGACGAACCCGGGGGTATGGTGCTCGCGCAGGCTGCGGCCGTACTTGCGCAGGTCCAGGGCGTGGAACCGGACCCCGAGACCCTCCCAGAAGTCGGCCAGGTGGGTCTGGAAGAAGTAGTCGGTCCACCCGTGCACGTACAGCAGGTCCACGCCGATGTCGGGCCGGTCCGCCCGGACCGTCGGGTCCTGTGGCGGGCGGGGACGGACCAGCGTGGCGACGACCTCGCCCTCGAAGTCGGGCGCGAGCGGCAGCGTCCACCGCTCGAAGCCGGGCAGGACGTCGGGCGCCCACCCGGGCCCGCGGCCCGGGGCGGCGTCGCCCGCGGTCGGCGTGACCGGCGTGCCCGTCACGCGCTGCGCTCCACCGTCCTGCATGGCGGCCAAGGTAGGCACACCGGGCCGTGGCCGCGACCGGTGGCCTCCCGTGCGCTCAGGGCCGGCGTCGTGCGCGCCACCGGGCGACCTCCTGCTCGACGTCGCGCGTCGGGGTGACCACGGGCGGCCCGCCGGTGAGCTGGCGGCGGGCGTCGACGACACGGGCGTTGAAGTCCTCGAGCAGGGCTCGCACGCGTCGCTCGTCGCGCTCGCGGTCGAGCGTGGTGTCGAGCTCGGCGTCGTCCCGGCGCAGCTGGGCCGCGGGCAGCACGCCGGTGATGTGGTCGCGCTCGACGAGGTTCTTCAGCCACCAGTCCGGGTCGTGGGTGCCGCCGATGCCCGGCAGCGGCTTGCCCTGCAGCGGCAGGTCGTCGAACTCGCCCCGCCGGATGGCCTGGTCGACCAGCGTGTCCGCCCACCGCGCACGGCCGTGCTCCGGCGGCCGGGGCCGCTCGGCGCGGTCCGCCGCGGCCTCCTCGGGGGTCCGGGGCGGCAGGCCCTGCTCGGCGCGCTCGCGCTCGATCTCCCGGTCGACCCGGTACTGCGCGGCGCGACGCACCGGGTCGTCGCCGGACCCGCCCGGCTCGCGGGCGGCCGGGTCGGGGCGGGGTCCGTGGTCGTCGGTGCCCATGGCGCCACGGTACGAGACGGCGTGGGCCTCGCGCCGCAGGTCTGCGACGTCCGGCGGGCCGGACGGGCATCATGGGGGCATGAAGGTCTCGCGCCGCAGCCAGGTCCCGCCGTTCGCCGTGATGGAGGTCCTGGCCGCCGCCAACACGCGACGCAGCGCCGGGCACGACGTCCTCAACCTCTGCGCGGGCGAGCCGTCGACGGGGGCGTCCGACGTCGTGCGCGAACGCGCCGCGGAGATCCTGCGGCGCGCCGACCTCGGCTACACCGAGGCGATGGGTGTGCCCGCCCTGCGCGAGGAGATCGCCGGGCACTACCGGCGGTGGTACGGCCTCGACGTCGACCCGGGCCGGATCGCCGTGACCACGGGGTCCAGCGGCGGGTTCGTGCTGACGTTCCTGGCCGCGTTCGACGTCGGGGACCGCGTCGCGCTCGCCCGGCCGGGCTACCCCGCGTACAAGAACATCCTGGCGGCGCTGGGCTGCGAGGTCGTCGAGATCGACTGCGGCCCCGAGACGCGGTACCAGCCCACGGTCGCCCAGCTCGACCAGGTGACGGCCGACGGTCCGCTCGCCGGTCTGATCGTGGCGTCCCCGGCGAACCCGACGGGCACGATGATCCCCCCGGCCGAGCTCGACGCGGTCGCCCGCTGGTGCGCCGACCACGAGGTCCGGCTGGTCAGCGACGAGATCTACCACGGCATCGCCTACGGCACCGAGCTCGGCCAGGCCACGGCGGCCGTGCACGACGGGCGGGGCGCCGTCGTCGTCAACTCGTTCTCCAAGTACTGGGCGATGACGGGGTGGCGGCTCGGCTGGCTCGTGCTGCCCGAGGAGCTGGTCGCCCCGGTCGGGGCGCTGGCCGGCAACGTGGCGCTCTCCCCTCCCGCCCTGGCCCAGCACGCGGCGATCGCCGCCTTCTCCCCCGCCGGCTACCAGGCGGCGGCCGACAACGTCACGCGCTACCGCGCCTCGCGGGCCGCGCTGCTGGAGCGCCTGGACGAGCTGGGCTGGCGGCCGGTGGCCCCGGCGGACGGCGCGTTCTACCTGTACGGCAACATCTCGCGGTTCGGCCTGGACGCGGTCACGTACTGCTCGCGGCTGCTGGCCGAGGCGGACGTCGCGATCACGCCCGGGACCGACTTCGACGGCCGCGCGGGCGGCGACTGGGTCCGGCTGTCGTTCGCTGCCGACCCGTCGACCGTCGCGCGGGCGGTCGACCGCATCGTGGCCTGGCAGGACGGGCTGGTGCGCACGGACGGCGTGCCCCGGACATGACAGCGCCCCCGCACCGGGACGATCCCGGAGGGGGGCGGTCGGCGGGTCGGGTCCGCCTACCGCAGCACGGGAGGGGCGACGGCGCCGACGTGCTCGGCCGCGGGTTCGCGGGGGGCGACGTCCACGCGGGTCACGGCGCGGCCGGTGCGGCGGGCCTTGCGGATGACCGCGAGGGCCTGCACGCCGATGACCATCCAGGCCACGTTGGCGAAGACCGAGGGCCAGACGCCCTCGACGGCGGCCACGAGGAACAGCGTGGAGGTGGCCGTCAGGTTGGCCACCTGGAACGGCAGGGAGTTCGGGGCCCAGCGACCCTTCGAGACCATCGCATACGCGACGAGTCCGATCAGAGCTCCGAACCACCCGAGCCCGGTGATGACGAGCGACAGGGTCTGCGACATGCTTAGCCTCCTTCACAGGTGTGGGGACGGACGTGTCCTGGGACGCGCCGTTGTGGGGGGTGCGCCGGGGTCCGGCCCGAGGGGCGGAAAGCGTGTGCTTCCAGCGGCGCGGGCACCATTCTGGAACACGAATCCGCTTCAGGACAATCGAACAAAACTTTTGAAGCAGGTTAGTATCTCTACATGGCCACCGACCCACGAAGACTTGCCTTCCTCCTTGCCGTGCACCGGTCGGGAGGCGTGCTCGCGGCAGCAGATCTTCTGCATGTCACCCCCTCGGCGGTGTCCCAGCAGATCGCCCGTTTAGAGGCCGAGGAGGGCTTTCCCGTCCTCGACCGCGGCCCCCGAGGCGTGAGCCTGACCCCGGCCGGCCGGGTGCTGGCCGACGCCGCCGAACGCATCGAGGCCGAGCTCCTGGAGGCCCACCAGGAGATCGCCAACCTCGGCGAGGGTGTGAGCGGCACGGTGACCATCGGCGCGTTCCAGTCCGCGATCCGGTCCGTCGTCGCCCCGTTGCTCGGACCGTTCGCCGAGAACTACCCCGGCGTCACCCTGGACGTGCGCGAGCACGAGCCGGCGGACGCCATCCGCATGCTGCGGGGTGGTGACCTCGACGTCGTCCTGCTCGAGCGCGACGTCGAGGTCGACTCCCCCGCGCCCCGCGGCGCGCACGACATCCCCCTGCTCGACGAGCCCTGGCTGCTCGTCGTGCCGTCCGCGCTGCCCCGACCCGAACGGTTGGACGACCTGCGCGACATGCCGTGGATCGGCGCCGTCCAGAACACCGCGGCGGACCGTGCGCTGCGTCGCCTCGGCCGCACCCTCGGCACCACGCTCAGCGTCCGGCACGCCTACTTCGACTTCGACACCGCGCTCGCCCTGGTGGACGCCGGGCAGGGCATCGCGATGCTGCCGGCGCTCGCCGTGCGCCGCTCCGAGGCTCCCGAGGGGGCCGAGGTCGTCGCCATGCCGGGTCTCGGCACGCGCCGCATCGTGGTGCGCCACCGCTCGACGCGGCACGAGCCGGGCCCCGCCGTGCGTGCCGTCGTCGACACCATGGTGGAGGTCGCCCGCGACCTGGAGCTCACCTGATCCGCTCCCGGCCGGGGGCGGCGCGGGCGGCCGGGTAGACTGGCGGCGCTCGACCGCTCGACCACAACCGAACACGCCGCTCGAACCGTGCCGGGAGAGTCTGCCGCCCGTCGGCAGCGCCGAAGGAGCAAGACCCCTCCCCGGGAATCTCTCAGGCCCCTGTACCGCCACGGTGAGGCAACTCTGGAAAGCGGTCCGCACCGGCGGGCCCGCCGACGGTGCACACCGCGTCGCCACGTGCGGCACGGCCAAACTCTCAGGCCCATGACAGAGCGGGGAGGGTCCCGGCCCACCGACCCTCGGAGCGCTCCTCGTGACCCACTCCCCCTTCGACCCGGACGTCTTCGCCGACCGTCACATCGGACCGCGCGGCGACGAGACCGCCGCGATGCTGGACCAGCTCGGGTACACCGACCTCGACGCGCTCGTCGACGCCGCGGTCCCGTCCGCCATCCGCCAGCCGGACGCGCTGGACCTGCCGCCGGCGCGGACCGAGGCGGAGGTGCTGGACCACCTGCGCGCCGTCGCGGCGAAGAACGTGGTCAAGCGCCAGATGATCGGGCAGGGCTACTACCCGACGTTCACGCCGGCGGTGATCCGTCGGAACGTGCTGGAGTCCCCCGCCTGGTACACGGCCTACACGCCGTACCAGCCGGAGATCTCCCAGGGCCGGCTGGAGGCGCACCTCAACTTCCAGCAGGTGATCGAGGACCTCACGGGGCTGGAGATCGCCGGCGCGTCCCTGCTCGACGAGGCCACCGCCGTGGCCGAGGCCGTCGCCCTGATGTGGCGGGCCTCCCGGGCCAAGCAGGGCTACGTCGTGCTGGACACCGAGCTGTTCGGCCAGTCGCTCGCGGTGACCCGTGGCCGGGCGGAGGCCGTCGGGCTGCCCGTCGTCGTCGCGGACCTCTCCGACGGCCTCGACGCCGGCCTGGAAGCCCTGGAGGCCACCGGGACCGCGCTGCCGGCAGGGAACCTCGTGGGCGTCGTCGTCCAGCAGTCCGGCGCCTCGGGCCGGGTGCTCGACCTGCGCACGGTGGTCGACGAGGCCAAGGCGCGCGGGGCCCAGGTGACGGTCGCGACCGACCCGCTCGCGCTGACGATGCTCCGCTCCCCCGGCGAGCTCGGTGCGGACGTCGCCGTCGGCTCGGCCCAGCGGTTCGGCGTCCCCCTCTTCCACGGCGGGCCGCACGCGGCCTACATCGCCGTGCGCAAGGGCCTGGAACGCCAGCTCCCGGGCCGGCTCGTCGGGGTCTCGGTCGACGCCGACGGCGAGATCGGCTACCGCCTGGCCCTCGCCACCCGCGAGCAGCACATCCGGCGTGAGCGCGCGACGTCGAACATCTGCACCGCGCAGGCGCTGCTGGCCGTGGTGGCCTCGATGTACGCGGTGTACCACGGCCCCGAGGGGCTGCGCGCGATCGGTGAGCGCGTGCACGGCCGGGCGCTGTCGCTGGCCGCGGGGCTGCGGGCGGCCGGTGTCGAGGTCGTCCACGACGAGTTCTTCGACACGGTCCGGGTGGCCGTCCCCGGCCGCGCCCCCGAGGTCGGCGCCGCCGCCGTCGAGGCCGGGTACAACCTGTACATCGACGGTGCGGATCACGTACAGATCGCGTGCGACGAGACCACCACCGCCGACGACGTGGCGGCGCTGCTCGCGTTGTTCGACGCCTCCCCGGCCGACGCCGCCGACGAGGCCGCC
Source organism: Isoptericola sp. AK164 (assembly GCF_029643425.1). Taxonomy (GTDB): domain Bacteria; phylum Actinomycetota; class Actinomycetes; order Actinomycetales; family Cellulomonadaceae; genus Isoptericola; species Isoptericola haloaureus. Next base: position 66,352 of record NZ_CP119106.1, read on the forward strand.
CTCGGCGACGCGCTGCTGCGCACCACGGACTACCTGCAGCACCCGGTCTTCCACCGCCACCGGTCCGAGACCGCGATGCTGCGCTACCTGCGGGCGCTGGGCGACAAGGACCTCGCGCTGGACCGCACGATGATCCCGCTGGGCTCGTGCACGATGAAGCTCAACGCGACGGCCGAGATGGAGCCGATCAGCTGGCCGCAGTTCGCCGACCTGCACCCGTACGTCCCGGCCGACCAGGCCCGCGGCTACGCCGAGCTGGTGGGCACGCTCGAGGGGTGGCTGGCCGAGATCACCGGCTACGCCGCGGTGTCCGTGCAGCCCAACGCCGGCTCCCAGGGCGAGCTCGCGGGGCTGCTGGCGATCCGGGCCTACCACGCCTCGCGCGGCGAGGAGCAGCGTGACGTGGTGCTCATCCCGGCCTCGGCCCACGGGACCAACGCGGCCTCGGCGACGCTGGCCGGTCTGCGCGCGGTGGTCGTCAGGACCGCCGCCGACGGCGAGATCGACCTGGACGACCTGCACGCCGCGCTCGCCAAGCACGACGGTCGCGTGGCCGGGATCATGATCACCTACCCCTCCACCCACGGCGTCTACGAGCCGCACGTCCAGGATGTGTGCGCTGCAGTACACGACGCGGGTGGTCAGGTGTACATCGACGGCGCGAACCTCAACGCGCTCGTCGGCCTGGCCCGGCCGGGACGGTTCGGCGGCGACGTGTCGCACCTGAACCTGCACAAGACGTTCTGCATCCCGCACGGCGGGGGAGGACCCGGCGTCGGCCCGGTCGGCGTCGCCGAGCACCTCGTGCCGTTCCTGCCCGGCGACCCCACGCCGTCGGGCACGGGGGAGCCGCAGCCGGCCGGCGCGGTGCCGCCCGTCTCCGCGACTCGCCACGGCTCGGCCGGCATCCTGCCGATCTCGTACGCCTACCTGGCGCTCATGGGACCCGACGGGCTCACCTCGGCCACCGAGCACGCGGTGCTGACCGCCAACTACGTCGCCTCCCGCCTCGCCCCGCACTACCCGGTGCTCTACACGGGCGACCACGGACTGGTCGCGCACGAGTGCATCCTCGACCTGCGCGACATCACCGCGGAGACCGGCGTGACCGTCGACGACGTCGCCAAGCGGCTCATCGACTTCGGCTTCCACGCCCCGACGGTGGCGTTCCCCGTGGCGGGCACGCTCATGGTCGAGCCGACCGAGTCCGAGGACCTCGGCGAGCTCGACCGGTTCGTCGACGCGATGATCGCCATCCGCGGCGAGATCGACGCCGTCGCGGCCGGCCGGTGGCCGCTCGAGGACTCGCCGCTGCGCAACGCGCCGCACACGGCCGCATCGGTCATGGTGGACCAGTGGGACCACCCGTACACGCGCGAGCAGGCGGCGTTCCCCGTGGCGAGCCTGCGCCGCGGCAAGTACTGGCCGCCGGTGCGCCGGATCGACCAGGCGCACGGCGACCGCAACCTGCAGTGCTCCTGCCCGCCCGTCGACGCCTACGCGGAGAGCTGAGGGACCCATGACCACCAAGAAGTCGCCGCTGCACGACGAGCACGTCGCCCTCGGTGCCCACCTGACCGCGTTCGGGGGGTGGGACATGCCCCTGCGGTACACCTCCGACCTGGCCGAGCACCGGGCGGTGCGCGGCGCGGCGGGCCTGTTCGACCTGTCGCACATGGGCGGGATCAGCGTGACCGGCCCGGAGGCCGCGGCGTTCCTCGACCACGCGCTGGTCGGGAACTTCTCGGCGCTGCGCCCGATGCGGGCGCGCTACACGATGATCTGCGCCGACGACGGGGGAGTGCTGGACGACCTCATCGTCTACCACAACGGCACCGACGAGTACTTCGCCGTGCCCAACGCGGCGAACGCGGACGCCGTGCTCGTGGCGATGCTGGAGCGCGCGGCCGGGTTCGACGTCGCCGTGCGGGACATCTCCGCGAGCCTCGCCCTGATCGCCGTGCAGGGTCCGCGCGCCGAGGAGATCCTGCGCGAGGTCCTCACCGAGGATCCTGAGATCTCCGGCGGGACGGCGCTGGACGACCTGCGCTACTACGCCTGCCTCGGGATGCGGTTCGGCGCCGAGGGCGTCCTGGTGGCTCGTACCGGGTACACCGGCGAGGACGGGTTCGAGATCTGGGTCGACACCCCGCACGCCGTCGCGCTGTGGCGGGCGCTGCTCGCCGCCGGCGAGCCGTACGGACTCGTCCCCGCCGGGCTGGCGGCCCGCGACTCGCTCCGGCTCGAGGCCGGCATGCCGCTGTACGGCAACGAGCTCGACACCACCACGACGCCCTACGACGCGGGGGCCGGCCGCATCGTCAAGCTCGACAAGGCGCACGACGACGGCACGCCGGTCGACTTCGTCGGGCGCGAGGCCCTGGCAGCCCGCAGCGAGGCCGACCCGGAGCGCGTGCTCGTCGGCCTGCGCGGGACCGGACGCCGTCCCGCGCGCTCCGGGTACACCGTCGTGCGCACCACCGACGGCGGCGGCGTGGGGGAGCAGGTCGGCACGGTCACCTCCGGGGTGCCCTCGCCGACGCTCGGCCACCCGGTCGCCATGGCGTACGTGCGCCCCGACGTCGCCGCGGAGGGGACCGAGCTCGCCGTCGACGTGCGCGGCCGGGCCGAACCGTTCGTGGTGACGGCCATGCCGTTCTACCGTCGCGGCTGAGCGTCGACCGACCCCCCCGTCCCCGAAGACCCCGTCCTGCAACCGAGGAGCCCCAGCATGGCCGACTACCCCAGCACCCTGCGTTACTCCGTCGAGCACGAGTGGATCGACGACGGCACCCCGGCGACCGTCGGCGTGACCTCCTTCGCCGTCGAGGCGCTCGGCGACGTCGTCTACCTCGAGCTGCCCGAGGTGGGCGCCGAGATCGAGGCCGGCACCGTCGTCGGCGAGATCGAGTCCACCAAGTCCGTCTCCGAGCTGTACTCGCCCGTGTCCGGGACCGTCGTCGAGGTGAACGACACGGCGGTCGACGACCCGGCCCTGGTCAACTCCGAGCCGTTCGGCGCGGGCTGGCTGTTCAAGGTCGAGGTGTCCGGCGAGGGCCAGCTCCTCAGTGCCGAGGAGTACGCCCAGCACGCCGGATGACGGCGTCCGGAGGCACTCCGGCGATGTCGTGATCGAATCGTGATGTAGGTTCGGGGAACTCGCGGCCATGACCCTCTTCGCGCCTCTGACCTGCGATGACGACGGGTCGCGGAGGGGTGGCCCGGTGCCGCAGGGGTGTCGTGACGGGGGTCGTGGCGCCGTTCCTCGACGTGACCCGCGTCATGAAGAGGCTCCGTTCCCCTCTCACATCCATGACGGCAGATCCCCAGGTCGATCGTCAGCGATCGGCGGCCGTCATGGAGGAACGGAACGATGAGTGCTATCGAACTGGAGCGCCCCTCGCTCAGCCCGAGCCTGACGCGCCGGGAGCAGGTCGTGCTGTCGAACTTGTCCGAGGACGTGACGCTGGAGCAGATCGCCAGCAAGCTCTACGTGACGCGCAACACGGTGAAGTCGCAGGTGCGCAGCGTCTACCGCAAGCTCGGGGTCTCCACCCGGGCCGACGCTGTCGCCTGGGCTCGCCGGGCCGGCCTCGGGTCGAGCTGATCCGCGGCGACGGACGCCTCGCCACCTAGTCGGGGGATGTCGGTGGCGAGGAACGTCCGTCGCAGGAGTGTGACGTCGACGACGGCACGAGTGCGCCGCGGGATGACAGACTCCCGCCATGACTCGTCGCCTCGTCGTCGCCGCCGCGATCGTCGACGCCACCGAGCGTCCGCGTCGTCTGCTCGCCGCGCGACGGTCGCAGCCCGCCGAGCTGGCCGGACGCTGGGAGTTCCCCGGCGGCAAGGCCGAGCCGGGGGAGCACCCCGTCGACGCCCTGCACCGTGAGCTGCACGAGGAGCTCGGGGTCGGGGTCGACCTCGGCGACGAGGTCGTGGGTCCCGACGACGGCGGCTGGTTCATCACCGACCGGCACGTGCTGCGGCTCTGGTTCGCCCGCGTGGTCTCCGGGGCTCCGGAACCGCTCGTCGAGCACGACGAGCTGCGCTGGCTGGACGCCGGCTCCCTGTGGGACGTGCACTGGCTCGACGGGGACGTGCGGATCGTCGAGGAGCTCGCGCAGACCCTCCAGCCGAGGTAGGCAAGATCCGGCCGAGGTAGGCAACGTTCGGCCGAGGTAGGCAACGTTCGGCCGAGGTAGGCAACGTTCGGCCGAGGTAGGCAACGTTCGGCCGAGGTAGGCAAGATCCGGCCGAGGTAGGCAACGTTCGGCCGAGGTAGGCAACGTTCGGCCGAGGTAGGCAACGTTCGGCCGAGGTAGGCAACGTTCGGCCGAGGTAGGCAACGTTCGGCCGAGGTAGGCAACGTCAGCCTGTCCGACGGCGGCACCGACTCATCGTCGAGAGCCGGACGGTGCGAGACTCGGGCGCATGGCGGCCTTCGAGTACGCGGTCGAGATCGAGCACCTGCTCGTGTCTCCCGAGCACGCCTACTTCGGTCGGCCCCGCGACGGCGCCGCGCACGTGCCGACGTCGGACCGGGACGAGGCGGAGGTCGTCGCCGGGAAGGGGATCGTGGGGGACCGGTTCTTCGGCAAGGCGGCGCACATGGACGCCGCGGTCACCGTGTTCGCCGCCGAGGCCCTCGAGGAGATCGCCCGCGAGCTGGGGACCGGGCCCCTCGACCCGCTGCTGACCCGCCGGAACGTCGTGCTCCGTGGAGCCCAGCTCGCGCCGCTGATCGGGCACGAATTCACGCTCCGGTCCCGGGACGCCACCGTGACCCTGCACGGCGGCCGCCCGGCGAACCCGTGCCCGTGGATGGACCGCATGCTGGCCCCGGGTGTGCACGCCGCGATGCGGGGTCGTGGGGGAGTGCGGTGCACGCCGGTCTCCGACGGGGTGCTGCGGCGAGGACCTGCGGTGCTGGTCAGCCCCGTGGCGCTCGATCCGTCACGCGCGGGGGAGGCCGTGCGGCGGCCGCGACTGCCGTGACGTCCTGACAGCGACGGCGGACGGCGCGGCGTCGCCCGGACGGTGCGGGCTACGCTGGTCCCATGAGCGACTTCCAGGTCAACCGCGCCCCGCAGAACGACGCCCCCGGGGCCATGCTCGGGCGCATCATCGTCTCCTTCGTGCTCTTCGTCGCGGGGCTGGTCCTCATCGGTGTCGGCGCGGTCGCCGACCCCTCGCTCGCCCCGTTCGTGTTCACCGGCGGCATCGTCGCGGTCGGGCTGGCCTTCGGCCTGCCGATGATCGGCGGCACCGAGCGCTGACCGCACGTCCGTTGTGGGCATGAAATCTGCAGTCCTGAGCCGCTCAGGACTGCAGATTTCATGCCCACAACGGCGAGCGGGTGACGCAACGGCGAGCGGGTGACGCGACGGTGAGCGGGTGACGCGACGGTGAGCGGGTGACGCGACGGTGAGCGGGTCAGACGGTGCTGCGCACCTGCTCCACGAACGCGGTCACGCGCGAGGTGAGCCCGGCGATGCGGCGCTCGACGACGGCGGCACGGGCGCCGTCGTCGTCGGCCCCGGCCTCGGCCAGGGTCGGGCGACGCCGCACGTTGCGTGAGCACCGGAAGTCGGTGCAGATCAGCGTGCCGATGGTGTTGCCCTTGCGGCCGGACGCCCCGCCGCGCCGGGCGACGAACATCGCGACGTCGCCGGGGTCGCCGGCGTGCTCGCACCAGGCGCACATCGCGGAGCGCCGGTTGCCGGTCTCGGGGGCGCGCAGGATGATGCCGGTCGGTGCCCCGTCGATCTCGGCGACGACGTAGGCGGCGAGCGGCTGCTTGCGGTCGCGCCAGCCGAGGTACTCGAGGCGGTCCCACCGCTGGGCCTCGAGGTCGGGCGGGAGCAGGCGCTGGCGCTCGCTGCGGGTGGCGTTGACGAGGGCAGCGCGGAGCTGGGTCTCGGTGAGGGGAATCATGGGTCGGCTTTCGGTGAGCGGGGTCAGGGCAGGCTGGAACCCGGGCCCCGCGCCGACCGGCCGATCCCGGCTGTCAGCGTCGTGGGGCCCGCGGGGCGGCGTCGGCCGAGCAGGCCTCCGCGGCCACCCCGCTCCCTGTGACGCGCTGCATCACTCGCTCCTCGGTGTCGGACTCTCCGGTGGCCCACCCGGACGGCGGGCCGCCTGCGATCGTCACACAGGCGGCCCGCCACGTCCAGGCCGTTCTCCCGAGCCGTCGGCCCCGCGAGCGGTCAGAGGCCGGCGCGCACCGTCCGCGCCGCCTCGACGAGGTGCCGCAGCGACGGCTCGACCTCGGCGTACCCGCGGGTCTTGAGCCCGCAGTCGGGGTTGACCCACACCAGCGCCGGGTCGATCGACGACGCCGCGAGCCCGAGCAGCTCGGTGACCTCCGCCGTCGACGGCACCCGGGGGGAGTGGATGTCGTAGACGCCGGGGCCGACGCCGCGGGCGTACCCGGCCTCGTGCAGCTCGGGGACGACCTCCATGCGTGAGCGCGCCGCCTCGATGGAGGTCACGTCGGCGTCCAGGCCGTCGATCGCGCCGATGACCTCGCCGAACTCGGAGTAGCACAGGTGGGTGTGCACCTGGGTCGACGCGGCGGCCCCGGCCGTGGCCAGGCGGAACGACCCCACCGACCACGCCAGGTAGGCGGGCTGGTCCGCGCGCCGCAGCGGCAGCAGCTCGCGCAGCGCCGGCTCGTCCACCTGGACGACGGCGGTCCCGGCGGCCTCGAGGTCGCTCACCTCGTCGCGCAGGGCGAGCGCCACCTGGTTCGCGGTGTCCGCCAGGGGCTGGTCGTCGCGCACGAACGACCAGGCCAGGATCGTCACCGGCCCCGTGAGCATGCCCTTGACCGGCTTCGACGTCAGGGACGCGGCGTACCGGGTCCACTCGACCGTCATCGGCGCCGGGCGGGTCACGTCACCCCACAGGATCGGCGGGCGCACGCACCGCGACCCGTAGGACTGCACCCAGCCGAGGTCCGTCGTCGCGAACCCGTCGAGCAGCTCGGCGAAGTACTGGACCATGTCGTTGCGCTCCGGCTCGCCGTGCACGAGCACGTCGAGGCCGACGTCCTCCTGCAGCGCGACGACGCGGGCGATCTCCTCGCGCATCGCGGTGCGGTAGGCGTCGTCGGCCAGCTCGCCCTTCGCCCACGCGGACCGGGTCCGGCGGATCTCGGGGGTCTGCGGGAACGACCCGATCGTCGTCGTCGGCAGCAGCGGCAGGTCGAGGCGGTCGCGCTGGGCGGCGACGCGCTCGGTGTGCGCACCCCGCTCGAAGTCGGCCGGGGCGAGGGCGGCCAGGCGCTCGCGCACGGCGGGGACGACGACGCCGGCTGCGGCGGCGCGGTCGGCCAGCGCGGCGCTCGCCTCGTCGAGCTCGGTGCGCACGGACTCCGGTCCGTCGGCGATCGCCCGGGCGAGCACGGTGACCTCGGCGACCTTCTGGTCGGCGAAGGCCAGCCACCGCCGCAGCGCCGGGGTGCGGCCCGCGCGCTCGGCCGCGGGGCCGTCCCAGGTCTCGTCGTCGACGTCGTGCGGGACGTGCAGCAGGGACGTCGAGGTGCCGACGGCGAGCGATCCGGCGCCGAGCCCGCGCAGGGCGTCGAGGGTGCCGAGGCGCGCGGCGAGGTCGGTGCGCCACACGTTGTGCCCGTCGACGACGCCGGCCACGAGCGTCTTGCCGGCCAGGCCCGGCACGGTCCCGTCGGGGCCGGACCCGGTGGGCACCGCGCCCTTGACCAGGTCGATCGCGATCGCGTCGACGTCGGTCGCGGCCAGCAGGGCGAGCCCGTCCCGCGCCGGTGCGCCGTCGGCGCCCGCGGTGGCCAGCCCGCCGAAGGGCGCGGCCACGAGGATGCGCGGCCGCTCCGGGGTGACGTCGAGGGCGTCGTCCGCCGACGCGGGCGCGAGGTCGGTCGCCAGGGCGCGGTAGGCCGACGTGATCGCGGCGTCGACCCGCGCCGGATCGGCGTCCACGGTGTCCGCCACGAGCACGGGCTCGTCGAGCTGGACCCACGGCACGCCCACGGCGGCCAGTGCGCGCAGCAGCTCGGCGTACGCGGCCACGACGTCGTCGAGCCGGTCGAGCGGGTGGAACCCGTCACCGGCGTCGTCGGCCGCCTTCGACAGGGCGAGGAACGTCACCGGGCCGACGAGCGTCGGGCGCGTGGTGACGCCGGCCTCCTTGGCCTCGGCGTACTCGCGCACGATGCGGTGGTCGGCGAACGAGATCGGCGTCGCCTCGCTGATCTCGGGGACGAGGTAGTGGTAGTTCGTGTCGAACCACTTGGTCATCTCCAGCGGGGCGTCCTCGCCGCGGCCGCGGGCGACGGTGAAGTAGCCGTCCAGGTCGAGGGAGTCGTCCTCGTCGTCGATCAGGTCCCGGAACCGGGCCGGGACGGCGCCGAGCAGCGCGACGACGTCGAGCACCTGGTCGTAGTAGGAGAAGGTCCCGGGGACGGACCCGTCGTCGGGGTCGAGGCCGAGCGCGACGAGCCGCTGCACGGTCTCGCGGCGCAGGGCGCCGGCGGCGACCTCGAGGTCGACGACGTCGGTGCGGCCGGCCCAGTAGGCCTCGACGGCGCGCTTGAGCTCGCGGCGACGGCCGATCCGCGGGTAGCCGAGGATCGTGCCGCGGGTGAACGGTGTGGTGTCGGTGGGGGTCGGAGAGGTCATGAGCAGTCCTTTCGCGGGCACGCGGGCGGCCTCTGGGGACGACGGCGCACCCCGGCGACGCGGTCGGCGGCGCGGGGGAGCGGCACGTCGGGTCAGGGGACGGCCGGTGCGGGGGTCGGGATGCTCGGTACCCACGGCCGGCCGGCCAGGTCTCGGACGTCGGGCGCTGCGTCGTCGGGCGTCGTCGTCCGGCCGCCGAGGTGAACACCCTCGAGCAGGTCCAGAGCGGGGCGGTACTTGTTGAACGTGTACACGTGCAGGCCGGGGGCGCCGGCGTCGAGCACGCGCTGGGCGAGCTCGGTGCCGTACGCGGTCCCGTAGGCGTACTGCGCCTCCGGGTCCGGCCGGGCGTCCAGGGCGTCCAGCAGGTGCTGGGGCGCCTGGACGCCGGTGAGCTCCTCGACACGACGGAGCCGACGTGGCTCGGTCGTGGGCAGCAGCCCGGCGAGGATCGGGATCGTCACGCCGGCCGCGCGGGCCTCGGCGACGAAGTCGGTGTACGAGTCGGCCTCGTAGAAGAACTGGGTGATGGCGAAGGAGGCGCCGGCCTGCTGCTTCTCCAGCAGGCGGTGCACCTCCTGGGTGCGGGTCGTCCCGGCCTGGACGTTGCCGTCGGGGAAGGTGGCCACCGCGATCGTCAACGGGCGGGCGGCGCCGCGCACGGCGGCGGCCGGGTCCGCGGCGCAGCGGCGGGCCTCGACCTCGCGCAGCAGGTGCACGAGCTCCACGGCCGAGTGCACGCCGCCGGCCGGGGGGCGCCAGTCGGGCTGGTCCTGCGGCGGGTCGCCGCGCAGCGCGAGGAACGACCGCACGCCGGCCTCGAGGAACTCGTCGACGACCTCCGAGACGTTCTCCCGCGAGGCGCCCACGCAGGTCAGGTGGGCGATCGGCAGCACCGGAGTGCCGGCCAGCAGGCGGGAGACGACGTCGCGGGCGGTGTCGCGGTCGCCGCCGCCGGCGCCGTAGGTCACCGAGACGAAGTCGGGGCGCGCGGCCACGAGCCGGCGTGCCGTCTCCCAGAACCTGGGTGCGGCGTCGGGCCGCCGCGGCGGCATGAGCTCGAAGCTCACCGTCGGGCGGTACGGGTACGTCGGTGCCTCGGCGACCATGCGTCACTCCATCGGGCCTGGTGTTGAGCACCTTCGTCCTCGGGAGGCTTCCGTCGGAGAACGGGTTGCTGCGGCGTCGTCGAGCCAGGACTCTCGGCCGCTCTGGATGGCTTGTCGTCCGACCCTACGGGGCAGTTCATCCCGCGGACAAGCGATGTCGCATGGTGAGACGAATGCGGTGTGGTGGCTGAACGTGGGGAGGCGGCTCAGGGGACGAGCACGACCTTGCCGTCGCCCCGGCCGCTCTCGACCAGCGCGTGGGCGCGTGCCGCCTCGTCGAGCCGCAGGACCTCGCCGAGCGTCGTGGTGAGGTCGCCGCGCGCGAGGGCGGCGACGTCCTCCGCCAGGGCGTCGCGGTCGCGCCGGGCGCCGGAGCTGAAGGTGATCCCGAGGTCGGACGCCGCCGGGTCCGCGATGGTGACGATGCGGTCCGTCCCGCCGCGCAGCGTGATCGAGTCGGGCAGGACGCCCGCGCCGGAGGTGTCCAGCACCGCGTCGACGCCCGACGGCGCCAGGTCCCGCACCCGCTCGACGAGGCCCGGCCCGTAGGTGGTCGCCGTCGCGCCGAGCGTCGTGACGCGATCCTGCTTCGCCGGCGACGCGGTGCCGATCACCGTCGCACCCCGGCGTCGGGCGAGCTGCACGGCGAGCTCGCCCACCGATCCGGACGCGCCGTGCACGAGCAGGGTCTCGCCGTCGGCCACCCCGAGCACACGCAGCGTGCGACGCGCCGTCTCCGCCGAGACCGGCACGGTGACGGCCCGGACCGGGTCGAGGCCGTCCGGGACCGGGGCGAAGATGGAGGTCAGGGCCAGCTCGGCGTACCCGCCGGTGTCGGCGAACCCGACGACGCGGTCACCGGGCCGCACGTCCGTCACGTCGTCGCCGACGGCGTCCACGACGCCCGCGACCTCCAGCCCCGGCACGGCGGGGAACTCCGGCAGGGGGACGCCGGGGATCCGGGCGGCGCGGGTCTTGAGGTCCCAGCCGTTGACGGCGGCTGCCTCGACGCGCACACGGACCTGGCCGGCGGCCGGTTCCGGCGCCGGGACCTCGGCGGGGTGCAGGACCTCGGGTCCGCCGAGCTCGGTGAACACGATCGCGCGCACGGGTTCCTCCTGGGGGCTGCGGACGGCAGGTCCGTCGAGCGTCTCACGACGACGTGACGAGTCCCCGACGGACGAGCGGTCAGGGGCGGCGCCGCTGCGCCGGCCGGGCCCGCCGGGCCCTGGGCCGTAGGGTGGGGGCCATGGAACGTGAAGAGCGCCTGGCCGTCTTCCTCGACTACGAGAACCTGGCGCTCGGCGCCCGGGAGCACCTGGGTGGGATGCAGTTCGACTTCGGTCCGATCGCGGACGCCCTCGCGGTGCGTGGCCGGGTGGTCACCCGCCGGGCGTACGCCGACTGGTCGTACTTCGACGAGGACCGGCGGATGCTGACCCGCCACCAGGTCGAGCTCATCGAGATGCCGCAGCGCATGGGCGCCTCGCGCAAGAACGCCGCCGACATCAAGATGGTCGTCGACGCCATCGAGATGGCGTTCGAGCGCGACTACATCACCACGTTCGTCATGTGCACCGGCGACTCCGACTTCTCGCCGCTGGTCACCAAGCTGCGCGAGCTCGACAAGAACGTCATCGGCGTCGGGGTCGAGAAGTCCACCTCCCGCCTGCTGCCGGGGGCCTGCGACGAGTTCCTCTTCTACGACCGGCTCGAGGGCGTCGACGTCCCCGACGAGACCGAGCAGACCTCCCGCAAGAAGTCCCCGGGCAAGCGCTCCGGGGGCTCGACGACGCGTGGCGGCGGGGGACGCCGCGGCACGGCGTCGTCCGGGGCCACCGAGACCGCCGAGGCCCCGTCGTCGGCCGCGAAGAGCCGCCGGAAGAAGACCGAGCCGACCCCGGAGCCGGCGCCCGAACCCGCCGTCGAGCCCGAGCCCGCTCCGGCACCCGAGGTCGACGAGGACGACGCCCCCGCCGTCGAGCCGGCGACCATGGAGGTCAAGGTCGCCCAGACGCTCGCCGGGCTGCAGGCCTCCTCGTCCGGGTCGGTGACGGCCTCCCAGCTCAAGCGCACCCTGGTGCGCAAGGAGCCGACGTTCAGCGAGTCCGACTACGGGTTCCGGACGTTCACCGAGTTCCTGCGGTACCTCGCCGACCGCGACTTCGTCGTCCTCTCCGACGGTCCGTCGACCGGCGACCCCGTCGTCGAGCTGCCGGCCCAGCCGGACAGCGCGCACGCCTTCGACCTGCTGCGCGTCGTCGTCGGCGAGACCGGGGGCAGCACGCCGCTGTCCGGCCTGAAGAACCTGCTGCGCAAGCAGCGCCCCGACTTCTCGGAGAAGGCGCTCGGCTACCGCGGGTTCCTGCAGTTCTGCAAGGGTGCCGAGGCCGCGGGCGCGGTGCGGCTGGCCTGGGACGACGAGACCGAGGACTACCTCGTCAGCCTGCCCTGACGCCGCGCCGCGAGGTCGGCGCCGAGGGGCGCGGGGAGTCCCTCGGGCACAATGGTCCGGTGACCTACCGCGTCCTGAAGCTCATCCTGTCGCTCCTGGTGTACGTGTTCCTGCGGCCCCAGGTCAACGGACTGCACAACCTGCCGCGGCGCGGGCCGGTCATCCTCGCGAGCAACCACCTGTCGTTCCTCGACTCGATCATCATCCCGCTGGTGACCCCGCGGCACGTCACCTTCATCGCCAAGGCCGAGTACTGGACCGGCCACGGGCTCAAGGGCCGGCTCTCGCGGTGGTTCTTCACCACCATGGGGCACATCCCCGTCGACCGGGAGGATCCCCGGGCCGGGCAGCGGTCCCTGCAGGACGCGCTCCAGGTGCTGCAGCGCGGGGACGCCTTCGGCATCTACCCCGAGGGCACGCGGTCCCGCGACGGGCGGCTGCAGAAGGGGCACACCGGGGTGGCGTGGCTGGCGCTCGCCGGCCCCGCGCCGATCGTGCCCGTGGCGCTGAAGGGGACCGACAAGGTCCAGCCGGTCGGCAAGCGGCTGCCCCGCCCCTACCGCGGGATCCAGGTCGACTTCGGCTCGCCGATCATGCCGCAGCGCCAGCTCCCCGCCGGCATGCGACCGGCGCAGGCGCGCCGCGAGCTGACCGACGAGGTCATGGCGTCGATCCACGCGATGAGCGGCCAGGAGCTCGACGCCTGACCTCCAGGGGCCCCGCCGGGGCCCTGCCGGGTCGGCTACCCGTCCAGCACCCCGGGCAGGCGCCCCAGCCGCTCGGCCAGCACGGCACCGTCGCGGCCCCGGACCACCGGCGTACCGGGCTCCCCGCCGCCGGCCGGGTCCGCCGTCGTCGGCCCCGTCCCTGGTTGTCCGTGGCCCGCGCCCTCGTGCGCGGCGTCGCTCCCGGCGTCGCTCCCGCCCGGGTGCGCGACCTGCCGGATCGCGACCGCGCACACCCGGTCCGGCCAGCGCTGCACGGCGTCGGCGTAGATCTCCGGGTCGTGCTGCCCGTCGTCGCCCACCAGCAGCCACCGCACGTGCGGGAACCAGGACATGAGCAGGTCGATGCTCGCCCGCTTGTGCTGCGGGCCGCTGCGGAACCATCCCGTCAGGGTCGGCCCCCAGTCGGTCAGCAGCAGCGGGCCGGCCGGGTAGCCGCTGCGGGCCAGGAAGGCCCGCAGGGCCGCGGCCGTGTTCCACGCCCCGTTGGAGACGTAGAAGAACCCGGCGTCCGGGTGCGCCTCCTCCAGCGTGCGGTACAGGGCCGCCATCCCCGGCACCGCCCGGCGGGACCCGGCCCGGCGCACGAACGTGTTCCAGGTGGCCAGCAGCGGGCGGGGGACACCGGTCACCAGGGTGGTGTCGTCGATGTCGCTGACGACGCCGAAGCGTGTCGCGCCGTCGAGCACGAGCAGCGGCGCCGGGAGCGAGGGCGCCTCCGGCGACTCCAGGCTCGTCAGCACCGCCTCCTGACGCCCGGCCGGCAGCGTGTCCCCCTCCGGCAGCGTGAGCTCGAGGTCGATGTACCCCGACCGGTCGGTGACGGCGTCGACCTCGTGCGTGCCGACGCGGACCCGGACCGGGCTGTCGGGTGCCGGGACCGTGAGGAAGTGCCGGAACCCGCGTCGCAGCGGACGACGGTCGTCCCGCCGCGCCGCGCCGGCGGGAGCGAGCAGCACGCGCGCCATCACCCGCACCTTCTCCGGCGTGCCGTACCCCGTGTACACGAGCAGGCGCGGGCGCCAGCCGAGCCGGCGCAGCATCCGTCCCACGACGTCGTAGAAGGCGTCCTCGACGACGGCGGCCAGGTGCGGCCGCTGGGACGGGTGCGCCGTCGGCGCCGCGCGCAGGTCGTGGTGCCGTTCGTGCCCCTCGGATCCGTCCATGGCGACATTCGACCAGGTCGGGAGCGACAGCGCGCGTTGCGCTGCGCCGTCGCCGTGCCGGTGGAACGATCGGCGCATGGATCTCGCCGAGCTCACGAAACCGACGACCACCTCCCTGCCGCGGACGATCGCCCGGGTCTGGCTCGGGCTGACCCTGGCCGGCGCCGGCGTCTCGCACCTGACCGTCGCCCGTGAGGAGTTCCAGGCCCAGGTGCCGGGCTGGTTCCCCGTCGACGAGGACGTCACCGTGCTCGCCTCGGGCGTGGTGGAGATCGTCGTCGGCGGCTCGCTCGTGGCGCTGTCGCGGTGGAAGGTGGCCGTTGGCCTCGTCGCCGCGGCGTTCTTCGTCGTGATCTTCCCCGGCAACGTCGCCCAGTGGCTCGAGCACAAGGACGGGTTCGGGCTCGACACCGACGCCAAGCGGTTCGGCCGGCTGTTCTTCCAGCCGGTGCTCGTGGCGCTCGCCCTGTGGTCGACCGGCGCCTGGGCGGCGACGCGGCGGGCGCTGGACGACGGCCGACGCTCCGACGGGTGAGCATCCGCCGCCGTGCCTAGCATGCAGCGATGGGTGACACCGACCTGCCCGACGGCGAGCACACGACTCCTCCCGGCGTCTCCGACGCCACGGTCGAGGCGCTCGGCGCGCTGAGCGAGGCGTTGGAGACGGTCGAGCGCGCCCGTGGCCACCTGTACACGTTCCACCAGCTCACGGGCGAGGCGGACCTGGCGCTCGGCGCCGCCGTCGACCAGCTCCGTGAGGCCGGGCACGACGACGTCGCGCAGCGGATCGCGGACGACCTCGTCGGCCGCAACGTGCTGCCGGGCCGGTGGACCTTCCAGATCGTCGAGGACTACGACGACGGGTACTGGCAGGTGTTCCGCGACCACGAGCGGCGTGCCCGCGAGGAGCTCGTCGGAGGCGTCCGGCACCTGGCCGAGGCGCGGATGAAGCAGGACCGCCGGACCCCCGGGCGCCCGGGGCACGAGGTGTCACCGGCGGACGTCGAGCCCTAACGGCCGGACGCGACGTCCTGACCGGTGACGACGGGGCACGTGGCCAGGTGGTCGTCGACCAGGCCGCACGCCTGCATCGCAGCGTACGCCGTCGTCGGCCCGAAGAACCGGAACCCCTCGGACTTCAGCGCCCTGGCCAGCGCCGTCGACTCCGGGGTGGTGGCCGGGACCTCGGAGGGGGACGCCGGCCGCCGGTCGCGCGGCGGCGGGGCGAAGGACCAGAACAGCTCGTCGAGCGTCCGTCCCGCGGAGTGCAGTGCGACGACGGCGCGCCCGTTGGCCACGGTCGCCTCGATCTTGGCGCGGTTGCGCACGATCCGGGCGTCGTCCATCAGCCGCTCGACGTCGTCGGGCGTCATCGCGGCCACGGCCGGCGGCTCGAACCCGCGGAACACCTCGCGGAACGCCTCGCGCTTGCGCAGGATCGTCAGCCACGACAGCCCCGACTGGAAGCCCTCCAGCGCGATGCGCTCGAGCAGGGCCGCCTCCCCGTGCACCGGGTGGCCCCACTCGGTGTCGTGGTACGCGGCGTAGAGCGGGTCGTCGTCGCCGAAGCACCGGGGCGCGGGACGGTCGGGCTGCGTCATGGCCCCAGCCTGCCCTACGGCGCCGACACCACGAGCGAGGCGCTGTGCCCGCCGAACCCGAAGGCGTCGACCAGGGCGTGCCGCGCCGTCGTCGGCCGCAGCGCGGTCACCACGTCCAGGTCGATCTGCGGGTCGGGCTCCTCGAGGTTGAGGGTCGGGGGCACGGCGCCGTCACGCATCGCGAGCAGGGCGACCAGCGCCCCGAGCGCACCCGAGGCGCCCAAGAGGTGACCGGTCGAGGCCTTCGTGGCCACCACCGGTGGCGGGGTGCCGAACACGCGGCCCAGGGCGCGCGCCTCGTTGAGGTCGCCCGACGGCGTGGAGGTGGCGTGGGCGTGCACGAGGCCGACGTCGCCCGGGTCCAGATCCGCCGACCGCAGCGCCATCCCGATCGTGCGGGCCTGGTTCCCCGGCTCGCCGCCGACGATGTCGTGGGCGTCGGAGGTCAGGGCGCCGCCGGTGACGGCTCCGAGCACCGGTGCCCCGCGGGCCCGCGCGTGCCGCTCGGACTCCAGCACGAGCACGACGCACCCCTCGCCCATGACGAACCCGTCCCGGCCCTGGTCGAACGGGCGGGACGCCTGCTGCGGGGCCTCGTTGCGGGTCGACATCGCCCGTGCCCGGGCGAAGCCGGACAGGCACAGGTCGACGATGCTGGACTCGACCCCGCCGCAGACGACGACGTCGGCGTCCCCGGACCGGATCATCGACCGGGCGGTGAGGATCGCCTCGACCCCGGCCGCGCAGGCGCTCACGGGCGCCCGCGCACCGGCCCGGGCGCCGAGGTCGATCGAGGTCCAGGCGGCAGGGCCGTTCGGCATCACCATCGTGATCGCGTGCGGGCTGACCCGGCGGTGCCCGCCGGTGCGGAACAGGTCCTGCTGGGAGACGGTGGTCCCGAAGCCGCCGTTGGCCGTGCCGACGGCCACCCCGAGCCGTTCGGGCTCGACCTCGGGAAAGCCGGCGTGCTCCCACGCCTGGCGGGCCGCGACGACGGCGAGCTGCTCGCTGCGGTCCGTCCGGCGCCGCAGGGCGGTACCGAGGGGATCCGCGAAGGCGTCGTCGACCTCCGCGGCGATGCGCACCGGGATGTCCTGCGCCCAGTCCTGCGTCAACCGGTCGACGCCGGAGGACCCGGCCGTCAGCGCGTGCCACGTCTCCTTGGTGCTCAGGCCGACGGGGGTCACGGCCCCCAGTCCGGTGATCACCGTCTCGTGCACGCGTCCCCCGTCCTCCTTCGCGCCGTCCGCAGCCCGGCGCAACCTTCTGCGGCCACTGTGCCGCATCCGGGGCGGATGTGCGGGATGGGGCGTCGGCGTGCCGCTGACCTGCAGTTTTATGGAGGACTGGGCGGGGACGATGCGCCAGAGTCGGCACGCCTCGCCCGCTCCAGCGAGGGCTCAGCCTTCCGCGGTGCGGGCGAACGCCTCGCGGACGTCCTGGCTGAACAGCACGAACCGCACCTCGTCCAGCGCCGCCGGGTTCTCGTCGTCCCAGGCGCGGACGGTGTCGACAGCGATCCGCGCGACCTCGTCGGCGTCCCAGCCGTAGACGCCGGCGCTGACGGCCGGGAACGCGAGGGTGCGGGACTTGGCGTCGGCGGCCAGCCCGAGCGACGTGCGGAAGCACGAGGCGAGCAGCTCCGGGTCGGTCTCGCCCTGGTGACGGTTGGGCCCGACGGTGTGCACGACCCAGTCGGCCGGCAGGTCGAAGCCGGGAGTCACGACGGCGTCGCCCACCCCGAGGCCGTCGGGGAGCGTGGAGCGGCGCAGCGCGCGGCAGGCCTCCAGCAGCCGCGGCCCGGCCGCCGCGTGGATCGCGCCGTCCACCCCGCCGCCGCCCAGCAGCGAGGAGTTGGCGGCGTTGACGATCGCGTCGACCTCGACGGTGGTGATGTCGCCCTGCTCGATGGTGATCTGCACGGGTGCGCCTCCTCGGGTGGGGTCCGTCGTCGACACTCTCGACGGTACGCCCTCGGCCCGGCCCCGGTCAGCGGACGCCGGCGTGGACTGAGCCCGAGGGTTCGTCCACGATGACGGGGCACGGCGGGTCACGACGCCGTGCCCCGTCGTCGTGCCCGCCGTACCGTGTGCCCATGATCGCCGCCTGGTTCACCCGCGCCCGGGAGTCGTTCTGGTTCCTGCCGACCGTCCTGGGCGTCGTCGCCCTGGTCGCCGCCAAGAGCCTCGTCGCCGTGGACCGCGTCCTGGCCGAGGCCGGGGTCACCGACGTGCCGATGCTCGACACCCTCAGCGCGGCCGGGAGCAGGGCGGTGCTCACGGCGATCTCGGGGTCGGTCCTGACCGTCGCCGCGACGTCGTTCTCGATCACGATCTCCGTGATGGCGACGACGTCGTCGGTGTACGGGCCGCGGCTGGTGCGCAACTTCATGGCCGACCGCGCCAACCAGGCGGTCCTGGCGGCCTTCACGGGCACCTTCCTCTACGCGCTGGTGGTGCTGGGCGACATCCACCCGGACGAGTCCGGGGAGCCGGTGCCGACGCTGGCGATCCACGCGGCGATCGTGCTGGCGGTGGTCAACGTCGCCGTGCTGGTGTTCTTCATCCACCACATCGCCCAGTCGGTGCAGGTCACGACGCTGGAGCAGCGGGTGCGGCAGGAGCTGGAGACGGCGGTGGACACGGTGTTCCCGGCCGAGCCGGCCGACCACCAGGTGCCGGCGGACCACCCGGTGCACGCTGTCGCCGAGTCGGCGGGGGAGCCGCAGGTGCGCGCGCGGAGCACCGGGTACGTCGAGCACGTCGACCTCGCGGCCCTCGTGCGGCGGGCGCGCGCCTGCGACGGCCTGATCGAGCTCGTCGTCGGCCCCGGTGACCACCTGGTCGAGGGGGAGCCCCTCGCGCGGGTGCGCGGCGACGTCGACGACCTCACCGAGGCCGTCCGCTCCGCCGTCGTCCTCGGGCCGGCTCGCACCCCGCACCAGGACGTCGCCTTCGCGGTGCAGGACCTCACCGAGATGGCGGTGCGCGCCCTGTCGCCGGGGACCAACGACCCCTACACGGCCGCCTCCGCGCTGGACGCGCTCGGGACCGCGCTCGTCCGCGTCGTCTCCCGCTCCCCGGCGCCGCGCGGCCGTGCCGACGCTGAGGGCACGGTGCGCCTGGTCGTGCCGTGGCCGACGGCGGAGGAGCTCGTCCGGTCGGTCGTCACCGCCCTGCGCACCTACGGGCTGGGAGCGCCCGTCGCGCTCGACGCGCTGCTCCGGCTGCTCGACCGGCTCGAGGGCGCGGCCCGGCGACCGGGTGTGCGCGCGGCGCTGCGCGACCAGGTGGAGGTGCTGCGGGCCGCCTACCTGGCGAGCGAGCCGTTGGACGTGGACGCCGCCGCGGTGATGGACCGGCTGGACGCGTTGCGCGGACGCCTCACGACGGCGCCGGACCCGTCGACTCCCGCACGATGAGCTGCGGGCTGATGGCCACGCGGTGCACGGGCCGGGCGGGGTCGGCCAGGCGGCGTGCCACCAGGTCGACGGCGGCGCGGCCCACCCAGGCCCGCGGCGGCCGGACCGCCGTCAGGGCCGGGCTGAACAGCTCGGCCACCTCGTCGTCGTAGGAGGCGACGGACAGGTCGCCCGGGACGGAGAGACCGTGGTCCACGGCGCGCTGCACCACGGCCGAGGCCTCCGGGTCCGAGTGCACCAGCAGCGCCGTCGTGCCGGAGGCCACGACGGTCTCGACGACCTCGTCGACGACGCCCGCGAACTCCGGGGTGCGGCGGTCGGGGGCGAGGCGTTCGAAGTGCTCGTCGGTGGTCAGCCCGAGCTCGGCGCAGGCCGCACGCCACCCCGCGGCCACCTTCCGGGACGTGGGGGACTGGCGCGACAGCACGAGGCCGACGCGGCGGTGGCCGAGGTCGGCCAGGTGGTGCACCGCCATCAGGGCGCCGAGGGCGTGGTCGGAGACGACCGACTCCAGGGCCTCCCGGTGCGGGGCCAGGGCGGCCTCGCGCTCGACGAGGACGTGCGGCAGCCCGCTGTCGACCAGCCACCGCGCGGCCTCGGCGCCGTGGCCGGCGTCGGTCCGCGGGGCCACGATCAGGGCGTCGGCCGCCACCGACCGGGCCAGCCGCTCCAGCGTGGGGCGTTCGTCCGTCGTGTCGTAGGAGGACCCGCGCAGGACGATCCGCAGGCCGTGGCGGCGGGCCTCGACCTCCATGCCGCGCACGACCCCGGGCCAGTAGTAGTCGAGCGAGGGCACGAGGACACCGATCGTCCCCGTGCTCGAGGCCGGGCCGACCGCGCCGGGGGTGTCCGACGGCGTCGCCGACGGCGCGGGCCCGGTGCCCGGGGCTGCCGGCGGTCCGGGCGCCCGGCCCGCCGGTGCCCCCGGGGTGCCCACCGCCACCGCGCCGCCGTGCACGCGCCGCAGCAGCCCCTCGCTCTCGAGCTGGCCGATGTCCCGGCGGATCGTCACCGCGGTGACGTCGAGCTCGGCGGTCAGGTCGGCGACGCGGACGACGCCGTCGCGTTCCAGCGCCGCGAGCAGGTGTGCGCGGCGCTCCGCCGGGAGCGTGGAGCGGTGTTCGGGCCCGGAGCTCACACGTCCTCCTCGATCGACGGCGCCGGCCGGCGCGCACGGTGCTGGAGGTCAGGGTGCCACGACCGGGCAGCGAGGGAGACGAGCCCGCGCCGTGATCGGTTCTGATCACCCCCGTGTGATCCGTGGACAGTTGCCGGGAGCGCCCCTAATCTCACTCGTGGAGTGCGCACCGACGACCTCAAACGATCAATAACGATCATACCAGGAGTGGCGCACGAGCGGCACCGCGGCCCTCGACGACGTGGCTCGCGGTGCCGGGACTTCAACGGGGAAGGAACGACCCATGAGACGACCACGCGCGTCACGCGCCGCCGTGTCGGGTCTGCTCACGAGCAGCCTGCTGGCCGCCACGCTCACCGCGACGGCTCTGCCGAGCGCGGCCGCCGAGCTGCCCGAGACCGTCGATGCCGCCGCCCACCTCGGCGCCGGCACGGTCGCCGGCACCTCGCTGCCCGCGACGCTGAGCGACGGCACCACGGACCACCCGGTGACCTGGGAGATCGACGCCGACACGTTCGCCGTGCCGTACACGACCGTGCCGGTGACCGGCACCGTCGACGGCGGCACCGTGACCGCGCAGGTCGAGGTGCTGGCACCGGCCGAGAACCCGCTGGTCTACTTCGTCGACGCGGGCCGGAACGGCGACTCCCAGGACCGTCCCTACTCGACCGGGCCGACGCCGTCGCGCGCGTTCAGCGCCGTGACCACCCTGGACGACGGCACGCTCGTGAACGACGTGCCCGACCAGGAGTTCGTCGACGGCGAGACGACCTGGGGCTGGACCTCGGACGCCCAGGACAACTACAAGATCTCCGTCACCGGCGGTGACCCCGACCCGTACGACGTCGACACGCTCGCCGCCTACGACAAGTACGAGCTCGGCGCGCGCACCAACGGCGACGCGATCACCTTCCGCCTGGACCTCGACCCGGGGACGTACACGCTGTCCAGCGGCTTCTTCGAGTTCTACACGGGTGGTCAGGACCGCCTGCGCGGCATCACGCCCGTGATCACGTACACGGTCGACGGGGCCGAGCAGAGCACCACCCTCGACGAGGCCACGCTGAGCACCCCGGCCGGCACCGAGAGCCGGCTGCTCGAGACCGACGCGTTCGAGATCCCCGCCGGTGCCACCGACGTCCGGCTCGCGTACACCCGGACCGCCGGCGAGGCACCCTCGCTGAGCTGGTTCGCCGTCGCCGCCGGGGACGCCGAGGAGACGATCGACGAGGCCGCGCACGCCGTGCCCGCCGTGACCACCGACATCACCGTCGACGGCGCCGACGTCGCCGCCGACAACGTCCACGGCCTGACCTTCAAGGGCTTCGGCGTCCTCAGCGCCAACTCCACCAGCGCCGTCCTGCTCGACTACAAGTCGGAGCACCCCGAGAAGTACGCCGAGATGCTGCGGATCCTCTTCGGTGGCGACCACCCGGTCATGCGCCACGTGAAGATCGAGATGGGCGACGACCGCAACAACTCCACCGGCTCCGACGTCGCCACGATGCGGACCCCCGACGAGCCCGCCAACGTGCGGCGGCACCCCGGCTTCCAGCTGGCCGCCGACGCGATCGCCGTGAACCCGGACGTCCAGGTGTCGATCCTGCGCTGGAACGCCGTGCCCTGGGCGGACACGAACGACAAGATCTACGACTGGTACAAGAACACGATCCTGGCCGCGTACCGCGAGTACGGGTACATGGTCGACTACGTGAACCCGGGGGTGAACGAGCACGCCGCCGACCTGGGCTGGACGAAGGAGTACGCCGAGCGCGTGCGCACCGACAGCACGGGCTACGTCAGCGACGACGCCGGGCTCGCCGGCTTCCGGGACGGCGAGGCGGAGCTGTTCCACCAGATCCAGGTCGTCATCTCCGACGAGGTCGGCACCGGCACCTTCGGCGACGAGATGGTCGCCGACGCCGCGCTGCGCGAGGCCGTCGACGTCGCGGGCTTCCACTACAACACCAACGACGACGGCGGCGGGCACTTCACGCGGCTCGCGGAGGAGTTCGACACCGAGATCTGGAACTCCGAGGCGCAGGCGACCTTCAGCAACTCCTCCTTCCGCCAGAACAACAACGTCGCCGACCCGACCTCCGAGGGCACCGGCATCGGCGGCACCGGCAGCTCGCTGGAGATGGCGAACACGATCGTCAAGGGGTTTGTGAACTCGCGGCGCACGCACTTCGTGTACCAGCCGGCCATCGGCTCGTTCTACGAGGGCGGGCAGTACTCCTTCAAGGAGCTCGTCAGCGCCCGCGACCCGTGGTCGGGGTGGATGCACTACGACGCCGGCCTGGCCGTGCTGCAGCACTTCTCGAGCTTCGCGGTCACCGGGTGGGAGAACGCCGACAACACCGCGGGCGTCTGGCGCGCCGTGCCCGAGGCGAGCACCACGACCGCGTCGGGCACCAACCCGGTGAACGGCCGCAACGGCGGTCCGAACTATCTGACCCTGGCCGCCCCGGACGCGTCGGACTTCTCCACCGTGCTGGTCAACGACTCGGAGTTCCCGCGCGCCTACCGGATCACGCCGGAGAACCTCGACCTCGGCGCCGACCCGACGCTCGCCGTCTGGGAGACCCGGGCCGCCGAGGACGGCGAGGCGTTCGACTCCCGCTACAAGCAGCACGTCGCCGACCTGACGGCCGACCTCGACGGCGCGTACACCCTCACCGTCGCGCCGTTCTCCATCGCCACGGTGACGTCGCTCGACGTCACCGGTGACGCGGGCTGGACCACGCCGCTGCCGGTCGAGGGCGAGCGCACCGTGCTCGACGCGCGTCCCGAGGAGGGCGTGCTCTGGTCCGACGACTTCGACTACACCGGCAAGACCGTGCCGGTCGTCGGGGTCGAAGGCACGCTGACCGACGAGACCGAGGACTTCACCGCCTCCCGCGGCGGCGACACCGGCGCGATCCCGCTGTACACCTGGGACCGCAACGGTTCCTTCGAGGCGTTCCTGGCCGACGACGGCGAGCGGGTGCTGCGCCAGCAGGTCGACCGGGAGGGCACCGGCGTCGGCGGCGCGTGGAACGGCGGCGACCCGATCACCGCCGTCGGCGACCGCCGGTGGACGAACTACCGGGCCACCGTCGACGTCCGCTTCGAGCGGGCCGCCGCGAGCGACAACTACGCGGTGCTCGGCGCCCGTTCCAGCGGGGGCGGCAGCTCGAACAACCTGAACGGGACGCCGTACGCGCTCAAGCTCGTGTCCGACGGCACCTGGCAGCTCGTGCGGTACGGCACGGTGCTGGAGTCGGGCAGCCTCGACGGGTTCGACGCCGCGGCGTGGCACGAGCTGTCGGTCCGGGCCGCGGGCGACGAGATCACCGGCTGGATCGACGGCGACGAGGTGTTCTCCTGGACCGACCCGTCCCCGGTGCTGTCCGGCTGGGTCGACCTGGCCAGCGGGTTCCACTGGACGCAGTTCGACGACCTGACCGTCGAGCGCGTCGACGACGAGGTGCCGCACTACGGCGAGTACCTCGACGGCCTCGAGACGAACGACCTGGCCGACCCGCCCGCCACGGAGCTCGTCTACGGCGGCGAGTGGCGGCACGCGAACGGCGGCTCCATGTACGAGTACATGCGGTCCACCTCGACCAGCCAGGGCGAGGGCGCGTCGCTGACGTACACCTTCACCGGCTCCGGCCTGGACGTGCTGGGGCCGAACGACGGCTCCGCCCGCCTCGACGTCACCGTCGACGGGGAGCCCGTGGCGGTCAACGCCGCGACGCGGGACGCCGGGCACTTCCAGCAGGCGTTCGAGCTGCGGGGACTGCCGTGGGGCGAGCACACCGTCACCCTGACGGTCACCTCGGGGACCCTCCTGGTCGACGCCGTCGGCGTGATCTCCTCCCCGGCGTCGGGGGCGACGGACGCCGCGGCGCTCGCCGAGGCGGTGGCTGCGGCCGAGGCCGTGGAGCGCACCGACGACTTCACGGACACCGACTGGGCCGTGCTGCAGCGCAACGTGGCCGACGCCCGGGCGGCCGTCGCGGACCCGGGGGCCTACCGGCTCACGGGCCACGGCGCCGACCAGCTCGTCGACCGGCTCCGGGCCGCCTCCGCGCCGGTCGCGGCGCGGATCGTCGGGATCGAGCCGGTCTCGACCGCGACCTACGTCGGCGAGACCCCGTCGGGTCTGCCGGAGACGCTCGAGGCCGAGCTCGCCGACGGCACCACGCGGGAGGTCCCGATCACCTGGGACCTGGACTCCGTCTCCTTCGACGACGAGTGGGCCACCGTCCTGGTGCCCGGCTCCTACGGGGTCGCGACCACGCAGGCACGGGTCGAGGTCGTCCCGACCGGGACCGTGGCGTTCGCCGACGTCAACGGCACCGCGGACGGGACCCTCGGGTACGACTCGCCGTCGTACCTCGCGATCGACGGTCTCGTCGGGGGGCTGCTCAACGAGTCGCCCGACCAGGTCCGCACCGACGGGGCCGACTGGGGCCACTGGGGGCAGAACGCCGGCGGCAACCGCGCGATCAACTACAAGGGCATCGTCGCGGGCGACTACTCCAAGACGTCCACCACGGGGATGTACACCAGCAACCAGGTCGGGGCCGAGGTGTCGTACACCATCACCCTCCCGGCCGGGTCGCACACGATCGTGGCCGAGTCGCACACCTGGTGGGCGGCCTGGTCCCGCAGCGCCGACGTGTTCCTCGACTACGACGGCGAGAGCCACGAGGTCGGGTCGTTCACCCTCGACACGGGCAACCCGACCGAGCTGCTGAGCCACGACGTCGAGCTGGCCGAGGACGGGCCGGTGACGATCCGGCTGCGGGCGACGAACAACCAGTCGCCGATGCTGTCCTGGGCGGCGGTCGTCACGCCGCCGGTGGAGGTGACGCCGGAGCGTCCGACCTGGACCGACGAGTGCGGTCCGGCCAACGTCACGGGTGCTCCCTTGCCCGTCGTCGAGGGCGTCGAGTACGTCGAGACCCGCAAGGGCGACGGTGGGGTGAAGGTCGTGGCGACGCCGTTGCCCGGCTACGTCCTGACGGACAAGCCCTCGCCGACGAAGAACCCGGACTCGTGGACGTGGACGAAGGGCGACTCCGGGCTGCCGTGCTGGGACGCCGGCACCCGCTACGAGGCGGGTGACCTGGTGGGTCTGGACGGATCGCTGTGGGAGGCCCTGCGGGAGTCCGAGGCGAAGCGTCCGGGCGAGCACGCGAACGGCCCGTGGCAGGAGATCGTCGAGACCGCCGACGGCACGGCGGTCTGGACGGAGTCGCGGGTGTTCGTCGCCGGTGACGTGGTGGTGGCCGACGGCGAACGCTGGGTCGCCCTGCACCGTACCCGCGGGCAGGTGCCGGCCGAGTCGCCGGACCACTGGGCACCCGAGGAGTGATCCCGGAGGGCCGCCTGCCCTGACCCCGTCGAGCGTCTCTGTTCCTCAGGAATCCAGCGGTGATTCCTGAGGAACAGAGACGCTCGACGCGTCCCGGACGATGTGGGTCGGACCGAGCCGGAACCGGGTCAGAACAGCGACGTGCCGGTGGCGAGCCTCCGCCGCACGTCACGCAGGCTCCGGGTGAACGGCCGTTCACGCAGCCGGCGCGGGGCGAGGCGCATGAAGCGCGTCATGCGCCGGTTGAACCGCGCGAACCTCACCTCGTCGTCGGGGGACCACTCGAGGTGCATCAGCTCGCGGAAGCGCGGCTCCAGGTAGCCGGTGACCAGGCGTACGCGCCACCGCATCAGCCACGGCGGGATCTCGCGGTCGAGGTACTCCAGGTGGACGACGCGCATCAGGTACTGCCGCGTCGCGTCGTCCATCTCGAGCTCGTCGAGCGAGGCGGTCCAGTACGCGTCGAAGTCCTCGCGGGTCGCGGGCCACGCCTCGGCCGGGAGCTGCAGGGTGGTCCCGAACACCATGCCCTGGCGGTAGAACCGCTCCGCGAAGTCACCGGTCAGGGGGCCGTGCACCCGCTGGTAGGCGTGCTCCGCGCCCTTGTACAGGCACGCGGCGACCCAGAGCTGCAGCGCCGGGTCGAACGCGTCGTAGGTCACCTCGGCACCCTCGGGCGAGCGCACCTGGGCGTGCGAACGGTTCGTGGCGCGGCGGTAGGCCGCGCGTTCCTCCGCGTCGCCGAACATCGCCACCGCGATGTAGCCGATCGTCGTGCGGCGTCGGCGCGCGGGGTTGAGGAACAAGTTGCCCTCGTCGACCGTGCTGTCCTTCACGCCGTGGCCCACGGGTCGTGCCGCGAGCTGCATGACGACGTTCGACGTGCCGGCCAGGAGCTGGAACCAGTTGGCCGACTCGCGCAGCGCCGTCGTCTCGATCGCGTCGAGCGCGTGGCGCCGGTCCGCCTTGGAGAGTCCCACTTCGTCGTCGAGGGCCATGCGGCCCACGATAGCGCACAGGTGAACTCATGTTAACTTAGCGATCGTCCGCCGGGTGCCGGACACCGAGCGACCCCGCTCGACGCGCGTCCGGGCAGGACGGCGACGAGCGGGGTCGTTCGCGGCGCGGTGGTGCCACCGGTCACGGAGCGGCGACCACCTCCACGGCGTCCGTCGGCGCGACGGTCGCCTTCTTGCCGGACAGCGTGACGTCGAACGTCACCGTCTCGCCGGCGGTCCAGGCAGCAGCGGCGGCGTCCGGCAGGGAGAAGGACACCGACGTGCCGGAGTCCGTCACCCGCAGGCTGCGCGCACCGAACGTCTCGCCGTCGTACGCGGCCTCCAGCCGGCCGGAGCAGGCACCGGCACCCGTGCAGTCCACGGCGAAGGTGACCTTGGCCGGTGCCCGGCCCTTCGCCTTGGTGGCGACCGTCGCCGTGGTGTCCAGCACGAAGGCCGGACGCTCGGCCACCGCCTGCGGCAGAGCGGGCAGGGGCTCGACGACCTGGGCCGGAGCGTCGGCGTCGTGCGCGAGCGCCGGCGTGATCTCCGGCAGCACCCGACCGTCCGTGGCCTGGTCGAAGGCGTACGCCATGCCCAGCAGCTCGGCGTCCTGGAACTCCTTGCCCTGGAGCTGGAACCCGATCGGGTTGCCGTGGGCGTTGACGCCGGCCGGGAAGATCGCCGTGGGCACCCCGGCGTACGACGACTCCGGGTTGATCCGCCCGAAGCTCGGGATGATCGAGTCGTTCAGGTGGATGTCGCTGAGCTCGGCCGCGTAGAGCACGGCGTCGACCCCGTGGTCGTCCATCCAGTCACCGAGGTCGGCCCGCCAGTCGGCGCGCCACTGCTCGAACGCCCGCTGGTCCTCGTCGGTCATGCGGCCCGCCCCGGTGTACTCCGAGGTGTTGATGCGGGTCGGGATCCGCAGCGGGCTGCGGGTGATCTCCTCGGGCGAGGTGTAGGGGTTGTCCGGGTGCGCCTCGATCCACTGCGCCCAGCCCTCGTAGTTGGTGTCCCCGCCGAACTCCCGCGGGCCGGCGTCCGGACCCTCCGGGATCTCGATCACGGTCGCGCCGAGGTCCTCGAACACGGAGAACTGGGCGCGCAGCGCGTCGCTGACCACGGTCGTGCCGAACGGGTCGTCGAACGCGCCCTCGGGGACGCCGATGACCTTGCCGTCGAGCACGTCGGGCGAGAAGTACTCGGTCCAGTCGTCCGGGCGGTGGCCGTTGGCGACGTCGTCGAGCACGTCGTCCGGGTTGTCCACCGCGGTGGCCTCCAGCAGGAGCGCGAGGTCCTCGGTGGACTGGCTGATGAAGCCGACGTAGTCCTGGATGATCGTCAGCGGCATGGTGCCCGCGCTGCTCTGCATGCCGTCGGTGCCCCGCAGCGAGAACAGGCTCGCCGCGCCGGCGGGGCCCCACAGCGAGTCACCGGTCTGGGTGCCGAAGCCGGCGGCCGCGAAGCTCGAGGCGACCGCGACGGAGGTGCCGCCGCTGGACCCGATCGGGCTGCGCGACGGGTCGTAGGCGTTCCACACCTGGCCGTAGGCGCTCGGGCTGTAGTGACCGTCGTTCGCGAACTCCGCGAGGTTCGCCTTGCCGAGGATGATGGCGCCGGCCTCGCGCAGCTTCTTCACCTGCCAGGCGTCCTCGGTCGGCTGGTAGCCGTCGAAGACCAGGGAACCGCCCGTGGTGGGCATGTCCTTGGTGTCGATGATGTCCTTGACCAGGATCGGCACGCCGAGCAGCGGCAGCTCCGAGCCGTCCGCCCGGGCGGCGTCGGCCTCCTCCGCCTGCTCGATGGCGGTCGGCGCGACGGCGATGACCGAGTGCAGCCCGAAGGGGCCGCGGTCGTAGGCCGCGATGCGGTCGAGGTAGGCCTGGGTGATCTCCGCGGCCGTGGTCTCGCCGGACTCCATGTCGCTGATCAGGTCCGTGATCGTCTTGCCCACGACGTCGTACGAGGTGCTGGTCGTCAGGGTCACCGGGGCGGCGACCTGGTCGATCCCGCCCTGGACCTCGCCCGAGGGCGTCGAGCAGTCGGTGACGCCGAGCGCCACGAGGTCGAAGTTCGCCAGGGAGCAGACCTCGGCGGGGGTGAGTCCTGCGAGGTCGGGGTCCGTGCTCAGCGCGGCGGCCTTCGCCTCCACCAGGTCGACCTGGGAGCCGGGCTCGGGCACCGCGGCGCCGTCCACGACGGCGGACGTCTCGGAGAGGCCCGTGACCACGAAGTGCGCCAGCGAGACGGTCTCGCCCGGGTCGATCGTCAGGCTGTTCACGAAGGCCGGGTGGTTCGCCTCGTCGCCCTCGGTCGGCAGGTCGTTGGTGAACGGGTCGCGGAGGAAGTTGCCCATGCGCTCCAGGGCGGGTTCGAAGCCGGGGCTGCCGAACGCGGTGGCCGAGGGGCCGTTCCGACTCGCCGACCCCGGACCGTCGCTGGGGGTGTACCAGCTGGCCCACCCGTCCGCGTCGGAGATGGTGGTGTCGCCGTCGGAGGTGCCGGCGATGGCGCTCTGGTTGGTACCGGTGTCGTACCCGAGCTGGCCGCCGAAGGCGGTCTCGACGGTCACCGGGACGTCGGTGGTGTTGGTGAAGGAGTCGAGGAACCGGCCGTAGCTCGCGGCCTGGTCGACGCGCAGCTCGCGCTGCACGACGACGCCGTCGACGTCGACGCCCTGCGTGGTGGAGAAGGTGTCCTGCTCGTCGTAGGTGAGCTCGAAGCCGCGCAGGAGGATCCCGCCGAGCGGCGAGGTGCCCCCCTCGACCTGGATCCGCAGGCCGCCGTAGCCCATCAGGGCCCGGCTCTCGGTGTCCATCACGCTGCCGGTGTCGACGCCGGGGCTGGCGGCGTCGTGGACGTTCCAGGCGTCCCCGGTGACGACGGGGACGGGGTTGTAGGCGGAGGCGGGGGCGAGACAGAACGCGGCGAGCGTCGCTGTCGTGACCGCGACGCCCGAGGCCTTCCGGCGGACGCGGTGCCGCCGACGGGACTGCTGGTTCATGGGTTCTCCTGCCCGGTCGGCTCACGGAGCGGCCCCGCCGACCGAGCGGCTGGTGGTGTCGAGAGTGCCGCCCGCCGGAGAAACTAAGGTCGTAACGTTTCGATTGCTCGCACGAATTGTTGCTACGACGTTTCGGATTAGCGCTTTACTCCGACGCCGCTCTACCGGTGGCGGAATGCCCATCCCTGCGGTATCAGGGCACTTGGAACAGGGCGGATGCCGCGAGAAACCGTGCTGATCGGCCAGGGTCGAGGCGGAGAAATCGGTCGTCGACGGCGATCTGTGCTGTGGAATTCTCACACCGTGAGACATGGTGCGGATTTCTTTTTGTCGCACGATATCGCCGCATTGCTCGCTTTCTCCTGCGGGGGTGTCGTGGACGAGCGGCTACCGCGGCACCGGGCCGGTGGACTCCCGCACCATGAGCCGCGGGCTGATCGCCTCGCGGTGCACGGGCCGGGACGGGTCGGCGAGCCGCTTGACCAGCAGGTCCACGGCGGCGTGCCCGACGGCGTCCCGCGGGGGGTGCACCGCGGTCATGGCGGGGCTGAACAGGCTCGCCACCTCGTCGTCGTAGGCGACGACCGACAGGTCGCCGGGGACGGACAGCCCGCGGTCCATGGCGCGCTGCGCGATGGCGGAGGCCTCGGGGTCCGAGTGCACCAGCAGTCCCGTGGTGCCGGAGCCGAGCGCCGTGCTGACGACGTCGTCCACCACGCCGGCGAACTCGGGGCGCTTGCGGTCCGGGGCGAGCCGCTCGAAGTGCTCCGCGCTCGTCAGCCCCAGCTCGTGGCAGGCGGCCCGCCACCCGGCGGCGATCTTGCGCGACGTCGGCGACTCGCGGGACAGCACCAGCCCGACGCGCCGGTGCCCGAGGTCGGCCAGGTGGTGCACGGCCATGAGCGCCCCGAGCGCGTGGTCGGAGACGACGGACTCGAGCGCCGCCCGGTGCGGGCCGCGCGCGGCCTCGCGCTCGACGAGCACGTGCGGCACCCCGGAGGCGGCCAGCCACTCGACGACGTCGGGGGCGGTGCGGCCGTCCATCCGCGGCGCGCAGACGAGGCCCCGGACCTCCTCGGACTCGACCAGACGTCGCAGCGCCGGGCGTTCGTCCGTCGTGTCGTAGGAGGACCCGCGCAGCACGATCCGCAGTCCGTGCCGCCGGGCCTCGGCCTCCATGCCGCGCACGACCTCGGGCCAGTAGTAGTCCAGGGACGGCACCAGCACGCCGATGGAACCGGTGGTCCGCGGGTCGGCGTCCGGGGTCTCGGCGGGGGTGTCCTCGCGGCGGTCCGCCGTCCGCTCCGTCCGGACGGCGACGGCGCCGCCGTGCACCCGGGCCAGCCGGCCCTCGCGCTCCAGGCGCGCGATGTCGCGGCGCACCGTGACGGCGGTGACCCCGAGCTCGGCGGTGAGGTCGGCGACGCGCACGACGCCGTCGCGCTCGAGCACCCCGAGCAGGTGGGCGTCGCGCTCGGCGGGCAGCGGGGCCCGTGCGGTGTCCTGGGTCACGAGCCCTCCCGGGGCGTCAGGGCCACGACCGTGCGCAGGTCGTGTCGGTCGGTGACGTCGAGGTCGAGCCGGGTGAGCCGGTCGCCCCAGACGTCGCGGAGCAGGGGGTCGTCCAGCGGCCGGTCCACGAGCGCGGCGGGCACCTCGGCGGGCCAGGTCAGCTCCACGGGCGTCGCGTCCTCGAGCGGTCGGACGACGGCGCGTCCCGGGGTGAGCGTGACGTCCCCGGCGAGCAGGAACCGCACGGTCGTCGGTCCGTGGCCCGCGTCCGGGGCGAGGTCCCAGGCGTCGGCCACCACGACCCGCGCGGCGCCGTCGGACCGCTCCAGGCGGGTGCTGCGCCGCCAGGACGCGAGCCCCGCCACGGGATAGGCGCCGGCGAGGTCGAGGGAGAGCCCCTCGACGCCGTCGTCGGTCAGGACCGCGACGTCGCAGGCCGCGAACGCGGGGCCGACACCCTGGGCGGTACCCGCCACCTCGGGCACGCCGTGCCAGGAGGACTGCATCGTCCAGATGTCGTAGCGGTCGGGCCCGAACGTCTGCGCGGTGTACGTGGGGCGGCCGGCGTCCACCACGACCGGGACGCCGTCGGACGCGACGACGACGGAGCCGACGTCGTTGTGGTTGTGCGCCTCGCCGTTGTGGCCGCCCTTGGCGGCGAGCGCCAGCCCGTCGGGGGTGCCGGGGCGCTCGCGGACGAGCAGCACCTGGGTGGACCCCCACCACGTGCGGCGGGGCAGGGGCGGGTCCGCCCCGGCGGCGACGGCGTCGTGCCAGGCGGTGTCGGTCAGGCCGCGCAGCAGCCGCCCGAGTCCGGCCCCGGGGTCGGCCACAGGGTCGCGGGGACCCACCTGGGCCGCGGCGTAGGCGGCGGCGTCGGCGTCCCCGACGGCGCGGGCGGCGCGGTGCAGCGCGTGCCAGGGGTGGACGTCGGTGGGCCGCGCCTGGGAGTCCGCGACGGACAGGTACCAGGACCCGCCGAGCTGCATGCGGTGCGGGAACGCGACGGTCTCGCGCAGGGCGGGCGGCACGACGGCGGGGTCGAGGGCGTCGAGCGCGCCGCCGGTGGCGTGCCGGAGCACGTCGAGCGCCTCCAGCGTGCGGCACGCGCCGTTCCACCAGTAGCCGTAGCCCTCGTCGATGGCGCCGTCGGCGGGTAGGGAGGCGACGTACCGGTCGATGCCCTGCAGGCACAGGTCGACGACGACGGCGCGGTCGGCGGCGTCGTCGGGGTCGTCGAGGAGGCGCAGGGCGGCGAGGAGCACGTTGCCGTGGATCCACGGGTTCCAGTTGTGCACGTGCCCGTCCAGGCCGAGCCAGTGCCAGTCGCGACGGCGCAGGAACGGCTCGATCACGCGGGTGCGGGCCTCGTGGCGCAGGCGGGTGCGCAGGCCGGGGTAGCGGGCGTCGAGGGCCGCGCCGAGCAGGTGGTCGGTCCAGGCGAGCTGGCCGACGACCTCACCGGCCCCGAGGTCGAGGAACGGGTCGGTGACGGTGGGCAGCACGGCGCCGTGGACGGCCCGGGTGTCGTCGTGGGCGGGCCAGCACCACGAGCTCTGCTCGCACAGCATCCACAGCCCGTCGGCGACCTCGTCGGTCCAGGCGTCGTCGCCGGTCACGGCGGCGGCGACCACGGCCCGCGACAGCCGGCGCTGACGGGTGAAGACGAGCTGTTCGTGGGTGTCGCGGTCGCCGTCGCGGTGCACCCGGACGGCGGTGCTGGCCAGCGGCTGCGGCCAGGGGGTGCCGAGGTCGGAGCGGGCGCGGTCGACGACGGCCGCGGCGGACGCGCGGTGCAGGGCACCTGTGCCGGGTTCCCACACGCCGCGGTCGGTGGCCGGGGCGAGCGGGAGCGCGGTCCCGGGTGGGCGCAGCAGCTCCCGGAGCGCGGTGTGGTGGGCCTCCTCGGCGCCGACGGCGGCGGCCAGGGGCCCGGTGAAGCGTTCTGCGGTAGCCATCTCTCCTCGTTGAGATCAGTTCAGCAGCCAAACGATCGGAAACGATCATCACGGTACAGCAACACGGTTGACATGGCGAGAACGTGCCCGATTTACTTCGAACGTGTTCGGTCAGGGATGACCACATCTGATCGCTTCGGCGACCAGTCCATCGACGAAGAAGGACGAGATGCTCGAGTCGACGACGCTCGCCGCAGGGTCCGCCGCCGCGGACGCCTGGGACCGGGACCGGTGGGCCGCCCACGCGGACCGGATGCTCGCGGCCGTCGTCCCGTTCACCTCTCCCGGTGGCTCGCTGGTCACCCTGCCCGGTGCCGAGGGCGGCTACGGCCGGGCGATCGACGGCCTCGAGGGCTTCGCCCGCACCTTCCTGCTCGGCGGCTTCCGCCTCGCGGGGGAGCGAGGCGCGGACCCCCACGGCTACGCCGACCGGTTCGCCACGGGCCTGGACGCCGGCACCGACCCGCACCACCCGGAGCGCTGGCAGCGCTTGTCCGAGCACGCCCAGGCCAAGGTCGAGGCCGCCTCCATCGCGCTGGTGCTCGACATGACGCGCCCCTGGATCTGGGACCGGCTCGACGCCCGGGTGCAGGAGCAGGTCGTCGACTACCTCGCCGAGGCCGTCGGCGACGACACCTATCCCCGCATCAACTGGGTCTGGTTCCGCCTCGTGGTGCAGACGTTCCTGCGCGGCGTCGGCGGGCCGCACTCCGTGGCCGAGATGCGCGAGGACCTCGCCACCCACGACACCTTCGCCCGTCGCGACGGCTGGCTCGCCGACGGCGCGGAGCGGTCCTTCGACCACTACAACGGCTGGGCCCTGCACCTGTACCCGACGCTCTGGGCGCGGATGGCCGGTGCCGCCGATCTGGCCGCCGCGCGACGCGCGGACGACGTCGCCCGGCTCGACCGGTTCCTCACCGACGCCCTGGCGCTGGTCGGCGGGGACGGCTCCCCGCTGGTCCAGGGCCGGTCGCTCGCCTACCGCTTCGCCGCCGCCGCGCCGTTCTGGGTCGGTGCGATCGCCGAGGTCCCCTCGCACGCGCCGGGCCGGCTGCGCCGTGCCGCCTCCGCCGTCGTCGGCCACTTCGCCGACCACGGCGCCCCCGACGACGACGGGCTGCTCACGCTGGGCTGGCACCACGCCTGGCCCCGGATCGCCCAGGCCTACTCCGGTCCCGGCTCGCCGTACTGGGCGAGCAAGGGGATGCTCGGCCTCGCGCTGCCCGCCGACCACCCCGCCTGGACGGCCCCCGCCGAGCCGCTGCCCGTCGAGTCCGGCGACGTGCTGCGCACCGTCGCCGCCCCCGGCTGGATCGTCTCGGGCACCCGCGCCGACGGGATCGTGCGGGTCGTCAACCACGGCACCGACCACGCCCTGCCCGGCGCCGACGTCGGCGACTCGCCGTTGTACGCGCGGCTCGGCTACTCGACGGCCACCAGCCCGTGGCTCGACGAGGCGAGCTGGGCCTCCCCGGCCGAACAGTCCGTGACCCTGCTGGACGCCGCGGGACGGGCCAGCCACCGCGCCGGGTTCGAGACCCTCCGCGCACCGGACCTCGCCGCCGACGGCGGTACCCCGGTCGCGGTCGCCGCCTCCCGCGCCGCCGCGCACTGGCTCGACGTCGCCCCCGGGCAGCGCGACCACGGCTCCGGACGCCACGGCACGACGGCGCCGGCCGGCACGATCACGACCGCCTCGCTGGTCCGCGGCCCCTGGGAGGTGCGCTGCGTGCGCGTCGAGGAGGTGCCCGACGGCGCCTCCCCGGTCGCGCTGCGGGTCTCCGGCTGGCCCACGGTCGCCGGCGACGGGCTCGAATCCCGCGTCGACCCGCTCCTCGGCGACTGGCAGCCGGTCGTCACCGAACGTGCCGACGCCAGCCCGCTGGGCGACCCCGCGCGCGTGCCGGCGCTGGACACCGCGGTCGAGACCGGACGGTGGCTCGCGGCGCTGGTGACCCTGCGCGGCGACGTCCCCGACCGACCCGACCCCCCGGCGGACGACCCCGCCGCCCTCACGCTCGACGGCACCGACGCCGTCGTCCGATGGCCCGACGGCGTCACCACGACGACCCGGCTGGTCTGAGCACCGAACCGATCCGAAACCTGTCACGACGGTCTGACGAGGGACCGTCCACTCGAAGGAGAGAGCACAGATGAAGCGCACGATCCCCACCGCGGCCGGTGCGGCCGCCGCGGTCGTCCTGGCCCTGACCGCGTGCAGCGGCGGCACCGCCGACGAGGCCGGTGGCGGCGGCGGTGACGACACCGCGGCGCCCGCCGAGGACGAGGCCGTCACGTTGTCCCTGGCCGGGTGGAGCCTGTCGACCACGCCGGAGTTCCAGACCCTCGCGGACGCGTTCCACGAGGAGAACCCGAACGTGACCGTCGAGCTCCAGGAGTATGACGCCTCGGAGTACGACACCCAGATGACCGCCGACCTGGCGGCCGGCAGCGCCCCCGACATGTACGTGCTGAAGAACCTCAAGAACTTCTGGACGTACTACGACGGCGCGCAGCTCCTCGACGTCTCCGACGTCACCGCCGAGCTCGACCCGGCTACCGGCGGCGCCGACTTCTACGAGGTCGACGGCGCGAGCTGGGCGGTGCCCTACCGCCAGGACTCCTGGTTCCTCTACTACAACCAGGACCTGTTCGACGAGGCCGGCGTGGACGCCCCGGACGGCTCGTGGACCTGGGACGACTACGTCACCGCGGCGCAGGACGTCACCGAGGGGCTCGGGGACAGCGACGCGCTCGGCGCCTACCAGCACTCCTGGCAGTCCGTGGTGCAGGGCTTCGCCCTGGCCCAGAGCGAGGGCGCCGAGCTCACCAGCGGCGACTTCGGCTACCTCGAGCCGTTCTACGACCGTGCCGTCGAGCTGCAGGACAGCGATGCCCAGGTCGACTTCGGCACCGTGACCACGAACCAGCTCACCTACCAGGCGCAGTTCGGCACCCAGCAGGCCGCCATGATGCCGATGGGCTCCTGGTACGTGGCCACGCTGCTGGCGCAGCAGGAGTCCGGCGACGCCGACGAGTTCAACTGGGGCATGGCCCCGATCCCGCAGGTCGACTCCTCGACCACCGGCATGGACGCCACCCCGGTGACGTTCGGCGACCCGACCGGTCTGGGCATCAACCCGGCCATCGACGAGGCCAAGGTCGACGCCGCGAAGGAGTTCCTGGCCTTCGCCGCCGGTGAGGGCGGCGCGGACGCGCTCGCCGCGATCGGCATCACCCCGGCCCTGCTGAGCGACGGCGTCGTGGACACCTACTTCGGCCTCGACGGGGTCCCGGGCGACGAGCTGTCGCAGTTCGCGTTCGCCACGCACGACACCCGCCCGGAGAACCCGGTCGACCCGGACACCGCCGCCCTGCAGAACATCCTGGGCGACACCCACTCGGAGATCATGTCCGAGTCGTCGTCCGTGGCCGACGCGATCGCCGGCGCCGAGGACCGCGCCGCCTCCGAGGTCGGCTGACCCGGAGGTGCAGCGCACGGTGAGGGCCGAGGCACGAGGCACTCGCCGGAAGCGGAACCGCAGGGTCGGCCGATGGAGCACAGGCTGACCCGGAGGTGCAGCGCACGGTGAGGGCCGAGGCACGAGGCACTCGCCGGAAGCGGAACCGCAGGGTCGGCCGATGGAGCACAGGCTGACCCACAGGCTCCCGGGGGCACCGCGACGACCGCGGTGCCCCCGGGCCACCACACCGCCCAGACACAGGAGTCACCATGGCGACGATCGCCGTCGACGACCGCAGCAGCGGGGCGTCCGGCCCGAGCCCCGCGGCCCCGCCCGGCCCCCGTCGGCGCCGGCCGGGCAGTCGGCTCAAGTTGCGCAACACCCTCATCGGGTGGAGCTTCATCCTGCCGAACTTCCTCGGCTTCGGTCTGCTGACCCTCATCCCCGTCGTCACGCTGTTCTACCTGTCGCTGACGGAGTGGAACGTGTTCGGCGGCGCCGAGTTCATCGGCCTGGACAACTACACGCGGATGATCGGCGACACCAGCTATCACACCGCGCTGTTCAACACGATCTACTACTCCGCCGTCCACATCCCCGCCACGCTGGTGGCGTCGCTGGGCCTGGCGCTGCTGCTCAACCGCAAGCTGCGCGGCGTGGCGTTCTTCCGCACGGTGGCGTTCTTCCCGTACATCACCTCGATCGTCGCCATCGCCGTGGTGTGGAACATGCTGTTCAGCCCGGAGTACGGCCCGATCAACCAGTTCCTGACGTTCCTCGGTGTGGACGACCCGCCCGGGTGGACGACGTCGGCGGACTCCTCGATGCCCGCCGTGATCATCGTCGGCGTGTGGCGCGAGATGGGCTACTACATGCTGCTGCTGCTCGCCGGTCTGCAGACCGTGCCGGGCGAGCTCTACGAGGCCGCCCGCGTCGACGGCGCCGGCGCCTGGGGCCGTTTCTGGAACGTCACGCTGCCGTGCCTGCGCCCCACGATGTTCTTCGTCACCGTGATCCTGACGATCAACAGCCTCAAGGTCTTCGACCTCATCCTCGTCATGACCGACGGCGGACCCGGCCAGTCGACGCTGGTGCTGAGCCAGTTCATCTACTCCAAGGGCTTCGAGGAGAACCAGTTCGGGTACGCCTCCGCGGTGGCCGTGACCCTGTTCTTCATCTGCATCGCCGTGACGATCTTCCAGTTCTTCTGGAACCGCAGGAAGGACGCCTGATGACCACCGTCTCCCCGACGACCTCCGTCGACGCGTCGACCTCGCCGCTGCGGCCCGCCCAGGTGCGCGCCCGGTGGAAGCGCCAGGCGTCCCGCGCCGTCGGCTACGCCGCGCTGCTCGTGGCCGCCGCCGGCATCCTGCTGCCGTTCGTGTGGATGGTCATCTCCTCGCTGAAGGAGAACAACCAGGTCTTCACCGTGCCGCTGCAGTGGATCCCGGATCCCGTGGTGTGGCAGAACTACATCGACATCTGGGCGAAGTCCGACATGGTCACCTGGATCAAGAACACGCTGATCCTGTCCGTGAGCGTGACGTTCCTGCAGGTGCTGACCGGCAGCTTCGCCGCCTACGGGTTCTCCAAGATGCGGTTCCCCGGCCGCGACGCGCTGTTCCTGCTGTACGTGGCGACCATCGCGGTGCCGTGGCAGGCGTACATGATCCCGCAGTTCGTCATGCTCTCGAACATCGGGCTGTCGAACACCCTGTGGTCGATCCTGGCGCTGCAGACCTTCAGCGCGTTCGGCGTGTTCCTCATGAAGCAGTACTACGAGTCGATCCCGGAGTCGCTGTCCGAGGCGGCCCGGATCGACGGCATGAGCGAGTACGGCATCTGGCGGCGCATCATCCTGCCGCTGTCCACGCCGGCGATCGCCAGCCTGACGCTGCTGACCTTCGTCAACACCTGGAACGACTACCTCGGGCCGCTGATCTACCTGCGCAGCCCGGAGCTGTGGACGCTGCAGCTCGGTCTGCAGACGTTCGTCGGGCAGTACAACGCCGAGCACGCGCTCATCATGGCCGGCTCGGTGATCTCGGTGCTGCCGATCGCCGTGATCTTCCTGCTCGGGCAGAAGTTCTTCGTCCGCGGGATCGCCACCACGGGGGTCAAGGGATGAGCACGAGCACCCGACACCAGGGCCGCCGTCGGCTCGTCAGCCAGGAGATGTACGAGACGGTGTTCGGCACCGTGTACATCGGGCTGGCCACCAACGTCCTGCTCGTGGTGGCCACGCTGCCGCTGCTCGTGGTGCTGCTGACCACCGACCCGACCGTGTCGTGGCCGGCGTTCGCGCTGCTCGCCCCGCTGCTGGCCCCGGCCCTGGTCGCGGCCTTCGCGGTCTTCACGGCGTTCTCCACCGACGGCTCGACCGCCGCGGTGCGGACCTTCTGGCGGGCCTACCGCCGGCACGCGCGCCGGGCGCTGGCGATCGGCGCGCTGGCGAGCGCCGCCGTCGTCGTCCTGGCCGTGGACGTCGTCGCCGTCTGGGGCGCACGGATCGGCGCCGCCGCGATCCCGGTGTTCGGCACCCTGCTGGTGCTGGCCGTGCTCACCGCCCTGGTCGCGCTCGCCGCGATCCCGGTGCTGCCCGGGGTGCGGCTGCGCGACCTGCTGCGCACCAGCCTCTACCTCGCGGTGCGCCGCTGGTACCTCAGCGTCACCGCGCTGGCGGTGCTCGGCCTGCTCGCCGGCGTGGTGGTGACCAGCCCCGCCATCGGGCTCGGGTTCGCCACCGCACCCCTGCTGTTCGTCGTCTGGGGCGGTTGCCGCGTCGCGCTGCGGTCCGTCGTGCCCGACGGCGCCACCCCGGCCGCGCACGGCACCGCCGTCCCCTCCTGAACCTCCCCACGGTGCCCCGGCGCCGGAAAGCGAGACCCACCGATGTCCTCCACCGACGTGCGCGACTCCGCGCCGGGCGCCGACCCGCGACCTGCCGACCGCCCCGGGGCGCTCGCGGCCGCCGTCGACGCCGCCGTGGCCACCGTGCGCCGCAACGCGGCAGCGTTCGGCGCGCTGTACCCCGACTCCACGACCCGCGACGACCGCTACCCGCTGCGCCCGGCCACCGACCGGTTCGCCGAGGGCGCCAACCGCGACTGGACCACCAGCTTCTGGCCCGGCATGCAGTGGCGTGCCGTCGAGCTCACCGGTGACGCCGACCTGCGGGCCGCCGCCCTGGCGCACGCCGCCGACTTCGCCCGCCGCGTGCACGCCGGGGAGGACCTCGACACCCACGACCTCGGGTTCCTGTACACGCTGTCCTGCGTCGACGCGTGGCGGCTGGCGGGCGACGAGGCCGCCCGGGACGCGGCGCTCGCGGCGGCGGACCACCTCATGACGCGGTTCCTGCCCTCGGCGGGGATCATCCAGGCGTGGGGCGACCTGTCCGACCCGGCCCAGCGCGGCCGGACCATCGTCGACAGCCTCATGAACATGCCGCTGCTGACCTGGGCGACCCAGGTCACCGGCGACCCGCGGTACGCCGACGTCGTGGCCCGGCACGTGGTGCAGGTGCGCACCCACCTGCTGCGCGACGACGACTCGACCTTCCACACCTTCTACTGGGACCCGGAGACGGGGGAGCCGCTGCGCGGCGGCACCGAGCAGGGTGCCGGCGACGACTCCTGCTGGGCGCGCGGGCAGGCGTGGGGCATCTTCGGCTTCGCCCTGCACCACCGCACCTCGGGCGACCCGGAGTCGCTGCGGGCCTCGGAGCGCTGCGCCGAGTACTTCCTCGCGCACCTGCCCGCCGACGGCGTGCCGTTCTGGGACCTGGTGTACTCCGACGGAGCGGACGCGCCGCGCGACTCGTCCTCCGGGGCGATCGCGGCCTGCGGCCTGCTGGAGCTCGCCTCGGTGTCGACCGACGCCGACCGCGCGGCCCGGTACGCCGCCGCCGCGCGGCGGATGGTCGCCGACCTGATCGCCGGGTACACCCCGGCCGCGCCCGAGGACGCCGACGCGCTGCTGCTGCACTCGGTCTACGACGCCCCGAAGAACAAGGGTGTGGACGAGGGCTGCCTGTGGGGCGACTACTACTACCTGGAGGCGCTGACCCGCCTCACGCTGCCCGGCTGGGTCTCGCCCTGGTGGCCGGCCGCCGCGGCCGTGCCCACCCGCCTCACGCTGACCGCAGGCACGACCGCCACCGACACCGACGGAGGGACCGCATGATCCTCGACCAGTTCCGGCTCGACGGGAAGGTCGCGCTCG
This sequence comes from Isoptericola sp. AK164, assembly GCF_029643425.1. Lineage (GTDB taxonomy): Bacteria > Actinomycetota > Actinomycetes > Actinomycetales > Cellulomonadaceae > Isoptericola > Isoptericola haloaureus. The sequence goes on from NZ_CP119106.1 coordinate 107,161, forward strand.
TGACGGGCACGAGCCGCGGCCTCGGCCAGGGCGCCGCCGTGGCGCTCGCCGAGGCCGGGGCCGACGTCGCGCTCCTGGACCGCAGCGAGCCCACCGAGACGATCTCCCGCATCAAGGCCCTGGGCCGCCGCGTGCACAGCGTGCAGCGGGACCTCGCCACGGCGACGGCGGAGGAGCTCGACGCCGCCGTCGCGGAGGTCGAGGACGTGCTCGGCCCGGTCGACGTGCTCGTCAACAACGCCGGCACCATCCGTCGGGCGCCGGCCGCCGAGCACACGGCCGAGGACTGGGACACGGTGCTGGCCGTCAACCTCGACGCCGTGTTCCACCTGTCCCGCGCCGTCGGGCGGGGCATGCTCGAGCGCGGGTCGGGGAGCATCGTCAACGTCGCCTCGATGCTGTCCTTCCAGGGCGGCATCCTCGTTCCCGGCTACGCGGCCTCCAAGCACGCCGTCGTCGGCCTGACCAAGGCGCTCGCCAACGAGTGGGCCGGGCGCGGCGTCAACGTCAACGCCGTCGCCCCCGGCTACATGGCCACCGACAACACCGCCCCCATCCGGGCGGACGCCGAGCGGGAGCAGTCCATCTCGGCGCGCATCCCTGCCGGACGGTGGGGCACCCCGGAGGACCTCGCCGGGATCTTCGTGTACCTCGCCTCGCCCGCCTCCGCCTACGTGCACGGCGCCGTCGTCCCCGTCGACGGCGGCTGGCTCGTGCGCTGAGCACCGACCGAAGGAGCATCATGGAACAGCGTTACGCCACCAACCCGGAGCAGATCCCCGGCCTGACGACGCAGGAGCTGCGCGACAAGTTCCTCGTCGAGGACCTCTTCGTGCCCGGCGAGGTCCGGACCGTCTACACCCACCACGACCGCATCGTCCTGGGCGGTGCCCTGCCCGGCGCCGAGCCGGTCGCGCTGCCGAACCCGGACGAGCTGCGCGCCGAGTACTTCCTGCAGCGCCGCGAGGTGGGGATCGTCAACGTCGGGTCCACGGGCACCGTCGTGGCCGACGGCGAGACCTACGAGATGCCGACCCGCTCCCTGCTGTACATCGGCAGCGGCACCCAGGACGTGACGTTCGCGGGGGAGGGCGCGGCGTTCTACCTGTTCTCCGCCCCGGCCCACACCTCGTACCCGACCGTGCTGACGCTGCCCGGCGAGGGCAACACGCTCGAGCTCGGCGACCAGGTGACCTCGAACCGGCGTTCGCTGGAGCAGGTCGTGCACGCCAAGGGCGTGCAGTCCTGCCAGGTCGTCATGGGCGTCACGCGGCTGCACGAGGGCTCGATGTGGAACACCATGCCGGCGCACACCCACGACCGGCGCACCGAGTGCTACCTGTACTTCGACCTGCCGGCCGACGCCCGGGTGCTGCACCTGTGCGGCGAGCCGACCGAGACGCGGCACCTCACCGTGGCCGACCGCCAGGCGATCATCTCGCCGTCGTGGTCGGTGCACTCCGGGGTGGGGACGGCCAACTACTCGTTCGTGTGGGCGATGGCGGGGGAGAACCAGGACTTCACCGACATGGACGCGGTGCCGCCGACCGAGATCCGCTGACGTCGCCGCCCGCCGCGGTGCGTCGCCTCAGGCGGCCACCGCGGCGAGGCCGAGGGCCGCGCCGAGGATCATGGCGGGCCCGAAGGGCAGGTCGTCGCGCAGCGAGGTGCGCCGTGCGGCCAGGAGCACCAGCGCGCCGAGGGCGAACACGACGAACGCCGCCAGCGTGCCGTACGCGACGGCCTGCCACCCCCACCATCCGAGCAGGAGACCCAGCACGCCGGCGAGCTTGACGTCGCCGAACCCGAGGCTGCTGGGCGAGATCATCGCGAGCACGAGGTAGACGGCGAACAGGGCGACACCGGCGAGCACCGCCGTGAGCAGCCGGGACCAGTCGTCGCCGAGCGCCGCGGCGACGACGAGCCCGGCCAGGAGCCCGAGAGCGGCCGACCCGACGACGACGTCGGGCAGGCGATAGGTCGCCAGGTCGATCGGGATCAGCAGGCCGGCCGCGACGGCCACGACGGCGACGGCGACCAGCTCCGCCCAGGACGTCGCGACGAGCGCGGCGCCGACGCCTCCCAGGCCGGCGAGCGGGCCGGTGACCCACCCACGGAGCAGCCGGGACTCGCTGACGACGAACCGGCGCGCCCAGGGCGTGAGGAGGGCGGCGACGAGGGCGCAGCACAGCGCCGTGGCGACCGCGGTGGCGGAGAGCGGAAGAGTCACGAGATGTTCAAAGCCTCGGGCAATCATTTGATCGATCTATTAACGACGTTCTGTCCGATTTTGTCTGCTCTATCCGACCAGAGAGACGGAACGGGAGCGGGTGAAAACGCGGGAATCAGAGATTGTTCACCCGCTCATCGGTTGATCCATGTGAGCGCATCTACTTAGCGTCTTCACCAACACCTGGGTGACCCGTGGTCCGCAGCATCGAACCAGAATTGGACGAATCATGCACCTCCTGAACCTCATCTCTGACCGTTTCATGACCGTGGCGGCCCGCCGCAGCGACCGCGGCGCCTCGGCCGTGGAGTACGGCCTGCTGGTCGGTCTGATCGCCGTGGCGATCATCGTGGCGGTGACGCTGCTTGGCACCGAGCTGAGCACACTCTTCACCGATGTCGCCAACGAGATCCCCGACGTTCCGTGATCTTCGCCGTCTGAGGGGCGGTGGTGGCACTTGGCAGCGCTGGATGCCACCACCGCCCATTCATCTCCAGAACTCTCCCGGAAGGCCCATGTCGACCCACCAAGAGCCACCTAGATCAGAGCGCGGTGCCGCCGCCGTCGAGTTCGCGCTGGTGGCGCCGGTGCTGATCACCCTGGTGATGGGAATCGTGAGTTTCGGGTACGTCTATCACGTGCAGACAGTGCTCGGAAACGCTGCCCGGGATGGCGTACGGGTGTTGGCTCTTTCTGACGGTGCCGACCCCGCATCCGAGGCTCGTATGACGGCGATTTCCTCTGCGGCCCCCTCGGTGGCCTTGACTGCCGGCCAGATCAGCGTCACGCCCGCCGCGGGGTGTGACGCCGCCGGCGCCCCGGAAAACGCCACCGTGGACATTACTGTCAACGACGTGTCGCTTCTCGGCGGCTTCCTCGCCGTCGACCTCACCGGATCGGGGACCATGCGATGCAACGGCTGACCGACCGCCTCCGTCGACTCCGCGCCACCGCCGACCGCGGGGCCTCGGCCGTCCTGGTGGGTCTGCTCGCCATCCCACTGTTCGCCGTCGCGGCCCTGGCGATCGACATCGCCGCGATGCACGCCGACAAGCAGATCCTGCAGACCGGTGCCGACGCCGCCGCCCTGGCCGTCGCCCAGGACTGCGCGCGTAACGAGTGCACCGGCACCGACGCGACGGCCGAGGAGATGGCCGACGCGAACACGCCCTTCGGCGGCGAGGCCACCGCGACCATCGTGACCCTCGACGAGGCCGCCGGCGTGGTGACGGTGCGGACCGACTCCTCGCGGAACCACTTCTTTGCGCCGGTGATCGGCCAGGACGAGGGCGACATCGCCGCGTCCGCGACCGCGCAATGGGGGTACCCGACCACGGGGTCCGGGATGCTGCCATACATCATGTCGTACTGCGAGGTTCTGCATCAGACGGGCGCGACGCCCATCGTCGAGGACGGTGAGGTCGTCGGGATCGACTTCCCCGAGGACGCCGACCCGGTGACGTTCACCTTCAGCGACCCGAAGGCCCCTAAAGATTCCGGCTGCACGGGTCCGGCCGGAGCGCACATGCCGGGTGGATTCGGCTGGCTCGAGGCGACGGCGGACTGCACCGGACCGGTCGGCGACGTCGGGGACTGGGTGCCGTCCGACCCCGGTGAGTCACCCCCGAACACGTGCGACCCCTCGGACTTCGAGGCGCTGATCGGGGAGACGATCTTGGTCCCGATCTTCGACGCGGCCAGCGAGGCGGGAGGTAGCCACGGCGAGTACCGCATCTTCGGGTTCGCGGCCTTCACGCTGCTCGAGTACAAGCTCACCGGCCAGTACAAGACCGATGGTTCGGGCAACCTCTGCAACGGTCTGGAGAAGGGCAGTGGCAGCTCGTTGCGATGCATCCACGGCACCTTCGACCGGTTCGTAGACGTGAGTGGCGACTTCGACCTCGGCACCGACGGACCCCAGCTCGGCGCCGCCGTCGTCGAGCTCACCCTGACTGAAGACTAGGAAGACCCTGTGAACCGTCGCATCATCGCGGCCGTCGTGGCCGCACTCCTGGCGCTCGCCGGGGGCGTGCTCACCTACACCTATGCCGCCAGCGCCGACAGCCGGGCTATGGCGGATCTCGAACCCATCGCGGTGCTGACGGCGATCGAGACGGTGCCCGAGGGCACCGAGGCTAGCGCGCTGGTCCTCGACGAGACCGTCGAGTCCACCGAGGTGCCGGCTGGTGCCGTCGTCCCGGGGGCGGTGAGTGACCTGGCCGAGCTCGACGGGCTCGTCGCTACCGCCGACCTGCTCCCCGGTGAGCAGCTCGTAACCGGGCGGTTTGTTGCCCCGGAGGATCTGGACGCCACAGTCGAGGTGCCAGAGGGCTTCCACACGCTGAGCCGACAACTCCCTACAGAGCGGGTCATCGGCGGGACTCTCGAGCCCGGAGACAGGGTCGGCGTCTTTGTCTCCCTGGACGACCCCGAGAACCAAGCGACGCACCTGGTCTTCCACAAGGTGCTCGTCACCGAAGTCCGGGGTGGGATCCAGCAGCAGACGACCGAGGACGGCGAGGAGACCGAGACCGCTCCGGAAGAGGCCATCATGGTCACCATCGCGCTGTCACCGCCGGACGCCGAGAAGTTCGTCTACGCGGCCGAGTACGAGAATATCTGGCTCTCCCTCGAACCTGAGGAGGCGAAGGAGGGGCAGACGCGGGTGGTCGACCCGGAGGTGATCTTCGAGTGAACAACGTCCTGCTCGCCACGGACTCCAGGGCACTCCTGGACCGCGTGCACGCGGCGGCCGACGGCGCCTGCATCGGGGTGCACGCCAGTCCGCTGCCCACCGACCCCGCCGTGTTCCTCGGCCAGGTCCGTCGCACCGAGCTGCCAGACATCGTGGTGCTCGACGCCACCCAGGCCCGACCGCAGGCGGTCGCCCTCGCCGGCAGCTTCGACCGGCTCTTCCCCGGCATCGGGCTCGTGCTGGTCGCCCAGCCGGACGACACCCTTGTCATCGAGGCCCTGCGGGCGGGCGTGCGCGACGTCGTCCCCCCGGACGTGACCGTCGAGCAGATGCGCGAGGTGCTGGCCCGCGTCGGGGACGCCACGCGCGTCCGGCGTGGCGCCGGCCACTCCGGCGAGATGGCGCTCGGTGCGGCCGGCTGGGACCCGGTGGTCGACGCCTCCGGCCCCAGCCGGGTCATCTCCGTCCTGTCCCCCAAGGGTGGGGTGGGCAAGACGACGGTCGCGACCAACCTCGCCGTCGGGCTGGCCGCCGCGCAGCCCGGCTCGACGGTGCTCGTCGACCTCGACCTGCAGTTCGGGGACGTCGCCACCGCACTCGGGCTCGAACCGGAGTCGACCCTCGGGGACATCGTCACCCACGGCGGCCACCAGGACCCGATCGCGCTGAAGACCCGGCTCACCCAGCACTCATCGGGCCTCCTCGTCGCCGGGGCGCCGAGCGACCCGGCCTCGGCCGACGTCGTCACGCCGGAGCACGTCGGGGCGCTGCTGGACCAGCTCACCGAGCTGTTCCCCTACGTCGTCATCGACACCGCCGCCGGTCTCGGTGCCCACACGCTCGCCGCCGGGGACCGCACGACCGACCCGCTGCTCGTGACGAGCATGGACGTACCGGGCGTGCGGGGACTGCGCAAGGAGCTCGACGCCCTCAACGACCTGGGGATGATGACCGACTCGCGTCGCGTGCTGCTCAACTTCGCCGACCCGCGGGCCGGCCTGAGCCTCGGCGACGTCGAGGCGACGCTCGGGGTCCGGGTCGACCTGTCGATGCCGCACACTCGGGCCGCGGTCGTCTCGATGAACATGGGCGAACCGCTGACGACTCGCCAGCCCCGCGACGCCGCGGCCAAGGTGCTCCGCAAGCTTCAGGCGACTTACCAGGGTGCCAACGCCCCGCGGGGCCGCAAGTCCGGCAAGAAGGTGAGGTCCTGATGGATCTGGCATCCCGACTGGCCGCCGCCAAGCGCGTCTCCGGCCAGACGCCCGTCGACCCCGCCGGCCGTCACCGGCTCGACGAGCAGCCGCCCGCCGACGCCGAGCTGACCGTCCCGCTGCCCCCGCAGGAGGCCCCGCAGCCGGCGACCCCAGAACGTCCCGAGCGTTCCGCCGCCGAGAACGGCGCCCGGCCGCCCCGTCCGGCGACCCCGGACGAGCGGGACCCGCTGACGCAGCTCAAGGAACGGGCCACCAAGGAGCTCTACTCCCGGCTGGGCTCCCGGCTGACCGACCCGCGCCTCGACGAGGAACAGCTCCACCAGCTCGTCCGCTCCGAGCTAGCCTCCGTCGTCGAGGCGCAGCGGTCCCCGCTGTCGAACGATGAGCGCCAGCGCCTCATCGAGGAGGTGCGCAACGACGTCCTCGGGCTCGGCCCGCTGCAGGTGCTGCTCGACGACCCGGAGATCAGCGAGATCATGGTCAACGGCCACGACTCGGTGTACGTCGAGCGGTCCGGCCGACTGCATCGGTCGACGGCCCGGTTCAGCTCGGAGGAGCACCTGCGGCAGATCATCGAGCGCATCGTGTCCCGCATGGGACGGCGCGTCGACGAGGCCTCGCCGCTCGTGGACGCCCGCCTCGACGACGGCTCGCGCGTCAACGCGATCATCCCGCCGCTGGCCTTCCACGGCTCCGCACTGACCATCCGCAAGTTCGCGCAGAACCCCTACACGGTCGAGGACCTGCTGCGGTTCGGCACGATGACCTCCGAGATGGCCGACCTGCTGCGCGCCTGCGTCGAGGCCAAGCTCAACGTCATCGTCTCCGGCGGGACCGGCACGGGAAAGACGACGCTGCTCAACGTGCTGTCCGCGTTCATCCCGGGCGACGAGCGCATCATCACCATCGAGGACGCGATCGAGCTGCAGCTCCAGCAGGAGCACGTGGTGCGGCTCGAGTCCCGCCCGCCGAACCTCGAGGGCCGGGGCGAGATCACGATCCGCGACCTCGTGCGCAACTCCCTGCGCATGCGCCCCGACCGCATCGTCGTCGGTGAGGTCCGTGGCGGGGAGACCCTGGACATGCTGCAGGCCATGAACACCGGCCACGACGGTTCGCTGTCCACCGTGCATGCCAACTCGCCGCGCGACGCGGTGTCCCGCCTCGAGACGCTCGTGCTCATGGCCGGGATGGACCTGCCATTGCGGGCCGTCCGCGAGCAGATCTCGTCGGCCGTCGACGTCGTCGTCCAGCTCAGCCGGCTGCGCGACGGCACCCGCCGCATCACGTCGGTCACCGAGGTGTACGGTATGGAGGGCCAGACCGTGACGCTGCAGGACATCTTCACTTTCGACTACGCCGCCGGGACCGACCCGGCGACGGGCCGGTTCCTCGGCCGCGCCCGGCCCACCGGCGTGCGGCCGAGGTTCTCCGACCACCTCCAGGAGTTGGGCATCCCGCTGTCGCCCACGCTCTTCGGCGCCGACGCGGTCAGGGCGCTGTGAACCCGGCGCTGTGGGGGCCGCTCGCCGTCGGCCTCGCCCTCGTCCTCGGCGGGTTCGTGCTGGTCGCCCCGCATCGGGCGCACCTGCCCCGGTCGCGACGTCGTCCCGAGGCCGCTCCCGAGGACGGCGCGCTCGCCGAGGCCGCCGCGACCGCGACCCGGCTCGTCGCCAAGGCGATGCGCCGTCGCGAGGGCAGCGTGGCCATCGCGCTCGACCTGGCCGGTGTGCGCCGTCGGCCCCAGGACGTGGTGTTCCTCGTGCTGGTGGGCTTCGTCGTGCTCGGCGCCTTGGGTCTGCTGATCGGCGGCCCGTGGCTGATGGTGCTCTTCGCGCTCGTGGCGCCGATCGCCACGGTGCTGTGGGTCCGCGTGCGGACCAGCCGTCGGCGGGCGGCCTTCGCCGACCAGCTCGACGACACGCTGCAGCTCATCGCGGGCAGCCTGCGGGCGGGGCACAGCCTGCTCCAGGCGCTGGCGGGCGTCGCGCAACAGGCAGACGACCCCACCAGCTCCGAGCTCGCGCGGATCGTCAACGAGACGCGCGTCGGCCGCCCGCTGTCTCTGGCGTTGGAGGAAGCGGCGATCCGCATGGCGAACGAGGACTTCAGCTGGGTCGCCCAGGCCATCACCATCAACCGGGAGGTCGGCGGCAACCTCGCCGACGTGCTCGAGAATGTGGGCGTCACCATCCGGGAACGGAACCAAATCCGCCGGCACGTCGACTCTCTCTCGGCTGATGGGCGGCTCTCCGGCATCATCCTCGTCGCCCTCCCCTTCCTCGTCGCCGGCTTCCTGCTGCTGACGAACCCCACCTACCTGGCCCCGTTCATCCAGAATCCGATCGGGATCGCCGCACTCGTCGTCTGCGCGATCCTGCTCGTCATCGGGACGCTCTGGATGCGCAAGGTCGTGACGATCAGGTTCTGACATGACGACACCCGTGATCCTCGCCGTCCTTACCGTCTCCCTGGCTGTCGGGCTGGGCATCTGGCTCGTCTTCGGCGCGTTCGCTCCCGAGCGGCGCCGTGCGGTGGAGAACCTGCACCGCGGCCACGTGGCGACACCTGTGGCCCGGTCGCTGACCGCGCCCACCGCGACCCGTCCCGCGCAGGCGTCCCTCGGCCGCCGGTTGACCGCCGCGCCGCTGGTCGGCCTGCTCGAACGGCAGTACGTCCGGGCCGGTCGGCCGCCGGACTGGCCGGTCGACCGCCTGCTGACGGTCAAGCTGCTGTGGGCGCCGGTCGGCATCCTGCTCGTGCTCTGGGCGGTGGTGAGCAACGCGTCACCGCTGGTCACCGGGACCATCCTCGTGGTCGCCATCGTCACGTACTTCCTGCCGGAGCTGCTGCTGCTCAGCAGCGCCCAGAAGCGGGAGCAGTTGATCCAGATCGAGCTGGCCGACACCCTCGACCAGCTGACGATCGTCGTCGAGGCCGGCGTCGGGTTCGAGTCGGCCCTGTCCCGCGTGGCGCAGAACGGCCGCGGGGTGCTCGCCGAGGAGCTGACGCGCACCCTGCAGGACATGCGGATGGGGCTCTCGCGGCGGCAGGCGCTGGAGGACCTGGCCGAACGCACCGCCGTCGTCGACCTGCGCCGGTTCGTGCGCTCGCTGCTGCAGGCGGACGCCCACGGCATCTCGATCGGTGACGTGCTGCGCACCCAGGCGGCGGAGATGCGGGTACGTCGACGTCAGCGGGCCGAGGAGAAGGCGCAGCGCGTGCCCGTGCTCGTGCTCATGCCGCTGATGCTGTGCATCCTGCCGGTGCTGTTCCTCGTCATCATGACGCCGGTGGTGCTCGACATCATCGGCGCCTTCATGAACCTCTGAGGACTCAGGCGGCGAACGCCTTGCGCTCGTCCGGCATGAGGATCCAGAAGACGATGTACGCCAGCACCTGCGGGCCGGGAATGAACACGGACGCGACGGTCAGGACGCGGACCAGCGTCCGGTCCCAGCCGAGGTAGTCCGCGATGCCGGCGCACACGCCGCCGAACACGCGGCCCTGGCTCGGGCGGTACAGCTTGCGGGGTCGGGCTGCGGGGACTGCTTGAGGGGTGCTCATGCCTCGACGATAGGCACGACGCTCGCGCCCCGGTATCCGGGAACCCCCGGGTCCGACCCTGGTTCACCGAGCGCGGGACACCAGGTGCTCCGGGACCAGCTCCTCGCCGTGGATCCCCTCCAGCAGCGCGGCGTCGATCGGCGTGCCGCGGCGGAGCACGCTGATCGATCCGGTGGACTCGAGCAGGGCCACCGCGACGTCGTCGTACCGGTGGACCCCGGCGAGGCGGAGGGTCGAACGCAGCTCGGCCAGCGTGACGTGGGCGCGGCGGAGCTGCTCGGGCAGCACCGTGCCGTCGGCCATGAGCAGGACGGGCTGGGACGTGATCGCCCGCGCGCCGAACGGCCGCACGATGAGCGCCCCCGCGATCGACTGCAGCGCGATGAGCGTCAGCATGGCGACCAGCCCGCCGCCGAGGACGGCGACGTCACCGAGGGCCGCGCGCCCCAGGATCGCGCCGAACGCGATGATCGCGACGAGGTCGTAGTTCGACATCGCGCCGAGCATCCGCTGCCCGATCACCCGCACCAGCAGCATCATCGCCAGGTACATGCCGGTGGTCGCGAGCACGACGGCGACCGCCTCGGTCGGGGAGAGCCAGAGCAGGTCGCTCAGGGACTGGTCGAACATGGCAGACGCTTTCCTCTTCTCGGCGGGGGCTTCCCACCGAGAATGCCACGACTGTCCGCTGGGGCGACGTCGCGCATCCTGCTAGAGAGACAGAACAGGACCTGCTAGAACGACATGACAAGGCCTGCTAGGGATGCATGAGCGATGCTGCTGACGATGCATCACAGACGTGCCGGAACTCGTGCTCCCGGGTATGGGCGATGTCCGTCGGGTCGCTGTGGGCCTCCTGATCCGAGGAACGACGCCTACCAGCCGCCGGGCCGGAGCACCTTGCGGATCCGCTTCTCGCTGACCGACCCGTCGGTGCCGAGCTGCTGGGCGAACAGCGACACCCGCAGCTCCTCGAGCAGCCATCGGACCTCGGCGAGCTCGGCCGCGCGCGCCGGGTCGGGCGCCCCGCTGGCGTAGGCCTCCCGCGCCTGGTCGTAGACCCCGGTGACGTCGTGGATCTTCCAGGCGAGCTCGGCGTCGCGGTGCGGGTTCGACTCGGCCTTCTCCAGCCGGTACGACGCCGCCCGCAGGTAGCGCACGAGGTGAGGCACCCGCCGCGGTGGCGTCGCCGCGACGAACCCCTCGTGGACCAGGCCGGCGACGTGCTCGCGGATGTCCTGCAGCGTGTTGAGCAGGGCCAGCGAGGACGACGCCTTCACCGCGGTCTCGACGGTCCGCCAGGCCGTCAGCGCCGCGACGACGTGCCCGACGATCCGGTGGACCTCGTCCTCCAGGTGCCGGCGCACGAACCCGAGCGCCGACTCGTACGAATCGGCATCACGAATCTGTACGGCGACCGGTCCGCCGGTCGGCGTCCCCGGGGCCTTGTCGGCGTCAGTGCTGGTCAAGGCGATGACGGCGGCGAGCTGCAGGTCGGCGACCAGCGCGTCGGTGTTCCGGTACGGCGCGGCCGCCAGCGTCAGCGACTGCTTCGCCGACCACCGCGAGGTGATCCGGCCGGTCTGCAGTGCCGTCTGCGACAGCAGCAGCCGCCGCACACCGGCCGCATGAACGGCGTCCCGGCCCGCGGCGTCGGCCAGCACCCGCAGCGCCACCGACCGAGCGGCACCCTTGGCACCGCCTTCCTCGACCAGCGCCGGGTACCCCTGCACCACGACGCCCCCACCGAGATCCGTCGACACCGCCTCCGGCAGCACCCCGCCCGGCAGCTCGGGCCACGTCGTCAGCCCCGTCTGCTCGGCCACGACGGCTCCGGCAACGGACGTCCCGACGCCGGGACCGCCGTCAGACCGTCCGGACCCGGCACGGTCGTCGGACGCGGAGGGGGATGCGCCGCCGTCCAGCCGTAGCGGAGGGCCCTCCGGGGCCCGTGAGCGAGGCGGCGCAGCACCGTCCGAGCCCGACGACGCGCCCGAGCCGGACGCCGACCGCGCAGCCTCCTCGAGCGCCACACCGACCGCCCCCTTGACGGCCGACCGCACCGCGGCCTCCGCCTGCGGCGCCAGCTTCTTCTGCAGCGACAGCAGGTCCTTGGACTCGTCGAGCACGACGGGACCGGCCGGCTGCGCCGCACCCCGGCCGCGCCCCTTCGTCGGACCGGACTTCCGCCGTCGTCCACCCCCGGCGGGTCCGCCGCGACCGGCGGACCCGGAGCTGTCCGCGGCACCGGAGGCGTCCTCGACCCGGAACGTCATGCGCAGGTGCGCGGGCAGCCGTTCGACGCGCTCGGCGTCCCACACGTCGTCCGGGATGACGACGTCGCGCAGCGCGCGCACGGCGCGGGTGAACTCGACGTGGAACGGCGTGGCCATGTCACCGGCGCGCGTGAGGTCCTCCCACGCCGGCACGTTCGCCCGCATCCACTCGGCGACGGCGGCGCCGACGTCGGGCGCGGGGACGAGCTCGCGGCGCACCGTCTTGGGCAGCGACCGGATGGTGGCGACGCACAGCTCGTCGAGCAGGCCGGGGACCATCCAGTCGAACCCGTCGGGGGTGACGCGGTTGAGGATCGACAGCGGCACGTGGACGGTGACGCCGTCGGCGTCGGTCCCGGGCTGGAACTGGTAGGTCAGGGGCAGCGTGACCTCGCCCTGGGTCCAGGTCTCCGGGAACTCGGAGGTGTCCACCGACTCGGCGTCGACGAGCTGGTCGAGCGTGAAGGTGAGCAGGTCCGGGTCGTCGCGGCGGGCTTTCTTCCACCAGGAGTCGAAGTGGCGCGCGCTGACGACGTGCTCGGGGACGCGCTCGTCGTAGAACGCGAAGAGGTCGTCCTCGGACGCCACGAGACCCCGTTGGCGCGACCGTGCCTCGAGCTCCTCCGCCTCGGCGAGCAGCCGGCGGTTCTCGGCGAAGAACGCGTGGTGCGTGGTCCACTGCCCCTCGACGAGGGCGTGCCGGATGAACAGGTCGCGCGCGCCCTCCGGGTCGATCTTCCCGAAGAGGACGGGCCGGTCGGCGACGATCGGCACGCCGTAGAGCAGCACCTTCTCGACCGCCATGGCCGCACCCTGCTTGGTGGACCAGTGCGGGTCGGAGTAGGTGCGCTTGGCCAGGTCTCCGGCGAGGTCCTCGGCCCACTCGGGCTGGATCTTCGCGACGTCGCGCGCCCACAGCCGGGAGGTCTCGACGAGCTCGCCGGCCATGATCCACGCCGGCGGCTTCTTGCTCAGCGGGGAGCCGGGGAAAATCGCGAACCGGGCACCGCGTGCCCCGAGGTACTCGTTGCGGGCCCGCTTGGCGGCCTGGCGCAGGGCACGTGCCCGGGCCTCGCCGCGCAGGTGCGCCACGGAGGACGCCTTGATCTCGCCGGTGTCCTGCATGCCGATCTGGGACAGCATCCCGGACAGCAGGGCGCGGTGGATGGTGTCGCCGTCCCAGGGGCGCCGCCAGTCCGTCTCGTCCGGTGCGTCGTCGTCGGCCGATCCCGTGGTCGCGGGCCGGTAGCGCATGTCCACGCCGAGCGGCTTGGCCATCTGCCGCAGCTGGGCGACGACGTCCTGCCACTCGCGCACGCGCAGGAAGTTGATGTACTCGCTCTTGCACAGCCGCCGGAAGGCCGAGGAGCCCATCTGGTGCTGCTGCTCGCGCAGGTACTCCCACAGGTTGAGGTAGGTGAGGAAGTCCGACGTCGGGTCGGTGAAGCGGGCGTGCGACTGGTCGGCCTGCGCACGCGACTCGGCGGGGCGTTCGCGCGGGTCCTGGATGGACAGGGCGGCGGCCACGATGGCGACCTCGCGGGCGACGCCGAGCCGGGAGCCCTCGACGACCATGCGGGCCAGTCGCGGGTCCATGGGCAGCCGGGCGAGCGTCCGTCCGACGTCGGTGAGACGGGTCGTGCCGTCCCGCAGCGTCAGCGCGCCGAGCTCGGACAGCAGGTTCACGCCGTCGCGCACGGCCCGGGTGTCCGGCGGCTCGACGAAGGGGAACCGCGCGACGTCGTCGGGGGAGCCGACCACGCCGACGGAGATCATCTGCAGCAGCACCGAGGCCAGCGAGGTGCGCAGGATCTCGGGCTCGGTGAACTCCGGCCGTCCCTCGAAGTCCTCCGGGGAGTACAGCCGGATCGCGACGCCGTCCGCGACACGTCCGGAGCGCCCGGCACGCTGGTTCGCCGAGGCCTGGCTGATCGCCTCGATCGGCAGGCGCTGCACCTTGGTCGCCTTGGAGTACCGCGAGATGCGGGCGGTGCCGGGGTCGACGACGTAGTGGATGCCGGGCACCGTCAGCGACGTCTCGGCGACGTTCGTGGACAGCACGATGCGCCGGCCCGGGTGGGACTGGAACACGCGGTGCTGCTCGGCGGACGACAGCCGCGAGTACAGGGGCAGGATCTCGACGTGGTCGGGGCGCTTCGGGTCGCGGACCCGTTCCTTGAGATGTCCTTCGAGGGCGTCGGCGGCGTCGTGGATCTCGCGCTCGCCGGAGAGGAACACGAGGATGTCGCCGGACCCCTCGCGCATCAGCTCGTCGCACGCCTCGACGATGCCGGTCACGAGGTCCTTCTCGTCACCGCTCTTCTTCTTCCCGGACCCGGCGTCGGCGTCCGGGGCCAGCGGGCGGTACCGGATCTCCACCGGGTAGGTGCGCCCGGAGACCTCGACGACGGGGGCGGCGTCGGGCAGCACGTCGACGACGGCGTCCGGTGCGCCGCCGACCTCGGCCAGGTGGGCGGGGGAGAAGTGGGCGGCGAACCGCTCGGAGTCGATCGTCGCCGAGGTGATGACGAGCTTGAGGTCCGGGCGCCGCGGCAGCAGCCGGGACAGGTAGCCCAGCAGGAAGTCGATGTTCAGCGACCGCTCGTGCGCCTCGTCGATGACGATCGTGTCGTAGGCGAGCAGGTCCGGGTCCCGCTGGATCTGGGCCAGCAGGATGCCGTCGGTCATCACCTTGACGAGCGTGGAGTCGGAGGAGGTGTCGGTGAACCGCACCTGGTAGCCGACGACGCCGCCGGGGGTCAGCGGTCCTGCTCCACAGAGTTCTTCGTGCACGCGCTCGGCCACCGACCGCGCCGCGATCCGGCGCGGCTGCGTGTGCCCGATCTGCCCGGCACGGCCCCGGCCGAGCTCGAGGAGGATCTTCGGCAGCTGCGTCGTCTTGCCCGAGCCGGTCTCGCCGGCGACGACGACGACCTGGTGCTCGCGGATCGCCTCGGCGATGTCCTCGCGCCGCGCAGAGACGGGCAGCTGCTCGGGGTAGGTGATCTCGGGCACGACGACGGCGGCCCGGAGCTCCGCGGCACGGTCCAGCTCCGCACGGCTCACCCGCGACGGGCCGGTGCGCTGGGCGCCGGGACCGCGTCCCTTCCCGCGTCCGCGCCGCCGTCGTCGGCTACCGCCCGAGGAGCCCGTGGGACGAGCGGGGTCGTCGACGGGCTGCGGGGCGGAGGAGGACTCGGTGCTCACGACCTCTCATTGTCGCAAGAGACGCAAGCTGATAGTTCAGACAGAGGTCGACCACTCCGTCGACGTGCTCATCACGCCGAACATCGAGATGAAGAACACCAGGTAGGCCACGAGGATCAGCAGGCCGATCGCGGTGAAGATGATCGACAGCCACAGGCCCCACTTGCCGAGCACGTTGTCGTAGCCGACCTTCTTCGAGTCGGACAGCGCCAGGGCGGACACGATGATGCCGGCCGGAGCGAAGACGAAGGCGAGCACGAACCCGATGATGCCCATGATCTTGCCGGGCGGGTCCGGCGCGTACGCCGGCGGGTAGGCGCCCTGCGGGTAGCCGGGCTGCTGCGGCGGGTAGCCCGGCTGCTGGGGATAGCCCTGCTGCTGCGGATAGCCCTGCTGGGGATAACCCGGCTGCTGGGGATAACCCGGCTGCTGCGGGCCGGGCTGCTGACCGTGCCCGGGCGGCGGGGTGCCTCCCGGCGGCGGTGTCGGGTCCTCGGGCTGGTTCACCTGGTACGGGTCGCTCACCAGGCCAGTCTGGCCGACGGGGCTGCGGCACGCCAGATCCCGGCCCACCGGGCACCGGCGGCGCTGCCACGGGCGGGCGTGATGGAATCGAGAGATGTTCTCCCGCCCTCGGACATCGTTCGACCTCGTCCCCCGACGGGTCCGCGTGCACGCCGTGCGTGAGCTGACCGGCTCGCTGGTCCGCACCACCTTCCGCGACGTGCCCGGCGCGGACCCCGACGCGCCGTCGTCCCTCGCCGCGCTGCGGGCCCCCGGCCCGGAGGACCACGTCACCGTCTTCCTGCCGGACCCGGCCACCGGGGAGCTGCACGCACCGACGCTCGCCCCCGACGGCGGGCTGCAGCGCACCAGCACGGGCGTGTCGATCTCGCGGGACCTCACGGTCCGGGACGTGCGCACCGTCGACGGCGTCGCCGAGGTCGACCTGGACTGGGTGGTGCACGACGGCGGCGGGCAGGCCGCGGCGTGGGCGTCCCGCGCCGCCGCCGGCGACGAGATCGTGCTCGCCGGGCCGCGGCACAGCGTCGGCGTCCCCGACGGCGTCGGGCGGCTCACCGTCGCCGTGGACGAGACCGGCCTGCCCGCCGCCGCCCGCTGGACCGCCGCCGTCGGCCCCGACGTCCGGGTGACCGCGATCGTCGAGATCGGCGACGACGTCGCCGAGGACGTGGTCGAGTCCGAGCTCGGCCACGCCGACGTCGAGATCCTGTACCGGACCGACGGGCCGGGCCAGCTCGCCGAAGCGGTCCGCTCCCTGGGGATGCCGGAGGACGGCGAGTTCGTCGTCGCGCTGGGCGAGGCCGGCGACCTGGTGCCCGTGCGGCGGCACCTGCGGCGCGAGCTCGGTCTGGACGCGGACCGGATGTCGGTCGCGGGCTACTGGCGGCGCGGCACGGTCAACCACGACCACGAGCAGCCCCTGGACCCCGCCGACCCCGACTGAGCGCCGGGCACCCTCCGGGGCCGGACGGGAGGGTCAGAAGTCCCGGGCGGTCTCGGCGTGCGGCGACCCGAGCCGTTGCAGGTGCAGGCGGCGCCGCAGCCGGATGCCGGGCCGCAGCAGCATCTGCACGCTGCCGAGGAGGAACAGCCACGTGCCGGCGGTCGCGGTGGACTCGGAGAAGAACAGGGCCGAGCCGACCACGAACCACAGGCCGATGAGGATGTCGTTGACGATGCTGAGGGTCTCGTAGCGCTGGCGCACCACGAGCTCCTCGTGGCCGATGCGCAGGGTGAGGTCGTCGTCCTGGGGCACGGTGCCATGGTGGCCCCGGCGGTCGGCGGTCGCACCCGTGGCACGGCATCATGCGCCCATGACTGCGCTGACCACCGCCGAGCTGACGGCCGTCTACACCGACCTGCACGCCCACCCCGAGCTCGCCTTCGCCGAGCACCGCACCGCGGGCATCGTCGCGGACCGGCTGCGCCGCGACGGCTTCACGGTGCACACCGGGATCGGCGGCACGGGTGTCGTGGGCGTGCTGGCCAACGGCGACGGCCCGACGGTGCTGCTGCGCGCCGACATGGACGGGCTGCCGGTCACCGAGGACACCGGGCTGCCGTACGCCTCGCGCGAGGCCGGCACCATGCACGCCTGCGGCCACGACGTGCACGTCACCTGCCTGCTGGGCGCGGCCACCGAGCTGGCCGGGCGCCGGGCGGAGTGGTCGGGCACGCTGCAGGTGCTGTTCCAGCCCGCCGAGGAGGTCGGGGCCGGCGCCCGGGCGATGCTCGCCGACGGCCTGTACGACCGCGTCGGGACCCCCGACGTCGTGCTCGGCCAGCACGTCATGCCGTTCCCCGTGGGCACGGTGAGCCTCACGCCGGGGCCCGCGATGGCCGCCGCGGACTCGCTGCGCATCACGTTGCACGGCAAGGGCGGGCACGGCTCGTCCCCGGAGGGCACCGTCGACCCGGTGCTGATGGCCGCCGCGACGGTGCAGCGGCTGCAGGGCATCGTGTCCCGCGAGGTCGGGGCGGGGGAGAAGGCGGTGGTCACCGTCGGGTCGCTGCGGGCGGGGACCCGGGCGAACATCATCCCCGACCGGGCCGAGCTGCTGGTCAACGTCCGCTCCTTCGACGAGGGCGTGCGCGAGCGGGTGCTCGCGGCGGTCCGCCGGATCGTCGACGCCGAGGCCGCGGCCTCCGGCGCCCCGCGTGCCCCGGAGTACGAGGAGATCGCCACGTTCCACCTGCTGGTCAACGACCCGGCGGCCTCCGAGCGCACGGGAGCGGTCCTGGCCTCCGCCCTCGGTGCGCACCGCGAGGCGATCCAGGAGGCCGGCAACGTGCCCACCGTCGTCGCGCTGCCGCCGCTGGCGGGGTCGGAGGACGTCGGCGACCTGGCCACCGCCGCGGGGGCGCCGCTCGTCTACTGGCACCTGGGCGGGTTCGACCCGGCCCTGTTCGCCGGCTTCGACCCCGGGGCGGCGACCGGGATGGGATCCCTGCCCGACGGCGTCGCCCCGAACCACTCCCCGCGGTTCGCGCCTGTGGCGGGACCGACGCTCGGGCTCGGCGTCGCGCTGCTGGTCGCCGCGGCGACCGAGTGGCTGGACTGAGCCCGGCCGCCGGAGCCGTCAGGCCGCGGCGTCCTCGGTCTCGCCGCGCAGCTCGTCGATCTGGGTCTGCAGCTGCGCCAGCAGGTCCGCCACCTGGTCGGCGCCGGCGGTGCGGGCCTCCTCGGTGACGTGCTTGACCTCGGCCGAGGCGGCCTCGAGCGCCACCTGGGCGTCCTGCAGCGCCACCATCGCGCCGTCCTCGGACTCGGCGGCCTGCTCGAGAGCGCCGCGCGCCTCGTCCGTCGCGGCCTGCGCCGAGGCGACGGCGTCGGTCACGGACCCCTGCAGCTCGTCGGGGACACCGGTCACCTGCTCCTCGAGCTCGCGCAGGTCACCCTCGATGGCCTCGGCCTGGCCCTGCGCGTCGTCGATGAACTGCTGTACGTCCGTCGGGGCGGAGCAGGCGCCGAGCATCATCGCCAGGGCGACGAGACTGGCGGCGGCGAACCGGGTGGTGGCCCCGCGCTGCCTCGTCGGGGCGGTCTGAGTGGTCGGCACTGACGTCATGGACCGATTCTGCCTGGTCAGCGTCGGGATCCCCAGCCGTTCTGCGGTGCGATTCGTGGAGATCCTGCGCACAGGTCAGGCGGAGGTCGTCACGCCTCGACCACCCGGCAGCGGATCCGTGCCCCCGGCGGGATCTGCCCGAGCAGCCACCGGTGCGACGCCGCGACCGTGGCGATCACCGGGTAGCCGCCGGTCAGGGGGTGGTCGGGACCGAACAGCACCGGCTGCCCGTCGGGCGGGACCTGGAACGCCCCGGTCACGGCGGCCTCGCTGGGCAGCTCGGCGTCCCGCGTGGCGGCCGTCCGCGTCAGCGGGCGCTCCCCGTGCAGCCGCAGCCCGATGCGGTCCGACCGGGGCGTGACCTCCCACTCCTGGCTCGTGAGCAGGGCGAGGGCGTCGGCCGGGAACCAGTCGGCGCGCGGGCCCGGCACGACGGGCAGGGTGACGACCTCGCCGGGGGCCGGCAGGCGGTCCGGGTCCGGGGCCCCCGGGTCTGCGGTCGCGACGGCGCCGACGTCGTCCGGTGCCGCGCCCAGGACGTCCCCGGTGGCCAGGGCGGCCGGACCCAGACCGGCGAGGACGTCCGCCGAGCGCGATCCCAGCACCGGCGCCACGTCCAGGCCGCCGCGCACCGCCACGTAGGTGCGCAGGCCCCGGCGGGGGGATCCCAGCAACAGCTCCTGACCGGCGCCCAGCACGAACGGCCGGCCGAGGGGCGGCATCCGCGGGGGCGCGTCGTCGGACACCACCTCGAGGTCGGCCGGGGCGCCCGTGACCGCGACGACGACGGTCCGCAGGGCCCGCAGGCGGAGCCCGCCGAGCGTCTCCAGCGCGGCGGCGTCGGTGCGGTTGCCGACGGCCCGCTGCGCGGCCCGGGCGCTGCGGGGGTCGGCCGCCCCGGAGGCGGACACGCCCACGTCGACGCTCCCGGGGCGGCCGAGGTCCTGCACCAGGGTCTGCAGGCCCGGGGACACCACCTCGAGCACCGGGTCGGCGGGCGAGGGGGTCGACGGCGGGGCGGACGCCGCGGGCCGGGCCACCGTGACGAGCTCGCGGGCCGGCCGGAAGCGGACGGCGTCGCCGGGTGCCCACAGCGCCGGTGCCTCGCGGGCGACGTCCCAGACGACGGCGTCGGTCCGGCCCAGGAGCTGCCACCCGCCCGGGCTCTCGCGCGGGTAGACGCCGCTGTAGCCGCCCGCCATCGCGACCGCCCCGACGGGGACCCGCGTGCGCGGCGAGGAGCGGCGCGGGAGCTCCAGTGCCGGGTCGTCCCCGCTCAGGTAGCCGAACCCCGGGGCGAACCCCATGAACGCCACCCGCCAGGTGGCCGCGGTGTGCCGACGGACGAGCTCGTCCGCCGACCAGCCGAGCAGCTCGGCCGCGACGGCGAGGTCCTCGCCGTCGTACACCACCGCGATCTCGTGCCGGCGGACCTGCGCGGCCCCCGCGGAGGCGGGCTCCGCGATGCGGGCCCGCAGCTCCCGGGCGAGCCGGGCGGGGTCGGTGCGTCCCGGGGTGAACGGGACGAGCAGCGTGCGCGCCCCCGGCACCGTGGGGCCGACGCCGGGCACCGGACGGGCGCGCAGGGACCGGTGCAGCGCCACGGCGGCCTCGGCGGTGTCCAGCGTGACCAGCAGCGCGTCGTCGCCGGCGGGGCGGACCTGCGACGTCATGGCGTGACGAAGGGCCGCAGGCTCACCCCGGCCCCGGTCAGCACCTCGCGCAGGCGGGCCGCCATCGCGGCGGCGCCGAGCGTGTCGCCGTGCACGCAGATGGAGTCGGCGACGACCTGCACGTCGGTGCCCTCGATCGAGCGGACGACACCCTCGTGGACGAGCCGCAGCATGCGGGCGGCGACCTCCTCGGGGTCGTGCAGGACGGCGCCCTCGACGCCGCGGGGCACGAGCCGGCCCTCGGCGGTGTAGGCCCGGTCGGCGAACGCCTCGCTCGCCGTGACCAGGCCGGCCGCGCGGGCGGCGTCGAGCGCGACGCTGCCGGGCAGGCCCAGCAGGACGAGCTCGGGATCCACCGTGACGATCGCGGCGGCGACGTCCTCGGCGACCTGCGGGTCGACGGCCGCCGTGTTGTAGAGGGCGCCGTGCGGTTTCACGTAGCGGACCGAGGTGCCGGCGGTGCGGGCGATCTCGCGGATCGCGCCGAGCTGGTAGACGAGGTCCGCGCGCAGCTCGTCGCTGGGGACGGCGAGGTCCCGGCGCCCGAACCCCTCGCGGTCGTTGTAGGCGACGTGCGCGCCCACGGACACCCCGCGCCGGACGGCGGCGTGCACCGTGCGGTGGATCGTCGCCGGGTCGCCGGCGTGGAAGGCGCAGGCGACGTTCGCGCTCGAGACGATCTCGAGCATGCGGGCGTCGCCGGCGTGCTCCGCGGGGTCGGTGCCCTCGCCGAGGTCGCTGTTCAGGTCGATGCTCCGCGGGGCGGTCGCGTCGGACGTCCTCATATCGCCAGTGTGCCCCGTCCGGCGCGAGGACAGACTTCGCCCGCTCCCCGGGCGCGACCGGGTGGCGTACGTCACAGCCGTCCACAAGAGTGGGTGGTGGAATGTGACAGCGGCCACGTATCCTCGAGATCCTGTGCGAGGATGCGACCAGCCAGAACGGGCGGCGGGCGAGAAGGGTAGACGTGGCGGACGAGGGCGAATCGACGGAGATCGACGGCGGGCACGCGGTGCGGGCGGAAGCGCCCCGCGACGCCCGCGCCGTCGCCTCGCGTCGAGGTGCCCCGCGCCGGGGCTGGCGTGTCGTCGGCGCCGGTGCCGGCGCCCTCGTCCTCGCAGCCGGTTTCATGGTCGGCTCCGTGGCGAGCACGCCCTGGAACGACTTCTCCCAGCACCCCACCTTTACCGCGCCGGTCGAGACGGAACCGCTCGAGCTCGGCGTGGTCGGCGGTGCCTCTCCGACGGGTCCGACGTCGATCGACCAGCTCCTCGGCGTGATCGAGGACGCCGAGCTCGCCGCTCTCGAGAGCGGCCGTGAGCTCGGCCCCGAGGTGCAGCAGGCGGCCGCCGAGCTGGGGGCCCTCCTGACCACCTACGTCGCCCAGCAGCAGGCCGACCACGTCCCGGGTCTCGGCGACCTGGACCTGCCGCAGGCTCCCGACCCGGCGACCCCCGCGGTACCGGACGAGATCCCGCCGGCCGGACCGCCGTCGTCGGACGACCAGCACCTCGACCCGCCGGAGAGCACGCCCGGAGACCCGCTGCGCCCGCCGGCCGAGGCCATGCCGACGCCGTCCCCGTCACCCTCGCACGCACCGGCACCCTCAGCATCTGCGGCCCCGTCGGCGGAGCCGTCCGTCGCCCCGGAGCCGTCGGCCGCGCCCGACGACGACGCTGACGTGCTGCAGGCCGGCGGCCCGCGCGGACCGGTCGACGACGCACCCGCCGAGGTGGACGACCTGGCCCCGCTGCCGCAGGAGGTCGGGACGTTCCAGGGCGCCGGGCTGCAGCTGCCCACCTGGGAGGGTCTCGTCGGGGGCGACGGCACGTTCCAGGTCGGCAACGGGTTCGACCAGGACGTCGCCACCGACGACGAGACGACGTCCGACGCCGGGCTGGAGCTCGCGCACGCCGAGGACGGCGAGGAGCACGACCACGCGCACGGCGACGAGCGCATCACCTTCGACGACATCGTCGTGGCGGCGACCCACCTGGCCTCGCTGCTGAACCCCGCCACCGCCTCCGTCGTCGTCGACGTCCGACCCGCGGTCACCCAGCTGCCCGACGGCAGCTTCGTCTCCGACGACGGCGTGGCCGTGGCCTCGAACGGCCTGCCGCTGGCGAGCGGTGCCGCCGGCAGCGGCTCGCTGTCCGCGACCCTGCAGGCGGTCGTGGGCCAGCACGCCTCCTCGACCGCCGGCTACAGCAACGGACGGATCCCGACCTCGGTGCTGTGCAGCATCACCACGGCCCCCGGGCACATGCTCCGGTGCGACGCCGCGGCCCAGTTCGCCGCGCTCAACGCGGAGTACCGGGACCGCTTCGGCGTGGACATCCCGCTCACCGACTCCTACCGGTCGTACGACGCGCAGGTCGCGGTCCGCGCCGCGAAGCCGCACCTGGCGGCCGTGCCCGGCACGTCGAACCACGGCTGGGGCCTGGCCCTGGACCTGAGCACGCCGATCTCCGGCGGGCACTCCGCCGAGTACGTCTGGCTGCGGGTGCACGCCCCGGACTTCGGGTGGGACAACCCCGTCTGGGCCCGTCCGAACGGCAGCAAGCCCGAGCCGTGGCACTGGGAGTTCTTCGCCGCGGGCCCGGTCCCCGACCGCGCCACGTCGCACGCCGACGTCACCACCGCCGGCGGGTCCGGATCGTCCGGCGGCTCGTCGACCGGGTCCGGCTCGTCGAAGGGTTCCGGTGCGAAGGCCCCGAGCGGGAAGGGCGACGGCGGCGCGAAGGGAACCTCGCAGGGCGACACGACGGGCAAGGGCTCGAAGGGCGACAAGGCCGACGGTGAGAAGCCGAAGCCGAAGCCGACTCCGAAGCCGTCCACGAGCCCGAGCCCGAAGCCCTCGGCGAGCCCGTCGCCGTCGCCGAAGCCGTCGGCCGAGCCGGAGCCGTCCACGAGCCCGAGCCCGAAGCCCTCGGCGAGCCCGTCGCCGTCGCCGAAGCCGTCGGCCGAGCCGGAGCCGTCCACGAGCCCGAGCCCGGAGCCCTCGGCCAGTCCGTCCCCGGGGACGGACTCCTCGCCGGAGCCGTCCTCGGAGCCGTCGCCGACGGCGGGGGCCGGTGACGAGGGCAGCACCGAGCTGTCGGACCCGGAGTCGTCGAGCACGGAGACCTCGGGCACCGAGTCGTCGAGCTCGACCACGTCGAGCACCGAGTCGTCGAGCACCGAGTCGAGCACGGCGACCTCGAGCACGGAGTCCTCGACCTCGGGTGAGGACGCGACGGCGCCGACCGGCGACAGCGAGGTGGCGCAGCGCGAGGACGAGATGCTCGGCTCGCGGACCGACGGCAGCGGTGACGAGGGCGACGCGCTTCCCTCCGGGGACGGCGACGACTCGTCCGGCGACGGGTCCGTGGACAGCACCGACGACGGTGCCGTGGCGTACGGGGCCGACGGGACCGAGTGAGCCGGATGGGCCATGCCGACGACCCGCGGCGGTTCCTCGTCGACGGACGCCTCGACCGCAGCCCGCGCCGGTGGCGCGACAAGGTGGCGGTGACCCGGTACCTGGCGACCGTGGCGATGCCGCGGCTGCTCGAGCCGATCTCCGAGCGGGACCTGACCGATCGCCTCGCCGAGCTGGCGCGCGACCCGGTCGCGCTGCGCCGTGCCATGGTCGACCTGGGGCTCGTGAGCCGGACCCGGGACGGTGCCGAGTACTGGCGCACGGAGCGGACCGAGCACGACCCGGAACCCGACGCGGTGGAGATCGCCGACCGCGCGCTCGGCGAGTCCCCGTGACCGGGGGCGAGCCGGAGCCGGAACGCCGCGCGCGGGAAGCCCTCGAGGCGTCCGGCGCGGAGTTCGTCATCACGCGCCACGGACGCGTGGGTTCCCTGGCCGAGGCGGCGGCCGCGCGCGGCGTCGCACCGGACCGCCTGCTCAAGACGATCGTGGTGCGCCGGGCCGCCGACGACTACCTCTTCGTCCTCGTCCCCGGGGGCCGGACGATCTCCTGGCCGCGGCTGCGGGCGCTGCTGGGGGTGAACCGGCTCTCCCTGCCGGACGCCGAGGTGGCCCGCGAGGTGACGGGCTACGAACGCGGCACGATCACGCCGTTCGGGTCGTGGCACCGCTGGCCGGTCGTGGCCGATGCGAGCATCCCGGCAGGGGGTACCGTGTCTGTCGGGGCCGGCGGTCACGGTGTCGGGGCGACGCTGGACGCGGATGTCCTGCTACGGGTGCTCGACGCACGGGTGGCGGACGTGACCGACCCCGAGGCATCACCCGCGTGAACTTCTTCCACTTCCTGACCGTGTTCCACTGGACGCATCGGCGCGGGGGGTGAACACTCGATCCGTGGTCCGGGCGGTGGGGGCACCCCGGTCACGTGGCCACCGTTGGCACGACAGGAGTACGACACCCCGATGGATATCGACAGCGCGACGGATCTGGACCCTGACGCAGGGTCCGGTATCTCCTGCCAGCACGATGAGAACGGGACCCTGCTGACGCTGTGGGGCGAGGTCGACGCTGCCCTGCGCGAGTCGGCCAGCGACGCCATGGCCTCGGTGGCGGCCCGGCCCGGGGCGGCCCCGATCGTGCTCGACGCCCGCGACGTGAGCTTCATCGACTCCTCGGGCGTCGCCTTCGTCCTGCAGATCTACATGTTCGGCCAGGAGATGGGTGCTCCGGTCCAGCTCCTCGCACCGTCGGAGGCCGTGACCGAGGTGCTCGAGATGGTCGGGATGGCGGGGCGGATCCCCGTGATCCCCGAGGAGCAGCCCGCCGGCACCTGACGCGCGGCCGGCGGTTCACGGCGACGGGGCCGCCCGCGATGCACGCGACGTCCCCCGCTCGACCAGGTGCACCGGGCTGACGAGATGCTGGGGCGCGCTGTCCCGGTCGGCGATCCGACGGTCGAGCGCTGCCACCGCGTTCTCGACGATCCAGGCGTTGCTGGGGTCGATCGTCGTCAGGCCCGGCATCGTGAACTCCCCGAGCGCGAGGTTGTCGAAGCCGACGACCTGGACGTCGTCCGGGACGCGGAGGCCCGCGTCGTGGATGCCGGCCAGCACGCCCATCGCGACCTGGTCCGTGATGGCGAAGAACGCGTCGATCGACGGGTCGCGGGCGAGGAGCGCCCGCACCGCGATCCGGGCGCTCGACATCTCGAAGCGGTCGAGGGGGAGGACCGCGGCGTCGTCCACGGGTACGCCCCGCTCCTGCTGCGCGAGCTCCCAGCCCCGCGTCCTGAGCGTGACCATCGAGGCGTGGCCCTCGTCGCCGCCGCCGACCATGACGATCCGTCGTGCGCCGCGGTCGAGCAGGTGCTCCGTCGCCAGCCGGGCGCCCGTGATGTTGTCGATGTGGATCTGGTCGAAGCGCGGCGGCATGTGCTGCTCGCCCAGGAGCACCACCGGGAACGACGGGCGGATCCGGTCGATGTCGTCGTAGCCCAGGCCGACGACGCTGAGGATGACGCCGTCGTAGGTCTGCAGGCGCGCGAGCGAGAGCGCGGCGAGCTCGCCCTCCTTGCTCGCGTCGCTCTGCTCGACGGCGAGGTGGCGTCCTGTGGACGCGAGCGCCGACGACAGCCGCGCGGCGAGATCGCCGAAGTACGGGTGGTCGAACCGCGGGACGACGAGCCCGATCGCCCCCGTGCGTCCTGAGCGCAGCCGCCGCGCGCTGAGGTTGATCTCGTAGCCCAGCTCGTCGACCACCTCCAGCACGCGCAGACGCGTCTCGGCTCCCACCCGCGGCTTGCCGTTCAGCACGTTCGAGACGGTCATGACGGAGACGCCGGCGGCACGGGCGACGTCGCTCATCGTGGGCATGGCTCCCCTTCTCCAGCGGGTGTTGGCGCCTTGGGCGCTGTGGGGTTACAGTGTCTCATCACTGGGGTATAACGATAAACCTCAGCCGTTCAGGGCACAGCCGCCCGATCGAAGGAGTTCGAAGATGAAGTCACCCATGCGGATGGTGGTCGCAGGTATCGCCGTGACGGCGCTCGCAGGCTCGCTCGGTGCCTGCAGCGGCGACTCCGGCGAGGCCGACGGCACCACCACGGTCTCGTTCCTCTCCTGGACCGGCCAGGAGCAGATGGAGCCGATGATCGAGGCGTTCGAGGCGGAGAACCCCGACGTCACGATCGAAGCCTCCTACTCGCCCCCGGTGGCCGAGTACATCCAGACCCTCCAGACGCGGGTGCTGTCGGGCACCGCGCCGGACGTGTTCGTCGTGGCGGCCGAGAACAAGACCAACCTCATCGAGGCCGGCGCCGTGGTGGACCTGAGCGGCGAGCCCTTCATGGAGGGCATCCAGCAGTTCAACCTCGACACCTACGGCAGGGACGGGGCCGAGTACGGGCTGTCCCTGTCCTCCTGGGCGGCGGGCTACGCCTACAACAAGGAGATGCTCGCCGACGTCGGGTACGACGGCATCCCCGAGACCTGGGACGAGTTCCTCGTCATGCTCCAGGACCTCCAGGACGCCGGCTACACGCCGTTCCTCGAGAGCGTCGACCAGATGCCGACCACCGTCTCGGCCATGCTCGGCGCGAAGACCTCGCAGAGCGACCCGAGCGTGGACGACCAGATCTTCGACGGTTCGTCGACCTTCGCGGAGCAGTGGACGCCGATCCTCGAGGAGTACAACCGCCTCTACACCGAGGGGCTCGTCTCCGCGGACGTCGTCGCGCTCGACGGCGACCAGGTGCGCGACGAGTTCGCCAACGAGCGGGTCGCCGTCATCAACGCCGGTCCCTGGATCATCAACGCCGTCCAGGAGGCCAACCCCGAGCTGGACTGGGAGTTCGGCCAGGTCCCCGGGCTGCCCGACGGGATGCCGTTCCAGGCGGGAGCGGCGGCCCCCGGCTACGCGATCAGCGCGAGCTCGGACGAGGAGACGCAGGAGGCGGCCAAGACCTTCCTGACCTGGCTCGCCTCCGAGCAGGGCGTGGAGATGTTCCACGAGGCGACGAACGACGTGACGGTGACCGAGAACTTCACCCCGGAGGTCGACCCGGTCTTCGAGCCCATGGTGGAGCCGATCCGGGACGGCGACCTCTACCTGCCGATGATCGCCTGGCAGCGTGACGAGGACGTCCTGAACGTCGAGGCCGTGGCGCAGGTCCAGCGCATGATCCAGGGGCAGATCGGCCCCGAGGACGTCGCGGCTGCGCTCGACGCGAAGCTCTCGAGCTGAGCCGATCGGGTCCACGAGCGCCCGGGGCCGACGGCCCCGGGCGCTCGCCGAGAGAGGTCACCCCATGACGACACTGACGACTCCGACGTCGAGTGGCGCGTCCGCGCCCACCGCCAGGAAGCGCCGACGCCGATCCGTCGAGGGCGGCTGGAAGCAGATCACGATCAACAGGGCGTTCCTGATCCCTGCGATCGTCGTCTTCGTCTTCCTGTTCGTGGTCCCGCTGCTCCAGGGCCTGTACTGGAGCTTCACGGACTTCACCGGCTACAGCCCCGAGGCGAACTTCATCGGCTGGGACAACTACGTCCAGATCCTCAACGACCCCTCGATGCTCTCGGGGCTGACCTTCACGCTGCTGTTCGCCGTCGGCACCACCCTGCTGGTCACCTGCCTGGCCATCCCCCTCGCGGTGCAGCTCAACAAGGCCTTCGTCGGGCGCAACGTCGTGCGCTCGCTCTGGTTCTTCCCGGCGGTGCCCAGCATGGCCATCCTGGGCCTGGTCTGGAGCTACATCCTGTCCCCGCTGCCGTCCGGGGTGCTCAACACCCTGCTGTCCAACTGGTTCGGCATCGAGGCGGTCTCGTGGCTGTCGGACAACACCCTGGCGCGGTTCTCGGTGATCATGGTCGGCGTGTGGGCGCAGACCGGCTGGCACGCCGTGCTCTACCTCGCCTACCTCCAGTCGATCCCGCAGGAGTACTACGAGGTCGCGAAGATCGACGGTGCGTCGCCGCGCCAGCAGTTCTTCGCCATCACCCTGCCGCTGCTGATGCCGGCGATGGTGGTCAGCTCCTTCCTGCTGCTCACCAACGGTCTGAAGGTGTTCGACCTGCCGTACACGCTGACCAACGGCGGACCCGGGTTCGCGACGTACACCATCACCCAGTCGCTCGTCGTCACCGGCGTCGGCCAGGGGGAGTACGGGCTGTCGTCGGCGCTCGCCGTGATGTTCACCGTGGCGGTCGGCGTCATCGGGTTCACCCAGCTCCGCATCACGAGCCGCATCGGGAGGCGATTCGCATGACCACGGCCCTCTGGCGGCGCACGCTGCTGAGCATCGGGATGATCGCGCTCGCGCTGATCATCGGTGTGCCGCTCTACTACATCGTCATCAACACGTTCAAGACCCAGGCCGACATGGTGTCCTCGCCGCTCGGTCTGCCGGAGACCTGGTCGTTCGCGAACTGGTCGTCCGCCCTGGGCGACATGTCGATCTACCAGGCCTTCGGCAACACGCTGTACGTGACGGTCCTGGCGGTGCTGGCGCAGCTCCTCGTGGGGGCGATGGCCGCGTACGCCATGATCATCGCGCGCAACCGGACGACCAGGATCCTCGGCAGCCTGCTGCTCGTCGGGTTCATCATCCCGCCGCAGTCCACGATGATCCCGCTCTACCGGACCCTCGTCGGCTTCGAGCTGGTCGACAGCCTGAACGGCCTGGTCATCATGTACATGGGCGGGGCGATCTTCTGCTTCTTCCTCATCCAGGGCTACATGCGCACCCTGCCGTACGAGGTGATCGAGGCCGCGCGGATCGACGGGGCCGGGACCAACCAGATCTTCTGGCGGATCGTCCTGCCCCTCATCAAGCCGATCCTGGTGACCGTGGGCGTGTTCCAGACCATGTGGGTCTGGAACGACTTCCTCCTGCCGACGGTCTTCCTGTCCTCGCCGCAGAAGGAGACCATCGTGCTCCAGGTGTACAGCGCCGTCTCGGAGTTCACGACCGACTGGCCGGCCTTCATGACGATCACGGTGATCGCCCTGATCCCGATGGTGATCTTCTTCGTCTTCACCCAGCGACACATCGTCAGCGGACTGCTCGCGGGAAGCGTCAAGGGCTGACGAGCACGCACCACCCACCCCAGAACTCCAGGAGCACCATGCCGCAGGACCAGTCCACCGCCATCATCGACCTCGACGTCCCGGGCCCGCGCATCTCCCGGCACGTCTACGGCCACTTCGCCGAGCACCTCGGCCGCTGCATCTACGACGGCTTCTACGTCGGGGAGGACGCCGACGTCCCGCACGTCCGGGGGATCCGGACCGACGTCGTCGAGGCGCTGCGGGCCCTGCAGATCCCCAACCTGCGGTGGCCCGGCGGCTGCTTCGCCGACGACTACCACTGGCGCGACGGCATCGGCCCGCGCGACCAGCGCCCCCGCATGGTCAACTCCCACTGGGGCGACGTCGTCGAGGACAACTCGTTCGGGACCCACGAGTTCATGGACCTGTGCGAGCTGCTCGGCGCCGACGCCTACATCAGCGGGAACGTCGGGTCCGGGTCCGTCGCGGAGATGAGCGAGTGGATCGAGTACCTCACCCGCGCCGACGACTCGCCGATGGCGGCCCTGCGCCGCGAGAACGGGCGCGACGAGCCGTGGAAGGTGCCGTTCTTCGGCATCGGCAACGAGGCGTGGGGCTGCGGCGGCAACCTGCGGGTCGAGCAGTTCGCCTCGCTGGCCCGCCAGTACTCCACCTACGTGCGCAACCACGGCGAGAACACGACGTACCGGATCGCCGCGGGCGCCTCCGACGCCGACCTGCACTGGACCGAGGTCCTCATGCGGTCGTTCGACGCCCTGGACGACCCCGCGGACGCGGACAAGCCCGGCGACCCGTTCCAGGCGATCTCGCTGCACTACTACACGATGACCGGGCCGTGGCAGGACAAGGGCAGCGCGACCGAGTTCAGCGAGGACGAGTGGTACCTCGCCCTGCAGCGCGCCGCGTTCATGGAGCGCCTGCTCACCCGCCACGGCCAGGTGATGGACCGCTACGACCCGCACCGGCGCATCGGGCTGGTCGTGGACGAGTGGGGCACCTGGTGGAACGTGGAGCCGGGGACCAACCCCGGGTTCCTGTACCAGCAGAACACCCTGCGCGACGCGCTGGTCGCGTCGGTGCACTTCGACGCCTTCCACCGGCACGCCGACCGTGTGGTGATGACCAACATCGCCCAGACGGTCAACGTGCTGCAGGCGATGCTGCTCACCGACCCCGAGACGGGCGCCCTCGTGCGGACCCCGAGCTACCACGTCTTCGCGATGAACACCCCGCACCACGACGCGGACTCGCTCGCCGTCCACCTGCAGGGGGCGCCCACGCGGACGACGGACGGCGCGGAGCTGCCGCTGGTCTCGGCGTCGGCCTCGGTCTCGGGGGACCGTGCAACCGTGTCGCTGACCAACCTGGACGCCGAGGCCGAGCGCACGATCGTGCTCGACCTGCGCGGTCGTGAGGTCACGGGGCACGAGGGTCGGGTCCTGACCGCGCCGGAGCTGGCCACGCACAACAGCCCGGACGCGCCCGACGCCGTCGCCCCGGTGGCCCTGGAGTCGGTCCGCCCGCACGAGCGCGGGCTCGAGGTGACGCTCCCGGCGCACTCCTACGCCACGGTGTCGCTCACGCTCGCCTGACCCAGGCAAGCCCAGCCCAGCCCAGCCCCTCCCCGCCCCGGCGCTCCCCGGCGCTGTGGGCAGGAAATCTGCACCCTCACACCCCTGAGGACCTGCAGATTTCCTGCCCACAGGGCGGGGCGGGGGTGGCCGGTCCGCCTGGCACCTCGTACGGCGGTCGGACTGGCGGACTTCCTGCGCGCGCCCTGACCAGCCATGGCACCCTGGGGCCCATGCGGAACTGGGCCGGGAACCTCGCCTACGCCGCGCACGACCTCGTGCGCCCGACATCCCTGGAGGAGCTCGCTGACGTACTGGCGGTCGGCGGGCCCGTGCGCGCGCTGGGGTCGCGCCACTCGTTCAACGACCTGGCCGACACGACCGGGACGCACGTGCAGGTCGACGGGCTGGACGACGGCCGTCCGGCCGTGGACCTGGACACCGGTACCGGCGTCGTCTCCGTCAACGCGGGACTGCGGTACGGCGAGCTGTCGCGCGCCCTGGAGGTCGAGGGGCGCGCGGTGACCCAGCTGGCCTCCCTGCCGCACATCTCCGTGGCCGGGGCGGTCGCCACGGCCACGCACGGGTCCGGGGACGCCAACCGGTCGCTGGCGAGCGCCGTCGTGGGGCTCGAGCTGATGACCACCGCCGGGGAGCTGCGCCGGATCACCCGGGACACCGACCCGGAGGTCTTCGCCGGCACGGTCGTGTCCCTCGGTGCGCTCGGTATCGTCACGCGCCTGGAGCTCGCCACGGTGCCCGCGTTCCAGGTGCGCCAGGACGTCGCCCTCGACCTGCCGTGGCAGACGGTGCTCGAGCACTTCGACGCCGTGACCGGGTCGGCCTACTCCGTCAGCCTCTTCACGAGCTGGGACGAGCCCGCCGTCCGGGCGGCCTGGTTCAAGTCCGTCGTGGCCGACGGCGCGGGCCGTCGCCCCGAGCCCGTGCCCGGGCTGCGGTGGGCCGACGAGGACGTGCACCCGGTCCCGGGCGTCGACCCGGCCGCCTGCACCGCGCAGCACGGCGTACCGGGGCCCTCGCACGAGCGGCTCAGCCACTTCCGGCTCGACCACACGCCGTCGGCCGGGGAGGAGCTGCAGAGCGAGTACCTGCTGCCGCGGCGGTACGCCGCCGAGGCGATCGAGGCGATGCGCGCCCTCGGGCCCCGGGTCGGGCCGCTGCTGCTGACCGGGGAGATCCGCACCGTCGCCGCCGACGATCTCTGGCTCAGCCCCTTCGGCGAGGACTCGATCGGCCTGCACTTCACCTGGCACCCCCGGGGTGCCGAGGTCGCGGGGCTGCTGCCGGTGATCGAGGACGCCCTGGCGCCGTTCGGCGCCCGGCCGCACTGGGGCAAGGTGTTCGCCGCGGACCCCGTCGCCCTGCGCGCGGCGTACCCGCGGTTCGAGGACTTCCGCGCGCTGGCCGACCGGTTCGACCCGCAGGGCCGGCTGCGCGGCGGGTACGTCGCGCGACTGCTCGGCTGACCGGCGCCGACGCACCTGTCGCCTCGACATGCCGAGGACCGCGATGTCGCGCATGATCACCAGGAGAGAACGGTTTGACGAAGCGGCGACCAGCGCGGAAGGTGTGTGACCCGTGAGTGCACAACACAAGTCCGCCCCGCGGGAGCAGTTCACCGGGCAGGTGGGGTTCATCCTGTCGGCGATCGGCTCGGCCGTGGGTCTCGGCAACATCTGGCGGTTCCCCGGCGTGGCCTACGAGAACGGTGGCGGCGCGTTCCTCGTGCCCTACCTCATCGCGCTGCTGACGGCGGGCATCCCGATCCTCTTCCTCGACTACGCGATCGGTCACCGGTTCCGCGGTGGCGCCCCCCAGGCGTTCCGCCGGATCAAGGGCTGGCTGGAGACCCTGGGCTGGTTCCAGGTGATGATCTGCATCGTCATCGCCGTCTACTACGCCGCGGTCGTGGCGTGGGCGGCGAGCTTCTTCGTCTACTCCTTCGGCCTCGACTGGGGCGACGACCCCGCCACGTTCTTCATCGGGGAGCACCTGCAGCTCGCCGACGCAGGGGGGGCCGACCCGTGGCTGACCTTCGACTTCGTGGCCGCCGTGCTGATCCCGCTGGCACTCGTCTGGCTGGTCGTCGTCGCGGTGCTCGCCGCGGGCGTGGTCAAGGGGGTCCAGCGCGCCAACATCGTCTTCATCCCGCTGCTGCTCGTCTCGTTCGGCGCCCTGGTGGTCCGGGCTCTGTTCCTCGACGGCGCCGGCGACGGCCTGAACGCGCTGTTCACCCCGCAGTGGGACGCGCTGGCCGACCCTGAGGTGTGGATCGCCGCCTACGGGCAGATCTTCTTCTCGCTGTCCGTGGCGTTCGGCATCATGATCACCTACGCCTCGTACCGGCGCCGTCGGTCGAACATGACGGGCCCCGGCCTGGTGGTGGCGTTCTCCAACTCCGGCTTCGAGATGCTGGCCGGCCTCGGCGTGTTCTCCGCTCTCGGTTTCCTCGCCCTGGAGCAGGGAGTCGCACTGGAGGAACTGAACCTCACTGGAGTCACCCTCGCGTTCATCACGTTCCCGGCGATCGTCTCCGAGATGCCGGCCGGCGCCCTGTTCGGTGCGCTCTTCTTCGGCTCGCTGGTGATGGCCGGGTTCACGTCGCTGGTCTCGATCCTCCAGGTCGTCTCCGCGGCCCTGCAGGAGAAGTTCGCCCTGTCCCGGACCGCTGCCGTGCTGTGGCTCGGCGGTGTCCTGGGCGTGGTCTCGGTGGTCGGCTTCAGCACCACGACGGGACTCTTCCTGCTCGACACCGTCGACCACTGGGTCAACAACATGGGCATCGTGGCCTCGGCGATCCTCATGTGCGTCTTCGTCGTGTGGGTCTACCGCCGGGCGCCCGAGCTGCGCTACCACCTCAACGCCGTCTCGACGACGCAGCTCGGCGCGTGGTGGTACGCCTGCGTCGGCGTCATCATCCCCGTGATGCTCACGATCATGCTGGTCCAGACGGTCCGGGTGCGCATCAGTGAGCCCTACGAGGGATACGATGAGACGTACCTGCTCTATGCAGGCTGGGGCACCGTGGCGCTGCTGGTGGTCGGGTCGCTCGCCTTCTGGGCGTTCCGTTGGCGCGGACCGGGTCTGTACCGCGCCTGGCCGCCGTACCCGCCGGTCGAGGACCCCGCCGTGCGGAAGGAGGCGTCGCGATGAGCACCACCGCGATCATCATGATGGCGGTCGCCCTGATCGTCGTCTGGGGCGGCCTGATCCTCGCGATCGTGGCCCTGCGCAGCCGGCCGGAGCGGACGGAGTTCCCGCCCGGCGGCGAGGACGACCACCGCGAGGACATGGGGATCATCGAGCACGACACGTAGGTCTCGCTCCGGTTCCGAGGTCCGTTCGAGGTCCGGGTCCTTCCGTGGCGCCGCCGCGCTCACGGGCGCTGCGCGCCCTGCGCTTCCCGTCTGACGACGGCGCCACGGAAGGACCCGGACCTTTGTCGTCCGTCCCCGGCCTGCTTGTCGCGGCTGCCGGGCCGGGGCGTGTCTCGCTCGACGCGGTGCGGCGACGGCCGGGCTTTCGAGACGGCCACGCGGGGCGGGAGGTGACGGGGGTGCGTGATCGATGTCATGGGGCTCGGGTTTGGGAACGCTATGTATAGGTATGCATACTGCCGCATAGACGCTCCGAGGCCCTGACCGGGCGCGGGCGTCGTCCCCCTCCACGCGATCCCTGGAGCCGTCATGCGCGCCCGTACCGTCCTGCCCCTGTCCGCCGTCGCCGTCGTCGCCCTGCTCGCCGGCTGCACCACCGCCTCGGAGGACCTCGGCTCCGCCACCGGCGACGCCGCGTCGGACGGCTCCTCGGCCGCGCCGGCCGCGGCGTTCGACGCCTCGACCGTCGAGGCCGACGACGAGCTGGCCGCGCTGGTCCCCGCCGCGGTGGCCGAGGACGGCGTGCTCACCGTCGGCGCCGAGCTCTCGTACGCCCCGGCCGAGTTCCTCGCGTCCGACGGCGTCACCCCGGTCGGGTTCGACGTCGACATCGCCCACGCGGTCGCCGCCACCCTCGGCCTGGAGGCCGAGATCGAGCCGTCCACGTTCGACGCGATCATCCCGGCCGTCGGCACCAAGTACGACGTCGGCATCTCCGGCTTCACCATCGACGCCGAGCGGCTGCAGGTCGCCCACATGGTCAGCTACTTCGACGCCGGCTCCCAGCTCGCCGTCGCCACCGGCAACCCGGACGGCGTGGACCCCGCCGACCTGTGCGGCGTCACCGTGGGCGTCCAGACCGGCACCGTCCAGCAGGGCGCGCTCGAGGACGTCTCGGCGAGCTGCGAGGCCGACGGCGCCGAGCCCGTCGAGGTGCTGCCCTACGACTCCCAGGCCGACGTCACCACCAACCTCGTCGGCGGCAAGGTCCAGGCCATGTACGCCGACTCCCCGGTGACGGCCTACGCCGTGGAGCAGACCGAGGGCTCGATCGAGACGCTCGGCGAGATCGCCGACGCCGCGCCGTACGGGGTCGTCGTGGCCCAGGACGACGACGCGCTCGCCGAGGCGATCCAGGGCGCGCTGCAGCAGCTCATGGACGACGGCACCCTGACCGAGATCCTCGCCGGCTGGGGCAACGCCGAGGGCGCGCTGGCCACCGCCGAGCTCGACCCCGGCGTCTGACGATGACCACGCACGTCACCGGCTCCCCGCACACCGGGGCGCCGTCGTCGGACCTGCCCGCGCCCCTGCGCGCCCGGCCCGTCCCGCGCCCCGGGCGCTGGCTGTCGGCCGCCGTGCTGCTCGTGCTCGCCGCGATGGTGGTGCACGCGCTGGTCACCAACCCGAACTTCCGCTGGGACACCGTCTGGCTGTACCTGCGCGACGTCAACGTCGTGCGCGGGGTGGGCTGGACGCTCGTGCTGACCTTCGGCTCCATGGCGATCGCCGTCGTGCTCGCGGTGCTGCTCGCGATCATGCGGCGCAGCGACAACCCGGTGATGCGCTCGGTCTCCTGGGCCTACATCTGGTTCTTCCGCGGCACCCCGATCTACACCCAGCTCGTGTTCTGGGGACTGGTCTCGGTGCTGTACCCGCGCCTCAGCCTCGGCATCCCGTTCGGGCCCGAGTTCTTCGTGTTCGACACCCGCGACGTCATCACCGCCTTCTGGGCGGCGCTGATCGGGCTGGCCCTCAACGAGGCCGCCTACCTCGCCGAGATCGTGCGCGCGGGGCTCGGCTCGGTCGACCCCGGCCAGGCCGAGGCGGCCCGCGCCCTGGGGATGAAGGAGCCGCGCATCCTGCGCCGCATCGTGCTGCCGCAGGCGATGCGCGTCATCGTGCCGCCCACCGGCAACGAGACGATCTCCATGCTCAAGACGACGTCCCTGGTGGTCGCCGTGCCGTTCACGCTGGAGATCACCTACGCCACGTCCGCGATCGGCACCCGCACCTTCCAGCCCATCCCGCTGCTCATCGTGGCAGCGCTGTGGTACCTGCTCATCACGTCGGTGCTCATGGTCGGCCAGTACTACGTCGAGCGGTACTACGGGCGCGGGTTCGACGGCGGCGCCACCGGACCGCGGCGCGGTGCCGGACGGCGCGGCCCCGGCAGCGCCGGCGGCTCCGGCAGCTCCGGTCGGCGGGCCGGGCGACTGAGCCGGCAGGCGACGATCCGCGGTGCCGGCACCACGAAGGACGACCCGTTCGCGGAGGTGACCCCATGAGCGCGACGACCGCTTCGCCGTCGGACGCGACGCCGATGGCCGAGACGCCGATGGTCGAGGCACGCGGCGTCCACAAGGTGTTCGGCCAGGGCGCCGACGCGCTGCACGTGCTGCGGGGCGTCGACCTCGTGGTGCCGCCGGGGTCGGTGACCGTGGTGCTCGGCCCGTCGGGCTCCGGCAAGTCCACCCTGCTGCGCTGCCTCAACGAGCTGGAGCAGATCACCGCCGGCTCCGTGCACGTCGACGGCGAGCTGCTCGGCTACCGCCACGACGCCCAGGGCGTCCTGCACCGGCTGCACCCCCACCGCATCGCCGCGCAGCGCTCGCGGATCGGGATGGTGTTCCAGCGGTTCCACCTGTTCGGGCACATGACCGCGCTGGAGAACGTGGCCGAGGCGCCGGTGCAGGTCCGCGGGCTGTCGAAGGCCGCGGCGCGCGAGCGGGCGGCCGAGCTGCTCGACCGGGTGGGACTGTCCGACCGGGTCGACCACTACCCGGCCCAGCTCTCCGGCGGCCAGCAGCAGCGGGTCGCCATCGCCCGGGCGCTGGCGATGGAGCCCGAGCTGATGCTCTTCGACGAGCCCACCTCGGCGCTGGACCCCGAGCTCGTCGGCGAGGTGCTGGCCGTCATGCAGGACCTCGCCCGGTCCGGGATGACGATGGTCGTGGTGACCCACGAGATCGGGTTCGCCCGCGAGGTCGCGGACCACGTCGTGTTCATGGACGACGGCGTCGTGGTCGAGCAGGGGCCGCCGGGTGCCGTGCTGGAGAACCCGACCGAGCCGCGGCTGCAGGAGTTCCTCGCCCACGTCCTGTGAGC
This sequence comes from Isoptericola sp. AK164, assembly GCF_029643425.1. Lineage (GTDB taxonomy): Bacteria > Actinomycetota > Actinomycetes > Actinomycetales > Cellulomonadaceae > Isoptericola > Isoptericola haloaureus. The sequence goes on from NZ_CP119106.1 coordinate 144,684, forward strand.
CGACCCCGGCGCCGCGGTGCTCCACGACCGCGGCGCCGGGGAGGGCCGCTCAGAGCTTCGAGCAGGTGCTGCCCCAGTCGGTGTGCCCGTGCCACACCTTCTTCCAGATGTGCGCCGAGTAGCCCGAGTACGTCGTGCGCGTCTTGGAGATGCTGCGCGTCATGCCGCTGCTCCACGTCCGCGACGGGCCCGTGAGCCACGTGCTGCCGCGGTAGCAGCTCGAGGCCGACGTCGAGATCTGGTAGATCCGCAGGAACCCCGAGACGCTGCCCGACCCGCGGTACTTCCACGAGGAGTAGATCCGCCCGCTGGACTTGTAGATACAGATGGTGCCCGGGCCCTTGGTGCTGTCGCAGTCGCTGCCGGACCCGATCGCGGTCGTGCTCGCCGTACCGTCCCCGGTCTCGAGCGTCATCCCGCCCGACTCGGCCGGGCCCTCGCAGCTCTCCACCATCTCGACCCGGTGCGTGGCCAGGTCGGCCGGGGCGCCCATCGCCTCGTTGTAGGCGGCGTCGACCTCGTCGACGATCGAGACCTCCACCAGCTCGCACCCGCGGGCGGCCGAGTCGGCCTCCCAGTCGGTGGCCTCGGCCTCGGCGCGCTCCGCGGCGGCCCAGGCGACCCACTCGTCCGCGGCGCTGCCGGGCTCGGGCACGCCGGGCAGGTTCCCGTCGGGCAGGTTCTCGCCGTCGGACGACCCCTCGCCGATCGTGCCGATCGGTTCGCCGATGTCCGCCATCGCCGGTGCCGTGGCGACCAGGCCCGTCCCCAGGGCCAGCACCGTCGCGCCGACGCCGGCAGCCACGGTCCGGGAAAGTCTCGTGCGCATCCTGACGCTCCTCACGTCGTCGTCGAGGACGCGCGTCGGCGTCCGCCGTCCTGCACGAGGGTAGCGAGGGCGTCGAGAGGGGCAACCGTTTCCCAGTACGGTGTAGCAGCACCGGCCCTGCCGGCCATGAACGGGACGAGGGATCGAGAGGACGACCGTGGACGACGCCTCGGCCCGCGAGCGCCTGACGCGCCTGTGGGTGGACCATCGCGAGCAGGTGGTGCGGTTCGTCGCGCGCCGGGCCGCGCCGGAGATCGTCGACGACGTCGTCTCGGAGACCTACCTGGTCGCCTGGCGGAGGGTGGAGGACGTGCCGACCGAAGCGCGCGCGTGGCTGTTCGGCGTCGCGCGCAAGGTCCTGTCCACCCAGGTCCGCACGCGGGGCCGCTGGCAGGCCCTCGGGGTGCGGCTGGAGCGGGAGCCGACGGCGCAGGTGCCGGGGGCGGACGACACCGCGGCCGAGCGCGCCGACCTGCGCCGCGCCTGGGACCTGCTCAGCGACGCCGACCGGGAGGTCCTGGCGCTGGTGGCCTGGGACGGACTCTCCGCGCGGGAGGCCGCCCAGGTGCTGGAGTGCCGCCCCTCCACGTTCTCGGTGCGGCTCACCCGCGCCCGCAAGCGGCTGCTGGCGTACTCCGAGGTGCGCCGCGACACCGCGACCGTGCTGCGCAGACTGCAGGAGGAGAGGCCATGAGGTCACCGCTGCTGGACGACCTGAGCGGCCTGGACCCGGCACGGCACCTGCGTGCCCCGGGACACCCCGACGACCCCGCCCTGGCACGGGTGCTGGCCGCCGACCGGACCGTGCCGGACCGGTACCGCGCCCCGGTGCGGCGCTCGCGGACCGCGGTGGCCACCGGCGCCGTCGCGGGGGTCGCGGTGGCCGTGGCCGCGGGGGTCGTGGTGACGACGACGTTCGGGGGCCCCGAGGCGTACGCGTCGTGGACGCCGACCCCGCAGGTCGTCGACCCTGCCGCCGCGGTGCAGGACGCGGCCTCGTGCCCGACGGCGGCCCACGCCGTCGACGAGGACGCCGCCGACCAGGGGTCGCCGATCACCGAGATCCCGGTGGACCCGGTGCTGGCCGAGGTGCGCGGCGACTACACCTACGTGCTGCTGTCCGGGGACGGGGCGCTGGCGGAGTGCTTCGTGACGACGACGGACGGCTCCTCCCAGGTGTACTCCTCGGAGTCCGTCGGCGGTACGCCCGTCCCGCAGCCGGGACCGCGCGAGCTGGTCGTGGCGGAGTCCGGGACGGCGTCCTGGTCGGACGGTCCCAACGGGGAGGGCGCGGTGACCGCCGCGTTCGGCCGCGTCGGCGACGAGATCGAGGCGGTCACGGTCGCCACGGCCGACGGCGAGCAGGTCGCGGCGTCGGTGGACGACGGCTGGTTCGCGCTGTGGGCGCCGGGGGAGGAGACCTTCTCCGCGCTCGCGCAGGTCACCTACGCCGACGGCACGACGGAGGAGGTCCCGCTGGAGGTCAGGCCGGCAGGGTGAGGGTGAAGCGGCAGCCGCCTCCGCCGTCGGCCAGCTCGACGTTGTGGACCTCGACGCCGCCGCCGTGCGTCGCGGCGACCGACCGCACGATGGACAGCCCGATGCCCGCCCCGCCCGAGCCGGGGGTGCGGGCGGCGGTGCCGCGCCAGCCGGCCTCGAACACGCGCGGCAGGTCGTCGGCGGGGATGCCGCCGCAGCCGTCGGTGACCTCGACGACGGCGGCGGGGCCGTCGGTGTCGCGGGTGGACACCCGCACGTGGACGGTGCCGCCGGCCGGGGTGTGCCGCACCGCGTTGGACAGCAGGTTGCCGAGCGCCCGGGCGACCTCGCGGGCGTCCACGGGTACGACGACGGGGGCAGCCACCTCCCCGGTGAGGCGCACCCCGGCGGCCTCGGCGGCCGGTCCGGCGGCCGCGAGCGCGTCGGAGGCGAGGTCGCCGACGTCGGTCGGGGTGCGGGTCAGCTCGAACCCGGGCGACTGCAGCCGGGACAGGGCGAGCAGGTCGTCGACCATGTCGCTCATGCGGCGGTTCTCCGCCAGGATGCCGGTCGCGGCGTCGGCGGGGCGGGTCACCTCGTCCTCCATCGCCTCGGCCAGCGCGCGCACGGCGGCCAGCGGGGTGCGCAGGTCGTGGGACACCCACGCCACCAGCTCGCGGCGTCGGGCCTCCACCTCCCGGTCCCGGTCGCGGGCGGCGACCGCCGCGGCCCGCTCCGTGGCGAGATGGTGCGTGCGCCGTGCGAGCGCGAGGCCGATGACGAGCGCGACCGGCACCGTGGCCAGCAGCAGCCACAGCACGGTGGTGGAGTCCTGCTCGGACAGGAACATCGCCCGCGCGCTGGCGTAGACGCCGGCCGCGACCGAGGCGACCACCACGAGCGGGGCCAGCACGGCGGCCGCCGAGGGGCGCCGTCGTCCCAGCGCCAGCACCCCGGCCGCCCCGGCGAGCCCGACGGCGGCGGCGACCCCGGCCGAGAGGACGACACCCTCCAGCGGGGTCACGGGGCGCTCCCGGGCTGCGCCTGGACGGACGGTTCGCGGGCGTCCCAGCGGTAGCCGACCCCGAACACGGTCACCAGCCGCGTCGGGGCCGACGGGTCGGCCTCGACCTTCTCGCGCAGGCGCCGCACGTGCACCGTCACCGTGGACCGGTCGCCGTACTCCCAGCCCCACACCTCGCGCAGCAGCGCCTCGCGGTCGTGCACCTGGCCGGGGTGGGCGAGGAACCAGGCCAGCAGGTCGAACTCGCGGGCCGTGAGCGCCAGCTCGTCGCCGCCGCGCAGCACCCGGTGGGCGGCGACGTCCAGGGTCAGGTCGCCGTCGCTCAGGGTGCCCGACGGCGCGGCGGGCGCCGGGTGGGTGGCGCCCGGTCCGGCGGTGGCCGGGGTGCCGCCCGCCGGGGTGCCGTCGTCGGGCCGCGTGCCGCCGTCGGCCGGGGTGCCCGCGCGCCGCAGCACCGACTGCACCCGCAGGGTCAGCTCGCGGGGGCTGAACGGTTTGGTCACGTAGTCGTCGGCGCCGACCTCCAGGCCGGTGATGCGGTCGTCCTCCTCGCCGCGGGCGGTGAGCATGAGCACCGGCAGCCGGGGGCGGTCCGCGCGCAGCCGCCGGCACACCTCGATGCCGTCCAGGCCCGGCAGCATGAGGTCCAGGACGACGGCGTCCGGCGGGCGCTCGCGGGCGGCGACGAGGGCGTCGACGCCGTCGGCCACGTGCTCGGCCGTCATCCCGGCGCGCTCCAGGTAGGCGACCACCACGTCGGCGACGGTGGTGTCGTCGTCGACCACGAGGACCCGGACCATGCGTTCAGCCTAGGCCGCGCACCCGGCCCCAGGGGCTCGTGACCGGCCGCGTCAGGACCCCGTGAGGACCCCGTAAGACCCCCGTCATGGACCTGGGCCACCCTGCGCGGTGGGCTGGAGGCAGCGGGTCGGCCACCGGGGCTCGGCCCCTCACGAGGAGGACGATCATGCACCGCAACCGCACGCTCGCCGTCGCCGGGTCCGTGGCGCTCGCCGCCGGAGCCGTCCTGGTGCCGGCCGCGGCCGCCCAGGCCGGGGTCAGCGAGGGCACTGCGTTCTACGTCGACGGGGTGGCGTACCGCACCGTCGCGACGCCGAACGACCTGTCCGGCACGGGGGCGCCGGACCACTCGTTCGACGTCATCTACGCCCTGGGCACCGACACCCAGGCCAACGTCGCCGAGGCCGCGCCGGGCGACACCGACTACAACGGCGGCCGGTGGCAGGTCCACGCCCTGGTGTACGACGACTTCGACGCCGTGCTGGCCGCCGGGGACACCGACGGGGACGGCATCCTCGGATCCGTCGAGGAGGTCCACGCCGCGATCGACGCCGGGGTGGCGTCCGACGGCGGCGTCGTCGCGTCGTTCACCTGCCCGGTCATCCCGTTCCCCGGCGGGCGCTGAGCCGGGGCCGGCGCCTCGGCGTCTCCGGTCGGCGGTTCGTCGTCGGGGCGGCACTTTGACATGCCGACCCGGCGACGAACTGCCGACCGGATCACCGACCGGGCGGCGCGCCCGCTACTCCCCGCCCTCGCAGGCGATGCCGTTGCCGTTCGGGTCGAGACCGCCGCGGTAGCCGGGCTCGCCCTGCCGGATCGGGGCCGCACCGTCCTTCCGCGCGTCGTCGCAGCTCCAGTACCACCACTGGCCGCCGCCACCGTCGTCGTCGCGCTGCTCCTGCTGCTCGCGCTGCTGCCGATCCTCTTCGGCCTGGGCCGCCTGCTCGTCGAGCTCGTTCTGGCGGCTGACGAGCTGGGACTCCTTCTCGGCGACCGCGGACTCGCGGTCCTTGAGCTGGTTCTCCCGCTCGTCCAGGGAGGCGGCCCGCTCGTCGAGCGCCGCCTTGTCCTCGGTGACCTCGGCCTCCAGCGCCGCGGCGGCCTCCACCTCGCGCTCGGCGTCGGCGATGGCCTGCCGTGCGTCGGAGGTCTGCACCATCGAGAACATCACCCCGACGATGACGCCCAGCGCGAGGCAGGCGACCGCCACCCCGGCGACGAGAACGTTGGTCGGACGCCGCGACCGGGTGCCGCGCGACTCGGTGCGGGTCGCCGCAGGCTGCTGCGGGGCGGCCGCGGGTGCGGGTCGGGCGGCCTGATGCGGCGGGGGGACGGGAGCCGTCCCGCGGAGCGTCGGGTGCGGGTCTCCGCCCGACGGAGGACCGGGCGGCGGCGGGGCGGCCGCGGCCGGCGTCGGCCCGGAGGGCACGGGCGCCATGACGGTCGTCGCCGACGGGTCGGGTGCGCGACCGGCGGGCGGGGCACCCGCGGGGCGGATCGTCGAGGTGCGGGCAGGCTGCGGCGCGGGGGCGGCGTCCTCCACCCAGTACTGCCATCCCGGGGGCGCCGGCGGCCACGCAGGGTCGGGCGTCCAGCCGGCGTCGGGCCGGAATCCCGGGGGGACCTGCCAGCCGGGCGGGGGGTTGAATCGCACGGTCATGGGTCTCCTTCGGCGTCGTGCGGCCCCACTATGGCCGAAACATCCCCCTCAGGTCCATGTCGGCGGCCGCTGGTAGACCTGGGTCATGTTCCTCCTGGACGGTCCGGACGGGTCCCGGCTCGTGCACTCGGCCAGCGACCTGGTGGTCGCCGCCGAGTGCGAGCACGCGTTGCTGCGGCGGCTCGACGAGGTCCTGGGGCGGGTCCCGCAGCGGCCGCGCGAGACCGACGAGATGCTGGCGCGCACCGTCGCTCTCGGTGAGGCGCACGAGCAGGCCGTCCTGGAGGACTTCCGGTCGCGGTACGGCACGGCGTCCGACGACGGCGGCCCGGGCGGGGTGCTGGAGGTCCCGCCGCCGCAGCACCTGACGTACGACGGGCTGGTCGCGGCGCACTCGGCGACGCTCGCCGCGCTCGAGCAGGGGGCCGACGTCGTCTACCAGGCGGCGTTCTTCGACGGGCGGTTCCACGGCCGGGCGGACTTCCTGGTGCGCGACGCCGGTGCGGCCCGGGACGGGCGGCCGCGCTACGCCGTGTGGGACACCAAGCTCGCCAAGCGGGAGAAGGTGCGCGCGGTGCTGCAGCTCGCGGCGTACGCCGACCAGCTCCTCGCTGCCGGGATCGACCCGACCGAGCACGCCCACCTGGTGCTCGGCACGGGCGAGCTGACCGAGCACGCCCTGGCCGAGGTGCTGCCGGTGTTCCGGGCTCGGCGCGACCGGCTGCTCGACGTCGTCGCCCGGCACGTCGACGCCGAGGCACCGGTGGCGTGGGACGCCCCGGGGCACGCGGCCTGCCAGCGGCTCGGGGCCTGCCCGGACTGCGCCGAGTCCGCGGCGGCGCACGACGACGTGCTGCTCGTGGCCGGGGTGTACGCCCCGCAGCGGGCGCGACTGGCGGCGTCCGGTCTGACGACGATGAAGGACCTGGCCGGCGCGGAGCAGCCGCCGGCGGGGATGACGGCGGACCGGTTCGCCGGCCTGCAGCGGCAGGCCGCGCTGCAGCTGGGCACCGACCCGGGTGACGGCTCGGTGCTGCTGGAGACGCCCGAGGGCCCCCGCGAGCTGCGCTGGGCGCTGACCGACCCCGCGCCGGTGGAGCGGCTGCCGCCGCCGAGCGAGGGTGACGTGTTCTTCGACTTCGAGGGCGACCCGCTGTGGACGCCCGACGACGCCCTGACGCCGGGGGAGTCGGGGATCGACTACCTGTTCGGCTGGGTCACCCGCGACCTCGACGCCGAGGGTCGGCCAGCCTTCCACGCCCTGTGGGCGGACACCTGGGCCGAGGAGGCCGAGGCGCTGGTGCGGTTCGTCGACGACATGGCCGAGCGCCGTCGTCGGTGGCCGGACATGCACGTCTACCACTACGCCGCCTACGAGCGGACGCACCTGCTGTCCATCGCCGCCCGGCACGGGGTCTACGAGGACGAGGTCGACGAGCTCCTGCGCTCCGGGGTGCTCGTCGACCTGTACGCGACGGTCCGGTCGGCCATCCGGATCTCGGACCGGTCCCGCTCGATCAAGAAGCTCGAGCCGTTGTACATGGGCGACGAGGCGGCGCGCTCCGGGGTGACCGACGCGGCGACGTCGGTGGTCGAGTACGCGGAGTACTGCGACCTGCTCGCCGCGGGGGACCAGGAGGAGGCGGCCCAGCGTCGCGAGGAGATCCTCGACTACAACCGCTACGACTGCCTGTCCACGCTGCGGCTGCTGGACTGGCTGCGCTGGGCGCACGACGAGGTCGTCGGACCCGTCGAACGTCCCGTCGCCGAGCCGCTGCCCCTGGAGGAGCCGCCAGAGAACCCGGAGAAGGCCGCCCGCGAGGCGCTCGAGGCCGAGATCCGTGACGCCGTCGCGCACGCCCATCCCCACGAGCCCGCCGACCGCGCGGCCGCACGCGCACTGAGCCTGCTCGGTGCCGCCGTTGGGTACCACCGGCGCGAGAGCAAGCAGTTCTGGCAGGCGCACTTCTCCCGCATGCAGCTCCCGCCCGCCGAGTGGCCGGGTCGCCGCGCCGCCGTCGTCGTCGAGAGCGGTCGGGTCCTGAGCGACTGGGAGAAGGAGCCCGGACGCCGGGCGCCGTCGCGGATGCTGGCCCTGCGGTGCGCGGCCGTCGAGGGCAGCGAGCTGCGCGCCGGGGCGAACGCCTTCCTGCTCTACGACGTGCCGTGCCCGCCGGTGGTGACCGGCGTCGGACCGCTGGCGGAACGCTGGTTCCACAGCAAGATGGCGATCACCGACGTCGAGCGGGTCGCCGACGGTGAGCAGGAGTGGGAGGTGTTCACGGTGCGCGAGCACGTGGGCAGCGGCCAGGAGACGCACGACGACCTGCCGTGCGCGCTGAGCGTCAACAGCCACGTGCCGCCCGGCCCGTTGGAGACGGCGACGGCCGAGGCCGGCCGGGCCGCGTTGGAGGCCTGGCGTGCCGGGGAGACGGCCGGCGCGCCGTTGGCGGACCGGCTGCCCGCCGGGCCGATGACGGACCTGCTGCAGCGACGTCCCGCCCGGGTGGCCGGTGGCCTGCCCGCGGCACCCGTCGGTCCCGACGGCGAACCCGACGTCGTCGCCGCCGTCGAGCGGGCGGTGCGGGCGCTCGACCGGTCCTACCTCGCCGTGCAGGGACCGCCCGGGACCGGCAAGACGTACCTGGCCTCGCACGTCATCGCGGCGCTGGTCGCCGACGGCTGGCGGGTCGGGGTCGTGGCCCAGTCGCACGCCGTGGTGGAGAACCTCCTGCACGGCGTGCTCGGGGCAGGGGTCCCGCCCGAGCAGGTCGCCAAGAAGCGGCCGTCGACCGTCTCGTCGGCCCGGGCCGACTCCCCCTGGCAGGACGTCACCGCCGACGGGCTCGAGACGTTCGCGGCCGAGGCCGACGACGCCGGGCGCGGCTGCGTCGTCGGGGGTACGGCCTGGGACTTCGCGCACGAGCGCTGGGCGCCCGACGGGCTCGACCTGCTCGTCATCGACGAGGCGGGCCAGTTCGCGATCGCCAACACCGTCGCCGTCGCGCGGGCCGCGTCGAGGCTGCTGCTGCTCGGCGACCCGCAGCAGCTCCCGCAGGTCTCCCAGGGCGCGCACCCCGACCCCGGGGTCGCCGGGTCGGCGCTCGGGTGGCTGGCCGACGGCCACGAGACGCTGCCCGAGGAGTTCGGCTACTTCCTGCCGGCGTCGCGGCGCATGCACCCCGACCTGTGCTCCGCGGTCTCCGAGCTCGCCTACTCCGGGAAGCTGCACGCCCACGCCACGGTCCACGGCCGGACGCTGGACCCGGTGGCGCCCGGCGTGCACGAGGTGCTGGTCGACCACGCGGGTCGCGCGGTGTCGTCTCTCGAGGAGGCGGACGAGGTGGTCCGGCAGGTCCGGGCGGTGCTCGGGCGCCCGTGGGTCCGGTCCGCCGGGGCGGAGCCGCGCGCGCTCGGGCCCGCGGACGTCATCGTCGTGGCGGCCTACAACGCGCAGGTCCACACGATCCGGCGTGCGCTGGCTGCGGCCGGGCTGGAGGACGTCCGGGTCGGCACGGTCGACAAGTTCCAGGGGCAGGAGGCGCCGGTCGCGGTGCTGTCCATGGCGGCGTCGTCACCGGACGAGGTGCCGCGCGGCATGGGCTTCCTGCTCAGCCGGAACCGGCTCAACGTGGCGGTCTCGCGGGGCCAGTGGTGCGCCGTCGTCGTCCGCTCACCGCGGCTGACGGACTACCTGCCGACGTCGGTCACGGACCTGGAGCAGCTGGGCGCGTTCCTGCGCCTCACCTCCCCCGCCGAGGTAGGCAACTCTCCCGCGAGGTAGGCAACTTCCGGCCGAGGTAGGCAACGCTCAGCCGAGGTAGGCAACTTCCCTGCGAGGTAGCACGGGCTCAGAAGTCGAACCCGCCTCCGCCGTCGCCCCCGAAGAAGTCCCCGAGGCCACCGCCGCCGCCGTCGTCGCCGCCGAAGAGGCCACCGAACATGCCGCCGTCGCCGGCCGCGTCGGCTCCACCGGCGTCGGCCCCGCCGTCCGCGAAGGCTCCGCCGTCCCCGCCGTCGGCTCCAGGATCCCCGGCGCCGGGATCGCCCTCGCCGCCGGCGTCACCGCCGGCCGCCGCGTCCTCCGCCACCGGCGTCGTCGGGTCGCCGAACGCCGGGCCGAACATCGCGTTGGCCACGGCGGACCCGATGACGACACCGGCGACGGTCCCGAGCAGGCTGGACCCCATCATCGACCCGAAGCTCGGGCCGCCGGCGCCCGCCATCGCACCGGGGCCGCCGGAGCGGAACGTGTTCTCCAGGGTGCCGGGGCTGCGCGTCTCGGCACGCGTGGCCATCCGGGCCAGCGACTGCGGGTCGTCGGAGGTGGCGCGCTCGGACGCGGGCACCGTGGCGCCGACCTCCGAGAGGACCTGGCGCCGCTGCTCCGGGGTGAGCTGGGCGAACGCCTCGGCGTGCGCCTGTTCGACGGCGTCCGGGGGAGCGGTGCGCAGCAGGTAGCGGTAGCGGTCGATCGCCACGTCGTCCGGCGAGCGGTGCGACGACGCCGCGGGTGCGGCGCCCGGCCCGGAGCCGGAGCCGGAGGGCGTGGGCGGGCCGTACCCGCGCGGAGTGCCTCCGCCGGTCATGCCGGGGATGGAGCGCTCGTCACGTGACCTGCCGAGGAGTCGGTCGAGGAATCCCATGGTGGAGGAACGATCTGCCGTGCCCGCGGGTTCCCGGCGGCACGCCCGGCGGCCCGTCCGACGGCATGCCCGGCGTCGACCCGGACCCGTGCGGAGACGACGACGGCCCGCACTCCCTGCCGTGAGGCAGCGAGTGCGGGCCGTGCGAGTCTCAGGTGCGGGCCGCCGTCAGGCGGCCCGCCGACGAGATCAGAGCGGGCGGACGTTCTCCGCCTGCGGGCCCTTCGGGCCCTGCGTGACGTCGAACTCGACCTTCTGCTCCTCGTCCAGGGTGCGGTAGCCCTGCGTCTGGATGGCGGAGAAGTGGACGAACACGTCAGCGGTGCCGTCCTCGGGGGCGATGAAGCCGTAGCCCTTCTCGCTGTTGAACCACTTCACGGTACCGGTGGCCATGGGTACTCCTTCAAGAGCTCGCGGGCCCCGCCTGTCGGGGACCGCGCATCACGGTGTTCGTCGTCAAACTCTTGTGGAACCAAGGTCCGCCGGTGTGCGTGGTCAATCCTGAACGACCCCGCCTCCCGACGCAGGACGGGGGTCCGTCCGGTACGAGCAAGACACTGCAACGCCCTTACGGTACGCGAGCGGATGACGTCGCACCAGCACAACGGCAAGATTGCTGGCATGAGTGTCCCCAACATCACCCTCGACAACGATGTGAAGATCCCTCAGGTCGGTCTCGGCGTCTTCCAGGTGCCCGACGACGGCACCCAGCGGTGCGTCGAGAGCGCCCTGGAGCTCGGGTACCGGCACATCGACACGGCGGCCGGCTACGGCAACGAGGCCGGCGTCGGTGCGGCGCTGCGCGCCTCGGGCCTGCCGCGCGAGGAGGTCTTCGTGACCACGAAGCTCCGCAACGGCGACCAGGGGTACGACAACGCCCTGCAGGCGTTCGAGCACTCCCGCCGCGAGCTCGGGCTCGACCAGGTCGACCTGTACCTCGTGCACTGGCCGGTGCCGAGCCTCGACCGCTACGTGGAGACGTGGAAGGCCTTCGAGAAGCTGCTCGCCGACGGCGCGGTCCGGTCGATCGGCGTGTCGAACTTCCTGCCCGAGCACCTCGAACGCCTGGTCAGCGAGACGGCCGTGGTCCCGGCGGTCAACCAGATCGAGATCCACCCGCGGTTCCAGCAGGCCGCGGTGCAGGCCGCGTGCCGCGAGCACGGGATCGCCGTCGAGGCGTACTCGCCGCTCGGCCGCGGCGCCGACCTCGAGGCGCCGGCGGTGACCTCGATCGCCGCCGAGCTGGGCGTCACGCCGGCCCAGGTGGTGCTGCGGTGGGAGGTGCAGCAGGGGATCGTCGTCATCCCCAAGTCGGTCTCGGCGCACCGCCAGGAGACCAACCTCGACCTGTTCTCGTTCGAGCTGAGCGACGAGCAGATGGCCGCCCTGACGGCTCTCGAGGCGGGCACGGAGGGCCGCACCGGAGCCGACCCCGCGACGATGGAGGCCGTGTAGCTCGGCGTCGGTCCGCGAGTCCGTCTCATGATCTGTCTCTCGAGATGAGACAGATCACAGGTTCGTCACGATCTTTCCGGAGTGACGCATCTGACACATGAACGTCACACAACCGGACTAGTTTCAGCGCCACTACATGCGGCATTGAGTGCCGTGGCACGTCCGACCCCGAAAGGGAAACTGATGACTCGACGCATGACGGCCGCCAAGGGCCTCGCCCTCGCTGCGGCTCTCAGCCTGGGCCTCACGGCCTGCGGCTCCGACGAACCGGCCGAGGAGACCTCCTCGGACGAGTCGACCGAGGAGTCGATGGACGAAGGCTCAGCCGAGCCTCTGACCATCGGCACGATCCTGCCGGTCACCGGCACGCTGTCCTTCCTCGGGCCCCCCGAGATCGCCGGCGTCGGTCTGGCGATCGACGACATCAACGAGGCCGGGGGCGTGCTCGGCAACGACGTCGTGGTCGAGTGGGGCGACTCGGGTGACAACACCGACATGACGGTGGCCAACTCGACCGTGACGGACCTCGTGAACAAGGGTGCCGATGCGGTCATCGGTGCGGCCTCCTCGTCCGTGTCGCTCGGTGTCGTCGACGCCTTCGCCGAGGCCCAGATCATGCAGATCTCCCCGGCGAACACCGCCGCGGACCTGTCGGGCTACGGAGACTTCTACACCCGCACCGCGCCGCCGGACACCGTCCAGGGCGCCGCCCTCGGCTCGCTGATCCTCGACGGCGGTCACCAGAGCGTCGCGATGATCGTCCTCAACGACGCCTACGGCACCGGCCTGCGCGACCACACGCAGGACGCGATCGAGGCCGGCGGCGGCGAGGTCGTCTACGGCGCCAACGGCGCCGGCGAGGAGTTCCCTCCCGGTGAGACGAACTTCGGCTCGCAGGTCTCGGCCGCTCTGGCGACCGAGCCCGACGCCCTCGTCATCATCGCCTTCGAGGAGACGGTGGCCGCGGTGAACGAGCTCGTCGCCCAGGGCTGGGACTTCGACGGCACCACGTACTTCACGGACGGCAACCTGTCCGACTACTCCGAGGACTTCGACGAGGGCACCCTCGCCGGCATCCAGGGCACCCTGCCGGGCGCTCAGGCCGACGACGACTTCAAGGAGCGCCTGAACACCTGGCACTCCGAGAACGAGGGCGCGGAGCTCGACGGGTTCTCCTACTCCGCCGAGTCGTACGACGCCACGATCCTCGCGGCTCTGGCCGCCGTGCGTGGCGAGGGCACCGACGGTGTGACCATCTCCGAGAACATCCGCGCCGTCTCCGGCTCGGAGGGTGGCACCGAGGTCACCACGTTCGCCGAGGGCGTCGAGGCGCTCGAGGCCGGCGAGGAGATCAACTACACCGGTCCGTCCGGCACGGGCCCGCTGAACGAGGACAACGACCCGTCGTCCGCGTTCATCGGCATCTACGAGTACGACGGCAGCAACGCGTACTCCTACGTGCGGCAGATCGAGGGCCAGATCGGCGGCTGACGCCGGTCGAGCCCGCTGAGAGGCATCGCCTCTCGGTCTGACCCACGACGGCCCGGTCCCCTCCGCGGAGGGGGCCGGGCCGTCGTCGTCCCGCGAGGTAGGCAACCTTCCGCCGAGGTAGGCAAATCTTCCACGAGGTAGGCCGGTCCGGGCCGAGGTAGGCGCCCCTCCGCCGAGGTAGGCAACTTTCTTGCCAGGTAGGCGAGGTCGGTACGACGGCGTCGGGCCGTACGGCGCTCGTCCACAGGGTGGTGTTGTCCACAGGCGCCGCCCGACGGCGGTCCCTGCCCGGCGCGGTTCGGCCAGAGTCGCCTCATGGCCCCTCGCGAACCCGCCCACGCACCCGCCGTCCGCCGTCTGACGACGATCCTCGCGCAGATGCGAGCACCGGACTCGCCGTTGCGCGGGATGCTCGCAGCCGACCGGCTGCCGCCGCAGGTGCCGTTGACCGTCGAGCCGGCGCTGGCGGACGTGGCCGCGATCCGACGACGTCTCGAGACCGGTCACCTGTCGGCCGTCCGCGGGTCGCTCGTCGCGGCGTCGCCTGACGACGGTCACGAGGAGCTCATCCTGCGCGAGGTGCGTGGCCTCGCCGCCTCGGCGCGCGGCGAGCACTGGTTCAGCCACTCCACGGCGGCCCTGCTGCACGGCGCCTGGACCTACGCGACTCCGCCGCTCGTGCACGTCACGCACGAGGCCAACCCGCACGTCCGACGGCGGCTCGAGCCCGACGTGCGGCGTCACCACACGCGGCTCCTGCCCCGCGATCGCGACGTCGTCGACGGGATCCCCGTCACGTCGAAGGAGCGGACGCTCGTCGACTGCCTCCGGACGATGCGGCCCCCGGCGGCACTGGTCGTCGCCGACTCCCTGTTCCGGCTGCGGGCCGACCCGGCCGAGGTGGGCCGGATCATGGCCGACTCGGTCGGCAAGCGTGGGATGGTGCAGGCTCGCCGGCTCCTCGAGCTGTGCGACCCGCGCTCCGGGTCCCCCGGCGAGACGGTGGCCCGCCTGGCTGCCATCGACGACGGTCTGCCCCGCCCGGTGTGCCAGATGCCGGTGGAGACGCGCTCGGGGACCCGGTACGTGGACTTCGGGTGGCCGGAGGTCGGGGCCGGGGTGGAGTTCGACGGCGACGTGAAGTACTCCGGCGGCGAGTACGGCCTGCCCGACGATGTGCTTCGTCGGCAGCAGCAGCGGCACGAGGACATCGAGGCCGCCGGCGTCGACCTCGTGCGCGTCAGCTGGCCGGCACTGCGCGACACCGAGCAGCTCGGCCTGCGGCTCCGGAGCCTGTACGACACGGCGCTGTTCCGCACGCGCGAGCGCCGCCGTCGGACCACGTGACCACTCGCCTCGGGCGAAGGGGTGCGGAAGGTGCCTACCTCGCGCCGAGGTCGCCTACCTCGCCGGGAGCTCGCCTACCTCGCGCCGAGGTTGCCTACCTCGGCGATGGCGGGGCGTTCCTGGTCAGCGCGCGGGCCCCGGGACGACGACGGCGGCCCGCGGTCGAAACCGCGGGCCGCCGTCGTACTACCTCGCCGGAGAGCTGCCTACCTCGCCAGAAGGTTGCCTACCTGGCCGGAGGGTTGCCTACTTCGCGGGGGTGTCACCCGCCTCGCGGGAGTCGGCGGCCGCCGACTCCGCGGCCTCGGCCTCCTCGACGTCCTCGGCCAGCGTGCCCAGGTAGAGCGAGATGACCTTCGGGTCGTTGAGCAGCTCGCGACCCGGACCGGAGTAGGCGTCCGTGCCCTGGTCGAGCACGTACCCCCGGTCGCAGATCTGCAGGCAGCGGCGCGCGTTCTGCTCGACCATGATCACCGAGACGCCGGCCTTGTTGATCATCCGCGTGCGCAGGAACGTCTCGTCCTGACGCACCGGGGACAGACCGGCCGACGGCTCGTCGAGCAGCAGGACCGACGGGTTCATCATGAGCGCCCGGGCCATGGCGACCATCTGACGCTCACCGCCCGACATGGCGCCCGCCCGCTGCGACCGGCGGTCGTGCAGCACCGGGAACAGGTCCCCGATGAACTGCCAGCGCTCGGCGAAGATCTTCGGCTTGAGGAACGTGCCCATCCGCATGTTCTCCTCGACGGTCAGCGAGGGGAACACGTTGTTGTTCTGCGGCACGAACCCGACACCCTGGGCGACCAGCTTGTTGGCCTTCATCCCGGTGATGTCCTTGCCCTGCAGCGTCACGGTGCCGGAGTGGATCTTCACCAGCCCGAAGAGCGCCTTGAGCAGGGTCGACTTGCCGGCGCCGTTGGGGCCGATGATCCCCACGAGCTCGCCCTGGCGGACCTTGAGCGAGCACTCGTTGAGGATGTTCACCCCGGGCAGGTAGCCGGCCACGAGGTTGTCGGCGTGGAGCAGCAGCTCGTCCGCGGGCACGTCGTCGATCGACGTCTCCTGCGGCGCGGTGGTGGTCTGGCTCATCGCTTCTCCTCCTCGGCCTCGAGCCGGGCGAGGACCTCGGGATCGAGCAGGGCGTCGTCCCCGAGGTCGGTGTCGTGGTGCGCGCCGAGGTAGGCGTCCACCACGGCCTGGTCCTTCATCACGGTGCTGGGCGGGCCCTCGGCCACGATGCGGCCCTCGGCCATCACCACGACCCAGTCCGAGATGTGCCGCACGGCGTGCATGTCGTGCTCGACGAAGAGCACGGTCATGCCCTCGTCGCGCAGCGCCTGGACGTGTCCCAGCAGGGACTGCACCAGGGCGGGGTTCACCCCCGCCATCGGCTCGTCCAGCATGATCATCGTGGGGTCGGTCATCAGGGCGCGGGCCATCTCGAGGAGCTTGCGCTGACCCCCGGAGAGCGAGCCGGCGTAGTCGGCCGCCTTCGCGTCCAGCTTGAACCGGGCCAGGATCTCCATGGCCTTCTCGGTGGCCTCGGCCTCGTGCCTCTTCCACAGGAACGGCAGCCACGACAGCCCGAGCTTCTCGCCCGGGTTGTTCGGCGAGGCCAGCAGCATGTTCTGCAGCACCGTCAGGCGGCCCAGCGCCTTGGTGAGCTGGAAGGTGCGCACCACGCCGGCCTTGGCCACGGCCGCGCCGCTCTTGCCGCTCAGCGAGTGGCCCTGGAAGCTCCACTCGCCGGTGTTCGGGGTGTCGAACCCGGTGAGCAGGTTGAACAGCGTGGTCTTGCCGGCGCCGTTCGGCCCGATGAGGGCGGTGATGACGCCCTCCTGGACCTCCAGGTGGTCGACGTCGACCGCGGTCATGCCGCCGAACCGGCGCACGACGTGGTCGGCCTTGAGGATGGGGTCGTTCTTGGCGGCGCCGGGCTTGTGGGCGACGTGCGCCAGAGCCTCGCTCCGGGCCGCCGTCGTCGTCTCGTCAACGGACATTGAACGCCAGCTCCTTCTTGTTCCCGAGGATGCCCTGAGGTCGGAAGATCACCAGGCACATCAGGGTGATGCCGACCAGCATGCCGCCGATGAACTCCACCTGGGTGGTCGAGATGAAGTTCCCGAGCGCCGTGTCCTCGGACAGGGTGCGCATGCCGGTGCGCATGAACATGTAGGCGGTGAAGAAGATCATCGACCCGAGGACCGGACCGAACACGGTCGCGGCGCCACCGAGCAGCAGGATCGTCCACACGAAGAAGGTCATCGTGCGGCCGCCCATCGCGTCCGGCGAGATCGCCGTCGGGATGGCGTAGACGACGCCGCCGAGGGCGCCGATCGCGCCACCGATGACCAGGGCCTGCAGCTTGTACGAGTAGACGTTCTTGCCGAGCGCGCGCACGGCGTCCTCGTCCTCACGGATGCCCTTGAGGACGCGGCCCCACGGGCTGCGCGTGATGAGCCAGACGAACAGCAGCAGCAGCGCGACCAGGCCCCAGGCGAAGATCCGGGTGAACCAGGAGTCCGAGCCGGTGTTGATGTACTCGAACGGCCCGAGGGCGAACCGCCCCTCCGGCAGGAACGACAGGGCGTGGAACGGGTCCTTGAAGTAGCGACCCTGGAGGCCCGACGCGCCGCCGGTCCACTCCTGCCAGAGGGTGGAGCGGCCGAACCATCGGACGATCTCCGCCGCGGAGATCGTCACGATCGCCAGGTAGTCGCCGCGCAGCTGCAGCGTGGGCATGCCCAGCAGCAGCGCGAACATGACGCCGGCGGCGACGGCGATGAGGAAGGCGAGCCAGATCGGTCCGCCGAGGGTCAGCGTGATGCCGAAGCCGTAGGCGCCGAGCAGCATGAACCCGGCCTGACCCATGTTGAGCAGTCCGGTGTACCCGAAGTGCAGGTTGAGCCCGATCGCGGCGATGGCCATCGCGGCCGTCGTCGGGGCGAGGATCTCGCCGAGCGACTGGGTGAGGATGCGCAGGAACTCGTCCATGATGTGTCTCCCTTCAGCCGATCCGCTCGCGGCGGCCGAGGATGCCCTGGGGCCGGAACAGGAGCACCAGGATGAGGATCACCAGCGCCGAGGCGTACCGCAGGTCGCTGGGGATGAAGAGGTTCGACAGCTCGACGACCTGCCCGATGAGCAGCGACCCGACGAACGCGCCGAGCGCGGTGCCGAGGCCGCCCAGGGTGACGGCGGCGAACATGAGCAGCAGGAGCTGGACGCCGAGCTGCCAGTTGAAGGACCCGAACGAGGCGCCCCACATCAGGCCGGCCAGGGCGGCGAAGCCGGTCGCCATGACCCACACGATGCGGATGATCTTGTCGGGGTCGATGCCGGTCGCGGAGGCCAGCGCCGGGTTGTCCGACACGGCGCGCGTGGCGCGGCCGATGCGGGTCCGGGTGAGGAACCAGGCGATGCCGAGCACGCACACCAGCGCGACGACCATGGAGATCCATGACGCGGCGCTCAGCGTGACGCCCGCGATGGTGAGCGGCCGCGGGTTCGACGAGAGGATCCGCTCCGACCCGCCGCCGATCAGCAGCTGGATCACGTACTGCAGCGTGATCGACAGACCGATCGAGACGATCATCAGCTGCATCACCGGCACGTTGCGCTTGCGCAGCGGCCGCCAGATGCCGGCGTCCTGGGCGTAGCCGCTCAGCCCGCACACGGCGATCGTGACGATCCCGCCGAGCCACAGCGGCATGCCCATCTGGTTGACGGTGATGAACCCGAGCGCGGCGCCGAGCGCGAACTGCTCGCCGTGGGCGAAGTTCGACAACCCGGTCGTGCCGAACACGAGGTTCAGTCCGATGGAGGCCAGCGCCAGCAGGAGCCCGAACCGGAGTCCGGAGCCCATCTGCTGCCACACCTGGCCCCAGTTGACGTCCACCAGGGAGGCGTCGCCCTCGGGGGCGGCTCCCACGCCGTCGTCGCCACCCGTGGTGCCGGCTCCGGCGGTCTCGCCGTCCTCGGCCGTCTCCGACGGAGCGGCCGGTGCCTCGACGCCGGCACCGACGCGGAAGGCCGCGCGGGCCGTGGCGCCGGTCTGGGCGACGACCTCGATCTCGGTCTCGGCGCCCTCCGGCAGCGGCTGGTCGTCCGGGAGCGTCGAGGCGTCGATGGCGACGACGTACCTGCCGACGTCGGGCACGGCGACCGCGACGGGGCGTTCGTCCGTGGTGACCAGGTCCGCGGTGAAGCCCTCGCCGGTGACGGTGAGGTCCACACCCCCGACCTGGTCGTTGTCCTCGTTGAGCACCATGCCGGCCACGCAGGCCGTGTCGGCGTCGGGCTGGCAGGTGGCGTCGTCGGTGCTCGCCGTCGCAGGTGGTGCGACGAGCATCGCCGGTAGCAACGCGAGGGCGACGGCGGTGATGGCGCGCCGCGTCCTCCTCGCGAGGTCGAGTCGGTCCGCTGTCATCGGACGAGTCCTCCGGTGGGTCAGGTCGTGCGCCCGGGGGCAACCCGGGTCTGCGCTGCACCGACGTCTGCCATACAGCGCCGCTGAAGGCCCTGTTGACGAAGTCGTGGTGTCAACGTGCCGGGCAGTGTAGCGGCGAGTTGTGACCTGGATGACACGTCCAGATCACACCGGGGAGTCGGACAGGGCCGACGGGCCGGACAGAACGGTCGCGACGGGCCTTCTGCGGCTCTCCGGGCGTCGAAACCGTTGCTGAGCCGTAATCAAGCCGGGCCGCGGGGCGTCGGCGCGGCACAGCACCGCTGTGACGCCACGCACAGCCGCGGTCGTCCACCGGCCGGTCCGACGGCGGTCCGACGGCGGTCCGCACCCGGCGCGCGACCCGTACGCTGGCGGGGTGCACGACGACGCCGCCACCGCGAGCCCGCACGAGCTCGCCGCCCCGCCGACCGCCGACCGCCGACCGATCTCCCGGACCCACCACGGCCACACGGTCGTCGACGACTACGAGTGGCTGCGTGCCAAGGAGGACCCCGAGGTGCTGGCGCACCTGGAGGCCGAGAACTCCTGGACGCAGGACCAGCTCGCCGGGCTGCGACCGCTGCGCGAGCGGATCTTCACCGAGATCAAGGACCGCACCCAGGAGACCGACCTGTCGGTCCCGACCCGTCTCGGCGACCACTGGTACTACGGGCGGTTCACCGCGGGGCAGCAGTACCCGGTGCGCGCCCGCGTCCCGGTGACCGACCCCGACGACTGGACGCCGCCCGCGCTCGAGCCGGGGGAGGTCCCCGCCGGCGAGCAGGTGCTGCTCGACCAGAACGAGGCCGCGGCGGGTCACGACTTCTTCTCCCTGGGTTCGTTCTCCGTGGCCCCGCAGGGGGAGCGGCTCGCCTACGCCGTCGACACCACGGGCGACGAGCGCTACACGCTGCGCGTCCGGGACCTGAGCACCGGTGCCGACCTGGCGGACGAGGTCGTCGGCACGTTCCCCGGCGCCGTGATCACCCCCGACGGCCGGTACGTCTTCTACCCGACCGTCGACGAGGCGTGGCGGCCGTGCACCGTCTGGCGGCACGAGGTCGGCACGCCGGTGGCCGACGACGTCCAGGTCTTCCACGAGCCCGACGAGCGGTTCTGGGTGGGGGTGGGGCTGTCCCGTTCCCAGCAGTACCTGCACGTCGAGCTCGGCTCGAAGATGACCAGCGAGTGCTGGGTGCTGGAGGCCGCCGACCCGACCGGTGCGTTCCGCCCCGTGTGGTGCCGCCGCGAGGGGGTCGAGTACACCGTCGAGCACGCCGTCCTGCCCGGGCGCGGCGACGCGTTGCTCGTGCTGCACAACGACGGCGCGCAGAACTTCGAGCTCGCCGTGACCGACGTGCCCCCGCGCCCGGCCGCGGGCGACGCCGGGGCGGCCGACGGGCTTGACCCGGCCGCCGCGCGCGTCGCCGTGGCTCACGACCCGCAGGTGCGGCTCGAGTCCGTGGACGCCTTCGCCGACCACGTCGTGCTCGGTGTGCGGCGGGACGCCACCCCGCGCGTCGCCGTCGTCACGCTGGCGACCCTCGCCCCGGACGCCCCCTGGACGCCGCGCGAGCTGGACTTCCCCGAGGCGCTCTACAGCGCGGTGCCGGGCGAGACGCCGGAGTTCGCGGCCCCGCAGGTGCGCGTCGAGTACACCTCGTTCGTCACGCCCGCCACCGTCCTGGACGTGGAGGTCGCCACCGGGGAGCGCACCGTGCGCCGCCAGCAGCCCGTGCTGGGCGGCTACGACCCCGCCGACTACGTGCAGCAGCGGGAATGGGCGACGGCCGAGGACGGCACCCGCATCCCGGTCTCGCTGGTGTGGAAGCGCGACGCCGTGACGCTGGACTCGGCCGGGACCGGCGCCGACCCCGCGCCGCTGCTGCTGTACGGGTACGGCGCCTACGAGATCAGCGTCGACCCGTACTTCACGGTGCCGCGGCTGTCGCTGCTGGACCGTGGCGTCGTCTTCGCCGTCGCGCACGTCCGCGGCGGCGGCGAGATGGGCCGGGCCTGGTACGAGGGCGGCCGGCTGGAGCACAAGCGCAACACGTTCACCGACTTCGTCGCGTGCGCGCACCACCTGGTCGACGCCGGCTGGACCACGCCGCAGCGCATGGTGGCCGACGGCGGCAGCGCGGGCGGGCTGCTCATGGGCGCGGTGACGAACCTGGCGCCGGAGATGTTCGCCGGGGTGCTCGCCGGCGTGCCGTTCGTCGACGCGCTGACGTCCATCCTCGACCCCTCCCTGCCGCTGACGGTCGTCGAGTGGGAGGAGTGGGGGAACCCGCTGGCAGATCCCGAGGTGTACGCGTACATGCGCTCGTACAGCCCGTACGAGAACGTGCCCGACGACGCCTCGCACTACCCACGCATCCTCGCGGTGACCTCGCTGCACGACACGCGCGTGCTGTACGTCGAACCGGCGAAGTGGGTCGCGCGGCTGCGGGCCGCGGGCGCCCCCGCGCTGCTGAAGATCGAGATGTCGGCCGGCCACGGCGGCGTCTCGGGACGGTACGCGCGCTGGGAGGAGATCGCGTTCGAGCACGCCTGGACGCTGGACGTGCTGGGGCTGGCGCAGGAGGACTGACCCTCCCGGTGCTCAGCCGTCGAGGTCGGCCTTGACGGCGAGGACGCGCTCGACGGCGGCGTCGACCTGTGCCGCGAACTCCGGGTCGTCCTGCGCCCGAGCCACCAGCGCGTCGGCCATCTCCGGGACGACGGACGGGTCGGCGGAGGCCAGCACGAGGTCGACCCCGGCCTCGACGGCCGAGACCGCACGGTCGGCCGGCTGCCGGTCGTCGACCGCGGCGGCCGCCGAGACGTCGTCGGTGATGATGACGCCGTCGAACCCGAGGTCGTCGCGCAGGATCCGCACCACCGCGGGGGAGAACGTCGCGGGGCGGTCCGGGTCGATCTGCGTGTAGACGGCGTTGGACAGCATGACGAACCGGGCTCCGGCGTCGATCCCGGCGCCGAACACCTCGACGTCCGCCGATCCTGCGGTGATGGTGTCGTCGACGACGTCCTCGGTGGTGTCGGTGTTCTCGGTGACCCGGCCGAGCCCGGGGAAGTGCTTGATCACCGGTTCGACACCGGCGGCCTGCATGCCGGCCGAGAACGCCGTCGCGGAGTCGACCACCGAGCGGGCCGTGGTGCCGTAGTTGCGCGAGAAGTAGCCGATCGGCGCGTTCGCGGACTGGTTGGCCGCCGGGACGAGGTCCATCACGGGGGCGAGGTTGAGGTTGATGCCCGCGTCGGCGAGCTCGGTGCCCCAGGCGGTCGCCTCCCGCTCGAGCCGCGCCGGCGTCCACGTCGCCTGCTCGGTCGCGCGGGGGAGCTCGGAGAACCCCGGCCCGCGCAGCACCTGGACCAGGCCGCCCTCCTGGTCGGTCGCGACCAGCATCGGCGGGGCCGACGGCGGAGCGAGCGCCGTGGCGGCGTCCACCAGCTCGCGCGTGGCGTCGAGACCCGCCTCGCTGCGGCCGTGCAGGAACACGTTGCCGACGTGGTGGTCGACGACGGCGGTCCGTGTCGCCGGGCTGACGGCGTCGTCCGCGGCGGGCGTGCCCGCGACGAGCAGCTGGCCGACCTTCTCCTCCAGCGACAGGGCTGCGGCGGGGTCGTCGGGTTCCGGGGCGGCGCCGTTGGACGGACCGGGCGTGGGCGACGGCGCCGGGCTCGGTGACGGGCTCGGCGAGGCGGACGGCGACGCCGACGGTCCGGGCGTGCGCGACGGGCCCGCGCTGGGTTCCGGCGTCGTGCCCGG
Source organism: Isoptericola sp. AK164 (assembly GCF_029643425.1). Classification (GTDB taxonomy): domain Bacteria; phylum Actinomycetota; class Actinomycetes; order Actinomycetales; family Cellulomonadaceae; genus Isoptericola; species Isoptericola haloaureus. Next base: position 167,641 of record NZ_CP119106.1, read on the forward strand.
GGTGCTGCAGGCCGCCAGCGCGAGCACGGCCGTCGTGAGCAGGACCGTCGCGCGCCGGCGCGCGCCCGTCATGACCCCGCTGTCGGGGCGGCGTCGCGGTGGGCGAGTGTCGCGAGCGCCTCGCACCAGTGCTGCTCGGACCGCGTGGCGTGCTCGGCGGTGTCGATGTTCTGCTGGACCACCGAGACCCGGGTGCCGCCGTCGTCGGGCTCGAGGGTGATGCGGATCTCGTGGTAGTTCTCCGGCACGTCCGGCAGGTCGCCGAGCGGGGAGAAGTGCGTGAAGTGCAGCAGGCGGGGCCGCTCGACGGCGATCACCTGGCCCTTGTCGGCGAACTGCCGGCCGAAGAAGTGCCCCTCGAAGGTGACCGGGCTGCCGGGCCGGAAGTCGGTCTCGATGTTGGCGCCCAGCATCCAGCGGGCCCCGGGGTGCATGAGCTCGGCCCAGACCCGCTCCGGGGGCTCGGCGATGTGCGTGGACGCGGTGGCGGTGTGTCCGGTGGTGCCTGCGTCGGTCATGGCGCCTCCTCGGCCGGTGGTGCGGTCCGGACCGCACCGTCGCGACCCGTCGGCACGACGTTAACCCTGCTCGGCTGAGAGCGCCGAATCAGCCGGCCCCGGTCAGCGCGGACAAGACCGGGGAGGCGCGGGTCGGCTGCGGGCCCCGGGGTCACGCCACCTCGGCGGCGACGGCCGCGACGAACGCGTCGACGGCGTCGGCCGGGGTGTCCCACGAGCACATCCACCGCACCTCGACCCGGTCGGGGGTCTCCCCAGGCGCCCAGTCGTAGAACCGCGCCCGCGCCCGCAGCCGGTCGGCGGCCTCGCGCGGCAGCGTGGCGAAGACGGCGTTGGCCTCCACGGGCCGGGTCACCCGGACCCCCTGGGGGACGACGAGCTCGCCGGGTTCGCCCGCGTCCGGTCCGTGCGTGGTGACGTCCAGGGCGTCGGCGGCCTCGAGCCCGTCGCGGAGCCGGCGGGCCATCGCGTTGGCGTGGGCGGCGTTGCGGTGCCACAGCGGCGCCGTCGCACCGTCGGCGCTCGCGGCCTCGGCGCTCGCGGCGTCCACCGGGCCTCCCGGCTCGCCGAGCAGGGCCAGGAGCTGGGCCGAGACGTACCGCGTCTTCGACACGAGCTGCATCGTCGCCTTGCGCAGGTACGGCACCGCCGCGGCCGCGGCGTGCCGCAGCCGGGCGCCGTCGTACCCGGACCCCGGCACGTGCGGGGCGTCGTCGGGGTCCAGGACGACGACGGCCTCGCCGAGCATCCCGCCGTTCTTCGCAGCACCGAGGGAGACGACGTCGACGCCGAGGTCGCGGGTCAGGGCGCCCAGGGAGCAGCCGAGGGAGGCGGCGGCGTTGGCCAGGCGGGAGCCGTCGACGTGCACGGCCATGCCGAGCCCGTGCGCGGCCTCGACGAGGGCGCGGGTGGCGTCGATCGAGTAGACGGTGCCGAGCTCGGTCGACTGCGTCAGCGTCAGCACGCCGGGGTGGGCGCGGTGCACGTCGTGGCGCTGCCCGGCCCAGCGGGCGACGTCGTCGGGCACGATCCGTCCGTCGCGCGACGGGCAGGCGAGGATCTTCAGCCCGCCGACCCGCTCGGGCGCCCCGTTCTCGTCGGTGTTGGCGTGCGCGAGGTCGGAGGCGACGACGCCGCCCCACCGCTCGGACAGCGCCATGAGGGAGACCACGTTCGCCCCGGTGCCGTTGACCAGCGGGAACGCCAGCGCCCCGGGGCCGAACACCTCGGCCACCCGCGCGTCGAGGCGCGCGGTCCACGGGTCGTCCCCGTAGGCGACGGCGAACCCGTCGTTGGCCGCGGCGACGGCCGCGAGCACCTCGGGGTGGGTGCCGGCGTAGTTGTCGGAGGCGAACGGCGGGAGGGCGGTGGGTGTCTCGGGCACGCGTCCAGACTACGGGCGGCGGACGGGTCGCTCCGCCGCCCCTCGGACTCGTCCCGGTCTGCGCCGGTTCGCCCCTGTTCCCGGACGTCGTGGTGGACGACACAACAGCCGGACGGAACAGCGCGCGGGCCTCGAGCGTCCTACTCTCGAGGACGGGTGTCCTTGCGCCCGCGAAACCGACCGCCACGTGACGGTCCGGTGACATGTCGTCGTTCCGGCGCCGCACGGGCGTCCGGATGTCTGGAGCTCGTGTGTCTGGAAACGCCACCACCCGGTTCGGCAACGTCGCGCTGCTGTCCGTGACGCGCCGACTGCCGTCACGGGTCACGTCGTCGTCCGAGATCCAGCAGCGGCTCGCTCCCGCGCTGAAGCGGTTGCGGCTGCCGCGCAACCTGCTCGAACGGGTCGCGGGCGTCGAGGAGAGGCGCAACTGGGGACCCGATGAGGACGCCGACGCGGCCACGATCGCGGCCGGCCTGGACGCCCTCGACCGGGCCGGCGTCGAGCCGGACGAGGTCGGGCTGCTCATCAACACCTCGGTGACACGCAAGCACCTCGAGCCCTCGGTCGCCGTCGGCCTGCACCACGGGCTGGGGCTGCCGAGCTCGGCCGTGAACTTCGACGTCGCCAACGCCTGCCTCGGGTTCATCAACGGCATGACGCTGGCCGCCGGCATGATCGAGTCCGGGCAGATCCGCTACGCGGTGATCGTCAACGGCGAGGACGCCGACGACATCCAGCACCACACCGTCGACCGGTTGCTCTCCCAGGACGTCGGCCGCGAGGGCTTCATGGAGGAGTTCGCGTCGCTGACCCTGGGCTCCGGGTCCGCGGCCGCCGTGCTCGGCCCGGCCGACGCCCACCCCGAGGGCCACCGTGTGCTCGGCGGCGTGACGCGCGCCGGCACCCAGCACCACCGGTTGTGCGTCGGCAGCCCGGAGGGCATGTTCACCGACGCCGAGGGGCTGCTCGAGGGTGGCCTGGAGCTGGTCGTGGACGCCTGGAAGGACGCCATCGCCGAGTGGGACTGGGAGGCGATGGACCGCTACGTCACCCACCAGGTCTCCCGGGTGCACACCAACGCGATCGTCGAGGCCGTCGGCCTGGACCGCGCCAAGGTCCCCACGACGTACCCGACGCTCGGCAACGTCGGCCCGGCGTCGGTGCCCATCACCCTCGTCCAGGAGGCCGAGACCCTCAGCCGCGGCGACCGTGTGCTGCTCATGGGCGTCGGCTCCGGCATCAACACCGCCATGCTGGAGCTGGCCTGGTGACGCTGCGCCCCGCGAGCACCGTCCCGCCGGACCTGCCCGGCCTCGAGTCCCGGTTCAGCCACGTCCGTGGCGACTGGCACTACCTGGACAACGGCGCCGAGCTGTCGGCGCACGGCATCGAGCCGGTCGGCACCGTGCTGGCCGTGCACGGCAACCCCACGTGGTCCTACCTGTGGCGGGACCTGATCGAGACACTCACGGAGCGGGCGATCGAGACCTCCGCCGCCGTCGGTGAGTACCCCGACGGCGTCCGGGGCGCCTGGCGCGTCGTCGCCGTCGACCAGCTCGAGATGGGGCTGTCCGCCCGCACGGGACGACGCCGCACCCTGGCCGATCGCGTCGCCGACCTGTCCGCCTTCACCGCCGACCTCGGCCTGGACGGGCCGGTCGTCACGCTCGGGCACGACTGGGGCGGCGTCGTCTCGCTCGGCTGGGCCGTCGACCACCCCGACCGGCTCGCCGGGGTCGCGCTGCTCAACACCGCCGTGCACCAGCCCGACGACGTCGCGATCCCCGCCCCGCTGCGCCTCGCCCTGGCCCGGGGCGTCCACCGCTGGGGCACGCGCACCACGCGCGCCTTCCTGGAGACCACGCTGGGCCTCGCGCGCCCGCGGCTGGACCGCGACGTCGCCGACGCCTACCGGCTGCCCTACCGCTCCGCCGACGACCGCGACGGCATCGAGCAGTTCGTCGCCGACATCCCCGCCGCGCCGGACCACGTCAGCCGCCCCGAGCTGGACCGCATCGCCGACGGCGTGGCCGCGCTCGACGTCCCGGCGCTGCTGCTCTGGGGAGCCCACGACCCGGTGTTCTCCGACCGCTATCTCGACGACCTGCTGCGTCGGCTCCCGCACGCCGGGGTCCACCGGTTCGAGGACGCCGGGCACCTGATCGCCGAGGACGTCGACTACGCCGGGCCGGTGCTGAGCTGGTTGGGCTCGGCGGCGGCGGTTCCCGAGGGCTCCGGCGGAGACGCGTTCACGGGCCCTGGGGGTCCCTCCACTTCGGGGACGACGTCCCCGCCGGAGCCCTCGGGAACCACCGCGTCGTCGACGGCACCGGACAGCACGGAGTTCCGGCCGATCTGGGCCGGGCTCGACGAGCGCGCCGCCGACCCCGTGTCGCGCACCGACCAGGCCGTCCTGGACCTCACCGCCACCGGCGCCGGACGCTTCGTGAGCTGGGGAGCGCTGGACCGGCAGGTGCGGCGCCTCGCCGCCGGCCTGCACGAGATCGGGGTGCGCCGCGGCGACCGGGTGTCGCTGCTGGTCCGGCCCGGGCCCACGCTGACCGCGCTGGTGTACGCCTGCCTGCGGATCGGTGCGGTCGTCGTCGTGGCCGACGCCGGCCTGGGCCTGCGCGGGCTGACCCGCGCGCAGCGTGGGGCGTGGCCGCAGTACCTGATCGGGCAGACGACGGCGCTCGCGGCCGCCCGCGCGGCCGGCTGGCCTGGCGTGCGGATCGCCGTCGACCCTCTCGACCCGGTGCGACGCCGGGCGCTGGGCGTGGACCACGAGCTGATCGACGTCGCGCGCGCCGGCGAGGGCCTCGAGCTGCCGCCGGAACCCGGGCCGGACGACGACGCGGCCGTGCTGTTCACCTCCGGGTCGACGGGTCCGGCCAAGGGCGTGCTGTACACGCACCGCCGGTTGTCCGCGTTGCGCGACGTCCTGGCCGAGCACTTCGCGGTCGGCCCGGACACCGGGCTGGTCACCGGGTTCGCGCCGTTCGCGCTGCTCGGTCCGGCGCTCGGTACCCGCTCGGTGACGCCGGACATGGACGTCTCCGCGCCGCGCACGCTGACGGCTCGTGCGGTGGCCGACGCCGTGAAGGCCACCGACGCGCGCATGGTGTTCCTGTCCCCGGCGGCGATCCTGCACGTCGTCGACACGGCGGACCGGCTCACCGCCGTCGACCGGGAGGCGCTGGGGCGCGTCGAGACGTTCCTGTCCACGGGTGCGCCGATCGGCGCCGCGCTGCTCGAGGCCGCGCAGTCGCTCATGCCGGCGGCCGAGGCGCACACCCCGTACGGGATGACCGAGTGCTTGCTGGTCACCGACATCACGCTGGCTGGCATCCGCGACGCCGCGGGCGCGCCCGACACCGGCGTCTGCGTGGGCCGGCCGATCGTCGACCCGGCCGACGGCGGCGTCCTGATCAGCGCGCTGGACGACGACGGCGCGGCCACCGGGCCGCCGTCGGCCGACCCCGGGGCGCTGGGCGAGGTGCTGGTCAGCGCGCCGCACCTCAAGGAGCGGTACGACCGGCGGTGGCTCACCGACGTCGCGGCCGAGCGGGACACCCCGCCGGGGCACTGGCACCGCACGGGCGACGTCGGCCACCTGGACGACGCCGGGCGGCTGTGGATCGAGGGGCGGCTCGCCCACGTGCTGACGACGTCGGCGGGTCCGCTGGCCCCGGTCGGTCCGGAGCAGTCGATCGAGCGGGTCGACGGCGTGCGCCGCGCCGCCGTCGTCGGTGTCGGACCGGCCGGGGTCCAGCAGGCCGTGGCCGTCGTCGAGCCGGAGCGCGCGAGCGGTCGGGTGCGGCCGGGGCTGGCGCCCGAGGCTCTCGACGCCGCGGTGCGGGAGTCCTCGTCCGTGCCGCCGGCCGCGGTGCTCGTGGTGCCGGAGATGCCGACCGACGTCCGCCACAACTCCAAGATCGACCGGGCCCGGCTCGCGGACTGGGCGTCCGGCGTCCTGGCGGGCGGCCGGGTGACCGCGCCATGACCATGCTGGTCACGGGCGCGTCCGGGATGCTCGGCACGGGGGTGGCGCGCGCGTTGGTCGCGCGCGGCGAGTCCGTGCGCACCCTGCAGCGCCGTCCCTCCGGGGTGCCGGGCGTCGAGGACGTCCCCGGGTCGCTGACCGACCCGGCCGCGGTGGCCGACGCCGTCGACGGGGCCGACGCCGTCGTGCACCTCGCCGCGAAGGTGTCGCTGGCCGGGGACCCGGACGAGTTCACCGCGGTGAACGTCGACGGCACGCGCACCCTGCTGGACGCCGCCGAGCGGGCCGGGGTGCGGCGGTTCGTGCAGGTGTCCTCGCCGTCGGTGGCGCACGCCGGGACGTCACTGGTGGGCGTCGGGGCGGGACCGGCCGACCCCGAGCGGGCACGCGGCGAGTACGCCCGGACCAAGGCCGTCTCCGAGCTGCTGGCCCTGGCGCGGGACGGCGCGGGGTCCGACGGCGGGCTGCGGGTCGTGGCCGTGCGGCCGCACATCGTGTGGGGCCCGGGGGACACCCAGCTCGTCGAGCGGGTCGTCGATCGCGCGTCGTCGGGGCGCCTGCCGCTGCTCGGGCACGGCGCCGCGCTCATCGACACGACGTTCCTGGACAACGCGGCCGACGGGATCGTCGCCGCCCTGGACCGGCTGGACGACACCCCCGAGGCCGTCCACGGCCGGGCGTACGTGATCACCAACGGGGAGCCGCGCCCGGTGGCCGACCTGCTGGCCGGCATCTGTCGCGCCGCCGGGGTGGAACCGCCCCGGTGGCGGGTGCCTGCCGGCCTGGCGAGGGTCGCGGGTGGCGCCGTCGAGGCCGTGTGGCGCGTGCGCCCCGGTACCGACGAGCCGCCGATGACGCGGTTCCTGGCCGAGCAGCTCTCCACGGCGCACTGGTTCGACCAGCGTGAGACCTGGGCCGACCTGCGGTGGCGTCCCGCCGTCAGCATCGACGAGGGGCTCCGGCGGCTGGCCGCCTACTACGGCGGTACGGCGCCCTGAGCGCCGGGGCCGCGGCTCCGTCCGGAATTCCCGTGCGCGCCGCGGTCCCCGCTCGGCAGACTGCCCGCATGCCGATGGTCCTGCGCCCGCCCCACCCCGACGACGAGGCCGCCCTGCGCCGCATCCACGCCGAGATGCTGGACGAGGGCTTCTCCTTCCTGCTCGCCGAGGGCACGTGGGACGAGATCCTCGATCGCGTCGCCCGGGACGCGGCCGGCGAGGACCTCCCGCCGGGGTGGGTGCGCGCGGACTGGCTCGTCGCCGAGGTCGACGGCGTGCCCGTGGGCCGGGTCTCGATCCGCCGCTCGCTCGGTACCGGGTTCCTGCGGGAGGTCGGCGGGCACGTGGGCTACGGCGTCGCGCCGGGGCACCGTCGCCGCGGGTACGCCACCGCGATGCTGCGGCTCGCCGTCGAGCGGCTGGCCGGCCTGGGCGTCGAGGAGGTGCTGGTCACGTGCGACGACGACAACGTCGGCTCCGGCGCCGTCATCGAGGCCTGCGGCGGCGTGCTCGAGGGCCTGCGCCCGGTCGCGGGGGAGTCGCCCAAGCGGCGATACTGGATCACCCCGCGGTGACCTGCCGGGTGCCGCCCCGCGCCCGCAGCGCGGGACAGCACCCGGGGCCGGTCCTCAGAGGGCCAGGTCGACCCAGACCAGCCGGTGGTCGCTGCTCGGGAACGGGTAGGTGCCGGTCAGCGCCGACAGCGGGTCGGCCTGCACCGGCCAGAAGACGCCCGCGTCCTGGACGCGCAGCCGGTGCTGTGAGGGCAGCACGTAGTCGACGCGCAGGTTGCCCGGCGCCCCGTCCGCGAAGTCCGCGGTGTCGTAGGCCGGGTCGCCGGTGTGGTCGTCGTTCGCGCCGCCCTGCAGGGCCCCGGCCTCGACGGCTCCCTCCGACGTCGGCAGCGGGTCGGTGATCCGCGGGTGCTCCAGGAGCTGGTCGATCGCGGCGTCGGAGGAGTCGCCGTCGTCCGGGTCGGCGTTCTGGTCGCCGAGGATCACGAACGGTGCGCCGGGCTGCAGACCGCCGCGACCGCCGTCGTCGTCGTAGATGTAGCGCGAGGCCTGGCCCGGGGTGACGTAGTCCGCCCAGAACCGGATCTCGTCGTGGTTGCGGCGACCGTTGCGGTCCTCCGGACCGTCGAACGTGGGCGGCGTGGGGTGCGAGGCGAGCACGTGCACCGTCGTGCCGTCGACCTCCACCGGCACGTCCCAGTGCGACTTGCTGGACAGCCGCACCACCTCGAGCTCCTCCGCGCTGAACCAGTCGGCCGGCTCCGGGGTGTCGAGGTCGTCGGGCAGCAGGGCGCCCGGCATGTCCTTCCACAGGAAGTCCTGGAAGGTGCGCACCTCGTCCGTCGCGATCGGGTGCTTCGACAGCACCGCCATGCCGTACTGGCCCGGGAAGAACCCGAAGCCGAACGCGTCGTCCGGCCCGCCGACCGAGCCGTCGTTGTTCAGGTCGTACCCGCTGGCCACGCCCGTGTTCGACGGCGCGGTGTAGGCGTACGGGTACTCCACCGGGGCGGCGCCACCCTGGGAGACTTCCAGGTAGTGCTCGCGGAACAGGTCGACGGCCTCGCCCGCGGCGTCGACGTCGAACTCGTTGAGGAGCACGACGTCCGGGTCCGTGCGCTGGATGATCTCCGCGACCGTGCGGGCCTGCGGGTTCGTCGGGGTCGAGAGATCGGTGACCAGCTCGCCCTCGGTGCCGCGGTTCAGCGACAGGTTGTAGGTCGCCACGCGCAGGGACTGCTGCCCGGGAGCGTCGCCGGAGCGGCCGTGGTCGGCGGCGTGCGCGGCGGCCGGGACGAGACAGGTGGTCAGGGCCACGGCGGTGGCCGTGGCGGCGGACAGGGTGCGGCGTCGCATCGTCATGACCTCACGCTAGACACCGCGGCGGCACCGGGGAAGGACCTCGGGGCGACGGCTGCGTGAACAACCGGTCCGCCGTCCGTGCTCCGCGCCGGGGACTACTCGCCGTCGGCGGATCGACAGGAGGACTCCTCTCCGGAGCGGGACGCAACGGGTCCTCCCCTGGTCCGGTCCCGAGCGCTCGCCGCCGGAGCGCGGGGTGACGTTTCGGCGCCTCAGGCCCGCCGTGCCTGGACGAACACCACCGAGTCGCCCAGCAGCGGCATCCGCTCCAGCGCCCGGGCGTCCTCCAGCCCGGCCGCCGTGAGCAGCTTCTCGATGCCCCCGTCGGCGTTGTCGGCGTCGTAGGCCGTGCTGCCGGGACCGTGCCCGGGCTGGTGCCCCTCGCCGCCGTGGCGGTGCCCGCGTCCGTGACCGGCGGCGTGGTCGCCGGCGTGGTCGCCGGCGAAGTCGGCGATCGTCACGAGCCCGCCCGGCCGCAGCACCCGCACCAGCTCCGCGGCGAGCTGCTGCTTCTCGGCCAGCGGGACGTGGTGCAGCGCCAGGGACGAGACGACGTGGTCCTGGCTGGCGTCCGGCACGGGCAGGCGGTGCGCGAACCCGCGGATCAACGTCACGTCGCCGGAGCGCCGACGGCGCAGCTTGCGGGCCGCGCGGCGCAGGGAGTCGCCGTCGGGGTCCAGCCCGGTGACGACCGCGTCCGGCGTGGCACGCAGCACCTCGCGGCTCAGGTTGCCCGTGCCGCAGCCGACGTCGAGCACGTGCTGCCCCGCGGTGATCCCCGCGATCTCGACCGTGCGCCGGTAGAGGCGGTGCACGCCGCGCAGGCGGGCGGTCAGGTCGTACCAGGGCATGAGCCAGGCGCGCCGCATGCCGGGCAGGAAGTCGTGGTCGGACTCCTCGGGGCGGACGTCGTCGATCAGGCGGACGGTGGCGGGCATCGGACCTCCGGTGGCGTGAGGCTTCATGGTGCCCCGCCGTCCGGCTGAGGGACAGCCGGTTTGCCGTTCCGGCAACCGTGCGACGATCGCCCGAGATCCGTTCCCGTGACCGAGAGGCAGGACATCGTGCTGCGCAGCACCGACCGCATCGAGACCACCCACGCCGGCTCCCTGCCGCGCACCGCCGAGCTGCTCGCCGCCAACGCGGCCCGCGAGAGCGGGGACGCCGACGGCGACTTCGGCCGGTTGCTGCGCGACGCCGTCGCCGACGTCGTGCGCCGCCAGCAGGAGGCCGGGATCTCCGTGGTCGGCGACGGCGAGTACGGCAAGTCGATGTCCTCGCCGATGGACTTCGGCGCCTGGTGGTCGTACTCGTTCCAGCGCACCGGCGGGCTCGAGCTCGACACCGACGCGCAGTGGGTGCTGGCGGACGTGCAGTCCGCGCCCGGCGACGTGCGGCTGACCGGGTTCGGCAACCGCCGCGACCAGGCGCGGTTCCGCGAGGCGTACACCGACCCGACGTCGGGTATCTTCCACGGCGAGGGGCCGGGGCAGTTCCCGAAGGTCACCGGGCCGCTGACGTACACCGGGCAGGCCGCCGTCGCGCAGGACGCCGCGAACCTGCGGGCCGCTGCCGACGCCGCCGGGGTGACCGACGCGTTCGTCACCTCGATCGCGCCCGGGTCGGCGACGCGGATCCACAACGAGCACTACGCGACGCACGAGGAGTACGCCTACGCGTGGGCCGACGTCCTGCGCGAGGAGTACCTCGCGATCGTCGACGCCGGGCTCATCGTGCAGATCGACGACCCGGGGCTGGCCGAGTCCTGGGACCAGGTCACGCCGGAGCCGACCGTCACCGACTACCTGGACTTCTCGCGGATCCACGTCGAGGCGCTCAACCACGCGCTGCGCGGCATCCCGCCGGAGAAGGTGCGGTACCACCTGTGCTGGGGATCGTGGCACGGGCCGCACTCCACGGACCTGCCGATGCGCGACATCGTCGGGCTCATGCTCGACATCGACGCCGGGGCGTACTCCTTCGAGGCGGCGAACGTGCGGCACGAGCACGAGTACCGCGTCTGGGATGACATCGAGCTGCCCGAGGGCAAGCTGATCCTGCCCGGCGTGGTCTCGCACGCGACCAACGTGCTGGAGCACCCCGAGCTCGTCGCCGAGCGCATCGAGCGGTTCGCGCGGCGGGTCGGCCGGGAGAACGTGCTGGCCTCGACCGACTGCGGGCTCGGTGGGCGCGTGCACCCGCAGATCGCGTGGGCCAAGCTCGAGTCCCTGGCCGCCGGCGCGCGGATCGCCTCGGAGCGGCTCTGGGGCTGAGCTGTCTCCCGTCGAGCGTCTCTGTTCCTCAGGAATCAGGTCGCGATTCCTGAGGAACAGAGACGCTCGATCGGGCGGTGCGCGGCCGAGTGGACTTCGATAGCATGTGCTATCGGAGGTGGCCGCATGGAAGGCGAGGAGTCGGCCGTCGAGCATGCGTTCGCGGACTATCTGGCAGGTCTGGGATCCCGTGCGGACGACCTGCGCGCCGAAGCGAGCCGGACGCTGGAACGCGGTGTCCGCCAGGCGCATGATCTCGGGTGGAGCCAGCGCCGGATCGCGCGGTCGTTGGGGCGCAGCCAGCCTGAGGTCAAGCGCCTCCTGGGCCGTGCCGTCGCCTCGGAGGCCGTAGCTCTTACCGAGGCGGGGGGCAGCAGCATGCTCGACGCGGTCCTTCGGCAGCATCGGGACGACGTCGTCGATGCAGCGGCCAGGCGCGGAGTGCGTCACCTGCGCGTCTTCGGCTCCGTCGCTTCCGGCGAGGACGGCCCGGAATCGGACGTGGATCTGCTGGTCGACGTCGACGACGGCGTGGGCCTGTTCGCGCTGGGCGCGTTGGAGGCCGAGCTCTCGGCCATCCTGGGCCGGCCCGTGGACATCGTCCCCGAGCAGTCGCTCCGTCCCGCGGTGCGAGCATCCGTCGTGGCGATCCCGCTGTGAGGCGCGACGACGTCGATCACGCCCTGGAGGCGCTCGAGCAGCTGATCTCGCGGTGATGTCCGTGTGTGACGACGGCGCCCGACCCCGAGGGTCGAGCGCCGTCGCCGTGCGCGGCCGGGCCGGGTGGCCCGGGATCTCGTGATCAGGCCGCGGTGGTGACCTCGATGCGCTGCGGGGTCGTGCCGGCGAACACGCCGGCCACGGTGACCGTCAGGACACCGGCGTCGTAGGACGCCGTCACCGCGTCGGCCTCGACGGCCTTCGGCAGCGTGACGACGCGGCGGAAGGCGCCGAAGCGCACCTCCGAGACGCGGCGGCCCTCGGACTCCTCGCCGCGCTGGTCCTTGCGCTCGCCACGGACGACGAGCTTGCGGCCCTCGACCTCGACGGTGACGTCCTCGGCCGGGTCGATGCCCGGCAGGTCGAGGCGGGCGACGAGGTCCTCGCCCTCGCGGTACACGTCCGCGGCGGGCTTGGCATCGGTGGGGGCTGCCGGGCGCGGGGTCCACAGGTCGCGGAACAGCGCGTCGGTCAGCGGGGTGCGGGTCAGGGTGGCAGTCATGAGTGCTCCTCTCGTGGATGGTTCCGAGGAGTACAACTTGAGTCACCCCGACTCAATTTCCGGGTTCGCCGTGGGCGGACGGCGGTGTCGGGTTCGCGCGGACGACAGGCCCCGGCCGGGCCCGGACGGTTCAGGGCCGTGACGGCTCAGTCGCGCAGCGGTGAGCCGACGACGTCGAACCGGAACCCGCCCATCTCCCCGGACAGCAGCGGCCTGGCCGCCGCGATGGACGCCTGCACGCCGGGCAGCTGCAGCGAGTCGCGGTGCGCCGCGGCCGACGTCCAGATCTCGGCGACGTAGACGGTGTCGGGGTGCTCGTCGTTCACGCCGACCTCGTAGGACAGGCAGCCGGCGTCAGCGAGCTCGTCGCTGCGGGCCGTGAGGTGGGCGACCAGCTCGTCGCGCTGGCCGGGAGCGGCACCGAGGGTACCGACGTTCACGAAGGTCATGCCGGCGACGGTAGCGACGGCCCCCGACACGTCCCGGCTGGTCGGGGCGTCAGGGCCGGACGTCACCGTCGACGTAGAGCCACGTGCCGCCCTCGCGCACGAACCGGCTGAGCTCGTGCAGCCGGCCGCGGCCGCCGTCGTCGTCGGTGAACGTCGCGACGAACTCGACCTCGCCGGCGTCGTCGAACGGTCCGCCCGCACTGGTGCCGAGGATGTCCAGGCGCCGCCAGCGGCGGCCCGGGTCCAGGTCCAGCGACGACGGGCGGGTGCCCGGGTGCCAGGTCGCGCTCAGGTAGTCGGCGTCGCCGACGGCGAAGGCGCTGTAGCGGGACCGCATCAGCGCCTCGGCGGTCGGGGCGGTGCGCTCGCCGCGGTGCAGCGGGGCGCAGCACTCGCCGTAGGGCAGGCCGGACAGGCAGGGGCAGCGGGTCGCGTCGTCCACAGGTCCATGGTCGCGTACTTGACCGGGATCAGGCCGCGCGGTCCACGAGGACCGCGAGCTGCACCCGGTTCACCCCGAGCTTGTGGCAGGCCGTGCTGAGGTGGGTCTTCACGGTGGCCGCCCCGAGGTAGAGCTCGGCGCCGATCTGGGCGTTCGTCAGGCCCCGGGCCGCCTGGTGGGCGATCTCGCGCTCGCGGTCGGTGAGCCGTGCCAGCTCCGCGCGGGCCTCGTCCCGCCCTCGGGCGCCCGACGCCTTGCCGACCTGCTCCACGACCACCCGGGCGGCCCGTGGCGACAGGGCCCCGTCCCCGGCGGCGACGGCCTCGACGGCTGCGACCAGCTCGTCCGGGCCGGAGTCCTTGGCCAGGAACCCGGCGGCGCCGGCGTGCACGGCGTCGAGGATGGCCGACTCCGTGTCGAAGGACGTCATGGCGACCACGCCCGGCGGGTCGGGCAGCTCGACGACGGCGGCGGTGGCGCGCACACCGTCGAGGCGTGCCATGCGCAGATCCATGAGCACGACGTCGGGACGGTGCGCCCGGACGGCGGCGACCACCTCGTCCCCGTCGGTGGCCTCGCCGACGACCTCCAGGCCGCGTGCGGTGAGGATCTGTCGCAGGAACTGCCGCACCATCGTGTCGTCGTCGACGACCAGAACCCGTGTCACGGCCTCGACACTACTGGTGACCTGCGACATCGTCGGAGCAGCTCCAGCCCGGGCCGGCCGCGGGAGTGGCGCGGGAGCGGCGCGGGCGCTGGACCTGCCCGGCTACGCCTCCGGCGTCGGCGACCAGGGCAGGTGGGCGCGGACCAGGAACGAGTCGTCGTCCTGGCGGCCGGCGTCGAACGTGCCGCCGAGAGCCTCGCAGCGTTCCCGCATCCCGCGCAGGCCGGAGCCGCTCCCGGGCGCCGCCGCGGGCCCGGCGACCGGGAGGGTCGGATTGCGTACCGAGACGTCGATGCCGTCGACCGGTCGCGCCCGGACGCTGACCGCGACCCGCGCGCCGGGGGCGTGCTTGGCCGCGTTGGTCAGCGACTCCTGCACCACGCGGTACACCGTGCGGGTCAGCGTCGGCGGCGCGGCGTCACCGTCGGTCACGAACACCGTCGCCACCAGGTCCACGCCCCGGTCCCCGGCGCCGTCGAGCAGGTCGGCCAGGTCGTCCAGGGTCCAGTCCCGACCCGCATAGTCCTCGGCGCCCTCGCGCAGGGACGTGATGAGCGTGCGCATCTCCTCCAGCGCACGGTGCGCCGAGGACCGCATCGACCGGGCGGCGTCCCCGGTCTCGGCGTCCTCCGACGACACCTCCAGGGCCGAGGCCTGCAGCGACATCAGGGAGAGCTGGTGCGCCACCGTGTCGTGCATCTCGCGGGCGATGAGGTCGCGCTCCTCCTGCCGCGAGAGCTCGGTCTGCAGCGTCTCGGACCGCGCCTGGAGCGTCGCAGCCCGTCGCGACTCGGCGGTGGCGACGGAACGGGCGGCGTCGGCGTCGGCCCCGGCCCGGGTGGCGACCCGTCGCAGCAGCCCGACGCCGACGGCGAGTCCCAGGGCCAGCACGCCGAGGATCAGGTAGCCGAGAGGCGTCATGTAGGAGGTCGCGCCGCCGTCCTCCGCGGTCGCGGAGAAGATGACGTTGTCGCCTTCGCGGGCGGCGTCGCGCCAGAACGTCGCGATCAGCGCGAGCGCCGTCGCGCCGCCGCACAGCAGGCTGCGCCGCAGGTCGGTGCGCGCCACCACCCAGGGCAGGGCGAGGAGCGGGGCGACGGCGCCGAGCGGGCTGACGATCCCGACCGCGGCGGTCGCCAGGCACACCGCGACCGGGTGCGTGGTGCGCCACCACACGGCCGCTGCCACCCCGGCCGCGACGACGAACCAGAGCAGGAAGACGGCGACCTGGGTGTTGGTGAGCTCGGCCGGTGCCGCGAAGGCCGCGCCCGTGACGGCGCAGAACCAGGTGACCGCCACGGCGCCGATCGACCCCCACCGGCTCGCCGTGCGACGCCCCTGGCCGGGCGGCCTCGGTGCCGGTCCGGTGGGCGGGGGCCCGGGGTAGGGCGTGTGCGGCATCGGACCCGGGTACGGCGTCGGGCCGGGGTAGGGCGACGGCGGGTACGGCGACGGCGCAGCCCCACCGGCGTACGAGGCCGGGAAGGGCGCCGCGGACGAGCCGGCGTACGGATCGGGCGCGGCGGCTCCCTCGTGGGAGCCGGGGTAGCCCGGCACGGGGCCGCCCGGACCGCTGGCAGGGTCCGGCGGCGGCCCTCCCGGGGTGGGCGACGGCGGGTACATACCGGGCAGCGTACGGCGCGCCTCCGACGCCGGTCATCACCCGATCGGGTCGGCAGCGCGGCCCGAGGTTCCCCCGTTCGGGTCGGTGGGTCGAGCCGTCCGGGGGATCCGCCGTCGGGCACCCGGAGCCGAGGATCGATCTCGTTCGATCACCGGCTCGACGAAGGAGCGATCATGTCCGACCAGCAGCAGCACCCCGCGTGGTCTCCGCAGACCCCGCAGCAGCCCGCCCCGCAGGGCCAGGTCCCCGCCCCGCAGGGACAGGTCCCGCAGCAGCCCGTTCCTTCGGGCGGGTCCGGAGCGCCGCAGGCTCCCGAGCCGGGGCCGCAGAAGAGCTGGTTCGCGCGCCACAAGGTCCTCACCGGCCTCGGCGTGCTCGTCGGGATCGCCGTCGTCGGCGCCGCGTTCGGCGGTGGCGGCGACGAGGCGCCGGCGGACGCGG
This sequence comes from Isoptericola sp. AK164, assembly GCF_029643425.1. Classification (GTDB taxonomy): domain Bacteria; phylum Actinomycetota; class Actinomycetes; order Actinomycetales; family Cellulomonadaceae; genus Isoptericola; species Isoptericola haloaureus. The sequence continues at coordinate 183,542 of NZ_CP119106.1, forward strand.
GCACGACGGCGGAGGTCGCCTCCGAGGACGCCGCGACGACCGAGGACTCCGGTCAGGACGCCGGGACCGACGACGGCGCGGCCGCGGACGGTCAGGACGCGGCCGATGCCGAGGAGCAGGCGGAGGATCCGGGCACCGACGCCGCGGACCTGCCGGGGCTCGGCGACGCCGCGCGCGACGGCAAGTTCGAGTTCACCGTGACCGAGCTCGAGGACGGCGTGGCGCAGATCGGGAACGAGTACCTCAACACCGAGGCGCAGGGACAGTTCGTGCTCGTCCACATGGCGGTGGAGAACATCGGCGACGAGGCGCAGTACTTCGACGGCAGCAGCCAGAAGCTCGTCGACACCGAGGGCCGCACGCACTCGGCGGACTCCGAGGCGGCGATCTACCTCGACGACTCGAACAGCTTCCTCAACGAGATCAACCCGGGCAACACCGTGGACGGCGTCGTCGTCTTCGACGTCCCGACGGACGCGACGCCCGCGACGCTCGAGCTGCACGACTCGGCGTTCTCCGGCGGTGTCGAGGTCTCGGTGCAGTGAGACCGGACGTCCGGGGCGGGCCGTTCCGGTTGCGGCCCGCCTCCGGTGTCGGGTAGACATCTGCCCAGGTCAACGAGTGATCGGCGACACGTCCTCCGCGTGCCGATCCGGCAACCGCGCTCCTCGCGCACGGTGCCTCAGGAGGAAGACCGGCCTCGCGCCGACCGGCGCGGGGAAGAGCGGGGTCGCTGACGGCCTCCGGGCTCGTTCGCGCGTCCGGGTGGCTGTCGGCCGGCTCCCCGGACGAAGGAGCAGAGATGTTTCCCGAGCTCGACGAGCAGGTCCTCGCCCGGCTGCCATGGGAGATCCACGAGCAGCACAGGAACTCGTACCACCTGGCGATGTTGAGCTGTGCGGTGCGCGACCAGGCCGGGCTCGGGCTGCGGTGGGTGGACCGGCACCGCCTGGCGTCGTGGCGTGGGAGTCTGCGGGAGGTCAACGCGGTCGTCGTCTACGACTGGAAGACGCCCGACGGCTTCTACGTCGTCCCCAGGCTTGAGGGCGACGGCGACGTCACGCGCCCGCCGATGGTGGGGGAGGACCCGTGACCGCCGGGATCGCCGGTGTGCGGCCCCTACGACTCCCGCGAGAGCGTGCCGGTGGCGACGTCGACGCGGTAGTGCTCGTCGTCGTCCCCGAGGTCGACCTCGACCTCCCAGTAGGCGATGCCGTCGTCCTCCTCGAGCTCGGCCTTGTCGAGGACGCCGCCCGAGGACTCGACGACACGGACGATCGCCTCGCTCAGGCTGACCTGCGCGCGTCCGAGGGCCTCGCGGTCGTCGTCGCCGAGGTCGTCGCGCTTCGTGTCGGTCGTCGCGATGCCGGTGTCGTTCGCCTCGGCCTTGACCTTGAGCCGGTCGCCGCCCTGCGTGAGCTCCAGCTTCCAGCGCGTGCCGTCGTCGTCGCCCTCGACCTTGAAGGCGCCCGCGCCGAATGTCGCCTCCATCGCGGCGATGGTCTGCAGGGCGCGGTCGGTGTGCGGGTCGAACGACGGGTAGGTGGGGGTGTCGGCCGGCGCGGGTTCCTCGGCCTGTGGGCTCGGGGTGTCCGACGGCGACGGGCTGGGGTCCGCCGACGGCTCGGTCGGCGTGCTGCTCGGTGCGGGCGACGTCTCCGCGGGGGTGGCAGCCGGCGTGGCCGCGTCGGGAGCGGGCGCCACGTCGGCGGAGCAGGCTGCGAGAGCGAGGGCTGCCGCGACGACGACGGCACCGGTGCGGGCCGCCCGTCGGGCCGGGGCGAGGCGGTGGGCAGGGCAGGACGGCATGGCGGCCATTGTGGCGGAGTTGGACGGGAGCGGGACAGGCGCTCGCTGCGAGACCTGGGGAACGTCCGTGACCTGAACCGATTCGTCGAGTACGAAGGGAGCATGCCGCGCACGTACCCCTCGACGCCGGACTTCCCGGACGACGGCGGAGCCGAACGTGCGGTGTGGGAGGCGCTGCGCGCGGAGCTCCCGGACGACGTCGTCGTCTGCCACGGGGTGAACCTTCAGGAGTACGACCAGGAGTACGAGATCGACCTGCTCGTCGCCTGGCCCGGCGTCGGGATCGCCGTCGTCGAGGTCAAGGGTGGGTACATCGAGCGGTCCGGCGGGTCCTGGTACCAGGGCAGCGGCGACGCGCGGCATCGCATCCAGCCGGTCCGGCAGGTGCAGAGCGCCCGCCACGTGCTGCAGGCGCTGCTGCGCGAGCGCGGCGAGCCGGCGTCGTCGTCGCGCACCGCGCACCTCGTGGCGTTCCCGCACCGCTACGTCTCGGGCGGGTGGGACTCGTTCGACCTGCCGCGGGACATGGTGATCGGGCGCGACGACCTCGAGAGTCCCGGCGGCGTGGCGGACCGCGTCAAGCACGCGATCGAGCGGCACGGCCAGGGGTACGCCCCGCTCGACGAGGACGCGCTGGACGGGCTCGTCGCCTGCGTGGCCGGCGGGTTCCCCAGCCAGTCGGAGCACCTGACGCGCGCGCTGGAGCACGAGACCCGGCTCGAGCAGATGACCCGAGACCAGGTGCAGATCCTGCGTGCCCTGTCGCAGGTGCGGCGGATGCGGGTGGTCGGCGGCGCCGGCTCGGGCAAGACCTACCTGGCGCTGGAGCAGGCCCGACGGCGGACCCGGGCGGGGGAGCGGGTGGCGCTGCTGTGCTACTCGCGGGGCCTCGGCCGGTACTTCCAGCGGATCACCGCGACCTGGCCCCGCCGCGACCGACCCGCCTACGTCGGCCTGTTCCACGAGCTGCCGGTCTCCTGGGGTGCCGTCGGCGGGCGCGACGACGACCCCGACTACTGGGAGCGGCACCTGCCGACCGAGCTGGGGCGGCTCGCGGCGCTGCGCGGACCGGACGAGCTGTTCGACGCCGTCGTCGTCGACGAGGCGCAGGACTTCGGCGACCTGTGGTGGCCCTCCCTGCTGCGGTGCCTGCGGGACGCCGACACCGGTGGGGTGTACGTGTTCCTCGACGACGCGCAGCGGGTCTTCCCCCGCGACGGCAGGTGCCGCTGGAGCTCACGCCGGTGACCCTGGACGAGAACCTGCGGTCCACCAAGCAGATCGCACAGGTCTTCGGTGCGCTGTCCGACGACGTGGTGAAGCCCCGAGGGCTCGACGGACCACCCGTGCGGGTGGTCGACGTGCCCGCCGAGGCCGCGGTCGAGGCGGCGGACGACGCCGTCGAGGCGCTGCTCGCCGAGGGATGGGAACCCGGCTCGATGGCGCTGCTCGCGACCGGACGCCGGCACCCCGAGCAGGTCAACGAGGTGGAACTCGGCGGGTAGGCGGAGTACTGGGACGCGTTCTTCGCCGAGCAGGACGTGTTCTACGGGCACGTCCTCGGGTTCAAAGGGCTCGAGCGGTCGGTGGTGGTGCTGGCCGTCAACGGGGTGCGAGACCTCGAGCGGGCGCGGGAGATGCTGTACACCGGGCTGTCGCGGGCGCGGACGCTGCTCGTCGTGGTCGGGGATCGCGAGTGGATCGAGGTGATCGGCGGGGAAGCCGTGTGCAAGAGGCTGGAGAAGGCGGAGGGGTGGCGTGCATAGTTCAGATCTCCGCAATGCTGCAAACTGGGTACCACATCCACGCCGTGAGTATTGTGGATTTGCAGGCTCTCTGAAGTTTACCGGGCGGAGAGACGAATCTCGAATACTTGGTGAGTATCGAGATTCAGCGCGACGACCGACCCGCTCAGGCAGACTATTGACTACTCTAGGAATCCGCCCAGGTGTCAGTCGCGGGACGCGGTGAACCGGGCCGCGCAACGAAAGTTTGAGCCGAACGCTAGCACGCAGCATGGGGCGGTCGATCGGACAGGCCTTGGAGCAGCAGAAGTGCTAGTTGGCCAATGAGAGACGAGGGCAAATGGGAACTGAATGTATGCACGGGATGGAGGAGTCCTGGTGCGGGATTTGTCGGGGACTGGACCCGCAGGCAGGCGGCGACGGACGATCCGCAGGTCCCTACGGCGGGTGCACCAAGGAGGATCAGATCAACGAGATCTGCGACATTGTTGGGCACCCACGAGTCCACCTCCCGCGAGGTGGCGGTAGCAGCCTTCCATCTAGTGTCTTCTATGCCGCTGCGCAGCATGTTGGGGTGGCGGCGGGGTCAATGCCTGAAATTGCTGAGGCGATCGCACGAGAAGCAGGGATCGCATGGGGGTCCGATTGTGACAGCCGAGGCTCGATCTCGGGCGGCGGATCGACAGTTACTGCCAAGGGTCTCGACGTCCTGATCAGGGCGCTCCGAATCCTGCGACCGTAGGATCGGGCAGAGCAATCACTATGTCGGCGAGAGCGCCGATTCGTCGAAATGTGGTGATTGAGGAATGGAAAACAAAAACAACAGACCAATTATTCGGAGCGGCCAGAGATTCGCTGACTGCTAAGAGTTTCTGCGATCCTTGTTCTCAGGTCTCCGCCCGAATCTGCCATTGTCTTGGTAACCGCTTCAAACACCCTCTGACCGCGCACATCGAGTTCGAGTAGGTCGGCATCTCTCTCGACTTGGGCGCGCAGAGCCTGTGCCACTACGCCTGTGTTGACACCGTTCCCAAGTTGCTTCCAGGTGGCGGCTTCGCGCTGGCCGGCCCAATCGAAGTCAGCCGGGAGTCCCTGCAAGAGGGCGCCCTCCTCCACTGAAAGGCGTCGCTTCAATGGTCCAATGACCGGAGTCTGGGAAATGGCGACGAGGGTAGGAAGATGGGTTGGCCGCTTCACCCGTAGGCCCGATGGCCGGAATGAGACTACGCAGTCACGAACGGACGTTGCCATCTGTGCTTGCCATTCGAATTTCTGTCGCGACTCCGGGAACTGGCGAGTCTTTCCGAGCCACGTCGCGGTCCATTCGGAATCGAATTTCCGAAGCCGGTCGTACAGTCGGTAGTTCTTGGTCAGATGCCCAGTTTTCCAAGGCATCTCTTGAGCATCGCTCAACGCTGTTGCTCGGGCGGCGTCGTCGGTCGTCCAGACATTGGCCCAGATGGGAAAGCCAGGAAGCGCTGTTGTGGGGGCATCTGTCTGTCTGGCTTCGTATGCGAGCAGTTCTCGCGTCTTCTGCACCCATTCATCCCAGTGGTCGATCCACATCCACTCTGTCGGAGATACCGTGCCATCATCGGAGCGGTCCCGGTTCAGTGGTAGGTCCTCCCAGAGGTTCCACTCCTTTGTCATCCGGTAGGCCTCAAGCGTGATCGGCGCAACATCTTCAAATGGGCTTGGCAGACTTCGAGTGCGAGGTTCTTCTCTTGCGAGATACTTTTCCGATGGCTCGAGCGGCTTGATCCGCGTAGCAGCAATGAATACGCGCTCGCGAGTCTGCGGGTGCCCCCCGTCCTCCGGTGAGATCTTTGCAGGTGACAGAATTGAAGAGGATTCGCTGACGCGGTATCCGGCTTGGCGTAGCGCCTTGATGATGACCTCCCACTCGTGTATGTGGCGAGGTCCCGCCAGGTTGCGCACATTCTCAAGCAGGACCACCGCCGGCCTGCGGTCCTCGATGATGCGCATGATGTGGAAGAAGAGCGTGCCCCTCGCCTCTTCCATGCCGCGTTGCGCGCCGCTCTTGGAGAACGGCTGGCAGGGGAATCCCGCGACGAGCACATCGTGCTTCGGGACGTTGACGGGCTGGCTCTGTGTGTCGAGAGTGATGTCGCCCTTGTCGTTGTTGCCCAGCGCCGAGATGCCCCAGTTGGCCCGATACACAGCGCGTGCGGCTGAGTCGATCTCAACGGCGTACACGCACTCGCCGCCCATGGCGTCGAGTACGGCGTGGAATCCGCCGATCCCCGCGAAGAGGTCGACGTACCGGAACGCGTGCTCGCTCACGGCGGCACCTCCAGGGCTGGCAGGATCGAACATGTGTACAGCTAACCCGATGTTGCTGCCGAGCGCAAGTCTCGACGCGCGTGTCTTGGGCGACCGCTGAGTATCCCACGGCGAGTGCCCTCAGCGTGTGTGCCAGGGTGTGGCCTGTGTCGGATTCTGTGGTGAACTTCAACCCCGCCGCGTCGATCCCTGAGGCCAGTGCGCGAATGTTCGCGCTGACTGGCGCCGCGACGGTCGGGACACGTGGGCCGAAGCGCTCCCTCGTCGCTCTGGCCACGAGCCTGGGGCTTGACGTCGACCTTAGCTCTGTCAACGCGACACTGGGTGGCCAGATCGCCGATGTGTTGGGTGTCAGCTGGCGGCAAGGCATGGACTTCTCGGGCCTGCAGGTCACTCTCTCGGGGATGAACCGACTGCTGCGAGCGGCATCCGAGAGCCTCGCTCGGCTTTCACGCGCTGAGTCGCTTCCGACCGATCGGACGGCTCAGCAGGTCTTGAGGGCCTTCGCGGGGTTCAGGGCCGCCCGGTCCAAGCAAGAAGCGGTGGACCGGCTGTGCCAACTTGCGGGCGTGCCGCCCGACCGACTGGGCCCGGGTGGCAAGGAGCACATCTGGACGTTCCAGGATCTCGCACGTCGGTTTGCGCCGAACTTGCTCGAACGAGGCTTGCGGAAGCAGGAACTTGCCGAGGCCCTATGCCGGGAGTTCGGCGTGCCATGGCTGCGCACCGCTGGTTCGACCGGCGCTACTGTGACCCGCGAGGGCCTGAATCTAATGCTTGCGGGCGCTGAAAGGCGTGCGCAGGTTTCCTCTTCCGCCTGGGCGAGCGCCACTGAGGAGGCCGCCGAACTCGTTGAGGCGCTACAGCGCGGCCTGCCTGCGCACTGGGACGGCCGTGAGTGTGTCCAGTGGATGCGGGAGAGCGGCTCGACGCAGTGGCGGCAGATGGAGTGGCCAGGGTTCTATTTCGAAGAGCGACTTCGTGAGATCCTCAACGAAACCTTCCCGACGCCGCCGGTCGGTGGACCCCGGACCCGATTCGGCAGCACCGTCTTCGACTACGCTTCGTCGACGCGTGTTTGGGACGCAAAAGCGCACACGGCGTGGACCCATGCCCACCCGAGCGATGGCCTGCCGGCCAAGCGGTCCGCATCGACGATGTGGCTCAACGATGCGTGGGCAGTGAGGGAGTGCATCGCGGAGCAGGGGCTAGGGTTCATCGTTGTTGATGGAACAGCGGGAGTTGATGTCACGGGCGACTTTCGAGACTGGCACAGGGCCTTTGCAGAGTCAGACGGGCGCCCGTTGAGCGGATATGTTGCGAGCACTGGAAACTCGCGCCCTCGCAAGGCATCCTGGGCTCCCCTTCTCTTGCGCGCTCTTTGGATCGAAGACATTGCGTCATTAGATTCAGCAATTGCAGCAGGTTGGATAGTCCAGAAAGAGCAGCCGGACTGGGGGGCCGGTGAGGCCCGAAGGGCGCGTAGGGACAAGTTCCAGTGTAAGTTGGCAAGAGCGGATGGCTGGCAGGTCGCTTCGTATGCATGGCCGTCGCCCACCTCAAAAGCCTGATGAGGCCCGTGTCCGACGGTCATGATCCCGGCTTCAGAGAGCCGGGCCGCGCGTGGGCTCCGAAGTGGACGCCGTGGCTTAGTTCGACAGTTTCCGCCTAACCGTCACGGGGTTCATTCTGGAGTGATACGTGGCAGCGATTCGATCTACGGCCGTCGCTGGCTCTTCGTGTTCCCACACGCGAAGCACCATCCAGCCTTGTTGCATCAGAACTCGATCCGTGTCGCGGTCGCGTGACTTGTTGGCACCGATCTTGGTGCGCCACCACTCACTGTTTGCGGTCGGCATAATGCCGTGCTCCTCGCAGCCATGCCAGAAGCAGCCATCAACAAAAACCGCCAACCTTGCACGAGTAAAGGCGATGTCGATGGAGCGACGCCGCTGCCCGGGAACTGGATATGCGACCCGATATCGTAGGCCGAGCGCGTGAAGTCGTAGTCGTAAGGAAAATTCAGGAGCGGTGTCGCGTCTCTTGGCCCGGCTCATACGCCGCGAGACGGTCCTCGACGAACTCCCTGGGTGTGCGGGCACGTGCTGCGGCCTCGGCGCCGAAGTCATTGGTGGCTCGTCATGGACGCGGCCCTCGGGTCCACGAATTTCGTGTTGATGAGGGGTGCTGCGGCTGAATCGTCAGCATGCTGTCATTCTAGCCGACCTGGAGCCGCGAGTGCACGCGCCATGTCTGCGTTGGTGATCAGGCCGATGCCAAGCACTGAGTGAGTCATCGGTGTGACCGCAAGGGTGGCTATAGCGCAACAATTGGGAGCAGACGAGTCACGGCACGCGCGGCCGGATCGTGGCCCCAGAGCGATCAATCGTTGTGGCTGTTCATGCACGACATTCGACGTCCTTGGCGTTTCCTGCTGAACCTTCCTGACCTCCCCAGCTCGTCGCCTGTACCTCGCCGGATACCGCGGGATGCGCTACCTCCCAGCGCTTCGCCGCAGCACCCCGAGCAGCCAAGGGTATGGATCAACCAGCGCCGTCCGGTCGGAACGGATCTCCTCCGCCAGCGCGCGGAGCGCCCCGCTCGCGGTGTAGTAGCGCCCCCGTGTCTGCCCGTGCGCTTGGAGAAGCCCTGCGCTGACCAGCCCCCGGAGGTCGCGGCTTGCCGTCTGCTCTTCGACGCCGGCCTGCTTGACGTAGGTCGGCCGCACGACGCGCAGACTGCGCACAGCATCGAACAGCGCGTCGCCCGTCCGTTCATGGAGGCCGTGCTGGGCGATGAGCTCGTCGAGCTCGACCCAGGTCCGGTCGGCCTCGTCGAATCGGCGGCGCAGCGTCTGTGCCTGCATGTGGTGGGCGCGCAGACTGAACTTGATCCACAGCCCCGCGTCGTTCTCGGGGTGCCAGGAGCCCTCGCCGGTGACCGCGAGGACGCGGTAGTAGTCGTCCGTGTTGTTGCCGAGCCATTCCTCGATGCTGGAGAACGTGGGTTCCAGCACCCGGTCCTGGGCGAGCATGAGGGTCTGCAGAGCGCGGGCCATCCGACCGTTGCCGTCCTTGAACGGATGGATCATCACCAGGTTCAAGTGCGCCATCGCCGCGTCGACCAGCGTGTCGGTGCCGTCGGTGCGCAGGGAGCGGACCAGTTCGTCGACCAGCCCGGGGACGTCGTCCGCCGACGGTCCTTCATAGACGGTGGCGTCGGCGGCCTCGTCGCGGACGTAGATCGGGCCGGGTCGAAACCGCCCCGGGTCCACGGAGAGGTCGTGCTCGAGCAGCATGAAGTGCAGCGACCGCAACGTCTGGGAGTCCACGGTGAACCCGTCGTCGGGCGCCATGCGCAGGATGTACGTCATCATGCGCCGGTAGCCGAGGATCTCGGACCAGGTGCGCTGATCGGCGCTCATCGGGGGTTCGTCGTCCACGGCAGCGAGCGCGTCCTGGTCCGAGACGGTGTAGCCCTCGATCGTGTTCGATCCCTGGATGGCGCGTGCCTGCGTCGTCCTCCGCATGCCGCTGGTCCAGCGCCGCGGCGTCCGCAGCATCATGGCGAGCGAGTCCCGCAGGTCGCGGATCTCGGCGATGATACTATGACTCAATTATTGTGTCATCGACGCCACCCGTGACGCAATGATTGAGTCATCGCGTCATCCGTGCGACCCGGCGCAAGAACTCACGCACCCGTAACACGCCCTCACCCCGTCCGAAACGCGCCCTTTCTAGCGTCGGCTCAACGCGCGCCGCCCGCGGCGCGATCTCCCGAGGACGAAGGGACCGGCGATGAGCGACGCGACGACCACCACGGAACCAGCAGCTCCGCCCGGCAAGCACCCGGTGGACGAGATCCCCCGTCTCGCACGGCTCTTCCCGCTCGGGCTGCAGCACGTGCTCGCCATGTACGCGGGAGCCGTCGCGGTCCCGCTCATCGTGGGCGGCGCCCTGGGCTACTCGGCCGAGGACCTGGCGTTCCTCATCAGCGCCGACCTGTTCGTCGCCGGCATCGCCTCGATCATCCAGTCCGTCGGCTTCTGGCGGTTCGGTGTCCGGCTGCCGCTGATGCAGGGTGTCACGTTCGCGGCGGTTGGCCCGATGATCAGCATCGGCACCACCTACGACATCACCGCGGTCTTCGGCGCCACCATCGCCTGCGGGTTGTTCATGATCCTCGTCGCGCCGTTCTTCTCGGCGCTGCTCCGGTTCTTCCCGCCGCTGGTCACCGGCACGGTCATCCTCATCATCGGCGTCTCGCTCATGGACGTCGCCGCGGGCTGGATCACGAACCAGAACGAGTCCGCCGCGCCGTCGGACCTCGGCCTCGCTGCCGGGACCCTGCTGTTCATCGTGCTGATCGAGCGGTTCGCCCCGGCCGCCATCGCCCGGGTCTCGGTGCTGATCGGCCTCGTGCTGGGCACCCTCGCCGCGCTGCCGATGGGCAAGGTCGACTGGTCGGGCGTGGGCGAGGCCGGCTGGTTCGCCGTGGTCACCCCGCTGCACTTCGGCGTGCCGACCTTCCCGCCGGCCGCCGTGCTCTCGATACTGGTCGTGGGCCTGGTGATCATGGTCGAGACCACCGGCGACATGATCGCCGTCGGCGAGATCGTCGACAAGAAGGTCACGAAGAAGCGCCTCGCCGACGGCCTGCGCGCCGACGGCCTGTCCACCGTGCTCGGCGGCTTCTTCAACACCTTCCCCTACACGGCGTTCGCCCAGAACGTCGGCCTGGTCAGCCTCACGGGCGTCGCCTCGCGGTTCGTCGCGACGATGGCCGGCCTCATCCTCATCGTCCTCGGTCTGGTGCCGAAGGTCAGCGCCGTCGTCGAGGGCGTGCCGAGCGCCGTGCTCGGCGGCGCCGGGATCGCGCTGTTCGGCATGGTCGCGGCCTCGGGCATCCGGTCGCTGACGCGGGTCCGCTTCAACAACAAGAACATCCTGGTGGTGGCCGTCTCCCTCGGCGTCGCGATGCTCCCGACGGTCACGCCCGAGATCTACGCCGAGTTCCCCACCTGGTTCCAGCTGATCTTCGACTCCGGCATCAGCGCCGGTGCGATCACCGCGATCCTGCTCAACCTGCTCCTCAACGGGGACCAGCTCACCGAGCAGGACACGCAGGAGATGGCACCGCACGACGCCGTCCGCGGCGTGCAGCCCGCCGTGCTGGGCCACGTCTCGCCCCCGGACCCGGCACCTGCCGAGCCGGACGGCGAGCCGGAGACCGCCGGCGAGACGAGCGAACGCCCCTGACCGGACCTCTCGTGCCCGACGGCGGAGACGCCGTCGGGCACGAGATGTCCGGCCGAGCCGGGCTCACCCGACGGTCAGCACCTCGGCCGCGGGGACGAGCCGCACGGAGGGGTCTGACGCTGCAGCCGCCTCCAGCCGCTCGGTGAATCCCGACCGCGCGGCCAGCACGATCTCCGCCTCGCCCACCTCGAGGCCGGCCTGCGCCAGCGCGGGGATCTTGTACCCGCGCAGGTCGCGCAGCACGTCGACGTCCATCGGCGCGGACGTCCACTTCGCCTCGGCCACGACCCGCACGGACGAGCCGTCGAGCGCGACGCCGTCGATCTCCTCGGTGAACCGCGTCCGGGCGCGGCGCAGCGGGTGCAGCGCGGACCCCCACCAGCCGCCGACCTCGGGGGCGTCCGCTCCCCGCTGGGCACGGATCCAGTCGCGGAGCACCCGCTCGAAGGTGGGGGCCACGTGGTCGGCCAACGACGGCGCCACCTGGGTCTCGACATATCCGCGAGGGTCCAGCCCGGCCTCGAGGTCTCCCCGGCGGGGGTGCACGAACCGGAACCAGAACCGCAGGAAGTCGTCGTCGCAGCGCCACTGTGTGTTGCGGCTCCGCGAGGAGGCGCCGACGGGTCGGTGGCGCGAGACCAGGTGGAGCTCCTCCAGCGTCGCGAGGTACTCGCTCAGTCTCTGCGCGGGAGTGTGCAGGGCGTTCGCGACGTCCCCGACGCTCTGCGGTCGGGCAGCGAGCGCGGCGAGGATCGACAGGTAGGTCGTGGGCTCGCGGAGCTCTGCCGAGAGCAGCGCGAACGGCTCGTTGAAGAGCGGTCCGTAGGGATCGACGACCTGATCGGTGACGGCTTCCAGCAGCGGACGTCCCGAGAGGGCTGCGAGGTAGCGCGGCATCCCGCCGGCGACGGCGTAGCGCTGCAGGCGCGTCTCGGGGTCGTCGTCGGGCATGAACTTCGCGGCGTGCGCGAACCGCAGGGGGCGCAGCCGCAGCGGCAGGGTCCGCCCGTGCAGCGGGTTCTTCTCGGCCTGCAGCGACTCCATGACCGACAGGGTCGAACCCGCGAGGACGAGCTGCAGCCGCGACCGGTCGCGCTCCTCCTCCAGGACGGCCTGGACCTCGGTCAGCTGACGGTCCTGCTCCGCGGCCGACGTTCCCAGGAGATAGGGGAACTCGTCGACCACCGCGAGGATCTTCTGGTCGCGGCCCAGCCGGAACAGCGTTCGCAGGAGGTCGGCGGCGTTCTCCAGCCGTGGTGTCACGCCGAGGTGCGGGGCGAGCTGGGCGGCGATCCGGTCGAGCTGCATACCGGGGGCGATCCGGTCGGCGACGAGCATGACGGCAGGCTTGCCGTGAGCGGCGCGGTGCAGCAGCCAGGACTTGCCGACGCGCCGACGTCCGGAGACGGCCAGGGGTTCGGGGCTGTCCGCCGTCCACCAGGCCTCGATCCGGCGCAGCTCGGCGGTGCGGTTGCGGAACTGCTCGACGCGCGGCCAGTCGTAACGGTCGATCATCGAGTTAGTCTAATCGTAACTAGGCTCATCGGGCCAGGGTTAGCGTGCGCCGCCGCCGTCCTCGGCCAGGACCTCCCCGACCCCGCGCTCCACGAGCGACCCGATCGGCGGGTTCGTCCGTTCCTCCCACAGCGCCACGGCCAGCGCCAGCACCACGATCCCGGCCCCCACCAGCGGCACGGACCGCACCCCGACGAGCGACACGAGCAGCGCCCCGAGGCCGGACCCGCCGGCGATCCCGAGGTTGAACAGCGACGACGAGATCGCCTGGCCCATGTTCGTCCCGCGCGGCGAGATCAGCAGCACCCGGTGCGACAGCACGGGCGGCACTGTGGAGAACGAGAACCCGAACAGCGCGAGGAACGCCACCGCGGCGACGGGCCACGACCCGAGGGTCCACAGCCCGACGAGTGCCACGACCAGCACGATCATGCCCACCAGGAGCGCCCCCACGGGCCGCCGGTCGAGGAACCGCCCGACCGTCACGGCCCCGACGACACCCGCCCCGCCCTGCAGCAGCAGGAGCACGGGCAGGTCGGACTGCGAGAACCCGGCGACGTCGATGAGGAACTGGGTGACGAACGTGATCATGCCGAACGACCCCGTCACGGCGAGCACGGTGACGACCATGAGCGAGACGTACCGCCGCATCGAGGGGAACGGCGCCTCGCTCGCCCCGCCGGACCGCGGCGACACCGCCGGGAACAGCACGATGACGACGACCATGATGACCGCGGACACGGCGGCGACGGCGGCGAACGACCACCGCCACGACGTCGCCTCGCCGAGCCACGTCCCGGCCGGCACGCCGAGCACCGGGCCGAGCGAGTTGCCGATCGCCAGCCGGGCCATCGCCCGGCCGCGGACGCCGGGCGGGAAGAGCCCGGCCGTCGCCGGGACGACGGCGACCCAGAACAGCGCCTGCGCCATCGCGGTCACCACGCGCGCCGCCATGAGCTGCTCGTACGACGGCGTCAGCGCGGCCCACAGGGTCGCCACCGCGGCGACGCCCGCGCAGGCGGCGAGCACCCATCGACGTTGCAGGTGCCGGGTCAGGTGCGCCAGCGGCACCGAGGTCACCAGCACGACGAGCGCGTAGACGGTCACGAGCAGCCCGATGGCGGCCGTGGTGCGGTCGAGGTCGGGCGCCATGAGGGTGAGCAGGCCCGCGGGGAGCTGTTCGACGGTGACGAACAGGAACGTCGACGAGGCCATCGCCAGGAGGATGACGGTGGCGCGGCGGGGGTCGACGGCGGGCCCGGCAGTGCTCATCGAATCGATTCTACGAGTCGTCGCGTCGCGCCGCCCCCACGAGCCCTCAGGGCATGGTCGGCGAGGAGAGAGGGAGGATCAGGGACGCTTCCAGTCGCTGTCGAGCATCCCGTAGACCAGGGTGTCGGTCCACTCGCCCTTGGACCACCAGTCCGCGCGCAGGTACCCCTCGCGCTGCATCCCGACACGCTCGCAGAGCTTCGCCGACGCCGTGTTGCGGGCGTCGAGCTGGGCCACCACGCGGTGCATCCGGTACCGGTCGAACGCGATCGCCAGCAGCGACCGCAGCGCCTCGGTCGCGTACCCCTTGCCGGTGTGCTGCGGGTGGAACGCCCAGCCGACCTCGCCGCGCGAGGACGTGTCCCCGGTCGTCCACAGGGCGATGTCGCCGACGACGACCCCCTCGTGCTCCACGACCAGCGCCAGCGCCGACCCCGGCTCGTGGATCCCGTCGCGCAGCATCCGCCGCGCGACGTTGATCTCCGCCTCCTCGCGCGTCCACGGCTCCTCGAGCAGGAACCGGGCGACCTCCGGGTCGCTGTAGTACGCGAGCATCGGCTCGACGTCGTCCTCCCGGTAGGTGCGCAGCACCAGGCGGCTCGTCCGCACAGGCAGGACGGCGCGCAGGGGAGCGGTCGGATCGGTCACGGTGTGGAACCCTAACCCGCCGCGGCGGCGCTCACCCGCCGCGAGACCCGGCGTCGGAGGCGAAATTCCATGGCGTCCGCGCCACGCTCCGGTCATCGTGGAGTCATGCACTGGCGCATCGTCGAGGCCCCGCACGCGGACGGCCCCGACCACCCGGACGCGTGGGCCTACCGCGGGATCGCGGAGGTCGAGCGCGCGGTCTCCCTCGCCGACCGCGGCCTCGCCGACGGCGCCCCCACGGCGCGGGAGATCACGGTCGCCATGGCCGACCAGACCTACCGCCGCCGCCACCGCCTCGTCGCGGTGGACGACGGCGCCACACCGGCCGACGGCGGCACCCTGCCCGACGGCGGCACCCCGGCGGGCGGGCCGCGCGTCCTCGGGCACGGGGTCGTCGGCTGCGACCTGCTCGACAACGTCGACGTCGCCGACGTGCACGTCGCCGTCCACCCGGACCACCGGGGCCGGGGGATCGGTGCGGCGCTGGTCGACGCCGTCGTCGACCGCTCCCGCGCCGTGGGGCGCAGCCGTCTCCTGGTCGAGGTCGAGTTCGCCGTCGAGCCGCCCGCCGACGCCCCGGACGCCGTCGTCGCGCCCACCGGCAACGGCCGGATCTCGGCCGGACTGCCCGGGCTCCGGCTCGCCCGCGCCGCCGGCCTGGACCTGAAGATGATCGCCCGCCGCTCCGTCCTCGACCTGCCCGCCGACGCCGACGTCGTCGCCCGCCTCGAGCACGAGGCGCGCGCCGCCGCGGGGTCGGACTACCGCCTGCACGTGTGGGAGGACGACATCCCCGACCGGTGGCTCGCCGGGTACGCGGCCCTCATCGAGCGGCTGACCATCGACGAGCCCAACCCGGGTCTCGATCTCGAGCCCGAGTACTGGGACGCCGCCCGGCTGCGCTACGAGATCGAGCAGGCCCGCGCCGTGGGGAGCCGGTTCGTCACCACCTGCGCCGAGCACGAGCCCACCGGCGAGCTCGTCGCGGCGACGCTGCTCGACCACGACCCGCAGCACCCGGCCTACTCCGACCAGCAGACCACCGTCGTCATGCCGGAGCACCGCGGGCGCCGGCTCGGGATGCTGGTCAAGTGCGCCAACCTGCGCGAGCACGCCCGGCGGTGGCCCGACGCCGAACGCATCTGGACGTGGAACAACGAGGACAACCCGCACATGCTCGCGATCAACGTCGCGATGGGGTTCCGGCCGGCCGGCGGGTCGGCGGTCCTCGAGGGCGACGTCGCCGCCGTGGGCCCGCTGTCCCGCTGATCTGACGGGTCGGATCGGCATCACATCGGCAGTTCGTGGTCGGATCGGCAGTTCAAAGTGCCGACCCGGCCACGAACTGCCGATCCGATGCCGACCTGACGCCGACGAGCCGCCGGTCAGCGCAGAACGGCCCCCACCGCTAGAGCCGGAACTCGGCCACGACGCCCGCGTGGTCCGAGAGCCAGAAGGGCGGCGCCGCCTGGAACGGCTGGTCCCCGACGAGCTCGGCCCGGCTGCCGTCCGACCGCGCGGCGCCGCGTCCGAGGACGAGGTCGATCCGGTGGTCCAGCGTCGAGTCGACGTTGTTGAGCGCCCCGGGGGCCAGCGGCGGCGTGTTCGACCGCTGGCAGCAGGTGGAGCCCGCGCCCAGCACGTCCTCGTCCCAGGCGTCCCGGAGCTTGCCCCGTGCGGTGAGCTGTGCGTAGCTCGTCGTGGTCGACCCGTCGGCGGCGGAGTTGACGTCGCCCACCACGATGACCGTGCCGCCGCGCGCCGGGCCGGCCAGGAGCTCGGCCGCCTGGGCCTGCTGGATCTCCGGGAAGGCCGCGATCTCGAGGTGGGTGGTGACGAACCGGAACGGCTGTCTGTCCAGGGTCGCGTCGATGCTGGCCCAGCCCCGGTCGAAGGAGATCGGACCGATGGGGGTGTCGAAGGCCCCCTGCGCCGCGTACCGACCGCTGCGGGGGTCGTCCCAGCGCAGGCCGGGCGTGTCGTCGTTGACGAGGATGACGTCACGGTCGTCCAGCTGCACCGCGCACGTGACGAAGGGAGGCGTGGGGACCAGGCAGCCGGGGAGCGCCAACGGGACCGGCCCGATCGAGGCGTTCTCCGACACCGCGGCGACCGAGTAGTCCAGACCGCGCTCGTCGAGCGCCGCCTGGAGGATCGCCAGGAAGTCGTAGCCCTCTGGCGCACCGGGCCCCGTGGTGGTCCAGCGGGCGACCTCCTGGAGGCCGATCAGGTCCGGGCCGTGCGCCTCGATCTCGTCGGCGACGGCCTCGGCACGGGCCGGGAAGTCGGTGTACTGGACCGTGGCGTACATCTGCGCCACGGCCGCCACGAGCTGGTCCGGCGTCGTCGCCGTCAGGGCGGGGTCCAGGCTGGTCCCCACGTAGAGGTTCTGGGTCATGACCACCAGGTCGTCCCCGCCTGGCGGCGTGGCCTGGGCGGGCGCCGTGGGGACGGCGGCGAGCAGGGCCACGGCCAGGGCGGCCGGCAGCGCGCGGAACCGGGTGGGCGGGATGCTCCGTCGCATCACGGCCGCCTTTCGACGAGACCGGCTCCCTGCCGGAGTGGCGGGGGCTCGGCGAGACTCATTCTGCTCCGGCGCTGCCGCGCTCGCAGCGGATCCGCGCAGAGCCCTCGACACCACGTGGTCGGCACGGGCGCGTAGCGTGGGGGGCATGGCCGACCGACTTCGCTCCGCCACGTCCCCCTACCTGAGGCAGCACGCCGACAACCCGGTCGACTGGTGGCCGTGGAGCGAGGCCGCCTTCGCCGAGGCCCGCCGTCGTGACGTGCCCGTCCTGCTCTCCGTCGGCTACGCCGCCTGCCACTGGTGCCACGTCATGGCGCACGAGTCCTTCGAGGACGACGAGGTCGCCGCGGTGATCAACGAGCACTTCGTGCCGATCAAGGTCGACCGCGAGGAGCGCCCCGACGTCGACGCCGTCTACATGGCCGCCACCACCGCCATGACCGGGCAGGGCGGCTGGCCGATGACGGCGTTCCTCACGCCGGACGCCGAGGCCTTCCACTGCGGCACCTATTTCCCGCGCGAGCAGTTCCTCGAGGTGCTCGGCGCCGTCCGCGACGCCTGGGCCGACGCCCGCGACGCCGTCACCCAGCGCGCCGGCGCCGTCACCGAGGCGATCGCACGGACCACGTCGGGCATGCCGGCCGCCCCGCTGGACGACGCCGAGCTCGCCGCCGCCGTGCAGACCCTGCGCGGCGAGGCGGACACCACGCACGGCGGGTTCGGCGGCGCCCCCAAGTTCCCGCCGTCGATGACCCTCGACCACCTGCTGCGCCACCACGCCCGCACCGGCGACCCCGCGGCGCTGGAGATGGTGGAGCGCACCTGCACCGCGATGGCCCGCGGCGGCATCTACGACCAGCTCGGCGGCGGGTTCGCCCGGTACGCCGTCGACGCCGCCTGGGTCGTGCCGCACTTCGAGAAGATGCTGGCCGACAACGCCCAGCTCCTCGGCGTCTACGCCCGCTGGTGGCGCGCCACCGGCTCTCCGCTCGCCGAGCGCGTCGCCCAGGAGACCGCGGGCTTCATCCTGCGCGACCTGGCCACCTCCTCGCGCGGCTTCGCCTCCTCCCTCGACGCGGACACGGTGGTCGACGGACGCGGCGTCGAGGGCCTCACCTACGTGTGGACGCCCGCCCAGCTGCGTGAGGTCCTCGGGAACGACGACGGCGACCGCGCCGCGCAGGTCCTCGGCGTCACCGAGCAGGGCACCTTCGAGCACGGCACCTCCACGCTGCAGATGCCGACCGACCCCGATCCGCAGTGGTGGGCCGACGTCCGGGCCCGGCTGCGCATCGCCCGCCTGGAGCGCCCGCAGCCGCACCGGGACGACAAGGTCGTCACCGCCTGGAACGGCATCGCGATCGCCACCCTCGCCGACGCCGGCGCCATGATGGACCAGCCGCTGTGGGTGGCCGCCGCCCGCCACTGCGCCTCGTTCCTGCTCGCCGAGCACGTCGTCGAGGGGCGGCTGCGGCGGGCGTCCCGCGGCGGCCTCGTCGGGGACGCGCCGGCCGTCGCCGCCGACCACGGCGACCTGGCGCGCGGCCTGCTGTGCCTGCACCAGGCCACCGGCGAGGCGCAGTGGCTCGACTCCGCGGTGCAGCTGCTGGACACCGCGATCGAGCTGTTCGCGGCGGAGGACGGCAGCTTCTACGACGTCGGGTCCGACGCCGAGCGCCTCGTCGTGCGCACCCGCGACCCCAGCGACGGCCCCGAGCCGTCGGGCCAGTCGGCGATGGCCGAGGCGCTGTTCACCGCCGCCGCGCTCACCGGGTCCGAGCGGTACCGCCGGCTCGCCGAGGACGCCGTGCGGGCCTCCGGCACCCTCGCCCGGCGCGCCCCCCGGTTCGCCGGCGGGGTCCTCGCCGCGGCCGAGGCGCTCGCGGACGGGCCGCGGCAGGTCGCCGTGGTCGGGGCGCGGGCCGGCGGTGACGGCGGTGTGCTCCTGGACGCGAGCCGCGCCGGGATCGGGGTACGCCACGTGGACGACGACGTCGGGTCCGGCCGGGCGGCCGAGCTGCTGCACGCCGCACGTCGTGCGCACACCGCGGGCGCCGTCGTCGTCCCCGGGATGCCGGACATGTCCGGGGTGCCGCTGCTCGCCGACCGGCAGCTCGTGGACGGCGAACCTGCCGCCTACGTGTGCCGCGGGTTCGTGTGCGACCGGCCGGTGACCACCCCGGAGGAGCTCACCGCGGTCCTCGAACGCTGACCCGCGACCGGTCGACAGGGCAGGCGGCCCGGGTCTCGGGGACGGCCCGGTCAGGGCAGCGTGAGGGCGTCCAGGTCGCCGAGCGAGCCGTCGAAGACGTTCATGTCGATGTGCTCCTCCTCGCCGACGTACCCGTCCAGGTGGTCCCGGTCGGAGTACTGCCAGAACTCCCAGCTCTCGCGCGGCAGGTCCGGGGTGAGCGCGACCGACCGGATCCACAGCGGGTACCGGTCGTAGTCGTCGCCGAGGTAGGAGCTGCGCAGCTCCTGGGTCGTGTAGATGATCGGCGGCGCGCCGTAGTGCGCCTCGAGGTCGGCCAGCAGGGGGTCGAGGATGCCGCGCAGCTCGTCCCGGCTCGGCGGGTCGGTGATGAACTCGCCGTAGTACTCCACGTCCACCACGGGCGGCAGCGTGCCGGCGTCGGCCGGTACCTGGGAGATCATGTGCGCCGCCTGGCGCTCCCCGGGGCTCTCGAAGCTGAGGAAGTGGTAGGCGCCGACCACCAGGTCCGTGCTCCGTGCACCGTCCCAGTTGGCCGCGAACCGCTCGTCGACGTGGCTGGAGCCCTCGGTCGCCTTGATGAACGCGAAGTCGAGGTCCTGGGCGGCCAGCACCGGCCAGTCGATCTCTCCTTGATAGTTCGAGACGTCGACGCCGCGCACCTCGTACCCGCCGACCAGGAACCGGTTCGGCCAGACCACGCCGTTCCACACCAGCACCGCCAGCACGCCTGTCACCAGCGCGAGCGCGCCGAGACCCGCCGCCGTCCACCGCAGCCACCGCCGTCGTCCGGCCCTCCGCACGCCCATGCGTCGATCCTCGCAGGTCGTGGGGCAGATCACGGAACCCCGTGCCGCGGCCGCACGTTGCCCAGGACGACCCCGCCCGTCCACCCCGAAGGACCTCTCGAATGCCCGCGCCTGCCACCGCCGTCCCGCCGCTGACCGGCCTCGGCCGCCTCTTCGCCGTCGTCGCCTGGGTCGAGGCCTTCACCTGGGCCGGGCTGCTCGTGGGCATGTACCTCGAGCACGTCGCGGGCGTCACCGACCTCGGCGTCTGGCTGTTCGGGCGGCTGCACGGCGGGGCGTTCGTCGCGTACGGCGTCGTCGCGCTGGTCGTCGCCGTGCGGTACCGGTGGGGGTTGTGGCGCACCCTCGTGGCGCTCGCCGCCGCGGTCCCGCCGCTGACGACGATCCTCGCCGAGGTGTGGCTGCGCCGCACGGGACACCTCACCGCGCCCGAGGCGCGCGCCGAGCGCGAGCCCGTCGCCGGGGCGGCCCCGCGCGGATGACGCGCTACCGGTGACGAGTGCCGGTCGGCTGTTTGCCTGATCATGACCCGTTCGGCGCACACGCGTCGGACTCCCTGGCGAGGGTGACGTCACCCACACCCTCAGGGAGACCGCACCCGTGCTCACCGCTCGCCGGCGAGCGGCAGGTCCCGGTCAGGGGACCGTGATCTCCTCGCCGACGGCGGGCCGCACCGTGCGGGTCACGCCCTCGCGCTGCAGCGAGGTCAGCACGCGGTCGGCGATCGACAGACCGGTGTCGTTGAGCAGCCCGTCGTGCACGCCGACGACGGTGTGCGGCGCGATCTCGCGGACGTACCGGACGAGGTCCACGGCCCGCAGCCACGGGGCGTCGACCGGGGTGACCAGCACGGGGACCGGCCCGTCCCAGGGCGTGTGCCGGTCGCCGGTGACGAGGACCGTCCCGGCGACGAAGTAGGCGAGGTTCTCCGGCCCGGCCGTCTCGGGGTGCATCGCGGCGTGCTCCCCGCCTCCGACGACGACGTCGAGACCGGCGACGGACACCTCGTCGCCGGGGGAGAGGACCTGCCACCGCGCGGCGGTCTCCGCGTCGAGCGCGGCGCGCACCGAGGCCGGTCCGAGGACCGGGATCCCGCGCCGCAGCGCGTCGGCCAGGACCGCCGGGTCGGCGTGGTCGGGGTGCTCGTGCGTGACCAGCACGGCGTCCACCCGGTCGAGGTCCGGCGCGGGCCAGAACTCCCCCGGGTCGACCAGGACCCGGCCGCCGTCGGCCACGATCTCGAGGCAGGCGTGGTGGTGCGTGACGATCCGCAACGCTGGCTCGGTCATGCTTCCCGACCCTAGCGCCGGCGCGCTCCGACGTGCGCTCCCACGATCTCGCGTTTAGCGTGCTGGCAGCAACTGCTGCCCGGGGCGCGCGCAGGACGCGTCAGGGGCGCCGCCGGTGAAGTAGGAGTTGGGATGACGCGTGCCGCTCGGGAGATCCGCCGTTCCGTCCGCCGCGCGACGGCCCGGCTCGGGGCCCTCGCCGTCGCCACGGGACTCGTGGGGGCCGCGGCGGTCGCCCCGGCCCAGGCCGTCGTCGAGCGGTACGACCCCTTCGCGGTGAACCAGGGCTTCTCCGCCGTGGCGACCGGCGACGCCCGGCTCAACAACGGCGAGTTCGAGGGGTCGGTCGCCGCGTTCGGCAGCCTGTCCACGACCAGCCAGAACTACCCGTTCATCCACCAGGCCGCGGGCAGCCCGGACTACACCGTGCCGACCGTCGACGGGGACCCGGTGCGGGCGCTCGCGGACCGCTTCACCGGCGCCGGGGCGTTCACGGTGACCAACCGCGACGACTCGGGAACGATCGCCCCGGACTCGCCCGAGGCCACCGCGACGGCGAAGCTCGTCGACCTCGCGGGCGTCTCGGCGGCCGAGCGGGGTTCGGGGTACACGCGCCTGACCAACGCCGCCGGGGGTACCTAAGACCTGGAGCGCCTGCCGTACGACGGGGCGACCTGGCAGGACGACGTGGCGACGGAGCGCGCGAGCGTCGCCGACTACTTCGACGACCTCGACGCCCAGGTCGCCCGGACGAACCAGTGCCTGGCCGACATGTTCCTCGACCCGGAGCTCGGCCACGAGGTCACGGTGACCGGCGACGGGAACCTGACGTCCGTCTCCGACTTCTCGACCACGATCCCCAACTGGATCGACTACGAGGACGTGGCCGGCACCGTCGTCAAGCTCGACGACGCCGGCGGGTACATCCCGTCGGCGCAGGCGCCGCTGGTCGTGCGCGTCTCGGACCCGACGACGACGGTCGGTCCGCTGAACTTCGAGGGCTGGAACGACCAGGACCTGTCGTCCTTCATCATGCTCGACATGTCCGAGGCCTCCGGTCCGGTGACCGTCGACGGTCTCGAGTACGGCGCCGTCTGGGCGCCCGGGGTGGACGTCGTCTACACGTCCTCGCGCACGACGAACGGCCAGTGGTTCATCGACGACTTCACCACCGGCGGTGAGAACGGTGGTGGCGGCGGCGAGCTGCACCACCACACGTTCCTCGGCGAGCTCCTGTGCGACGTCGACGACACCCCGGAGATCACCTCGCAGGCCGTGGTCGCGGACTCCGCGGACGGACTGCTGCCGGCCGACGGCGGCACGGTCGTGGACACGGTCTCCTACACCGGGCTGGAGCCGGAGACCGAGTACACCGTCACCGCGACCGTCATGGCCGCCGACGGCACCGACACCGGGATCACCGCGACGACGACGTTCACCCCCACGTCGTCCAGCGGCACCGTGGACGTCGCGATTCCGGTGACGCCGGAGCAGGCGGCGCTGTACGCCGGGCAGGACCTCGTCATCTTCCAGTCCGTCGCTCTGGACGGCACCGAGGTGGCCGGCCACGAGGACCTGCAGGACCCGGACCAGACGTTCGGGGTCGCCCCGATCCCGGCCACCGGTGGTTTCGACGTCGTCAAGGCGATCGACGGCAACGGGGCACCACTCGTCGACCCGACCACGACGTTCACCGTCACCTGGGAGGTCGTCGACGGCCCCTCCACCGGGCGGTCCGGCACGCTCGAGGTGCAGGCCGACGGCACCGTCGTCGCCGGACCGGACGACCTGCTCGAGGGCGACGTCGTGGAGTTCTCGGAGCTGACCGCCCCGGACGTCGAGAACGCCGACTTCTCCGACGTGACCATCGACCCGGAGTCGATCACCATCGACCCGGCGTCCCCGACGACGCCGGTCATCACGGTGACGAACACCTACGAGGCTGCCGACGTGCCCTTCTCGATCCACAAGGAGTTCGCCGAGGGCTCCGTGGTCGACGCCTCCGACTTCGAGGGTGAGTTCTTCACCGTGGAATGGGAGGTCACCGTCGGACCCGACGTCGACGAGAGCGGCACCGTCGAGCTCCCGGCCGACGGCGATCCCGTCGTCGTGGAGGGGCTGCGGCACGGCGACGCCGTCTCCTTCACGGAGGTCTCCCTGCCGGAGCCCCCCGAGGGTGTCGTCTGGTGAACGCCCGTCATCACGCCGGACCCGCTGGTTCTCGACGCGGGCGCCGCCGAGCCGGCGACCGTCACCGTCACCAACAGGGCGTCCTCCGAACGCACCTCCGCAGGGGACATCTCGATCGCCAAGTACCTGGCCGGTGAGGGCGCCGGTGTCGTCTACCCGGACTTCGACAACCCGGACTGCGCCCCTCAGGGCGACGGCGGCGACTGCGCGGACCCGCCCGAGTACCGGTTCCGCTGGACGGTGATCGAATCGGCTGACCCCGAGAGCACGGGGCGCACCGGGACCGTCGACGTCCCCGCGGACGGCAGCGCGATCGACATTCCCGGCGAGGACGTGGAACCCTTCGACATCGGGGACGTCGTGGAGATCGACGAGGTGGGGTGCGTCGCGAACTGCCCGGACGGCGGTGTGGACCTGACCGATGTGACCTACTCCCCGGCGCGGACCGTGATCGTCGACCAGCGGGTCGACATCACCGTCGACGTCACCAACACCTACGACATCGCCGACGCGACGTTCACCGCGCACAAGGAGATCGTGGGGTCGGGGGCCGACCTGGTGCCGGACGACGCGACGTTCGGCCTGCACTACGAGGTGGTCGACGGACCGTCCGCCGGCGTGGTCGGCACGCTCGACCTGCCGGCCGACGGCACCGTCGTGGACGGCCCGACGTTGACGGACGGCGACGTCCTGGAGCTCTCCGAGGCGTCGACCCCGACGGTCGACGGCATCACCTGGGGCGAGGTCACGATCGATCCGACCGAGCTGACGCTCGACTCCGAGGCGGAGACGGTCGACGTGACGGTGACGAACACCGCCGAGCCGGCCCCGACGCTGTCGTCCCAGGTCACCGTCCTCGACCAGACCGCCTCCGGGATGCTGGCCTACTCCGGCGGCACCGTCGTCGACACTCTCACGTACACCGGCCTCGAGCCGGGTGTCGAGTACACGGTCGCGGGACTGCTCGCGACCCCGGACGGCACCTCCACCGGGATCACGGCCGGGCCGGAGACGTTCGTGCCGGAGTCGTCCAGCGGCACGGTGGATGTCACGTTCGAGCTCACGCAGCAGCAGGCCGACACCTATGCCGACCAGGATCTCGTCGCCCTGCAGGCCGTCTGGGTCGACGGCGAGGTCGTCGTCGTGCACGCCGACCCGACCGACCAGGACCAGACCTTCACGGTCGCTGTGCCACCGACCCTGTCCTCGCAGGTGGCCGTCGTCGGCACCGATGGCAAGAGGGTCGGCCTGGAGGGCGCCACCGTGGTCGACACGATCAGCTACACGGGTCTGACCCCCGGGCTGGAGTACACGGTGGCCGGTGCCGTGGTGACCGACGGGCCGGCCTCCGTCGGCCCCGTCGGGGCGACGGCGTTCGTCCCGGACAGCCCGGACGGCACCGTGGACGTGACCTTCGAGGTCACGGCGGCGTACGCGGGGGAGTCGTTGGTGGCGTTCCAGGCCATCTTCCTCGACGGCGAGCTCGTGGTCGGGCACGCCGACCTGGCCGACGAGGCGCAGACGTTCGAGATCGTCGTCCCGCGGCCCGCGCCGTCCCCGGCGCCATCGCCGAGCCCGAGCACCCCGGCGCCGGTGCCGACCGCGCCCGACGGCGGCGGCGACCTCCCGGTCACCGGGCCCGGGGCGGTGGGCGCCCTCCTGGCGGTCGCGGTGCTCAGCCTGCTGGCCGGGCTGGGCCTGCTGCGGTGGCGCCGTCGGACCCTCGGCTGACCCGGTGGCCCGGCGTGCGGGTCCCCGGCGCCCGGCGCGGCCCGGGGCTCAGCGCTCGTCGAGCATCGCCGCGAGCACCTGGACGACGCCGTGGTCGGCGTTGCCCGGGGCGGTGTGCGCGGCGCGGGCCAGCACGTCCGGGTGGGCGCCGGCCATCGCGTACGACCAGTCGGCGGCGTCGAGCATCTCGAGGTCGTTGAGGTAGTCCCCGAACGCCACCGTCTGCGCCGGGGTGACCCCGAGCGCCGCCTGCAGCCGACGCAGCGCGACCCCCTTGTTGACGCCCGGGTTCATCACGTCGACCCAGTGCGGGCTCGACACGACCACCTGCAGCGTGCCGGCGAGGTGCTCCAGGGAGGGGTAGGTGCCGGTCGCGGAGTCGACGTCGTCGTACACCGCCACCTTGAGCACCTGGTCGTCGACCGCGAGGAGGTCGTCGACCACCGTGAGGTCGGTGTAGTAGGTGCGCACGTGGTCGACGAACCCCGGGTCGGCCCGCTCGACGTAGGCCGAGCGACGTCCGGCGACCACGGCGCCGCCGCGGACGGGATCGATGCCGCGCACGGCACGGACGATCGCGCCGACCGCCTCGGGGGCCAGGTCGTCGGTCGCGACGGCCGCCCCGCCGCGGGTCACGTAGGTGCCGTTCTCCGCGATGATCACCAGCTCCTCGTGCCCGGGGGTGCGCTCGGGCGGGAACGCGGCGGCGATGGTGGCGTGCTGTCGTCCCGAGGCCGGCACGAGGGTGATGCCCGCGTCGTGCATCCGGGCCAGCAGCGGCCACAGGCCGTCGGGCACCCGGCCGTCGGGGTCGAGCAGCGTGCCGTCCATGTCGGTGACGACGAGGCGCACGTCGGCCGGGCGGGGAACCGGGGGGAGAAGCATGGGACCAGGATCCCCGATCTCCGGCGCGACGGCGGCGACGACCGCCCCGTGGACGTTTACCGACCGCGTGGTAGATATTCGTGCTACCGTCGTCGACGGACACACTGCGAAGGGATACCCATGGCTGTCGACACCACCGCGACGACGCGTCTCGCCGTCGCCGACGTCCCCCGGCTCGTCGCCGAGCTGACCCTGGAGGAGAAGGCCTCCCTCTGCTCCGGGCAGGACTTCTGGAACACCCAGGCGGTCGAGCGCCTCGGGATCCCGGCCGTGATGGTCACGGACGGACCGCACGGGCTGCGCAAGCAGGCCGGCGCCGCCGACCACGTCGGGCTGAACGACTCGGTCCCCGCCACCTGCTTCCCGCCCGCCGCCGGGCTCGCCTCCACCTGGGACCGCTCCGTGGTCCGCCGCGTGGGCGAGGCGCTCGGCGTCGAGACCCGCGCGAACGACGTCGGCGTGCTGCTCGGGCCCGGCGTCAACATGAAGCGCAGCCCCCTGTGCGGCCGCAACTTCGAGTACTTCAGCGAGGACCCGCACCTCGCCGGCGAGCTCGCCGCCGACCTCGTGGACGGCATCCAGTCCCAGGGCGTCGGCACCTCGCTCAAGCACTTCGCGGCCAACAACCAGGAGACCGACCGCATGCGCGTCTCCGCCGAGGTCGACGAGCGCACCCTGCGCGAGATCTACCTGCCCGCGTTCGAGACCGTCGTCACCCGCTCCCAGCCCTGGACGGTGATGTGCGCCTACAACAAGATCAACGGCGTCTACGCCTCCCAGGACCCCTGGCTGCTCACCGAGGTCCTGCGTGACGAGTGGGGCTTCGAGGGTCTCGTCGTCTCCGACTGGGGCGCGGTCGACGACCGCGTCGAGGGCGTCGCCGCCGGTCTCGACCTCGAGATGCCGTCCTCCGCCGGGATCAACGACGCCCGCGTCGTCGCCGCCGTGCGCGCCGGCGAGCTCGACGAGGCCGTCGTGGACCAGGCCGCCACCCGGGTCCTGACGATGGTCGCCCGTGCGCTGGAGGCCGCAGCCGACCCGGGCACGTTCGACGCCGCCACCCACCACGCCCTCGCGCACGAGGTCGCCACCCGCACGGCCGTGCTGCTCAAGAACGACGGCGACGTGCTGCCGCTCGACCCGTCCGCGGCCGCCGACCTCGTCGTCGTCGGCGAGATGGCGCGTACCCCGCGCTACCAGGGCGCCGGGTCCTCGCAGGTCAACCCCACCCGCCTGGTCAGCGCCCTCGACGCGTTCGCCGAGCGCGGCCTCGACGTGCCGTTCCACCCCGGCTACGTGCTGGCCGAGGCCGCCGGGAAGCCGGGGCAGGACCGCACCGACGCCGAGCTCCGGGCCGAGGCCGTCGCGGCCGCGGACGGGCGCACCGCCGTCGTCTTCGCCGGGCTGCCGGCGGTCGACGAGTCCGAGGGCTACGACCGCGAGCACATGGACCTCCCGGCCGCGCACCTCGCCCTGGTCCGCGAGGTCGCCGCCGTCGCCGCGCGCACGGTCGTCGTGCTCTCCAACGGCTCGGCCGTGACGGTCTCCGGCTGGGAGGACGCCGCCGACGCGATCCTGGAGACGTGGCTCGGCGGTCAGGCCTCCGGGTCGGCGACGGTCGCGCTGCTGCTCGGCGAGGCCTCGCCGTCCGGCCGCCTGGCCGAGTCGATCCCCGTCGCGCTCACCGACGTGCCCGCCCAGCTCAACTTCCCGGGCGAGAACGGTGCCGTCCGGTACGGCGAGGGGCTGTTCATCGGCTACCGCGGGCTCGACGCCACCGGGGCCGACGTCTCCTACCCGTTCGGCCACGGCCTGACCTACACCTCGTTCGGGTACGCCGACCTGACCGTCGACGCCGACGCGGTGACCCCGGCGACGGCCCCGGACGACGTCGTCGGGCGCGTCGCGTTCACCGTCACCAACACCGGGTCCCGCGAGGGTGTCGCCGTGCCGCAGCTCTACGTGGGCCGGCCCGGCTCCGCCGTCGCGCGGGCCCCGCGCGAGCTGCGGGGCTTCCGGACCGTCGCGCTGCAGCCGGGCGAGACGAAGCGGGTCGAGCTGGCGCTGACCCGCCGCGACCTGTCCCACTGGGACACCGCCACCCACGGCTGGGTCGTCGAGCCCGGCGCGGTCGAGGTCGCCGTCGGCGCCTCGTCCCGCGACCTGCCGCTGACCGCCGCGGTCGACCTCGTCGCGCCGACGGCGGAGGTGCCGCTGCGCGCCGACTCCACCATCGACGAGTGGCGTCGTCGGCCGGAGGCGTGGGCGGCCCTGTCGGCGGCCATGGGCGACGCCGCGCAGATGTTCGACACCGAGTCCGACCCCGCCATGGCGGCCATGCTCTCCGCGATCCCCGCGGTCAAGGTCACCACGATGGGCTTCGCCGAGGGGCTCACCCCCGAGAAGTTCTCGGAGCTGCTCGCGCAGCACGGCCAGGACTGACCCGGAACCGGGAGCGCGCCGGCCGGACCGTCAGGGTCCGGCCGGCGCGCGCGGTGCGTCACGCGCTCGCGACGGTGGAGCGTCGCACGACCAGCTCCGGCTGGTAGACGGTCTGGCGCGGGATCGTGTCGGGGTCCTCCGACTCCTCGAGGAGGATCCGCAGCGCCGTGGCGCCGATCGTCGTGCTGGGCTGCCGCATCGAGGACAGCGGTACGGCGGCGGCCGCGGCGAACGAGATGTCGTCGAACCCCATGATCGCGACGTCCTCGGGGACCCGGAGACGGCCGTCGCCCACGATGGCCTGCAGCAGCCCGAGCGCCACCAGGTCGTTCGCCGCGAAGACGGCGTCGGGCCGGTCGGCGGGCTCCCTCGCGAGGAGACGCTCGCCGGCTGCCACGCCGGCAGCGACGCTCGTGGTCTCGGTCGCGACGACCTCCACCGACACGGGCAGGCCGGACTCGTCCGCCGCGACCCGCGCCCCGGCGAGCCGGTCGGTCACCTGACGCAGGGTCAGCGGCCCGCCGACGAAGGCGATCCGACGCCGGCCGGTCGCCAGCAGGTGCTCGACGGCCATGCGCCCGCCGGCCACGTTGTCCACCGAGACCGACGAGACCGGCTCCTCCCCGCTGAACCGGTCGACCAGGACCGACCGGATACCGCGTTCCCGCAGCTGGTGGAGGCGTCGGCTCACGTCGCCGACCGGAGCGATGAGCAGCCCGCGGACGCGGTGCTCCTCGAACAGGTCGAGGTACATGCGCTCGCGGGCGGGGTCCTCGGCCGAGCTGCCGTAGAGGAGGGCGATGCCGCGGTCGGCCGCCTCGTCGGCCGCACCGCGTCCGACGTCCTGGAAGAACGGCACCTGGCTGTCGACGACGATCAGCCCGATGCTGGCCGTGACGCCGGACCGGAGGTTCCGCGCGGCCTCGTTGCGCACGTAGCCGAGCTCGCCGATGGAGGCGCGCACGCGTGCCAGCGCGTCCGGGGAGACGCTGTCCGGTCGGTTCAGCGCGTTGGACACCGTCCCGACGGACACGCCGGCGTGCCGCGCGACGTCCCGGACACTCACTTGGCCCACGTTGTCTCCTCCTCAGACATCAAGCAGATCACGATCGAGCGTCGGCCTTGACCACCGTCGGTCGGGTCCGTAGATTAAACCTGAACGACCTTGAAACGTTTCATCGTTCGTTCAGTGACCTCAGGATAGTCCGCCTCGACGAGGAGGTATCGGTGCAGTCGGACACCACGTCGGCGACGCCAGCGTTGGAGCTGTCGCGCGTCGTCAAGTCGTTCGGTGCCGTGGTGGCGCTGCGATCCGGGAGCCTCCGGCTCCACGACGGGTCGATCCATGCGCTCATCGGCGAGAACGGGGCCGGGAAGTCGACCCTGGTCAAGATCATCGCGGGGCTCTACCGCCGTGACGGCGGTGAGTTCCGGCTGCGCGGCGAGGAGGTCGACTTCCACAGCACCGCCCAGTCGAAGGCCAACGGCATCGCCGTCATCTACCAGGAGCCCACCCTCTTCCCGGACCTGTCCGTGGTGGAGAACATCTTCATGGGGCGCCAGCCCACCGGTCGGCTCGGCCGGATCGACCGGGCGGCCATGCGCGCCGAGGCGACCGAGATCTTCGAGCGCCTGGGCGTGTCGATCGATCCCGACCGTCCCACCGACGGGCTCTCGATCGCGGACCAGCAGATCATCGAGATCGCCAAGGCGATCTCCCTGGACGCGAGCGTCCTGGTGATGGACGAGCCGACGGCCGCGCTGAGCGGCGTCGAGGTCGACCGGCTGTTCTCGGTCGCCCGCAGCTTGCGTGACGAGGGCCGTGCGCTGGTCTTCATCTCCCACCGCTTCGACGAGGTCTTCGACCTGTGCGACACCGTCACGGTGATGCGCGACGGCGCCCACGTGGACACGATGCCGATCGCGGAGACGACCGTCGACGACATGGTGCGCATGATGGTCGGTCGCGACGTGACCGAGATGTTCCCCAAGCTCCCCGCCGAGATCGGCGAGGAGGTGCTCGCCGTCGACGGGCTCACCCAGCCCGGCGTGTTCCACGACGTCTCCTTCACCGTGCACGCCGGCGAGATCGTCGGCCTGGCCGGCCTCGTCGGCGCCGGTCGCAGCGAGGTCGCCCGTGCCGTGTTCGGCGTCGACCCCTACCGCGAGGGCACCGTGCACGTCGGCGGCGCACCCCTGCCCAAGGGGCGTCCGCGGGCCGCGATGGCCCGCGGCCTCGCCCTCGTGCCCGAGGACCGCCGGCGCCAGGGGCTGGTGCTCGACCTCCCGGTGACCCGCAACATCACCCTCGCGGTCCGCGACCGGCTCGCCCGTTTCGGGCTCATCTGGGGGAGCCGCGAGAACGAGTCCGCCCGCGTCTGGGCCAGCCGCCTCGAGGTCAAGACGGCGGCGCTCGACACCGAGTCCGGCACCCTCAGCGGCGGCAACCAGCAGAAGGTCGTCCTCGGCAAGTGGCTCGCCACCGACCCGAAGGTCCTCATCGTCGACGAGCCCACCCGCGGCATCGACGTCGGGACCAAGGCCGAGGTCCACCGGCTGCTGTCGCAGCTCGCCCAGCAGGGCATCGCCATCCTGATGATCTCCTCCGAGCTGCCCGAGGTGCTCGGCATGGCCGACCGGGTCCTCGTCATGCGCGAGGGCCGGCTGACCGGCGAGTTCAAGCGGGAGCAGGCGACCCCCGAGGCCGTGATGCTCGCCGCCACCGCAGACGAGGAGCCCGCCCGATGACCACCACGGCCACCACTCCGACGCATCCCGTCCTGGCGGGCCTCGGTCGCCTGATCCGCGCCCGCGAGACCGGGATCGCGATCGCCATCGTCGCCGTCGTCACGCTCGCGACGGTGCTCAACCCGAGCTTCCTGTTCTCGAACGACGGCTTCCGGGACCTCCTGCTGACGCCGTCGCTGCTCATGGTCGTCGCGATCGGGCAGGCGATCGTCATCATCACGCGGAACGTCGACCTGTCGGTCGGCTCCGTCGTGGGCCTCACGGCGTACCTGACCGGCACGCTGTTCGTGCAGGTGCCCGGGCTCCCGATCGTCGTCGTCTTCGTCGCGGGCATCGCGCTCGGCGCCGTGCTCGGCCTGATCAACGGTGCCCTCGTCGCCTTCGCCAAGGTGCCCGCCCTGGTGATCACGCTCGGCACGATGTACATCTACCGCGGCATCAACGTCGCGTGGACCGGCTCCGACCGGATCAACGCCTCCGACATGCCGGCGTCCTTCCGGGGCCTCGGCACCGACACGGTGCTCGGGCTGCCCGTCCTCACCCTGCTCGCCCTGGTGGTCCTCGTGTACGCCGCCTGGCACCTGCGCAACCTGCGCAGCGGCCGTGAGCTCTACGCGATCGGGTCCGACCCGGCCGCCGCCCAGCTCTACGGGCTGCGCGTGACCCGTCGCGTCCTGGCGGCCTTCGTGGTCAGCGGCTCGGCGGCCGGACTGGCGGGCGTCCTCTACGCCGCCCGGTACGGCACCGTCAGCTCGAACGCCGGGTTCGGCTGGGAGCTCGAGGCCATCGGCGCGGCCGTCATCGGCGGCGTGGCGATCTTCGGCGGTGTCGGCACCGTCTGGGGAGCGGCGCTCGGCGCGTTCCTGCTCCTGACCATCAACCGTGCCCTGCCGATCATCGGCGTGGACGACTTCTGGCAGCGCGCCGTCGTGGGCGTGCTCATCATCGGCGCCATCGTGCTCGACCGCATCGCCGCGCAGCGCCAGCACCGACGACTCGTCGCACAGAGGGAGGAGACCCGATGACCGCCACCACGGAGGCAGCGGCGCCCCGCACGTACGCCGCCCACGCCCAGCCGCTCTGGCGCCGCGTCCTCGTGACGCGGGAGGCGTCCATCATCGGTCTCCTGCTCGCGGTGATCGCCGTCGCGATGGCGACGGTCCCGAACTTCGACAGCCCGCTGACGGTGACCTACCTGCTGCGCGAGACCGCGCCGATCCTGCTCATCGCGCTGCCGATGACCCTGATCATCATCACCGCCGAGATCGACCTCTCGGTGGCCAGCGTGCTGGGGCTGGCCAGCGTCGTCACCGGGCTCGGGGTCCAGGCCGGCTGGCCGCTCCCCGTGGCCATGGTGGTCGCCGTCCTGGTCGGTGCGATGGCCGGGGCGATCAACGGTGCCCTGGTGACCGTCGTCGGGCTCCCGTCCCTCGCGGTGACCATCGGGACGCTCGCGCTGTTCCGCGGCATCGCCGTGGGGCTCCTGGGGACGACCGCCATCAGCGACTTCCCTGAGACGTGGACCGACCTGGCCCGCACCAACATCCCCGGGACGCCCGTCCCGGTCGTCATCATCGCGTTCGCCGTGCTGGCGCTCGGGTTCGCGGTGCTGCTGCACTTCACCCCGTTCGGCCGGTCGCTCTACGCGATCGGGCTCAACAAGGAGGCCGCGGCCTTCTCCGGCATCGACGTCGGACGGTCGAAGTTCTGGCTCTTCGTGATGAGCGGGACGGTGGCCGGTTTCGCCGGCGTCTACTTCACCCTGCTGTACAACAACGCCCGCGGTGACAACGCCATCGGCATGGAGCTGCAGATCATCGCCGCCGTCCTGCTCGGCGGGGTGTCCATCTTCGGCGGCCGCGGCGCCCTGCACGGCGTCATCGCCGGTGTCCTGCTCATCGGGACGCTCGGCAGCGCACTGCGCCTGGCCGGCGTGACCAGCGACATCATCAACGTCCTGACCGGCCTGCTGCTCGTGCTGTCGGTCGTCTCCGCCAGTGCCCTGAGCTGGGTCCACCAGCGACGGGTCGCCGCCCTGGGCCGACGGCGCGGCCGATCGCCCGGGACCTCGTCCTGACCCCGACCCGACACTGACCGCAATCCCCGTACCTGACGAAAGGAACGACGATGTTCTCCTTCCAGCACCGTGCACGCCGCGGTCTCGCGCTGACGGCCTTCGCCGCCGGCACCGCGCTCGCCCTGTCCGCCTGCTCCGGCGGTGACGACGCCGGGTCCGACGGCGGGGACGCCGGCGGCGGCGGCAGCGAGGAGGCCGCCTCGATCACCTTCCTGCCGAAGAGCCTGGGCAACCCGTACTTCGACACGTCGAACGCCGGGGGCGCCGACGCCGTCGAGGAGCTCGGCGGCACCTTCGAGGAGGTCGGTCCCTCCGAGGCGAGCCCGACCTCGCAGGTCAGCTTCATCGAGACCGCCGCCCAGCAGGGAGTCGACGCGCTCGTGGTGTCGGCGAACGACCCGGAGGCGATCTGCGACGCCCTGAACGAGGCGCGGGACGTCGGCGTCGCCGTCGTCACCTTCGACTCCGACACCAACCCGGAGTGCCGCGACCTGTTCGTCAACCAGGCCACGGCCGAGGGCATCGCCCAGGCCCAGGTGGACCTCATCACCGAGCAGATCGACGACTCGGGCCAGATCGCGATCCTGTCGGCCTCGGCGAACGCGACGAACCAGAACGCGTGGATCGAGCTCATGGAGGCCGAGCTCGACGCCAACCACCCGGACGTCGAGCTGGTCGAGGTCGCCTACGGCGACGACGACGACCAGACCTCGTTCGACAAGACGGCCGCGCTGCTGCAGACGTACCCGGAGCTCGAGGGCATCGTCTCGCCGACCACGGTCGGCATCGCGGCGGCCGCGCGCTACCTGTCCACGTCGGAGTACCAGGGCGAGGTCGCGCTGACCGGCCTGGGCACGCCGAACCAGATGCGCGAGTACGTCGAGGACGGCACCGTCGAGGCCTTCGCGCTCTGGAACCCCGCGGACCTCGGCTACCTGTCGGCCTACGCCGCCAACGCCCTGGCGACCGGTGAGATCTCGGGCGAGGCCGGCGACACGTTCGAGGCGGGCGAGCTCGGGTCCTACGAGGTCGACGAGGAGGGCACCGTGCTGCTCGGCGACCCGTTCGTGTTCGACGCGGACAACATCGGAGACTTCGACTTCTGAGAAGTCGAATGGAAGCCGGTGCCCGGGAGATCACCTGGCAGTGAACCGGGCACCGGCTTCGTCAGCACGGCCGTCAGCACGGCCGTCAGCACGGCCGTCCCGGCCCCCGCTCCACGGAAGGAGGGGTACTTCGATCTTAGGACGCTCGACGACGACGTCGGAAGCGTCCACCCCCGACGGGCTGCGGCCCGTCGCCCCGGCTGATCATCGCCGCTCAACGACGAGTCATGATCTCGAGGAATCGGAGTGTGTTCACCATGATGTCCAGGACCGCGACCGCGACGGACCGTGCCTGCCACGGTGCCCTCGTCGCCCCCACGGGGGTGGCCCTGCCATGAACCGCATCGCACGAACCACCATCGTCACCGCCGCCGCCGCGGCGCTCACCCTGCCCCTCGCCACGGTGCCGGCGTCCGCCGGTCCGGGCGACCACCCCGTGTCCGTCTCCGGGCTGAGCGTCGACGGACGCGACGACACCCCGCTCGACGTCGACAGCGACCGTCCGCTGCTCGGCTGGACGATGTCGAGCGAGGACACCCCCGGGAACCCCTGCTACGACGCGTCGGCCGCGGGCACCTGCGCGATCGACGAGCAGACGGCCTACGAGATCGAGGCCGCGTCCTCGGTCGCCGACCTGGAGGCCGGCGACCTGCTCTGGGACTCGGGCAAGATCTCCTCCGACCGGCAGGCCAACATCGCCTACGGCGGGGACGACCCGCTGGAGTCCCGCGACAGCGTGGCGTGGCGGGTGCGCGTCTGGGACGCGCTCGGTCACCCCTCGGAGTGGAGCGAGCCGGCCACCTTCAAGATCGGGCTGCTCCAGCAGAGCGACTGGGGCGACGCCCGCTGGATCGAGCAGGCGGACCGCGACCCGGCGGACCCGCTGCCGATCTTCGCGCGTCAGTTCGACCTCGACGAGGACAAGGACGTCGCCTCGGCCCACCTCTACGTGTCGGGCGCGGGGCTGCACCACGCCACCGTCAACGGCGAGAAGGTCACCGAGGAGCACCTGGCCCCCGGCAACACCAACTACCAGCTCTCGACCGAGTACCGCACCTACGACGTCTCGTCCGTGCTCGAGCCGGGGGAGAACGCCGTCGGCGTCGAGCTCGGCAACGGCACGGCGTACGTGCGGCGCTCGATCCACAACGAGGAGGTCGGTCGCACCTCCCCGTACGCCTGGTGGCAGAGCCAGATCAAGGGCAGCGGCGAGCTCGTCGCACCGGTGGAGGCCGGGGCGACGACCGTGCTCCTGACCAGCACCGAGGACTACCACGTCGGCGGCACGATCAACATCGACACCGGCGACGGCGGTGACCGCCTCGAGTCGCGCGTCATCACCGACATCGGCACCGCGGGCGAGGACGGGACCGGTATCTCGTTCGAGCCGGGCCTGGACGCGGCGCACGCCGTCGGCGCGCACGTGACGGCGTCGGGCAACAACATCGCCGAGACCGACCCCAGCGCGGGCGCCGCGGTGACCCCGCGGATGATCGCGCGTCTCGAGGTGTCCTACGCCGACGGGTCGAGCGACGTCGTCGTGTCGGACCGTGACTGGCGGGCCGCCTCCGGTGCGCTCGTCACCGACGCCTGGTACTCCGGCGAGGACTACGACGCCCGCCGCGAGCAGGTCGGCTGGAACACGCCGGGCGCCGACCTCACGGACGGGGCCGAGCGTCGCGACGGGTCGGCCATGAACTGGGCCGCGGCCGGGATCGCCCCGCCGCCGAACCTCGCCACCGAGCTGGTCGCGCGCCAGGCGGAGGGCATCTACGAGGCCGAGCGGTTCACCCCGCAGAACATCACGAACCCCGCCGAGGGCGTGTGGGTCTTCGACTTCGGCCAGAACTTCGCCGGGTTCGCCCAGCTGGACCTGCCGGAGCTGCCCGAGGGCACCGTCGTCAAGGTCAAGCCGGCGGAGAGCCTCGCCGAGGACGGCACGGTCGACCAGGGCTCGCTCGGGCCCGGGTTCCGCGGCAACGACCTGTTCAACTCCTACATCACCGCCGGTCTCGAGGGCGGCGAGTCGCGCACGCCGATGTTCAACTACTTCGGCATGCAGTGGGTCCAGATCGAGGGTCTGCCCGCGGACTACACCCCGACGGCCGACATCGTCACGGGCCTGCGCCTGCAGGCGGCGACGCCGGAGGTCGGGACGTTCGACTCGTCGAACGACCGGATCAACCGCATCAACAAGATGGCCCGCTACTCCATGGCGTCGCAGATCTTCTCGACGTTCACGGACTGCCCGGGTCGTGAGAAGCAGTCCTACCCGGCGGACTACACCATGCCGATGGACGGCTTCTCGCGGATGTTCGAGTTCGACGCCTACCTGCGCACGACGCAGCGCCACCTGGTGGAGGGGCAGTCGATCGCGGACTCGTACATGTTCGGCAACGTCGCGCTGAAGACGCCGGTCCACGACTGGGGCTACACCCGGCGCTTCGGCGACGAGATCAACTGGGGCAACGGCATCATCCTGGTGCCGGCGTTCCTGTACGAGTACTACGGCGACACCCGGGTCATGACCGAGACCTACGACCGGATGGTCTACTTCGTCGAGTACATCCAGCGCGAGAAGGCGGAGGGCCACATCGTCGACGGCGCTCTCGCCGACTGGGTCTCGGCCGAGCAGACCTCCGGGCGCATCACCGGCACCTGGGGCTACTACGTCATGATGACCAAGATGGCCATGATGGCGGAGCTGACCGGCCACGACGAGGACGCCGCCGAGTTCGCCCAGACGGCAGAGGACATCAAGGCCGCGTTCAACGACGCGTTCCTCAACACCGACCTCGGGTACTACACCGAGGACGGCACCGGCGCCGACGGGGCCACCCAGGCCGCGCAGGCGCTGCCGCTCGACGCGGGCATCGTGCCCGACGAGTACCGCGAGTCGGTGCTCGAGCGGCTCGTGGAGGACGTCCAGGAGTTCGGTCCCGACGACGGCCCGCACTTCAGCGCGGGGACGATCGGGCTGGCCGCCGTCGTGCGGCAGCTGACCGACAACGGTCACGGCGAGGTCCTGTTCGACGCGCTGCAGACGGACACCGAGCCCGGCTACGGCTACTTCATGGAGTCGACGACGGCGAACCCGGACGGGTTCACCACGATCGGCGAGCGGTGGACGCGTGGCAGCTCGAAGAACCACATGATCCTCGCCCAGATCGTGGAGTGGTTCCAGACGGGTCTGGTCGGCATCGACCGCGCGGACGGCTCGGTCGGGTACGACGAGCTCGTCTTCAAGCCGCAGCCCGCCGGCGACCTGACCTGGGTCGAGGGCAGCTTCGACACCCCGCGCGGGGTGGCGAGCAGCCGGTGGGACAAGACCGACGAGCACTTCACCCTCACGATCGAGGTGCCGGCGAACACGACGGCCGAGGTCTGGGTGCCGACCGGTGGCGACCAGGCGGTGCTCACCCCCTCGCGGGCGACCTTCGAGCGCGTCGAGGGCGAGTTCGCGGTGTACTCCGTGGGCGCCGGCGAGTTCACCTTCGTCGCCGCGGAGGAGGGCTACGACGACATCGCCGCGGCGGTGGAGTCCTTCGCCGGTGACGGGGCCCTGTCGGAGCAGCTCGCCGACAATCTGAGCAAGTTCATCGACCGGGCCCGCGAGGCCTCGGCCGAGGGCAAGGCCCAGACCGCGGACAGCGCGCTGCGTGCGTTCCGCAACCAGATCGAGAACGCGAACTCGAAGCGCGCCTCCGACGAGGCGGTGGCGGAGCTCGCGGAGATGGCCGCGGATCTGCAGGCCCTGCTGCGCCAGGAGGGAGGCATCCCGGTCGACCGGTGACGGGGTGACCTCGGCGGCGACGCCGCCGAGGTGACCCGATCGGCCACGCCACGGGGCGGGTGCGCACGCGGGAACGCGTGCGCACCCGCCCCTGCTCGTCGGCCCCTCGCCGCCGACGATTCCCCTGCAGACCGTGATGCGACTGTGATTGACGCGCTTCGTCGGAGCGCCGTACGATCGACGAAAGCCCATCGGTGAATAGTTTTCGCAGAGGCGGACGCACCAGATGGATTCCTACGAGGAGGTAGGCATGTCTGCGCACACACATCGAGCAGGTCCGGTCGCACTGGCCGGGCTGGCGGCCACGGGTCTCGTGCTGGCCGGCTGCGCCGGAGACGGGGACTCGAGCGACGCCGAGGCGTCGGCCGAGGGCCCGGTGACGCTGGAGTGGTTCCAGGGATCGGGCGTCGAGACCAACATCGCGACCGCCGAGGCGCTCGCTGACACGTTCAACGCATCGCAGTCGGACATCGTCGTCGAGGTCGACGCGTCGGGGCCCAGCGACTCCGCCGAGCTGGACAACCTCATGAAGACCCGCCTGGCGACCGGCGAGATGCCCGACATGTTCTGGTACAACAGCGGGTCCTTGCTGCAGGCGCTGAACCCCGACCAGACGATGCTCGACATCTCCGACGAGGGCTTCGTCGGCGACCTGGACGACTCGTGGGTCTCGGCCGTGTCGACGGACGAGGGCATCTTCGGCGTCCCGGTCCAGACGGCCGGCGGCGGCGGGATGTTCTACAGCATCCCGATCTACGAGGAGCTGGGGCTGGAGGTGCCGACCACCTGGGACGAGTTCCTGGAGAACTCCGACGCCATCCGGGACGCCGGCTACACGGCCGTCCAGCAGACGCACGGCGACGCCTGGACCGCCCAGATCATCGTCCTCGCCGACTACTACAACGTGTGGGCGAACGACAACGACTGGGCGTCGAAGTACACCGCCAACGAGGTGAACTTCGCCGACGACCCGGTCGCGGTCAAGGGCTTCACGAAGCTCCAGGACGTCTACGAGCGCGACTACCTGAACGAGGACTACGCGTCGGCCCTTCTGAACGACGGGCTCGAGGCCGTCGCGACCGGCGAGGCCGGGCACTACCCGATGCTCGGGTTCGCGCAGGCGACGATCGCCACCAACTGGCCCGACCAGGCCGAGGACGTCGGCTTCTTCGGCGTCCCGGGCGAGGCCGACACGGAGCCCGGCACGACGATCTGGATGCCGCCCGCGCTCTACGCGCCGGCCGACACCGAGCACCCGGACGCCGTCAAGGAGTTCATGGCCTTCGTCGCCAGCCCGGCGGGTTGCGACGCGGTCACCGAGGCGCTCGGCGCGACCGGTCAGTACCTGGTCGACGGGTGCACCGTGCCGGACGAGGCCCCGCGGATCGTGGCGGACTTCGGTCCGTACTTCGAGTCCGGCAACGTCGCGCCCGCGCTGGAGTTCCTCTCGCCCGTCAAGGGTCCGAACCTCATGCAGATCTCCGTCGAGGTGGGCTCGGGAGTCCGTGACGGCCAGAGCGGCGCCGAGCTGTACGACGCGGACGCCGCCAAGCAGGCGCAGCAGCTCGGCCTTCCGGGCTGGTAAGCCGACGCCTGTCCACCGCGGGGCCGCCGGCACGCCGGCGGCCCCGCCCCGCCTCACCCCAAGGGCTCACATCATGGCGACACTCGCCCCTCCTGACGCGTCGGACACCGCGGCACGGACGCCCGGACGGCGCTCGTCCTCGCGCAAGTACGCGCACCGCATGTACCCGCACTGGTTCCTCCTGCCCGGAGCCGCGGTCTTCGTCGTGCTGTTCATCGTGCCGACGTTCGCGTCGTTCTACTACGCGTTCACCCGCTGGACGCTGTTCGACGTCGAGTTCATCGGCTTCGACAACTTCGTCACGTTCTTCAGCGACCCGCAGCTGAGCAAGGGCTTCACGAACACCCTGATCTTCGGCGCCCTGACCTCCGGCCTGAAGATCGTGCTCGGGCTGCTCCTCGGCGTCCTGCTCACCTCCAACATCTGGGCACGCGGGTACCTCCGGGCCGTGGTCTTCTTCCCCGTGCTCGTGAGCGTCGTCGGCGTGGGGATCACCTTCCAGGCGCTGATGGACCCGTACGACGGCGTCATCAACGAGTTCCTGGCGATCTTCGGCATCGACGGTCCGGGATGGCTGACGAACCCGGACCTCGCCCTCTACTCGATCATCCTGGTCGACGTGTGGCGCGGGGTCGGGCTGGCAGCGCTCATCTACATGGCAGGACTCGTCGCGATCCCCCAGGAGTACTACGAGGCGGCGCGGGTGGACGGTGCCACGGGATGGCACCGGTTCTGGAACGTCACCGTGCCGCTCGTCCGCCCGGCGACCACCACGGTCATCATCCTGTCCCTCATCGGCGGGCTCCGGGAGTTCCAGCTGATCTGGGTCATGACCGGTGGCGGACCCGGGTTCGCCAGCGACGTGCTCGCGTCGGTCATCTACAAGCAGTACGCCTACGGCTTCTTCGGCCTGTCCACCGCGGGCAACGTCGTCCTCTTCGTGGTCGTGAGCACTGTCATCCTGCCGCTGTTCTGGTGGCTCAACCGAAAGCAGACAGAACTGTGAGCCGCACCGTCTCGCGCCACGTCTACGGCGCCGTCGCCGTGCTGTTGTCGGCGGCCATCTTCCTCGTCCCGTTCGCGTTCATCGTCCTGCAGTCGCTCAAGACGGGTCCGGACTCGGCGGGCCTGGAGTTCTCCTGGCCGGTCGACATCGTCTTCTGGGAGAACGTCGTCGCCGTCTTCCAGGCACGCGACTACATGCTCATCACGGCGTTCATCAACAGCACGATCCTGACGGTGCTGTCGGTGTCGATCATGGTGGTGCTGGCGGCGATGATCGGCTGGGTGCTCGCCCGGCGGCCGTCGCGCTGGAACGGGGTGATCACGTTCTTCGTGCTGGCGGGGCTGATCGTGCCGCCGGCCATCGTCCCCACCGCCCGGCTCATGCAGACCCTCGGCATCTTCAACACGATCGGCGGACTCGTCCTCATCGAGGTCGCCTTCGGCATGTCGTTCTGCGTCCTGCTCTTCCGGGCGTTCGTCTCGAACGTCCCGCGGGAGCTCGACGAGGCGGCGACGATCGACGGCGCCGGACCGATCCGGCTGTTCTTCAAGATCGGCTTCCCGCTGATGAAGAGCGTGATCGTCACGGCCATCGTGGTGCAGTCGGTGACGGTGTTCAACGACTTCGCGAACCCGTTGTACTTCGCCCCGGGCGAGGAGAACGCCACCGTCCAGCTGACGCTGTTCAACTTCCAGAGCCAGTTCCAGACGACCTGGAACCTGCTGTTCACCGACATCCTGCTCATCACCATCCCGCCGTTGGTGATGTACATCTTCTTCAACCGTCAGATCGTGGCCGGGATGACCTCCGGCGCCGTCAAGGGGTGACCTCGTCCGCATGAAACATCGATACCTCGGCAGCTCCGGACTGAAGATCTCGGAGATCACGCTCGGCAACTGGCTGACGCACGCGTCCCAGGTCGAGGACGACGCGGCGGCCGCGTGCGTGCACGCGGCGCTCGACGCCGGCATCACCACCTTCGACACCGCCGACATGTACGCCGACACCGAGGCCGAGCGGGTTCTCGGCGACGCCCTGCGAGGGCAGCGCCGGGAGTCGCTCGAGATCTTCACCAAGGCCTACTACCCCGTAGGTCCCCAGGGTCCGAACGACGGGGGGCTGTCCCGCAAGCACCTGATGGAGTCCATCGACGGGTCGTTGCGGCGCCTCGGCACCGACTACGTCGACCTCTACCAGGCGCACCGCTGGGACAACGCGACGCCCCTGGAGGAGACGATGGTGGCCTTCGCCGACATCGTCCGGTCGGGCAAGGCGCTCTACATCGGCGTGAGCGAGTGGACCGCCGACCAGCTGCGCGCCGGGGCCGCGCTCGCCCGCGAGCTGCGGATCCCGTTCGTCTCGAACCAGCCGCAGTACTCGGCCCTCTGGCGCATCATCGAGGCGGAGGTCGTCCCCGCCTCGCGCGAGCTCGGCATCTCGCAGATCGTCTGGTCGCCCGTGGCCCAGGGCATCCTCACCGGCAAGTACCGGCCCGGTCACCGGCCGCCGTCGGGCAGCCGCGCCACCGACGGCAACGGCGGTGCCCAGATGATCACCCGCTTCCTGCGGGACGAGGTCCTGGAGCGTGTCGAGAAGCTGCGGCCCGTCGCCGACGAGCTCTCGCTCACCATGGCGCAGCTCGCCGTGGCCTGGGTGCTCCAGAACGACAACGTCTCCGCGGCGCTCATCGGGGCCTCGCGTCCCGAGCAGGTCGCCGAGAACGTCGCGGCGTCCGGCGTCGTCATCCCCGCCGAGCTCATGGCGCGGATCGACGAGGCGCTCGGCGACGTCGTCGAGCGCGACCCGGCGAAGACCGCCGCGGAGTCCCCCGTGCGCTGAGGGCCCCGGAGCGCGACCGCGCCCGTCGTCCCCGGCCGGGGACGACGGGCGCGGTCGTGCGTGCTCAGGCCGCGGTCGTGCTCAGGCCGCGGTCAGGTGGTGGGTGCCGCCCACGACCTCCTCGACGCGGCCGTCCGGCAGGACGATCTCGGCGGGGAGCCCGTCGGGCAGCGCGACATCGAGGGTGAAGCCGTCGTCGTCGCGCCGCCACGCGACCGAGACCCGACCGTGCCGGGTCTCGTACGCGGTCTCGGCCCAGTCGATCCCCGGGCCGGGCACGGGCTCGACCCGGACGCGGTCGTAGCCGGGGGCGGCGGGACGGAGGCCGCCGACGACCTGGTAGATCCAGTCGGCCACGGCACCGAGCGCGTAGTGGTTGAAGCTCGTCATCTCGCCCGGGTTGATCGACCCGTCGGGCAGCATCGAGTCCCAGCGTTCCCACACCGTGGTCGCGCCCATCGTGACCGGGTACAGCCACGACGGGCACGACTTCTCCAGCAGGAGGGCGTACGCGTCGTCGACGTGCCCGGTCTCCGACAGGGCCCACGTGATGAAGGGCGTGCCCGCGAACCCCGTCGTCACCGTGTATCCCGCCGCCCGCACCAGCTCGGCAAGGCGGTCGCCCGCGACGGCCCGGTCGGCGTCGTCGAGGACGTCGAACGCGATCGCGAGGGCGTACACGGTGGTGCAGTCCGACCGCACGACGCCGTTCTCGACGTAGTGCTCGTTGAACGCCGCGCGCGTGCGGGCCGCCAGCCGCGCCCACCGC
Source organism: Isoptericola sp. AK164 (assembly GCF_029643425.1). GTDB lineage: Bacteria > Actinomycetota > Actinomycetes > Actinomycetales > Cellulomonadaceae > Isoptericola > Isoptericola haloaureus. The sequence goes on from NZ_CP119106.1 coordinate 227,101, forward strand.
TCGGCGTCGGCCGTCTCGCCGGCGACGGCGGCCGCCTCGGCGGCGAACCGCGCCGTCCGGACGAGGCACGCCGTGGCCACGACCGACGGGTCGGCCTTGCCGGCGCCCGGGTCCTCCGGCGGGGCGTCGGGGTCCAGCCAGTCGCCGAGCTGGTTGCCCAGGTCCCACAGGTCCGTGGGCGAGATGTAGGGCTCGACGGACTCGAGGTGCATCTTCATGGCCGGGTAGTGCTCGGCCAGGCGTCCGGCGTCGCCGTAGGCCGTCCACAGCGCCTGGGGGACCCAGACGGCCGCGTCGCCCCAGATCGCCGTGGCGGCCCACGGGGGCAGGCTGAAGTCCTCGGGCCAGCGCTCGTACTTGAGCACGTCGGGCACGACGAGCGGCACGCCGCGATCGGCCGAGTGCTCGGTCTCGACGCGCAGGTCGGCGAGCCAGTCGTGCAGGAAGTCGGCCGAGTCGAACTGGAAGGCCGCGGACGCCGCGTAGGCGGCGATGTCGCCGGTCCAGCCCAGCCGTTCGTCGCGCTGCGGGCAGTCGGTCGGGACGGAGAGGAAGTTGCCCTTCTGGCCCCACACCGAGTTGTGGACGAGCTGGTTCACGTCGGGGTCGGAGCAGGCGAAGGTCCCGGTGCGGGCCATCTCGGAGTGCACGACGACCGCCTCGAGGCTGTCGGTGGTCAGCTCGCCGGGCCATCCGGTCACCAGGGCGTAGCGGAACCCGTGGAAGGTGAGCGTCGGCTCGAACGTGTCCACGCCGCCCGAGAGGACGAACAGGTCGCGGGCGGCGGCGCCCCGCAGCGGTCGGGTGCCGAGCTCGCCGTGCTCCAGCACCTCGGCGTGGCGGATCTCGATCTCGGTGCCGGCGGGACCCTGCACCGTGCACCGGAGCCAGCCGACGAGGTTCTGGCCGAAGTCCACGAGCGTGCCTCCGCCCGGTGCCGGCCAGATCTCGACCGGACGGAGCGTCTCCTGGCGCCGCACGGGCGGGCCCACCGGGGCGACGAGGGTCGAGCGGTCGACGTCCACCTCGTGCACCGTCAGCGGCGACGGGCGCCCGCGCAGGCGCGCGTCGATCGTCTGGCCGTCGTAGAGGGAGTTGCGCGGGACCTCCGTCGTCTCGGCCGACCAGCCGTCCCCGGTCGCGACACGCTGCGTGGAGCCGTCCCGGTAGGTGAGGTCCAGGACCGCCGCGACGGCGATCTCCTCGCCGTAGTTCGCCCGCGCGTCGGCGAAGCCGAGGTCGCCCCGGTACCAGCCGTTGCCCAGCAGGAGGTCGATGCGCAGCGGTCCGTCGCCGTCGGCGACCAGCGCGCGCACGTCGTGCTCCTGGTACGCCAGCCGCCACTCGTACGAGGTCCAGCCCGGGTCCAGCACCGAGTCCGACACGGGCGAGCCGTCGACGCGGGCCTCGTAGACGCCGTGGGCGGTGGCGCGCAGCACCGCGCCGGTGATCTCGGTGCGGGGCCGGTCGAGCTCGCGCTCGACCCAGAAGCGGGCCGCCGCCTCGCGGTCGGCGTCCGAGCCGAGGAAGCGCGCGCCGTCGAGGGGATCGGTCGTCATTGTTCTCTCCCTGGTGGTGGAGCGGTCGTGGGCAGGAACGGTCAGCCGGCGGCTCGCGCCACGGCGACGGCGAGCCGCGCGAGCTCCACCGCGCGGTGGTCGGCGCCGCCGGGATGCTGCATGGGGGAGGGGACGTAGCCGAAGGCGACTCCCGTGCGGGGATCGGCGAACGCGAGCGCGCCGCCGGCGCCGTCGTGGCCGAACGCGCCGAGGCCGGCGAACGGCTGCCGCGGCTGCGGCAGCATGAACATCATGCCGAAGCAGTTCGGGACGCCGAGCACGCGGTCGGTGCCCCACGCGTGCTGCTGCGCCATCTCGGCGAAGACCTCGGGGGCGGCGACGTGCACCCCGCCGCCCGGGAGCGCGGCCGCGTAGACCTGCGCGAGGCCTCTCGCCGAGCCGACGCCGCCGATCGCCGCGAAGCCGGCCCGGCGCACCGCGGGGTTGTTCGTGCTGGCGCCCTCCTGCGAGCGGTCGTCCGGCACGGAGAAGTTCGAGAACACCGCCTCGGCGATCGCGTCGGCCGGCGGTCGGGCGGCGACCTTGGCCGCCTGCTCCGCGGTGAGCTCCGGGTCCTGGACCGGGACGTAGCGGCCGTCCAGTGCCTCGGGCAGGCCGAGGTGGAAGTCCGCGTCGAGCGGACCGCGGACCGACGTCTCGTACACCGTCTGCAGGGTGCGCCCCGTGACCCGCCGCACGAGCTCCTCGACGAGGATGCCGATGGTCAGCGCGTGATAGCCGAACGCCGACCCGGGACGCCACAGCGGCCGCTGCGCGGCGAGGACCGCGGCGGCGGCCCGGGAGTCGACGACGTCCGCCACGCCCAGCGGTCGCTCCACGAGCGGGAGTCCCGCCTGGTGCGAGAGCAGCTGCCGGACGGTGACCTGGTCCTTGCCCGCCGCGCCGAACTCGGGCCAGTAGTCCGCGACGACCCGGTCGGGGTCGAGCAGGCCGCGGTCGAGGAGGTGGGCGACGACGAGCGCGGCGACACCCTTGGTGGCCGAGTAGACCCCCGTGACCGCGTCGACGGTCAGGTGCGGACCGCCGGCGAGGTCGAGGACGGGCTCGCCGCGGACCCGCACGCTCAGCTGGGCGCTGAGGGTCGGGTCCGCCGCGACCAGGGCGGCGAAGCGGTCGGCGACGGACCGGAAGGCCGGGTCGCACCCGCCCTGGAGCACGTCGTGGCTCATCGTGCCGTCTCGACGGACAGGTCGACCTCGGCCGGCAGGTCCTCGACCGAGAACCCGGCACGCACCACGTAGGTGCCGGGCTCGGTGCGCCATCCGTCGTCCCAGTGCTGGAAGGCCCGGGCGGCGACCGGGACGTCGACCACGACGGTCTCGCCCGGAGCCGCCGTGGCCGTGGCGAAGCCGCCCAGCCAGCGCACGGGCCGGTCCACCTCGGACGGCGTCGCGCGCTCGAGGTACACCTGCGCCACGGTCTTGCCGGCGCGGTCGCCCTGGTTGGTGAGCCCGACGCGCAGCACGGCGTCGTCGCCGGCCGTCAGCGTGGCGGGTGCGTCGACGTGGTCGAGCCTCCAGGACGTGTAACCCAGCCCGTGACCGAACGGGTACGCCGGCGCGACGCCGGCCCGCAGCCAGGCACGGCTGCCCACGTGCACGCCCTCGGCGTACTCGAGGACACCGTCCACGGGGCGGGTGTCCGACACCGGCACCTCGTCCTCGACGTCCGGCCACGTCACCGGCAGGCGGCCGCCCGGCTCGGCGTCGCCGCCGAGGACCTCCGCCAGGGCGTCGCCGAACGCCTGGCCCGGGAACCAGCTGACCAGGACCGCGGCCACGTCGTCGCGCCAGGGCAGCAGCACGGGCGCGCCGGAGTTCACCACGACGACGGTCCGCGGGTTCGCGGCGGCCACGGCCCGCACGAGGTCGTCCTGCCGTCCGGGGAGGGACAGCGAGGCGCGGTCGAACCCCTCGGACTCGACCTCGCCGGAGGTCGAGACGACGACGACGACCTCGGCGGCGGCCGCGGCGTCCGCCGCCTCGGCGATCAGGGCGTCCGCGTCACGTGTGGTGGGCGGCACGCCGACCCCCAGCGTGAGGGCGTCGGGGATGCCTTCGGCGAAGGGTCGGAACGTGACGGTCACCAGCGTGTGCGGGGCCGGTGTGGGGATCTCGACCGACTCGCTCGGGGGGTGCAGGACCGTCGCCGCCGGGTCGTCGTCGGGCCGGAGGTGCTGCTCGCCGGTGGCGACCTCGACGCCGTCCACCGTCACGGTGTAGCCGGCGACGCCCACGATCCCGAGCCGCGTCACGGCGTCGTCCGTGCGCCAGCGGAAGCTCATCTCCACCCGGTCGGCCTGGACCACCGGCGAGTCCCACGCGAAGCCGACCACGCGGGACGCCCGGCGGTCCTCCTCCAGCGTCACCGTGCCGTCGGCGTCGAGGTACCGCACCGTCATGCCCGGGTCCCCGTCGGGGGTCGTGACGTCCTCGTCCGGCAGGTCCGCGACGCCGCGCTGCACGACGGCGCCCAGCGACCAGGTGACGTCGGCGTCCGGCCAGCGCCGCGCGAGGCCGTCGACCGGTGTGCTGACCGACGGCGGGATCACCGTCGCGCTCCCGCCGCCCTGGGTGCGGGCGACGCGCGCGCCCTCGCCGACGAGCGCGATCGAGCGGGGTGACGCCAGGGGCAGGAGCCCGTCGTTGTGCAGCAGGACGGTCCCGGCGACCGAGGCGGCGTGCGCCGTCGCGTGGGCGTCGTCGGCCGCCGGCCGCGTCGGGGCGGGCAGGCTCTCGAGCGCGCCCACCCGGGCGGCGAGGGCCAGCAGCCGGTCGACCTTCCGGTCCACGGCCTCGACCGGGATGCGCCCGTCGTCGACGGCGCGGACCAGCTCCGCACCCCACGGCCCGTCGGGGCCCGGCATGACGAGGTCCTGGGGGTGCCGTGCGCTCTCGAGCGTCCGCACCGCCGTCCAGTCGCTGACCACGACGCCGTCGAACCCCCACTCGTCGTTCAGCGGGGTCGTCAGCAGGTCGTTCTCCGACGCGGTGCGGCCGTTGACCGAGTTGTAGGCGCTCATGACGAGCAGGCAGCCACCGTCCACGACGGGACCCTCGAACGCCGCGAGGTAGACCTCGCGCAGCGTGCGGTCCGCGACGCGGACGTCGACCGTGAACCGCTCCGTCTCGGAGTCGTTGGCCACGTAGTGCTTGACCGTCGCGCCGACGCCGAACGCCTGGATGCCGCGCACGTAGCAGGTCGCCAGCTCGCTGGTCAGCAGCGGGTCCTCGCTGAAGGCCTCGAAGTGGCGGCCGCCGTACGGGGTGCGCTGGATGTTGATCGTCGGTGCGAGCACGACGTCGGCGCCCTTGCGCACCGCCTCCCCGCCGAGCCCGCGGCCGACGCGCTCGACCATGTCCCGGTCCCACGAGGCCGCGACCGCGGTGGGCGACGGGAAGTTGACCGACGGCGAGCGCTCGTCCCACAGCTGCCCGCGGACGCCTGCGGGGCCGTCGGAGAGCACCATGGAGCGCAGTCCGACGGAGGGCAGCGGGGCTGTGGACCAGGAGTCCTGCCCTGTCAGCAGCCGCACCTTCTCGTCCAACGACAACGACTCGCGCAGCGTGCGCAGGTGTGTCCTGGTCTCGTCGTCCATCATCGTCCCCGCTTCGTCGAAGGTCCGGAAAACCGCTCATCGACATGATTTCACACATCCGGCGCGGCTACTATGGCCGCATGGCATCCCGTGGCCCCTACGCGAAGGGTCTCGCCAAGCGCGAGGAGATCCTCGACGTCGCCCTCGACGAGTTCGCGCGCCGCGGGTACGACCGGACCTCGATGCGGGAGATCGCCCGGCAGTCCGGACTGAGCCAGGCGGGCCTGCTGCACTACTTCAGCGCCAAGGAGGAGCTCTTCCTCGCCGTGCTGCGCCGGCGGGACGACCGGACCACCGCACCGGACGAGTACAGCCACTCCCACTCGGTCAGCGAGCTGCTCGGGGCCGTCGAGCGGAACGCCGGCGAGCCGGGCCTCGTGCGGCTGTTCGTCTCGATGTCGGCCGAGAGCGCCGTCGGGGACGGCAGCGTCGCCCACGACTTCTTCGTGGAACGGTACCGGTGGCTGACCGAGGAGATCGCGACCGACATCCGGGCCCAGCAGGAGGCCGGCGACTTCTCCACCGCCGTCGACCCCGAGGACGCGGCGTCGATCCTCGTCGCCGTCGCCGACGGCCTGCAGCTCCAGTGGCTGCTCCGTCCCGAGAGCGTCGACATGGGTGCGCGGATCAGCATGTTCTGGTCGCTCCTGAAGGCCGGGGCGTCGGTCCGTCAGGACGACTTCCTAGACTGACCCCGTGCCGTCACCGTCGCAGAAGCAGCCCGCCCCGCCCGTCGTCGACCCGGTCGTGCTGACCGACCTCGACCCCGGTGAGGCGACCGAGCTCGCCCCCGGTGCCGACCTCGAGGGCCGCGTCCACACCGGGATCGACGTCGACCGCCTCGAGCTCCGCGGCGCGCAGGCCCACACCTCCCGGCTCGACGGCCTGCGGGCCGGCGAGGCCGACCTGCGGAACCTGACGCTGACCGAGGTCGTCATGACCCAGGTCGACGTCCCGGTCGTCGCGGGCATCCGCGGCCGGTGGCGGGACGTCGAGCTGCGCGACGCCCGGGTCGGGTCCGCCGAGCTGTACGAGTCCACCTGGCAGTCCGTGCGGTTCGTCGGCTGCAAGCTGGGCTACGTCAACCTGCGCGGGGCCACCCTGCAGGACGTCGTGTTCGCCGACTGCCAGATCGACGAGCTCGACCTCGTCCAGGTCCGGGCGACCCGGGTCGCGTTCGAGGGCACGAGCGTCCGCCGGCTCGACGTGCAGGCGTCCACGCTGCACGACGTCGACCTGCGCGGCGCCGACCTCACCGAGCTGGTCGGGACCGACGCGCTGCGCGGCACCACGGTCACGAGCGAGCAGCTCGCGCAGATCGCCCCGGTGCTCGCGGCCAACCTCGGCATCACGGTGACGGAGTGAGCGAGGGGCCGACGGCGGACGGCGCCGTCGACGCCGCCCCCGAGCGCCGCCGGGCGACCTGGCCCGTCCGGGTCGGGCAGGCCGTCGCCGTCGGGGGCCTGGCCGTCGTGGCCTGGGCCCTCGCGACGGCGTGGGGAGCCGTCGTGCACGGACATCCCGCCTACGCCGTGCTGCTCGTCCTGACGGTGCTGGGCTGCGTCGCGGCCCTGTGGCGCAGCAGACGCCCGACGACGGCGCGAGGGCGGGCCCGCCGCGTGCTGGGCGTCGTGCTCACCGTCGCCGCGATCGGCTGGATCGGGGCGATCGCCTGGCTGCGCCCGTTCGTCGCCGTCGAACCCGCCCTGGAGGCGACGGGGTCCGACGACGTCGTCACGGTGACGCAGACCCCGACCCGGGTCGAGCTGACACCCGTCGGGGAGTCCAGCGGCACGGCCGTCCTGTTCCAGCCGGGCGCCAAGGTCGAGGCCCGCGCCTACGCCGCCGTGCTGCGCCCCCTGGCCGAGGCCGGCCACACCGTGGTGATCGTCAAGCAGCCCCTGAGCATCGGTTTCCTGGCCACCGGTGCGCTCGACGCCGCACGGGCGGACCTGCCCGCCGTCGAGCGCTGGGTCGTGGGTGGGCACTCGCTCGGCGGGGTGGTGGCGGCCATGGAGGCCGACGCGGCCGACACCGACGCCACGGCCCCCGCCGTCGGGCTCCTGCTCTACGCCTCCTACCCGGCCGGCGACGTCGGCGACACCCTGACCGCGGCGGTCGAGTCCGTCTCCGGCACCGAGGACGGCCTGTCCACCCCGGAGGCGATCGAGGCCTCCCGGGCGGACCTGCCCGCGGGCAGCTCGTTCACCGTGGTCGACGGCGCCGTGCACGCCTTCTTCGGCGACTACGGCCCGCAGCCCGGGGACGGGACCCCGACCATCTCCCACGACGACGCGCGGCAGCAGATCTCTGCCGCGAGCAGGGCGTTCGTCGACGGACTGAGCGGCTGACCCGCCCGGCCCCGTGCGCGGACACCCTGGCGGCGCCGGTACCGGCTCGGCTACGGTCGGTCCGTGCAGCTGTTGGTCGTGGAGGACAACGAGCACGTCGCCGGCGCGCTCGTCTCGGTCCTGGGGAAACACGGGTACGACGTCATCCGTGCCGGGGACGGGTCGACGGCGCTCGACGAGCTGAGCCAGCACACCGACCTGGTGCTGCTGGACCTCGCGCTGCCGGACATGGACGGCTTCGAGGTCTGCCGCCGTATCCGCAAGGTGTCCGACACCCCGATCATCATGGTCACGGCCCGCACGCAGCTCGACGCCCGGATCCGCGGGCTGGAGCTCGGGGCGGACGACTACGTCACCAAGCCCTACGACATCCGCGAGGTGCTGGCCCGCATCGACGCCGTGCTGCGCCGCGGCCGCGCCCGCGAGTGGGACGGCCGCCAGGAAGCCGCTCGGGTCGAGGTCGCCGGCCTGCACATCGACCTCGCGGCCCGCGAGGTGCGTCGCCCGGACGACTCCACCGTCTCGCTCACCCGCAAGGAGTACGACCTGCTCGCCCTGCTCGTGCGGCACCGCGGCACGGCGCTGGCCCGGGAGCGGATCCTGCGGGAGGTCTGGGGGTCGAGCTGGAAGGGGCTCGGGCGCACCCTGGAGGTGCACGTCGCCTCGCTGCGCCGCAAGCTCGGTGACCCGACCGTCGTCGAGACGGTGCGGGGCGTCGGCTACCGCGTCGCCGGGTCCGCGTGAGGGCGCGGCTGACGGCGCTCGTCTACGTGCCGGTCGCTCTGGTGCTGGTCCTCGTCGGTCTGCTGTACGCCGCGAGCGTCACCCGTGCCCAGCAGCAGGACGTCTTCTTCGACCGGGTGCGGGACGCCTCGTACCTCACCATCACCGCCCGCCAGGCGATCCTCGCCGACGACCCCGGGATCGTCGCCGTCGACCTCGAGCGCTACCGGCAGGTGTACGGCATCCGGTCCGCCGTCGTCGACCAGGCCGGGGTGACCCTGGCCGCCGCCGGCCTCGAGGTCGAGGACTACCCGCAGCGGCACACGGCGATCGCCGGACGGCCCAGCGAGATGACGACGAGCTTCTGGCCGTGGGACGTCGACGAGGTCGTCGTGGCCGAACCCGTCCACGACGGCGAGGACGTCGTCGGGGCGCTGGTGACCGTCTCGGACACGCAGGCCCTGGAGCGCAACATCTGGCTGAGCTGGGGGCTGCTCACCGCCGGTGGCGTCGCCGTCGCGCTGCTGGCCGTGCTCATCGCGGACCGCACCGCCGGCTGGGTGCTGCGCCCCGTGCGCGTGGTGGACGCCGCGATGGAGCGGATGGGTTCGGGCCGCCTCGACGAGCGCATCCCGCCGTCGACCGGGCCGCCCGAGCTGCGGGAGGTCGTCACCCGGTTCAACGAGATGGCCGAACGCGTCGAGCAGCTGATGCGGCGCCAGCAGGAGTTCGTCGCCAACGCCTCCCACGAGCTGCGCAACCCGCTCAACGCCCTGATGCTGCGCATCGAGGGACTCGCGCTGACCGTGCCGCCCGACCAGGTCGACGAGGTCGAGCACGTGCGTGCCGAGGCCGAGCGCATGGCGCAGATCCTCGACGCCCTGCTGCTGCTCGCCGACGACGCCGGCACGGGCCCCGCCCAGCCGGTGGACCTGGTCGAGCTCGCGGAGCGGCGCATCGAGGGCTGGCGGCTCGTGGAGCGCGGTCGCGAGGTGCGGCTCACCGCCCCCGACCGGCCGGTGTGGGCCGGCGTCGACCCGACCGCGCTCGGCACCGCCCTGGACACCATCGTGGACAACGCCCTGAAGTTCTCCCCGCCCGAGGAGCCGCTGGAGATCGTCGTGCACGACGAGCCCGGGCGGCTCGAGATCGTGGTGCGGGACCACGGGCCCGGCGTCGCCCCGGACCACCTGGCCCGGCTCACCGAACGGTTCTGGCGCAGCCCGGGCCACAGCAACGTGCGCGGGTCCGGCCTCGGGCTCGCGATCGCCTCCGAGCTGCTGTCCTCCGCCGGCGGCAGGCTCCGGCTCGAGCTGCCCGACGACGGCGGGCTGCGGGCCCACCTGCAGGTGCCGGCCTGGGACGACGAGCCCGAGGAGGAGCCCGCATGAGGCGCACGATCGGTGCCGTGACCGCTGCCCTGCTGGCCCTCGGCACGCTGGCGGGGTGCTTCGGCGGCGAGGACAGCTCCTGGTCCGGCCGCCTGCCCGACCGCCTCACGATCGCGACCGGCGGCACCACGGGCATCTACCACGGCTACGGCCAGGCGCTGGCCGACGTGCTGGCCGAGCAGCACGGCGTCGAGGCCGAGGTGCTGTCGACCGGCGGGTCGGTGGAGAACCTCGCACTGCTGGCGGACGGCGAGGCGCAGCTCGCGTTCAGCGCGGCCGACGCCGTGGCCGACGCCGTGCACGGCACGGGGGCCTTCGACGCGCCGGTGGACCTGCGTGCGCTGGGCCGCGTCTACGACGACTTCGCCCACCTGGTGGTCCCTGCCGACTCACCGGTCGAGGAGCTGGCGGACCTGCGGGGACGTCGCGTGTCGGTCGGTGCCACCGGGTCGGGCACGTCGCTCATCGCCCGCCGGGTGCTCGCCGCCGGCCCTCTGCCGGAGTCCGACCTGCGGGTGGTCGAGCTGGGCATCACCGAGTCGCTCGACGCGCTGAGCACCGGCCGCATCGACGCGTTCTTCTGGTCCGGCGGGCTGCGGACCCCGGGCCTGGTCGAGCTCGCCGAGGAGACCCCGATCCGGCTGGTCCCGCTCGACGGCGTCGTCGACGAGCTCCGCGACCGGTACGGTCAGGGCTACCGGCACGGCACGGTCCCCGAGGGCATCTACGGGCTCGAGGCCGACGTCGAGACGCTCGCCGTGCCGAACATCCTGGTGGTGCCGACCGACCTGCCGGACGACGCCGCCCACGGGCTCGTGGCGACGCTCTTCGGTGCGCGCACCGCCCTCGCCGAGCGGGCCGCCGCCGCCCAGCTGCTCGACCGGACCCGTGTGATCTACACCGAGCCGGCCCCGCTGCACGACGGGGCGCTGCGCTACTTCCGCGAGGTCAAGGACTGACCGACCGCGCGGCGGGCCAGGGACCCGGCGGGCGCGGCCTCGGGCAGCGGGGGCACCATCCGGAGCCGGTGCCCGACCCCGCCGCGCCAGGGCGTCTCCGGCGTCACCGTGGGCGGGTAGCCGTCCGGGTTCGTGCGCTGCCAGCGCCAGTGGTCCCGGCAGATCTCGTCGAGCCCGCGGCGGGCCCGCCATCCGAGCTCCGTCGCGGCGCGCTCCGGGTCCGCCACCGCCGAGGCCGCCGTCGGGGGCCCGGCGGCGACCATGCGGTACGGCACGGTCCGTCCCGTGACCCGCTCGAACGTGCGGATCACGTCGAGGACGCTCGCGGCGCGTCCGGTCCCGAGGTTCCAGGTGGTCATCGGCCGGGCGGCCGTGTCCAGGCCCTCCAGCGCGGCGACGTGCCCGTCGGCGACGTCGGCGACGTGCACGACGTCGCGCACCGGCGTGCCGTCCGCGGTGGGGTGCCGTCCGCCGAACACCTCGACGGCGTCCCGGCGTCCGGCCGCGACCTGTCCGACACGGGTCAGCAGCCCCGTCGCCGAGGAGGCGCCGTCCTCGCCGAGCCGGCCCGAGGGGTGGGCGCCCGCCGTGGTGAAGCAGCGCAGCACCGCCACCCGCAGCGCCGGGTCGTGGCCGACGAGGTCGGTGAGCAGGTGCTCGTTCGTGGCCAGGCTGCGGCCCAGGGGCGAGACCGGCGCGAGGGCTGCCGACTCCGCGAGCCGACCGCCGTCGTCGGACGGGCCGTAGACCGCGGCGGACGAGGACAGCACGAGGCGGTGCACCGCGTACCAGGTCATGCAGCGCAGCAGCGTGAAGAGCGTCGACAGGTTCGTCTCGTAGGTGTCCAGCACGCGGCTGTCGCTCAGTCGCGCGGACCGCAGACCCGCCAGGTGCACGACGGCGTCGAAGCGGGCCGTGGCGAAGACGCGCTCCATCGCGTCGATGTCGGCGACGTCGGCGGCGTGCGTCGTCACCTGCCGGCCGGAGACTCCCTCGGCGCGGGTGAGCGCGGCGGGGCTGCCCGCGCTGAAGTCGTCGACGACGTCGACCGCGTGCCCTGCCTGGAGCAGGGCCAGCACGACGTGGGAACCCAGGTAGCCGGCCCCACCTGTGACCAGGACCCGCATCTGACGTGACCCCCTGAACGACTCGACGTGCTCCACATGGTGGTGGTCGCCGCGCTCGCTCCACAGCAGGATTGAGGGAATCCTGAGCATCTCGCGCGTTTCGGGGTGATCTGTGCCACCCTGCGGGCATGGTCCGACTCCTCGCGCGCACCGCCGTCTTCCTCCTCGCCGCGGCGATCGGTGTCGTCCTCACCGACGTCCTCTTCGACGCCTTCGGCTGGGACACCTTCGACATCGTCTGGGGCGACCCGCTCGGCTTCGTCCTGGCGGTGGTGATCTTCGCGCTGGCGCAGGCCGTGCTGTCGCCGTTCTTCGCCCAGCTCGCCCGCCGCAACGCCCCGACCCTCGTCGGTGCGGTCGGGCTCATCACGACCTACGTCGCGCTGCTGGTGGCCTCCCTGGCCTCCGACGGCCTGACGATCTCCGGGTGGCAGGGCTGGGTGATCGGCCCGATCGTCGTCTGGCTCGTCACGATGCTAGCCACGTTCCTGCTGCCGGCCTTCATCCTCAAGCAGGCCGTCGAGGAGCGCCGCGACCGTGACTGACCGGGGACCCGCCGGGGTCGCCGCCGGTCGCCGCAGGAGGTGACACCGTGGGCACGACGCAGGACGGTGCGGTCGGTGTGGTCGGCGGCGGGATCGTCGGGCTCGCCGTGGCGCGCGAGATCGTGCGGCGACGACCGGGGACCCCGGTGACGGTGCTCGAGGCGGAGGACCGCCTGGGCGCCCACCAGACCGGGCACAACTCCGGCGTCGTGCACGCGGGCATCTACTACCGGCCCGGCAGCCTCAAGGCGACGCTGTGCACGCGCGGCCGGAGCCTGCTGCAGGAGTACTGCGCCGAGCACGACCTCCCGTTCGACGAGGTGGGCAAGCTCGTGGTCGCGGTCGAGGAGTCCGAGCAGGGCCGCTTCGACGCGCTGGAGGCCACGGCGCGCGAGAACGGGGTCCCGGGGCTCCGCCGGCTCGACGCGGGCGCGATCGCCGACGTCGAGCCGCGCGCCGTCGGCCGGGCGGCGCTGCACTCGCCGCGCACCGCGATCACCGACTTCGGCGCGGTCGCGCGACGGCTCGGGGCCGACATCGAGGCCGCCGGTGGTCGAGTCCTGCTGAACACCACCGTCACCGGGATCCGGCAGGGTGCCGGCGACGTCACGGTGTCGACGCGGCACGGGGCCCGGTCCGGCACCGCCGGCACCTCCGGCGACGGCGGCGCCGAGCGCGGCCGGCACACCGTGAGCCGGCTGGTGGTGTGCGGGGGCCTGCAGTCCGACCGGCTCGCCGGCCTCGTCGGGGGAGGGCGGAACCCCGCCATCGTCCCGTTCCGGGGCGAGTACATGGCGGTGCGGCCCGAGAAGCAGGACCTGGTCCGGGGCATGGTCTACCCGGTGCCGGACCCGCGGTACCCGTTCCTCGGCGTGCACTTCACCCGGACGGTCGACGGCGGGCTGGAGGTCGGGCCCAACGCCGTCCTGGCGCTGCACCGCAGCTCCTACCGGCGTCTCGCCGTCGGGCCCCGCGACCTCGCCGCGACGCTCACCTGGCCCGGTTTCTGGCGGATGGCCGCGGAGCACTGGGTCACGGGCGTCCGGGAGATGTACGGGTCGGCCGTGCCGTCCGCGTTCCTGCGCGCCGCGCAGCGCTACGTCCCGGCGATCGGCGCGACCGACGTCGTGCGCGGGCGCTGCGGCCTGCGTGCCCAGGCGGTGGCGCGGGACGGGTCCCTCGTCGACGACTTCGTCGTCGAGTCCTCGGACCGCGTCACCGTGGTGCGCAACGCCCCGTCGCCGGCGGCCACCTCCGGGCTGGCGATCGCCGAGCACGTCGTGGACCGTCTCGGGGGATTCGACGGTTCCGGGTGAGACGTCCCGCGCAGGACCTTGGTCCCGACAGCGGGGGGACCTTGGGCGCTTCCGCGCCGCGCGTCGCGTTCCTACGGTGAAGGGTGCCCGTCGGGTTCCTGCCGACGAGATCCCGGCGGGCACCAGATCCTGGCAGCGCCGTCAGGCGGCGGGTGCGTGGGCCCCGCGGTCGGTGAACGCCTCCTTCGGCACGACGAGCAGCAGCACGGCCGCGACGAGGGCGGTCCCGCCGCACACGACCCAGACCGTCATGTAGCCGGTCAGCGTGCCGGCGGTGCCGGTGACCGACTCGGCGGCGTTCGCGCCGGCCGCGCCGAGCAGGGCGATGCCGAAGACGCACGAGGCGATCGCCCCGCCGACCGTCTTGACCGAGTTGGTCAGGCCGGTGGCCACGCCCGTCTGCGTCGGTGGCGCCGCGGCCGCGGCCGCGGCGGGCAGCGCGGCCACCAGCGTGCCGGATCCCAGCCCCACGATCACCATGTTGGTGGCCACCTGGACGTAGGTGTCGTGCAACGGCAGGAACAGCCCGAAGCCGACGGCGACGGCCAGGGCGGCCACGAACAGGGTGAGCCGCGGCGAGACCAGCGCGGCCACGCGCGGGAACGACAGCGCCCCGACGATCATGGCGATCAGGTACACCCCGATGAGCAGCGACGTCTGGAACCCGGTGGTGCCCAGCCCGTAGCCGTACACCGCGGGGTCGGTGCGGGCGAACGTGGACAGCGGTGCCTGCGCGCCGAGCACGGAGACGCCGAACAGTCCCGCGGTGAGGAACACGGGGGCCAGGGCGGGGGAGCGGAACATCCGCACGTCGATCAGCGGGTCGTCGTGGCGCAGCTCCCAGCGTACGAAGGGCCAGAGCAGGAGCAGCCCGGCGGCGACGGCGGCCCAGGCGACCGGCGAGGCGACGCCCTCCAGCCGCAGCAGGCTCAGCCCGCCGGTGAAGGCGAGCAGGGCGAGCGAGACCAGCACCAGCCCGCGGGTGTCGAGGCGGCCGCCCACCGGGTCCGGGGTCTCGGCGACGCCCAGCCAGACGACGACGAAGCACGCGCAGACCAGGAGCGCGGGCACGAGGAGCACGACCCACAGGGGGAACGAGTCCACGAGCGCCCCGCCGGCGAGCGCCCCGGCGATCGCGCCGGCCTGCAGCGCGGCCACGAGGATCCCGGCGGCCTTCGCGGTGACGGCGGAGCGGTTCGGCAGGTCCCGGGTGCGCAGCCAGACCAGCGCGATCTCCAGCGGCAGCCACACGACGTAGAAGCCCTGCAGCGCCCAGGCGACGAGGAACACGGCGAACGAGTCGGTGAACGGCAGCACGAGGGAGGCCGCGGCCGTCACGGCGGTGGACCACAGCAGGATGCGCCGGTGGCCGACCATGTCGCCGAGCTTGGCCAGGGCCGGCACCACCAGCGCCGACAGCATGAGCTGGCTGCCCTCGAGCCAGTTGACGTCGGCGTCGTGCACCCCGAGGTGGCGGGCGACGTCGGTGAGCAGCGGCGTGTAGTAGCCCTGGATGACGCCGCTGGTCAGCTCGACGAAGGCGAGGAAGCCGACGACGACGGTCATCGACGCGCCGGTCGTCGGCCGGCGCGCGGCGGTCCCGGCGCTCATCCGAGCCGCTCCAGCAGCGTGCGGTGGAAGAGCTCGCCGCGTTCCAGCTCGCTGATCTCGACCCGTTCGTCGACGCCGTGGATCGACGCGCGCTGCGCCGCCGACATCGTCAGCGGCGCGAACCGGTAGACGGCCGGCGCGAAGCGGTGGAAGTACCGCGCGTCGGTGGCGGCGAAGACGACGTAGGGCACCGTGGCGGCACCGGGGTGGGAGACCGCGACGGCGTCGGCGATCCGGGTGAACCGCTCGTCGTCGGTCGGCGACTCGGGGGACGGCTCGCTGGCCTCGAGCACCTCGACGTCGACCTGGTCGTCGGCGATCCGGCGGCGGATCCGGGCGACGGTCCCCTCCACCGTCTCGGAGAGGGCGATGCGCAGGTTGAGCGTCGCGGACGCCTGCGAGGGCAGCACGTTCGCGGCGGTGCCGCCGTCGAGCATGGTGGCCGCCACGGTGGTGCGCACCAGGGCCGCCGTCTCGCCGCCGCGGGTCACGAACGCCTGCGCGGTCGCCCGGGGGGACGCGGCCAGGGCGCGCAGCGCCGTGCGGCTCGCCCCGTTCGCGCGCTCGGCGAACCGCCGCAGCAGCTCGCTGATCGCCCGGGGCGTGCGCGCGGGGAACGTGCGCGGCCCGAGGCGGTCGACGGCCCGGGCGATCCGCCGCACCGCCGTGAGGGTCGGGGGCATGGAGGCGTGGCCGCCGTCGCCGCGCGTGGAGAGCCGGGCGGTGAGCACCCCCTTCTCCCCGACGCCGACCATCGCGGCAGTGCCGGTCACCATGGGCAGCGGGGAGTCGACGACGGCGCCGCCCTCGTCGAGGACCATCCAGGGCACGATCCCGCGGGCCTCGAACGTCGCGGCGATCGTCTCGGCCGACGGGCCGTGGCACTCCTCGTCCCCGCCGAGGGAGAGGTAGACGTCGCGGGCCGGGACGAACCCGGCCGCCAGCAGGTTCTCGACGGCCTCCAGCAGGACGACGAGCGGCCCCTTGTCGTCGAGCGCGCCGCGGCCGTGGACCCAGCCGTCGGCGATCCGACCGGAGAACGGCGGGTGGGTCCAGCCGTCGGACTCGTCCACGGGCACGACGTCGAAGTGCGCCATGAGCACGAGCGGTCCGTCGTCGGCGTCCCCGCGGCCGCGCCAGCGGTAGACGAGACCGAGGTCGCCGAGCCGTTCCCTGCTCAGGTGCTCGTGCACGAGGGGGTACAGCTCGGCCAGGAGGTCGACGAGGCTCTCGAACGGCTCGTGCCCCCGGCTGTCGATCTCGGCGGAGACGGTGGGGATCTGGATCAGGCGCGCCAGGCGCTCGGCGACGTCCGGGCGCGGTGTGACGGACGCCACCTCAGGTCGGTTCATGCGGGCAACCGTAGCGGTCCTCTGTCACGAACAGGTCACCGATCTGTGACCCGGTCTCACGCGATGAGACCACGTCGCGAGCCGCCGGCGCCCGCGTGCGGTGCACGGCGCACGTCGGCAGGCTGGTCGCCATGGACCCGTCCCGCCGTCGCCTGCTCGTCGCGGCGCTCGCCACCGTCGTCCCGGTCGTCGTGCTCGCGGTCGTCGCCCCCGCGGTGGTCACCCCGTACTTCCTGGGCATGCTGCCGACCGTCGTCGCGGGAGTCGCCTCGCTGCGCCGGGCCTGGGTGCTCGCCGGCCTGACGGGTGCCCTCGCGCTCGTGGCCCCCCTGGCCGGGGCGCAGGTGTGGTCGGCGGTGGTGCTGATGACGCTCGTCGCCGCGGCCCTGGGACTGGCGGCCGGGCGGGGCTGGAGCTCGGGCGGGGCGCCCGCCGCGGTGACCCTCGCGGCCCTGACCGTCTCGCCCCCGGCGCTGGTCGCCGCGGACCCGCGGACCCTGGCCGGTGCCTGGCCCCTCGCCGCCGCCGTGCTGGCCGGCGGCGTGGTGACCGCGCTCGTCCTCACCCTGCTCTCCCGCGGGGTGCCCCGCCCGGACCACGACCCGTTGACCGGCCCCGAGCTGAGGTTCTACGTGTCCGCCCTGGTCGTGGTCACCGCCGTGGGGACGTGGTGGGCGACGACCTGGTTCCCCGACACGCACTCGTGGTGGCTGCTGCTGACGTTCTACCTGGTGATGGTGCCGCGCACCGGGGACATCACCGCCCGCGCGCTGGCCCGGGCCGGCGGCACCGTCCTGGGCGGGCTGGTCGTCGTCGTCCTCGTCGCGCTCGACGTCGCGCCGCAGGCCATGTCGCTGGTGGTCGCGGTCGGCGTGGTGGGCTGCGTCGTGACCATGCTGACCGCCCCGTACTGGGTCTACACGATCTTCCTCACGGTGACCGTCGTCGGGACCACGACGGGCGACGCCCCCGTCGCCGGGGCCCTCGAGCGGGTAGGGCTCACCCTGCTGGGTGCCGGGACGGCCGCGGGCATCCTGCTGCTCGCCCGGCTGCTGAGCCACCGCAGCGGGCGCCGTACCGGCCGACCTGCCGGCCGACCTGTCGACCAGGCCGTGGTGCCGGCCGGGTCAGGCGACGCCGGTGGTGCCCAGCAGCGAGCCGACCGCGAACGTCGCCCCCAGGGCGAGCGCGCCGCCGACGACGACCCGCAGCACGGCCCGGTCGATCCGGGCGCCGCCGATCCACGCGGCGACGCCGCCGGTCAGGGC
Organism: Isoptericola sp. AK164; assembly: GCF_029643425.1. Taxonomy (GTDB): domain Bacteria; phylum Actinomycetota; class Actinomycetes; order Actinomycetales; family Cellulomonadaceae; genus Isoptericola; species Isoptericola haloaureus. The sequence goes on from NZ_CP119106.1 coordinate 244,922, forward strand.
CAGCGCGACGAGCACGGCCACGAACGTGGCCGCGATCTTGGCGGGCTCGGGCACCAGCAGCACCGTCGCGAAGGGCAGCAGGCCGCCGATCGTGAACGCGACGAACGAGGCGACGGCCGCGTGCCACGCTGAGACGACGTCGTCCGCGTCGATGTGGAGCTCCGCGGACAGGTGCGCACCCAGGGCGTCGTGCTCGGTCAGCTCCACGGCCACCTGCCGCGCGGTCTCGTCGGAGAGCCCGCGGTCCCGGTAGAAGCCGGCGAGCTCGGCGAGCTCCTCCTCGGGCATCGTGGCGAGCTCGTGCTTCTCCTTGGCGATGAGCGCCTTCTCGGTGTCCGACTGCGAGGAGACCGAGACGTACTCGCCCAGCGCCATCGAGATCGCGCCGCCGACGAGGGCCGCCAGACCCGCGGTGAGGATCGCGGCCTGCGAGGTCGTCGCCGCGGCCACGCCGACGACGACGGCCGCCACGGAGACGATGCCGTCGTTGGCGCCGAGCACGCCCGCGCGCAGCCAGTTCAGCCGCTGGGCGAGCCCGGTCACGGCGTGCGGTTCGTCGGAGTGCGCGGTGCGGACCTCGGGGTCGTCGGTCATGGTTCCACCGAATCACTGTCCACGTGCCGCCGCCAGCAAGGGAAGGCTGGCCGAATCCTGCTAGCGTCCGACGCGTGAGCAGCCATGGTTGAGTCGACGGTGACGATCCACGACGTCGCCCGGCACGCCGGTGTCTCGGCGGCGACGGTGTCGAACTACTTCAACTGGCCGGACAAGCTGTCCGACCGGATGAAGAAGCGTGTCGCCACGGCGGTGACCGACCTGGGGTTCGTCCCCAGCATGCCGGCGCGGCAGCTGCGCCGGCAGCGCAGCGGCATCGTCGGGCTCAGCGTGGTCAACGCCTCCAACCCGTTCTTCGGCGGCATCGCGACCGCCGTCGAGCAGGTGGCCGAGGACGCCGGGCTGTCGGTCGTGGTCGGGTCGTCCCACGAGTCGCCCGTCCAGCAGGAGAAGTTCCTGACCCTGTTCGAGCAGCTCCGGTTCGACGGCGTGGTCGTGGCGCCGTCGGACGACCAGCTCGAGCCGCTGCGCAAGCGCCACGACCGCGGGACGCCCGTGGTGCTCGTCGACCACGAGGACCCGGACGGCCGGTTGTCGTCGGTGTCGCTGGACCATCGCGAGGGCGGCCGGATCGCGGCCAGCCACCTGGTGGACTCCGGCCGCCGCCGGCTGCTGTTCGCCGCCGGTCCGGAGGGCGTACGGCAGGTGGCACGCCGCCTGGAGGGGGCTCGTGAGGCCGTCGCCGAGCGCGACGACGTCCGCCTGGACGTGGTGCGCTCCTCCGACCTCGACATCACCGTCGGGGAGGAGACGGGCCGGTGGATCGCCGCGCTCGACCCTCCCGAGCGCCCCGACGCGGTGTTCGCCGGCAACGACCTGCACGCCATCGGTCTCGTGGACGCCCTGGTCAAGGCGGGGATCCGGGTGCCCGAGGACATCGCCGTGGTCGGGTACGACGACATCCCGTTCGCCCGGCGGGCCGCCGTCCCCCTGACCACCGTGCGCCAGCCCATCGCCGAGATGGGCCGGGCCGCGGCCCGGCTGCTGCTGGACGAGATCGCCGAGCCGGGACGTCCGCCGCGGGACGTCGTCTACCCGCCCGAGCTCGTGGTGCGCGCCTCGGCTCCCTGACCGTCCGGTCAGTCGTGCGTCGGGTGCTCGTGGGCGGGGTGGGTCTCCGGCTCGACCTGGAAGGTCGAGTGCTCGACGCCGAAGTGGTCGCGGACGCACTCCTGCAGCTCGTCGAGGATCTCCCCGGCGTGCCCGTCGCGGAAGCACGCGGCGTCGACGACGACGTGCGCCGAGAGCTGCGGCAGCCCCGTCGCGATGAGCGAGGCGTGCACGTCGTGGATCGCGTGGACGTGCTCGACGCGCAGCAGGTGGGCGCGGACGTCGTCCAGGTCGAGGCCGGGCGGTGTCGACTCGAGGAGCACGGCGGTGGTGTCTCGCAGCAGCACCAGCGCGCGCGGCAGGATCAGCGCACCGATGAGCAGTGCCGCGACCGAGTCGGCCTGCTGCCACCCCGTCGTGGTGATGACGACGGCGGCGACGACGACGGCCAGCGACCCGAGCGCGTCGTTGAGCACCTCGAGGAACGCGGCCCGCAGGTTGAGGCTGGCGCCGCGGCGTCCGGCCAGCACCGCCAGGGCCGCGAGGTTGCCGACCAGGCCGACGACGCCGAACACCACGAGCTCGGTCCCCGGGATCTCGGGCGGGTCCTGCAGCCGCTGCACGGCCTCGACCAGCACGAAGACCCCGACGGCGAGCAGCAGCGCGGCCTGGGCCAGCGCGGCGAGCACCTCCGCGCGCCGCAGCCCCCAGGTGCGCCGCGCCGTCGGCGGGCGCAGCGAGGCGTGCGCCGCGAACAGCGCCATCCCCAGCCCGGCGGCGTCGGTGAGCAGGTGCGCGGTGTCCACGAGCAGGGCGAGGCTGCCGGTCACGACGGCGCCGACCACCTGGGCGACGACGATGCCCGCGGTGATGCCGAAGGCCGCGCCCAGCCGTCCGCGGTGGGTCTCGTGCGTGCCGTGGTCGTGGGCCATGGCTGTCCTCAGGCGGCGGTGCCGGCGGGGGACGTGGGGGCGACCATGGCTCGACCCTACGGGACGGACTCGGCGAGGCGGGCCGGCAGGTCGGCCGTGACGACGAGCCCGCCGTCCGCGCCGTCGACGACGTCGAGGCGGCCGCCGAGCAGCGTCGCCCGGTCGCGCATCGCGGCCAGGCGCGCGCCGTCGGCCCCGTCCGGCGCGGGTCCGGGCCCGTCGTCGGCCCCGTCCGGCGCGGGTCCGGGCCCGTCGTCGGCCACGACGACCCGCAGGCGCCCTGCCGAGACACCCAGCTCGACGCGGACGGTCGACGCCGCGGCGTCCGCACCCACGCGCGCCAGGGCGCCCTGGACGATGCGGTAGGCCGCGGCGTCGACCGTCGCGTCCAGGGAGCCCCGCGGGACGTCGACCCGGGTGGTCACGCGGATCCCGGCCGCCCGCACCGGCTGGACGAGGGCGGCCAGCCCGGCCGGACCGGTCACCGCCGGCAGGTGGTCGCGCGCCCCGGGGACCGCCGCCGAGGCGTCCGCGCTCTGCTCCGTGCCCTGTTCCGCGGGGCGCAGCAGCAGGGCGGTGGCGCGCAGCTCGTGCACGGTGGCCGACGTCGCCTCCCGGACGTGCCGCAGGGCCGTGCGGGCCGCGTCGTCGTCGCGCCCCACGGCGCCCGCGGCCACGTCGGTGTGCAGGGCCACGAGCGAGAGGTGGTGCCCGACGACGTCCTGGAGGTCCAGAGCGACCCGGAGACGCTCGGCCCCCGGGCCGGGCTCGACCGGGCCGGGCTCGACCGGGCCGGGACGGTCCGGTGGGGCCGGGTCGGACGCCGGCGGCCGTGGGCCGGGCGCGCCCCGGTCGGGGCGGTCCTGCCGACGCGACCGCACCAGGACGCCCACGCAGACGGCCGCGACCACGACGGCCAGGTCGCCGAGCAGCAGGGTGACGACGTCCGCACCGGTGCCCGGACGGGCGGGACGCAGCGCCGAGACCACCAGGACCAGGGCGCCCCCGGTCGCCGACGCCCAACCCGGGCGGCCCTGTGCCGCGGCGGCGCACAGCGCCGGCGCGGCCGCCAGCGGGGTGCCGAGGACACCGAGGTCCGCCACCGCGCAGACGGTGGCGCCGACAAGGGTGAGCACGAGCATCGGCAGCGGTGCCCGACGGCGCAGCAGCACCAGCGCCCCGAACCCGGTGGCCGCCGCGTACCCGACCGGCGGCGTCGCGGGGTCCAGGACGAGCAGCCCCGACAGCCCGAGCGCCGTCCCGGCCGCGGCCGCGACGTCGACCCACCGGGCGCTGCGTCCCGGGACACGGGTGCGGACGGCGTCGTCGACGTCGGCGACACCGTCGGGGGCCGGCGGGGCGGGCACGTCGACAGCGTAGGTCCGCGTCCCCGACCGTGCAGTCGGGAGGCCGGGAACCGCACGACGCGGGAGGATGGACGCATGGCGGGGCAGCTCGTGCGCCGCTACCCGTGGGTGGCGTCCTCCCTGGTGGTGCTGGCGGTCGTGCTCGGCCTCCTGGCCGGCGGCGAGCCGGACGTCGCGCGCTGGGTCGGTTCCGGGTGGGCGCTCCTGGTGGGTGCGCGCGTCGCCGTGGGCATGGTGCGCGACCTGATCGCGGGCCACTGGGGCGTGGACCTGCTCGCGCTGACCGCGATCGTGGCGACCGTCGTCGTCGGCGAGTACGTCGCGTCGCTGGTCGTGGTGCTCATGCTGACCGGCGGGCAGGCGCTGGAGGACTTCGCGGCACACCGCGCCCGGCAGGAGCTGCGCGCCCTGCTGGAGCGGGCGCCGACGCGTGCCCACCGCCTGGACGCCGCCGGCGGCGTCGTCGACGTCGACGTGGCGGACGTCCGGCCCGGCGACCTGCTGCTCGTCCGACCCGCCGAGGTGGTGCCCGTCGACGCCGAGCTCGTGGACCCCGAGACCGACTTCGACGAGTCGTCGCTGACCGGCGAGAGCCTGCCGGTCACGCGCGGCGTCGGCGACCCGGTGCTGTCCGGGGTGCTGAACACCGAGCAGGCGGTCACCCTGCGTGCCACCGCCGCCGCGGCGGACAGCCAGTACGCGCGGATCGTGGCGATGGTCCGCGAGGCCGCCGAGTCCCGGGCCCCCGTGGTCCGGCTGGCCGACCGCTACGCCGTGCCGTTCACGATCTTCGCCTTCCTCGTGGCCGGCGCCGCCTTCGCCTACCACCGCGACCCCACCGTCGTGGCCGAGGTGCTCGTCGTGGCCACCCCCTGCCCGCTCCTCCTCGCCGCCCCCGTGGCGTTCCTCGGCGGCATGAGCCGGGCCGCGCGCCACGGGCTCATCGTCAAGGACGCCGGCACGCTCGAGCGCCTGGCCGCGGTGCGCACGGCGGCCTTCGACAAGACCGGCACGATCACCGTCGGCCGGCCCGCCCTGCTGGCGGTCCGGGCGCGCCCCCCGTGGCGGAGCGACGAGCTGCTGCGGCTCGCGGCGTCCGCCGAGCAGTACTCCTCGCACGTGCTCGCCACGACCGTCCGCGAGGCCGCCGTCGAGCGCGGGCTGGCGCTCGACAGCGCACAGACCGCCCGGGAGGAGGCGACCCACGGCGTCGCGGCGCGCGTCGGCGGGCACGACGTCGTCGTCGGCAAGCTCCGGCGGGTCGCCCGGTCCGCGCCGGACGCCGTCGAGGAGCCCCTGGAGCAGGGGGAGCTGGCCGTGTACGTCGCGGTCGACGGCCGGTTCGCCGGCACGCTGGTCATGAGCGACCCCGCGCGGCCGGACGCCCGCGAGACGATGGAGGAGCTCGCCCGGCTGGGGATCACCGAGACGCTCATGCTCAGCGGCGACTCCACGGCCACCGCCGAGCACGTCGCCGACGCCGTCGGCATCGCCCGCGTGCACGCCGAGTGCCTGCCCGCCGACAAGGTCCGCCTCGTGCAGGAGCTCCCGGACCGGCCCGTCCTCATGGTCGGGGACGGCGTCAACGACGCGCCCGTCCTGGCCGCCGCCGACGTCGGGGTGGCTATGGGCGCCCGCGGGTCGACGGCGGCGAGCGAGTCCGCCGACGTCGTCATCCTCACCGAGGACCTCCGTCGGACGGTCACGGCGGTGCGCGTCGGACGGCGGACCATGACCGTGGCGCTGCAGAGCATCTGGCTCGGCATCGCACTGTCGGTGGTGCTCATGGGCGTGGCGGCCACCGGCGTGATCCCCGCCGTCGTCGGCGCGCTGAGCCAGGAGGTCGTGGACCTGCTGGCCATCCTCAACGCGCTGCGGGCGCTGCAGGACGACCGGTCCGACCGGGTCGACGTGCCCGGCTCGGCCGCCGAGCGGGCGGAGGGCGCCGCCCGGGCAGGTGGGGCCCTGCGGCCACGGCTACGGTGACGGCATGGACCTCGCCACCCGGCTGCTGCACTCCCGCCGGTTCGTCCGCTCGCCGATCTGGTTGTTCCGGATCGGCGGTGGCGTCCTGTTCGGCGGACGCCTGCTCCTGCTCCAGCACCGGGGCCGCACCACCGGCGCGCGGCGCTTCGCGGTCCTCGAGGTCTCGGGCCGGCCGGAACCGGACCGCCTGGTCGTCGTCGCCGGGCTGAACGCCCGCCCGCAGTGGTACCGCAACGTCCTCGTCGAGCCGCGGGTGCTGGTCTCCGTGGGTCGGCGCCGGGACGCCCGTGCCCTCGCCGAGCCGCTGGACCCCGACGCCGCCGCGGCACGGCTGCGTGAGTACGCCGACCAGCACCCGGCGGCCTGGGCGCGGCTGGAGCAGGTCGTGACCGCGTGGGCCGTCCCGCTGGCCGCCGCGCAGGGCGAGCGGGACTGGCGGCGCGTCGTGCCCGTGGTCGAGCTGCGGCTCCTGGACGGCTGAACACCGCGCGCCCGGCACTACTCGCCCAGCTGACGGCCTACCCCCGCGGCGAGGGCGTAGCCGGTGCCGAACGCGGCGGACATGTCGGCCGACTCCGGACGCAGCCGCGCGACGGCGTCCTCGACCTCGGCGGGGGACCGGCCCGCCGCGGTCAGGTGCTGTCGTCGTTCCCGGACGAACGGCGTCGTGAAGCGCTCGCACAGCACGTCCTCGTCCGCCAGGACCCGCTCGCGCGCCGCGGGCAGGGCGCCGGGCGGCGGCGGCAGCAGACCCCGCATTCCGGTGGTGACCATCGTCGGCGCGAGGCGGGCGGTCGCCGTCAGGGCGTCGAGCCCGAGGGCGACGAACAGGCCGTCCGAGGCGTCCTGCTGCCGCGCGACGGCGATCTCCCGGGAGCGGATCGCACCGACGACCACGCCGGCGTCCCGCACCGCGGCCCGCGCGAGCGCCTCCGCGTCGGCGTCGTCGACGGCGGGGTCGGCCAGGGTGGTGGCGGCCCCGGCCACGTAGTCGTCCACCGCGGACAGCCAGTACCCCGCGGAGGTCTCCGTGGTGGAGGTGGCGGCGACGACGTCCCGCAGGGCGAGGACGTCCAGGTCGGGCTGCACGACGGCGGCGAACCGGCCGGTGCCCTCCGCCAGCTCGGGGCGGTCCCGCACCCCCGGCTCCCGCGGCGGCGGGACACCGGCCTGCCGCTCCGCGGCGTCGCTCGCCGAGACCAGGAAGGGCGCGTAGGCCGCGGCGATGCGCGCCCCGGTCGTGTCGTCCACGGGGTAGCGCCCGGCCAGCAGCCCGCCGGGAGCGACGAGCTGCCCCGTCGCGGCGGAGGACAGGAACGCGGCCCGGTGCCGGCCCTCGCGACCCTCGGTGCGGACCCCGGCGGCGACGGCAGCGGCGAGCAGCCCCGCGACGGCGGTTCCGCCGTCCGGCCAGCCGTCGGGCGGGGCGACGCCGAACCAGGCGCGAGCGCGGTGCACGGCCGTGTCGCCGGTGGCGTCCGGCGGCACCAGGTGGTCCAGGGCCGCCGGCGGGTCGGCGGCCAGGCCCTGGGCGACCGCGACGGTGAGAGCGCCCGTGGCCGTCGTGTCGGCGTGGGAGTCGCGGCTCGTGGTGCGGCGCTCTACCAGGGCCTCCGCGGCCCCGGCGTGCACGGCGGCCGGCAGGGTGGCCGGCAGGGCCGGCGCCAGCAGTCCGGCCGCGAGGTCGGCCCGGCCGCCCAGCTCGACGGCGGCCCGGGGCAGGTCGGCCACGAGGGCGTGGCCGAGGGCGTGCTGCTCGGCCGGGCCGGCGTGCTCGGCCCAGGCAGCCAGCCCGGCGGCCAGGAGCTCGACGACGTCCGGGTCGGTCACGCCCACCCCGAGCGCGGCGTAGAGGTCGGCCGGGGTCGTGCCCTCCCAGAACGCCGTCCACCGCACCGGGTCGTCGCCCGTCGCGCGCAGCGCCGCGACGAGCTCGTCGAGGGCTCCGTCGCGCGCGGTGCCCGACCGGGCCGCGCGGGCTGCGGCGTCCACCCGGGCGGCCAGCTGGGCGCCGTCGGCCCAGCGGTCCCGGAAGCCGGTCAGGCCGACCCCCGCGGACACCGCCCAGCGCACGGCCTCGACGTGCCCGAGCCCGTCCAGCCGTCGGGCGGCCCGGCGCGAACCCGCCTCCTTGGCGTCCCGGGCGCGGTGCCAGCGCGCCTCGGCCTCGGCGACGTCACCCAGTGCGGCGTCCCGGCGGGCGCGGGCCGCGGCGGCGAGCCGCCCCGCCTCGACGTGCTGCGGGTCGACGGGATCGAGGGCCAGCAGCCAGGCGGCGTCCTCGTCGGCCTCGGCCCGACGCACCCGCTCCGTCGCCGCGGTCCGGCGCTCGATCGCGTCCAGGGCGTCGCGCTGCTCGCCCTCCAGCGCGGCCGCCCGCCCGGTCAGCACCTGCGCGGACTCGCGCAGCACCTGGTAGCACAGGCTCCCGCGGCCGATCAGTGCGGTGACGGCCTCCCGCGCGGCGTCGACCGCTCCGGACCGGTGCCGCATCATCGACCGGTCCAGCACGATCAGGTCGGCGCGCAGCGCCGACAGGGCCGAGGCGGCACGTGCCGCGGCGCCCGCGAGCTCCTCCAGCGACGCCGGCGACCCGGACAGGGGCTCGAACGGCCGGTCGGTCGTCACCCGCCCTCGCCCACCCGTCGCGCGGGGCCGTCCGGCACGAGGCCACCCGGCACGAGGCCACCCGGCACGAGGTCGCCCAGCACCGCCGCGGCCACCCGCCGCGCGACGGCGCCCTCGGCGGTGTCGAACGTCGCCGCGGTGGTCGCGAGCCGGTCGCCCAGCCCGGTCAGCGTCGTGGCGAGCGACCGGGACGTCGGAGCCCAGGCCGCGGCGAGGTCGTCGATCGCGGCCGCCAGCGTTCTCTCGCCGGCCGCCGGGGTGGCGTCGACGGTCCCGGTGAGGCCGGTGCCGGCGGTCGCGTCGAGCAGCTCGGCGGCGGCGTGCGCGTGGCGTGCGGCCGTCGCCAGGTCGTCGGTGTCGAGGTCGAGGTGCGCCATGCGCCGGACGCTAGCGACGGGACGGAGCCGACCACCGCCGTCGTCCACAGCCTGTGGACGGCTCAGTCCCACCACAGCCGGTACCAGTGCTCGCCGGACTCCTGCGGGGACAGGTCGCCGGGTCGTCCCCACCACCGCGTCACCTCGTGCGGCGGCACGTGCGCGTCGTCCACGCCCAGCGCGGCGACGACTCGCTCGAGCTCGTCGCACTGGCAGCCGGGACCGTGGTGGTCGCCGAGGACGAACGCGTCGTCCGTGCGCACCAGCACCCCCTCGACCGTGACGCGTTCGTCGCACCGGCCCGGGCCCACCACGTAGCCGTGCGCGCGCAGCCGGTCCGGGTGCGCCACCACGGCGCGCAGCACCGTGCCCAGGCTCGGACCGTCGTTCTGGCGCTCGGCGGCGAGGTACCTCGGGTCGAGCCGGTCGAGCAGGGCGGTGGCGACCGAGGCGTCGAGGTCGACGAACCGGTAGAACGACGCCGCGCCCCAGGCGTCCGGCATCAGCACCGGGCCCAGCACCTCGTCGAGCCCGCGACGCAGCAGCCAGCCGTGCCGGTCGGCGCACCAGTGGTGCCTCGCGTCCGGGTCGGCGGCGAGCCGCTCCTCGGCCCGCCAGGCGGTCGTGACGTCGACCAGCTCGGGGTGGGTGAACCGGCGGGCGGGCAGGGTCGGTGTCGGCATCGGTGCTCCTCGCGACGGGTGCGGTACGTCCGGTCACCGTGCCGCCCGCGCGGGGGCCGCCGTCGGCCCCGGCCCGTCCGTGGCGTCGAACCTGTGGACGACGCGGCCGGTGCGTGGCCGCCCCGCGTTGCGCCCGGGGAGAACGGGCGTGACAAGTGGCCGTGGACGGCGCATGCTCTTACCTGATGTCTGACTCCACGACGCGACCCACGCCGCGCACCTACCCGCCGACGCCCACCAGCGAACCGGTCAGCGACGAGCTCCTCGTGGTCCACCTCAAGGGTCGAGACACCGAGTACTTCCGGCGTCCCGAGCTGGTCGAGCACGAGGTCGCGGACGGCGTGCTGACGGTCACCCTCGCCGGCGACGACGAGAGGCCGCGCCGCACGCGCCACTTCCCCCTGGGGGAGGTCGCCGAGTACGTCGTCGAGGCCCCCAGCCCCGCCTACGAGACGGCCTTCGACGCCTGGACGCGGAACGAGTTCGGCGTCGACGCCGAGACGTACCGCTCCATGCGGGACACCTCCCAGGGCGTGGCCATGGCCGAGAAGATGCGGCTGCAGATCGCCCAGGGTCTCGGCGTCGACCCCGACCAGGTGCACTTCGGCGGCTCCTTCACGATCGACGAGGACGACGACTGGGACTCCTCGGCCGACGACGAGTAGAGACCGGGCTCCCGACAGGGTCCCCGACGAGCTCCCCCGGAGGCGATGAGTCCGCGGCCCGGGCGTCGTCGGTACGGGTATGACGACCACCACCCGCACTCTCGACGTGCCCGGGGCCGTGCTGACCTTCGACGTCCACGCACCGCGCCGTGAGGCCGGCTGCCCGCCGCTCCTCGTGATCGGCAACCCGATGGCGGCCGACGGGTTCGCCGAGCTCGTCGCCGAGCTCGGCGACCGCACGGTGATCACGTACGACCCGCGCGGCACGGCCCGTTCCCCGCGCGAGCGGCCGACCGACGAGGTCACGGTCGACGACCACGCCGCCGACCTGCACGTCGTCGCCCGAGCCGTCGACCGGGGCCCGCTGGACGTCCTCGGCTCCTCCGGCGGCGGCGTGACGGCGGTGTCCTGGGCGGCCGCGCACCCCGGCGAGGTCCGGCGGCTCGTCGCCCACGAGCCGCCGCTGACGGCGCTGCTGTCCGACCGGGACGTGGCGGTGCGCGCCCAGCAGGACGTCGTCGACACCTACCACCGCTCCGGGACCGGTCCCGCGACCGCCAAGTTCCTGCGCCTGGTGTCCGCCACCGAGCCCCTGACGCCGGACTACCTCGACCAGCCCGACCCGGATCCCGCCGCGTTCGGGCTGCCGACCGAGGACGACGGCCGGCGCGACGACCTGATGCTCGGCACGTCGCTGGCCACGATGCCCCGGTGGGAGCCACCGCTGGACGACCTGCGCGCGGGCGTCCGCAGCACCGACCTGCGGGTGCTGCCCGCTGTCGGGGCCGCCTCGCCGCCGGGCGGGCTCGCGTACCGCGGCGCGGTGGCCCTGGCCGAGGCGCTCGCGGTGCGTCCCGTCGTCTTCCCCGGGGACCACGGCGGGTTCGCCCGGCACGCGGGGGCCCCGGACAACGATCCGGCTGCGTTCGCGGCCCGGCTGCGTGACCTGTTGGCCTGCTGACGAGCGTCGCGGCAACGCCGGCGTCACAATCGTGCGAGATCATGGACGGCGGACCGCTCGCCGGTCCGTCCGTCCTGCCCACGCACCCTGGAGGCCCGAGTCATGACCTCGATCGTGGTCGTCGGCTCCGTCAACGCCGATCTCGTCGCCCGTGTCCCGAACCTGCCCGTCCCCGGGGAGACGGTGCTCGCCGACTCGATGACGGTGATCCCGGGGGGCAAGGGCGCCAACCAGGCGGTCGTGGCCGCTCGGCTCGGCGGCGAGGTCGCGTTGATCGGGGCCATCGGCTCGGACGCCTTCGCCGACAGCGCGCTCGTCGGCCTGCGTGACGCGGGGGTCCGGCTGGACGGCGTCGAGACCGTCGACGGCCCCACGGGCGTGGCCCAGATCTGGGTCGACGACCAGGGCGAGAACTCGATCGTCGTGGTCCCCGGGGCCAACCGCGCGGTCGACGCCGACGTCGTGGCCCGTCACGTGGACCTGGTCGCCGGGGCCGACCTCGTCGTCCTGCAGGGCGAGATCCCGCTGCGCGGCACCGAGGCCGCCGCGCGCGCCTGCGGGGGACGGATCCTGCTCAACCTCGCCCCGGTCGTGCCGGTCGCCGCCGACGTGCTCGCCCTGGCCGACCCTCTCGTGGTGAACCACGGGGAGGCCGAGCGGCTGCTGGAGGAGTCGGAGCGCCCGGTGCCCGAGTCCCCGTTCGCGGTCATCACCGAGCTGCTCGCGCTCGGACCGCGGTCCGTCGTGCTCACCCTCGGCCCCGCCGGTGCCGTCGTGCTCGAGCCCGCCGCGGGGGACGAGGGGCCGGTCGTGGTCCCCACCCCGCACGTCGAGGCGGTCGACACCACCGGTGCCGGGGACGCCTTCGTCGGGGCGCTCGCGTATCGCATCAGCCAGGGCGACACCCTCGTCGACGCCGCCCGCACCGCGGTGCGCGTCGGGGCGTTCTCCGTCGCGACACCCGGCGCCCAGCCGTCGTTCCCCACGGTCGACGACGTGCTGCCCTCCCTGCGGGGCTGACGAACGGATCAGGCGGCGAGCCGCAGCAGTCCGCGCACACCGGGCTCGGTCGCCGCGCGCAGCCGGTCCTGGACCGCCCGCACCTCGGGGCGCTCGCGGTCCTCGGGCGAGATCCGGCTCGGGTTGAGGGTCGTCCCGTGCGACCAGCGGGCGAGGTCGTGGTCGGCCATGAACGCCGCGGTCGACAGCGCCCCGGCGGCCTGTCCGGCGACCCACTCGCGCGGTGTGGAGAAGTATCCCGTCGACGGGCACAGCGCGTTGAGCCCGGCGTCCGACCGGTCGCCCCGGGTGGCCTCCACGTGGCCGATCAGCGCGGCGCCGAAGCAGGGGAACCCGGCGCGCACCGGCTGCACGACGATCCGCCCGGGCGACCAGATCGGCACGACGGGCCGGACCCGGAGCCCCTCGGCGGCGCAGTGCACGACGACGGCGTCCCGCGGCACCGCCGCGTCCCCCGCGTCCAGGTGGAGCACGCCCGGCGACACCCGGCGCAGGTGACCACGGCGCACGACCTGTTCCACCGAGCGCAGCAGCTCCAGCTCCCAGCGGGCGAGCGTGGGGACCCGGGCCATGGTCGGCCGGACCCCGGGGTCCAGGCGCAGCATCACGCCGACGTCCTCGAGGCGCGTGAAGAACGCGTCCACGGTCGGTGCCTCGGCCGCCGCCTCCAGGAGCTCGGCGACCATGGTCCGGAACACGGCGGCGTCGGGCTGGACGACGGCACGGTCCAGCATCCACGGGTCGCGCGGCCGTACCCAGGTGATCTGGTCCGGGTGGGTGCCGCGCTCGAGCAGCCACACGACGGCGTCCGTGGCCGTCTTGCCGGACCCGACGACGACGAACGACCCGGCGTCGTCGGCCACCGTCGGGAGCTCGCCCACGGGCACGCACCGCACCTGCTCGTCCACGACGAACGGCGGCGGCGTCAGCGCGGGGATCGTCGGTGCGAGGTAGCGCGCGTCGACGACCCGGCGACGGACCCGCACCGGCCGCACGGCGCCCGTGGCGCGCTCGACGAGGGTGCCGTCGTCGGCCGCGTCGTGCCCGCCGAGGAACGTCACCCGTCCGCTCGCCACGAACCGCTCGGTCAGCACCCGGTCGTAGTAGGCGCACACCTCGGCGCCCGTGGCGCGGACGTGCAGCCCGGCCTCGGGGCCGGAGGTCTGCACGCCGCCGTCGAGCGACGTGGACGCCACCCCGTAGAAGGAGGAGGCCTGGTGCAGCCGCACGAACGGGTAGGCGTCTCGCCAGTGGCCGCCCGGTGCGTCCCGGCGGTCGACGAGCGTGACGTGCACGTCCTCGTGGTCCAGCAGCGCGTCCGCGAACGCCATCCCCGTGGCGCCCGCGCCGACGACGAGATAGTCCGTCTCGAGGGGCTGGCCCATCTCCTCATCATGGCACGGTCGAGCACCTGGTCACGTGCCGGGCGTGGCCCCCGGCACGGCGCTAGCGTGAAGAGAACGGGCTCGCACGAAGGAGTGAGTGGCACATGACGTTCGACGGCAAGGTCGCCCTGGTGACCGGGGGCGGCTCGGGACTCGGGGCGGCGATCAGCAAGCAGCTCGCCGCCCGCGGTGCGCGGATCGTGAACACCGACATCAACCTCGAGGCGGCGCAGCGTGTCGTCGACGAGATCACGGCCGACGGGGGCGAGGCGACGGCCGTCCAGCAGGACACGGCGAACGCCGACGACGCGGCCAAGGTCGTCCAGGCCGCCCAGGAGGCCTACGGCGGGCTGCACTACGCCGTGAACAACGCGGGGATCGGCGGCAACCAGGCGCCCGCGGGCGAGCTCGACGTCGAGGACTGGAACCGGGTCATCGACATCAACCTCAACGGCGTGCTCTACGGCATGCGCGCGCAGATCCCGGCGATGCTCGAGCAGGACCCGACCGCCTGCGCCATCGTCAACATGGCGTCCATCCACGGCACGGTGGCGGCGATCGGCAACGGGGCGTACACGGCGGCCAAGCACGGCGTGGTCGGCATCACGAAGAACGCCGCCGCCGAGTACGGGCCCGCGGGGCTCCGCATCAACTGCGTCGGGCCGGGCTACATCCGCACGCCCCTGCTGGAGGGCCTGCTGACCCCGGAGATCGAGGAGGTGCTCGTCTCCAAGCACGTGCTCGGCCGGCTGGGCCGTCCCGACGAGGTCGCCTCCGTGGTCCGCTTCCTGCTGTCCGACGAGGCGTCGTTCGTCACCGGTGCCTACTGGCTCATCGACGGCGGGTACACGACCGTCTGAGCGGTGCCCGGCCACCTGGAGTTCACCTGATCGATCGGTGCTGGTCACCGTGGCGCCGCACGCCTGCCACGGTGCGGGGCCACCATGAGGCGCACCCGGAGCCCCTCGGGTCGCACGATCCCGGGCCCGGGCGACGGAAGACCGCCTCGGGGGAGGGCACATGGCCGCGATCCGGATCGAGAAGCGCAAGCCCTGCGGGACGGTGCGCCGCGTCTGGCGCGCCGAGGTCCTGGGCTTCGACGAGTGGGGCGACTGGTTCTCCGTGCCCGACGGCGCCGGTGTGCTCCTGCTGCCCGTGGCGGACCCGTGGGCCGCGTGGTTCCGCCACGACGGCTCGGTGCGGGTCGACATCGCCACCGAGGTGATCGCCGCCGCGCCGGTCAGCTCGTTCGTCGACCTCGACCTCGACGTCGTGCGGGACGCCGACGGCGCCGTGCGTGCCCTGGACCGCGACGACTTCGTCCACCGCTCGCCGTCGTACCCCTCGGCCTGGGTCGACCTGGCCTGGGAGGCCTGGGAGGACGTCCAGCACGACATCGCCCGCTTCACCGAGCCGTTCGGCACCGCGGCGGACCGCTGGCTCGAGCGTGCGCCGCGCGCCGCGGTCCGCCGCCTGTCCGCCTGAGCCGAACCGTGGACACCCCGGACGCCCTCGATATCGTGCTGCGGCTCGCCGTCCTCGTCCTGATGCTCGGCGGACTGGTGGCTCACGCCCTGCGGCCGCGCCGACGGCGCCTGCGTGCCGGCGCCCGGTACGCCACGACGCTCGCGCGGCCGCTCGCCCCGGCCCCGACCGTGGTCCGTGCGCTGCTGGCCTTCGTGGCGCTGGGACTGCTCGGGTACGGGCTGCAGTCCTTCACCGGGTCGGGGGACGGGCTGTGGACCCCGGTGCTGGTGGGAGTCCTCGCGCTCGGGCTGCTGTGGGTCACGGTCGTGCCGCTGCTGCGGGACGTCGCCGACGCCGTCCGGCCCGCCGTCGTGGTCGGGACCGTGACCGACCGGCGCCGGCACGTGTACCGCGCGTTCGGGCACGACGGTCCGTACGAGCTGGCGTCGTTCTTCGTCACGGTCGTGGACGACGTCGGGACGATCCGCGAGTTCCAGCTCCACCAGCACGCCTACCGGCGGTTCGCGCCGGGCGACCAGGTGCGCCTCGCCGTGGCGGCGGCCAGCGGCTACGTGCACTCGATCGGGCCCGCGCCGGTGGGGACGGTCACGACCGGCGGCGGATGACGTCCGTGCACTCGCGCTGCAGCGCGACGTCCTGCCACATCGCGTGGTGCGGCGCGGCGTTGGAGCACACGACCGATCCCCAGGCATCGACGGCGTCGGCCAGCCGGACCGCGTCGCGGCAGATCTGGGCACCGACCGGGCCCTCCTCGAACCGACCGTCGCGCGGGGTGTAGCCGACCCATCCCTCGCCGAGGACGAGCGGGACACCCATCCGCGCCGCGGTGTCCGCCGCGACGCCGATCCACTCGCGCAGCCGGTTCGCCATCGCGATGCGGTGCGCGCCGTAGCGGTCGTACAGCCAGCGGTCCACCGCCTCGGGGTCGCACCAGTCGTGCACATAGATCTCGGCGTGCCCGACGATCGAGGCCCGCCGCTTCCACTCCTCGTCCGCGGGCGGGGCCCACGAGGCCAGCCGAGGCGCGTCGGGGCGCAGCAGCTCGGCGTCGGCCCGCTCCTGGGGGAAGTCGGCGGGGTCGCCGCGCAGGGCGAACTCGTCGACGAGCTGGTCGAGGACGCCGTAGACGTACGGGTGGACGCCCAGTACCTGGGCGTTGCGGGGCACGCCGCGCATGGCGGTGACCGGCACCGCGGCGTAGTTCGGCCCGCACAGCACCGCCGGGTGCCGCGCGGCGAACGCGTCGATCGCGGCCTCGAGGCGGTCGCGCAGCTCGACCACCGGGTCCTCCACGCCGGGCAGGCCGGCGGTGAGGTGACCGGCCTGGACCTCGTTGTGCGGCTCGACCAGCGCCACGGTGTGGTCCAGCCCCTCGGCCACCAGCAGGTCGACCAGGTCGGCGAGCGCCTCGGCGAGCACCACCGCCCGGTCGGCGGGGGGCACAGCGGTCAGCGCGTCGTACCAGTCCCGCTCGGCGGCGAACGCCGGGCTCTGCTGGTACTCCCAGGAGGAGACGACGACGGCGAACCCGTGCCGGTCGGCGGCACGGAAGAACGCGAGCAGGTGGGCGCGGGCGTCGATCGTCGTCGGCCGGGCGACGTCGTACCACCGCACCCGGGAGGCGTACCCGCCGCCGATCGGACCGAGCCGCAGCGCCGAGGTGTCCAGCCCGCTGCGGAACAGCAGGAACGGCATGGCGCAGATCCGTACGGCGTTGTAGCCGCGCTCGGCCGCGGCGGTGAAGGCGGCGTCGAGGTCCTCGAACGGCTCGCCGGGGCCGGTGCGCACGTACCAGGAGAAGTCCCACAGGGTGATCGCCAGCCGGTCGGGCAGGTGGTCGGGCACCCGGCCCGCGGACCGGGTGCGGGGGACGTCGTTGCCGGTGACCATCGTGGTCCTCGTCGTGGATGTCATCGGGTCTCCTGCTCGTCGTCGGAGGGTGGGGGCACGGCGAGCCCGACCCGGGCCACGTGCACCACGTCGACCGAGCGGATCCGCGCGCCGTCGGGGACGTCGCGCACCGCGGGGTCGACCCGCACGCCGGTCGCGCGGCGCCAGGGCAGCAGCTCGAGGGTGAGCCCGTCGCGGGCGACCTCGTCGCGCCAGGGGGTCAGGTCGACGTCCCAGTCGCGTCCGTGCCAGAAGTGGTCGCCGATCACGGTGCCGTCGGCGAGCGGGTCGCCGACCACGGCCCGGCCCACGTCGCCGGACCAGGCGACCCGCAGCAGGACCCGGTCACCCGGCGGGGCGTCGAGGAGGTCGGCGGGGACGTCCAGGCGGACCCGGGCCGCCCCGGAGAAGTCGGTCGGTGCCGCGAGCCGGTGCGCGGGGCCTCCGCGCCGCGGGGCCGGCGGTGCCGGGGCGTGCGGCGCCGGGTCGACGGCCAGGCGGTGCCGACCGGCGCGCGGGGCGGCCCCGGTGCGCGACACCCACCCCTGCGCGGGGCGCCAGCACGCGATCCGGACGTCGGGACGTTCGGTCTGCGCCACCAGGTGCCGGGCGTCGGGGGACACCGACAGCGGGACGTCCGACAGCAGCAGCCGCGGGCGGCCGCCGAGCTCGAACCGGTAGAGCTGGTCGGCGCTCGCCTCGTCGAGCACGAGCAGGCGGACGCCCGGCAGGTCGACCGTGGTGCCGGGACCGGGCGCCGTGGTGAGCGTGACGACGGTGCCGCCGTCGAGCGTCCCGGCCGCGACCGGTCCGGCGACCGGCACCTCGCCCTCGAGCACGAGCTCGACCGGCACGCCGTCGGTCGCGGTCAGGACGACCAGCGGCGTCCCGTCAGGGCCGCCCTCCTCGAGACGGGTCAGCAGCGCGGCCGTCGCGCTGCGCAGCACGAGGGCCTCCGTCAGGGGGTAGCGCACGGGCCAGACGACGGACACCCCGGCGGGCAGGTCGACCGGCCGCGAGGGCACCGTGACGGGGCCGTCGTCGAGCTCCACCGTGAGCTGCACGTCGCGCTGCGCGGGCAGCGGGGAGTGCGCGGGCTGGTAGGTCGTGGCGAACACGTACCCGCGCCGCCCGTCGGAGCGCACCGCCCAGCGCAGCTCGTCCGGGTCCGCCGAGCCGCCGCCCACGGTGGCCGGCATCGTCGCGAGCGCCGCGCCGTCGGCGGCCAGCCACAGGTGCTGGCGGCGCAGCAGGTGGTGGTGCGCGCGGACCTGGCCGTGCTCGCCGACCGGGGCGCCGAAGTCGTAGCTGAGCGTCGGGACGTCGTTCGGGTAGCCGGTGGCCTGGGACTCCTGCTCGGACCCGGTCGGCCCGACGCGCTGCGTGCCGCCCGCATAGACGTAGTAGCCCTGCCAGACCGACCCGCTGCCGATCGTGGCCAGCGCCAGGGCGGCCACGTCCCGCGGGGTCACCAGCGGACGGCGGTGGTAGGCGACGTGCATGCCGCCGCCGAGCTCGCAGGTCGCGAACGGGGTGGCGGGCCGGGTCGGCACGGTCCCCCCGTCCCCGTCCCCGGCACCGTCCCCGGCGCCGTCCACGGTGCCGCCGTCGGCCAGCGCCGCCCGCACGTCCGCCCCGACCCCGAGGTCGTCGCGCACGGTCGAGTACCGGAAGTGCGACGCGGCCCAGTCGGGCCAGTCGTCCTCCGCCTCGGCCCAGAAGCCGTCCGCGTACCCGCTGTAGACGTCCAGCAGGGAGTCGGGGACCTGTGCGCCGCCCCAGCCGGTCGCCGTCCACAGCGGGACGTGCAGACCCTCCTCCTCGGCGATCCGGCGCAGCGTGGCCAGGTGCTCGGGGCGGTCGGCGAGCTCGTTCTCGACCTGCAGGCCGACCACCGGTCCGCCGTCGGCGTGCAGCAGCCCGTCGAGCCGGGCGGCGATCTCGCCGTACAGCCGCCGCACCAGCGCCAGGTAGCCGGGGTCGTCGGTGCGCAGGGCGAGGTCGGTGGCGACCAGCCAGTCCGGGAAGCCGCCGTGCCGCGCCTCGCCGTGCGACCACGGGCCGAGGCGCACCACGACCTCCAGCCCGTGCGCGCCGGCCAGCTCGACGAAGGCCCGCAGGTCGAGGTTCCCGTCCCAGCGGAAGTGACCGGGGGCCGGTTCGTGGGCCTGCCAGAACACGTAGCTCGCCACGGAGTCCAGGCCGCCGGCGCGGGCGTGCCCCAGCACCTCGGACCACCGCTCGCGCGGGACCCGCCCGTAGTGGATCTCCCCGGTGACCGGGAACCAGGGCCGGCCGTCCCGCTCGATCCAGCGGTCGGTGACGCGGATCGTCGCGCTCATCGCACGGCCTCGGCGTCGTGCTCCGCGTCGTGCTCCGCGTCGAGGGCCGCGAGCCGGTCGCGCAGCACCGTCACGCGGGCGTCGTGGTCGGCCTGGACGTCCTGGGTGAACAGCAGCATCGTCGGCAGCGACGTGGCGAAGTAGTCGACGGTCGCGGTGCGTCCGGCCTCGGCCTCGACGTACCGGGCCAGCCCGTCGCGCAGCGCGGCGGCCTGCGCGTGCCGCCCGAGCCGGCGCAGCGCCCGCACCGACGCGGCCGTGGCCTCGGAGTGCTCCTGGACCTGCATCACCTGGAAGTCTCCCTGCTGGTCGGCCGCCGTGGTCCACGCCGCGCGGGCGTCCGCGTCCCGGCCGGCCGCCGCGCGGGCGTCCCCGAGCAGCAGGTGCAGGTCGGCGGTGTTGGCCAGCGGGTGGCGCGCCTCGCCGAGGGACTCCGGCGGGTCCAGCGCGGCCTCGGCGTGACCGACGGCGGCGGTCGCGTCGCCGTCGGCCAGCGCCGCGCGGCCCAGGGTCCGGTGGGCCTCCTCCCAGGCGGCGAGCACGCGGCCCTCGCCGCCTTCCCACGGCTGGAAGGACCGGCCGGCCAGCACCGCGACGGCCTCGGCGGGGCGCCCGACGGCGGTGAGCAGCTCGGCGAGCTGGACCGACAGGTCGTCCCGCGCGTCGACCAGGTCGCGCCGGGCGAGGAGCGTCGCGAGCCGCTCGTCGGCACCGCGGCCGCGACGGCCGGCGAGCTGGTCCGCCTCGTACAGCAGCCGGGCGTCGTCCGGGGCGAGCGTCCGGGCCGCCGCGTAGTGCTCGGCCGCGCGGTCGAGGTCGCCGAGCACGTTGACCGCCGCGACGCCGAGGTTGCGCAGCACGACGGGGTCGGTGCCGTCCTGGCTCGCCGCCACCTCCCACGCCGCGACCGCCTCGTGCCGGCGTCCGACGGCGTACAGGGCGTGCCCGGCCAGCGCGGCCAGGAAGGGGTCGCGCGGCCACGCCGACCGCAGCCGGGCGAGCACGTCCAGGTCCCCGGCGTCGGGGAAGCACCACCGCCTCTCGCGGTGCGCGGCCGCGTCGAGGCTCGCGCGGGCCGACGCCGCGGCACCGGCGGCGAGGTCGAGGTCCGCCCGGTGCAGCAGGGCCAGCGGGGCGACGTTGCGCCGGCCGGGCAGCGTCCCGGCGGCCGCGACCTCGTCGAGCAGGTCGCGGGCGGCGTCGGTCTCGCCCGCCGAGGCGTGCTCCCGGGCGACATCGAGGGCGATCGTCGGGTCGTCGGTGCGCACGACGTCCTGGCCCAGACGCGCCGCGAGGTCCCGTGCCCAGGCGTCCAGCGGGTTCGTCGCCAGGCTGCCTCGGACCAGGTCGTGGGCCCGGGCGTCGTCGCCGAGCCGCCGCGCGGCGATCGTGGCCAGGTTGCGCGCCGCGGTGTCCTGCGGGCTGCGGGCCAGCAGCTCGCCGAGCGCGGCGTCGGCCTCGGTGTCCCGCCCCGCGGCCAGGTCGATCCGGGCCGTGGCCACGGTCGCGGCGTCGCGCCAGGCCTGGTCCCACAGGGCGGTGCCGAACGCCTCGCGGGCCTCGGCGGGGCGTCCCTGCCGCCTCAGCACGACGCCGAGCCGGTAGTGGGTCTCGCCGTCGCGCGGATTGGGGTTGCGGCTTGTCAGCCGGGCCACGGCACGGCGCAGCAGGTCCTCGGCGTCGTCGAGGCGACCGGCGTGCAGCCGGCGGGCCGCCAGCGCCGTGGCGCAGCGGGCGTCACCCGGGTCGCGCTGCAGCGCCTCGAGCCAGTACGGCTCCGGGGAACGGGTGGCGTGCCGGTACTGCTCCAGGTGCAGGCCTGTCAGGTACAGCTCGTCGGTCGAGCCGATCTCCTCGGGCGGCGGGGGCTCCGTCGCCACGAGCCCGTCGACGGCGGCCTCGACGTCCGCCGGGGGCTCGACGGCCCGCGGCCGCCAGCGCACCATGACCTCCTCGCCGTGCGTGACGGTGAGCTCGTGGGCGGTCGCCGGCACCCCGGGCACGGCCGGCAGCTCGCGCACCAGCGGCGCGCCCGGCGCGACGTCGGCCGTCTCGTCCAGGAGCACCCGGTCCTCGGCGCGCAGCACGATCCGGGCGCCGGGTCGCGGCGCGGTCACCGCGACCCCGAGCCGCACCCGGTCCGGACCGTCCGGACCGTCCGCGGGCACGGTCAGGCTGACGGCGAGCTCCCGGGTGGCCTGGTGGGCCGGGCCGATGTCCTGGATCGGGTACCAGTACTGGGAGAAGGTCTTGGTCTCCCCGGGCGACAGGAAGGCGAAGTCCGGCTGGTTGTCGGTGAACACGCCGGCCATGAGCTCGACGTACGGACCGTTGGTGTCCGTCAGGTGACGGTCCCACGCCCACCCGAACGGGGCGTCGCCCCACGTCCACATCTTCTTGCCCGGTGCCACGCGGTGGTCGGCCCAGTGCACGAACCCGGCGCGCGCACCGTGGTCGTAGCCGCCGAAGAAGTCGTCCTGCGTCCCCAGGCACATGTACGACGTCGGCACCGGGATGTTGCGGTACCGGTCCAGCCGGTCGCCGTCCGGACGCTCCGGCGTGCGCCGTGCCGGGTAGTCGACCCCGTAGTAGCGGCCGGAGGCGGCGGGGAACGTGGTGACCGCGCGCTTGGCGTGGTCGGCCACCACGGTGACGTCGGTGGGGAAGAACGCCTGGTAGTCGTCGCCCGCCGCGGCGGCGACGTTCGCCCACCACAGGAACGTCTGCACGTCGTCGGTGCGGTTCACCAGCCGGCCGCGCAGCTCGATCAGCGCGCTGTCCGGGGCGAGCCGGATGCCGTGCATGCCCTGCATGCGGCGCAGCGGGTCGTGGTCGGAGCACCAGACCGTCACCGCGCCGTCGTCGTCGGTCTCGAGGTGCGTCTCCACCGGCAGGGCCGTGGCCGGACGATGGTGCTGCGGCCAGTTCAGCTCCACCCCGCCGGAGACCCACGGGCCGGTCAGCCCCACCAGGGCGGGCTTGATCACGTCGTTGCGGTAGAAGAAGTCGTAGCCGCGGGTGCGGTCGAGGCCCACGTGGATCCGCCCGCCCAGCTCGGGCAGGATCATCAGCCGCACGAAGGCGTTCTCCAGGTGCACTGCCTGCCAGCGGCGCGTGGCCTTGGTCTCGGCGACCCGGTCCACGAACGGCATCGGGTACACCGCCCCCGAGGAGCCCTGGTACACGCGCTGGTCCAGGTAGGCGGGGAACCGGTCCGGCTCGGCGACGGCGTAGGTGTCGATCGGCACGGCCTCGCGCCAGACGCGGACCGGTCGGTCCGCGAGCCGCTCCGGGGCGGGCGGCAGGACGAGGCGGGACGGCGGGGTGGAGGCTTCGGACGGCACGGTGCGACGCTACGGCGACGTTGCGGCCGGGCACGATGGGCGATTCCATGGCACGCATGGACGAAACGACGGCGTCGGGGGCCGAGGCGCTGCGCGAGGGGTTCGCGGGGCAGCGGATGGTCGTCGTCCCCCGGCCCGCGGTGCGCGCGGCCCGCGCACGACCGGTCACCGACCGTCTGCTCGTGACCGACGCCGGCGTGTTCCCGCACGCCGCACGGCACGCCCGCACCCGGCCCGGCGGCGCCGCCGAGCACGTCCTGCTCGTGTGTACCGGCGGGGCCGGCTGGTGCCGCACCCCGGATGGACGTTCCGCCGTCGGGCGCGGCGACGTCGTGCTGCTGCCCGCGCGGGTGGCGCACGAGTACGGTGCCGCGGCCGACGACCCCTGGTCCCTGTGGTGGCTGCACGCCGTCGGACCGGACGCCGACGAGCTCGTCGCCGCCGCCCGCGACCTCGTCGGCGGCCCCGTCGTCCACCTGCGCGACCCCGCCCCCGTGGCCAGCCTCGTCGGGCAGGCCGTCGACGCCCTGGACACCGCCACCGCCGGCGGCCTGGTGCAGGCGGCCGGCTGCGCCTGGCACGCCCTGGCCCAGGTGGTCGCCGCCGGCCGGCGCCCGCCTGGACCCGCCCCCGACCCCGTCGAGCGCGCCCTGGCGCACCTGCGGGCCACGACGCCGCGACGCACGTCGGTGGCGGCGCTCGCGGCGCTCGTCGGCCTCAGCACGTCCCAGCTCGGGGCCGCGTTCCGGGCCCGCGTCGGCACCTCGCCGCTGCGCTACCAGACCGACCTGCGCATGGCCCGCGCCCGCGAGCTGTTGGACGCGACCGCGCTGCCCGTCTCCGCCGTCGGGCAGGCCGTGGGGTACGCGGACCCGCTGTACTTCTCGCGGCAGTTCTCCCGGGTGCACGGACAGTCCCCGACGGCGTACCGCGACCGGGTGCGGTGACGGGAAGACGTCGGCACGGCGGGTCGGCGGGTCCGGTGCGACCGTGGATCGATGGACAACTCCTCGCCGCCGCGCACGGCCGCGGCCCTGTGGAACGACCGGCTCGGGCGCCCGGCGGTCCGCGCCGCGCAGGTGCTCCTGCTGCTCGCGCTGGCCACGTGCGTGGTCTTCGCCCTGACCCGGCTGTCGCTGCTGGTGATCCCCGTGCTCATCGCGATGGTCGTGGCCGCGGCCCTGGCCCCGCTGGTCGGCATCCTGCGCCGGCTGGGGTGGCCGGCCCTCCTCGCGACGTGGACCACGCTCCTGACCGGGCTGATCCTGCTGGCGCTGGTGGTGTGGCTGGTGACCCTGGCCTTCCAGGACGAGTGGCCGCGCCTCGTCGACGAGGCCGGTCGCGGGATCGAGGAGCTCGAGCGGTTCGTCACCGACGGCCCGCTGGGGATCAGCCCGGACCAGATCGAGTCCGTGCGGCAGTCGGCCATGGACGCGCTGTCCAGCGACCAGGTGCAGTCCGGGGCGATCCGTGGCGCGACCGCCGCCGTGGAGGCGGTCGCCGGACTGCTGCTCGGCGTCGTCGTGCTGTTCTTCCTGCTCAAGGACGGGCGGCGGATGTTCACCTTCCTCATCACGCCGCTGCGCGCGGCGACCCGGCGGCGGGCGCTCCAGGTCGGGGAGCGCTCGGTCGAGGTGCTCGGCGGGTACCTGCGCGGCACGGCGATCGTCGCGGCCGTCGACGCCGTCTTCATCGGGGCCGGCCTGATGATCGTCGGCGTCCCGCTCGCGCTGCCGCTGGCCGCGGTGGTGTTCCTCGGCGCGTTCATCCCCCTGATCGGCGCCGTGCTCGCAGGCGTCCTGGCCGCACTGGTGGCCCTGGTGACCAACGGCCCGATCGCGGCCCTGATCGTCGTCGCGATCGTCATCGCGGTGAACCAGCTCGAGGGTGACCTGCTGGCCCCCGTGGTCATGGGCAAGGTGCTGTCGCTGCACCCGCTGGTCGTGCTGTCGGCCCTGACGGCGGGCACGGTCCTCGCCGGGATCGTCGGCGCGCTGCTGGCCGTCCCCCTCACCGCCGTCGCCTGGGCGGCGGCCAAGGAGTGGAACGCCACGGCGCCGCCCGGCGAGCGTCTCGTCCCGGAACCGTCGGACGCCGAGTCCGGGTCGTGGTCCGAGCACGGGTCCGGGTCCGCTCCCGAGAGCGACTGAACCCCTTGCGCTTGACGTAGCGTCAACCTCTACCGTCGAGCCCATGAGCCGTTCCATCCAGGACGTCGCCCGCCTCGCGGGCGTCTCGAGCCGCACCCTGCGGCACTACGACCGCATCGGCCTGCTGCCGCCGTCGGGCACGGGGCACGGCGGGCTGCGCCACTACGACGACGGAGCGATCCGCCGGCTGCAGCGCATCCTGCTGCTGCGCGAGCTCGGGCTGCCGTTGGCCGAGATCGCCGACGTCCTGGACGCCCAGACCGACGAGACCGCCGCGCTGCGGCGGCATCTCGACGTGCTGCACGACGAGCGCCGCCGGATCGACCGGCAGATCGCCTCGGTGGAACGCACGCTCACCGCACTGACCGAGAGGAGGCCCATCGTGGCCGAGGAGATGCTGGACGGGTTCGACCACACGCGGTACCGCGACGAGGTGACCGAGCGCTGGGGCGCCGACACCTACGCCGAGTCCGACGCCTGGTGGCGCGGGCTGGGCGTGGACGGGCAGGCCGACTTCCGCGAGAAGACGGAGGCCCTGGGCCGGGCGTGGACCGACGCGGCCGGGCGCGGCGTCGACCCGACGTCCGACGAGGCGCAGGTGCTCGCCGCGCGGCACGCCGAGTGGCTGGGGTCGATCCCGGGGACGCCCGGGTCCGACGTCGGGCGCCCGCCGAAGGAGTACGTCGTCGGGCTGGCCGAGATGTACGTCGCCGACGAGCGGTTCGCCGCGAACTACGGCGGCGTGGACGGGGCGACGTTCGTGCGCGACGCGCTGCTGGCCTACGCCGAGCGCGAGCTCTGACGGAGCCGGCCGCGGCTGTGACGCCGGTCAGGTCTGGCCGGTGGGACACTGGCCGGGTGAGCGACGACTGGGCCCGACAACGCACCGAGGCCGCCCACGAGCACGCGGCGCGGCTCGCCGCGCGGCAGGACGCCGAGCACCGGCAGGCCGAGGAGCTCCTCGCGCGGTTCGTCGAGGCGGCCCGCGCCGCGGACCTGCCGGCCGAGGCACTCCAGGTCAAGGGCTACGGCGGGCGCGGGACCGCCCGGACGCCGCTGCACGGCTGGTACCTGCGCGCCGACAGGACGGCCGCCGTCGCGACCGACGGCGCCTTCTACGTGCTCACCGCCCCGCTGACCCTGCTCGACCGGGTCCGCGGCCTGCGTCCGGAGCCGAAGCGTCCGCCGCTGGTGCTCGGCGCCGGCGGCAAGGACGGCGACTCCATCGACCTCGTCGACGCCCTCGAGCGGCTGCTGCCGGGCTGGCAGGACCGCACGACGTAGCGGCGGGTCAGGTGTCAGCCGCCGATGCCTGACTCGCCGCGACGTCAGCAGGGGCCCAGCGCCTCGTCGAGCAGCCTGCCGACCTCGACGACCGCCGCGTAGCCCGCCGGTACTCCTTCCAGCACCGTCGCTGCGGCGTGGTGACCCGGCACCGGGTTGTCCACGTGCGCGTTCTCGATGGTCAGCGGGCCGGGCAGCGGGAACCCGTCGGCGTCCAGGTCGCGCAGCGTGAGCAGGTCGCGGGGATCCCGCAGCGCCACCCAGCGCTGCACGGGTGGCGGCCAGGTCAGGGGAGCGACCGCCTCGACCGCGTCGCGGACCGCCGTGATCGCCAGCGGCGAGCCGAGCGTGACCAGCAGGGGCACGTCGTCCAGCCCCGGGGTGGTGGACCGCAGCACGTCGTAGGCGATGACCGACCCCAACGAGTGGGCGACGACGACGGCCGGCCCGTCACCGGCGATCGCCGCGGCCACACCGGCGTCGATCGTGGCGCGTGCCTCGGCGTCGGTCAGGTAGACGTACACGTCCCGGACGAACAGGAGCAGCACGGCGCTGCTGAGTCCGGGAACCCAGCGGTCGATCGCGGCGAGCGCCGCGGACAGCGCAGCCCAGAGCGAGCCACCCGCCAGCGCGGCGGGGGTGACGGCGGGTGCCGCCGTCATAGTCCCGGTGGTCGCGAGCACCTCCCGCGCCACGCCGAGCGCGAACCGTGCGGCGTCCTCGCTCATCCCCGGCAGGCCGTGGGTGGTGATCGGCGGTGGTTCGTCGCCGCCGACGACGGCGTCGAGCGCGTCGCCGTAGAACACGAACGTGGCGTCGGCGTCGGCGAGGCGCAGCGGCGAGCCCGCGCGGGCGAGGCCGGTGTTCAGCGCGGCGAGCCACTCGGCTTCGAGCCGTTCCGGATCCAGGCCACCGGTGTCCCGGCCGGGCAGGAGGACGAGGCGCGTCATGCGGTGACCGCCGTGTCCACCAGCGTTCGTACCTCGTCGGCGCAGCCCCAGCTCAGGGTGAGACCCGCGCCGCCGTGCCCGTAGCAGTGCACCACCCGGCCTTCGCGCTCGACCCGCACCTGCGGACGCGCAGGACGCAGCCCGACGACGTGCCGCAGCACCCGGGCCTCCCGCACGGCGGGCACGAGCCGGGCGGCGCGCTCGAGGATGTCCGCCGCCGTCGTCGGCGAGGGCTCGCGGTCCCAGGCGCCGTCGTCGTCGGTGCCGCCGACGACCACCTCGCGCAGGCGCGGCACCACGTAGGTCGGCCCGGCGGCGTCGAGCCACCAGCGGTCCAGCCCCCACTGCTCGAGCACCACGACCTGCCCGCGCACGGGGTGGACGGTGTCGTCGCCGACCAGGTCGCGCGCCCCCAGCCCGGACGTGTGGACCACGACGTCGCCGTCGGGCAGCGCGGTCAGGTCGCGCCGAGCGATCGTGCCGCCCCGCGCCGCCACGCGTGCTGCGAGCCAGCCCAGGTAGACGGGCATGTCGATCACGGGGGCGGTGAAGGTCCAGCCGTCGGTGTACGACGGCGGCACGTCGGCCGTGCGCGCGAGCTCCGGCACGGCGTCGCGCCACCACGGTTCGGCCGGTCGCTCGGTGAAGACCTCGGTGCCGGCACGCATCCGGACGCCGGACCCGGGATCCGTCGCGGCGAGGTCCGCGAAGGCGGTGAACGAGCGGGCCGACCAGGCGGTGACCCGGTCCTGCGGGAAAGCGAGGTACGGGTACCAGAGGGCGGCCGAGACCGCGGAGGTGGTGTCCTGCGGCAGGTCGCGGGCGAGCACCTCGACCCGGTGCCCGGCCTCGAGGAGCCGGACCGCGCAGGTCAGCCCCATGACCCCTGCCCCGACCACCGTCACGTCCGCCATGGGCGCGAGTCTGCCAGAGGAGTCCCCGTCGCCCCGATCGCCGATCTCGGCAATCCGGGCGGCGGGAGGGGGGTCGAGTGGGGGAGCGGCTTAGGTTCGCCAGAGGACGTCGAGCGGAACGGCGGCGAGGCGGTCACCCAGCGGGGCGCTCGTCGGGCCGGTGTGGAGCACGATGCCGGCGACGAATCGCTTCCCCAGGTGATCCCGCAGCCGCGTGAGCCATCGTGAGTCACCACCTGTGACGCGTGCGGTGGCCTTGATCTCGAGCCCGGCGACACGGCCGTCGCCCGTCTCGAGGATGAGGTCGACCTCACCGCCGGCCCGGTCGCGATAGTGGCTGATGCGGAACGACTCGTCCGCCCACCCCTGGTGCCGACGGATCTCGGCCGACACGAACGCTTCGAGGAGATGCCCCGCCACGTTCCCGTGGGCACCCGGCGCGAGGCCGTCCGTCGTGACGTTGATGAGGCGGGCTGCCAGTCCGGAGTCCAGGAGCATCGACTTGGGGCGTGCGACGACGCGTTTGGACAGATTGGTCGACCAGGCAGGTACGCGGTGCACGAGGTACAGGGTCTCGAGCAGGTCGAGCTGGCGGGTCAGGGTCGTGGCCGGGATGTTCAGGGCGTTCGCCAGGCCGCTCACGTTGAGCTCTTCGGCGTTGCGTGCCGCCAGGATCCTCAGGACGTCCGGGAGCCGGTCCAGCGTCTGCATCGCGGAGACGTCCCGAGCGTCCCGTTCGACGATGCGAGCCAGGTAGTTGTCCAGCCACTGGTTCCGGCGTCGAGCCGTGGTCCGGGCGAGGGCCTCGGGGTAGGCGCCGGCGACGGCACGGTCCAGGTAGTCGCGACGTTCCAGTGCGCCGCCGTGGTCGAGGAAGAGCTCACCGGACAGGAGTCGGTCGACGAAGCGCTCCCGATGGCCTGTGAGCTCACCCTGGCTGAAGCCGAGGAGCTCGATGCTCTCGGCCCGGCCGGCCAGGCTGTCCTCGGCGGCGGGCAGCCGCAGGAGGTCTGCAGAGCCGGTCAGGAGGAACCTTCCCGGTCGAGGGTCCTCGTCGACGGCGGCCTTGAGGGCGAGAACGAGTTCCGGGGCTCGCTGGACCTCGTCGATCGCGAGGAGGCGGTCCGGGCTCTGCCGCAGGAACGTCGTCGGGTCGGATCGTGCCGCGAGACGCGTGAGCTCATCGTCCAGGGTGACCAGTCGGCCCTCTCTGGCCCGGACGAGGTCCCGGACGAGGGTGGTCTTGCCCACCTGGCGCGCACCCTGGACGACGACGACGCGGGTGTCGTCCAACCCTTCGAGGGCGCGTCCCCGCACATGGCGTTCGATGGTGCTGGTCACAGCGCCACGGTACGCGCAATCTGGTGGATCCGCACCATCTGCGCGGTGAATTCGCAGTCCGATGGTGGTGGATTCGCAGCATACTGGTGGCGGATCCGCACCGCCTCGACGCCTCAGTCGTGCCGGCCTCGCCTGAGGCTGCGGTTCCGCTGCGGGCGGGTGCCGTGCTGCGCTGCGGCCCCCACCCTGCGCTGCACCTCCGCCTCAGTCGAGCGGGTGCAGGATCCGGTGCAGGAACTCCCGGGTCCGGCCCCGGCGCGGTGCCGAGAACATCTGCGCCGGCGCACCGCGCTCGACCACGACGCCGTCGTCGAGGAACAGCACCTCGTCGGCGACGGCTCGGGCGAACTCCAGCTCGTGGGTGACCATGACCATCGTCCAGCCCTCCTCGGCGAGCTCCTTCATCACGGTCAGCACCTCGCCGACGAGCTCCGGGTCCAGCGACGAGGTCGGCTCGTCGAAGAGCAGCAGGTCGGGCTGCAGGGCGAGCGCCCGCACGATGCCGACGCGTTGCTGCTGCCCGCCGGACAGCTCGCGGGGGTAGGCGTCGCGCTTATCCGCGAGCCCCACCCGGTCCAGCAGGGCCAGCGCCCGGTCCTCGGCCTCGGTGCGGGGTACGCCACGTGTCTGCACCGGTCCCTCGACGACGTTCTGCAGCACCGTCAGGTGCGGGAACAGGTGGTGGTGCTGGAACACCATCGCCGACCGGTCGCGCAGGGACTCCCGCTGGGCGCGGGCACGGCGTCCCGCTCGTCCCCAGGCGCGCCGGGGACCGCCGTCGAAGGTCAGGTCGACCTGCTCGCCGGGTCCGCCGTCGACCACGATGCGCCCGGCGTCGGGCGTGGCCAGGCCGTTGAGCGAGCGCAGCAGCGTGGTCTTGCCGGACCCGGAGGGGCCGATGAGGGCGACGACCTCGCCACGGTGCACCGTGAGGTCGATGCCGCGCAGCACGTGGTTCTCGCCGAAGGACAGGTGGAGCCCGGTGGCGGTCAGCAGCGGGGCCTCAGACATACTGCTCCAGCTTCCTCTCGAGGCGGGACTGCCCGAACGACAGCACCGTGCAGAAGATCCAGTACACGATCGCCGCCTCGGTGTAGATCAGCAGGAAGTCGTTGGTGAACGCGGCGATCTCCTGGGCCTCGCGGAACAGCTCGGTCACGAGGATCAGCGACGCGAGCGAGGTGTCCTTGACCAGGGAGATGAACGTGTTCGACAGCGGCGGCACGGACACGCGGGCGGCCTGCGGCAGGATGATGCGCCGCAGCGTCCGATGGCGGGACATCCCGACGACGTAGCCGGCCTCCCACTGGCCGGTCGGCACCGACAGGATCGCGGCGCGGATCACCTCGGCGGCGTACCCGCCGACGTTGAGGGAGAACGCGACGACGGCGCTCGGCCACGGGTCGATGGTCAGCCCGAGCGACGGCAGCCCGTAGAAGATGACGAAGAGCTGCACGAGCAGCGGGGTGCCGCGGATCGCCGAGACGTACGCCCGGCCCACCCAGGCGAGCACCGGGTGGGCCGAGAGGCGCAGCATCGCGACGCCGAGGGCGAGGACGAGCCCGATCGCGAACGAGGAGAGCGCGAGCGGGATCGTCCCGGTCAGGCCACCCAGGACGAGCGGCCAGAACGAGTCGGTGAAGAGCTGGACGTCCATCAGCTGGTGACGTCGGCCCCGAAGTACTTCTCCGACAGCTCCGTGAGCGTCCCGTCCTCACGCAGGGTGTCCAGCGCCCCGTCGATCGCCTCGGCCAGCGCCGCCCGCTCCGGGGTGACGACGAACCCCATCTCGGAGCTCTCCTTGGTCTCGGCGGCGATCTGGATCGGCGCGTCCGGGTTCTCGGCCCGGTAGTCGAGCACGGTCAGCGAGTCGTTGATCGTGGCGTCGACGCGGCCGGTGCCGAGCAGCTCGACGGACTGGGCCCAGCCCTCGACGGCCTCGATCTCGGCGCCGGACTCCTCGGCGAGCGCTCGCCAGTTGCTGGTCAGCGACTGCGCGGCGGTCAGGCCGTCCAGGTCGTCGAAGCTCGTGATCGAGGTGTCGCCCTCGGGTACGACGACGGCCCCGCGGGAGACGGTGTACGGCTGGGAGAACGCGTAGTCCTCGAGGCGCTCCGGGGTCATGGACACCTGGTTGGCGATGGTGTCGAACCGGCCGGCGTCCAGCCCGGCGAAGATCGCGTCCCACTGGGTCTCGGCGAACTCGATCTCCAGACCGAGCTCCTCGGCGACGGCCTCGGCCACCTCGACGTCGTACCCGACGAGCTCGCCGGAGGCGTCGTGGAACGTGAACGGCCGGTAGGTGCCCTCGGTGGCGACGGTGAGCGTGCCGTCCGCCACGAGGTTCAGGTCGCCGGAGCCCTCGGCGTCGGTGCTGCCGCCCGACGCGCCGTCGTCGGCCGCGCCGCACGCCGCGAGCGCCAGCGCGGTCAGGGTGGCCGTGGCGGTGGCGATGAGGGCGGACGAGCGTCGCATGGGGGTCTCCCGAAATGATCGAAGATGTTGATGGATGGCATCGATGGTGGCGATACGCACCGGACGGAACAGCGCGCCGGGACCGCGACATTCCCACTGTGAGCGACGACACGGGCTCGTCGGGGCACACCTGTCCCGCAGGACGTCGCCCGGTGCCCGACCGGAGGACGTCCTGGGCGAGAGGGGGCTCAGTCCTCGTCGCCCTCGAACCCGATCAGCCAGTGCAGGCCGAACCGGTCGACGACCTGTCCGTCCGACGCTCCACACGGGCGGGTCTGCAGGTCCTCGACGACCCGACCTCCCGCGGACAGCCGGGCGAACCAGTCCCGCAGCGTGGAGGGGGCGGCCGCTCCCAGGAGCGACAGCATCATGCCCTCGCAGTGCAGGGGCGTCTCCCCCTCGGCCGCGTCGGCGGCGAAGAGATCCACCGGCCCGTCCGTGAGGTAGCCGTGGGCGATGGCGTCCGCGGGCCCGTCGGTCCGGCCGAACTCGGCGAAGGTGTGCAGCTGGGCGCTGCCTCCGAAGACCTGTGCGTAGAAGGTCAGCGCCTCCCGGGCGGTGCCGGCGAGAGCGAGGTACGGCGTCGGTGCGCTCATGCCACGACGCTAGCGCCCCGCTCGCCCCGCGTCCGGGCGGGGCGAGCCGGGGACCGCACCGATTACGGTGTCCGCGTGACCGTCCTGCACCTCGCGAACGCCCGTCTGGCCGGGCATCCCGACCGCCCCGTGGACGTGCTGATCACCGACGGGCGGGTCGCCGCCGTCGTGCCCACGGGCGCTCCGCTGCCCGGCGCGCTCGGCCTCCGGCGTGGTGCCGCGGAACGCGTCGACACCGGCGGTCGCACGGTGGTCCCCGGGCTGTGGGACGCCCACACCCACCTGACGCAGTGGGCGATGGTGCGCCGCCGGCTCGACGTCTCGACCGCCACGGGCCCGGCGCACGCCGCCGCCCTGGTCGGCGCCGCGCTCACCGACGCCCGCCGGCACCCGGCGCCCGGCCGCCCCTTCGTCGGCTTCGGGTTCCGCTGGGCCACCTGGGACGACGAACCCACCTCCGACGTCCTGGACGCCGTCGCCGGCGAGATCCCCGTCATCCTGCTCTCCGGCGACCTGCACTCCGCCTGGGCCTCGACCGCCGGGCTGCGCTACCTCGGCATCGCGCACCACCCCACCGGGCTGCTGCGCGAGGAGGAGTGGATGCCGGCGTCGCCGGCGATCGTCACGGTGTCCGACGCCGACGCCGACGAGCTCGTCTCCGACGCGGCCCGCGCCGCCGCCGAGCGCGGGGTCGTGGGGGTGGTCGACTTCGAGGTCGACGACAACCTCACCGCCTGGCGGCGCCGGGCCGCGGCCGGCTGGGACCGGCTGCGGGTGCGTGCCGCCGTGTGGGAGCAGCACCTCGACGCCGTCCTCGAGGCCGGGCTGCGCCACGGCGACGCCCTCGTCCCGGACGGCGGGCCGACGGCGGAGCTCGTCACCCAGGGCCCGCTCAAGGTGATCTCCGACGGGTCGCTCAACACGCTGACCGCCTTCTGCTTCGACGACTACGTCGGGTTCGCCGGGCCCGACGCGCACGGCATCCTCAACGTCGCGACCGACCATCTCGTCCCGCTCATGTCCCGCGCGCACGAGGCCGGGCTGCGCTGCGCGATCCACGCCATCGGCGACCACGCCAACGCCCTGGCGCTGGATGCGTTCGCGGCCTCCGGGGCCCGCGGTTCCGTGGAGCACGCGCAGCTGCTGCACCCCGACGACGTCGCCAGGTTCGCCGCGCTCGGCGTCGTCGCCAGCGTGCAGCCCGAGCACGCCATGGACGATCGTGACGCCTCGGACGAGCTGTGGGCGGGCCGCACCGACCGCGCCTTCCGGCTGGCCGACCTGCACGCGGCCGGGGTGCCGCTCACCCTCGGCTCCGACGCGCCGGTCGCCCCGCTGGACCCGTGGTTCGCCGTCGCCTCGGCCGTCACCCGGTCCCGCGACGGCCGCGACCCGTGGCACCCCGAGCAGCGCATCGACCTGGCCACGGCGCTCGCGGCCTCGACCGACGGCCGCGGGGTGCGGGTCCGGCCGGGAGACCCCGCCGACCTGGCCGTGCTGGAGCTGGACCCGCTCACGCTGTCCGACGACGGCACCCGGACCGGTGTGGTGACGCTCGCCGAGTCGCTGCGCGACCTCCCGGTGGCCGGCACGCTCGTGGCCGGCCGGTGGACCTACCGGGGCTTCTGAGATGTCCGACGGCGGTGGTCCGGACCCGGTCGGGACGTTGCGCGCCCGCCTGGCCGCGGCCGAGGAGCGCATCGGCCGGCAGCGGGCCGTCGTGGACGGCATCGTCGCCTCGGTGCGGGGCGAGAACGTCGACGACGAGCACGACCCGGAGGGCGCCACGCTCGCCTGGGAGCGCCAGCAGGCCGCCGCGCTGCTCGCCGAGGCGGAGCGTGAGCGCGACGCGCTGCGGGACGCCCTCGGTCGGGTGGAGGCCGGGACGTACGGCGTGTGCGAGGTGTGCGGGCGGGGCATCCCGGCGGGCCGGCTCGAGGCGCGGCCGGCGGCGACGCGGTGCGTGGAGCACGCCCGGTGAGCGCCTGCCGGGAGTGCTACGGGGCGAGCAGCGCCAGCGGGACGACGGCGACGCCGTCCTTGCGGCGGTAGGCAGAGGGTCCCGTGGTCACCACGACACGTTCGAGGACGCGGTCGCCGAGCTGGTCGTGCAACCAGTTCAGGTGGCGGACGTCCTTGTCGCTCACGCTGCCTGCCAGCTTGACCTCGATCGCGACGAGCTTGCGGTCCGGCCGTTCGACGATGATGTCGATCTCGCGGTTCGTGTCCTTGGTGCGCAGGTGTCCGACGGTCGCTCGAGCGCCGTCAGCGTAGACCTTGATGCTCTGGACCACGAGCGACTCGAACAAGGCTCCGAGCCAGGTGCCGGTGTCGGCTCGTGACGCAACGCGGTCCCCTTCTCCACGCAACAGACCGTCCTGGGTGACGCCCACGAGTCGTGCCGCGAGTGCCGGGTCCACCAGGTGGTGCTTGGGCGTCCTGGTCAGGCGCTTGAGGGGGGCGAACAGAGGGAGCCATGCGGGTACCGGGTCGAGGATGAACAGGCGCGAGAGGTGCTCGCGGTAGATGTCGACCGTCTGGCGAGCGGGTTTGTCGCCGTCGCCGGTGGTGGCCGCGTCGAGAATCGTGCTGTACGAGGCGTCCGTCGCTGTGGCGGCACCGTAGGCGGCGAGCCAGCCGGTCAGCGCCTCGGGGCGGCGGACGTGGATGCCGTTCTCCGGGAGCTCGCGCTCGACGATCCGTGCCAGGTAGCTGTCGAGCTGGACGTGCCGGGCGGGCTCCGGGAGGTGTCGGATCCCGGGGAATCCGGACCGGAGGATCTCGTCGACGTAGTGCGGCAGCCCGACCTCCGACGTCCCGGTGATCTCGGGGCGGTGGCCGTCCAGGAGGGTGCGTAGTGAGACGGTCGGCGTGCTGACGGCTCGTTCGGCGAACGACAGGGGGCGCATCGTGAGGGACACGATGCGCCCGGCGCCGGAGTGGATCCGGGTTCCGGGCGCGACGCCCGCCGAACCCGCCAGGAGGTATCGCCCGCCGGTGAGGTCGTCGTCGACGGCGCGCTTGATCCGGTCCCAGACCGGCGGCTCGAGCTGCCACTCGTCGACGAGGACCGGGGGCGGCACCCGCGTGACCTGGCCGACGTCGGCCGCGACCGTCTGCCGCTGGAGATCGTCCGCGAGGTTGATCACGGTGCTGGCCAGTTGTGTCGCCGTCGCGGTCTTGCCCACGCCTTTGGCGCCCTCGAGCGCGATGGCGGCCAGGTGCGGGAACAGCTCGTCCAGGGCGTCGTCGATGATGCGTCGGCGGTACCGCATGGCGGGAATCTAACAGATGGCCGCCAATCTATCTAACAAATTGCGATGCCCCTATCTGGCAATCAGCCGGGTCTCTGTCCGACAGATGGTCGGGTGGAGGAGCCGGAGCGGGCGGCGAGCAGCGGGGCGCCACCGGGACTGCCGGACCTGGAACGGAAGGCTGGGTGAGCATCTGGTGGCGTGTGTGAGCATGAGCGGGTGCGGGTGGAGCCGGTGACCGTCGACGGCGTGGTGAGCCACGTCGTCGACCGGGTGCTGTCCCAGGACGCGGACCGGCCGGTACGGCTCGTCGTCGACGGCCACCCGTCCACCCACCCGGAGAGCCTCGCCGACGCGCTGGTCCCGCCGCTGCAGGTCGCCGGGCGCCCCGTGGCGCGGGTCCGGGTCCGGGACTTCTGGCGCCCCGCCTCCCTGCGGCTCGAGCAGGGCCGGCGGGACCCGGACGCGCTGCTCGACGACTGGATCGACGTCGACGGCCTCAACCGGGAGGTGCTGACCTCCGTCGTGCGGCGCGGCCGCTGGCTGCCGTCCCTGCGCGACCCGGACGTCGACCGCCCGACGCGCGCGGCGTACGTCGAGGCGGCGCCGGGCACGGTGGTCGTGCTCGACGGGTCGCTCGCCCTCGGCCGGGGGCTCGACGTCGACCTCGCCGTCCACCTCGCGCTGCGCCCGGCCACCGAGATGCGTCGCACCCCGCTGGACGAGGCGTGGACGCTCGCCGCGTACACCCGGTACCGGCGCGAGGCGGCGCCCGAGCGGCGGGCCGACGTCGTCGTCCGGTTCGACCACCCGGACCGGCCCGCGCTCCTGGGCCGTTGAGAGCCTGCTGACCTGCCGCGACGCACGACGTTGCCCTGCCCGAAACATGACCGGGGCAGAATGCCTCCATCGACTCGCACGTCGAGGGGAGCTGGACATGATCGTCGCGCCGTTCGGGCGTTTCACCGAGGGTCGGGTCCCCGACCCCGGCATCGCCGCGCTGTTCACCCGGGAGAACCGGTGGCAGGCCCGGCTCGACGTCGAGGCCGCGCTGGCGCTCGCCGAGGCCGACGCCGGGGTCATCCCCAAGGAGTCCGCGCGCGCGATCGCGCTCACCGCCCGCATCGAGAAGCTGGACATCAAGCGCGTCCTCGCCGCGACGGCCGAGGCCAGCCACCCGCTGGTGCCGCTCATCGAGGAGTTCGCCCGCGCCGTCGGCTCCAAGCACGGCGGCTGGGTGCACTGGGGCGCCACCACGCAGAACATCACCCAGACGGCCGACGTGCTGGTGCTGCGCGACGCGCACCGCGTGCTGCTGCGTCAGCTCGGCGGCGTGCTGCGCGCGGCCGCGGCGCTGGCCGAGGGAGCCGCCGACCTGCCCATGGCGGGGCGCACGCACTCCCAGCACGCGGTGCCGGTCACCTTCGGCTTCAAGGTGGCCGTATGGATCGACCAGCTCGTGTCGCACACCGAACGGCTCGAACGCCTGGACGACCGGCTGTTCTGCGTGCTCATGGGCGGAGCGGCCGGCACCTTCGCCTCCTTCGGGGACGCCGGGCGCGTCATCGAGGCGGGCGTCGCCCAGCGGCTGACGCTGCACCCGATGCGCGTGCCGTCCCGGTCGGTCAACGACGGCATCGTCGAGCTCGTCCTGGTCCTCGCCCAGCTCGCGGGCACGATCGGCAAGATCGGCAAGGACGTCTACGCGCTGATGCAGCCGGAGTTCGCCGAGGCGTTCGAGCCGGTCCCGGACGGGACCGTCGGGTCCTCGACGATGCCGCACAAGCGCAACCCGCAGCTCGCCCTGGACCTGCTGACGATGTCCGCCGAGCTGCGCGCCCTGGCGACACCGGCGC
Source organism: Isoptericola sp. AK164 (assembly GCF_029643425.1). Taxonomy (GTDB): domain Bacteria; phylum Actinomycetota; class Actinomycetes; order Actinomycetales; family Cellulomonadaceae; genus Isoptericola; species Isoptericola haloaureus. Next base: position 282,475 of record NZ_CP119106.1, read on the forward strand.
TGGAGTCGATGCTGCACGACCAGGAGGCCAACGGGGCGATGACGGCGCTGCTCGAGGACGTCTCGGCGTCCGCGGCGGTGCTCGCGGGCGACATGCTGGCCCGGCTGCAGGTCATCATGGCCGGTCTCGAGCTCGACCCGGCCCGGATGCGGGCCAACATCAAGCTGTCCGAGGGCATGATCGGATCCGAGGCGCTGATGCTCGCGCTGGGCGAGAAGATCGGTCGGCAGAAGGCTCACGACGTCGTCTTCGAGGTCGCCCAGGCGGCGGCCACGCAGGACCGCCCGTTCCTGGAGCTGCTGCAGGCGGACCCGCTCGTGGGTGGTGCCTTCGACCCCGACGAGCTGCGCGAGCTCATCGATCCCGCGAGCTACCTGGGGCTGTCCTCGCAGATCGCGGCGGACCTGGCCGAGTGCGCGATCCTCACGGCCGACCGGCTCGACCGGCTGCCCGAGCGCGCCCCGGTGATCACGCGCTGATCTCCCGACACGCCCACCGCCCGGGTTGCACAGGTCGGTTGCTCCCGGCACAGTGAGTGACGTCACAGCCCTGAGCAGGGCCGATGTGCGACACGCAGGGGGAATGCATGACGCGCGCGGACAGCGTCCCGCAGGCACGGTGCCTGCGCCGCTGGACGCTGCGCGCCCTCGGGGTCGCCGTCGGCGCCGTGACCACCACCCTCTGCCTCACCTCGACGGCCGCTGCCGCCGACGACACCGGGTCCGACGACGGCTCCGGCGGTCTGCTCGGTGGGGTCGTCTCCACCGTCACGGACACGACCGGGACGATCGTCGACGACGTCGTGGAGCCGGTGACGACCACGCTCGAGAAGACCGTGGAGCAGGCGACCCAGCCGGTCGAGGCCCCCGAACCCGCACCCGAGCCGGAGCCTGCACCTGAGCCCGAGCCCGAGCCCGCACCTGAGCCGGAACCTGCACCCGAGCCCGAGCCGGAGCCCCAGCCGGCCGAGACCTCGGCGCCCGCCGAGCAGGAGCCGGCCGGGACGAGCAGCTCCGGGACCTCCGACGAGCAGCAGAGCGGCTCGTCGACGCAGCCCGCCGCCGCGGAGCAGGACGAGAGCACCCCGGAGGCGGAGTCCTCCACGGCTGGCTCTTCCGAGACCGAGTCCTCCGAGACCGGGTCCTCCGCCGCGCTGCCGTCCGAGGACACCGGCGGGAGCGTCCTCGGTGACGTCGTCGGGAGCGTGACCGACCCCGTCGAGGACGTCACCTCCCCGGTGGGCGATCTGGCGGGTGAGGTCGTGACCGGTGTGACCGAGCCGCTCACGGATCCGGTGCTCGACCCCGTCACCGAGACGGTCACCCCGGTGACCGACACGGTGGGGGAGGCCCTCGCGCCGGACACCGACGCCGCCGCTCCGGTGCTCGACCCCGTCGGGTCGGTCGTCGGCACCGTCGCGGACACGGCGTCCCCGGTCCTGGAGCCCCTCGGTCCCGTCCTCGACCCGCTCGGCCCCGTGCTGACCGACGTCACCGAGCCCGTCGCCGGTGTCGTGGACCCGGTGCTGGAGCCCGTCCTGGAGCCGCTCGATCCCGTGCTGTCCTCGCTGGACCCCGTGGTCGGCGTGCTGGATCCGGTGGTCGGCACGCTGGACCCTGTGCTCGACCCCCTTGACCCCGTGGTCGACACCGTGCTGCCCGGCCGGGACGAGGACCCCTCCACGGGCGACGGCTCGGTGCCCGGACCGGTCACCGACGGGCCCGCCGTCGTCGCGCCGACGGACCCCGCGCCGGCCGGTCCGCCACCCGCCGTCGAGGACGCCCCGGCGGCTCTCGAGTCGGCGGAGCCCGCGCCGGTGGCGGCGGCCGCCGACCGCGCCGCGCAGCAGGTCGCGCCCCGCCCGGAGACCACGCCGGCCTTCGCCGCCGTCGTCCCGGCGCCGGCTGTCGCCGTCGAGCACCCCGGTGCGACCGTCCGTTCGACGACCGCCGCCCCGGCGGCCGGCGGACCGGCCGCGTCGGCTCCGCAGCTCAGCACGAGCGCGGCGGGCGGCTCCTCGAGCAGCCTCCGCGGTGCGTCGGGCGCCGGCGACGCCGGGGCCCAGCTGGCCGGCCGGCCGCTCGCGGGCGCCACCACCTACCTGGTGCCCGCCGTCGACGCCTTCGTCCACCTCCCCACCCCTCACTCCGAGATCCCTGTCTCTCCTGCCTGACGTGGCCTCGCCGCGCCCGTGAGCGCGGCACGCCGCGGGTGGCTCCCGCCGCCCGCCCACCACGTCAGGAACAGGAGAGACAGTCATGCGTACGAACGCGCGCCGAGTGCTGCAGTCAGCACTCGTCACAGGCGGCCTGCTGGTCGCCGGGGCCTGGACGGCCCACGCTGCCGAGGACGACGTCGTCGACGTCGAGATCGGCGAGGACACCTCGGTCGAGCTCAACCTGGCCGAGGTCACCGAGGAGTCGAACGACGCCTCGCTCGACACCCCGATCGACCTGCCCGAGGTCGACACCGAGCCGGTCGAGGAGCTCGTCGACGACATCGTCGGCGAGGACGGGCCGGTCGACGACGTCCTGGGTGCCGACGAGCCCACCGAGACCACGACGGACGACGTCGTGGACGCCGTCGCCGAGGACGTCAGCCAGACCGTCGAGGACGCCACCGCCGGTGACGTCGAGGCGGTCGTGGAGGACGTCGCCGGTGAGGACGGGATCGTCGACGACGTGATCGAGGACGGCGGGTCCGACTCCGCCGCCGACGGCACGGCCGGGATGGTCACCGAGACGGTGGAGGACGTGGCCGGGACGGTCACCGAGACCGCCGAGGACACCGACGGGTCCACGGGGTCCGACGGGGCCGTCTCGGAGACGGTCGATGGGCTGCTCGGCGAGGACGGGGTCGTCGACGACGTCCTCGGTGCCGACGAGCCCTCCGAGGGCGTGACCGACCGAGTCGTCGAGGAGACCCTCGACAACGTCGAGAACACCGTGGACGACGCCCTGGAGGGCGACGTGGACGCCGTGGTGGACGACGTCGTGGCCGACGAGGGCGTGGTCGACGACGCGCTGGAGGACGGCGGCGTGGACGCCGCTCTCGACGAGGTCGACGCCGTGGTCACGGACGTCGACGGTGCGCTGGGCGCCGACGGGGCCGTCTCGGAGACGGTCGATGGGCTGCTCGGCGAGGACGGGGTCGTCGACGACGTCCTCGGTGCCGACGAGCCCTCCGAGGGCGTGACCGACCGAGTCGTCGAGGAGACCCTCGACAACGTCGACGGCACGCTCGACGAGCTGCTCGACGGCGACCTCGACGGTGTGGCCCGCGAGGTCCTCGACGAGGACGGTGTCGTGGACGACGCCCTGGAGGACGGTGGCCTCGACACGGTCGTCGCCGACGTCGTGGACTCCACCGGCACGGTCGACGACCTGCTCGGGACGGATGACCTCGTCGAGGGCACCGTGGACGGGATCGCCGGTGAGGACGGCCTGGTCGACGACATCGTCGGGCCGGACGAGCCCGAGGAGGGCGTCACCGACGGACTGCTCGACGAGATCCGGAACGACCTCGACGAGACCGTGACGGAGCTGCTCGAGGGTGACCTCGTCGGCGTCGTGGACTCGGTGCTCGACGAGGACGGCCTGGTCGACGACATCGTCGAGAACGGTGCCGGCGACGGTTCCGACGGTGGGGACGACGGTTCCGACGGTGGGGACGACGGGTCGGACGGGACCGACGGGTCGGACGGGACTGATGGTTCCGACGGCTCCGACGGGACTGATGGTTCCGACGGGACTGACGGCACCGACGGGACCGACGGCTCGGACGGCACCGACGGCTCCGACGGGACTGATGGTTCCGACGGCTCGGACGGCACCGACGCGAGCAACGGGTCGGGCAACGGTCCCGACGGGTCGGGCGACGGCTCCGGTGGCACCACGGATGGCATGACGACCGGCGGGTCCGGCGGGTCCTCGGGCGTGCTGACCTCGTCGTCCACGTCGTCCGGCGGTTCGGCCACGACGGTGACGTCTTCCGGCACCGGGACGCTCCCGCAGACGGGGGCCGAGACCGGTCTGCTCGGTCTGGCCGGCCTGCTGGCCGCGCTGGGGGCCGCCCTGGTGGCCCTGCGTCGTCGGACGCTCCGCCCGGGCGTCGTGACCGGCTGACCCGAAGCCACGTGGCCGAGCCGGTGCGGTGCCTGGAGCGTCGCAGGGGGGCGCACCACGCCCGCGCCGGCTCGGCGTGGCCCACAGCTCGTGACCGGCCGCCCGGTCGGTCACGGAGGAACGGCGTGGGTCCGGTCCGTCGCTGGGGAGCGCGCCGGGCCCACGCTGCCGGTCTGCCCGCTCAGAGCGTGCGCAGGTCCTCGGCCACCTGGTCGAGGGCACCGGGGGTAAGCGCGTAGTAGGCCCACCGACCGCGCTGGCGGCGGGTGAGCAGCCCCGCCTCGACGAGCACCTTGAGGTGGTGGCTGACGGTCGGCTGGCTCAGCCCGACCGGTGCGGTGAGGTCGCAGACGCACGCCTCGTGCCCCTCCTGGGCGGCCACGAGGGAGAGCAGCCGGACCCGCGCGGGCTCGCCGAGGGCCTTGAAGACCCGGGCGAGCGTCGCGGCGCGGTCGTCGTCGAGCCCGTCCGCGGCCGGTGCGGTGCAGCACGCGGGCGGCGCGGCCTCGGGGGCGGGCGCTCCGGTCGTCGTCATGGCCTCATCTTGCCACGTATCGACAAGTATGGATATGTTGTCGACCCGGCAACACATAGACGATCATCGATCTGGAGGCGTGGCATGGGGACGACGACGGAGCATCCGGTGGTGGTGATCGGCGCCGGCCCGACCGGTCTCGCCGCCGCGGCGCACCTGCTCGAGCGGGGCCTGGACCCGCTCGTCCTCGAGGCCGGCGACGGCCCCGGGGCCACGATCGCGCAGTGGGGGCACGTCCGGCTGTTCTCGCCGTGGCGGTACTGCCTGGACGCGGCCTCCCGGCGCCTGCTCGACGGCGCCGGCGGGTGGGAGGTGCCGGACCTGGACGCGCTGCCGACCGGCGCCGACCTGGTCCACGACTACCTCGAGCCGCTCGCGGCCACACCCGCCCTGCGCGACCGGATCCGCTACGGCGTCCGCGTCACCGCCGTCGTCCGCGACGGTGCCGACCGCACGCGCTCGCTCGGGCGCGAGCGGCGCGCCTACCGCGTGCGCACCCGGACGTCCGACGGCGGCACCCACGACGTGCTCGCCCGTGCCGTGGTCGACGCCTCGGGGACCTGGACGCGTCCCAACCCGGTCGGCGCGCACGGGATCCCCGCCGTGGGGGAGTCCGACGCCGGGGCCCACCTCACCGGGCCGCTGCCCGACGTCCTGGGTGCCGAGCGCGACCGGTTCGCCGGCCGCCACACCCTGGTCGTGGGGATGGGCCACTCCGCCGCCAACACCCTGCTCGCGCTCGTCGACCTCGCCGGCCAGGCGTCCGGCACCCGCATCACGTGGGCCGTCCGCGGCGGGTCGGCCCGCCGCCTGTTCGGCGGCGGCTCCGACGACGCGCTGCCCGCCCGCGGGCTCCTGGGCAGCCGGCTGCGCGAGGCGGTCGACGCGGGGCGCCTCGGGCTGGTCACCCGGGCCGCGGTCGACGAGCTCGTACCGGACGGCGACGTCGTGCACGTGCGGGGGAGCGGTCGTCGCGACGGCGTCGACGGGCCGCTCGACCTCGCGGTGCACCAGGTCGTCGGCGCCACCGGGTTCCGTCCGGACCTGGACATGCTGCGCGAGGTCCGGCTCGACCTCGACCCCGTCGTCGAGGCGCCCGTCCGGCTGGCCCCCCTGATCGACCCGAACCTGCACTCCTGCGGGACCGTCGAACCGCACGGGGAGTCCGTGCTCCGCCACCCCGATGCCGGCTTCTACCTCGCCGGCATGAAGTCCTACGGCCGCGCGCCCACGTTCCTGCTCGCGACCGGCTACGAGCAGGTCCGTTCGATCGCCGCCGCGCTCGCCGGGGACCGGGCGGCCGCCGACGCCGTGCGGCTCGAGCTGCCCGCCACCGGCGTCTGCTCGACCGACCTCGGTGGCGACGGTGTCGACGGCGGCGACGGAGCAGCGTGCTGCGGGACGACGGCGGAACCGGGCCCCCAGCCCGTGGAGCTGACGCTCGCGCCCCGCTAGCCCGTGGCCCGCGCGGTGGTGGCCCGCGTGGTGGTGGCCCGCGCGGTGGTGGCCGAACACCGCGCGGGTGCCGACGCCCGGTGCCATGAGTGGTGCCATGACCTCGCGCCCCGCGGTCCGCCGCGCCGCTGCCGCCGTCCTCGCCGTTGTCGTCCTCGCCGTGGTCGCCGCCTGCGCCGCGGGCCCGAACCCCGGCCTCGACACCGCGCCGCCGGGCGCCGAGGACCCGGCGGGGTTCTGGTACGGGCTCTGGCAGGGGATGATCCTGCCGGTCACCTTCGTCGTGTCGCTGTTCACGGACACCGTGTCGATCTACGAGGTCCACAACAGCGGCAACTGGTACGACTTCGGGTACGTGCTGGGCATCTCGTTCGTCTTCGGCGGACCGTTCGGCGCGAGCCGCGCGCGTCGCTGAGGTCCTCGTCCGGCACCGGGGCGCGCCGGACGGCGGCCGTCGAACCGGCCCGTCGAACCAGCCCGTCGACCAGTCCGTCGACCAGTCCGTCGTGACCACGTCGCGCGGCAGAGGCTTGACGCGGACGCGTTCGTGGCATGCAATATATTGCATGCCGGTTCCCGCCGAGACGCTCCCGCACCGTCCGCTCCTGCGCGACGAGGTCTACGCGCGGCTGCGTGACGCCATCGTCGACGGCACGCTCGCGCCGGACGAGCAGCTGCGGGACGCCGAGCTCGCGGCCTGGCTCGGCGTGAGCCGCACACCGGTGCGCGAGGCGCTCCTCGAGCTCGCCCGGGCGGGGCTGGTGCGGGCCGTACCCGGCCGGTCGACCGTCGTCGCACCCCTGGACGAGACGAGCGTGCGGGACGCCCAGGCCGTCGTCGCGGCGATGCACCGGGTGGCCGTCGAGCAGGCCGTGCCCCGGATGACCGCCGACGACCTGGACCGCATGCGCGCCGCGAACGCGGCGTTCGCCGCGGCGCAGCGGAGCGGCGACCCGGACGCCGCGATGGTCGCCGACGAGGAGTTCCACGCCGTCGCGCTCGACGTCTGCGGCAACGCCGCCGTCCGGGACGTGATCGCCCGCTACGAACCCGTGCTGCACCGCGCCGAGCGGCTGCGGTTCGCCTCCCACGAGGGCCGCGACTCCGCGGCCCGCCACGACCGGCTCGTCGCCCTGTGCGCCGCGGGCGACACCGCCGGCGCCGCGGCCGTGGCGGAGCAGACCTGGCTCAGCCTCACCGTCCCCGGACGGCCGGAGACCGTACGACCCGACACCGAGGAGACACCGTGACGCTCGACGACTTCCCCCGCTACCCGCTCACCTTCGGCCCGAGCCCCCTGCAGCACCTGAAGCGGCTGTCCCAGCACCTCGGCGGCGCCCAGGTCTGGGCCAAGCGCGAGGACGTCAACAGCGGTCTCGCGTTCGGCGGCAACAAGGTCCGCAAGCTCGAGTACATCGTGCCGGACGTGCTCGCCTCGGGCGCCGACACCCTCGTGTCCATCGGCGGGTACCAGTCCAACCACACCCGCCAGGTCGCCGCCGTCGCCGCCCACCTGGGCCTGAAGGCCCGGCTGGTGCAGGAGAAGTGGGTCCCGTGGGACGACCCGACCAACGACAAGGTCGGCAACATCCTGCTGTCGCGCATGATGGGCGCCGACTCCCGGCTCGACGACGCCGGGTTCGACATCGGCATCCGCGACTCCTGGAAGTCCGCGCTGCGCGAGGTCGAGGAGGCCGGCGGCACCCCGTACCCGATCCCCGCCGGCGCCTCCGAGCACCGTCTCGGCGGTCTCGGCTTCGCGAACTGGGCGTTCGAGGTCGCTCAGCAGGAGAAGGAGCAGGGCGTCTTCTTCGACACGATCGTGGTGTGCACCGTGACCGGGTCCACCCACGCGGGCATGATCGCCGGGTTCGCCGCCCTCGAGGAGCTCACCGGCGTGCGCCGCCGCGTGCTCGGGATCGACGCCTCGGCCACCCTCGACAAGACCCGCGACCAGGTCGGCCGGATCGCCCGGCACACCGCCGAGCTCATCGAGCTGGGCCGGGACCTGCGGGACGACGAGATCCAGGTCCTCGACGGCTGGGCCGGCGACCTCTACGGCATCCCCGTGGAGTCCACCGAGAACGCCATGCGGCTCGGGGCCGAGCTGGAGGCGATGATCACCGACCCCGTCTACGAGGGGAAGTCCCTCGCCGGGCTGATCGACCTCGTCGGCAGCGGCGACGTCCCGCGGGACTCCACGGTCCTCTACGCCCACCTCGGCGGGCAGCCGGCGCTCAACGCCTACCACTCGCTCTGGTCGTAGCGGTCAGCGGTCCGCCGAGCAGCAGTCGTCGCCGCAGCCGCAGGTGCCGCCGTCGGGCCCCTCGGACATCTCGGCCCCGATCATCGCCGCGACGGGGGTGCAGCAGGCGTCCCCGCGCCACGCCTCGAGTCCTTCGCGCACCGCGACGGCGGCGATGACGAGCGCCGCGAGGGGGTCGGCCCAGGTCCAGCCGAGCGTCGAGTTGAGCACCAGCCCGACGAGCAGCACGGCGGACAGGTAGGTGCAGATCAGGGTCTGCTTGGAGTCGGAGACCGCCGAGGCGGAGCCGAGCTCCCGTCCGGTGCGGCGCTCGAACCAGGACAGCAGCGGCATGACGGCGAGGCTCACGGCGGCGAGCACGATGCCGACGGTGGAGTGGTCGGGCTCGGCGGCCCCGAGCAGGGTGCGCACGGCGTCGACGGTGACGAACGCGGCCAGGCCGAAGAACGAGAAGGCGATGACGCGCAGCGCCACCCGTTCGCGTCGGTGCGGGTCGGGAGCGGCGAACTGCCAGGCCACGGCGGCGGCGGAGAGCACCTCGACGACGGAGTCGAGCCCGAACCCGACCAGGGCCGCGGACGAGGCGAGACGGCCGGCCGTGAGGGCGACCACCGCCTCGACGACGTTGTAGGCGATCGTCGCCGTGACGATCCAGCGCACGCGGCGCTCGAGCACCGCCCGGCGCGCCGTCGTGAGCGAGCGAGGGCCGGAGCCGACGGAGGTCATGACCTCTACGCTAGCGGCCCGTGTCCGCGGCGCCCCCGGCGCCGGACCAGGCGCACCAGGATCCCGACGGCGAACACGCCGGCTCCGGTGAGCACCGCCGCCACGGGCAGCGTCACGACGAGCACGAGGCACGCCACCAGGCCGAACCCCTGCAGCAGGCGGGGGTACAGCCGGTGCTCGCCGGTCTGGGTCCACGCCGCGGCGTTCGCGACCGCGTAGTAGAGCAGCACGCCGACGCTCGAGAACCCGATGGCACCGCGCAGGTCGACCGTCAGCACGAGCACCACGACGACGGCGGCCAACGTGACCTCCGCACGGTGCGGGACCGCGAACCGCGGGTGCACGGCCGACAGCCATCCCGGCAGGTCGCCCCCGCGCGCCATCGCCAGCGAGGTGCGCCCGATCCCCGCCACCAGGGCGAGCAGCGCCCCGAGCGAGGCCGCGGCCGCGCCGACGCGCACGACGACCCCGCCCCAGGCCGAGTCCTCGACGGCCGCCGCGAGCGGCGCCGTCGTCCCCGCGATCCCCTCGAGGCCCAGCGAACCCAGCAGGGTCACGGCCACGACCGCGTACACGACGACGGCGCCGGCGAGCGCCAGCAGCACCGCCCGGGGGATCGTGCGACGCGGGTCGCGCACCTCCTCGCCCATCGTGGCGATGCGCGCGTACCCGGCGAAGGCGAAGAACAGCAGCCCGGCCGCCTGCAGCACGCCGTACGCCACGGCCCAGCCGCCGTCGGACGCCGCGCCGCCGTCGGACAGCGGCGTACCCGCCGGGCCGGACACCCCGGCCCACACCACCGCCGTCCACGTGGCCAGCACCAGCAGCACCACGGCGACGATCCACCGGGTCAGCCGGGCCGTACGGGTCACGCCCCGGTAGTTCACCGCCGCCAGCGCGACGACGGCGGCCGCCGCCACCGGGCGCTCCCACCCGGGCGGGGCCGCGTACGCGGCGAAGGTCAGCGCCATCGCCGCGCAGCTCGCCGTCTTGCCGACGACGAACCCCCAGCCGGCGAGGTAGCCCCACCACTCGCCGAGGCGCTCGCGGCCGTAGACGTAGGTGCCGCCGGCCACGGGGTACTGCGCGGCCAGCTGGGCGGAGCTGGTGGCGTTCGCGTAGGCCACCAGGGCCGCCAGCGCCAGCGCCCCGAGCAGGGCCCAGCCCGTCCCCGCCGGCAGCACGGCGCGGGCGGCCGGGGCGAAGGCGGCGAAGACGCCGGCGCCGATCATCGAGCCGAGGCCGATCGCGACGGCGTCCTTCGTGCCGAGGCGGCGGGCGAGCTGGGTCACCGGGTCGGGTCCTTCCGGGGTCGTGGGGGCGTGCGCGCTCATCCTGGCAGGCCGCGGCCCCGGACGTGGCGCTGGTAGGTGGTGTTGCCGCCGGACAGGTTCGCGACGTCGGCGAACCCGAGCCCGCGCAGCACGTTCTGGCCGGCGTTGCCGGTGACGCCCTTGTTGCAGTAGGTCACCGTCGGCAGGGCCGGGTCCAGCTCGCCGGCCCGGCCCCGCAGCTCGGCCAGCGGGAGGTGCACGGAGTCGTCCACCGCGGACCTTGCCCGGTCCTTGGCCGAGCGGACGTCGACGACCTGGATCGTCTCGCCCTGGTCGCGACGGCGGTCCAGGTCGGACGACGACACGAGCGCGGCCCGCCCCGTCACCGCGCCGTCGAGCGCCATGCCCGTGTAGTGCACCGGGTCCTTGGTGGTGGCGAACGTCGGGGCGTAGGCGAGGTCGAGGTGGAACAGGTCCTCGGCCCGCGCGCCGAAGGTGATGGCGGTGGCGAGCACGTCGACCCGCTTGTCCACACCCGACGGGCCGACGATCTGCGCACCGAGCAGGCGCCCGGTGCCGCGGTCGGCGACGGCCTTGATCAGCATCTCCTGCCCGCCGAGGTAGGCGGGCCGGTCCGGCTTGATGTTGTGCACGACGACGGGGTCGAACCCGGCCGCGCGGGCCCGGTCCTCGGTGAGCCCGGTCTGGGCCACGGCCAGGTCGAACACCCGCACGATCGAGGTGCCGAGGATGCCGCGGTGCTCCAGGTCCCCGCCGGTCAGCGCGTCCCCGGCGATGCGCCCCATCTTGTTGGCGGTCGACCCGAGCGGCACCCAGGTCGGCTCACCGGTGATCAGGTCGAAGCTCTCGGCGACGTCCCCGACGGCCCACACATGGTCCACCGACGTGCGGCCCACCCGGTCGACGGCGATCGCCCCGGTGTCCCCGACGCGCACGCCGGCGGCGCGGGCCAGGTCCAGGTTCGGCCGGACGCCCACCGCGACCACGACGAGGCCGGCCTCCACGAGGCGCTCGGCGCCGTCGCGCCCGACGACCCGCACGGCGCGTGCCGCGCCGTCGTCGGCCGGCTCGATCGCGGTGACCTCGGCGCCGGTCAGCAGCTCGACGCCGTGCTCGGCCAGCTCGTCGTCGACCCGGTCGGCGACGTCGGCGTCCAGCCGCGGCATGGAGTGCGCCGCCATCTCGACCACGGTCACGCCGAGGCCCCGCCCGACGAGCTGCTCGGCGGTCTCGAGCCCGATGTACCCGGCGCCGACGACGACGGCGCGCCGGACGCCGCGTGCCTCGATCCACGCACGGATCGAGCGGGCGTCCGACGGGGTGCGCAGCGTGAAGACGCCGTCGGCGTCCGTCCCGGGCAGCGGCGGCACGACGGGGGAGACGCCGGTGGCGAGCACGAGCTCGTCGTAGTCGTCGGTGGACGTGGTCCCGGTGGCCAGGTCGCGGACGGTGACGGTCCGCGCCGCGGCGTCGACGTCGGTGACCTCGTGACCGGTGCGCACGTCGATGCCGTAGCGCTTCGCGAACCACGCGGCGTCGCGCGGGGTGAGGTCGTCCATCGACTCGACCTCGCCGCCGAGGTAGTACGGCAGCCCGCAGCCGGAGTAGGAGATGTCGTCGTCGCGGTCGTAGACCACGATCTCGGCGTCCTCGGACCCCCGGCGGGCCTTGGCCGCCGCGGAGGTGCCGGCCGCGACCGAGCCGACGACGACGATCTTCGGTGCGGCGCTCATCCGGCGACCCGCACGTCGAGCGAGGCGAGCAGGGCGCGCACGCGCCGCTCGATCTCGTCCCGGATCGGTCGGACGGCCTCGATGCCCTGGCCGGCCGGGTCGTCGAGCTCCCAGTCCTCGTAGCGCTTGCCGGGGTAGATCGGGCAGGCGTCGCCGCAGCCCATGGTGATGACGACGTCGGAGGCCTGCACGGCGTCGTCGGTGAGCACCTTGGGCTGCTCGGCGCGGATGTCGACGCCCTGCTCGGCCATCGCCTCGACGGCGACGGGGTTGATCGAGTCCTTCGGGGCGGACCCGGCGGACCGGACCTCGACGCCGTCGCCGCCGAGGGCGCGCAGGAACCCGGCGGCCATCTGGGAGCGGCCGGCGTTGTGGACGCAGACGAACAGCACGGAGGGGGTGGGCATGTCGGGTTCCTCTCAGAGAATCTCGTCGAGCAGGCGGTGGACGCGGGCGTCGAGCTCGGCGCGGATGGCCCGGACGCCGGCCGGTGAGGCCAGCGCCGGGTCGCCCACGACCCAGTCCTCGTACCGCGTGCCGGGCAGCACGGGCACGGAGTCCCCGCAGCCCATGGTGACGACGACGTCGGCGGCGCGCACGGCGTCGTCCGTCAGCGGCTTGGGGTAGAACACGTCGTCGGGCGCGCCGAGCTCCTCGAGGACGGGGCGGACCACGTCGTGCACGTCGCCCGCGGGTGTGGAGCCCGCCGAGCGCACCACGACACGGTCGCCGCCGGTGCGCGCCAGGAGCGCGGCGGCGAGCTGGGAGCGGCCGGCGTTGCCGACGCAGACGAACAGCACCTGCGGTACGTGGCCGGCGCCGGGCTCCGGGGCCGCGCCGTCCACGACGTCACCGCCGCGGTTCTTGGCGGCGTCGGCCAGCCGCTGGCGGGCGAAGTGCTCCGTGAGGGCGACGAGGTGGACGGGGATGCCGCCGCGGCGGGCCAGCGCCGTGTAGGACTCCCGCACGACGCGCAGGGCCTCGCTCCGGGTGGTGTCCGGGACGCGCTCGGCCAGGGACTCGGCGAGCCGGGTGAGCTCGCGGTCGACGTCGGCCAGGCCGTGCAGCTCGGTCCACCGCCCGGCGCCCGGGTCGTCCGGGGTGGGGGTGGCCGGCCTGCCGGCGTCGGCGACGGCCGGCGCGAAGCGGTCCAGCAGCGTCGTGACCGCCGTGCGGTACACGGGGGAGACCCGGTAGAAGACCGAGGTGCCCCGCCGGTCGGCGTGCAGCACGCCGACGTCGCGCAGCACCTTGAGGTGGTGCGAGACGGTGGGCTGGGAGACCTCGGCCAGCACGGCGAGGTCGCCGACGTGCGCCTCCCCGCCCGGGGCGGTGGCGACGGCGGACAGCATCCGCAGGCGCAGGGGGTCGGCGAGCGCCTTGAGCACCCCGGCCAGGTCCTCGGCCACGTCCGCGCCGAGCGCTCGGCCGTCGGCGGGGACGGGTGACGGTGCGACGGTCATGAGCGGACCTCCTCGTCCGAGGGCAGGCCGCCGAACCACCGGCGTCCGACCCACAGGGTGACGTACACGAGGCCCACGAGCACGGGGACCTCGATGAGCGGCCCGACGACGCCGGCGAGCGCCTCGCCGGAGGTGACGCCGAAGGTCGCGACGGCGACGGCGATGGCGAGCTCGAAGTTGTTGCCCGCCGCGGTGAACGCGAGCGTGGCCGTGCGGGCGTAGCCCAGGCCGAGGGCCTTGCCCACGACGATGCCGAGCCCCCACATGACCGCGAAGTAGACGAGCAGCGGCAGGGCGATCCGGGCGACGTCGCCCGGGTTCTCGGAGACCTGCTCACCCTGCAGGGCGAACAGCAGCACGATGGTGAACAGCAGGCCGTACAGCGCCCAGGGGCCGATGCGCGGGACGAAGCGCTCCTCGTACCAGTCGCGGCCCCGGGTGCGTTCGCCGATCGCCCGGGAGGCGAAGCCGGCGGCGAGCGGGATGCCGAGGAAGACGAGCACGTTGAGGGCGATCTGCCCGACGGAGACGTCCAGCCCCGCGGTGTCGAGGCCGAGCCAGCCGGGCAGGACGGTCAGGTAGAAGTACCCGAGGACCGAGAACATCACGACCTGGAAGAGCGAGTTGATCGCCACCAGCACGGCGGCGGCCTCCCGGTCGCCGCAGGCGAGGTCGTTCCAGATGACGACCATGGCGATGCAGCGGGCCAGGCCGACGATGATCAGACCGGTGCGGTACTCGGGCAGGTCGGGCAGGAACGCCCAGGCGAGGGCGAACATCAGGGCCGGCCCGACGAGCCAGTTGAGCACGAGCGAGCTGACGAGGAGCCGCTTGTCGCCGGTGACGGCCGCGACCCGGTCGTAGCGGACCTTGGCGAGCACCGGGTACATCATCACCAGCAGCCCGAGCGCGATCGGCACCGAGATGCCGCCGACCTCCATCGCCTCGAGGGCGTCGCCGAGTACGGGGACGAACCGTCCGAGCAGCAGGCCGGCGACCATCGCCAGGCCGATCCACAGCGGCAGCCAGCGGTCGAGGGTGGACAGGCGGGCGCGGACGGGCGCCTCGGCGGTGGTGGTCAACGGGCTCTCCCTCGTCGCTGATTCGATTGATGTCAATATAGACGATCTTCTATCCAGCGGTCCACCGGATGCCTCTTGCCGGGAGGCTGAACACGTGTTTAGTCTGGTGAGCATGAGTTCGACGGACGGTGCGTCCACCCCGACCCGCGACCGCATCCGCGACGCCGCGGTGCTGCGGTTCGCGCGGTCCGGCTTCGGGACCTCCGTCCGGACCATCGCCGCCGACGCGGGCGTCAGCCCGGCCCTGGTGATCCACCACTTCGGGTCCAAGGACGCCCTGCACCGCGAGTGCGACGAGCACGTGCTCGCCGGGATCGTGGAGTCGAAGCGGCAGAACATGGGCCGCGCCACCGACGGTCAGCTGCTGCAGGTGCTCGCCGAGTCCGACGAGCACGCCCCGCTGCTCGGCTACGTGATGCGGTCCCTGCAGGCCGGCGGCGACGTCGCCCGGGCGTTCGTGCAGCACATGGTCGACGACGCCCGCGTCTACACGCGCGAGGCCGTCGCGGACGGGATCGCCAGGCCGAGCGTCGACGAGGACGCCCGCGCCCGCTACCTGGTGCTGTCCTCGCTCGGCACGCTGTCCCTGGCCCTGACGCTCCACCCGCCCGAGGACGCCGAGGACCTCGGTGCCACGTTGCGGACGTTCATGGCCGAGCACTACCTGCCGATGATCGAGATGTTCGCCCAGGGGTTCCTCACCAGCCGCCGCATGCTCGACGACTACCTGCTCTACCTCTCCGACCCGCCGGCGGACGGCGAGCCCGACGACGCACCCGCTACCGAGACCCCGAGCGAGGAACCATGACCAGCACCGCACCGACCGGTACCCGGAGCGCCGACGCGCCCCCGATCGAGATCCACGACCTGCACAAGCACTTCGGCCCCACGCGCGCCCTGGACGGCCTCGACCTGACCGTCGCCGAGGGCGAGGTCGCCGGCTTCCTCGGCCCCAACGGCTCCGGGAAGTCCACCACCATCCGGGTGCTGCTCGGGCTGCTGCGCGCCACCTCCGGCGAGGCCCGGCTGTTCGGCGCCGACCCGTGGCGCGACGCGGTCGACCTGCACCGCCGGCTCGCCTACGTCCCCGGGGACGTGACGCTGTGGCCCCACCTCACCGGGGGCGAGGCCATCGACTTCCTCTCCCGCCTGCGCGGTAAGCCCGACCCGCGCCGGAAGAAGGACCTGCTGGAGGCGTTCGAGCTCGACCCGACGAAGAAGGCCCGCACCTACTCCAAGGGCAACCGGCAGAAGGTCGCGCTCGTGGCCGCCTTCGCCACCGAGGTGCCGCTGCTCATCCTCGACGAGCCCACCGCCGGACTGGACCCCCTGATGGAGGCCGTCTTCACCGAGCACGTGCGCCACGCCGCCGCGCAGGGCACCTCCGTGCTGCTGAGCAGCCACATCCTGTCCGAGGTCGAGAAGGTCTGCGACACCGTGACGATCATCCGGGCCGGCCGCGCCGTCGAGTCCGGCACCCTCGACGAGCTCCGGCACCTGACGCGGTCGAGCGTCACCGCCGTCGTCGAGGGCGACCCGGCGGCGGTGGCCCGGATCGACGGCGTCCACGACGCCGTCACCGCCGGCGACCCCGAGGGCACCCGGCTCACCTTCGACGTCGACAACACCGCGATGGGAGCGGTGCTCACGACGCTGTCGGGCCTCGGGGTGCGCTCGTTCACCGCCGCCCCGCCCTCGCTGGAGGAGCTGTTCCTGCGCCACTACGGTGACGACGTGTCCGACGTCGGCGCGTCCGGCGACGGCGACGCCGCGGACGGGGCAGGCTCCCGGTCCGGTACGGGCTCGGGCCGCGGCGCGGGTCGGCACGCCGCGGCCACGACGAGCGAGGCGGGTGCGCGATGAGCACCGCCGTCGCCCCGCCCGCCGTCCGGTCCGCCGAGCAGGCCCGGGGGGCCACCCTGACCGGCACCGGGTCCCTCGTCCGCTTCATGCTGCGTCAGGACCGGGTGCGCCTGACCGTGTGGGCCGTCTCGGTCGTGTTCTTCTACACCTACTTCACGTTCGCGCTGAACCTGTTCTTCGACGACACCGCCGCGATGCAGG
This sequence comes from Isoptericola sp. AK164, assembly GCF_029643425.1. Lineage (GTDB taxonomy): Bacteria > Actinomycetota > Actinomycetes > Actinomycetales > Cellulomonadaceae > Isoptericola > Isoptericola haloaureus. The sequence goes on from NZ_CP119106.1 coordinate 299,218, forward strand.
GACGCGCGGCCCTCATGGAGACACCCGTCGGGATCGTCATGGGCGGGCCGGGCTACGGTCTCGACGACTACTCGACCGGCGTGGCGATGTCGAACGAGGGCATCACCTGGATGGTCCTGGCGCTCGCGATCCTGTCGATCCTGCACGTCGTGCGCCACACCCGCGCCGAGGAGGAGTCGAACCGCTCGGAGCTCGTCCGGGCCGCCGTCGTCGGACGCCACGCGCCGGCCGTGGCGGCCGTCGTCACGCTCGTGCTCGCGCAGGCCGTCATCGCCGTGCTGTCCGCCGGGGCTCTCGTCGCGGTCGGCGACCTGGCCGTGGCCGACTCGTTCGCGCTCACGGTCGGGTCCGGGCTCAGCGCGATGGTGTTCGGAGCGGTCGCTCTCGTCGTGTGCCAGGTGGTCGGCCACGCCCGCACCGCGACCGGCGCGAGCCTGGCGGTGTTCGCCGTCGCCTTCGTCGTCCGGGCCGTGGGGGACATCCGCGAGCTCGGCGGGTCGACGCTGTCCTGGTTCTCGCCGATCGCGTGGGCCCAGCAGATGCGCGCCTTCGTCGACCTGCGCTGGTGGCCGATCGCCCTGAGCGTCCTCGCGATCGCCGTCCTGCTGGTCGTCGCCGCCCTCCTCGCCTCGCGGCGCGACTTCGGCGGGAGCCTCGTCGAGACCCGTGCCGGTCGGGCGGACGCCGGGCCCGCGCTGCGCGGCCCGCTCGCCATGGCGTGGCTGCAGCAACGCTGGGCGCTGCTGTGGAGCTGCCTGGGCCTCGGGCTGATGTGGTTCGCCTCGGGCACGATGCTCCCGGGCATCGGCGACATGATCGGCGACATGGTCGTCGACAACCCGATGCTCGCCCAGCTCTTCGGGGCCGACCCGTCCCAGCTCGCCGTCGGGTTCCTCAGCGTGCTGGTGCTGTACGGCGCGGTCTGCTGCGCGGCCTACGCCGTCGTCATGGCGCAGCGGCCCAAGGCCGAGGAGTCCTCGGGGCGCGCGGAGGTCGTCTTCTCCCACCCGGTCTCCCGGCACCGCTGGCTCGGTGCCCAGGCCGCGGTCGCAGGGGTGGGCACGGCGGTGCTGCTCGCCGTCAGCGTCTACGCGCTGTGGGGCGGCGCCGTGATCGCCGGCTGGGGCGATCAGACCTTCACCGACTACTCCGTCGTGGTGTGGACCTACCTGCCGGCGCTCGCCGTCTTCCTCGGGCTGGTCCTGGCGCTGTACGGCTGGGCACCGCGCCTGACCGGCATCGGGTGGGCCCTGGTGGCCTACACCTTCGTCGTCGGGATGTTCGGCCAGGTCTTCGATCTGCCGGACTGGGTCTACCGCGTCTCGCCGTTCGACTGGGTGCCCGAGGTGTTCTCCGGCGAGCCGTACGCCGGTGACGTCGCGGTCCTGTGGGCGGTCGCCGTCGGGCTCGGGGTCCTCGGGTTCGTCGGGTTCCGCCGCCGCGACCTCGCCACGGGGTAGCGGCTCGGCCGGACCGGCCGGCTCGGCCGGCTCGGCCGGACCGCACCGGCCGGCCTCAGCCGGCCGTGAGGCGCGCTGCCGCCGCCAGCACCAGCCGGCGCGGCAGCGCGCCCACCACGGCGCCGGCCAGGGCGTTGGCGCGGCCGGACACGACCGTGGCCGGCGGCCGACGGCGGTCCAGCGCGCGGAAGAGCGTGTCGGCGACCTGCTCGGGGGTCTGGAAGCGCCCGACGGCGGCGTCCTCGGTCCCGACGACGTCGAAGAACTCCGTGCGCGTCGCGCCCGGGCAGAGCGTGATCGCGTGCACGCCGGTCCCGCGCAGCTCGACCGACAGCGCCTCGGTGAAGCTGAGGACGTAGGCCTTGGTCGCGCCGTAGACGGCCATGCGCGGGACGGGCTGGAACGCTGCCGTGCTGGCCACGTTGACCACGGCCCCGGAGCCGTGGGCGACCAGGTCGGGCAGCAGCGCGCGGGTCAGGTCGGTCAGGGCCGCCACGTTGAGGGCGACCTCGTCCTCGATGCGCTCGGGGTCCTCCTCCAGGAGGGCTCCGTGTGTGCCGAACCCCGCGTTGTTCACGAGGGTGCCGACCGGCTTCGTGGCCGCCCGGGCGGCCTTGACGACCGCGGTGACGCCGTCGGACGTGCGCAGGTCGGCCGGGACGACGTCGGCCTCGACGCCGTGCTCGGCGCGCAGCCGGGCCGCGAGCTCCTCGAGGCGGTCGGTCCGGCGGGCCACGAGCACGAGGTCGGCGCCCCGGGCGGCGAGGCGGGCCGCGACGACGGCGCCGATGCCGGAGCTGGCGCCGGTCACCACGGCGGACGAGCCGTGCAGGTCGAGGGTCATGGCGTTCTCCTGGGTCGAGGTGCCGGGGATCCTCAATGTAGGCAGTGCCTACCGATGTTGTCAACGCCTACATCGGCGCTATCCTGAGGGCGTGACCGGCACCTACCACCACGGCAACCTGCGCGCCGCCCTGCTCGACCGCGCGGAGGAGGTGCTGGCCGAGGACGGCGTCGACGGGCTCTCGCTGCGCGGCCTGGCCCGCGACCTCGGCGTCAGCCACGGCGCCCCGGCCCGGCACTTCCGCGACCGGCAGGCGCTCCTGGACGCCCTGGCGCTGCGCGGGTTCGAGCGGCTCGACGCGGCGCTGGCCGCCACCGGCGGCACGTGGCAGGAGCGGCTGCGCGGGCTGGCGCGCACCTACGTCGACTTCGCCGCCGCGCACCCCGCCCTGCTCGCCGTGATGTACGACGTCAAGCACGACCCCGACGCCACCGCGGCGCTCCGGGCCGAGGCCGGCCGCGGCCAGGAGCTGCTGCGCGACACGCTGCGCGCCGGTCAGCGGGTCGGCGAGGTGGTCGAGGGCGACGCCGACGAGCTCGGGGTCGTGCTCTTCGCCGCCGTGCACGGGGTCGTCCAGCTCGCCGCCGGCGACCTCCTCGGCGGAGCCGACGTCGACGACGTGCTCGTGGCCACGGTCGCGGTGTGCCTGCGCGGGATCGCGCCGTCTGCGGGGTCCGTCCTGCTCGCCGGGTCCGCGCCGGCGGCCGGGGCAGTCCCGCCCGTCGGGGCGCCGTCGTCGGACGCGGGCTAGCGTGACCCGGTGACCACGACACCCGGCGACGGCCCCGACGAGGCCGTCGCGCCGCTGCACGAGCCGCTGGCGCACGGGCTGCGTCCCCGGCACCTGACGATGATGGGTCTCGGCTCCGCGATCGGCGCCGGCCTGTTCCTGGGGTCCGGCGAGGCGATCGCGACCGCGGGCCCGGCGGTGCTGATCAGCTACGCCGTCGCCGGCGCGATCGTCGTGGCCGTCATGCGCATGCTCGCCGAGATGGCCTCGGCCCTGCCCGCCTCCGGGTCGTTCTCCGTGTACGCCGAGGTGGCGCTCGGCCGGTGGGCCGGGTTCCTGCTCGGGTGGCTCTACTGGTTCATGCTCATCATGGTCCTCGGCGTGGAGGTCACCGGCGTCGCCGAGATCGTCACCGCCTGGTGGCCGGCCGTCCCGCAGTGGGTGGTCGCGGGCGTCGTCGTCGCCGTCTTCGGCGGCATCAACCTGGTCGGGGTGCGGCAGTTCGGCGAGGCCGAGTTCTGGTTCGCCCTGGTCAAGGTCGCCGCCATCGTGGCCTTCCTCGCCGTCGGCCTGCTCGTCGTCCTCGGGGTGGTCCCCGTGGCGGGCAGCGTGCTCGGCGACTGGGCGGCGCACGGCGGATTCGCACCCGCCGGGGTCCCGGGGATCGCCGCCGGGCTGCTCGCCGTCGCCTTCGCGTTCGGCGGGATCGAGATCGTGGCGATCGCCGCGGCCGAGGCCCGCGACCCGCGTGACGCCGTCGCCCGCGCCACCCGCACGATCCTGTGGCGCATCCTGGTCTTCTACCTCGGGTCCGTCGCGATCATCGTGGCGCTGGTGCCCTGGGACGACGCCGACGCCCTGACCTCGCCCTTCGTGGCGGTCCTGGAGCTCGCCGGGTTCGACGGCGCCGCGCGGCTCATGGAGGTCGTCGTGGTCCTGGCGCTGCTCAGCGCCTTCAACGCCCAGATCTACGGGACCTCGCGGATGCTGTTCTCCCTCGCCGAGCGCCGCGACGCGCCGGCCGCCGCGACGAAGGTGTCGGCGCGCGAGGTGCCGTGGGTGGCGGTGCTGGTGTCGGTGTTCTTCGGCGTCGTGGCGGTCCTGCTCAACTGGCTGCTGCCGGAGGTGCTGCTGTCCGTCCTGCTCAACGCCGTCGGCTCCGCCCTGTTCGTGGTCTGGCTGCTCATCACCGTCTCCCAGCTGCGGCTGCGGCCGCGCCTGGAGGCCGAGGCGCGGCGCACCGGGGTGCCGCTGCGCCTGCGGATGTGGGGGTTCCCGTGGCTGACCTGGCTCACCCTGGCGTCGCTCGTCGGCCTGGCCGCCCTCATGCTGTCCGACGACGCGGCGCGCGCCCAGCTCGTCGCCACCGCCGGGCTCGTGGCCGTCGTCCTGGCGGCGTACGGACTGCTCGCCCGGCGCCGACGGGGTCGTCCGGGTACCCCGACGCCGCCGGAAGAGTGGGAGCATGACGTCCATGGCTGACCTCCTCGCCGTGTGCCGCGTGCACGAGCTGCACCCCGACCCCGGCACCGTGGGCGTGACGGCGATCGACAAGCGACCGGTCGACGGGCGCGTGCGTGCCGGACGGTTCGGCCTGTACGCGGACGTGCAGGCGGACCGGGCGAACCACGGCGGCGCGGACCAGGCGGTGTACGCCTATGCCGAGGAGGACGCCCGCTACTGGGCCGAGGCGCTGGGCCGCGAGGTGACCCCGGGGCTGTTCGGGGAGAACCTGCGCACCCGCGGCCTCGACGTCTCCGGCGCCCTGATCGGCGAGCGGTGGCGGGTCGGCACGGCGGTGCTCGAGGTGACGCAGCCGCGCACCCCCTGCGCCACGTTCGCGCGGCGGCTCGGGTCGCCCGAGCGGTGGGTGCGGCGCTTCACCGAGGCCAACCGCACCGGCGCCTACCTGCGGGTGGTGGAGGCCGGCGAGCTCGGCGCGGGCGACGCGGTGGAAGTGGTGCGGCGGCCGTCGCACGGTGTCTCCGTCGCCGGCTGGTTCGGCGCCTGGAACGCCGGCCCCTCGGGATTCGCCGAGACGGCCCGCCTGGCGACCGCGCTGCGACGCTCCGCGGACGACGACGAGCTGCGACTGAGCGAGGACATGGACACCCGGACGACGAAGGCGATGAACCGATGAGCGCCACGCAGGCCCCCACCACGGCCGACCACGTCGTCCTCTGCGACGACGCCGGCCACCGGACCGGCACGTTCCCGCGGGCCGAGGTCCACACCACGGACACGCCGCTGCACCTGGCGTTCTCCTGCTACCTGCTCGACGCCGCGGACAACCTGCTGATCACCCGCCGGGCACTCGTCAAGCGCACGTGGCCCGGGGTGTGGACGAACTCGTTCTGCGGCCACCTGCGGTGGACCGAGGAGATCGAGGACTCGATCGCGCGGCACGCGGAGCACGAGCTGGGCGGGGCCGTCGCCGACCCCGCCGTGGTGCTGCCCGACTTCCGCTACCGCGCCGTGGACGCCTCGGGCGTCGTGGAGAACGAGATCTGCCCGGTGTACGTCGCGCGCGTCGACGGCGGGCTGACGCCGAACCCGGACGAGGTCTCCGAGCACGTGTGGGCGCCGGCGGCGCAGGTGCGGTCCGCCGTGACCGCGGCGCCGTGGGCGTTCAGCCCGTGGATCGGGTGGCAGCTCCAGGCGCTCGCGGCGGTCCCGGTCGCGGAGCGGACCCCCGGTGCGCAGGTGCTGGCCGGGGCGCTCGGGCTCGACTGAGCGGGGCGCTCGGGCTCGGCTGAGCGGGAGCTCTCCACAGGCTCCGCCGCACCTCTTGCGGCCCGCGCGGCCCGCCAGTAGTGTCGAACACATGTTCGAGAACGACGCTTCCCACCCGGCGCGGCACGCCGTCGGGCCTCGTCGACCTCGGACCTCGGGGTCCGCTGCGGCCTGTGCCCCGGTCGCAGCGGACCCGGCGCCCGACGCCGGGACCCGGGTGGAGCGTGCCCTCGTGTCGCTCATGGCCCGGTCCGTCGGCGCCGTCGCGGGCGTGATCAGCCCCGTCCGCGGGTCGGCACGGCGCTCCGGACGCGCCCCCGAGCTGTGGTGGGAATCGGCAGCGGTGCCCGCGTCGGTCGGCTCCGTGGCGGTCGACACCGTCGGGGCCGGCACTGTGGCCGAACGATCCGCCGAACCGATGCCTGCGTCGGCCGACGCCCCGCTGCACGCCCTGCTCGACGCACCGCCCGGCCCGGAGGCCGCCCGCGGCCTCGCCGCTCTCGATCCTGCCGACCTCGACGACCTGTCCCTGGTGGAAGCACTGGCCGCATGGGAGCGTCTCGCGGCCTGGGCCCAGGCAGGGTCGGCACGGATGCTCGCCGAGTCCCTGGAGCGGACGAGGGGATCGTCCCGGCACGAGTTCGTCGTCGACGAGGTCGCGGCCCGGCTCGGTCTCAGCCGCGCGGCCGCCGAGCAGCACGTCACGGTCGCCCACGGGGCGCACGCCCTGCCCGAGGTGGCCGACGCCCTGGCCGAGGGCGCCGTGGACCGGCGCAAGGCCGAGGCGCTCGTGGCGACGGGTCGGCTCCCCGACGACCGGCGTCGCGAGGTCGTGCGGGAGCTGCGACCCGAGCTCGAGCACCTCACCGTCCGGCAGATCCGCGACCGGCTCCGCCGTGCGGAGATCGCCGCGGATCCCGAGGGTGCCGCCGAGCGCCACGAGTCCGCCCGGCGCGCCCGGCACGTGACGCTCGAACCGGTCGACGATGCCATGGCCTACCTCACCGCGTACCTGCCCGCGGACGACGCCGCTCGGGCGTTCGCGCGGATCGACGACCAGGCTCGACGTGCGCGGAGCGGGGCGGGGGAGGCTCGCGGCCTCGGCGAGTGCCGAGCCGACGCGATGGTGGGTCTGCTCACCGGAACGGCCGGCAGCACGGACAGCACCGACGTCCCGGACGACGCCCGCGGCCGGGCCGTGCCCTCGAGCCCGGTCGTGCCCGGCGGCGCGCCCGGCACTGCTCGTGTGCACGTGACCGTCGCGGCGTCCACGCTGCTCGGCACCGACGACCTGCCCGCGATCCTCGCCGGCCACGGTCCGATCCCGGCGGCGATGGCTCGCACCCTCGCCACCGACCCGGACGCCGTCTGGCAGCGGATCCTCACCGACCCGGTCACGGGGGTGCTCACCGACACCTCGTCCCGGAGCTACCGACCGGGACGGGCGCTGCGCGCGGCCGTCGTCGCACGGGACGCCACGTGCCGGTTCCCCGGCTGCCAGGTGCCGGCCCGCTACGCCGACCTCGACCACATCGAGCCGTTCGACCCGGCCGACGACCGTGCGCAGACGACCGGGGACAACCTGCACGTGCTGTGCCGCACCCACCACCGCGCCAAGACGGTCGGCGGGTGGGACGTCGTGCGCGACCCGCACTCCGGGGTCACGACCTGGACGTCCCCGAGCGGCCGGCGCTACCGGCGGTCCCCGCATCCGGCCGATCCTGCTGCCGGGTCGCGGGCGGATCCTGGACCCGACCCGCCGGCTCGGTGCTGACCACCTCCTAGAGATCGTCTCCCACGAGGTTCCACGCCTCGATCGTGGGGCGGCCGTGCGCGCTGCCGAGCGCGCAGATCGCCGCGCAGCCGAGCTCGAGGTGGACACCGAACGAGGCGTCGACGTCGAGCCAGCTCGTGGCCAGCACCCGGAGCAGGTGACCGTGGGCGACGACGAGCACGCTGCCGCCTCCGGCGAGGACCGGGCGGGCGCGCGCCAGGAACCGGTCGGTGCGCGCGCGGACCTCGGCCAGCGTCTCCCCGCGAGGTCCGGTCGTGCCGGGGTCGCCCGTGACCGGGTCGACCGGCCCGGGGACGTCCACGCCGTCGTGGAAGATCTCGTACGGGCGTCCCAGGGCCTCGCCCACCTCGGCCGAGGTGCGTCCCTCCACCGGTCCGTAGTCCCACTCGGCCAGGTCGGGGTCGACGACGCCGTCGGTGAAGCCGGCCAGCTCGGCCGTGCGGCGTGCACGGGTCAGGGGCGAGCAGAACACCGCCACCGGCGCCAGCCCGGCCAGCCGCCGTCCCGCGGCACGTGCCTGCTCCTCACCGTCCGGGGTCAGGGGGGCGTCCGTCCGTCCGGTATGACGCCCGGCGAGCGCCCACTCGGTGTCGCCGTGCCGGAGGAGGACGAGCCGGGGCGAGTCCGTCGCGGGGAGGGCCATGGCCCCGATCGTCCCGCATCGCGCCGAGGGTCGCGCCCGGAGGGCGAATTGTGGGAGTCTTCACACGTTTGCCACATCTGCGTCCTGGAGGGCGTCCGTGCTCGTCTTCGCTCTGATCGGTGCCGCCGGTCTCGTCCTGCTCCTGCTGTCGCTCGTCGTCGGGGAGATCCTCGACGTCGGGGACGGTGCCCTGTCCGGGACCTCCCTGGGCGTGGGTGCCGTCGTCTTCGGGGCCGTGGGCTCCGTCGTCACCGTCAACGGGTGGGCCCCGTGGATCGCCTACGTGGCCTCGGCCGTCGTGGGCCTGCTGGCCGTGCTCGTGGCCCAGCTGCTGATCCGACGTCTCAGCGCCACCGAGGACAACGCTCGCGTCGACCTGGTCGGGGTGCAGGGCACGGCCACGACGGACATCTCCCAGTCCTCGGGCGAGGTCGCCCTCGATGCGGTGAGCGAGCTCGAACGTCGTCTGGCGTGGTCGATGGAGCCCATCGCTTCCGGGACCCGCGTCGTCGTCCTCGAGCACCAGCCCAACAGCGTGCGCGTCGGGCCGTACCGACCCGAGGACTGACGCCCCGGCGACGCGCCGAGGACCAGGCCGGACCCCGCACGCCGACCGTCACCACCCGAGAGGAGTCGCGCTCCGGCGCGCCACCATGGACAGCTCCACCAGCTTCGTGACCACCCTCGCCGTGGCCGCCGTCGTTGTCGCCTTCCTGGCGATCGGCGTCTTCGTGGCCCAGCGGATCCGCCGCGTCCCGCCGAACCAGGCCCTCGTCATCGTCGGCCGAGGCGCCGGACGCAAGGACATGGCCGGCCAGAAGGTCGTCATCGGCGGACGCACGTTCGTCTGGCCGATCCTCCAGCAGGGCTTCGCCATCTCGCTCGAGCAGCGCCAGATCGGGATCACCGTCGAGGGCGTCGACTCGAACCGCATCAAGATCGCCATCAAGGCGTCCATCAACTTCAAGGTCCGCGGTGACGACGAGGGCGTGCGCCGTGCCGCGCAGCGCTTCCTGTCCCAGCAGGAGCTCCTCACCGAGATCATCGCCGAGTCCCTCGAGGGCTCGCTCCGCTCGATCGTCGGCGACATGTCGATCGAGGAGATCATCTCCGACCGCAAGGGTCTGTCGGACCGCGTCGTGGAGTCCACCAAGCGGGACCTGGCCGAGCAGGGGCTGCAGGTCGACATCCTCAACATCTCCGACATATCGACGCCCGGTTCGGACTATCTGGAGAACCTCGGTCGTGCCGAGTCGGCCCGCGCGCTGCAGGTGGCCGAGGTGTCCGAGGCCGAGGCGCGCCGCGCCTCGGAGTTCGCGGCCATCGAGGCGGCCGAGCAGATCGCCGAGCGGCAGAAGGCCCTCGACCTGAAGAAGTCCGCGATCCAGGCCGACACGGACAAGGCCCAGGCGGAGGCCGAGGCGGCCGGACAGCTCGCCCGGGCCGAGCAGGACCGCATCGTCGCCCTCCAGGAGCGTGAGGCGCTGTCGGAGAAGGCCCGTGTCGAGCAGGAGCGCCTCGACATCGAGGTGCGCAAGCCGGCCGAGGCCCAGGCCTACGCCGAGGTCCAGGAGGCGACCGCGCGACGCGACTCGCAGAACGCCGCCACGGAGGCCGAGGCGTTCAAGCGGACCACCATCGCCGAGGCGAACAAGTCCGCCGCGATCCAGGACGCCGAGGCGGCCGCGGAGGCCGTGCGCCGTGCCGGTGAGGCCGACCGCGACAAGCAGGTCGCGCTCGCCGCGGGTATCCGCGCCGAGGGCGAGGCCCGCGCCGCCGCGACCGAGGCCGAGGGCCGTGCGGAGGCGTCCGCCACCGACGCCAAGGCCGAGGCGCTCAAGAAGTACGGCGAGGCCGCGCTCGTCCAGGAGCTCATCGAGCGCCTGCCGGAGATCGTGCGGGCCGCGGCGGAGCCGATGGCCTCGATCCAGGGGATGACGGTCGTGTCCACCGACGGGGCGTCCGCGGTGACCAAGAACGTCAGCAGCGTGCTCGGCGAGGGCCAGGCGGTCGTCAAGGAGCTGACCGGCATCGACCTCAATAAGTTCCTCAGCGGGCTGGCCGACCAGCAGGAGCGGGGCACGTCGGTGGCTGCGTCCAACGGCGGCTGAGCTCACGAGCCGGGACGCTCGGCCCCCGTCAGTCGAACAGGGTGCCGAGCTCCCAGCCCGGGCCGCTCGTCGGCGTCGACGACGCACGTCGCGCGCCGACCGGCTCGGGCTCGGGGCCGTCCACGGGACCGTGCGACGTCTCGCGGGCCGCGGAGTCGTCCAGGAGCAGCCCGTCGAGCTCGCCGCGCCCGGCCGCCCAGTCCTGGGCCGCCAGCTCGGCGAGCTCGCGCGCACGGGTGGTGAAGGGGCTGTCGACGTGGCCCCGGACCCAGCGGAACCGGACCGGCCCCGGGCGTGCGGAGATCGCCTCGTCGAGCGCCTGGACGGCGTCGCGGTGCGGGACCTCCTCGCCGGAGGCCGTCCGCCACGCGTGCGCCTTCCAGCCCTCCAGCCACTCGGAGGCGCACCGGATCGCCCACTGCGACCCCGACTCGACGAACAGGGGCTCGTCGCCCGGGTGGGCCTCGACGGCGTGGCGCAGCGCGGTCAGCTCGGCGACCTGCGCCGTCCCGTCGGCGGCGCCGCCGGAGTCGAAGCGGCCGGAGCCATGGGCGACCCATGCCCAGCCGATCGCGTCGCCGTCGGTCGGGCAGGAGCCGTCGGTGCTGACAATGATCACGCCGGTGTCCCTCGGAGTCCGCGGATGCTGTCGCGTGTCGGGCGACGGGTTCCATTGTGCCTTCTCCCGGTGACATCCAGGTGAATCCTCCGGGTGCGGATCTGCGGGCGTCCGGCTCGCGGAGGTCCGCAACCCTCCCGGGCGGTCCCGGCAACCGTCGGCGGCGACCACCGGAACGCACGGACCGCCGTCGGACGCCATGATGGTGCCCCATGGACGCGACCACGCCTGCCCGCACGCCGGCCGAGATCCGCCGGTGGCGACGCTACCTCGCCGCCGAGCGCGCCGAGGCCGCCGTCTACCGCGACCTCGCCTCGCGGCGCACCGGCGAGGATCGCGAGATCCTGCTCGCCCTCGCGGCGGCCGAGAAGCGGCACGAGCAGCACTGGCTGGACCTGCTCGGCGACGACGTCGGCATGCCGCTCCAGGGCGACCTGCGCACCCGGACGCTGGCCTTCCTGGCGCGCCGGCTGGGCGGGGTCTTCGTGCTGGCGCTCGTGCAGCGCGCCGAGTCGCGGTCCAGCTACGCCGACGACGACCACGCCACCGCGCAGATGGCCGCCGACGAGCAGATCCACGAGGAGGTCGTGCGCAGCCTGGCGACCCGCGGCCGCAACCGGCTCTCCGGCTCCTTCCGCGCCGCCGTCTTCGGGGCGAACGACGGCCTCGTGTCCAACCTCGCGCTCGTGCTCGGCATCGGCGCCGCCGGCGTGACGACCGGGACCGTGCTGCTGACCGGCCTGGCCGGACTGCTCGCCGGCGCCCTGTCCATGGGCGCCGGAGAGTACGTGTCGGTGCGCTCCCAGCGCGAGCTGCTGCAGGCCTCGACGCCGGACCCCTCGGCGACCGACGCGCTGCCGGATCTGGACGTCGACGCCAACGAGCTGGCGCTCGTCTACCGGGCGCGCGGGATGGAGGCGTCCGAGGCGGAGGCCCGTGCCGACCGCGTGCTGGCACGGCTGGAGGCCACCGGCGTGGTCGAGGGCATCGTCGACGACGCCGAGCCCGACGACCACGAGACGCACGGCACCGCCTGGGGCGCGGCGGTGTCCAGCTTCTTCTTCTTCGCCTCCGGCGCGATCGTGCCGGTCCTGCCGTACCTGGTCGGGCTCACGGGCACCGTCGCCGTGCTGGTCGCCAGCGTGCTCGTCGGCGTGTGCCTGATCGTCACCGGTGCGGTGACGGGGCTGCTGTCGGGGACGTCGCCGATCACCCGGGCGGTGCGTCAGCTGCTCATCGGCTTCGGCGCCGCCGGTGCCACCTACCTGCTCGGCCTGGCGTTCGGCACGAGCGTCGCCTGACGAAGGAGTAGATTGCCTCGGGTGTCATCCCCAGTCGACGTGGACATCCACCACGACCCCGAGCACGGACGGTACGAGGCACGGATCGCCGGTCCCCCGGGTTCGGCCGCGGAGGACGCGCACGCGATCGGCGTCCTGCGCTACCACCGCGAGGGCGACGTCGTGGTGATCCCCGGGACCGTCGTCGTCCCCGAGCACCGCGGTCACGGGGTCGCCGACGCCCTGGTCCGGCGCGCGCTGGACGACGTCGCCGCCGCGGGAGCGACGGTGCGACCGGACTGCTGGTTCGTCGAGACGTGGCTGCGGCACCACCCCGACTACCAGCACCTGCGGTGGCCGCAGGACTCGTCCGGCGGCAGCATGGACGCATGACCGACACCCCTGCCGTGACCGTCCGCGACGACCCGGAGCGGGGCGTCTTCCTGGCCGTGCTCGACGACGGCACCGAGGCCGGCGGGGCGTACTACCGCCACGCCGACGGCGTCGTGACCTTCACGCACACCGAGGTGCCCTCCGACTACGAGGGCCAGGGCGTCGGGTCCACGCTCGCCCGCGGTGCCCTGGACGCCGTGCGCGAGCGCGGCGAACGGGTCGTGGCGGAGTGCCCGTTCATCAAGGCCTACGTCGAACGGCACCCCGAGTACCAGGACCTGCTCGCCGCGTAGTCCCGCTGCGGGCCGGACCGGCCCGCAGCGGCGACGGTCAGGACAGTGCGTCGGAGACGACCTGCTTCGCCTCGGCCTGCACCTCGGCCAGGTGGTCGGCGGACACGAACGACTCGGCGTAGATCTTGTAGACGTCCTCGGTGCCCGAGGGGCGGGCCGCGAACCAGGCGTCCGACGTCGTGACCTTCAGCCCGCCGATCGCCGCCCCGTTGCCGGGAGCCTCGGTGAGCTTGGCGGTGATGTCCTGGCCGGCGAGGCTGGTCGAGGCGACCTGGTCGGGGGAGAGTGCGCCGAGCCTGGCCTTCTCCTCGCGGGACGCGGGGGCGTCGACCCGGGCGTACCAGGACTCCCCGTACCGCGCGACGAGGTCGGCGTGGTGCTCCGAGGGCGTCCGGCCGGTCGTGGCGATGATCTCCGAGGCCAGCAGGGCCAGCAGGATGCCGTCCTTGTCCGTGGACCAGACGCGGCCGTCGCGGCGCAGGAACGACGCGCCGGCCGACTCCTCGCCGCCGAACCCGACCGCGCCGGTCAGCAGCCCGGGCACGAACCACTTGAACCCGACCGGCACCTCGACGAGGCGGCGGTCCAGGCCGGCCGCCACGCGGTCGATCAGCGCGCTGGACACCAGGGTCTTGCCGACGGCGGCCGTCGACGGCCAGTCCGGCCGCGCACCGCCGTACAGGTACTGGATCGCGACCGCGAGGTAGTGGTTCGGGTTCATCAGCCCGGCGTCCGGGGTGACGATGCCGTGGCGGTCCGCGTCCGCGTCGTTGCCGGTCGCGACGTCGTACGGCGCGCTGCCGCCGTCCTCCGGGCGCATGGCCTGCACGAGCGAGGCCATCGCGTGCGGGGACGAGCAGTCCATGCGGATCTTGCCGTCCCAGTCCAGGGTCATGAACGCCCAGCGCGGGTCGACCTGCGGGTTCACGACCGTCAGGTCCAGGCCGTACCGTTCGCCGATCTCGCCCCAGTAGTCCACCGAGGCTCCGCCCAGCGGGTCGGCGCCGATGCGGACGCCGGACTCACGGATGGCGTCCAGGTCGAGCACGTTGGCGAGGTCGTCGACGTAGGTCGACAGGTAGTCGTGCCGGTGCGTCGTCGAGGCGGCCACCGCGACGTCGAGTGACACCCGGTGGACCCGGGAGAGGCCTCCGGCCCGCAGCAGGTCGTTGGCGCGGTCGGCGATCCAGCGGGTCGCCTCGGAGTCCGCGGGACCGCCGTGCGGCGGGTTGTACTTGAAGCCGCCGTCGCGCGGCGGGTTGTGCGACGGCGTCACGACGATGCCGTCCGCCTGCCCCGGACCCGAGGTCCGCACCCCGCCCTCGGCGGCCGCGCCGTTGTGGATGAGGATCGACTGCGACACCGCCGGGGTCGGGGTGTACGCGTCGCGCGCGTCGATCATCACCGTGACGCCGGCCCCCGCGAGCACCTCCATGGCGGTCTGCCACGCCGGCAGGGACAGCGCGTGCGTGTCCCGGCCGAGGAACAGGGGCCCGTCGATGCCCTCGAGCGCGCGGTACTCGACGATCGCCTGCGTGATCGTGGCGATGTGGGCCTCGTTGAAGGCGCCGTCGAGGGAGGACCCGCGGTGCCCGGACGTGCCGAACACGACCTGCTGGGCCGGGTCGTCGACGTCGGGCTTGCGGTCGTAGTAGGCGCCGACCACCTGGTCGACGTCGATGAGGTCGTCGGGCTGGGCCACCTGGCCGGCGCGGGGATCCATGCTTCGATCTTGCCAGCAGGGGCGCGGTGTGTCTCCCCTGGACGGCGGGTAAGACGGGTCAGGACTCCTCGACGCGGCCACGGGCCGGTGCGTCCGTCTCGACGGGCCGCCGCAGCGCCCGGGTGACCAGCACCAGCGCGAGGAGCACCACGAGCGTCACGAGGAGCCCGAGGGCGGTCCCGGCCCCGAGGGCGATCGCGACGTAGCCGGTCAGCGCCGCCACGGCCGCGCCGCCGGCGTACGGCAGCTGGGTCAGCACGTGCGTGATGACGTTCGCCCCGGCGCCGGTGGAGGACAGGATGGTCGTGTCGGAGATCGGCGAGCTGTGGTCGCCGAGGACGGCGCCTGCCAGCACGGCGCCGAGGGCCGGCAGCAGCAGGTCCGGCTCGCCCAGGCTGTTCATGATGCCGCCCACCAGGGGCAGCAGGAGGGCGAACGAGCCCCACGAGGTGCCGGTGGCGAAAGCCATCGCCGCCGCCAGCACGAACACGACCGGCACCAGCCAGGAGGCCGCCAGGTTCGCGTCCTCGACGAGGCCGCCCAGGTAGGCACCGGTGCCGAGCTGGTCGATGAGGCCGGTGAGCATCCAGGCCAGGACGAGGATGCTCACGGCCGGCCACATGGAGCGCAGGCCCTCGACCCAGCCCCGGCCGAAGTGCCGGGCCGCGAACGCCGGGTTCGGGCCCGTGTAGCGCAGGTAGTAGAAGACGGCGGCGGCCAGACCGAGCACGCCGCCGACGAGCAGCGCCGCGCTCGTGTCCGTCGCGGCGAGGATCTCCACGGGGTCCCAGGTGCCGGCCGCGGCGTACCCGGTCCACACGATGCCGGCGAAGACACCGACGACCAGCAGCACGAACGGGACCACGAGCGCCCGCTTGGCACCGGGGTGGTGGACGGGCAGGTCCTCGGCGAGTCGGCCGGGGATGTCGTCGTCGGGGTCGAACGGCTGGTCCTCGTGGACGGCGCGGTGCTCCTCGCGGCGCATGGGGCCGACGTCGAGCCGCAGCAGGACGGCGAGCCACACGGTCACCGCTGCGGCGATCGCGTAGTAGTTCGCGGCGGCCGCGCCGAGGAACGCCTGCACGCTGGAGGCCGTGATCGCCGAGGCCGCGACGATCGGGGCGAGGATCCCCATGATGTAGGCGCCCCAGCTCGAGAACGGCGCGAGCACCGCGACCGGCGCCGACGTCGAGTCGATGATGTACGCCAGCTTGGCCCGCGAGACGCGGTGGCGGTCCGTGACCGGGCGCGAGGCCTGCCCCACGGCGAGCGCGTTGAAGTAGTCGTCGATGAAGATGACGATGCCCATGATCGCCGGGAGCAGCTGGGCGCCTCGTCGGGTCCGGATGCGTACGACGGCCCAGTCGGCGAAGGCCTTGGTCCCGCCCGACATCATGATCAGGGCCGCGATCACGCCGAGGACCAGCGTGAACACCAGGATGTAGACGTACCAGGTGTTCACCGCGCCGTCGACCCAGAAGATGACGGCGAAGGACTCCCCGACCAGCCGCAGCGTCTCCAGCGGGTTCAGGTCGGCCACCAGCAGGGCGGCCGCCAGGACGCCGGCGCCGAGGCTCAGCAGCACTCTCTTGGTGAGGATCACCAGGGCGATGGCCAGCACCGGTGGGACGAGCGTCAGGATCGGGTAGTTCTCGAGCACGACGTCTCCTCGCGGCCGGATGGCACGACGCTAGGGCCACGGGGCGCATCCGGCATCCCGACGGGACGAGCACGGCCGATCAGGCAACCCTGGCCGGGCCCGGTCCGTGTTCCCGGTGTGACTGCCGTGCGAGAGGATCCGTCCGTGCCCGAGCCATGGACCCCGGTGGTCGTCGCGCGACCCGGAGAGCGGAGCAGCCGCGACGCCGAGTTCACGGCGTTCATGGCGGAGGCCGAACCCGTGCTGGGCCGCACCGCCTACCTGCTCACCGGCAACCGGCACCGCGCCGAGGAGCTCGTGCAGCAGGCGCTGGTGCGGACCTACGTCGCCTGGCCACGGGCGCGGTCCCGCGACCCGCTCGCCTATGCCCGACGTGTGCTGGCCAACGCGCGGATCGACACGTGGCGGAAGCATCGTCGCGAGGTCCTGCTCGCTCCCGACGACCTGCCGCACGGGCGGCACGGCGGAGCGGACGGCGGGCACGCGGAGCGTGACCTGCTCGTGCGTGCCCTTGCCCGGCTGCCGGAGCAGCGCCGCCGTGTCGTCGTCCTGCGCTACCTCGTCGACCTGGGGGAGCGGGAGGTCGCCGAGGACCTCGGGATCAGCGTCGGCGCGGTCAAGTCCGCGGCGTCGCGAGGACTCGCGCAGCTGAGAGGCGTGCTGGACGCGAACGCAGGGACGACGGCGGAGACGGAGGGCGCGCGATGAACGACGAGCAGCTGATCGAGACGATGCGGGCGATGTCGTCGTCGACGCCCGCCGTCCGGGTCGACCGGGAACGGGTGCTCGCCCGGGGACGCCGCCGGCGGACGGTGCGTGCGGCGGGGATCGCGGGGGCGGCCGGGATGCTGTGCACCGGTCTGGTCGTCGGTGCGCTGGCCTGGCAGGTCCCGGACGGGGGGCCGACCCCGGTCCCGGCTCCCGCCGCCTCGACGTCCGCGCCGGAGCCGGAGTCCGACTCGTCGGCCGACACCGCGGAGGAGCCGACCTCGTGGGAGACGTACCCGGCGTCGCCGGACGACGGGGAGCACGGGGTCGTCGACCACGAGCACGGCACGATCCGGCTGCCGGAGGACGACTGGGTGCTGACGGCGGCGGAGCAGGCCGTGGTCGACACCGCCCAGCAGTACCTGCAGATCGAGTGCCTCACGGACCTGGGGCTCGGGGACGAGGTCGAGTTCGTCGGCCCGGTGCCTCCCTACGACGAGCGCCGGCGCGGCCTCGGCCTCTGGTCCGAAGAGGACCTCGAGCGGGACTACGACGTGGTCGTGGACCGCGGCGCGTTCTGGTTCGGGTACCAGGACGACGACCCCCGTCTGAACGACACCACGGTGTCCGGCGACGACCCGTCCGTGCCGGCGGCACGGTGGCAGGGCTGCTCCGACGAGGCCGAGAGCCGACTGCGGGGGATGAGTCCGCAGCAGTGGCGTGAGTCCGCGTGGTCCGCGGGCACCGGTGGCCGGCCGGACCTGGCCGTGTATCTCGGGACCTCGTTCCGGACCGAGGAGACCATGCAGAACCTCGAGCCGGACGTGCGTCGGGTCGCTCGTCAGGCCCGCGAGATCGTCGTCGAGTGGGAGCAGTGCATCGCGTCCGAGGGGCTGAGGGCGACCGACGCCCAGGCGATGGTCCCGGACGGTCTGCACGACTTCGAGGCCGGGTACACCCGCGAGCAGCGTCAGGTGCGGGCGGACATCGCCGAGTGGGTGGCCGAGCGCGAGGCGGCCGCCGAACCGCAGCGTGCTCCGGCCGAGTGGCCGCCACCGGAGCTGGGGTACTCCGCCGAGGAGACGGCGTTCCTCGACGAGCCCGAGCCGCTTCCTGTGCTCGTCGGGACCGCCGAGGAGCGCCAGCGCGTGGCCGAGGTCGACATCCGCTGCAAGCAGACCCTCGGCACGGTGCAGCGGCTCGCGGACCTCGACGCCGCGGTACAGGTCGAGTACATCGCCGACAACCCGGAGTACTTCGAGAGCCGCCGCGAGATCAGCCGCCGGATGCTGGCCAACGCGCAGGACGTCCTCGCCCGGGCCGGCGTCGAGATGCCGTGAGGGCTCCGGACGGCGCGTCCGTCCGGACGCTCACGGATCAGCCGGCGTCGAACCGGTCGTGCTCGTCGGTCTCCTCGTAGCCCGCGTCCACCTCGACCTGAGGTCCCTTGAACCGCGGGTCCGTCACCGTCGGTTCGTGGGCCAGCAGCAGCCGTGCGAACGCGTTGGGCGGGATGTGTCGGGCGGGCCGGTCGTGCCGCGGCTCCTGCTCCGGCGCGTGGGTCGTCATCGTCGCCTCCTTTGCCGGTCCCTTCCAGACTAGGCCCGCGAGGCGCCTGGGCGCGCGTGGTTGCGCAGAGCGACTTACCGTGCTCGAGGCGGGCGTCCCGATCCGTCACCGACGAGGCGACGGAGACGGTCGCATGGTCCAGCTCAGCAGTCTCTCGCGCAGGAGTGCCGCCCTGCTGCTCGCAGCCGCCGTCGTGCTGGCGCCCGCCGCGGTGGACGTCGCGGTGGCACCTCCCGCCGACGCCGCCGCGAGGCCGGTGGCGGCTCCGCTGAAGAACGACACCTACGTGCTGTCCTCGTACTACGGCCCGCGGTGCATGCCGGTGCGTTCGGCCTCGGCGTTCCACCGGGGCCAGGACCTGGGGGCCGCCCGCGGCACCGACGTCCGGGCCGTGGCCCGGGGAACGGTGCGGCGCGCCGGCGCCGTGCGTGGCTTCGGTCAGTGGGTCGTCGTCGACCACACGATCGACGGCGTGCGGTTCTCCTCCCTGTACGCGCACCTGATCGACGGCGACCGGCGCGTGAAGGCAGGTCAGCGGGTCAGCAAGGGACAGCACATCGGCGACGTCGGCTCGACGGGCACGTCGACCAGCCCCCACCTGCACCTGGAGATCTGGCGCGGGGGCTACGGCACCGGCCGGACCGTCGACCCCCTGCGGTTCCTCGAGAGACGGGGCATCGACCTGACGACGAGGTCGATCCGCAACTACTCCCGGTCGGTGCCTTCGTCCTGCCGGTACTACACCGCCGCCAAGGTCAACTTCCGCACCGGCCCCGGGACGGGGTACCGGGTGATCCGCGAGCTGCAGTCCAACGTGACCCTCGGGGCGCTGCCCGGTGACGAGTCGGGCGTCTGGCGCAAGGTCACCCGCTCCGGGCGCACCGGGTGGATCCACCGCGACTACGTCTCCCCGGGCTACACGTCCCAGGGGACCCGCTACGTCCTGGCCGGGTCGCTCAACCTGCGTTCGGGGCCCTCGACGTCGCACCGGGTCAAGCGTGCTCTGCCCCACGACGCGAAGGTCGCCCTGCTGCGCACCGGATACCGCAACGGCGTGTGGCAGCGGGTCCGCCACGGCGGCACCAACGGCTGGGTGTCGGCGCGCTACCTGGCCCTGAACCGCGACGGGGCCCGCATCGTGCCGAAGTCGTCGGGACGCACGTACGCCTGGGTCGACACCAGCACGCTCAACCTGCGGTCCGGCCCCTCGGCCTCCGACCGGGTGCGGCTGAAGCTCCGTCGCGACGAACGCGTGCGCCAGCTGGAGCGGGTCAGGGACGGCTGGGTGAAGGTGCGCCACGACGGCAGGACGGGCTACGTGGCAGCGCGCTACCTGACCTCGTCCCGGCCCTGACGACCGGGCCCGTACCGACCCGGCACGCGGCTCAGTCCAGGTAGTCGTCCACGAGCCGCGCCGCGATGCCCGTGTACGCCGCCGGGGTGAGCTCGGCCAGCCGCGCCGCGACGTCGTCGGGCAGCCCGAGACCGCCGACGAACTCGCGCATGCGCTCCTGGTCGACCCGGTTCCCGCGGGTGAGCTCCTTGAGGCGCTCGTACGGGTTCTCCATGCCCTCGACGCCGGCCACGGACGCCGCGCGCATCGCCGACTGCACGGGCTCGCCCAGGACCTCCCAGTTCTCGTCGAGGTCGGCGGCCATGAGGTCGGCGTTGACGGCGAGCGCCTGCAGACCGCGGCGCACGTTGTCGATGGCGAGCAGCGAGTGGCCGAACGCGGGACCGATGTTGCGCTGCGTCGTGGAGTCCGTCAGGTCGCGCTGCAGGCGGCTCGTCACGAGCGTGGCGCTGAGCGTGTCGAGGAGCGAGCAGGAGATCTCGAGGTTCGCCTCGGCGTTCTCGAACCGGATCGGGTTGACCTTGTGCGGCATCGTCGAGGACCCCGTGGCCCCCGCGACGGGGATCTGGGTGAAGAAGCCCATCGAGATGTACGTCCACACGTCGGTGGCCAGGTTGTGCAGGATCCGGTTGAACCGCGCGACGTCCGCGTAGACCTCGGCCTGCCAGTCGTGGGACTCGATCTGCGTCGTCAGCGGGTTCCAGGTCAGCCCGAGGTGCTCGACGAACCCGCGCGAGACCGCCGGCCAGTCGGCGTCCGGGACGGCGACCGTGTGCGCGCCGAAGGTGCCGGTGGCGCCGTTGAGCTTGCCGAGGAACTCGGCCCCCTCGATGCGGCGCAGCTGGCGGCGCAGGCGGTGCGTGAGCACCGCGAGCTCCTTGCCCATCGTGGTCGGGGTGGCCGGCTGGCCGTGGGTGCGGCTCAGCATCGGCACCTCGGCGTGCTCGCGGGCCATGTCGGCGAGCTGGTCGGCCAGCGCGGTGGCGGCCGGGAGCCACACCTCGGTGACGGCGTCGCGCACCATGAGCGCGTAGGACAGGTTGTTGACGTCCTCGGAGGTGCAGGCGAAGTGCACCAGCTCGCTCACGGCGGGCAGGTTCGTCTCCCCGAGGACCTCGGGGGCGTCGGCGATGCGGCGCTTGATGAAGTACTCGACCGCCTTGACGTCGTGCACCGTCTCGCGCTCGATGGCGCCGAGCTCGGCGATCTCCGTGGCGCCGAACGTCGCGGGGATCGCGCGCAGGTAGGTGATCTCGGTGTCGGTCAGCGTCGGGGCGCCGGGCACCACGGGGCCGCGGACGACACCCTGGGCGGACTCGGTGCCGTTGCACAGCGTGATCAGCCACTCGACCTCGACGTGCAGGCGCTCGCGGTTCAGGGCCGCCTCGCTGAGGTGGTCGACCAGCGGGCCGACGGCGGAGCGGTAGCGGCCGTCGAGAGGGCCGAGGGCGATCGGCGGGGTGACGTCGGCCAGGGACACACGGGTGGGCTGCGCAGTGGAGGTCACGCCCGGCATTCTCCCACGGGCGCCCTCCACCCCCAGGGGTGGGTGTCCACAGTGCGGGCGACGGGGCGGACGACGGTGCGGCGACCGCCCCTAGCGTCCCCGGCATGCCCCTGCACACCTCCGACGTGGCCGACGCCGTGGCCCGGCTCCGTGACGCCCGTCGTCGTCTCGCCGACGCCGTGGCGACCCTGCACGTGGCCCGGGGCCCGGGCTGGGACTCGCCCGCGGCGGACGCGTGCCGAGAGGCCGTGGCCGAACGGCTCGCCGCGCTCGACACCGACCGCGGGACCGTGGACCAGGCCGTGCACCTCGTCGACGGGTGCCTCGGTCCGTGAGCCGCGACCCCCGGGACACGCTGCGCATCGTCGGCGGCGCCGTCGTCACCCGCGTCGACGCCGGGTCCGTGCGCGCCGCCGCGGGCCGGCTGGCCGACGCGGCGGCCTCGTTGCACGCGGCCGCCGGCGACTGCGTCCGCGCAGGCCGTGCGCTGGAGCGTGCGCGGTGGGCTCCGGCGCCGCTCGGGGAGACGGACCCCGGCCACTCCGCTCGGCTGGCCCGGGCCGGTGCGCTCGCCGACGACGCCGCGGCGGCGCTCGGGGGGCGGGCCGACGAGTGCGCACTGCTCGGTGAGCGGCTGCTGCGTGCCGCCGGGCTGTACGAGTACACCGAGTCGCTGGCCGAACGGGTGCTCGGTGCGGGTGTGACCGGTGCGGCCGGTCTGCTGGGGCTCGGCGTGACCGGGTTCCTGCGGACGCCCGCCGGGCGGCCCCTCCTGCTGACCGGGGCGGCGGGTCTGGTCGGGCTGTCCGCCCTCGCGCCCGACCCGGACGCCCCGCGCCCGGCACCGCGGGCCGTGTCGCACGGTGCGCCCGACCCGGTCGGGGACGCCGACGGGCCGGGAGGTTCCGTGCTGCGCACCGTCGCGCCGGTCGTCGACGAGGCGCTGACCGGCCTGGGCGTCGGGGTGGCGCTCGGTGCCCCGGGGCTGTCCGGCGGCGACTTCTCGGTCACCGGGGGAGCGAGCGTGCTGTCGAGGGCCGTCGAGGCGGTGCTCGGGACCCGTGCGGTGCTCGTCGACGCCGTCGACCCGGCCGCGTTCGCCGGTGGCCCGCCGGACCGGGACGGCCGCCCCGCCGGGAGCGTCGCGGAGGCGCTGGCCCGCACGGCGGACCTCTACCCGCACGGCAGCGGGATCCCGGGACGGCCGGCCCCCGGGCCCCCGCCCGGGACGATCGCAGTCGAGCGGGTCACCCGCGCCGACGGCAGCGTCTCCTGGACGGTGCTGATCCCGGGCACCCAGGCCCTGCTGTCCCCGCGCAACCCCTTCGACGTCGACACCGACCTCGACCTCGTGGCGCGACGGGCGGCCGACGTCGCCGAGGGCGTCGGGCAGGCGCTGGCGGCCGCCGGGGCCGGGGAGGACGAGCCGGTCGTGCTGGTCGGGCACTCGCTCGGCGGGATCGCCGCGGTGTCGCTTGCCGCGTCGCCGGCGTTCCGGCGGCGGCACCCGGTGGGCGGAGTCGTCACCGCCGGCGCCCCGACGGCGACCTTCCGCACGCCGCCGGGGGTGCCGGTGCTGCACCTGGAGAACACCGAGGAGCTCGTCTCGCCGCTGGACGGTCGCTCCAGCACCGAGAACCCGGCCACGGCGGACCGGGTCACCGTCGGGCGCGACCTGGCGGACTCCCGGGACCCGGCCGACCGGACGGCGTCGGGCGGCGTCGCCGCGGCGCACTCCGTCCGCACCCACCTGCGCACGCTGGCGCACGCGCGGGACGCGGGCAGCGTCCAGGCCGCCTCGGTCACCGGCCGGCTCGACCGTCTCCTGGACGGCGAGCGGGCCGAGACCCGCTACTACCGTCTCCGGCGCGCCCGCGCCGGGGACGGGTGAGGCACGGCCTCGGGTGTCAGCTCTTGTCGCCGGGGACGACCCAGCCGATGACGGTCTGCAGGATCGCCAGGATCAGCGCGATCCACAGGTACCACCAGAAGCCGCCCTCGATCTCCAGGCCCCAGTTGCCGAGCCAGTTCTGGCTGGTCAGCCACTCCGTGAGCCACAGCATCCCGGCGTTGATGATCAGGTAGAACAGCCCGAGGGTGAGGATCAGCAGCGGGATCGACACGATGCTGACGATCGGCTTCACGATCGAGCTCACCAGCGTGAAGATCAGCCCCACGCCGACGATGGCGAGGACGCGCCCGAGGACGTCGTCACCGCCGAAGATCTCGAAGCTGTCGAAGATCAGGTCGCAGATCCACAGGGCCAGCGACGTCACGACGAGACGTGCGATGAAGTTCATGGCGGTCATCGTGGCAGGTCTCGCGCCGTACGGCACCCCCGTGCCGCGCGAGATGGCATCCTGGACCGCTGTGAGCTCACCGGCATCCGACCAGACCGTCCCGCTGCGCGCCGCCGTCGCGGCCCTGCCCGCCTACGTCCCCGGCGCCCGCCCGTCGGGGCAGGCGTGGAAGCTGTCCTCGAACGAGAACCCGTACCCGCCGCCGTCGGCCGTCGTCGCGGCGATCACGGAGGCCGCCACGGAGGTCAACCGGTACCCGGACATGTTCGCCACCGAGCTGGTCGAGGCGCTCGCGACGCACGTCGGCGTCGAGCCCGAGCAGGTCGTGGTCGGCAACGGCTCGGTGGCGGTGCTGCAGCACGTGCTGGAGGCCGTCCTCGAGCCGGGCGACGAGGTCGTCTACCCGTGGCGGTCCTTCGAGGCGTACCCGATCATCACCACGATCGCCGGGGGCACCTCGGTCACCGTGCCCGTCGCGGCCGACGGGCGGCTCGACCTGCCCGCCATGGCCGCCGCCGTCGGGCCGCGGACCCGCGCGGTGCTCGTGTGCACGCCCAACAACCCCACCGGCCCCGTGGTGCACGCCGACGAGCTGGAGACGTTCCTGGCCACGGTGCCGCGGGACGTGCTCGTCGTCGTGGACGAGGCCTACCTCGAGTTCATCCGCGACCCCGAGGCCCCGGTCGGCATCGACCTGCTGCGCCGGCACCCGAACGTCGTGCTCGTGCGCACGATGTCCAAGGCGTCCGGGCTGGCCGGTCTGCGCGTCGGGTACGCCGTCGCCGCACCGCGCCTCGCCACGGCGGTCCGCTCGACGTCGACGCCGTTCGGCGTCAACCACGTCGCCCAGCGGGCGGCGCTCGCCACCCTGCAGCCCGCCGTGCAGGCCGAGCTCGCCGAACGCGTCGAGCACCTCGTGACCGAACGCACCCGCGTGTGGGACGCGCTGCGCGCGCAGGGCTGGGAGGTGCCGGCCACCCACGCGAACTTCGTGTGGCTCGCCACGGGGGAGCGGACGGCGGAGCTCGCGGCCGAGGCCGCGGCGGCCGGGGTGCTCGTGCGCCCGTTCGCCGGCGAGGGCATGCGCGTGAGCATCGGTGAGGTCGAGGCGAACGACGCGTTCCTGGAGCTCGCGGCCGGCTGGCTCTGACGGCTCAGCGGGGCAGGTTGCGCAGGTTCGAGCGCGCCATGGACATGACCTCGCCCATGCCGCCGCCGAAGATCTCCTTCGTCATCGCCGTGGTGAACCCCCGGATCTGACCGGTGGTGATCGACGGCGGGATGGACAGCGCCCGCGGGTCGGTCATGACCTCGACCAGGGCGGGGCCGTCGGAGTCCAGCGCGCTCGAGAAGGCCTTGGCGAGGTCCTTCGGCTTGGTCACGCGCTGCGAGGGGATGCCGACGGCGGTGCCGATCGCGCTGTAGTCCACCTCGGGCGAGTCGGTGCCGTGCGAGGGCAGCCCCTCGACGAGCATCTCCAGCTTCACCATGCCGAGGGTGGAGTTGTTGAAGACGACGACCGTCACGGGCAGGTCGTAGGCCCGGACGGTGATCAGCTCGCCCAGCAGCATCGACAGCCCGCCGTCGCCGGCCAGCGCCACCACCTGGCGGTCGGGCTGGGACATCGACACCCCGATGGCGTGCGGCAGAGCGTTCGCCATCGACCCGTGGATGAACGACCCGATCACGCGGCGCCGACCGTTCGGCGTGAGGTACCGGGCGGCCCACACGTTGTTCATGCCGGTGTCGACGGTGAACACGGCGTCCTCGGCGGCGGCCTCGTCGAGCTGCACGGCGGCGTACTCCGGGTGGATCGGCGTGTGCTTCTCCACCTTGCGGGTGTACGCGCCGACCACCTTGGTCATGACCTTGGCGTGGCGGTCGACCATCGCCTCGAGGAACTTCCGGTCGCTCTTGCGCTCGATCTGCGGGTTGAGCAGCCGCAGCGTCTCGCCGACGTCGCCGTGCACCGGCAGGTCCAGGCGTGTGCGCCGGCCCAGGTGCGAGGCGTCGATGTCGATCTGCGCGGTGGGGACGTCGTCGGGCAGGAACGAGTCGTACGGGAAGTCGGTGCCGACGAGGATCAGCAGGTCGGCGTCGTGGACCGCCTCGTGGCAGGAGCCGTAGCCGAGCAGGCCGGACATCCCGACGTCGTGCGGGTTGTCGTACTGGATGATCTCCTTGCCGCGCAGCGAATGCCCCACCGGGGCCGCCGCGAGGTCGGCGAGCTCGAGGACCTCCGCGCGGGCGTCGCGCGCACCGGCACCGACGAACAGCGTCACCTTGCGGGCGGCGTTGATCGCGTCGGCCAGCGCGGCGACGTCCGCGTCGTGCGGGACGACGCGCGCGGGGCAGGCGCCCGGGATGGGGATGGGTGCGTCGTCGTCGGGCACCTCCTCGTCGGCGACGTCGCCGGGCAGGGTGAGGACCGCGACGCCCGGCTCGGCCAGGGCGTGCTGGATCGCCGAGCGCGTGACCCGGGGGAGCTGGGCGGCCGTCGAGATCATCTCGGAGAACACCGAGGCCTCGGTGAACAGCCGGTCCGGGTGGGTCTCCTGGAAGAACTTCGTGCCGATCTGCGCGCTGGGGATGTGCGAGGCGATGGCCAGGACCGGCACGCCGGACCGGTTCGCGTCGTACAGCCCGTTGATCAGGTGCAGGTTGCCGGGGCCGCAGGAGCCGGCGCACACGGCG
This sequence comes from Isoptericola sp. AK164, assembly GCF_029643425.1. Lineage (GTDB taxonomy): Bacteria > Actinomycetota > Actinomycetes > Actinomycetales > Cellulomonadaceae > Isoptericola > Isoptericola haloaureus. The sequence continues at coordinate 325,634 of NZ_CP119106.1, forward strand.
AGCTTCCCGGTGACCTCGGCCTCGGCCGCCGCGGCGAAGGCGGCGGCCTCCTCGTGGCGCACGTGCACCCAGTCGATGCCGTCGGTGCGGCGGACGGCGTCCACGACGGGGTTCAGGGAGTCCCCGACGATGCCGTAGACGCGTTCCACGCCGGCGGCGACGAGCTGGTCGACGAGGTGTTCGGCGACGGTGCGAGCCATGCGGGGCCTCCTGCGGTGGCGGGACGGGTCTCTGGCGATGCTGCCGCAGGCGGTGCCGATGTGCGCGGGGAAACGGCCGTGGCACCGGTCACCGCTCGTGATGGGATGGCCGGGTGAGCGGGGAGGACGACGCGGAGCAGGTGCTGCTGGCCGATGACTACGGCGTGCGGTGGCCGCTGTGGACCGAGGGGGAACCTGCCGCCGAGGACCGCTTCGCCCTGACAGCCCCGGTGCGACGACGGCTGCGTGCCTGGGCGGCCGAGTTCAACACGTCGTACCACCACATGACGGGCTGGCCTCGTCGCGAGCAGATGGAACGCCATCGTGCGGAGGGCATCGAGCTGTACCGCGCGCTCCGCGCCGAGCTGGTGGGTGTCCGAGTTCGCTTCGCGTACTGGGAGGTCAACATCGACGGCGTGGCGGACGAGGGCGACGAGCTCGTGCTCGGTGGCTGACGGGATCCGCAGGCCCTGGTCGCACCGGTCGAGGACCCGAGGCCTACTCCAGGTTTCGCAGCGCCGCCGGGATCGTCTCGTCACCGGTCGTGAACCGCACGAACCGACCGATCGTGGCGTCGATGCGCAGCGAAGCGGCCGCGACCTGGGCGACGTCGGCCCGCGGTACCTGCGAGGGCTCCCCGCGCTCGACCCGCTCGTCGGCCCCCAGGACCCGGATGCGCCCGGTGGGCGGGTCGTCGGTCAGGCTGCCCGGCCCGAGGATCGTCCAGTCCAGGTCGGTGGTGCGCAGGTGGTCGTCCGCGGCGAGCTTGGCGTCCGCGTAGGGGAAGAAGCTCGCGTCGGACGGGACGCCGTGGTCCGCCACGGACCCGACCCACGACACCATCACGTAGCGGCGCACGCCCGCGTCGGCGGCGGCGTCCATGGAGCGGATCGCGGCGTCGCGGTCGACGGCGTAGGTGCGGTCGGGGTTGCCGCCGCCCGCGCCGGCGGACCAGATCACGGCGTCGGCGCCGTCGAACGCCCGGGCCATCTCCTCGGTGCTCGCGTGCTCCACGTCGAGGAGCAGCGGCTCGCCGCCGATGTCGGCGACCCGGTCGATCTGCTCCTCCTTGCGCACGACCCCGACGACGTCGACCGCGGGGCCGGACCCGCCGTCGGCCAGGAGGGGGACCAGCTGGCGGGCGACCTTGCCGAGCGCGCCGATGACGACGACCTTCATGACGGACCTCCGTGGTGTCGGGGGAAGACCTTCCCACCGTCGCGCACCCTGCGGCGGAGCGCCAGCGATGCCGTCACGTCGCGACGGTGTGACATCGGCCCGTCCCGGCTACGGTCGGGGAATGGACGCGACCGCGGACGAGCTCATGGTGATCGAGAGGCGGCTCGCGCGGGGCACCGGCGGCGACTACGCCGAGGTGCTGCACCCGGACGCCGTCGTCGTCGTCCCGGGCGCTGTGCTCGACAAGTCGGCTTGTGTCGCGGCGATGGACTTCTCGCCGGGCTGGGACGAGGTGGATCTCGGCGACGTGCAGCTCGTGCGGAGCGCCGACACCGCGACGGTGGTCTACCGGTTCACGGGGCGCCGGGGTGGGGACACCTACGCGGCGACGCTGGCCAGCACGTACGTGAGCACCGACGACGGCTGGCGACTGCTCGTCCACCAGCAGACACCCGACTGACTCACCGACCTTCGCCCACGACGTCGGAGGGCGAGTCGCCCTCGAGGTAGCGCGGCCCCGGGCCCAGGGCCGCGGCCCGGTCGTCGGGGTTCTGCAGCGCGCACCGGTCCAGGGACAGGCAGCCGCAGCCGACGCAGGAGTCGAGGTCGTCGCGCAACCGTTCGAGGACGGCGATCCGTTCGTCGAGCAGGCTGCGCCAGGATTGCGACAGCAGCCGCCAGTCCGCGGCGGTGGGGGTGCGCCCGTCGGGCAGCGTCGCCAGGGCGTCCCCGATCTGCTCGAGCGTCAGTCCGAGCCGCGACGCCGTGCGGATGAAGGCCACGCGGCGCAGCGTCGTGCGCTCGTAGCGGCGTTGGTTCCCGCCCGTGCGACGGGCCGCGATGAGGCCTCGTTCCTCGTAGAAGCGCAGGGCCGACGGCGCGACGCCGCTGCGGCGCGCGACGTCCCCGATCGTCAGGTAGCGCTCGACCACCACGGGACCCTCCTCTTGACCTGAAGTGAACTTGAGATCCGATCATCCTCCCATGACGACGACACGGCTCGGGCCCGCCCACCGGCTGGACGCCGGCAGGGTCCGTGACCTCGTGGCCCGCGTGACCGGCGACGAGAAGCACGATCCCAGCGCCCACTCCACGCTCGACGTCGTGCGGGTCCTGTACGACCAGGTGCTGCACGTCGATCCCGACGCGCCCGACGACCCGGACCGCGACCGGTTCGTGCTGTCCAAGGGCCACGGGCCCGCGTCCACCTACGCCGTGCTGGCCGCCCGCGGCTTCTTCCCCGAGTACTGGCTGGACGACGTCGCCTCGTGGGACTCGGCGCTCGGGCACCACCCGGACCGCACCCTCGTGCCCGGCGTCGAGATCGGCAGCGGCTCGCTGGGCCACGGGCTCCCGCTCGCCGTCGGCATGGCTCTCGGTCTGCGGGTACGCTCCCCGGCACGCGTCGTGGTGCTCGTCGGGGACGCCGAGCTGGACGAGGGCAGCAACGCCGAGGCGATCCAGGTCGCGGGGCGGTTCGCGCTGGGCAACCTCACCTGCGTCGTCGTCGACAACCGCAGCGACGGGCACGGCTGGCCGGGCGGCGTCGCGGCACGGTTCGCCGTCGAGGGGTGGACGACGACGGACGTCGACACCCGCTCGGACGACGGGCTCGCGGCCGCGTTGCGCCGGGCCGAGCCCGACCGGCCCACCGCCGTCGTCGTCGACACGACGCGGGTCGCCACGGCCACGGGACGGACGGTGACGGCATGAGGGGCCCCGGCACGAGCGCCGGCCCGGACCTCGACATGCGCACCCGTTTCTACGCCGAGCTCGACCCGCTGCTGGACGCCCACCCGGACCTGGACGTCGTCCTCGCCGTCATCGGCGCCGCCCAGCTCGCCCGGGTGGCGGATCGTCACCCCGGCCGCGTGGTCGACGTCGGCATCCGCGAGCAGGCCATGATCGGCGTCGCCGGCGGGCTGGCGCTGACCGGACGGCGCCCCGTCGTGCACACGTACGCCCCGTTCCTCGTCGAACGCCCCTACGAACAGCTCAAGATCTCGCTCGGTCACCAGGACGTCGGCGCGATCCTCGTCAGCATCGGCGCGTCCTTCGACGCGAGCGCCGCGGGACGCACCCACCAGGCCCCGGCCGACGTCGCCCTCGTCGCAGCACTGCCCGGCTGGACGGTCCACGTGCCCGGGCACCCGGACGAGGTCGCCGCGATCCTGCGGGCCGAGGCCGGCCGGACGGGACGCGTCTACGTCCGGCTGTCCGGGCAGCGCAACGAGCGGCCACGGCCCACCGACGGACGGGTCCACCTGGTGCGCGACGTCGCCGACGGACCCGGCGCCGCTCCCGCGCCGCTCGTGCTCGCCGTCGGGCCGATGCTCGACACGGTGCTCGCCGCCACCGCCGACCTGCCGGTGCGGGTCGCGTACACGGCGACGCCGCACCCCCTGGACGCGGTCGGGCTGCGGCGGCTGGCCGGGCCGACGCCGGCGCTCGCCGTCGTCGAGCCGTACCTGGAGGGCACGAGCGCGGCCGCCGTGGCGGCGGCGCTCGCCGACCGGCCGGCGCGCGTCGTCCACGTCGGGGTGCCCCGGGACGTCGAGCTGCGGCGGTACGGCTCGCCGGACGACCACGCCGCGGCGCACGGGCTGGACGTGGCGGGCGTGCGCCGTCGGGTCGAGACGTTGGTCCCTCGTCGCGTCGGCAGTTCGTCGTCAGGTCGGCAGTCCGAACTGCCGACCTGACGACGAACTGCCGACGAGATCGGCGGTCGCTGAGCCGGTACGTCAGGACGTCGAGCGCGGTTCCGGCTCCTCCGACCGGTCCGCCGGGTCCCCGTCCTCCCCGGTGCCGTCCTCGTCGGTGTCCAGCGGGATCGGGTTCCCGTCCTCGTCGAGCTGGCCGCCCTGGTTGAGGAACTCCTGGGAGGACTCGAACTCCGGGGTGTCGAACACCTCACCGGCCAGCGGGTCCTCGACCTGCTCGACCTCGACGGGGTCGCCCGTCTCCGGGTCGAGGACGACGTCGCTCGGGTGCAGCGTCCGGTAGGTGATGATCTGCGGCTCCGGTTCCGCCTCGGGCTCCGGTTCCGGTGCGGCCGCCGGCCGTCCGTTCGAGCGCGTCGTCGACAGCCCGTCGAGGGTCATCGAGACGTCGCCCAGCTGCGGACGGTGGCGCAGCGCGGAGGCCAGCGGTGGCGGCTCGGGCTCGGCCTCCTCGGACTGCGGCAGGACCTGGATGTAGCTCGGCATCGTGGCCACCTCGTGGCGGAACGCCTTGATCAGGGAGATGCACGCCAGGACGAGGATGATCGAGAAGGGTGCGGCGGTCGAGATCGACAACGTCTGCAACGCCGTCAGGGCGACGTTGCCGCCGACCACGAGCAGCACCGCGGCGGCCACGCCCTCCAGCACGGCCCAGTAGACGCGGGTCGTGGCGGAGGTCTGGGTGCTGCCACCGGAGGCGAGCATGTCGATGACCAGAGAGCCGGAGTCGGAGGACGTGACGAAGAACAGCACGACCACGAGCATCGCGACCACGGACAGCAGGACGGGCAGACCGCCGGGGAACGACTCGAAGAGCTGGAACAGCGCCGTGGTGCTGTTGACCACCATGTCGCCCGTCTCGGGGTCCTCGACCAGCATCGTGCCCTGCTCGCGCTGCTGCAGGATTCCCGAGTCGCCGAAGATCGTGAACCACAGCAGGGAGGCCATGGTCGGCGCGAGGAGCACGCCGACGACGAACTCGCGGATGGTGCGCCCGCGGGAGATGCGGGCGATGAACATGCCGACGAAGGGCGCCCAGCTGGTCCACCAGCCCCAGTAGGCGATGGTCCAGGCGGCCTCCCAGCCGTCGCTGGAGAACGGGCCGGCGTGGAACATCGTCTCGGGCAGCAGCGAGAGGTAGACGCCGGCGTTCTCCGGGATCGACTTCAGCAGGAAGATCGTCGGGCCGAGCAGGAAGACCACCAGGGCCAGCAGCGCGGCCACGGACATGTTGAAGTTCGACAGCCACTTCAGGCCCTTGTGGACGCCGGAGACCACGGACCACACCGCGACCGCCGTGATGCCCGTGATCAGTCCGATGATCAGCGGGTCGGACGTCTCGGCCCAGCCGAGGAACTCCAGGCCGCCGAGGATCTGGCTGATGCCGAACCCGAACGAGGTCGCGACGCCGAACAGGGTGCCCACGATGGCGACGGTGTCCACGGTGTGGCCCATCCAGCCCTCGACGCGCTTGCGGCCGATGAGCGGCTCGAGCAGCCAGCGCACGGCCAGCGGGCGTCCGCGCCGGAAGGACATGTATGCCAGGCCCAGGCCGACGACGGCGTAGATGGCCCAGGGGTGGAAGCCCCACTGCAGCATCATCAGGCCGACCGACTCGCGCGCGGCGGCGTCCGACTCCGGGGTGTTGCCGAAGGCCTCGGGCGGGGCCACGTAGTGCCACAGCGGCTCGGCGACGCCGAAGAAGACGAGCCCGATGCCCATGCCGGCGCTGAAGAGCATGAGGAACCAGGAGACGACCCCGAACTCCGGGCCCTCTCCGTCCCGGCCGAGCCGGATGAGCCCGATCCTGGAGAACGCGCAGTAGAGCGCGAACACCAGGAAGATGTTGACGGCGATGACGTACCACCAGCCGACACCGTCGGTGATCCAGGTGTTGAGCTGCGTCGTGGCCTCCTCGAGCGCGTCGCCGGCCACGTTGGCGAAGACGATCGTGGCGACGATCAGCCCGATGATGATGATGGAGGCCGGGATGAAGACGGGCCTCAGGATCGCCGAGCGACGGCCCTCGGAGTCCGGGTCGTGCTCCGACGAGGTGGCGGAGTCCTGTGTCGGCGGTGTGGAGGTCACGGTACGTCTCCTCGTGTCGCGAGGCGTCTGTCACATGCTCTCCACGGTAGATGATCCACGGAAGGTCGCGGGAAAGTGGTCCGCGACCACACCGTTCGCCGCGCACGCCCTCGCGGCCCGTTGGAGGAATCCTCCAAAGCGGGGCGTCGAGCCTTGGACGGCTTGCCGGGGGGTGATCCCCCGGTCCGGCAACCTACGCTGGCGTAGGCTACGAAGGCGTAGGTTCGGGGTCGCCGCCGTCGCGGCGGCAGGACTCCGGGCCTCGCGCGCAGCCGGAGCAGCCCAGCCCCGCCCGGGGCCGCCAGCGAAGGAGACCGTGTGCCGCACCAGGTCATCGACGGGTCCGACGTCGGGTCCGCCGACGTCACCCCGCTCGTCCAGCTCGTCGCCCCCACCGGGGAGCGCGTCCACGAACCCGACAACGACGGTGACCATCCCGGTTACGCGGCACGGGTCGCCCACCTGACCGGTGACGACCTGCGCGCGATGTACCGCGACATGGTCCTGACGCGCCGGTTCGACGACGAGGCCACCGCGCTGCAGCGACAGGGCGAGCTCGCCCTGTACGCCCAGGCGACCGGCCAGGAGGCCGCGCAGGTGGGGCCCGCCCACGCGCTGGCCGCCCCGGACATGGTGTTCCCCTCGTATCGCGAGCACGGCATCCTGCACGTCCGCGGCGTCGACCCGGTCGACCGGCTGCGGCTGTACCGCGGCCAGGACCACGGCGGCTGGGACCCCGCGGAGCACAACGTCGCGCTGTACACGCTCGTCATCGGCTCCCACGTGCTGCACGCCACCGGGTACGCCATGGGCGTCCAGCGCGACGGCGCCGTCGGGACCGGCGACCCGGAACGGGACACCGCCGTCGTCGCCTGCTTCGGCGACGGCGCGACGAGCCAGGGCGACGTCAGCGAGGCGCTCGTGTTCGCCGCCGTCAACGACGCCCCCGTCGTGTTCTGGTGCCAGAACAACCAGTGGGCCATCTCCGAGCCGACCACCCGTCAGTCCAGCGTCCCGCTGTACCGCCGCGGCGAGGGCTTCGGCGTGCCGAGCGTGCGCGTGGACGGCAACGACGTCCTCGCCTGCTACGCCGTGATGGCCGAGGCGCTGGAACGGGCCCACGCCGGTCACGGACCCACGTTCGTGGAGGCGTACACGTACCGGATGGGTGCCCACACCACCTCCGACGACCCCACCCGGTACCGCGAGCGTGCCGAGGAGGAGTACTGGCGCCAGCGTGACCCCATCGACCGGCTCGCGGCCCTGCTGCGCGCCGAGGAGCACTGGGACGACGACTGGGCGGCCGGCGTCGCCGCCGAGGCCGACGCGCTCGGCGAGACCCTGCGGGCCGGCGTCCGCGCCCTGGGCGCCCCGGAGACCACGTCGATGTTCGACCACGTCTACGCCACGCCGCACGCGCAGGTCGCCGCCGAGCGCGCCTGGTTCGAGCGGTACGAGGCCGAGACGGCCGAGCAGACCGCGCAGGACGCCGAGACCGCGGAGGTGGCCCGATGAGCACCCAGACCATGCCGCTGGCCAAGGCGGTCACCGCCGGCCTGCGTGCCGCCCTCGAGGCCGACCCGTCGGTGATGCTCATGGGCGAGGACATCGGCCGGCTCGGCGGCGTCTTCCGCGTCACCGACGGGCTCCAGAAGGACTTCGGCGAGCACCGGGTCGTCGACACCCCGCTGGCGGAGTCCGGCATCGTCGGCACGGCCATCGGCCTCGCGATGCGCGGCTACCGGCCCGTGTGCGAGATCCAGTTCGACGGCTTCGTCTTCCCCGCCTACGACCAGATCACCACCCAGCTCGCCAAGATCCACAACCGCTCCCGCGGGCGGATCCAGGTGCCCGTCGTCATCCGGATCCCCTACGGCGGCGGGATCGGCGCCGTCGAGCACCACTCGGAGTCGCCGGAGGCGCTGTTCGCGCACACGGCCGGCCTGCGGGTCGTCTCCCCGGCCACGCCGCAGGACGCCTACGACATGATGCGCGCCGCCGTCGCCTCCCCGGACCCGGTGATCTTCCTCGAGCCCAAGGGGCGCTACTGGTCCAAGGGTGACGTCGACCTGGACAGCCCCGTGCCGTCCCTGGACGACGCCGCCGGCCCGGACCCGCTCGGGACGGCCCGGGTCGCCCGGTCCGGGACCGACGTGACCCTGGTCGCCTACGGACCGACGGTCGCCACGGCGCTGTCCGCCGCCGAGGCGCTCGCCGCCGAGGGCACGAGCGCCGAGGTCGTGGACCTGCGGTCGGTCTCCCCGCTGGACGTGCCCACCGTCGCGGAGTCGGTGCGCCGCACCGGTCGCTGCGTCGTCGTGCACGAGGCGCCGTCGTTCTTCGGCTCGGGGGCGGAGCTCGCCGCACGCCTGACCGAGGAGTGCTTCTACTCCCTCGAGGCACCCGTGCTGCGGGTCGGCGGGTACCACGCGCCCTACCCGGTGGCGAAGCTCGAGCACGAGTACCTGCCGAGCGTCGACCGCGTCCTGGACGCCGTCGACCGCACCCTGGCCCACTGACCCGCCCGCTGACCGGAGGAACGAGATGAGCACCCAGCGTTTCCCCCTGCCGGACGTCGGTGAGGGGCTGACCGAGGCCGAGATCGTCGAGTGGAAGGTCGCCGTCGGCGACACCGTCGAGGTCAACCAGGTCGTCGTCGAGATCGAGACCGCCAAGTCCCTCGTGGAGCTGCCCAGCCCGTGGGCCGGCACCGTGACCGCGCTGCTGGCCGAGGAGGGCACCACGGTCGACGTGGGCGCCCCGATCCTCGAGATCGGCGACGGCGCGGCACCGGCCACCGAGCCCGCGGCACCGGCCGCGCCCGTTGAGGGGACCGCCGCGCCGCAGAGCCCGTCGAACGGGGAGTCCTCCGGGTCGGTGCTCGTCGGGTACGGCACCGCCGACGCCGGGGCGGGCGGACGGCGCCGGCGTCGGCGCGGGGGGACCCCTGCGCCGACGGCCGAGGCCGCCGCGACGCCGCCCCCGGCTCCGGCTGCCCCGGCCGCTCCGGCTGCTCCGGCTGCCCCGGCACCGGCCGCCGCCGCGACGCCGGCCCCGACGCCGGAGCCCCCCGCGCCGTCCGGCCCCTCGATCGACCGCGCGATGGTGAGCGTGCCGGCGGCCTCGTCCCCGGCCGACGCACCGTCGTCGACCCGGGTGCGGGTGCTGGCCAAGCCGCCGGTGCGCAAGCTGGCCCGCGACCTGGGGGTCGACCTGGCCTCCGTGCACCCCACCGGCCCCGGCGGGATCGTCACCCGTGAGGACGTCACCGCCCACGCGGCGGCCGCCGAACCGCGGGCGCTCGCGACCTACCCCGGTGACGACCAGCCCTGGATGGCCTCGGGCGGCGTCTCCGACGACGGTCGCACCACCCGCGTCCCGGTCAAGTCCGTGCGCCGGCGGACCGCGGAGGCGATGGTGGCCAGCGCGTTCACCGCCCCGCACGTGACGGTCTTCCACACCGTCGACGTCACGAAGACGATGAAGCTCGTCGAGCGGCTCAAGAGCGACCGTGACTTCGCCGACGTGCGGGTGACGCCGCTGCTCATCGCGGCGAAGGCGGCGCTGCTGGCCATCCAGCGGCACCCGGAGATCAACGCGAGCTGGGACGACGAGGCGCAGGAGATCGTCTACCAGCACTACGTGAACCTCGGGATCGCCGCGGCGACCCCCCGGGGCCTCGTGGTGCCCAACGTCAAGGACGCCCACCGCCTCGAGCTGCTCGGGCTCGCCCAGGCGCTCGGCGAGCTGACGGCGACCGCGCGGGCCGGACGCACGACGCCGGTGGACATGTCCGGGGGCACGTTCACCATCACCAACGTGGGCGTGTTCGGCATCGACACCGGGACGCCGATCCTCAACCCGGGGGAGTCGGGCATCCTCGCGTTCGGCGCGATCCGCCAGCAGCCGTGGGTGCACAAGGGCAAGATCAAGCCGCGCTGGGTCACCCAGCTCGCGCTGAGCTTCGACCACCGGCTCGTCGACGGCGGGCTGGGCTCGCGCTTCCTGTCCGACGTCGCGAAGGTGCTGGAGGACCCCGCGCAGGGGCTCGTCTGGGGCTGATCGGAGTCCCCGGGCCCGCGCGCGTCCCGTCGCCGCGAGATCGACCCACCCGACCGAGATCGACGCACCGTCAGTCGATCTCGGTCCCGGTGGGTCGATCTCGCGCGGAGGCGGCGAGGGTCACAGCGACGGCGGTCCGGGACGTCCCCGCACGCCGCCTACCCTGGATGCTGTGACCGCGCCCGCCGCCCCGACGACCCGCCCCGCCCCGGCGCCCACGTCGGCGCGCCCCTGGTGGCTGATCGCCGCCGGGCCGGGCGCCGTCGTCGTCGCCCTGCTCGCCCTGCTGGCCGCCGGCTCCTACTCGGGCGCCTTCGACCCGCTGGGGACCTTCAGCGACCCGGGGCCGGCGGTGCGCTGGGGGCTGCCGGCCGCGACGGTGCTGTCCGAGCTCGCGCTTGCCGTGACCGTGGGCGGCCTGTTCGCGGTCGCGTTCCTGCTGCCGCGCGGACGGCACACCGACCGCGTCCTGCTCGTGGCCGGCTGGGCGTCGAGCCTGTGGGCGGTCGCCGCCGTCGTCCAGCTCGTCCTCAGCTACTCCTACGTCTCGACGATCTCCCTCGCCGCGGAGACCTTCGGGCAGGGCCTGTGGCAGTTCGTGCTCGACGTCGAGCTGGGGCAGATCGGGCTGTGGACGATCCTGCTGGCTGCGGTCACGTCGGCCCTCGCACTGGGGGTGCGGGGTCCGGTCGGAGCCCTGTGGACGGCCGTGCTGCCCGGGGCGGCGCTCGCCCTGCAGTCCACGACCGGGCACGCCGCCGGGGCCGTCAACCACGACCTGGCCGTCGGGGCGATGCTGCTGCACCTGGTCGGCGCGGCGCTGTGGGTCGGGGGGCTCGCGGCGCTGCTCGTCGTGGTGCTCACCCGCACCAGGAGGCGCCGGGACGACGACCTCCTCGCCGCGAGCGCGGTCGCCCGGTTCTCCCCGGTCGCGGCCTGGTGCTTCGTCCTGGTCGCCCTGTCCGGCCTGATGAGTGCCCTGATCCGCATGCAGCACCTGGACGACCTCGTCACCCGGTGGGGCGTCCTGCTGCAGGCCAAGGTGCTCCTGCTGCTCGCGCTCGGTGCCTTCGGCTGGGCCCACCGGCGCTGGGTCGTCGGTCGGCTCGCCACCGACCCCGGCCGCGTGCGACGGCTGTTCTGGCAGCTCCTCGCCGCCGAGCTCGTCACCATCGGGGCGGTCTCCGGCGTCGCGGTGGCGCTCGGGTCGACGGCGCCGCCGGTGCCGGACGAGGAGCTCGTCGACGCCTCGCCCGCCTTCCAGCTCACCGGCTACGCCCTGCCGCCCGAGAACACGCTGGGCAACTACTTCACGCAGTGGAGCTTCGACCCCCTGTTCGCCGTCGCCAGCGTCGCCGGGGCGCTGGTCTACGTCACCTGGGCGCTGCGGCTGCGCCGCCGCGGCGACCGCTGGCCCCTCGGTCGCACGATCTCCTGGTGCGCCGGCATGGCGATCATGGTCTGGGTGACGAACGGCGGCCCCTCGGTGTACGGCCACGTGATCTTCTCCGGGCACATGACCCAGCACATGATCCTGGCGATGGTCGTCCCGCTGCTGCTGGTCCTCGCGGCCCCCGTGACGCTGCTGCTGCGGGCGGTCCCGGCCCGCAAGGACGGCTCCCGCGGGCCCCGGGAGTGGGTGCTCGCGATCGTGCACTCCCGCGTCGGCAGCTTCGTGGCGAAGCCGGTCGTGGCGGCGGTGGTCTTCGCCGGCGGCATGATCGCCTTCTACTTCACGCCGGTGTTCGGGTGGGCGCTGTCCAACCACGCCGGGCACGTGTGGATGATCATCCACTTCACGCTCGCCGGGTACCTGTTCGCCAACGCTCTCGTCGGCATCGACCCCGGTCCGCAGCGCCCGCCGTACCCGCAGCGGCTGCTCCTGCTGTTCGCCACCATGGTGTTCCACGCCTTCTTCGGGGTCGTGCTCACCACCGGCACGTCGCTGCTCGTGGCCGACTGGTTCGGGAACATGGGACGGCCGTGGGGTCTGCCCGCGATCGACGACCAGCAGCTCGGCGGCGCCATCGCCTGGGGGATCGGGGAGCTGCCCACGCTGGTGCTCGCCGTCGTCGTGGGCGTGCAGTGGGCCCGGTCCGACGAGCGGGAGGCCCGCCGCAGCGACCGTCGGGCGGAGCGGGACGACGACGCCGAGCTGCGGGCCTACAACCGGATGCTGGCCGACATGGCCGAGCGCGACGGGCGCGACTGAGCCCGCCTGTCCCGGCGGGGTCGGTCAGCCCTTGACCGACCCGGACATCAGCCCCCCGACGAAGTACTTGCCGAGCAGGATGTAGACCAGCAGCGGCGGCAGCGACGCGAGCAGCGCCCCGGCCATCGAGACGCCGTAGTCCTGCAGCAGCGCGCCGTTGGCCAGGTTGTTCAGTGCCAGGGTGACCGGGCCGTTCTGGCTCGAGGAGAAGAACACCGCGAACAGGAAGTCGTTCCACGCGTTCGTGAACTGCCAGATGAGCACGACGACGAAGCTCGGCACCGAGATCGGCAGGATGATCGACCAGTACGTGCGCAGCATCCCCGCGCCGTCGACGCGTCCGGCCTCGACCAGCTCGTGCGGGACGGTCTGGTAGTAGTTGCGGAAGATCAGCGTCGTGATCGGGATCCCGTAGATGACGTGCAGGATGATCAGCGACGGGACGCCGCTGGGGACCCCCGCCCCGAGCATCAGCTCCAGCAGCGGGATCATCACCGCCTGGTACGGGATGAACATGCCGAACAGGATCAGCGTGAAGACGACGTCGGCGCCGCGGAACGACCAGCGCGACAGCACGAACCCGTTCATCGACCCGAGCATCGCCGAGATGATCGCGGCCGGGACGACCATCTGGAAGGTGCGCCCGATGGCGGGGGACAGGGCGTTCCAGGCGCCGACCCAGTTGTCGAGGGTCCAGTCGGTCGGCAGGTTCCACGCGCGGGCCGGGGAGGCGTCGCCGGCCCCCTTGAAGCTCGTCACGAACAGCACGTAGACGGGGATCAGCACGATGAGGACGAACAGGATCATCGCCGCGTACTTGGCGGTGCGGCCGACGGTGAACCGGCGGCGCGCGGTGTCGTCCCGGAGCCCGACGGGTTCGCCCGTGACGCCCGGTGGCGTGGAGACGTGGGTGCTCATCGCTTCTCCGCCTTGTGGGTCCGGACGAGGTAGGGCACGACGACCAGCGCGACGATGACCAGCAGGATCGTCCCGACGGCGGCCGCGTCGGCGTAGTTGAAGCTCGACTTGAACACGTACATGTCGACCGCCGGCACCTTGGTCTGGTAGTTCGCCGGCTTCGAGATCGACATGATGAGGTCGAACGACTTCAGCGACATGTGGCCGATGATGATCAGCGCGGACAGGGCGATGGGCGACAGCTGCGGGAAGAGCACCAGCCGGTAGAGCTGCCACTCGCGGGCCCCGTCCACGCGGGCGGCCTCCCGCAGCTCGTCGGGGATGCCGCGGAAGCCGGCGAGGAACAGCGCCATCACGTACCCCGAGAGCTGCCAGATCGCCGGCAGGGCGATCGCCAGGATGCCGAACGTGATGTTGTTCCACCAGTTGTTCTGCAGGAAGTCCAGCCCGACCATCTGGAACAGGCGGTTGAGGCCGCTGGCGCCCTCGCCCTGGTTGGAGTTCAGCAGCCACCGCCACACGACGCCGGAGGCCACGAACGACACCGCCATGGGGAACAGGTAGATCGAGCGGAAGAACCCCTCGCCGCGGTCCGGCTTGTCGAGCATCCAGGCCCAGCCGAACCCCATCACCATGGTCCCGACGAGGAACGCGACCGTGAACAGCACGAGGTTCGTCAGCGAGTGCTGGAAGTCGTCGCTGCCCAGCAGGGCGACGTAGTTCTCGAACCAGACCGTCGTCACGGGCTGCTGCCCGGTGGCCTGGGCCGCGGTGTGGTTGTCCGTGATCGAGGTCCGGAAGTTCGCGGCGATGAGGCCGTAGACGAACACGGCCAGCAGGATCAGCGACGGGGCGAGCAGCAGGAGCGGTGCTCCGAACCGCCGCAGACGGTGTCTCATGCGTCCTCCCGGGGGCGGACGGCGGCCGGCCGGCCTGCGGGCCGGCCACCGTCGGACGGCGTCACATGGTCGCCGCGGCCAGCTCGGACTGGAACGTGGCCAGGTCCGAGGCGCCGGTGGTGAATTTGCTCGTGGCGTCCGAGATCGCGTTGAGCGTGGCGACCGGTGTCGCGGCACCGTGCGCGAGCGAGGACACGATGGTGTCGCTGGCGAACGCCTCGACGGCGGTCTGCTGGTACTCGGAGAAGTCCGAGGTGTCGGCGTCCGTGCGGGCCGGGATGGACCCCTTGGCCTTGTTGAACGCCTCCTGGCCCTCGGTCGACCCGGCGGTGTCGAGCCAGGCGCGCGTCCCGTCGGGGTTCGGGGCCCCGACCGGCATGGTGAACGAGTCCGCCAGGAAGTCGAACTCCCCGTCGGTCCCCGGGACCGGGAAGTAGACGTAGTCGTCGGGCGCCATGGAGCCCGCTTCCTGGAACGCCGCCTCCGCCCAGTCGCCCATCACGTTGAAGCCGGCGTCGCCGTCGATGACCTGCTGGGTCGCGTCGGGCCAGTCGAGGCCGTCCCGGTCGCCGTTGGTGTAGCCCATCAGCCTCTCGAAGTGCTCGAGCGCCGCCGTCACCTCGGGGCCCTCCCAGTCGGTCGACCCGTCCCACAGCCCGGTGTAGGCCTCGGGACCGAGCGTGGACAGCAGCACCGTCTCCAGCAGGTGGACCTGCGTCCACGTCGTCGCGATCGACAGCGCGGTCGCGCCGGACTCCTGCACGGCGTCGAGCGCCTCGTACCAGGCGTCGAGGTCGGCGTACTCGGCGGCGGGGTCCAGTCCCGCGTCCTCGAGCACGGTGGGGTTGGCCCACACCACGTTCGCGCGGTGGATGTTCGACGGGACGGAGTAGATCGCCCCGTCCTCGGTGGTCAGCCGGTCGACGAGGTCGGGCGGGAACGCGTCGGTCAGGCCGAACTCGTCGTACAGGGCCGAGACGTCCTCGATCTGCGCGGCGTCGATGTAGTCCTGCAGCTCCGCTCCGGCGTGCGCCTGGAACGTGTCCGGCGGGTCGCCCGCCTGCAGCCGCGACTGCAGCAGGTCCTTCGCCGCGGAGCCCGCGCCGCCCGCCACGGCGCCGTTGACGAAGGTGAAGTCGGGGTGCTGCTCCTCGAACACCCCCACCAGGGCGTCGAGCCCGGCCTTCTCCGAGCCGGCGGCCCACCAGGTGAACACCTCGACGTCCCCACCGGCCATGTCCTCGCCGCCGGTGCTCCCGTCGGAGGTGTCGCCGGTGTCTCCGGATCCGCCGCAGGCCGCCAGGCCCAGGGCGAGGACGGCGGCACCCGCCGTCGCTGACACGAGTCGTCCGCTACGCATGCTCCTCATCGCCTTCGGTGCGGTGCGAGGGGATCGCGAGCCCGGGGCCGCGACCAGGCGCGTCGGTGCGCCCGTCCTCCCCACTTTTCAGAGAACGCCTGGCAGAAACCGTTGTCAACACGCCGTCCGAACTTCACCCGAACCGTGACCGGTGCGTGATCCTGCGGCCGACGAGCCCCCTGGGCGACCGGTCTCCTCGCGGTCGTGCCGCGGGTCAGAAGAGCTCGTCGAGCACCCGCGGGGCCAGCCCCAGCGCCGTCGTCGTGGCCAGCCCGTCGGTGACGTTGACGGTCCGCACGCCGGGCAGCGGCTCGGTGACGACGAACGGGTCGGCCACCGGCGCGGTGCGGGCGCGCACCGGCTCGGTCGCCGTCCAGCGGCCGAGCACCGTGAGCGGACCGGTGCCGAGCAGCTCGGCGGTCGCGTCGAGCAGCAGCCCGTCCACCGCCTCGGAGCGGCCCGGCACGTCGGCGGGGGCCCGCCCGTCGCCGACGACGACGGAGCCGTCGGCCTGGGAGTGCAGCGACAGGTGGATCTCCGCGGCGAGCAGGTCCGGCCGGTGCCGGCGCCACCGGTCGCGCACCTCGCCGAGCGCCCGCGAGTGCAGGTAGGCGGCGTCGCGCAGCACGGTCGTGCCGCCGAGCACGACGGGCCCGGAGGCGAGCCGGGCCTGCGCGGCGACGTCGTCGGGCGTGGGCGGCGCGACGCGCAGGAGCTGGCGGCGCACGGGGGTCAGGTCGGCCCCCGCGGACCAGAAGAGGGAGCCGACCGCCTGCCCGGCGGCGACCACGACCCGCTTGGCCACGACCTCGCCCCGCGAGGTGCGCACCAGGGTGCAGCCGCTGCCGGCGTCGAAGGTCTGGGCGGCGGTACGCCAGGCGACGTCCACCTGGGGGCGCGAGGAGAGCCAGTCGCAGATCGCCAGCAGCGCGGCGTAGGGGTCCAGCCGCAGGTCGAGGGGGAGCCACACGCCCCCGACGGCGTGCGCGACCGGGGTCCGGTCGGCCACGCTGCGGTGGTCGAGCAGCTCGGCGTCGCCGGCGCGCGCGGCGACGAGGTCGTCGAGCACGGCGAGCTCGTCGGCGTGCTGGGCGACGACGACCGCGCCGCTCTCGCGCACCCCGAAGCCGGCGTCGCGGCCGAGCTTCAGCCAGCGCTCCCGGGAGGCCAGCGCGCAGGCGAGCGCGGTCGAGTCCTGGGTGGTGACGGCCACGTGCCCGCTGCGCCGGGCGGTCGACCCGTCGGGCCGGGCGGCGCCGTCCAGGACGAGCACCGAGTGGCCCCGGGCGTGGGCCTCGACGGCGTGCGCCAGCCCCACGATGCCCGCGCCGACGACGACCAGGTCGACCTTGGCGGGCAGGGGAGGCGGGGCGCTGTCGTGACTCACGTCCAGAATCTGCCTGAGCGCGCGGGCGCCGTTCAAGGCGCGTCGTGCCCCCCGACGAGGTGTTCGACCACTGTTCACCTGCGGTTCGGCCCGGCGTTCCCGGAGCGTCGCGAGCGCCGCGCGGGAGCCCTTCCGACGGCGCCGTGCGGGGTCGGCCGTCCGGGGCGTGTGGTAGACCCGGGAGGGTGACTCAGGACACCTCCGCGGAGACCCCGCGCACCCCCTTCGACGACCTCGACGACTACCTGGCCCTCGGCCGCCTCGGGGGCCTCGCCCTCAGCGCGGACGGACGGCGGCTCGTCACGACCGTGCAGACCCTCGACCCGGAGCGCACCGGCTCCGTCTCGGCGCTGTGGGAGATCGACCCGACCGGCGCCCGGCCGGCGCGACGCCTGACCCGCAGCGCGGCCGGCGAGTCCGCCGCCGTCTTCACCGCCGGCGGCGACCTGCTCTTCACCTCCGCCCGCCCCGACCCCGAGAGCACGGGGTCCGACGACGAGAAGAAGGCGGCCCTGTGGGCGCTGCCCGCGGACGGCGGCGAGGCGCGCGTGGTGGCGACGGCGCCGGGCGGCGTCGGCGGGGTCCTCGCCGCCCGCGACGCCGACGTCGTCTCGCTGTCGACGGCCGTGCTGCCCTCGGCCGACGACCTCGAGGCCGACGCCGAGCTCCGCACGGCGCGGCGTGACACGAAGGTGAACGCGATCTGGCACACCGGCTACCCGGTGCGCCACTGGGACCACGACCTGGGCCCGGACGCGCCGCGCCGGTACGCGTTCGCCCTCGGCGACGTGGCCGAGGGGGAGCGGGCCGAGCCGCGTCAGCTCACGGGGGCCGGCCGCCAGCTCGAGGAGCACGACGCGGCCCTGAGCCCGGACGGCGGCACGCTGGTCGCGAGCTGGGCGGTCGCCGACCCGGGCGCCGCGCGCCGCACGATCCTCGTCGCGATCGACACCGCCACCGGCGAGCGGCGCACCCTCGTCGACGACCCCGACGCCGAGATCGGCGCGCCGACCGTCTCCCCGGACGGCCGGTGGGTCGCCTACGTGACCTCGACGATCACGACGCCCACCGACCCGCCGGTGGTCCGGGCCGCCCTCGTGGCGCTGGACGGCAGCGGCGAGCCCGAGGTGCTCGCCGACGACTGGGACCGCTGGCCGTCGTCGCTGACCTGGCTGCCGGACGGGGGCGGGCTGGTCGTGACCGCGGACGACGACGGGCGCGGCCCGGTCTTCCTGCTCACGTTCGACGGTGCGCCCGGCGAGGGGCCGGTGACCGTCGAGCGGGTGACCGCGGACGACGCCGTGCTCACCGACGTCCGCGTCGCGCCGGACGGGTCGGCGCTGTACGCGCTGCGCACCTCCTACGCCGCGCCGTCGGAGCCGGTGCGGGTCGACCTGGCGGCGTTCGTCGCCTCCGGGGAGCCGGGGGAGCGCGAGCCGGTCGACGCCGTCGCGCTGCCGTCCCCGGTGCCCGCCCCGGAGCTCCCGGGCTCGCTGACCGAGGTGGTCACGACGGCGGCCGACGGGACCCGCGTCCGGGCCTGGCTGGCGCTGCCCGCCGGGGCGTCGTCGTCGGACCCGGCGCCGCTGCTGCTGTGGATCCACGGCGGCCCGCTCGGCTCGTGGAACGCCTGGTCGTGGCGCTGGAACCCGTGGCTGATGGTGGCGCGCGGGTACGCGGTGCTGCTGCCGGACCCGGCCCTGTCCACGGGGTACGGTCAGGAGTTCGTCGCCCGCGGGTGGGGTGCGTGGGGCGACGCCCCGTTCACCGACCTCATGGCGGTCCAGGACGCCGCCGAGGCCCGCGACGACGTCGACGCGTCCCGGACGGCCGCGATGGGCGGCTCGTTCGGCGGGTACATGGCGAACTGGGTGGCCGGGCACACCGACCGGTTCCGCGCCGTCGTCACGCACGCCTCGCTGTGGGCGCTGGACGGGTTCGGCCCGACGACGGACCACGCCTACTACTGGGCGCGGGAGATGACCCCCGAGATGCGCGACGCGCACAGCCCGCACCGGTTCGTCGGGGACATCACCACGCCGGTGCTGGTGATCCACGGCGACAAGGACTACCGGGTGCCGATCGGCGAGGGTCTGCGGCTGTGGCGAGAGCTGCTCGCCGACTCGGGGCTGCCCGCGGCCGACGACGGCTCGACCGTGCACCGCTTCCTGTACTTCCCGGACGAGAACCACTGGATCCTGACCCCGCAGCACGCGAAGGTCTGGTACCAGGGCGTGCTGGCCTTCCTGGCCGAGCACGTGCTCGACGTGCCGGCCGGTGAGGGCGACACGGTCCTGCCGACGACCCTCGGCTGAGGACGCGACCTCCTCGTGGCGCGTGGCCGGGCGCCCGACCGGGCCCCTACCGGGGCGTCACGAGGAGGTCGACCAGCCGCTCCAGGCGGGCGATGGCCTGCTGGTCGGCCGGGGCGCCGAGCACCGCGGCCCGCGAGCCGGCGTCCTCGACGCACATGAGCAGGTCGACGGCGGTGGGCGTGTCCACGATGAACCGCAGGTCGAACTGCTCCAGCAGCCCGTCGATCACGGCGGCGACCTCGCCGCGCAGGCGGTTCTGGGCGCCGACGTACTGCTGCGCGACCTCGGGGTCGCGCATGGCCATCAGCTCGAACTCGGCGTTCATCAGGCACCACAGCCGGTGCTCCTCCTCGTCGAGCTCGAACGCGACGAGGACCTGCCGGACGGCGTCGCGGAACCCTTCGGGGGTCGCGGCGCGGGCGGCGGCGAGCTGGGGGCCGAGCTGCTCGAGCGACCGCAGGTGGTCGCGGGCCTTGCGTTCCACGAGGGCGTGGAACAGCTCCTCGCGCGAGCCGAAGTTCGAGTAGAACGCGCCGCGGGTGAACCCGGCGGCCTCGCAGATCGCCTCGATCGGGGTGGCGGCCACGCCGTGCTCGGAGAAGAGCGCGAAGGCCGCGTCGAGCAGGCGCTCACGCGTGCGCTCGCGGCGCGCGGAGCGCACGCTGGTGGCGTGCTCGGTCGTCACGTGGGCCCTCCCTGGAACGTGGTGCGGTGCCCACTGTAGTCAGTGCACCGGTGTATCCGATACATTTGCGTATCGGATACAGTGGCGTATCGATCGTCCTGTCGTTCCTGCCCTCGGGAGTCCCGCGTGTCCTCCGTCCTGTACTCGCTCGGCCGCTGGGCCGCCGGCGCGCGTCGGCTCGTCGTCGTCGCCTGGCTCGGGATCCTCGTCCTCACGGGGGCGGCCGGCGGCCTGCTCTACCAGGGCTTCGACAACTCGATCACCATCCCGGGCACGGAGGCGCAGGAGGCGCTGGACCAGCTCTCGGCCACGTTCCCCGAGGTCAGCGGGTCCTCGGCGCAGATCATCGTCGTGGCGCCGGACGGCGAGACCGTCGAGTCCGACGACGTGCGCGGGCCGGTCGAGGACGCCGCCGAGGAGATCGGCGAGCTCGACGAGGTCCGGGTCGTCACCACGCCGTACGACGACCAGCTCTCCGCCTCGGTCAGCGACGACGAGCAGGCCACGATCCTGCAGGTGCAGCTCGACGGCGACGCGTTCTCGATCAGCGACGCCACCAAGGACGCCCTGCACGAGACCACCGACGAGCTGTCCGCCGTGCTCCCGGCCGGCGCGCAGGCCTCCCTGGGCGGGGAGCTGTTCTCCACCGAGCTGCCGGCGCTGAGCATCGTCGAGGCCGTCGGCCTGGTGATCGCGCTGGTGGTGCTCGTGCTCACCCTCGGCTCCTTCGTCGCCGCCGGGCTGCCGCTGGTCAACGCCCTGGTCGGCGTGGGCGTGTCGATGCTGCTGCTCCTGGCCACGACGGTGCTCGGCCCGATCAACTCCACCACCCCGATGCTCGGGCTGATGCTCGGTCTCGCCGTCGGCATCGACTACGCGCTGTTCATCGTCTCCCGCCACCAGGAGCTGCTGCGCGACGGCGTCGACGTGCACGAGTCCGTCGCGCGCTCGACCGCCACGGCCGGGTCCGCCGTCGTCTTCGCGGGGCTGACCGTGATGATCGCGCTGGTCGGCCTCAGCGTCGCCGGCATCCCGTTCCTGTCGGTCATGGGTGTCGCCGCGGCCGTCGCCGTCGGGTTCGCCGTCCTGGTCTCCCTCACCCTGCTGCCGGCGCTGCTCGCCATGGCGGGCGACCGGCTCCGCCCGAAGCCGCGCCGGAAGGCCCGTCGCGGGAAGACGGTCGCCCCGGCCGCCGACGCGACCGGCCACGAGAACCGCTTCTTCGCCGGCTGGGTCGCGGCCGTGACGAAGAAGCCGATCGTCACCATCGTGCTCGTCGTCGTCGCGCTCGGGGCCCTCGCGTTCCCGGCCACCAACCTGCGCCTGGCGCTGCCCGACGCCGGCTACCTGCCCGAGGGCAACGAGGCCCGGCAGACGTACGAGCTGGTCGGGGAGAACTTCGGCGACGGGTTCAACGGACCGCTGATCGTCACGGGCACGATCATCGAGTCGACCGACCCTCTCGGCCTCATGGACGACCTCGCCACCGAGATCGAGGCGCTGCCCGGCGTCGCCGACGTCCCGATGGCCACGCCCAACCAGAGCGCGGACACCGGCATCATCCAGGTGGTCCCCGAGGGGGCGCCGGACTCCGAGGCGACCAAGGCGCTCGTCAACGAGATCCGCTCGATGCACGACTACTGGATCGACGAGTACGGCGTCGACCTGTCCGTCACCGGGTTCACCGCCGTCGGCATCGACGTGTCCGACAAGCTCGGCCAGGCGCTGCTGCCGTTCGGCATCGTCGTCGTCGGCCTGTCGCTGCTGCTGCTCATGATGGTGTTCCGGTCCATCTGGGTACCGGTCAAGGCGACCGTCGGGTACCTGCTGAGCGTCGGCGCGGCGTTCGGCGCGGTCACCCTCGTGTTCGAGAACGGGCTGTTCGCCGACGCGCTGCACGTGACCAAGCTCGGTCCCGTCATCAGCTTCATGCCGATCATCCTCATGGGCGTGCTCTTCGGCCTGGCGATGGACTACGAGGTGTTCCTCGTGTCCCGGATCCGCGAGGACTTCGTCCACAACGGACGTCGCGCCCGCCGTGCCGTGCACACCGGCTTCCAGGGGGCCGCCAAGGTGGTCACCGCGGCCGCCGTCATCATGTTCAGCGTCTTCGTGGCGTTCGTCCCCGAAGGCGACATGTCCCTCAAACCGATCGCGCTCGGTCTGGCGGTCGGCGTCGCCGTCGACGCGTTCGTGGTGCGGATGGTCCTGGTCCCCGCCGTGCTCGCCCTCCTGGGCGACCGGGCCTGGTGGATCCCGCGCTGGCTCGACCGCGCCCTGCCGACGTTCGACGTCGAGGGCGAGGGCATCGCCCGCGAGCTGCGCCTCGCCGACTGGCCCGGGCCGCGGCCCGACGGCCGCGAGGACGCCGTCGCCGCGCACGAGGTCACCGTCGCCGGGCCGCACGCCCGCCCCGGCGACGCGCCGCTCGTCGGCCCGGTGAGCGTCCGGGTCCCCGCGGGCGGGGCGCTCGCCGTGCACGGTGACGCCACCGCGGCCGTCAACGCCCTGCTGCTGGCCGTCGCCGGCCGCATCCACCCGGACGACGGCGTGGTCAAGACCGCCGGGTACGTCCTGCCCGAACGGGCCCCGGCCGTCCGGTCCCGCGTCGCCGTCGTCGACGCCGCCGCCCCCGACGCGCCGGCCGCCGGTGCCGTGACGCAGGCCGTGCGCGAGGGCGCGCGCGTCGTCGTCGTCGACCGGACCGACGTCGTCGCCGACCGTGCCGACCGCGAGGCGCTCGCCCACGCGCTGTCGGCCGCCGCCGGCACCGGGACGACGCTGCTCGTCGGGTCCACCGGGGTCGCCGCGACCGACCTGCTGCCGACCGGGACGCCCGTCCTCGACGTCGGTTCCGGCTGGGGCTCCCCCGGCACGTTGCACGGCGGGGAGACTCCGCCACCGCCGCCGGCCGAGGAGCACGGCGCGGACGACGAGCACGCCGGGCACCCCGAGCACGACCAGAACTCCACCACCCAGGAGGTGCGGGCATGAACCGCGTCAGGCAGAACCCGTGGGCGGTCGCAGCGGTCGCCCTCCTCCCCGTCCTCGTGCTGGGCATCCTGCTGGCGTCCCTGTGGAACCCGGTCGACCGCCTCGACACTGTCCCCGCCGCGATCGTCAACGACGACGAACCCGTCGAGATGGACGGCCAGACCGTCCCGCTCGGCCGCCAGCTCGCCGCCGGGCTGGTCGGCGGTGCCGAGGACTCGGACGTGAACTACGACTGGACCATCACCGACACCGAGCAGGCGGCCGAGGGGCTCGACGACGGCACCTTCGCCGCCGTGGTGACGATCCCCGAGGACTTCTCGGCCGCCGCGACGTCGTTCGGGTCCGAGGACCCGACCGAGGCACGCCAGGCGACGATCGACGTGTCCACGCCCGCCGGCGGCCGCGTGGTCGACGACGCGCTGGCCCGCATCGTCGCCACCACGGCCACGACGGTGCTCGGGTCCTCCCTGACCGAGACGTACGTGGACAACGTGCTGATCGGCTTCAACGACCTCTCCGACGGGATCGGGGAGGCCGCCGACGGGGCGAACCAGCTCGCCGACGGTGTCGACGAGACCGCCTCCGGGGCCGACGACCTGGCCGACGGCGCCCGGCAGTACGCCGACGGTGTCGGCCAGTTCGCCTCCGGTGTGGGCGAGGCCGCGGACGGTGGCTACGCGCTGGCCGACGGCGCGAGCCAGTTCGCCTCCGGTGTCGGTCAGGCGGCCGACGGCGGTTATGCGCTGGCCGACGGCGCGGACCAGTTCGCCTCCGGTGTCGGTCAGGCGGCCGACGGCGGTTATGCGCTGGCCGACGGCGCGCAGCAGTACGCCGCCGGTGTCGGCCAGGCCGCCTCCGGGGCGGACGAGCTCGCGACCGGCGCCGACCAGTACGCGGCCGGCGTCGGGTCGGCGGCGACGGGTGCCGAGGAGCTGGCCGCCGGTGCCGGGCAGGTCGCCGACGGTGTCGACGGCATCACCGGAGGCATCGTGGAGAGCGCCGACGGGGCCGACGACCTGGCCGCCGGCGGCTACGAGGTGGCCGACGGCGCGGACCAGGTGGCCACCGGGGTGCGCCAGCTCGCCGACCAGGCCGGCCAGATCGACGAGCAGGTGCCCACCGAGGACCAGATCCAGGCCGGGCTCGACGAGATCTCCGCCGGCTACGAGGCCAACGCCGCCGAGATCGCCGCCGCCCTGGACGACGCCGAGGCGGCCCTGGGCTGCGCGACGACGCCGGAGAGCGACGCCTGCCAGCAGCTCGAGACGATCCGGACCGTCCTGGCCAGCCTGGACAGCGGGGTCACGGGCGAGTTCGACGAGCTCGCCGACCAGCTGCTCGGTGCCCGCGGGCAGCTCACCGACCTCGCCGAGGGGACCGACCAGCTCGCCACGGGGGCCGAGGGTGTCGCGACCGGTTCCCGCGGGATCGCCGACGGGACGGCCGAGCTCGGCGACGGGCTGCGGGACCTGGCCGACGGCAACCGACAGGTCGCCGACGGTGCCGACGGCGTGGCTGCCGGCGCCTCCGAGCTCGCCGCCGGGGTGAACCAGCTCGACTCCGGGGCCCAGCAGCTCGCGGGCGGCGTGGACGACCTGGCCGACGGCGTCGGGCAGCTCGACGCGGGCGCCCAGGAGCTGGCGACCGGGGTGACCGGGTTCGCCTCGGGCGTGGGGCAGCTGGACTCCGGTGCGCAGGAGCTGGCGACCGGCGTCAGCGGGTTCGCCTCGGGTGTGGGTCAGCTGGACTCCGGTGCGCAGGAGCTGGCGACCGGCGTCAGCGGGTTCGCCTCCGGTGTGGGGCAGCTCGACTCCGGTGCGCAGCAGCTCGTGACCGGTGCCGACGGCGTGGCCGACGGCTCGGGGCAGCTCGCGGACGGCGTCGACCAGCTCGCCGACGGCGCCGACGAGCTCGCCGTCGGGCTGGACGAGGCCGCCGCGGGGATCCCGACCTACTCCGAGGACGAGCGGGAGAACCTCTCGGGCGTCGTCGCGAACCCGGTCTCGGCACCGGGGGTCGACGACCTGTCCACCGGTGCCACGGGACCGCTGTTCGCCGTCGTGGCCCTCTGGCTCGGGGCCCTCGGGCTGCTGACCGTGTACCCGCCGGTGGCAGCGCACGCGCTCGGCTCGACGCGGTCCTCGGTGCGGCTCACCCTCGAGGCTCTCGCCCTCCCGGCCGCGATCGGCGCCGGCACGGGTGCTCTCGTGGGCGGGATCCTCGCCGCGGTCGAGGGGGCGTCGCTCCTGGGCTGGGTCGGCGCGATCGCCATCGGCGTCCTGGTCTCGGTGTGCTTCGTCGCGGCGCACCTCGGCTTCCTCGGCTGGCTCGGCCACGTCGGGCGCGGCATCAGCCTGCTGATGGCGGTGCTGCTCATCGGCACCGGCGTCGTGGCCACCGTGCCGGACGCCCTGGTCTCGCTGGTGGAGTTCCTGCCCACCGGTGCCGGTCGGGACGCCTTCGCCGCGGTGCTGCTGCCCGCGGTGGGCGGACTGGGGCTGGCCCTGACCGCCCTGGTGCTGGGGACCGGCGTCGGGCTCGTGCTCGGGATCGCCGCCGCGGCACGCGCGCGGCGTACGCGGGTGGCGGCGCTGCTGCCCGCGTAGCCGTCAGGACGCCTGGCTCAGCGCGTGACCCGGGGCAGCGGCACCGGGTCACGCGTCCAGGCGACCGTCACGGCGTTGCCCGTGGCCTGCTGCCAGCGGGCGACCAGGGTCGCGTCGGCCTGCCACCGGGCGCTCGGCTCGAGCAGAGCGACCTCGCGGTAGTCCCTCAGCGCGGCGAGGTCGTGGCTCAGAGCCCAGCGGACAGCGGCGCGCACGTCGGTGACCGTCGGATTCCTCATCACCCCCAAGAGAGGGTCCAGGACGGGATCCATGACGTGATTCACGACACTTTCTCGGACTTTTCCGTTCCCGCACCCGGCGCGCCCGCCGGACCCCTCGTCGACGGGTGGGTGAGACTCGCGGCATGGATCTGACCCAGGCGCGCGAGATCAAGGCCCAGCTCACCGGCTACGCCCGTGACCTGGCGGAACGCTACGAGGTCGCCGTCGGTCCGCAGTCCGCGGCCACGACGGCCCCCGACCCGGTGCGTGCCCCCACGCTCGCGATCGGCGTGGCCCCCGCCGGACGGTCCGGCGAGTTCGAGATCGCCGTGCGCTACCGGCTCGGCCTGCCGGCGGCCCGCGCCGTCGTCCGCCGGATCGCCGCCGAGGCGGGGCCGTCGCCCGACGTGCGCCGCACCGGCCGCATCCGCCGGCTCGGCCCCGGACGGCGGGGGTCCACCCGCGACCCCGGCCTCGACCCGCAGCCGCCGGTCGCCACCGCCCTCGCCGTCGGGGAGACGGGCCGCGTGCGTCCGCTGCGCCCCGGGGTGTCGCTCGCGCACGTCGACGTCACCGCCGGCACGCTCGGCGCGTTCGTGGTGGCCGACCCGGCGTGCTCGGCCGGCGGGCACCTGCCCGGCGGCCCGGGCGCCATCTACGCGCTGTCGAACCGCCACGTGCTCGACGGCGTCCCCGGCGACGGGGTGCTCCAGCCCGGGCCCGCGGACGGCGGGCGCGATCCCGTCGACCGCGTCGGCGCCGTCGCGGCCGTGGTGCCGCTGGCCGCGGGGGAGCGTGCGGCGGTCGACGCCGCCGTCGCCCTGCTGGACTCCGCGGAGGTGGACCCGACCTACCCGGTAGGTCCCGTGACGACGACGGCGGAGGCGGTGCCCGGCGACGCGGTCGAGAAGATCGGGCGGACCACCGGCCACACGCACGGGCGGGTCAGCGCCGTGGAGATGGACGACGTGCTGGTCGGGTACGGGCCCGAGCTCGGCGTCCTGGCGTTCGACGGCCAGATCGAGGTGGAGTCGACCGGCACCGGGCCGTTCTCCCGGGGCGGGGACTCCGGGTCGCTCGTGTACCGCCACGACGCCGCCGCCCTGGGGCTGCTGTTCGCCGGCTCGGAGACCGGAGGGCCCCACGGGACCGGGCTGACGTACGTGAACCCGATCGGCGCCGTCGTCGGTGCCCTGGGTGTGCGCCTGGTCGGAGCGGCCGGTCAGGACCACACGGGTCAGGACCACACGGGGACGGGCGAGCGGGCCTCGCCGAGCGGGACGAACACGCTGTAGCGGTCGCCCCGGTAGGAGAACCGCGAGTGGATGAGCGGCGTCTGCGCGGCGTACGTGCGCCGCTCGATCCGCATCACGGCGTGCGTGCCCGTCATGCTCAGCAGCCGGCACTCGGTGTCCGTGGCGTCGGCGGCCGTGATCGTCTCGTCGCCCCCGGTCGGGACGTGGCCGCGGCGCCGCAGCTCGGCGTCGAGGCTCTCCGGCACCCCGTCGTCGAGCAGGTCGGGCGCGAGACCGGCCGGGATCCAGGCGTCCTCGACCGCCCAGGGCTCACCGTCGGCGGTGCGGACCCGCAGCACCCGGTGCGCGTCGTCGCCGGGCCGCAGCGCCAGGACGTCCGCCACCGCGGCCGGGCAGGGCCGTGTCGCGGCCTCGAGCACCTGCGAGCCGGGCGTCATGCCGCGGCGCCGCACCTCCTCGCCGAAGGTCGTCAGGCGCATCTCGAGGTCGGCCGGCGGGGGCGCCACGAACGTGCCGCGGCCCTGCGCCCGCTCCAGCAGCCCGTCGGCGACGAGGGCGTCGATCGCCTGCCGGACCGTCATGCGCGAGACGTCGAAGCGTTCCCCCAGGGCGCGCTCGGACGGGATCGCGTCGCCCACGGCGAGCTGATCCACGAGCTCGGCCAGGTAGGCGCGGACCACGCGGTACTTCTGACCGGTGCCGTGCCGGCCGGCGGGGCGCGTCGCCATCGTCGAGTCGTGTCCTCCCTGACACCGCCGGACCTCGGACGGGTCGTCCGCCACAGTCTGCCACCGACCGCTCACGGCACGGCGAGCAGGGGGTCCCCGGGCTCGACCGCCGCACCGGGCGCGGCGCGCAGCTCCACCTGCTCCGGGGACGCCTCCAGCAGCACCACCGGGCAGACTGCCGAACGTCCGCCGGCACGCACCTCCGCCGGGTCCCACTCGACCAGGAGCTGACCCGTGACCACCGCGTCGCCCTCGGCGACGTGGACGGTGAACCCCGCCCCGCCGAGCTGGACGGTGTCGATCCCCAGGTGCACCAGCACCGCCGGACCGGACGGCGGCTGCACCACGAAGGCGTGCGGGTGCAGCTTGACCACCCGCCCGTCGACCGGTGCCAGGACCTGCGACCCCGCGGGCTCGACGGCGGTGCCGGGGCCGACCAGGCCGGCGGAGAAGACCGGGTCCGGGACCTCGCCGACCTCGACGACGGTCCCGGCGACGGGCGAGCTGACGAGCAGGGTCATCGGTCCTCCTGGGATTCGGGGGGCGGCGCAGCGCCGGGTCCTTGACACAGGGTGCCGCATCCGACAGCGTGCGAGACACACGACGGCTCGGTGACGCGCGGGTGCGGGACCGGTGGGGCGGACGGAGGCCACGGAAGCGATGAGCACCACTCTCTCAGGAGCGCCGGTCAGCCCCGGCCGGGCCGCCGGCCCGGCCGCGACCATGCCTCCGCCGGTGCCCGAGCCCCGCACGACGCGGCTCGGCGGCGAGGACGTGGAGGCCGCCGTCGGGCACCTCACCGCGGCCGCCCGCGCCGTGCGGGACGAGCTCACCGACCGGGCGGGACGGGCGACCGGCACCGCGGCCGACCTGCTCGCCGTCACCGCGGCGATGGCGGCGGACCCGGCCCTGGTGGCGGACGCCGAGCGCCGCATCCGGAACGACCACCTCACCCCGGAGCGCGCGATCTGGGACGCCGCGCGCGGCCTGATCAAGCAGTTCGAGAAGCTCGGCCCGCCGCTCGCCGAGCGCGCCCGCGACGTGGGGGACGTCCGCGACCGCATCGTCGCCGAGCTCATCGGCGTCCGCCCGCCCGGCGTCCCCCGCCTGGACCACCCGTTCGTGCTCGTCGGGGACGACCTCGCCCCGGCCGACACCGCCACGCTCGACCCCGAGGTCGTCCTCGGCGTGGTCACCAGCGGCGGCGGGCCGACCTCGCACACCGCCATCCTCGCCCGGGCGCTGGGGATCCCGGCCGTCGTGGCGGTCCGCGGCGCCGAGGAGATCGCCGACGGCGACACGGTGCTGCTCGACGGGTCCGCGGGGGTCGTGGTCCTCGACCCCGACCCCGACACCGTCGCGGCCGCGCAGCAGCACGAGGCGGAGCGGCGGGTGTTCGACGGCACCGGGCGCACCGCCGACGGCACGCGCGTCGAGCTGCTCGCCAACGTCGCCGACCCGGCCGGGGCGCAGGCCGCGCTCGAGGCGTCGGCCGAGGGCGTCGGGCTGTTCCGCACGGAGTTCTGCTTCCTCGGCCGCAGCACCGAACCGGGCGTCTCCGAGCAGGTGGCCGCCTACCGCCAGGTGCTCTCCGCCTTCCCGCGGCGCAAGGTCGTGGTGCGCACCCTCGACGCGGGGGCCGACAAGCCGCTGCCCTTCGTCACCGCCGACGGCGAGCCGAACCCGGCGCTCGGGGTCCGCGGCCTGCGCACCGCGGCCACGCGGCCCGGGGTGCTCGACCGGCAGCTGCAGGCGATCGCCGTGGCGGCCGAGGCCGAGAACGCCGAGGTGTGGGTGATGGCCCCGATGGTCGCCACCGCCGGCGAGGCCGCCGACTTCGTCGCCGCGTGCGAGGCGCACGGGCTGCGGACCGCCGGGGTGATGGTCGAGGTGCCCGCCGCGGCGCTGCGGTCCGCCGACGTGTTCGCGCACGCCGCCTTCGGCTCGATCGGCACCAACGACCTCATCCAGTACACGATGGCGGCCGACCGCATGCTCGGCGAGCTCGCCGCCCTGTCCACGCCGTGGCAGCCCGCGGTGCTGGAGCTGATCCGCGCGACCTGCACCGGTGCCGCCCAGCACGACCGTCCCGTCGGGGTGTGCGGCGAGGCGGCGGCCGACGCCACCCTCGCGCCGGTGCTCGTCGGGCTGGGCGTGCGGTCGCTGTCGATGACGCCGCGGGCGCTCGCCGACGTCGCGGCGGTCCTCGAGCGGGTCACGTTCGACGAGTGCGTCGACCTCGCGCGGCTGGCCCTGGCCGAGTCCGACCCGATGGTGGCGCGGCACGCGGTGCGGGACGCGATCCGGCCGGTGCTCACCGACCTCGGGCTCTGACCGGGCCGGCGGCCCGGCCCGGGACGGCTCAGGACGGCTCGGGGTCGCTGAGGAACTCCTCGAGCCGGTCCAGCGCCGCGGCGGCGGCGTCCTCGTCGGTCCCCGGTGCGCCGTCGTCGACCGAGAGCGTGACCGAGGTGCCGGCGTCGGCCCCGAGGGTCATCACCGCGAGGATGCTCGCGGCGTCGACGGGGTCGCCGCCGTCCCGGGCGATCCGGACGGGGACGGGTTGGGACGCCGCGAGGCGGGTGAACAGGGCCGCCGGGCGGGCGTGCAGCCCCTCGCGGATCGCGACGACGGTGTGGCGCTCCATGACGACATTCTGCCCGCTCCCACCCGCGTTGTGGGCATGAAATCTGCAACGCCGCGCCGGAGATCACCTGCAGATTTCATGCCCACAACCCGGGGCCGGGGGTGGCGGGGCTTCTCAGCGGTCGGTCCTGTTCTCCCGGTCGGGGTGGGAACCCTGCCGCTCGCCGCGGTCCAGGGCGGTGATCGCCGCGACCTCGTCCTCGCTCAGCGCGACGTCCACGGCGCGCAGGTTCGAGGCGATCCGCGACGGCGTCACGGACTTGGGGATGACGACGACGCCGCGGGCCAGGTGCCAGGCGAGGACGACCTGGGCCGGCGTGGCGCCGTGGTCCTCCGCGATCCCGGTGATCACCGGGTCCTCGAGCACGGCGCCGCGACCGAGCGGCGACCAGGCCTCGGTGGTGATGCCGTGGCTCTCGTCGAAGTAGCGCACGTCGGCGTTCGTGAACCACGGGTGCATCTCGATCTGGTTCACCGCGGGCACGACGGTGGACTCGTCCAGGAGGGTGCGCAGGTGGGCGGGCTGGAAGTTCGAGACCCCGATGGCGCGGGCGCGGCCGGAGCGCAGGATCTCCTCCAGGGCCCGCCACGCCTCCAGGTACCGCCCGACGGCGGGCAGCGGCCAGTGGATGAGGAACAGGTCCACGAACTCGAGCTGCAGCTCGGACAGGGTCCGGTCGAAGGAGGCCAGGGCGTCGTCGTAGGCGTGGTGGCCGTTGTTCAGCTTGCTGGTCACGAAGACCTCGCCACGCGGCAGGCCGGAGGCTGCGATGGCGTCGCCGACGCCGCGCTCGTTGCGGTACATCTGCGCGGTGTCGATGTGCCGGTACCCCGCCTCGAGGGCGCTGAGCACGGCGTCGCGGGTCTCGTCGTCGCCGATCTTGTAGGTCCCGAAGCCGAGCTGGGGGATCGGGACGCCGTTGTTCAGGGTCACGGTGGGAATCGTCGTCACCGGTCCATCGTGGCACTGCTGGGCGCCGCGGGGGACAATGGTGCCCAGGAGGTGGTGGCGATGGCCACGATCGACCAGGCCCGTGCCGCCAAGCGGTCGCTGCGGGAGCGCATCGCGCAGGTCGACGGCGTGTGCGGAGTCGGGCTCGCCCAGCGCGGCGACGCCCACGACTGGGTGCTGCAGGTGAACGTCACCACGGTCGGCGCCCGCAAGGACGTCCCGCCGGCGGTCGAGGGCGTGCCGGTGCGGGTGCATGTGGTGGGGGCCGTCCAGGCGCTGTGACAATGGGGCGGTGAGCACCACCCCCGCCCTGCCCAAGGTCCGCGCGTCGGAGCTCGTCGGCCGTGGCTGGTTGAACACCGGCGGCCGCGACCTGGACCTGGCCGCCCTGCGCGGCAAGATCGTCGTGCTGGACTTCTGGACCTTCTGCTGCCTGAACTGCCTGCACGTCCTGGACGAGCTGCGCGAGCTCGAGGAGGCGCACCGCGACGTCCTGGTGATCGTCGGCGTGCACTCGCCCAAGTTCGCCCACGAGGCCGACCCGGACGCCCTGGCCGCCGCGGTCGAGCGCTACGACGTGCGCCACCCCGTCCTGGACGACCCGGAGCTCGTGACCTGGGACGCCTACACCGCGCGGGCGTGGCCCACGCTGGTCGTGGTCGACCCGGAGGGCTACGTCGTGGCCCAGATGGCCGGGGAGGGGCACGCCTCGGCGGTGGAGGCGCTGGTGCGCGACCTCGTGGCCGAGCACGACGCCAAGGGGACCCTGCACCGCGGTGACGGCCCCTACGTGCCGCCGATGCCGGAGCCGACCACGCTGCGGTTCCCCGCGGCGGCGCTGACCCTGCCGGGCGGCACCCTGCTGGTGGCCGACGCCGGGCACCACGCGCTGGCCGAGCTCGCGTCCGACGGCGAGACCCTGGTGCGGCGCATCGGCTCCGGCGAGCGCGGCCTGGCCGACGGCGGTCCCGGCCCCGACGGCGCCCACGCCGCCCGGTTCAGCGAGCCGAACGGGCTGTGCCTCGTGCCCGAGCGCCTGCGCCCGCAGCTCGGCTACGACGTCCTGGTGGCCGACACCGTCAACCACGCCCTGCGCGGTGTACACCTGGAGTCCGGTCAGGTGTACACCGTCGCCGGCACCGGTCACCAGTACATGGTCGGCGGTCAGGAGAACGTCGAGCTGCCGGGCCGGGCGCCCCGTGCGCACGCCGCCGACGAGGAGCTGCCCGCGACGTCGGTCCGGCTGTCCTCCCCGTGGGACGTGGCCTGGTCCGGCCCGCTGGGCGCGTTCGTGGTCGCGACGGCCGGGAACCACACCCTGTGGGCGTTCGACCCGGCGGCGTCCGACGGGCACGGCAGCCTGCGCCTCCTGGCGGGCACGATGAACGAGGGGCTCGAGGACGGGCCCGGCGAGCAGGCGTGGTTCGCCCAGCCCTCCCGGCTCGCGCCGACCCTCGACGACGACCGTCGGCCCGACGGCGGGTTCTGGCTCGCCGACGCCGAGACCTCGGCGCTGCGCCGGGTCGTGCCCGCCGCCGACGACCCGGCCGACGACCCGGCCGACACCGACGGTGGCAGCCCCGCCGTCGTGGTGCGGACCGCCGTCGGGCAGGGGCTGTACGACTTCGGGCACCGGGACGGAACCGCCGACCAGGCGCTGCTGCAGCACCCCCTCGGGGTCGCCACGCTGCCGGACGGTTCCGCCGTCGTCGCCGACACCTACAACGGCGCGCTGCGCCGGTACGACCCGCGCAGCGGACTCGTCACCACCCTCGCGACCGGGCTGGCCGAACCGAGCGACGTCGTCGTGCAGGCCGACGACACCGCCGTGCACCTGCTCGTCGTGGAGTCCGCCGCGCACCGGCTGACCCGCGTGGCGCTGCCTGCGGACCTGGCCGGCGAGGTGCTGGACGCGGGCGCGCACCGCGTCGCCCGGGAGGCGACCGCGATCAGCGGCGGAGCGGTGCGCCTCGAGGTGCCGTTCACCCCGGCGCCCGGCCAGAA
Organism: Isoptericola sp. AK164; assembly: GCF_029643425.1. Lineage (GTDB taxonomy): Bacteria > Actinomycetota > Actinomycetes > Actinomycetales > Cellulomonadaceae > Isoptericola > Isoptericola haloaureus. Next base: position 359,066 of record NZ_CP119106.1, read on the forward strand.
GCTCGACGACCGCTTCGGACCGTCGACCGAGCTGCGGATCAGCGCCACCCCGCCCGAGCTGCTGCTCGACGGCGCCGGCGACGGCACGGATCTGCGGCGCGTCCTGCGCGTCGACCCCGCCGTCGGCGAGGGCGTCCTGCACGTCACCGCGAAGGCGGCCTCCTGCGACCTGCCGCCCGACGACGTGGTGCTCGGCCCGGACGGCGAGCCGGAGGACTTCTTCCCGGCCTGCCACCTCGCCCAGCAGGACTGGGGAGTGCCGGTGACGGTCGCGGCCGACGGCGCCGCGACGCTCACCCTGCCCCTGCGCGGCTGACCTCCGTCGGGACGGCACGCCCCGGCACCGTTAGAGTCATGTCCCCGCCCCACGACCGGACGGAGTGCCGTGCTGCCAGTCCTGCTGCTGACGTTCGCACTGGCCCTGTCGGCGCCCGTCCTCGTGGCCCGGCTCGGCCGGCGTGCGTTCTGGATCCTCGCCCTGGGTCCTGCCGCCGCCGCGGGCTACGCGCTGGCGAGCACGACGGCGGTGCTGGACGGCCGGTACCCGGTCACCAGCATCCCGTGGGTGCCGGGGCTGGACCTGTCCCTGGACCTGCGCCTCGACGCGCTCTCCTGGCTCATGCTGCTCGTCGTCGGCGGGGTCGGCGCCCTGGTGCTGGTGTACTGCTCGGCCTACTTCGCCCGGGACGCGTTCGGCACCGGGCGGTTCGCCGCGACGCTCACCGCGTTCTCGGGAGCGATGATCGGCCTGGTGGTCGCCGACGACCTGCTGCTGCTCTTCGTCTTCTGGGAGCTGACCACGGTCTTCTCCTACCTGCTGATCGGCCACTACGCCGACCGCAAGGCGTCGCGGCGGGCCGCGATGCAGGCCATCGTCGTCACCACGGCCGGCGGACTGGTCATGCTGGTCGGGCTCATCGTGCTCGGCGTCTCGACCGGCACCTGGCGGCTCTCCGAGGTCGTGGCCGCGCCGCCCACGGGAACCGCCGCCGTCGTGGCGTCGCTGTGCCTGGTCGCCGGCGCCGCGACCAAGTCGGCGCTCGTGCCGTTCCACTTCTGGCTGCCCGCCGCGATGGCGGCGCCCACGCCGGTCTCGGCGTACCTGCACGCGGCGGCCATGGTGAAGGCCGGCGTCTACCTGGTGGCGCGGTTCGCGCCCGGCCTGTCCGGGGAGCCGGTGTGGCGGTGGTCCGTGGTCGCCCTCGGCGGGGCGACCCTGCTCGTCGGCGGCTACCGGGCGCTGCGTCAGCACGACCTCAAGCTCGTGCTGGCCTTCGGCACGGTCTCCCAGCTCGGTCTGCTCGTGCTGCTGCTCGGGCTGGGCACGCGGGCGGCCGCGCTCGCGGGCCTGGCCCTGCTCGGCGCGCACGCGATGTTCAAGGCGACGATGTTCCTCGTGGTCGGGGCCGTCGACGTCGCGACCGGCACGCGTGACCTGCGCCGGCTGTCCGGGCTGTGGCGGGCGATGCCGGTCACGGCCGCCGCCGGGCTGCTGGCCACCGCCTCCATGATCGGGGTGCCGCCGACGGCGGGCTACGTCGCCAAGGAGGCCGCCCTGGAGGGTCTCTGGCACGACGTGACCCACGGGGCGGACGCGCTGGAGGTGGCCGCGCTGGCCGCCGTCGTCGTCGGCTCGATCCTCACCGTGACCTACGGGCTGCGGTTCTGGTGGGGCGCGTTCGGCACCAAGGCGTCGCCGGCCGACGGCGGCGCGCCCGACGGCGGCACCCCGGCCGTGCCGCACCGCCGTCAGCCCGTGCTCCTGGTCGCCCCGCCCGCGGTGCTCGCCCTCGGCGGCCTGCTCGTCGCGCTCGTGCCGTCGGCCGGGGAGCGGGTGCTGGCCCCCTACGCCGACACCTACCCGGCGGGGGACCCGGGGCACCTGGTGCTGTGGGGCGGCCTGACGCCCGCGCTGGCGACCTCCGCCGTGGTGCTCGCGGCCGGCGCCGTGCTGTTCTGGCAGCGCGTGCGCGTGGAGCGCTGGCAGTCCGCGATGCCGTCCCCGCGCGGCGCCGACGTCGTCTACCGGCGGTCGATGCGCCGCCTGGACGACCTCGCCGCCGACGTCACCGGCGCCACCCAGCGCGGCTCCCTGCCGTTCTACCTCGGCATCGTGCTGGTGGTCCTCGCCGTGGCTCCCGGCGCGGTCATCCTGTCCGGGCTGCTCTCGGGCAGCACGGTCGCCGTCGACGTCGTGCCGTGGGACCGGCCGGCGCAGGCCGCGGTCGTGGGGATCGTCGTCGTGGCGGCCGTGCTCGCGACGCGCGCCCGGCGGCGGCTCAAGGCCGTCGTCCTCGTCGGGGTGGCCGGCTACGCCAACGCCGCGCTGTTCCTGCTGCACGGTGCGCCGGACCTGGCGCTCACCCAGGTCCTCGTCGAGACGGTGACGCTCGTGGTGCTGGTCCTCGTGCTGCGCCGCCTGCCGCCCTACTTCACCGACCGGCCGCTGGCCGCCAGCCGGTGGGTGCGCCTCGCCCTGGGCGTGACGACGGGGGTGGTCATGATGGCGCTCACCCTCGCGGCGCCCCTGGCGCGCGTGCAGCAGCCCATCAGCGTCGACTTCCCCGCGGAGTCCGTCGAGTACGGCAGCGGGCGCAACATCGTCAACGTCACGCTCGTCGACATCCGCGCCTGGGACACCGTGGGCGAGCTGTCGGTGCTGCTCGTCGCCGCCACGGGCGTCGCGTCCCTGGTCTTCCTGCGCCAGCGCAGCGGAGCGGTGCTGCGGCTGTCCCGGGCACCCGGCGCCGACCGCGACGACGGCGGCCCGCGCCGCGGCGTGTGGCTCGCCGCCGGCCGCACCCTGACTCCCGAGCGCCGGTCGGTGATGTTCGAGATCGTCACGCGACTGGTCTTCCACGCGATGGTCGTGTTCGCGCTGTTCCTGCTGTTCAGCGGTCACAACTCCACCGGCGGCGGGTTCGCGGCCGGCATGGTGGTCGGGATCGCCCTGGCGGTCCGCTACCTCGCCGGCGGCCGGTACGAGCTCGGCGAGGCGATGCCCGTGCCGCCGGGCCTGCTGCTCGGCACCGGCCTCTTCCTGTCGGCCGGCGTGGGGCTCGTCGCCCTGCTGGGCGGCAACGAGGTGCTGGAGAGCTTCACCTACGACGTCCACGTCCCGCTGCTGGGCGACGTCCACCTGGTGACGTCGCTGTTCTTCGACGTCGGGGTGATGCTGCTGGTGGTCGGCCTCGTCCTGGACCTGCTGCGCACGCTCGGCGCGGAGATCGACCGGCAGGGCGAGCTGCCGGAGAACGTCGTGGCCGTCGTGGGGGAGGGGTCGCGATGATCGTCCTGGAGAACACCCCGTCGGCGGTGCTCGTGCTTGCCGTCGGCGTGCTGTGCGGCGCCGGCGTCTACCTCCTGCTGGAGCGCCCGCTGACGCGGGTCCTGCTCGGGTTCATCCTGCTCAGCAACGGGGTGAACCTCATGCTGCTCGTCGCGGGCGGCCGGGCCGGCGCGTCGCCGATCGTCGGCAACGCGGGCGACGAGCCGATGAGCGACCCGCTGGCGCAGGCCATGACCCTCACGGCGATCGTCATCACCCTCGGGCTGTCGGCGTTCATCCTGGCGCTCGCGTACCGGTCCTGGCAGCTGCACGGCCACGACGAGGTCGCCGACGACGTCGAGGACCGCCGCGTCGCCCGGCAGGCGGCGCTCAACGCCCCCGCCTACGAGGACGCGGACGCCGCCGAGACCGGCGAGTCGCTCGACGAGGAGGCCGCCACGGTGCACGACGAGGTCGCGGGCGACGACGCCGGGACGGAGGCGGGCCGATGATCCCCGCCGCCTGGGGGCCTGAGACCCTCGTCCCGCTGCCGGTGCTCGTGCCGCTGTTCGCCGCGGGCCTGACGCTGGCGCTGCACCGGTACGCCAACGTCCAGCGCACGATCTCCGTCGTCGCGCTCGTCGCGGCGACCGCGGCCTCCGTGGGACTCGTGTTCGCGGCCGACGGCGGTCCCGTCGTCGTCGACGTCGGCGGCTGGGCCGCACCGGTCGGCATCGCGCTGGTCGCCGACCGGCTGGCCGCCCTGATGCTCACGGTCAGCGGCGTCATGCTGCTGTGCGTGCTGCTGTACTCGCTGGGTCAGGGCGTGCCCGAGAGCGAGGCGGAGACCGTCGACGAGGCGCGCGTCGGCGGCGCGATCCCGGTGGCGATCTTCCACCCGACCTACCTGGTGCTGGCCGCCGGTGTCTCCAACGCGTTCCTCACCGGGGACCTGTTCAACCTCTACGTCGGGTTCGAGATCCTGCTCGCCGCCTCGGCCGTGCTGCTGACGCTCGGCGGCACCGCCGAACGGGTCCGGGCCGGGTCGGTGTACCTCATCGTGGCGCTGGCGTCCTCGGTGCTCTTCCTCGCGGCGATCGCCCTGATCTACGCGGCCACCGGCACGATCAACATGGCCCAGCTCGCCGTGCGCCTGCCCGAGATCGACGACACCGTCCGCGTGGCCCTGCAGCTCCTGCTGCTGCTGGCGTTCGGCATCAAGGCGGCCGTCTTCCCGCTGTCCTTCTGGCTGCCGGACTCCTACCCGACGGCACCCGCGCCGGTCACGGCGGTGTTCGCCGGCCTGCTGACCAAGGTCGGCGTGTACTCGATCCTGCGCACCCAGACGCTGATCTTCCCGGACAGCCCGGTCGTGGACCAGATCCTGCTCGTCGTCGCGCTGGCCACCATGGTGATCGGCATCCTCGGCGCCGTGGCGCAGAACGACGTCAAACGGCTCCTGTCCTTCACGCTGGTCAGCCACATCGGGTTCATGATCTTCGGCGTCGCGCTGGCCTCGGAGGCCGGGACCGCCGCCGCGATCTTCTACGTCGTGCACCACATCTCGGTGCAGACGGCGTTGTTCCTCGTGGTGGGGCTGGTCGAGTGGCGCGGCGGGTCCACGTCGCTCGACCGGCTCGGCGGGCTGGCCAAGCTCGCCCCGCTGCTGGCGGTGCTGTTCTTCGTCCCGGCGCTGAACCTGGCGGGCATCCCGCCGCTGTCGGGGTTCCTCGGCAAGGTCGGGCTGCTCACCGAGGGCGTGCGCGACGGCACCCCGCTGGCGTGGGCCCTGGTGATCGGCTCCGTGGTGACCTCCCTGCTGACCCTCTACGCGGTGGTCAAGGCGTGGAACAAGGCGTTCTGGCAGACGGCGCCCGCCGAGGTCCCCGAGCACGCCCCGATGCCGCGCAGCATGGTCTGGCCGGCCGCGGCCCTGGTGACCTTCGGCGTCTCGCTGACCGTCGTCGCGGGCCCGCTGTACGGGTACGCCGACCGCTCCGCGGCCACGACGATGGACGGGTACACCTACATCGAGGCCGTGTACCCGGGCGGGTCCGACCGGGGCACGGGGCAGTCCGTGGACGTCACGGACGCCCAGACCGACGGCTCGGACGGGGGTGACGGATGACCGGCGCCGAGTCGGAGCACGCGCGGGGCGGCCTCGGCCGGGTCCTGGCCCAGTGGCCCGCCCTGGTCGGGCTGACCCTGGTCTGGGTGCTGCTGTGGGGGCAGCTCTCGTGGGGCAACGTCGTGGGCGGGCTGCTGCTGGCGGTGCTCGTCGTCGTCGCCTTCCCGCTGCCGCCGATCCCGTCGCGGGGGACGTTCCGCCCGGTGCCGTTCGCCGGTCTGCTCGGCCGGTTCGTCACCGACCTCGTGGTGGCCTCGTTCCAGGTCGCGTGGGTCGCGGTCCGGCCCGGGCCCCAGCCCCAGGGCGCCGTCGTGCAGGTCCGGCTGCGCAATCCGGACGACGTCTACCTCACGACCACGGCCGTGCTGTCCACGCTGGTGCCCGGCACGATGATCGTGGAGGCCGAGCGGGACACCGGGATGCTGTCCGTGCACGTGCTGGACATCGAGGGCTCCGGCGGCCCGGACGGGGTGCGGCGGTACCTGCTGGACCTGGAGGACCGGGTGCTGCGCAGCTTCGCGCCCCGGGACGTGCTCGCGCGCTGCGCGGCGCAGGACGGGACGGAGGGGACCCGATGACCGTCGTCGTCGTGGTGGCCGCGGTGATGGTGGCCGTGGCCGCGCTGCTGGCCCTGGTGCGCATCGAGCGCGGGCCGTCGATGCTCGACCGCGCGCTCGGGCTGGACCTGCTCGCAGCGACCCTCGTGGGGGCGATCGCGATCGAGGCGGCCTGGAACCGGCGGACCGAGACCATCCCGATCCTCGTCGCCCTGTCCCTCGTGGGCTTCGTCGGCTCGGTGGCCATCGCGCGCTTCGCCGCCCGGGAGCCGTCGCGCGCGGAGCGCCGGGCCGTGGACGACCGGGCTGCAGAAGACCGGGCTGCGGACGACCGGGCTGCGGACGACCGGCCTGCGGACGACCGGGCGGAGGAGGACCGATGACCGAGGTCGAACCGGGCTTCTGGACGACCGTCGCCGACGTGGTCGCCGGCGTGAGCCTGCTCGCCGGGGCGTTCCTGACCCTCGCGGCGGCGGTCGGGGCGCTGCGCTTCGACTCGTTGCTGGCGCGCATGCACGCGATCACCAAGCCGCAGGTGCTCGGGCTGGTCCTGCTGCTGCTCGGGCTCGCGCTCCGGGTCCGCAGCTGGTCGGCGGTGGCGATGCTCGTCCTGGTGGTCGTCTTCCAGCTCGCGACGGCGCCGGTGTCCGCCCACCTGGTCAGCCGTGCCGGCTTCCGCACCGGCAAGGTCGACCCGGACGCGCTGGTGCCCAACGAGATGGACCCCGAGGCGCGCCGGGACTAGCGGGTCAGCAGGGCCAGGAGCTCGTGCAGGGAGTCGACGACGTCGACCCGCGCGGCCTCGGGGCGGGTCGCGTGCCAGTAGCCCCACGGGCCGCGACGGATCAGCACGGGCCGCATCCCGGCGTCGGCGGCGGGGAGCACGTCGTTGTCCAGCCGGTCGCCCACGTAGGCGATCTGGGACGCCGGGTGGCCGGCGAGCTCGGCGACCCGCGCGAAGAACTCGGGCGCGGGCTTCTCCACCCCCCACTCGTCGGAGGTGCGGATGCTGTCCACGGGCAGGTCCATCGCCTCGAGCGCCGCCCGGGCCTGGGGCGGCTGGTTCCCGGCGACGACGACGGCGAGACCGGCCTCGCGCAGGGCGGCCAGCGCCGGCCGGACGTCGGCGTAGAGGTCGTCGGCGTCGAAGTTCTCCCGCAGCCCCGCGGGGTCCTCGAGCGCCCACCGGTCGATCTCGCCGCCCAGGTCGAGGCCCGGGCGGGCGAGCGCGAAGGCGTCCGCCAGCGGTCGGTCGGTCGCCGCGCAGGCCCCGACCAGCCCGAGGAACGTGCCGCGCGGCACGTCGAGGCGGTCGGCCCACCGCGAGAAGATCCGGGTCTCGTCGATCAACGTCTCGCCGACGTCGAACACCACCGCGCGCACCATGGGACGCAGCGTAACCGGCGGCCCGCGACCGCAGCGGCCGGGGGCATTCGGGGGTAACGTGTCCAGCGTTCTTTCAGGTGGCCGACCTAGGGTGGCGACATGGCCGAGACGCCGATTCCCGTGACACTCTCCACCGCGTCGGTGTACCCGCGCCGCGCGGCCTTCGCCTTCGAGGCGGCCGCCGAGATCGGGTACGACGGCGTCGAGGTCATGGTCTGGTCGGACCCCGCGACGCAGGACCCGGCCGCGCTGTCCCGGCTGGCCGAGAGGTCCGGGGTGCCGATCCGGTCCATCCACGCGCCGACGCTGCTCATCAGTCAGCGGGTGTGGGGACGGTCCCCGGCGGACAAGCTGGCCCGCACGGTGGACATGGCCGCCGAGCTGGGCGCCGGCACCGTCGTCGTGCACCCCCCGTTCCGCTGGCAGTACAAGTACGCCCGCGGGTTCGAGGAGCAGGTGCGCGAGCTCAACGCCTCCGGCCCGGTCACCGTGGCGGTGGAGAACATGTACCCGTGGCGGCCGCACTCCCGCCTCGACCGGGAGCTCAAGGCGTACCTGCCGGGCTGGGACCCGTCCGAGCACAACTACGACGCCGTGACGCTCGACCTGTCGCACGCCGCCATCGCCCAGCAGGACGGCCTGGACCTCGTCCGCGAGTTCGGGGACCGCCTGCGGCACCTGCACCTGGCCGACGGCACGTTCAACATCCGCGACGAGCACCTGGTCCCGGGCCGCGGCGACATGCACTGCGACAAGGTGCTCACCGAGCTGGCCCACAACGGCTTCAGCGGCGACGTCGTGCTGGAGATCTCCACCCGCAAGGCCCGCGACGCCCACGAGCGGCACACGGACCTGGTGGCGGCCCTGGAGTTCGCCCGCGCCTACCTCGCTCCGGTCCCGGTGCCGTACACGCCGCCGGAGCCCGAGCACCGCCACCGGCCCTCCGACGCCTGGTGGTGACAGGCGGTCAGGCCGCCATCTGGGGCCGCGCGCCGACCGCGCGCAGCACGAACGTCTCGGTCGCCCGGATGGTGCGCTCGCGCCCCTCGGGGTCGCTGGGGATGAGACGCCCCGACAGGCAGGCGTTGACGAGCTGCACGGTGGGCTCGATGTCCTGGGGCGGGAAGGCGCCCGTCTCGACGCCCTCGCGCAGGATGCGCTTGAGGATCGACTCGACGATCTCGGCGTGCTCGCGCAGCCGGGCCTGGGTGGTCCGCGACAGCACGGTGCGCAGGTCCGGACCCGGCGCGAGGTGGAAGACCGTCGTCAGCTGCGCCTGCTGGCGGATGTAGGTGCGCAGCTGCATGACGGGGTCGTCGACCTCGGTCAGCGCGCGCTCGAGGGTGTGGGCGTACTGCTCGGTCTCGTGGGTGATGAAGCCCAGCAGCAGGGCTTCCTTGTCCGCGAAGTGGTTGTACACGGCGGTGCGCCCCACGCCGGCGGCCTGCGCGATGTCGGCCAGCGTGATCGTGTCGAACCCCCGCTCGGCCATGAGCGTGGACAGCGCCGCGAACAGCTTGTGCCGGGTCATCTGGCGGTGCTCGTGAAGACTCTTGCCGATGATCTTGGGCATGCTGACAGCATAGGGCCCCGCCGTCAGGTCGGTGCCCGGTATCGTGCCGGCTGTGAGCGACGACACTTCGCCGGTCGGACCGGACGAGATCGAGCCGGACACCAAGGACTGGACCTGGGTGGTCGAGCAGCCGTGCCCGGCGTGCGGGTTCGACCCCGCCGACGTCGACCCCCTCGCGGTGGGGGACGCCGTGCGGGCCCTCGTGCCGCGCTGGCGGGCCGTCCTCGCCCGGCCCGGCGTGCGCCGTCGTCCCGTCCCGCAGGTGTGGTCCCCGCTGGAGTACGGCGCCCACGTGCGCGACGTCTTCGGGGTCTTCGACGAGCGGCTCGCGCTCATGCTGGCCACCGACGGGGCGGCCTTCGCGAACTGGGACCAGGACGCCGCGGCGCTCGCGGGCGGGTACGCCGCGCTGGACCCCGCCCGGGTGGCCGACGAGCTCGCCGTCGCGGGTGCCGCGGTCGCTGACCGGTTCGACACCGTGGCGGAGCAGGACCTGGAGCGCGTCGGGCGGCGCTCGAACGGCTCGGTCTTCACGGTCCGCACGTTCGGGCGGTACTTCCTGCACGACGTCGTCCACCACCTGGACGACGTCGACGGCTGAGGCGAGTCGTAACACGGTCGTCACACGAGGGGGTCCCCCGGGAACGCCGAGGGGAGTAGCGTCCGCGACATGTCGTACGTCCAGGCGCTCGTCCCCCCGGAGCACGCGTCGAACCACCTGCTCGTCCTGCCCGGCACGACCGACGTCGCCGTCGTGCGTCGCCTGGCGGAGGCATGGTTCGCGGACGTCCGCTGGCTCAAGGAGCCGGCGGCCCGGTCCGGGGCGTCACAACCGATGACCGGCGCCCGCTTCCGCGGGATGACGGCGGCACCGGCCGACCCCCAGGACGTCGGGCCGGGCGTCCTGGGCATCGGGGCCGACCACGGCGCGGCCGGACCCTTCACCGGGTCGCAGGACGCCGCGGCCCAGCTCGGGATGCCGGAGGACGTCCGCGTCTTCGCCCTCGGCCGGGTCGACGGGATGTTCGACCGGCGTGGCGGCCGGCCCGCCTCGCTCGACGACCGGGACGGCATCGCCCGGGCGTTCGTCGCCGGCCTGCCGGAGGGCGAGGAGCTCCGCCTGGTCCAGTGGGGCGTGGCGGTGGCCCGCAAGCTCGGTGGCCTCGTCCTGGCCGACGGCCGGCAGCTCCTGCGGCCGGACCCGGGCGGCTCGGTGGACCTGCGGCTGTTCTCGGCGCACCCGATCGCCTCGGCCGACCTGCTCGCCCTGCTGCGGTCCGTGGTGGCGACGGCGGAGCTCGACGCGGAGTCGGTGGGTCCTGACGGCTCGGCCACCTTCCGGCTGGTGGCGCGGACGCCGTACGACGGCACCCTGACCCTGGACGCCCAGCGCGTGGACCGCGTGCCGCGGGCGCTGGTCGACATCGACCCCGCCGAGTACGGGCCGTTCGCGGTGACGGTCCGCTGGGTCCCCCAGGACCCCTACGAGCTCCGGCTCGAGCAGCCCTCCGGGCTCCACGTCATCGCGCGGACGCGCATGCGGGCGATGGCCGCCCGGCTGGCCCTGCTGACGCACGCCCGGACCGGGGGCGTGCTGGTCGACGACGGTGCGTTCGTCGCCACGACGGCCGAGATCGAGCGGCGCCTGGACGACCAGCAGTCCTCGACGCGGGCATGGGTCTGACCAGCGAGTTGTCCACAGGTGTGTGGATCCGTGTCGAGCGTGGTACTGTCCGCGCCGCTCGTCGGTGAACGCCGCGCGACCTGCCGGTGTCGCCCCGCCGTGGACCGGTCTCCTGCGCCGTCCCTGACGTCCCGAAACCCCGAGATCCTGCGGTTCTGAGCAGTTTTCCGGGTGCTTGTCAGCACGTCATCCGGCCTGCCGGGCGTGGCGTCCGTCGCCAGGTGCCGGGCCGCTGCAGGGTTCTCGTCCACAGATTTTGTCCACAGCACTGTGGACGGTGTGGGGATTCCGCGGCTCCCGCTGTGGACGAGCCTGTGGCCGGAGAATCCGCCCTCCACACCCCTTGCAGAGCGACGTGCGCCGGTCTAAAAACGATGTAACGGTCTCGGCGAGGAGCACCTCCCGGCCCCGCCCATCAGCGGGTCGGGACCCCCCGACGGGACGACGGTCGACCGGAGAACGACGGGCCGATCCGCACCGAGTGCGGGCCGCGGGTGACGACGCGGGTGTCCGGGCGTGGCCGGAAGACCACCCACGTCCGGGTCTCCTGTGGAGAACGCGGAGGTCGGGGCACCGACGCACCAGGCCCCGGCTCCCACGACAGGAGACCCGGGGCCGTGACGTCGACACGGCGCCCCGACAGCGATCGCGCGGGGAACGTGGTTCCTGCCGAGGCCCCCGGCCGTCCCGGGGGCCTCGGCCATGTCGGGGAGCGCTGTCGCGCGTAGGCTCGCCGCCATGAGCAACCTGGAGCTGCGTCCCGCCGAACAGGTCTGCACCGTCGGCGACGCCCCTGCCGACGTCGAGATCCTCACCGCGCGCGAGGTCCCGCTGGGCGGCCCCCGGGCGATGACGGTCCGCCGGACCATCCCGCAGCGCCGCCGGTCCCTCATCGGCGCGTGGTGCTTCTGCGACCACTACGGGCCCGACGACGTCTCCGCCTCGGCCGGGATGCAGGTGCCGCCGCACCCCCACATCGGGCTGCAGACGGTGTCCTGGCTCTTCGCCGGCGAGATCATGCACCGCGACTCGGTGGGCTCCCAGCAGCTCGTGCGGCCCGGGGGGCTGAACCTCATGACCGCGGGGCACGGGATCTCCCACTCGGAGGAGTCCCCGGACTCGACCCCCGACCATCCGCGGCCGCCGACGCTGCACGGCGTGCAGCTGTGGACGGTGCTGCCCTCGGGCGACGCCGCCACCGCGCCGCAGTTCGACCACCACGCCGACCTGCCCGTCGCCGACGTCGACGGCGCGCGGGTGCGGGTGTTCCTCGGCGCGCTGCAGGTCGCCGGCCGCGAGCTGCGCTCGCCCGCCCGCGCCTACTCCCCGCTCGTGGGGGCCCAGCTCGACGTGCCGGCCGGCACGCGCCTGGAGCTGGACGTCGACGCCGCGTTCGAGCACGGCCTGCTCGTGGACGCCGGCGAGGCGACCTTCGAGGGCACTGAGGTGCCGCCCGCCGACCTCGCCTACGTCGCCCCCGGCCGCGACAGGCTCGTCGTGACCGCGGGGGCGACCCCGGTGCGCGCGGTCCTCCTCGGCGGCGAGCCCTTCACCGAGGACGTCGTCATGTGGTGGAACTTCGTCGGCCGCACCCACGAGGACGTCGCAGCGGCACGGGCCGACTGGACGGCTCAGCTCGCCGAGCACCCCGACGGCGTCACCGGCTACGTCGAGGGTGCGGCCGGACGCCGCTTCGGCCGGGTGGACGGGTACGACGGCGGACCGCTGCGCGCCCCCGCGCTGCCCGACGTGCGGCTCAAGCCCCGCCGGCAGCCGCCGCGCTGACGGAGCCCCGACGCGACGAGGCCCCGCACCGGAACCGGTGCGGGGCCTCGTCGAGCAGCGAGCGGGTGACGGGAATCGAACCCGCGCTGTCAGCTTGGGAAGCTGAAGTTCTACCATTGAACTACACCCGCGTGACGCACCGACGTCGATGCGCGCACGGCGATCATACCCAACAACGGCCCGTGTCCCGAATCCGCTCCGGCACCGCGCGGCGGACCACGGCGCGGACCGCGCGGCGGGGCGCCGTCGGCCCGGCTACCGTGTGCAGCGTGCTGCTCTCCGACCGCGACATCCGGGCCGAGCTGGACGCCGGACGCGTCGCCCTGGACCCGTACGACCCGGCGATGGTCCAGCCGTCGAGCATCGACGTGCGCCTGGACCGGTTCTTCCGCCTGTTCGACAACCACCGGTACCCGTTCATCGACCCCTCGCAGGAGCAGCCGGAGCTGACCCGGCTGGTCGAGGTCGAGCCCGGCGAGCCGCTGGTGCTGCACCCGGGGGAGTTCGTCCTCGGGTCCACGTACGAGACGGTCACCCTGCCCGACGACGTCGCCGCCCGGCTGGAGGGCAAGTCGTCCCTCGGCCGGCTCGGCCTGCTGACGCACAGCACGGCCGGGTTCATCGACCCGGGCTTCTCGGGGCACGTCACCCTCGAGCTGAGCAACGTCGCCACCTTGCCGATCACGCTCTGGCCGGGCATGAAGATCGGCCAGCTCTGCTTCTTCCGGCTCTCCTCGCCGGCCGAGCACCCCTACGGCTCGGAGCGGTACGGCTCGCGCTACCAGGGCCAGCGCGGCCCGACGGCGAGCCGCTCCTGGCAGTCCTTCCACCGCACCGACGTATGACCGGGGTCGACGACACCGGGGGCCGACGTCGGTACGCTCGGTCCCGCCGCGCCGGCGACGTCCGTCGGCCGGACTCCCGGACCCGGAAGGAACGTCGCCTGATGGCCCAGACCTCGTCCCCGTCCCTGCCACCGCTCCCGCGCGCGTCCACGCAGGGGCACCAGGCGCGGCACCTGCTCGCCGTGCCGGACGACGTGACGGTCGACGAGGTGGAGGTGCTGGCCCTGTCGCGGTTCGGCGGCACCCGCTGGGACGTCGCCCCGTCGGACCTGCCGGGCGCCGACCTGCCCGCGGGCCGGATCGCCGGACCCGGTGAGCCCGGCGTGCTGCGCCTGACCCGGCACAGCCACGTGCACGGGCCCTACGCGCCGCGGGGCGACGGGTTCGAGCCCGGCCTGCCGGCGCGCACCGCCCTGGTCTTCGACGTCGTCTGCCCGCGCGAGCGCTGGGACGACCCGCCGTTCCCCGGTGGCGGCGACCGCGACGGCCTCGCCCGGGCGTTCCCGGCGGGGCTGCCGAACCGCGAGGAGGAACGCGTCGTGCAGTGGCTGATCGCCGCCGCCCGACGCCTCGGCGGCTCGGTGCGCCTGGACGTGGCGGGCCTGTGGGACCCGGCCGAGACCCAGCGGCGCGCCGCCGGCGCGGGTGTCGTGCTGACCCCGGACCCGGGGGCGTCGGTCGACCTGACGGTGTGGTCCGACGTCTGGCTCGACCCCCAGGCCGCCCACCGGGTGCTGCAGGAGGTCCACCCGCGCGTGGTCCTGGCCACCCAGGGCGCCGACTACCAGGGACCGCCGGAGGGCATCGCGGAGAAGCCGCTCTACCCGGGCGAGAAGCTCGACCCGGAGCTGCGGCGCGAGCTGCACGCCCGGGCCGACGACTTCGACATCGCCGCCCTGCAGGCGCCGGTCGTGCTGGACGGCTACGGGCTGACGATCGATCTGGGCCACGACGGCTGGGTGACCGTCGAGGTCATGGGCGACGAGGTGCTGCCCCTGCTCGTCAAGGAGCTGCCCTGGGCCGCGAGCGGGGCGATCTGCTACCGCGTCGTGTGGGACCCGCCGGACCAGTTCGAGGCGCAGATGGAGTTCCCCCAGCCCGGTCTGGTGGTGGCCCGCAAACGGGCGGCCGACCTGGTGGGGAAGGTCGCCGCCGCGATCCACGCCGCCGTCGGCGGCGAGATCGCCGACGAGTCGGAGTTCCTGCTGGCGCCGGAGGACCTGGCCTGACGCGCGGGATCAGGCAGCCGCCTCGGCCCGTTCGCGCGCCAGCAGCGACTCCTTGACCGCGGTCCCGTACCGGAACCCGCCGAGCGTGCCGTCGGTGCGCAGCACGCGGTGGCACGGCACGAACAGTGCGGCGGCGTTGTGCGCGCACGCCCCCGCCGCCGCGCGCACCGCTGCGGGCCGCCCGGCACGGCGGGCGTACTCGGTGTAGGTGACGGGCTCGCCGGGTGCGACCTCGCGCAGCACGTCCCAGGCGTGCTCGCGGAACGGGCCGGAGCGCTGGACGACGTCGACCCGGGCCACGGCGTCCAGGTCGCCCGCGTAGTACGCCCGGACCGCCGCGGCCGGGGCGGCGACGGCGGGGTCGGCGGTGTCGACGACGGGCACGGCCGCCGGGCGCAGGTCCCGGTGGACGAGCCCGACCAGGGCGGGGACGTCCGCGGTCCAGCCCGAGGCGAGCACGGCGCCGTCGTCGGCGACGAGGCTGAACGGTCCGTCCGGGGTGTCGAGGGTGGTCGCGGCGATCATGCGGTGGTCCTTTCGTCCAGGGGCGCGGCGGCGGCCCGCCACACGTGCCGGGCGGCGTAGGAGCGCCAGGGGGCCCAGCGGTCGGCCCGGGCGGCGAGCGCGGCCCGGTCCTCGGGAAGTCCGAGCCGGCGGGCGCCGGTCCGCAGGGCGGCGTCCCCGTCGAGCCAGACGTCGGGGTGGCCCA
Organism: Isoptericola sp. AK164; assembly: GCF_029643425.1. Taxonomy (GTDB): domain Bacteria; phylum Actinomycetota; class Actinomycetes; order Actinomycetales; family Cellulomonadaceae; genus Isoptericola; species Isoptericola haloaureus. The sequence goes on from NZ_CP119106.1 coordinate 374,230, forward strand.
GGACGCGCAGCGTCACGTACCCCGACGTCCACGGGCCGATGCCGTGCCGCGCCTCGAGCGCGGCGCGCAGCTCGTCGGCGTCCGCGCCGAGGTCGACCGCCAGGGTGCCGTCGGCCAGCGCGTCGGCGGTGGTGACCACGGTGCGACGCTGCCGGGCCGGGAGCGCCAGGCTGGCGCCGTCGTCGGCCGCGACCTGCGCGGCGGTGGGGAACAGCCGGGTGAGCCCGGCGACCGTCGACCGGTAGGGCGTGCCGGCGGCCGCCGCGAGCCGGTTCAGGTGCGTCCGCGCGGCGGCCACCGAGATCTGCTGCCCGACGACGGCGCGGACGACGGTCTCGTGCGGGTCCGCGGCCCCCGGCATCCGGACGCCCGGGGTCGCGGTGACGGACGGGGCGAGCGCGGGGTCGGTGGCCAGCGCGGTGTCGACGGCGACGGGGTCGGCGTCCAGGTCGAGCAGCCGCCGGACCCGCGCCACGGCCGTGGCGACGTCCTGCACGGAGGCCAGCTCGAGGTGGGCGGCGAGGCGTCCCGGTCCGACGGCGGGCCCGGCGGTCACGGCGATGGCGCCGGGCCCGTGCGGCAGGTGCAGGGTGCGCGCGTAGCGGGCTGCGTCGTCCTGCACGGTCGCGGTCTCCACCCCGTCGACCGCCCGCGCGGCGAGGTAGGCGATCGTCCCGGCCGCGTCGAAGGGCTCCCGCACGGGCAGCGAGAGGTCGAGGTGGACGCGGTCGTCCTCGGTGCCGGCGCCGCTCACCGTGCCGGGGCGCACCGAGCGACGGCTCCGCAGGGCCGTCGGGGTGGTCGCGAACACGTCGCGCACGGTGTCGTTGAGCTGTCGGATGCTCCCGAACCCCGCGGCGAACGCGACGTCGGCGACCGGCAGGTCCGTGCCCGTCAGCAGCGTGCGCGCCGTCTGTGCGCGCTGGGCGCGGGCGAGCGTGAGCGGTCCGGCGCCGAGCTCGGCACGCAGCAGGCGGTACAGGTGGCGCGTGCTGTAGCCGAGCCGGGCGGCCAGGCCGGCCACGCCCTCGCGGTCGACCACGCCGTCGGCCACGAGCCGCATGGCCCGGCCGGTGGCGTCGCCGCGCAGGTCCCAGGCGGGGGTGCCCGGGCTCGCCTCGGGCAGGCATCGCTTGCAGGCACGGTAGCCGGCGTGGTGCGCGGCCGCCGAGGTCCGGTAGAACGTCACGTTCTCCGGCTTGGGCGTGCGGGCGGGGCACGACGGGCGGCAGTAGATCCCGGTGCTGCGCACGGCGGTGACGAACTGGCCGTCGAACCGGGCGTCGCGCGCGGCGATGGCGCGGTATCGCTCGGTCCAGCGGGTGTCGGTCGTGGCGGGCACGACCTCATCGTCACCCGCCCGCCCCCGGGGTGGCTAGCGGGAATCGGACACGACTGTGCGGCCGGGACGGTGCGCCCCGCGCGGGTGCCGAGCGTCAGATGGCGGCGGCGATCCAGTCCGTCACGACCTGCAGGTACTCCTCGCGCGCGGGCGACGGCGACAGCGCCAGGTCGTGCGTGCCGCCGCGGATCGTGGCGAGGCTGACGTCGTCGCCGAGCCGCGGGGCGAGCGCGCGCATGTGCGCGACGTCGAGCACCGAGTCGCTGGTCAGGTGCTCGGCGTGCGTGGACCGGTCCGAGGTCAGCACCAGCACGGGGATCTCGAGGTCGAGGCCGCGGGCCAGCCGCCGCTGGGACCGGCGGACCGAGCGGAACCAGGCCGCGCGCACCGGGAACGGCTCGTGCGGTTTCCAGGTCGGGTCGAAGTCCCACTCGCCGCCGTGCGCGCGGTGCAGCGCCCGGGCATAGGCGTCGTCGAGGTGGCTGAGGACGGCGCGCGGCGCCAGCGGGGCGACGGCCTCGGCGAGCGCCACCCCCGCCCACCGGAGCGGGCGGGGCGCGTTGTGCTCGAACCACGGGCTGTTCAGCACCAGCGCGTCCGCGCGGCCCGGGCGGGCGTCCGCCCACAGCGGGACGACGAGCCCGCCGGTGGAGTGGGCGAGCACCACGAGCCGCTCGTGACCGGCGGCCCGCACCGCGTCCGCGGCAGCGTCCAGGTCCTGGGCGTGCAGCGCCAGGTCGGGGACCTGGTTCGGGTCGCCGCCGGCCGTCTCGTACGCCTCCCACGAGCGGCCGTGGCCGCGCAGGTCGACGGCGTAGGACGCGTACCCGGCGTCGGCCAGGGCGCGGGCGACGTGGGGGTGGAAGTAGTAGTCCGCCAGGCCGTGCACGGACAGCACGGCCACCCGGGCCGGGTCGCCGTGCGGCGCGACCGACGGCACGTGGCGGACCAGGGTGGCGCTCGCGCCCTCCGGCAGGTCCAGGGTCCGGGTCTCGAAGCCCTCGCCGAGCAGGTCGGGGTGCCAGTCGGTCGCTGTCATGTCCCGAGGCTATCGGGATCCTGGCTCGGGACCGGCCGCTCAGCGCGGCGGCGCCGGCGGGGTGCCGTCCGGGTCCTGGGGCGGCTGCTGCTGCTGCGGCGGGCCGGCGGGCGGCTGCCCGTACGGCTCCTGGTACGGCGGCTGCTGGGGCGGCACGACGGGCGGGGCCTGCTGCTGCGGCTGGGCGTAGCTCGGGGGCACGGCGCCGCCGCCGGAGGGCGCGGGGCCGCTGCCGGGGGCGCCGGCCCCGGGCGGGCCGGGGGTGCGGTTGTTGCGCACGACGAGCGCGACGACGACACCGAGGACGGCCAGCCCGAGCACGAGGCCCACGATCCACCAGGGGAAGCCGCCGGCGTCGTCCTCGGCCGCGGTGTCGGCCATGTCGTCGGAGGCCGCGGACTCCTCGTCGGTGGCCTCCGCGGTCGGCTCGTCGGTCGCCTCCTCCTCGGAGGTCGTGGCCTCGTCCTCCGGCGCGGCGGCCCCGCCGGAGACGGCCGAGCCGCGGGCGTACACCTCGGTGACCTCCCCGACGGACGGCGTCCACACGACGGTGTTGCCGTCCACCTCGCCCGTGGTCTCGCTGATCGCGCCGGGGAACGTCACGGCGATGCGCATGTCGAAGCTGTCGAGCAGGCCCTCGGGGAGCTCGCCGCCCATGTCCTCCATGTCCTGGGCGTCCTGGCTCAGGTCGAAGACGCCGTCGACGACGTACTCGTCGCCGTCACGGGTGATGGACAGGTCGTCGCTGCCCTCGCCGCTCATCTCCGAGATCGGCTGGTCGACGAAGCCGACCTCGACGCCCGTGTACTCGCCGTCGGACCAGGGCTGCTCCGTCGAGCCCTCCGGCAGGTCCTCGGTGAGGGAGTCCTCGCCCTCGTTCGACATGTCCCACAGCTCCTGCGGGTCCATCCCCAGGGACTCGGCGAACTCGTCGGAGATCCCCATGATCACGGTGCCGGAGGCCGTGTCGTCCTCGCTGAGGGTCATGTCCCAGTCGACCTTCATGCACCCGGAGAGCGCGAGGAGGCCGACGGCGGCGAGCGCGGCCGTCGCCGCCCGTCGGACCCGCGGCCGGGGCCGACGGCGGTCGGGAGCGGACTGCGGTGGGGCGAGAGTGGCAGACATCACCGTCCCAGCATCCCCGACCGGCGTCGACAGGGCATCCGGACCGCTGCGCCCGGCCGAATTCACCCGCCGCCACCTGCCGTGGCGAACCAAAGTTGAGCGGAATAGACTCAACTCTGCAGTGGTTGACGTCAGCAGTCACTCGTACCGGACCCGGAGGATCCATGGACACCAAGTTCACGACGATGTCGCAGCAGGCCATCGGTGACGCCGTGCAGTCGGCGTCCGCCGCCGGCAACCCCCAGCTCGAGCCCGCCCACCTGCTGTCCGCGCTGCTGCAGCAGACCGGTGGTGTCGCCGTCGGGCTGCTCGAGGCCGTCGGGGCCGGCCCCCAGCAGGTCGGGCAGAAGACCCGTGCCGCGCTCGTCGCGCTGCCGACCGTGAGCGGCGAGGGCGTCGCCCAGCCGTCGCCGTCGCGCGCCATGCAGAGCGTGCTGACCACCGCCACCCAGGAGGCCGAGGCGCTCGGTGACGAGTACGTCTCCACCGAGCACCTGCTCATCGCCGTGGCCGCCGGCCAGTCCGCCGCCGCCCAGGCGCTGAACGCCGCCGGAGCCACCGCCGACGCGCTGCGCGCCGCGCTGCCCGCCGTCCGCGGCAACGGCCGGGTCACCAGCCCGAACCCCGAGGGCACCTACAAGGCCCTGGAGCAGTACGGCAGCGACCTCACCCAGCGGGCCCGGGACGGCCGGCTCGACCCCGTCATCGGCCGCGACGCCGAGATCCGCCGCGTCGTGCAGGTGCTGTCGCGCCGCACCAAGAACAACCCCGTGCTCATCGGCGACCCCGGCGTCGGCAAGACCGCCGTCGTGGAGGGCCTCGCCCAGCGCATCGTGGCCGGGGACGTGCCCACCTCGCTGCAGGGCAAGCGGCTCGTCGCCCTCGACCTCGCCGGCATGGTCGCCGGTGCCAAGTACCGCGGCGAGTTCGAGGAGCGGCTCAAGGCCGTCCTGGAGGAGATCACCGCCTCCGACGGCGAGGTCATCACCTTCATCGACGAGCTGCACACCGTCGTGGGTGCGGGCGCCGGCTCCGAAGGAGCCATGGACGCGGGCAACATGCTCAAGCCCATGCTCGCGCGTGGCGAGCTGCGCATGGTCGGCGCCACCACCCTCGACGAGTTCCGCGAGAACATCGAGAAGGACCCGGCCCTGGAGCGCCGCTTCCAGCAGGTGTTCGTCGGCGAGCCGTCGGTGGAGGACACCGTCGCGATCCTGCGCGGGCTCAAGGAGCGCTACGAGGCCCACCACAAGGTCACCATCGCCGACTCCGCGCTGGTGGCCGCCGCCGCGCTGTCCGACCGGTACATCACCGGCCGCCAGCTGCCCGACAAGGCCATCGACCTCGTCGACGAGGCCGCCTCCCGGCTGCGCATGGAGATGGACTCCTCGCCCGTGGAGATCGACGAGCTCCAGCGCGCCGTGACCCGGCTGGAGATGGAGGAGGTCGTCCTCAAGGACGCCGAGGGCTCGGCCGACGCGGCCGCGCGCGAGCGGCTCGAGAAGCTGCGCGCCGACCTGGCCGACCGGCGCGAGGAGCTCGCCGCGCTCACCGCCCGCTGGGAGGCGGAGAAGGCCGGCCACAACCGCGTCGGCGACCTGCGCGCCCGCATCGACGAGCTGCGCACCGAGGCCGACCGGCTGCAGCGCGAGGGCGACCTCGAGGCCGCCGCCCGGCTGCTGTACGGGGAGATCCCGTCCGTCGAGCGCGAGCTCGCCGAGGCCGAGCAGGCCGAGGCCTCCGAGGCGGCGGCCGAGGAGGCCGCCCAGGAGACGCCGATGATCGCCGACAAGGTCGGGGCGGACGAGGTCGCCGAGGTCGTCTCGGCCTGGACCGGCATCCCCGCCGGCCGGATGCTGCAGGGCGAGACCGAGAAGCTGCTGCACATGGAGGACGTCCTCGGCGAACGGCTCATCGGCCAGCAGGCCGCCGTCCGCTCCGTCTCGGACGCCGTGCGGCGCTCGCGGGCCGGGGTCGCCGACCCCGACCGGCCGACCGGGTCGTTCCTGTTCCTCGGACCGACGGGTGTGGGCAAGACCGAGCTCGCCAAGTCCCTGGCGGACTTCCTCTTCGACGACGAGCGCGCCATGGTGCGCATCGACATGTCGGAGTACTCCGAGAAGCACTCGGTGGCGCGACTGGTCGGGGCCCCTCCGGGGTACGTCGGCTACGAGGAGGGCGGTCAGCTCACCGAGGCGGTCCGCCGTCGGCCCTACTCCGTGGTCCTGCTGGACGAGGTGGAGAAGGCCCACCCCGAGGTGTTCGACATCCTGCTGCAGGTCCTCGACGACGGTCGGCTCACGGACGGCCAGGGCCGCACCGTGGACTTCCGCAACACCATCCTGGTCCTCACCTCGAACCTGGGCTCGCAGTTCCTCGTGGACCCGACGCTGGACGAGGCGGCCAAGCGCGAGAGCGTGATGACCGCGGTGCGTGCGGCCTTCAAGCCGGAGTTCCTCAACCGGCTCGACGACGTCGTGCTGTTCGACGCGCTCTCCCTCGGCGAGCTGGGCCGGATCGTCGAGCTGCAGGTCACGGCGCTGGCGGACCGTCTCGCCGACCGTCGGATCACGCTCGACGTCACGCCGACGGCCCGCGAGTGGCTGGCGCTGGAGGGCTACGACCCGGCGTACGGGGCGCGGCCGCTGCGCCGGCTGGTGCAGCGCGAGATCGGTGACCGGCTGGCGCGCCGGCTGCTGGCCGGCGAGGTGTCCGACGGCGACACCGTCGTCGTCGACCGGGCCGAGGGTGACGAGGGCCTGACCCTGCGCTGAGGCCCTCTGCCGACACCCCGTCAACGCGAGATCGACCCACCCGTGCCGAGATCGACGTACTGAACGTCGACCTCGGCCGGGTGGGTCGATCTCGTGCGGGGCCGGCCGGGGCCGGCCGGGGCCGGCGGGTGCCGGCGGATGCCGGTCAGGTGCGGGTCAGATGCGGATGAACTGGGGGTTGGACTGCCAGATCGTGCGCTTCACGACGCCGACGCCCGGACGCGCCGCCTCGATGATCCGGCCGTTGCCGGCGTAGATCCCGATGTGCCCCGGCGAGTAGACGAGGTCACCCTTCTTGGCGTTGCTCCGCGAGATGCGCTTGCCCGCGGAGGCCTGCGCCGACGACGAGCGCGGCAGGGTCTTGCCGGTCGCCTTCTTGTAGACGTACGAGGTGAAGCCCGAGCAGTCGAACCCGGTGGCCGGCGAGGTGCCGCCGTAGGAGTAGCGGTGGCCGACGTAGTTGTTCGCCACGCGGACGACCTTGTCGCCGCGGGTCACCTTCGGGGCCACGCGGACGACACGGTGCTTCTTGGCCTTCTTCAGGCCCTCGCTCCGGGCCGGGACGGCGGTGACGCGGATCCGGTTCTTGCCCAGGTCGTACTTGCCCAGGCTGGGACGGAACCGGACGATGCCGTTCTTGTTGATCTTCTTCACGGCGACCTTGTCGCCCGAGATGAACAGGCGCACGCGGCCCGTGACCGGCTCGCCCCACTTGCGCACCTTCACCGTGTACCTCGGGCGGGTGTGCCCCTTGCCCTTGGTGGCCTTGTGGCGGTCCTTCGACACGTAGAGGTTCGTGCTCGCCTTCGGCTTGATGCGCACCGTGCGGTTCTTGGTCACCTGGTCGAGGCCCGTGGCCGCGGCCGGGGCGACGACGGCGCGGACGCCGTTGCGGCCGACGTCGTACTTGCCGAGGCCGGGGCGGAAGTGGATGGTCCCGTCGGCGTCGAGCTGCTTGACGGCGACCTTCGTGCCCTTGATGTAGAGCCGGACACGGCCGGCGAACGCCTCGCCGTCGGCCGTCGTGGCGCTCACGGTGTACTTCGGACGGGTGTGCCCCTGGCCCTTGCGGCCGGTGTGGCGCGACTTCGACATCGAGACGTCCGGCGTCGTGCTCACGACGACGGGCTCCTCGGTGGCGGTGGGCTCGGGGGTGGCCGTCTCGGTGGCGGTCGACTCGTCGGACGTGGTCGTCGCCTCGTCGGCGACGGCGGACTGGGCGCCGGCCACGAGCGTGCCGCCGGCGAGGGCGGCCGTGAGGGTCATGGCGACGGCAGCGTGCCGTGTCCGCGGCGGGCGCACCGCGCCCCGCGGGCGCGCAGCATCCAGGGAGGTGGTGGACATGGGTACTCCTCCAGCCGGCGAGATGAGCTGTCGGGTTAGGCCGAGAAGTGGTGGCCTGCCGCCGAAGGACGGCTTCACCCCGAGGGTGGCGACGTGCGTCACCCGCAAAACCTGGGTCTCCCGCTGCTGCCGTCGGTGCTCCGTTGGGCCGGCCCGCCGGCAGCACTGGGCTGCGGACCGGTCGCCGCCCGGTCTCCGGACGACGTAGGGACCGTAACCACGCGATCACGGCAGGTCACAATCCGATAACGACCATGTCGGGAGGTGGTCGTGGAGGAGGCGTGAAGGGATCCGGCGGCGGGAACGTGCCCGTCATGACCGACGAGTCCGGACAGAACCGGACCGAACGCCCCGGGATCGCCGCCCCGGATCGGACGATCGCCGCATCCGGGGTGCCGGGTCGGTGAAGATCGGGCGCGGGTCCGATGACGTCGCTCGACGTCCGGTGACGCCCGGTCAGTCCAGCAGCGACCCGGTGCGCTCGTCGTCCAGCACGGCGACGCACAGCCCGGTCCGGTCCCCGGCCTCCCACGCGTCCTCCGTCGGGGTCCACACCACGAACGTGACCGACCGTTCCGCCTCGGCCCGGGCCTGCGGCCCGAGCAGGCCGGCGGTGCACCCGCGCGCCGTCCGGGCGGCCACGACGTCCTCGCCGGGCCAGATCGCGTCGCTCGCGGCGTCGGTGCGCCCCACCACCTCGGCGACGTGCGGGTCCGCGCAGGGCACGACCTCCACCTCGCCGACGCCGCCCTCCGTCGACGCGCCCGACAGGCACGAGCCCAGGACGAGCTGGACGGCGTTGACCGTCGTGGGGGCGGTGACGTCCGCGGCGACCGGCTCCCACGCCTGCTCGCGCGCGCTGGAGGTCAGGGCGGAGATCCCGGTCGCCCCGGCCACGACGAGCACGATCAGCCCGACCACCGACAGCACCCAGATCCGCGCGGTGCGGCGTGCCGCGGCACGTTCGGCCGGTGTCGGCCCGCCCGGGGCTCCCCAGCGGGTGCCGTCGCCCGACCGGCCCGGCGGGGCGGGAACCGATGCCCCCGTGGGGCCGGCGGCGGTCGCGCCCGGCGTCCCGGCGGCCGGCGGAGTCCCGGCGACCGGCGGCGTCCCGTCCGGCCCGGCCGCGGGCGTCACCGGACCGGGCGAGGCGAAGGAGAGGTCGTCCTCGGGTCGCTCGGTCATGGAGGACAACCTACCGAGCCGTGCGCCCCCCGGGGTCAGACGCCCACACGCCGCTCGACGCCGGGCAGGTCGTCGTCGTGCAGGACGTCGCTGAGCCGCCGCCGGTCGAGCCGGCGCACCCAGCCGGCGCGGGCGCCGTCGGGCCGCGCCTCCTGCACGACCCAGCGACGGACGCCGATCGCGGTGAGGCGGGCACCGATCGCGAGGACCTCGTCGCGGGTGTGCAGCGTCGGGTCGACGGTGGTGCGCACCTCGTGGTCGACCCCGGACTCGACCAGCAGCCGGACCGACTCCCAGGCGGCCCGGCCGGACGGGGCTGCGCCGGTGACCTCCTCGTAGCGGTCCGGGAGCGCCTTGACGTCGAGCCCGACCCAGTCGACGAGCGGCAGCACGTGCGCCAGGCGGGCGGGCCACGCGCCGCCGGAGTGCAGCCCCACCTCGAGCCCCAGGTCGCGGACGTCCCGGCAGGCGTCCGCCAGGCCCGGGTGCAGCGTCGGCTCGCCGCCGGAGATCACCAGACCGTCGAGCATCCGGCGTCGCCGCTCCAGCAGGTCGAGGAGCTCCGACCAGGTCGCCCCGGGACGACGGCGGGGGTCGATGAGGGCCGGGTTGTGGCAGTAGGTGCAGCGCCAGGGGCACCCCTGGGTGAAGGCGGTCGCGACGAGGTGCCCCGGCCGGTCCACGGTGGAGAACGGCACGAAGCCGGCCAGCCGCAGCGGGGCGCGGGTCGGCGCGTCAGGCGACATCGACACCCACCGCCGTCGGCTCCCGGAAGGTCACGCGCTCGGCGTACTCGCCCTGCTTGCCGGTGTTGAACGAGGCCACGGGACGGAAGTAGCCCATCACGCGGGTCCAGACCTCGGTGGGTGCGGAACAGGTGGGGCACTCGCGCACGTCGCCGGCCAGGTAGCCGTGCGTGGCGCAGATCGAGAACGTCGGCGTGACCGTCAGGTAGGGCAGCCGGTGGTTCTCCAGGGCCCGCCGCACCAGCCGGCGGCAGGACTCGGCGCTGGAGACCTGCTCGCCGAGGTACAGGTGCAGCACCGTTCCGCCGGTGTAGCGCCGCTGCAGCTCGTCCTGGCGGGCCAGCGCCTCGAACGGGTCGTCGGTGAACCCCACCGGGAGCTGGGTGGAGTTGGTGTAGTAGGGCTGTTCGTCGCTGCCCGCCTGCAGGATGCCGGGGTACCGGGAACGGTCCTCCCGGGCGAACCGGTAGGTGGTGCCCTCGGCCGGGGTCGCCTCCAGGTTGTACAGGTGCCCGGTGCGCTCCTGGATCTCCACGAGCCGGCCGCGCACGTGGTCGAGCAGCTCCAGGGCCATGGCGTGCCCGGTCGGGGTGGTGATGTCGTGGGTGTCGCCCGTGGCGTTGCGGATCATCTCGTTGACGCCGTTGACACCGATGGTGGAGAAGTGGGCGTCGAGGGTGCCGAGGTAGCGCTGCGTCCACGGGTACAGCCCGGCGTCCATGAGCTCCTGGACCGTCGCCCGCCGCGCCTCGAGACCATCGGCCGCCAGGTCGATCAGCCGGTCCAGGGCGGCGTACAGCGCGTCCCGGTCCGGGCCGTGGACGTGCCCGAGCCGGGCGCAGTTGACGGTGACCACGCCGATCGAGCCGGTCTGCTCGCCGGACCCGAACAGCCCGTTGCCGCGGGCCAGCAGCTCGCGCAGGTCGAGCTGGAGACGGCAGCACATCGACCGCACGTCGCCCGGGTTGAGGTCGGAGCTGACGAAGTTCTGGAAGTACGGCGTGCCGTACCGCGCCGTCATGGTGAAGATCTCCTCGGAGATCTCCGAGTCCCAGTCGAAGTCGGGCGTGATGTTGTACGTCGGGATGGGGAACGTGAAGACCCGGCCGGCCGCGTCGCCGGCGGACACGACCGCGACGAACGCCCGGTTGATCATGTCGGACTCCTTCTGGAGGTCCCCGTAGGTGACCTCCAGGACGTCCTCGCCCACGACGGGGTGCTCCTCGGCGAGGTCCTCCGGGCAGGTCAGGTCGAAGGTGAGGTTGGTGAAGGGCGTCTGGGTGCCCCACCGGGAGGGCACGTTGAGGTTGTGCACGAACTCCTGCAGGGCCTGGGTGACCTCGTCCTGGCTGAGGCGGTCGACGTGCACGTACGGCGCGAGCAGCGTGTCGAAGGAGCTGAACGCCTGGGCGCCCGCCCACTCGTTCTGCAGGGTGCCGAAGAAGTTGACGATCTGGCCCAGCGCGGACCCCAGGTGCCGCGGCGGGCGCGAGGAGACCGCGCCGGGCACGCCGCCGAACCCCTCGGACAGCAGCTGGCGCAGCGACCACCCGGCGCAGTAGCCGCCGAGGACGTCGAGGTCGTGGACGTGCAGGTCGCCGTCGCGGTGAGCGGCGGCGAGCCCGGGGGAGAACACCTCGTCGAGCCAGTAGTTCGCGATCGTCTTGCCGGCGACGTTGAGGACGAGCCCGCCCAGCGAGTAGCCCTGGTTGGCGTTGGCGCGCACCCGCCAGTCGGCCCGGGCCACGTACTCGCTGACGGCGGCTGAGGCATCGATCTGCGTACCCATGGCGGCTCCTCGGAAGATCTTGTGAAGGCCTTCACAAGGCTAGTCACCCGGAGGATCTGCCCGTCGCCGACACGCCGGGCCCGACGGCGTGACATCGATCCGGACCCGGCGTCACCTCGGCTCAGGCCAGGTCGAGGACCACCGGGACGTGGTCGCTCGCGCCCTTGCCGCGGCGCTCGTCCCGGTCGATCGAGACGCCCGTGACCCGGTCGCGCAGCGCGGGGGAGGCGTACGCGAAGTCGATGCGCAGACCCTTGTCCCGCGGGAAGGCGAGCTGCTGGTAGTCCCAGTAGGTGTACGTGCCGGGTGCGGGCACGTGCTCGCGGGTGACCTCGGTGAAGCCCGCCCGCTCGAACGCCGCGAACGCCTCCCGCTCCGGCGCGGACACGTGGGTCCTGCCCGCGAACGCGGTCACGTCCCACACGTCGGTGTCGCGGGGGATCACGTTCCAGTCGCCCAGCAGGGCGAGCTCGACCGCCGGGTCCGCCGTCAGCCACTGCGCGGCGTCGGCGCGCAGGCCCTCCAGCCACGCCAGCTTGTAGGCGTAGTGCGGGTCCTCCAGCGTCCGGCCGTGCGGGACGTACAGCGACCAGACCCGCACGCCCCCGCACGTCGCCCCCAGGGCGCGGGCCTCGACGCGCGGCTCCTGGTCGGGCTTGGCGAACGACGGCTGGCGCGGGAACGACGTCACGACGTCGTCCAGGCCCACGCGCGAGACGATCGCGACACCGTTCCACTGGTGGTACCCGGTGTGGGCGACCTCGTACCCGGCCTCCTCGAAGGGCAGGTGCGGGAACTGGTCGTCGCGGCACTTGGTCTCCTGGACCGCCAGCACGTCCGTGCCCGACCGCTCCAGGAAGGCCAGCACGCGGTCCAGCCGGGTACGGATCGAGTTGACGTTCCACGTGGCGATACGCACGCGAGCACCCTAGGCCACATAGAGTGCCGTCATGGGTACTGCGCTCGTCACCGGCGCGACCGCCGGTCTGGGACTGGAGCTCGCCTGGCAGCTCGCCACCGCTCGTCACGACCTCGTGCTCGTGGCCCGGGACGGCGACCGGCTCGACCAGGTCGCCGGACAGGTCCGCGCCGCCGCCGGCGTCCGCGTCGAGGTGATCGCCGCCGACCTGTCGCGGCACGAGGACGTCGCGCGCGTCGCCGAACGGCTGTCCGTGACCGGCGCCGAGGACGGCGACGACCGTCGCCCGGTCGGGCTGCTCGTCAACAACGCCGGCTTCGCCCCGGCCCAGCACTTCGTCGGCGGGGACCTGGAGGTCGAGACCGCCGCCGTCGACGTCATGGTGCGCGCCGTCATGATGCTCTCGCACGCCGCCGCGGAGCAGATGGTCTCCCGCGGGCGCGGTGCCGTGCTCAACGTCTCCTCCGTGGCGGCGCTGACCGCCGGGGGCAGCTACGCGGCCGCCAAGGCCTACGTCCGCACCTTCACCGAGGGGCTCGCGGTGGAGCTGGCGGGCACCGGCGTCACGGCCACGGTGCTGTGCCCGGGCTTCACCCGGACCGAGTTCCACGACCGGGCCGGGCTGGACACCGACGTCCTGCCCGACGGCGCGTGGCTGCACGCGTCCGAGGTGGCGGCCCACGCGCTCGCGGACGTGCGCCGCGGCGTCGTCATCTCCACGCCGTCGGTCCGCTACAAGGCGGCCTCCGCGGTGCTGCGGGCCATGCCGCGCTGGGCGGTGCGCGCCGTCGGGCACTACCGCTGAGCCCGGTCGCCGTACCCTGGTACCCGTGACTTTCGCCGACTTCTCCCCGACCCCTCGCGAGCAGCTGCTCGAGCTCGTCAAGGAGCTCGCCGTCGTGCACGGCAGGGTGACGCTCTCCTCCGGCAAGGAGGCCGACTACTACGTCGACCTGCGCCGCATCACGCTGCACCACCGCGCCGCGCCGCTGGTCGGGCACGTGCTGCTGGACCACCTGGAGGAGGTCGGGCTCGGCACGGCCGAGGTCGACGCCGTCGGCGGGCTCACGCTCGGTGCGGACCCCATCGCCGACGCCCTGCTGCACGCCGCGGCGTCCCGCGGGCAGGACCTGGACGCCTTCGTGGTGCGCAAGTCCGCCAAGACGCACGGGATGCAGCGCCAGATCGAGGGGCCGGACGTCACCGGCCGCAAGGTCGTCGTGCTGGAGGACACCACCACGACGGGCGGGTCGCCGATCACCGCCATCGAGGCGCTGCGCGAGGCCGGCGCCGAGGTGCTCGGCTGCGCGACGATCGTCGACCGGGCGACCGGCGCGGGCGAGAAGATCGAGGCGCTCGGCGTGCCGTACCACTACCTCTTCGACCTGGACGACCTCGGCCTCGCCTGACCGCTCCTCGTTGTGGGCGTGAAATCTGCAGCCGTGAACCCGTTCAAGGCTGCAGATTTCACGCCCACAACGGAGCGAGGCGTAACGAGGCGAGGCGGGGCCGTCAGACGCGGTCGACGAGGTCCGCGATCGAGTCGACGACGTGCGACGGGCGGAACGGGTGGTGGTCGACCTCGTCCGGCGTCGTGGAGCCGCTCAGCACGAGGAACGTCTCCAGACCCGCCTCGATGCCCGCGACGATGTCGGTGTCCATCCGGTCGCCGATCATCGCCGTGGTCTCCGAGTGCGCGACGATCCGGTTCAGGGCCGAGCGGAACATCATCGGGTTCGGCTTGCCCACGTAGTACGGGGAGCGCCCGGTCGCGGCGGTGATCATCGCCGCGACGGAGCCGGTGGCCGGCAACGGACCCTCTGCCGAGGGTCCCGTGGTGTCGGGGTTCGTCGCGATGAAGCGCGCCCCGTCCCTGATCAGCCGGACGGCCTTGGTGATCGCCTCGAAGGAGTAGGTGCGCGTCTCGCCGAGGACCACGTAGTCCGGGTCGGACTCGGTGAGGGTGTACCCGGCCTCGTGCATCGCCGTCGTCAGTCCCGCCTCGCCGATCACGTACGCCGACCCGCCCGGCACCTGCTCGGCCAGGAACGTGGCGGTGGCGAGCGCGGAGGTCCAGATCGACTCCTCGGGCACGTCGACGCCCGAGTGCGCCAGGCGCGCGGCCAGGTCGCGCGCCGTGAAGATCGAGTTGTTGGTCAGCACCAGGAAGGGACGGTCCTTCGACCGCAGGGCGTCGACGAACTCCGCCGCGCCGTCGATGGCCTGCCCCTCGTGCACGAGCACGCCGTCCATGTCGGTCAGCCAGCACTCGATCGTCCGCTCGGTCATGGGACACACCGTAGCCCGTAGGCTGCACGCGTGACCGACGAGTCCTCCGAGCCCCCCACGCACACCGGCGCCGTCCGCCGGCACGCCGCGGCCCCGACCGGTACGTCCTGGCGCTCCGCCCCCGGCCTGGCCGTCCGCGGCGGGCTGGTCGGCATGGCCGAGTCCGTCCCGGGCATCTCCGGCGGGACCATCGCCCTGATCACCGGTCTGTACGACCGGCTCCTGGCCGCGGCGAGCCAGGTCGTGCACGCCGGTCGCGAGCTGGTCCAGGGAGTGGCGCAGGGGCACGGGCTGCGACCGGCCGGACGGGCTCTGCGGGCCGTCGACTGGCGGTTCCTCGCCCCTGTCGTGGGCGGCATGGTGGTGGTGCTGTTCGCCTCGTTGAGCACGATCGCGCCGCTGCTGGAGGAGCACCCGGTCCCGGTGCGGTCGGTGTTCTTCGGCATGATCGCCGTCTCGGTCCTGGTCCCGCTGAGCATGATGCCGCACCGGTTCCGCGGGCTGGACGCGGTGCTCCTGGTCGCGGCGGCCGTGGCGGGCTTCTTCCTCGTCGGCCTGCCGCCGTCGGAGGTCTCCGACCCCTCCCTCTGGTACGTGGCCCTCGCTGCGGCGATCGCGATCAACGCCCTCGTGCTGCCGGGGGTGTCGGGGTCGACCCTGCTGGTGATCATGGGGCTGTACATCCCGGTCCAGCAGGCGATCGAGGACCGCGACCTGGCTTTCGTCGGTGCCTTCGCGATCGGCGCGGCCGTCGGCCTGGCCTCGTTCGTCAAGCTGCTGCACTGGCTGCTCGGGCACCGGCGGCAGGGCACGATGGCGGTGCTGGCGGGGCTGATGATCGGCTCGCTGCGGGCGCTGTGGCCCTGGCAGGACGCCGACGGCGGTCTGCTCGCGCCGGCGGGCGCGGGCGCGGTCGTCGGCCCGCTGCTGCTCGCCGTGGCGGGCGCCGCGCTCGTGGGCGCCGTCTTCTGGTGGGAGAGCTCGCGGGTCGTCGATGAGTGACGAGCCGGTCGGTGTCGGCCCCTGGCCCGGCGGCCCGGAGGCCTGGCCGCGCGCGGCCGACGGCGGTCCCGACCCGCGCTACGACCCCGAGCTGCTGGAGCACGGGGACCGGCGCAACGTCGCCGACCCGTACCGCTACCTGACCGTGGAGGCGATCGTCGCGGATCTGGATGCGCGCCGTCCGGCGGACCGCCGCCTGCACGTGGCGATCGAGAACTGGGCGCACGACCTGAACATCGGGTCGGTGGTGCGCACGGCCAACGCCTTCAACGCGGCCGGCGTGCACATCGTGGGCCGACGGCGGTGGAACCGCCGGGGCGCGATGGTCACCGACCGCTACCTGCACGTCCACCACCACCCGGACGTCGAGACGCTGGTCGCCTGGGCGTCCGGCGCGTCCGGCGGCGCGGACGGTCCGCTGCCGATCGTCGGAGTCGACAACACCCCGGGGTCGGTGCCGCTGGAGCACCGTGCGCTGCCGGCGCGGTGCGTGCTGCTCCTCGGCCAGGAGTCCAGCGGGCTGACCCCGCAGGCGCAGGCCGCGTGCGACGTCGTCGTCCACATCACCCAGCACGGGTCGACGCGCTCGCTCAACGCCGGCGCGGCGGCCGCCGTCGCCATGCACTCCTGGGCCCTGCAGCACCTGTGACCTGCCCCTGACCTGCTGTCACGCTGCTGGTGACCGGGGCGACCGTCTCACTCTGTGCGACGTCATGTGACGGCCATGCGCAGAACGTGAGAAAATCTCGATGCATGTGGGCCGTGCGCTCGCCCGCCACCAGCGACGGTGCGACGTCGCCCGCCTGCGTCCCTCGTACGTCCCCTCATTGGAGTACCGCAGATGCCTATCGCAACCCCCGAGGTCTACGCCGAGATGATCGACCGGGCGAAGGCCGGCAAGTTCGCCTACCCCGCCGTCAACATCACGTCCTCGCAGACCGTCACCGCCGCCCTGCAGGGCTTCGCCGAGGCGGAGTCGGACGGCATCATCCAGGTCTCCGTGGGCGGCAGCGAGTACGCCTCGGGCGCGACGATCAAGGACCGCGTCGCCGGCTCCCTGGCTCTGGCCGCGTACGCCACCGAGGTCGCCAAGAACTACTCCGTCAACATCGCGATCCACACCGACCACTGCGTCAAGAAGAACCTGGACTCCTGGGTCCGCCCGCTGCTGGCGCTCGAGGCCGAGCAGGTCAAGGCCGGCAAGAACCCGACCTTCCAGTCGCACATGTTCGACGGCTCGGACATCCCGCTGGAGGAGAACCTCGTCATCGCCGAGGAGCTGCTCGAGCTCTCGCAGGCCGCGCGCACCCTCCTCGAGGTCGAGATCGGCGTCGTCGGCGGCGAGGAGGACGGCCACGTCGCGGAGATCAACGAGAAGCTGTACACGACCCCCGAGGACGGTCTGAAGACCGTCAAGGCGCTCGGCGCCGGTGAGAAGGGCCGCTACCTGACGGCGCTCACCTTCGGCAACGTGCACGGCGTCTACAAGCCCGGTGCGGTCAAGCTGCGCCCGGCCATCCTCGGCGAGATCCAGAAGGCCGTCGGGGACGAGATCGGCAAGGAGAACCCGTTCGACCTCGTGTTCCACGGCGGTTCGGGCTCGACCGCCGAGGAGGTCGCCGAGGCGGTCGACAACGGCGTCATCAAGATGAACATCGACACCGACACCCAGTACGCGTTCACGCGTCCGGTCGTCGACCACATGTTCACCAACTACGACGGCGTGCTGAAGATCGACGGCGAGGTCGGCAACAAGAAGGCCTACGACCCGCGCGCCTGGGGCAAGAAGGCCGAGGCCGGCATGGCGGAGCGCATCGTCGAGGCCTGCCAGTGGCTGCGCTCGGCCGGCCACAAGATGTGAGCCTGCGCCGCTGACGCGAAGGCCCCGCCGCTCCTGGTGAGCGGCGGGGCCTTCGTGCGTGCGTGGTCAGTGCTGGGCCGAGGTGATGTCGAGGTCGACGCCCGGGTCGTCGTCGACGATCTCGAGGAGCTCGCCGATCCGGGTGACCTCGAGCAGGAAGCGCACCGTCGGGGGCGCGCGCAGGATGCGGACGGTGTGCGGGCTGCGCGAGGCGAGCCGCGCCAGGAAGGCGACGCCGGAGGAGTCCATGAACGTCACGTGGTGGGCGTCGATCTCGACGGGCAGCCCGGAGGCCTCGGCGTCGGAGATGGCCTCGCCCAGCTCGGAGCTGACCTCGGCGTCGATCTCGCCCGAGAGGACGACACGCGCCCGCGAGGTGCCCACGATGACGTGGATGCTCGCGGGGTCGCCGATCTGGGGCCCCGTGTTCTCGTCGGCGTCCCCACCATCGGGGGAGTGCGACGCCGCGTTGGATGCGTCCTGCACGGTGCTCCTTCCTCGAGCTTCTCGCTCACCTCACGTCTCGGCGGACACCAATCTACGGTTGAATGGCGCCGGAATGCACCAACCTGGCCGCAACCCGTGACGACAGGAGGGGGAATGGGTCGAATGCCTGGTTCGTACACCGGCGTCGTGCCGGTCTCGGCCGCCCAGCTCGCCTCGGCCCTGTCCGTCACGACCGTGCCGGCGTTCATCACGGGGTCGTGGTCCACGGGCATGCCCGTGCTCTGGGTGAACCAGGCGTTCGAGGAGCTCGGCGGCGTGGGCATCGACGAGCTGGCGATCCTCGGGCCGCACTCGTTGCTCGCCCTCGTGCAGGACGACCCGAACCGGGCCGCCGCCCAGGCCGACCTCAAGGCGGGGCGGGCGATGCGGCGGATCGTCAGCGCCCGCCGTCGGGACGGCGGCACGACCTGGCTGCAGGTCGACGTCACCCCGCTGCCGAACGGCGACGACCTCCCGGAGTACTGGGTCGGCGTCACCACGGACGTCTCGGAGTACGTCGACCAGCAGGCCGAACAGCTCGCCTCCCTGGAGGTCGAGCGTCGCCAGCGCGCGGACCTGGACCTCATCGCCCAGACCACGGAGCTGCTCGGGGACCTCGAGTACCCGTTCGCCCTGCGCGACATCGCCGACCTGCTGCGCTCCCTGGTGCCGTGGTCCGGGTTCTACCTCAACGACGACGGGCTGTTGTTCGCCGAGGGGGTCGACGTCGCCTCGCCGCCCTCCGGCCGCGGCCGGAGGCACACGCGCTACGTGCCGGAGGACCGGCCGCTCGACCGGCTCGAGCCGGTCCCGTCCGGAGCCGACGGCGGGGCACCGGCGTCGAACCCGGCCGTCGACGACGTGCAGGACCTGCTCGACGGCGTCGTCGACGGGCCCGTGCGGCTGAGCCTCGAGGGTCGGTTCGACCCGACGTCGGCCTCGGGCTGGCTGCGACGGGACCTGATGCACCGCGTGGTCGAGGAGACGGGGGCGGTCCCGCACGCCGTCGTCGTCCACGCCGTGGCCGGCCGGCGCCGGGTGCTCGGGCTCCTGGTGACCTGGCACGGCGGTGCCGAGGCCGACGTCCAGCCCGGGCGCCCCGAGCCGGACCACGTGTCCACCGTCGTCGAGGTGGTGGCGCGCCGTGCCGGCACAGCGGTCGACAACGCTCGGCTGTACGCCCGCGAGCACCGTCTGGCCGAGGCGCTGCAGCGCGCGATGCTGCCCGAGCAGGCCGACGTCACCGGGCTGGACGTGTGGACCTACTACGCCCCGAACGCCGAGCACGCGCAGGTCGGCGGCGACTGGTACGACGTGCTGCAGATCGCCGACGGCACCGTGGGGCTCGTGATCGGCGACGTGGTCGGGCACGACGTCGAGGCCGCGGCCGCGATGGGCCAGCTCCGCTCCGTGGTGCGTGCCTACGCCTACGAGCTGACGACACCCGGGACCGTGCTGGACCGAGTCG
The DNA here is from genome assembly GCF_029643425.1 of Isoptericola sp. AK164. Taxonomy (GTDB): domain Bacteria; phylum Actinomycetota; class Actinomycetes; order Actinomycetales; family Cellulomonadaceae; genus Isoptericola; species Isoptericola haloaureus. The sequence continues at coordinate 393,599 of NZ_CP119106.1, forward strand.
ACCAGCTCGTGGCGGGGATGCGGGTGCCGCGTCCGGCGTCGATGGTCTACGCCGCGCTGGAGCACCTCACCGAGGACGACACCTGGGCGCTGGAGTACACCCGTGCCGGCCACCTGCCGCCGCTGCTGCTCCGCGACGGCACCACCCAGCTGCTCTCCGAGGCCGGCGGCATGCTCGTGGGCTTCGGCAACGAGACGCGGGCCACCGGCCGCGAGGTCCTGCGGCGCGGCGACGTGCTGATCTTCTACACCGACGGGCTCATCGAGCGGCGCGACCGGTCGCTCAAGCGCGGTCTGGAGACCCTCACCGAGATGTCGGGGCGCATCACCGCGCGGGACGCCGCCGGGGTGGGGGAGGAGCTGCTGTCACGGCTGGCCGACTCGCCCGAGGACGACGTCGCCATCGTCGTCGTGCGCGTCCCCGACCCGGAGGCGGACCGCCGGGTCACCGCGCTGAGCCCGCGCTCGCGGCGCTGGCTGCTGCCGAGCGAGCCGGGCTCCATCGGCCGGGCACGGCACGCGGTGCTGCGCACCTCGCAGGCGTGGGGGCTGCCGGACTCCGCGGCCGCCGAGCTCGTCGTGAGCGAGCTCGTGGCCAACGGGGTGCTGCACGGCTGGGGCAACATCGCGCTGCGGCTGTTCGACACCGGGGACGGGCTGCGCATCGAGGTCGAGGACTCCAACCCGGCGCCGCCGGTGGCTACCGACGGGCACCCGAACCGGCTCGGCGGTTTCGGGATGCAGATCGTCGAGCGGCTCGCCGACTGGGGCTGGCGGCCCAGCACGTCCGGCAAGCTCGTGTGGGCCAAGCTCCGGCCCGACCTGACCGGTGGTGCGGGGCAGGAGTAGCACCGCACCACCGGCTCGGAGCTCAGCGGGGCCCGGTCAGCGCAGCGCGCGGACCTCGTCGACGGAGACGCCGGAGTCCGTGAGGAACTGGGCGCACCGTTCCGCCTCGTCGGTCTCGCCGATCCGGGCGGCCGCCTCGGACAGCGCCAGGAGGGCGCGCAGGAACCCCTGATTCGGGACGTGGTCGGCCGGGACCGGCCCCTGGCCCCGCCAGCCGGCGCGGCGCAGCGCGTCCAGCCCGCGGTGGTACCCGGTGCGCGCGTAGGCGTACGCCGTCACGGAGTGCGTGACGTCCTCGCCGCCGTCGAGGGTCTGCTCGGCGAGCACGGCCCACGTGAGGCTCGCCGAGGGGTGGGCGGCCGCCAGGGCGGCCGGGTCCTCGCCGGTCTCGAGGCCCTCGCGCGCCACGGCGTGGTCGTCGGGCAGGCGGGTCGGGTCGGGTCCGGACAGCAGGTTGTGGCTCATGCGCCCATCCTTCCAGGACGGTGCGGCCGCCCGCGATCGAGGTGACGCTCGGCACCGGACCCCCGTCCCGAGCGGCGGACCGGCGGCGCCCGACGGTAGGCTCGGCGGCATGATCGAGATCGCGACGTCCTCGACGACGACGACGCTCGTGGTCGCCGGCGACCTCGACCTCGCCGAACGGGACCAGTTCCCCGAGATCGCGGCGCGTGTGGTCGGGCTCCGCCGTCAGCTGCTCGTCATCGACATGTGTCGCGTGACCTTCATGGACTCCACCGGCGCGGCGTTCCTCATCTCCCTCGCCGACTCGGGCCGCAAGCGCGGCGGGGCGACCGTGCTGCGCGGGGCGGACGACCGCGACCTGTTCGTGCTCGAGGTGTGCGGCGCGCTGGACCTGTTCCGGATCGACACCGACCACCAGTGCGAGCAGTCCGACCCGACGACCGGGGCGACGCCCGTCCAGCTGCCGCAGCGGCCCCGACCCGCCTGAGACGGACCTGCCTGGGACAGCAGGTCATGGCCGGGTAAACTCTGGCGAGGCCCGGCGGGATCCTCCGGGTCTCACCGACACGCGAGGAGAGTTGATCCATGCCAGCCGTGGTGCTCGTCGGCGCCCAGTGGGGCGATGAGGGCAAGGGGAAGGCGACGGACCTCCTCGGTGACCGCGTCGACTACGTGGTCAAGTTCAACGGGGGCAACAACGCCGGGCACACGGTGGTGATCGGCGACGAGAAGTACGCGCTGCACCTGCTGCCCTCCGGCATCCTGTCCCCGGGTGTCACGCCGGTCATCGCCAACGGCGTCGTGGTGGACATCGACGTGCTCTTCGAGGAGCTCGACGCCCTGGAGGCCCGCGGCGTCGACACCTCGAAGCTGATGGTGTCCTCCGGCGCGCACGTCATCGCCTCGTACCACCGCACGGTGGACAAGGTCACGGAGCGGTTCCTCGGCAAGCGGCGCATCGGGACGACCGGGCGGGGGATCGGGCCGGCGTACGCCGACAAGATCAACCGCGTCGGGATCCGCGTCGCCGACCTGTTCGACCCGAAGATCCTGCGGGAGAAGGTCGAGGGCGCGCTCGACCAGAAGAACCACCTGCTGGTCAAGGTCTACAACCGCCGCGCCGTCGAGGTCGACGAGGTCGTCGACGAGCTGCTCGGCCACGCCGAGCGCCTCAAGCCCATGGTCGCGGACACCGGCCTGGCGCTGAACCAGGCCCTGGACGCCGGTCACAACGTCCTGTTCGAGGGCGGCCAGGCGACCATGCTCGACGTCGACCACGGCACCTATCCCTTCGTGACGTCGTCGAACGCCACCGCGGGCGGTGCGGTGACCGGGTCCGGCGTCGGGCCGACGCGCATCGACTCGATCATCGGCGTCATCAAGGCCTACACCACGCGGGTCGGCGAGGGCCCGTTCCCCACCGAGCTGTTCGACGCCGACGGCGAGTACCTGCTCAAGACCGGCGGCGAGTACGGCGTGACCACCGGCCGCGCGCGGCGCTGCGGCTGGTACGACGCCGTGATCGCCCGGTACTCCGCACGCGTCAACGGCCTGACCGACCTGGTGGTGACCAAGCTCGACGTGCTCACCGGCATGGAGAAGGTCCCGGTCTGCGTGGCCTACGACGTCGACGGCGTCCGCTACGACGAGATGCCCGACGACCAGTCGGCCTTCCACCACGCCAAGCCGATCTACGAGGAGCTGCCCGGCTGGTGGGAGGACATCTCGCAGTGCCGGTCGTTCGACGAGCTCCCGGCCAACGCCCAGGCGTACGTCCGGGCGCTGGAGGAGATGTCCGGCTGCCGCATCTCGGCGGTCGGCGTCGGCCCGCGCCGCGACGAGATCATCCCGATCCACGACCTCATCCACGCCCGGGCGTGACCGGACGCTGTGCGGGCGGTGCCCGAGCGTCCCGGTACTGCGGGTCACCGACCTGATATGCCGCAGGACCGGGACGTCGGGGCGCGTCAGACGGTCACGGTGCGCGGCGCGGGACGTCCCGGCCGCCACCCGGTCGGCTCGAGGAGCCGGCGCACCGCGGGGCCGACGGCGCCGTGCCAGGCGTCGGTCCCGGTGTAGCGCCGCACCAGCGAGCGTGCGGTGACCAGGTCGTTCTGGCGCACCCGGTCGCGGTAGACGGCCCGCGGGGACGAGTGCGGCTCCGCGCCGTCGATCTCCACCAGGAGCACCCGGCCGTCGGGGAGCGACCAGGCGAGGTCGACGCGCGCCAGGAAGCCGCCGTCCGCGTCCACCACGACCTGCTGGAGCGCGTCCGGCGGGACCCCGGCGCGCAGGCACGACAGTCGGGCCCAGGTCTCGGCGGGCGACTCGGCCCGTCCGTCGGCCTCGCCCCACCACCGGTGCGTCCGCTCGACGCCGGGGCGACCGCGGGCGTCGTCGTGGGCCGCGGCGAGCTCGGCCTCGGTCAGGAACCCCTGCTGCAGGGCGGAGTCCATGAGGGCCACGGCATGGCGCCGATCGAGCTCGGGCACGGCCTGCGCCAGCGCGTCGGCGACCTCGGCGCACCGCAGCCCGCCCACCACCTCCCAGCGACGCACCGGGACCCGCCGGACGCGCACCGGCGTCACCGCCTCCCGCGAGGACCCGTCGGGGAACGCCACCTCAGGCTGCACCACCGTCGGGGCGCCCTGCACCCCGCGCAGCACGAGGGCGCACACACCCGTCGCCACGGCGCCGGGGTGGGCGAGCGCGCCCAGGGCAGCGGCCCGACGACGACGCACGTCCTGCGGGTCTGCGCGCGACGGCGGGAGCCCGGCGCCGACGTCGTAGACACCGCGGGCGACGCGGGGGAGACGTCCGCTCCGGGCGGCCCGCGTGATCCGGTCGGCGGGCACGCCGCGGGCGACGCACTGCCGCAACGACACCAGGCCGGCCTGGCGGCGGGCGAGGGCGATCAGGGACGGCGGGAGCGCCGCCGGAGGTCGTGGCACGTGCCCACCTCAGCACCGTCGCGGGCGTCGGTGCCGGCGTCGTCCACAGGGATGGTCCGCCGCGCGTTCCGGTCCTGCGGGTTACCGACCTGATATCCCGCAGGACCGGAACGCGCGACCGTGAGGACTTAGGATCGGTGCCCGTGAAGATCCTCGTCGTCGGGAACGGTGCTCGCGAGCACGCCATCCTCCACGCCCTCGCGGCGGAAGACGCCCTCGGGGGAGAGCCGCACCAGCTGCACGCTGCCCCCGGGAACCCCGGAATGGCCCGCGAGGCCACCCTGCACCCCGTGGACCCGGTCGACGGCGATGCCGTCGCCGCGCTGGCCACCGGCCTCGGTGCCGACCTGGTCGTCGTCGGCCCCGAGGCGCCGCTGGTCGCCGGAGTGGCGGACGCGGTCCGGGACGCGGGCGTCCCGGTCTTCGGGCCCTCCGCCGAGGCGGCCCGGCTCGAGGGGTCGAAAGCGTTCGCGAAGGAGGTCATGGCGGCGGCGAACGTGCCCACCGCGATGGCGCACGTGTGCACCTCGACCGACGAGGTCGCCGCGGCGCTGGACGCGTTCGGCCCTCCCTACGTCGTCAAGGACGACGGCCTGGCGGCCGGCAAGGGCGTCGTCGTCACCTCCGACCGGGACGAGGCGATGGCGCACGCCGGGGCCGCGCTCGCGGGGCGCGGTGCCGAGGGACGCGTCGTCGTCGAGGAGTACCTGGACGGACCCGAGGTCTCGGTCTTCTGCGTGTGCGACGGCACCTCCGTGGTGCCGATGGTCCCCGCGCAGGACTTCAAGCGGGTCTTCGACGGCGGCGAGGGCCCGAACACCGGCGGCATGGGGGCCTACACCCCGCTGGACTGGGCGCCGTCCGGGCTCGTCGGCGAGGTCGTCGACCGGATCGCGCAGCCCACGGTCGACGAGATGGCCCACCGCGGGACGCCCTTCGTCGGCGTGCTCTACGTGGGTCTGGCGCTGACCTCGCGCGGCACCCGGGTCGTGGAGTTCAACGCCCGGTTCGGCGACCCCGAGATCCAGGCCGTGCTGACCCGCCTGGTGACACCCCTGTCGTCCGTCCTGCTGGCCGCCGCCCGCGGCGAGCTCGAGCAGCACGAGCCGCTGCACTGGTCGCCGGACGCCGTGGTCAACGTCGTCGTCGCGGCGACGGGGTACCCGGCAGATCCGCGCAAGGGCGACGCGATCACGGGGATCGACGCGGCCGAGGACCTCGACGGCGTGCACGTCCTGCACGCCGGGACCGCGACGACCGACGACGGCACGCTGGTCTCCGCCGGCGGCCGGGTGCTGTCCGTGGTCGGGCGGGGCGCCGACCTCGCCGCGGCGCGGACCGCGGCCTACGCCGGTGTCGCGGAGATCGGCCTGGCCGACTCCCACCACCGCACCGACATCGCGCTGGCCGCCGAGCGGGGCGAGGTGCAGGTGCCGTGAGCTTCTCCGACGCCTTCGCCGGCGGACCCCTGGACCTGCCCGGCTGGCGGCACGTCTACTCGGGCAAGGTCCGCGACCTGTACGCCCCCGACCTGCCGGCGCTCGGCGGCGTCCACCCGCTGGGCGACGTCGTGCTCGTCGTGGCCTCGGACCGGGTGTCCGCCTACGACCACGTGCTCACGCCGGGCATCCCCGACAAGGGCGTGGTGCTGACCCAGCTCAGCCTGTGGTGGTTCGACCAGCTCGCCGACCTCGTGGACAACCACGTCGTGTCGACCGAGGCGAGCGCGGAGCCCGGCGACGGGTCCGTGCCCGACGTCGTCGCGGGCCGGGCGATGATCTGCCGGCGCCTCGACATGTTCCCCGTCGAGTGCGTCGCCCGCGGCTACCTCACCGGCTCCGGGCTGGCCGAGTACCGCGCGTCCGGCGAGGTCACCGGCATCCCGCTGCCGGACGGGCTCGTGGACGGCTCGCGGCTGCCGGAGCCGATCTTCACCCCCGCCACCAAGGCGGAGGTCGGCGAGCACGACGAGAACGTCAGCTTCGCCGAGGTCGCCCGCCGCATCGGGGACGACGCCGCCGGCCGGCTGCGCGAGCTCACGCTCGCCGTCTACGGTCGCGCCGAGGAGATCGCCCGCGAGCGCGGCGTCATCCTCGCGGACACCAAGCTGGAGTTCGGCCGGGTGCCCGACGGCGGACCGATCGTCCTCGGCGACGAGGTGCTCACGCCGGACTCCTCGCGGTTCTGGCCCGCCGACGACTGGGAGCCGGGCCGTGCCCAGCCCAGCTTCGACAAGCAGTTCGTCCGCGACTGGCTGACCTCGGACGCCTCCGGTTGGGACCGCGGGGGCGACGCCCCGCCGCCCGCGCTGCCGGACGACGTCGTCCGCCGCACCCGGGACCGCTACCTCGAGGCGTACGAGAGGATCACGGGCTCGCCGCTGCGTTGAGCCCGCCCCGCCCCGCCGGTGGCGGCGGCCGGTCGTCCTCGGCCGCCGCCCGGATCGCGTCGGGGTCGTGGGTCTGCGGGGTGCATCGGTGGTGCTGGACATGAGGTCGGTGCCTCCTCGCCGAGTCCGACCGGCCCGGGGAGCGGGTCGGGGTACCCACCGGTCCGGCGGGCAGTCCGACTCCACCGTGGTCCGGCCCTGCCGCGTGCTGCTGCGTCGGACGACGCACAACGAGGGTGAAACCGTGCGCCACTGCCGGCGTGCCGGACTCAGACCCCCGACCCGGCCACGCTGTCGTGCAGCGGGCTGCCGTCCATGGTCGTCGCACCGCAGACGATCCGGCGGTCACCGACGGACCACGTGAGCTCCGAGGGGTGGAAGTAGATCACCTGGAGCGCGGAGTCCATGTAGTCGACGCCGACGTAGTCGCCGAAGGCGTCCAGGCAGAAGTCCTCGGCCTGGACCTGCATGGCCTCGACCCCGGGGAACGCGTCGGCGGCGACGTCGTCCACGCCGAAGACCTCGGCCGTGTGCGGGACGCCGCAGTCGACGGCCTGCAGCGGGTCGCCGCTCGTGAAGTCCGCCGGTGGCTCGAAGCAGTCGCCGACGACCAGGTGCGTGCCGGTGACCTCCTGGAACCCCTCGGTCAGTCCCTCGTCGACGGCCTCCTGGAGACCGGTGCCGACGAAGGCGGCGAACAGCGCGACCAGGACCGTCCAGCCCACCGTCGACAGCGCGCCCAGGACGATGCCGGCGATCGCCAGCCCCTTGCCCGCCGCGCCGGACCTCTTGATCCGGACCAGTGCGGCGATGCCGAGACCGAGCGGGATCAGCGCCAGGCCCAGGATCCCCGTGACCAGCGCGGCGATCGACACCCCGTCGGTCCGGGGGCCCGACGGCGCCGCGTACGGGGGCTGCGGACCCTCGGCGGGCGGCCCCGAGGGCGGAGCCGCACCGTCGGACGGCTGCTGCCCGGCACCACCGGGCGGCGTGGGGGCGGAGAACGGGTCGGCGACGTGCGAGGGGTCCTGCGGTGGCGTAGTCACGGTGCTCCAGGGTCGATGGTGGGAACCCGACCATAGCGACCGATCCCGACATCCACGGCATCACCCCGAGGCCGGTCGGCGGAGCGGTCCGGACGGGTAGACTGACCCGCGGAATCCCGCCGTCGTGCTCCCGCCCGTCCCGTGCCCCTGTCGGCGCGGCCGGGAACCCGGAGCGACGGCCCAGCCGAGCGTCTGAGGAGCCCACAGTGGGACGCGTCGTCGTCGAGGTCATGCCCAAGCCCGAGATCCTGGACCCCCAGGGCAAGGCCGTCGTCGGGGCGCTGCCGCGTCTCGGCTTCACCCAGTTCACCGGCGCCCGCCAGGGCAAGCGGTTCGAGCTCGAGGTCGACGGCGAGGTGACGGCCGAGATCCTGGCGGACGCCCGCAAGGCCGCCGAGACGCTGCTGTCGAACCCGATCATCGAGGACGTCGTGCGCGTCGCGGACGCCTCGTCCGAGACCGCCGAGGTCCCGGCCCGATGAGCGCGGGGACCCTCGACACGACGCTGGCCGAGGCACGCATCGGTGTCATCACCTTCCCCGGCACGCTCGACGACCGGGACGCCGCCCGCGCCGTGCGCCTGGCCGGTGGCGAGCCGGTGTCGCTGTTCCACGCCGACGGGGACCTGCAGGGCGTCGACGCGGTCGTGCTGCCCGGCGGGTTCTCCTACGGCGACTACCTGCGGGCCGGGGCGATCAGCCGCTTCGCGCCCGCCATGGACGCGCTCGTCGACGCCGCGAAGGGCGGTATGCCGGTGCTCGGCATCTGCAACGGCTTCCAGGTCCTCACCGAGGCGCACCTGCTGCCGGGTTCGATGATCAAGAACGAGCACCTGCACTTCATCTGCCGCGAGCAGGTGCTGTCGGTGGAGAACGCCGGCACCGCCTGGACCAACCGGTACGAGCAGGGTCAGCACATCACGATCCCGCTGAAGAACCAGGACGGCCAGTTCGTCGCCGACGAGCACACCCTCGACGAGCTCGAGGGCGAGGGGCGCGTCGCGTTCCGCTACGTGGGCTGGAACCCGAACGGGTCGCGTCGCGACATCGCCGGCATCACCAACGCGGCGGGGAACGTCGTGGGCCTCATGCCGCACCCGGAGCACGCCGTGGAGGCCGGCTTCGGTCCCGACGGCCCGGAGGGTCCGCGCTCCGGCACCGACGGGCTGGGCTTCTTCACCTCGGTGCTGGCCTCGCTCGTCCACGCATGAGCGTGAGGAGCCCCCGCGGAGGTACGCCGAGGGACGAGGCGTACCGGAGCGAGGCACCGCAGTGCTCATGCGAAGGGAGCCACGCATGACCGCCGAGGTCTGCTCCGGCACCGTCGAGGTCGTCGCGGTCGACTGGGACGACGCGGACGCCGTCGCGCTGCGCGCCGAGGCCGTGGCCGAGCTCGGCCGCCGCTACGGCGGTGACGACGACGCCCACGAGGTCATCGACCCCGCCGCCGTCGTGGCGAGCTACCTCGTGCGGGTCGACGACGTCGCCGCCGCCTGCGGCAGCGTCCGGGACGTCTCCGGCACCGACGACGGCCGCGGACGCGGGACGGACCACCCCGCCGCGACGGGCGAGCTCAAGCGCGTCTTCGTGCTGCCGGAGCACCGCGGGCGTGGTCTGGCCCGCACGCTGATGGCGGAGCTGGAGGGCGCGGCCCGCCGGACCGGGTTCCGTCGGCTGGTGCTGGAGACCGGCACCGCCCAGCCCGAGGCCATCGCGCTGTACACCGCGCTCGGGTACGACCCGATCGAGTCCTACGGCAAGTACGCCGGCGAGGACGACCAGCGCTGCTACGGCAAGCGGCTCTGAGGCCGGTCGCGGCCGCGCCGGTCAGCCGGCGAGCCGCGGCCTGACCTCGCGGCCCAGGAACGCCGCCAGCCCGGCCAGGTCCGGCTCGTCCGCGGTGGGCTGGACCGCGACCGCGGTCGCTCCGGCGTCGGCCAGCGCCCGCACGCCCGCGGCGATCTCGTCGGCCCCGCCGGCCGCCCCGATCCCGCGCTCCGGGTCCCCGCCCCACTGCGGCAGCTCCGTGGCCAGTCGCTCCGCCGCGTGCGGACCCGTCGCGACGATCAGGGTGGCGTGCACGTCGGCCAGCTCGCGCCCGACGGCGGACGCCGCGTCCCGGGCGGTGGCGACAGCGCCGCGCACCTCGTCGGGCGTCAGCGCGTTGGCCAGGATCAGCCCGTCGCCGAGCTCACCGGTCAGGGCCAGCGTGCGCGGGCCGACCCCGCCCGTCCACAGGGGCACCGGCGTCGTCGGCGGCCAGTCGAGACGCACGCCGTCGAGCGTCACGTAGCGGCCCGACGTCGTCACCTCCTCGCCGTCGAGCAGCCTCCGCAGGGCGCCGAGGTGCTCGCGCAGCAGCGTCAGCGGAGAGTCGACGCGGACGCCCGACTGGCCCATCCACGACTGCACGCCGTGCCCCACGGCCGGGACGAACCGTCCCGGGAACGACCGGGCCAGGGTGGCGATCTCCATCGCGGTGAGCGCCGTGCTGCGCAGCGGGGCGGGCATGAGCCCGAGTCCCACGCGGATCCGGTCCGTCCAGGCCAGTGCGGCAGCGGCCGAGGCGAGCCCGCTCTGCTTGAAGCAGTCCTCCCAGACCCACAGGTCGTCGAGCCCGGCGTCCTCGGCCGCGACGGCCAGGGTGCGCAGCGTCTCGGGGGCGTGCGTGGGGACGTGGGCGATACCGAGGCGGACGGTCATGGGCTCAGCATGCCGCAGGCCCCCGACAGCCGGTGTCAGGCGCCGCGCAGGTAGGCGAGCTGGGCGGCGACCGACTGCCGGGCCGCGCCACGGACCGACGGGTCGACGTCGGCGTAGACGTGCGCGACGACGTCGTCCGCGGCGGCGTCCGGCCCGAGGGTCGCCAGGGCCGCACGGATCTGGTCGAGCCGTTCGAGGCGGTGGATCCGGTAGGCGCGGACAGCCTCGCCGAGGTCGGGCAGCTCCGGTCCGTGCGCCGGCACCCCGAGCCGGCCGTCGCCCACGTGCTCCAGCGCGTCGAGGCTGGCCAGGTAGTCGCCCAGCGACCCGTCGGGCTCCGCGATGACGGTGGTGCCACGCCCGAGCACCGTGTCCCCGGTGAGGACCACCGGCTCCTCGCCCGGCGCCGTGACCACCAGGGAGACCGAGTCCGCCGTGTGGCCCGGCGTGGCGAGCACCTCGATGCGCAGTCCCCCGGCCTCGACCACCTCCCCGTCGGCCAGCGGGTCGCCGCCGTGGCAGTGCGCCGGGTCGGCGGCGCGGACCGGGGCGCCGGTCCGGGCGTGCAGACCGCGAGAGCCCGCCGTGTGGTCGGCATGCCGGTGCGTGACGAGCACCAGATCGACCGGCCCGGCCGCAGCCAGCGCCTCCAGGTGCGCGGCGTCGTCTGGCCCCGGATCCACCACCACGCACGACGGCGCACCCGGTGCACGCAGGACGACCGAGCGGGTGCCGTCGAGCGTCATCGGGCCGGGGTTGTCCGCGCGGAGCGCGGAGATCGACGGGGTCAGGGATCGCACCCCGCCATCGTGGCACGGGTGCGGGTCGACGGCCGGAGGCACGGCTCAGCCGACCAGCAGCTCCAGCGTCTGCACCCGGCCGGGCGTGGCGTCCAGCGGCTCGGTCGCGTAGGTGCCGGCCACCGGGACGATCATCACCTCGTCGGCGCCGTGGCGCTCGGCCAGGCGGGCGACCTCGGCACGGGCCTCGTCCGGCGTGCCGATGAGCCACCGGGCGCGCATGTCCTCCACCATCTGCTGGCCCAGGCCGTCCAGCGGGGTGGCCAGCGCCTCCTCGACGGTCTCGGCGGTGCCCATCGACTTGCCGGTGCGCAGCCGGGCCATCGCCCGCAGCTGCGGCAGCGCGCGCTCGTGGGCCTCCTCGGCGGTCGGGGCCACGACGGCGTTCACCGTGAGGAAGGTCTGCGGCTCCGGGTGCGCCTCGCTGGGGCGGTAGCCGTCCCGGTACAGCGCCAGCACCTGGTCGATGCCGGCGCCGGAGAAGTGGTTGGCGAACACGTACGGCAGCCCGAGCTCGGCGGCCAGTCGAGCCGAGTAGTCGCTCGACCCGAGCAGCCACAGGGTCGGGGCGGCGGTCGCGGCCGGGGTGGCGTGCACGTCGTAGGTCTTGCCGTCGGCGAGCCGCAGCTGGGCGCCGTCGGGCTCCATGAGGGCCAGGATGTTGCGCACGTGCTCGGGGAACCGGTCGACGTCCGACGTCGGTCCGGAGGAGCGCAGCAGTGCTGTCACCACGGGGTCGCTGCCGGGGGCGCGCCCGATGCCGAGGTCGATCCGGCCCGGGGCGAGGGCCTCGAGGGCGGCGAACTGCTCGGCCACCACCAGCGGGGCGTGGTTGGGCAGCATGACGCCGCCGGAGCCCACCCGGATCCGCTCGGTGCGCGCGGCCGCGGCCGCGATCATCACGGGGGGCGTCGAGGCGGCGACGGCCGGCATGTTGTGGTGCTCGGCGAACCAGTAGCGGGTGTAGCCGAGGTCGTCGGCGCGCCGGACCAGCGCCATGGAGGAGGCGAGCGCCTCGGCGCTGGACTGGCCGGAGCGGACGGGGACGAGGTCGAGGACCGAGAGGGCGGGGGAGGAGGTCAGGCCGGTGTCGTTCATCGCCCAGGTCAACCGACGTCGTCGCGTCGCCTATTCCGGATGCGCGAACGGGATCGTGCGGCGACCATCACTCCGGGTCGAGAGGGAGGGACGATGGTCGACGAACGAGGCCCGAGGGTGGTCCGTGCCCTGTACAACGCCTGGCTGCGCTATCCGCGGCTGTCGATGGCGGTCCGCGGCGGCATCGCGGCCGGGCTGGCGTGGCTCGTGGGGATCTACGTGCCCCATCCGCTGGGGGACTTCCCCTACTACGCCCCGCTCGGGGCGGTCATCGCGACGACGAGCACCGTCGTGCGGTCCGTCCAGGACTCGGTCCGCGTCACCGTCGCGGTGCTGCTCGGCGCGGGGATCGCGCGGCTGGCCGACTGGCTCCTGCCGGTCGGTCCGGTCTCGATCGCGCTCGTCGTCGCCGTCGCGCTGCTGTGCTCGAGCTGGCGGCTCTTCCGCGAGATGGGCAGCTGGGTGGCGACGTCCGCGCTGTTCGTCCTCATCCTCGGCAACGCCGACGCGTTGTCGTTCGTCGGCTCCTTCGCGGGGCTGGTCGCCATCGGAGCCCTCGTGGGGATCGGCGTGAACTTCGCGCTGCCGCCGCTGCAGCTCACCCCCGCGGAGAACGCCCTCGACGGCCTGAGCACGCTGCTCGCCCGCGAGGCCGATGACCTGGCCGACGCGCTGGAGGAGACCGGCGAGATCCCCGCCGAGGACTGGGAGAGCCGCCGTGCCGCGCTGCAGCCGGTGCTGGAGAGGACGCGGGAGTCGGTGCGTCACAGCCGCGAGGCCGCCCGCGTGAACCCGCGGGTCCGGCGCTACCGCCGGTGGACCCGGGGGCAGGACGCGCGTGCGCGGGAGCTGGAGACCGTCGCCGCGTCCATCGACGTCGTCGTCACGCTGCTGGTCGACACCGGTGAGCCGGTGCGCCTGCCCGACGGCCTGCGCGATCCGCTCGCCGGGTCGTTGCGGTCGTTGTCCGCGGTGCTGCACGCCGACGCCTGGGGTGCGGACCGGGACGAGCTCGTCGACTCGCTGCAGGGACAGGTCCGCGAGTTCCGGTCCCGGCTGCTGGAGCTGGACACCCCGCCGGGTGAGGGGCTGGTGGCCGGATCGGTCGCCGTCGCGCTCCGCCGCGCGTCCGACGCCTTCACGCGGGTGCGGCCGGACGACGCCGACGAGGAGGTCGTCCAGGGGGACCCGCAGTAGCCGTCAGGTCGCGGCCGTCGTGGCCGCCGCGCCGGAGGCCAGTGCGGTCAGGGCCGCCCCGTCGACGCGGTGCGTGGTCCAGTCGTCCTGCGGGGTGGACCCGAGCGACCGGTAGAACGCGATCGCCGGCTCGTTCCAGTTCAGGACGCACCACTCGAGCCGGCGCCAGCCGCGCTCGACGCAGATCTCGGCCAGGCGGGTGAGCAGCGCCCGGCCGGCACCGGCGCCGCGGTGGGCGGGGTCGACGAACAGGTCCTCGAGCCAGATCCCGTTCTTGCCGGTCCAGGTCGAGAACGTGGTGAACCAGATCGCGATGCCGACGACCTCGCCGTCGACCTCCGCGACGAGCCCGTGGGTGGTCGGGGTGCCCGACGTCGGGAACAGGGCCGCCGAGAAGTCGTCCTCGGTGGCCTCGACGGCGTCGGGTTCGCGCTCGTAGGTGGCCAGCGCGTGGACCAGGCGGAGGATCGCGGGGACGTCGTCGGGGGTGGCGGTGCGGATCGTCAGGCTCACGGCCGGGAGTCTACGGCGCGGTCAGGCCCGCAGCGCCTGGGTGACGTCCTCGACGATGTCCAGCGGGTCCTCGAGGCCGACCGACAGGCGCACCGTCGTGGGGGTGATGCCGACGGCGGCCCGCCCCTCGGCACCGAGCTTGCGGTGCGTCGTGGTGGCCGGGTGGGTCATGATCGACTTGGCGTCGCCCAGGTTGTTGGACAGGTCGACGATCCGCAGCGCGTCCAGGAACCGGAAGGTGCGTCGCTTGGCCTCGTCCGGGTCCGCGCCGTCGTCGGTCTCCAGCTCGAAGGTGACCACGGTGCCGCCGCCGGTCTGCTGCTCCAGCGCCAGGGCGTGCTGCGGGTGGGACGGCAGGAACGGGTAGAGCACCCGGCGGATGCCGTCGAGGCCCTCGAGCGCCGTGGCGACCTGCAGGGCGGCCGCGTTCTGCGCCCGCACGCGGACGTCGAGGGTCTCCAGACCCTTGAGCAGCACCCAGGCGTTGAACGGGCTCAGGGACGGCCCGGTGTGGCGAAGGAACGTCTGGACCGGCCCGGACAGGAACTCCTCCGTGCCGAGGATCGCCCCGCCGAGCACCCGGCCCTGGCCGTCGATGTGCTTGGTCGCGGAGTACACCACGACGTCGGCGCCGAGCTCGAGCGGCTTCTGCAGGATCGGGGTGGCGAACACATTGTCGACGACGACCGTCGCGCCTGCGGCGTGGGCGAGCTCGCACACCCGGCGCACGTCGACGAGGTCCTGCATGGGGTTGGACGGCGACTCGAAGAACACGACGTCCGCGGGCGTGGCCAGCGCCTCGGCCCACTGGTCGATCTCGTGGCCGTCGACCAGGTCGACCTGCACCCCCCACTTGGCAAGGATCTCGTCGTAGATGACGTTGGTGGAGCCGAACAGCGCGCGCGCCGAGACGATGCGGGACCCGGCGGACACCAGTGCCGCCAGGGTGGTGAACACGGCGGACATGCCGGTCGCGGTGGCGTAGCAGGCCTCGGCGCCCTCGACGAGGCGCAACCGCTCCTCGAAGGTGTGCACGGTCGGGTTGCCGTAGCGCGAGTACATGAACCGCGACGTCTCGCCGGCGAACGCGGCCTCCGCGTCGGCGGCGGAGCCGTAGGTGTACCCCTGGGTGAGGAAGAGCCCCTCGGACATCTCCTCGAAGTCGCTGCGCCGGTGACCGCCACGGACGGCGAGCGTGGCCGGACGGACGCCGTCGGGCAGGGGACCGCGGCCGGAGCCGCCGTGGGCGACCGGGTTGGCACCGGGGCCGGTGGGGATCTCGGTGCGGCTCACCGGCTCGGCTCCGCGAAGGTGGTGTGCGGCAGCTCGCGGACCTTCCAGCCGGCCTGGTCGCGGGCGCCGAGCGGGCCGACAGGCCCTTCGAAGCCCTCCAGCACGTTGTAGGCGGGGCCGTACCCGGCGGACGTCACCAGGCGGGCCGCGCCGATGGAGCGCTGGCCGGAGCGGCACAGGAACACCACGGCCTGGTCGGTCGTCACGCCGGCGGTCTCGAGCTCGGCCAGGAAGGCGGGGTTGGGCCGGCCGTCGCCGGTGACCCACTGGCTGAACACGACCTCCTTGTCCAGGGAGCCGACGTCGGGCACGCCGATCAGGCGCCACTCGCCCTCGGTGCGCACGTCCACCAGGACGGCGCCGGGGTCGTCGGCGAGCAGGTCCCACGCCTGCTGGGGGGTCAGGTCCCCGGCGTAGCCCTCGGCGGGTCGGGGTTCGATCGGTGCGTTCATGGCACTCCTCCCATCGGTCGTGGCGGTAGCACCGTGTCCGGGGGCTGCGCGCCCCCGCGGGTTGCTGCGGCGTCGACGTGCCACGTCACTCGGCCGCTCGGGATGGTCACCGCGATCGTACGACACGACGTCCAACGGTCGGGACGGTCGTCTCGTCACGTGGTCACGACAGGTCCGGGCAGGGTGCCGCGGGGCCTGCCCGCTCGGATGCTGAGACGTCGCGCCCATGTGTTGACACTCCCGCGCCGATCGGTGAACCTGACGGCAGGTCAAGAGCGCCAGCGCCAAGCCCCGGCTCGCTGGCCGGCAACCCTCCCCTCGCGGCGGGGTGCCCCGGGTGACGACCAGGCACGACGCCGACCGGCGTCGGGCAAGCGCGGGGAGGCATCTCCCCGGAACGCAGAGGGAGGACGCCATGACCGCGATCGCCGAGACCCCCGCCTGTCCGGGGACCCCCACCGTGGGCGACCTGGCCCCGGTGCTGCCCGTCGTCGGGCACGACACCCCCGCACCGCTGGTGGACGGCCGCCAGGTGCCCTACGCCAACCTCGACGTCGCCGCGTCCGCCCCGGCGCTGCAGGACGTCGCCGACCGCATCACGCAGACGCTGCCGCTCTACGCCTCCGTGCACCGCGGTGCCGGATACCTCTCCCAGGTGTCCACCACCCTGTACGAGCAGTCCCGGCGCGTGATCGGCGAGTTCGTCGGCGCGCGGGACGACGACGTCACGCTGCTCGTGCGCAACACGACCGACGCGCTCAACCTGCTCGCCGGGTGCGTGCCCGCGTCCGACGACGGCACGCCCGGCCGGGTGCTCGTCCTCGACGTCGAGCACCACGCGAACTTCCTGCCCTGGCAGCGCCAGGCCGACGCCACCGTGCTGACCGGCCGCGACACCGTGGCCGAGACCGTGGCGGCGATCCGCGACGAGCTCGCCGCCGGTCTCGCCGCGGGCCGGGGATACGCCCTGCTCGCGGTCACCGGTGCCTCCAACGTCACCGGGGAGACGCTGCCCGTGGCCGACGTCGTCGCCACCGCCCACGCGGCCGGCGCGCGGGTGCTGCTCGACGGCGCCCAGCTCGTGCCGCACCGCCGCTTCTCCCTGGCCGAGACCGGTGTCGACTACCTCGCCTTCTCCGGGCACAAGACCTACGCCCCGTTCGGCGCCGGCGCCCTGGTCGGCCGCCGGGACTGGCTCGACAGCGGGACCCCGTACCTCGCCGGCGGCGGGGCCGTGCGCAGCGTGCGGGTGGAGCGGACCGACTGGCACGACGGGCCCGCCCGCCACGAGGCCGGGTCGCCCAACGTGCTGGGCGCGGTGGCGCTCGCCGCCGCGTGCGAGTCGCTGGCCGCCCTCGACGCCGACGCGCTGCGCGCCCACGAGGACGCGCTGCGGGCCCGGCTCGTCGACGGGCTGGAGAACACCGCCGGGGTCGAGGTCGTGCGGCTGTGGACCGACGCCCCGGACACCGTCGGCGTCGTGACCTTCACGGTCGCCGGGTACGAGCCCGGCCAGGTCGCCGCCTACCTCTCGGCCGAGCACGGTATCGGCGTGCGCGACGGCCGGTTCTGCGCCCACCCGCTGCTGTCCCGCCTCGGCTACGGCGCGGGAGCGGTGCGCTCCTCGGTCGGCGTCGGCACCGCCGGCGAGGAGGTGGAGCGGCTCGTCGCCGCCGTCGCCGCCCTCGTGGCCGACGGCCCGCAGGCCCGCTACGACGTCGTCGACGGCCTGTGGATCGTCGTCGACGACCCGCGTCCCGTGCCCGAGGGGTCGGGGCTGGCCGGCCTGCTCGCCACCGCCGGACCCGGCGGCGACGAGGCGTTCGGCTGCCTGCCCGAGGACGCCTGATCGGGCGGTCCTACCAGACGGGTGGGTGCCTCTCCGGCCAGCGCAGCACGTCCTCGAGCTGAGCGGCCAGCGCGAGCAGCGTCAGCTCCCCGCCCGGGCGGCCGATGATCTGCACGCCCATGGGCAGCCCGTCCTCGGTCCAGTACGTCGGCACGGTGATCGCCGGTAGCCCCGCCACGTTCAACCACGACGTGAACGGCGTGTACTGGCACTGCTGGACGAAGTTACGGTCCGCGTCCTCGGGGTCGAACCAGCCGATCGGCCGCGGCGTCATGGCCAGGGCCGGGGTGATCACGGCGTCCAGCTCGCCCAGGCCCGCGATGAGCCGACGCTCGAACTGCGTCAGCGTCGCCAGCGCCTCGGCGAGCTCGCGGGCGCCCACCTGCCGTCCGCGGCGGATGAGCCACGACGTCAGCGGTTCGAGCTGGTCCAGCACGGCGTCGTCGTCGATCGGCACCGCCGACGCGCCGCCCATCCACAGGCTGCGGAAGGCGTCGCCGAACTCGGGCACCGGCTCCCAGGTGTGCTCCTCGACGCCGTGACCCAGACCCGCCAGCGCGTCGACCCCGGCGTCCAGCGCGGCGCGCGCCTCCGGCGAGACGGTGACGTCGTAGTAGTACTGCCAGGCGTTCCAGGTGGTGACCCCGACGCGGAACCGGCCGCCGTCCTCGTCCCGTCCCGGCACCTCGCCGGACTGCGCGGCCGCCAGGTACGCCCCGGCGTGCGCCGCCGGGGTGCGCAGCGTGAACCGGTGGTCGACGTGCCCGTTCGACGAGCGGCGCAGCATCCCCTCCAGCAGCAGCGCCGTGTCCGCCGTCGTGCGGGCGATCGGCCCGTTGACCACGAGACCGCCGAGTCCCTCGATGCCGGACCCCGCCGGCAGCAGGCCGCGCGAGGGCTTCAGCCCGACCACGCCGCACGCCGCGGCCGGGATCCGGACGGAACCCCCGCCGTCGGACCCGGGGGCGAACGGCAGCAGACCGGCGGCCACGGCGACGGCCGCCCCGCCGCTGGAGCCGCCGGCGCCGCGGGTCAGGTCCCACGGGTTGCGCGCCACGGGACCGGCCACCGGTTCGGTGTACGCCGGGAAGCCGAGCTCCGGGGTGGCGGTCTTGCCCAGGCTGACGATCCCGGCGGCGTCGAGGTCGCGCACGACGTCGTCGGACTCCTCGGGGACGAAACCGGCCATCGCGCGCGACCCGAACCCGCTCGGGACTCCCGCCCGGTTCCACAGGTCCTTGTCGCCCGTGGGCAGGCCCCACAGGGTGCCCGGCGGCGACGCCGGGTCTGCTGCGAGGGCTGTCGCACGCTCGCGGGCGGCGTCCGGGGTGACGTGGGCGAACGCACCGAGCTCGTCGTTGCGTGCCGCGATGCGGTCCAGGAAGTGGTCGGTCACCTCGCCCGGGGTGAGGTCACCGGCGCGCAGCCGGTCACGGAGCTCCAGGGCGGTCTGCTCGTGCAGGGCGTCCATGGTGCGACCCTACGCCCGGGCCCGGTACCAGTTCGGTCCGGCGGAACGGGTTCGGTCGACATGCTGACCGAACCCGTTCCGCCGGACCGAACCGACGGCGAACCGGGGCGCTCAGAGCGGGACGACCTCGCCGGAGAGGTGCCGCAGCCCCTTGCGGGCGTTCCAGCCCACGTACGAGTACCCGGACCCGTCCTCCGCGCCGGGCGTGATCGCCACGTCCACCGTGCCGGGCAGCAGCACGGGCTTGCCGAACTCGACCGTCCACCGGTAGGCGTCCCCGCGTCCGGGGCCGACGTCGGCCAGCGCCCGCGCCGCGGTGTACATGCCGTGCGCGATGGCCCGCGGGAAGCCGAAGGCCTTGGCCGAGAGCGCCGACATGTGGATGGGGTTGCGGTCCCCGGACAGGGCCGCGTAGGCACGGCCCGTCTCCGGCCCCAGCGCCCACCGGCCGGTGGGCAGCGGCGGGGTCCACTCGTCGGTGGACCCGGATCCGGACGACCCGGATCCGGACGACCCGGATCCGGACGACCCGGATCCGGACGACCCGGACTGGCCCTTCGCAGGCAGCTCGAACCCCTTGGCGAGGTAGGTCGACACCCCGCGCCACACCGGCGGCGCGGCGGCGTCCGCGCCGTCGTGGCGCACCTCGGCCACCAGGTCGAGCTGCACCCCGCGCCGGTGCGGACGGAGGTTCTCCGCCCAGGCCCGCACGTCGAGGACGTCGCCCAGGACGACCGGCCCCCGCACGTCGACCCGGTTGGCCACGTGGACCATGCCGAGCAGCGGCAGCGGGAAGTCGCCGCGCACCATGACCGCGGTGCCCAGCGGGAAGGCGAGCACGTGCAGGTACCCGGCGGGCAGCGTGCTGCTGACCGGCTCGTGCAGCAGCCGCTGGTAGTCGTGCAGGTGCCGTTCCAAGCCGTCGGTGCCGACCCCGGAGACCCGGTAGGCGACGTCGGGCAGCGACAGGTCGGACCCGGCGGTCCCCGGCTGCCCGTCCGGCGAACGGCCCTCGCCGATGACCGGCAGGGACGGCAGGGCGCGGCCCGCGGCGATCCGGCCCGACGCCGCCGCGCCGCGGGCGTAGAGGCCGCCCAGCCCGGGCAGTCCGGGCTGGGTCTCCACGCGCAGCTCGCGGCCGTCGGCCGTGCGCGGCGGCGCCGCCGTCACTGTCCCACCATGTGCTGCCCGCAGACGCGCAGCACCTGGCCGTTGACGCCGGCCGCGGCCGGCGAGGCGAGGAACGCGATGGCCTCGGCGACGTCGACCGGCTCGCCACCCTGGGAGAGGGTCGGCAGCAGCCGCGCCACCGACCGGGTGGCGAACGGGATCGACGCCGTCATGTCCGTCTCGATGAACCCGGGGGCGACGGCGTTGGCCGTCCCGCCGCGGGCGCCGAGGAGCGGGGACGTGGCCCGCGTGTGCCCGATGACGCCTGCCTTGGAGAAGGCGTAGTTGGTCTGCCCCTTGTTCCCGGCGATGCCGGAGGTCGAGGCCAGCGAGACCACGTGCAGCCCGTCCAGGCCGGCGTCGAGGAGCGCCTCGTTGATCCGCAGCTGGGCGGCGAGGTTCACCGCGATCACGGCGTCCCACTGGGCGGGCTTCATGTTGGCGAGCAGCTTGTCCCGCAGGATGCCCGCGTTGTGCACGACGACGTCGAGGCCCCCGTGGCGCTCGCGGGCGTGCTGCAGGATCCGCTGCCCGGCGTCCTCGGCCGTGACGTCGAGCTGCAGGGCCGTCCCGCCGACCGCGTTGGCGGTGCGGGCCAGTCCTTCCCCGGCGGCGGGGACGTCGACGCACACCACGGTGGCGCCGTCGCGGGCCAGCGTGCGGGCGATGGCCGCGCCGATGCCACGGGCCGCGCCGGTGACGACGGCGACCTTCCCGTCCAGCGGACGGTCCCACTCCTCCGGGAGCGCCGCGTCGGCCGGGCCGACCTGCAGGAGCTGGCCGTCGACATAGGCGCTCTTCGCGGACAGGAAGAACCGCAGCGTGGCCCGCACGGAGGTCTGGTCGAGGGCCGCGCCACCGGTCAGGACGATCCCGTTGCCGGTGGCCCCGCCGCGCAGCTCCTTGGCGAGCGAGCGCAGGAACCCGTCGACGGCGTTCCGGGCCGCAGCGAGCTCCGGGGTGTCGCCGTCGGCGGGAGCGCGCGAGACGGTGACGACGCGGCCGTTGCCCGCCAGCCGTCGCAGCACGGACCCGACGGCCAGCACCGCCTCGGAGGCGTCGGCGGGCCGGGCGGTCTCGGTCAGCACGAGGACGACGGCGCCCCAGCGGACGTCGTCGGTCGGGTCGCGGCGCACGTCGAGGTCCCAGCCGAGCAGCGTCTGGGCGACGGCGTCGGCGTCGGCCTTGGAGGCGCCGTCGGACACCACCAGGACGGGGCCCACGGTCAGCGGGTCGCCGGCGCGGTAGCGGCGCAGGATCGCGGGGCGGGGCAGGCCGAGCCTGGTCGCGAGGGTCTTCGTGAACCCGGAGTTGACGGCCTTCGTGTAGCGGTCGGTCATGGGTGCTCCTTCCGGGCTCAGACGGACTCGAGGACGGCGGTGGCACCGAGGCCGCCGGCGGCGCACACGGAGACCAGCGCGCGGGCCGGCTTGCCGGTCTCGGCGGCCTTCGTCGCCACCAGTTTCGCGGCGGTGGCGACGATTCGCCCGCCGGTCGCGGCGAAGGGGTGCCCGGCGGCGAGCGAGGAGCCGTGCACGTTGATCCTGCTGCGGTCCAGGGAGCCGAACGCGCCGGGCAGGCCGAGCTCGTTCTTGCCGTAGTCGGCGTCCTCCCAGGCGGCCAGCGTCGTGAGGACGGTGGAGGCGAACGCCTCGTGGATCTCGAAGAAGTCGAAGTCCTCCAGGCTCAGGCCGTTGCGGGCCAGCAGCCGCGGCACGGCGTGCACCGGGGCCATGAGCAGGCCCTCGCGGCCGTGCACGAAGTCCACGGCGGCCGTCTCGGCGTCGACGAAGCGGGCCAGCACGGGCAGGTCGTGGGCCTCGGCCCACTCGCGCGACCCGAGCAGCACCGTGGAGGCACCGTCGGTCAGCGGCGTGGAGTTGCCGGCGGTCATGGTCGCCGGCGTCTCGAGCGACCGGCCGAAGACCGGCTTGAGGCCGGCGAGCTTCTCGGCCGAGGTGTCGGGGCGCATGTTGTCGTCCCGCGTCAGGCCCCGGAACGGGGTGACGAGGTCGTCGAAGAAGCCCGACTCCCAGGCCTCGGCGAGGTGCTGGTGGCTGGCGAGGGCGATCTCGTCCTGGGCCTCGCGGGTGATGCCCCACCGGGCGGTGGTGACGGCCTGGTGCTCGCCCATCGACAGGCCGGTGCGCGGCTCGTCGGTAGCGGGGCTGAGCGGCTTGAGGTCCGCGGGGCGGATCCGGGCGAGCGCCTTGGCGCGGTCCTGCCAGGTCTTGGCGTGACCGGCGTCCAGCAGCGCGCGGCGCATGCCCTCGCTGACGGCGATGGGCGCGTCGGAGACGGTGTCGGTGCCGCCGGAGACGCCGGACTCGATCTGGCCGAGGCGGATCTTGTTGGCGATGGTGATGGTGGCCTCGAGGCCGGTGGCGCAGGCCTGCTGGAGGTCGAACGCGGGGGTCTGCGGCGACAGCGACGAGCCCAGCACGGACTCGCGCACGAGGTTGAAGTCGCGCGAGTGCTTCAGCACGGCACCGCCGACGACCTCGCCGAGGCGCTCGCCCTGCAGCCCGTACCGGGCGACGAGTCCCTCGAGGGCGGCAGTGAACATCTCCTGGTTGGAGGCGTCGGCGTACTTCTTCCCGGCGCGGGCGAAGGGGATGCGGTTGCCGCCGACGACGACGGCGTCGCGCGGGCCCTGTGCCGCGCCGGCGGTCTGGGCACGGGAGGTCTGGCGAGTGGCCACGGGTGCTTCCTCACACTCATCGGGTACAGGTAGTACTCACAGTACCTGATACTCTCAGTCTCGTGAGACGAGTCACAGGGGGTGACCGATGACGGTCGCAGCACACGGGACGAACCAGGCCGCCCGCACGCGGCCCGACGGACGCTCGACCCGGTGGGACGACCACCGTGCCCAGCGTCGTGCCTCGCTCGTGCGCGACGCCCGGCGGGCGATCCACGAGATCGGTCCGGGGGCGTCCATGGACGAGATCGCCGCCATGGCCGGGACGTCGAAGTCGATCTACTACCGCTACTTCGACGACAAGGCCGGACTGCGTCTGGCCGTGGCCGAGTCCGTGGTCCGCGGCATGCACCGCCGGCTGGCCGAGGCCGCCGAGGAGGCGCCGACGCCGCACTCCGCCCTGCGCGCCATGGTCCGCACGTACCTGCAGACCATCGAGAGCTCGCCCCCGGTCTACTGGTTCGTCACCCGCACGGCGCTCGGCGGCAACGAGCCGGACGACGGCACCAGCCGCGTCGAGGCGCTCGGCGCCTACCTGGACTCGGTCATCACCCTGGTCGCCGAGCCGTTCGCCCGCGCCGTCCACGTCCCGCCGACCACGGCGGCCGCCTGGGCCGCCGGTGCCGTCGGCTTCGTCCGCGGCGCGGGGGAGTGGTGGCTCGGCCACACCCGCGCCGAGGGCCTGACCCGCGACGACCTCACCGACCAGGTGACCACCTGGCTCTGGAACGGGCCCGTCGGTGTGCTCCACCACGACGCACCGGACGGGTCCGCGCCGTCCCGCCCCACCGAGAAGCAGGAGTGACCATGACGACGACGTCCACACCGCACCCGGCCACCACCACCGACCGCGACAGCGCCGCCTCGGCGCCTCGCGACGAGGACGTGCGCCTCGACGTCGAGTCGGTGTCCGAGCTGCTCCTGGGACGCTGGCCCGAGTACCGCCGTGCGGCCCGCGAGCGCGCCGGCGACCCCCGGTTCCACAAGGACGAGTCCCTCACCCCGGCCGAGCACCGCGAGCGCGTGCTGGAGCAGATGCGCCTGATGGTGGGCGACGGCACGAAGCTGTCCTGGCTCGCGTTCCCCGAGCGGATGGGCGGCCTCGACGAGCCCGGCGCGAACCTGGCCTGCTTCTCCGAGCTCGTGGCCGCCGACCCGTCCCTGCAGATCAAGTCGGGCGTGCAGTGGGGCCTGTTCTCCGCCGCCATCCTGCACCTGGGCACCCCCGAGCAGCAGGACCGGCTGCTGCCGGCCGCGATGGACCTGTCGGTGCCCGGGGCCTTCGCGATGACCGAGACCGGCCACGGCTCGGACGTCGCGGCCATCGGCACGACGGCCACGTACGACCCGGAGACCGAGGAGTTCGTCCTGGACACCCCGTTCCGCGGGGCGTGGAAGGACTACCTCGGCAACGCTGCCCTGCACGCCACGGCGGCGACGGTGTTCGCCCAGCTCGTCACGAACGGCGTCAACCACGGCGTGCACTGCTTCTACGTCCCGATCCGGGACGCGGAGACGATGGAGTTCCTGCCCGGTGTCGGCGGCGAGGACGACGGCCTCAAGGGCGGGCTGCGCGGCATCGACAACGGCCGCCTGCACTTCACCGGTGTCCGGGTGCCGCGGACGGACCTGCTCGCCCGCTACGGCACGGTCGACGCCGACGGCACCTACAGCTCGCCGATCGAGAGCCCGGGCCGCCGCTTCTTCACCATGCTCGGCTCGCTCGTCCAGGGGCGCGTCTCGCTGGACGGCTCCGCGGTCAACGCCGCCAAGATCGGCCTGGCCATCGGCGTGAAGTACGCCGCCGAGCGTCGCCAGTTCGCCGGCGGGGGCACCGAGGAGACCGTGCTGCTGGACTACGCC
Source organism: Isoptericola sp. AK164 (assembly GCF_029643425.1). Classification (GTDB taxonomy): domain Bacteria; phylum Actinomycetota; class Actinomycetes; order Actinomycetales; family Cellulomonadaceae; genus Isoptericola; species Isoptericola haloaureus. The sequence goes on from NZ_CP119106.1 coordinate 418,407, forward strand.
ACGCACCGGCGTCGGCTCTTCCCGGCGATCGCCGAGGCGTACGCGGGCCACTTCGCCAACGAGCGGCTGCTGGACCTGTTCGACGACGTCTTCTCCGGCGAGCACGACACCCCGGAGCGGCGCGAGGACCTCGAGACGACGGCCGCCGCCCTGAAGTCCACCTCCACGCGGTTCGCGCTCGACACGCTCCAGGAGTGCCGCGAGGCCTGCGGCGGCGCCGGGTTCCTCACCGAGAACCGCATCACGTCGCTGCACGCGGACCTCGACGTCTACGCGACCTTCGAGGGCGACAACACCGTCCTGCAGCAGCTCGTCGCCCGTCGGCTGGTGGCCGACTACGGCCGTGAGGTCAAGGGTGCGACGAAGACCCCCGCCGGCATGGCGCGGTTCGTCGTCGAGCGGGCCACCAGCGCGGCCCTGGACCGCACCGGGCTGCGACGTGTCTCCCAGGCCATCGCCGACGTCGGCGACCCCCGCCGGGCCGCCGGGCACCTGCGCGACCCCGAGACGCAGCGCGAGCTGCTCGCGGACCGCGTGGCCACGATGGTCGAGGACGTGGCCATGGCGCTGCGGCCCGCCCAGAAGGCGGAGCCGGCCGAGGCCGCCCGGATCGTCGACGAGAACCAGACGGCGCTCGTCGAGGCGGCGAAGGCGCACGCCGACCTGCTGCGCTGGGAGGCCTTCACCGCCGCGCTGCCGACGTTCGAGGACCCGGGCACCCGCCGGATCATGACCTGGGTGCGTGACGTCTTCGGCCTGACCGTCATCGAGCGCCACCTGACCTGGTACCTGCTCAACGGGCGGCTGTCGGACCAGCGGGCGCGCACCGTGACCGGGTACGTCGACCGCCTGCTGCGGCGGCTGCGCCCGCACGCGGTCGACCTGGTCGACGGGTTCGGCTACGGCCAGGAGCACCTGCGGGCCGCGATCTCCTCGGGCGCCGAGGCGGAGCGCCAGGCGGAGGCCCGTGCCTACTACGCCGCCCTGCGGGCGAGCGGCGAGGCCCCCGTCAGCGAGAAGGCCCTGCGCAAGTCCTCGCGCTGAGGTCCCCCGCACGCGACGGCGCCCCCGGTCACCAGGTGACCGGGGGCGCCGTCGTGCAGGCTCAGGCCGCGACCGGGGCCGCGTCGCCGACGTGCGGCTCGGCCGTCCCGTCGCCCTGCTCGATCGTCGGTACGGGTTCGTCGGCACTCTCCGCGGCGGCGTCACGCAGCGGGAGGCCGAGGGTGACGGTCGCCGCGCGGGCAGGAGCCCGCGGCGCCGGGGTCGCCACCGCGACCATCGTGGCGCCGGCGACGCCGACACCTACGAGGAGGATCGCCACCACGGTCCAGCCGAGCGCGATCGTCGTGCCGAGCAGCAGCCCGTCGCCCAGGGCGACGGCTCCACCCGTGAGGAGCACCTTCTTCATCAGTTTCCGACCCTTCTCCACGGTCCGCCTCATCCGTGTTGCTTCCAGCACACGTCATCAGGGCGGATGACGCATCCGCTAGAGGGGAGGGATCGGGTCACAAGTCGATACCGACTGCGGTGAACCTCAGGGACGGCTCAAGGTCGTCCCCCAGTCGGCGTGGGCGCCGAGGCTGTGGCCGAGCAGCAGCGGCGACGGTTCCGGGGCGGCCCGACGACGGACCTGTCGGTGCACCTCGCCGCACATGCGCAGGGCCAGCTCGAGGCGCACGGGCACGGCGCACTCGCCGCTCAGCCGCCCGCCGAGGGCGGGGTGCGGCATGAACGTCAGGACCTCGTCGGCCTCGGGCACGACGCCGCGCTGCGCCGCCTCCACCACGAGGTCCTCCAGCAGGAGGTCCTGGCGGCCCTCCGGGGAGTCGAGCTCGGCGGAGAGCTCGACCGCCGTCGGCCAGCGCAGCTCGAGGGTGCCCTCGACCGTGTCGAGGAACCACCAGCCCTCGAGCGACTCCAGCAGCACGTCGCCGAACACGGTGGCGAACCGCGGGTTCTTGCCGGGCAGGTCAAGCCACGACCACGCCGCCAAGCCGTACTCGAAGGCTCCTGGGGCAAAAGGTCGAAGGTGTTCCACGAGCGCATCAAAACATGGTGTGCGCCGACGGAAAAGGCGTCCACGATGTGAACAACCTGTGACCCGGTTCACGCCGGTGGGTCACCTGTGCCACAGCTTGTTCAAGGGCCCGTGCGCGGTGGTCGGACGGGAACGCCACGGCGTCGGCCGACGTTGTCCCAGCACGACCGCACCGCCGCTCCCGGAGGACCGATGCCGACCGACCGCCGCCGCACCCGACCCGACCTCGGGGCCGTCGCCGTCAGCGGACTGGCGACGTGCGCCTGGTACGCGGTGCCCGACCTCGTGTCCGGCCGCGGCCGGCGGGCCCTCGTCAAGACCGCCGTGCTGCTGACGGGGATCACGCTCGGGGTGGCCGCGACGCGCGAGGGCCGGCAGGCGCGCTCGGGCCTGCGGGCGGCACAGCGGGACGACCCGGCGTCCCGGCACGACGTCGACGCACCGGCCGGCGTGCCCGACGAGGCGACGGACGTGCCGGCGGACGACGCCACGGCGGTCCCGCCGTCGGTCGCGGTGGCCGTCCTGGGTACCGGGCTGGTGCTCACCGCCGTGCTGACCGTGGCGGGGGAGCGGTGGCTCTACCGCCGGGCCGAGGCGATGCGCGCCCGCGGCGTGCGCGCCCCGCACACCCGGGTGGGGCTCGTCATGGGTGGCGTCGCCGCCGCGCTGGCCGCCCTCGACCCGCCGCTCGCGCAGAGCCCGGCCGCGCCGGCGCGCTGACCCCGCCTGCGCCGTCGGGCGCGACCGTCAGGCCGACGACGGGAGCGCCTCCAGCGGCGCCGGCAGCGGTCGGGCCGAGGTGTCGCCACGGAGGCGCTTGACCACCAGCTCGGCGCTGATCAGGCACATCGGCAGACCGATGCCGGGGATCGTCGTCCCCCCGGCGTGCAGCAGGCCCGTCACCCGGCGCGACTGGTTGCCCGGTCGCAGCATGGCGCTCTGGGACAGCGTGTGCGCCGGGCCGAGCATGCTGCCCGACCAGGAGGCGAGGTCCGCCACGAAGTCGCCGGGACCGACGGTGCGGCGTACCGCGATGCGGTCCCGCAGGTCCGGGATCCCGGCCCAGTCGGCGATCCGGTCGATCGCGGCGTCGGCGATCGCCTCGACCTGCGGATCGCCGGCGCCGTCCTCCCCGCCGCGTCCGATCGCCGGGTCGGCGGGCACGGGCACGAGGAGGAACAGGTTCTCGTCGCCGGCCGGGGAGACCGTGTCGTCGGTGCGCGAGGGCGTGCACACGTACAGCGAGGCCGGGTCGGGCACCCGACCCTGCGCGATCGCGCCGAAGTTCTCGTGCCAGTCCGCCGTGAAGAACAGCGAGTGGTGCTCCAGCTCGGGGAGCCGGCCGCGCACGCCGAGCATGACCAGCACGCCGCCCGGTCCCGGGTCGCCCTTCTCCCACCGGCGGGCGGGCTGGGAGCGCAGCCGGGCGGGCAGGAGCTCGTGCTCGACGTGGTGCAGGTCCGCGGCCGTCACGACGACGTCCGCGGTGCTGTGGTGCTCCAGCCCGGCGCCGTCGCGCCAGCGCACCCCCGTGACGTGGGCGCGGGGGCGGCGCGGGCCGGGCACGGGCGGCTGCTCGTCGCCCGCGTCGGGCCGATCGCCGATGCCGGTGGTGATCGCCGTCGCGCGGGCCCCGGTGCGCACGGTCACGCCGGCGCGGCGGGACAGGTCGGCGATCGCCTCGATCAGCCGGGTGAACCCGCCGGCCGGGTAGCGGACGCCGCCGTCCAGGTCCAGGGCGCTCATCAGGTGGTACAGCGCCGGGGTGCGCTCCGGGGCCGAGCCCAGGAACACCGCCGGGTAGCCGAGGACCTGCCGCAGGCGCACGTCGTCGAAGCGGCGACCCACGTGCGACTCCAGCGACCGGGTCAGCAGCGGCAGCAGCCGGTGCGCCCGGGCCAGGACCCGGCGGTCGCCCAGCGAGCGCCAGGACTCGAACGTCGTGTACAGGAAGTGGTCCAGCGCCATGTCGTAGGCCTCGTGGGCCTCGTCCAGGTACCGGTCCAGCCGCGCGCCGGCACCCGGCTCGACGGCCTCGAACGCGGCCACGTTGGCCGCGCGGTCGCGCCGCACGTCCAGGGGGTCGTCGTGCCCCTCGAAGAACACCCGGTAGGCGGGCTCCAGCGAGCGCAGGTCGAGCTCGGCGTCGGTGGAGGACCCCATGAGCTCGAACCAGTGGTCGAACACCTCGGGCATCAGGTACCAGGACGGCCCGGTGTCGAACCGGAACCCGTCGCGGGCCCACGACCCGGCCCGGCCGCCGAGCGTGTCGTGCTGCTCGAGCAGCTCGACCTCGTGCCCGTCGCGGGCGAGCAGCCCGGCGGTGGCGAGCCCGGCGATCCCGCCCCCGACGACGACGACCCTCACGCGGCGGCCGCCTTCCGGCGCTCGCGGACCATGGCGGCGAGCACCAGGCGACCCTTGACGGCGTCGGGGACCCGGACGCGACGGGTGCGCAGCTCCTCCGCGGGGGTCGCCCGCAGGCGGCTGGAGAGCTCGGCGAAGAGGTCGTGGGCCACGCGCACGGCGACCCGGCTGGACCGCGGCAGCTCGGCGATCGCCGCCGACGCCGTGGCCAGGTCGGCGTCGATGTCGTCGAGCAGCCGGTCGCGGACCGCGTCGTCGAAGTCGTCGTCGTAGCCGGGGAAGTACGCCCGACCGCGGTCGTCGAGGTCGTCGGCGAGGTCGCGCAGGAAGTTCACCTTCTGGAAGGCGGCGCCGAGCCGGGCGGCGCCGGGGGCCAGGCGCGCGTAGGCGGCGTCGTCGCCCCCGGTGAAGACGCGCAGGCACATCAGCCCGACCACCTCCGCCGAGCCGTGCACGTACCGCGCGAAGCTGTCCGGGTCGTGCTCGGTCACGGTGAGGTCGGTGCGCATCGAGGCGAAGAACGGGGCGGTCAGCTCCGCGCCGATCCCGTAGCGCCGCGCGGTGACCGCGAAGGCGTGCACCACCAGGTTCGTGCTGCGCCCGCGACGCACGGCGGCGTCGACCTCGCGCTCCAGGTCGTCGAGCAGGGCGGCCCGCTCGTCGACGGTCAGCGGGGCGGCCATGTCGTCGACGATCTCGTCCGCGACCCGCACCAGGGCGTACACGGCGCGCACGTGCTCGCGCACGTCCGGACCCAGGAGCCGGCAGGCCCAGCCGAAGGAGGTGGAGTAGCGCTCGATGACGACGCCCGCGCTGCGGTAGGCGACGTCGTCGTAGGCGGAGTCCACCGGGGCAGGCGGTGGGGAGGTGGTGGCGTCGTCGGCGTCCTCGGCGACGTCCGCCCTGTGCTCGGTCATCTCATGGCCTGGCATAAAACTAGCCTAGCAAGAATCTTTCTTTCCGAACTAGGTAGAGTGGAACGCGTGACCCGCCCACCCGAGCCCCCCTCCTCCGCGTACTGGTACGGCGGCGGCGACGACGCGGCGCGCGAGCTCCTGGAGGCTGTCCGGGTCTTCCGCCGCTCCGACGAGGTGATGCGCCAGCGGGCCAGCCGCGAGATGGACATGAACGTCACCGACCTGCGCGCCCTGCGGTACGTCATCGCGGCCCGGCTGCGGGGCGAGCCGGTCACCCCCCGCGACCTGACCGAGTACCTCGAGATCTCCACGGCGTCGACGACCAAGCTGCTCGACCGGCTCGAGGCGACCGGGCGCCTGCTCCGGCGGCCGCACCCGCACGACCGCCGGTCCGTGGTCGTCGAGGCCACCGACGAGGCGCACCGCGAGGTCCGCGACCGGCTCACGCGGGTGCACCACGAGATGTTCGAGGTCGCCCGGCGCGTGCCGGAGCACTGTCGCGGCGCGGTCCGCGACTTCCTCCTCGGGCTCGCGGCGCAGGTCGACGAGCCGGACGGCAGTGCCGCCGCCGTGGCGACCGGCGAGGCCCGCTCGCTCGACGAGGACGGGGCCGGAGGGTCGCCGGCGCGCCGGTAGACTGGCGGACGCTCGGCCCGAGCATCCCGTGCGACCCGAGGGAAGTTGATGACCGCCGCTGCCCAGGCTGCCGCCCCCCGTCCGACGCTCGACACCGTCGACAACGCTGCCGCCACCCCCGACGAGTCCTTGCCGTTCGGCGAGCTCGGCCTCAAGCCCGACGAGTACCAGCGCATCCGCGACATCCTCGGGCGCCGCCCGACGGCCGCGGAGCTGGCCATGTACTCGGTGATGTGGTCCGAGCACTGCTCCTACAAGTCGTCCAAGGTGCACCTGAAGAAGTTCGGCGACCGCGTCACCGAGGAGATGAAGCAGCACCTGCTCGTCGGCATCGGCGAGAACGCGGGCGTCGTCGACATCGGCGACGGCTGGGCCGTGACCTTCAAGGTCGAGTCGCACAACCACCCCTCGTTCGTCGAGCCCTACCAGGGCGCGGCCACGGGCGTGGGCGGCATCGTCCGCGACATCATCTCCATGGGCGCCCGCCCGGTCGCGGTGATGGACCAGCTCCGGTTCGGCGCGGTCGACCACCCCGACACGGCGCGCGTCGTGCACGGCGTCGTCTCCGGCGTCGGCGGCTACGGCAACTCCCTCGGCCTGCCGAACATCGGCGGCGAGCTCGTCTTCGACTCCTCCTACCAGGGCAACCCGCTGGTCAACGCCCTGTGCCTCGGGGTGCTGCGGCACGAGGACATCCACCTGGCCAACGCCTCCGGCGCCGGCAACAAGGTGATCCTCTTCGGTGCGCGCACCGGCGGCGACGGCATCGGCGGCGCCTCCATCCTGGCCTCGGAGACGTTCGAGGACGGTGTCCCGGCCAAGCGACCCAGCGTCCAGGTCGGCGACCCCTTCATGGAGAAGGTGCTCATCGAGTGCTGCCTGGACCTGTACGCGGCGCACGTCGTCGAGGGCATCCAGGACCTCGGTGCCGCGGGCATCTCCTGCGCCACCTCCGAGCTCGCGTCCAACGGTGACGGCGGCATGCACGTCGACCTGGACGACGTGCTGCTGCGCGACCCCACGCTGAACGCCGGCGAGATCCTCATGTCGGAGTCGCAGGAGCGGATGATGGCCGTCGTGCGGCCGGAGAAGCTCGAGGAGTTCCTCGCGATCACCGACCGCTGGGACGTGGAGACCTCCGTCATCGGCGAGGTCAACGACTCCGGCCGGCTCACCATCGACCACCACGGCCAGCGCATCGTCGACGTCGACCCGACCACCGTCGCGCACGAGGGCCCGGTCTACGAGCGCCCCTACGCCCGGCCGGCCTGGCAGGACGACCTGCAGGCGGCCTCCGTCGCCGGTCTCGGCCTGGAGCGGCCGTCCACGGGGAGCGAGCTGCGCGCCTCGGCGCTGCGGCTCCTGGCCTCGCCGAACCTCGCCTCGCCGGCGTGGGTGACCGACCAGTACGACCGGTTCGTGCAGGGCAACACCGCGCTCGCCCAGCCCGACGACGGCGGTGTCGTCCGCGTGGACGAGGGCACCGGCCTGGGCGTCGCCCTGGCCACGGACGCCAACGGTCGGTACGGCAAGCTCGACCCGCGCACCGGTGCGCAGCTCGCCCTGGCCGAGGCGTACCGCAACGTCGCGACCACGGGCGCGACGCCGCTCGCGGTCACCGACTGCCTGAACTTCGGCTCCCCGGAGCACCCGGACTCCATGTGGCAGCTCGTCGAGGCGATCGAGGGGCTGGCCGACGCCTGCCAGGAGCTCGGCGTGCCCGTGACCGGCGGCAACGTGTCGCTGTACAACGGCACCGGTGAGCCCGGCCAGATCGACTCCGCGATCCACCCGACCCCCGTCGTCGGCGTGCTCGGTGTCCTGGACGACGTGCGCTCGGCGCTGCCGTCGGGCTGGCGGGAGGCCGGCCAGTCGGTGCTGCTGCTCGGCGCCACCGCGGACGAGCTGGACGGCTCCGCGTGGGCCGAGGTGGAGCACCACCACCTCGGCGGCCTGCCGCCGCGGGTGGACCTGGCCGCCGAGCGCTCCCTCGCCGAGGTCCTGGTGGCCGCCCGGCGTACCGGCGCCGCGGCCGCCGCCCACGACCTGTCCGAGGGCGGTCTGGTCCAGTCCCTGCTCGAGGCGTCGCTGCGCTACGGCGTCGGCGTCTCGGTGTCGCTCGACGAGCTCGGTGCGCGGGACGGCGTGACGCCCTTCGAGGCGCTGTTCAGCGAGTCCACCGCCCGGGCGCTCGTCGCGGTCGCCCCGGAGCGCGAGGCCGAGGTGCTCACCCTGGCCGAGGAGGCCGGCGTGCCGGTGCTCCGTCTCGGCCGCACCGGGGGTGACGGTGTCGCCGTCGCGTTCGGCGAGGACTCCTTCGAGATCGCGCTGGACGAGGCCCGCGAGGCCCACGAGGGCACGCTCCCGCGTCTCTTCGGCTGAGGACCCCGTCGGCCCCTGTTGTGGGCATGAAAAATGCAGGTCCCCGAATCGGGGACCTGCATTTTTCATGCCCACAACGGAGGGGTGGGCGGTGCGGGGGAGTCAGACCTCGTGGTTCTCCGAGGACATCATCCAGGCCTGCTTCTCCAGGTCGTGGATGATCTCGTGCAGCAGGTCGGCCGACGTCGGGTCGGCGGCGTCGACGTCGTCGTGCACCTCGCGCACGACCTCGGCGACCTGCGCGACGCGCTCGACGACCGCGTCGACGGTGTCCGTCACCGACACCAGTCCGGCGGGGTAGGGCGAGAGGTCGGTCGACGTGGCCACCGTCTCGCTGCGTCCGTCCGGCACGGCCTGCAGGGCCCGCAGCCGCTCGGCGACCGTGTCGCTGTGCTCGCGGGCGACGTCGACGAGCTCGTCGAGCTGCAGGTGCAGGTCGCGGAAGCCGCGTCCCGTGACGTTCCAGTGCGCCTGCTTGCCCTGGACGTGCAGGTCCACGAGGGCCACGAGCACGCGCTGCAGGTGCTTGGTCAGGGTCTCGGAGGCCTCGGCGCGGTCCGTGGTGCGATGGATGGCGGGCGTGGACATGGTGCTCCTCGCTCTCTCGGGGGTCTCCCGGTCGCGGTGGCCGGCGGCGATCACCGGGGCGCTTTCCTGGAACAGTTCCAGAATAGGTGCGCAGGCGAGGTCTCGCCAGCGGGGCCGACCGCACCGTGCTCGGCGCCGACCGGCGTCGGAGCGGTCGCCCGGGCGTGATCCAGGTCACTAGAATGGGTGCCCTGGAGGCGCACGATGACGTGGCTCGCGATGGCCTTGGTGGCGACCGGCGTGCTGGTCGCCGGACTCGCCGTGCGGTCGTGGCTGGGCTCGGACGCCCGCCGCGACGGCGTGCTGCGACGTCGTCGTCGCCGGTCCGGCCCGGACCCGATGGTCACGCTGACGATCCAGGTGCGGCTCGGCGAGCTCGCCGCCGAGCTGCGGACCGTCAGCGAGGACCCCGGTCTCTACGCACGGGCCCACCACTACCGGGCCGTCCAGGACGCCTACGACGCCATGCTGCGCGACGCCTGCCGGATCGCGGGCCTCGCCGTCGTCGACGTGCCGCTGCGACCCCACGAGCGGCTCTCCGAGGACGAGCGGCTGCGCGAGGAGCTGGAGCTCAGCTCCCGTGGCTGGTCCTGGTGACCCCCGAGGTAGGCAAAGTTCTGCCGAGGTAGGCAACTTCTCCCCGAGGAAGGCAGGTTCTCCCCGAGGTAGGCAGGTTCTCCCCGAGGTAGGCAGGTTCTCCCCGAGGTAGGCAGGTTCTCCCCGAGGTAGGCAACATTCGGCCGAGGTAGGCAGAGTTCTGCCGAGGTAGGCAAACCCTCCTGGAGACGAGTGACGCCCCGGTGCGGAGGAGCGGAATCGCTCCACCACACCAGGGCGTCGCCTACCTCGGCCGGATGTTGCCTACCTCGCCGGGGTGATGCCTACCTCGGCCGGATGTTGCCTACCTCGCCGGGGTGATGCCTACCTCGCCGGGTAGTTGCCTACCTCGGGGCCTGCCGTGCTCGCGGGTCGATCAGAACGTGTCGATGGCCTCGTTGAGCGTCTTCGACGGGCGCATGACCTTCGCGGCCTTGTCGCCGTCCGGCCAGTAGTAGCCGCCGACGTCGGCCGGGTTGCCCTGGACCGCCAGCATCTCGTCGACGATCGTGGCCTCGGCCGCCGTGAGGCGCTCGGCGAGCGGTCCGAAGACCTCGGCCAGCTCGGCGTCCTCGGTCTGCTTCGCCAGCTCCTGGGCCCAGTACAGGCCGAGGTAGAAGTGCGAGCCGCGGTTGTCGATCCCGCCGATGCGGCGCGTCGGGCCCTTGTCCTCGTTGAGGAACGTCTCGGTGGCGCGGTCGAGGGTGTCGGCCAGCACGCGGGCGCGGGCGTTGTCGTCGACCTTGGCCAGGTGCTCGAAGGAGGCGGCCAGCGCGAAGAACTCGCCCAGGGAGTCCCAGCGCAGGTAGTTCTCGGCGAGGAGCTGCTGGACGTGCTTGGGGGCCGAGCCGCCGGCGCCGGTCTCGAAGAGGCCACCGCCGTTCATCAGCGGCACGATCGAGAGCATCTTGGCCGAGGTGCCGACCTCGAGGATCGGGAAGAGGTCGGTGTTGTAGTCGCGCAGCACGTTGCCGGTCACGGAGATCGTGTCCAGGCCCTCGCGCATGCGGTCCAGCGAGTACCGCGTGGCCTCGGCCGGGTTCATCACGAGGATCTCGAGGCCGTCGGTGTCGTGCTCCGGCAGGTACTGCTCGAGCTTGGCGATGAGGTTGGTGTCGTGCGCCCGGGTCTCGTCCAGCCAGAACACGGCCGGGACGCCGGACTCGCGGGCGCGGCGCACGGCCAGCCCCACCCAGTCGCGGATCGGGGCGTCCTTGGTCTGGCACGCGCGCCAGATGTCGCCGGCCGCGACGTCGTGCGACGTCAGCACGTCGCCGGCGCTGTTCACGATCTCGACGGTGCCGTCGGCGGGGATCTCGAACGTCTTGTCGTGCGAGCCGTACTCCTCGGCCTTCTTCGCCATGAGGCCGACGTTCGGCACGGAACCCATGGTGGCGGGGTCCAGCGCACCCTTGGCCTTGCAGTCGTCGATGACGGCCTGGTAGACGCCGGCGTAGGAGGAGTCGGGGATGACGGCGAGCGTGTCGTGCTCGGCGCCGTCGGGACCCCACATGTGGCCGCCGATGCGGATCATGGCCGGCATGGAGGCGTCGATGATGACGTCGGAGGGCACGTGCAGGTTGGAGATGCCCCGGTCGGAGTCGACCATGGCCAGCGCCGGCCCGTCGGCGAGCCCCTTCTCGATGGCGGCCTTGACGTCGGCGCCGTGCTCCAGGGAGTCCAGGCCGGTGAGGATGCCGCCGAGGCCGTCGCGCGAGGACAGGCCCGCGGCCTTGAGCTCGGCGCCGTACTGCTCGAACACCTCGGGCAGGAACGCCTCGACGATGTGGCCGAAGATGATCGGGTCCGAGACCTTCATCATCGTGGCCTTGAGGTGCGCCGAGAAGAGCACGCCGGTGTCCTTGGCGCGCTGGATCTGCTCGGCGAGGAAGGCGTGCAGCGCCTCGACGGACAGGAACGTCGAGTCCACGACCTCGCCGGCCTCGACCGCGAGGCCGTCCTTGAGGACCTGGGTGCCGTCGGCGGTGCGCAGACGGATGGTCAGGGTGTCGGCCTCGGGGATGACGACGGACTGCTCGTTGGAGCGGAAGTCGTGGGCGCCCATCGTGGCGACCTCGGTCTTCGAGTCCGCGCTCCACTCGCCCATGCGGTGCGGGTGCGCCTTGGCGTAGTTCTTGACGGCCGAGGGTGCGCGGCGGTCGGAGTTGCCCTCGCGCAGCACCGGGTTCACGGCCGAGCCCTTGACCTTGTCGTACGCGGCGCGGGCCGTGCGCTCGGCGTCGGTGGTCGGCTCCTCGGGGTAGTCCGGGATGGCGTAGCCGGCGGCCTGCAGCTCGGCGATCGCGGCCTTGAGCTGGGGGACGGAGGCCGAGATGTTCGGCAGCTTGATGATGTTCGCCTCGGGCGTGGTGGCCATCTGGCCCAGCTCGGCCAAGGCGTCCTCGACCCGCTGGTCCTCGCCGAGCGTCTCGGGGAACTGGGCGAGGATGCGCCCGGCCAGGGAGATGTCGCGGGTCTCGACCGCGACGCCGGCCTTGGCGGCGTACGCCTGCACGATCGGCAGGAACGAGTAGGTGGCCAGCAGGGGCGCCTCGTCGGTGAAGGTGTAGATGATGGTGCCGGCCGCCGGCCGGGACTCGGTGTTCATGCGCAGGTGCTCCTGACGACGACGAGATGGTTTGATATCAAGATACTTGGCCGCCCACGGCCGTGTCGAAACCACGCGGCGCGTGCGCGGGCGACGGTGCCCGTGACGTCCCATGGTGTCCGACGGCGGAGCGCCTGTCTCCCCGCGCGCCGGGGCGCGGGCGCCACTACCGTCGTGACGTGCCCATCCGACAGCTGCGGATCGCCTCCGCCACCCCCGAGGACGTCGGCGGCGCGCTGGCGTCGCTGCGGGCGGAGGTCGGGCTGCCCGCGCTGTACCCGGCCGAGGCCCGGGCGGAGGCGGAGGTCGCCGCGCAGGGCGACCTGAAGGACTTCCGCCAGGACCGTCGGGACATCGACTTCGTGACGATCGACCCCGCCGGTGCGAAGGACCTCGACCAGGCGGTCCACGTGGCGAGCTCCGGGCACGGCTACATCGTGCGGTACGCGGTCGCCGACACGGCGGCGTTCGTGTCGCCGGGCGGTGCCCTCGACACCGAGGTGCACCGGCGCGGGGTGACGTACTACGGCCCGGACACCCGCTCCCTGCTCTACCCGGCCGTGCTCTCCGAGGGCGCCGCGAGCCTGCTGCCGGACCAGGACCGCCCGGCGGTGCTGTGGACGATCTCCCTGGACTCCCGCGGCGAGATCGGCAGCGTCGCCGTGACGCGGGCGGTGGTCCGCTCGCGGGCGCGCCTGACCTACGGCGAGGCGCAGACCGCGCTCGACTCCGGCACGGCGCCGGAGCCGCTGGTCCACCTCGCCGACGTCGGGCGGCTGCGCCAGCAGCGCGAGCGCGAGCGGGGCGCCGTCTCCCTGCCGGTGCCCGAGCAGGAGGTCGTGCAGCGTCCGGACGGGTCGTTCGACCTGGAGCTGCGCCGGACGCTGCCGGTGGAGTCGTGGAACGCGCAGATCTCGTTGCTGACGGGCATCGCCGCCGCCCGGCTCATGCGCGACGCCGGCGTGGGGCTGCTGCGCACGCTGCCCCCGGCGCGGGTCGAGGACGTCATGCGGCTGCGCCGGACCGCCGCCGCGCTGGGCATCGACTGGCCGGACGAGGTGCCGTACGGCGAGCTGCTGTCGCGCGTCGAGTCCCGCCGGGCCGCCCACGCGGCCTTCCTGACCGAGGCGACGACCCTGTTCCGCGGTGCCGGCTACCTGGCGTTCGGGGTGCCCGGTCCGCAGGGTGGCGCCCGGGTGGGGCTGCCGGACGACGCGCGGCACGCCGCCGTCGGCGCCGAGTACGCCCACGTGACCGCACCGCTGCGGCGGGTGGCCGACCGGTACGCGACCGAGATCTGCCTGGCCCAGTCGGCCGGCCGCGACGTGCCCGGCTGGGTGCTCGAGGCGCTGCCGCGGCTGCCCGCCGAGATGGCGGCGGCCACGGCGCGCGAGGCGGCCTTCGAGCGCTCGTGCATCGACATCGTCGAGGCGGCGCTGCTCGCGGCACGGGTCGGCCGCCGCTTCGAGGCCGTGGTCGTCGACGACGGCGACACGCCCGACGACGACGGCCTGCGCCACGGTGAGGTCATGCTGCGCGAACCGCCCGTGCGTGCCCGGGTCCGCGGCACGTCGCTGCCGCTGGGCGAGCGGATCAAGGTGACGCTCGCCGAGGCGTCCGTGGCGGACCGCCGGGTGCTCTTCACCGCGCCCTGACGACCTGGCCGCGCGGGCCTACAGTGTGGCCATGCCTGCACGACGACGGACCGACCCGGTGGTGGGTCGTGCGGCGGTGGCCGCGTGGCTCGCCGGGGACGCCGACCGCCGCACCACGACGACGGCCGTGCGGTTCACGCTCGAGGAGCTGGCCGCCGTCGCTCCCGGGAACGCCGTGGAGGTCCGGGTGCCGCCGGCCGGGGCCGTGCAGGCCGTCCCGGGTCCCCGGCACACCCGCGGCACACCGCCGAACGTCGTGGAGACCGACGTCGAGACCTGGCTGGGGCTGGCCACCGGCCGGCGCACCTGGGCCGAGGTGGCCGGCGAGGGGCGGGTCCGCGCCTCGGGGGAACGGGCCGACCTCAGCGCGTGGCTGCCGCTGCAGGCGGCGCGACCGCGGTGACCGTCCCGACACCGACGTGCACGATCCACCCTCGTCTCCGACGATGGAGCGATGCTGTGGTTCGGGGGAGCACTGCTCTTCGGTGGTGTGCTGCTCGCGGCGAGGGCGACGTGGGCGGCGCGGCGGGGTTGCGTCACGGGGACGCACGGCCTGCTGATCGCGGTCGGGGCGGGGAGCGCCGTCTGGGGCGCGGTGCTCCTGGGCCTCGCCGCGAGCTCCTCCTAGGTCACGGACGAGCGGCACGTCGCCGTGCGCTCGTCGGCACCTCCCGCTAGCGTCGCGCGCACCCGTCCCCTGCCGGCAGTGCGCCGGTGACCTGCGGTTCAAACGCAGTTCACACGGTCCTGATTGGCTGTGGACACCTGTCATCACTGCTCCCAGGAGGGCCAGCGTGACCCGCAACTCCACCCCACGGCACGGCCGCCGCACCGCGTACGCCGCGATGCTGGCGACCGCTCTCGCCGTCCCGACCACCGCCGCGGTCGTTCCCGCCGCCGCCGAGCCGTCGGTCGACGCCCCGGTCCTCATCGAGGAGGTCTACGGCGGTGGCGGCAACAACGGCGGCGTCTACGACCGCGACTTCGTCGAGCTCTACAACCCCGGCGACGAGCCGGTGTCGCTCGACGGCTGGTCCGTGCAGTACGGCTCGGCCGGCGGGACCACCTGGTCCTCGCAGACCGACCTGTCCGGCCAGATCCCGGCCGGCGGCTCGTTCCTCGTCGCGCAGGCGGCCGGCAACGACGACACCCAGCCCGACCTGCCCGCGCCCGACGTCGACGGCGGCATCTACATGTCCGGCTCCGGCGCCGAGGTCGCGCTGGTCTCCTCGACCGATCGACTCGACTGCTCCGGCGCCGCCTGCGCCGAGGTCGCAGACCTGGTCGACCTGGTCGGCTGGGGCTCGGCGAACACCTACCTCGGCTCCGGGCCCGCGCCGGGCACGAGCAACTCCGTCTCGGTGGCGCGCGTCGACCACGCGCACACCGTCGACAACGCGGCCGACTTCGTCACCGGGACCCCGACGCCGGAGAACAGCGGGTCGACCTCGGAGCCGACGCCGACGCCCTCGCCGTCGCCGGACCCCACCCCGGAGCTCGTGACGATCGCCGAGATCCAGGGCACCGGCGACACCTCACCGCTCGCGGGCCAGGACGTCACCACCCGCGGCGTCGTCACGGCGGCCTACCCGACCGGCGGGTTCAACGGTTTCACCCTGCAGACGGCCGGCACCGGCGGCGACCCGGCGGACGACGAGACGCCCGGCGCCTCGGACGGCGTGTTCGTCTACTCGTGGGCGGGTGCCCAGGAGGTCGAGGTCGGCGACCACGTCGAGGTGACCGGTGAGGCCGTCGAGTACTACGGCCTCACCGAGATCTCCGCGGAGTCGTGGACGATCCTCGACGAGCCGGCCGAGCCGGTCGAGCCGACCGTCACCGCCTGGCCCGCCACGGAGGCCGAGCGCGAGGCGCTGGAGAGCATGCTGCTCGCCCCGTCCGGGGAGTTCACCGTGACGGACAACTACTCGACGAACTACTACGGCACCGTCGGTCTGGCTGCCGGGGACGGCCCGCTCGTGCAGCCGACGACGGCGGGGCGTCCGGGGTCGGAGGAGGCGGCCGCCCAGGAGGCCGAGAACACCGCCCTGGCCGTGCAGCTCGACGACGGCTCCTCGTGGAACTACTCCGGCGCCTCGCGCGCCGACACCCCGCTGCCCTGGCTGAACGGCACCGACCCGGTGCGCGTCGGCGCCGCGGTGACGTTCACGGGACCCGTCGTGCTCGACTACCGCTACAGCGCCTGGTCCTTCCAGCCGCAGCAGCAGCTCACCGGGGACAGCGCCGACGGTGTGCAGCCCGCGACGTTCGAGAACACCCGGGAGTCCTCGCCGCAGGACGTCGGCGGTGACGTGCGGGTCGCGACCTTCAACGTGCTGAACTACTTCACCACCACCGGGGACCAGCTCGAGGGCTGCTCCTACTACACCGACCGCGCCGGCGACCCGATCAGCGTGCGTGGTGGGTGCCTGGCCCGCGGCGCGGCCGACGCCGAGAACCTGCAGCGGCAGGAGACCAAGATCGTCGCGGCGATCAGCGACCTGGGGGCCGACGTCGTCGCCCTCGAGGAGATCGAGAACTCGGCCGCGTTCGGGAAGGACCGCGACCAGGCGCTGTCCGACCTCGTCGACGCGCTCAACGCGGCCGACGGCGCCGGCACCTGGGCGTTCGTGCCCTCGCCGGCCGAGGTGCCCGCGGACGAGGACGTCATCCGCAACGCCTTCGTCTACCGGACGGCCGGTGCCGAGCCGGTCGGGGAGTCGCGGATCCTCACCGACGCCCCGGAGGCGTTCCAGAACGCCCGCGAGCCGCTGGCCCAGGTCTTCCAGCCCGCGGGCGGCAAGACCGCCGCGCCGGTGGACGACGTCGTGGTCATCACCAACCACTTCAAGTCCAAGGGGTCGCTCGGGCCGTGGCCCGGCGACGTCGACGCCGGTGACGGGCAGGGCCGGAACAACGAGTCCCGCGTCCGGCAGGCGACGGCGCTGGTGGAGTTCGCCGACGAGGTGGCCTCCGACGCGCGCACCGACCGCGTGCTGCTGGTGGGTGACTTCAACGCCTACGAGCAGGAGGACCCGATCGTCGTGCTCGCCGAGGCCGGCTACACCGACCTCGGGCCGACCACGGGCGAGTACACGTACAGCTACGACGGCCAGGTCGGGTCGCTGGACCACGTGCTCGCCTCCGAGGGGGCGATGGAGGACGTGACCGGCGCGGACATCTGGAACATCAACGCCTACGAGCCCGTCGCGAACGAGTACAGCCGGTACAACTACAACGCGACGATCCTGTACGACACCTCGCCGTTCCGGTCCTCGGACCACGACCCGCTGCTGGTCGGGCTCGACCTGGCGCCGGGCGCCCCGTCCTGGGCGAACGGCCACGGTCCGGGCGGGAACCCGAAGCACGACGACTGACCCTGCCCGACGGCTCCGGCCGACCGCTCCAGCTCCCGGTGGCCCGGCCGGACGCGTGCCCGACGCGTCCGGCCGGGCCTCCGGCGTCCTGTCGGGGCGATAGGCTCGGCGGGTGAGCAGCACCTCTCCCGAGCAGCCCGCCGAGACCCCCGACGCCGTCGAGGAGACGCCGTCGGAACCCGTCGGGGAACCGGCGAGCACGGCGGCCGACGACGAGCACCTGCTCGTGGACCCGGCACGCGTGCGGCGTGCACCGCGCTACCGAGCCTTCTTCACCGTCGGCGCCGTCGTCGGCCTGGTGGTCGGGCTCGTCGTCGGGACCTGGCTGACCGGGATCGCGGCGGACGACGAGGTCCTCCTGCTCAAGCCGGGCGTCTTCGTCTCGGTCGTCACGCTGGCCACGACGACCTTCTTCGTGCTGCTCGCCGGGGGCCTCGCGATCCTCGCCGACCGGCGCAGCCTGCGACGTCGCTGAGAGCCTTCCGCACGAGGCCGGCCGCGACGGCGCCGGACCGTCCCGCGGCGGGTCTGTGGGATACTCGACACATGCCCTTGCGCCCCGACGGCCGCCTGAACCACGACCTCATGCCCGGCGAGAAGGGCCCCCAGGACGCCTGCGGCGTCTTCGGAGTCTGGGCGCCCGGCGAGGAGGTCGCGAAGCTCACGTACTTCGGCCTGTACGCCCTGCAGCACCGCGGACAGGAGTCCGCCGGGATCGCCACCAGCAACGGTGAGCAGATCCTCGTCTACAAGGACATGGGACTGGTCTCCCAGGTCTTCGACGAGACCGCGCTGAACGCCCTGACCGGCCACATCGCCGTCGGGCACTGCCGCTACTCGACGACCGGCGGCGTCACCTGGGAGAACGCCCAGCCCACGCTCGGCGCGACGTCCTCCGGCACCGTGGCCCTCGGGCACAACGGCAACCTGACGAACTCCGCCGAGCTGGTCGACCTCGTGGCCGAGCGGTACGGCGCCCAGCGCCGCGGCGAGCTCGCCCGCGGCAACACGACCGACACCGCGCTGATCACCGCGCTCTTCGCGGGCGACGAGGACCACACCCTGGAGCAGACGGCCCTCGAGGTCCTGCCCCGTCTGCGCGGCGCCTTCTCGCTGGTCTTCATGGACGAGCACGCGCTGTACGCGGCCCGTGACCCGCAGGGCGTGCGGCCGCTCGTCCTGGGCCGCACCCAGCGCGGCTGGGTGGTCGCCTCGGAGACCCCGGCGCTGGACATCGTCGGCGCCTCCTACGTGCGCGAGGTCGAGCCCGGCGAGCTCATCTGCATCGACGACGACGGCCTGCGGTCCACCCGGTTCGCCCCGGTAAACCGGGCCGGCTGCGTGTTCGAGTACGTCTACCTGGCCCGCCCCGACACCAGCATCCAGGGCCGCCCGGTGCACGCCGCCCGGGTGGAGATGGGCCGCGTGCTGGCCCGCGAGCACCCCGTGGACGCCGACCTGGTCATGCCCGTGCCGGAGTCCGGCACGCCGGCGGCGACCGGGTACGCCGCCGAGTCCGGGATCCCGTTCGGGCAGGGCCTGATGAAGAACGCCTACGTCGGCCGGACGTTCATCCAGCCGTCGGACACGCTGCGCCAGCTCGGCATCCGGCTGAAGCTCAACCCGCTGCGCGAGGTCATCCGCGGCAAGCGGCTGGTCGTCGTGGACGACTCCATCGTGCGGGGCAACACCCAGCGCGCCCTGATCCGGATGCTGCGCGAGGCCGGTGCCGCCGAGGTGCACGTGCGGATCTCGTCCCCGCCGGTGAAGTGGCCGTGCTACTACGGCATCGACTTCGCGTCCCGCGCCGAGCTCATCGCCAACGGCCTGACGCCGCACGAGATCGGCCAGTCGCTCGGCGCCGACTCGCTGGGCTACATCTCCACCGAGGGGATGATCGCCGCGACCGAGCAGCCCGCGTCGCGCCTGTGCGCCGCCTGCTTCACCGGCGAGTACCCCATCGAGCTGCCCGAGGAGGAGCGGCTCGGCAAGCACCTGCTCGAGCAGCCCGCGCTGCCGCTCGGTGCGCCGGAGGACGGGCTGTCGCAGCTCTCCGTCGGCGTCGGCGGGCAGTCCGCGCTCGAGCACCCGTGACCCGGCCCTCCGCCCCCGTCCGACCAGGAGCTCCCACCCCGTGACCGAACGTCTCACCTATGCCGCCGCCGGCGTCGACACCGACGCCGGGGACCGCGCCGTCGAGCTGATGAAGGACGCGGTGCGCCGCACGCAGGGGCCCGAGGTCCTCGGTGGCGTCGGCGGGTTCGCCGGCCTCTACGACGCCTCGGCGCTGACGCGGTACCGTGCGCCGCTGCTGGCCACCTCGACCGACGGCGTCGGCACGAAGGTCGCGATCGCCCAGGCGATGGACGTCCACGACACCATCGGCTTCGACCTGGTGGGCATGGTCGTCGACGACATCGTCGTCGTCGGTGCCGAGCCGCTGTTCATGACCGACTACATCGCCACGGGCAAGGTCGTCCCGGAGCGGGTGGCGGACATCGTGCGGGGGATCGCCCAGGCCTGCGAGGTCGCGGGGACGGCGCTCGTCGGCGGCGAGACGGCGGAGCACCCGGGTCTGCTGGCCCCCGACGAGTACGACGTCGCGGGCGCGGCCACGGGTGTCGTCGAGGCCGACGGCGTGCTCGGGCCCGAGCGGGTGCGGGCCGGCGACGTGCTGATCGGCATGGCGGCCAGCGGTATCCACTCCAACGGCTACTCGCTGGTGCGCGCGGTGATCAAGCACGCCGGCTGGTCGCTGGACCGGCACGTCGAGGAGTTCGGCCGGACGCTGGGGGAGGAGCTGCTCGAGCCGACGCGCGTCTACGCCGCCGACTGCCTGGCGCTCGCCCGCGAGGAGTCCGCGCAGGTGCACGCCTTCACGCACGTCACCGGCGGCGGGCTGGCGGCGAACCTGGCCCGCGTGCTGCCGGCCGGGACGGTCGCGACCGTCGACCGCGCGAGCTGGGAGGTGCCGGCGGTCTTCCGCACGGTGCGCGACCTCGGCGACGTCCCGCGCGGCGACCTGGAGAACACGCTCAACCTGGGTGTCGGCATGGTCGCGATCGTGGGGGCCGAGGGCGCCGACGCGGCGCTCGCGACGCTGCGGGACCGCGGCGTGCCGGCCTGGACGCTGGGCACGGTCGCCGACCTGACGCCCTCGGACGCCGACGAGGAGCTCGTCGCGGGCACGAAGGGCGTGCAGGCGGGCGCCGTCCGGCTCGTGGGCGACTACCGCTGAGGGCGCGCCGCCGGCCGAGTGCAGACGAGGGGCCGGACGGTGGTCACCGTCCGGCCCCTCGGGGGTCCTGCAGCGTACTGCGGGCGCCGTGGAGCCTCAGTAGCGCCGGTCGTCCCAGTCCGCGTCGTTGTCGTACGCGGAGTCCGCGGCACTTGCCCAGCGGTCCTCGGTGACGACGTCGGTCTGGGACTCCTTCAGCTCTTGCTCCAGAGCGTGATAGTTCGTCTCAGGGCTGTAGTACTTCAGCGCGCGAGCGACCTTGGTCTGCTTAGCCTTCTGACGGCCGCGGCCCATGGCTCCGACCCCCTCAACGTAGGAGCGGGGCGGCGACGTCCCAGACGCGCGGCCCCGAGAGAAGATTTCGTCTGTTCAGGTTCCAACGGTACATGGTGCTGACGCATTCCCTCCACTCGGTGCGACATTCCGGTGTTGTCGTGTCCTGGGACGACGTGTCACGACCCGTGACGGTGACGTAAGTCACGCGGTCGGCACCCGCGGGGGCGTTCGGTGCGTGCCCGACGTCGGGGACAGCCCGGACCAGCGGTGCGAGGCGGCCGGGACGGTTCAAGTCGCCTCAATCCCACTTTCTGCCCACAATGGCAAGAGACGGCCGTCGAGCTGTCCGGGCGCCGTCCGGACCGGTCGCATGCCAGGAGGTGCAGGGGATGTCGTTCCACGGTGACTCCGAGGTCCTGTTGACGCCCGCCGAGGTAGCGAGCCTCTTCCGCGTCGACCCGAAGACCGTGACGCGGTGGGCCAAGGCGGGCAAGCTCTCGTCGATCCGGACCTTGGGCGGGCACCGCCGCTACAAGGAGTCCGAGGTCCGTGCGCTGCTCGGCGCCGCGTCGGACGCGGCGGAGGCCGAGGCCGCGGCGAACGCGGGCGGGACGCCCGACAGCGCGGCGGACCACAGCAAGTAGCCGGTTCCCGGTCGTCCGGCCGCCCGACGAGGGGCCCGGACGACCGGCCCGACGCGCGCCCGGGCGCACCGGGCCGGCGGCCCGTTCAGCGTCGAGCGACCGCCTTGACCACGAGGGCGGCGAGCGCGGCCGCCCCGACGGCGGCGGCGCCCAGGAGGATCTTGACGTTGCGTGACCGCGGCGCGTCCTCGGGCAGGCCGGCCCCGGTGAACAGCCCCTTGGCGTCGTCGGCGGCCTGGCGGGTGCCGCGGGCCAGCTGGGAAGCCTGGTAGGCGGGCGAGAGCCGCGTGGTGAGCTGGTCGAGCGCGTCACCGAGCTCGCGACGGGCCTCCTGGACCTCGGACTCGAGCTCCTTGCGGGTCGGGGCGGGTGCCCCGTTCGGCAGGGCCGGGTCGGTGGTGGACTGCTGGCTCACCGCTTCATCCCCTCCTTGACGGTGGTGACGTCCTCCTTGACCCGGTCGATCGTCTCGGGCCGGCGGCTCGCCTGCTTGAGCTGGGCGACGGCGATCCCCGCGAACGCCCCGGCGAGCAACATCAGGGCCAGGCCGACCACGAGCGCGGAGAGCCACAGCGGCCAGACGAGGTCGAGGCTGATGATGGCGGTCGCGACGAAGACGCCGAGCGCGTAGAGCACGACGACCAGGGCGCCGACGATCAGGCCGACGCCGATGCCCGAACGCTTCGCCTTCTCGGCCGCCTCCGCCTTCGCCAGCGCGATCTCGGCGCGCACCAGCCGTGTGGCCTGCTCCGAGATCTGTTCCACGAGCCGGCCCACGCTGGGGGGCCGCTCGGCGGGCGGTGCCTGCCCGTCGTCCCAGTCCGTCATCGACAGTTCCCCTCCTCGACGCGTTCGTGGGTACCACTCAACCGGTCCTGACCGGTCCAGGCAATTCCTGCGCCCCGGCGCGTCGCCCGGCGTGACCTCGTCGGGGACACGACAGGACCCCCGGGACCCGAGGTCCGAGGGGTCGCGGGCGAGGTGTCTCCGACCGGCGTCGGGCCGGTGACCTCTCGACCGTCGGCCTCAGTCGGTGGCGCGCCCGGCGTCGGTGGCGGCGTCGACCTCGATCAGTCGGCCGGTGCGGACGTCGTAGAGGAACCCGTGGACGGGGATGCGGCCCGGCACGAGCGGGCTGTGTCTGATGCGCACGACGTCGTCGACGACGGCCTGGGTCCGGTCGGAGATCGTGAGCCAGTCCACGTCTGCGCCGGCGCTCGAGCCGGGACCCTCCCCGACGTCGCGGAAGCCGTCGGGCCCGAGCTCGGCGGTCTCGAGGCTCTGCGCCAGCAGCCCGCTCATGACCTCGTCGGTGAAGAACTCCATGCCGCAGTCGGTGTGATGGATCACGAAGAACTCGCGCGTGCCGAGGAGCTTGTACGAGATCACCAGGGAGCGGATGGCGTCGTCGGACGCCCGTCCGCCGGCGTTGCGGATGACGTGCGCGTCGCCCTCGGCGAGGCCCGCGTACTTCGCCGGGTCGAGCCGGGCGTCCATACAGGTGAGGATCGTGAAGCCGCGTGCGGGCGGCAGCGCCAGCTCCGACCGGGCGCCGAACTCGGCGGCGTAGGCCCGGTTCGCGTCGAGGATCTCGTCGAGCACAGACATGTCGTCCTCCGGTGCGGCGCCGGGTCGGGAGCGGGACGGCGCTCGCTCCGCCCAGGCTACGTCGTGGCGGGGGGCCGGCACGACGACGCGACGACAAGACCCCCCGGACCTGAGGTCCGGGGGGTCTGGTGCGAGGTGGCTCCGACCGGCGTCGATCCGGTGACCTTTCGATTTTCAGTCGAACGCTCTACCAACTGAGCTACAGAGCCATGACACGAAAGCCCGGGCGCCGTGACCGACGAACCGGGCGCTCATGCGCGACCCTGACGGGACTTGAACCCGCGACCTCCGCCGTGACAGGGCGGCGCGCTAACCAACTGCGCTACAGGGCCATGATCGAGAGGATCTCCCGATCGAGGTGCTCGTTTCGAGCCGAGAAGAAGCGTACCCCATGCTGACCCGGATCCGGAAATCGGATCCTGACCAGGCGAAACGCTCCTGATGCCGGTGCCGGAAGTGGCGCAGGCCACTCCGTCAGCCGACCCGTGCCGACGCCGGGGCGCCTGCTGAGTACCCCCAACGGGATTCGAACCCGTGCTACCGCCGTGAAAGGGCGGGGTCCTAGGCCGCTAGACGATGGGGGCCGGCCGGGTCAGCATACCGGTCACGCGCCGTCGTGGCCGCATCCGCGGGTGCGGGAGGATGGGCGCGTGGTGGAGATGTCGCGCGAGGAGTTCGAGGCCGCCGTCTCGGACGGACTCGACCAGGTGCCGGAGCAGCTGACCCGGTTGATGGACAACGTCGTGGTGCTCGTCGAGGACGACGCGCCGCCCGAGGACCCCGAGCTCCTCGGGCTGTACGAGGGGGTGCCGCTCACGGAACGCGACCAGGCGTGGGCCGCCGGGTCGCTGCCCGACCGCATCACGATCTACCGGCACCCGACCCTGTCCATCTGCTCCTCCCCGGACGAGGTCGCCGAGGAGGTCGCCGTCACGGTGGTGCACGAGATCGCCCACCACTTCGGCATCGACGACGACCGGCTGCACGAGCTCGGCTGGGGCTGAGCGGGCGCCGCTCAGCCGATGGGGGCGTACTCCCAGTGCCAGGCCTCCGGCTTGCGGCCGTCGGCCCGGGCCCAGGCCGGGTTGTCCCAGCCGAACTCGGGGGCGTGCTCGCGCATCCACTCGTACTCGGGGGTGCCGAAGGACTCGACCCCGTCCCCGAGGTCGACGGCCACGCCCCACCCGTGGTTCGAGTATCCCGGCACCGCGGCCATGTAGCCCTTGCTGGCGCGGGTGGCCACCTGGGACTCGTACGAGCGGTAGGAGTCGGTGACCGACAGGTGCTTGCCGAACCGGGCGTGGTAGGCGACGTCGAGCCGTTCGAGCTGGGCCGCGGCGTCGGCCCGCAGCGTCTCGCCCTTCGCGAAGGAGAGCTTCTTCATCTTGCCGGCGGGGACCCGGCCGTTGGCGAAGTCGTCCAGGGAGTCGGCGTGGCGGGCGATCTTCTTCGCCGCCTTCTTCGCCCGGTCGGCCTGCACGTCGGCGACCTCGGCGGGCGTCGGCGGGGCGGCCTGGACCTCGATCGCCGTGGACTCGGCGTCGTCCAGCAGCTTCGTGAGCTTCGTCGTCGCCTCGGCCAGCGTCGCGCTGTCGGCGGGGACCTCCCGCCCACCGGACTCCGGCAGCGGGGCGCGCTCGGAGGCGCGCGAGGCGCCTGTCTGCCCACGGCTCTCCAGGAGCTCGGCGAGGCGTTCCGCGCGGGCCTCGATCCGGCGCTCCTGCTTGCGGGGCAGGGACGCCGTCTGCTGGGTGACGGTCTCGGCGCGCTGCAGCGCCGCGGTCGCGGTGACGGTCGCGCTGTCGGAGGACGTGACGACGGACGCGGACGGGCCGGGGGACGGTGCGGTGCTCGCGGCGCCGGTCGGCGTGGCGGTCGTCGCCGTCTCGGCGCCGGCCGTGCCGGGGACCACGGCGGTCGCGACGGCGGCGGTCAGCGCGAGCCCGGCCATGGCGCCGCCGACGGCGGTGCGGGGCGTGCCGGTGGCGCCGGAGCGACGGCGGGTCTCGCCGTGCCGGCCGGTGCGGCGCCGGGGCAGGGGGAAGCGGGGTGCGGTCACAGGGTTTTCCTCGCAAGACGATCAGGCCGCCGGGGTTTCGGGGCCGCAGACCATCGTGGACGCTCGTTGTGAGTGCGCTCTGGGCGTCAGGAGACGATCGGCCGACAATCTCGGGGGAGAAGTGCGCCGTCACCGTGAAGAGGGGACGAATGTCGCACCTCGCACCCCCTCGGGACGGGTCCGCATGCTGAACGGGGCCGTCCCTGCACGCTGTCCCCGCGTGTGTGGCGGCGCCCGAGCCCCAACACTGCTCGCATGACGCCCCCACCCGTGACCGTGTCGATCCACCGTATCGTCAGTCCCGAGAAGGTGCCCGAGGTCACGGCCTGGGTGCAGTCCGGGGTCCGGCTCGCCAACCGGTGGCCCGGCTTCCTCGGCTCCGGGTGGATCCGTGCCGCCGAGGGGTCCACGGACTGGGTGATGCTCTACCGCTTCGCCGACGCCGACCGGCTGCAGGCCTGGGAGACGTCGGACGAGCGTCGTGAGTGGCTCGCCCGGGGCGAGGGCCTCGTGACGGAGCAGGCGGTCACCCGGCGGACCGGCATCGAGGGCTGGTTCGACCCGCCGGTGCGCCAGGACGAGCCGTCCGGGCCCCCGCTGCTGCCGGCGCCGCCGCGGTGGAAGCAGTCGATCGCGATCTGGCTCGGCTTCTTCCCGGTCAACCTGGCGTTCACCGCGCTGGTGGCGTGGCTGCTGCCCGCCTTCGACGGGCTGCCGCTCGTGCTCCGGGTGCTGATCACCACGCTGATCCTCACGCCCGTCATGTCGTTCTGGGTGCTGCCCTGGGTGACCGGGCGGCTGCGCGTCTGGCTGCACCGGCCGCCCCGGAGGCGGCGGTCCGTCCCGCGCCGCTGACGCCGCTGAGCAGGTCCTGAGCCGGGCCCGAGCGGGCGCCGGCAGCCTCCGGAGCGGACCGGGCGCACGATCCGGTCCACGTCTCTAGGCTGTGACGCATGCTCTGGGACGTTGACGGCGGCGGTATCGACGAACAGACGGTGGACGACACGGTCGAGGCGACCGTCTCCCTGACCGTGACGCTGATCTGGGCCGGGGCCGCCATCGTGGTGGCCTACGTCCTGGTGACCGTGGTGTCCGCGCTCATCCGGCGCCTCGCCCGACGCCGCCCGCTCCTGCGGGACATGGCGACCCGGCTCCGCAAGCCGCTGCGCGCGCTGCTGATGACGATCGCCGTCTGGGTCGCGGTCACGCTGTCCGCGCACCAGGACCAGGCCTGGTACGGGTTCGTCCAGCACTCGCTGCTCATCGCCACCATCCTCGCCGGGTCGTGGCTCCTGGGGGCGATGGCGTTCGTGGTCGAGGACCGCACCCTCGCCCGGATCTCCGGTAGCCACGACGACCGGCACAAACGCCGGGTGGAGACCCAGATCTCCGTCATCCGGCGGTTCACGGTCGCGGTCGTCGTCGTCCTGGCGATCGCCGCCGTCCTGCTCACGTTCCCGCAGATGCGTGCGGCCGGTGCCTCCATCCTGGCCTCGGCCGGTCTGCTCTCCCTGGTCGCCGGCCTCGCCGCCCAGTCGAGCCTGGCGAACACCTTCGCCGGGATGCAGATCGCCTTCACCGACGCGATCCGCGTCGACGACGTCGTGGTCCTGGAGGGGGAGTTCGGCCGGATCGAGGAGATCACCCTGACCTACGTCGTCGTCCACGTCTGGGACGACCGGCGGATCATCCTGCCCAGCACCTACTTCACGACCACGCCGTTCGAGAACTGGACCCGCCGCGCGGCCGACCTGCTCGGCACCGTCGAGCTGGACGTCGACTTCCGCGCCCCGCTGCCGGCGATGCGTGCCGAGCTCGACCGGATCCTGCACGCGTCGTCGCTGTGGGACCGACGGCTCGGCATCCTCGAGGTCACGTCGGCCACCGAGGGGTACGTCCGGGTCCGCGCACTGGTCAGCGCGCAGGACTCGCCGACCCTGTGGGACCTGCGGTGCACGGTCCGGGAGGGACTGGTGGCCTGGCTGCAGCGGGAGGCCCCCTACGCCATCCCGCGCTCGCGGTTCGAGGAGGCCGACAGCGTGCTGCCGCCGGCCGACGCGGCGGAGCCTGACCGGGCGACTACGGACGAGCCGGAGCCCGCGCCGCGGACCGACGCCGACGCCGAGCAGTCCGGCACCGACGAGCCCGCGGCGGAGGACGAGGGCGTCATCGTCGTCGAGGGACGGTCCGCGACCTCCGGGCCGCGCCGGCCGTCGGTCCGTGACCGCGGGCTGCTGCGGCGGATCCGGCGGCACCACGGTGACAGCGGCACCGTGCCCGCCGCACCGGTCCCGGAGCAAGCCGAGCAGACCGTCGTCCTCGAGAGCGTCGACCGTCCCGGCCTGTACAGCGGCAGCGAGTCGGCCGAGGAGCGGTCACGGACGTTCAACGGTCCCGGTCAGGACGTCATCGAGGAGCGCGAGGAGAACGCGGAGCGGCGTCTGACCGGTGAGATCCCGATCGACGAGCCCGGCGCCGCGACCCCGGACGACCCGGACGCACCGCTGGACGACCGGGCCCGGGAGCGGCACGCCGGGCAGGATCCCGAGCGCCCGGAGGACGACGACCCGCACCGCCGGATGCGCCGGACCGGCCTCTCCCGGGACTCCGGGGAGGGCGGGCCCGTCGACGGCGGGGACGGGGGCTAACCGCTCCCGGCCTCCGCCGCGCGGCGGGTGGCCCGTCCGGCGAGCCATCCCCGCAGCTCACCCGGGCGGTCGGTGACGACCCCGTCGACCCCGGCCCGGAGCAGGAGGTCCCACTCCGCGGGCGCGTTCGCCGTCCACGGCATGACCCGGCGCCCCGCGGAATGGGCGCGTCGGACGAGCGCGGGGTCGGCCAGGACCGCGGCCACCGCCGGGTTGACCGTCACCACGTCGAGGTCGGCGGCGGCGTCCAGCAGGTCGGGCGGGACCTCCTCGCACAGCAGCCCGCGCGGCAGGTGCGGTGCCGCCTCGCGCAGCGCCGCGACCGTCTCCCGGCGGAAGCCCTGGACGATGCAGCGGCCGGCCAGACCGGCGGCGTCGATCGCCGCGGTCGTCGGCGCGACCTGGTCGGCCGTCCAGACGCCCTTGTACTCGCAGAGCAGGTCCATCCCCGGGCGGGCGGCGAGGAAAGCCAGCACGTCGTCCAGCCGGGGGATGCGCTGGCCGGCGAAGGCGGGCGCGAAGCGTGCCCCGGCGTCGAGCCGCTCGACGGCGTCCGCGTCGAGGTCGGCGACGGCACCGGTGCCGTCGGTCACCTGGTCCACGACGGGGTCGTGGATCACCATGGGCACGCCGTCGGCGGTGAGGCGGACGTCGAGCTCGAGCGCGGGGGCGCCGGAGCGCCAGGCCGCCTCGAACGCGGCGAACGTGTTCTGGGGGGCCACCGCCGAGCAGCCGCGGTGCGCGACGACGACGGGACGGTCGGGGTCCGGACGATCGGGCAGGAGCGTGGTCACCCGGCCCATCCTGTCGCGCGACGGACGCCACGACCAGGGACCCCTGGCGTGGCGAGCGATCGACAGCGAGGGTGAAGACCGCCGCCTGACAGGTACTCCTGGCGTCCGCCGCCTAGCCTGGCGACGGAGGCGGGCCCACTGGGGCGCTCGCTCCACATCCTCCCGAGGAGTGTGTTCGCATGGCAGCTGTCCGTCCCACTGCCCGACCGGGGAGCGTCACCGTCGTCGTCGTCCTGACCTGGATCGTCGCCTTCTTCTCCGCTCTCGCCGGCGTCATCATGCTCCTCGCCTCGGACGAGGTCCTGGCCGAGGCCGGCATCAGCGCGAGCAACGCCGCCGTCTACTCGTGGACGGAGATCGCCTTCGGCGTCATCACTGCGTTGGTCGCCATCGGACTGAGCAACGGCAACCGGTTCTCCCGCTTCCTCGTCACCGTGCTCATGGCTGTCCGTGCGGCGCTCACGCTCTGGACGGTCATCTCGTGGTGGGGCACCGCCGGCTCGTGGTCGGCGCTCGTCTCGGGGTTGTTCGCGATCCTGGTGATCTCGATGCTGTGGAACGCTCGGGCCAACGAGTTCTTCCGCTCCACCTGAGGCCCGGCCGCCGGTCGTGCGGCCCGGCCGGGGCCGGGCGACGCCGCACCGCGCCCCGTTCGCCGGAACGGCTCCGTGCGGGCGGGTCGTCGGGTGGGCCCCCAGGGGATCGAACCCTGAACCCACGGATTAAAAGTCCGTTGCTCTGCCGATTGAGCTAGAGGCCCGCCGTCGACGGTCGGTCGAGGGCACTGGTCAGCCTACTGGCGTGCTCCGGTGCGGCACGTCTCGCGGCGACGCGGTGCGACCAGCGTCACATCCGGGACCGGAGGGCAACCTATGCCGCTCCCGCGGCGCTGTCACCTGGAGTCTCACGAGGCGGGAAGATCGGGCCCGATCCTGGCGAACCGTTGCGTTCGGACCATCGTCCTGATTCGGTGGACGAGTCGCGTACCCGACGAGAGGAGCCTGACGTGCTCACCGTGACGGACAACGCCCGCACCGCCGTCGACTCGCTGGCCGAGCAGGCCGGTGTACCTGCCGAGGGTGGTCTGCGCATCGCGCAGTCCGCCGAGCAGCCCGGCAACTTCGAGCTCGCGCTCGTCCCCGCGCCTCAGCCCGAGGACCAGGTGGTCGACGAGTCCGGACAGACCAACGTCTACGTCGACGCCAGCGCGGCGACCGCGCTCGCCTCGCTGCAGCTCGACGCCGAACCTTCCACCGAGGGCCCGGGGTTCGTGCTCACTCCCCAGGGCTGACCGGCCCTCTCCCGCTCGACGGCGGGCCACCCTCACCGCGAGGGTGGCCCGCCGTCGTGCGTTCCCGTGGCGCGGACCGCACTTGTGCGTCAGGGTGAGCGGCACGCCGCGAACGTCGCGGCGGCCAGGAGGTGTCCACGTGTCGTCCACGTCCCATCGCGCCGAAGGCGCTGCGCGCCAGGCCCGCAACAGCTCGGCCGTCCGATTCCTCGCCCGTGCGGGGTTCGCCGCCTCGGGCCTGGTGCACCTGATCCTCGGCTGGCTGGCCGTGCAGCTGGCGCTGGGGTCGTCCTCCGGGTCGGCGGACCAGTCCGGCGCGCTGCGTCAGGTCCAGCAGGCTCCGGGCGGTGACGTCGTGCTGTGGGCGGTGACGGTCGGGTTCGCGGCGCTCGCCCTGTGGCAGCTCCTCGAGGCGCTGCTCGGCGTGCCCGGCGTGTCGGACGCGAAGGAGGTCGGCGCGCGGGTCAAGGCGGCGGCCAAGGGTGTGCTCTACGGGGTGCTGGCCGTCACGGCGGCCCGCTACGCGACCGGCTCGGGCTCCGGCGGCGGGAACCAGGAGGAGAGCTACACCGCGATGGTGATGCAGGCGCCGGCCGGCGTCTGGCTGGTGGGTGCCGCGGGCCTCGTCGTGGTCGGCGTGGGTGTGTACCACGTGGTCAAGGGCGTGCGGAAAAAGTTCCTCGAGGACCTGCGCGGGACGGGTGGGGGTGCGGTCGGCGCCGCGGTCGTGCGTCTCGGCCAGATCGGCTACGTCGCCAAGGGCGTCGCTCTCGGCGTGCTCGGCGGCCTGTTCGTCGCGGCGGCCGTGACCCACGACGCCGACCAGGCCGGCGGGCTCGACGAGGCGCTGCAGACGATCCGCCAGCAGCCCTTCGGCACGGGCCTGCTCATCGTCATCGGGATCGGCATCGCGGCCTACGGCGTCTACTCCTTCGCCCGGGCGCGCTACGCGAAGCTGTGAGCGGACGGGTCAGGACGGCGTGACCGGGCCGACGATCCACGACCCGCCGAGCACCAGCGCGCCGACGGTGACGGCGCCGAAGACGAGGACCCACACGATCCCGGGCACGCCGGTGAGTCGGCCGAGCTGATCCGCGTCCGACGTCCGGGCCCGGCCCCGGGCCCGCTGCGACTGCAGCTCGACGACCGGCCGCACCGCGCCCAGCAGCAGGAACCACGTCACGGCGTACGCGACGGCCGACTGCACGGCGGGCTCGAGCCACCAGGACACGCCGACGAGCAGCGCGCCGCTGACGAGCACCGACCACAGCCCGAACCAGTTGCGGATCTTCAGCAGCAGCAGGGCCAGCAGGAGGACGAGCAGCCACAGCAGGCCGACGGCGTACCCGGCACGCAGCAGCCACGCCGCGCCGAGTCCGACGAGGCCCGGCCCGACGTAGCCGGCGAACGCGGTGAGGATCATGCCGAGACCGCGGGGCCGTCCCGCCGTCACCGTCAGCCCCGAGGTGTCCGAGTGCAGGCGGATGCCGTCGAGCCGTCGGCCGGTGACCATCGCCACCACGGCGTGCGCGCCCTCGTGCGCGATGGTGATGACGTGGCGTGCGACGCGCCACACCGGGGACACCAGCACGACGGCGAGCGCGGCCAGTCCCGCGGCGATCACCACCGTGCGGTCGGGGGGCGCCACGGCGGTCGTGGCGGCGGTCCAGATCTGTGCGAGCACGTCGCCGGCGGTCGTGAGGAAGTCGTCCACGGCCGCCATTCCACCACGCCCGGTGGTCCGACCGACCGGGCCGCCGCGGGGAGGCGTGCGACAATGTCTGCCGAGGGCGCCAGCGACCACCGCGCGCCCCGCGTCGTGGAGATCCCCCCGGATTGCGTGCGGCGGACCCCGACCGTGGACGTCGTCGACGTCCGGAGAGGCTTCTCGTTGACTTCATTCGCCGACTTCGGCCTGCCCACGCCTGTGGTGCAGCACCTGACCGACGCGGGCATCACCAGCCCGTTCCCCATCCAGGCGGCCTCGCTGCCGGACACCCTCGCCGGGGCGGACGTCCTCGGCCGCGGGCGGACCGGCTCGGGCAAGACCCTGGCGTTCTCGCTGCCGGTCGTGACCCGGCTCGCGCACCGCGCCGCGGCCGAGCGTGCCGCAGGTCGGCCCCGCCGCGTGGCGAACCGCCCCACGGCGCTCGTGCTGTGCCCCACCCGCGAGCTCGCGAACCAGATCGACGCCACGATGAAGCCGCTGGCCGAGGCGCTCGGGCTGCGCACGACCACGATCTTCGGCGGCGTGGCCCAGTCCCGCCAGGTCACCGCGCTGGGCCAGGGCGTCGACGTCGTCATCGCCTGCCCGGGCCGTCTCGAGGACCTGCTGAACCAGAAGGCGCTGACGCTGGACGACGTCGCGATCACCGTGCTGGACGAGGCCGACCACATGGCCGACCTCGGGTTCCTGCCCGGGGTGAAGCGGATCATGGACCGCACCCCGCGCTCGGGCCAGCGCCTGCTCTTCTCCGCCACGCTGGACAACGGCGTGGACGTGCTGGTCAAGCGCTACCTGAAGAACCCGGTCACGCACTCGGTCGACGAGGCCGCGGCCCCGCCGCCGAAGATGACGCACCACATCCTCGCCGTGGCCGACAAGGAGTCCAAGAAGCAGGTCGTGCACCAGCTCGCCGGCGGCACGGGCCGCCGGGTGCTTTTCACGCGCACCAAGCACCAGGCGAAGAAGCTCGCGCGCCAGCTGACGGCCGCGGGCGTCCCCGCGGTGGACCTGCACGGCAACCTGGGCC
The DNA here is from genome assembly GCF_029643425.1 of Isoptericola sp. AK164. Taxonomy (GTDB): domain Bacteria; phylum Actinomycetota; class Actinomycetes; order Actinomycetales; family Cellulomonadaceae; genus Isoptericola; species Isoptericola haloaureus. Next base: position 450,883 of record NZ_CP119106.1, read on the forward strand.
AGGGGGCGCGGGAGCGGAACCTCGCGGCGTTCTCCACCGGGGACGTCAAGGTGATGGTCGCCACGGACATCGCGGCTCGCGGGATCCACGTCGACGAGATCGAGCTCGTCGTGCACGTCGACCCCCCGGCCGAGCACAAGGCGTACCTGCACCGGTCCGGCCGTACGGCGCGCGCCGGGTCGGGCGGCGACGTCGTCACGCTCATGCTCCCCGAGGAGCGCGGGGACGTGCGCGACCTGACCCGCAAGGCGCGGATCACGGCGCGGCCCCAGCCGGCCGAGCCCGGGGACGCCACGCTGACGGCGCTCGTGGGCGAGGTCGCCCCGTACGTCGCCCCGCCGGCTCCGCAGCAGCAGGGGTCCTCCCCGAGGTCGGGGCAGCGGGGCGCCGGGTCGCAGCAACCGACGGGCGGCGCGGGCTCCGCACGCTCGGGCGGGGGACGTCGCCGCCGCCGCGGACGGGGCGGTCAGGGCGCGAGCCAGGGCGGAGGCCAGGGCGGCGGCGCGTCGCAGCGCCAGGGCGGCCAGCAGAACCGGCGGCAGCGGGGCGCCCAGGGTGCGGAGCGACAGGGCCAGCGGCGGCGCTGAGCCGGGAACACGCTCCGGACCTCGGGTGTTGGTGCGGACATGACCTACGACGTGACCAAGAACGACGACCAGTGGCGTGCCGAGCTGTCACCGCAGGAGTTCTCGGTGCTGCGACAGGCCGGGACCGAGCGGCCGTGGACCGGTGAGCTGCTGGACGAGCAGCGCGAGGGCGTCTACCGGTGCCGAGGGTGCGCGGGCGAGCTCTTCCGCAGCGAGCACAAGTTCGACTCCCACTGCGGGTGGCCGTCCTTCTACACCCCGCTGGCCGGCGACCGGGTCGAGCTCATCGAGGACCGTTCGCTCGGCATGGTGCGCATCGAGGTGCGCTGCTCCCGGTGCGGCTCGCACCTGGGCCACGTGTTCGACGACGCGCCCCAGACGCCGACCGGGGACCGGTACTGCATGAACTCGGTCAGCCTGACCTTCGAGCCCGCCGAGGGCTGAGGCCCCCGGCGCGGGCCGCTACCGTCGAGCCATGAGCATCGAGACCGGGACGGTCCCGGACCGCCTCGTGAACCTGCGCGACGTCGCGACGTCGTCCGACGCCGTGCGTCCCGGCGTGCTGCTGCGTGCCGACGCCCCGCGCGCCGGTGACGTGCCGCCGTCGGACGTGGTCTGGCCGCCGCGCACCGTCCTCGACCTGCGCGACCCCGGCGAGCAGCGCGAACCGCACCCGCTGGCGGACGTCGCCGGCGTGCTCTCCCTGCCGGTGCTCGACGGTGCGACGCGCGTCGCGCCCGCCGAGCACCGCGGTCCGTTCGACCTCGGACGCCTCTACCTGGAGATGCTCGACGGCGCGGGCGGCCGGCACCTGGCGGCCGGCGTGGCCGCGCTCGCCACGAGCGACGCGCCGGTGCTGGTCCACTGCACCGCCGGCAAGGACCGCACCGGGGTCTTCGTCGCCGCGGTGCTCGCCCTGCTCGGGGTGGAGCGGTCCGCGATCGTTGCCGACTACGTGCGCACCGGGCCCAACATGCCGCGGGTCCTCGCCCGCGCCCGGCACACCTCCCGGGCGCCGGACCGGCGGAGCCACGTCGTCGCCGCGCTCCCGCCGGAGCTCCTCACGGCTCCTGCGCACGCGATCTCGACGGTCCTCGACGCCCTGGCGGCGCGGGACGGCGGTCCTGCCGGCTGGTTCGCCGCCCAGGGAGGGGTGGCGTCGACGGTCAGCTCGCTGCGGGCGAGGATGCTGCGCCCGTCGGCACCGGCTCCTGGCGCGACTCCAGCCAGCTGACGACGTCGGCCGAGTAGCGGCGCAGCAGCAGGGCGAGCTGGGAGATGTCGTCCTTCTCCCAGTCCGTCAGCGCCGCCTCGAGCATGACGACCCGTGAGTCGCGGGCGTGCTCGAACCGGGCGGCCCCGTCGTCCGTGAGGGTGATGCACTGCCCGCGCGTGTCCTCCGGGTCGGTCTCGCGGTGCACGAGGCCGAGCTCGACCATCCGGCTGAGCTGGCGCGAGACGGTCGCGCGCCCCACGCCGAAGTGCGCCGCGAGGTCGGACCCGCGGCTGTTCGGGTACTGGGCGATGTGCGCCAGCAGAGGGTACGCCGAGGCGTCGAGCTCGGGGTGGATGATCCGGGCCATCTGGGCGGCCGTGGACTGCGCACGCCGGATCAGCACCCGGAGCTCGCGTTCCAGGGCTCCGAACGGGTCCGTCTCCGGGTCCGGCGGGGTCATGGGCGTGGCGCTGTCCTGCATGTGCCCCATCATGGCGCTCCCTCGACGAATCCGGGAGGTTCCGAAGGTCACGATTTGAACTACGGACCCCCAGGAGCGGGTGAAGTTCTGGCCGTAGGGTGGCAGCGATGAGTCTCCGTGCCGCGCACCGTGTCCCCGCACCCGTCGACGTCCCGGCACCGGGCGGTCCCGGATGGATGCGTCCGCTGCCCGGCACGGACCTGAGCGTCAGCGCGGTCTGCGCGGGCGGTTCGCCGCTGGGGTCGATGCCCGCGGTCTTCGGCTACGACGTCGCCGCGGACCAGGCGGCGGACACCGTGCGCGCCGTGCTGGACTCCCCGATCCGCATGCTCGACACCGCGAACGGCTACTCCGACGGCGAGAGCGAACGCCGGATGGGTGCCGGCCTCGCCGCCTACCGCGCCGACCACGGCGCCCTGCCCCCCGGACTCGTGGTGGCCACGAAGGTGGACCCCCGCGACGGGGACTACTCCGGGGACCGGGTGCGTCGCTCGGTCGAGGAGTCCCGCGAGCGGCTCGGGCTCGACCACCTGCCGCTGGTGCACCTGCACGACCCGGAGAACTTCGCCTTCGAGGACCTGACAGCGCCCGGCGGCGCGGTCGACACGCTGGTCGAGCTGCGCGAGGCGGGCGAGATCGGGGCCGTCGGGCTCGCCGGCGGCCCCGTGCCGGTGATGCGGCGCTACCTGGACCTCGGGGTGTTCGACGTCCTGCTCGTGCACAACCGTTGGACCCTGGTGGACCGGTCGGCCGGCCGTCTCGTGGCCGCGGCCGCCGAGCGCGGGACGGGCGTGATCGACGCCGCGGTCTACGGCGGCGGGATCCTGGCTCAGCAGACGCCGTCGGAGCGCCGCAGCGCGACCCGCTACGGGTACCGTCCCGCACCGCCGGAGACCCTGGCCGCCGTCGACGCGCTGCGCGCGCTGTGTGCCCGCCACGGCACGACGCTGCCGGTCGCGGCGCTGCAGTTCTCGCTGCGCGACCCCCGGATCGCCGCCACCGTCGTGGGCGTCTCGCGGCCCGAGCGTGTCGCCGCGACGCTCGCGGCCTGCGGGACGCCGCTGCCGGCCGACTTCTGGGAGGAGGCCGAGGAGCTCCTGCCCGGGCCGGACGCCTGGCTCGACGGCGCCTGAGCGCCGCCGCGCCGTCCGTGGCCCGTCAGTCGCGGGCGGCCACCGGCGTGGTCGCCGCAGTGGTCGACGGCGCGGCGACCGTGTCGGTGCCGTCGGTGCCGCTCCCCGTGGCCGGCTCGTCGGCATCCTGCTGGGCCGCGAGGTCGCGCGTCTGCTCGATGCCGGACCGCTCGCCGAGCGGGATCTCGACGATGAAGCAGATGGCCACCAGGGCGACGACGGCCAGGGGGACCGCGACGAGGAAGATCCCGGTGATCCCCTCGGTGTAGGCGGAGGCGACGACGTCGGCCACCGGTCCCGGCAGCGCGGACATGTCGGGCACCGCGCCGGTGGACCCGCCGATCGCCGAGGTGGGGACGCCGAGCTCGGCCAGCCCCCGGGCCAGCTCGTCCCGGACGTCGCTCGCCAGCACGGCACCGAGCGCCGAGACCCCGATCGCGCCCCCGAGGGACCGGAAGAACGCCACCGTGGCGGTCCCGGCACCCATGTCCCGCAGGTCCAGCGTGTTCTGCGTGGCGAGCACGAGGTTCTGCATGAGGGCACCGACCGACAGGCCGAGGCCGAACAGGAAGACCGAGAGCACGACGAGGCTGGTGCCGGTCCCGATCGTGGACATCCCGAACAGCGAAGCGGTCAGGACGACGGCGCCGCCGATCATGATCGCCTTGTACCGGCCGGTGCGCGAGATGATCCGGCCGAGCACGATGCCGCCGAGCATGGTGCCGACGACCATGGGGATGGTCTGCAGGCCGGACTGGGTGGGCGTCATGCCGCGAGCGAGCTGCAGGTACTGGGCGAGGAACACCGCGGTGCCGAACATCGCGACGCCCACGGCCGCCGACGCGACGATCGAGAGCACGAACGTGCGGTTGCGGAACAGGTGCAGCGGGATGATCGGTTCCGGCGCGCGACGCTCGGCGAGGACGGCGCCGAGCAGGGCGACGGCGGCGGCGCCGACCATCGCGGCGGTCTGCCAGGACGCCCAGGCGAACTGGTCGCCGGCGAAGGTGACCCACAGCAGCAGCAGCGCGACGCCGACGGCGATGAGGCCGGCCCCGACGTAGTCGATGCGGACCGCCCGCGGGGGGCGAGCCGGCAGGTGCAGGGTCTTCTGGAGCACGACCAGCGCGACGACGGCGAACGGGACGCCGACGAAGAACGTGTAGCGCCAGCCGACGGAGTCGGTGATGAGGCCGCCGAGCAGCGGGCCGCCGATCTGGGCCACGGCCATCACGCCGCCCATCAGGCCCATGTACTTGCCGCGTTCGCGGGGGCTGATGATGTCCGACATCAGGACGGTCGCCAGCGACATCAGACCGCCGGCGCCGATGCCCTGCAGGGCGCGCGAGGTGATGAGCATCTCCATGTTCTGCGCGAACCCGGCCGAGGCGGCGGACACGACCGTGATCACCAGGGCGATCTGGATGAGGGTCTTGCGGTTCGTCAGGTCGGCGAGCTTGCCCCACAGCGGGGTCGAGATCGTCATCGTCAGCAGCATCGCGGTGACGACCCAGGTGTAGGCGTGCTGGGAGCCGTCGAGGTCCGCGACGATGCGCGGCAGGGCCGTCGAGACGATGGTCGTCGCGAGCAGGGAGACGAAGACCCCGAGCAGGATGCCCGAGAGGGCCTCCAGCGTCTCGCGACGGGTCATGGCCGGGGTGCGGCCGGCGGTGGTGTCGGTCATCTGAGGGGTGCCTCCTGGCTGACGGAGCTGATGGCGGCCGCGACGCTGCGGATGTGGTCGACGGCGACGGAGAGGTCGTGCGGGGTCCAGTCGGTGAACGCCTCGCCGACGAACGCCTCGAACTGCTCGTCGCTGTCCTCGGCCAGCCGCCGGCCGGCCTCGGTGAGCTCGAGCGTGCGGGCCCTCCGGTCGCTCTCGTCGACCGTGCGCCGGACGTACCCGTTCTCGACGAGCGCGCCCACCTGGCGGCTGGCGACCGAGGAGTCCACGCGGAGGGCCTCGGCGACCTCGCAGAGCTGGATCGGGCCGCGGGCCCGCAGCAGGCGCACGACGCCGAGGGCGGCCCGCGGTCGGCCCAGCTCGCGGGCGATGCGGGCGGCGGCCTCGCGCTGGGCGCGGCCGAGCTGCTCGAGCGCGGTGACCAGCGCGGTGGTGGCCTCGTCGGGCACGACGACTCCTTCCGTTGCTCCGAGAAACAATAAGACAGATGCTTGCAGCATGCAAACATCCTGGTGGCGGGACCCGGACGCACGACGGCGGCCCGCCTCCCGGGGGAGACGGGCCGCCGTCGTGCGTGGACCGGTCGTGCGGGCCGACCGGGGCCGGCCGGTGCGCAGGTCAGGTGCGGCGCCGGGCGCGCACCTCCTCGCTCATGTCCTCCAGCTCCTTGCCCTTGGTCTCGGAGACCTTGAACCAGATGAAGACGAACGACAGCGCCGCGAAGAACCCGTACATGCCGTAGGGGATCGCCGGGCCGAACGTCGCCAGCAGCGGCGGGAAGGTCAGGGTGATGGCGAAGTTGGCGATCCAGTTGGCCGCCGCGCCGACCCCGAGCGCCGCCGCGCGGATCCGGTTCGGGAACATCTCGCCCAGCATCACCCACATCAGCGGGCCCCAGGTCGCGCCGAAGAAGACGACGAACGCGTTCGCCGCCACCAGGGCCACGGTCGCCCACGCGCCGGTCAGCGACAGCGTCGAGTCGCCCGTGGCCTCGTCGACGACGGCGGTGCCCTGGGTGAAGGCGGCCGCCATCAGCAGCAGGGAGACGGCCATGCCCGCCGAGCCCACCAGCAGCATGGGCCGGCGGCCCACCTTGTCGATCAGCGCGATCGCGACGAACGTCACCGCGATGTTCGTCACCGAGGTGATGGTGGAGACCAGGAACGCCTGCGACTCGTCGAACCCGACGGCCTGCCACAGCGTCGTCGAGTAGTAGAAGATCACGTTGATCCCGACGAACTGCTGGAAGACGGCCAGCAGGATGCCGACCCACACGATCGGCTTGAGCCCCAGGAAGCCCGACCCGCGCAGCGACCCGCGCTCGGCGTTCTCCTCGTCGACCGCGATCGACCGCTCGATCTCGCCGATCCGCTCGTCGACGCCCTCGTCCGGACCGAGCACCGACTCCAGCACCTGCCGGGCGTCGTCGCGCCGGCCCCGGGCCACCAGGAAGCGGGGCGACTCCGGCATCCGCAGCGCGAGCAGCCCGTAGACCGCGGCCGGCACCGCCTCGACGAGGAACATCCAGCGCCAGGCCTCCCAGCCGAACCAGAGCTGCTCGGCGGCCCCGCCGGCGGTCTCGGCCAGGATCTGGTCGCTCAGCAGGGCTCCGAAGATGCCGACCGTGATCGCCAGCTGCTGCAGGGACCCGAGGCTGCCGCGGATCCGTGCCGGGGCGATCTCGGCGATGTAGGCCGGCGCGATCACCGAGGCGATCCCGATGCCGATGCCCCCGACGAACCGCCACAGCGACAGGTCCAGGGCCGAGAAGGCCGCTGCGGAGAGCACCGCGGAGACGAGGAAGAGTCCCGCGCCGAGCAGCATGACGCGCACGCGTCCCCAGCGGTCGGCGAGCCGGCCGGCACCCCAGGCGCCGAGGGCGCACCCCAGGAGCGCCACCGCGACCACGAGCCCCGTCACCGTCGAGCTGAGGGCGAACTCGCCCTCGATCGCGGAGACGGCACCGTTGATCACCGACGAGTCGAAGCCGAACAGGAAGCCGCCGACGGCCGCGGCGAACGACAGCGCGATCGCCTTGCGGTGCGTGCTGCGCACGCTCGGGCGGGCAGGGGTCGACATACGTGGTCCCTTCGACGTGTGTGTGCGGCAACGGCCGCCTCGGGCGACTCTAGGGGCGTGACGGCGGATCGGCATGGTGGGCTGCGCGGCTGCCAGACTGGTGGGGTGAGTGACCGCCCACGCTTCCGCCGTCCCGCCATGCTCGACCCGCTCGAGGCCGAGAACTTGCCCGGCGAGCTCGACCCCGCGCTGCGCGACGAGGTCGCGCACACGACCGCCCGCGCCGTCGTGCACACCGCCCGGGCCACCGAGGACCCGGAGGTCGTGGCGCGCCTCGTCCGCCTGGTCGAGCGCGAGGGGCTCGACGTCGTGGCCGAGCTGTGGTCCGACGCCGCCCCGGCGACCCTGCCCGGAGCCCTGTGGAGGCTGTACGCCCTGCGCGAGTGGGTCCGCCGCGACCCCCGCACGATCGGGCTGCGCTACCGGCTCGGCGTCGACGTCGCGCCCGTCCACGAGGTCGTCGCCGGGGTGCCCCGGCCGCCGACCCCGGAGGACCTGCGGGTGCTGGCCGACACCGTGCTCTCCGGGGTCTACGCCGGTGACCTCGCCGTCGCGCTCGAGCGGGCCGCCGCCTTCGGCCGCATCCTCGCCACCGGTGCCGCCTACGACGCCGACGCCCGGGAGACCGCCGACCCGGAGTCCGCGACCCGCATGACCCGCGGGGCCGCCGACCTGACCCGCACGGCGGAGGAGCTGGAGCACGCCGCAGCGCTGTGGCGTGCGGGTTCGCTGGACTGAGTCCCCGCCCCTAGAATGGTGGCGCGGCGTCGGGCCGCGGTAGCCCCGGGCTCCATCTTCAGCCGCTTCGAGCGGCCACGCGCCGAGAGGCGCTCCCGGTCCGGCGTCGCGCTCTTCCCACCGTCACGGAGCGGTGCCACTCCGTGACCGGAGCACGCGCTGCCGCGGGGCGGGCCCTACCCTGTGACTGACCGAGCGTTTCTCCGACCGGGGGTCCCTGTGCGCCTGCGCCTCACACCGCGCGACTCGACCTACTACGACCTGCTGGCTGCGCTGGCGCGGCACACCGTCACCGGTGCGTCCCTCCTGGCGGAGCTGCTGGGGGCGTCGCGGCCGGAGCGCGAGCGCATCGTGGCCCAGCTCGCCGAGGCCGAGCACCAGGCCGACGACGTCACCCACTCGATCAAGCGGCGGCTCAACCAGACCTTCGTCACCCCCTTCGACCGGGACGACCTCTACCACCTGGCGTCGGCCCTGGACGACTGCATGGACGCCATGGACGAGGCCGGCCACCTCATCGTGCTGTACAAGGTCGCCGAGCTGCCGATGGCGGTCTCGGAGCAGGTGCAGGTGCTGCAGCGCTGCGCCGAGCTGACCGCCGACGCGATGCCCCGGCTGCGCAAGCTCGACCAGCTGCCCGAGTACTGCGTCGAGATCAACCGCCTGGAGAACCAGGGCGACACGCTCCACAGGTCCCTGCTGGGCGATCTGTTCGACAAGGTCACCGACCCGATCCTGCTCATCAAGCTCAAGGAGATCGTCGACAACCTCGAGGAGGCCACTGACGCCTTCGAGCGCGTGGCCCACCTCGTCGAGTCCATCAGCGTCAAGGAGTCCTGAGGGTGGAGCTGGCGCTCGTCGTCGTCATCGTCGCCGTCGCGCTCGGGTTCGCGTACACCAACGGGTTCCTCGACGCGGCGAACGCCGTCGCGACCTCGGTGTCGACGCGGGCGCTGACCCCGCGCATCGCGGTGACCATGGCGGCGGGCATGAACTTCGTCGGTGCGCTGCTGGGGACGTCGGTGGCCGAGACCATCGCCACCTCGATCGTCGAGCTCGACGACGGCACCGCCGTGCAGTCCCTCGTCGTCGTGCTCAGCGCACTGCTCGGGGCGATCGCCTGGAACCTCTTCGCCTGGTGGTACGGGATGCCGACGTCGTCGACGCACTCCCTCATCGGCGGTCTGCTGGGAGCCGGCATCGCCGGTGGGATGACGGTGTACGGCGCCGAGGTGGTCGACAAGGTCGTGCTGCCGACGCTCTTCTCCCCGCTGATCGGCTTCGTCGGCGCCTACGTGCTCATGGTCGCCCTGATGTGGATGCTGCGGAACGTCGCCCCGGCACGGGTGAACCGCCGCTTCCGGGTGGCGCAGACGGCCTCGGCCGCCGCGATGGCGCTCGGCCACGGTCTGCAGTCCGCGCAGAAGACGATGGGTGTCATCTGGCTCGCCCTGCTCACCGTCGGTTCCACCGCCGCGCGCGAGGGCATCCCGCTGTGGGTCAAGATCGCCGCGGCCACCGCGATGGCGGTCGGTACCTACGCGGGCGGGTGGCGCATCATGCGCACCCTGGGTCGCCGCATCATCGAGCTCGACCCGGCACGGGGCTTCGTCGCGGAGTCGGTGTCGGCCGTCGTGCTCTACGCCAACGCCATCGTGCTGCACGCACCGGTGTCGACGACGCACACCATCACCTCGGCCATCATGGGCGCGGGCGCGACCCGCCGGTGGACCGCGGTGCGCTGGGGCGTGGTCCGCACCATCGCGATCTACTGGGTGCTCACGGCACCCGTGGCCGGGCTCCTGGCCGCGGGGGCGACGCTCGCGCTGCTGCCCCTGGCCGGCGGCTGATCCTCACCGCGGCCGGGCGCCCAGCCGGGCGCTGATCGCGGCGGCCGCCCGGGACACCTGCTGGGCCAGCCGCTCGCGGTCCTCGGGGCCGCGGTCGGCGGAGCGGAACGTCAGGGCGAGCCCGGCCACCGCCCGGTCGAGGTGGTCGACGACGACGTCCGCCACCGAGGCGAAGCCGTCGGTCACCTCGCCGTCCTCGACCGCGTACCCCCGCCGGCGGACCTCGCGCAGCACCGTCCGCAGCTCGCTCAGCGTGCGCGGCCCCCGGCCCGTGCGGTCGCTGAACGCCCCGGTGGTCGGGTAGGCGGCCCGGACCTGGGCCGCGGGCAGGTGGGCGAGGACGGTCCGCCCCGACGCCGTGAGGTGGGCGGGCAGGCGGACGTCGACGTCGGACACGAGCGGCGGGCGGCCCGGTGCCCGCTGCTCGACGAGGTAGAGCACCTCGCGTCCGTTGAGGAGCGCGAGGTGGCCGTTCTCGCCGGTCGCCTCCACCAGCCGGGAGACCACGGGGCGCGCCAGCCGGGTCACGGGTGCCTGACGCGTGTAGGCGGTGCCGAGCCCGAGGGTGGCGACCCCGAGGCCGTAGCGGCGCTCCTCCGGGTAGTGGGTCACGAACCCCTCGTCGGCCAGGACGGACAGCAGGTGGTAGACGGACGACCGGGGCAGGTCGAGGCTCGCGGCCACGGACGACGCGGGCACCGGGCCGGGCTGGGCGGCCAGGTGGGCGAGCAGACGCGCGGTGGCGCGCGCCGCGGGGACGTCGCTGCTGCCTGCCACGCCGCGCCACCTCCCGTGCCGGACCGATTACGCTGTCTGGTATCCCAGACACTATCGCCGTCCGGCGACGCCCCACCGATCACCGGCGGGTGTGCGATGAGGGCATGAGCACGACGCACCCCTCGCCGCCGTCCCCCGTCACCCACCGCCGGGGGACCGCCACGGTCCTGCTGGACGGATCCCCCCTGCGGGTCGACCAGGTCGTCGCCGTCGCACGCCACGGCGCCCCGGTCGCCGTGGGCGCCGCGGCCCGGGACGCGATGGCGTGCTCCCGGGCCGTGATCGACGCGCTGGCGGACGACGTCGCCCCCCACTACGGCGTGTCCACCGGGTTCGGGGCACTCGCCCGCCGGCACATCCCCGCCGGGTCGCGGGCCCGGCTCCAGCTCTCCCTGGTGCGCTCCCACGCCGCGGGCTCCGGGCCCGAGGTGGAGACCGAGGTGGTGCGCGCCCTGCAGCTGCTGCGTCTGGCCACGCTGTGCACCGGCCGGACGGGGGTGCGTCCCGTCGTCGCCGAGACCTACGCGGCGATGCTGAACGAGGGGCTCACGCCCGTCGTCCACGAGTACGGCTCCCTGGGCTGCTCGGGCGACCTCGCCCCGCTGGCCCACGTGGCGCTCGCCGCCCTGGGCGAGGGCGAGGTCCGCGACGCCGCGGGCACCCGGCGCCCGGCCGGGGAGGCGCTGGCGGCGGCGGGGATCGAGCCGCTGGCGCTGCAGGAGAAGGAGGGGCTCGCGCTCATCAACGGCACCGACGGGATGCTCGGCCAGCTCTGCCTGGCCCTGGACGACCTGCAGGGTCTGCTCGCCACCGCCGACGTCGCGGCCGCGCAGAGCGTCGAGGCGCTGCTCGGCTCCGACGCCCCGTACGTGGCCGACCTCGTGGCGATGCGCCCCCACCCCGGGCAGGCGGCGTCGGCGGCGAACCTGCGCGCGATGCTCGCGGGGTCGCCCCTCATGGCGAGCCACCGCGAGCTCGCACCCGACGGGACGCCGGCCTGCACCCGCGTCCAGGACGCCTACTCGTTGCGCTGCGCCCCCCAGGTGCACGGCGCCGCCCGCGACACCCTCGACCACGCGCGCCTCGTCGCCGACCGCGAGCTGGCCGCGGCCATCGACAACCCCGTGGTGACGGTGGACGGCCGGGTCGAGTCCAACGGCAACTTCCACGGCGCCCCGGTGGCGTACGTCCTCGACTTCGTGGCGATCGCCGTGGCCGACGTCGCCAGCATCAGCGAGCGCCGCACCGACCGGTTCCTCGACGTCGCGCGCAACGAGGGCCTGCCGCCGTTCCTGGCCGACGACCCCGGCGTGGACTCGGGGCTGATGATCGCCCAGTACACGGCCGCGGGGATCGTCTCCGAGCTCAAGCGTCTCGCGGCGCCCGCGAGCGTGGACTCGATCCCGTCCTCGGCCATGCAGGAAGACCACGTCTCCATGGGCTGGGCCGGTGCCCGCAAGCTGCGCCGCGCCGTGGACGGGCTGACCCAAGTCCTGGCGATCGAGCTGCTCACCGCCGCCCGCGCCCTCGACCTGCGCGCCGCCGCGGACCCGGCCCACGGGCCGGCCGCGGGCACCGGGGCCGTCCGCGACCTGCTGCGCACCCGGGTCGAGGGCCCGGGGCCCGACCGGTACCTGACGCCCGAGATCGACGCCGTCGTCGACCTCGTGGCCGACGGGGCCGTGCTGGACGCCGCGACCGCCGCCGTCGGCGACCTCGCCTGACCGACCCGACCGACCCGAGGAGTCACCGATGACGACCTACGACCGCGGTACGCCGGTGCCGGTCCGTTCCCCGCGCGGCACCACCCTGACCGCCCGGAGCTGGCAGACCGAGGCGCCGCTGCGCATGCTGCAGAACAACCTCGACCCGGAGGTCGCCGAGCGCCCCGACGACCTGGTCGTCTACGGCGGCACGGGCCGTGCCGCCCGGGACTGGTCGAGCTTCCACGCGATGGTCCGCACGCTGACCGACCTGCGCGCGGACGAGACGATGCTCGTGCAGTCCGGCAAGCCGGTGGGTGTGCTGCGCACGCACGAGTGGGCGCCGCGGGTGCTCATCGCCAACTCCCACCTCGTGGGGGACTGGGCGACCTGGCCGGAGTTCCGCCGCCTCGAGCAGCTCGGGCTGACGATGTACGGCCAGATGACGGCCGGGTCGTGGATCTACATCGGCGCGCAGGGGATCCTGCAGGGCACCTACGAGACGCTCGCCGCGGTGGCCGCCAAGCGTTTCGGGGGCACGCTCGCCGGGACGCTGACGGTCACGGGCGGCTGCGGCGGCATGGGCGGCGCGCAGCCGCTCGCCGTCACCCTCAACGGGGGCGTCTGCCTCGTGGTCGACGTCGACCGGTCACGTCTCGAGCGGCGGGTGCGCGAGCGCTACCTGGACGTCGTCGCCGACTCCCTGGACGACGCCGTGCGCCAGGTGCAGGAGGCGAAGGCCGCCGCCCGGCCGCTGTCGGTCGGCCTGACCGGCAACAGCGCCGAGGTGCTGCCCGAGCTGCTCCGCCGCGGTGCCGACGTGGACGTCGTCACCGACCAGACCTCCGCCCACGACCCGCTGTCCTACCTCCCGGTGGGCGTCGACGTCGCCGACTGGGCCGAGTACGCCGCCGCGAAGCCCGAGGAGTTCACCGACCGGGCGCGGGAGTCGATGGCCCGCCACGTCGAGGCGATGGTCGGCTTCCAGGACGCCGGTGCCGAGGTCTTCGACTACGGCAACTCGATCCGCGACGAGGCCCGCCAGGGCGGGTACGAGCGGGCCTTCGAGTTCCCGGGCTTCGTGCCCGCCTACATCCGCCCGCTGTTCGCCCAGGGCAAGGGGCCGTTCCGGTGGGCGGCGCTGTCCGGGGACCCGCGCGACATCGCGGCCACCGACCGCGCCGTGCTCGACCTCTTCCCCGAGCACGACCACCTGCACCGGTGGATCCGCGCGGCCCAGGACAAGGTCGCCTACCAGGGCCTGCCCGCCCGCATCTGCTGGCTGGGCCACGGCGAGCGCGACCGCGCCGGCCTGCGGTTCAACGAGCTGGTCGAGTCCGGGGAGATCAGCGCGCCGATCGTCATCGGACGCGACCACCTGGACTCCGGCTCGGTGGCCTCGCCGTACCGCGAGACCGAGGCGATGGCGGACGGCTCGGACGCGATCGCGGACTGGCCGCTGCTCAACGCCCTGGTCAACACGGCCTCCGGCGCGACCTGGGTGTCGCTGCACCACGGCGGCGGCGTCGGCATGGGCCGGTCGATCCACGCCGGCCAGGTGACGGTCGCCGACGGCACCGAGCTCGCCGCGCAGAAGCTGGAGCGGGTGCTGTCCAACGACCCGGCGACGGGGGTGCTGCGGCACGCCGACGCGGGGTACGACGACGCCGTCGCCGCGGCCGAGCGCGGCGGCCTCGTCCGCCCGATGGGCCGCGCATGACGGCGGTCGCGGGACTGCTGCGGGACGTCGCCGACGTCGGACGGGCACCGAGCGGCGGGTACGCCCGCTTCGCCTGGACGACGGCGGACCTCGCCCTGCGCGAGTGGTTCGTCGCCGAGGCCGCCGCCCGCGGGCTCGACGTCGCCGTGGACCGCGCCGGGAACCAGTGGGCGTGGTGGGGCGACCCGGACGCCGACGGCCCCGGTGTCGTCACCGGCAGCCACCTCGACTCGGTGCCCGGGGGCGGCGCGTTCGACGGCCCGCTGGGCGTCGCGAGCGCCTTCGCGGCCGTCGACGTGCTGCGGGCCCGCGGCGTGCACCCCGCGCGGCCCCTCGGCGTCGTGAACTTCTCCGACGAGGAGGGCGCCCGGTTCGGGCTGGCCTGCCTCGGGTCGCGGGCCGTGACGGGCACCGCGGGTGCCGACCGCCTGCTGGGTCTGCGCGACGACGCCGGGGACACGCTCGCCGACGTCCTGGCCGGAGCGGGTCTGGACCCGGCCGGCTACGGGCCCGACGCCGAGGCGCTGGCCCGGGTGGGCACCTTCGTCGAGCTGCACGTGGAGCAGGGCCGCTACCTCGCGGACCTGCACGGCGACGACTCCGCGCCCGTCGCCGTGGCCTCGGCGATCTGGCCGCACGGCCGCTGGCGCGTGGACCTGCACGGCGAGGCGAACCACGCCGGCACGACGCCGCTGGCCCACCGGCACGACCCGATGCTGGACCTGGCCGGCCTCGTCCAGGACGTCCGGGCCGCCGCCGGGTCGGCCGACGCGCTCGCCACCGTCGCGAAAATCTCCGTCGAGCCGAACGGGGTCAACGCGATCCCGTCGCGGGTCCGAGCCTGGATCGACTCCCGGGCACCCCGGGAGGACGCCGTGCACCGGGTCCTCGCGGACCTGTCGGGCTACGGCCCGGTCGAGGAGTCCTGGTCCCCGGCCACCGTGCTCGACCCGGCCCTGGCCGCCCGCCTGGCCGACGTCGTCGGACGCCCCGCCGGCACGGCGCCCGCGCCGGTGATCGGGACCGGCGCCGGGCACGACGCCGGCATCCTGGCCGCCACCGGCGTGCCGACCGCGATGCTGTTCGTCCGCAACCCCACGGGGGCCTCCCACACGCCCGCCGAGCACGCCGAGGAGGCGGACTGCGAGGCCGGGGTCGCGGCGCTCGCGGACGTCCTGACCGACCTGCTGGGGGAGGCCGCGTGACCTTCTGGTGCGAGCACGCGTGGCTGCCCGGCGGCCTCGCCGCCGGGGTGCGCGTCGAGACCTCCGCCGGCCGGGTGACCGCCGTCGAACCCGGGACGGCACCCGTCGCCGCCGACACGGTGCTGCCCGGCGTCGTCCTGCCCGGGCTGGCCGACGCGCACTCGCACGCGTTCCACCGCGCGCTGCGCGGACGCACCCACGACGACGGCGGATCCTTCTGGACCTGGCGCGAGCGGATGTACGCCGTCGCCGACGTCCTGACCCCCGCCCTCTACGAGGAGCTCGCCACCGCCACCTACGCGGAGCTGGCGCTCGCGGGCGTGACGGCGGTCGGGGAGTTCCACTACGTGCACCACGCGCCCGACGGCGGCCGGTACGACGACCCGCACGCCATGGCCGGGGCGCTGCGCCGGGCCGCGTCCCGGGCCGGGGTGCGCCTGACGCTGCTCGACACCTGCTACCTGCACGGCGGCCTGGACGTCGACGGCGCCGCCGGTGCGTACCGGCCGCTCGCGCCCTCGCAGCGGCGCTTCGGCGACGGGGACGCCGACGCCTGGCGGACCCGCGTGGAGGAGCTGCGGTCGGCCTGGGCCGGAGCGGACGACGTCCGGGTCGGCGCGGCCGTGCACTCGGTGCGGGCCCTCGCGCCGGACGAGATCGCCGTCGTCGCGGCCTGGGCGCAAGAGCACGAGGCCCCGCTGCACGCGCACCTGTCCGAGCAGCCCGGCGAGAACCAGGCGGCACGGTCGGTCCACGGGACGAGCCCCACGGGGGTGCTCGACGCCGCCGGCGCGCTCGGCCCGCGCACCACCGTCGTGCACGGCGTCCACCTGGACGCCGACGACGTCGCCCGGCTGGCCGCGTCCGGCACCGCGGTGTGCGTGTGCCCGACGACGGAACGCGACCTGGCCGACGGGCTCGCGCCCGTCGACCGGCTGGCCGCCACCGGGGTGCCGCTGTGCGTCGGCTCCGACCAGCACGTGGCCGCCGACCTGCTCGCCGAGGCGCGCGGGCTGGAGGAGCAGGCCCGGCTGCGCACCGGCCGCCGGGGCGTGCTCGCGCCCGCCGCCGTGGTCGAGGCGGCCACCGCGGCCGGCCACCGCGCGCTCGGCTGGGACGACGCCGGCAGGATCGAGGTCGGGGCGCGGGCCGACCTCGTCGCCGTGGCCCTCGACACGCCGGCCGTGGCGGGAACCGACCCCGCCCAGCTCGCCCTGGTCGCCGGGGCCGGCGACGTGCGGACCGTGGTCCGCGACGGACGCACCGTGGTCCGCGACGGGCGGCACGTCGACCTGGACGTGGCCGCCGCCCTGCGGACGTCGATCGCGAGGGTCTGGGACCTCGTGGAGGAGGCACGATGACGGAACCCACGAAGGACCGCACGCTGCTCGTCACGGGCATCGGCGAGCTCGTCACGCACGACCCGGCGCACGGCGCGTCCGGGGTCCTGACCGACGCCGCGCTGGTGGTCTCCGGTGGGCGGGTGGCCTGGACGGGCCCCGCCGCGCAGGCCCCGGCCACGGACGACCGGCTCGACGTCGAGGGACGTTGCGTGATCCCCGGGTTCGTGGACTCGCACTCGCACGTCGTCTTCGCCGGGGACCGGTCCGCGGAGTTCGCCGCCCGGATGGCCGGCGAGCCGTACACCGGCGGCGGCATCGCCACCACCGTGGCCGCGACCCGGGCCGCCTCCGACGACGTCCTGCGTGACGGTGCCCGGCGCCTCGTGGCGGAGATGCGCGCCCAGGGGACCACGACCGTCGAGATCAAGAGCGGGTACGGCCAGGACGTCGCCACGGAGGAACGCATGCTGCGCCTGGCGCGCGAGCTCACCGACGAGACGACGTTCCTCGGTGCCCACACCGTGCCGGCCGAGGCCGCGCACGACCGTCGCGCCTACCTCGACCTCGTCACCGGCCCGATGCTCGCCGCCTGCGCACCCCACGCCCGGTGGGTCGACGTGTTCTGCGAGCCCGCCGCACCCACCGCGTTCGACGCCGACGAGTCCCGGGAGGTCCTGGCGGCCGGGATCCGCGCCGGGCTGCTGCCCCGCGTGCACGGCAACCAGCTCGGGCCCGGTCCCGGCGTCCGGCTCGCCGTCGAGGTCGGTGCCGCCAGCGTCGACCACTGCACCCACCTCACCGGGGACGACGTCGCGGCGCTGGCCGGGTCGAGCACGGTGGCGACGCTGCTGCCCGCCGTGGAGTTCTCCACCCGCTCGCCCTATCCCGACGCGCGGGCCCTGCTCGACGCGGGCGTCGCCGTCGCCCTCGCCACGGACTGCAACCCCGGCAGCTGCTACTCCTCGTCGATGCCGTTCGTCGTGGCGCTCGCGGTGCGGGAGATGGGAATGACACCCCTGGAGGCCGTGCGCGCCGCCACCGCCGGCGGAGCCGCGGCCCTGCGGTGCGACGACGTCGGGACGCTGGAGCCCGGGGCGCGGGCCGACCTCGTCGTGCTCGACGCACCCTCGCACGTGCACCTGGCCTACCGCCCGGGCGTGCCGATCGTGCGCACGGTCCTGCGGGGCGGGCGCCCCGTCGCCTGACCGGTCGAGCGACCGCGGCTCAGAAGACCTGCGGAGCCACCCGCTCCGCCGCGACCACCCGGGGGCCCTTCGGCGTGCGCGCCACGTGCGCGACCAGCGCCTCGCCGGGCTCCAGGTACGGGTCGCGCCGGGGGAGCGTCGCCGCCACCGCCCGGCTCGAGTGCTGACCCAGCACGTCCAGCACCGTCGGCAGCACCGGGCGGTGCGTGCACAGCACCGAGGCCCGGTCCGCCTCCAGCAGGTCGCGCACGGCCGCGGCCACGCGCGCCGGGGACCGTTCGTGCTGGGCCTCGCCGAGGTTGTCGCTGTACTCCGGGCGCAGGTTCGCCGCGCGCACGTACGGGTCGATCGTCGTCGCGCACCGCTCCCAGCGGCTCGAGATCACCGCGTCCACGCCGTAGGAGGCCAGCACCGGCACGAGCGCGGCGGCCTGACCGTGCCCCAGCGGGGTCAGCGGACGGTCCTGCTCGACGCCGTACCAGTTCGTCCGCGGCAGGGCCCGGCCGTGCCGGACGATGACGACGGCGTGCGTGGCCAGCTGCCGGTCGCGGAACGCCTCGACCACGGCGTCCAGCGGCGCGCGGTCCGTGGGTCGGGTGAGGCGCTCGGCGGCGTCCTCGGCGTCGAGCCACTCCGCCTTGTCGATCTCCCGCTTGGACGCGGGGGCGATCGGGGTCCGCGCCGCCAGGGCGCGCGAGTCGCTCTTGGCCGAGGCGCGGCGCGCGGCCCAGTAGTGCACCCGCTTCACCCGGCCCTCCGGGGTCAGGTACTGCAGGCCGGGCAGCGGCAGACCCAGCACGACGGGCTTGCCGGTCTCCTCGGTGACCTCCCGCACGGCGGTGGTCGCCAGCGACTCGCCCTCCTCGTGCTTGCCCTTGGGCCACGACCAGTCGTCGTAGCGGGGCCGGTGCACGAGCTGGACCTGCAGGCGGTCGTGGCGGATGCGCCACACGACCGCGCCGGCGGTCTGGATCACCGGGGCGTGCTGGACCGACGTCGGCCCCAGCGGGTCGACGAAGGGGGTCGCCGTGCGCAGCGCACGAGCGGAGTGCGACGTGGTGCTCATCGGGCGGGACTCACCGCGAGCTCGGCGGACGACGGCGGTGCCGGTCGACGAGCACGGACTGCAGGTCCACCGTGGGCTGGCCGTCCTCGTCCGCGACCTGACGACGCCAGGTGCCGTCCGGCAGCAGGTGCCACGAGGCGGTGCCGGACGACATGGAGTCGTTCATCAGCTCCAGCAGCTCCAGGATCTGGCCCTGGTCCGACACGCGGATGAGGGCCTCGACGCGGCGGTCCAGGTTGCGGTGCATGAGGTCGGCCGAGCCGATGAAGACCTCCGGGCCGCTGTCCGGTCCCTCGCCGATCGCGGGGCCCGCCGAGTTCGCGAACGCGAAGATCCGCGAGTGCTCCAGGAAGCGGCCGAGGATCGACCGGACGCGGACGTTCTCGCTCAGGCCGGGGACGCCGGGGCGCAGGGCGCAGATGCCGCGCACCACCAGGTCCACCTTCACACCGGCCTGCGAGGCGCGGTACAGGGCGTCGATCGTGGCCTCGTCGACGGCGGAGTTCACCTTGATCTTGACCCAGGCCTCGTGCCCCGCCCGGGCCGCGTCGGCCTCGCGGTCGATCCGCTCGATCAGCCCGCTGCGCACCGTGCGCGGCGCCACGAGCAGGCGGTGGAACTTCGAGTGCGGCGCGTAGCCCGAGAGCTGGTTGAACAGCCGGGTCAGGTCCTGGCCCACGTCCGAGTCGCAGGTGAGCACGCCGTGGTCGGTGTACAGCCGGGCCGTCTTGGGGTGGTAGTTGCCGGTGCCGACGTGGCAGTAGCGGCGCAGCCCGTCGGACTCCTGGCGGACCACCAGGGACAGCTTGCAGTGGGTCTTGAGGCCCACGATGCCGTAGACGACGTGGACGCCCGCCTCCTCGAGCTTGCGCGCCCAGGAGATGTTGGCCTGCTCGTCGAACCGGGCCTTGATCTCCACCAGGGCCAGCACCTGCTTGCCCGCCTCGGCGGCGTCGATGAGGGCGTCCACGATGGGGGAGTCGCCCGAGGTGCGGTACAGCGTCTGCTTGATCGCCAGCACCTTGGGGTCGGCCGCGGCCTGCTCGAGGAAGGTCTGCACCGACGTCGAGAACGAGTCGTAGGGGTGGTGCAGGAGGACGTCCCGCTCGCGGATCGCGGCGAACACGTTGCCGGGCATCGCCGACTCCACCTCGGCGAGCTGGCGGTGCGTCGTCGGGACGAACGGCGGGTAGTGCAGCTCTGCGCGGTCGATGTCGGCCAGGACGTTGAGCCCGGTCAGGTCGAGCGGCCCGGGCAGCTGGTAGACCTCCTCCTCGACCACGCCGAGCTCGCGCACCAGCAGCTCGCGGATGCGCGGCGAGATCTCCTCGTGCAGCTCGAGGCGGACCGGCGGGCCGAAGCGGCGCCGCAGCAGCTCCTTCTCCATCGCCTGCAGGAGGTTCTCGGCGTCGTCCTCCTCGACCTCCACGTCCTCGTTGCGGGTGACGCGGAAGGTGTGGTGCTCCCGGATCTCCATCCCGGGGAAGAGGTAGTCCAGGTGCTGGGCGATGACCTCCTCCAGCGGGACGAACGACTTCTGCGTCCCGCCCTTCTGGGTCGGCGTCGGGGCGCTCGGGCGGCCG
Source organism: Isoptericola sp. AK164 (assembly GCF_029643425.1). GTDB lineage: Bacteria > Actinomycetota > Actinomycetes > Actinomycetales > Cellulomonadaceae > Isoptericola > Isoptericola haloaureus. The sequence goes on from NZ_CP119106.1 coordinate 471,253, forward strand.
CGGTCGTCCACCGCGATGAACCGGGGCAGCAGCGGCGGCACCTTGACCCGCGCGAAGTGCTCCTTGCCGGTCAGCGGGTTCGCCACCACGACGGCCAGGTTCAACGACAGCCCGGAGATGTACGGGAACGGGTGCGCCGGGTCCACCGCGAGCGGGGTCAGCACCGGGAAGATGTGCTTGCGGAAGAACTTGTTGAGCCGGTGCTGCTCCTTCTCGAGCAGCTCGTCCCAGTGCACGAGCGTGATGCCCTCGTCGTGCAGCGCCGGCGCCACGTCGTCGCGGAACACGCGGGCGTGCCGGTCCATCAGCTCGTGGGCCCGCAGCCCGATGCCCTCGAGCACCTCGCGCGGGCTGAGGCCCGAGGCGGCCGTCACGGCGATGCCGGTGGCGATGCGGCGCTTGAGGCCGGCGACCCGGACCATGAAGAACTCGTCCAGGTTGGAGGCGAAGATCGCCAGGAACCGCACCCGCTCCAGCAGCGGCAGCGACTCGTCCTCGGCCAGCTCCAGCACGCGCTCGTTGAAGGCGAGCCAGCTCAGCTCGCGGTCCGCGAACCGGTCCTCGGGGAGCTCCGGCTGCGCCAGCGACTCCTCCACGACCTGGTCGCGGTCGGGCTCCTCGGCGATGTGCTCCGCGATGTGGGCGGCGAGCTCGGGATCCATCCGTCGGGGTCCTGCCTTCGCGGTCGTGCGGGTCTCGGACGAGGTCGTGGTCGCGGCAGCGACGAACCGGCCGCGGGCGTCGCGCGGACGCGCCGAGGACATGGTGGATCCTGTCATAGGCTCCATCGTGGCACTGATTGGTGAACGGCGGGTGACGTGGCCGCGGTGCGTGTCAGGGCCGGGCGTACTGCACGTCGACGGCGGCCCGGGTGAAGCCGGCCCGCTCGTAGGTGCGCAGCGCGGGGGTGTTGTCCCCCTCGACGTACAGCACGGCCCGGGTGCAGCCCACCGCGGCGAGGTGGTGCAGGCCCGCCTGCGTCAGGAGCCGCCCCAGCCCGTGGCCCTGCGTCGCCGGGTCGATCCCGAGGGCGTAGATCTCGCCGTCGGCCTGCCCCGCGGGCTGGTCGGTGGGCACCTTCGTCCACACGAACCCGGCCAGGCCCCCGTCGGGCCGGTCGAGCAGCAGGAAGCCCTCGGCGTCGAACCACGGCTCGGCCGTGCGGGCGTGCAGGTCGTCCAGCCCCAGTCGTCCCTGCTCGGGGTGGTCGGCGAACGCGAGCGCGTTGAGCGAGACCCAGGCGCCGTCGTCCTCCCCGGCCCGGAAGGGGCGCAGCGTGTAGCCGTCGGGCACCTCGGGAGCGTCGCCCGTCCCGTCGAGGGGCCGGGCCAGGAACAACAGCTCGCGCACGACGTCGTACCCGCGGGCCTCGGCGAAGGCGCGGGCGGCCGGCACGTCGCCGTGCGCCCACACCCGCAGCGGCTTGCCGCGCTGGTCCGGGGTGCCGGAACGCTCCGGGAGCCGTGCGTCGCGCTCCGCGGTCCGCAGCAGCAGAGTGCCCACCCCGCCGCGGCGGTGCTCCGGGTGGACGACCAGCTCCGTGCTGGCCACGTCGCCGCCCCGGTCCACCTGCAGGTAGCCGACGGTCCCGCCGGACCGCGCGTGCACGACGGCGTGGGTCAGGTCGGGGCCGTCGTCACCCAGCCGCAGCAGCGGCTGCTCGGACAGCGGGTCGACGCCGTCGTGGGCGGCGGCCTGCGCGGCCAGGGCGCGCACGGCGTCCTGCTCGGACGGGGACAGGGGGCCGATCTCGATCGGGACGGGGAGTCGCACCCGTCCATTGTGGACCGACGGCGGTGTCCGGGGGAGCCCGGCTGCTGCGCCGACCGGTGGTGCCGACCGGTGGTAGCGTCCGGCGCCATGGCGATCGGCGCACCCGTGGAGCTGTGGCCGGAGGCGCGCCGGCTCGTGGAGGCGTTGTCCCCCGAGCTCGTCGACCTGCTCGACGAGATGACCGGCACCATGTTCTGCGCGAAGGACGTCACCGGCCGCTACGTCCTGGTCGACCGGACCTTCGTGGACCGGGCGAACCGGCGTTCGCCGCGCGACGTCGTCGGACGCACCCCGGCCGAGCTGTTCGCGCCCGAGCTCGCCGCGCGGTACGAGGAGCAGGACGACCGGGTGCTGCGCGAGGTCTGGCCGCTGCGCAACGAGCTGGAGCTGATCCGCCGGCCCGGCGGGGTGCCGGGGTGGTACCTGACGACGAAGCTGCCGGTGCAGCGCGACGGCGTCGTGCTCGGGCTCGTGTCGACCTCGCGCGACCTGGGCACCCGCGACGTGCACGACCAGGTGATCGGGTCGATGGCGCGGGTCGTGGAGGTGGTCGAGGAGCGCCTCGGGGTGGGGGTGACGCAGGCCGAGCTCGCGCAGGTCGCCGGCTGCACGCCCGGGGCGCTGGAGCGGCGGATGCGCCGCGTGTTCGGGCTGACGCCGAAGCAGTTCGTGCTGCGGGCGCGGGTCGACCACGCCACCACGCTGCTCACCCGGACCGACCTGGCCCTCGCGGACGTCGCGGTGCGCGCCGGGTTCTACGACCAGCCGTCGTTCACCCGGACGTTCGTGCGGCTGACGGGGGAGACGCCGTCGGTGTACCGCCGCACCAGCCGGGCGCTCGCCGCCGAGTAGGCGCGGCGCGCCGGGGTGCCGGGCGCCCGCCTGGCCGCCCGACCGCCCGGTCCCGCGACCGCCCGGTCCCGCGAGATCGACCCACCCGTATCGAGATCGACTCATGGTGGGTCGATCTCGGTACGGATGGGTCGATCTCGGCGTCAGGCGTGCTCGCTCCGGGTCAGTCCTCGGTCCGGATGGTCGGACTGGCCCTGCGCTCGCAGGCTCGCTCCGGGTCAGTCCTCCGAGGGCTTGGCGAGGCCGGCCTGGATGAGGTTCATGACCGACGAGTCCGCCAGCGTCGTGGCGTCGCCGACCTCGCGGTTCTCGGCGACGTCGCGCAGCAGGCGCCGCATGATCTTGCCGGAGCGCGTCTTGGGCAGCTCGGGCACGACGAGGATCTTGCGCGGCTTGGCGATCGGGCCGATCTCCTTGGCGACGTGGTCGCGCAGGGTCTTCTCGATGCGGGCCGAGCCCTCGTCCGTCGACGCCTCGTCCGCGTGCTCGCCGCGCAGGATGACGAACGCGACCACCGCCTGCCCCGAGAGCTCGTCGGACGCCCCGACCACGGCGGCCTCGGCGACCAGGTCGTTGGAGACCAGGGCCGACTCGATCTCGGTGGTGGACAGCCGGTGGCCGGAGACGTTCATGACGTCGTCGACGCGGCCGAGCAGCCAGATGTCGCCGTCCTCGTCCTTCTTGGCACCGTCGCCGGCGAAGTACAGCCCCGGGAACCGCGACCAGTACGTGTCCTTGAAGCGCTGCAGGTCGCCCCAGATGCCGCGCAGCATCGAGGGCCACGGCTCCGACAGCACGAGGTAGCCGCCCCCGCCGTCGGGCACGGGCCGGGCCTCGTCGTCGACGACGTCGGCGCTGATGCCGGGCAGCGGCACCTGCGCCGAGCCGGGCTTGGCCGAGGTCACGCCGGGCAGCGGGCTGATCATGATGGCGCCGGTCTCGGTCTGCCACCAGGTGTCGACGATCGGGGCGGTGTCGCCGCCGATGACGCGGCGGTACCACATCCACGCCTCGGGGTTGATCGGCTCGCCGACGGAGCCGAGCAGGCGCAGGGAGGACAGGTCGAACTCCGCGGGGATCTCCTCGCCCCACTTCATGCAGGCGCGGATCGCCGTCGGGGCCGTGTAGAACAGCGACACCTTGTACTTCTCGACGATCTCCCACCAGCGACCCTTGTGCGGGGTGTCCGGCGTGCCCTCGTAGAGCACCTGGGTGGCGCCGTTGAGCATCGGCCCGTAGACGATGTAGGTGTGCCCGGTGACCCAGCCGATGTCGGCCGAGCACCAGTAGACGTCGCTCTCGGCCTTGAGGTCGAAGACGTTCCGGTGCGTGTAGGCGGCCTGGGTGAGGTAGCCGCCGGTGGTGTGCAGGATGCCCTTGGGCTTCCCGGTGGTGCCGGAGGTGTACAGGATGAAGAGCGGGTGCTCGGCCTCGACCCACACCGGCTCGTGGTACGTGTCGGCGGCCTCGACGGCGTCGTGCCACCAGACGTCGCGGCCCTCGGTCCACTCGACGTCCTGCTCGGTCCGGCGCACGACGAGCACGTGCTGGACGCTCTCGGCGCCCTCGCCGGTCAGCGCCTCGTCGACGGCCGGCTTGAGCGAGCTCGGCGCACCACGCCGGTACCCGCCGTCGGCGGTGATGACGAGCTTGGCCTCGGCGTCGGCGATGCGGCTGCGCAGCGCGTCGGCGCTGAACCCGCCGAAGACGACGGAGTGCGCGGCGCCGATCCGGGCGCAGGCGAGCATCGCCACGACGGACTCGACCAGCATCGGCATGTAGATGACGACGCGGTCGCCGGACTCGACCCCGAGGGCCGCGAGCGCGTTCGCGGCCCGGGAGACCTCGCGCTGCAGGTCGGCGTAGGTGACGGTGCGGGTGTCGCCGGGCTCGCCCTCGAAGTGGATCGCGACCCGGTCGCCGTTCCCGGCCTCGACGTGCCGGTCGACCGCGTTGTACGCGGCGTTGAGGGTGCCGTCGGCGAACCATCGGGCCACGGGAGCGCCGGACCAGTCGAGGGTCTCGGTGAACGGCGTCTTCCACGAGACGAGCTCGCGGGCCTGCCGGGCCCAGAACTCGAGGCGGTCGGCCGCGGCGTCCTCGTAGAGGGAGGGCTGGGCGTTGGCCTGGACGGCGAACTCCGGACTCGGCGGGAAGGTGCGGGTCTCGTGGAGCAGGTTCTCCAGGCTCGGGCTGCTGGACTGGGTGTCGGTCACTGGGTTCCTCCGCGTCGTCGCGTTCCGTCCGTCAGGCGTGCCTCTCCGGGCCGCACACCGGCGAGTCTAGACCCGGAAGGTGGGCGGGATCACGCCGGAGCAGCATATAGTGAGGAAACCTCATTAATTGTCGTCCGGGCGCCGTCCCGCGAGCGGTCGACCCGGTGCGCCGAGCGGTCGGATCCGTCGGCGGACGGTCCGCGACAGCCGGCCCCGCGGGGCACCGGGACAGGCCGGCAGGGCCCCGACGACGGGAACGGCGTCCGCCCCGTGGGACGAACGCCGCTCTCGCCGGACGAGCCACGGGTAACAGGCGCCTGCTCCTCGATCGTCGTACCGGGTCCAGCCCGCTCGACGAGTCCTCGACGTGGACTTCCAGAGCGTGGGTCCCGCGGTCCGTCCTGGTGTCTCCATGGAACGCCCGGACGAGCCCCACCGCAAGTGCCACCGTCAGGCCGTCGCGCGGCCGTCGCGGCGGCGACGCCACCACCAGGCCAGACCCGCGGCACCCAGCAGCCCGACCGCCGCGAGGACCGGGCCGACGCGCACCCGCGGTCGCAGCGCGACGGGCCGGGTGAAGGTCAGCATCCCCCACCCGTTCTCCGCGGCGAGGCGGCGCAGGACCCGGTCGGGGTTGACCGCGTGCCCGTGGCCGACGGCCGACAGCATCGGCGCGTCGGTGATCGAGTCGGAGTAGGCGTAGCAGCGCTCCAGGTCGTAGCCGCGCTTGGCCGCCAGGTCACGGATCGCCGTCGCCTTGTTCTCCCCGTAGGCGTAGAAGTCGATCTCCCCGGTGAAGCGGCCGTCCGCGACGGCCAGCCGGGTGGCGATGACGTGGTCCGCACCGAGCATCGCCGCGATCGGCTCGACCAGCTCGGTGCCCGACGCCGAGACCACCACGACGTCGTGCCCGGCCTCGTGGTGCTCGGCCATCAGCTCGACGGCCTCGGCGTACACGTACGGGTCGATGTGCTCGTGCACGGTCTCGGCCACGATCTGCGTCACCTTGGCCACCTCCCACCCGGTCGCGAGCTCGGAGAGGTGCTGGCGCATCCGCTCGGTCTGGTCGGCGTCGGCGCTGCCGACCAGGAACAGGAAGTGCGCGTACGCGCTGCGCAGCACGTCCCCGCGCGTCAGCAGGCCGCCGGCGAGGAACGACGTGGAGAAGGCCGCGGTGGAGCTGGTGGCGATGATCGTCTTGTCCAGATCGAAGAACGCGGCCACCCGACGACCGGCCGACGCCCTGCCCCCGTGCTGCCGTGGATCCAGCGGCGAGGTGCTCATGGGGGCGAGCCTAGCGCCGTCGGCCGCCGGGTCGGCAGGACGGCGGCGCGCCCGCGGCGGGTCACCCCCGGCCCGCCGCCGTCCCCAGAACGACCCGGCACCCCGGGTCCTGCGCACCGGGGTGCCGTGCCCGCCCGGCACGGTGGCGGGCATGGAGACAGCCACCGCACCCGTCGCCGCCGGCGCGCCGGCGGGCCCCGTCCCCGGAGGGACGTCGGCCGGACCGCCGGCGTGCGGTCGGCTGATCGGCGTCGTCGGAGCCTGCGGAGGAGCCGGCGCCAGCGTGCTCGCGGCCGCACTGGCCCGCACCCTGCGTCGCCGGGTCGGGGCGACCGCCCTCGTCGACCTCGACGTCCCCGGCCCCGGACTGGACGTGCTCCTGGGCGTCGACGCCGCGCCGGGCGCCCGCTGGGCCGATCTCGCCGACGCCCGCGGCACCGTCGACGGCGGCTCGCTCGTCGCGGCGCTGCCGCGCTGGGGAGCCGTCCCCGTGCTCTCCGGCGCGCATCGTGACCCCACGGCCCCGGCCGACCCGGTCGTGCTGGACACGACCACGGCGCTGCTGCGCACCGGGCACCGTGTCGTCCTCGACCTGCCGCGTCCCGTCGGCCGGACGGCCTCGGCGCTGTCGCTGGCCGGTGCGGCCGACGTCGTCGTGCTCGTGACCCCGCTGCGCACCGCCGGTGCGGCCGGGGCCCTGGCGACGGCTCGCCAGCTCGCCGAGGCCGGGACCCCGCGCGTGGTGCCCGTCGCGTGCCGCCCCGCCCCCGGACGGGTCGACGAGCGCGAGCTCGGTCGGCTCCTCGGACTCGCCGTGGCGGCCACGGTCGGGTGGGATCCCCGGCTGGCCGCCCAGGTCGAACGCGGCCACGGACCGCGCACCGGGCGCCGCACGCCGCTGGGCCGCGCGGCGGACCGGCTCGTCGAGCTCCTGCCGCAGCCGTCGGACCACCGGGGTGCGGCATGACGACGCTCGACGGCCGACTCCTGCACGACGTCCGCGCCCGCCTCGGCGGCGCCGACCGCACGGCGCCACCCGGCGAGGCCGACGTCGCCGCCGCACTGCGCTCCACCGGACGCGTCCTCGGGTCCGACGCGCTGACCGACCTCGCCCGCGCAGCCCGTGCCGAGCTCGTCGGCGCCGGACCGCTGCAGCCGCTGCTCGACGGCCCGGGTGTCACGGACGTCCTCGTCAACGGGCCCGAGGAGGTCTGGGTCGACCGCGGCGACGGACTCGAACGGGCCGACCTGGCGTTCCCCTCGCCCGACGCCGTGCGCGAGCTGGCGGTCCGGATGGCCGCCGTCGCGGGCCAGCGGCTCGACGACGCCAGCCCCGTCGTCGACGCCCGCCTGCCCGACGGCACCCGGCTGCACGCCGCGGTCGCCCCCGTGGCACCGGTCGGCGCGGCCATCGCCCTGCGGGTGCTGCGGCAGGCCACCTTCGACCTCGAGGCCCTGGCCGCGCACGGCACCGTCCCGGACCCCTGGCTGCCCGTGCTGCACGGCCTCGTCCGGCGCCGGGCCAACCTGCTGGTCACCGGTGGCACCGGGACGGGCAAGACGACGCTGCTCGCCGCGCTGCTCGGCCGGGTCCCGCACGACGAACGCCTGCTCACCGTCGAGGAGGCGCGCGAGCTCGCCCCCGTCCACCCGCACGTGCTGGCGCTCGCGGCACGCCGGCCCAACGTCGAGGGGGTCGGCGAGATCACCCTCGCCGACCTCGTGCGCGGCGCCCTGCGCATGCGGCCGGACCGGATCGTGCTCGGCGAGTGCCGCGGGGCCGAGGTGCGCGAGCTGCTCCTGGCCCTGAACACCGGGCACGACGGCGGCATGGCCACCGTGCACGCCAACGCCGCCGAGCACGTACCCGCGCGGCTCGAGGCCCTGGCCGCGCTGGCCGGCATGTCACGCGCCGCGGTCGCCGCGCAGGCCGCCGCCGCGCTCGACGTGGTGCTGCACCTGCGGCGGTACCGCGGCCGGCGCCACCTCGCCCAGATCGCCACCGTCAGCCGCTCCGAGCGCGGCGACCTGCAGGTGGCGCCCGTGGCGTCCTGGCGCGGGCCCGGCCGGACGGATCCCGAGACCGACGCCGCGTGGGACGCGCTGCGGGAACGGTGGGCGTCGTGACCGGGCTGCTCGCGGGACTGTGCGTGACGTGCGCGGTGTGGTGCGTCGCGGCTCCCGGTGGTCGCCGTGCCACCGACCTTCTCGGCCCGTCGCACCGCGCGGGCGGACGACGCTGGTGGTGGCCGCGCCGGGCCGGGGGGAGCTCCGGAGCACCGGACCGGGTCCGCGTGGCACTGGCCCAGGTGGTCGCGCTCCTGCGGGCGGGCTCCCCGCCCGCCGCGGCCTGGGCCCGTGGCCTGGACGTCCCCACCGGCGCCGACGGGGTGCCGGAGGCCGGACGTCTCGCCGAGGTGCTCACCGAGCCGCGCCGGACGGCGGCCGTGCTGGCCGGCGCCCGGCTGTCCCGGGACGTCGGGGCGCCGCTCGGGCAGGTGCTGGAGGCGGTGGCGGACGCCCTGGTGGCCGAGGACGAGGCCGCGGGCGAGCGGGACGCCGCCCTGGCGGGTCCGCAGACCACGGCACGGGTCCTGGCCTGGCTGCCCGTGCTGGGGGTGCTGCTCGGCGCGGTGCTCGGCGCCGACCCGGTCGGCACCGCTGCCGACGGCGGGCTCGGGACCGCCGCCGTCGTCGCCGGGACGGTGTCGCTGGCCGTCGGCCGGTGGTGGACGGCGCGCCTGGTGGGCGAGGCCCGGCGGGCCGGGGCGGAACCGTGATCGCGGTGGTGGTCGGGGCGCTCGTGCTCGCCGGGCTGGCGCCGTGGTGGTGGACGGCCGCCGCCGCGCGCCGTCGCCGACGGCAGGTCGTCGCCCGGACGACCGCGGTGCCCACCCGGCCGTCGGAGGTGCTGCACGGCGACGACCGGCCGCCCGGCGACGACGTCCGGTCCCCGCCGGGCCCGGTCGACGTCGCCGTGCTGCTCGAGCTGGTGGCCACGGCCGTGGGCGCCGGGGTCGGGGTGCCTCGTGCGCTGCAGGTGGTGGGTGCCGCCGTCGGAGGGGCCGACGGCCGGACCCTGCGCACCGTCGCGGTGGCCCTGCGCCTCGGCGGGGACTGGCAGAGCGCCTGGGACACGGCGCACGCGACCGCGCGGGCCGCGCCGGTGGCGGGTGGTGGCGGGCGTCCCCGCTCCCTCGACCCGCTCCGTGACGCCCTGCGCGGTGCCTGGACCGACGGCGTCGCGCCGGGGGACGCGCTGCGGGCCGCCGCGGGCGAGCTGCGGCAGCGGCGGCGGGCCGCGGCGCGCTCCGCGGCAGGCCGTCTGGCGGTGCGTCTCGTGCTGCCCCTGGGCCTGTGCTTCCTGCCGGCCTTCGTCCTGCTCGGGCTGGTGCCCGTGCTGTTCTCGCTCGGTGCGGACCTCGTGTCCGGCTGAGCGCGGCACCCGTCGTGGACGGGTGCCCGGTCCCGGCCGTCCGGCCGGGGCCTCGTGACGGGCGACCGGCCCGACCCGGTCGCCCACGACCTGGAGGAGAACCCATGACCGTCGACACCACCCCGCACGACCCGTCGGAGACCCCGGAGACCCCGGAGACCCGAGAGACCCGGGCGCCCGACCTCGACCCGGAGGCCGGGCTCGCCACCGCCGAGTACGCCATCGCCACCATCGCGGCGGCCGGTTTCGCGGGGCTGCTGATCCTGGTGCTGCAGAGCGAGACCGTGCGCGGGATGCTCGAGTCGATCATCAGCTCGGCCCTGACCGTATGAGGCCGCGCGACCGGTCCGAGCGCGGCGCGGTGACGGCCGAGCTGGCGGTCGGTCTTCCCGTCGTCGTGCTGCTGCTGGTCGCGGTGCTCACGCTCGTGGCCGCGTCCGCCGCACAGCTGCGTGCGGCGGACGCGGCCCGGGCGGGCGCCCGCCTGGTCGCGGTCGGGGAGGACCAGGCACGGGTCCGGGCGGCCGTGGCCCGCGTCGGCGGACCCGACGCCGCGGCGACCGTCGTGCCCGAGGGCGACTGGGTGCGGGTGGTCGTCACCTGCCCGGTCGGCGCAGGAGTCCTCGCCGGGCTCCCGCTGGAGGCCACGGGCCAGGCGCTGGCCTGGGTCGAGCCGTGAGCGTCCGCCGCGACGGCGAACGGGGCGCGGGCACGGTCCTCGTCCTGGGACTCGTCGCCGTCGTGCTGGTCTGCCTCAGCGGGCTGGCCACGCTGGCCGCGGCGCAGCAGGCCCGGACCGGCGCGCAGGCGGCCGCCGACCTCGGGGCGCTCGCGGGAGCCGCCGCCCGACGGTGGGGCCACGACGCCTGCGACGTGGCCGGCCGGACCGTCGAGCGGCACGGTGCGCGGCTCGTCGGGTGCGCGCTCGGTGCCGGCGGAGCCGTCGAGGTCGTCGTGCGGCGGGACGTCGACGCGCTCGGAGCGCGGGACCTTCTCGGGCCCGCCGAGGCGCGGGCCCGAGCCGGCCCGGCGTCAGCTCGGGTCGATGCCGAACAGTCGCGAGCGCTCGGCGATGAGGCGGGCGCGGGCGAGACGCGGCTTGTCCGAGCCGTCGCGGATCACGGACCCCGCGCCCTCGAACTCCGTGAGGAAGTCCAGGGCCCAGGCCACGTCCGCCGGGGCGGGCGAGAGGGTCTCGTTGATGACCGCGGGCTGCTCGAGGTCCAGGCAGATGCGTCCCGTCATGCCCATCGCGACGGCGTCGCCGGACTGCTCGCGCAGCAGCGGGTGGCTGGACCCCACCGTCGGGCCGTCGATCGGCCCGGGCAGCTCACCGATCCGCGACGCCGTCACGAGGCGCGAGCGCGGGTAGGCCATCGCCAGCGGCTCGTTCGCGGCACCGGTGTCGCGGCGGTAGTCCCCGGAGCCGAAGGCGAGCCGGAAGGCACCGGGGGCGCGCGCGATCCCGACGGCGTCCTCGATCCCGAGCGCCGACTCCACCAGCGGGATCACCGGCACGTCGCCGCCGAGGCGCTGCACGGTGTCGACGACCTGGTCGGGGCTCTCGCACTTGGCGAGCATGACGCCGCGCAGCCCGTCGGCGTCGCGGAAGGCGCTCATGTCGTCCGCCCACGAGTCCGCGCCCCGCTCGTTGACCCGCACCCACGCGCGGCCGCCGGTGCGGAACCAGTCCAGGACGCGGTCGCGCGCCTCGTCCTTGCGCGAGTCGTCCACCGCGTCCTCGCAGTCCAGCACGAGCTGGTCGGCCCGCGAGAGCTCGGCGGCGTCGAAGTCCTCGGACCGCAGCGCGGACAGCAGCAGCCACGAGCGGGAGTTGCTCGGGTCGACACGGGTGGTCTCGCGCCGCTCGCGGCGCGCGGTGAGATCGTCCTGGTCAGTCACGCCTCGATCGTAGGGGTGTCACGACGACGGCGCGTGGGAGAGCAGGGCGTCGAGGAGCCGCACGGCGGCCGCCTTGTCGAGCGGGGAGTTCTCGTTGCCGCACTTGGGGGACTGCACGCAGGCCGGGCAGCCGTCGGCGCACGGGCAGGCGTCGACGGCGTCGCGCACGGCGCGCAGCCACCGCGCCCCGAGCTCGTAGCCCCGTTCGGCGAAGCCGGCGCCGCCCGGGTAGGCGTCGTAGACGAACACCGTGGCCTCCCCGGTGTCGGGGTGCTGCGCGGTGGAGACCCCGCCGAGGTCCCAGCGGTCGCACGTCGCCAGCAGGGGCAGCAGGCCGATCGCCGCGTGCTCGGCCGCGTGCAGGGCGCCCGGCGCGACGTCGTCGTCCACCCCCGCCGCCCGGAGCACGAAGTCCGGCACCGACCACCACACGGCGGTGGTCCCGAGCGTGCGCTGCGGCAGGTCGAGGGCCTCGGTGTCCAGGACCTGCATGTCCGGGACGCGGCGGCGCTGGAAGCTGACGACCTGGCTGGTGACCTCGACGGGACCGAGGCCCCAGGTCACCGGGCCCCACTCGCGGCGTCGTGCCGGCGGAGCGCCCTCCGGTGCCGGGTGCTCGGCGTCGCCGGGCTCGGCGATGCTGATCTCCATCAGCTCGCGCGACCAGGTCGCGTGGTCGACGTCCCGCCGCACCACGAGGGCGACGTGGTCGGCCAGGTCGAGGTGGTCCACCACGAACGTGACGCCCTGGTGGGTGTAGACGGCGCCGTCGTGCACCTGTCCGTCGGCCGAGCCGGCGTCGACGGTGCCGAGCAGCCGTCCCGTGGCGGCCTCCACGACCCGGACCGGACGGCCACCGCTGCCGCGCAGGTCGGCCAGGTCGGCGGCGGGCTGGGCGTGCGTCCAGTACCAGCCCGACGGCCGCCGGCGCAGCGCGCCGCGGGCCACCAGCACGTCGAGGATCTCGCGGACCTGGCCGGGGTCGCCGAACCGGGCCAGCCCGTCCGCGCGCAGGGGCAGCTCCTGCGCGGCGGCGCACAGCTGCGGGGCGAGCACGTAAGGGTTGGCCGGGTCGAACACGCAGGCCTCCAGCGGGGCGTCGAACACCGCCTCGGGGTGCGTGACGAGGTAGGTGTCCAGCGGGTCCTCCCGCGCCACGAACGCCACCAGCCCGTCGGCGCCGGCGCGCCCGGCCCGGCCGGCCTGCTGCCACAGCGACATGCGGGTGCCGGGCCAGCCGGCCACCAGGACGGCGTCCAGCCCGGAGATGTCCACGCCGAGCTCCAGCGCGTTCGTCGTCGCGAGACCGAGCAGTGCGCCGGAGCGCAGCGCCTCCTCCAGCTCGCGGCGCTCCTCGGGCAGGTAGCCCCCGCGGTAGGCGGCGACCCGGCCGGCCAGGTCCGCCGAGACCGGTCGCAGGTGGTCGCGGGTCTGCTGCGCCACGGACTCGGCGCCGCGCCGGGAGCGGGTGAAGGCCAGCGTCCGGGCGCCGTGGGCGGCGAGGTCCGCGAGCAGGTCGGCGACCTCGGCGGTGGCGGAGCGCCGTGGGTGGTCGGCCTCTCCCGTGCGGGTGAGCACGGTGTCGGTCTCGTGCGCCTGCGGGTCCAGGGGGTCGGGCAGCGCCCAGGCGTCCGCCCCGGGGTCCAGGTCCGACGCGCCGGCCCGCTCGACGCCGAACCCGGCGATCTCGGGCGGCCGCCACAGGGCGACGGTGCGACGCCCCGCGGGCGAGGAGTCCGCGGTGACGGCGGTGACGTCCTCGGGCGGGACGCCGATGAGCCGGGCGGCGCTGCCGGCGGGGTCCGCCGTCGTCGCGCTCGCCACGACGACCGTCGGCGCCCGGCCGCCCAGGTGCTCGACCAGCCGGGCCAGCCGCCGCAGCACCAGCGCGACGTGCGCGCCGAAGACCCCGCGGTAGGTGTGTCCCTCGTCCACCACGACGTAGCGCAGGCCGCGCAGCAGCCGGGTCCACCGCCGGTGCTGGGGCAGCAGGGCGAAGTGCAGGAAGTCGGGGTTGGTCAGCACGACGTCGGCGTGGTCGACGACCCAGCGCCGTTCTTCGCGCGGGGTGTCGCCGTCGCAGGTGGCGGTGCGCACGTCCCGGATCCCGGCGGCGTCGAGCAGGCCGGTCAGACTGGTCAGCTGGTCCGCGGCGAGTGCCTTGGTGGGGGACAGGTAGAGCACGGTCGCGCCGCGGGTCCGGGCCTCGATCCGGCCGGCGTCCGCCGCCGTGGTGTGCCGCGCGGCGCGCACGGCGGTCAGGGCGGGCAGCCAGAACGCGAGGGACTTGCCCGACCCGGTCGACGTGGCCAGCGCCACGTGCTGACCGCGCCACGTCGCCTCGGCCGCGGTCACCTGGTGGGTCCAGGGCCGCTCGACGCCCTGGGCGCGGCAGCCGGCGACCAGGGCGGGATCGGCCCATCCCGGCCAGTCGGCGTGCTCGCCGTCGCGGGCCGGGAGCGTGCGCAGGTGCGTCAGGCGGTCGGCCCGGGCCCCGTGCGCGGTCAGCACGTCCACCAGGGGGTGGTTGTCCCCGGGCGGGGCGGCGGGTTCGCGGGACGGCACGTCGACAGTGTGGCACCCGGGGCGCGGGCGGTCTGTCCGGCGCCGTCCGGTTCGCCGGACGTCGTGTGCGGGGCGGTGGCGAGGGTTGTGTGAAGGATTGCCCGCGGGTGTCGTTATCAGATCGTGATCATCGTTTCCTGGACGGCATGACCTCACCTCTCCGGCGGCTCGGTGCGACCGTGGCCGCGGCGACCGCCGTCGCCCTCGTCCCCGTCGCCGGGCTCCCGGCGACGGCCGCCCCGGCCGCCGCGGCGCCGTCGACCGTCGCCGCCGCGGGCACCGCCGCCGTCGGCCCCCTGCCGGCCGCCACCACGAGCACCGTCCGCTGGGTCAAGGCCGACCGCGCCCGCACGACGGCGAAGCGCAGCCCGAGCAGCCGGACGATCGCCCGTCCCGACGACGGCACACGGCTCGTCGTGCTCGACCGGGCCCCGAAGCGGCTGAAGGTCCGGCTTCCCGACGGCAGGGTCGGCTGGCTCGGCAAGAAGCGCGTCACGACCGTCCCGCTGCGGGACATCACCGGGGTGCGCTACACGGCCAAGCGTCTGCGCGTGACGAAGCAGATCCGTGCGACGTCCCGGACGATCGGCTACGCCGACCTCGGGACCAAGGTCGTCAAGCGCGCCCGCACGACGCAGCGCGACGTCGACCGCATCAAGGTGCGGCTCCCCGGCGGGCGGACCGGCTGGGTGCGCGAGGGGCGGTTCACCCGGCGCGACGTGTGGGGCGAGCTCGCGCAGTGCGAGTCCGGCGGCCGGGTGCGCATCAACACCGGCAACGGGTACTACGGGATGTACCAGTTCACGGCCAGCACGTGGCGTGCCGTCGGAGGCTCCGGGCTGCCGCACTACCACGGTGCGAGGGAGCAGACGAAGCGGGCGCAGATCCTCCAGCGGCGCGCCGGCTGGGGCCAGTGGCCGCACTGCACGAGCAAGCTCGGGCTGCGCTGAGCCCCCAGCCCGGGCCGGGACGCCGGCTCAGCGCACCAGCACCGCGCCCATCGCCCGCGCCAGGTACCAGGGGTCGACGACGGCGGTGAGCTCGCGGGCGGAGTGCATCGACAGGATCGGCACACCGACGTCCACGACCCGGATCCCCAGCCGTGTCGCCGTGATCGGGCCGATGGTCGACCCGCACGGGATGGTGTTGTTGGAGACGAACTCCTGGCTGGGCACCCCGGCCGCCGCGCAGGCGGACTGCCACAGCGCGGCCCCGTGGGCGTCGGTCGTGTACCGCTGGTTGGCGTTGATCTTGAGGATCGGCCCGCCGCCCGCGACCGGGTGGTTCGACGGGTCGTGGCGCTCGGGGTAGTTCGGGTGCACGGCGTGGCCGACGTCGGAGGACACGCACCACGAGGCGGCCAGCGCCCGCCGGCGGTCCTCGCCACCCGCGCCCAGAGCACGGGAGACGCGGCCCAGCACGTCGGCGAGGAACGGGCCGGCCGCGCCGGAGCGGGACTCCGACCCGATCTCCTCGTGGTCGAAGGCCGCGACCACGGCGACGCCCGTGAGGTCCTGCGGGTCCGCCCCGAGCAGCGCGGTGAGCGCGGCGTGCGTCGAGAGCAGGTTGTCCAGACGGCCCGAGGCCCACAGGTCGCCGCGGGCGCCGAACGCACGCGGCTCCTGGGAGTCGGCGGCCACGACGTCGTAGCCGAGGACGTCGGCCGGGTCGACCGCCCTGCCGTCGACCCGGGCGGCGAGCTCGGCGAGCACGTCGTGCTCGCTGACCTCGCCGAGCCCGAGCACGGGCTGGGTGTGGCGCTGCTTGTCGAGCGCGAGGCCGTCGTTGACGCTGCGGTCCAGGTGGATCGCGAGCTGCGGGATGCGGGCGAACGGACCGGTGCGCACCAGGTGCTCGGCGCCGTCGCGGGTCACGAGGCGGCCGGCCAGCTCGAGCTCACGGTCCAGCCAGGAGTTGAGCAGCGGCCCGCCGTACACCTCCACGCCGGCCTGCACCCACCCGCTGCGGCCCGTCGTCGGGCGCGGCTTGAGCTTGAAGCCCGGGGAGTCGGTGTGGGTGCCCAGGATGCTGAACGGCGTGGTCGGGCCGGCCGACGGCGGGACCGTGAACGCGATCGCCGACCCGTCGCGCACGACGACGTAGCGCCCGCCGGGGGCCACCTCCCAGGCGTCCGTCTCGGTCAGCCGGGCGAACCCGGCGTCCTCGGCGCGGCGGGCCAGCTCGGCGGCGGCGTGGTACGAGGACGGGGACGCGGTCACGAACCGGCCGAGGTCTTCGGCATGCTCGCGGGCGGCGTCGGGCACGGAGGTGTCGTTCGGAGCCATGGCCACATCCTGCCACCGGCCGGTTCGTGACAGCCGTCACACATGAGTAGACTCGCGCGCATCCCGTCGTCAACGGCGACGGCGGGTCTCTCACGGTTTGCCCGCCCGGTCACCGGCGACCCGGCGGAGCGTGGCAGTACGTCGAGGAGGACGGATGCTCACACTCGGGTCCGACAGTCTGACGATCGTCGCCGTCATCGCGGTGATCGCCCTGGCCGCTCTGGTCTGCGCGGGGACCCTGCGTCGCCAGGTCCTCGCCGCCGACGAGGGGTCCAGCGCGATGCAGGACATCGCCCAGGGGGTCCAGGAGGGGGCCTCGGCCTACCTCAACCGGCAGTTCCGCACCCTGGCGATCTTCGCCGTCGTCGTGTTCGGGCTGCTGTTCCTCCTGCCGGGCGACGGCGGGGTCCGGATCGGCCGGTCGGTCGCCTTCCTCGTCGGGGCCGGGTTCTCCGCCGCGATCGGCTACCTCGGGATGTGGCTGGCGGTCCGGGCCAACGTCCGCGTCGCCGCGGCCGCGACCGTGGCCGGCGGCCGGGCGCTCGGCGCCCGGATCGCGTTCCGCACCGGCGGCGTGGTCGGCATGTCCGTCGTCGGTCTCGGTCTGCTCGGCGCGGCCGGCGTGGTGCTGGTCTACCGCGGGGACGCGCCCGCCGTGCTCGAGGGCTTCGGGTTCGGCGCCGCGCTGCTCGCGATGTTCATGCGGGTCGGGGGCGGCATCTTCACCAAGGCGGCCGACGTCGGCGCGGACCTGGTCGGCAAGGTCGAGCAGCACATCCCCGAGGACGACCCGCGCAACGCCGCCACCATCGCCGACAACGTCGGGGACAACGTGGGCGACTGCGCCGGGATGGCCGCCGACCTGTTCGAGTCCTACGCCGTGACCCTCGTGGCCGCGCTCATCCTCGGCAAGGCCGTCATGGGCGAGCAGGGTCTCGTGTTCCCGCTGATCGTCACCGCCGTCGGGGCCTTCGTCGCCCTGCTGGGCGTCCTCATCACCCGCGTGCGGGGCAGCGAGTCGGGGCTGACCGCGATCAACCGCGGCTTCTACGTCTCGGCCGTCGTCGGCGCCGCGCTGGCCGCCGTGGCGGCGTTCGTCTACCTGCCGAGCAGCTTCGAGAGCATGGGCGGCACCGCCGACCTCGCGGGCGTCACCTCCGACCCGCGCGTGGTGGCCTCCCTGGCGGTGCTGATCGGCATCGTCCTGGCCGGTGTCATCCTGTGGACCACCGGGTACTTCACCGGCACCGAGTCCAAGCCCACCAAGCACGTCGCGGCCACCTCGCGCACCGGCGCCGCGACGGTGATCCTGTCAGGGATCGGCGTCGGCTTCGAGTCGGCCGTGTACACCGCGGGCATCATCGCCGCCGCCATCTGCGGCGTGTTCCTGCTGGCCGGGGGGTCGATCTGGCTGTCGCTCTTCCTCGTGGCGCTCGCGGGCTGCGGCCTGCTGACCACGGTCGGCGTCATCGTCGCGATGGACACCTTCGGGCCGGTGAGCGACAACGCCCAGGGGATCGCCGAGATGTCCGGCGACGTCGACGAGGAGGGCGCGCAGACGCTCACCGACCTCGACGCCGTGGGCAACACCACCAAGGCCATCACCAAGGGCATCGCCATCGCGACGGCGGTCCTGGCCGCCACGGCCCTGTTCGGCTCCTACGCCGACGCGGTCGAGACGGCGCTGGGCGACGTCGCCGTGGCGACGGACGGGCTGGTCGCCTCGATGCTCAGCTACGAGATCATCTCCCCGGTGACGCTCGTGGGGGTGATCCTCGGGGCCGCGACGGTGTTCCTGTTCTCCGGTCTGGCCATCGACGCCGTGACGCGGGCCGCCGGGGCGATCGTGTACGAGGTGCGGCGCCAGTTCCGCGAGCACCCGGGGATCATGACCTACGAGGAGCGCCCCGAGTACGGCCGGGTCGTGGACATCTGCACCAAGGACTCCCTGCGCGAGCTCGCGACGCCGGGTCTGCTCGCCGCGTTCGCGCCCATCGCCGTCGGGTTCGGCCTCGGGGTGGGGCCGCTGGCCGGCTTCCTCGCCGGGACGATCGGCGCCGGCGTGCTCATGGCGATCTTCCTGGCCAACTCGGGCGGCGCGTGGGACAACGCGAAAAAGATCGTCGAGGACGGCGCCTACGGCGGCAAGGGGTCGGAGGCGCACGAGGCGACGATCATCGGCGACACGGTCGGCGACCCGTTCAAGGACACCGCCGGCCCGGCGATCAACCCGCTGATCAAGGTCATGAACCTCGTGTCGCTGCTCATCGCGCCGGCGGTGGTCATGCTGTCCGTCGGCGGGGACGCCAACCACGTGGTCCGCATCGCCATCGCGTGCGTGGCCGCCGCGATCGCGCTCGGTGCCGTGGTGCTGTCCCGCCTCCGGGCGGCGCGCGTCGACGGCGAGACCGCGGCGGTCGAGGACCAGCCGGCACCGGTCTCGTCGCGCTGACCGGCGATCGGTCGGCGGGCTCGCGACCGGCGTCGCCGCACCGCGGGGTGCGTCCACGGGGACGCGCCCCGCGGTTCGTTCAGCCGCTGTCGATTTCCCACGATGGTGTGCTGCGGATCACATGCCCGAAACAATCGAGATGCATGATCTTCGCGGGACTCCGGACAGTGCTGACCGGTTCTCCCGCTCCGAACGCACCTCGACCGAAGGGGACCCATGTCTCTGCAGCGCACCATCGCCGGGCTCAGCGGCGCCGCCGTCGCCCTGTCCGTGCTCGCCGTCCCGGCGGCCGTCGCGGACGAGCCCGACGCCTCGCCGGCGGACGGCGGCCGCGGCCCGGAGGGGACCCCGGCCACCACGGGGAAGTCCTTCGCCGAGCTCGTCCAGGCCGCCAAGACCGGCCCGGCGGCCAAGGCGACCGACAGCTCCCTGGAGATGCCGACGTCGTACCCGTACCAGCCCGAGCTGACGGTCTACGACCCGGTCGAGGGTGACGTCACCGAGCGTAACGAGACGATCGCCTACTCGGACATCGCGCCCCGCCTGGCCGAGCTGATGGCCGCCAGCGACCGGGTGTCCACGCAGGTGGTCGGGCAGTCGACCGGCGGCCGCGACCTCTACCTCGTCACCGTCACGGCGCCCGAGACGCGTGGCGAGACCAACCAGCAGACCCGGTGGCGCGAGGAGATCCGGCAGGACCCCGAGCGCGCCGCCACCGACGCGCAGCTCGCGGCGGGGTACAAGACGCCGCTGTGGATCAGCGCGAACATCCACGGCAACGAGTGGGAGGGCACGGACGCGGCGATGCAGGTCATCGCCGACCTCGCGACCGCCGAGGACGAGGGCACGGCCGAGCTGCTCGAGAGCCACCGGCTCTACTTCTCGGTGTCGCTCAACCCCGACGGCCGCACGATCGGTACCCGGGCCACCGAGCTCGGGTTCGACGCCAACCGCGACATGGTCACCGGCGCCACGCCCGAGGCGCGCTCGTTCGTGGCGACAGCCCAGACGCTCCAGCCGCTCTACGCCGCCGACTTCCACGGCTACACCGGCGTGCTCCAGGTCGAGCCCTGCGGGCCGCCGCACGGCGACAACTACGAGTACGACCTGTTCATCCCGCACGGCTACGCGCTGGCCCAGCAGGTCGAGGCCGACGTCGTCGACGCCGACATCGAGGGCAACACCTACTTCGACACCGAGACGGGTCGGTCGACCGACGAGAAGACCGGGAACATCAAGATCCCGTACCGCGACACCCCGAGCGGGTGGGACGACTACCCGCCGATCTTCACCGCCCAGTACGCGGCCTACCACGGCGCCGTGACCAGCACCGTCGAGCTGCCGCACGGCCGCTCCTGGTCGCTCGGGACGACCACCCCCGAGGACGCCGCGATCAACACCGAGGTCGCCCGGGTCACGATGGTCTCGATGCTCGACTACGTCGCCGCGCACAGCGACGAGATGCTCGCCAACCAGATCGAGACCTTCCGTCGCGGCGTCGAGGGCGCGCCCAAGGAGTCGCTGACCACCGAGACGATCGCCGACGTCGCAGGACCCGACGCCTGGAAGGAGCTGTGGGACGTCACCGACGACCAGGAGCCGGTGGACCTGCCGCGCGCCTACGTCATCCCGGTCGGCGACGGCCAGCGCTCGTCGTCCGACGCCGAGGCCCTGGTCGACGCCCTGCTCTACCACGGGGTCGAGGTCGGGACGCTGCAGCGGTCCACCGAGGTCGGCGGCGAGACGTTCCCCGCCGGTTCCCTCGTGGTCGACATGCACCAGCCGCGCCGCGGTCTGGCGAACACGCTCCTCGCCACCGGGTCGGACATCTCCGAGAAGCTGCCCACGATGTACGACATCTCGGCGTGGAGCCTCGCCGACCTGTGGGGCGCCACCGTCGTCGCGGTCGGCGACACGACCGACGCCGCGCTCGGCGGCACGACGCCGCTGCACCGCGTCCCGCAGGACGGCGTGCTGCCGAAGAAGGCCGACCACGTCGTCTTCGACCTCGCCGGCATCGAGGACTTCCGGGCCCTCAACGCGATCCTCTCCGAGGACGCCCCGGCGTGGCTGCTCGACGACGGTCGTGCCGTCGTCGGGCCCGAGGGCCTGCCGGCCGCCGCCGACGCCGTGGTCACGTTCGACATCCCGTTCGAGGCCGCCACGGCCGCGGAGGTCGCCTCCCTGGACGAGGCTGCCGTGCTCGAGGACCTCACGGTCGCGTACACCGGCGGGTCCGACGACGTCGTGGCGCTGACGGACCTCGGGTTCGACGACCTCGTCCCGGTCTCCTCCTCGGGCGTCTCGGCCGGTGCGGCCGACGGCACCACGGGTCTCGAGGACGCTGACGTGCTGTGGGTCGGGTCCTCCTTCAACCCTGACGCGGCGGGCGACGCCGCCGTGCAGGAGTGGCTCGACGCCGGCGGGGCGATCGTCGGCGAGTCGACGTCCGGGTTCGCGGCGGCCGAGGCGTACGGCCTCGTCGAGGGCGACGCGGTGCGCGGGAACTCGCGCGGCAACGGGATCGTGGCGGTGGACACGCCGACCGGGTCGATCTTCGCCCCGCACCCGCAGGACACCTCGTTCATCTACCCGGCGGTCTGGTTCACGGGCCTCGGGGAGAGCACGTCGGTCGAGCTGGCCTACGACGCCGGGTCGCCGTTCCTGGCCGGGCACTGGAACGGCCTGTACGGGCCGGGCCAGGACGTGGCCGCGGGCCAGGCGGCCGTCGTGTCCGGCGAGACGGCCACCGGTGCTCGTGCCGTGGTCTTCGGTACGACGCCGTTCTTCCGGACCCACCCCAAGGGCGGGATGAGCCAGGTCGCCACGGCGATCTTCTGGGCCGCCTCGGGCGACTGACCCCGAGCCGGCGCGGCCGCTGAGCTCCGCCGGCACCCTGCTGTGGGCATGAAATATGCAGGTCTTCCCCGGGGAAGACCTGCATATTTCATGCCCACAGCAGGGGGGCTCCGCGCCTCGGGTCCGGGTCGGGCGGGCCCGACGGGGTCAGGGGGTCGGCAGGACCGTGTAGACCGCGACGACGACGGCGACGCTGACGACGAGCAGCAGCGTGTCGCCCACGCGCCACTGCAGGTACGCCAGCCGCAGCCGGCGTCCGGCCGGTGACGGCCCGGCGCTGGTGAACCCGCGGGTCTCCATCGCCTCGACCGTGGTCCGCGTGCGCTGCGCGGTGTTGAGGAACAGCGGGTAGAAGGCCTGCACGGCGATGCGGCCGATCCGCGCGATCGTCCGCCACCCGAGGAACCCGTGCCCCTGGTGCGGGGCCCCGCGCAGCCGGTGGCCGTCGACGATGTCGTGGAACTCGTCGATGAGCAGCGGCACCATGCGGTAGCCGTAGCTGATGGCGAAGCCGAGCACGGCGGGCGCCCGCATCGCCTGCAGCCCGTCGGACAGCTTCTCGGGGTCGAGCGACACGAACGCCGCCATGCTGGCCAGCGACACCGCCCCGAGCTTCAGGGAGATCTGCAGCAGGCCGTCGAGCGCCGTGGTGTCGCCGCCGAGGACGAGCACGAGCACCAGGACGTAGGCGGCCTGCCCCACGAGCCCGAGCGTGAACAGGCCCAGCAGCAGCGGGCCGATCCGTGCCGCCAGGGCGCAGCCGAGCGCGAGGACGAAGAGGACGACCAGGATCGGCGTGGAGTAGGTGAACCAGGGGGCCAGCGCGCACAGCGCGTACCAGCCCAGGACGGCCCGCGGGTCGCGACGGGCGAGGAACCCGCCGCGCGTGGCGTAGGCGACGCGCATCAGCTCGAGCTTGACCCACTCGACCGACACCCGGTCGAGCCCGGACCGGTGCCGGGTCCCGGTCGTGCCCGGCGCGACCTCGGGGGAGGTGCCGTGCGGTGCGGCGACGTCGGCGATGGTCATACGAGCTCCTCGGTGGGCAGCGGGGCGAGTCTCCGGGTCGTCTCGGCGACGGACAGCGGCAGCGGGTCCATCCCGAGGGCGTGGCCGACCTGGGTCACCTGCGGTGGCACGAGCCGGGCCCGGCGCAGCACGTCGGGAGAGGCGAACAACGTCGCGGGGTCGGTGTCGGCGACCACGCGGCCCTGGTCGAGCACCACGACGCGGTCCGCCCACTCGGCGACGAGGTGCATGTCGTGCGTCGCCACGACCGTGCAGCGGATGTGCTCGGCGAGGGCGGAGAGCATGTCGATCACGTCGTCGCGGGAGCGCAGGTCCAGGCTCGACGTCGGCTCGTCCAGCAGGAGCAGCCGCGGCCGCATCGCCAGCCCGACGGCGAGGGTCGCCCGGCGCTGCTGCCCTCCGGACAGCAGGCGGCCGTCCCGGTCGGCGAGGTCCGTCAGCCGCGTCCGGTCGAGGACCTGCTCGACCAGCTCCCGGGCGTCCGGGGCACGCCGCCCGGTGGGGTGCATCGCGACGTCGGCCCGGACGGAGTCGGTCAGGAACATCTCCTCGGGACGCTGCAGCAGGTAGCAGACCTGGGAGGACAGCTGCGCGGCGGAGACGCTGCGGGTGTCCCGGCCGGCCACCTCGACGGCGCCCGCCTCGGGGACGGCGAGCCCCGACAGCAGGGACAGCAGCGTGGACTTGCCGGCTCCGTTCGAGCCGACCAGGGCGATGCGCTCCTCGGCCCGCAGCGTGAGGTCGAAGCCGTCCAGCACGGTGTGCTTGCCGCCCGAGATCGTGCGGTAGCCGTACCGCACGCCGTCCAGACGGGCGACGACGTCGGACCCGGCGGGAGGACCGGAGGTCGACCCGGGTGCGGGGGAGCCGTCGGCCCCGGGATGGTCCGGAGCACGCAGCAGCGCTGCACCCGGTTGCTCGGACCGCCCCGCGTCCCGCAGCATCGCGGCGCACTCCTCGATCGTCAGCGGCGGTCGCCGCCGGCCGGCAGCCACGTCGGGCACGAGCTCCTGCGCCAGCGCGACGACCTGCGGCGCCGGGATGTGCGCCTCGGCGAGGTCGGCCGTGCGGGCCAGGGCCTCGTCGACCGGGAGGTGCCAGCGCACCCGCCCGGCGTCCATGAGCACGACGCTGCGCGCGTAGCGGGCGATGAGCTCGGCGTGGTGCTCGATGACGACCACCGTGACGCCCTGCTCGTTGAGGCGGGTGAGGTGCTCGTACACCGCGGCGGCCCGCCGCGGGTCGACCTCCGCCGCGGGTTCGTCCACGACGAGGATCGACGGGGCCAGGGCGAGCGCTCCGGCCAGCGCCGTCAGGTGCTGCTGCCCGCCCGAGAGCTGCCAGGTGTGGGTACCGGCGACGTCGTCGATCTCCAGGGCGCGCAGCGCCGCGTCCGTCCGCGCCTCCCAGTCCGCCAGCCCGAAGTTCAGCGGGCCGAAGGCGACGTCGTCGCGCACGGTGGGCCGCACGAGCTGGTTGCCGAAGTCCTGGAAGACGTAGCCGACGTCGTGGGCGATCTCGCCGACGGTGCGTCGCGCCGTGCTGCGGCCCGCCACCTTGACCCGGCCGGAGATGTCGCCGTTCCAGAAGTGCGGGACGAGTCCGTTGAACGTCTTGCACAGCGTCGTCTTGCCGGACCCGTTGCCGCCGACGACCGCGACGAAGTCACCGGCCTCGATCGTCAGGTCCACCCCGTGCAGGGAGTCCTGCGCGGCTCCGGGGTACCGGAACGTCAGGTCGCGGACCTCCACGGCCGGTGCTGCGTCGCGGTCGTCGGCCATCAGAAGGACGCCTCGTCGTCGTCGGAGCTGCGGACGTCGGCGGTGTCGGCCGAGCGGCGGCGCCGCAGCGCGGCGACCAGGACGAAGAGGACGAGGCCGACGACGAGCGCGACGCCGGCGGCGATCCAGAGCCACACGTCGCCGTACTGGTCGACGTAGTCCGGTTCGAAGGCTCCGATGGTGGAGATGCCGCCCTCCCGGCCGACGAACTCCTCCCACTGGGCCAGCAGGGCGAGGGCCCCGGCGGCGACCAGCGCCAGCACGGCGACGGGCCAGAACCGCGTGCCGCGCGGGCCGGACAGGTGCGGCGGGTGCTCGGGGTCGCGGGGGCGCAGCCCCATGATCGGCTCGAGCTTCCCGTACAGGCGCGGGGTGAGCCACAGGGCGGGCAGCGCGCCGAAGAGGATGCCGGAGAACACCACGGTGACGACGATGTCCAGCCCCTCGGCGAGGAGGAACGCGCCGACGAGGCCGTCGGCCTCCTCGAGGGTCTCGGGGTCGATGCCGACGAGGACCTTGGCGATGTCGACGACACCGCCCGAGATCTTGTCGACCAGCACCATGACGACCGGTGCCAGGGCGACCTGGACGCGGTTGAGCGGGTTGCGCACCAGGCAGCCGGCGACGTAGATCGCCAGGGCGGTCTGCAGGAAGCCTTCCAGCTCGCCGAACCCGGAGAAGTCCCCGAGCAGCATGTCGGAGAACACGAGCTCGCCGAGCGGGGCGCCGACGGCGACCCAGAACGGCGACAGCAGCGCCGCGAGCACGACGGCGATGAACGAGAAGTAGGAGACGCCGAGCTCGAGCGGTCCGACCTGGAGCTCCGGCACGACGCTGGCGACGATGTCGCCCACGCCGTACAGGGTCATGGACAGCGCGAGGATCATGAGCTTCTGGGAACCGGACAGCGTGCGGGGATCGGCGAGCCGGGCGCGGGACGTGCCCGCCGCGGTGACGTCGCTGGACATGAGGACCTTCCTGAGGGGTTCGTCTCGGTACTGCTCGGGCTACCGGCGGATGCCGGCGTCGGTGTCCCGGTCGCCTCGGACGGCGCGGCCCAGCAGGGCGTCGACGTCCTCCATCGAGGCGACCAGGTGGTCGGGGGCGCGCGGGTCGCCGGGCGGCAGGGCGTCCAGCGCGGCGTCGTCGGTGGTGCCGCCGCGCACGATCACCGTGGTGCCGACGCCGGCGGCCCGGGCGGCGACGACGTCGCGGTGCGGCTTGTCCCCGACGAAGACGGCGCGGGCCGGGTCGGCGTCCAGCGCCGTCAGGGCCGTCCGCACGGTGGTCGGGTCGGGTTTGCGCACGCCCAGCTCGTCGGAGTAGACGTGCGCGCCGACGAGGTCGTCCAGCCCCGCCTCGACCAGCTCCTCGCGCACGGCGCGGCCGCAGACGGTGTTGGAGACGACGGCGACGGGTACCCCGGCGGCACGGGCGGTGCCGAGCAGCTCGCGCACGCCCGGCCGCAGGGTGGGCACCGACTTGGTGCGGGCGTAGCCGACCATGAGGGCGTGCGCCTCGGCGCGCAGCCAGTGCCGCACCCCGGGGCCGTGCCGGTCGAGGCCCGGGCCGACGAGGTCGACCCAGAACGTCGGGGCGTCGATCTCGGCCGTGACGAGCCCGGCCGGGTCGTCCGCCGTGGGGCGGCCCGCCTCGTGGTCGGCCTTCCACGCCTTGTGCGCGGCGCGGGCCTGCGCGAGGGCGCCTGCCGCCTCGTCCGTCGTCGTCGGGTACCCGGCGCGGCACAGGCGCTCCGCGAGGTCGGCGGCGAACCCGCGACGGGTCCTCTCGTCACGGTGCGACGTGGAGATGACGCCGCCGTGGTCGAGGAGGAGGGCGCTGACCCCGGTTCCGCGCCCCGGCGTCTCGGCCGGGGTGCCGAGGCCTGCGCGGTCCGTGCCGTGCGCCGTTCGCGAGGCGTCGGAGGGGCCGGTGGGCTCGGCGGCGCGCAGCAGGTCGGCCAGCCCGACCGGGTCGGGCAGCTCGACGTCGGGCCGGTCGGCGACGGCGAACGGCGGGTGGGCGGTGTGGTGGTCGCGGGTGAGCAGTACGGCCCCGACGCCGGCGCGCCGTCCGGCGACGACGTCGCGGTCGTAGGTGTCCCCGACGTACCAGCACGCCTCCGCCGAGGTGCCGAGAGCCGCTGCGGCGAGCTCGATCATGCCCGGGTGGGGTTTCCGGATGCCGACCTCGTCGGAGTAGACCTGCACGGCGAACGCCTCGGCGAGCCCCTGCTCGGCGAGGATCGCCCGGTGCGCCCGGCCGGAGTGCGCGTTGGAGACGATGCCCACCGGGACCCGCAGCTCCTGGGCCGCGGTGAGCAGCTCGCGCACGCCGGGCCGGACGGTGTGGTCGGTCAGCGTCCGGGTCAGGCGTTCCTGGAGAAGTCCGGCCGACCCGGCCAGCACGTCGCGCTCCGCGGCGGTCAGCGGGGAGCCGTAGAACTCGCGCCAGATCGTGCGGTGGTCGAGCTCGGGGGGAGCCAGGCGGCGCGAGGAGGCGTTCTTCCAGTCCTTCAGCGCCGTCCGGCCACCGCGCAGCAGCTCGACCAGCTCGGCGTGGCTGCGGTGGTGACCTGCCCGGGCGAGGACCTCCTTCAGGTGGCGGGCCATCTCCTCGGTGCCGCCGGGCCGCTTGCGGGTCGTCAGCACCACCCCGCCGAAGTCGAGCAGCAGCGCGGCGGGTCGCGTGCGCAGGGCGGCGGCGCGGGTGTCGAGGGACGTGGTCTCGGGGCTGGGGGCGATGGTCACGAGCAAGGACGCTAGGGACGGGCGGCGACGGGCCCGCGTCGTCCCGGTGGCGGGACGGTGAACGACGCCCGAACATCTGGAACGTTCCAGTCCTCCTCGAGCGCGGGCCGCGCGTCACCGTCGCGCGGCGGCACGCCGGGGTGCAGGATGTCGGGGTGCCCACCGCCTCGCCCCGACCCCGACCGACGCTGCGCGACGTCGCCGCGACCGCCGGGGTGTCGAAGTCGCTGGTGTCACTGGCGCTGCGCGGCGACCCGGGCGTCTCCGAGAGCACCCGCGACCGCATCCTCGCCGTCGCCGAGCAGGTCGGCTACCGCCCCTCGCTCAGCGCCCGCACCCTCAAGCAGGGCCGGTCGATGCTGCTCGGCGTGGTCATCTCCAGCCTCGAGAACCCGTACCAGACCGAGATCGTCGCCTCCGTCGAGGACGCCGCCGAGCAGGTGGGGCTGTCCGTCGTCCTCGCCCACGGCTCGCGCGACCGCGGACGGCTCGCCGACCGGGTGCAGCAGCTCGGCGACCTCGGTGTCGACGGCCTCGTGGTGGTGTCGTCCTGGGTCCCCGACGAGGTGCTGACCGCGGCCGCGCGCCGGCTGCCGGTGGTCATGGTCGGGCGCACGGCGGACCCCGTGGCCGGCGTCGACTCCGTGACCAACGACGACGAGCAGGGTGCCGCTTTGGTGGTCGACCACCTCGTCGGCCGGGGGTACGAGCGGATCGCCCACGTGACGTCGTCGACCCGCCCCGCGGGCCTCGCCCGCCGTCGCGGGTACGAGGACGCGATGCGCCGCGCGGGGCTGGGCGACCACGTGCGTGTCGCGGCGCCGGACGCCGTCGACGGCCTGCTCGACGACGGCTACCGGGCGGTCTTCGCCCGCAACGACGTCGAGGCGTGCGACGTGCTCGACCGGGCGCTGGACCGGGGGTTGCGCGTCCCGGACGACGTCGCCGTCGTCGGGTACGACGACACCCTGCTCGCGCGCCGGGTACGGCCCGCCCTCACCACGGTCCAGCAGCAGCGCGAGGTGATGGGTGAACGGGCCGTCGCGCTGCTCACCGGACGGCTCGGCGGGCGCACCGACGACGTGCACGAGGTGCTCGAGCCCCGGCTGGTGGTCCGCGCCTCGGGCTAACCGCCGCACGCGTTGTGGGCATGAAATCTGCAGGTCCTCCCCGCGGAGGACCTGCAGATTTCATGCCCACAACGGCTGGTCGGGTCGGGTCGGGCAGCGTCGCCGGATGCCTCAGAGCCCCACGCGACCGTCGATGCACTCGCGCAGCAGGTCCGCGTGGCCCATGTGACGGGCGTACTCCTCGACCATGTGGATGACGACGTCGCGCACCTCGACGGTCGCGTCGTCGAACGGGACCTCCCGGTCGAGGCTCTCGTCGACCATGAGCTCGTCGGCGGCGTCGACCGCCCGGTGCCAGGCCTCCCAGGCCTCGGCCACGGCCTCGGGGGTGCCGACGGCCTCGTCGAACTCGACGTCCTCGACCCCGGGGCGCTCGAAGGGCCCGTCGGCGGTGGACCCGCCCAGGACGCGGGAGAACCAGTGGTGCTCGCCGTTGGCGAGGTGGCGCACGAGGCCGAGCAGGGACAGGGACGACGGGTACACGCTGCGGCGCGCCAGCTGGTCGGCGTCCAGACCCTCGCACTTCATCACGAGGGTCATCCGGTAGCGGCAGAGGTACTCCCAGAGGGTCTCCTTCTCGCCGACCGGGTCGATCCCGGTGGTGCGCGGATCCTTCTCGGGTGCTACCCACATGCCCGTCGTCGTCGATGTCACTCGCACAATCTGGCGGTCAACCGGGTCCCAGGTCAAGGTCACCAAGGCAACGATCCGGACAACTCGGCCCGGGTGCTCAGCCGCACCCGGTACTGTTCGCGGACATGAGGCCGAGCGACGTGCACGACGACGTCCCCGCCCCGGACGGTGTCGACGCAGGTCAGCCTGGTGCGGTGGGGCCGCCCGCCGACCTGCCGTGGGCACCCACGGCGGTGGCCACCGACGTGCCGCCGCTCGACGACGTGCTGACCGGTGCGGCCGCGCCCTCGGCGGCCGCGAGTCCTGGCGACGGCGCGAGCCGCCGTCGTCGCAGCCGGTCGGCCGGCGTGACGGGCCGCGCCGCCGGTGCCGGTCGTGACGCCGCCGGCCGTGTGGCGCACGGCGCCGCGGGGCTGCGGCGACGCGGCGTCGCGTTCGCACGGACCCGTCCCTCCGGCCGGTTCGCCCGCCGCAGCTCCCTGCTCGTCGCGACGGCCCTCGCGCTCGTCGCGGGCGTGGGTGCCGGTGCCGGGCTCGACGTCGTCGGCGGGGCGGGCGACAGCGCGCCCGCACCCACCGCCGCCCTGCTGACCACGGAGCCGGAGACCTGCGCGACCGCGCAGGTGGCGTGGTCGCGGGCGGCGGCCGCCCAGGTGCAGATGGACCTGGAGTCGCCGAGGTCGCTGCGCACGGGGTTCGTCACCGCGCGCGACGCGCTGACCGGGCTGACGCCGCCGGCCGAGGTGGCGGCGGACTGGTCCACCGTGGCCACCTACGTGACCGTCGTGGCCGACGCCGCCGAGGAGGCGAAGAACTCCGAGGTCGAGGCCGCGGTGGCCGAGGCGATGTCGGGTCTGGACACCGCAGCCATGACGACGGCCTCCGAGCGGGTCACGACGCACCTCGCCGCCGACTGCGCCACGCCGGCGCAGTGAGCGACGAGGGCAAAGCACGGCTCTGCGGCTCCCCCGGACTGCTCCAGCCCGGCTTGCGACGTTCGTCCGGAAGGTTCCGCCGCCGGCGCCTGCGGGCGGCGTGCCGGATTTCCCCACCGCGCGCGGCGTGGGCCACCATGGAACGGTGCTGACCTCTCGTCGACGCTCGCGCCGAGCCGCCGTCGCCCTCGCGGCGACGCTGGCGACCGTGCTGACCGTCGGCGCCTGCAGCAGCGGGGACCCGAGCTCCGACGGCGCCGGGGCGGCGGCGTCCGCCGAACCGATGCCGGCCATCTCGATCGGGTCCGACCTGACGATGAGCGGCGGCGGTGACGGGGGCGGCTCCGCCCCCTCGCCCTCCGTGAGCGAGGAGTGCCTCGAGCTGCAGCAGGTCTGGGCCGACACCAACCGCGCCCTGGCCGGCATCGACGAGGAGCATCCGCGAGCACTCGTGTCCGGTTTCCGCGAGGCGCACCGTGCGATCACCTCGATCGACGCCCCCGACGTCGAGGGCTGGTCCGGCATGACCGGGTACCTCGACAGCGCCGTGAGCGCCCTGGCCGACGTCGACACCGACGACGCCGACGAGGTCGCCTCGGTCATGACCCTGACCTTCTCCGAGGCCGACACCGCCCGTGCCGCGACCGCGCACGGCCAGGTCACCGAGTACCTCGGCGGCGGGTGCCGCGAGTGACCCTCCCGGCGCCGTCCGGCGACGTGACCGCGCTGCGGTCAGCGCTGGCCGGGGCGGAGTACACCGTCGACGGTGTCGAGGACCTGCTGGGTCCGCTGGCCTCCGCCGCACTGCACCGCGAGCAGACCGTCCCCGCCGAGCGGGTGCTGGCCCGTCGGGCCGACGACCCCCGGGCGACCCTGGCACGACTGTTCCTGCTCGGGCAGGAGACCACCCGCAGCGCGCTGGACGCCGCGCTGCCCGACGTCGGCGCCGACGGTGCGCAGCGGCTCGGGCTGGTCGAGACCGCCGGGGCGGGTTCCGCGGACGCCGTCCGGGCGACCTGCGACCTGCGTCCGTACGCCGCGACCGACGCGGGCGGCCCCGTGCAGTGGTGGCTGGCCAGCGACCTGGGCGAGCTCGCGACGGGCCGTCGCCTCGCCGCCGACCACGTCCTCGGCGCGGGCGGTGCCTCGACGACGCTCGCGCAGGTCACGGTGCGCACCCCGGTCTCGCGGGTGCTCGACCTGGGCACCGGCTGCGGCATCCAGGCGCTCCACGCCGCCCGGCACGCGGAGACGGTCGTCGCCACCGACGTCTCGACGCGCGCGCTGGACTACGCGCGCTTCAACGCCGCGCTGAACGCGGCCGACGCCGACCTGGACCTGCGTGCCGGCTCGATGCTGGACCCCGTGCGCGACGACCGGTTCGACCTCGTCGTGTCGAACCCGCCCTTCGTCATCACCCCGCGGTCGGGCGCCGCCGGTGCCGCCGTGGACGCGGCGATCGGCGCGTTCGAGTACCGCGACGGCGGGCGGTCCGCCGACGACCTCGTGCGCGACCTCGTCACCGGCGTCGGCGCCGTGCTGGCCCCGGGCGGGGTGGCCCAGATGCTCGTCAACTGGGAGCACCGGCGCGGCGAGCCGTGGACCGAGAGGGTCGGCGCCTGGCTGGACGCCTCGGGTCTGGACGGCTGGGTGATCGAGCGCGAGCTGCTCGACCCGGCCGAGTACGCCGAGACCTGGATCCGCGACGGCGGCACGACGCCCGACCGCGAACCCGAGGCATGGGCCGCCGCCTACGGCGCCTGGCTGGACGACTTCGACGCGCGGGACGTCGAGGCCGTCGGCTTCGGCCTCGTCACGCTGCGCCGGCCCGTCGCCGGCGAGCCGACCCTGCGTCGGCTCGAGGAGCACCATGGCACGCTGCGTCAGCCCCTGGGCGGGCACGTCGCGGCGTCGTTGGCCGCGCACGACTGGCTCGAGCAGCGCACGGACGCCGAGCTGGCCGCCGAGCGTCTCGTCGTCGCCGGCGACGTCACCGAGGAGCGCTACCTCACCCCGGGGGCGAGCGACCCGAACGTCGTCGTCGTGCGTCAGGGCGACGGGCTCGGCCGCGGGATCCAGGCCTCCACGGGGCTCGCGGCGTTCGTCGGGGTCTGCGACGGCGAGCTGACCGTCGGCCAGATCGTCGGCGCGCTCGGCGCCCTGCTCGAGGTGTCCGCGGACGACCTCGCCGCGGAGCTGCTGCCCGCGGTGCGCGGCCTCGTGCGCGACGGGTTCCTCGCGCCGGCCGACGCGTCCTGACGAGCCGCGGGTGACGTGCCCGGTCAGTCCTGCTGCAGGTACTGGTTGGCCCAGGCGCTGATGATCCGCGCCGCGCGCTGCGCCTGACCCGGCCGGGTGAGCAGGTGGTCGGAGCCCTCCAGGGAGACGAAGCTGCGCGGGTGGCGGGCCGCGGCGAAGATCCGGCTGGCGTTCTCGATCCCGACGGTCTGGTCCGTGGGGGAGTGCATGATCATCAGCGGGGTGTCCAGCTCGGCGATCCGGTGCTCCAGGTCCGCCTCGCGCACGTCCTCGACCATGCCGCGCTTGAGGTTGAGCCGCTTGCCCCCCACCTGCCACACGGCGTTGCCCTCCTCGAGCACCTGGTCGACGAGGTCGTCGTAGTGGTTCTCGGCGTGGCTCGGGTCGAACGGCGCGCAGACCGTGGCCACCGCGCGCACCGCGGGCAGCTCCGGGGCCGCGGCGATGGCGGCCGCGCCGCCCCAGGAGTGGCCGACCAGCAGGTCGGCCGGCGTCCCGCGGGAGGCCATGTACTCGGCCGCCCTGACGACGTCGGCCACCTTGATGGTGAACGAGCCGTCACCCCAGTCGCCCTCGGAGTCGCCGAGGCCGAGGTTGTCGAAGCGGAGCATGCCGATGCCCTCGGCCGCGAGCTGCTTGGAGATGCGGGCCGCCGCGGGGGAGTCCTTGCCGAGCGTGAAGCCGTGGACGAACACGCCCCAGCCGCGGACCTCCCCCTCGGGCTCGTCGATGATGCCGGCCAGTGCCGGTCCGGTGCTGCTCGCGAACGTCACGCGTTCTGCCATGATGACTCCTTCTGCCGTCGTGCGGCACCATTGCTCCCAGGTGCAGTATGTCGTCCGTGTGTCCGTCCGTCTGGCGGACGGCGCGTGCCCGTCAGGCGCCCACCATCCCCCCGACGCGATGATCCCGATACCATCCCGGTATGGAGATCGACCTCCGCCACCTGCGGCTGGTGACCGTCGTCGCGGAGCACGGCAGCGTGACCCGGGCGGCCGCTGCCCTGGGCATGGCGCAACCCGCGCTGACGGCGCAGCTCAACCGCATCGACGACGCCCTCGGCGGCTCGGTGTTCGTCCGCGACCGCCGGGGCGCCCGCCCGACCACGCTCGGCGACCTCGTGCTGCGGCACGCCCGCGTCCTGCTGCCCGCGATGGACGCCTTCGGCGAGGACGTGCGTCGCCACGTCAGCGGCCGGACCGACGTCGTGACCTCGCTCCGGGTCGGCACCGTCGCGACGGTGCTGGGCGGCATCTTCCTCAACCGGCTGCGGGCCGACCTGACCGGGATCGCGCTGACGTCCTTCACGGCCTGGTCGGCGCAGGAGGCCAACCGGCGGCTGGCCGCCGGCGACCTCGACCTCGCGCTCGTCGGCGCCTGCGAGAACGAGGTGCTCCCCACCGAGGGCGACGTCGTGTGGACACGCCTGTTCACCGACCCCGTGTTCGTGCTGCTCTCCGACGAGCACCGGCTCGCCGGGAACACCGTCGTCCCGCTCGGCGAGCTGGCGAGCGAGTACTGGCTCTCCGCGCCGGGCGAGGGCTGCTTCGAGCGCTGCTTCGTCGCGGCCTGCGTGCGGTCCGGCTTCACCCCGCGGGAGGTCAGCGAGACCGAGCGGGCCTCGGCCATCGAGCAGGTCCGGGGCAACCACGCCGTCGGGCTCGTGCAGCCGCTGCTGCTCGACCAGCCCGGGGTGACGCCGGTGGCCCTGGAGGGCGAGCCGCTGGCCTGGACGCAGTACGTCGGCTGGCGCCGGGACGCCGCGTCCCGGTTCGACGTCGACGTCGTGCAGGCCGCCGCCCACGAGGCGCACCGGCAGGCCGTGGAACGCACGCCGGCCTACGCGCGCTACCTCGCCGAGCGCGTCGCGGACTGACGACTCCGGCCCGCGACGGCGCGTCCCCGTCCGACGGCCGGGCCC
Organism: Isoptericola sp. AK164; assembly: GCF_029643425.1. Taxonomy (GTDB): domain Bacteria; phylum Actinomycetota; class Actinomycetes; order Actinomycetales; family Cellulomonadaceae; genus Isoptericola; species Isoptericola haloaureus. Next base: position 505,315 of record NZ_CP119106.1, read on the forward strand.
CGCCCGGCCCTGGGCAGCGGCCGCACGTCTCGATAGCGTGCTGCGGTGACCAGTCCCCGGCGAGCCTCGACCTGGTGGCGCCAGCTCGCGGCGCTCGCGGCGGCCTTCGCCGTCGGCCTCGGGCTCCTGGCGCTGCTGGTGCTCCTCGTGCCCGACGGGCTGCGGGTGGCACCGCACCACGCCGCCTCCGGTGCCGCGACCGGCGCGCCGGCCGCCGCGCCTGCCGACGTGCCGGCCCTCGGCACGGCGCTGTCCGCGACCTCGCCGGTGGCGTCGACGCCGTCGGCCGCCACGGAGAGCCCGGAGCAGGGCATCGTCGTCGACGGCGAACGGTCGCGGACCGACGCCGACCGCGCGATCGAGGTGCAACCGGCCGCGCCGTCGTCGTCGGCGCAGGACGAGGCGCCGCGGGACACCGGGCCGACCCCGGCCGACCGGCCCGACGACGGTTCCGGCGACGGGCCCGACGACGGAGCCGCCGGTGGCTCCGGTACCAGGTCCGCGGTCGCCGACCGGGTGCTGGAGCTCGTCAACGTCGAGCGGGCGGGGGCCGGCTGCAGCGCCCTCGTCGCCGACCCCGCGCTGGACGGCCTCGCTGCCGCGCACTCGGAGGACATGCGGTCGCGCGACTACTTCGACCACACCGATCCCGACGGCCGCACGCCGTGGGACCGCGCGGACGCCGCGGGGGTGAGCGGTCTGGCGGCCGAGAACATCGCGCGCGGACAGCCGGACGCCGCGGCCGTCGTCGAGGCGTGGATGGACAGCCCCGGGCACCGCGCCAACATCCTCGAGTGCTCGCACACCCGGCACGGGCTCGGCACGGTCGCCGGTGCGGGCGGCCCCTGGTGGACCCAGCTCTTCGGCCGGTAGCGGGAGACTGGACCATGACCATCCTGAGATCTGTCGTCCTGTTCGCGGCCGCGGCGCTGTTCGAGATCGGCGGTGCCTGGTTGGTGTGGCAGGGCGTCCGCGAGCACCGTGGCTGGCTGTGGATCGGCCTCGGCGTCATCGCGCTGGGGCTGTACGGGTTCTTCGCCACCCTGCAGCCGGACGCGCACTTCGGGCGGATCCTCGCGGCCTACGGCGGCGTCTTCGTCGCGGGCTCCCTGGTGTGGGGGATGGTGGTCGACGGCTTCCGGCCGGACCGGTGGGACGTGATCGGCGCGGTCGTGTGCCTCGTCGGCGTCGCCGTCATCATGTACGCGCCGCGGCCGACCTGAGCCCGCGGTCGCGTCCGCCGGGTTTCCCGTCCGGAGATCCCACCGGCCGTCCACCGGACCCTCACACGAACTGGTTACGCTGACCTGCATGAACGGCGACTCCCGGCACGCTCCGGTCGCGGTGCCCCCCGGCGGGGGCGGTGCGACCGCGCCGGCACCTGCCCCGGCCCCCTCGCCGGTCGCGCGGCTCGTCGCGCCGCCGCGCCCCGAGACCCGTCCGGGCGCTCAGGTCGCCGCGGCCGCCGTCGCGCTCGTCGCCGTCCTCGCGGTCTGGCTGACCTACCGGGTGTTCGTCACGACCCTGCCGGGCCAGCAGCTGGACGACCTGGCCCGCGACGGCGCGCTGTACGGGCAGGACAGCCTGTGGCGCGTCGCCGAACCCGTGCTCGACGTCGTCTCGGTGGCCTTCGTGGTCGCGGGGATCGGCGCGGCGATGCTCGTCGCCGTCGTCCGCCGCCGCTGGATCCTCGCGCTCCAGGTCGCCGTCCTGGTGGGCGGGGCCAACCTGACCACCCAGGTACTCAAGCACTCGGTGCTGACCCGCCCCGACCTGCTGCCGGGCTGGTACAGCGGCAACACGCTGCCCAGCGGGCACACCACGGTGGCGGCCTCCGTCTCCGTCGCGCTGCTGCTCGCCACGCCGCGCGCCTGGCGGCCGGTCGTGGCGCTGCTGGGCGCCTCGTACACCGCGGCCACCGGTGTCTCGACGCTCGTGGGGCAGTGGCACCGGCCGTCCGACGTCGTCGCCGCCCTGTTCGTCGTGCTCGCCTGGGGCGCCCTCGTGTGCGCCCTGACGCCGGCGTCCTCCCTCGACGTCGCACCGCGTCGACGTCGGCTGCCCTCCGGGGAGCCGGAGCCGCACGCCTTCTCGTCCCCCGGGTCCTCCGCCGTCGCAGGGCTGATGCTGCTCGGCGCCCTGGTGACCGGGATCCTCGCCTTCGCCGGGGGAGTCCGGCTCGTCGACGCCGCGAGCGTGCCGATCGGCGAGGACGTCACCGCCTACGCGGTCGGCGTGCTCGGGGTGCTGGCCGCGACCGCGGCGACGTTCGCGCTGCTGCTGCTCGTGCGGCAGGCCACGGCGCGTCCGCAGGACTGAGTCGACGAACCGGGCATCGAGCGTGCTGGGTTCTCCCTCGTCCCGCGACCTCGGGGAAGAAGCCGGCACGCTCGATGCGCAGCAGCGGTGGCGAGCGGCCTGTGGGCGGCCCCGCGCCGACGCCGGAGCATCTCGGTAGAGTTCCGCCGTCGTCGCCCGTGTCGTACCGTGACAGGACGCGACGCCCCTTCGGCGTCACCGGACGCCCCTCACCGTCGGAAAGCAGGAACGGATGCCTCAGGCCCGCAAGCTCGTGATCGTCGAGTCCCCGACCAAGGCTCGCAAGATCCAGGGCTACCTCGGCGACGACTACGTCGTGGAGGCGAGCGTCGGCCACATCCGGGACCTCCCGCAGCCCTCGGAGCTGCCCGCGGAGATGAAGAAGGGGCCGTACAAGAAGTTCGCGGTCGACGTCGACAACGGCTTCGACCCCTACTACGTGGTGCACGCCGACAAGAAGTCCAAGGTGCGCGAGCTCAAGGCCGAGCTGAAGAACGCCGACGAGCTCTTTCTCGCCACCGACGAGGACCGCGAGGGCGAGGCCATCGCGTGGCACCTCATCGAGGAGCTCAAGCCCAAGGTGCCGGTCCGCCGGATGGTCTTCCACGAGATCACCCGCGAGGCCATCACCCGCGCGCTGGAGAACACGCGGGACCTGGACCACGACCTGGTCGACGCCCAGGAGACCCGCCGCATCCTGGACCGCCTGTACGGCTACGAGGTCTCGCCGGTGCTGTGGCGCAAGGTCCGCCAGGGGCTGTCCGCCGGGCGTGTGCAGTCCGTGGCCACCCGGTTGGTGGTCGAGCGCGAGCGTGACCGCATGGCGTTCGTGACCGCGGACTACTGGGACGTGACGGGCTCCTTCGCCCCGGAGTCCGGGGACGACGCCGGTCAGCTCTTCCGCGCCCGCCTGACCGGCCTGGACGGCGACCGCGTGGCCGCGGGCCGCGACTTCGACGACCTGGGCCGCCTCAAGGTGCGCACCGGCGTCGCCCACCTCGACGAGGCCGGGGCGAACGCCGTCGTCGCCGGGCTCGACGGCGCCGCGTTCGCCGTCCGGTCCCTGGAGACCAAGCCGTACTCGCGCAAGCCGGCCGCACCGTTCACGACCTCGACGCTGCAGCAGGAGGCCTCGCGCAAGCTGCGCATGGCCTCCCGGCAGACGATGCGCACCGCGCAGGCGCTGTACGAGAACGGCTACATCACCTACATGCGGACCGACTCGCCCGCGCTGTCCGCCGAGGCGACCGACGCCGCCCGGCGGCAGGCCGCCGAGCTGTACGGGTCCGAGTACGTGCCCGGGGCGCCGCGGCTCTACGCCTCGAAGAACAAGGGCGCCCAGGAGGCGCACGAGGCGATCCGTCCCGCCGGCGACTCGTTCCGGACCCCGGCCCAGGTGGCCGGCGAGATCTCGGGCGACCAGTTCAAGCTCTACGAGCTCATCTGGAAGCGCACCGTGGCCTCGCAGATGGCCGACGCCAAGGGGTCGACGGCGTCCGTGCGGCTGGCCGCGACGCTCGGCTCCGGGGCGGGCGACCGCACCGGGTCGGACGCCGTGTTCTCGGCCTCCGGCACGGTCATCACGTTCCGCGGGTTCCTCGCCGCGTACGAGGAGTCCAAGGACGTCGAGACGCCCGAGGGCGGCGGTGCCGCGCCGTCCGGCCCGCAGGAGAACCGGCTGCCGCGCATGGCCGAGGGCGACGCGCTCGCGGGCACGGAGATCGCCGCCGACGGGCACTCCACGAGCCCGCCCGCGCGCTACACGGAGGCCTCGCTGGTCAAGGCGCTCGAGGAGCTCGGCATCGGGCGCCCCTCGACGTACGCCGCGACGATCTCGACGATCCAGGACCGCGGCTACGTGCGCACCAAGGGCCAGGCCATGGTGCCCACCTGGCTGGCGTTCGCCGTCGTGCGGCTGCTCGAGGAGCACTTCGCCCGGCTCATCGACTACGACTTCACCGCCGAGATGGAGGCCGACCTCGACCAGATCGCGGCCGGCGACCGCGAGCGCCTGGCCTGGCTGACCCGGTTCTACTTCGGCGAGGGCTCCGAGGACGGCCGGGGCGGCCTGCGCGACCTCGTCGAGAACCTCGGCGAGATCGACCCGGTGGCGATCAACTCGGTGCAGATCGGCGAGGGCATCCGGGTGCGCGTGGGCCGGTACGGCCCGTACCTGGAGGACCTGGAGGCGGAGCCGGGCAAGGACGGCAAGGCGCCGCGGGCCTCGGTGCCCGACGACGTCGCCCCGGACGAGCTGACGGTGGCCAGGGCGCGCGAGCTGCTCAAGGCGGGGGCCGACGACGGCCGCGTGCTCGGCGTCGACCCGGACTCGGGGAACGAGATCGTGGCGAAGAACGGCCGGTTCGGCCCCTTCGTCACCGAGAAGCTCGACCTGCCCGAGATCGACCCGAACCTGTCCCAGGCGGCCCAGAAGAAGGCGAAGGCCGCGCAGCCGAAGCCGCGCACGGGGTCGCTGCTGAAGTCGATGTCCCTGGACACGGTGACGCTCGAGGACGCGCTGAAGATCCTGTCGCTGCCGCGCGTGGTCGGGACGGACCCGGAGTCCGGCGAGGAGATCACCGCGCAGAACGGTCGGTACGGGCCCTACCTGAAGAAGGACAAGGACTCCCGCTCGATCGAGTCCGAGGAGCAGCTCTTCACGATCACCCTCGACGAGGCGCTGAAGATCTTCGCCCAGCCCAAGCGCCGCGGCCGGGCGGCGGCCGCGCCGCCGCTGAAGGAGCTCGGCGACGACCCGAACAGCGGCAAGCCCATCGTGGTCAAGGACGGCCGGTTCGGTCCGTACGTGACCGACGGCGAGACGAACCGGACGCTGCCGCGGGACGCGACCCCGGAGTCGATCACCGCCGAGCGGGCGATCGAGCTGCTGGCCGAGAAGCGGGCCCAGGGGCCGAAGAAGCGCAGCGCGTCGGCCAAGAAGTCGACGACCAAGAAGACGCCGGCGAAGAAGGCTCCCGCGAAGAAGTCGTCGACGGCGAAGAAGTAGCGGCGGTCAGCCGCCCGTGGCGCGCCGATAGCCGGCGCCGCCGCCGGAGCCGGTGCGTCGCCAGGCGGCGGTGACGGGGGCGCGATCGTCGCGGGGGATCGCGGCGTGCCACGCGTACGTCGTGGGCCAGGTGCGGAACACGGGCACCGCCGTGGTGACCAGGCGCATCAGCCAGGGCAGGCCGCGGGGCCGCCACCGCTGGGTGACCTCCAGGTCGATCTCGACGCGGCTGCCGGTCGCGGTGACGGACCAGGTGCCGCCGGTGAGGACGGCGTCGTCGACACCGACGCGCCACGCCCCGGTGGCGCGGGCACCATCGGCGAGGGCCTCCGGGTCCGGCAGCGGCGGGCGGAACTCCACCCGGGCGGTGTGCCCGTCCACGGTGCGGCGGACCGCCCGCAGATCGTCCGTGCCCGCAGCGTGGACGGCCTCGCCGGGACCTCCGGCGCTCGCGGGGTCGTCGCCGTCGCGGTTGAGCTCGAGCACCCACAGCCGCCCGGAGGTCTTGACGAGGTGCCGGCGGTGCAGGCGGCGGGCGGGCAGACGTCCGGTCGCGGCGTCGCGGCCGCCGATGCGGACCACGGGATCGCGGCCCGGGACCGCACGGAGCAGGTCGAACTCCGGCATCCACACGAGCATCAGCGAGGCGGGGCGGCGGACGTCGGCCCCGACCGGGGCGAGGAGCCGGGCCGGGTGCCGGGGTCCGGCCGCCCGGTCGTCGACGTCGATCTCGACGAGGCGGCCGTCGACGTCGGTGAACCGCACCTGGGCGACCGTGCCGGCCGCGTCGACCTCCAGCCGGGCCCGGTCGAAGTCGGTCTCGGTCCATGACCGGATCCCGCCGCCGATCGCGTACGTGCCGCGGTCCAGCCGCAGGCCGCGCTGGGGGTAGTAGTCGACCGCGCCGTCCTCGCGGCGCGTGAGGAACGCGAGCAGCCCCGTGCCGCGCTCGGGGTCGTCGAACCGCTGGAGCTCGAAGCCGTCGTACACGGGATGGTCGGCGAGCTCGGCGTTGAGCATCGCGGGGATCTGCCCGAGGCGCAGGGAGACCGGGAGGGCGGTGGCAGGTGTCCTCATGGCGGTGTCCCGGGGCGGGCGATCAGTCGGGGTGGCGCTCGACGACGTAGGCGTGGCCGTCCGGACCCGTGACCCGTTCGTAGGTGCTGCGCAGCCGTGCCTCGCGGGCCCGGTCCTCCGCGCTCGGCGGGACGGGCGGGGTGCGCCGGATCGACGCCGGGCCGAAGACCGGCAGGAACGACTCGGTGAACCGCATGCCCCAGGTGCGGTCGTCGTCGGGGCGGCGGCGGAACAGTCCCACGGCATCTCCCTGATCAGTGGTGCGCCAATGATTGGTGCACCAACCATATGCTGCCGAGCGGTCCCGGCCTACCCTGAGCGCATGGATCGACCGGACGACCCCCTGGCGCTCGAGGCGCAGGTCTGCTTCGCGCTGTCGGCGGCCTCGCGCGCGATGGTGGCGCTGTACCGCCCGGTGCTCGAGCCGCTCGGGCTGACCCACCCCCAGTACCTCGTGCTGCTCGGGCTCTGGGAGGACGACGGCGCCGGACGCACCACCACGGCGACCGGACTCGCCGACCGGCTCTACCTCGACCCGGGCACGCTCTCGCCGCTGCTCAAGCGGCTGGAGACCCAGGGTCTGCTCGCGCGGCGCCGGTCCGCGGCCGACGGTCGGGTCGTCGAGGTGCACCTGACCGAGGCCGGCCGGGCTCTCCGTGCCGAGGCGGTCGAGGTGCCGGGGCGGGTCGTCGCCGCCTCGGGGCTCGGACTCGACGAGCTCGAGCGGGTGCGGGCCGCCTCGGACGCGGTCATCGCCGCCGCGCACGGCGAGCGCGCCGATACGGTGGGGCCATGACCGACCTCAGCGCCGCCGTCGACCCGTCCGCCTACGCCACCCGCCTGACCGCCGACGACCTGCTCGGCACCGTCCCCGACCTGATGGACGCTCCGGCGATCCGTTGGGGCGTCCTCGGCGCCGGGAACATCGCCGGGTCCTTCTCCGACGGCGTCCGGGACCGGACGGCGTCCCGGGTGACCGCCGTCGGCTCCCGCTCCGTGGACAAGGCCCAGGCGTTCGCCGACGCGCACGCCCCCGGCGCGCGGGCGCACGGCTCGTACGAGGAGCTCGTGGCCGACGACGAGGTCGACGTCGTCTACGTCGCCACCCCGCACTCGCACCACCTGGAGCACGCGCGGCTCGCGATCGCCGCCGGCAAGCACGTGCTCGTGGAGAAGCCGCTGACCCGCTCCGTGGCCGAGTCGCGCGCGCTGCTGGACGCGGCCCGCGAGGCCGGGGTGTTCCTGCTGGAGGCGGTGTGGACCCGCTACCTGCCGCACGTCGCGGCGATCCGTGCGGCGATCGCCCGCGGCGAGATCGGCGAGGTGCGCACGGTGCTCGCCGACTTCGACGTCTACCGCGACTACGACCCCACGCACCGGCTGTTCGCCCCGGAGCTGGCGGGCGGCGCGCTGCTCGACCTCGGGATCTACCCGATCACCCTCGTCCACGACCTGCTGGGGGTGCCCGCCGAGACCGTGGCCCGCGGGACGCTCGCCGAGACCGGCGTCGACGACCACGTCAGCATGATCCTGTCCTACGACTCGGGGGCGCAGGCGGTGCTGCACACGTCCTCGACCGCCCGTGGGGCGGCCGGCGCCCGCATCATCGGCACCCGCGGCCGCATCGAGATCCCCGAGAGGTTCTTCACCCCGGCCGACTTCACCGTCGTGCGCGACGACGGGACGAGCTGGTCGTTCACGTCCCCGGTCGGCGAGGGCAAGGCCTACGAGGCGGCCGAGGTGGCTCGCTGCCTCGCGGAGGGGCGGACCGAGAGCGCCCGGATGCCGTGGGGCCACACGCTCGAGGTGATGGGCATCCTCGACGACGTGCGGGCGCAGCTCGGGGTCACGTACCCGGGGGAGTGACCCGTACCCCTCCGGGGCGCCGTCGGCGCTCCGGAGGGCTGTCGTCAGCGGGTCAGCCGGCGGCCGCTGATCTCGGTCGGCGTGATCCGCACCCACACGTTCTTGCCGTCGTCCAGGTAGGGCACCAGCTCGGTCGCCTCGGCGGCGGCGATGTCCTCGTCCGTCTCCAGCACCTCCGCGGTGCCCTTGAGCACGACGCTGGAGGCCGTGTCGAACCGCCACTCGTCGGCCTCGAAGGCCACGCGGTTGTTGACCGTCACCTCGACGAGCTTGCTGCCCGGTCGGGTGAGGAAGTAGATGCGCCCGTCCGCGACGGCGTGGGAGACCGGGAAGATCTCCGGCTCACCGGCGACGGCCGTCGCCAGGCGGCCGATCGGCTGGTCGGCGAGCACGGCCCAGCACTCGTCGTCCGTGAGCGTCGTGGTCGTTCCGTCGTCGGTCATCGTCGTCCCCTTCAGTCGTCGTGTCCCTATCGTCCCGCTCCCCGAGGGGTCCTGCGTCACGAGACCCCCGGATGCGACAAATACCACAGCACGAGGGCTGTGGGAGGGCCCGGTTAGGGTGTGGGCGTGAGCAGCGCACCCGGGTACTTCGTGTCGTTCGAGGGCGGCGACGGCGCCGGCAAGTCGACGCAGGCCCGCCTGCTCGCCGAGTGGCTCGGCGCGGTCACGGGCCGCGAGGTCGTCCTGACGCGCGAACCCGGCGGCACCCCCCTGGGGGCGGAGCTGCGACGGGCCGTCCTGCACGGCGACGACGTCGACCCGCGCACCGAGGCGCTGCTCTACGCCACCGACCGGGCGCACCACGTGGCCACCGTGGTCCGGCCCGCCCTGGAGCGCGGCGCCGTCGTGGTGACCGACCGGTACCTCGACTCCTCGGTCGCCTACCAGTCCGGCGGCCGCGAGCTCTCCCAGGACGAGGTCGAGAACCTCTCGCTGTGGGCCACCGACGGGCTGCTGCCCGCCGTGACCGTGCTGCTCGACGTCGACCCCGCCACGGCCGCGGCCCGTCGCGCGGGACGCCCGGACCGCCTCGAGCGCGCCGGCCTCGACTTCCACCGGCGCACCCGGGACGCGTTCCTGCGCCGCGCCGTCGCCGACCCGGACCGCTGGCTCGTCATCGACGCCACCGGCACCGTCGACGACATCCAGGCGCAGATCCGGGTCGACGTCGCCTCCCGCCTCGACCTGACGCCCGTGGTCGAGGAGGCCGTGCGCCTGGCGGACCCCGAGGTGTCCGCGGTGCGGGCCCCCGCCGACCCGTCCGGCGCGGACCCGGAGGACGTCTCGTGACCGTGTGGGACGACGTCGTCGGCCAGCCGGAGGCCGTGGGCGTGCTGCGGCGCGCCGCGACCGACCCGGCCGCGATGACCCACGCCTGGTTGCTGACGGGCCCGCCCGGCTCGGGGCGGTCCGTCGCCGCGCGGGCGTTCGCCGCGGCGCTGCAGTGCCCCGAGGGCGGCTGCGGGCACTGCCGCGAGTGCACCACCACGCTCGCCGGGACGCACCCGGACCTGACGGTCGTGGCCACGGACAAGGTCGTGATCGCCATCGACGAGGTGCGCGACCTCATCACCACCGCCGCGCGCACGCCCTCGGTGGGGCGGTACCGCGTCATCGTCGTCGAGGACGCCGACCGGATGGTGGAGCGCACCACCAACGTGCTGCTGAAGTCGATCGAGGAGCCGCCGGCGCACACCGTGTGGGTGCTGTGCGCGCCGAGCAGCCAGGACGTCCTGCCGACGATCCGCTCGCGGTGCCGCGGCGTCGTGCTGCGGGTCCCGCCGGCCCGCGACGTCGCCGAGCTGCTGGTGCGGCGCGACGGCACCGACCCCGCCGTCGCGCTGCAGGCGGCCCAGGCCGCGCAGTCCCACGTCGGGATGGCCCGCCGCCTGGCCCGCGACCCCGAGGCACGGCGCCGTCGGGCGGACGTGCTCGAGATCGCCCGCCGGATCCGCGGGGTCCCCGACGCGGTGCTGGCCGCCGCCGACCTCGTCGAGGTCGCCAAGGCCGAGGCGACCGCCGCGACGACCGAGCGGGACGCCGCCGAGCGGGCCGAGCTGCTGCGGGCCCTCGGCGTCGCCGAGGGTGAGACCGTCCCGCCGAAGCTGCGGTCCCAGGTCAAGCAGCTCGAGGACGACCAGAAGCGCCGGGCGACCCGCAGCCAGCGTGACGTCCTGGACCGGGCGATGGTCGACCTGCTGTCGCTGTACCGGGACGTGCTGGTCGTGCAGCTCGGCGCGGACGTCGACCTCGTCAACGCCGAGCAGGCCGCCACCGTGCGCGGGCTGGCCCGCGACTCGACACCGGAGCAGACGGTGCGCCGCATGGACGCGATCGGCCAGGCGCGCGAGCGGCTGGCGGGCAACGTGGCGCCCCTGCTCGCCGTCGAGGCGATGACGGTCGCGCTGCGTCCGCAGGGCTGACGGCCGTCTTCCGCGCGTCGGACTCCGACGCGCGGGTCTCGGACGCGCGGGGAGAATCACGGCAGGAGAAGGTTCGGTGAAGGTGCCCGTCACGGCCGGTTCCGGCCGGTAGGTTGGGCGGGTGAAATTCCCCGCACGCCGCACGCCCCCGCAGACCGACCTCCCGGCCTCCCGACGGATCGCCGCGCTGGCCGGGACCGTGGTCGCCGCGCTGGCTCTCGCCGGGTGCACGGCGGAGACGCCCGGCAAGACCGCGACGCCCGTGGACGAGGCGACGACGGCGGCGCCGATGACGCCGTCGGCGGCCGGTGCCCCCGAGGGGTTCGAGGACTTCTACGCCCAGGACCTGGAGTGGACGGACTGCCGCGGCGGCTACGAGTGCGCGACCGCGACGGCCCCGCTGTCCTGGGACGACGCGGAGGCGGGCAGCATCGAGCTCGCGCTGGTGCGGACGCGCGCCACCGGGGAGAAGGTCGGCTCGCTGCTGGTCAACCCCGGCGGACCCGGCGGTTCGGGGGCGGACTTCGTCGAGAACGGGTCCTTCGGCGAGCCGCTGCGCGAGTCTTTCGACATCGTCGGCTTCGACCCGCGCGGGGTGCAGGACTCGACCGCCGTCGAGTGCTACGACGACGAGGCCAAGGACGAGTACCTCAGCGAAGACTTCGACCTGTCCACCGACGACGGTCTCGAGGCCGCGCGCGCGTCGACCGCGGCCTGGGCGGAGGCGTGCGCGGCGAACACCGGTGAGCTGCTCGGCGAGGTCGACACCCAGAGCGCGGCGAGGGACATGGACCTGCTGCGCGCCGTGCTCGGCGACGAGCAGCTGCACTACCTCGGTTTCTCCTACGGCACGAGCCTGGGGGCGACATACGCGAGCCTCTTCCCCGAGCGTGCGGGCCGGCTGGTGCTCGACGGCGCGATCGACCCGACGCTGGACGCGGACGAGATCTCGGCCGGCCAGGCCGTCGGGTTCGAGAACGCGCTGCGCGCCTACGTCACCGACTGCCAGGCCGGGGCCGACTGCCCGTTGACCGGGTCCGTCGACGCCGGCATGCAGCAGGTCCGCGACGTCCTGGACCGCGCCTACGACCGTCCCTACCCGACCAGCGGCGACCGGGACGTCACCCAGACGCTGGCCTTCTACGGGGTCGCGGTGACGCTGTACGCCGAGCAGAGCTGGCCGGTGCTCACCCAGGCGCTCGACGAGGCCATCAACGTCGGCACCGGGGACACGCTGCTGTACCTGGCGGACTTCTACAACGACCGCAACGCCGACGGCTCGTTCGCGACCAACTCCACCGAGGCGTTCACGGCGATCAACTGCCTGGACAGCGCCGGCGCCACGGACCTCGAGACGATGCGGGCCGAGGCCGCCGAGATCGAGGAGGCGGCGCCCACGATGGGGTCGTTCTTCGGCTACGGCGGGCTGTCCTGCGCCGACTGGCCCTACCCGCCGGCCGAGCAGGAGTACGACGTCGCGGCGTCCGGGGCCGACCCGATCGTCGTCATCGGCACCACCAACGACCCGGCCACGCCGTACGTCTGGTCCGAGGGCATGGCCGACGCGCTCGACTCCGGGGTCCTGGTGACCTACGAGGGGGAGGGACACACCGCCTACGGCCGGTCGAACGACTGCATCGCCGACGCCGTGGAGAACTACCTCGTCGAGGGCACGGTGCCCGAGGACGGCCTCACCTGCTGACCCCTCCGCCGAGGTAGGCAGCTCGTTGCCGCGGTAGGCCGGGTCGGGCCGAAGTAGGCGTTTCTCCGGCGAGGTAGGCAACCTTTCGCCCAGGTAGGCAACCTTCGGCCCAGGTAGGCAACCTTCGGCCGAGGTAGGCGATCGGCGCGCTCGGCGACGTGGCCCGGGCTGTGACGGATCCGACGACGGCGGCGCTCGGATCGCTTTGGAGTCCGGCCTCGGCGTCGGGTAGTGTTGCCTCGCCCGCTGATCGGGATCCGTTCCCTGTCGCGCGTGGCACGCCGCCTTAGCTCAGTCGGTAGAGCGATTCACTCGTAATGAATAGGTCGTCGGTTCGATTCCGACAGGCGGCTCCGACAGGCCCCTCACCAGTGGAAACGCTGGTGAGGGGCCTTCTTCGTTCGGGCCGAGGACTGTCTCGGCCCTGCCCGGAGCGGAGCCCATCTGCCACGATGCGCATCATGATCCGGTGCGCCACCTGCGGTCGACCCGCCGAGACGCACGATCGACACGTCCGCTTCCGGCTGCCGGAGCCCGTGCTGCGCACCGAGCGTCAGCACCAGGCCGAGGGTGTCTGGACGACGGATCCGGACCCGACGCAGGCGGTCATGATGCAGGTCCCCGATGTCGGGCCGTTCGTCCGCGCGCTGCCGCCGATCCGCCTCGACGGTGGCCACACCTTCACCTACGGCGTCTGGGTGGGAGTGCACCCCGACGACCTCCAGACCGCGTTCCGGACCTGGTGGGCCCCCGAGTACGTCGACCTCCGGCTCAGCGGTTACCTGGCCAACATCATCGAACCGTGGGACGTGCTCGCCGCGCCCGTCGACCTCGTGATGCGCCACCCGGACCACACCCCCTACTGCGTCGCCAGCGACAGCGAAGAACTGCACGACATCCTGACCCGCGAGTGGGACCACGGCCTGGTCCTGTCGGCAGTTTGCCAGTCATCACGGTGTGGCGGACCTGGTTCAGAGAATCGGTCGCGGCCCGTCAGGAGGGTTCGAGGGTCGGATCCTCCTTGAACGCGGCCACCATCGCGGAGAACTTCTCCACGTGTCTGCGTATCCGTGCGGCGTCGAGCTCGGAGTTGAGGCCGGGCTTGCGCCTGCCGGTGAGCAGAACGTCGATGGTCTTGCCGTCCCGGCCCATGGGTTCGTCAAGGTGCCGGAGCGGGGCCAGCGCGCGCGATTCCAGGGCGGCAGGGAGCCGCGATCGCAGCCAAGCGAACTGCTCGGTTGTGAAGAGGTTGGCGGGAACACAGAGCTTATCCAGGCCGATGAGAGATCCGAGAGGCTGGACTCGGTCGTCGTCGACGCGCTTCGGTTGCAGGGTCAGGCTCCGCAGACTCGTGAGGTCGGCCAGAGGCTCCAGTGTCGCGAAGGTCGACTCGGGAAAGATGGCGTCACCGAGGTGAAGTTCCCTGAGAGCTCGTCCGCCGCGAAGATCGTCCAGGTGGTGGAGTCTCCTGAAGTCCTCGAGACGTAGCGCTCGCAGGTGCGGTGTGCGTGCCAGATTCCAGAGGCGGGTCGTGCGTTGGTTCCAGAAGAACGAGACGACGCGAAGGTCGGGTAGGTCCTCCAGCGGTGTCAGGTCCTCCAGCCCCGGGCACTTCCAGAACTCGATCGCGGTGAACCGGTGACCATGGTCCGTGACGAGGCGCTCGAGATCGCGTTGTCCGAGACCACTGACGCGAAGTGTGTCGGCCTCTGGGTTCTGATCGATCACCGAGAACTGCTTCGCGTCGCACTTCCCGCCGTTGATCTCCGGCTGGACGAGATCGACGAGCTGTGCTGGACGGATCTCGCTGGCATACCGGAGCTTCTGGAGGTCCATCGGGCCAGCATGCCCCATTCCTGAGAGCGAGTTCGTCCGACGACGGCACGCTACGGTGGCGTCTTCGCTGGTCGTCGAGTCGCCGACGGAGGCACCCATGCAGGCTGACCACTACGACCGGTTCGCGCGGGAGTACCAGGAGGCGAACGCCTCGGGCCTGTTCAACACCTACTACGAGCGTCCCGCGATGCTCCGGCTGGCCGGCGACGTCCGCGGCCGGCGGATCCTCGACGCCGGCTGCGGGACCGGCCCGCTGACGGCCGAGCTCTGTGATCGGGGTGCCGACGTGACCGGGCTCGACGGCAGCCCGGCGATGATCGAGCTCGCGCGCGAGCACCTGGGCGAGGGCGTGCCGCTGCACGTCGCCGACCTCGCCGAGCCGCTGCCGTTCGCGGACGGCACCTTCGACGACGTCGTCGCCTCGCTCGTGCTGCACTACCTCGAGGACTGGTCCGGCCCGCTGGCCGAGATCCGGCGGGTGCTGAGGCCCGGGGGCCGTCTCCTCCTCTCGGTCAACCACCCCGTCCACCAGGTGGTCGACCGCCCGGAGGCGGACCACTTCGCGGTCTGGCCGTACACGGAGGCCTTCGACTTCGACGGCGAGACGGCGTGGCTGACGTTCTGGCACCGGTCCCTGCGGGCGATGTCCGAGGAGTTCGCCACCGCCGGGTTCAGCATCTCCACCATCGACGAGCCCGAACCGTCGCCCGACACCCCGCGGGAGCTCCTGCCCCCGCGCGTCCGCACCGGGGAGCGGTCGACGTTCTTCGGCTTCCTGTTCTTCGTCCTCGAGGCCCGGTGAACCCGGCCGTCCGCGGCCCGGCCCTCAGCCCTGAAGCTGGGCGGTCATCGCCGGACGGTCGAGCATCTCCCACACGTCGGTGATGCGCTCCTCGGTGAACCGGAAGAAGAACATGTGCTCCACCGCGATCGTGCGACCGGTCGGGGCGAGGCCCTGCCAGGGAGCCCGATGGGTGCCGTGGAGCGTCGCGTGGACCGCCGCGACGTCGTCCGGCTCCGACCCTCGACGTGCAGGTCGAACGTCCCGAGCGCCGGGACGAGCACGTCGAACCGCTGCTCGTTCCAGCCCCGGTCGAAGACGGCCCGCACGACCTCTGCCCGGTCCACCCGAGCCACGCTAGCAACGCCCTCGGGCCGGTGGCGTGCGAACGACGGCGGAGCGTGTCTAGCGTGAATCGGGAGGTGGGCGGCATGGGTGAGGCGGTCGGCGTCACGCTCGGCTACGCGGTCGGCATCGCGATCAGCCCGATCCCGATCGCCGCGGTGATCCTGATGCTCTTCAGCGGACGCGCCCGCGTCAACAGCATCGTGTTCCTGCTCGCCTGGATCACCGGGGTCGCGGGCGTGGTCACGATCGTGGTGCTCCTGCCCGGACTCGGGACCGGCGGTACCGGCCCGGGCACTGCGGTGGGATGGACCAAGCTCGTGCTGGGCGGCCTCCTGCTGGTGCTGGCCGGTCGGCAGTGGTCCAGGCGCCCAGGTCCCGACGACGAGCCGCCCGTCCCCGGGTGGATGTCCCGGATCGACGAGCTCCGTCCCGTCGCCGCGCTCGGCCTGGGACTCGCGCTGTCGGCGGTGAACCCCAAGAACCTGCTCCTCGCCGCGGCCGCGGGTGCCTCGCTGGCCGCGCTGCCGCTGTCGACCGGCGAGACGGTCGTCGCCGTCGTCGTCGTCACGGCCCTCGCCACGCTCACCGTGACGCTCCCGGTGCTCGGCTACCTGGTCGCCGGACGCCGGCTCGCCCCCGTGCTGGACCGCACCAAGACCTGGTTGATCGCGAACAACGCCACGGTGATGGCGGTGGTCCTGCTCGTCCTCGGGGTCAGCCTGCTCGGGGACGCGCTGCAGATCCTGACCTGATCGGCGAGACGACCGGACGGCACGGGGAGGCCCGGATGGACGACGTGGAGGCGGTACCGGCGATCGGCGACTGGAGCATCGCCGAGAGCATCTCCGTGTGGATCGAGGTCGTGGCGATCGTCGTCATCACGGTCGCCGTCGTGGCGGCGTTCGTCACCGGCGCCAGGGTGCTGCGCACCGCCGGGGTGCGTGACGCCGTCGAGCAGGTCAAGCAGTCGGTGGGACGGGGCCTGCTGCTCGGCCTGGACCTGCTGATCGCCGCCGACGTGATCCGGACCGTCACGCTCGAGCCGACGCTGCAGAACGTCGCGGCCCTGGGGCTGCTCGTCGTCGTGCGGACGTTCCTGTCCTGGTCGCTGATGGTCGAGCTGCACGGCCGGTGGCCGTGGCAGGGGGCCGCTGGGCGACGGCCCGTGGAGGACTGAGGCCGATCCGACCCGGTTCGCACGACGCCCTGCTCAGGAGCCGCCCCCGGCCGGGCACGGCAGGTCGGCGAGCTCCGGCGCCGACTGCGTCATCGAGACCACGGTCTCGTCGATCAGCGTCGGTGAGACCCGGCCCGGTCCGGAGGCGAAGGGGTTGTTCAGCGCCATCACCAGGAGGACCAGCACGGCCGTGAACGTCGTCGAGAGTCCGACGAGCACGGCCTGCGTGCGCGGAGCGCTCGGCAGCGTCACCACGAAGAGCAGCACGACGACGAGCAGCCCACCGCCCAGGACCAGGCCCCACAGCAGGACCGGGAGGCTGGTCGCCGCCGTGACGATGCGGGTCTCCCGCGCCGTCGAGATCGACCCGATCTGCACGACGGTGTTCGTCGCGGCGGCCGAGTAGAAGGTTCCCTCCAGTGCCGGCGCGTCCTGCCCCAGCGACGCCACGAGATCCGCGTAGGCGGCGTCGACCTCCGGGGCCGCCGTCCCCTCGCGCATCGCCGGCCAGTCGTCGGCCGAGGCGGCCTCCGCGTAGCAGATGAGGGCGTGCCGCACGTCCGTGCCGGCGTCGTCGAACAGCCCGGCCTCCTCGAACGCCGTCCCGATCGAGGTGGCTTCGTCGCCGACCGCTCCGCGGGCGTCGGCGAAAGCACCGAACAGGTAGAGGATGGAGAAGCCGATGACGATCCCGTAGGCCGTGGCCACGTAGGAGAGCGTGGCGCTCCACGGAGCCGGGTCGACCGTCCCGAGGCGCTGTGCCGAGCGACGGACCAGCAGCGTGACCCCGGCCGCGACGAGTCCGACGGCGACCACGATCAGGGCGGTGACGCCCGGGCTCCACGACATCTCCTCGCCCCCGCTCCGTGCGCCCGGGCCTTGCGAGCCGGGGCCGCCACGGCCATGCCGGTCGGCACGGCCCTCCAGTCGTCAGAGTTCCATGCGTCCGAGCGGCTCGCGATCGCTCGCGGCGGCGGAGGGCCGCGGCCGGAACTGTCCCGTCGCCGCCAGGACGGCGACGAGCACCAGGGGGACGATCCAGCCGCTCCACCCCAGGATGGTGGCCTGCGTGGTGTCCACCGACGTCCCGGCCGCGCCGAACAGCACGTGCATCCCGGCGGCCGCGTTGAGGGAACCGTGCGCCAGCGCGGGCGCCCAGACGTTGCCGCTGCGGATCCGCAGCCAGGAGAAGACCGCGCCGGTCACGGTGCAGAAGCCGACCATGGTCGCGAGCGCCACCAGCGGTGACGCGTCGGGGTAGTTGTAGCCGAGCAGGACCAGCGGCGCGTGCCAGACACCCCAGATCACGCCCGAGAGCAGGACGGCGACGAGGACGCCGTACCGGTCGGTCAGACGGGGCAGCAGCCAGCCGCGCCAGCCGATCTCCTCGCCCAGGGCCGGCACGAGGTTGATCACCGAGCCGACGACGATGTTGGCGAGCTGGGCGACCACGAGGACCTCGATCGGGAACTCGAGCTCCTCGGTCACCCCGAGGGCGGCGAACTGCGCGTCGATGGTCTCCTGCAGGCCGGAGAAACCGGTGAGGTCGGTGGTGTAGAGGCCGGACGCGGCCGCGACGACCAGCGCCGCCGCCACGAGGAGCAGCGGGACGAGGAAGGCCAGACCCATCCAGGCGAAGAACCGGCCCCAGGGACGGACCGGGACGAGGCCGAGCGACCGGGCCAGGGGCCGTCGCTCGACGAACCGGACGACGACGAACGCCGCCAGCGCCGGGGTGCACATCATCGCCAGGGCCACCAGGGTGAACCGCGGCGTCTCGAGGCCGTCGCCGAGCCACAGCGGCAGGGCGACGAGCCAGGACAGCCCGAGGCTGATCGCGAGGTACACCCAGAGCGCACGCATGGAGCCAGGGTAGTGGGCGCGGGTACTCTCGGGGCATGGTGTGGACCTTCGGGCGTCGGCGGCCGACGACCTATCTGCTCGGCGAGCCCGCCGACCCGTACCCGGCGCAGGTACCGGAGGCCCGTCGCGGTCGCGTGCTGCGGATCACCGAGATCGGCGAGCCGGTGCTGCACAGCCCGGCGCGGACGGTCGAGACGTTCTCGACCCCGGAGCTGGCCCGGCTGGTCGACGACCTGTTCGCCACGATGGAGGTGGCCCAGGGCGTCGGTCTCGCGGCACCTCAGGTGGGTGTCGACCTGCGCGTCTTCGTCTACGACCTGACCGACGACCGGGGCGATCGGCACGTGGGCCACGTGGTCAACCCCGAGCTGACGGTCGACGGCTCGGCCGAGCTGGTGACCGAGGACGAGGGCTGCCTGTCGGTCCCCGGCGCCTACGAGCCGCTCGCGCGCCGCGCCGCCGCGACCGTGCGCGGCGTCGACCAGCACGGGGGACCGGTGCAGCTCGAGGCCACGGGCTACCTGGCCCGGTGCTTCATCCACGAGAGCCAGCACCTCGACGGCGTCCTGTACTGGGACCACCTCTCGGGCGACCTCCAGCGCGACGCGTTGCGACAGCGGGACGAGGAGCGTCCGGGCATCCTGGACGAGCGGCGCGAGATCGCCGTCGAGCTGGGCAAGCGCCCGGCGGAGTACCCCGCCGAGCCCGCCGGGGGGCGCTGACCCTCAGTCGGTCAGGTGCCGGGCCCGCCAGGCCACGGCGCCGCCCACGGCTACGCCAACGGCGGCCAGGCCGAGCCCGATGGCGGCCCAGGCGTCCCCGTCCAGCAGGCGTTCCTGGGCGCTCCACAGGTCGCTGTCGCCGGGCTCACCGTCCTGGTCGGCCGCGCCCGCGGTCGGGTCGCCCAGGCCGGCGGCGGACGGCGAGGCGGTGGACGCCGTCGGGCTCGGTGACGCCGACGCTGACGGCGACGCCGAGCGGGACGGGCTCGGCGACGGCGTCGGTGAGGCGCTCGGAGACGGCGTCGGCGACGGGGTCGGGTCTTCCTCGGCCGGAGTCGGCTCCGCGGACGTCGGCGTGGGCTCGGGGGCCTCGGTCGGGGTCGGCGCACTCGGGGTGGAGGGTGCGGGGGCCGACGGCTGCGAGGTGCGGCGCTCACCTGTACACCGGGCGCCGCCGGAGTGCTCGTGCCACTCGCCCACCCCGGGCACCCGCACGTAGACGACGCAGTACCCGTCGGGCATGGTCGCGGACGCCTGGCTGAACGCGACGTCCCCGGCCCGGCCCATCGTCATCGGCTCGGTCAGCCACTCGTAGCGCCAGCCCTCCAGGCTCCGGATCGAGTAGCCGACGCGGTCCTCGTGGTCGCGCTGGTCGCGGTCGCGATAGCTGACCCCGTCGACGGTGACGGTGAGGTCGTCGTCGGCGGCCGCGGCGGTGACGGCGAGGCCGCCCGCGACACCGGCCAGCACGATGCTCGCGACGGCGCGAGAGACGAGGTGGACGGGACGCACGGGGACCTTCCGACGCTGGGGACCGGCTCGTGCCGGACGGCGAGCCACATCGTAGGCGAACCAGGGGGCCTCGGGGCAGTGGTCAGAGCGTGGCGACCCAGTCGGCGACGGTCCGGGCGACGTCGTCGACGGCCTTGACGTCGTGGGCGCCGGCCAGGGTCACCTGCGTGACGGGTCCCGGGATCGCCGCTGCCTGCTCGGCGAGCTCCTCGGGACGGCCGAACGGGTCCTTGTCCCCGGAGACGAACAGCACCGGGACGTCGAGGTGTCCGAAGTGGTCGACGCGCAGCGTCGAGGGCTTGCCGGGCGGGTGCAGCGGGTAGCTCAGCAGGACGAGCCCGGCGGCGGGCATTCCCTCGGCGACGGCCATCGAGCACATCCGTCCGCCGTAGGACCGCCCGCCGAGCAGCAGGCGGTCCGTCGTGACCCCGAGCCGGTCGGCGAAGGCCTCGGCCTCGGTGCGGACGTGCGGGACGGCGACGGACGGCCGGTCGGGGGCGCGCCGGCCCGCGATCCGGTACGGGAAGTCGACCCGGGTCACGGGCAGCGGCGGATCCAGGGCAGCCAGGTGGTCCTCGACGGCGCGCAGCGTCTGGTGCTCACGGTCGGCGCCGGCCCCGGGTGTCAGGAGCAGGCCGGCGGGGGTGGTCGTGGAGGACATGGTGACAGTGTGGCCCGGACCCTCGACGCCGCGCACGAGGGCGCCTCGGGCCGGTGACGTCCATCACCCGTCATGTCGCCGCTGGTCAGCGGTGCGCGTCTTGGCGGCACGGAGTTTCCAACGATGTATTACATCGTTTACCCTGATGTGGACGGGAGTCGACCAACGGACGGTCCGCCCCCGTGTCGCCACCCCCGAGGAGCACCGATGACGGACCACGCTCAGGTCGCGCCCAACCCGATCGTGTTGCAGCGCGCGGACCCCCACGTACTGCGCCACGACGGCCAGTACTACTTCACCGGCTCGTACCCGGCCTACGACCGGATCGTGCTGCGCCGCGCCGCGCGGCTGGAGGACCTGCAGGCGGCGGAGGAGGTGACGATCTGGACCAAGCACGCCACCGGTCCGCAGTCGCACCTCATCTGGGCGCCGGAGATCCACCGCGTCGACGACGCCTGGTACATCTACTACGCCGCCGCACCGGTCGGCCACGGCACGGTCGACGCCCCCAGCGAGAACGAGACCTTCAACCACCGGGTCTTCGTCCTCGAGTGCACGGCCGACGACCCGCTGACGGGGGAGTGGGTCGAGCGCGGCCAGGTCGACACCGGCTGGGAGTCGTTCGCGCTGGACGCCACGACGTTCGTCCTGCACGGGGAGCAGTACCTCGTGTGGGCCCAGGAGGACCTCGAGGTCTACGGGCACTCGAACCTCTACATCGCGCGGATGGCGAACCCCTGGACGCTCGCCACGCCGGCCGTCGAGCTCACCCGGCCCGAGCTCGACTGGGAGATCAAGGGCTTCTGGGTCAACGAGGGCCCGTCCGTCCTGATCCACGGCGGTCGCCTGTTCCTCACCTACTCCGGCTCCGCGACCGGCATCGACTACGCGATGGGTGTGCTCACCGCCGACGTCGACGCCGACCTGCTCGACCCGGCCTCGTGGACCAAGTCCACCGAGCCGGTCTTCGTCTCCGACCCGTCGGTCGGCCAGTACGGCCCGGGGCACAACTCGTTCACCGAGACGCCCGACGGCGAGACCGTGCTGGTCTACCACGCCCGTGACTACACCGAGATCGTCGGCGACCCGCTGTGGGACCCCAACCGGCACGCCCGGGCCCAGGTCCTGCCCTTCGACGCCGACGGCGACCCGATCTGGGGCACCCCGGTGCCCGACACCCGACCGACCCCCACGACGACCGAGGTGCTGCCGCCCTCCGGTCTGGCGCACGACCTGGAGGAGGCAGCGCTGTGAGCACCACGTCCACGACCGATCACGAGGGAGCCCGTGCCGCTTCCCCGAGCGCCGTCGCGTCGTTGAAGAAGCCCGCGTTCTGGAACATCGGCGGGCTGTTCTTCTTCTACTTCGCCATCTGGCAGCTCACGATGACGTTCCTCAGCCCGTGGCTGGAGGAGCACGCGGGCATGACCAGCGGGAACATCGGTCTGATCTACTCGGTGATGGCGGGTGTGTCCTTCTGCCTGCAGCCGTTCTACGGCTACATCCAGGACCGCCTCGGGTTCCGCAAGCACCTCTTCGCGTGGGTCGTGCTCTGCGCGGCGTTCATCGGACCGTTCTTCACGTTCGTCTTCCTGCCGATCGTCACCTTCAACCAGGTGCTCGCGGCCGTCGTCGCCGGTGTGTACCTCTCCCTGGTGCTGCAGGGCGGCGTCGGCGTCATCGAGGCGTTCAACGAGCGCACGGCCCGAGCGAACCGGTTCGAATACGGGCACGTGCGGCTGTTCGGCTCGCTGGCCGGCGCGACGGCCTCCCTCGTCGGCGGATTCATCTGGGCCGCCGACCCGGACAACGTCTGGTGGGCGGGCACCTTCTCGGCGATCGTGCTCGGTGTCCTGCTGTTCGTCGTGCGGACCCCGCGGCCGGGCGAGGCGGGCTATGCCGCCATCGCCGCCGACCAGGAGCCCTCCTCGGGCATGCCGCAGGTCGACTCCGGCACCGTCAAGCAGCTGCTGCGGAACCGGTCGTTCGTCGGCTTCATGGTCCTGATGTTCGGCACGGCCGCCCTGTACGACGTCTTCGACCAGCAGTTCGCCATCTACTTCAACCAGCACGTCACGGGGATCGCCGACCCGCAGGTGCTGTTCTCCCGCGTGGTGTTCGTGCAGATCCTGCTCGAGGCCGCCGTGATGGTTGTGATGCCGTTCGTCATCAACAAGATCGGGGCCCGCTGGGGGCTGATCCTGTTCGCCGCGGTGCTGGTGGTGCGGGTCGTCGGCTCGGCCTTCATCGTCTCGACCGAGATGCTCATCGTGTGGCGGCTGCTCGCCGCGATCGAGATGCCGCTGATGCTCGTCTCGGTGTGGAAGTACATCACCCGGATGTTCGACGTCAGCATCTCGGCCACCGCCTACATGGTGGGCTTCAACATGGCCAAGGCCGCCGGCGTGTTCATCTTCTCCTGGGTCTTCGGCCTGTCCTACGACGCCATCGGCTTCAGCGCGTCCTACATCGTCATGGGCGTCGTGGTCGTCACCGTCACGGTGATCGCGATGGTCCTCATGCGCGACGACCGGGGTCGCCCCGACCCCGGCAAGGACGACGTCGAGGCCGCCGAGGTCACCCGTTGAGGACCGTCACGGGGCTGCTCGAGTAGTCGAGCACCTGCCGGGCGGTCGAGCCCAGCATCAGGCGGTCGAAACCGCCGAGCCCGCGGGTGCCGACCACGATCCGGTCGGCACCCGCGGAGGCCTCGATGAGGACCTTCGCGGCCTGGCCGTGCACGACCCGCGGCCTGATCCGGTCGGGCGGCAGCGGAAGCTCGACCGACCGGATCACGTCCTCCAGGCGCTCCCGGGCGAAGTCCTCGTAGTCGTCGATCGGTGGCGCCCAGCCCCAGGAGCCCGGCAGCGGCGCGAGCGTCGTGATCTGCCAGGCGAACACCGGCTCCAGCACCGCGTCCAGACGGGCGGCGACCGTGCCGGCGTGACGCAGCGCCGCCACCGAGTGGCCGGACGTGTCGACCCCCGCCACCACCCGGGTCTCGTCGGACGGCTGCTCGGGACCGCTCTGGTCGCCGTCCTCCGGGCGGCGCACCACCGTCACCGGGATGCGCGCGTGCTCGACCACCGTGGTGGAGACCGAGCCGAGGAGCCGGCGCCCCAGCCGGTTCCGCCGTCGTCGGCCCAGGACGAGCATGTCCGCGTCGTCGGCCGCGGCCATCACACCCTCCGGTGCGGGGCCGTGCACCACGGTGATCTCCGCGTCCAGGTCGCCGCCGTGGCGCTCCCGTGCGCGGTCCACGATCTCCTCGGCCTCCGCGCGGCGTGCAGCGAGCACCTCGCCGAGCGCGGAGTCGTCCCGCTCGTGGGCGGCCATCACGACGACGAGCGGCAGGCCGGCCGTCCGTGCCTCTGCGACCGCCCAGTCCAGCGCCTCGTCCGCCTCGACCGAACCGTTGACCCCGACCACGATGCCGTCCATGGATCCACCGTAGAACGGTCACCGTGACCAGGCACGACGACGCGTCCCGGCGCCACGTCGTGCGGGCGGCGGCGGAGGGTCAGCGGCGCTCGGGCGGCTGCAGCAGCGACCGGATCGGGCGCGTGAGCACCGTGATCCGGTCCACGAGGTCGGCCGGACCCGTCACGACGAGGCCGCGTCCGGGCGTCGCCACGTGCACGGCCACCACGTCGCGCACCTGCACCCAGGTCGCGGCCGTCGACCGGCCGTCGACGGCGTAGGGCGCGCGACGCAGGTCGACCTCGTCGACCTCGGTGACGATCGCCCGCATCGCGCTGCGGTAGTCCGCGAAGTCGTCGGCGAAGTCCCGGCCCGGCCGGGGGGCCGGTTCCGCGTCCGGCTCGACCGGTGCCGCGATGTCGGCGTGCAGCGGCGCGGCGAGAGCCCCGCTGGCCGCGGCCCGGACGACGTCCTCCACCGCGTCCTCGGACACCGGCGTGCGGAGCGTCTCCACCTCCAGCGACTCCCCGGCGACGGTGCGGTAGGAGCGGACGAACCGGTCCGACGTCGGGTCGGCGTCGTCCTCGCACCCGGTCAGGGCCTCGTCCTCGAGGTCGAGGCCCCAGGTCAGCGGGTCGTCGACCTCCCCGACGCGGCCGGAGAACCGCGCCATCCGCGGATCGACCTCCCCGGCCTGCTCCTCCGCCGGCGCAGCATCCCGGCCGGTGTCCTCGTGCCCTGCGTCCCGTCCGACGTCGTCCATGTGGACCTCCCGGTGCGTGTGGCCGCTTGCCCTTACCTTTCCCCCGCCGGCCGGAGTCGGCAACGGGCCACGCCGTCACGCCCCTGGCGAACACGGGCATTCGGAGGCCCTCGGTCGAGTTGGGAGCGAATAGAGTCGTAGCGGTCAGGCTGTCGCCGTCACACCGACGGGGTGCAGGAATGCCGCCCGCATGAGGAGCAGCACATGTTCGAGAGATTCACGGACCGAGCCCGTCGGGTCGTCGTCCTCGCTCAAGAAGAAGCGCGGATGCTCAACCACAACTACATCGGGACCGAGCACATCCTCCTCGGCCTCATCCACGAGGGTGAGGGCGTGGCGGCCAAGGCGCTCGAGTCCCTGGGCATCTCCCTGGACGGTGTCCGCGCGCAGGTCACCGAGATCATCGGCGAGGGCCAGCAGGCCCCGAGCGGGCACATCCCGTTCACGCCGCGCGCCAAGAAGGTGCTGGAGCTGTCGCTGCGCGAGGCGCTGCAGCTCGGCCACAACTACATCGGCACCGAGCACATCCTCCTCGGCCTCATCCGCGAGGGCGAGGGCGTGGCTGCCCAGGTGCTGACCAAGATGGGCGCCGACCTGAACAAGGTGCGCCAGCAGGTCATCCAGCTCCTGTCCGGCTACCAGGGCAAGGAGCCGGTCGCCGCGGGCAGCCCCCAGGAGGGCCAGCCGTCGGGTTCCGCCGTGCTGGACCAGTTCGGCCGCAACCTGACCCAGGCGGCCCGCGAGGGCAAGCTCGACCCGGTCATCGGCCGGACGCAGGAGATCGAGCGCGTCATGCAGGTGCTGAGCCGCCGCACCAAGAACAACCCGGTCCTCATCGGCGAGCCCGGCGTCGGCAAGACGGCCGTCGTCGAGGGCCTCGCGGCGGACATCGTGCGCGGCGACGTGCCCGAGACGCTGAAGGACAAGCAGCTCTACACGCTCGACCTCGGCGCGCTCGTCGCCGGGTCGCGCTACCGCGGTGACTTCGAGGAGCGCCTCAAGAAGGTGCTCAAGGAGATCCGCACCCGCGGCGACATCATCCTGTTCATCGACGAGATCCACACCCTCGTCGGGGCGGGTGCCGCCGAGGGCGCGATCGACGCGGCCAGCATCCTCAAGCCGATGCTGGCCCGCGGCGAGCTGCAGACCATCGGTGCCACCACGCTCGACGAGTACCGCAAGCACGTCGAGAAGGACCCGGCCCTGGAGCGTCGCTTCCAGCCGATCCAGGTCAACGAGCCCTCGATGGAGCACGCCATCGAGATCCTCAAGGGCCTGCGCGACCGGTACGAGGCGCACCACCGCGTGTCCATCACGGACTCCGCGCTGGTCTCCGCGGCCCAGCTCGCCGACCGGTACATCAACGACCGCTACCTGCCGGACAAGGCGATCGACCTCATCGACGAGGCGGGCGCGCGCCTGCGCATCCGCCGCATGACGGCCCCGCCGGAGCTCAAGGAGCTCGACGAGGAGATCGCCGAGGCGCGCCGCGAGAAGGAGTCGGCGATCGACGAGCAGGACTTCGAGAAGGCCGCGGGCCTGCGTGACACCGAGAAGCAGCTCACGCAGAAGCGCGCCGAGAAGGAGAAGGCCTGGAAGTCGGGCGACCTCGACACGGTCGCGGAGGTCGACGACGAGCTGATCGCCGAGGTGCTGGCGATGTCCACCGGTATCCCGGTGGTCAAGCTGACAGAGGAGGAGTCCTCCAAGCTCCTGCACATGGAGGACGAGCTGCACAAGCGCGTCGTCGGTCAGGACGCGGCGATCAAGGCGCTGTCGCAGGCCATCCGTCGCACCCGCGCCGGCCTGAAGGACCCGAAGCGTCCCGGTGGCTCGTTCATCTTCGCCGGCCCCACCGGCGTCGGGAAGACCGAGCTGGCCAAGGCGCTCGCCGAGTTCCTCTTCGGCGACGAGGACGCGCTCATCCAGCTCGACATGTCCGAGTTCTCGGAGAAGCACACGGTCTCGCGGCTGTTCGGCTCGCCCCCCGGCTACGTCGGCTACGACGAGGGCGGCCAGCTCACCGAGAAGGTGCGCCGTCGTCCGTTCTCCGTCGTGCTGTTCGACGAGGTGGAGAAGGCGCACGCCGACATCTTCAACTCGCTGCTGCAGGTGCTCGAGGACGGTCGTCTCACCGACTCCCAGGGTCGCGTGGTCGACTTCAAGAACACCGTCATCATCATGACGACAAACCTCGGTACCCGGGACATCGCCAAGGGCGTCCAGACCGGCTTCAACGCCGGCGGCGACCTGGTGACGTCGTACGAGCGGATGAAGGCCAAGGTCAACGAGGAGCTCAAGCAGCACTTCCGGCCCGAGTTCCTCAACCGTGTCGACGACATGATCGTCTTCCCGCAGCTGTCCGAGCAGGAGATCATCGAGATCGTCGACCTCGAGATCGCCAAGCTGGACCGCCGGCTGCGCGACAAGGACATGGCGATCGAGCTCACGCAGGCCGCCAAGAAGCTGCTCGCCGAGAAGGGCTACGACCCGGTCCTCGGTGCGCGGCCGCTCAAGCGGGCCATCCAGCGGGAGATCGAGGACGCGCTGTCCGAGAAGATCCTGTTCGGCGACCTCAAGCAGGGCGAGATGGTCGTCGTCGACGGCGAGGGCGAGGGCATCCTCGGGGAGTTCACCTTCCGCGGGGTCCCCAAGTCCGAGCACGACCGTGGCCCGGTTGCCGTCGGTGCCGCGGCGGCGCTGGAGTCGCCGTCCGGCGTCTCGGTCAAGGACCTGCCGCCCACCGGCCAGATGCAGGCCGGCGCGGAGTGATTCCCCGCGTGACGCGCTGACCGCGTGAGCGGCACCGCCTGACACCGAAGGCCCCGGAACCCCGCGAGGGTTCCGGGGCCTTCGTCGTGCCCGCGTCCGTACCCGGGCGCCCGGACCCCAGGACGCCAGGACCGGTCGCCGAGGTAGGCAACCTTCCGCCGAGGTAGGCAACCTTCCGCCGAGGTAGGCAACCTTCCGCCGAGGTAGGCAACCTTCCGGCCAGGTAGGCCGGGCCCTCGGGCTCACGTGCCCCGATCGATCTGCGCGGCGACCTTCGCCGCATCGCGCCCGACGCCGTACAGGAACCCGGAGCCGTAGGCCGACTGGAAGGGCAGGCCGACGAAGAACAGACCCGGACTCCCGGTGGCGGCGCCGTCGACCTGCTCCGGCCACCCCGCCGCATCGATGCGGAGTGGCTCGACCCAGGTGTAGTCGTGCCGGTACCCGGTGCACCAGATGACGTTGGCCACGTCCAGGGCCCGGCCCGACGCCGTCATCGGCAGCCCGTCCTGCACCCCCACGACACGGTCATCGGTCCACTCGAGACGGTCGTCGGGTACCTCCCGGATCGATCGGAGCAGCTCGACCGGCAGCGGCTGGCCGTGGTCGCGCTCCGCCGCCCGGTACCGCCGCCCCAGCGGACTCCGCATGCTGAGCAGACGATTGCCGATGAACGGGATGAGCGGTGTCAGGGGACCGTTGCTGCGGAAGGGCATGTGGCCGGTGACCCTCCCGCACAGCGTGGTCGGGTGGGTCCGGGAGGCCTCGACGGCGATGTCCCCGCCGGACACCGCCGCGCCCACCACCAGGACCGGTCCGGCGGACAGCTGGCTCGGGCGCTGATACTCCGCGGAGTGCAGCTGGACGATGTCGTCGCCGAGCTCGGACGCGAACGACGGCACCCGGGGGTGCCGGGCCTTGCCCGTCGCGACGACGACGTGATCCGCGTGGATCGGCCCGTCCGGCGTGTCGGCGCGGAACCCGCCGTCGTGGCGGACGACGCGCTCGACGGTCACGCCGGTGCGCACCGCCAGCCCGTGCCGCGCGGCATAGGTGGCCAGGTAGTCGGCCACCTCGTCCTTGGTGGGTACGGACTTCCGGTCGCCGGGGAACGGCGAGCCCGGCAGCCCGATGATGCCCCGCGGGGTGAAGAGCCGCAGCGAGTCGTAGTGACGACGCCAGGTGTCGCCGACGCGGTCGGACCCGTCGACGACGAGAGCCTCGCGCCCCCGAGCCTGGAGATGGTACGCCGTGGACAGTCCGGCCTGACCTGCACCGATGATCAGCGTCTCCGGGCGTTCGGTCATGGATGCACTCCCGTCGTCCTGCGACGAGTCTCCGACGGAAGCGGTGGGCTCACAAGGCGGGGCTGAGGAGGTCACGGACCGCGGGAGCCAGTGCGGGGACCTCGTCGACGACGGCGACCGCGCCGGCGGCCTCGAGCTCGCCGGGCGCGGCGTAGCCCCACGACACCCCGAGGCAGTCGATGCCGTGGACGGTCGCGCCGTGCACGTCGTGCTCGCGGTCGCCGACCATGAGGACCGGGCCCTCGGCCGGGTCGACGGGGGAGCGGCGCCCCTGCGCGGCCAGTGCCGCCGCGATCACGTCCGCCTTGGTGGAGGTGCCCTCGTCCAGCGGGGCGCCGTGGACGCCGTCGACCAGGTCGCTGATCCCGAACCGGTCGCAGATCGGCTTCGCGTAGACCTCCGGCTTGCTGGTCGCCACGAGCAGCGTGCACCCGGCGTCCCGCAGCGCGCGCAGCACGTCCGGGACGCCGTCGAACACCGCGTTGTCGAACATGCCGCCGGCGGTGAACGCCTCCCGGTAGGCCGCCACGGCCTCGGCGGTGCGCTCGGGCGGGACCCCGTGGTCGGGGAAGGAGTCCGTGATCGGCGGGCCGACGAACGTGCGCAGCGTGGCGTCGTCGGGCACGGGGATCCCGAGCGCGCGGTAGGCGTGGGCGACCGAGGACGTGATGCCGGGGGCGGAGTCCATGAGGGTGCCGTCGAGGTCGAGCAGGACGAGGGGCTGGGTCACCCCGTGAGCCTACGGGTCGGTCCGACGTCAGATCGCCCCGGCGTGCGCCACCAGCCGGTCGAACCCCGCGTCCAGCACGGGGTCGGTCTCCCGCGCGGCGGCGTGCGCGTCGCACCAGGCGATCTGCTCGTGCGCGGCGTCGTCGTAGGTGATCGTCGTGGCGAACTCGGGCACGAGCGCCTGCAGCTTGGCGCAGTCGAAGACCATCGAGTGGGCCTTGTCGCCGAGCAGGCCGGGCCCGAGGTCGGGCAGCACGTGGGCGATCGTCTCGGAGGCGACGTGCACGATCTCGGGGTCGGGCACCCCGGCCGCGGCGGCGAGCCACGTGTAGATCTGGTTCCAGGTGGGTGCGTGCGTCCCCATGATCTGGAAGGTGTCGCCGATCGCGTGCGGGTGGCCGAGCAGGCCGACGAACCCGACGGCGAAGTCCTCGGTGTGGGTGAGCGTCCACAGGCTGGTGCCGTCCCCGGGGACGACGACGGGACGTCCGTCGCGCATCCGTGCCACGTCGGTCCAGGCGCCGAGGGTCGGCAGCAGCGTGCGGTCGTAGGTGTGGCTGGGCCGCACGATCGTGGCGGGGAAGGCGTTCTCGCGGTACGCGCGCACGAGCAGGTCCTCGCCGGCGATCTTGTCGCGCGAGTAGGCCCAGTACGGGTTCCGCAGCGGGGTCGACTCGGTGACGGGCAGCCGGGAGGGGGGCGTCTGGTAGGCGGAGGCGCTCGAGACGAACACGTACTGGCCGGTGCGGCCGGTGAAGCGGGCGATGTCGCGGGCGACGTGGTCCGGGGAGAACGCCCGGAACTGGGCGACGACGTCGAAGTCGCGGCCGTCCAGCACGGCGTCCACGGCGGCGTCGTCGGTGACGTCCGCGGCGAGCTGCTCGACGTCGGCCGGCAGTTCACGATGCGTGGAGCGGCCCCGGTTGAGCACGGTCACGCGGTGCCCCCGGGCGACCGCCCGGCGCACGGAGGCGGCACTGATGATGCCGGAGCCGCCGAGGAAGAGGATGTCGAGCGGGTTGCGGGTCATACGGCTCATGCTGCCCGACGGCGGTGGGCCCCGCCGGGCGGCCGACGATGCGGACGGTCAGGGACCGGCTGCGGACGGCCGACTCAGCGTGACGCCGGTCCGGAGACGGTCAGGCCGGGCGGCAGGTGCTGCGGCAGGACCTCGGTGAGCGCACGGATCCGGCGGTCGCGGGACGGGCCGGTCATCCGCTCGACCGGGGCGGTGATCGACACCGCGGCGACGGGCCGGTCGCCGCGCAGCACCGCGACGGCGGCGCACGCGATCCCCGGCTCGGTCTCCTCGGTCTCGGTGGCGACACCCGCGGAGGGGGCGGCGAGGGCCCGGCCCAGCGCCGTGGTCTCCGCGGGCCGGCGCCGTCCGACGGCGGACCACACCCGGACGGCACGCTGCGGCTCGACCTTGTCGAGGTAGACCACCTCCTGGCCGGCGAGCACGCCGAGGTGCACGAGCTCGTCGACCTCGTCGCGCAGCGCCTCGAGCGCGGGACGCAGCAGCGCGGGCAGGTTCTCCTCGGCGAGGTAGCTGCTGCTCAGGGCGAGCACGGCCGGCCCGAGGCGGTAGCCGCCGTCGTCGGACTGCTCAGCGTACCCCCGGTGCCGCAGCGCGGACAGCGTGCGGTGCAGGGTCGACTTGTTCACGCCGACGTCGGTGGCGAGCCGGGCGAGCGTGGTGCCGGCCGCGCCGGCGCGGCCGAGGGCGTCGAGGGTGAGCAGCGCCTTGTCGACGCTGCCGAGGGGGCTGGGTTCCATCGAGACCGTCCGGTAGAGTGCGTTTCGTAGTGAACAACTGACGTTCACCATAGCGAAACGGAGTGAGAATGTCAGTCGATGACGACACCGTGCTGAAGACCCTCGCCGCGCACCGGCTCGTCCCCGTGGTCGTGGTCGACGGCGCCCACCAGGGCCTCGCCCTCGCCGACGCGCTCGTCGCCGGCGGCCTCCCGGTCGCCGAGATCACCCTGCGTACCGCCGGCGGCCTCGACGCCGTCCGTGCCGTCGCCCAGCAGCGCCCCGACGTCGTCGTCGGCGCCGGGACCGTGACCACCGCCGACCAGGTCGACGCCGTCGTCGACGCCGGGGCCCGCTACATCGTCTCGCCGGGCCTGTCCGAGGCCGTCGTGCGCCGCGCGCAGCACCACGGCGTGCCCGTGCTGCCCGGCGTGGCCACCGCGACGGAGATCATGACCGCCCTCGACCTCGGGGTCTCGACGGTCAAGCTGTTCCCCGCCTCCGTCGTCGGCGGCCCGGCCGCGCTCAAGGCGCTCGCCGCCCCGTTCGGCGACCTGCGGTTCGTGCCCACCGGCGGCGTGAGCGCCGAGAACCTGCCCGACTACCTGGCCCTGCCGCCCGTGCTCGCCGTCGGCGGCTCCTGGATGGTCGCCAAGTCCCTCGTGGACGCCGGCGCGTGGGACGAGATCACCCGCCGCACCGCCGACGCCGTGGCGCTGGCCGCACCGACGAAGGAGAGCTGAGATGACCAACCCGTCCATCACCACCCGCCCCGCCGCCGAGTGCCGCTACGACGTCGTCGCGCTGGGCGAGGTCATGCTGCGCCTCGACCCGGGCGAGCGGCGCGTGCGCACCACCCGGAGCTTCGACGTCTGGGAGGGCGGCGGCGAGTACAACGTCGCGCGCGGTCTGCGCCGGTGCTTCGGCCTGCGCGGCGCGATCGTCACGGCGCTCGCGGACAACGAGGTCGGTCGACTCGTCGAGGACTGCATGCTCACCGGCGGCCTGGACACCTCCTGGGTGCAGTGGCGCGACTTCGACGGCATCGGCCGCGAGGTCCGCAACGGGCTGAACTTCACCGAGCGCGGGTTCGGCGTGCGCGGGGCGATCGGCACCAGCGACCGCGGGCACACCGCCACCTCGCAGATGCGGCCCGACGACGTCGACTGGGACGCGCTGTTCGGCTCCGGCGTGCGCTGGCTGCACACGGGCGGCATCTTTGCGGCGCTGTCGGAGTCCACCGCTGAGGTCGCCGAGGCCGCGATGGCCGCCGCCCGCCGGCACGGCACGATCGTGTCCTACGACCTGAACTACCGGCCCTCCCTGTGGAAGGGCATCGGCGGGGTCGAGCGGGCCCGCGAGGTGAACCGGCGCCTGGCCGAGCACGTCGACGTGATGATCGGCAACGAGGAGGACTTCACCGCGTCGCTCGGCTTCGAGGTCGAGGGCGTCGACGAGGACCTCACCGACCTGGACACGGGCGCCTTCCGGGCCATGATCAAGACCGCCGCGGCCGAGTACCCGAACTTCCAGGCGATCGCCACGACCCTGCGCGGCGTGAAGTCCGCGTCCGTCAACGACTGGGGCGCGATCGCGTGGTCGCGTGCCGAGGGCTTCGCGGAGGCGACCCACCGGTCCGACCTGGAGATCCTGGACCGCGTCGGCGGAGGGGACTCGTTCGCCTCGGGCCTGGCCTACGGCCTGATGGAGCTGGGTTCCCTGGCCGAGGCCGTCGAGTACGGGGCCGCGCACGGGGCGCTGGCCATGACGACCCCGGGCGACACGACGACGGCGACCCTCGCCGAGGTCGCCAAGCTCGCCTCGGGCGGCAGCGCGCGCGTCCAGCGCTGAGCACCGGTCCGCCCGCCCCGCCCGCGAGGTAGGCAACCCTCCGCCGAGGTAGGCAACTTTCCCGCGAGGTAGGCACGGGTTCCTCGCCTACCTCGGCCCAGAGTTGCCTACCTCGGCGGAGAGATTGCCTACCTCGGCGGAAGGTCGCCGCCCGGACGCACCGACGCACGGACGCACCGGCGCACGGACGGACGTCGCCTCGGTAGCGTGGGCCCGTGACCTCATCGGACCGCCCCGTGACCCCGGACGCGACACCGACCGCCCTGCGGCTCCTGGTCGTCGGGATCCTGTTCGCGCTCGCCGTGTCGCCCAGCGTGCTGCTGGTCGGCTTCCTGGGGTCCGGGGCCGCGGCGGCGGCCCTGGCCGCGCTCGGGCTGCTCTTCGTCGGCCCGGCGTTCTCGGCGGCGCTTTTCGCCCTCGGCGACAAGGCGCAGGACGACGGGCTCGGGCCGGCGGCGGCCTTCGGGCGGGGCTACCGGCTCAACGTGGTCGACGCGCTCACCCTCTGGGTGCCGACCGTCCTGGCGCTCGCGGTGCTGGCCTTCACGGTCGTCGACGCGGCCGGCACGGCGCCCGCCTGGGCGGTCGGTGTCGCGATCGGCATCGGCGTGCTCGTCCTGCTGTGGCTCGTGCAGAGCACGGTGATCGCGTCCTTCTTCGCCTTCCGGGCCCGGGACACCGCCCGGCTCGGCCTGTACTTCCTCGGGCGGCTGCCGCGCTCGACCCTCGTCGTCCTCGTCCTGATCGTGCTCGCGGCCGCCGTCGGGTGGCTGATGTCCCCGGCGCTGCTCGCGCTGCTCGGCGTGCTGTGGGTCGCCGGCGTGCTGCGCGCGGACCGTCCCGTGCTCGCCGAGACCCGGCAGCGCTTCGTGCGGGGCGACCCGGCCTGAGGCCCGGCGGCACGTCGACGACGCACCGCCGGGCGACCGCTCACGGCTGCGGGTACGAGGCCAGGGCCGAGCGGTAGGCCAGGTCCCCGGCGACCTCGACGGCCTCGTCCTGCTCGAGACGGTGCTCGGCCACCAGCCGGGCGAGGTAGCCCGCGTCGACGCGGCGGGCCAGGTCGTGCCGGGCGGGGATGGAGCAGAACGCCCGGGTGTCGTCGACGAACCCGCTGAGGTTGCTGAAGCCGGCGGTCTCGGTCGCGGCCTCGCGGAACCGTCGCATCGCGTCGGGGGCGTCGAGGAACCACCACGGGGCACCGAGCTTCATCGCTGGGTACACCCCGGCCAGCGGGGCCAGCTCGCGGGAGTAGACGTCCTCGTCCACGGTGAACACGATGAACCGGAAGCCGGGGTGGTGGCCGAACGCGTCCAGCAGCGGCTGCAGCGAACGGGTGAACTCGGTGACCGCCGGGATGTCGTAGCCCTTGTCCGGTCCGAACGCCGCGAACGGCGCGCTGGCATGGTTGCGCAGCACGCCCGGGTGGAGCTGCATGACCAGGCCGTCCTCGCAGGACATGCGGGCCATCTCGAACAGCATGTGCCCGCTGAACGCCCGGGCCTCGTCCGCCGTGACCTCGCCGGCCAGCGCGGCCGCGAAGATCCGGCGCGCCTCGCCGTCGTCCAGCGGGGTGGTGTCGGCCCACAGGTGGCCGTGGTCGGTGGCGCGGGCCCCGGCCTCGACGAACCGGCGACGCTGGACGCGCAGCGCCTCGAGGTAGGCGTCGTACCCGTCGACCTCGACGTCGGCGGCCCGGGCGAGCAGGTCGATCTCGTCGCGCCAGGCCTCCCGGTCGACGTGCAGCAGCGGGTCGGGACGGAAGGTGGGCAGCACGCGGTCGCCGAAGCCGTCCTTGGCGAGCCGGGCGTGGTCCTCCAGCGAGGCCCAGGCCGGGTCGGTAGTCGCGATGACCTCGATGTCGAAGGTGTCGAGCAGTGCGCGGGGCCGGAACTCCGGGGACTCGAGGCGGGCGGCGACCTGGTCGTAGATCGCGTCGGCGGTCTCGGCCGACGGGCGCTGCGTGACGCCGAAGATCTCGACGAACGCGTGCTCGAGCCAGTAGCGCGTCGGCGTGCCGCGGAAGTGCTTCCATCCGGCGCAGAACCGCCGCCAGATCTCTCGTGGGTCCTGCTCGACCTCCTCGGTACCCGTGGAGCCCACGCCGAGGCGGGGCAGGGTCTCGCCCTGGGAGACGAGCATGCGGGTCAGGTAGTGGTCGGGGACCACGAACAGCTGGGCCGGGTCGCCGAACGGCGTGTCGTCCGCGAACCACTCCACCGGCACGTGGCCGTGCATCGACACGATCGGCAGCGACCGGGTCGAGGCGTAGATCTCCCGGGCGATCTCCCGCGTCGTCGGGTCCGCGGGCAGGGCCCGGTCGGGGTGCAGGGTCCACGGCTCACTCATGTCCGCCTCCTCGTCGAGATGATGACAACGTTTGCATCCTACGCGCTGCCGAGATCGTCCTGCCAGTGAGCAAGCGTTACGATGATGCTGAAGATCCGGATGCAAACGTTCGCAGAGAGGCGGAGAGATGGTCACGGTGCACGACGTCGCCCGGGCGGCCGGCGTGTCCATCTCCACGGTCTCGCGGGCGCTCGCCTCGCCGCAGAAGGTCGCCGCCCCCACGCGCGAACGCGTCGAGGTCGCGGCCCGGGAGCTCGGGTACCGCCCGAACCGGGCCGCCTCCTTCCTCCGCGCCGGCCGGACCGGAGCCCTCGGGCTCGTCGTCCCGGACCTGTCCAACCCCTACTTCGCGGCGGTCGCCAAGGGTGCCCAGGCGCGTGCCCGGGACCACGGCGCCGGGCTCTTCGTCGTCGACACCGAGGAGAACCCGGACCTCGAGGCAGAGGTGCTGAGCTCCCTGGCCCCGCAGACCGACGGCGTCGTGCTCTGCTCGCCCCGCGCCGTCGAGGCCGCGCTCGCCGCGCTCGAGGGGCGGCGGGTCGTGCTCGTCAACCAGGCGGCCGCGGGCGTGCCCGCCGTCGCGGCGGACCACGCCGCCGGGATGCGCCGCGCGCTCGAGCACCTGCGTGCGCTCGGCCACCGCCGCGTCGCGTATGTCGGCGGGCCCGCCGGCTCCTGGAGCGACCGGCGCCGTCGTGCCGGCCTGGCCGCGGCGGCCGAACGGTACGACGACGTCGAGGTCGTCCCGCTCGGCGCGTTCCGGCCGCAGGTCGAGGGCGGGCAGGCCGCCGCCGACCTCGTCGTGGCCTGCGGCGCCACCGCGGTGCTGACCTTCAACGACCTCGTGGCCGTCGGACTCGTCGACCGGCTGCGGGCCCGTGGGCTGGACGTCCCGCGCGACCTCTCCGTCGTCGGCTCGGACGACTCCTACGTCGCCTCCCTCGTCTCCCCACCGCTGACCACGCTGCGGGCCGACCTGCGCGCCCTGGGGCGCGCCGCCGTGGACCTGCTCCTGGCCGACGACGGCGGCGCCCCCGCACCGCTCGACGTCGACCTGGTGGTCCGCTCGTCCACCGCACCACCCGCCACCGTCCCGGAGGACTCCCGTGACCGACCGACTGCACCGTGACCACCTGCCCGCCGGGACCCAGCCGCCGGTGACGCCCGAGACCGTCGGCTTCGTGCACCTCGGCATCGGGGCCTTCCACCGCGCGCACCAGGCGGTCTGCACCGAGCAGGCCGCGCGCGCCACGGGGGACCGGCGCTGGGGGATCCTCGGCGTCACGCAGCGGTCGGCACGGGTGCGCGACCAGCTCCGACCCCAGGGCGGGGTGTACACCGTCCTGACCGCCGGGGCGCACGAGAGCTCGATCGACCTGGTGGGCTCGGTGCTCGACGTCGCCTGGCCGGCCGAGGAGACCGGGCGGGTGCTGTCGACGATCGCCGCGCCCACCACCCACCTGGTCACACTGACGGTCACCGAGAAGGGGTACTGCCGCGACGGCGCGGGTGCGCTCGACCGGTCGCAGGTGGACGGCGACCTGGCGGCGCTCGCCGCCGAGACCTCTGCCGGGGCCGACGACGGGACCGCGGCCGCCGACGTCGTCCCGGGTGCGAGCGCGATCGGGCTGCTCGTCCGCGGGCTGGCGGCACGGCAGCGGTCCGCCGCAGCCGCGGGGGAGCGGCGGCCGCTGACCGTGCTCACCTGCGACAACATGGTGGACAACGGTCGGGTGCTGGCCCGGCTCGTGGGCGAGGCCGTCGACGCCGCGCTGCCCGGCGCCGAGGGCGACGACCTGCGGGACTGGCTCGCGCGCGACGTGACCTTCCCCTGCTCGATGGTCGACCGGATCGTGCCGGCCACGACGCCGGGGCAGCGGGACGCGGTCGAGGCCGAGCTGGGGGTGCGCGACGAAGGCCTCGTCGTGGGGGAGCCGTTCTCCCAGTGGGTGATCGAGGACCGGTTCGCCGGACCGCGCCCGGCCTGGGAGGAGGCCGGGGCCACGCTGACCGACGACGTCTCCGTCTGGGAGCGGGCCAAGCTGCGGCTGCTCAACGGCACCCACTCGCTGCTCGCGTACGCGGGTCGCCTCGCCGGGCACACGACGATGGCCGAGGCGGTCCAGGACCCGGCGATCGCGGCCCGGGCACGCCAGCTGCTGTTCGACGACGCCCTGCCGACGCTCACCCCGCCGGCCGGTGCGGACCTGTCCGCCTACGGGGAGTCGCTGCTCGAGCGGTTCGCGAACCCGGCGACCGGGCACACGACGCGGCAGGTGTCGATGGACGGCACCCAGAAGATCCCCTACCGCTGGGGCGACACGATCGCGGCACGGCTGGCCGCCGACCACGTCCCGCACGGTGCCGCCTACGCGCTGGCCTGCTGGGCGGAGGTCGTCCGGCGCGAGGCCGTCGAGGGCCGGGCGGTGGACGACCCCCGCGGCGAGGAGCTGCAGCGATTGGTCGCCGCCGTGGGCGACGGGTCGGCGGAGCACGCCGACCCGGTCGAGGTGACGCGCGCCCTGACGGCGCTGCCCGGGCTGCTCCCCGGCGACGCCGCGCAGGACCCGCGGCTGCTCGACGCCGTGGCCGTCGAGGTCGAGGCGCTCGCGGAGCACACGGCCACGATGCGGTGAGACCGCGGCGCCTCCTGGGGGACCGGCGCCTCCTCCGCCTCCGGCGCCTCCTCCGGGACCGGCGCCGCCCCGCACGGGTCGCGACCGGGTCCGCACCAGCAGGTCACGATCCGGACACGGTCGTGCGGTGGTCCTGTGCGGAAAACCGGCGCCCCGGTGCGGCCTCGACACGCCCGGCACGTAGGCTCTGCGGCGGTGTGATCGCTCACATGCACCCCCTCCGGGGTGTGGCCCAGGTCACCTTCTTGTTGCCGGATCGTGATGAAGCGCTTTCCAGCGGGGCTTTACATCTGGCTGGAGATCTGTATTGTATCGTTTCAAGTCGACGGCGACTGAGGCTGCCACAGGGGGCACCTCACGTCGACAGAACAGAGCAAGGAGGCTCCGATGAGGATCACGCGTAAGGCCGCCGGTGCGGCCGCCGCGACCGCTGCGGTCACTCTCGTCCTGACCGCGTGCAGCGGTGGCGACACCGAGTCCGGTGACGGTGGTGGCGACGCCGAGGGCGGCGACGTCACGCTGACCGTCGCCTGGTGGGGCAACGACGACCGTGCCGCGCGGTACGAGGAGTCGATCGACCTCTTCGAGGAGGCGAACCCCAACATCACCGTCCAGACCCAGTTCCAGGACTGGGAGAACTACTGGACCGCCCGCAACACGGAGGCCGCCGGTCAGTCGCTGCCCGACGTGTTCCAGATGGACCTGTCCTACCTGCGCCAGTACGGCGGCACCGGTCAGCTCGCCGACCTGTCCGAGTACGTCGGCAGCGAGATCGACACCTCCGGTTTCGAGGACGCGCTGCTGTCCTCCGGCACCATCGAGGGCGCCCAGTACGGCATCCCGACCTCGCAGAACACCCTCGCGCTGTTCTACAACCAGGACGTGCTCGACACGATCGGCGTCGACCCGCTCGAGCCGGGCTACACCTGGGACGACTTCAACGCCTTCATCGCCGAGGCCTCCGAGGCCGGCGCGGGCGAGGACCCGGCCATCTACGGCTCCGGTGACTACACCGGGACCTTCTGGTTCTTCCTGCAGTGGTTCCTGCAGCAGGGCGAGCAGCCGTTCACCGAGGACGGGCAGCTCAACTTCGACGAGGCCGCCGTCACCGAGTTCCTCAACCTCGCCTCCGAGCTGCGCGAGGCCGGTCAGCTCTTCCCGACCGAGCGCGCCGTGCAGCTCGCCCCGCTGGGCGGGTTCACCTCGAACGAGGCCGCTGCCGAGGCCAGCTGGGACAACTTCCTGGCCGGCTACATCTCCGACGCGGGCACCGAGAACATCCACATGCTGCCGATGCCGGCGGGTGACAACGGGCCCCAGCAGTTCTGGAAGCCGTCGATGCTGCTGTCCTCGGGCGCCAACTCCGAGCACCCGGCCGAGGCCGCCGAGCTCATCAGCTTCCTGGTCAACGACCCGGAGGTCGGCGAGATCTTCGGCACCTCGAAGGGCGTGCCGGCCGTGGCCGCCCAGCGTGACGCCATGAACGTCGAGGAGGGCTCGGTCGACGCCACCGTCCTCGAGTACGAGGAGATGGTGGCTCCCGACGTCACCGAGTCGGCCCCGCTGCCGGTCGAGGGCTTCGGCTCCATCGAGGCCGAGTGGATGCGCCTGGCCGAGGAGCTCGGCTACGGCAACATCACGGTCGACGAGTTCGTCGAGCAGTGGTTCGCCTTCGCCAACGACACCGTCGGCCAGTCCTGACGCTCCCCACGTAGCGTGCGGCCCCGCGTGGCATCGCGGGGCCGCACGCACCGGAGGTTCCCCCATGGCTTCAATCGATCCTGGCGCACCCGTCGCCGCACCGGGTCAGCCGGTACCCGCGCAGCACCTGCAGCGGACCGACGCCGAGACCCCGCTGCCCCCGCAGAAGGGCAAGCGCAAGTACAAGCCGGAAGACATCCGGTCCGGCTACCTCTTCCTGTCTCCGTGGATCATCGGATTCCTCGGTCTGACGGCCTTTCCGATGCTCGCCTCGTTGTACCTGGCGTTCACGGACTACGACCTCTTCACGGCGCCCGAGTGGGTCGGTTTCGAGAACTTCGTCGACCTGTTCAACGACCCGCGGTTCATCCAGTC
This sequence comes from Isoptericola sp. AK164, assembly GCF_029643425.1. Taxonomy (GTDB): domain Bacteria; phylum Actinomycetota; class Actinomycetes; order Actinomycetales; family Cellulomonadaceae; genus Isoptericola; species Isoptericola haloaureus. Next base: position 545,552 of record NZ_CP119106.1, read on the forward strand.
CGCGCAGGTGACGGCCGGGTACGTGCTGCTGGGCACGCCGATCAAGCTCGCCGCGGCGCTGGCGGTGGCGATGCTGCTGAACATGAAGCATCGCGGCCAGGGTGCCTACCGGTCGATCTTCTACGCGCCGTCGCTGATCGGCGCCTCGGTGTCCATCGCCATCGTGTGGAAGGTGATGTTCATCGACGACGGGATCGTCGACCGTATCCAGCAGGCGGTCGGGATCGACGTCGGCGGCTGGGTGGGTAACCCCGCGTTCTCGCTGCCGATGCTGATCCTGCTGGGGGTGTGGGGCTTCGGTGCCCCGATGGTCATCTTCCTGGCGGGTCTGAAGCAGATCCCCACCGAGCTGTACGAGGCGGCCGAGTGCGACGGCGCCGGCCCGATCCGCAAGTTCCGCAACATCACGCTGCCGATGCTGAGCCCGGTGCTGTTCTTCAACCTGCTGCTGGAGACGATCGCCGCGTTCCAGGTCTTCAGCTCGGCCTACATCATCTCCGGCGGGACCGGTGGGCCGGCGGGCTCGACCATGTTCTACACGCTGTACCTGTACCTGCGCGGGTTCCAGGACTTCCAGATGGGCTACGCCTCGGCGATGGCCTGGATCCTGGTCTCGGTGATCGCGGTCATCACCGTGATCCTGTTCCGCTCGTCCAAGGGTTGGGTCCACTACACGGGAGACGAACGATGACGACTCTCACCGAAACCCCTGCCCCGCAGACCCCTCCGGTCGACCACGAGGCGCTGGCCCGCCGGGCCGCGGCCCGCAACAAGCGTCGCGTCAAGTCGGTGATCTTCCACCTCGTCGCGGTCGGGGCCACGATCGTGGTCCTGTACCCGGCGGCGTGGATGGTCTTCGCCTCGATGAAGCCGAACTCGGACATCATCGGCAACACCCAGCTGCTGCCGGACGTGTGGACGATGGAGCACTACACCACCGCCCTGGCGGGCATCGGTGGGGTGTCGTTCTGGACGTTCTTCAACAACTCGCTGCTGCTGGCGGTGCTGTCCGTCGTCGGTACGGTGCTGTCCTCGACGATCGCGGCCTACGCGTTCGCCCGGATCAGCTTCCCCGGACGCGGGCCGATGTTCGCGGTCATGATCGGCACGCTGTTGCTGCCGTTCCACGTCACGATCATCCCGCAGTACATCCTGTTCAACAATCTGGGTCTGGTGAACACCTACCTGCCCCTGCTGCTGCCGAAGTTCCTGGCGGCCGAGGCGTTCTTCGTGTTCCTCATGATCCAGTTCATCCGCGGCATCCCGCGGTCGCTGGACGAGGCCGCCCGCATCGACGGTTGCGGTCACGGGCGCATCTTCTTCCGCATCATCCTGCCGCTGATGCGCCCGGCGATCGTGACCAGCTCGATCTTCACCTTCATCTGGTCCTGGAACGACTTCCTCGGGCCGCTGCTGTACCTGAAGGACCCGAGCCTGTACACGATGCCGATCGCGCTGCGCCAGTACGTCGACCAGACGACCGTCTCGGACTACGGTGCACAGATGGCCATGGCCGTCCTCGCACTGCTGCCGGTGATGATCTTCTTCGTCGTCTTCCAGCGCTTCCTCATCAACGGCGTCGCCACGCAGGGCATCAAGGGCTGACATGGCACGCCGTCCTGACGCTCGGGCCTCCCGGTCTTCCGGCCGCGGGGGCCCGAGCGGCTTCTACCGCAGCATCCAGCTCTTCGGCGAGGTGGCCCTCGTGGGCGTCCTCGTCGCGGTCGGCAGCCTCCTGCTCGTCACGCTGGTGCCCTCGCTCGCCGCCGGCGTCGCCTACCTGCGCCGGGACGTGGTGGGCGCCGACACCCGGCTCGCGCGCTACTGGCGCGAGTGGGCCGCCGCCACGCGCGCGCTGTGGCCCCTCGGCCTGGCGGTCGGGGCCCTCGCGGTCCTCCTGGTCGGCGACTGGCAGCTCGCGACGTCGGGCCTGCTGCCCGGCGGGGAGATCGTCGCGCTCGTGGTGGCGCTCTTCGCGGCGGGTGCGATCGTCGTCGTGCTGCGGGCCACGGGCGCGTGGTCCGACGACGAGGGCGAGCCCGACCCGGCGGCGACCACCCGCCGAGCCCTGTCGGTCGGCAGCGACCGCGCCGTCGAGGACCTGTCCGGCTCGGCGCTGCTGCTGGGAGCGGTCGTCATGGCCGCCGTCCTGGTCTGGATGCTGCTGCCGCTGGTGCTCGTCGTCGGCGGTCTGCTGGTGCTGGCCGTCGTCGGGGTCGAGAGGCGCCGCCGCATGCCGTCCGTCCGCTGAAACACACCCGGTCCGACCATCGAGAGAGTGACACCCATGAAGGTCGCCATCCTGGGCACCGGCGCGATCGCCCACGCGCACGCCGAGGCCGTGAACGCCCTGCCCCAGCACGCCGGCCTCGAGGCCGTCGAGCTCGCCGCCGCTGTCGACATCGACGCCGTGCGCGCCGAGGAGTTCGCCACGAAGCACGGCATCCCCCGGCACGGCACGGATCTCGACGCCCTCCTCGCCGCGGGCGACGTCGACGTGCTGCACGTCTGCACCCCGCCGTCGCTGCACCTCGAGCAGGCCCGCGCCGCGCTGGCCGCCGGCGTGCACGTGGTCGTGGAGAAGCCGGCCGTGCTCTCGCTCGCCGAGATCGACGCCCTGGCCGCGGCCGAGGAGCAGGCCGACGGCGCCACCGTGACCCAGATCGTCCAGCACCGGTTCGGCCCCGGCGCCGTGCGGCTGCGCCGTCTGCTCGCCGAGGGCACGCTCGGCCGGGCGCTGGTGGCGCAGTGCGACACGCTGTGGTTCCGTCCGCCCGAGTACTTCGACGTGCCCTGGCGCGGCCGCTTCGACACCGAGGGCGGCGGCCCCACGATGGGTCACGGCATCCACCAGTTCGACGTGATGCTGTCCGTGCTGGGGGAGTGGGACGAGGTCCGGGCGATGGCCGGCCGGCTGGCCCGCCACGTCGACACCGAGGACGTCTCCATGGCGATGGTCCGCTTCGCCGACGGCGCCATGGCGAGCATCACCAACTCGCTGCTCTCCCCGCGCCAGACCTCGCAGCTGCGCTTCGACACCGAGGCCGCCACGATCGAGCTCAGCCACCTGTACGGGTACGACGACAGCCACTGGACGGTCACCCCCGCCCCGGGTCGCGAGGACGTCGCCACGCGCTGGGCCGACGACGTCGCGGCATCGGCCGACGGGGCGATCGACGAGGGCCGCTCCGGCCATCTCGGCCAGCTCGTGCCGACCTACCGCGCGCTCGTGGCGGGCCAGGCCCCGCCCGTGGGCGTCGCGGACGTGCGCGGCACGCTCGAGCTGGCCGCCGCGATCTACAAGTCGGCCTTCACCGGCGCCCCCGTGGTCCGCGGCGAGGTCTCCCCCGGGGACCCGTTCTACGAGACCATGGCAGGGACCGGGGCCCCGTGGCCCCCGCTGAAGGACACCACCGAGGAGACCTCCTGATGGCAGTCACGCTGAACTCCGACGGCGCCGCGATGACCGGCTCGCGCGACGGCGTCGACCTGTTCACCTACGTCTACCGTCCGCACGACGTCCCCTACGAGAGCCCCCGGCCCTACCTGCACCCGCTGCGCACCCGCGGCGGCGACGTCGTGTCCGCCTACCGCCCGTGGGACCACGTCTGGCACAAGGGCATCGCCTGGTCGTTGCCGCACGTGGGGCCCTGGAACTTCTGGGGCGGGCCGAACTACGTCCGCGAGCAGGGCACCTACGTCGACCTCGACAACGACGGCTCGATGGAGCACGAGCAGTTCACCGCCCTGGGGCCGTGCGGCTTCACCGAGGAGCTCTCCTGGCGCACGCCCCCGGCCGCGGACGGGACGCCGGGCGAGGTCGTCGTGCGCGAGGAGCGCACGGTGCAGGTCGTGGTGCCCGACGACGCACCGGACGCCTGGGTGCTGACCTTCCGGTCGGTCATGACGAACGTCTCCGCCGGACCGCTCGACATCGGCAGCCCCACCACGAACGGTCGCGAGAACGCCGGCTACGGGGGCCTGTTCTGGCGCGGGCCGCGCTCCTTCACCGAGGGGCAGGTCCTGGTGCCCACCGACGACGGTGGAGCGGCCGCGGCCGACGCCGAGGACGTCCGCGGGCTGCGGGCCGAGTGGCTGGGCTTCGTGGGCCGGCACGACGGCGAGGCGCCGAGCGCTGCGGGCGGCTCGCGGTCGTCCACCGTGGTCATGGTCGACCCCGGCTCCAACCCGGGGGGCACGCCGCAGTGGTTCGTGCGCTCGGTGCCCTTCGCGTGCGTGTGCCCGGCACCGTTCTTCAGCCAGGAGGTGCCGTTCGCCGCGGGGCAGACCCTCACCTTCGACTACGCCGTGGTCGTCGCCGACGGCGCGGCGGACGGCGCGCGGGGTTCCGCGCTGGCCGCGCTCGGCCGGCACGTGCTGGCCGGCGAGGGCGCGGGGCTCGAGACCGGTCACGTGACGCCGGCGGGAGCCCGGTGACGGCTCCGCTCTTCCCGGGCGGGGTCGCCGTCAGCCACCTGCAGGTCTACGACTGGCCCGCCGACGACGCTCCGCAGGGCAGCGGCTCGCCGCACCTGCACACCACCTCCACCGAGGCCTACGTGACGCTGGGCGGCCGCGGCCGGGTCGAGACGCTCGGCCCCGAGGGGTACGCGGTGCACGACCTGGCACCGGGCCGGATCGTCTGGTTCGGCCCCGGGGTGATCCACCGGGCGGTGAACCTCGGCGGGCTGGAGGTGCTGGTCGTGATGTCCAACGCCGGCCTGCCGGAGGCCGGGGACGCCGTCATCACCTTCCCGGCCGACGTCGTCGCCGACCCGGAGCGGTACGCCGCGGCGGCCGCCCTGCCGCGGGTGGACGACGGCGCCACGGACGCGCAGGTCGCCGCGGCGGCCCGCGCGCGCCGGGACCTGGCGCTCGAGGGCTACGCCGCGCTGCGCGCCGCCGTCGAACGGGACGGACCGTCGGCCCTGGAGCCTCTGCACGCGGCGGCCGCGGACCTCGTCGCGCCCCGGACGAGCCGGTGGCGCGAGATCTGGGAGTCGTCGGTCGGGTCGGCCGCCGGGCAGACGGACTCCGCGCTGGAGGCGCTGGCCACGGCGTCGGCGGCCACGCTCGCCGACGGTCGGGTCGCGGCGCGCGACGCCCGGCCGGGGCCCCGCCGCTACGGCATGTGCGGACGCCTGCAGACCTGGCCGCTCACCCCGTCGGACTGACCCCCGTGCCGTCCCCTCCCCGCACGTTGTGGGCATGAAATCTGCAGGTCAGGACCGGTCCTGACCTGCAGATTTCATGCCCACAACGGGGGGGGCGAGGGGGTCGACGGGGGTGGGGGAGCGGAACCGTGCGCGGCGTCAGGCGCCGGACGTCTGCCGGACCACCCGCACCGCGCCGCCCGGCACGGTCAGCGCACCGTCCACCGTCGTCCCGCTCAGCAGCTCCGCACCCGAGACGCCGTCGAGCACGGCCTCGTCGTCGCCGTGGTTGATCGCGAAGAGCCAGGAGGTCCGCCCGTCGTCGGCGTACCGGTGGACGACCTCGACGCCGGCGGGCGCCGCGACGTCGGGCAGCACCCCGGCCTCCTCGGCGAGCCGTCCGGCCAGCGCCGCCGTCCCGGCCTCGTCCAGGCGGGTCCCGACGTACCAGGCGGTGCCGGTCCCCACGGCTCGACGGGTGACCGCGGGCCGTCCGGCGAGCGCGCCGTCGTCGTAGGCGGCGACCGCCTCCGTGCCCGGGGCGAGGTGGGTCTTCTCGCTCCACAGGTCGGCGCGGGCCTCGCCGTCGACGGCCTTGCCGGAGACCTGGAGTCGCTCGTCGACCTGGAGGGGGTAGAACTCCTCGGTGCGGACGCCGAGCAGGTCGCGGAACGCCCCGGGGTAGCCGCCGAGCCGCACCTGGTCGTGCGGGTCGACGATGCCGGAGAAGAACGTGACGACCACGGTGGCACCCTGCTCGGCGGCCGTGGCGAGGGCGTCGGCCCCGGCGTCGTCGACCAGGTAGAGCGTCGGGACGACGACCAGCTCGTAGCCGTCGAGGTCGCTGCGGGGGCTCACCAGGTCGACCGTGACGCCGTGCTGCCACAGCGCGGCGTACCAGGACCGCACCTCGGCCATGTAGTCGAGGTCCTGCGTCGGGTGGGAGTCGAGCTCGGCCGCCCACCAGGCGGGATAGTCGACGACGATCGCGGCGCGGGAGCGCACGCGGGAGCCACGGACCTCGCCGAGTCGGCGCAGCACCCGGCCGAGCTCGACCGTGTTGCGCCAGACGTCGGTGTCCTCGCCCGCGTGCGGGACCATCGCCGAGTGGAACTTCTCGGCCCCGGCCCGGGAGGCGCGCCACTGGAAGAACATCACGGAGTCGGCTCCGCGGGCGACGTGCTGCAGCGAGTTCCGCAGCATCTCGCCGGGGAGCTTGCTGCGGTTGCGGTGCTGCCAGTTGACCGCCGAGGTCGAGTGCTCCATGAGGATCCACGGGTCGCCGCCGGCCACGCCCCGGGCCAGGTCGGCCGACAGGGCCAGCTCGACGTGCCGGTCCCGGTCGGCGGCGATCGTGTAGTGGTCGTTCGCCACGACGTCGAGGTCGTCCGCCCACGAGTAGTAGTCCATGCCCTTGGTGGTGGACGTCGTCATGAGGTTCGTCGTCGTGGGCACGTGCGGGGTGATCTCGCGCAGGGTGTCGCGCAGGTCCCGGTAGTAGCCCAGCAGCGCGTCCGAGCTGAACCGGTCGAAGTCGAGCTGCTGGGTGGGGTTGCTCGACATCGGGGCGACCAGCGGGGGCAGGACGTCGTCGAACGTCGCGTAGCGCTGCGACCAGAAGGCCGTGCCCCAGGCCTCGTTGAGGGCGTCGACGGTCCCGTAGCGCTCGGCGAGCCAGACGCGGAACGCCGCCGCCGCGCTGTCCGAGTAGTCGCGCGGGACGTGGCACCCGATCTCGTTGTCGACGTGCCACAGCGCCAGCGCCGGGTGCTCGCCGTACCGTTCGGCCATGCGGGTCGCCATGCGCAGGGCGTACTCGCGGTGCAGCGGGTGCGTGACGGCGTAGGCCTGACGGGCGCCCTGGTGCAGCACGGTCCCGTCGGCGCGGCGCGGCAGGATCTCCGGGTGCTTGCGGGTGAGCCACGGCGGCGGCGAGGCCGTGGCGGTCGCCAGCGCCACCTGGACACCGTTCGCGTGCAGGCGGTCCATGGTCTCGTCGAGCCAGGTCCAGTCCAGCTCGCCCTCGCGCGGCTCGATCGTGGCCCACGAGAAGATCGCGACGCTGAGGATGTTGACCCCGGCCTCGCGCATCAGGCGCAGGTCGTCCTGCCGGACGTCGTCGGGCCACTGCTCCGGGTTGTAGTCCCCGCCGTAGCCCAGGCCGTCGACCCGCGCGTTCCACGGGCGGACGGCGGCGGGGTCGAAGGGGGGAGGAGTCACGCGTCGTTGCATGCCGACCAGTGTGCCATAAATCGATTCAAAAATGGAACGATCCGAGGGCGGGTCCTCGTGCCCGACCCGTTTCGGCTGACGCGGCGGGGGGTCCGTGCTGGTCATCGGGAGACCGATCCGCGATGGTCAGCGGGTGAAATATCGCTCCTGGTCACGGGTTCGGGGTCGCCGACGTTCCGGCGAAAAGCCTGCGATGCCGGGCAGAAGAGACACAGAGTGCCTGTCATGCCTTATCACTGCACGGTAACGGTCGTCGCAGCGGGCTACCGCCGACGGGTCCCGCTCCCATAGGCTGCCCGCGCCGTCTCTCCACGACAAGCCCCTGAGAGTGAGTTCCCAGCGATGACCGCTGCTCGTCTACGTCTACCTATCGCGATGGTCGCCGCCGTCGCGATCTTCCTGCTCGGCGCCGTCGTCGCGCTGCCCCAGGCGGTCGCCACCAACGACGGCGTCTGCACGACCGGTGAGGGGTGGGTGAAGTACGAGTACGAGGGCGGCGCCTTCGTGCAGGAGACCGGCGACGAAGAGCTCCTCGTCGAGGTGACCGAGACCAAGGACGGCGACGAGCCGATGGCCGTGTCCGTCACGGCCCCCGACGGCTACCTCGTCTCCGAGGTCTGCGTGAAGGCCGGCACGGACAAGGTGTCGGAGCAGCTCTCGCCGGCCGTCCCGACCGTCACGATCGACGCACCTGAGAAGGCGGCGATCAGCCACTTCGCGGTGAAGCTCGTCGTGGACACGTGGGACTGGAACTGGGAGTACCCCGCACCGACGTGCGAGGGCACGCTCACGGTGACCTACCCCGACGACATCCCCGAGGGGCAGGCGAACGACGTCAACGTCAAGGTGAAGAACCTGGACACCGACGAAGTCGTCACGATCAACATCCACAACGACGAGGGCACCTGGACGGGCGAGCAGGTCTTCGACCCGACGTCCGAGCCCGAGTGGCCGGGCTGGGAGTCCTGGGCCTTCGTGTGGACCCAGGTCGCCGGCACGAACTACCACTGGAAGGGCCACGTCGAGGTCGGTTGCGACGAGCCCGTCGAGCCGTCCTTCGAGGCGGAGGCCACGCCCGCCGTCTGCGTCGACGGCGAGACCGAGGGCGGTTCCTTCACCTACACCGTCACCGTCGGCAGCGAGCACGGTACCCGGAACTTCCAGGTGAAGGATCTCGGTGACGGGACCGGTGGCACCGCCGAGACCTACTACCGCGCCGACGGCACGATCGGCGCCCCGGGCGAGATCGTGACCTTCGCGACCATCGAGGCCGGCGCGACGGCCACGCTGAGCCTCGACGACCTGCCCCCGGGGGACTACCGCGTCGTCTCCGACGGGTCGCGGAAGGTCAAGAAGCAGTACAAGTGGGACTTCACGATCGAGGCGCCCGAGGACTGCGGACCGACCGAGGAGATCTCCCCGACGGTGCAGGTGACCCAGGCGCAGTGCCTGCCGCAGCCGCAGGTGGTCAAGGGGCAGACGCTCGCGCCGGCGTCGATCGCGGTGACCGGCGTCTCGTCGGCCTCCGTGACGGTCACCGGCCCGACCGGCACGGTCGAGGACCTGGACGACCTGGTGCCCGGCAGCTACACGATCACGGTGACGCCGGCGGAGGGGCAGGTCTTCGGATCGCTGGGTGACGGCTGGATCGTCGAGGACGGCGTCGCCAGCCTCGAGGTCGAGATCGTCGAGGTCGCCGACTGCTGGGAGCACGTCGTCGTGACGCCTCCGGCCCCGGAGTACGTCGACCAGTGCGGTACGGAGTCCGACGACGTCCTGCTGCCCGAGGACTCCCTCGAGGGGTCGTGGAAGCTCGGCTCGAAGGTCGACATGGGCGACGGCACGACCCGCTGGCGCGTCGTCTTCACCCCGGCCGAGGGATACGTCCTGGCCGACGAGGGAACGTGGGACAAGGTCGTCGACGGCAAGGCCGTGTGGCTGTTCTTCACCGACAATCGTGACTGCGTCACGGCCGAGCCGCCCGCCGTCCAGCTCGTCTGCGGCATCGGCGCCGAGCAGGCCGTGACGTTCCCCGAGATCGACGGGGTCACCTACTCCATGTGGCAGGCCCCGTCCGGCCTGTACACGATCAAGGCCGAGGTCGACCCGTCGACCCACATCCTGCTCAACGGATCGGCGCAGAACCCGCACGTCAAGTGGTTCAAGCTGGACCTGGGTGCCGCCGAGGAGGAGTGCCCGCCGGAGCCGAAGGAGATCACACCGCCGGCGCCGACGCCCGCCGATCAGTGCGGGACCGAGGTGAACCTCACTGTGGACCTCCCCGAGTCCGACAAGGTGACCTTCACGACCGAGAGCACCGAGACCGGTGTCGTCGTGGCCGCGACGCCGAACCCGGGCTACGTCTTCGCCGAGCCCGAGGGGCAGAGCGCCGAGGAGTGGAGCTGGACGTTCACCGACTCGCTCGAGGCATGCGCGGAGCCGACGCTGGCCGGGTCCCTCGCTGCGGGTGAGTGCGTCGCGGACGCCCCGTGGATCAACTACGACGTCCGGCTCACGGACCCGGACGGCCAGAGCGCGGCCACGAGTGCATTCCTCGTCCTGAGCGACGGCACGCACGAGGAGACGCTGCCGCTGGGCGAGCTCGACGCCGACGGCATGCTGTCGGGCCGCACCCTGTGGCCCGGTGCCTCGGTCGCCGACGACGGCGTGACGCCCACCGGCTGGCCGGGCTGGGCCCAGCGCGCCGACGGCACCTGGGTGGAGACCGACGGCAACTACGCCTGGACCCGCGGTGACATCACAGCGACCCTCGTGGTCAACCCGGAGGTGGCCGTCGACCTGGCCTACCCGCCGGCCACGCCGAACTGCGCGGCCGAGCCGCCGCAGACGGACCCGACGCCGGCGCCCTCCGATCCGGTCGACGCGAGCGACGAGCCGACACCGGACGCAGAGATCGCCTCTGACGGCGACCCGCTCCCGCAGACCGGTTCGGACATCGCACTGGTCGCGATCGGCGCCCTGGTGCTGATCGCTACCGGTGGCGCGTTCCTCTGGCTCCGCCGGCGCGCCTGACCTGAGGGTCACCCGCTGAAGGGCCCGACCGGGATCGTCCCGGTCGGGCCCTCGGCGTTCGGGCGGACGAGGGCCCCCGGACGGCCGGTCGTCGGCGCGGGTCGTCAGCGCGACAGGCGGGAGCGGACGTCGCCGCGGTGGCACACGAGTCGACCGGCGTCGACCCGCAGCTCGGCGACGAGGACGCTCGAGCGGCGGCCTTCGACGGAGTCCGGGTCGGCGGCGGTGCGCCCGGGGTGCGTGAAGTAGACGATCCACGCGACGGCGTCCGGGGCGTCCGGGTCGTCGGTGAGCACCTCGACGTGGGCGTGGTGCCCGGGAGCCACGTCGTCGGGCCGGTCCGCCGACTCGTCGAGGATCAGGCCCTGCGGCTCCCAGTGCTCGAGATCGTCCGACCGGTAGACCATCTGTCCCCGCCACTCGTCGACGACCATCCAGTACCGGCCCGACAGCCGGAACGTCTTCGCGCCCTCGTGGGGGCGTCCGCCGATCACCTGCCCGTGCACCGTCCAGGTCCACAGGTCGGGCGAGTCCGCGGCCCAGGTGGTCGAGTCGTCGGCCTCGTCCTTGTACCAGATCCGCCACCCGCCGTCGGGCAGGCGGTGGACGCAGGCGTCGATGACGCGGTCGGAGCTCAGCGGCAGCGGGCCGTGATCGGTCCACCGCTCCAGGTCGAGGCTGGTCAGGTGGTGGATCCTGCGGTCGTTCCCCTCCCACCGGTCCGGGACGCCGGGCACGACGGTGAGGTACATGTGGAACGTCCCGTCGACCGCCACGACCTCGGGCGCCCAGTAGGTGTCGCGGGGCGCCGTGCCGGTCACCGGCAGCCCGTCGGCGGCGCCGAGGGTGCCGATGTAGCGCCAGGTCGCGCCGCCGTCGTCGGACGTCGCGACCCCGAGGTCGGTGCCGTGCACCCAGGTGACGCCCGGTCCGTCGGCCGCCGGCCTGCGCTGCGTCCACAGCATCCGCCAGTCGCCGTCGGGGTGCCGGACGACGAGCGGGTCGGTGGCGCCGTCGTGCACCGGGTCGCGCCATACGGGGGCGGGCAGCGGTGCGTGCGGTGCGGTGGGGCGCTGGGCGGGTCGGTTCGTCGTGCGGCGTTCCGTCATGTCATCCCGTTCCGGTGGTGGACTCCCGCACGACCAGCTCGGGCTGGAAGACGACCTGCTCGGCGCTCTCGTCGTCGGCCAGGAGCAGGTCGGCGGCGCGGTAGCCCAGGGCGTGCATGGGCTGGCGGACCGACGTCAGCGGCGTGGCGAGCTCGCCGGCGAAGGTGACGTCGTCGTAGCCGACGACGGCCATGCCGGACGGGACGGGCACCTCGGCCGCGCGCAGCGTGCGCAGGGCGCCGAGCGCCGTGAGGTCGTTGACGCACAGGGTCGCGGTGGGCCGGCGCTCCATGGCGAGGACCCGCTCGGTCCCGGCCTGGCCGCCGTCCGCGTTGAGCGCGGTGATCGTGATCTCCTCCAGGCACGTCGCGGGGTCGAGACCGGCCTCGACGAGGGCGTCGTGGATACCGGCCGAGCGGTCGGCGCACTGCCGGATCGTGTGCGGGCCGTTGAGGAAGGCCAGGTGCTCGTGGCCGAGGTCGATCAGGTGGCGGGCCGCGGCCGCGGCTCCGGCGCGGTCGTCCACCGCCACCGACGACAGTGCGGGGTCGGTGGAGGGTCGGTCCAGCAGGACGACGCGCAGGCCGCGGTCGTGCAGGGTGCGCAGGTGGTCGATGTCCGGGCCGGAGGGGACCACCATGACGCCCTGGACCCCGTGCTCCTCGAACAGCTTGAGGTAGCGGGCCTCCCGGTCGGGGTCCTCGTCCGAGCTGGCGAGCATGAGGGTGTACCCGGCCTCCTCGAGCCGGTCCTCGATGCCGCGCGCGACGTCGGTGAAGAACGGGTTCGCCACGTCGAGGACGATCGCGCCGGCGGTGGTGATGGTGCCCGCCCGCAGCTGACGGGCCGAACCGTTGCGCACGAAGGAGAGCTCGGTGATCGCTGCCTCGACGCGCTCCCGGGTGGTGGGGGAGACGCGGTCGGGACGGTTGAGCACGTTGGAGACGGTGCCGACCGAGACCTCGGCGAGCCGGGCGACGTCGGCGATGGACGTCCGGCGCTTGGTGCGCGGTGGCATGCTTCCTCTCCCCGTCGACAGTAGCGTGCGCTGCCGCCGGAGGTGAGCGGTGGCAGTGGTGCCACGGATCGTATCGGTTCGGGCGGTCCGTCGCCGCCTGCCGCGCCGGTAGGCTGGAAACCGCTTCCCTGCGTCCGTGAGGACGGCTCTTGCGCCGCACGGGAGGACACGGGTACCTTGGAGGCGTTGAAACGATTCATCGCGCGTCGACGATGATGCGAGGAGGAACAGTGGGAGACGACGGTAAGCGCCGGGTCATGTTCCAGTTCCGGGTCCACCCGGACCGGCTGGAGGAGTACGGTCGCCGCCACGGCGAGGTCTGGCCCGAGATGCTGCGGGCCCTGCACGAGGCCGGCTGGGAGAACTACTCGATCTTCACCGCACCCGACGGTCAGGTCGTGGGCTACTTCGAGAGCGCCGACCCGGACGCCGCGCGGGCCCGGATGGGGCTGACCGAGGTCAACGCCCGCTGGCAGGCCGAGATGGCCGAGTTCTTCGACGGCGACGGACCGGACGCGACCATGACCGAGCTGACGCCGGTCTTCCACCTCGAGACGCAGCTCGCCGCCGCGGACGCCGCGGACGACCAGGACTGAGAGAAGGACACCATGCCCAGCTTCGACGACATCACCCCGGTCCTGGACCGCCTCGCCATCGAGGTGCCGTCCTGGGCCTACGGCAACTCCGGCACCCGCTTCAAGGTGTTCTCCACCCCGGGCACGCCGCGCACCCCCGAGGAGAAGATCGCCGACGCCGCCCAGGTCCACCGGCTCACCGGACTGGCCCCCACCGTCGCGCTGCACATCCCGTGGGACAAGGTCGACGACTACGCGGCGCTGCGCCGGTACGCCAACGACCAGGGCGTCGACCTCGGGACGATCAACTCCAACACGTTCCAGGACGACGTCTACAAGCTCGGCTCGCTGACGCACACCGACCCCGCGGTCCGCCGGAAGGCGATCGACCATCACCTCGACTGCATCGAGATCATGCACGCCACCGGGTCGAAGGACCTGAAGATCTGGCTGGCCGACGGCTCGAACTACCCCGGGCAGGCGGACATCCGCACCCGCCAGGACCTGCTGCACGAGGCGTTGACCGAGATCTACGGCCGGCTCGGCGACGACCACCGCATGGTGCTCGAGTACAAGTTCTTCGAGCCGGCCTTCTACCACACCGACGTGCCGGACTGGGGCACCTCCTACGCCCAGGTCGCCGCGCTCGGCGAGAAGGCGTTCGTCTGCCTCGACACGGGCCACCACGCCCCGGGCACCAACATCGAGTTCATCGTCGCCCAGCTCCTGCGGCTCGGGAAGCTCGGCTCCTTCGACTTCAACTCGCGGTTCTACGCCGACGACGACCTCATCGTCGGTGCCGCCGACCCGTTCCAGCTCTTCCGCATCATGGCCGAGGTCATCCGCGGCGGCGGCCTCGACGAGGGCTCCCAGGTCGCGCTGATGCTCGACCAGTGCCACAACATCGAGGACAAGGTCCCCGGCCAGATCCGGTCGGTGCTCAACGTCCAGGAGATGACCGCCCGCGCGCTGCTGCTCGACCGGGAGGCCCTGACCGCGGCGCAGGAGAACGGCGACGTCCTGGGGGCCAACGCGATCTACATGGACGCCTTCTACACCGACGTGCGCCCGCTGCTCGCCGAGTACCGCGAGAAGCGCGGCCTGCCCGCCGACCCCATGGCCGCGTTCGCCGAGTCGGGCTACCTGCCGAAGATCGCCGCCGAGCGCGTGGGCGGTCAGCAGGCCGGCTGGGGCGCCTGAGGCATGAGCACGACGACGGCGTCGACGGCGACGGCGAGCATCCGTGAGGAGGTGCTCGCCGGCCCGCACGGCGACCTGCGCGTCCGGGTGTACCGGCCCGGCTCCGGTGCTCCCGTGGCCGGGCTGGTCTGGGCGCACGGCGGGGCGTTCATGCACGGCGACCTCGACATGCCGGAGGCCGACCACGTCGCCCGCATCCTCGCCGCCGGCGGTGTCGCCGTCGTCAGCGTCGACTACGCGTTGGCGCCCGCGTTCGACCACCACGCCGTGCTGGCCACCGACGGGCTCGAGAAGGGCCTGGCGCGGATGCTCGCCGCCACCGACGGCGCGCGCTTCCCGGTCGCGTCCCAGGAGCTGGCCTTCGCCTTCGCCTGGGCGGTCGACGCCGACCTGGGCGTCCCGGCAGGCCGCTGGTCCCTCGGCGGGGCCAGCGCCGGCGGGAACCTCGCCGCGGGCGTGGCGCTGCGGCTGCGCGACGCCGCCGCCGGGGACACCGGCGCCGCGCCGGTCCCGCCGTCGTCGACCGCGCGCACCGTCCCCCGCAGCGTGGTGCTCGCCTACCCGGTGGCGCACCACGAGCTGCCGGACCCGTGGCCCGAGCTGGCCACCAAGATCGCCGCGCTGCCGCCGGACCGGAGCTATCCTCCGGCGGCAGTGCGGGCCATGAACGACCACTACCTCGGACACGAGCGCGGCCCGGACTCCCCGTACGCGTTCCCGGCCGGGCACGACCTCCGTGGCCTGCCGCCGACCCTGATCGTCACCTCCGACCACGACGCGCTGCGGTCCTCCGGGGAGGCCTACGCCGCCGAGCTGGCCGTCGCCGGCACGGACGTCATGGTCGTGCGCGAGGACGACACCCTGCACGGTCACCTCAACCAGCCGGACGACCCCGGGTGTGCGCGCAGCCTCGCGCGCATCACCGCCTGGCTCACGTCCGACGTGCTGGTCGGGACCACCCACGAACCACCCGCCTGATCCACCGACACACCACCTTGTGGAGCATTCGATGACGAACGAGACCGTTGCCGCTCTGGTCGAGCGGTCCAACCGCCTGGGCGCCGACCCGAAGAACACGAACTACGCCGGCGGCAACACGTCCGCCAAGGGCGTCGAGACCGACCCCGTCACCGGTCAGGACGTCGAGCTGCTGTGGGTCAAGGGCTCCGGCGGCGACCTGGGCACCCTGACCGAGAAGGGCCTGGCCGCGCTGCGCCTGGACCGCATGCGCGCGCTGGTCGACGTCTACCCGGGCGTCGACCGCGAGGACGAGATGGTCGCGGCGTTCGACTACTGCCTGCACGGCAAGGGCGGCGCCGCCCCCAGCATCGACACCGCCATGCACGGGCTCGTCGACGCCAAGCACGTGGACCACCTGCACCCGGACTCCGGCATCGCGATCGCCACCGCCGTCGACGGCCCGGACCTGACCGCGACCATCTTCGGCGGCAACGTCGTGTGGGTGCCGTGGCGTCGGCCCGGCTTCCAGCTCGGTCTGGACATCGCCGAGATCAAGAAGGCCAACCCCGACGCGATCGGGACCGTGCTGGGCGGCCACGGCATCACCGCGTGGGGCGACACCGCCGAGGAGGCCGAGGCCAACTCGCTGTGGATCATCGACACGGCGGCGGCCTACATCGCCGAGCACGGCAAGGCCGAGCCCTTCGGCCCGGCGCTCGACGGCTACGGCGCGCTGCCCGAGGCCGAGCGCCGCGCCAAGGCCGCCGCGCTGGCCCCGCACCTGCGCGCCGTCGCCTCGCACGACAAGCCGCAGGTCGGCCACTTCACCGACTCCGAGCCGGTGCTGGAGTTCCTCGCGCACGCCGAGCACCCCCGCCTCGCCGAGCTCGGGACCTCCTGCCCCGACCACTTCCTGCGCACCAAGGTCAAGCCGCTGGTGATCGACCTGCCGGCGACCGCCAGCGTCGAGGAGATCGTCGAGCGGCTGCCGGAGCTGCACGAGGCGTACCGCGCCGACTACACCGCCTACTACGAGCAGGGTGCCGCCGAGGCGCGCGAGCGCGGCGAGGAGCCGCCCGCGATCCGCGGTGCCGACCCCGCGATCGTCCTCGTCCCCGGCGTGGGCATGTTCTCCTACGGCGGTGACAAGCAGACCGCCCGGGTGGCCGGCGAGTTCTACGTCAACGCCATCAACGTGATGCGCGGTGCCGAGGCCCTGTCGACCTACGCCCCGATCGACACCTCGGAGAAGTTCCGCATCGAGTACTGGGCGCTCGAGGAGGCCAAGCTGCAGCGCAAGCCCAAGCCGAAGCCGCTGGCCACCCGCATCGCGTTCGTCACCGGCGCGGCCTCCGGCATCGGCAAGGCCATCGCCGAGCGGCTCGCCGCCGAGGGCGCCTGCGTCGTGATCGCCGACCTGGACGCCGAGAAGGCGCAGGGGGTCGCCGCGGAGATCGGGTCGACCGACGTCGCCGTCGGGCTCGCCGCGAACGTCACCGACGAGGCCGCGATCCGGGCCGCGCTGGACGAGGCCGTGCTCGCGTTCGGCGGCGTGGACATCGTCGTCAACAACGCCGGGCTGTCGCTGTCCAAGTCGCTGTTCGAGACCACGGCCGACGACTGGGACCTGCAGCACGACGTCATGGCCAAGGGCTCGTTCCTGGTGTCCAAGCACGCCGCACGGATCCTCGTGGACCAGCACCTCGGTGGCGACATCATCTACATCTCGTCCAAGAACTCGGTGTTCGCCGGTCCGAACAACATCGCCTACTCGGCGACCAAGGCCGACCAGGCCCACCAGGTGCGCCTGCTGGCCGCCGAGCTCGGCGAGCACGGGATCAAGGTCAACGGCATCAACCCCGACGGCGTCGTGCGCGGGTCGGGCATCTTCGCCTCCGGGTGGGGCGCCAACCGGGCCAAGACCTACGGCATCGAGGAGTCGGAGCTCGGCAAGTTCTACGCCCAGCGCACGCTGCTCAAGCGCGAGGTGCTGCCGGAGAACATCGCGAACGTGGCGTTCTCGCTGTGCACCGCGGACTTCTCGCACACGACCGGACTGCACATCCCCGTCGACGCGGGTGTGGCGCAGGCGTTCCTGCGATGAGCGCGTTCGTCGCCGTCGACCTCGGGGCGACCAGCGGCCGGGTGATGCTCGGCGTCGTCACCGGCGGGGCCGGGGACGAGCACGTCGACCTCACCGAGGTCGCACGGTTCGGCAACGGCCCCGTCGAGATCCCCGAGTCCGACGGCACCGCGCTGCACTGGGACCTGCTGCACCTGTGGCGAGGGACCCTGGACGGCCTCCGCGCCGCCGGGGCCCTCGCCCGGGAGCGCGGTGTCGAGATCGCCGGGATCGGCATCGACTCCTGGGCGGTCGACCACGGACTGTTCGCCGCCGACGGCTCGCTGCTGGCCAACCCGCGTCACCACCGCGACCCCCGGCTGAGCGGTGTGGCGGAGGAGGTGCTCGGCAGGCTCGGTCCCGGCGAGCACTACGGCGTCAACGGGCTGCAGACCCTGCCGTTCAACACCGAGTTCCAGCTCGTGGCCGCCCGGCACGACGCCGTGTGGCCGCTCGTGGACTCGATCCGGCTGATTCCCGACCTCCTCGGCTCGTGGCTCACCGGGGTGACGGTCGCCGAGGTCACCAACGCCTCGACGACCGGGCTGCTGGACGCGACCACCCGGCAGTGGTCCGGCCCGGTCGTCGACGCCCTGCAGCGCGAGTACCCCGAGCTGGGCGACCTGCGGTCGAAGCTGGCCGACGTCGTCGAGCCGGGGACCGTCGTCGGGCACCTGACCGACCGCGTCCAGGACGCCACGGGGCTGGGTGCCGTCCCGGTCGTCGCGGTGGGGTCGCACGACACGGCCTCCGCCGTCGTCGGCGTGCCCGCCAAGGACGAGCGGTTCGCCTACGTCTCCTCCGGCACCTGGTCGTTGGTGGGCGTCGAGCTGGACGAACCCGTGCTCACCGAGGAGAGCCGGCAGGCGGACGTCACCAACGAGCTCGGCGTCGACGGCACCGTGCGCTACCTCAAGAACGTCATGGGGCTGTGGGTGCTCTCGGAGACGCTGCGCACCTGGCAGGAGGCGGGCACGGAGGTCACGCTGGTCGAGGCGCTCGCGGCCGCCGCCGAGGCCCGGCCGCGTCGGACCGTCGTGGACGTCGACGCCCCCGAGTTCCTCCCGCCGGGCGACATGCCGGCGCGGATCGCCGACGCCGCCCGGGCGAGCGGGCAGCCCGTGCCCGAGGGCGTCGGGGAGACGGTGCGCTGCATCCTCGACTCCCTCGCCGACGCCTACCGTCGTGTGCTGCACGAGGTGACCCGGCTGTCGGGCCGGCACGTCGAGGTGCTGCACGTCGTGGGAGGCGGCTCGCAGAACGAGCTGCTGTGCCGGCTCACGGCGGCCGCCACGGGTCTGCCCGTCGTCGCCGGACCTGTCGAGGGCGCCGCCCTCGGCAACGTCGTGGTCCAGGCCCGGGCCGTGGGGGCGCTCGACGGCGACCTGACCCGGCTGCGGGGCGTCGTCCGGCGCTCCTCGCGGCTGCGGCGCTACGAACCCCAGCTCGTCAACGGCTGAGCGGTGCCGGCGCCCCGGGTCCGTCGTGGCCCGGGGCCCCGGCCCCGTCTCGCGCGCGGTCCGGGGCGGCGAGCGTGAACCGTGCCCACACGCGCTTCTCCCACGCGGAGTCCCGGTACCAGCCGACGTCGTCGGCGACGCGCAGGGCGAGCTGGAGCCCGAAGCCGCCCTTGCCGAGGTCGCGGTGGGGGCTGAGGATCGGCGGGAGGTCGGGCCGGGTGTCCGTCACGGAGACGACGGCGGTGGTCCCGTCGCACCGCAGCTCCAGGCCCGCCGGGCCGCCGGTGTACTCCAGGGCGTTGGACGCCAGCTCGTTGGCGATGAGGACGACGTGCTGGGGCTCGGCGCCCGACGGGGCCAGGCAGCAGTCGCAGGTGCCGCCCGCCAGGCGTCGCAACGCGCGGTCGAGGTCGGTGCGGATGCGGGCGAGATCGTCGGCGGACTCGACCGTCCAGCGGGCCAGGACGTGGTCGGGGTGAGTGGCGCCGGTCATCCCGCGCCCCCGAGCCGGACGAGCATCCCCTACTCCTCACCCCGTGCTGGACTCCGAGAACGATCCGGCGTCGAGCCTACAACCGGCCCCGGGCCGCCGCCCGTCGGCGGGGAAGGGGAGGGCGGCCGCTCCGTGCCGTCGTCAGCGGAAGCGCTGCACGGCCTGCGGCGCCGCCTCGGCGAGCTCACGCACCACGGGGTGCTCGGCCGTCGACAGGACCTGCGACAGGCTCCCGGAGGCGACGAAGGTCCCCTCGCCGAGGACGTGCACGGTGGGGCAGAGCCGTTCGACGAGCTCCAGGTCGTGGGTGACGAGCAGCACGGCGGTGCCCTGGTCCGCGGTCGCGTCCGCGAGCCGGCGCACGACCTCGCCGCGCATCGCCGGGTCGACGGCGGTGAGCGGCTCGTCGAGCAGCAGCGCGTCGGGGCGCGTCGCCAGCGCCGAGGCCAGGGCGAGGCGCTGCTTCTCCCCGCCGGACAGGGTCCCGACCTGGCGGACGGCGAACCGCGGCTCGAGCGCGACGTCGTCGAGCAGCTCCTCGACGGTCCGGCCCGAGGCGCGGCCGGCCTTGCGGGCGTCCGCCAGGGCCTTGCCCAGCACGCGGTCGACGGTCCAGCGCGGGTCGACGTCGCCGATCCCCTCCTGGGCGACCCGGCGGACCTGGGTGCGGAAGGCCTTCTTGTCCCGCAGGCCGATGCGGCTGACCGTGCGGCCGTGCCACGTGGCGTGCCCGCTGGTCGGCTTCACACGGCCGACCAGTGCCCGCACGATCGTCGACTTGCCGGCGCCGGACGGGCCGACGATACCGACGGGCGCCGAGCCGGTGGTGAGCTCGAGGTCGATGTCGCGGACGACGTCGGGGCCGCCGTAGCCGGCGGAGAGGCCGGAGGCGCGCAGGATCGGGGCGGTGTTCGAGCTCATCGGGACCTTCGGGGTGCAGGGGACTGGTGGCCCGCCGACGGAAAGGGGTGTCGACGGGCCACACGGTACGACGAACGGCGCGCGCCCGCGGTTCCCGTCAGTGCTGTGGGCATGAAATATGCAGCCCTCCGGTGGGGGAGGACTGCATATTTCATGCCCACAGCGAGGGTGGTGCCCACAGCTCGGGTCGTGCGCACGTCCCCGACGGAAGGACGGTCAGAGGTGCGGGGCGACGTGCTCCGCGTAGCGCTCCGCGACCGTCCGCGCGGTCTTGACCGGGTCCGCCGCCCAGATCCCCTCGTTGAAGATCTCGGTCTCGACGTCGCCGGTGTACCCGGCGTCGCGCACCCAGGACGAGATCGTCGCGAAGTCGATGTACCCGTCGCCGACGTGCCCGCGCGAGTTCAGCGCCGTGGCGCCGAACGGCAGGTTCCAGTCGCAGACCTGATAGCTCGCGATCCGCCCCTCGCGACCGGCCCGCTCGATCGACCCCCGCAGCTCCGGGTCCCACCACACGTGGTAGGTGTCCACCACGACGCCCACGGTGCGGGCGTCGAACGGGGCGGACAGGTCGAGCGCCTGACCCAGCGTGGAGATCACCGCGCGGTCGGCGGCGAACATCGGGTGCAGCGGCTCGAGGACGATCCGCACGTCGTGCTCCGCCGCGATCGGCGCGAGGTCGGCCAGCCGGTCCGCCACCCGGGCACGGGCCGCGACGACGTCACGGTCGGTGCCGGGCGCCGGGGGCGCCTCGGGGGAGGACCCCGGCAGGCCGCCGACGACGAACACGAGCTCGCGCGTCCCGACCGCGGCGGCCTCCTCGATCGCCCGGGTGTTCTCCGCGATCGCGTCGCGGACGCCCTCGTCCGTGGCGGCCGTGAGGAACCCGCCCCGGCACAGCGAGGAGACGGTCAGCCCGGCGTCCTCGACGATCGTGCGGGCGGTCTCGGCGCCGTGCTCGGCGACCTGGTGCCGCCACAGCCCGACGGCGCCCATCCCGGCGGCGGCCGCCGCCTGGACCGCCTCGGGCAGCGAGGCGTGCTTGACCGTGGCGGTGTTGAGCGAGCAGCGCGACAGGTCCGCGCTCTGCGCGCTCATGCGATTCCCTCCTTGCGTGACCGCTGCGGTGCCTCGCTGCGGTACACCTCGTTCCTCGGCGTCCCTCCGCGGGGGCTCCTCGCGCTCACGAGTCGACCCCGTTCGTCGTCAGCAGCGCCCGCAGCCGCACCGCGGCCAGGTCCGGGTCGAGCAGCATGCCGCAGTCGTCGGCCAGCCGGGCCAGCGTGACCAGGTGGGCCAGGGACCGGCCGGAGTGCAGTCCGCCGACGAGCTGGAAGCCCTCCTGGAAGCCGTTCAGCCAGCTGAGGAACGCCACGCCGGTCTTGTAGTAGTAGGTCGGCGCGGCGAAGATGTGCCGCCCGAGCTTCTCGGTCGAGGCGAGGATGGAGTACCCCCGCGCGGCGCCCTCGTCGTCCCCGTCCGCACCGGCGTCGAACGCCTGCAGCGCGGTGGAGGCCGCCGGATAGATCGCCGCGAAGATGCCGAGCAGCGCGTCCGAGTAGCCCTGGGAGTCGCCGGCGATGAGCTCGGGGTAGTTGAAGTCGTCGCCGGTGTACAGCCGCACGCGTGACCCGTCCAGCGCCGCGAGGGTGCGACGTAGCCCGATCTCGTGCTGGGCGTCCAGCAGCGAGACCTTCACGCCGTCGACCTTGTCCTGGTGGGCCTTGATGAGGTCGACGAACGTCGCCGTCGCGGTCTCGACCGAGTCCGAGCCCCAGTAGCCGGCCAGCGCCGGGTCGAACATCGTGCCGAGCCAGTGCAGGACCACCGGCTGGTCGGCCTCGGCGAGCACGGCGTCGTAGACCCGGGCGTAGTCCTCGGCGGACCGGGCGACCTTCGCCAGCGCGCGGGAGGCCATGACGATCACCTGCGCGCCGGCCTCCTGCACGACCCGGACCTGCTCGCGGTACGCCTCGACGACGGCGTCGAGCGCCGCCGCGTCCCCGCGCTGCCACCCGGCCACGCGGGCGGGGTCGAGCTGGTCGGTGCCGGCGCCGCAGGCGATGGCACCGCCGACGGACGCGGCCTCGGCGGCCGAGCGGCGCACGAGCTCCTGGGTGGCGGCCCAGTCCAGGCCCATGCCGCGCTGGGCGGTGTCCATGGCGTCGGCGACGCCCAGGCCGTACCGCCAGATCTGGTGGCGGTAGGCGAGGGTGGCATCCCAGTCGACGACGGCGGGGGCGCCGGGCACGTTCTCGGCCCCGATCTGCGGGACCACGTGCGCGGCGGCGAAGGCGACCCGCGACCGGATCGACCCGGTCGGCGCCTGCCACGGGCCGGGGGCGTTGAGTTCGCGCACCTCGGTCCCGGCGACGCGACCGCCGTCGTCGAACCGTGGCAGCCGCACGGTCGCGCCGCTGGCCTCGAGCACCGGGGCGCCGGCGGCGCCCGTCACCGCGGCGCTCACAGCGTGATCTCCGGGACGTCGAGGCGGCGGCCCTCGGACGAGGACTGCAGGCCGAGCTCGGCGAGCTGGACGCCGCGGGCGGCGGACAGCAGGTCGAAGCGGTGCTCGCGCCCGGCGACGACGTCGCGCAGGAACTCCTCCCACTGCGCCTTGAAGCCGTTCTCCAGCTCGGCGTTGGCGGGCACGTCGGTCCACTGCTCGCGGAACGACTCGGTGACGGGAAGGTCGGGGTTCCAGACCGGCTTGGGCGTGTTGGAGCGCTGCTGGGAGACGCACTTGAACAGGCCGGCGACGGCGGAGCCGTGCGTGCCGTCGATCTGGAACTCGACGAGCTCGTCGCGGTACACGCGCACGGCCCAGGAGGAGTTGATCTGCGCCACGACGGGGTCGCCGTCGGGCGTGGCCATCTCGAAGATGCCGTAGGCGGCGTCGTCGGCGGTGGCGTCGTAGGGCTTGCCCTGCTCGTCCCAGCGGGTGGGGATGTGGGTGATCGTCTGGGCGTTGACCGTCTTGACGGTGCCCAGGATGCCCTCGAGCACGTAGTTCCAGTGGCAGAACATGTCGGTGGTCATGCCGCCGCCGTCCTCGGCGCGGTAGTTCCAGCTCGGGCGCTGGGCCGGCTGCGTCTCGCCCTCGAACACCCAGTAGCCGAACTCGCCGCGCAGCGACAGGATCCGGCCGAAGAACCCCTCGTCCACCAGGCGACGCAGCTTGACCAGGCCCGGCAGGTAGAGCTTGTCGTGCACGACGCCGGCGGTCACGCCGGTCTCGTCGCGCAGCTTGGCGAGCTCGATCGCCTCGGCGAGCGTCTCGGCCGTCGGCTTCTCGGTGTAGACGTGCTTGCCCGCCTTCATCGCCTTCGACAGCGTCTGGGGGCGCAGGTTGGTCATCGCGGCGTCGAAGACGATGTCGGTGTCCTCGGCGTGGACGATGCCGTCCAGGTCGGTCGTGTACTCGCTGATGCCGTGCTTGGCGGCGAGGTCGGCGAGCTTGGCCTCGTTGCGGCCCACGAGGATCGGCTCGACCTGCACGCGGCTGCCGTCCGGCAGGGTCACACCGCCCTGCTCGCGGATCGGCAGGATGGAGCGGAGCAGGTGCTGGCGGTACCCCATGCGGCCGGTCACGCCGTTCATGGCGATGCGCAGGGTGCGGGTGGTGGTCACGGACGGACTCCTTCGTCGGACGCGCGGGGCGTCGCTGCGGTGCTGCCGTGCGGCGAGAGCTGCCGCGGCTCGGCAGGAGCGGGTGTGGTCGAGGACGGAATGCGCTTTCCGGTCTCACGGTAAGGTGTCTCCCGCGGCACGTCAAGCAGTCGCCGTCCGGCCCGGTCCGCCCCGCGGACGGCCGGTCCGCAGCGGACGAGGAGGATCAGGTGGCCAGAGCGCGGTTGCAGGACGTCGCCGACCGGGCCGGGGTGTCCCTGGCGACCGCGTCGCGGGTGCTCAACGGGTCGGCCCGCCAGCCCGGACCCGAGCTGGTCAGCCGTGTGCGCGCGGCCGCGGCGGAGCTCGGCTACGTCGTCAACGCGCAGGCCCAGGCGCTGGCCCGGTCGCGCACCGGCCTGCTCGGTCTCGTGGTGCAGGACATCTCCGACCCCTACTTCTCCTCGATCGCCGCCGGTGCGCAGGCCGCCGCCCGCGAGCACGGGCGCATGGTCCTGCTGGCCTCCACCGACCGCGACCCGTCCGCCGAGCACGACGCCGTCGCGGCCTTCGCCGCCCACCGGGTCGACGCCGTCGTCGTGGTCGGCACCCGGTGGTCGGCCGAGGAGGACGCTCCGGTGGCCGCCGAGCTCGCCGCGTTCGAGGCGTCCGGGGGGCGCGCGGTCGTCGTCGGGCAGCCGCTGGGACCGGCCGTCGTGGTGCGTCCGCCCAACGCCGAGGGTGCCGCGGACCTCGCGACCGCGCTGCTGGCCGAGGGGCACCGGCGGTTCGTCCTGCTCAGCGCCGCGAGCCGCGTCCGCACGGCGCAGGAGCGCGCCGGGTCGTTCGCCGAGGCCGTGACCGCCGGCGGCGGCGAGGTCGTGGAGGTCGTCGAGCGCGAGTTCTCCCGCGACGGCGGGTACGCGGCCGGCGACCGGGTCGCCGAGCTGGCGCGCGCCGCGGTCGCCGATGGTCTCGACGCCCCGTGCGTCTTCGCGGTGAGCGACGTCATGGCGATCGGTCTGATCGCCCGGCTGCGCGATATCGGTGTCGGCGTGCCCCGCGACGTCCGGGTGGCGGGCTTCGACGACATCCCCACCCTCCACGACCACGTCCCGGCCGTGTCCACGGTGCACATCCCGCTGGAGGAGATGGGGCGGCTGGCCGTGGCGGCCGCCGTGTCCGAGGACGGTGCCGACGTCGGCGCCTCCGTCGGGCACGAGGTCGTGCTGCGCGAGTCCACCGCGCGCTGAGGATCAGCGCTCGTCAGCTCTCGTCGCCGGGGGTCAGGCGCATCAGGACGCGCGGGAAGCCGTCGAGCCGCGACGACGTCGCGGCGGCGACCTGGAACCCCGCACGCTCGAACATCGCCCGGGTGCCGACGTAGGCCATCGTGGTGTCGACGGTCTCGCCCCGGTTGTCCAGCGGGTACGCCTCGACGGCGGGTGCGCCGCGATCCAGCGCGAACCGGACGGCTCCGGCGATCAGCGGTGCGGTCAGGCCGGTCCCGCGGTACCCGGGCCGCACGCGCAGGCACCACAGCGACCACACGTCGAGGTCGTCGACGTGCGGGATCGAACGGCTTCGCGCGAAGGCCGTGTCCGCGCGGGGGTGGATCGCGGCCCAGGCCACGGGCTCGCCGCCGAGGGAGGCGATGACGCCGGGCGGCGGGTCCTCGGCGCAGAGCTCGCGCACCCGCTCGCGCCGCGCCGGTCCGCGCAGGCGCCGGTTCTCCGCGGACCCGATCCGGTAGCCCAGGCAGAAGCAGACGGTCGCGTCCGGGCGTCGGGGGCCGACGAGAGCGGTGACGTCGTCGAGGTCCGAGGCGGCGTGCACCGCGACCGGTGCCGGCGGCGGCCCGCCGGGCGCGGCGGCTCGGGGCATCGCTGCACCTCCCGCGACACGGCGTCCGGAGGATTCCGGACACCTCCGATCCTCGTGGTCCCGTCCCGGCGGGGCAACGGGAGGCGACGGATGCGTGCCCCTGGCACATGTCGCCGTCGTGCCCTAGGGTCGTGTGTGAATCGATACAAGATGTCGGTTCAACGCTCCGACGCTGTGGCGAGGACGCCGACCGGCGTGCCGACGTGGTCACCTCCGTCGAGCGTGTTCATCGATGCAACGACGCATGGAAGGAACCTGATGCGACGACGCAGGACCACCTGGCTGGCGGCGAGCGCCGCGGCCTGCAGCCTCATCGTCCCGACGGCGGCCGCCACCGCGGTACCGCCCTCGCACGCCGGGCCGGACGACACCGTCCAGCTCGAGGCCCTCGACCGCGGGCTGGTCGCCGTCACCACCGACGACGGTGTCTACCTCGGCTGGCGCCTCCTGGGCTCCGAGGTCACCGGCGCCACGTCCGACGGCATGACCGGGGCGGACTTCGCCGTCTACCGCGACGGCGAGAGGATCGCCACCGTCACCGACTCCACCAACTACCTCGACACCGCCGGGACTCCGGACTCCCGCTACCGGGTCGTGCCCGTGGTCGACGGCACGGAGCAGCGGCGCGACCGCTCCGCCGTCGTCACCCCCTGGGGGCAGGACCACCGGGCGATCGCGATGAACAAGCCCGACGACGGCGTCACCCTGGTCGTCGAGGAGTACAGCTACTCCGCGAACGACCTGTCGGTGGCCGACCTCGACGGCGACGACGAGCTCGAGCTCGTCGTCCAGTGGGACCCCTCCAACGCCAAGGACGTCTCCCAGAAGGGCTACACCGGCAACACCTATCTCGACGCCTACGAGATGGACGGCACCCAGCTCTGGCGCATCGACCTCGGCGTCAACATCCGGTCCGGAGCCCACTACACCCAGTTCCCCGTCTACGACTTCGACGGGGACGGCCGGGCCGAGGTCATGGTCAAGACGGCCCCGGGCACGAAGGCCACGCGCTACACCCCGAGCGGGCAGGTCAGGGACACCCGCCACGTGCAGATCCCGGCGGACGACGTCGCCGCCGGCATCACGCACGACGACGACTACCGCATGAGCGCCGACGACTACCTCGAGCACGTCGTCGACATGTTCGCCGGCTGGACCGAGAACCCCGAGGTGTCCTCCGGCCAGTGGCCCGCCACCCTCAAGGAGGCGTTCGCCGACGCGATGCCCGGCATCGACGACCCCACCTCGGAGAACTACCTCCCGGACTACGCGTACCCGCTGTCCGCGGCGGACGCCCGGGCCACGGCCGAGTACTTCGTCGACGTCTACGCTCCCGCGCGCAGCGGCCGCAACGACCTGCGCACCTTCGAGGGCTTCGTCGTCTCCGGCCCCGAGTACCTCTCGGTCTTCGACGGGAAGTCCGGCAAGCCGCTCGAGACCGTCGACTACACGCCCGCCCGGTACGACGACGGGCTGCGGTGGGGCGACTACGCCATGTCCCGCATCGAGCCGGGCAACCGGGTCGACCGCTTCCTGGCCGGCGTCTCCTACCTCGACGGCGAGCACCCCTCGGCCGTGTTCGCCCGCGGCTACTACACGCGCACCACGCTCGTCGCCTACGACTGGGACGGCCGTGAGCTGACGCAGCGCTGGGACGTCGACTCCGGGTGGACGCCGATGGACAACCCGTTCAACGACGGTCCGCACGGCACCCCGGGCACCGACCCCGAGTTCGGCCGGATCACCACGCAGGGCCAGCACTCGATGTCCTCGGCCGACCTGGACGGAGACGGCAAGCAGGAGATCCTCTACGGCGCCGCCGCCATCGACCACGACGGCTCGCTGCTGTGGAACGCCACGGCCGAGATGCCGCCCGAGTCCGCGAACCCCGGGGCCGAGGCGGGGCTGGGGCACGGCGACGCCATGCACGTCACCGACATCCTGCCCGAGCGCCCGGGCCTGGAGGCGTTCATGGTGCACGAGGGCGGCCCGTGGGCCCCGTTCGGCACCTCGCTGCTCGACGCCGCCACCGGCGAGGTCATCGAGGGCGTCTACTCGGGCCGCGACACCGGTCGCGGGATGATCGGCGACGTCCGGCCGGACGTGCCGGGCATCGAGATGTGGTCCTCCATGCCGGGCGGCACCGACGCCTCCGGTCTGCTCGACTCGGACTGGAACACGCTGTCGGCGTCGACCCCGGGGACGAACCAGTCGGTGCGCTGGGCCGCGGACGGGTCCACGCAGGTCTTCGACTACGACCGCCTCTCGAACGACGTGCGCGAGTGGGAGCCGAAGATCGTCGACTGGGCCTCCGGCTCCGAGCGCGTGCTGGAGGGCACGCTGACCAACAACGACACCAAGGGCAACGCCGGTCTGATCGCCGACGTCCTCGGTGACTGGCGCGAGGAGATCCTCGTGCGGTCGGCCGACTCCTCCGAGATCCGGCTCTACACCTCGACCGAGGTGACGGACACCAAGATGTACACGCTGCTGCACGACCCCCAGTACCGCGCGGAGGTCGCCCGCCAGCAGACCGCGTACAACCAGCCCTCCTACCCGGGCTTCTACCTCGCCTCGGACACCGACTACACGGAGGTGCCGCTGCCGCCGAACGCCGGCTGAGCAGGACGAGCAGCAGGCGGGGGTCCGACCCCGACGGCACGGTCGTCAAGCGGGAAGCGCAGGGCGCGCAGCGCCCGTGAGCGCGACCGTGCCGTCGGGGTCGGACCCCCGCCGTCCGTCGTGGCGGAGCGGTGTCGCGGCCGGACCCTCAGGCGGCGACCTGCAGGCCGGTGCCGCGGAACGCCTGCTCGAGCACCTGGGCGTAGCCGGACAGCATCCGCACGTGGCTGAACCGCTGGCGTGCGGCAGTGAGCGCGCCGCGCAGCTCGCCGCGCCGGGCCGCTGCCTCGATCCACGTCTCGGCGATCTCCTCGGCGTCGAAGCTCGTGACGAACCCGATGCGCTCGACCAGGCGGGCGCTGTCGCCGACCGGGGTGGTGACGGGGACGGCGCCGCTCATCGCGCCCTCGATGAGGCACAGCGGGGCGGCCTCGCCGAACGCCGAGGTGAGGGCCACGACGTCGGCCATCGCAAAGACGTTCTCCATGTCCCGGCGCACGCCCTGCGGGTGGACCCGTGCCAGCAGGTCCGGATGGTCGCCGAAGGTCTCCTCGAGGTCCGCGACCAGGCCGGTGTTCTCCGTGGTCATGCCGGCGCCGCACATCATCACGTGACCGGCGGGCTCCCGCTCCAGGAAGGCGCGGGCGGCGGCCAGGAAGAGCCGGGGGTTCTTCATGGCGTCGTAGCGGGCCGCGTAGGCGACCAGGGTGGCGTCGGCCGGGATGCCGTGCGCACCGCGCAGCGCCATGCGCCGGACGCGGCGCAGCGGGTGGTAGCGGGTGAGGTCGATGCCGTTGGGCACGACCCGCAGCAGGTGCTCCGGGACGCCGGCGGCGGCGTAGGCCTCCTTGGTGGACTCCGCGCAGCAGATGCCGGCGACGAGCCGGCCGCTGTCGGCGGCGGCCTTGAGGTCGTCCAGCGCCGCGCCCGAGTGCTCCGGGTCGCTGCGGTGCAGGCAGGCCACCACGGGGCGGTCCGGGAAGCCCGGGTGCACGGCGAGGCGCAGCGGCTGCTCCTTGAGGGACATCACGACGTCGACGCCGGTGGCCTCGCGGGCGGCGATCTCCATCTCGGCGTCGGTGAAGGTCCGGGGGTCGTGGTCGTCGTCGGTCGACCGACCGAGGGTGGAGATCCGCACGCCGACCGACCGCAGGGACCGGTACCGCGGGTCGTCCTGCATCCGCTGCAGCATCGTCTCGCGTCGCACGGCGTCGTGGATGCTGAGGGCCGAGTGCTGCTGGTGGCCGTGGGTGTGCAGACCGGATACGACGGTCGAGTGCAGGACACGCGCACCGCCGGAGAAGAATCCCTCGTAGAGGGACAGGACACGAAGAGAACTGTGCTCGAACACGCTGACCACCTCCTGCTCTCAGGGTGGAGGTGCGTGATGTGGGGGTGATGACCGTGGTGTTACGTCTTCATGACACTTTGCGGGCCGATGACGTGGACAGTCCTGGCGGTCCGCGAGCGTTCGCCGGGTCGAGGGTCAGGCGAGCGCGCGGATCTCGTGCTCAGCGGCGTGCGGTGCGAGGGGGCGGCACCCGAGCCTGGTCCAGCGGCGCACCAGGGCGGGTTCGGCGCGCAGCAGCCCCCAGCCGCGGCGCAGCAGCGTGAACGGCGGCTTGCGGGACTCGGCGAGGTCGCGCAGCAGGCGGAACCAGAACGTCACCAGGCGCGGGCGTGCCAGGCAGATGGCGTCGGCCAGGATGCCCTCGGCGCGCAGGTCGGACACGAGCTCGGCGGCGAAGACGCCCTCGGCCAGCACCACCTTCTCGCCGTGCGCGTCGACCATCGTGGCGCCGGTCCGGCGCGACGTCGGGATGTCGTAGACGGGGACCTCGGTGCGGCCGGTGGTCGCGAGGGTGCGCAGCGCCTGCAGGGCGGCCTCGTGGTCCCAGCTCGCCGGGTCGTCCCAGTCGACGATGCCGAAGGCGTGCGGCATGCCGGGGTGGTCGTGGTCGCGGTAGAAGTCGTCGAGCATGACGACGGGCAGCCCGAGCCGGCGCGTCAGGGCGGACTTGCCGCTGCCGGAGGCTCCGGTGAGCAGCACGATCCGGGTGGCGGGACGACGTGCCTCGGCCGGGACGTCGAAGAGGGCGTCGGACGGCGGCACGGGAGCGGGCAGGTCGCTGTCGGTCACGGGAGCCCATTGTGCGGCGTCGGCGACGTGCGGGCGACCGGCACGCGAGGGGTGCGGGCATTGCGAAACCGATATCGATAACGATATCGTCGCGAGTCCGACGGCTCGACGACGAGCCGCCGGGCTCCACACAGGAAGGAACGACGATGTCCCATTCCCCGAGCACCAGGCGTGCTGCCGCCGTCGCGGCGTCGGCGGTCGCCGCCCTCGCCCTGTCCGGCACCGCGGTCCAGGCCACCCCGCCGGAACCGACCCTGCGCGCAGAGGCGCCCCGCGACCTCGAGATCGGCAGCGCCGTCTGGGGCCAGCGCGACCTCCTCGACCACGACCCCCAGGAACCGACCGCGTTCCAGCAGGTCCTCGCCGCGGAGTTCGGCTCCCTCACCCCCGAGAACGACATGAAGTGGGCCGAGATCCACCCCGAGCCGGACGTCTACGACTTCTCCGGTGCGGACGCGCTCGTGGAGTTCGCGAAGGCCCACGGCCAGGAGGTCCGCGGGCACACGCTGCTGTGGCACAGCCAGAACCCGGACTGGGTGACCGAGGCGAGCGAGACCTGGACCTGCGACGAGGCGCGCGACGTCCTCGAGGACCACGTCCGCACCGTCGTCGGCCGCTACGCCGGCGACATCTACGAGTGGGACGTGGCCAACGAGCTCTTCCAGGACGAGTGGGACGCGGGCGGTGTGCGGCTGCGCACCGAGGCCAACCCGTTCCTGGCGGCCTGCTCCGAGGACCCGGTCGGCCTCGTCGGAGACGTCTTCCGGTGGACGCACGAGGAGGACCCGGCCGCGGTGCTGTTCCTCAACGACTACAACGCCGAGGGCGTCAACGCCAAGACCGACGCCTACTACGCGCTGGCCCAGGAGCTGCTCGCCGACGGCGTGCCGCTGCACGGGTTCGGCGCCCAGGGCCACCTGAGCCTGCAGTACGGGTTCGACGCGTCGATCCAGGCGAACTTCGAGCGGTTCGCCGACCTCGGGCTGAAGGTGGCGGTCACCGAGGCCGACGTCCGCATGCCGCTCGGCGAGGACGGCGAGCCGACCGCCGAGCAGATCGCGCTCCAGGCGGAGCGGTACGACGCGATGCTCCGGGCCTGCTTGGACGTGGCCGCCTGCACGAGCTTCACGGTCTGGGGCTTCGACGACGGGCGGTCGTGGGTCCCCGACGTGTTCCCCGAGGGGTACGCCACGATCATGACCGAGGCCTACGAGAAGAAGCCTGCCTACGACGTCCTGCTCGAGAGCCTCACCGCGGCCACGCCCGGCCGGTCCCCGCGGACCCCGCCGGGTCTGAACAAGTAAGGCATTCGGTCGAGGTAGGCAACTTCCGGCCGAGGTAGGCAACGTCCGGCCGAGGTAGGCGACCCCGCGCGATGGCGACGCCTACCTCGGCCGGACGTTGCCTACCTCGGCGACACCAGCAGCACGTGCAGCGTGCGCGGCCCGTGCACCCCCTCGACCCGGTCGAGCTCGATGTCGCTGGTGGCGCTCGGGCCCGAGATCCACGTCTGCGGCCGCTCCGGGTGCGCGGACAGCCGGCGCACCATCTCCGGCACGGTCTGGACCACCTGGTCGGTCCGCACGACGCACAGGTGCACGTCGGGCACGAGCGAGACCGCCCGGCGTCCCTGGTCGGGCTCGCCGTCGAGCACGATCGTGCCGGTCTCGGAGCAGGCGACGCGCGCCGCGGTCACCACGGCGTCCAGCGCGTCCAGGTCGCCGGCCGTCAGCGGCGCCTCCGGCGTGTCCCGGTGCACGACGACGTCGTCCGTCAGGGCGGCCAGCCACCCGGCCTCGAGGCCGGACGGGGCCACGAGCGCGGTCGGGGCGGACCGGTCGGTTTCGGCCCCCGGGAGCTCCGCCACGAGCGCGGCGATCGCCGCGGGCAGCTCGTCGGGGGAGACCTGCCGCACGTGCGCCATGTAGTCCTCGAGCCGGTCCACGAGCTGCTCGACGACAGCCTCCGACCCGGGCGCGTCGTCCCCGGCGGTCCGGTACTCCCGCGGCACCTCCACGGCCGCGGGCGCCGTGCCGACCCGCCCGGCCGCCGTCGTCCCCGTCCCCGGCTGCCCGAGCGCCGCCCGGATCCGCTGCAGCACCTCCTCGCGCGCGCTCATCGCTCGCCCCCGTCCTTCTCGTGCTCTGCCATCCACTGCCGGAACGTCTGCTTCGGCGGCGCGGGCAGGTCCCGCGACCGGGTCCACGCGGACGCCGGCGGCGGGGCGTGCGAGACGACGCCGTCGGACCCGCCGAGCGCGTGCCCCAGCGTGGCGGCACGTCCCGCCACGCCGAACCGTCCGCCGTCGGACATCACCCAGGAGGCCGCCTTCATGGCCGCCCGCCACGGGTCCACGGCCGACCGGCTCCGGTCGGCGTCGACCTCGCGGGCCCGCAGGTCGACGAGGATCGAGGGGATGTCGATCTTGACGGGACAGACGTCGTAGCAGGCGCCGCACAGCGTCGAGGCGTAGGGCAGCGAGGAGTTGACGTCGTCGGAGCCGGACAGGCCGCCGCTGGACGCCGTGAGCTGCGGGGTCAGGATCGCCCCGATGGGGCCCGGGTAGACCGACCCGTAGGCGTGCCCACCGACCCGCTCGTACACCGGGCACACGTTGAGGCACGCCGAGCAGCGGATGCAGTGCAGCGCCGAGCGGCCCACCTCGTCGGCCAGCACGTCCGTGCGGCCGTTGTCGAGCAGGACCAGGTGGAACTCCTGCGGGCCGTCGCCGGGGGTCACGCCCGTCCACAGCGAGGTGTACGGGTTCATGCGCTCGCCGGTGGAGGACCGCGGCAGCAGCTGCAGGAACACCTCCAGGTCGTCGTAGGTCGGGACGAGCTTCTCGATGCCCATCACCGTCACGAGGGTCTCGGGCATCGTCAGGCACATGCGTCCGTTGCCCTCGGACTCCACGACGGCCAGGGTGCCGGTGTCGGCGACGCCGAAGTTCGCGCCCGACACGGCGACCTTCGCCGAGAGGAACTTGCGCCGCAGGTGCGCGCGGGCGGCCATGGCCAGCTCGCGCGGCACGTCCGACAGGTCCTCGGGGGCGTCGCCCATGCGCCGGCGGAAGATGTCGCGGATCTCGGACCGGTTGCGGTGGATCGCCGGGACGAGGATGTGCGAGGGCATGTCGTCGGCGAGCTGGACGATGAGCTCGGCCAGGTCCGTCTCGATGGCGGCGATGCCCTCGTCGGCCAGGTGCTCGTTGAGGCCGATCTCCTGGGTCGCCATGGACTTGACCTTGACGACCTCGTCGGCCTGCTTGGCCCGGGCGATCTCGGTGACGATGCGGTTCGCCTCGGCCGCGTCCCGGGCCCAGTGCACGACGCCGCCGCGGGCGGTGACGTTCTCCTCCAGCCGGGCCAGCAGGTCGGGCAGGTCGGCCATCACCTGCTCCTTGACGGCCGAGCCGGCGTCCCGCAACGCCTCCCAGTCGGGGACCTCGCCGACGACGGCGGCCCGCTTGCCGCGGATCGTGCGGGTGGCGTGCCCGAGGTTCGCGCGGAGCTGGTCGTCGCGCAGGGTCTGCTTCGCCGCCGCCGGGAAGGCGTCGCCCCAGCGCAGCGGCTCGTCGGGGTGGGGGACCGGGCCGAACGGCTCGTCCGGGGCGTCGCCGCCGGTCGCGCCGTCGGACCGGCGCCGGATGCCGGGGATGCCGAGGAACGTGCTCATCGGGCGACCTCCACGGAGTCGGCGCCCGAGCGGGCGCGGGGCAGGGCGGTGGGTTCGGAGCGGGTCGAGGCCAGGATCTCGGCGAGGTGCAGCGTCCCGACCCCGGCGCGCTCCCGCGAGAGGCCGCCGCCGATGTGCATGAGGCAGGACATGTCGCCGGCGGTCAGCACCTCGGCCCCGGTGCCGCGCACGTTCGCCGTCTTGTCCGCGAGCATCGCGGCCGAGGTGTCGGCGTTCTTCAGCGCGAAGGTGCCGCCGAACCCGCAGCACGACTCGGCCTCGGGCAGCTCGACCAGGTCGATGTCCTCGACGGCGCGCAGCAGCCGCAGCGGGCGCTCGCCGACGCCGAGCATGCGCAGCGAGTGGCAGGTCGGGTGGTAGGTGACCCGGTGGGGGAACCAGGCGCCGACGTCGGTGACGCCGAGCACGTCGACGAGCAGCTCGGACAGCTCGTAGGTCTTCGCGGCCACGGCGTCGGCGGTGGCGGCCAGGTCGTCGAGGCCCGCGCGACGGCAGACCATGGCCTGCTGGTGGCGGACCGACCCCGTGCACGACCCGGAGGGGATCACGACGGCGTCCCACTCGCCGTCGGCCACGGGGGCGAAGGTCTGCACGTGGTTGCGCACCACGGGCACGGCCTCGTCCACGTAGCCGGTGTTGATGTGCATCTGTCCGCAGCAGGCCTGGCTGCGGGGGTAGACGACGTCGTGCCCGAGCCGTTCCAGCAGGCGCACGGTGGCGCGCGGGGCGCCGGGGAAGAGGGTGTCCGCGATACAGGTCGCGGCCAGGGCGATGCGCAACGTCCGGCTCCTTCGGCGGCGGCGTGATGACACTACGTAAGGTCCGACCACTGTAGACCATGAATCGGCTTGTGGTCAGACCGACGCTAGGATCGATCCGTGCGTACCCACGAGAGAGTCCTCGCCCGCATCGAGTCCGACCTGGCCGCCGGCCGGTGGGCGCTGGGGGAGCGGCTCCCCGCCGAGCGGGCGCTCGCGGAGGAGCTCCAGGTCTCGCGTCCCTCGGTGCGCGAGGCGATCCGGATCCTCGAGGCCATGGGCATGATCCGCACCGCGGTCGGCTCGGGGCCGGACGCCGGTGCGACCGTCATCGACCGCCCCGCGGCCGGCCTCGGCGCGGCCGTGCGGCTGCACGTCGCGTCCGGGACCCTGCCGGTCCACGACGTCGTCGCGACGCGCGACGCGCTGGAGAGCTGGGCGGTCCGCGAGGCCGCGGGCCGCGGCGCCGGCTCGGACGACGACTGGGTCGCGGAGGCCGGGCGGCTCCTGGCCGCCATGGAGGTCCCGGACCTGGCGGTCGACGAGTTCGTCCGGCTCGACCAGGACTTCCACCTGGTCCTGGTCCGCCTCGGCGAGAACCAGCTCGTCGAGGCGATCCTCACCGGGCTGCGCAGCGCGGTGAGCTCCTACGTCGCGCGCGGCGTCGAGCAGCTGCCGACCTGGCCCGCGACGGCGGACCGGCTGTGCCGCGAGCACCGGACGATCCTCGACGCGGTGGTCGCCGGCGACGTCGACCGGGCCGTCCAGGTCACCCACGACCACATCTGGGGCTTCTACCGCGAGACGGGTCTGGCCGGCGACGTCTAGACGCTGCGCCGCGCGGACTCGGCGAACGACCCGCTCAGCGGCAGGTCCGGCACGAGCAGCGCCTGCACCGCGTGGTAGATGTCCGGCTTGCCGTCCCAGACGGTGGCCGCCGGGCGGTCGTCGGGGTCGAGCTCGTGGTGCCACGAGCCGCCGTCGGTGTCGACGAACCGGTCCCGGAGCAGGTCCCACCAGGACGTCGCGAGCTCGCGGTAGCGCGGCTCGTCCGTCACCGCCGCCAGCACCTCGGCCGCCGCGACGGCCTCGGCCGCGACCCAGTGGAAGCGGCGCCGCTCGACGGGCTCGCCGGACCAGTCCACCGTGTAGACGAACCCGGTGCCGTCGAACCCGTCGGCGAGGGCCCGGTCGAACAGCCGTCGGGCGGTCTCCGTGCGTCGGCCCGGGGTCCCCCCGGCGACGTCGACCTGGAGGAGGAGCCGGGCCCACTCGAAACCGTGCCCCGGGGTGGACCCGTAGGGCTTGAACGGGTCGCGGGGGCGGTCCGCGTTGAGCTCGAGGTCGGGGGTCCAGTCGGTCGTGAAGTGCTCCGGGACCCGCCAGCGCGTCGCCCCGGCCCACTGCTCCACCCGGTCGCAGATCCGCACGGCGCGGTCGTGCCACCGGGGGTCGCCGGTCGCGTCGGCGGCGGCGAGCAGCGCCTCGACGCCGTGCATGTTCGCGTTGATGCCGCGGTAGGTCGACAGGACGGTCCAGCTGCGGTCCCACTCGTCGACGAGCATCCCCGGCCCGTCGTCCCAGAACCGTCCGTCGAGGACGTCCAGGGCCTCGTCGAGCAGGGCTTCCGCGCCGGGGCGTCCGGCCTGGACCGCGGAGGAGGCGGCGAGCACCACGAACGCGTGGGTGTAGGCCGCCTTGGTGCCGTCGACGGCGTCGTCCGGCCCGACGGCGGCGAACCACCCGCCGTGCTCGGCGTCGTGCAGCGGGCCGGTCAGACCGGCCAGGGCCCGGTCGGCGAGGGCGTCGCACCCGGCGACGCCCAGCAGGTGGCCCAGGGCGTACGAGTGGGCCATCCGGCAGGTGATCCAGGTCTGCGTCGGCCGGGTCCGGTCCGCCGCGCCGTCCGCGTCGAGCCAGGCCGCGCCGTCCGGGCCGCCCAGCGCGGCGGCGCCGAAGTCGAGCAGGCGGCGGACCTCGGCGGCACGCCACCGACGGGCGTCGACGGCATCTGTGTCGGTCGGCCCGTGATCGGTCACCGAAGCGGTCCTCTCGGTCGGTCGTGGGGGCGGGCGCGTCGCCCCGCCCGGTCCCAACGTAGGTCACCGTTCGTCCGCGTGCCGAGGGCGCGGAAAGGCGTCGCCGGGCTGATGGCGGCCGATCGACCGGGCTTCGGTCGGGTGGGTGCCGTGGACAGCGCTATCCCTGACCGCCATGATGGGGGTGCGCGTTGATGAATCCATTCAGAAAATCTGTCCAAGAACCTCTCACCGGCGAGAGGGGCGCGCACCGGCTGCCAGCCGGACTCGATGACGAGACGACGAGGTGACCCGTGCATCGATCGAGAGAGTCCCGGACGTTCGACGACCGGCGACCACGACACCCCCTGACGACGACGGCGCTGGCCGCGCTCACCGCCGCCGTGATGGCCGCCGCCGGCGCCGTGCCCGCGGCCGGCGCCACCGACGGCTCCGAGCCGACCGATACCTACTTCGACTTCCAGTGCGACGGCAACCCCGTGGCCGACGGCTACGTCGAGGTCGGCACGTCCACGACGTACGACGAGGCCCGCGGCTACGGCCTCGAGGAGGCCCTGGCCTCGAACGCCTGCCGGGACCGAGGGTCCGACACCGACGAGGACCGCGACTTCCTGCTCCCGGGGAGCACCCCGTTCCTGGCCGACCTCCCGAACGGTGTGTACACGCTCGTGCTGCACTCCGGTGACGGCATCGCGTCCAGCAACACCGGCATGGTGGCCAACGGGGTCACGCTCAGCGACGCCCGCGCGGACTCGGGCGTCGTCAACGTCCGGACCCTGGAGGGCGTCCCCGTCACCGACGGGCGGCTCGAGGTGCGCTTCACCGGAAGCTCCGTGCGGGCGAACGCCCTCGAGGTCCTCATCCCGGTCGAGGTCCCGGCCGACGTCTCCGGGACGGTGCAGGCCTCCGCGGACCCGAGCGTCGAGCTGGGCTGGGGCGCCGTCGACGGCGCCACGGGCTACCGGGTGCACCGGTCGGCCGACGGCGGCGAGAGCACGCGGGTCGCCGACCTGCCGGCGGGCACGACGTCGTGGACCGACGTGGACGTCGAGCTCGCGCACGACTACA
Source organism: Isoptericola sp. AK164 (assembly GCF_029643425.1). Taxonomy (GTDB): domain Bacteria; phylum Actinomycetota; class Actinomycetes; order Actinomycetales; family Cellulomonadaceae; genus Isoptericola; species Isoptericola haloaureus. The sequence continues at coordinate 583,644 of NZ_CP119106.1, forward strand.
CCTACCGCGTCGCGACCGTCGGCGAGACCGGACGGGAGTCCGCGCCGTCGGAACCCGTCGAGCTGACGATCGCCGACCCGGACGTCGACGCTCCGGCAGTGCCGCAAGGCCTCGTGGCCGAGGGCACCGACCTGAGCTGGCAGCCGGTCGACGGTGCCCTGGCCTACGACGTCTACCGGGGACGCCCGGGGCGGTCCACCACGCTGGTCGAGCGGACGGCCGACACCACCTGGTCCGACGACGCGGCCGAGCCGACGCGCGACTACACCTACCAGGTGGCGGCCGTCGGCCTCGGTGGACGTTCCGAGCGCTCCGCCGTCGTCGAGGTGCCGGCGTCGGTCGAGCTGTCCCGGCAGGCCGAGCGCATCGGCCGCCAGCCTGTCGCGGCGCAGTCCGAGGACGGCGTCTACGTCGGCTGGCGGATGCTGGGCGAGGACCCCGAGTCGATCGCGTTCCACGTCTACCGTGACGGCGAGCAGCTCACCTCCGAGCCCCTCGGCGGATCGACCAACTATCTGGACGCCGACGGCCAGGCCGGCTCCTCCTACCGGATCTCCTCCGTCGTGGACGGCACGGAGCGGTGGGCCACCGCCGAGTTCGGCGTGTGGGACGGCCAGACGCTGGACCTCCCGCTGGACAAGCCGGCCGACGGCGAGACGCCCGCCGGGGACGCGTTCAGCTACTCGGCGAACGACGCCTCCGTGGCAGATCTCGACGGTGACGGCGAGTACGAGTACGTCGTCAAGTGGTATCCGTCCAACGCCCAGGACAACTCCCGTCCCGGCTACACCGGCAACACGCTCCTGGACGCCTACGAGCTCGACGGCACCCGGCTGTGGCGCATCGACCTCGGTGTGAACATCCGTTCCGGCGCCCACTACACCCAGTTCCAGGTGTTCGACTACGACGGCGACGGGAAGGCCGAGGTGGCGGTGAAGACGGCCGACGGCACCGTCGACGGTGCGGGCACGGTCATCGGTGACGCCTCCGCCGACTACCGCCGCTCCGACGGCTACGTGCTGTCCGGCCCGGAGTTCCTCACCGTGTTCGACGGGGAGTCCGGCGTCGCGCTCGACACCGTCGACTACGTGCCGCCGCGCGGCGACGTGAGCTCGTGGGGCGACGGCTACGGCAACCGGGTCGACCGGTTCCTGGCGGCCTCGGCCTACCTGGACGGCGAGACCCCGTCGATGGTGTTCGCTCGTGGCTACTACACCCGGGCCGTCATCGCGGCCTTCGACTTCGACGGGGAGGAGATCAGCGAGCGGTGGGTCTTCGACTCGGACGTCGAGGGCGGTCAGTACCGCGGTCAGGGCAACCACGACATGCAGGTGGCGGACGTCGACGGCGACCAGAAGGACGAGATTGTCTACGGGTCGATGACCGTCGACGACGACGGGAACGCGCTGTACAACACCGGGCTCGGGCACGGCGACGCCATGCACGTCTCGGACTTCGACCCGACGCGTCCGGGTCTGGAGCTCTTCGCCGCGCACGAGTCGATGGGTCAGTCCGGCAACCGGGGCGCGACGTTCCGCGACGCCGAGACCGGCGAGATCCTCTGGTCGATCCCGGCCGAGCGGGACACGGGCCGTGCGGCGATGGCCGACATCGACCCGCGGTACGACGGCGCCGAGGGTTGGGCCGTGGGTGGTGACGCCTCCTGGAACTCCGAGGTCGGCCAGCTGGTGTCCTCCACCAGCGGTGAGGTGATCGCCGAGTCGATCCCGGCGGCCAACTTCACGACGTTCTGGGACGGCGACCTGCTGTCGGAGATCGGTGACCACGACTTCGACTCCGAGGCCTACCAGGGCGTGCCGACGATCTCGAAGTGGGACTACGAGAACGCCGAGGAGGTGGAGATCTACCGCGCCGAGGGCACCCGGTCCAACAACGGCACGAAGGGCAACCCGGCCCTCCAGGCGGACATCTTCGGCGACTGGCGCGAGGAGTTCGTGACTCGCACGGACGACTCGACCGCGCTGCGGATCGCCACCACGGTAGACCTGACCGAGCACCGCCTGCGGACGCTCATGTCGGACTCCCAGTACCGCCTGGCCGTGGCCTGGCAGAACACGGCCTACAACCAGCCGCCGCACACCTCGTACTTCATCGGCGAGGGGATGGAGGCACCGGAGGCCCCGCGTCTGGCGTACACCACCGAGGCGGAGACGATGCCGATCGTCGTCGACGAGGCGCCGGAGAAGGTCGTCGTCACGGCCGAGAAGCTGGACGACGGCACGGTCACGGCGACCGTGCGGATCGTGCAGGGCGGTCCGGCGACGGCGGTGACGCTGCGGATCGACGGCGAGGAGACCGCCTCCGTGGACCTGCCCGACGGGTCGACCGCGGTCGACCTCGACCTCGGGGAGCTGTCGGCCGGCAAGCACGAGCTCACGGCGACAGCCGTCAACGAGCTCGGTGCGGTGGAGAGCGCGGAGCGTCAGGTCACGATCTCGTGAGGTGACCCGACCCGATCCCGACCCGGCCGGGGGTCGCCGTCGTCCGCGACGGGGCCCCCGGCCGTCTGCTGCGTGGGTCGGCTCCCGCGAGGCGGACGGGCCCCTCGGGGAACGAGGGTGCCGGAGCAGGTCGGTCTGGACAGCCTCGCTCGGAGCAGGCATGATGACCACAGACGCGCTTGAATCCATTCAAAAAAACCATTCAACAAACCTCACCGACGAGGGGCCAGCGCGTCGCCGGCCGAGGCCGGACTCAACGACGAGACGACGAGGTGACCAGTGCATCAGCCCAGCAGGCACTCACGTGCCGAGCGAGCAAGCGCTTACCAGCACCAACCGGACAACCCGACCGCTCCGACCGCCCGGACCGCCAGGTCCCTCGTGGCCGGTGCCGCCGCCGCAGCCCTCGTGCTGCCGCTCCTGCCCGCCGCCGCGACCGCGGCCGAGGAGGAGCCTGCCCAGTGGTCCTTCGACTTCGGCACCGCAGACAGCCCCGTCGCGGAGGGCTTCACGCAGGTCCACGGCGGCACCGCCTACAGCGCGGAGACCGGCTTCGGCATCACCACGGGTGAGCAGGCCTCCCGCGACCGCTCCACCGACGTCGACCCCCTCACCGGAGACTTCGTGCTCGGGTCCGACTGGGAGTTCGCGGTGGACGTGCCGAACGGCACCTACGACATCGAGGTCTGGACCGGGGACACCCTCGCGGGGACCTCGAGCGTGCGGACCTCCGTGTCTCCCGAGGGCGGCGAGGCCACCAACATCTACGCCGACGCCGAGCAGACCGCCAGCGGCACGCTGTCCGCCGAGGTCTCCGACGGCCAGCTCAACCTCGGCATCACCGGCAAGGGCTACGGCTACGTCAACGGCATCCAGATCACGGAGTCGACCGGCGACGGCGGCGACGACGGGTCCGGTGACGGCGGGGGCGACGACGGGTCCGGCGACGGCGGCACCACCGGTGCCGCCGGTCCCGAGAACGTCCGCATCGCCCACGCGAGCGCCGACCAGGTCGTCGTGCGCTGGAACGAGGTCGCCGGTGCCAGCGAGTACGTGCTGACCCGCAGCGACGCCGTGGACGGCGAGTACACCGAGATCGCCCGGACCGGGTCGCGCGAGGTGTTCCACGCCGACACCGACGTCGACACCTCCGCCGTGCACTACTACCGCGCGCACGCCGTGACCGCGGACGGCCTCACCGAGGCGTCCGCGCCGGTGGTCAGCACGCTGGCGAGCGAGCCGAGCTTCCCCGAGTCCGGCACCCTGCAGATCGACCTCGGCTCCGGGGCCGTGGCCGACGGTGCGGTCGGCGTCGACGCCGACACCGCGTACACCGCCGAGAACCGCCTCGGGTTCGTCGACACCTCCGTGGTGACGGCGACGGACGACGGCGGCGACAACGCCCTGCGCGGCGACTTCGTCACGACCGACGGCGGACAGCTCGTCGTCGACCTGCCGAACGGCGACTACACGGTCGACCTGATCGCCGGCGCGGCCGACGCCGCCACGGACGTCGCGATCACCGCCGAGCAGATGGCCAAGGTCCAGCAGACCGAGCGGGCTGCCGGCGAATACCTCGAGATGTCGTTCGACATCGCCCTCGTGGACTCCCAGCTCAACCTGCAGATCGCCGGCGGCGCCGCGAACCTCAACGCGCTGACGATCACGCGTCTGGGCGACCGCGACGCGGCCGACCGTCCGACCGCATTCGTCACCGGCGACTCGACCGTCCAGACGTACGACGAGTACTGGGCGCCGCAGGCCGGCTGGGGTCAGATGATCGAGCGGTTCCTGTCCGACGACGTCGCGGTGGACAACCACGCCATCGGCGGCCGGTCCTCGAAGAACTTCATCAGCCAGGGCCGCCTCGACACCGTGCTGAAGCAGATCCGTCCGGGCGACTACCTGTACGTCCAGTTCGGCCACAACGACAACAGCTACGGGGTCGACGACCGCTGGGCCGCCCCGGGCGACTACGCCTGGTACCTGCGCACCTTCGTCGAGGGGGCCGTCCAGCGCGGCGCCCAGCCGATCCTGGTCACGCCGGTCTCGCGCCGGTCGTTCGACCCGGACACCGGGGAGTTCAACGTCTCCTTCCCGGACTACGTCCAGGCCGCCACGGACGTCGCCGCCGCCACGGGCACCCCGCTGGTGGACCTGTCGGCCTCCTCGCGGGCCTACCTGAACGAGATCGGGCCGGAGGCCGCCAAGAGCGTGTTCCTGCACGTGCCGGCCGGGGTGTACCCGAACCGACCCAACGGCACGACGGACGACACCCACTTCCAGGAGTACGGCGCCATCCAGATGGCCCGCCTGGTCGCGCTGGACACCGCCGAGCTGGACGTCCCGCTCGCGGACGAGGTCGTGGACGCCGAGCCGCCGGCCGACGTCCCCGAGGCGCCGGCCGGCGTCGTCGCGGGCAACATCTCCGCCTCGAGCGCCACCCTGACGTGGACCGAGGTGGAGGGCGCCGACATCTACAATGTGTTCGCCAAGGCGTCCGACGCCGGGGACGACGCCTGGGACCTCGTCACCACCTCGACCATCGGCGTGGCGAACGTCGGCGGGCTCACCGAGGGCACCTCGTACGACCTGCGCGTCGTCGCGGTCAACGGGGCGGGCGACTCGGAGCCGTCGGCCACGGTCACGATCGAGACCAAGGCGCCGATCTACAAGTTCGACCTGCAGCTCGCCTCCAACGGCGTCACCGAGGACGGGTACACCGCCTTCGACGACACCACGCTGTACACCGCCGAGCTCGGCTACGGCTTCACCTCGGACTCCGGTCCCGGTGGCCGCGACCGCGGCACCGGCGACGGCCAGCTCGACGACCTGCAGCGCGACTTCCTGCTGCCGAGCGCCGGCACCCCGATGCGGTTCGACGTGCCGAACGGCACCTACGCCGTCGAGGTGATCTGGGGTGACCTCATCGGGACCGCCCGTCTGGGCGTGACCATCGAGGGCACCGACTACGGCTCGTCGAACGCCGGCCGTGGCGGCACCTCCAGCAAGATCGTCCAGCCGGTGGTCGTCACCGACGGGACGATCGACATCGTCGCCGAGGGCTGGTTCAACGGCCTGACGATCACGCCGCTGCTGTACGCGCCGACCGAGCTCACCGCCGGCGACGTGTCCATCGACGGGTCCGCCGTCGAGGTCCCGCTGAGCTGGCAGCCGGCCGAGGACGTGGCGGGCTACCGCGTCTACCGCCTCGCCGAGGGCGCGGCGGAGCCGACGGCGCTCGCCGACGTCGAGTCCGGCGTGACCGAGTTCGTGGACACCACGGCGGACGTCGGCCTGCAGTACACCTACACCGTCGTGGCGACGGACGACGCCGGCAACGAGTCGGTGCCGTCGAACGAGCTCGGGCTGACGACGGTGGACCCGGACGTCCCGACCGCCCCGACGCCGTCGGGCCTGGCCGTGGGCGACATCGCCAAGAACGCGGTCTCGCTGGGCTGGGAGCCCGTCGAGGACGCGCTCTTCTACCACGTGTACCGCGAGGACAAGGGCGGCGAGCTGGTCCTGATCGACCGGGCTGCGGACGCGCAGTACACCGACACCGACGTGCTCACCACCGTCGAGTACACCTACGCGGTGGCCTCGGTGAACGCCGGTGGTGTCTCCGAGCTGTCGGAGACGGTGACCTCGGAGGCCGTGACGAACCTGTCGCGGCAGGCCGAGCGCATCGGCCGCCAGCCCGTCGCGGCGCAGTCCGAGGACGGCGTCTACGTCGGCTGGCGGATGCTGGGCGAGGACCCGGCGTCGATCGCGTTCCACGTCTACCGCGACGGCGAGCTGCTGACGGACGAGCCGATCAGCGGGTCGACGAACTACGTGGACACGGACGGCCAGGCCGGCTCCTCCTACCGGATCTCCTCCGTCGTGGACGGTACGGAGCGGTGGGCCACGCAGGAGTTCTCCGTCTGGGACGGCCAGACGCTGGACATCCCGCTGAACAAGCCGGCCGACGCCTACACGAAGGACGGCCAGCCGTACTCCTACACCGCGAACGACGCCACCGTGGCGGACCTCGACGGTGACGGCGAGTACGAGTACGTCGTCAAGTGGTACCCGACCAACGCCCAGGACAACTCCCGTCCCGGGTACACGGGGAACACCTACCTGGACGCCTACGAGCTCGACGGCACCCAGCTGTGGCGCATCGACCTCGGGATCAACATCCGCTCCGGCGCCCACTACACCCAGTTCCAGGTGTTCGACTACGACGGCGACGGGAAGGCCGAGGTGGCGATGAAGACCGCCGACGGCACCACCGACGGCGTCGGCACGGTCGTCGGGGACGCCCGGGCGGACTTCCGCCAGTCCAACGGGTACGTGCTGTCCGGTCCGGAGTACCTGTCGGTCTTCGACGGCGCCTCCGGCGAGGTGCTCGACACGATCGACTACGTGCCGCCGCGCGGCGACGTCGGCTCGTGGGGCGACGGCTACGGCAACCGGGTCGACCGGTTCCTGGCGACGACCGCCTACCTCGACGGCGAGACGCCGTCGATGGTGTTCAGCCGTGGCTACTACACCCGGACGGTCATCGCGGCGTTCGACTTCGACGGGGAGGAGCTCAGCGAGCGCTGGGTCTTCGACTCCGACGAGGCGGGCGACCAGTACCGCGGTCAGGGCAACCACGACATGCAGACCGCGGACGTGGACGGCGACCAGAAGGACGAGCTCGTCTTCGGGTCGATGACCGTCGACGACGACGGCTCGGTCCTGGTCAACACCGGGCTCGGGCACGGCGACGCCATGCACGTGTCGGACTTCGACCCGTCGCGTCCGGGCCTGGAGCAGTTCGCGGCCCACGAGAACATCCCCGCCTCGGGCAACCGGGGGGCGACGTTCCGCGACGCCGAGACCGGCGAGATCCTCTGGTCGATCCCGGCCGAGGTCGACACCGGTCGTGCCGCCATGGCCGACATCGACCCGCGGTACGACGGCGCCGAGGGCTGGGCCGTGGGCGGCGACGCCGCCTGGGACTCGCCCGTCGGCCAGCTCGTGTCCTCGTCCGGCGAGGTGATCGCCGAGTCCATCCCGGCGGCGAACTTCACCACCTTCTGGGACGGCGACCTGCTGTCCGAGATCGGGGACCACGACTGGGACGGTGACGCCGGCGTCGGCGTGCCGACCATCGCCAAGTGGGACTACGAGAACGCCGAGGAGGTGGAGATCTACCGGGCCGAGGGGACCTTCTCGAACAACTACACCAAGGGCACGCCCGCACTGCAGGCGGACCTGTTCGGTGACTGGCGCGAGGAGATCGTCAGCCGCACGGAGGACTCCACCGCCCTGCGGATCTCGACCACGGTGATCCCGACCGAGCACCGGCTTCGGACGCTCATGTCGGACTCCCAGTACCGCCTGGCCGTGGCCTGGCAGAACACCGGCTACAACCAGCCGCCGCACACCTCGTACTTCATCGGCGAGGGCATGGAGACGCCCGACGCACCGCGTCTGGCGTACACCACCGAGGCGGAGACGATGCCGATCGTCGTCGACGAGGCGCCGAAGAAGGTCGTCGTCACCGCCGAGAAGCTGGACGACGGCACGGTCACGGCGACCGTGCGCAGCGTCCGGGGCGGCGCCGTGACGTCGGTAGTGCTCCGCGTCGACGGGCAGACGGTCGCCACGGCCAGCCTGCCCGACGGGGCCTCGACGGTCGACTTCGACCTCGGGGCGCTGGAGCCCGGCAAGTACGAGCTCACCGCCACCGTGGCCAACGAGCTGGGCTCCGTCGAGAGCAGGGGGCGTCAGCTCACGATCTCGTGAGCTGAGCTGAGCTGAGCTGAGCCGACCCGGCCGGGGGTCGCCGTCGTCCGCGACGGTGGCCCCCGGCCGTCGTCGTGCCGGGCGTCGCCGGCGACGTCTCGCCTTCCGAACGGGCAGGCGGGACAGCGGGCCGCGGCGTGCCATGATCGGAGTCATGCTCTCGCTCCCCGCCGGTGCGGCCGGCTCCCGGATCGTCGGCCTCGGTCACCACCAGCCCGCCAAGGCCCTGACCAACGACGACATCGCACAGTTCGTCGAGACGAACGACGAGTGGATCCGGTCGCGCACCGGCATCGTCACCCGGCACGTCGCCGCCGACGACGTCACGGTGGCGGACATGGCCACCGCGGCGGCGGAGCACGCGCTGGCCGACGCCGGGGTGGCGAGCGACGACGTCGACCTGGTGATCGTGGCCACGACCACCGCGGCCGACCGTTCGCCGAACACCGCGGGCCGGGTGGCCTACGCGCTGCGTACCGGGGTCCAGCCGGGGGCGAGCACGCCGGAGGGCGAGGACGAGCCGGACCTGCGCGGGGTCGTCGGACCCGGCGTCATCGACGTCAACACCGCCTGCTCCGGGTTCGCCTACGCCGTGGGCCTCGCCGACCAGGCCATCCGCGCCGGCAGCGCCCGGACCGCCGTCGTCGTCGGCTCGGAGAAGCTGACGGCGGTGACGGACTGGTCCGACCGGTCCACCTGCATCCTCACGGCCGACGGGGCCGGTGCCGCGGTGCTCCAGGCCGCCGAGGAGCCCGGCGTCGGGCAGGTCGTGTGGGGCTCCGAGCCGGAGATCACCCCGGCGGTGCGGATCGAGGCCCCGGCCGAGCGCTTCGCGCAGGACGGCCGTGCGGTGTTCAAGTGGGCGATCACCCGGGCCGCCGAGCGGGCCCGCCGTGTGGTCGAGGCCTCCGGGCTCACGCTGGACGACGTCCAGGTGCTGGTGGCCCACCAGGCGAACCTGCGGATCATCGAGCCGCTGGCGAAGTCGCTCGGGCTCGAGGACCGCATCGTGGTCAGCGACATCACGGAGTCGGGCAACACCTCCGCGGCCTCGATCCCGCTGGGCCTGTCCAAGTGGTGGCATGACGGGCGGATCCCCGCGGGGGTGCCGGCGCTGCTGTTCGGCTTCGGCGGCGGGTTCACCTGGGCCGGCCAGGTGGTCATGACGCCGCAGCGCTGAGTCCGCTCCGGCGCCCACCTGGTCGTTCGCCAGGCACGGTCGGGGCAGGGGTCCGGTAAAGTGGTGGAAACCGCTTTCTGACCCGGAAGACCCCAGGAGCCAACGTTGTCCTCCACCACCAGCCGCCTCCGCTACGCCGTCGTCGGCACCGGCCACCGTGCCGGCATGTTCGTCGGCGGGCTGCTCGAGAACCACGCCGACGAGGGCGAGATCGTCGCCTGGGTCGAGCCCAACCCGGTGCGTGCCGCCGTCCACGAGGCGCGCGTCGCCGCCAAGGTCGGCGGCACCCGCCCGGTCTACGCCCCGGCCGACCTGGAGAGGGCGATCGCCGAGCAGCAGGTCGACCGCGTCGTGGTCACCAGCGTCGACAACACCCACGCCGAGATGGTCTCCCGGGCCCTGCGCGCCGGCGTCGACGTCGTGGTGGAGAAGCCCATCGCCGCCTCGGCCGACGAGGCGCGGCAGATCGCCGACGCCGTGGCCGAGACCGGCCGCGACGTCACGATGACCTTCAACTACCGCTACTCGCCGCGGAACTCGGCGCTGCGCGAGGTCGTCGCCTCCGGCGAGATCGGGCAGGTGCTGTCCGTGCACTTCGACTGGGCGCTGGACACCGTCCACGGGGCCGACTACTTCCGGCGCTGGCACCGCGAGAAGGTCAACAACGGCGGGCTGCTGGTGCACAAGTCGAGCCACCACTTCGACCTCGTCAACTGGTGGATCGACGACGTGCCGACCCGGGTCTTCGCCAGCGGCGGCCGCCGGTTCTACGGCGACGACGGCGCGCACGAGACGGACTACGAGCCCACCGCGGGCGAGCAGGACCTGCGGGCCCGGGGCGTGGACCCGTGGGCGATGGACCTCGACAAGGACCCGTACCTGCTCGAGCTCTACGGACCCGAGGCCCAGGCGCACGACGGCTACGTGCGCAACAAGTCGGTGTTCGACGCCGGCATCACCACCGAGGACACGCTCGGCCTGGTCGTCGAGTACGCCGGCGGGGCGATGCTGACCTACTCCCTGACGGCGCACAGCCCCTGGGAGGGGTACCGCGTCGTGGTCAACGGCACGCGGGGCCGCGCCGAGCTGGAGGTCGTCGAGCGCGGGTCCGTGCTCTTCGGCGACGACGGGCGCGCCGTGCTGGACCCGAGCTTCAGCGACGCCTACGCCGAGGACGCCGTGCGCCCCGTGGGCGAGCGCCTCGTCGTGCAGCGGCACTGGGAGCAGGCCGAGGAGCGCCCGATCGTCGCGGTCGCCGCCGGCGGGCACGGCGGTGGCGACACGCTGCTGCTCTCGGACGTGTTCCACGGCCGCGACGAGGTCGACCCGCTGGGACGTGCCGCGGGGTTCCTCGACGGCCTGCGCGCCTCGGGCGTGGGGTACGCGGGCAACCGCTCGCTGGAGACGGGGGAGCCGGTGCGTCTCGCCGACCTCGGCCTCGGCGTCGACCTGGGCTGACCCCCTTCCCGCGAGATCGACGCACCCGTGCCGAGATCGACGCACCGTGCGTCGATCTCGGCACGGGTGCGTCGATCTCGCGGTGGGGCGGTGGCGGTGGGCGTGGTGCCGTCTCACATCGTCGAACACGTCTGGACCCGGGAGGCGCGGCGGGTTACAGTCCGGAAAGCGCTTGCCAACCTGCCAGACACTGGAGACCGACGATGACGTCCACGACCGCACCCGCGACGGCACCCGCCCCCGCACGTCCGGCGGGCCGCCCGCCGGCTCCTGGCCCGGACCGGCCGCGCACCGCCGTGCGCACCGCACGACGACGGGCCGTCCTCGTGGGCGACGGTCCGACGGCGGAGGCCGTCCGTGACGCGCCGGCCGGGCCGCACGCCGACGTCGTCGACCTGGTCGCCGACCTGGTCGGCGGCTCGGCGTCGAGCGAGGCCGCCGACGTCGACCGGCTGGTGCGCGAGACGGCGCCGGACGTCGTCGTGGTCGCGTCCTCCCGCCCGACAGCCGCCGTCGTCGCCGCCCTGGACACCGGCGCGGACGTCGTGCTGGACGGCGCACCGGCCGGGGCCGGCGAGATCTACACGCTGGCCGAGGCCGTGCGGCGCGCCGAGGGCCGGCTCTCCGCCGCCTTCGACGACCGCTACGCCGCGGCCGCGGCGGAGCTGCGCCGGGTCGTGGCCGACGGGCGGCTCGGCACGGTGGTCTCGGCCCACGCCGAGTGGCTCCACGCGAACCGCGACCCCCGGACCGCGGCCGCGCGCACCAGCCGCCGGGCCGACATGCTCGGATGGTGGATCGACGACCTGCCGGTGTCCGTGTTCGCCCAGGGGCCGGGGTCCACGGGCCGGGCATCCGGCGTCGCGTCCGGCCACGGCATGGTGCTCGGCTACCAGGACGGGGCGACGGTCACCTGCAGCGAGACGGCGGGCGGTCCGCGCACCGGCTACCGGGTCGCGGTGAACGGGACGCTGGGCCGGGCGGACCTCGAGGTCGTCCACGGGCAGGGGGCCCGGCTCGTGGTGCACCGGCACGGCGGCGGCGCGGACGTCGTCCTGGACGCCGGTGCCGTCGCAACCGACGGGCGCTCGGCCATGCTCCGCGCCCTGCTGGCGGGCGGCGACGACGCCGGACCGCTGCGCCGTCGCGCCGACGGGTCCGACCTGCTGCGTGCCGCCGGGGTCGCGGCCGCGGCCGCCCGCTCGGCGGCCTCGGGCCGCGCGGTCCCGCTGAGCGCGCTCGGCCTGGCGCTCTGAGCCGTCCGCCGGCTCGCCGCAGCGGGGCCGTGCGTCAGCGGGTCCAGGGCGCCCCGAGCTCGCTGAACGTCTGCTGGCGGCGCGCGACCTGCTCGCACCAGTCGGCGACGTCGCTGACGACCGGGTGCCGGGCGTCGCCCTCACCGACCCACGTGACGAGCTCGTCCGGCATCGGCCGCGGGTCCGGGCCGGTGCGGACGGCCTCCAGCACGCGCATGAACGCGCCGGTGTCCCGCACGTCGCACAGCAGGCGGCGCTGCGGGTCGTCGTCGGCGCGCACCTCGAGCAGGTCCTCCAGCAGCGAGGTGCGGCCGTAGGTCTTGTCCAGGGTGAGGCGGTCGCTGCGCAGCACGAGCCGGTCGGACTCGTAGAACAGCTCGATCTCGCCCGCGGTGCCGAGCACCAGCACCCGGGCCCGGGTCCGCTCGGCCGCGCACAGGGTCAGGCCGAAGCCGTAGCGGGTGCCGTCCGCCGCGGTGACGCGGACCGAGGACGTGTCGTCGGCCTCGATCGGGTTGGCCCGGTAGAGGTCCGTGTCCACCCAGGCGACGTCCTCGGCGCGGGTCACGCCGCCGATCCGCAGCGCCGTGGCCACCGCGTGCGCGAGCGGGTTCGTCACGACGCCGTCGACGACGTCGCGACCGTCCAGCCGTCGGCGGCCCGCCCACGGCGCCCGGGCCCAGTACGCGGCGTCGCGCACCCAGGTCCCGACGGCGCCGAACCCGACGACGTCGCCGATCTCGCCGCGGGCGACGAGCTCGGACACCGCGGGCAGGGCGTGCGACCCGAAGGTCTGGAAGCCCACCTGGCAGGACCGGCCCGTGCGCTCGGTGACGGCGACGAGCTCGGTCAGCTCGGCCAGCGACGCCGTCGTCGGCTTCTCCAGCAGCACGTCCATGCCCGCCTCCATGGCCGCCCGGGCCAGCGGCAGGTGGGTGGGGATGGGCGTGCAGAGCACGACGACGTCGGGGCGGACGGCGTCGTCGGCCGACAGCAGGTCACCGAGGGTGGGGTACCAGGGGGTCCCGGCCCCGTGGGCCGGGTGGTCGGGGTCCGGCTCGCGCGGGTCCACGACCGCGCACAGCTCCGCGCGGCCCGCACGGGTCAGCTCGAGCGCGGTGCGGACGTGGTTGGTCCCGTGGCCGTGGATGCCGACCACGGCGAGGCGGGGGCTGCTCATGGAGGTGCTCCTGGGATGGTCAGCGCAGGCCGGTGGCCAGCGCGGCGGCGTCGTCGATGTCGAGCTCCCGGTCCAGCAGGGCCGCCACGACGCCGGTCTCGACGGTCCCGCCGGCGGGGACCCGCAGAGGGGTGTCCCAGGCCAGGGCGGGGCAGGCGCCGGGGTACTCGGCGGCGCGCAGGAACCAGTGCCGTGCGGGGGAGGTCTGGGTCAGGAGCGTGGTCGTGCTGTGCTCCTCGCCCCGCGCGTCGCGGTGGCGCTGCACGAATGCCACCCACGGCGAGGTCGAGCCGTGCGCGAGGTCCTCGCCCTCGCCCTCGGCGGACAGCACGCGCGTCCGGTGCGCCAGCGGGAGCCGCCAGAACAGTCCTCCGTAGCCGGCGCCGGGCCGGCCGTTCGTCGCGGGGGAGCTGATCTGCAGCGGGCCGTGCGCGGCGTGCAGCGTGGAGCGCCACTCCAGCACCCACCCGTCGTCCAGCAGGCGTGCCCCGACGCGACGTCGCTCGTCGAGCACCGGGCGGCCGTGCTCGTCGGTCCAGGCGACCGTGTCCAGCAGGACGTTCGGGGACAGCGGGTCGATCGTGGTCTGGACCGACGTCTGGCGGCCGTGGTTGGGCAGCAGCGTCGGGCCGACGTCGGCGACGAACGTGCGCCCGCCCCAGTAGCTGGTGCCGTTGACGTCGGGCACGGCGAGGCTGACCCCGTAGTGGTGGCGGTGGTCGACCGGGCCCGACTCCGTCAGCGGGATCCCGGCCAGCGAGCTCACCGGGTGCAGGAACGGTCGCGGCGAGTGGATGGTCGGCAGGTCCTGGCCGGAGTCGTAGCGGGCCAGCGGTGCGCGGTCGACGCTGCGGTAGAGCGCGGGCACCCCCTGCTCGAGGCTCCAGGCGGGGTCCTGCTCGGCCTGGGTGACCTCCGGGACGGCGGTGGCGGCGGCCACCGGGTCCTCGGGCAGGGCCGTGGCGCGCACGGCCGAACGGGGTACCGGTCCGGTGCTCGCGCGGACCTGGAGCTGGACCCCGAAGCGCGTCGTCTCGGCCGCGTGACCGGCGTCGTCGACCACGGCGTGCAGCTCGCGCCAGGCGTGCCGTCCCAGGTCCTGCTGCGGCACGGCGACGGTGGTCAGTGCCGGGGTGGCGTAGCGCGCCAGCTCGATGTCGTCGACGCCGCACACCGACAGGTCCGCCGGGACGGCGACGCCGGCCTCGTTCAGGGCGGCGAGCAGCCCGAAGGCCACCAGGTCGTTGAACGCCACGGCGGCCGTCACGCGGCTGGCCAGGACGTCCGGTGCCGCGGCGTGCCCGGCCGTGATGTCGGAGCCCGCGGGGAGGTCGACGACCTCGAGGTCCGGGTGACGCTCGCAGCTCGCGGTGAGGCCGCGGCGTCGTGCGATGTCGGAGACCGAGGCGCGGGGACCGGCGACGTAGGCGATGCGCCGGTGCCCGAGCTCGACGAGGTGCTCGACGACCTGCACCATCGCGTCGGCGTAGTCCACCACCAGGCTCGGGGCGCCGCGCGGGACGTCCCGGTTGACCACCACGGCGGGGGAGACCTCCGGCAGCAGGGCGTCGAGCGCGCCGTCGGGCATGCGTGGCGAGACCAGGATGAGCGCGTCGCAGCGTGCGCGCGCCTCCCGGGCGATCGACGCCTCGGTGCCGGGGTCCTCGGCCGAGTCCGCCACCAGCACGCGGTAGCCGTCCTCGCCGGCGGCGGAGGTGACGCCGCGCAGGATCTCCTGGAAGACGGGGTTGGCGAGGTCCGGGACGACGAGGGCCACGGTGGTGGTCCGGCCCAGCGAGAGGCTGCGCGCCACGTTGCTGGGGCGGTAGTTCAGCTCGATCGCCGCCTCCTGCACGCGGGCGGAGATCGCGGGGTCCACGGTGCTGCGGCCGTTCATCACCCGGGAGACCGTCGCGCGGGAGACCCCGGCCGCTCGTGCGACGTCGGCGATCGTCACCGCGGGTCGGCGCGTGGTCGCACCAGGCATCCTTGCCTCCGTCCTCGGTCACGCGTGGATCACGCGTGGATCACGTCCTGATCACGACCGGCGCTCGGCACGAGGGTCGGTCCAGGAGTTGACCGTACACCATGGGAAACCGGTTCCACCTGTGGTACGTTCCTCAGCAGCAACCGGTTTCCCGGTGCGGGCACCGACGCCCGGGCCGGCGGGAGCGATCGACGACGATCAGGAGGACGACGATGGTGTCCACCGCGACACGGCACGGGGAGGTGCCGTCATGTCCGTGATCCAGGAGGTTGCCAAGACGCGCGGTGCCGCCCGTGAGACGCGGAAGGGTGACGGCAAGGCCGCAGCGATCTTCCTCGCGCCCTGGTTCCTGGGCCTGGGGCTGATCACCGCCTTCCCCCTGCTCGCCTCGCTGTACCTGTCGTTCACCGACTACAGCCTGCTGGAGGCACCGAGCTGGATCGGCGTCCAGAACTACGTCGACATGGTCTCGGACCCCCGATGGCTGAAGTCGCTGGGCGTGACGTTCCGCTACGTCTTCATCTCGGTGCCGCTCCAGCTCGCCGCCGCGCTCGCGCTGGCGATGGTGCTCGACCGCGGGCTGCGGGGGCTGGCGATCTACCGCTCGGCGTTCTACCTGCCGTCCCTGCTGGGGAGCTCGGTGGCGATCGCCCTGCTGTGGCGCCAGATCTTCGGCGCCGACGGCCTGGTCAACCAGGTGCTCGCCTACTTCGGCATCCAGGGCGTCGGCTGGGTCTCCCACCCGGACTACGCCCTGGGAACCCTGATGATCCTCAACGTGTGGACCTTCGGTGCACCGATGATCATCTTCCTCGCGGGGCTGCGCCAGATCCCCACGATGTACTACGAGGCCGCCTCCATCGACGGGGCGAGCAAGTTCCGGCAGTTCTTCAGCATCACGATCCCGCTGCTGAGCCCGATCATCTTCTTCAACCTCGTGCTCCAGCTCATCAACGCCTTCCAGACCTTCACCCAGGCGTTCGTGATCTCCAACGGCACAGGTGGCCCGATCGACGAGACCTTGTTCTACACGCTGTACCTCTACAACCAGGGGTTCGGCTCGTACAACATGGGCTACGCCTCGGCGATGGCCTGGGTGCTGCTGCTCATCGTCGCCGGGCTGACGGCCGTCAACTTCCTCGCCTCCAAGTACTGGGTCTTCTACGATGACTGACACGCCCGTGCGCCCCGACGCACACGCCGCCACCACCGACGACCGGTCACCCGTGCGCCCCCGGCGCCCGCTGTCGGAGGTCGCCGCCGAGATCCCGGACTCCCCGCGCAAGCGGTCGTGGCAGCCCCGAGCGCGCCGGCTGCTGAAGCACGCGCTGCTCATCGGCTTCGGCCTGGTGATGCTCTACCCGTTGCTGTGGATGCTGTCGAGCTCCTTCAAGCCGAACGACATCATCTTCCGTGACACGGGGCTGATCCCGACCGAGCTCGACCTGACCAACTACGGCGACGGCTGGTTCGCGCTGCTGCACCCGTTCCACCACTACCTGCTGAACTCGGCGATCGTGGTGCTCGGATCGGTGCTCGGGAACCTCATCTCCTGCTCGATGGCGGCCTACGCCTTCGCACGGCTGAAGTTCCGCGGCCGGCCGATCTGGTTCGCCATCATGCTGATGTCGATCATGCTGCCGATCCACGTCGTCATCGTGCCGCAGTACATCCTGTTCTCCGAGCTGGAGTGGATCAACACGTTCCTCCCGCTCGTCGTGCCGAAGCTGCTGGCCACGGACGCGTTCTTCATCTTCCTCATGGTGCAGTTCTTCCGCGGGCTGCCGAAGGACCTCGATGAGGCGGCACGTCTGGACGGCTGCGGGCACGGCCGGATCTTCCTGCAGATCATGCTGCCGCTGTCGCTCCCGGCCCTGGCGACGACGGCGATCTTCACGTTCATCTGGACGTGGAACGACTTCTTCAGTCAGCTCATCTTCCTCACCGACCCCGAGATGTACACCGTCCCGATCGCGTTGCGGACGTTCATCGACGCCACGAGCGCCAGCTCGTGGGGCCCGTTGTTCGCGATGTCGATCGTCTCCCTCGTCCCGATCTTCTTCATCTTCCTCTTCGGCCAGAAGTACCTGGTCAAGGGGATCGCCACGACCGGCATCAAGTAGCACTCCGACCCGGCCCGACGGTGGGCCACTGCTGGATGACAACGACGACGTTCTCGTCACGCACACACAAGGAGAATCATGCGAGCAACGACCACACGACGCGGCCGCCGGAACGCCGCCGCCTTCATCGCGCTGACCGCGGCGAGCACCCTCGCGCTGGGTGCCTGCTCGGGAGACGCCGGCGGCCCGGCCGCCGAGGGCGACGACACCGGGTCGTCCGAGGAGGGCGGCGGTGACGGCGGCGACGGCGTCGAGATCCGCTTCTCGTGGTGGGGTTCCGACGACCGTCACCAGACCACCCAGGAGATCATCGACCTCTTCGAGGAGAAGAACCCGGACATCACCGTGGTGCCCGACTTCACCGACTGGGGCGGGTACTGGGACAAGCTGGCGACCACGGTCGCCGGCGGTGACACCCCCGACGTCATCACCCACGAGGAGCGCTTCATCGCCGACTACGCCAACCGCGGCGTGCTCGCGGACCTGGAGTCCCTCGACATCGACACCTCCGAGGTCCCCGAGAGCATCATCGACTCCGGTCGCGTCGACGGGACCCTGTACGGCATGGCCACCGGCGTGAACGCCTACGCCATCACGGCGGACCCGACGGTGTTCGAGGAGGCCGGCGTCGAGATGCCGGACGACACGACCTGGACGTGGGACGAGTTCGTCGAGATCTCGGCGCAGATCTCCGAGGCCGCCGGCGACGGCGTCTGGGGCACCCAGGACATCGGCTTCAACGAGGCCGGGCTCAACATCCTCGCCCGCCAGAAGGGCCAGTCGCTCTACAACGAGGACGGCTCGCTCGGTGTCGACGCCGAGACCGTGGCCGAGTTCTTCCAGATCGGCGTGGACCTGCAGGAGTCGGGTGGTACGCCGGACGGCTCGCGCACCATCGAGATCCAGAACGCCGGCCCCGAGGGCTCGCTGCTCGGCACGAACGCCGGCGCCATGGGCGTCTGGTGGACCAACCAGCTCGGCGCCCTGAGCGCCGCCTCGGGCCACGAGCTCGAGCTGCTGCGCATGCCGGGCGAGTCGGAGTTCGAGCGCACCGGCATGTACTTCAAGCCGGCCATGTTCTACTCCGTCGCCGAGGACACGGAGCACCCGGAGGCCGCGGCGAAGTTCGTCGACTTCCTGGTCAACGACCCGGAGGTCGCGCAGCTGCAGCTCACCGACCGCGGTCTGCCGTCGAACCTGTCGGTGCGCGAGTCCATCGAGGGCCAGCTCGAGGCCGCCGACGCGCGTGTCGCGGAGTTCATGGCCGACCTCGAGTCCGACATCGTGGACGGTCCGCCGGTGCCGCCGAACGGCGCCGGTGACGTCCAGGACGTCATGATCCGGCTCAACACCGAGGTGCTCTTCGGTTCCATGACGCCGGAAGAGGCCGCCGAGCAGTTCCTCACCGAGGTCGCGGAGGTGACCGGGAGCTGAGGACCGTTCGGCGTGGGCTGATGCCACAGCTCACCTGACACGACGGGTGCGGGGTCGTCGCCGGAGCCTCCGGCGGCCCCGCACCCGTCGCTCCCCGGCCGCGGGCGGTCGGGAACCGGCCCCGCCCACCGGCGGGGCTGACCCGTGTGCGAAGGACGGAACGATCGCGATGAACGACCTGCTCGTGCTGCGTGACGGCGACGACGTCGCCGTGGCCACCCGGGACCTGAGCCCCGGCGACCGTGCCGGGACGCCCGACGGCGGTGCCGTCGTCGTGCGCGACCCCGTCCCCCGCGGGCACAAGCTCGCCCTGCGGGCCGTGGCCGCCGGGGACCCGGTGCGCAAGTACGGGCAGGTCATCGGTGTCGCGACCTCCGCCGTCGAGCCCGGTGACCACGTCCACGCCCACAACCTCGGGTTCGACCCGGGCGAGCGGGAGGCTCCCCTCGGTGGCGAGCACACCGAGCTGGTGGTGCCCGACGGGCCGCGCCCGACGTTCCGGGGATACCGGCGCTCCGACGGCCGGGTCGGCACCCGCAACTACGTCGCCATTCTGACCAGCGTGAACTGCTCGGCCTCGACGGCGCGGATGATCGCCGACCAGTTCCGCGGTGCCGCGCTCGACGAGTACGAGCACGTCGACGGGGTCGTGCCCCTGACGCACACCTCCGGCTGCGGCCTGGTGCCGGACTCCGAGGGCGGGCAGGTGCTGCTGCGCACCCTGCGCGGGTACGCCGCCCACCCCAACGTCGCCGGGGTGCTCGTGCTGGGCCTGGGCTGCGAGATGGTGCCCGGGGCGGCGCTGTCCGCCCGGTCGGGGACCGTGACCGACCTGGGGATGCCCGGCGTGGGCGCCCCGGACCCGGAGGACTCCTCCGCGCTGCTGGCCGCCATCCCCGACGACACCGTCGTGCGCTCGATGACGATCCAGGAGACCGGGGGAGTGCGCGCCACGGTGCGTGCCGGCGTCGAGGAGATCCGGGCGATGCTGCCCGAGGTGAACGCCCGGCGCCGGACCGAGTGCGACGTGGCCGATCTCGTCCTCGGGCTGAACTGCGGCGGCTCGGACGGCTACTCCGGCATCACCGCCAACCCGGCCCTCGGCTGGGCCTCGGACCGGATCGTCGGCTACGGCGGCACCTCGGTGCTGGCCGAGACGCCCGAGGTCTACGGTGCCGAGCACCTGCTGACGGCCCGGGCCACGTCGCCCGGGGTGGCGAAGAAGCTGCTCGACCGCATCGACTGGTGGCAGGACTACGTCGCCGCCGGCGGCGGCACCCTCGACAACAACCCCTCGCCGGGCAACAAGGCGGGCGGGCTGACCACGATCCTGGAGAAGTCGCTCGGCGCCGTGGCCAAGGGCGGCCAGGCGGACCTGGCCGCGGTGTACGAGTACGCCGAGCCGATCACCGACCGCGGCTTCACCTTCATGGACACCCCGGGCTACGACCCGGTCTCCGTGACGGGGCTGGTCGCCGGCGGCGCGAACGTCGTCGTCTTCACCACCGGTCGCGGGTCGGTCTTCGGCTGCCGCCCGACGCCGTCGATCAAGGTTGCCACGAACACGCCCATGTACGAGCGCATGAGCGAGGACATGGACGTCAACGCCGGGCGCATCGTCGACGGCACCGCCGCGCTGGAGGAGGTCGGCGCCGAGCTGCTCGAGCGGATCCTCGCCGTGGCCTCGGGAGAGCGCACCGTCAGCGAGGAGCTGGAGATCGGCACCGAGGAGTTCATCCCCTGGCACCTGGGTGCGGTGACCTGACGGTCTGGTCCCGGACGCCGCCCGCCACCGTGGTGAGCCCGGCCGCGGAAGGATCAGGCGTCGATGACGCGGGCGACGACGGCGCACCGGTCGTCGCCCGGCGCCGCGGCGGACGCGGCCCGTGCGAGCAGAGCCCGCAGGTGGTCCCGCTCGACGGCGCTGAGGTCGGCGAGCAGGGCGTCCTCGGCGGCGCGCACGCGGGCGTCGAGGTCGGCCAGCACGGCGCGTCCGTGCTCGGTCGCCACGATGCGTCGGGCGCGTCGGTCCGCGGGGTCCTGCTGCCGCTCGACGAGGCCGCACCCGACGAGCTCGTCGAGCAGGTAGGTCATGACGGTGCGGTCGATGCCGAGCCGGGCGGCCAACGCGGCCTGGGTCGGCGGGGCGTCCTGGACGACGGCGGCGAGCACCTCGTACCCGCGGGCGCCGTGCGGGACGTCGGCGCAGGCGGCGGTGACCCCGTCGCTCCACTCGCGCAGCAGCGCGGCGAGCGGCCAGCCGAGCGGGCTGTGCCCGGTGGCCGTGTCCGCCGTCGTCCCGGTGCTCATGGCCTCATGGTAGCCGGAATGAGCGGTCTCTGAGACGAGTTGTCACTGATATCGTCTGTGCAGCAGACGATCTCTCGGGCGACGTGCTCGGGAGCGCCACCCTCGCCCGGAGGTCCCCGCATGACGGACTACGGCCACGACCTGGTCTTCGGTACGTTCCTCACCCCGTCCAACCGCGACCCGCAGGCGCCCGTGCGCCTGGCACGGACGGCCGAGTCCGCCGGGCTGGACCTGGTCACCTTCCAGGACCACCCCTACCAGCCCGGGTTCCTCGACACCTGGACGCTGATCGCCTACGCGGCCGCCGTCACCGAGCGCGTGCACCTCGCCGGCAACGTGCTCAACCTGCCGCTGCGCCAGCCGGCGGTGCTCGCCCGGTCCGTGGCCAGCCTCGACCTGCTCAGCGGCGGGCGCATCGACCTCGGCCTCGGTGCGGGCGGGTTCTGGGACGCGATCGAGTCGATGGGCGGCGAGCGGCTCACTCCTGGGGAGTCCGTCGACGCGCTGTCCGAGGCGATCGAGATCATCCGGGGCGTCTGGGACGCCGGCGAGCGACGTCCTCTGCGCACCGCCGGGGAGCACCACCGGGTCTCCGGTGCCAAGCGTGGTCCCGCCCCCGCGCACGACGTGCCGATCTGGCTGGGCGCGTACAAGCCCCGCATGCTGCGGCTCGTGGCGCGGCAGGCCGACGGGTGGCTGCCGTCGCTGGGGTACATGAAGGACGGCGACCTGGCCCGCGGCAACGCGATCATCGACGCCACGGCCGAGGAGGCCGGGCGGCACCCGGCCGAGATCCGGCGCCTGCTGAACGTCCAGGGCGCGGTCACGGCCGACCGGCAGGGCTTCCTGCAGGGTCCGGTGGACCAGTGGGTCGAGGAGCTCGCGGGGCTGGCCCTGCACGACGGCGTCGGCACGTTCATCACGGCCACCGACGACCCCCAGATGCTCGCCGTCCTCGGCGGCGAGATCGCCCCGGCCGTGCGCGAGCTGGTGGCCCGCGAACGGGCCTCGGCCGGCACCCCCGCGGCGGCCACCCGGCGCGGCCGCTCCGCGATCGAGCTGCGGCGCGAGGGCATCGACTACGACGCGGTGCCCGCCGCGCTGGCCGAGCGCGCCGTCGAGCCCGGCGACCGCGCCTACGACGCCGTGCGCCACAACTACCTGCGCTCCGGCGCCCCCGGCCTGGTGCTGCGGCCGCGCACCACCGCGGAGGTGGCCGACGCCGTCGCCTGGGCGCGGTCGCAGGACGTCCCGCTGGGCATCCGCTCGGGCGGGCACGGCATCAGCGGCCGGTCCACGAACGACGGCGGCATCGTCGTCGACCTCGGCGCGCTGGACCGGATCGAGGTGGTGGACGAGGCGACGCGGCGGGTGCGGCTCGGCGCCGGTGCCACCTGGGGGCAGGTCGCCGAGGCGCTCGCGCCGCGCGGCTGGGCGATCAGCTCGGGCGACTACGGCGGTGTCGGCGTCGGCGGGCTCGCCACCGCGGGCGGGGTCGGGTTCCTCGGACGGACCTACGGGCTGACCATCGACCACGTCGTCGCGGCGGAGGTCGTCACGGCCGACGGCCGGGTCGCCCACGCCTCCGCCGAGGAGAACCCGGACCTGTTCTGGGGCCTGCGCGGCGCCGGCGGCAACCTCGGGGTCGTCACCTGGGTGGAGATCGAGGCCATGGCGCTGGAGAACGTCGTCTTCTCCCAGATGGCGCTCGACGCGACCGACACCGCCGGCCTGCTGGAACGCTGGGGCGCCGCGGTGGAGTCCGCGCCGCGCGAGCTGACCAGCTTCCTCATCCTGTCCCCGGCGCGTGCGGGCCAGGGACCGGTCGCCCAGCTCATGACCGTCTACGCCGGCCACGACACCGACGCCGCCGTCGAGCAGCTCGAACGGCTCGCCGACGCCGGACCGCTGCTCGGGCACCAGGCCTACCTCATGCCGTACTCCGGCGTCGTCCAGGCGGGGGACAAGCACCACTCCGGCGGGGGAGACCCGGCCGTGCGGTCGGGGCTGGTGCCCCACCTGGACACGGCGACGAGCCGCGCCTTCGAGCGTCTCGCGCACTCGGGCGACGCCTACTTCCTGCAGGTCCGGGCCACCGGCGGGGCTGCCCACGACGTGCCGGACGACGCGACCGCGTACGCGCACCGGCGACAGAACTTCCTGCTGTCGGCCATGTCGTCGAGCCAGGAGCGGATCGACCGCGCCTGGGACGCCGAGATGGCGCCGTACACCGAGGGGCTCTACCTCTCCTTCGACACGGACACCCGGCCCGAGCGGCTGGCCGAGGCGTTCCCGGAGCCGACGCTGTCGCGGCTGCGCGAGGTCAAGGCCGAGTGGGACCCGGACAACCTCTTCCGGGCGAACTTTCCGGTCCGCCCGGCCCTCTGACCCCGACCTGCCCCTCGTTGTGGGCGTGAAATCTGCAGGTCGGACCCCGGTCCGACCTGCAGATTTCACGCCCACAACGGCTCGGGCGGGGGCGCGGCCGGTCAGGGGCCGAGAGCGCCGATCGCCACGGAGAACAGCACGGCCGCGAGCGCGGCCAGCCCCAGCAGCGCCCCGACGAGCCCGTGCCACATGCCGGGCAGGCCGTCCCGGTCGGCGACGTGGCTGCCGAACGAACCGAGTCCGAGCGCGGCCACGCCGAGCGGTGCCGACACCCAGTCCCCGACGACCGGCACGACCGCGCAGGCCAGCGCCGCGATCCCCAGAGCGAGGGCCCACTCGCAGGACCGTGGCGCACCGTGCCGCGTACCGTCGTCCTGCATGCCCGCCCTTCGTGTCGCGGGCAGGGGATCCGGCCCGTCGTGCCCGTGACGTCGATCTCCCGGGCGCAGAGATCGTACCTGCGGCGCGGGGTCAGACCGGCGCGACGGGTTGCTGCAGCTCGGTCACCCAGTCGGTCTGGTCGGTGCCCTCGGCCCGGACGTAGAGCTCGCGGCACGGTGCGTCCGGTGCGAGTCCGCGCGCCGCCGCCTCGCCGTGCAGCGACTGCCAGCTGGCCGGGATGCGTTCCATCGGCCCGAGGTGGACGGCGCACGCCGCCTGGGCGACCGCCGGCAGGGTGACGATCTCGAACCCGTCGCGCGGCTCGCCGTCGTAGGCGTACCCGACGACGACGTCGATCCCGTCCTCGCCGATCGCGTACTGCGCGACCGGGGTCTCGAGCAGGCCGCGGTTCGGCTGCAGCGCCTCGGCGACCGCCCCGAACAGCGGCCCGACGACGGCGCCGATCTCGGGCTGCTCGGTCACGTGGGCCCGACGCGCGGCCAGACGCAGCGCGGGCAGGGGCTTGACGACGATCTCGATGGTGGACATGGTCTGCTCCTCACTGATGAGCCGGAGCCGGCGTTCCACGTCCGCGAGCCGGGCGGAGGCGAGCGCGTGCTCGCGCTCGACCGCCTCCCGCCGGGTCTCGAGCAGCTCGGTGAGCCGCTCGTCCGCGACGCCGTCGGCGAGGATCGCCGCGACGTCGTCGATCCCGAACCCGAGCTCGCGCAGCGCGACGATCCGGTGCAGCCGGGCGAGCTGGGACGGGTCGTAGGACCGGTACCCGGTGAGCTCGTCCACGTGGGCGGGCACGAGCAGCCCGGTGGCGTCCCAGTGCCGCAGCATGCGGTGGGTCACCTGGCCGATCTGCGCGAAGGCTCCGATGGACAACATGACACCGTTCTCCCGTCTGCCATCGTGTGAGGGTCAAGCCCCCTCCTGCGTGCCAGGATGGCGGCATGCCTCTCGCACCGCGATATCTCGCCGCCGAGACCCGCTACGAGTCCATGACCTACCGCCGCACGGGACGATCGGGGCTCGACCTGCCCGCGTTGTCGCTGGGCCTGTGGCACAACTTCGGCGACGTCAACCCGTTCGAGACGCAGCGCGCCATCCTGCGCCGCGCGTTCGACCTCGGGGTGACGCACTTCGACCTGGCGAACAACTACGGTCCGCCCTACGGCTCGGCCGAGGAGAACTTCGGGCGACACCTCGCCGCCGACCTCGCGCCCTACCGGGACGAGCTGGTGATCTCGACCAAGGCCGGGTACGACATGTGGCCCGGCCCGTACGGCGACCACGGCTCGCGCAAGTACCTGCTGGCCTCGCTCGACCAGTCGCTGGGACGCCTGGGGCTCGACTACGTCGACATCTTCTACCACCACCGCCCGGACCCCTCGACGCCGCTCGAGGAGACCATGGGGGCGCTGGCCTCGGCGGTGCAGCAGGGCAAGGCGCTGTACGTCGGGGTGTCCAACTACTCCCCGGCGCGCACCCGTGAGGCCGCGCGCATCCTGGCGGACCTGGGCACGCCGCTGCTCATCCACCAGCCCAGCTACTCGATGTTCAACCGGCATGTCGAGGATCCGCACCGCGAGGACCCCTACGACGGTCGCCAGAGCGAGTCGCTGCTCGACGCCGTGGAGGACCTGGGCGTGGGCACCATCGTGTTCTCCCCGCTGCAGCAGGGTCTGCTGACCGGGCGGTACCTGTCGGGTGACGCTCCGGCGGGCTCCCGCGCGGCGCGCTCCGACTCGCCGTTCCTGTCGAGCGACGCCCTGAGCGAGACGTACCTGACCCGGGCGCGGGCCCTGCACGAGATCGCGGCCGGGCGGGGCCAGAGCCTCGCCCAGCTCGCGCTGTCCTGGGTGCTGCGCGACCCGCGGATCACCTCGGCCCTCGTCGGCGCCTCGTCGGTGGAACAGCTCGAGGACAACCTCGGGGCGCTGGCCGCCGGGCCGCTGACCGAGGAGGAGATCGCCGCCGTCGAGCCCTACGCCGTCGACGGCACCGGACGCTGAGCGACCCGGGGAGGAACGACATGCGCACCTGCTGGTTCGTCGGACTGACGACCCTCGACGTCGTGCACCGCGCCGCCGGGCGACCGGGCCGCGACGAGAAGGTCACCGCCTCGCGCCAGGACGTCGCCGCGGGCGGCCCGGCCGCCAACGCCGCCGTCACCGCCGCCGCCCTCGGGGCCCGGGCCGTCCTCGTCACCGCCCTCGGCAGCAGCCCCGTCGCCCGGGCCGCCCGCGCCGACCTGGAGGCCTGCGGCGTCGAGGTGCACGACGTCGTGGCCCCCGGGGAGGACTTCCCGCTCGCGGTCTCGGCGGTGCTGGTCGACGACGCGACCGGCGAGCGGTCGGTCGTCTCGGCCGACGCGGCGTTGGCCGAGGCCCCGCCGCCGACGTTCCTGCGCGACCTGCCCGCGCCCGACGTCGTCCTGTTCGACGGGCACCACCCGGTGATCGCGGGTGCCGCCGTCGGGCACCTCGAGAACCGTGACCCGCGGCCGCAGGTGCTGCTCGACGCCGGACGCTGGCGGCCGTTGTTCGCCGAGCTGCTGCCCGTCGCGGACGTGGCGGCGGTCTCCGCCCGGTTCACGGTGCCCGGGCACGACGACGTCGTGTCCGGGACGCACGCCCTCGGCGCGCGTGGCGTGGTGGTCACCCACGGCGGCGGGCCGGTCGAGTGGTCCACCGGCGGCGAGGCCGGGACCGTCGCCGTGCCGCCGGTCGACGCCCGCGACACCCTCGGCGCGGGGGACGCGTTCCACGGGGCGCTCGCCGTCGAGCTGGCCGACGGCGCCACGCTGCCCGTGGCCTGCGCGGCCGCGAACGAGGTCGCCTCGACCCGCGTGGCGCACGTCGGGCCGCGCGCCTGGCTCACCGAGGTGCGCGCCGAGACGCGTGCCGAGGCCCCCCGGTGACGGGGACGACGGCGGAGCTCGTCGGGCGTGCGCGGGCGCTCGCGGTGCCGGGCCGGCGGGCGATCCTCGGGATCGTCGGGGCGCCCGGCTCCGGCAAGTCCACGCTGGCCGCGGCACTCGGCGAGGCGCTGGGACCGGACCTCGCCGTCGTCGTCGGGATGGACGGTTTCCACCTGTCGGACGCGGTGCTGGCGGCCCACGGCAGCCGGGGGCGCAAGGGTGCGATCGACACGTTCGACGACGGCGGCTACGCGGCGCTGGTCGACCGGCTCGCGGACGCCCGGCCCGGCGACCCGCCGGTCTACGCCCCGGTGTTCCGGCGCGAGATCGAAGAGCCGGTCGCGGCCGGCGTCGAGGTGCCCTCCGACGTGTCCCTGGTGGTGACCGAGGGGAACTACCTGCTGGCGCCCTCGGGTGCCTGGCCGCGGGCACGGGCCTGCATGACCGAGGTCTGGTACGTCGAGGTGCCCGACGACGTCCGGCTGGCCCGGCTGGAGGCGCGGCACCGGGCGTTCGGCAAGAGCCCCGCCGACGCGTCCCGGTGGGCGCGGGGCTCGGACCAGGTCAACGCCGAGCTGATCGAGAGCACGCGGGACGCCGCGGACCTCGTCGTCACACCCGGCTGAGTGCCGGGGGCGGGGTCGACGGGCGACCCCGTCAGGCGCGGTCGTCGGCCACCGGGGCCTCCGTCGTCTCCCGGGAGCGTCGGCCCAGCGTCAGGGTCGCCCCGAGCCCGAGCAGCAGGAACCCGCCGGCCGCCCACGCCGACCACCGGGTGCCCTGGGTCAGGGCCGCCCGGGCGTCGTCGGCGACCGAGGCCGTGGCCGGGTCCTGCTCGAGCCCGGCGATCGCGCCGCCGGCGCTGTCCACCACCGCCGTGACCGTGGTGGCGCGCTGCGCCTCGGGAACGCCCTGGTCCGCGAGCCGTGCGTCGAGGTCCGCCGCGGTGGTGGTGAACAGGATGGTGCCCAGGATCGCGATGCCGAGGGCGGACCCGACCTGACGTGCGGTGCTCTGGGTCCCCGACGCCGCGCCCGAGACCCGCACGGGCACGTCGGCCAGCACGACCCCGGTGAGCTGGGCCGTGGCCAGTCCGACGCCGAAGCCGTACACGACCAGGAACGGCACCACCGACACCCACGTCGAGTCAGGACGGGCCACGACGCCGAGGCCCACGACGCCGACGATCTCGGCCGCGATGCCCAGGCGCACGATCGGCACGGCGCCGTACCGGACCGTGAGCGCCTGGGCGGCGCCGCTGGCCAGGAAGGACCCGCCGGCCAGCGCGACGAGGATCCAGCCGGTGGCCAGCGCGTCGTAGCCGAGGACGTTCTGCAGCCAGATCGGCAACGAGAGCAGGATGCCGAACTCGCCGAGGGACACCACGAGAGCGGCGACGTTGCCGTTGCGGAAGGAGGCGATGGCGAACAGGTCCAGGGGGATCAGCGTCGGGCGCCCCTGTCGGGCGCGGCGCAGGCCGCGGCGCACGAACAGCGCTGCCGCGACGACCCCGACGCCCAGCGCGACGGGTACGGGCGACAGCGCCCACGGCCACCAGGTGGCGGCGTCGTCGAGGGTGGTCCACCAGCCGAGCGAGCGCCCCTCGATGAGTCCGAAGACGAGGCCGCCGAAGGCCACGACGGACAGCAGCGCCGCGACGCCGTCGGTCCCGCGTCGTTCGTCCGCCCGCGACTCGGTCACCACGAGCGCCGCGGCCACGAGGATCAGCGCCCCGAGCGGGATGTTGATGCCGAACGCCCAGCGCCACGAGTAGTCGGTGGTGAGCCAGCCGCCCAGCAGCGGGCCGACGGCGGCCATGCCGCCGATGGTCGATCCCCACACGGCGAAGGCGATGCCGCGCTCGCGGCCGCGGAAGGTCGCGTTGATGATCGAGAGCGTCGTCGGCAGGATCATCGCGCCGCCCAGGCCCTGGACGAGGCGGGCGCCGACGAGGACGGTGCCGTCGGGTGCGGTGGCGGCCAGCAGCGAGGACGCGGCGAAGACCACGACGCCGGTCATCATCATGCGGCGCCGGCCCCAGCGGTCGGCGAGCACGCCGAGCACGAGCAGGAGCGAGGCGAAGACGAGGGTGTAGGACTCCTGGACCCACTGGACCTGGGTGGAGTCGATCCCCAGGTCGTCGACGATCGACGGGATCGCCACGTTGACGATCGTCGAGTCGACGATGATGAGCGAGACGGCGACCGACACGGTCACCAGCGCGAGCCATCGACGGCGGTCCGGCACGAGCCCTCCCAATGCACAGCATGCTGAGTATTGGTGACTCTACCCCCTGGCGCTGAGGCCGCGGGGGTCAGACCTCGCGGCGCAGCTTCTCCACCAGCGGCTGCACCCGGTAGGGGATGAGCTCGCCCATGGCCAGGGAGGTCTCGGTCCGCTCCACCCCGTCGACGCGCAGGATCGCCGCGTCGATGCGGAACAGGTGGTCGGTGTCCCGGCACACGACGTGCACCCGCAGGTCGGCGGTGCCGCTGTGCCCGTAGGCCTGCACGACCTCGGGGATCCGGGCCAGGTGCTCGACGATCCGTGCCAGGTCGCGCTGGTGGACGGTGATCTCGATGAAGGCCAGCAGCGGGTGGCCCAGCACCGCGGGGTCGATGCGGCGGTCGAAGGAGAGGAACGCGCCCGCGTCCTCCAGCCGCGCCAGCCGGGCGGCCACGGTGTTGCGGGAGATCCCCAGGTTCTGGGCGAGGGCGACCGTGGTCGCGCGGGGGTCGTCGGCGAGCGCCCGCAGCAGGTCCAGGTCCACGGCGTCGATGCTGTGCACGCGGTCAGCCTAGTCCCGAACGCCGGGTCGAGCTGCCGACCGGACCGGCCCCCGGTGAGCAGTCTGCTCACCGTGCCCGGCCGGGACGATGCACGGTGCGCAGCCCGCCGAGGGCTGGTGGTGCGGTGTGACGTACCAGCGTTACCTTCGCCACAACGGCGCTCGACGAGGAGCGTCGACCCCGATGCGAGGTGAGGCCACCCATGCCCAGCACCACGGATCCGAGGACGCACCACGACCTGTCACGAGCGGGAGAATCGGTGTCCTCGGCGGACAGTGCCCACGGCGGCGCACGTGACCACGTGCCGGCCGGGTGGGTGCAGCACGAGAACGGCCGGTCCGACGACGTCCCGGCCGACGGCGGGACGGCGCCGGAGGCCGGCACGCGGCCCGACGGCGGGAGCACCGCCGAGCCCGTGCGGCTCCTGGACCCGGACGGCACCCGGCACGGCGACCCCGACCTGGACCGCTGGCTCGAGGACGTGGACGACGCCGCGATGCTGCGGCTGTACACCGACATGATGGTCGCGCGCCGGATCGACACCGAGGCGACCGCCCTGCAGCGCCAGGGCCAGCTCGGCCTGTGGCCGCCGCTGCTCGGCCAGGAGGCCGCGCAGATCGGGTCGGCCCGCGCCCTGCGGCCCGACGACTTCGTGTTCTCCAGCTACCGCGAGCACGGCGTGGCGCACGTGCGCGGCGTCGCGCCCACCGACCTGCTGCGCGTGTGGCGCGGTGTCTCCGGCTCCGGGTGGGACCCGTACGAGCACCGCATCGCCCCGATGCAGGTCATCATCGGCGCCCAGACCCTGCACGCCGTCGGCTACGCCGTCGGGATGCTCATCGAGAACGCCACGGCCGATGGAGGGCCGGACGGCGGGATCGGCATCGCCCCGCCCGCGGCGGGCGACCAGGACGCTCCGGAGCGGACCGCGGCCACGATCTCCTACTTCGGCGACGGTGCGACGAGCCAGGGCGACGTCCACGAGGCGATGACCTTCGCCGCCACGTGGGCCGCCCCGACCGTGTTCTTCTGCCAGAACAACCAGTGGGCGATCTCCGAGCCGGTGGCCCTGCAGTCCAAGGTGCCGCTGGTCGAGCGCGCCCGCGGCTACGGGATGCCCGGCGTGCGCGTCGACGGCAACGACGTGCTCGCCTGCCTGGCGGTCACGCGCGAGGCCCTGCACCGGGCCCGCACCGGCGGCGGACCGACCCTCGTCGAGGCCGTCACCTACCGGATGGGCCCGCACACCACGGCCGACGACCCCACGCGGTACCGCACCCCCGACGACCTGGAGGCGTGGGCCGAGCGGGACCCGATCGACCGGCTGGCCGCCCACCTGAGCGAGCGCGGCGTGCTGGACGACGACGCCCGGGCCGCGGCGCAGCAGGCTGCGGACGACCTGGCCGCCGAGCTGCGTGCCGGCATCACCGAGATCCCCGACCCGTCGTGGACCACGGTCTTCGACCACGTCTACGCCGAGCCGCACGCGCCGCTGGACGCCGAGCGGGACGCCTACGGGCGCTACCTCGACGGCTTCGCCGACGCCCCCGAGGAGGCAGCCCGATGACCGACATGACCCTGGGCCAGGGCCTCAACACCGGCCTGCGGCAGGCCCTCGGCGACGACGACAAGGTCGTGCTCCTCGGGGAGGACATCGGCACCCTCGGCGGCGTGTTCCGCGTGACCGACCAGCTCCAGCGCGAGTTCGGCCCGCACCGCGTGATCGACACCCCGCTGGCCGAGTCCGGCATCCTGGGCACCGCCGTCGGGATGGCCTGGCGCGGGTTCCGGCCGGTGGTGGAGATCCAGTTCGACGGGTTCGTCCAGCCGGCCTGGGACCAGATCGTCAACCAGGTCGCCAAGATGCACGCCCGCACCGGCGGGGCCGTGCGGATGCCGATCACCGTGCGCATCCCCGTGGCCGGGGGCATCGGCGCCGCCGAGCACCACTCGGAGTCGCCGGAGGCGTACTTCGTGCACACCGCCGGGCTGCGCGTGGTGTCGGTGTCGAACCCGCAGGACGCCTGCACGGTGCTGCGCCAGGCGATCGCCAGCGACGACCCGGTCGTCTTCTTCGAGCCGAAGCGGCTGTACCACGTCAAGGGTCCGGTGGAGGTGGAGGACCTGACCGCCGTCCGTCCGATGGGCGCGGCCCGCGTGGTCCGCCCGGGCGAGGACGTCACCGTCGTCACCTGGGGCTCGCACGTGTCGACGTCCCTGGACGCGGCCGAGGCGATGGCCGACGACGGCGCCTCGGTCGAGGTCGTCGACCTGCGCTCGCTGTCGCCCTGGGACTCCGACGCCGTGGTGGCGTCGGTGCGCCGCACCGGTCGGCTCGTCGTCGTGCACGAGGGTCCCCGCCAGGGTGGCGTCGGCGCGGAGATCTGCGCGGCCGTCACCGAACGGTGCTTCGCCGAGCTGGCGATGCCACCGGTGCGGGTGACCGGCCACGACGTGCCCTACCCGCCGGCGAAGGTCGAGGGGCACTACGTGCCCGACCTGGACCGGGTGTGCTTCGGCATCGACCAGGCGCTCGGCCGGTTGCCGCTGGAGACCTTCGCACCCGCCCCGACCATGACGACCGGAGAGGTGGCCGCATGAGCGCCCAGGAGATCTTCCGCCTGCCGGACCTCGGCGAGGGCCTGACGGAGTCCGAGATCGTCGAGTGGAAGGTGTCCGTGGGCGACACGGTCACCCTCAACCAGGCGATCGCCGAGGTCGAGACGGCCAAGGCGATGGTCGAGATCCCGTCGCCGTTCGCCGGGACCGTGGCCGCGCTGCACGCCGCGGAGGGCGACGTCGTCGAGGTCGGCGAGCCGCTGGTCACCTTCGGCACCGGCGACGGCGACGACGCGGGCGACGACGCCCCCGCCGGTGCCTCGGCCGACGATGTCGCCTCCGCCCCCGAGCCGGCGCCCGAGTCGACGGCACCCGGGCCCACGGTCCCCGCGACGACGCCGGAGCCGAGCCCCGCCACCGGGTCGCCGTCCTCGCCGTCCTCGGCGTCGGCGAACGGGACGTCGGGGGAGTCCTCCGGCGCGAACCTCGTCGGCTACGGCACCCGCGCCGCCCGCAAGGGCAGGCCGACGCGACGGCCCCGCACACCCGTCGAGGCCCCGCCCGCCCCGGTGCGGAACACCGGACCCAGCGCCGGGCAGGCCACCGCCCCGGCCGCCACCTCGACCACCGGGAGGCCGGCCGAGCACCGCGTGAAGGTGCGCAGCGTGCGCAAGCACACCGCGGCCGCGATGGTCGCCAGCGCGCGGGTCCCGCAGGCCACGGTCCACCTCACCTGCGACGTGACCGAGACGCTCGCCCTGGTGGCCCGCCTGCGCGAGCACCCGCGCACCCGGCACACGAAGGTCGGGCTGCTCACGGTCGTCGCCCGCGCGGTCTGCGGGCTGGTCCCGCAGCACCCGGCGCTCGTCACCCGCTGGGAGGAGCACGACGACGGCGCGGCCGAGCTCGTCCGCTCGCCGCACGTCAACCTGGGCATCGCGGTCGCGACCGACCGGGGCCTGGTGGTGCCGCACGTCCCGCGGGCCGACGAGCTGTCGCTGGTGGGGATGGCGCGCGCCCTGCGCGAGCTGACCACGACCGCCCGGTCCGCGCGCACCCGTCCGGACCGCCTCACCGGCGGCACCCTGACGCTGACCAACGTGGGGGTCTTCGGCGTCGACGCGGGCAGCCCGCTGCTCAACCCGGGCGAGTCGGCGATCCTCGGCATCGGGCAGATCGCCCGCCGGCCGTGGGAGCACGACGGCGAGATCGCGCTGCGCGACGTGGTGACGTTCAGCCTGACCTTCGACCACCGGGTCGTGGACGGCGAGCA
This sequence comes from Isoptericola sp. AK164, assembly GCF_029643425.1. Taxonomy (GTDB): domain Bacteria; phylum Actinomycetota; class Actinomycetes; order Actinomycetales; family Cellulomonadaceae; genus Isoptericola; species Isoptericola haloaureus. Next base: position 617,134 of record NZ_CP119106.1, read on the forward strand.
GGGCGCCCGGTTCCTCGCGGACCTGGGCGGGCTGCTCACCGACCCGGCGCTGGCGGTGCTGCTGGGTGGCCGCGACGAGCCCGCGCCCGACGCGACGGAGCAGGACGACGCGGAGCCCCACGACGGCGCCGCGGGGCGCAACGGTACGGCCGCGCCGCGCGAGGCGGTGACCGTATGACCGTGCTGACCTCCGCCGTCGACCCGGCCACCGAGGAGGTCCGGGCCAACGCCGACGCGCAGCGGGCGCTCGCGGCCACCCTGCGCGAGCGCACCGCCGTCGCCGCGCGCGGCGGTCCCGAGCACGCGCGGGCCAAGCACGTCGGGCGCGGCAAGCTGCTGCCGCGCGAACGGGTCGAGCGGCTGCTGGACCCGGGCAGCGCGTTCCTGGAGATCTCCCCGCTGGCGGCGTACGGCGTGGACGACGCGGCGGGCGGCCGGGGCGAGTGGCCCGGCGCCGGCGTGGTCGCCGGCATCGGCAGGGTCGCCGGGCGGCAGGTGATGGTCGTGGCCAACGACCCCACGGTCAAGGGCGGCACCTACCACCCGCTGACCGTGAAGAAGCACCTGCGTGCCCAGGAGATCGCGCTGGAGAACCGGCTGCCGTGCGTCTACCTCGTCGACTCCGGCGGGGCGTTCCTGCCCCGCCAGGACGAGGTCTTCCCCGACCGCGACCACTTCGGGCGGATCTTCTACCACCAGGCCCGGCTGTCCGCGGCGGGGATCCCGCAGCTGTCCGCCGTGCTCGGGTCGTGCACCGCCGGGGGCGCCTACGTCCCGGCGATGAGCGACGAGACCGTCATCGTGCGCGGCCAGGGAACCATCTTCCTCGGCGGCCCGCCGCTGGTGAAGGCGGCCATCGGCGCCGACGTCACCGCCGAGGAGCTCGGCGGCGGCGAGCTGCACGCCCGCCGCTCCGGCGTCGTCGACCACCTCGCCGAGGACGACGAGGACGCGCTGGACCGGGTGCGGCGCATCGTCGCGACGCTGCCGCCGGACCCGGACCCCGTGTGGGCCGTGCACCCCGCCGAGGAACCTGCCGCGGACCCGGCCGGGCTCTACGACGTCGTGCCCGTGGACGTCCAGCAGCCGTACGACCCGCGCGAGGTGATCGCCCGGATCGTCGACGGCAGCCGCCTGGACGAGTTCAAGGCCGAGTACGGCACCACGCTGGTGTGCGGGTTCGCGCGCATCCACGGGCACCCGGTCGGGATCCTGGCCAACCACGGGGTGCTGCTCGGCGAGTCCGCGCTCAAGGGCGCCCACTTCGTCGAGCTGTGCGACCAGCGCGGCGTGCCGCTGCTGTTCCTGCAGAACATCTCCGGGTTCATGGTCGGCCCGGACGCCGAGGCCGGCGGCATCGCCAAGGACGGCGCCAAGATGGTCACCGCCGTGGCCACCACCCGGGTGCCGAAGCTGACCGTCGTCGTCGGCGGGTCCTTCGGCGCCGGCAACTACGCGATGTGCGGACGCGCCTACTCGCCCCGGTTCCTGTGGACCTGGCCGAACGCCCGCGTGTCCGTGATGGGCGGCGAGCAGGCCTCGGCCGTGCTCGCCACCGTCAAGCGCGACCAGCTCGCCGCCCGCGGCGAGGAGTGGGACGCCGACGAGGAGGCCACGTTCCGCCGCGGCATCCGCGACACCTACGAGGCCGCCGGCGAGGCGTACCACGCCACCTCGCGCCTGTGGGACGACGGCATCCTCGACCCGCCCGACACCCGCCGGGTGCTCGGCATGGCGCTCGCGGTCTGCGCGCGCACCCCGCTGCCCGAGCCCGCCTTCGGGCTCTTCCGGATGTGAGGACCGTGCGCACCGAGATGTTCTCCACCGTCCTGGTCGCCAACCGCGGCGAGATCGCCTGCCGCGTCATGACCACCCTGCGCCGCCTCGGTATCCGCTCCGTGGCCGTGCACACCGGCGCCGACGCCGACGCGCGCCACGTGCGCGAGGCCGACGTCGCGGTGTCGCTCGGCGAAGGACCCGCCGGCTATCTGGACCCGGACGCCGTCGTGGCGGCCGCCGTCGCGTCCGGCGCCGAGGCGGTCCATCCCGGGTACGGCTTCCTGTCGGAGAACCCGGCGCTGGCCCGGGCCTGCGAAGCCGCCGGGATCGTGTTCGTCGGTCCGCCCGTCGCGGCGATCGAGACGATGGCCGACAAGGTCGCCGCCAAGCGCCTCGTCGCCCAGCACGAGGTCCCGGTGCTGCCCGGGACGCTGGACGCCTTGCTGCCCGACGACGCCCTCGTCGCCGCGGCCGACGACGTCGGCTTCCCGCTGCTGGTCAAGCCCGTCGCGGGCGGGGGCGGCAAGGGCATGGTCGTCGTGCGGTCCGCGGGCGAGCTCCCGGACGCGCTGGCCTCGGCCCGTCGCGTGGCGACCTCCGCGTTCGGCGACGACGGCCTGCTGCTGGAGCGGCTCGTGGACACCCCGCGGCACGTCGAGGTCCAGGTGCTCGCCGACTCCGCGGGGACCGTCGTCCACCTCGGCGAGCGCGAGTGCACCCTGCAGCGCCGGCACCAGAAGATCGTCGAGGAGGCCCCCTCCCCGGCGCTGGACGACGTCGCCCGCGACCGGATGGGGCGGGCCGCCTGCGAGGTCGCCCGCTCGGTCGGGTACGTCGGCGTCGGCACGGTGGAGTTCCTCGTGCCGGCCGGTGCGCCCGAGGCGTTCTCGTTCATCGAGATGAACACCCGCCTGCAGGTCGAGCACCCGGTCACCGAGATGGTCACCGGCCACGACCTGGTCGAGGCCCAGCTCCGGGTCGCCGCGGGGGAGAAGCTGTGGTTCGCCCAGGACGACGTGCACCTGACCGGGCACGCGATCGAGGCGCGGATCTACGCCGAGTCCCCGGCGCGGGACTTCCTGCCCTCGGTCGGGGACGTCCTCGTCCTCGACGACGCCGGGGTGGCGGCCGGGCCGTCCGCGATGCCGCTGCGGCTGGACGCCGGCGTCGCCGCGGGGGACGCCGTCTCCGGCCACTTCGACCCGATGATCGCCAAGGCGGTCGCGCACGGGGCCGACCGCGACGAGGCCCTGGCCCGCCTGGACGGTCTGCTGTCACGCCTCACCGTGCTCGGCGTCGAGACCAACACCGGGTTCCTGCGGGACCTGCTCGCCGACCCCGACGTGCGGGCCGGCCGCCTGGACACGGGGCTGGTGGACCGCCTCACCGCGCGTCCGGCCGGGACCGACGACGCGGGCGGGACCGTCGGAGCAGGTGGGGCGGGCCAGGTGGCCGCGGCGCTGCTCGCCGGACTGCCGGCACCGTCCGACGGTGGCGTGCCCGACCCGTGGGCCGCCGACGGCTGGCGTCTCAACGCCGGGGCCGCACCGCGCCGGATCGGCCTGCGGGGCCCGGACGGCACGGTGGCCGACCTCGAGCTCGCCGGTGCGCGGGACGGCGCCACCCTCGTGCCCGACGACGGTGACCCCGTCGACGCCGCGCTCCGGCCCGCCGGCGGTCCGGCGCACCGGTGGCTGCTCACCACGGCCGGGCGGACCCGGCCGGTCTCGGCGCTGCGGGTCATCGCCGGCGACACCGACACCGTGTGGGTGGCCGTCGACGGCCGCACCTCCGCGTGGACGGTGCTCGACCGTGCCGCCCGGGCGAGCCTGCGCCGCGCCGAGCGGGTCGCCGGCGCCGCACCGGACGGCGGTACCGCCGTCGGCCCCCTCGAGCTCCGGGCGAAGATGCCCGGCACGGTCACCGCGACCCACCCCGCAGGACCCGTCGACGCCGGCGCCGCCGTCGTCGTCGTCGAAGCCATGAAGATGGAACACCCCCTCACCGCACCGGCCGCAGGGACCCTGCGCGTCCTGGTGCGCCCCGGCGACCAGGTCCGCCTCGACCAGGTGGTCGCCGTCGTCGAGCGCGAAGGAGCGTCATGATCGCCGATACCTCGTCCACCGCCCTGACCGACCGTCAGCGCAAGCTCAGCCAGACCGTCCGCGAGTTCGCCGACGAGGTCGTCGCGCCGGCGGCGTACCAGTACGACACCGAGCGGCGCCTGCCGATCGAGATCATCCACCAGATGGGCGAGCTCGGGTTGTTCGGGCTGCCGTTCCCCACCGAGGTCGGCGGGCAGGGCGAGGACTACGTCTCGCTGTGCCTCGCGGTCGAGGCGCTCGCCCGCGTCGACCAGTCCATCGCCGTCACGCTCGAGGCCGGCGTCGGGCTCGGCATCATGCCGATCTACCGGCACGGCACCGACGCCCAGCGCGAGCAGTGGCTGCCCGACCTCGTCTCGGGCCGCGCGCTGGGCGCGTTCGGGCTCACCGAGGCCGGTGCCGGGTCCGACGCCGGAGCCACCCGCACCACTGCCCGCCTCGAGTCCGGAGCGGCAGGCGACGAGTGGGTCATCGACGGGTCCAAGCAGTTCATCACCAACTCCGGGACCCCGATCACCAGCGTCGTGACCATCACCGCCGTCACCGACCGGCGCGACGACGGGACGCCCGAGCTGTCCACCATCCTCGTCCCGGCCGGCACCCCGGGCCTGACGGTCGGGGAGAGCTACGACAAGGTCGGCTGGCACACCTCGGACACCCACCCCCTGACCCTCGAGGGCGTGCGGGTGCCGGCGTCGAACCTGCTCGGCGAGCGCGGGCGCGGGTACGCGAACTTCCTGCGGGCGCTCGACGAGGGGCGCATCGCCTTCGCGGCGCTGGCCACCGGTGCCGCCCAGGGCTGCCTCGAGGAGGCCGTGCGGTACGCGACGGAGCGCGAGGTGTTCGGCCACGCCATCGGGCAGAACCAGCACATCGCGTTCACCATCGCGCGCATGCAGGCCCGCGTGCACGCCGCCCGGCTGTGCTGGCTCGACGCCGCCCAGAAGCTCATCCACGGCAAGCCCTTCAAGGCCGAGGCGTCCGTCGCCAAGCTGACCTCCGGCGAGGCGGCGATGGCCAACGCCCGCGACGCCTCGCAGATCTTCGGCGGCTACGGGTTCCTCAACGAGAACCCCGTGGCCCGGCACTACCGCGACGCCAAGGTGCTCGAGGTCGGCGAGGGCACCACCGAGGTGCAGCTCATGATCATCGCCCGCGACCTCGGGCTCACCGCCTGAAGGAGACGCCATGCGTGAGGAGACCCAGCGCGGGTACTACTACGACGAGCTGGAGCCGGACGTGCGCTACGTGCACCGGCCCGGGCGCACGATGACCGAGGCCGACGACGTGCTGTTCACCTCGGTGACGATGAATCCGCAGGCCCTGCACCTCGACGCGGCGTGGGCGGCGACCCAGCCGTTCGGGCGGCCCCTGGTCAACTCGATGCTCACCCTCGCCACGCTCGTCGGGCTGTCGGTGGCGCACCTGACCCGGGGCACCATCGTGGCCAACCTCGGGTTCACCGACGTCCGGTTCCCGGCCCCGATGTTCCACGGGGACACCCTGTACGGCGAGACCGTCGTGACGGGTCGGCGCCTCTCGGCGTCGCGCCCGGGCCAGGGCATCGTCACCCTGGAGCACACCGGACGGAACCAGGACGGGGACGTGGTCGCGACCGCGACCCGGTCGGTGCTGATGTGGACCCGCGCCGCCCACGAGGCCGACACCGCCGGGGAGACCCCATGAGCCCGCGACCGTTCACCCTCGGCCCGGCGCTGCTGTTCTGCCCCGCCGACCGTGCCGACCGGTACGCCAAGGCCGCCGAGCGGGCCGACGCCGTCATCCTCGACCTGGAGGACGGCGTCGACCCGGCGGCCCGCGCCGACGCGCGCCGGGCCGTGCGCGAGCATCCCCTCGACCCGGCACGCACGATCGTGCGGGTCAACCCCGTCGGGACCGCGGACCACCAGCGCGACCTCGACGCGCTGGCCGACACCCCCTACCGGGTGCTCATGCTGCCCAAGGCGGACGGCCGGTACGTCGGACCCCTGCTGCGGCCCGACGGCGGCCCGTACGCCATCGTCGCGCTGTGCGAGACGGCGGCCGGCGTGGTGGCGGCCCCGGCGCTCGCCGCGCGGCCGGACGTGGTGGCACTGGCCTGGGGTGCCGAGGACCTCGTGGCCTCGCTCGGCGGGACCTCGAGCCGACGGGCCGACGGCGGCTACCGGGACGTGGCCCGGCACGCCCGGTCGGCGGTGCTGCTGGCCGCCGCGGCGGCGGGCAAGGCCGCGATCGACGCCGTGCACCTCGACCTGGAGGACCTCGACGGGGTGCGGGCGGAGGCCGAGGACGCGGTCGCCGTGGGCTTCGCGGCGACGCTGTGCGTGCACCCCTCGCACGCCGCCGCGGTGCGCGAGGCCTACGTGCCGTCGCCGGACCAGGTGGCCCACGCGCGGGCCGTGCTCGCGGCGGCGGCCGGCTCGCCGGGGGCGTCGTCGTCGGGCAGCGGTGCGAGCCGTGTGGACGGCCAGATGGTCGACGCGCCGCTGCTGCGGCACGCCGAGTCGGTGCTCGCCCGGGCCGAGGGGGTCACGAGCGGCGGGCGTTAGGGTGCTGTCCGGCGGGACCCGGCCCGCCACCGACGAGCGGGGGAGGTGCACCGGTGGAGCTGTCGCTGGTGCTCGGCCCGATGAAGTCCGGCAAGTCGCTCGACCTCATCGCGCAGATGGCGCCGCTGGCCTACTCGCGGCTCAGCTGCGCGGTGGTGCAGTCGTCCCGCCACGTGCGCGACGACAAGATCGTCTCGCGCACGGGCGCGTCGGTGCCGACGATCAAGCTGGAGACCCTCGAACCGCTGCTGCACACGACCGAGGACGTCGTGGCCATCGACGAGGTCCACATGTTCACCCCGGCCGACGTGCGGGTCGTCGAGGAGCTCGTGCTGCGCGGCACCCGGGTGCTGGCCTGCGGCATCGACCTGGACCACCGCGGCGAGCTGTTCGCCACCATCCGCGCCCTGCTGGAGCTCGGGCCGACCGACGTGCGCTACCGGCGGGCGGTGTGCGACCGCTGCCAGGACCTGCACGCCGCGTTCACCCAGGTGCTGCGCGACGGCGTGCCGTTCCTGGAGCCGCTCGGCGCGTCCGAGCCGCTGCCCGACGACGGCACCTTCACCTACGAGGCGCTGTGCCGACGCTGCTTCGTGCTGCCGGAGACGGCGATCGTCACCGGTTCCACCGTGCCGCGTCCGGCCCGTCCGTGACACGATCGGAGACGTGACGACGACGCGCGACGACCGCTCCCACCGGATCCTCGTCCTGGCCGGCCGCGGCCGCTACGAGGACCCGTGGCACGACCACGCCGCCACGAGCCACCGCCTGGCCGAGGTGCTGGGGGACCTCACCGTGCATGGCCGCTCGACCTCCGTGGTCGTGCGGTCCACCTTCCCGGACGCGCTCGACGACCTGGACGCGGTCGACCTGCTGGTCGTCAACTCCGGGACGTCCTGGCCGGGGTTCCTCGAGGCCGGTATCGGGCCCGACGACGAGGCGTGGCGGCCCTTCCACTCCGCGCTGTCCCGCTGGGCCCGGGACGGCGGCCGCGTGCTGGCCGTGCACCAAGCGGCGAACACGTTCGCGGACTCGGAGGACTGGCGGGACCTGCTGGGCGGCCGCTGGGTCCCGGGGGAGTCGTACCACCCGCCGTTCGGCCCGGCCACGGTGCGGCTCGCCACCGGCGGGCACCCCATCGTCGCCGGGGCGCCCGACACGGTCGAGCTGGAGGACGAGCGCTACTGCGACCTGCGGGTCGCGGAGTCCTCGGAGGTGCTGGGCTGGGTGCCGGACGACGAGGGCGCCTCGCAGCCGGTGCTCTGGGCGACCGAGGAGCACGGCGGCCGGACCGTGTACTGCGGGCTGGGCCACGACGTCCGGGCCTACGACTCGCCGTCGTACCTGCGGCTGCTGGCGCGGGCGGCCACCTGGCTGCTGTCCTGATCGCCGCGTCCCCCGGGGGACGGCCCGGTTCAGGACCCGGCGAAGCCGGTCTGCCGCCATGCCTCGTAGATGGCGATCGAGGCCGAGTTCGTGAGGTTCAGCGAGCGGCGTCCGGGCAGCATCGGGATCTTCAGCTGGTCGGTGACCCGCGGGTGCGCCAGCACCTCCTCCGGGAGACCGGTGGGCTCGGGGCCGAAGAGGAGCACGTCGCCGGGCGCGTAGGTCACGTCCGTGTACGACGTCGTGGCGCGGGTGGAGAAGGCGAAGACGCGGGCGTCGGGGAGGGCGTCGAGGGCGGCGTCCAGGCTGGGGTGCACGTCCATGACGGCCAGGTCGTGGTAGTCGAGGCCGGCCCGCTTGAGCTTCGCCTCGGACAGGTCGAAACCGAGGGGCTCGACCAGGTGCAGCCGCGCGCCGGTCACCGCGGCGAGCCGGATCGCCGAGCCGGTGTTGCCGGGGATGCGCGGCTCGAAGTAGACGATGTGGGCGAACGGCGCGGTGGGCTGGTCTGGGGCGGGCACGACGACGATTCTCCCACCGCGCGTCAGGGTGTCGGGTCGGCAGCTCGTCGCCGGATCGGCAGTCCGGAGTGCCGATCCCGCGACGAACTGCCGACCAGATCGGGCGAGGATCCGGCCTCCGCCCCTAGGCTCAATGGATGGAGCCGATCCCAGCCCAGATGAAGGCGGTCCAGCTCGTGGGTCACGGAGGCCTGGACCAGCTCGTGTTCCGTGACGACGTCCCCACCCCGACGCCCGGGCCCGGCGAGGTCCTCATCGACGTCCACGCGTGCGGGATGAACAACACCGACGTGTGGGTGCGCGAAGGCGCCTACGGCACCGAGACCGACGCCGCTGAGGTCTCCACCTGGCGGCGCGGCCGGTCGACGCTCGAGTTCCCCCGCATCCAGGGCACCGACACCGTCGGGGAGATCGTCGCCGTCGGCGAGGGCGTCCCTGCCGGGCGGGTCGGCGAGCGCGTCATGGTCGACTTCTCGATCTACAACAGGCCGGAGGGCGACGACTCCCTGGCCGACATCGACTACATCGGCCACGGCCGCGACGGCGGGTACGCGGAGTACCAGACGGTGCCGGCCGAGAACGCCTACGAGATCACCAGCGACATCACCGACGCCCAGCTCGCCACCTTCTGCTGCGCCTACCTGACGGCCGAGCAGATGCTCGACCGGGCCCGGCTGGCCGACGGCGAGCGCGTCCTGGTCACCGGGGCCTCCGGCGGCGTGGGGTCGGCGATCGTCCAGCTCGCCCGGGTCCGCGGCGCGATCCCCTACGCGGTCACCAGCGCCGGCAAGGAGGACGCCCTGCGCGAGATCGGCGCCGAGGACGTGATCCTGCGCGACGCCGACGACCTCGTGTCCGAGGTGGCGCGCGTCGTCGACGGCCCTGTGGACGTCGTGGCGGACCTCGTGGCCGGACCGATGTTCAACGACCTGCTGCGCATCCTGCGTCCGGAGGGCCGGTACACCACGGCCGGGGCGATCGGCGGGCCGGTCGTGAACCTGGACCTGCGCACGATGTACCTCAAGCAGCTCGAGCTGCACGGGTCCTCGCAGGGCACCCGCACGGCGTTCCGGCGGCTGGTCCGGTACATCGAGAACGGTGACATCGAGCCGCTGCTGGATCGGACGTTCCCGCTGTCCGACTTCCACGACGCGCAGCGCACGTTCATGAGCAAGACCTACATCGGCAAGCTGGTCGTGGTTCCCGACCGGCACTGGGAGACCGTGGGGGCGTCCTATGCACCGTGAGCGCACGCTGCACCTGATCGACACGCAGTCCGGCGGCGACGTCTCGCGCATCGTGACCGCCGGCGTCGAACCCCTGCCCGGGGCCACCGTGCTCGAGAAGGCCCGCTACCTGCAGCACGAGGGCGACGGCCTGCGGCGGCTGCTGCTGTCCGAGCCGTACGGCGACCCGGCGATGTCGGTGGACCTCATCGTCGAGCCGAGCCACCCCGAGGCCCAGGCCGGGTACATCATCATGGAGGCGATGGGCTACCCGTTGTACTCCGGGTCGAACACGATCTGTACGGCGACGGCGCTGCTGTCCAGCGGCATGATCCCGATGGTCGAGGGGGAGCAGAGCGTCGTGCTCGAGTCCCCGGCCGGCCTGGCCCGCGTCACGGCGCACAACGCGGGCGGCCGGGTCCGGTCCATCACCACCCAGGGCGAGCCCGCCTACGTGGCCGACGAAGGGCTGTCCGTCGAGGTGCCGCACTACGGCCACGTCGAGTTCGACCTCGTGTGGTCCGGGGCCTACTACGCGCTCATCGACGCCGGGCGGTACGGGTTCACCATCGACGCCGAGAGCCAGATCGCGCTCACCGCGTTCGGCGACGCCTTCGTGCGGGCCGCGCGGCCCGGGCTGCGCGAGGAGCACCCCGAGCTGGGCCACGTCGGCCCGCTGCCGTTCGCCCACTTCATGGGCCCGGTCCGGCAGCTCGGCGAGGGGCGCTACGAGTCGCCGTCGGCCACCTACGTGCACCCGGGCGTGCTGTGCCGCAGCCCCACCGGGACAGGGACCTCGGCGCGCCTGGCCCTGATGGCCCGTCGCGGCCAGATCGCCCGCGGGGAGTCCCTCGAGACGATCTCGCCCCGGGGCAACCGGTTCGTCGGCACCGTGCTGGACGAGGCGCGGGTGGGCGAGTACGGGGCGCTGCACTCGACGATCACCGGCGGTGCCCGGCTGCTGGCGCACTCGCAGATCACCGTCGACCTGGACGACCCGCTCGTGGACGCCTCCGACCTGGAGCACGTGCTGGTCGCCCAGGCGCCCGTGCCGCCCGGCGCGTACTGACGCCGTCGGGTCACCGGCGTCCGTGCGGCGGACCGAGCCTGCTCGACCGTGCCCGCACGTGCACGTCGTCCCGCATCCCGTACCGGGCGGCGACCGGCCCCGCCGACCCGCCGTGCAGCAGGACCGACAGCACCACGGTCGTGGCGATCGTCGCGACGGCCGACGTCACCGGCTCGGACTCGCCGAGGCTCTCGACCGCCAGGAGGGCGAACACCACCGAGGCGAGACCACGCGGCCCGAACCAGCCGAGGAACAGCACGTCCCGGCGCGGTAGCCCCGTGCCCACGAGCGCCAGCACGACGGGCAGCATGCGTACCACCGTCAGGCTCAGCAGGGCGTAGCCCACGGTCGCCGGGCTCAGGTGCTCCAGGGCGATCGGCACCAGGGCGGCGCCGAACAGGAACCACACGACCAGGGTCATGAGCTCGCCGCCGAGCTCGGCCAGCTCGGTGAGCTCGTGCTCGTCGCCCTGCTCGCGGTCGACGACCAGACCGAAGACCAGGCCGCCCACGAACGCGGCCACGAACCCGTTGCCGGAGAGGGAGAGCGACACGGAGAAGGCCGCGACCCCGGTGGCCAGCGTCCCGATCGGCAGCGCACCGGGTTCGGCCCACCCGCGCCGGGCCGAGGCCGTGACACCCCATGCTCCGAGCAGGCCGAACCCGCCGCCGACCAGCACGCCGAGGCCGAGCTCCAGCAGGGCGTCGCCGGGTCCGGTGCGCTCGAGCGACCCCACCCCGAGCGTCGTCGCCGCCAGGGCGACGGCGAGCGTCACCACGGGGGTGACGAGGCCGTCGTTGAGCCCGGACTCGACGTTGACGGCGATGCGCAGCCGTCCGGGCACCCGCCGGTCGCCGATCACCTGGGCGCTGAGCGCGGCGTCGGTCGGGGCCAGCGCCGCGGCGACGAGAAGCGCCAGCTCCCACGGCAGGTCGGAGAGGATCAGCACCGCGGCCCCGAGCCCGAGCAGCAGCGTGAGCGGGAAGCCGACGAGGAGCAGACGCAGCGGCAGGGTCGCGTTGCGGCGCAGGTTGCGCAGGTCGATGCGGGCGGCGTCGGTGAACAGCACGAGGGCCAGCGTGATCTCGGCGAGGGTGTGGACCGAGGCCGTCTCGATGTTCACCGGGAACGGGCCCCAGGCGTCGTTGGCGAGCAGGGCCCCCGCGGCGACGAAGACGAGCGGCCCGGTCACCTCCCGGCGCCGCAGAGCGCCGGACAGGAGCGCCCAGGCGAGCACCAGGACGGCGAACGGGGCGAGCACCTCGATTCCCATGGCTCGATCCTGGCAGGAGGGCCGCCGGCCCGCCGTGCGCTGCGCTGCCCCCTCCGATGCGCAACGAGCGTGCTGGCTTCTCCCTCGACCTGGCTGGGTAGGGGAGAAGCCAGCACGCTCGATGGTGACAAAGGGGTCAGCGGAGTCGACTGCGCAGCCGCTCGAGCTGACGCGTCATCTCCTCGGGCAGGTGGTCGCCGAACCGGGCGAAGAACTCCTCGGTGAGGTCGGTCTCGGCCAGCCACGCCTCGGCCGGGACGTCGAAGAGCGCGTCGAGCTCGGCGTCCGTGAGGTCGAGGCCGGTCGTGTCGAGCGCGCCGGGCGCCGGCAGCAGGCCGAGGGGGGAGGTCACCGCGCCGCGGTCGGTGCGGATGCCGCGCGAGCGGTCGATCTGCTCGGCGATCCACTTCACCACGCGGGAGTTCTCCCCGAAGCCCGGCCAGACGAACGCGCCGTCGGCGTCCTTGCGGAACCAGTTGACCTGGAAGATCTTGGGCCGCCGGGCGTCGTCGACGAGACCCGCGACCCGCAGCCAGTGGGCCCAGTGGTCGGCCATGTTGTAGCCGCAGAAGGGCAGCATGGCGAACGGGTCGCGGCGCAGCTCGCCGACGGCGCCCTCGGCGGCCGCGGTCCGTTCGGAGCTGATGGTGGCCCCCATGAAGACGCCGTGCTCCCAGCTGGTCGCCTGGGTCACCAGGGGCACGTTCGACGCCCGGCGGCCGCCGAAGACGATCGCGTCGACGGGGACGCCGGCCGGGTCCTCCCAGCCGTCGGCGATCGTCGGGCACTGCGCGGCCGCGACGGTGAACCGGGAGTTCGGGTGGGCCGCGGGCCGGTCGGAGTCCGGCGTCCAGTCGTCGCCCCGCCAGTCGATCAGGTGCTCCGGCGGCTCGGGCGTCAGCCCCTCCCACCACACGTCGCCGTCGTCGGTCAGGGCCACGTTGGTGAAGATGACGTCGTGCGTCAGCGTCTCGATCGCGGTCGGGTTGGTCTCGGGCCCCGTCCCCGGCGCGACGCCGAAGAAGCCGGCCTCGGGGTTGATGGCCCGCAGGGAGCCGTCGGGACCGGGCCGCATCCACACGATGTCGTCGCCCAGGGTCTCCACCGTCCAGCCGGGGACCGTCGGCTGCAGCATGGCGAGGTTCGTCTTGCCGCAGGCGCTGGGGAAGGCGGCGGCCAGGTGGTACTGCCGCTGCTCGGGGGAGGTGACCCGGATGAGCAGCATGTGCTCGGCCAGCCAGCCCTCGTCGCGCGCCATGGCCGAGGCGATGCGCAGCGCGAAGCACTTCTTGCCGAGCAGCGCGTTGCCGCCGTAGCCGGAGCCGTAGGACCAGATCTCGCGGCTCTCGGGGTAGTGGACGATGTACTTGTCGTCGTTGCACGGCCAGGCGACGTCCTCCTCGCCCTCGGCGAGCGGGGCGCCGACGGAGTGCACGGCCGGGACCCACTGCTGCCCGCCGTCGATCAGGTCGACGACCCGGGGCGAGACGCGGGTCATCACGTGCATGGAGACGACGACGTAGGGCGAGTCGGTGATCTCCACGCCGACCTGGGAGATCGGGCCGCCCACGGGGCCCATGGAGAACGGCACGACGTACATCGTGCGGCCCCGCATCGATCCCTCGAAGACGCCGTCGAGCTCGTCGCGCATGGTCGCCGGGTCGCACCAGTTGTTGGTGGGGCCCGCGTCCTCCTCGTGCTCGGAGCAGATGAAGGTCCGGGACTCGACCCGGGCGACGTCGGACGGGTTCGACCGGGCGAGGTAGGAGTTCGGGCGCTTGTCCTCGGCGAGCTTGACCAGGGTCCCGGCCTCGACCATCTCGTCGATCAGGCGCTGCTTCTCCGCGGCCGACCCGTCGCACCACACGATCCGGTCGGGCTGGGTGAGCTCGGCGATCTCGGCGACCCACGCGCGCACGTCCCGCGGCGACGGGTGGCCTGCCGGTCCGGCGTCGGTCGCGGTGAGGCCGAAGCCGTCGGTGCGGTCGAGGATGTCCGGGGTGAGCTCGGCGAGGGCCAGCCGGGTCCGTCGGGGGTTCGCGGTGAAGGTCATGGCTGCTCCGTCCGTCGGGTGCGCCCGCCGACGCGACGGGCTTCTGCTTCACACTCTGGGCCCCCATCGCCACGCTTTGGGCCCGAATCCGCTGTGAAGATCGGCGTTTCTTGACGTAGCGTGAATCCATGACCGTCGAACCGTCGTCGGAGGCCCCGGACCTCATCACCCTCGGCCGTCGCATCCGGCACGCGCGCACCGCCCGCGGCCTGACCCTCGAGGCCCTGGGCAAGCAGGTGGAGTCCGCCCCGAGCCTGCTGTCGCTGGTGGAGAACGGGCGCCGCGAGCCCCGGCTCTCGCTGCTGCGGTCCCTGGCCGAGGCGCTCGAGGTGCCGCTGGCCGACCTGCTCGCCGACGAGCCGCCGTCGCGCCGGGCCGCCCTGGAGATCGCGCTGGAGCGGGCGCAGCGCGGGCCGCTGTTCGGCGCGCTCGGCCTGCCCGTCGTCAAACCCAGCCAGCGGCTGCCGGTGCCCGTCCTGGAACATCTCGTCGGGCTGCACGAGGAGCTGGCACGCCGCGAGGAGGAGGCGATCGCCACCCCGGAGGAGGCGCGCCGCGCCAACACGGTGCTGCGTCACGAGCGCCAGGAGCGCGACAACCACTTGCCGGAGATCGAGTCCCTGGCCGAGGACATGACCCGGCGTGCCGGGTACACCGGGGGCGCGCTCACGCACCGCACCGTGGCGCAGATGGCAGGCGCTCTCGGGCTGACGATCCTGCACGTGGACGACCTGCCCCGGTCGGCCCGGTCGGTGACCGACTGGAAGAACGGGCGCATCTACCTGCCGCCCGCGTCCATCCCGGGCGGGCACGGGCTGCGGTCGCTGGCGCTGCAGGCGATCGCGCACCGGGTGCTCGGGCACGAGCGACCCCGGTCGTACGGCGACTTCCTGCGCCAGCGCGTCGAGATCACCTACTTCGCCGCGGCGTGCCTCATGCCGCAGACGGCGGCGGTGGCCTTCCTCGAGCAGCGCAAGCGGGCCAAGGACCTCGCCGTCGAGGACTTCCGGGACTCCTTCGGGGTCACCCACGAGGCGGCGGCGATGCGGTTGACCAACCTCGCCACCGTCCATCTCGGCATCCCGCTGCACTTCCTGCGGGTGGGGGACGACGGCGCACTCTTCCGCGGCTACGCGAACGACGGGCTGCCCCTGCCGCAGGACGTCACGGGTGCCATCGAGGGTCAGCTCGTGTGCCGGTGGTGGCCCGGGCGGGAGGCCTTCACCCGGCGCGACCGGGCCACGGAGTCCTACCAGTACACCGACACCCCGGCCGGGACGTTCTGGGACTCGGTGCAGACCGGCACCGCCGCGGACGGGCGGCAGTTCTCCATCACGGTGGGGGTGCCGTACGCGCACGCCAAGTGGTTCCGCGGGAGGGACACCCGGGTGCGGCGGACCTCGACGTGCCCCGACCCGGCGTGCTGCCGCCGCCCGCCGGAGGACCTGAGCGACCGGTGGGAACGGGCCTCCTGGCCGAGCGCCCGCATGCACCAGCAGATCCTCGCCGCGCTGCCCCGCGGGGTGTTCCCCGGCGTCGACGACACCGACGTCTACCGGTTCCTCGAACGGCACGCCCCGGACCCGGAGGACGGCGGCGCGGGAGCCTAGACGTCACCTGCGGCGTCGGGGTCGTCCGTGGTGCCGGGGTCGTCCGCAGGACCAGGACGCTCGACCCGCACCGCCCGGATCCGCTGGCGGTCGACGGCGGTCACCGTCAGCGTGGCCCCGTCGGTCTCGACGACGTCGCCCGGGACCGCGAGACGTCCGAGCGTCGCGAGCACGAACCCGGCGGCGGTCTCGTACGGTCCCTCGGCCAGCACGACACCGGTCTCCCGGGCGAAGTCCTCGAGGGACAGGCCGGCGTCGACCTCGTCGGCACCGAGCTCGGGGCGGCCCGGGTCCGGTTCGGAGCGGATGTCCCGCACGAGCTCCTCGACGAGGTCCTCCAGCGTGACGATCCCGTCCGTCCCGCCGTACTCGTCCCGCACGACGGCGAGGTGCACGCCGTCCTCGCGCATCGTCGTCAGCGAGGGCAGGAGCCGGTTCGTGCCCGGCATCTCCAGGGCGGGCCGGGCGAGGTCGCGCACGGTCCGCCGTCGTCGGCCCGTGGGCGCGCGCAGCTCGCGCACGAGGTCGCGCAGATGGACGAACCCGACCACGTCGTCGACACCCTCGCCGACGACGGGGAACCGCCAGTACGGCTGGTCGTGCACCGCGTCGACCGCCTCGGCGACGTCGAGGGTCGAGACCAGGAACGTCACGTCGGTGCGGGGGCGCATGACCTCGGTGAGCCGGCGCTCGGAGGCGGTGAAGACGTCCGTGACGATGTCGCGCTCCTCGCGCGAGAGTCCCGGGTGCTCGAGCACGATGCGACGCAGCTCCTCGTCCGACATCTGCGGCGCACGCACGCCCGGGTCGCCGCCGAGCAGCCGGACCACGGCGTCGGTGGACCGGGACAGCAGCCAGATGACCGGTCGGATCAGGCGGGAGAAGCGGTCCAGCGGTGGTCCGACGACGAGCGACACCTGGACCGAGCGCTGCAGCGCCAGGCGTTTCGGCACCAGCTCGCCCAGCACGAGCGAGGCGTACGCGACCAGCAGCGTCAGCAGGACCAGGGCGACGGTCGAGGCCGCGCCCGGCGTCAGTCCCAGCGCCTCCAGCGACGGAGCGACGTCGGGCGCCAGGGTCGAGGCCCCGTAGGCCGCGGAGAAGAAGCCGGCCACGGTGACGCCGATCTGCACGGCGGCCAGGAACCGGTTCGGGTCCCGTGCGACCGCGGCCACCCGGCGTCCGCGCGACCCGTGGCGCTCCAGCTCGTCGATCTGCCCCTCGCGCAGCGAGACGAGCGCGAACTCGGTCCCGGCGAACACCCCGCCGAGCAGCACGAAGCCCAGCACCAGGGCGATGTTCCACCAGGTCTCCGCGTCCACGGGCTCCCTCCGGGTCCAGGCCGCCGTCGCGGCGTCGCTGGTCACGAGGTTTCCGCAGGTCGGCGCCGTTCGCGAGCCGCACGGTCCTGGCCGGGTGGGCTCCGCCGGGTGCGCGTACGGTGCCGGCATGAGCGTCCTGACCCGACCGCGCGTCGTGCTGCGTCTCGAGGGCCTGGTCCTCGCCGTCGCGCTGCTCGGGGCGGCCGTGTGGCTGGTCCCGGACTGGTGGTGGGTGCTGCCGGCCGGCTTCCTGCTGGTCGACCTGTCGGCGCTCGGGTACCTGCGCGGTCCCCGAGCGGGGGCCGCCTGGTACAACGCCGGGCACTCGACCGTCGGACCGGTCCTCCTCGGCCTCGTGGCGGGCGGCCTGGCCGTGAGCGGCGCGGACGGCACGGCGCAGGTGGTGTGCACGACGACGGCGCTCACCTGGGGGTTCCACGTCGCGGTCGACCGGGCGTTCGGCTACGGGCTCAAGGAGCCCGACTCCTTCCACCACACGCACCTGGGGTGGTTGGCGGGCCGGTCGTCGCGGAGTCCCGAGGAGCGGGCGTGACCAGCAGCCCTGCCCGCCGAGCGCGGCCTCCGGTGGCGCGAGGTAGGCAACCTTGGCGCGAGGTAGGCAACCCTGGCGCGAGGTAGGCAACTCCCCGGCGAAGTTGGCCTACCTCGCCGGGGAATTGCCTACGTCGCGAGAGACTTGCCTACCTCGCCGAAGGTTTGCCTACCTCGCGGGGAGGGGGCCGCCGCGGGCGTCGAGCCGGTCCAGGAGCGTGGTGAACACGTTCCCGGCGCGCAGCCCGTCGTGCTCGAACTCGTTGGTCACCCAGGCCCGGGCGTTGCGCACGTGATCCGCGGTGTCGAGGGACAGGTCGGCGTCGACGAACATGTCGTCGAAGTACACCGCGGCCTCCAGGGGCACGTCGTTGGCGGCGAGCACCTCCATGTCGTACAGCGCGGGCCAGTCGCGTCGGGCTGCGAGCGCGTGTGCCGCGTCCCGGAAGGGGCGGAGGGCGCTGATCTGGTCGAACATCCAGGGGTAGATCATCTCGCCGGTGAACAGCAGCGGGCGCTCGTCGGGTCCGAACGCGCCGTCGGTGGCGCGGACCTCCGCGGCGGCCCAGGGGACGAACGCCCCGCCCTCGGCGTAGATGGACTCGTGCAGGACGGCGTACAGCGGGTTCGTCGCGAACGACGTCGCGGCCTCCACCTCGGCCAGGAAGGTGTCGGTCAGCTCGTCCGGGGCGACGTCGTCGAACGCCTCGTCGACGATCCAGTGCACCCGCTCGAACCCGGGGCCCATCCCGAAGGCCATGCCCAGGGACTGGAAGCGTTCCACGCTCAGCAGGTCACCGCCGGGCAGGTGCACGTCACCGACGGCGATCCGGTCGGCGATCCGCGCGATCCGCTCGACGTCGGCGGGGTAGCGCTCGCGGTACTGCGCGTTCTTCGCGACGACGCGCGCCTGCGTGCGCTCGTAGACCTGCTCGGCGCTGTCGTGCAGGCCGGCCAGGCCGCCCGTGACGTAGCAGGCCGCCAGGCCCTCGGGGGCGAAGGAGAGGTAGGTCAGGGTGATGAACCCGCCGTAGGACTGCCCGAGGCTGCACCACCGCCGACCGCCGTAGACGGTGTTCCGCACGTGTTCGGCGTCGCGCACGATCGAGTCGGCGCGGAAGTGGGTGAGGTACTCCGCCTGCGCCTCCGGCGAGCCGAGCCGCTGCAGCGCGCCGGCGCGCACCGCCGTCGAGCGTCCCGTGCCGCGCTGGTCGAGCAGCACCACCCGGAACCGCTTCAACGCCTCGCCGACCCAGCCCTCGGCGCCGGTGGGGCGCGGCCCCTTGCCGCCCGGGCCGCCCTGGAGGAACACCAGCAGAGGCAGGTCCTCGGACCGCTTGGTCGGGGCGACCAGCTCGCGGACGAACACGCTCAGCGTGCGGTCGTCGGCGGGAGCGGTCCAGTCGAGGGGGACCGTGAGGGTGCGGTCGGTGACGTGGACGCCGGGGATCGTGTACGAGGACTCGCTCGTGACGGTGCTCTTCACGACGCCAGCCTACGAGCCTCGCCCCGCACCGCACGGGCGCGGACGAGCCGAGGGGCCGGCACGACCCGTGCGACCGGTGGTGCACGACTGGGCCGGGGGCCGGCACCGTGCGAGCTGTCGTCGACGTCCCGAAGTGGAGGCCGCCCCGCGGCCGTGAACGCGACTGCTCGCACGGTGCCGGCCCCCGGCCCGTGCTCAGGAACTACTTGGTGTCGGCGTCGACCCAGTCGAAGGTCTTCGTGACGGCCTTCTTCCACTCGCGGTACAGCCGCTCACGCTCGTCCTGCGGCATGGACGGCGTCCACCGCTGGCCCTCGACCCAGTTGTCGCGGACGTCCTGCTCGCCCTGCCAGAACCCGACGGCGATACCGGCGGCGTAGGCCGCACCGAGGGCCGTGGTCTCGGCGACCTCGGGCCGCACGACGTCGACCCCGACCTGGTCGGCCTGGAACTGCATGAGCAGGTTGTTGGCGACCATGCCGCCGTCGACCTTGAGCTCGGTCAGGTCGACCCCGGAGTCGGCCCGCATGGCGTCCATGACCTCGCGGGTCTGGAACGCGACGGCCTCGAGGGCGGCGCGGGCGACGTGGTTGCGGTTGACGTACCGCGTCAGACCGACGAGGGCACCGCGGGCGTCGGGGCGCCAGTACGGGGCGAACAGACCGGAGAACGCCGGGACGAAGTACGCCCCGCCGTTGTCGTCGACCTTGCCCGCGAGGTACTCGACGTCCGGGGCGTCGTCGAACAGGCCGAGGTTGTCCCGCAGCCACTGCACCAGCGACCCGGTGACGGCGATGGCTCCCTCGAGGGCGTAGACGGCGGGAGCGTCGCCGACCTTGTAGCAGACCGTGGTGAGCAGGCCGTTCTCGCTGGCCACCTTCTCCGTGCCGGTGTTGAGCAGCATGAAGTTGCCGGTGCCGTAGGTGTTCTTCGCGGTACCGACCTCGAAGCACGCCTGGCCGAAGGTGGCGGCCTGCT
Organism: Isoptericola sp. AK164; assembly: GCF_029643425.1. GTDB lineage: Bacteria > Actinomycetota > Actinomycetes > Actinomycetales > Cellulomonadaceae > Isoptericola > Isoptericola haloaureus. Next base: position 637,043 of record NZ_CP119106.1, read on the forward strand.
GGTCGCCGAGGATGCCGGCGATGGGCACTCCCGGGACCATGCCCTTGGCCCGGCCGTGGCCGTAGATCTCGGACGACGAGCGGATCTCCGGCAGCATCGACAGCGGGACGCCCATGTCCGCGGCGATGTCCTCGCGCCACGAGAGCGTGTCGAGGTCCATGAGCATCGTGCGCGAGGCGTTGGTGACGTCGGTGACGTGGACGCCGCCCTCGGTCCCGCCGGTCATGTTCCACAGCACCCAGGTGTCGGTGTTGCCGAACAGCAGGTCGCCGCGGTCGGCGGCCTCGCGGGCGCCCTCGACGTTCTCGAGGATCCAGGCGATCTTCGGTCCGGAGAAGTAGGTCGCCAGGGGCAGGCCGACGATCGACTTGTACTTCTCGGGCCCTTCGTCGCCGGCCAGGCGGTCGGCGATCGCCTGCGTCCGCGTGTCCTGCCAGACGATGGCGTTGTAGACCGGCTTGCCGGTGTTCTTGTCCCACACGACGGTGGTCTCGCGCTGGTTGGTGATGCCGACGGCGGCGATGTCGTCGTGCGAGAGGTTCGCGCGGGTGAGAGCGAGGCCGACGACCTCGCGGACGTTGTTCCAGATCTGCTCGGGGTTGTGCTCGACCCAGCCCGCCTGCGGGAAGATCTGGTCGTGCTCGAGCTGGCCGGTCGAGACGATCCGGCCGGAGTGGTCGAAGATGATCGCCCGGGAGCTCGTGGTGCCCTGGTCGATCGCGAGGACGTAGTCAGCCATGGTGGGTCCTTCGTGTCGTTCGTGCGTCGTTGCGGTAGGTGGTGGTGGTCGTGCGGGCGTCTCAGCCGAAGGCGACCACGGGGGCGAGCAAGCCGGCGAGCACGCCGCCGACGATCGGGCCGAGGACCGGCACCCAGGAGTAGCCCCAGTCGCTGGATCCCTTGCCCTTGATCGGCAGCAGCGCGTGCGCGATGCGGGGACCGAGGTCACGGGCCGGGTTGATGGCGTAGCCGGTGGGGCCACCGAGGCTTGCACCGATCCCGACCACCAGCAGGGCGACGGCGAGCGGTCCGATGTCACCGGGCCAGTTGCCGAAGTTCAGCACCACGAACACCAGCACGAAGGTGCCGATGACCTCGGTGACGAAGTTCCACGGGTAGGAGCGGATCTCCGGTCCGGTGGAGAAGACCGCGAGCTTCGTCGCCGCCGGGGCCTCCTCGTCGAAGTGCTTCTTGTAGGCGAGGAACGCGATCGCCGAACCGAGCGCCGCGCCGACGATCTGTGCACCGATGTAGGTGACGCCGTTCGCCAGCGTGACGGGGATACCGGGGCCGAACTCCGCGGCGCCGCTGGCCCAGATGCCGAAGGTGACGGCCGGGTTGATGTGCGCGCCGCTCGCGAAGGCGACGTACACACCGGAGAACACACCCAGGCCCCATCCGAAGTTGATGAGCAGCCATCCCCCGTTGAAGCCCTTGTTCTTGGGCAGGATGACGTTCGCCACCACGCCGGCACCGAGGAGCAGCAGCATCCCGGTCCCGAGCATCTCGGTGACGAAGAGTTCGCCTGTTGACATCGTCGTCTCGCTTTCTTGGTCTCCCGGGACCTCGCCCGGGTCGTCGTGCCGCGGCAGCGGTGCCGCGACGTACCGGTCCCGGCCCGGTCACCACCAGCAGGTGGCGGCCGGGCCGGAGTCTTCTCAGGTGCGCAGCGGCCGCATCGACGCCACGTCACCGGCCCTGCCGCGCGCGGCGGCAGCGCCCTCGTCGTCGGGCGCGGCGGCTGCCGCGTCCTCGGCCTCGGCCCGGGCGGTGTAGCTGTCGATCTCGCTCTGCTTCGTGGCGTCGTCCCAGCCCAGCAGGGGTGCGACGACGTCGGCGATCTCGGGCAGCGCGGCCCGGCCCTTGTCCGCCACCTCGTAGACGAGCCGCGTCCGGCGGACCAGCAGGTCCTCCAGGTGCAGCGCGCCCTCGTGGCTGACGGCGTAGTGGATCTCCGCGCGCAGGTAGGCCGGCGCGTGCTCGAGCGGCTCGGCGAGCGTGGGGTCCTCCTCGCACAGCGTGACGAGCTCGCGCAGCGCGGAGCCGTACCGGTGCAGGAGGTGGTCGACCATCGCCGGGCTCCAGCCGTACCGCTGCGCCCACGACCGGGCCTGGCGCCGGACGGCGGACAGCCCGACCGCGCCGACGAGCGGGATCTGGTGGGTCACCGACGGCAGGGCGTGCGCCCGCTGGCCGATGGCGAAGTCCACGGCGTCCTTGGCCATGACGCGGTAGGTGGTCAGCTTGCCGCCGGCGATGACGGTCAGGCCGGGCGCGGGGGAGGCGACGGTGTGCTCGCGCGAGACCTTCGCCGAGCTCGTGCCCTCCTTGGTGCCCGGCTGCAGCAGCGGGCGCAGGCCGGCGTAGGTGCCGATGACGTCCTCGCGCGTGAGCGGGTGGGCCAGCACGGCGTTGGCGTGGTCGAGCACGTAGTCGATGTCGGCGGCCGTGGCCACCGGGTGCACCGGGTCCAGCTCCCACGGGGTGTCCGTGGTGCCGATGATCCAGTACCGGGACCAGGGGATGATGAACAGCACCGACTTCTCGGTCTGCAGGATCAGGCCGACCTGCCCCTTGATGCGCTCCCGGGGGACGACGATGTGGATGCCCTTGGAGGCCAGCACGTGCAGGCCCCCCTCGTCGCCGGCGAGGGCCTCGGTGTCCTCGGTCCACACGCCGGTGGCGTTGATGACGTGCCGCGCGCGGACGGTGATCTCGCGACCGGTCTCCAGGTCGACGACGACGGCCCCGTTGACCGTGCCCGTGGCGCTCTTGGTGAGCTCGACGACCTGGGTGCGGGTCGCGGCGTGGGCGCCGTAGTCGACGGCGGTGCGCACGAGGGTCGCGACCAGGCGCGAGTCGTCCACCGACGCGTCCCAGTACTGGACGGCGCCGATGGCGGCCTCGTGCGCCAGGTCGGGGAACTTGCGGCTGATCTGCCGGCGCGTCAGGTGCCGGTGCAGCGGCATCGCGCGCTTGCCGGGGGCGACCGAGGCGAGGGTGTCGTACAGGGCGATGCCGGCGCCGACGTAGGCGCGTTCCCACATGCGGTGCTCGAGCGGGTACAGGAACGGGACCGGCTTGACGAGGTGCGGGGCGAGCTCCTTGAGGAGCAGGTCGCGCTCGGTCAGGGCCTCGTGGACGAGGGAGAAGTCGAGCATCTGCAGGTAGCGCAGACCGCCGTGGACGAGCTTGCTGGACCAGCTCGAGGTGCCGGCGGACCAGTCCTGGGCCTCGACGATCGCGGTGGACAGGCCGCGGGTGACGGCGTCGAGCGCGATGCCGGCGCCGGTGACGCCGCCGCCGATGACGAGGACGTCGAGCTCGGTGGCGGAGTCCTGCGAGCTCTCGAGCGCCGCCAGGGCGCGGGTGCGTGACTCGGCAGTGAGTCGGGAGGCCATCGGTCGTGCTCCTCTCGGTCGGGCAGGTACCCAGAGCAACACCGGTCGAACGTTCTCGCAAGCGGGATGCACGAACGTGCAAACGCGCGGCGATCGCGCCATGCTGGTCCGGTGACGACCGATCGGGAGCGGGACGTGGTCATGGCGGCGACCATGTACTACCTGCAGGACATGAAGATGGAGTCGATCGCGAGGCACCTGCGCACCTCGCGGTCGACGGTCTCGCGGCTGCTCAAGAGGGCGCGGGAGACCGGCGTCGTCGAGATCACGCTGCGCCCGACGCACACGCGTGCACCCGGGCTGGGGCAGCGGCTCGCGGCGGAGCACGACATCGACACCTACGTCGTGCCTGTCCCGGACGCCGCCGACGACGCGGAGCGGCTCCGGCAGGTGGCCCGCACGACGGCGCGACTCGTGACCCGGTGGTTCGACTCCGACATGGTCCTGGGCATCGCCTGGGGCACGACGCTGGCCGCCGTCGCGGAGCACCTCATGGACAAGCCCACGCGAGGGTCCGCCGTCGTCCAGCTCAACGGCGCGGCCAACAACCGCACCTCGGGGGTCGCCTACGCCGGCGACCTGCTCGACCGGATCGCGGCGACCTTCGAGGCCCAGGCGCACCCGTTCCCGGTGCCCGCCTTCTTCGACTTCGCCGAGACCCGCGACGCGATGTGGCGGGAGCGGTCGGTGCGCCGCGTGCTGGACGTGCAGGCCCGGACCGACCTCGCCGTGTTCTCCGTCGGGGCGCTGACCGGCGGCGTCCCGTCGCACGTGTACACCGCGGGCTACCTCGAGCCCGAGGACGTGGCGGCGCTGGAGGCCGCCGACGTCGTCGGGGACGTCTGCACGGTGTTCCTGCGCCCCGACGGGTCGTTCCGCGACATCGCCATCAACGCCCGGGCGACGGGCCCCACGCCCGACCAGCTGCGGCGGTTCCGTCGTCGCCTGTGCGCCGCCGCGGGCGACAACAAGGTCGCACCGCTGCGGGCGGCGCTCGCCGCCGGCGTCGTCACCGACCTGGTGATCGACGAGATCACCGCAGCGCGGCTCGTCGGCCAGGACTGACGACTCCCGCGGGCCCCGGTGCGCCCGGCGGTTCTGCGGGACCGCCGGCGGGCGGCGCGCGTAGGGTTCTGACGTGCCCCACCACCAGAACGCGCCCTTCCGCATCCGGCCCGCGCTCCCTGCGGACATCCGCGGCGTGCGCGACCTGGTGGCGCCCTACGCCGCCGAGCGGATCCTGCTGGCCAAGGAGCTGGTCGGCTACTACGAGTCGGTGCAGGAGTTCCTGGTGGCCGACGCCGGGCCGGACGGGCTGGTCGGCTGCGGTGCCCTGCACGTGATGTGGTCCGATCTCGCCGAGATCCGCACGCTCGCCGTCGACCCGACGTGGAAGGGGCGCGGGCTCGGGCACGCGCTGGTGGAGGAGCTGATCCTGCGGGCGCGCCAGATGGGTCTGCAGCGCCTGTTCTGCCTGACCTTCGAGGTGGAATTCTTCGCCGCGCACGGGTTCCACGAGATCGACGGCACGCCCGTGACCGGCGAGGTGTACACCGAGCTGCTGCGGTCGCACGACGACGGTGTCGCCGAGTTCCTCGACCTCGCGCGGGTGAAGCCGAACACCCTCGGCAACACCCGCATGCTCCTGGACCTCTGACCCGGCCGGGTCAGGAGGGCGGCGGGGCCGTGCTCGCCCGCTCGACGATCCGCACCGGGACCAGGGTGGTCCCGTGGTCGGCCGCACCGGCGTCGAGCCGCTGCAGGACCAGCTCGACGCACCGCCGTCCGACCTCGGCGAAGTCCTGGTGGATGGTGGTCAGCGGCGGTCGGTAGGCCACGGCGTCGGGGACGTCGTCGAACCCGACGACGCTGACGTCGTCGGGGACCGCGCGTCCCGACTCGGCGAGGGCACGCATCAGCCCGAGCGCCATCTGGTCGTTGGCGGCGAAGACGGCGGTGGCGTCGGTGCGCGCGATCTCGCGGCCCACCTCGTACCCGGACCAGGCGCTCCAGTCCCCCCGGTAGACCTCGGGGACCTCGCACCCGGCGTCGGTGAGGGTGCGCCGCCACGCGTCCTCGCGACGCTGGCCGGCGAAGGACTGCTCCGGGCCCGCCAGGTGCACGACCGTGCGGTGACCGAGGTCGAGCAGGTGCTGCACGGCCGTGCGACTGCCGTCCGCCTGGTCGGTGTCGATGACGGGATACCGGTCGTCGGCGTCGGAGTCGGCCACGACGACGGGGACGCCGTCCGGCAGGGTGAGGTCGGCCGCGTCGAGCAGGTGCACCTCCATCAGCAGGATGACGGCGTCCACGGCGAGCTCGCCGAGCCGGGTGAAGGCGCCGCGCACGCCGCCCTGGGTCGGGGCCTCGACCGGGATCACCGTGATGGCGTAGCCCTGGGCGGCGGCGGACGTCGCGATGGCCTCGAGGGTGCGCACGTTGCCGGTGGTGGACAGCGAGAAGAGGATGACGCCGATCGTGCGGAACCGGCCGCTGCGCAGCGCCCGCGCCGCGCTGTTCGGTCGGTAGCCCAGCTCGGCCATCGCGTCGAGGACCTGGCGCCGCGTCGCCTCGACGACGCCGGGGTACCCGTTCGACACGCGGGAGACCGTCTGCGAGGACACCCCGGCGCGGCGTGCGACGTCGGCCATCGAGACCCGTCGGACGGGCGCTGGGGGGAGCGGGCGGACGGCCGCGGGCGCAGCGGCGCCCGGGTCCTCGGTGATCCGCTCGGTCACGGTGCTGCTCCTCGGGTCTCGGCGACGGTGCCGCTCCGCTGGGGTTGACGACCGCCGGGGGGCGGGTGCACGATCACCCTAGTCCATGTTTACGTCAACATCCGTCACCGCGGATCGCGATGTTTACGTCAACATCGGAAGCCGACCATCCCTTCGAGGAAGACGAGGACCATGACGACGACGTCTCCCGTGGCGACACCCGTCGCCGCTCCGGCCTGGCGCCGTTCACGGCGCCGTTGGGTCGGATGGCAGTTCATCGGGCCGTTCATGGCCGTGTTCGCCCTGGTGTTCCTGGCCCCGATCGCCTACTCGATCTACCTCTCGGTCTTCCGCACGCAGCTCGTCGGCGGGACGTCGTTCGTCGGGTTCGACAACTACCGGCAGGCGCTGACCGACCCGCTGTTCTGGGACGGCCTCGGGCGGGTCTCGCTGTTCCTCGTCGTGCAGGTGCCGATCATGCTCGGCATCGCCCTGCTCGTCGCGCTCGCCATCGACGGCGGGCGGCTCTACGGCAAGAGCTTCTTCCGCATCTCGATCTTCATGCCGTACGCGGTCCCTGCCGTCGTCGCCTCCCTGATGTGGGGCTTCATGTACGGCACCCGCTTCGGGCTGGTCGGCAACCTCAACGATCTGCTCGGGACCGCCATCCCCGACCCGCTGTCGCCCGACCTCATCCTGGCCGCGATCGGCAACATCGTGACCTGGGAGTTCGTCGGCTACAACATGCTGATCTTCTACTCCGCGCTGCGCGTCGTGCCGCACTCGCTGTACGAGGCCGCGGAGATCGACGGGGCGTCGCAGTGGCAGGTGGTCCGGGCCATCAAGATCCCCGCGATCCGCGGCGCCCTGGTGATCGCGACGATCTTCTCGATCATCGGCAGCTTCCAGCTCTTCAATGAGCCGAGCATCCTGCAGAGCCTCGCACCCAACGCGATCACGACGTCGTACACCCCGAACCTCTACGCCTACTCGCTGTCGTTCTCCGGCCAGCAGTACAACTACTCCGCGACGGTCGCCATCATCATGGGCCTGATCACGATGGTGATCGCCTACGTGGTGCAGCTGCGCGGCATGCGCAAGGAGTCCTGACGATGACCGCCCTCACCGCGTCCGCCACCGGCCGTCCCAGCCCCCGGCTGCGCTCCACGCTGCGCCCCGACCGTCCCCGCCGGCCGCGCAGCACGCTGACGACCGTCCTGACCGGGATCGTCCTGGTCTACTCCCTGGTGCCGCTCGTCTGGCTCGTCATCAACGCCACCAAGACCCAGGCCGACCTGTTCACGTCCTTCGGGCTCTGGTTCGGCGCGGACTTCGCCCTGTGGCAGAACGTCGTCGACACGCTGACCTACGACGACGGCATCTTCCTGCGCTGGTTCGGCAACACGTTGCTGTACGTGGTGCTCGGGGCCGGCGGCGCCACCTTCCTGGCGATCCTCGGGGGGTACGGGCTGGCGAAGTTCGACTTCCCCGGCAAGCGCTGGGTGTTCGCGATCGTCATCGGCGCCGTCGCCGTGCCCGGCACCGCGCTCGCGGTGCCGACCTTCCTGATGTTCAGCCAGATGGGACTGACCAACACCCCGTGGTCGGTCATCATCCCGTCGCTCATCGCACCGTTCGGGCTCTACCTGATGTGGACGTTCTCGGCCGAGGCGATCCCCACCGAGCTCCTCGAGGCCGCCCGCATGGACGGCTCCGGCGAGTTCCGGACGTTCTTCCGCATCAGCCTGCCCCTGCTCGCGCCCGGCATCGTCACCGTCCTGCTGTTCACGATGGTCGCGACCTGGAACAACTACTTCCTGCCGCTGATCATGCTGCGCGACAGCTCCTGGTACCCGCTGACCCTGGGCCTCAACGCCTGGAACGCCCAGGCCGCCACCGCCGGCGGCGAGGCCATCTTCAACCTCGTGATCACCGGTTCCCTGCTGACGATCCTTCCGCTCATCGTCGCCTTCCTCCTGCTCCAGCGCTACTGGCAGTCGGGTCTGGCCGCCGGAGGCGTCAAGGAGTGAGCCCGGCACCCGCGCACCACCCCACCGACCGCACCGAACAACGAAGTGAGGACTCCACCATGACCGCACGACCCCGTCGCGCCCTGCGCGCCGCCGCCCTGCTCGGCGTCGCTTCCCTGGCCCTGACCGCCTGTGCCGGCGGTGGCGACACCGCAGGTTCCTCGCAGGATCCCGTCGACTCGGAGACGGCGCTCGAGGAGGGGGGCGAGATCACCGTGTGGGCCTGGGACCCGACGCTGGAGTCGGTGGCCGCCGACTTCGAGGCCGAGCACCCGAACGTCACCGTGAACCTGGAGAACGTCGGGACCGGCAACGACCAGTACACGGCGCTCCAGAACGCGGTCGCCGCCGGCAACGGGGTGCCCGACGTCGCGCAGATCGAGTTCTACGCGCTGCCCCAGTTCGCTCTCGCCCAGTCCCTGACCGACCTGACGACCTTCGGCGCCGACGAGCTCGAGGGCACGTTCACCCCCGGTCCGTGGCAGTCCGTGACCGCCTCGGGCGGGGTGTCGGCCCTGCCGACCGACTCGGGGCCGATGGCCCTGTTCTACAACCAGCGGGTCTTCGACGAGCACGGTCTCGAGGTGCCCACCACGTGGGCGGAGTACGAGGAGGTCGCGCGGGCCCTGCACGACGCCGACCCGGACGCCTATCTCACGAACGACGTCGGTGACGCGGGCTTCACGACCAGCCTGATCTGGCAGGCCGGCGGCCGCCCGTACCAGGTCGACGGCACCGACGTCACGATCGACTTCTCCGACCCCGGCACCCGTACGTTCGTGGACACCTGGCAGACGATGATCGACGACGACCTCGTCGCCCCGATCGGCTCCTGGAGCGACGAGTGGTACCAGGGGCTCTCCGACGGATCGATCGCGTCGCTGGTGATCGGCGCCTGGATGCGCGGCAACCTCGAGTCGTCGGTGCCCGACGCGGCAGGGGACTGGGCCGTGGCGCCGATGCCGCAGTGGGAGGACGGGCAGTCGGTCACCGCCGAGAACGGAGGGTCGTCCCTGGCGGTCCCGGCGGCGAGCGAGAACGCGGCGCTCGCCTACGAGTTCGTCGAGTACGCCACGGTCGGCGAGGGCATCGCGACCCGGGTCGAGGAGGGCGCCTTCCCCGCGACGGTGGCCGAGCTCGAGGACCCGGAGTTCCGGGGCGAGGAGTTCGAGTACTTCGGCGGTCAGGCGGTCAACGAGGTGCTGGCCGACTCGGCGGCTCAGGTCGCCGAGGGTTGGCAGTACCTGCCGTTCCAGGTCTACGCCAACTCGATCTTCAACGACACCGTCGGCCAGGCCTACGTCTCCGATACCACGCTCGACGAGGGTCTCGCCGCCTGGCAGGAGAGCTCGGTCGCGTACGGCGACGAGCAGGGCTTCACCGTCACCGAGTGACGCCGACCCGTCCGTCGACCCAGGGCCCGGGGCGGCTCACGCCCCGGGCCCTGCCCACGTCAGAACCCAGCACGCAGGAGCACCCATGACCGACGCACGCCGTCTGCTCGGCGGTCCCGAGCTCGACATCCCGCCACGGATCGGCTTCGGCGCCGACTACAACCCCGACCAGTGGCCGCGCGAGGTGTGGGCCGAGGACGCCCGGCTCATGCAGGCTGCGGGTGTCAACGTCGTCTCGCTCGCCATCTTCTCCTGGGCGCGGCTGCAGCCCGGCCCGGAGGAGTGGGACTTCGCCTGGCTCGACGAGGTCATGGACCTGCTGCACGCCCACGGCATCAGCGTCGACCTCGCCACCGCGACGGCCTCGCCCCCGCCGTGGCTGACCGCGCTGCACCCCGAGATCCTGCCCGTGACCCGGACCGGGGAGACGCTGTGGCCGGGCGGCCGCCAGCAGTGGCGACCCACCTCGCCGGTGTTCCGCCGGTACGCCCTGGCCCTGGTCGAGAGGCTGGCCGAGCGCTACGGCGACCACCCGGCGCTCGCCGGGTGGCACGTCAGCAACGAGCTCGGCTGCCACAACGCGCACGACTACTCCGACGACGCCGCGCGCGCCTTCCGGCACTGGCTCCAGGAGCGGTACACGACGCTGGACCGGCTCAACGAGGCCTGGGGCACGGCCTTCTGGTCGCAGCGGTACACGGACTGGGAGCAGATCCTGCCCCCGCGGCTCGCGGCGTCGTACCCGAACCCCACCCAGCAGATCGACTTCAAGCGGTTCTCCTCGGACGCCCTGGTCGAGCACCTGCGCGTCGAGCGCGACGTGCTGCGCCGCATCACGCCCGGGATCCCCGTGACCACCAACTTCATGGTGATGGGCGAGACCCAGGCCATGAACTACCCGACCTGGGCGCCCGAGATCGACTTCGTGTCCAACGACCACTACCTCCACCCCGGCCCGCAGGGCATGGACGAGCTGTCGTTCTCCGCGAACCTCACCAGCGGCGTGGCCGGCGGAGACCCCTGGTTCCTCATGGAGCACTCCACGTCAGCCGTGAACTGGCAGGAGATCAACACCCCCAAGCTGCCCGGCGAGCTCGCGCGGGACTCGCTCACGCACGTGGCGCACGGTGCCGACGCCGTCTGCTTCTTCCAGTGGCGGCAGTCCGCGGCCGGGGCCGAGAAGTACCACTCGGCGATGGTCCCGCACGCCGGCGAGGACAGCCGGCTGTTCCGGGACGTCGTCGCGCTCGGCGAGACGCTGGCCGGCCTGGCCCCCGTCGTGGGTGCGGGTCGTGCCCGAGCACGGGTGGCGATCCTGTTCGACTGGGAGTCCTGGTGGGCGAGCGAGCTCGACTCGCACCCCACCGAGCGGCTCCGCTATCGCCAGGAGGCCCTGGACTGGTACTCCGCGTTCCTCGCCGCGGGCCACCGGGCGGACGTGGTCCCCGCGGCCACCGACGTCGAGGGGTACGACGTCGTCGTGGCCCCGGTGCTGCACATGGTCTCGGCCGAGCGCGCCGCGAGCCTGCGGGAGTTCGTCGAGCACGGCGGCCACCTGGTCACCACCTACTTCTCGGGCGTCGTGGACACCGACGACCACATCTGGCTCGGCGGGTATCCCGGCGCCTTCCGCGACGTGCTCGGCATCCGTGTCGAGCAGTTCTCCCCGCTGCGCGACGGCGACGAGGTCCGCCTCGACGACGGCTCGGTCGGCACGCTGTGGGCCGACCCGGTCGACGTGGTCGCCGAGGACGTCGCCGTGCTCGCCTCCTACGCCGACGGCCGGTACGCGGGCCGCCCGGCGATCACCCGCCGTCCGGTCGGCCGGGGCTCGGCCGCCTACGTCGCCACGCGGCTCGGGCGCCACGGGCTCGTGCCCGTCGTCGAGCGGCTGCTCGCCGACGCCGGCGTGACCAGCGAGCTGCCGACGACGCTGCGCGGGAAGGTCGAGCTCGCGGTGCGACACCGGGACGACGTCACGTTCTGGTTCCTCGTCAACCGCACCGCGGAGCCGCTCCCGCTGGCGGGGATCGAGGGAGAGGTCCTGGCGAGCACCGGGGCCGGGGACGACGCCGGACCCGACCACCTGCAGCCCCGCGGCGTCGTCGTGCTGCGCCGACCCGCCTGATCTCGGGTGGCGCCCCGTCCGCGGGGCGCCACCCGATCCTTGGCGGCGCACCGTGCTCGACTGACGAGCCCCCGCTGTGGGCATGAAATCTGCAGCTCTGGAGTGATCCAGAGCTGCAGATTTCATGCCCACAGCGGAGGAGTGCGGTACTCCCGAGCGGTGCCGAAGCCGTGTCAGACCGGGAGCATGAAGCGACCCGCCTCGTCGGTCTCGGCGAGCCCGTCCTCGACGAGCCCGGCCAGGCACCGGTCGAGCTGGGCCTCGGGGCCGGCGTCGGTGAGCAGCTCGCGGGGGACCGGACCGTCGGCGCCGCGCAGCGCCGCCATCACCCGACCACGCACCTGTCGGTCGGTGCCGTCCCACGACTGGGTGCGCCGGCGGTGGGCGTGCTCGTCCGGGGGGAAGCCCGCCACACGCCAGGCGCACAGGTCGCGGACCGGGCAGACGTCGCACCGCGGGACACGGGCCGTGCACACCACGGCACCGAGCTCCATCGAGGCCGCGGCCCACGCGGCGGCGTCCGTGTCGCCGTCGGGCACCAGGGACGCGGCGAGCCGACGCTCGGCCGCCGTGTACGACGGCGCCGGGAGGGCGTCGCCGGTGACCGCGCGTGCCTGCACGCGGCGCACGTTCGTGTCCACCACGACGGCCCGGCGCCCGAAGGCGAAGGCCCGGACCGCCGCGGCGGTGTACTCGCCGACACCCGGCAGCGCTCGCAGCGCCTTCTCGTCGGACGGCACGGCGCCGCCGTGGCGCTCGACGATCGCCCGGGCGCAGTCGGCCAGCCGCAGCGCCCGGCGGGGGTAGCCGAGCCGGCCCCAGGCGCGCAGCACCTCGGACGTCGGCGCCGCGGCGAGGTCGGCCGGGCTCGGCCAGCGTCCCATCCACTCGTGCCAGACCGGCTCGACGCGGACCACGGGGGTCTGCTGGAGCATGACCTCGCTGACGAGCACGCCCCAGGGCGTCCGGTCCGGGGCGCGCCAGGGCAGGTCGCGTGCGACGTCGGCGAACCATGCCGTGACTCGTTCGACCAGAGCATCCACGATCGCCCATTGTGCCTGTTCGCCCGGCGTGTCCGGCACGGCGGCGCGGCATCACCACCGGTGCCCTGCCACGACGTAGCGTGACGCTCAGCAGGAAGTTCGTCGAGATGCGGGGACAGGGTGGCGACAGCGAAGGACCGAGGTCGAGGAGGCTCTGCGCGGGGGCGCCAGACGCCCTCGGCGCGGGGCGCGTCGACGCGCTCGTCGACGTCGCGCTCCACGGCGCGACAGGGCTCGACTGCGCGGAAGCCGACGACCGGGCGCTCGTCCGCGTCGTCCGGCGGCAGCGCGACCAAGCCGGCTGCCAAGAAGCCGGCTGCCCAGAAGCCGGCCCCGAAGAAGCCGGCCACCGGACGCTCGTCGACGGCCACCGGCTCCTCCCGCTCACGCACCCAGAGCTCCACGTCGCGGGGTCGGAGCGGCGCCGGTGCGAGCGGCTCCGCACGCTCGGGGTCCTCGACCCGGCGCGCGCCGTCGAACGCCGCGCGGTCGGGCCGGTCGACCGGTGCGGGGCAGCGACCGGCCGCGCGCTCAGGGTCCCGGGGCGGCGGTCGTCGGACGGTGACGACCAACGGGCTGGTGGCCCCCGGGAGCACGCCGCGACCCCGGTCGCGCACGGCCCCGGCGAAGCGTCGACGGCGCACCCACCGCGGGTTCGCCGTCGTCCTGCTGGTGATCGGGCTGCTCGTCGGCACCGGGACGGCGGCGGGCTACGGCATCGGCCGGGCCGTGGACTGGGTCCGTGACGCCTGGCCCGAGCCGCCGCTGGAGCTGGTGGCCGACAAGGCCGCGCCGCCCGAGGCGCTCGACCCCGCGGGTGTCGCCGAGACCTGCGACCCCTCGGCGGTCCGCGCCGAGCTCACCGGGAACCGGACCTCTCTCGTGCTGGACGAGGCGATGTCGATGACGATGAGCGTGACCAACGGGGGACGGGTGCCGTGCCTGCTGGACGGGCACCGCTCGAGCATGCAGGTCGTCGTCACGGAGGCGGACGGCGGCGACCGTGTCTGGTCCTCGGCGGACTGCGTCGGAGGGGGCGAGGAGCTCGTCCTGCTCGGTACCGACCAGCGCTGGGAGCTGACGGTCCGGTGGACCGGCAGCGGCTCCACGCCCGACTGCGCGTCGGTGGGTGACGTCCCGGCCGGCGCCTACACGGCCTCGGTCCGGCTCGACGACGTCCCCGGGGTGCGGGGCGAGCCGCTCACGATCGCGGTGGAGGAGGCGCCGGAGCCCGAGCCGCAGGACGAGGAGGGCGCCCAGGCGGCCGACGGCGAGGCGTCCGGGGACACGGCGGACGGTACCCAGGAGCAGGCCGACGGCGAGACCTCCGAGCAGGACGGCCCCGGGGACAAGGCGTCCGAGAAGTCGGGCGGCCGGTCCGAGTCCGGGCAGAAGAAGGGGGACAAGCAGGACGGCGAGGCGTCCGACCGCGGCGGCCGGGGCGGGGACTGAGGCTCAGACGTACCGTTCGAGGATGCTGGACTCCGCCAGACGCGACAGGCCCTCGCGGACGGCGCGTGCCCGGTGGTCCCCGACGCCCTCGACGCTCATGAGGTCGTCGACGCTCGCGGCGAGCAGCTTCTGCAGGCCCCCGAAGTGGGCGACCAGACGCTCGACGATGGTGCCGGGCAGGCGCGGGACCTTGGACAGCAGCCGGTAGCCGTGCGGCGCCACGGCGGCGTCGAGCGCGACGCCCGCACCGGGCATCCGCAGGACCCGGCCGATCTCCGACAGGTCGAGGAGCTGGGAGGAGTCGAGCCGCGCCAGGTCGGCGTGCACGGCCGTCAGGCTGCGGCCGGTGCGCTCGACGTCGACGTAGTCGCGCACGACGAGGTCGCGGTCCGAGCCGATGCCGCCGAGCAGCTCGTCGAGCTGGAGCGCGAGCAGGCGCCCGTCGGTGCCGAGCTCGACCACGTAGCCGTCGATCTCGTCCGAGATGCGCCGGACCATCTCGAGGCGCTGGACCACCGCGCAGACGTCCCGCACGGTGACCAGGTCCTCGATCTCCAGCGCGGACAGCGTGCCGGAGACCTCGTCGAGGCGGGAGCGGTAGCGCTCGAGGGTGGCCAGGGCCTGGTTGGCGCGGCCCAGGATGGTGTCGGAGTCCTCCAGCACGTGACGCACCGACCCGGTGTAGATCGCCACGATCCGCATCGACTGGCTGACCGAGACGATGGGGAACCCCGTCTGCTTCGCGACCCGCTCGGCGGTCCGGTGCCGGGTGCCCGACTCGCTGGTCTCGATGGTCGGGTCCGGCAGCAGCTGGACGGCGGCGCGGCGGATGCGGGTGGCGTCCCGGTCGAGCACGACCGCGCCGTCCATCTTGGACAGCTCGCGCAGGCGCGTCGCGGAGAACTCGACGTCCAGCTCGAACCCGCCGGAGCAGATCTCCTCGACCGTCTTGTCCAGGCCGAGCACGATCAGGGCGCCGGTGCGGCCCCGCAGGATGCGCTCCAGACCGTCGCGGAGCTCGGTGCCCGGCGCGACGGCGGCAAGCGTCTCCCGCAGCAGGGCGTCGGGTTGCGCGATGGAGGGGGCCACCTGGGCATTCTACGGCCTGACGGCGTTCTGTTCAGCGGCTACGGCCGGGTTCGGCCGGCGCGGCGGAGGCCAGCTCGACGGCCTCGGCGATGTGCCGCGCTTCTGCCAGTCGCAGACCCGCCGGCGCGCGGACCGAGACGCCTGCCGGGACGACGGCGCGGCTGAACCCGAGCCGGGCCGCCTCGGTGAGCCGCCGCTCCAGACCCGTCACCGGACGGATGTCGCCGGCGAGCCCGACCTCCCCGACGGCGACGGTGCCGGCGGGCAGCGCCTCGCCGTTGCGTGCGGAGACGATCGCCAGGGCGGTGGCCAGGTCGGCGGCGGGCTCCGTGACCCGGGCCCCGCCGATCGTGGAGGCGTACACGTCGGCGTCGGCGAGGCGCAGGCCGGCGTGCCGGTGCAGCACCGCGAGGATCATCGCGAGCCGCTGCGACTCGACGCCGCTGGTCGCTCGGCGCGGGTTGGCCAGGGGCGACGGCGCCACGAGCGACTGGATCTCCAGCGCCAGCGGACGACGTCCTTCCAGCGTGACCGTCACGCAGGTGCCCGGCACGCCGGCCCCCAGGTGGGAGAGGAACAGCCCGCTCGGGTCGCTCAGCCCCTCGATGCCCGACTCGGACAGGTCGAAGCACCCGACCTCGTCGGTCGGGCCGAAACGGTTCTTGACCGCCCGGACCATCCGCAGCCGGGAGTGCCGGTCCCCCTCGAACTGGCAGACGACGTCGACCAGGTGCTCCAGGGTCCGCGGGCCGGCGACGGCGCCGTCCTTCGTCACGTGCCCGACCAGGAGCACCGGGACCTGCCGCTCCTTCGCGGCGGCGATGAGCGCGCCGGCGACCTCGCGCACCTGGCTGACGCCGCCGGGTACCCCCTCGACCTCGGCGGAGGCGATCGTCTGCACCGAGTCCACGACGAGCAGCGCGGGGTCGGCGGCGTCCAGGTGGCCGAGCAGGGTGGCCAGGTCGGTCTCCGCCGCCAGGAGCAGGGTGGGGGCCAGCGCGCCGATCCGCTCGGCGCGCAGCCGCACCTGACCGGCCGACTCCTCGCCGGTCACGTACAGCACCGTGCGCGGGCCCTCGCCGTCGGCGCCGCGCGCCGCGTTCGAGGCGACGGACAGCAGCAGCGTGGACTTGCCGACGCCGGGCTCGCCGGCGAGCAGGACGACCGCTCCCGGCACCAGCCCGCCGCCCAGGACGCGGTCCAGCTCCGCCACGCCCGTCGGGGTGGCGCGTGCCGCGTCGACGTCGATCTCCGCGATCGGCCGGGCGGCCGAGCGCACCGGGTTCACCGCCGTCGTGCGCGGCCCGGCGGCCGCCGGACCCTCCTCGGCGACGGTGCCCCACGCCTGGCACTCTCCGCAGCGACCCACCCACTTCACCGTCGTCCAGCCGCACTCGGTGCAGCGGAAGGTCGGCCGGGAGCTCTTGGCGCGGCCCGCGCGCGAGGAGGTCGTGGTGCTCACGAAGGTCACGCTAGGCGGCGCCACCGACACCCCGCCGGTGCCCGGACGTCGTAGGCTGCACGGCGACGCCGACGTCGGCGCACGCCACGGGCAGCAGAGCAGGAGGACGTCGATGGCCGACCGCAAGCCGGGGTACATGACCCCGGGATTCCGGACACCGGGGGAGAAGGTGCACCAGAAGAGCTCACGTGCGGCGCAGGTGCGCCGCCGCCGCGTCGTCCTGGCCGTCGTGCTCCTCGTCGTGGCAGTCGTCGCCGTCGTCACCGCGTTCTTCTGGCCCGGGTTCGCCCGGCAGGAGGCCGAGCCCCTCCCGGAGGTCACCGTCACCGCGGCCCCGCCGACGCCCACGGCCGAGGCGAGCCCGCTGCCCGAGGACGCCACCGACTTCCTGTCCGCGATGCCGGACTCCGCGCTGCAGCTCGTGCGTCTCGACACCGCCGAGGGCGGGTGGATCGAGGAGGTCGACGCCGTCGAGGCGTGGGAGATCGTGTACGCCGACGGGTCCGAGGGCGGTGAGCAGGTCGACCTCGTCACCGGTCAGTGGCCCGACGGGGACGCGGCCGCCGAGGTCTACACCTCCTTGCTGCAGGCCGCCGGCGAGCCGGTCGCCGAGGGGGACGTGACGGTCGGCGGCGAGGCGGTCGGCGACTACGCCGTCACCCCCGGGTCGGCGGCGGGCGAGTCCGTGGTCACCTGGCGCAACGACACGGCCGTCTTCCAGGCCACCGGCCCCGACCAGCTCGTCCAGGACTTCTACGAGACCTTCCCGATGTGAGGAGACCGCACGTGAGTACGCAGATCGCCGGGACGAGGGTCGCCGTCGTGGGGACCGGGACGATGGCGGAGGCCGTCCTGGCCGGTGCCCTGGCCTCGGGACTCGAGCCGGCCGACGTCGTGGCCACCGCGCGGCGCGAGGCCCGCGGGGCCGAGCTGGCCCGGACCTACGGCGTGGCCACCACGACGGACAACGCCGCCGCCGTGGCCGACGCACGGGTCGTCCTCGTCGGGGTCAAGCCCAAGGACGTCGCCGCGGTGCTCGACGAGATCGGTCCGGCCCTGCCCGCGGACGCCGTGGTCGTCAGCGTCGCCGTCGGCCTGCCGCTGTCCCTGTACGCCCGGCACCTGCCCGACGGCCAGCCCGTGGTGCGCACCATGCCCAACACGCCGGCGCAGGTCGGCGCCGGGGTCACCGCCGTCGTGCCCGGACCGACGACCGCCGAGCCCGACGTCGCCCTCGTCGAGGCCCTGCTGGCCGGGACCGGGCAGACCCTGCGCATCACCGAGAAGGAGATCGACGCGTTCGGCGCGCTCGCCGGGTCCGGCCCCGCCTACGTGTTCTACGTCGTGGACGCCATGGCCGAGGCCGGCGTGCTCATGGGCCTGACCCGCGAGGTGGCGCGCAGCCTGGCCGTGCAGACGGTGCTCGGCTCCGGGCGCCTCCTCGCCGAGACGGGGGAGCACCCGGCGATCCTGCGCGAGAAGGTCTCCTCGCCCGGCGGCACCACGATCCAGGCGCTCAAGCGGCTCGACGACGGCGGCGTCCGGGCGGCCTTCCTCACCGCCCTGGAGGCGGCACGGGACCGCTCGGCGGAGCTCGGTCGCGAGCTCGGCTGAGCCGGAGGGCCGCCGACCGATGTCCGACCAGCCGCGCCGCGGACGCCGTCCTGCCGGTCACAGCACCCGCAGGACGGTGCTGGAGGCCGCCCGGGCGGAGTTCGACGAGCGGGGCTACGAGGCCGTGTCCGTGCGCGGCGTGGCCCGGCGGGCCGGTGTCGACCCGGGCACCGTGCGGCACTGGTTCGCCGGCAAGACCGAGCTGCTCGCCGCCACGCTGGGCCTGACCGACATCGACCCGTCGGCCATCACCCGGTCCGCCGCCGAGGGCCCGGTCGAGGACCTGGGCGAACGGCTCGTGCGGGCGGTCGTGCGGGCGTGGGACGCCGACGGCGGCGCGACGGTGCGCATGGTGGTCCCGGCGATCATGGCCGACCCGGGGCTGCGGACCCTGCTGCAGCGGTTCCTGGGCGCCGAGGTGCTCGGGCCGATCGTGCGGCGGCTGGACGTCTCGGACGCCGAGCTGCGCACCACGCTGGCCGGGTCGCAGGTGGCCGGGCTGATGATGCTGCGCTACGTGGTCGGCGTCGAACCGCTGGCGTCCCTGCCGGCCGACGAGCTCGCGCCGCTGGTGGGCCCGACGCTGCAGCGCTATCTCACCGGGGACCTGGACGCGACGACTGCTCGATGAGCACCATCGCCTCCTCGAGGGTGGCCGGTTCCGCGGTGACCTCGGCGTCCACGCCCGCCGCGTCCAGCACGGCCCGCACGTCCCCGGGATCCGTGCCGGCCACGCGGCTGGTGCGGCCCGCGAGCACGACGGGCAGCTCGGCGTCGTCCAGCGCGGCGAAGGCCGCGGCCCAGTCCTCGGCGCGCACGACGGCGGTCCGCGAGGACGCCGTGATGTCGTCGACCGTGCCGCGGGCCACGCCGCGTCCCCGGGACATGATCACCAGGCGGTCGCACTGCTCGCCCTCCTGCATGTAGTGCGTCGTGACGAGCACACCGGTCCCTGCCTCGGCCTGGGCGTGGATCGTGTCCCACAGCCGCGCCCGGGCGAGCGGGTCGACGCCGGAGGTCGGCTCGTCGAGCACGAGCAGCCGCGGGGAGTGCAGCAGGGCGCAGTGGAAGGCGAGCTGGCGCTGGCGACCGAGGCCGATGCGCCCGACGGGTTCGTCGGCGACGGCCTGCAGGGCCGCGGGCAGCGCCGGGGCGTGGCGCACCGAGAAGGTGGCGGCCATGAACTCGACGTTCTGCCGCACGCTGAGCGACTGCGAGAGCCCGAGCCCCTGGGGCACGTAGCCGAGGGCGTGCCGGTCGGCGTCGGCCGGCGGGTCGCCGAGGACCTCGACGCGGCCCGCGTCGGCGGCCTCGAGCCCGAGCAGCACGCGCAGGAGGGTGGTCTTGCCGGCGCCGTTGGACCCGAGCAGGCCGACGATCTCCCCGGGACGGACCTCCAGGGACATGTCCTCCACGGCGGCGAAGCGGCCGAAGCGCTTGGTGACGTCGTCGGCGCGGACGAGGACGGTCATCGGGGCTCCTCGGATCGGGCGAGCGTCAGGGCGATGAGGGTGTCCTCGAGGTCCGGCACGACCGGTCGGCCCGGAGGCTCCTCGCCGTCGGGCGTCCAGCTGTGGAACGAGCGCCCGCGCCGCCAGGCACGGCGCCCACCGGGCGGGGCGTCGCCGACCGAGACCGTCCCCGGCACGGTGCCGACGACGTCGTCGGGCCCGCCGGACGCGAGGACACGGCCCTCCTGCAGGGCCACGACCGTCGCGGCCCGCTCGGCCTCGTCGAGGTAGGTCGTGGTCATCAGGACGGAGGCCCCGTCCCGGGCCGCGGCCGTGACGAGCCGCCACAGCTCGACCCGGCTGACCGGGTCGACGCCGGTCGACGGCTCGTCCAGCAGCAACAGGTCGGGGGAGTGCAGCATCGCCAGGCAGAACCCGAGCTTCTGCCGCATCCCGCCGGACAGGTCCCGACCGAGACGGTCGGGCACGTCGTCGATCCCGGCCGTCGCCAGCAGCGTGGCGGCGCGGGAGCGGAGCCGGTCGCCGGAGAGCCCGTAGGCGGAGCCGACGAACTCGACGTTCTCGCTGACCGACAGGGTGGGCCAGACCCCGGACGTGGACGGTTCGTAGCCGATGCGCTCCGGGGGCGGGACGTCCACCGTGCCGCCGCTGGTGGCGACGCGGCCCAGCAGGGCACGCAGCAGCGTCGTCTTGCCGGCTCCGTCGCCGCCGACGACGGCGGTCACCTGGCCGGCGGGGAGGTCGACGCTCACGCCGGACAGCGCCGTCGTGCCGCCCAGCTCGACGGTGAGGTCGCGGGCGCCGGGCATCAGCGGGCTCCCCGTGCCGGGGCGATGTCGCGGCGCAGGCGGATCACCGCGACGCCGAAGACGAGGATCGCCATCCCGGTCAGGACGACGACGGGCAGCCACATCGACTCCCAGCCGGCGCCGCGCAGCATGACGCCCTGGGAGAGCTTGACGAACCACGTCAGCGGCAGCAGGTAGCCGATCCAGCGCACGCCCGCGGCCATGGCGTCCAGGGGGAAGATCATCCCGGACAGCAGGATCTGCGGCAGCATCGTCATCAGGGCGACCTGCACGGCCTGGCCGGTGGTCTGCGAGACCGTCGAGATGAGCACGCCGATGCCGAGGACGGCGAACAGGAAGATCGCCGCGCCGATGGCGAAGAGCAGCACCGAGCCGCGGAACGGGACCCCGAACAGCCAGACGCCGAGCAGGGTCACCAGGACCATGTCGAAGCAGGCGAGCAGGAAGTACGGCGAGATCTTGCCCGTCACGACCGACGTCGGGGACAGCGGCATCACCGCGAGCTGCTCGAGGGTGCCCGCCTCCCGTTCCCTGACGAGCCCGATGCTCGTGATGATCGTCCCGATGAAGGTCAGGATCAGGCCGATGATCGCCGGGACCATCACCCAGGAGGTCTCGAGGTCCGGGTTGTAGAGGATCTCGGACTCGACGCGGTCGCCGAGCTGGGCGACCAGGACCGACGCGCTCTGGGCGGCGAAGAGGTTGGAGCCGTCGACGAGGACGGTGGGGCGACCGCCGTCGGCGTCCGACGCGTCCCCGGTGAGGATCGCGAGGTCGACCTCGTCGTCGCGCAGCGCGTCGCGTGCCTGCTGCGCCCCGGCGTCCGGGTCGACGTCGACCAGGTCCAGCGTGGCGGGCGCGTCGGCGGGCACCTGCTGGGTGATCTGCTGCTCGGCCTGCTCGGCCAGGTCGCCCACGACGGCGACCCTCAGCTCGTCGACGGTGAAGTTCGCGGCGTACCCGAAGATCACCAGCATCAGCAGGGGCAGGGCGACGAGCATCGCGACGGTGCGCCGGTCGCGGCGCAGCTCGCGGAACTCCTTGACGATCATCGCGCGCACGACGGGCTCCCTCGGTCCACGACCCATAATTCCTCGGGTGAGGAATTCTTGGCTCGACCCTACTCCACGATCGTGGCGCGGTCAGCCCCGTCGAGCACGACGAGCGGGCCCTCGTCCGGCGTCGGCGCCTCGAAGCCGTCGAGGTAGGCGACCGCACGGTCGGGCCGTGCTCACGGCCGCGCCGAGAACCGCTCCAGCAGGTCCGCGTGGCCGGAGCAGACCAGCAGGTCGTTGGCGCTGACCCGCGTCTCCGGGGTCGCGTAGGTGAACTCGATGCCCGGCGACTTCACGCCGATCACCGTGATGCCGTACTTCTTGCGGATGTCCGACTGGGCGAGGGTGAACCCCTGCATCTCGCGCGGCGGACGCATCTTGACGATCGTGAACCCGTCCTCCACCTCGATGTAGTCGAGCATCTTGCCGCTGACCAGGTGCGCGACCCGCGAACCGGCGTCGGACTCGGGGTAGACCACGTGGTGGGCACCGATCCGGGTCAGGATGCGACCGTGCTCGGCCGAGACCGCCTTCGCCCAGATCTGCGGCGTGCCCAGGTCGACGAGGTTGCCGGTGATGAGCACCGACGCCTCGAGCTCCGTGCCCACACCGACCACCGCGACGCCGAAGTCCTGCGCACCGAGCTGCTCGAGCGCCTCCGGGTTGGACGCGTCCGCCTGGACCAGCGGCAGGCGCCCCGACCACTGCGTGACGAGGCGGTCGTCGTTCTCGACGGCGAGGACGTCCTGGCCGAGCCGGTCCAGGGTCGTCGCCAACGACGAGCCGAAGCGGCCCAGCCCGATGACCAGCACGCCGGCGTCGCGGTCGTCCTTCTTCTCTGCCACGGTTCTCCTCCGGTGTGGGGGGTCTCGGGCCTCACCCGATGATGGGGCGCTCCTCGGGGAAGCGTATGACGCGGCGCCGGTCGCGCAGCGCCAGCGCACCGAGCACCGAGATCGTGCCGACGCGGCCGAGGTACATCAGGGCGCTCAACCAGTACTTCGCCCCGTCCGGCAGGTCACCGGTGATCCCCGTCGACAGTCCCACCGTCGCGAAGGCGGAGATGACCTCGAACAGGATCTGCGAGAGCGAGAAGTCGGTGAGCCGGACCAGCGCGATGCAGGACACCAGCACCATCGTGGCGCCGATGAACACCACCGCGATGGACAGGCGCAGGGTGTCCCGCGGGATGCGTCGGCCGAAGACGTCGACGTCCCGGTCGCCGCGCGCCTCGGCCACGATCGCCAGGAGCATGACGGCCAGGGTGGTGACCTTGATGCCGCCGGCCGTGGACGCGGACCCGCCGCCGACGAACATCAGCGCGTCGGTGATGAGCCACGACTCCGCCCGCATCTCGCCCACGTCGAAGGTGCTGAAGCCGCCCGAGCGCGGCATCACCGCCGCCATGAGGGCCGAGAGGAACCTGGTGTGCAGGTCCTGACCGCCGAGCGTGGCCGGGTTCGCCCACTCCATCGCCCCGATCGTCACGAACCCCGCGACCATGAGGGCGACGCTGGTCGTGATCGTCAGCTTGGTGTGCAGCGACAGGTGCCGCACGAACCGGCGTCCGTACCGGCGCGCCTGCAGGAGGTTCAGCATCACCGGGAACCCGAGGGCGCCGATGAACACCCCCAGGACGATCGGCACGATGACCAGCCAGTCCGACGCGTACGGCGCCAGGCCGTCCACGGTCGGGACGAAGCCGGCGTTGTTGAAGGCCGAGATGCCGTAGAACGTCGAGTGCCAGACGGCGAGCCCCAGGTGCTCGTCGAGGGCGATGAAGCGGGGGAGCAGGATCAGGGCGATCGCCAGCTCGATCGAGGTGGACACCACGATGATCAGCCGGATCAGGGAACCGACCTCACCGAGCCGCGTGGTACCGGTCTTGGTCTCCGAGGCGGTCAGCAGCTTCTGCGTCAGACCGATGCGCCGGGAGACCGCCAGCCCGAGCAGGGAGGCGAGCGTCATGACGCCCAGGCCCCCGACCTTGATCCCGACGAGGATGACGGCGCGCCCGTACTCCGACCAGTACGTGGCGGTGTCCACCACCGTCAGGCCGGTGATGCAGACCGCGGACGTCGCGGTGAACAACGCGTCCACGAACCGTGCCCCGGTGTCGGACGCGGTCGCCCACGGTGGCAGGAGCAGCAGCGTGAACAGCGTGATGACGGCGGCGAAGACGGTCATGGCCAGACGTGCCGGGTACTCCCGTGCCGTCCGGTCCACCCATTCGCGGACCGAGGTCGCGCGGTCCTGCACCGATCGTGCCACCGGCCGCGCCCTCCTCGTCCCGTCCACCAGTCTCGTCCACCGCACTCGCCGCCCAGCCTGCCACGGCTTGGGCTACCGTGGCGGGATGTCGGTCGCCCAGTTGCTGTGGAGTCCCGAGCTGCTGCGCTACGACTTCGGCCCCGGTCATCCCATGGCACCGGCGCGGCTCGACCTGACGATGCGCCTCGTGGAGGCCCTCGGGCTGCTCGACGCGCCCGGTCTCGAGGTCGTCGACCCGGTCTGCGCGCCCGACGAGGTCGTCGAGACGGTGCACGACGCCGAGTACGTCGCCGCCGTGCGGCGGGCGGCCGAGACGGGGGAGCCGGACGTCGCCCGCGGGCTCGGGACCGAGGACGACCCCGTGTTCCCGGCCATGCACGAGGCCGCTGCCCGTCTCGTCGGCGCCTCCGTCGCCGCCGCGGACGCCGTGTGGGAGGGCCGCGCCCAGCACGCGCTGAACATCGCGGGCGGCATGCACCACGCCCAGCGAGGTGCGGCGTCGGGGTTCTGCGTCTACAACGACGCCGCGGCCGCCGTGCAGCGCCTCCTCGACCGGGGCGCCGAGCGTGTCGCGTACGTCGACCTCGACGCCCACCACGGCGACGGCGTCGAGGCCATCTTCTGGGACGAACCGCGGGTGCTGACCTTCTCGATCCACCAGGACGGCCACACGCTCTTCCCGGGCACCGGGAACCCGGCCGACACGGGCGCCGGTCTGCACCACTGCACCGCGGTCAACGTGGCGGTCCCGCCGCGGACCGACTCCGCGCGCTGGCTGCGCGCCGTCGACGCGGTGCTGCCGACGGTCCTGCGCGAGTTCGCCCCCGACGCCATCGTGTCCCAGCACGGCGCCGACGCCCACGGCAACGACCCGCTCACCGACCTGTCGGTGGGGGTCCACGCCCAGAAGACGGCGGCGCACTGGGTGCACGACCTGGCGCACGAGCTCTGCGACGGCCGGTGGGTCGCCCTGGGCGGCGGGGGCTACGCCGTCGTCGACGTCGTCCCCCTCGTCTGGGCCGCCCTCGTGGCCGAGGCGGCGCACGCGCCGCTCACGACGGGGATGCCGGTGCCGACGGCGTGGCGCGAGGCGGCCGAGGAGATGTCGGGGCTGCGGGCGGCCTCGATGCTGGGCCGGGGCGAGGTCTCCTGGCAGCCCTGGTCGCAGGGGTACGACCCCTCGGACCCGATCGACCGGGCCGTCCTGGCCACCCGACGGCACGTCTTCCCCGAGTTCGGGCTGGACCCGTACCTGGACTGACGCGGCCGGCGCCCGCGGGGTGACCGGGAGCACGCCGTCGGCGGGCCGGGGCACCGGCGGCGATCGGGTATCCTGATCGACGGACTTTTCTCGCGTTGGTCGGCTCACCCGGGCTCACGGGCGCCGGGACCAACGTCGTCCGACCACCGATCAGCATTGTGAGGACCTCATGGGCTCCGTCATCAAGAAGCGCCGCAAGCGCATGGCGAAGAAGAAGCACCGCAAGCTGCTGCGCAGGACGCGTCACCAGCGTCGCAACAAGAAGTGAGGCGCCGCCCGCCGTCCGGCGGGCCGTGCTGAGCGAGCCCGGCACCCCTCGGGGGTGCCGGGCTCGCTGCGTCTGCGGGGGAGCCGGGACGGGGCGAGCGCCCGTTCAGCGGCCCCGGATGCGTCGGCGCACGGTGCGCTGCGCCGCCCGGAGCACGAGGCCGGCGACCCAGGCCGCGCCGGCCCAGGACGCCGTCCGCACCCCGCGGTGGGCGACGCGCTGTCCCCGCCCGCGGAACTCCCGGATCGGCCAGCCGACCTCCTTGGCGTACCGACGCAGGCGTGCGTCCGGGTTGATCGGGCACGGGTGCCCGACCGACCGCATCATCGGCAGGTCGTTCAGCGAGTCGCCGTAGGCGTAGGACCCCTCCAGGTCCAGGCCCTCGCGCTCGGCGAGCTCGCGCACCGCCGCGCCCTTGGCCTCGCCGTGCATGAGGTCTCCCACGAGGGCTCCCGTGTAGTACCCGCCCTCGTGGTCGGCGATCGTCCCGAGGCAGCCGGTCGCCCCGAGCCGGCGGGCGATGAGGCCGCCGATCTCCACGGGGGTGGCGGTGACGAGCCAGACCTGGTCGCCGGCGGCCAGGTGCTCGTCGAGGAGTCGCTTGGTGCCGGGGAAGATCCGCAGCTCCAGCACGGTGTCGTACACCTCGTCGCCGACGGCGGTGATCTCGGCGACCGAGCGGCCCGCGATGAGGGACAGCGCGCGGCTGCGGACGGTCTCGATCTGGGAGCGCGACTCGCCGAAGAGCAGGTACTTGGCCTGGATCACCCCGAACCTCAGCAGGTCCACGGTCCCGAAGAACCGACGCCGGTAGAGCGCGCGGGCCAGGTGGAACGAGCTGGCGCCGCGGATGATCGTGTTGTCGACGTCGAAGAAGGCTGCCGCCGGTGGGCTGGCCGGGGAGTCGGCATGAGACGGCATGCGGCCCACTGTAGTCGCGCCGATACGCTGTCCTCGTGAGCAGCGCCCCGACGACACCCGAGGAGACGGCACGGGTGGTGATGTACACCCGCCCCGGCTGCCACCTGTGCGACGACGCACGGGAGGTCGTGGCCTCGGTGTGCGAGCGGGCGGGCGCGGCCTGGCGGGAGATCGACATCGAGACCGATGCCGCGCTGACCGAGCGGTACGGCGACTACGTGCCCGTCGTCGAGGTGGACGGCGTGCAGCAGGGGTTCTGGCGGGTGGACGCGGCGAGGCTGGCGCGACGTCTGGCGGCACCTGCGGGAGGGAAGCGGACGTGATCGAGATCGGCGAGGTGACGGTGCCCGCGGCGACGGTGTCGCGGCTGCCGTACTACTTGCGCGCCCTGCGCGACCTGCTGCGGGACGGGGTGACCACGACGTCGTCCTCGGCGCTGGCGGAACGCTCCGGCGTGGGCTCCGCGCAGCTGCGCAAGGACCTGTCCTACCTGGGGTCGTTCGGGACGCGCGGCGTGGGCTACGAGGTCGAGACGCTGGCGTCCTCGATCAGCACGGCGCTGGGTCTGGGCTCGGAGCACCGGCTCGCGATCGTCGGCGTCGGCAACCTCGGCAACGCGCTGGCGAACTACTCGGGCTACGCGGCGAGGGGGTTCCGGCTCGTGGCGCTGATCGACGCCGACCCCGACGTCGTCGGTCGACGCGCGGCAGGTCTGGAGGTGGAGCACTCCGACGGGCTCGAGGAGATCCTGGCCGCGCGGGGAGTGTCCATGGTGATCCTGGCGACCCCCGGCGCGGCGGCGCAGGTCGTCGCCGAGCGGATCGTGGCGTGCGGTGTCCGGGAGATCCTGTCGTTCTCCCCGGTGGCGCTGCAGCTGCCCGACGACGTCGTCGTGCGCAGCGTCGACGTCGCCGGCGAGCTGCAGATCCTCGCGTTCCACGCGGCGGCACGCCACGCGCAGGAAGGCGCGACGGTCGACGGCCGGGCCGCCCCGGCCGCCCCCGCGAGGTAGGCGAACCTCCGGCGAGGTAGGCAACTTCCCCGCGAGGTAGGCACCAAGACGGCGAGGTAGGCAACTCCGCCCCGGGGTGCGTCCGACGCGGTTCCCGCCGTCCTGACGCGCAGCTCTCCTACCTGGCCGAGAAGTTGCCTACCTCGGCGGTCGCTCGCCTACCTCGGCGGTAGTTCGCCTACCTCGGGGAGAAGTTGCCTACCTCGCCGCAGGGGTCAGTTCTGCTCGATCGCCGAGACGTCCAGAGCGATCTTGACCTTCTCGCCCACCAGGACGCCGCCGGTCTCGAGCGCGGCGTTCCAGGTCAGGCCGAAGTCCTTGCGGTTGATGACCAGCTCGGACTCGAAGCCGGCACGCTTGTTGCCGAACGGGTCCACCGCGGCGCCCTCGAAGGCGACCGGCAGGTCGATGCTCTGGGTCACGCCGTTGATCGTCAGGTCGCCGGTCACGACGTAGCCGTCGTCGTCGGCGGTGACGGCCGTCGAGTTGAAGGTCCAGGTCGGGCGCTCCTCGGCGTGCCAGAAGTCTGCGCTCTTGAGGTGCTGGTCACGGTTCTCGTCACCGGTGTTGATCGCGGCGGCGTCGAGCTCGACGGCGACGGCGGAGGACTCGAGGTCCTCGCCGACGGTGATGGTGCCGGCGGTGATGCCGATGGTCCCGCGGACCTTCGAGATCCCGGCGTGGCGGACGGAGAACGACGCGGTGGAGTGGCCGGCGTCGACGGTGTAGGTACCGGTGGACAGGTCCGAAGGCAGGGGCGTGGCCATGGAGGGGCTCCTTGTCGAGTGGTGTTGCTGGACGTGTGGCAACCGTCCCGGGGCGGACCCGGGGCGATTCCATCGAAACGCATGAACATGGCGCCCCGCCGGAGTATTCCCGGTCGCCGCCGTCGATGTGAGCCGATGGCGCCCGACCCGTCGTCGGGACACCGTGACCCGCCTCACGACGGCGGCCCGGACGGCGGGAGCACCCGCAGGATCTGGGACACTAAGGCTCATGGCCACCACCACCGTCCATCTGTTGCGGCACGGCGAGGTCCACAACCCCGACGGCGTCCTGTACGGACGCATCCCCGGGTACCGGCTGTCCGACCGCGGCCAGCAGATGGCCCGGCGTGTCGCGGAGCACCTGTCCGGCGCGGGCCGGGACGTCGCCGCCGTCGTGGCGAGCCCCCTCCAGCGTGCCCAGGAGACGGCGCAGCCGATCGCCGACGCCTTCGCGCTCGACCTGGCCACCGACGACCGCCTGATCGAGGCGGGCAACCGCTTCGAGGGCACGACGATCGGCAAGAACCCGGGCCAGCTCGCGCACCCGCGGTTCTGGAAGCTGCTGTGGAACCCGCTGCGGCCGTCGTGGGGCGAGGCCTACGCCGACCAGGTCGTGCGCATGCGGGCCGCCGTCGACGACGCACGCCGCGCCTTCGCCGGGCACGAGGTCGTCCTGGTCAGCCACCAGCTCCCCGTCTGGCTGACGCGTCGGTCCTACGAGGGGCGCCGACTGGCGCACGACCCGCGACGCCGCCAGTGCTCCCTCGCCTCGCTGACGTCGTTGACCTTCACCGACGACCGGTTCGCCGCCCTGCACTACGCGGAGCCCGCGGCCGACCTGCTCGTCGGCGCCAACCCCACCCCGGGCGCCTGATGCGGCGCCGCCACGCGGCGGGCCTCGCGCTCGCCCTCGGCGCGGCCGTCGGCCTGGCCGGCTGCGGTGCCGCCGACTCCGGCGCGGGCGACGTCGTCGGCCAGGGCTTCGTCTCCGGCGACGGCACCGTCCAGCAGTGGGAACCGGACGACCGCACCGACACGGTGGTCGTCGAGGGAACCAGCTTCGAGGGCGACGAGGTCTCCACCGCCGACTGGCGCGGCGACGTCGTCGTGCTCAACACCTGGTACGCCGGCTGCGCGCCCTGCCGCGCCGAGGCGCCGGCCCTGGTCGAGATCGCCACCGAGCGCGCCGACGAGGGCGTGCACCTGCTGGGGATCAACACCGAGGACGAGGCCGGTGCCGCGTTGGCCTTCCAGCGCACCTTCGAGGTGCCCTACCCGTCCGTCGAGGACCGCAGCGGCCAGGTCGTGGCCGGCCTCTCCGGCGTCGTGCCCCTGCAGGCCGTCCCGTCCACGGTGGTGCTCGACGCCGAGGGCCGGGTGGCGGCACGCGTCGTCGGCGAGGTCTCCGGCACCACCCTGAACGGTCTGATCGACGACGCGCTGGCGGACGCCTGACATGGGGGAGATCTTCGCGACGACGGCGGTGAGCGGCTCGATGCTGCTCGCCGTCCCGGTCGCGCTGGTCGCGGGGCTGGTCTCCTTCGCCTCGCCCTGCGTGCTGCCGCTGGTTCCCGGGTACGTCGGCTACGTGGGCGGCATGGCCGCGGCGAACGCCGGCCCGGCACCGGCCTCCCGGGGCGGCACGACGACGGCGGCACCGCCGGCCGCACCGGCCCGCGGTCGCGTCGTGGCCGGGGTCGGGCTCTTCGTGCTCGGCTTCACCGCCGTGTTCGTCGCGCTCATGGCCGCCGCGGGCGCCGTCGGGGCGTACCTGGTGCGCTACGAGGACCTCCTGACGCGGGTGCTCGGCGTCGTCGTCATCCTCATGGGGGTGGCGTTCCTCGGCGGGATCGGCTGGTTGCAGCGCGAACGCCGTCTGCACGTCAGCCCGAGGACCGGGCTGTGGGGGGCTCTGCTGCTCGGCGTGGTCTTCGGGCTGGGCTGGACGCCCTGCCTGGGGCCGACGCTGGCCGCCGTGCAGTCCCTCGCCCTCGACGAGGCCTCCGCCACGCGCGGCGTCGTCCTCGGCATCGCGTACTGCGTCGGCCTCGGCGTGCCCTTCCTGCTGGTGGCGCTCGGCCTGCAGTCGTCGCAGCGGATGCTCGGCTTCCTGCGCGACCACCGCCGCACGATCATGCGCGTCGGCGGCGGACTGCTCATCGTGATCGGCCTGGCGATGGTGACCGGCCTGTGGGGGGCGACCACCAGCCTGCTGCAGAGCTGGATCAGCGGATACACGACGGTGGTGTGATGAGCGAGCGGACCTACCGTCCCGAGGGAATCGCGGACGACTTCACCACCGGTGCGCCGACCTCGACGGCGGACGCGGTGCCCGGAGCGGCCGGGCAGCCGCCGTCGGCCCCCCGCGCCCCGCAGCTCGGCTGGCGCGGGATGCTCCGCTGGACCTGGCGCCAGCTGACGAGCATGCGCGTGGCGCTGATGCTGCTCATGCTGCTGGCCGTCGCGGCTCTGCCGGGGTCGATCCTGCCGCAGCGCGACCAGGACCCCTCCGCCGTGGTGGAGTACCTCGGCGAGCACCCGACGGCGGGGGAGTGGCTCGACCGCTTCGGCTTCTTCGACGTCTACACCTCGGTCTGGTTCTCGGCCATCTACCTGCTGCTGCTCGTCTCCCTGGTGGGCTGCATCGTGCCGCGCACGATCGCGCACGCCCGGGCGCTGCGGGCCCGGCCCCCGCGGACCCCCGTCCGGTTCGAACGGTTCCCGGTCCACGTCACCGGGACGACGGCGGAGAGCCCGGACGAGGTCGCCGCGGCGGCCGCCGCGCACCTGCGCGGCCGGTGGCGCCGGATGCCCACGTTCCGCGTCGAGGCCGGGGCCGAGGACGCCCGGCCCGCCCGGGGCAAGGTCCCGGCGCGCCCGGCCACGCGGACCGTCGCCGCCGAGCGGGGGTACCTGCGCGAGACCGGGAACCTGCTCTTCCACCTGGCGCTGGTGGGCCTCGTGATCTCCGTCGCTGTGGGCCAGCTCCTGCACTACCGCGGCCAGGCGATCATCACCGAGGACCGCGGCTTCGCCAACGCCGTCGTCGACTACGACACGTTCGAGTCCGGCGCGTGGTTCTCCCCGGAGTCCCTCGTGCCGTTCGCGATGACGCTGGACGCCTTCGAGTCCGAGTTCGCCACCGACACCGTGGCGTTCGCCCAGTCGCGCGACTTCACCGCCGAGGTCACCGTGCACGAGCCGGACGGGTCGTCGCGGGCCGAGACCATCAAGGTCAACCACCCGCTCGACGTCGACGGCGCGAAGATCTACCTGCAGGGCAACGGCTACGCCCCGGAGATCAGCGTCACCGACGCCGAAGGCGCCACGGCGTTCGACGGACGCGTGCCCTTCCTGCCCGAGGACCAGGTGTACACCTCGCGCGGCGTGGTCAAGGTCCCGGACGTCTCGCCGGGTCTCGACCAGATCGGGCTCATCGGGTACTTCCTGCCCACGGCGGTGCTCAACGACGACGGGACCGCCGAGTCGGTGTTCCCGCTGCCGGAGGACCCGCTGCTCGTGCTCGAGGTGTACCGCGGCGACCTGGGGCTCGACGAGGGCGTCCCGCAGAACGTCTACCGCCTGGACACGGCGAACCTCACCGCCTCGGTGGACGACGACGGCGAACGGGTCACGCTGCTGCTCGAACCCGGCGACACCGTCGAGCTGCCCGACGGGCTGGGTACGGTCACCCTCGGTGAGGACGTGCCCCGGTTCGTCGCCCTGGACCTGCGCCACGACCCGTCGCTGGCGTGGGTGCTGTCCTTCGCGCTGCTGGCGCTGCTGGGCCTGACGGGCTCGCTGTTCCTGCCGCGGAGGCGTGTCTGGGTGCGATCATGGACGTCCGACGGCGTCACGCAGGTAGAGGTCGCCGGCCTGGCCCGCGGGGACGACGCCGGGCTGGAGCCCGAGGTCGACCGGCTGCTGACCGCGCTGCCCGGCCTGGAGCGGGCCCGACCGACGAGAACGAGCGAGGAAGACTGACATGGAGATCGGCGACCTGAGCGACCTGCTCGTGTGGGCGGCGGCGACGACCCTCGCCCTCGCGATGATCGCGTTCGCGATCGACCTGGGACGTCGCACCGACGAACGCCTCGAGGCGCGCACCGAGACCCGGGCCGCCATCGGTGCCGGGGTCGGCGCGCCGGAGGCGGGGTCGGCGTCGGGCGGCGGCTCCGTGCCCGCCGAGTCCTCCGCGCCTCCTCGCCGGGCCGCCGGGATCGGCATGTCGACGTCCTGGCTCGGCACGATCCTGCTCGGTGTCGCGATCCTGCTCCGCGGCGTCGCGGCCGGACGAACGCCGTGGGCCAACATGTACGAGTTCACGCTCGTGGGGTCGTTCGTGGCGATGACGGTGTTCCTGGTGTGGAACCTGCGCCGCGACGTGCGGTTCCTCGGTGCGTTCGTCACCGGCCTGGTCACCCTGTTCATCGTCGTGGGGCTGAACTCGTTCCACGTCGCGGCGACCGGCGTGCAGCCTGCGCTGCAGAACTACTGGCTGGTCATCCACGTCGGCGTCGCGATCGCGGCGACCGGGATCTTCACGATCGCCTTCGTGCTCTCCGCCCTGCAGCTGCTGCGGGACGCGCGCGACACCGGGTCGCCGTTCCTGACCCGGCCCGGGTTCCGTTGGCTCGACCGGATGCCGACCCCGACGTCGCTGGAGTCGATGTCGTTCCGGCTCAACGCGGTCGGCTTCGTGATGTGGACCTTCACGATCATCGGCGGCGCGATCTGGGCCGAGGACGCCTGGGGCCGCTACTGGGGCTGGGACCCCAAGGAGGTCTGGAGCTTCATCATCTGGGTCGTGTACGCGGCCTACCTGCACGCGCGCACGACGCGGGGCTGGTCCGGACGGCGGGCCGCCTGGTTCGTCGTCGTCGGCTACGCCTGCGTGCTGTTCAACTTCACCGGCGTGAACCTGATCTTCAACGGCAAGCACTCGTACTCGGGCATCAGCTGACCCCCGGGCGGGCAGGTCTGTCCTCAGAGAGGCCAGGTCGGGCCGAGGTAGGCAACTTGTGCGCCAGGTAGGCCGGGTTGCGGCGAGGTAGGCAACTTGTGCGCCGGGTAGGCCGGGTTGCGGCGAGGTAGGCAACGACAACCGCCAGGTAGGCCATCTCCGGTGGGGAGTCCCCGGGTCGGGCGGCCCTGCTCTACCTCGCCGGGATCTTGCCTACCTCGGCCGACCGGTTGCCTACCTCGGCGGGATCCTGCCTACCTCGGCGGGGTCCGCCGCCGACAGGCCGGCACGCACTCCGTCAGGCGTCGTCGGCGGGCGGGGAGTCGGGCCCCTCGCCGTCGCTCTTCTTCCTGCGACGTTCCTCACGGCGCTTCTCCTGCTCGATGCGCCACAGGAAGTCCGGGTCGTCGTCCGGCGCGACGGGTCCGGACGGGCGCCGCGGTCCGCGTCCTGGACGGCCCGTGAGGCCGCCGGACCCGCGACGACGCGTGCGCTTGGTGACGATCCAGGTGATCGGACCGAAGACCGGCAGGAACACGATGATGATCAGCCACAGCCAGGTGGGCAGGCCGCCACGATCCTCTTCCTCCGACCCGGCCAGGTCGGCGAGGCTGTAGACCATCAGGCCGATCACGAGGAGGACCACCACGACGCGGAACATGCCTCCACCCTAGAACGCCCGGGGCGGTGCCCCGAACCGACCGCCCCTGCCGCCGCCGTACCCTGGTGACGTGCCTCTGCTCATCTACTCCGCGCTGCGGCTGCTCATCCTCGTGGCCGTGCTCGTCCTCGGCTACGTCGTCGGTCTGGGCGGGTGGCTCCTGCCGCTGGTGGCCCTCGTCGTGGCGTTCGCCGTCTCCTACCTCGCCCTGCCCCGGCAGCGCGAGGCGGCCGCGCTCTGGCTCGCCGAGCGTGACCGCGAGCGCAAGGAACGCCGACAGCGGCTGGTCGACGAGGACGCCGCCGCCGAGGACGCCGCGCTCGACGGCGATCCGGCGGCGCGGACGGACGGCCCGGCCGAGCGGACGGACGACCCGGCCGACAGCCCGCAGCAGCGCTCCTGAGACCGGCCCGCTCTCAGAGCGCCAGACCGAGCCCCAGCAGCACCCCGTAGGCGAGCTCGAACAGGCCGGTCCCGGCCAGCACCGGGACCAGTGCGCGCCCCTGCGCCCCGGCCAGCACCGGGACCACGAGCAGCACCGTCGGCAGCAGGAGCAGGGTCACCAGGAAGGCCCACGGGTTCCACACCGCGCAGGCGAGGCCGAGCAGCACCGCCACGACCAGCCACAGCGCGTACAGCCGGCGGGCCCGGTGGTCGCCGACGCGCACCGCGAGCGTGCGCTTTCCCGCCAGGACGTCGGTGGGGATGTCGCGCAGGTTGTTGGCCATGAGGATCGCGCAGGCGATCAGGCCGACGCCGACGGCGCCCAGCACGGCGGGCCACGTGATCCGGTCGGCCTGGGTGTACGTGGTGCCGAGCGTGGCGACCAGGCCGAAGAACACGAAGACCCCGACCTCGCCGAGCCCCGCGTAACCGTACGGCCGCTTCCCACCGGTGTAGTACCAGCCGGCCGCCATGCTCAGCGCACCGACGGCGATCAGCCACCAGTGCCCGGAGACGGCACACAGGGCGATCCCCAGCACGCCGGCGAGGCCGAACGACCCGAACGCGGCCGCCTTGACGTGCTCCGGGCGGGCCAGGCCGGCGGCCGTGAGCCGCAGCGGGCCGACCCGGTCGACGTCGGTGCCGCGCACGCCGTCGGAGTAGTCGTTGGCGTAGTTGACCCCGATCTGCAGCGCCAGCGCGACGCCGAGGGCGAGCACGGCGGGCAGCCAGCCGAAGGCGTCGACCTGCGCGGCCGCGCCGGTCCCGACGGCGACGGGGGCCGCGGCGGCCGGCAGCGTGCGGGGGCGGGCGCCGGCGACCCATTCGGCGGCGGTGGCCATGCGTACTCCTCTCAGCGGCGCGCGTCGTGACGACGCACGAGATCGACGACGGCGGCGCGGTCGACCTTGCCGGGTCCGCGCCGCGGGAGCTCGGGGACCTGCAGGATCCGTCGCGGGGCCGCGGGCCGGCCCAGCCTAGCCGCGACCTCGGACCGTGCCGACGTCAGCCGCTCCGTCGGCAGCCACGTGCCCGCCGGGGTCCCCGGGCGGCCGACGACCGCCACGACGGCCTGGCCCCACTCCGGGTCCGGCACGCCGACGACGCAGACCTCGCCGTCGAGCAGCTCGGCCAGCACCGCCTCCACGGCGGCCGGCGCGACGTTCTCGCCCCCGGTGACCACGACGTCGTCCGCCCGGCCGAGCACCTGCAGCACGCCGGCCTGGAGGTGGCCCAGGTCGCTGGTGCGGAACCAGCGGCCGTCAGGCCCGTCACCGAACGCGGCGGCCGTCGCGGCGTCGTCCCCCAGGTACCCGGTGGCCAGCACCGGCCCGGCGAGCTCGACCACACCCTGCCCGCCGGTGACCGGGTCGACCCGGACGCGCACGCCGGGCAGCGGGACGCCGTCGTACACGCAGCCGCCCGACGTCTCGGACATGCCGTAGGTCCGCACCACGGGGACGCCGGCCTCGCGCGCCCGGCGGACCAGGGGGGCCGGCGCGGCGGCCCCGCCGAGCAGGACGGCCCCGCACCGGGCCAGCGCCCGCAGGGCGGCCGGGGCGCCGTCGTCGGCGGCCTGCACGACCCGGTGCAGCTGGGTCGGGACGAGCGAGACGTGCACGGGGTCGTGCCCGGACAGCGCCTCGGCGAGCAGGTCCGCGAGGCCGGCCGGGGTGAACGGCGCCTCCGGCGGCGCCGCGACCAGCGGCGTGCCCGCCAGCACCGAGCGCACCACGACCTGGACCCCGGCGACGTGCGTGGTCGGCAGGGTCAGCACCCATCGGCCCGGAGACCCGAGCCGTTCCGCCGTGGCGGCCGCGGAGGCCCGCAGCGCCGCGGCGCTGAGCGCCACCTCGCGCGGCGTGCCCGTCGACCCGGACGTGCGGACGACGGCCGCGGTGCCCGGCGGTGCCTCCGCGTCGCTCAGCCGGGGCAGCGGCACGACCGGAGGGCCGTCGTCCAGGGCGCGGCGCGCGCGGTCCACGAACGCGGACACCTCGGGGTGGAGCACGCAGGTCACGATAGTCCGCCGTGCGCGGCGGGGTGCGCGTAGCCTGTTCCCACCCTGCCCCGAGGAGGATGGCTGTGGCCGCACGACGTCCCGTGGCGCTCGCCCTGGTGCTGGCGCTGCTCGCGCTGGGCGCGTGCTCCGACCAGCCGCCGCTCGAGGCGCCCACGGTCACGGTGGCGCCGGACGTGTCGCGGGCGAAGATCGCGCCGCCGTCGCCGCCGGCGCCGGAGCCCACGCCGTCGCCGACCCCGGAGGTGCCGCGCTGGCCGCTGACCGGCCAGCGCACGGACAAGGTGCCGAAGCGACCGGCGGTCGCGGTGAAGATCGAGAACTCCCCGGCCGCGCGTCCGCACACCGGGCTGTACCGCGCCGACGTCGTGTGGGAGCAGGTCGTCGAGGGCGGCATCACGCGGTTCGTGGCCGTCTACCACTCGGACTACCCGGACGAGGTGGGCCCGATCCGGTCGGTGCGGCCGATGGACCCGGCGACGGTCGCCCCGATGCGTGGCCTCCTGGCGGCGTCCGGGGGGATCGGCTCGTACCTGCGGAACGTCGAGCGCCGGGGCACCCAGCTGGTGATCAACGACGACGGCGACCCGGGGTTCTGGCGCTGGTCCGGCCGGTACGCCCCGCACAACGTGTACGGCAACGTGCGGACCTTCGCCCGGCAGGCGGACCGCCGCCGCGCCGAGCCGCCGCCCGCCCAGTTCCGGTACGCCCCCGGGGCGAAGAAGGCCACGGCCCGGACCGAGGGGAAGCGGGCCCGGACGGCCGACGTGCGGCTGTCCGCGGCCCAGCGGACCACCTGGACGTGGAACCGTGGCGACGGGGCGTACCGCCGCAGCGACAACGGGACCCCCTCGATCTCCTCCGGTCAGCGGGTCACCGCCCGCAACGTCGTGCTGCTGCGGATGAAGGTCAGCCTGACCTCCCAGCGGGACGCCTCCGGAGCCCGGGTGCCGAAGACCGAGCTGGTGGGCACCGGCACCGGCCGCGTGCTCAGCGGCGGCCGGTCCGTCGCGGTCGAGTGGTCCAAGAAGGGCCCGCGCAAGCCGCTGCGCCTGACCCGGCCGAACGGCGACCCGGTGCGCCTGGCCCCCGGGACGACGTGGGTCGAGCTCGTCCCGCGCGGGGACGGGTCCTGGTCCGTGTCCTGACCTCCGGCGCGATCGGTACAGTGTCGCCACCCACGGGACGGAGGACGGATGCGGCACGGTGCGCACGGACGGACGACGGCGGCGGTCGCCGGGCTGCTGGTGTTCTCTGCGGGACTGGTCGGCTGCACCGGCGGCGAGCCCGCCCCGGCCCCGACCACGACGGTCGCGGCCTCGACGGGACCCGTGGCGAAGGGGCTGCCGCCCGACCCCGACGTCGCGACCGTGTGGCCCCTGACCGGGGTGGAGACGGACACGGTCGCCGACCGGCCCGCCCTCGGCGTCAAGATCGAGAACTCGCCGCAGGCGCGCCCCCAGGCCGGTCTCGAGGACGCCGACCTGGTCTGGGAGGAGGTCGTCGAGGGCGGCATCTCCCGGTTCCTGGCCGTGTACCACTCCCAGATCCCCGAGGCGGTCGAGCCCGTGCGGTCCGTGCGACCCATGGACCCGGCCATCGTCGCCCCGCTGGACGGCATCCTCGCCTACTCCGGCGCCCAGCCGCCCTTCATCGCCGACGTCCGCGACTCCGGGACGCAGTCGGTGATCATGGACGCCGGCGACCCGGGCTTCCGGCGCGACCCGGCCCGGCCCGCGCCGCACGACGTCATCGGTGACCCCGAGACCTTCCTCGCCCAGGACGACGGGCAGCGCACGACGCCGCCCCCGCAGCTCTTCCGGTACGCCCCCGAGGCGTCGCGGGCCACCGCCGCGGGGGACGCCTCCTCGTCGGTCGAGATCGACGTGCGGCTGTCCCCGGCGCAGCGCACCCGCTGGGCCTGGGACGCCGGCTCCGGCACGTGGCTGCGCAGCGAGGGGTCGAGCCCGTCGATGTCCACGTCCGGCGTGCAGCACGCCGCGACGAACGTCGTCGCGCTGCGGGTCGAGGTCGTCGACACCCCGTACCGGGACGCCTCCGGCGCGGCGGTGCCGGAGACGCAGCTCGTCGACTCCGAGGGCGTCGCCCTGGTCGCCAGCGCCGGCGGGTACGTCGCGGCGCAGTGGTCCAAGGGCTCGCTGTCCGACCCGATCGAGCTCACCCGCGACGGCGAGCCCGTGGAGCTCGCCCCGGGCAGCACCTGGATCGAGCTCGTGCCGCGCGACGGCGGCTCGTGGACCGCCGGGCCCCCTCAGTAGGCGTAGGGGAACCGGCTCCAGTCGGGCTCGCGCTTGCCCAGGAACGCGTCGCGGCCCTCCACGGCCTCGTCGGTGAGGTACGCCAGGCGTGTGGCCTCCCCGGCGAACACCTGCTGCCCCATCAGGCCGTCGTCGGCCAGGTTGAACGCGAACTTCAGCATGCGGATCGCCTGCGGCGACTTGCCGGCGACGGTGCGGGCGTACTCGATGCCCAGGGACTCCAGGTCGGCGTGCTCGGCGACCTCGTTGACGCCGCCCCAGCGTTCGGCGTCGTCGGCGGAGTACTCCCGGGCGAGGAAGAAGATCTCCCGGGCGCGCTTCTGACCCACCTGCCTGGCCAGGTACGCCGAGCCGTAGCCGCCGTCGAACGAGCCGACGTCGGCGTCGGTCTGCTTGAACCGCCCGTGCTCGCGGCAGGCGATGGACAGGTCGGCGACCACGTGCAGCGAGTGCCCGCCCCCGGCGGCCCAGCCGTCGACGACGGCGATCACCACCTTGGGCATGGTGCGGATCAGCCGCTGCACCTCGAGGATGTGCAGGCGTCCGGCCCGCGCCGGGTCGACGGCGTCCGCGTCCACACCGAGGCGTCCCGCCTCGTCGGCCGTCGTGTACTGGTAGCCCGACCGTCCGCGGATGCGCTGGTCGCCGCCGGAGCAGAACGCCCAGCCGCCGTCCTTGGGGCTCGGTCCGTTGCCCGTGAGCAGCACGGTGCCGACGTCGGAGGTCATGCGGGCGTGGTCGAGCACCCGGTACAGCTCGTCGACGGTGTGCGGCCGGAACGCGTTGCGCACCTCGGGGCGGTCGAAGGCGACCCGCACCACGGGCAGGTCGCGCACCTGCTCGGTCCCGTCGTCCGCCGTCGACCGCTC
The DNA here is from genome assembly GCF_029643425.1 of Isoptericola sp. AK164. Lineage (GTDB taxonomy): Bacteria > Actinomycetota > Actinomycetes > Actinomycetales > Cellulomonadaceae > Isoptericola > Isoptericola haloaureus. The sequence continues at coordinate 676,445 of NZ_CP119106.1, forward strand.
CACACCCCGGTGGTAGGTCAGGTCGGTCAGGTCCTCGAACCCGGCGACCGTGCGCCATCGCCTCGGGTCGAAGGTGTGCGAGACCTGCGCGGGGACGTCGGGCGTGCTGTCGGATCGGCTCACGGCCTCAGGGTAGTCGCGGCTCGACACACCGATCACCCGAGATGTGCGCGTCATCCGCTGAATCTGCACACCGGTCGATGCACCATAGAGGCATGAACATGACGCGATCCCACAGCTCCGAGGTCGCTGACCCGGACGAGGTCGTGGACGAGCTGATCGCCTACGACGCGGCCGAGGTACGGCGTGCCACCGCCACGACGCAGGCCCTGCCCGTCACCACCGTGAGCGCGCCCGGGGCCTGGACGTTCCGCACCACGCCGGACGAGTTCACGGACTGATCCCGGACCGGCCGGGACGCCGCGCGCACTGGCGCACGGCGGGCGACCTCCTACCCTGAGGACGTGTCCGCCTCCCTGTCCGCGACGCTGCAGCGCCGGTTCGTCTGGTCCACGCCGCTGCGCACACGCTTCCGAGACCTGACCAGCCGCGACGGCCTGCTGCTGCGCGGCGACGCCGGCTGGGGCGAGCTGAGCCCCTTCTGGGAGTACGACGACGCCGAGTCGGCCACATGGCTGCGCGCGGCCCGGGAGGCGGCGGACCTCGACTTCCCCGCCCCGGTCCGCGACCGCGTGCCGGTCAACGTCACCGTGCCCGCGGTCGACGCGGAGCGCGCTCGCGAGATCGTGCTCGCCTCGGGCGGGTGCACGACGGCGAAGATCAAGGTGGGCCAACGGCTCGCCGACGGGTCGGTGGAACCCGTCGAGGCGGAGGTCGAGCGGGTGCAGGCCGTGCGCGAGGTGCTCGACACGCTGCACGGCCCCTCCGTCGGCCGGATCCGGGTCGACGTCAACGGCACCTGGGCCGTCGACGAGGCCCGGCGACGCATCCCCCGGCTCGACGCCGCGGCCGGCGGGCTGGAGTACGTCGAGCAGCCGTGCCGCACCGTCGACGAGCTCGCGGCCGTGCGTCGGAGCGTCGACGTCCCGGTCGCCGCCGACGAGTCCATCCGCCGCGCCGAGGACCCGCTGCGGGTCGTGCGTGCCGAGGCGGCCGACGTCGTCGTGCTCAAGGTCCAGCCGCTGGGCGGCGTGCGGGCCTGCCTCGACCTGGCCGAGCAGGTCGGGCTCCCGGTCGTGGTGTCCTCCGCGCTGGAGTCCTCGGTGGGGCTGGCGGCCGGGGTGGCGCTCGCCGCGGCGCTGCCGGAGCTCCCGCACGCCTGCGGCCTGGCGACCTCGCAGCTGCTCACCCGGGACGTCACCGACGACCCGTTGCGGCCGGTGGACGGGGCCCTGCCCGTGCGCCGGGTCGCCCCCGACGCCGGTGCGCTCGCGGCCGTCGCCGCGCCGCCGGACCTCGAGCAGCGCTGGCTCGAACGCCACGACCGGCTCGCCGCCGTCCTCGACCGGGCTCGCGCATGAGCGCCGCGGCCTCCGGGAGTCCCGCCGTGGACTCCGCCCTTGCCCTGGTGGCCGACCTCGCCGCCCAGGGCGTGCACGACGTCGTCCTGGCACCCGGTTCCCGGTCGGCCCCGCTGGCGTACGCCCTGGCCGAGGCGGCCGCCGCCGGGCGGGTGCGGCTGCACGTGCGGATCGACGAGCGGTCGGCGGCCTTCCTCGCCCTCGGGCTGTCGCGCGGGTCGGCCCTGCCGGGCGCCGTCGCGGACGGTGCCCCGGAGGTCGCGGACGCCCCGGCCGCTCCGGCACCCGTGGCGGTGGTGACGACGTCGGGCACGGCGGTGGCCAACCTGCACCCGGCGGTCCTCGAGGCCTCGCACGCCGGCCTGCCGCTGGTCGTGCTGACCGCGGACCGCCCCCACGAGCTGCGCGGGACCGGGGCCTCGCAGACGACCGACCAGGTCGGGATCTTCGGCACCGCGGTGCGGTACGCCGTCGACGTCCCGGCACCCGACGGCCGCGACGGCGAGGTCCGCGACCTGCTGGCCACGGCCCGGCGGGCGCTGGCCGCCGCCCGGGGGCTGCGCGACCGGCGTCCCGGCCCCGTCCAGCTCGACCTGGCCTACCGCGACCCGTTGCACCCCACGGACGGTCCGGAGCCACCGGCCGCCCCGGAACCCTCGCCCGGGGTCGAGGTGGTGCCGCCCGCACCCGGCCCCGGCGCGGACCCGGCCCTGCCCGGGGACCCCGCCCGCACCCTGGTCGTCGCCGGCGACGGCGCGGGACCCGACGCGCGGCGGCTCGCCGAGGCCCGCGGCTGGCCCCTGCTCGCCGAACCGACGTCGGGCGCCTGCGGGGGACCGCGGGCCGTGGCCGCCTACCGCTCCGTGCTGGGCGCCGACGGCATCGCCGCGGACGTCGAGCACGTCGTCGTCCTCGGCCGCCCCACGCTGTCCCGGCCCGTCCAGCGGCTGCTCGCTCGCCCGGACGTCACCGTCACCGTCGTCGCGCCCGGCGGCGGTCCCTGGCCCGACCCCGCGCGGCATGCCGCCCGCGTCGTCGAACGGCTCGCCGAGCGGTGGTTCGTCCCGGCCGACCCCTCCGACGGCGGGACCTTCGCCGCCCGCTGGGCGGCGGCGAGCCGGGCCGCCGCCGGGCAGGTCGACGCCGCCACGCGGGATCCGGCGGTCGGCGCCGACCTGTCCATGGGGCCGCACGCGGCGCTCGCGGTCGCGCGGGCCGTCGTCGCGGCGACCGGTCCCGAGGACGTCCTGGTCGTCGGGGCCTCCAACCCGGTGCGGGACGTGGACCTCGTCGTCGGGCTGGACGTCGCCGAGGACGCCCCGCCGCCGCAGATCCTGGCCAACCGCGGGCTGGCCGGCATCGACGGGACGGTCGCCACGGCCACCGGCGTCGCGCTGGCCGCCGCGCGCCGTGGGCTGCGCACGCGGGCGCTCGTCGGCGACCTGACGTTCCTGCACGACGTCGGCGGCCTGCTGCGCGGTCCGGACGAGGACCCCGTCGACCTGCAGGTCGTCGTCGCCAACGACGACGGCGGCTCCATCTTCGCCACCCTCGAGCACGGGCAGCTCGCCCAGGACGGGCCGACGGCGGCCGCGACCTTCGAGCGGGTGTTCGGCACCCCGCACGGCGCCGACCTGGGGGCGCTGTGCGCCGGCTACGGCGTGGCTCACCGACGGGTCGGGGACGTGGCCGCGCTGCGTGCGGCGCTCGCGGAGCCGCCCGCCGGGGTGAGCGTGGTCGAGGTCCGGCTGCCGCGGGCCGACCGGCTCGCCGAGTCCCGCGGTCTGGCTACGCGGGTCGCCGAGGCGGTGCGCGCGGCGACCCGCTAGTCGACGCGGTGGCGGGCCAGGGCCGAGGCCAGCACCGAACCGGCTCCCACGAGCACGAGCAGTCCGCCCGCGCCGGCGACGGTGATCGCCGCGACGACCAGGGTCGTCAGCTCCGCGCCCCGGAAGGCCTGCGCAGTCGTGCGGCTGGTCACGACAGCCTAGGCCGACGCCGATTGACAGGGAACTCTCAGGTTCGCCCAAGGGACGGCCAAGGATGAGGGTGTTGTGTGGGGTGCAGACATCGAGGAGGGCACATGAGCACCGACCACACCCCCGCACCGCAGCAGCCGTCGGGCCCGCAGCACCCCGTCGAGCAGCCGACCACCCCGCTGCCGACGACGGCGGCCCCGCAGCGCGACACCGAGGCCGCGGAGCAGACGACGGCGTCCGCGGAGCCGGCGACAGCGCCTGCGCAGCCGAGCGCGCAGCACGCGCAGCAGTCGGCCGCCCAGCAGGCTCCGCAGCAGCCGAGCACTCCGCACGCCCCGCAGCAGCCCGCTGGCACGTTCGGTGCACCGGCGTACCAGGCGGCTCCCGCGTACGGCGGGCACGGTGGCGGCCCGACGTCCTACCCGCCGGCGCACCAGCAGAACCTACAGCCGGTCCCGGAGCGGCGTCGCACCCCGTGGGTGCCGATCGTGGCCGTGGCCGCCGGGGCGGCCGTGATCGCCAGCGCGGCCACCGCCGGTGCCATCACGCTGCTCGACGACGACGCGGCCGGCTCCTCGCTCGCCGAGGTCGGCACCTCGCAGAGCTCCGACGCGGCCCCCGTGGCGAGCTCCACGAGCGAGAACCCGGACTGGCAGGCGGTCACCTCCGCAGTGGCGCCCTCCGTCGTCGCGATCCAGGTCACCAGCCAGGCCGGCGGGTCCGAGGGCTCCGGCGTCGTCCTCGACGAGTCGGGGCACGTCCTGACGAACAACCACGTGGTCTCCGGCGCCTCGAACGACACCGTGCAGGTCACGCTGTCCGACGGCCGACTGTACGAGGCGACCATCGTGGGGACCGACGCCACGACGGACCTCGCCGTGGTCCAGCTGACCGACCCGCCGGACGACCTGCAGCCCGCGGCGTTCGGTGACTCCGACAGCGTGCAGGTGGGCGACTCCGTGCTGGCCGTCGGCAACCCCCTGGGCCTCGCGAACACGGCGACCACCGGCATCGTCTCGGCCCTGGACCGCCCGGTGGCGGCCTCGGGCGAGGACGGCAGCGACGTCGTGGTCACCAACGCGATCCAGATCGACGCCGCGGTGAACCCGGGCAACTCCGGTGGCCCCCTGTTCGACGCCCAGGGCCGGGTCATCGGCATCACCTCGTCCATCGCGACGATGTCGAGCGGCATGAGCAGCTCGTCCGGGTCGATCGGGCTGGGCTTCGCGATCCCGGTGAACCTGGCGACCACCGTCTCCGACCAGCTCATCGAGGACGGCACGGCCGAGCACGCGTTCCTGGGCGTCTCGCTGACCGACGCCACCGCGACGGCCGACGGCGTCACCCGTCGCGGCGCGGAGGTCGTCGAGGTCGTCTCCGGGTCCCCGGCCGCGGAGGCCGGCCTGCAGGCCGGTGACGTCATCGTCGCCATCGACGACGACGCCGTGAACGGTGCCGAGTCCCTGACCGCCTACGTGCGTGAGCGCACCGCCGGCGAGCAGGCGTCCGTCACCGTCGTGCGCGACGGGCAGGCGACCTCGGTGGACGTGTCCTTCGCCGTGCGCGAGGAGGCGACGTCCGGGTCCCAGGGTCAGGGCGGGTCCGGGCAGATGCCGGGCTCCGGCCAGGGCCGGCAGGACCAGGAACAGGAGCGGGACCAGGACCAGGACCGTCAGCAGGACCAGGACCAGCAGCAGGACGGGTCCTCCGACCCGACGCAGCCGGACAACATCCCGGACTGGCTGCGCGAGCTGTTCGGCAACTGATCCTCCGCCCACGAGGACAGCCCGGTCCTCCTCGCTGTCGATTCGGTCGTGCGGAACGGGTTCGGTCAGGATGTCGACCGAATCCGTTCCGCACGACCGAACTCATGAGGGAAGCCTCGGCAGGTCTGGCTCAGACGCCGAGCGCCCACCGCATCGGGACGAGCTTGGCCTCCGACTCGGCGAGCTCCGCCTCCGGGTCGGAGGCCGCGACGATCCCGCACCCGGCGAACAGCCGCAGGTGGCGCGGGTCGTCGGCGATCTCCGCGGACCGCAGTGCGATGCCCCACTCGCCGTCGCCGTCGGCGCCGACCCAGCCGACCGGGCCCGCGTACCGGGAGCGGTCCATCCCCTCGATCTCGCGGATGAGGTCGCGCGCCGCCACGGTCGGTGTGCCGCACACGGCCGCCGAGGGGTGCAGCGCCGCGGCGAGCGACAGCGAGCTCGCCCGCGTGGCGGGGTCCAGCACCGCCGTGACGTCGGAGGCCAGGTGCATGACGTTCGGCAGGTGCAGCACGAACGGCGCGTCCGGGACGTTCATCGACGAGCAGAACGGGGCCAGGGACCGCGCGACCGAGGCCACAGCGAACTCGTGCTCCTCCAGGTCCTTCGACGAGCGGGCCAGGTGCGCCGCGTGCAGCAGCGCGTCGTCGTCGCTCATCCCGGGCTCGCGCCGGATGGTGCCGGCCAGCACGCGCGAGGTCACCAGACCCTTCTCGCTGCGCACCAGGAGCTCCGGCGTGGCCCCGATCATCCCGGCCACCGAGAAGGTCCAGCACGACTCGTAGCGCGCGGCCAGACGGCGCAGCAGCCAGCGCGGGTCGACGGGGCGCTCGGCGGTGGCGACGACGTCGCGGGCCAGCACCACCTTCTCCAGCTCGCCCGCCTGGATGCGGGCCACGCCCTCGGCGACGACGGCCGGCCAGTCCCGGGCACCGACCGCGCCGTCGGTCAGCGTGACCCGGCCGGGGTCGTGCACCGGCGTGCGCTCGGTGGCCGCCAGGCCGGCGTCGCCCGGTGGCTCGAGCGCGCCGTCGACGGCGATCGTGGTCATCCAGGCGACGTCCCCGCGCCGGCCGACGACAACGCGCGGCACGACGAGGGAGCCCTGCGGGCTGGAACCGTCGAAGGCCTCGCCGGTACCGCCGTCGTCGAACGCGAACGTGCCGAAGGCGACGGGGCCGCTGCCGGGCAGCCCCACCTCGTCGCGGACGACGGCGCGGGCCAGCGTGGCGCGCCAGGCCGCCTCCGCGTCGGCGAACCGCCCCGGACCGTACGTGTCCAGGCGCAGGGCCTCCCCCCAGCCGACGATCCCGTCGCCGCGGCGCACCCAGGTCAGGGGGCGTGCGTCGGGCAGGAGGTCGACCAGGGCGGTCAGGTCGCCGGGCAACGGGTCCAGGCGGGTGGTGCGGACCACGAGCGGCGGGGGCTCGGGTGCTGCAGCGGGGGTGCCGGCGGACGCGCCCGACGGCGGGACCGGCGCCGGGTAGGGCGTGGCGGACATCGAGGCCCAGACTACGCCGCGCGGGACGTGTCGTCCGCCGGGCGTGGGACGATGTGGCCATGTCGCGCGCCAGCCTGGAGAAGAAGCCCGTCGAGGTCGCCTCGATGTTCGACGGGATCGCCGAGCGCTACGACCTGACCAACGACATCGTCTCCCTCGGCCAGGACCGTGCCTGGCGCCGGGCGACGGTGGCCGCGGTCGGGGCGGGGCCGGGGGAGCGGGTGCTCGACCTCGCGGCCGGGACCGGCACGTCGAGCGAGCCGTTCGCCGCGGCCGGGGCCGTCGTCGTGCCCTCGGACTTCTCGATGGGGATGCTGCAGGTCGGCAAGGCCCGTCGGGCCGACCTGCCGTTCGTGGCCGGTGACGCCACGCGGCTGCCGTTCGCCGACGCCGCGTTCGACGCCGTGACCATCAGCTTCGGGCTGCGCAACGTGGTGGACACCTCGGCCGCGCTGCGCGAGATGCTGCGGGTGACCCGGCCCGGCGGCCGGGTGGTGATCTGCGAGTTCTCCCACCCCACGTGGGCGCCGTTCCGGCAGGTCTACCTCGAGTACCTGATGCGTGCGCTGCCGCCCGTGGCCGGGCTGGTCACGCGCGACCAGGGCTCCTACGAGTACCTGGCCGAGTCGATCCGGGCCTGGCCCGACCAGGAGGGTCTGGGGCGGCTCATGCTGGGTGCGGGATGGGAGCGGGTCGCCTACCGCAACCTGACCGGCGGCATCGTGGCGCTGCACCGCGGGACCCGCCCGGCCGCCTGACCCGCGAGCCGGCCCGCGGACCCCGCCCGGCGCGCCGTGGGAACGGCGAGGCGGTGGCGCGGAGCAGGGGCGATGCCCCGACGCGGTCGGCGTCCCGGAACGGAGCGCCCCCAGGGCGCGTGAACGCGAGCGCGTCGGGGCATCGCCCCTGCTCAGGAGGGATCGTCAGTTCTTGGCGACCTTCTCCTGCACCTCGCTGACCTTCTCCTGCACGCGGGGGTCGTTCCACGTGTCCACGGCGAGCTTCTTCGCCTGGTCGATCTGCTCGCGGCCCTTCTCGGTGCCGAGGTAGTACCCCAGTGCGATGCCGACGGCGAGCGCGGTCACGGCCTTCATGGTCAGTGCCTCCTGGTTGCGGGGATGTCGGGGCGGTGCGTTGTCGACCGTATGCGGTGACCAGTCGTGCCGCCACCCTCCGCGCCCGGGAAACATGCTGTTCACGCCAACGAAGGCTTGCCTTCCTACACATCGGTCGCTGAACGTGGTTAGAGTGCAACGCAGAACGTTGTGAGCGGGTTCACAAAGGGTCTCGGCACGCGTGTGCCCGGACCCCGGTGGCGGGAGGTGAGCAGTGCGAGCGGTCGATCGTGACGACGCCGACGTGATCGTCGTCGGTGCCGGTCCCGCCGGGGCCTCGGCCGCGCACTGGTGCGCGACCGCCGGGCTCGACGTGCTGGTCCTCGAGAAGTCGGCCTTCCCCCGCGACAAGATCTGCGGCGACGGGCTGACGCCCCGCGCGGTCGCCGAGCTCGCCCGCATGGGCGTCGACACCCGTGCCGAGGACGGCTGGATCCGCAACGACGGGCTGCGGGTCGTCGCCGGCGGCCGCTCCTGGGAGCTGGCCTGGCCCGAGCTGACGACCTACCCCGGCTACGGCCTCGCCCGGTCGCGCATGACGCTCGACCACTTCCTCGTCCAGCACGCCCAGGCCTCGGGCGCCAAGCTCGCCGAGCGCACCAAGGTGACCGGCCCGCTCACCGACGAGCGCACCGGCCGGGTCGTGGGCGTCCACGCCCAGCCGCTGGACGCCCGCGGGCGGGCCGACGGCGCGCCGCGCACCTTCCGGGCACCGGTCGTGGTGGCCGCCGACGGCGTCTCCTCCCGGTTCGCGACGGCGCTCGGCCTGACGCGCCGCGACGACCGGCCGATGGGCACCGCCGTGCGCACCTACTACCGCACCGAGGGCACCCCCCGGCACGCGGACGCCTTCATGGAGTCGCACCTGGAGCTGTGGGACGGCACCCCGGGGCAGTCGAACCTGCTGCCCGGCTACGGCTGGATCTTCGCCCTCGGCGACGGCACCGCCAACGTCGGGCTCGGGTCGGTCGCCTCGACCCCGGCTCGCCAGTCCGCCCAGGGCCACGACTACCGGGCCATGATGAAGGCCTGGACGGCCAACACCCCGCCCGAGTGGGGGTTCACCCCCGAGAACCAGATCGGGCCCGTCCGGGGCGCCGCGCTGCCGATGGGCTTCAACCGCAGCCCGATGTACCGGGACGGCACCGTGCTGGTCGGGGACTCCGCCGGGATGGTCAGCCCGTTCAACGGCGAGGGCATCGCCTACGCCCTGCAGGCCGGCCGCGTCGCCGCCGACGCGATCGCCCAGGCCCGCACCCGGCTGACCGACGACGCCCGCGAGCGCACCCTGGCCACCTACACCGACAGGATGCGTGCCGACCTCGGCGGCTACTACACGTTGGGCCGCTGGTTCGTGCGGCTCATCGAGCACCCCGCGGTGATGCGGGCGTGCGTGAAGTACGGGCTGCCGCAGCCGGTGGTCATGCAGTTCGTGCTCAAGCTGCTGTCCGACTGCTACGAACCTCGCGGCGGCGACTGGGTCGACCGGGTCATCGCGGGGCTGACGAAGGTGGTTCCGAACGCATGAGCGCGAGGGGCTCCCGCGGAGGGACGGCGAGGACCGAGATGTGTCGGAGCGAGGCACCGCAGCGTTCGCGCGGGAGTGACGTGGTGTGAGACTCGTGGTGGCACAAGGAAGTGACACAGGCGTGGGTGAGGAGACCCGATGAGCAACCCGTACGTCCCGGTGCTGGTCCTCATGGGGATCGCCGCCGTGCTGGCCCTGGGCGGGGTCGGGGCGAGCGCCGTCATCGGCCCGAAGCGGTACAACCGCGCGAAGCTCGACGCCTACGAGTGCGGCATCGAGCCCACCCCGCACGCCACCGGGGGCGGCAGGCTCCCGATCAAGTACTACCTGGTGGCGATGACGTTCATCGTCTTCGACATCGAGGTCGTCTTCCTCTACCCGTGGGCGGTCGACTTCGCGGTGCTGGCCGGGTTCGGGTTCGCGGCGATCCTCGTGTTCCTGGCCCTCATCACCGTGCCGTTCGTCTACGAGTGGCGGCGCGGCGGGTTCGACTGGGTCTGACGGGCAGTTCGGCAAGGGTGCCGGCGGTGGCCGGTGCCGAGATCTCCGCGAAGGAGGAGTCATGGGTCTGGAGGAGTCCCCCTCGGGGTTCCTGCTGACGACGATCGAGGACCTCGCCGGCTACCTGCGCAAGGCGTCGGTGTGGCCGGTGACGTTCGGCCTGGCGTGCTGCGCCATCGAGATGATGGCGGCCGGCGCCTCGCGGTTCGACCTGTCACGGTTCGGCATGGAGGTCTTCCGGGCCTCGCCGCGCCAGGCGGACCTGATGATCGTGGCAGGTCGGGTCAGTCAGAAGATGGCTCCCGTCGTGCGGCAGGTCTACGACCAGATGAGCGAGCCCAAGTGGGTGCTCTCGATGGGCGTGTGCGCCTCCAGCGGCGGCATGTTCAACAACTACGCGATCGTCCAGGGCGTCGACCACGTGGTACCCGTCGACATCTACCTGCCGGGCTGCCCGCCGCGCCCGGAGATGCTCATCAACGCGATCCTGGCGCTGCACCAGCAGATCCTGGACGAGCCGATGGGCGTCAACCGTGTCGAGGCGGCCAAGGCCGCCGAGGCTGCGGCCCTCGAGGCGACGCCGACCTCCCAGATGCCGGGACTGCTGCGATGAGCGAGCGCTCCGGCGAGGTCGAGCGCCGGCAGCAGGGGCCCACGGCCGAGGTCGTGCGCGAGCGCACCGGCATGTTCGGGGTGCACGGCTCCGGCGACACCTCCGGCTACGGCGGACTGACCCGCACGGTGACGATGCCGGCCGCGGCCTCGCGCCCCTACGGGTCCTGGTTCGACGAGGCGGTGGACGTCCTGGCCGAGGTGCTGGGGGACGCCGGCGTGGCCTTCGCCGACGCGGTCGAGCGGGTGGTGATCACCGACCCGCGCCGCCCGGCCGAGGGCGAGGGGCCGAGCCGCGACGCCGAGCTGACGCTGTACGTCGCCCGCGAGCACCTGCTCGCCGTGTGCCGGGCCCTGCGCGACGACCAGGACCTGCGCTTCGAGCTGTCCCTGGGCGTCTCGGGGGTGCACTACCCGGACGACGTCGGTCGTGAGCTGCACGCCGTCTACCACCTGACCTCCGTGACGCACGGCCGGCGTCTGCGTCTCGACGTCGCCTGCCCCGACGAGGACCCGCACGTCCCGTCCACGACGACGGTCTACCCGGCCAACGACTGGCACGAGCGCGAGACCTGGGACTTCTTCGGGATCGTCTTCGACGGCCACCCCGCGCTGGCGCGGATCGAGATGCCGGACGACTGGCCCGGCCACCCGCAGCGCAAGGACTACCCGCTCGGCGGCATCCCCGTGGAGTACAAGGGCGCCACGGTGCCACCGCCGAACCAGCGGAGGGAGTACTCATGACCGCGCCGGCACACGACGCGCCGCACGCGACCGGACCGGCCGCCGACGACTACGGGCCCGGCGTCGCCGGGTTCGAGGCCTCCGGCGGCGACTGGGACGAGATCGCGCGCGAGGCGATCGGCGAGGAACGCATCGTCGTCAACATGGGTCCCCAGCACCCGTCCACCCACGGCGTGCTGCGCCTGATGCTGGAGATCGACGGCGAGACGGTGACCGAGGCCCGCTGCGGCGTCGGCTACCTGCACACCGGCATCGAGAAGAACATGGAGTACCGCACCTGGACGCAGGGCACCACGTTCTGCACCCGGATGGACTACCTGGCGCCGCTGTACCAGGAGGCCGGGTACTGCCTGGGCACCGAGCGGCTGCTGGGCATCACCGACGACGTCCCGGAGCGCGCCAGCGTGATCCGGGTGCTGATGATGGAGCTCAACCGGGTCGCCTCCCACCTGGTCTGCCTGGGCACGGGCGGCAACGAGATGGGCGCCACCACGATCATGACGCTCGGGTTCACCGCGCGCGAGGAGATCCTGCGCCTCTTCGAGGCGGTGACGGGCCTGCGGATGAACCACGCGTTCATCCGTCCGGGCGGCGTCGCCCAGGACGTCCCCGAGGGGTTCACCGACCAGGTGCGCGACATGCTGCCCAGCCTGCGCAAGTACATCGGCATGCTCGGCGACCTGATGCTGGCCAACCCGATCTTCAAGTCCCGCCTGCAGGGCGTGGGCGTGCTGAACCTGTCCGGCTGCTTCGCCCTCGGGATCACCGGTCCGGTGCTGCGGTCCGCCGGGCACCCGTACGACGTGCGCAAGGCGTTCCCGTACAGCGGCTACGAGGACTACGACTTCGACGTCCCCACGGACACCGCCGCCGACTGCTACGCGCGGGTCGTGATCCGCATCGAGGAGTGCTACCAGTCGCTGCGCATCGTCGAGCAGTGCCTCGCGCGGCTGGACGACACCGTCGGCGCGCCGATCATGGTCGCGGACAAGAAGATCGCCTGGCCGGCCCAGCTCGCCGTCGGCTCCGACGGCCAGGGCAACTCCCTGGACCACATCCGCCAGATCATGGGCACCTCGATGGAGGCCCTCATCCACCACTTCAAGCTGGTGACCGAGGGCTTCGGGGTGCCGGCCGGACAGGCGTGGCAGACGGTCGAGCACCCGCGCGGCGAGCTCGGCGTGCACGTGGTGTCCGACGGCGGCACGCGGCCCTACCGGGCGCACTTCCGCGACCCGTCGTTCAACAACCTCCAGGCCGTGTCGGTGATGTGCGAGGGCGGCCAGGTGGCCGACGTCGTCGTCGCTGTCGCGTCCCTGGACCCGGTGCTGGGAGGGGTGGACCGATGACGGCCGAACCGGTGGGCGCGCGTTCGCGCACGGGGTACGACGCCGAGACCCTGGCCGCGCTCGTGGCCGACGCCGAGGAGATCAAGGGGCGCTACCCGGACCCGCGGTCGGGGCTGCTGCCGCTGCTGCACCTGGTGCAGTCCGTCGAGGGTTACGTCAGCCGCGACGGGATCGTCTTCTGCGCCGAGCAGCTCGGGCTGACCGCCGCGGAGGTCTCCGCGGTGGCCACCTTCTACACCCAGTACAAGCGCCACCCCAACGGCGAGTACACGGTGGGGGTCTGCACCAACACGCTGTGCGCGGTCATGGGCGGGGACGCGATCTTCGACCGGCTGAGCCAGCACCTGGACGTCGGGCACGACGAGACCACGCCGGACGGGTCCGTCACGCTGGAGCGCGTCGAGTGCAACGCCGCCTGCGACTACGCCCCCGTGGTGATGGTCAACTGGGAGTTCTTCGACAACCAGACCCCGGAGTCCGCCACCGAGCTGGCCGACCGTCTGCGCAGCGGGGAGCAGGTCACCCCGACCCGGGGCGCCGACTCGGTCTGCTCGTTCAAGCAGATGAGCCGGGTCCTGGCCGGGTTCGACGACGGCCGCGCCGACGAGGGCGCCGGTGCCGGCGGGCCGACCCTCGAGGGGCTGCGCATCGCGCGCGAGCGCGGCTGGACCGCTCCGGGCGGCGAGCAGGCCGGGGCCCCCGGGACACCGCGCGTCGAGGTGACGCCCGAGACGGGCACCGGCCAGTCCAGCGCGGAGCGGAAACCGACCACGCCGTCGGACGACACCGGACCTGCCGGGCAGGCCGACGCGAAGGAGGGCGACGATGACTGACCCGTTGACCCCGGTCCTGACCGACACCTGGGACGCGGAGAGCTCCTGGAAGCTCGCCACCTACGAGGCGGCGGGCGGCTACGCCGGGCTCCGGGCCGCGCTGGGCACCGACCCGGCCGACCTGGTCCAGCTCGTCAAGGACTCCGGCCTGCGCGGGCGCGGCGGCGCCGGGTTCCCCGCCGGGATGAAGTGGGGATTCCTGCCCCCGCCCGACGGCGGCCCGCGCTACCTCGTGGTCAATGCCGACGAGTCCGAGCCGGGCACCTGCAAGGACATCCCGCTGATGATGGCCAGCCCGCAGCACCTGGTCGAGGGGGTGGCCATCACCAGCTACGCCATCGGGTGCCACCACGCGTTCATCTACGTGCGCGGCGAGGTGCTGCACGTCTACCGCCGGCTGCTCGCCGCCGTGCGGGAGGCCTACGAGGCCGGTCACCTGGGGACGAACATCCACGGCTCCGGCTTCGACCTCGAGGTCACCGTGCACGCCGGTGCCGGCGCCTACATCTGCGGCGAGGAGACCGCGCTGCTGGACTCGCTCGAGGGCCGGCGCGGCCAGCCGCGGCTCAAGCCGCCGTTCCCCGCCGTCGCGGGGCTGTACGCCCGGCCCACGGTCGTCAACAACGTGGAGTCCATCGCCTCCGTGCCCGGCATCGTCGCGCACGGCGCCGACTGGTTCTCCTCGATGGGCACCGAGAAGTCCACCGGGCACGGCCTGTTCTCCCTGTCCGGCCACGTGACCCGCCCCGGGCAGTTCGAGGCCCCGCTCGGCATCACGCTGCGCGAGCTGCTCGACCTGGCCGGCGGGGTCCGAGAGGGCCACGAGCTGAAGTTCTGGACCCCGGGCGGCTCCTCGACGCCGCTGTTCACCGCCGAGCACCTCGACGTCCCGCTCGACTACGAGTCAGTCGGCGCGGCCGGGTCGATGCTCGGTACCCGCGCGCTGCAGATCTTCGACGAGACGACCTGCGTCGTCCGCGCCGTCAGCCGGTGGACGGACTTCTACGCGCACGAGTCGTGCGGCAAGTGCACCCCGTGCCGCGAGGGCACCTACTGGCTCAAGCAGATCCTGCACCGCATCGAGGCCGGCGCGGGCGAGGCGGGAGACATCGACGTCCTGCTCGACCTGTGCGACAACATCCTCGGCCGGGCGTTCTGCGCGCTCGGCGACGGCGCGACGTCCCCGATCACGTCGTCCATCGAGTACTTCCGCGACGAGTACGAGGCGCACCTCGACGGGCGTGGGTGCCCGTTCGACCCGGCCCGGTCCACGCTGTTCGACGACACGCCCCAGGCGCCGCCGGCGCTCGCGGGTGCAGGAGGCCACTGATGACCGCCACCACAGGCACACCGACCGATGCCGCGCCGGTGGAGACCGTGACCTGCACGATCGACGACGTCCAGGTCACCGTGCCCAAGGGCACGCTGGTGATCCGCGCCGCCGAGCAGGTCGGGATCGAGATCCCGCGGTTCTGCGACCACCCGCTGCTGGAGCCCGCGGGGGCGTGCCGGCAGTGCCTGGTCGAGGTCGAGATGCCGGACCGCGAGGGCAACCTGCGCCCGATGCCCAAGCCGCAGGCCTCGTGCACGATGACCGTCGTGCCGGGCATGGTCGTGCGCACCCAGCACACCTCCGCCGTGGCGGACAAGGCCCAGCAGGGGGTCATGGAGCTGCTGCTCATGAACCACCCGCTGGACTGCCCCGTCTGCGACAAGGGCGGCGAGTGCCCGCTGCAGAACCAGGCGATGAGCAACGGCCGGGCGGACTCGCGCTTCACCGACGTCAAGCGGACGTTCCCCAAGCCGATCCAGGTCTCCACCCAGATCCTGCTGGACCGCGAGCGCTGCGTGCTGTGCCAGCGGTGCACGCGGTTCAGCGAGGAGATCGCCGGGGACGTGTTCATCGACCTGCAGGAGCGCGGCGCCCACCAGCAGATCGGGCGGTTCGACGAGGACGTGCTCGACTTCGCCCCGCCGTGCGGCGGGCACCGGGACGCGCCCGCGGCGTCCGACGGCGTCCGGGCCGACGGTCCGGTGGACGTGCCGCAGGGGGTCGCCCTGCCCGACGCCTCGGGCCAGCCCTTCGCGTCGTACTTCTCCGGCAACACGGTCCAGATCTGCCCCGTAGGAGCGCTGACCGGGGCGCGGTACCGCTTCCGCGCGCGTCCGTTCGACCTGGTCTCCACCCCGAGCATCGGCGAGCACGACTCCTGCGGGTCCGCGATCCGCGTCGACCACCGCCGCGGCTCGGTGATGCGGCGGCTGGCTGGCGACGACCCCGCGGTCAACGAGGAGTGGATCACCGACAAGGACCGCTTCGCCTTCACCTGGCAGAGCGCGCCGGACCGCATCACGACCCCGCTCGTGCGCGAGGACGGCGACCTGCGGCCGGCGTCCTGGGTCGAGGCCCTCGAGGTCGCCGCCCGCGGCCTGGCCGCCGCCCGCGACGACGGCGGGGTGGGGGTGCTGCCGGGCGGCCGGCTGACGGTGGAGGACGCCTTCGCCTGGTCGCGCTTCGCCCGCACCGTGCTGCGCACCGACGACATCGACCAGCGCGTCCGGGTGCACTCGGTCGAGGAGGCGGACTTCCTGGCCCACACGGTGGCGGGCTCCGGCGTCGGCGTCACGTTCGCCGACCTCGAGTCCGCGCCGGCCGTGCTGCTGGCGGGGCTCGAGGCCGAGGAGGAGGCCGGGGTCACGTTCCTGCGCCTGCGCAAGGGCGTGAAGCAGGGCACCCGCGTGTTCTCCGTGGCGCCGTTCGTCAGCCGCGGGCTCGCCCGGCTGGACGGCACGCTGCTGCCGGCCGCCCCGGGCACCGAGGCGGAGTGGCTCGGCGCGGTGGCGCGGCAGGCGTCCGGCAGCACCAGCCGGGCCGACGTCGACGACGCCCGCGTGCCGGAGGCCGCCGAGGCGCTGGCGCAGCCGGGGGCCGTGCTGCTCGTCGGCGAGCGGCTGGCCGGGTCGCCCGGTGCGTACGCCGCCGTCCTCGAGCTGGCCCGCACCACCGGGGCCAGTCTGGCCTGGATCCCGCGCCGCGCCGGTGAGCGCGGCGGCGTGGAGGCCGGCCTGCTGCCGGGTCTGCTGCCCGGCGGACGTCCGCTGGAGGACGGGGCCGCCCGCGCGGAGGTCGCCGCCGCCTGGGAGGTCGACGTCGCGGACCTGCCCGACACCCGGGGCCTCGACACCGCCGGCATCCTGGACGCCCTCAGCGTGGGCCAGCTCGCCGGGGCGCTGGTCGGGGGCGTCGAGCTCGCCGACCTGCCCGACCCCGAGCACGCCCGTCGGGCGCTCGCCACGGCCGGGTTCGTCGTCTCGATGGAGGTGCGCCGCACCGAGGTCACCGAGCTGGCCGACGTCGTGCTGCCCGTCGCACCGCCCGTCGAGCGCGCCGGGTCGTACTGGAACTGGGAGGGCCGCGTGCGGGCCTTCGGCCAGGCGCTGGACTCCACGGCGCTGCCGGACCACCGGGTCCTGCACGAGCTCGCGAGCCTGCTCGACCGCGACCTGGGCCTGGCCGAGCCGGTGCGTGCGCACCGGGCGATCGCCGCGCTACCCGCCTGGGGCGGGCCCCGGCCCGCGCCGCCGCAGCACACCACCGACGACCCGCCCGCCGTGCCGCCGGGGTCCGCGGTGCTGGCGAGCTGGCGCCTGCTGCTCGACGACGGCGCGATGCAGGACGGCGAGGAGTTCCTCGCCGGGACCGCCAAGACACCGGTGGCCCGGATGAGCGCCGCCACCGCGGCCGGGTTCGACGTCTTCGACGGCGACCAGGTCACGGTGGCGACCGAGCGCGGCGCGGTCACCGTGCCGGTGGCGATCACGGAGATGGTCGACCACGTGGTGTGGCTGCCCTTGGCCTCGCGCGGCTGCCGGGTGCACGACACCCTCGGCGTCTCCCCGGGCCGAACCGTCCGGGTCTCCCCGGCCGAGAAGGGAGTCCAGGCATGATCCCCGGCGTCGCCGCCGACTTCAGCGCGGACACGATCTGGGTCTCGGTCGTCAAGGCCGTGCTCATCGTCGTCTTCCTGCTGACCAGCGTGCTGTTCGCGATCTGGTTCGAGCGCAAGCTCGTCGCCCGGATGCAGCTGCGCCCCGGACCGAACTGGCACGGTCCGTTCGGTCTGCTGCAGTCACTCGCCGACGCGATGAAGCTGCTGCTCAAGGAGGACGTGACGGTCACGAACGCCGACCGGCGGGTCTACCTGCTCGCCCCGATGATCTCGGTGTTCTGCTCGCTGCTCGTGTTCGCCGTCATCCCGTTCGGTCCCTCGGTGACGATCCCGTTCACGGACTTCACCACCCCGGCCCAGCTCACCGACTTCCCGGTGGCGGTGCTGTACATCCTGGCCTGCGCCTCGATCGGCGTGTACGGCATCGTGCTCGGCGGCTGGTCGTCGGGCTCGACGTACCCGCTGCTCGGCTCGGTCCGGTCCACCGCCCAGGTCATCAGCTACGAGCTGGCGATGGGGCTGAGCCTGGTCAGCGTGTTCATCATGGCCGGGTCGATGTCGACCTCGTCCATCGTGGAGTCCCAGACGAGCCTGTGGTGGTTCATCCCGCTCGCACCGGCGTTCGTCATCTTCCTCATCTCGATGGTGGGGGAGACGAACCGGCTGCCGTTCGACCTGCCGGAGGCCGAGGGCGAGCTGGTCGGCGGGTACATGACCGAGTACTCCTCGATGAAGTTCGCCTGGTTCTTCCTGGCGGAGTACATCGCGATGCTCAACGTCTCGGCCGTGGCGACGACGCTGTTCCTGGGCGGCTGGCGCGCTCCGTGGCCGCTGTCCCTGGTGGGCGACGGGATGTTCAACACCGGCTGGTGGCCGCTGCTGTGGTTCCTGGCCAAGGTGTGGCTGCTGATGTTCGCCTTCGTGTGGGTGCGCGGCACGCTGCTGCGACTGCGCTACGACCAGTTCATGGTCTTCGGCTGGAAGGTCCTCATCCCGTTCGCGCTGGCCTGGGTGGCGATCCTGGGCACCTTCCAGTGGGCGGGGCTCGCCGGGGTCACCCAGACCCAGATGATCGTCGGGATCCTCGTGGCCCTCGCCGTCGTCATGGCGGTGCTGTGGCTGTGGCCCGAGCGGAGACCGGCGGACGACACGACGGCGCAGGGCGACCAGCCGTTCGACGCCTTCGCCGGCGGCTACCCGGTCCCGCCCGTCCCCGGTCAGAGCCTGCCGCCCTCGCCGCGGGCCCGGCGCACCGTGCCGCCCGCCGAGGACGTGGAGACCACCACCGCGACCGCTGTCGACGACGAGGAGACGCGATGAGCGACCAGCCCTACGAGCCGCTGCGGCCGAAGAAGGGACCTCTCGGGGAGCTGTTCGCTCCCGTGGCCGGCTTCGGCGTGACGTTCTCGTCGCTGTTCAAGCCGACCGTCACCGAGGAGTACCCCCGCAAGAAGACGCCGCCGCAGACCCGGTACCACGGCCGTCACCAGCTCAACCGGTACGCCGACGGGCTCGAGAAGTGCATCGGCTGCGAGCTGTGCGCCTGGGCCTGCCCCGCCGACGCGATCTACGTCGAGGGGGCGGACAACGCCGCCGCCGTCGACGGCGCCCCCGAGGCGCACATGAGCCCCGGAGAACGCTACGGACGCGTCTACCAGATCAACTATCTGCGCTGCATCTTCTGCGGGCTGTGCATCGAGGCGTGCCCCACCCGGGCGCTGACGATGGGCAGCGACTACGAGCTGGCCGGGCCGTCCCGCGCGGGGATGATCTACGAGAAGCAGGACCTGCTGGCCCCGTTGGCCGAGGGGATGCTCTCCGCGCCGCACCCGATGGCCGAGGGCACCACCGACACCGAGTACTACCGCGGCGAGGTCACGGCACCCACCGCCGAGCAGGTCGACTGGGTACGGGAGCACCGTCCGGACGACCCGACGCTCGACGCCGCGTCCGCCGTCGTGGCCGGGGACGCGCCGCCGCCGGTGCCCGACACGCACCACCTGCGTCCGGACCAGGACCGTGCCGAGGCGACCCGCGCCGCGGCGACGCAGTCCAACCTGGACCACCGTCCCGTGCAGACCGAGGAGGCACGCCCATGACCGTCTCCGGCGGCGAGACCGTCCTGTTCTGGGTGCTGGCACCGCTCATGGTGATCGCGGCCGCCGGCCTGCTGGTCGTGCGCCGGGCCGTGCACGCCGCGGTGTGCGTCGTGTTCGTCATGATCTCCCTGGCGGTGCTCTACGTGGCCCAGGAGGCCCCGTTCCTCGGCGTGGTCCAGGTCGTGGTCTACACCGGCGCCGTGATGATGCTCTTCCTCTTCGTGCTGATGCTCGTGGGGGTGGACGCGGCCGACTCGCTGACCGAGACCATCCGCGGCCAGCGCTGGATCGGGCTGCTGCTCGGGGCGGGCCTGGCGTCCGTGCTGTGCGGGGTCATCGCCCAGTCGACGTTCCCGCCGCCGCAGGGGCTGGCCGAGGCCAACGCGGTGACCAACCCCGTGGCGCTGGCCCGGGTCGTCATGGAGCACTACGTCGTGGCCATGGAGGTCGTCGGCATCCTGCTCGTCACCGCCGCGCTGGCCGGCCTGGTGCTCACGCACCGGCGCCGGATCGGCAACAAGCCCACCCAGCGGGCCCTGGCCGAGGCGAAGATCGCCGCGGTGCCCACCGGGCGGCACCTGAGCCCGTTGCCGGCACCCGGCGTCTACGCGCAGAACAACGCGATGGACACCCCGGCGCTCGACCACACGGGCCGCCCGCTGGAGCACTCCGTGCCGCGCGTGCTGCGCATCCGCGGCCAGCAGCGCGAGGCCGCCGAGCTGCTCACCGCCGAGCAGACGCTGGTTCACCGCGAGCTGGAGGGCCCCGACGACCCGGTGCCGAGCGTCGGACCGGACAGCAGCGAGGGGGAGACCCGCTGATGGAGCTGACGAACTACCTCTACCTCGCCGTCGTCCTCTTCGCGCTCGGCGCGACGACGGTGCTGCTGCGGCGCAACACCATCGTGGTGTTCATGGGCATCGAGCTGATGCTCAACGCCACGAACCTCGCGCTGGTCACGTTCGCGCGGATGCACGGCGACATCACCGGACAGGTCCTGGCCTTCTTCGTCATGGTCGTCGCCGCCGCCGAGGTCGTGGTGGGCCTGGCGATCATCGTGACGATCTTCCGTGCCCGCCGGTCGGCCTCGGTCGACGACGTCAACCTGCTCAAGAGCTAGAGAGGCCGACGACTTCGATGACGACGCAGACGCTCTCCCTCGCGCCCTGGCTGGTCGCGACCCCGCTGATCGGTGCCGCTCTGCTCCTCCTGGTCGGCCGGCGCAGCGACCGCTGGGGGCACTGGCTCGGGGTGCTCGCCTCGACGGCGACGTTCGTGATCGGCCTGGTGATCCTGCTCGACATGCTCGGCGTGGACGCCGAGCAGCGGGTGGCGACCTCCTCGGTCGGCACCTGGATCGACGCCGGGGCCTTCACGGTCGACCTCGGGTTCCAGCTCGACCCGCTGTCCATGACGTTCGTGATGCTGGTGTCGTTCGTCGGCACGCTCATCCACGTCTACTCCGTGGCCTACATGTCGCACGACCGCGACCGCCGCCGGTTCTTCGCGTACCTCAACCTGTTCGTCGCGGCGATGCTGCTGCTGGTGCTCGCGGACAACTACCTGCTGCTCTTCGTCGGCTGGGAGGGTGTCGGTCTGGCCTCGTACCTGCTCATCGGGTTCTGGGACCACAAGCTGCCGAACGCCGTGGCCGGCAAGAAGGCGTTCCTGATGAACCGGGTCGGCGACATGGGGCTCATCGTGGCGATGATGCTCATGCTCGCCACGTTCGGGGCGCTGGACTTCGGCACCGTGCTCGGGTCGGCGGAGGCGGCCGACCAGGGCATCACGACGGCGATCGGGCTGATGCTGCTGCTGGCGGCGTGCGGCAAGTCCGCGCAGCTGCCGCTGCAGGCCTGGCTCGGGGACGCGATGGCCGGCCCGACGCCGGTGTCCGCGCTCATCCACGCCGCCACGATGGTCACCGCGGGCGTGTACCTGCTCGTGCGCTCCGGCCCGCTGCTCGAGGCGGCCCCCGACGCCCAGCTCGTCGTCGCCATCGTCGGTGCGCTGACGCTGCTCTTCGGGGCGATCGTCGGTTGCGCCAAGGACGACATCAAGAAGGCGCTCGCCGCCTCGACCATGTCGCAGATCGGCTACATGATGCTGGCCGCCGGGCTCGGACCGGTCGGCTACGCGTTCGCGATCTTCCACCTGGTCACCCACGGCTTCTTCAAGGCCGGCCTCTTCCTCGGCGCCGGGTCGGTGATGCACGCGATGGACGACGACGTGGACATGCGCCGCTTCGGCGGCCTGGCGCGCCTGCTGCCCGTCACGGCCATCACCATGGGGCTGGGCTGGCTGGCGATCCTCGGCGTGCCGCCGTTCTCCGGCTTCTACTCGAAGGACAAGATCATCGAGACGGCGTTCGTGGGCGAGGGCTGGCAGCCCTGGGTGTTCGGTACCGCGGCCCTGCTCGGCGCGGGCATCACCGCGTACTACATGTCGCGCCTGTTCTTCATGACCTTCGCCGGGCGCCGGCGCTGGCTCATCGGGGAGGGGGCCGAGGCCCGCCACCCGCACGAGTCCCCGGCCCTGATGATCTGGCCGATGATCATCCTCGCCGTCGGCTCGGTCGGTCTGGGCTTCGCGCTCAACGCCGGGGACCGGTTCGTGCACTGGCTGGAGCCCGTCACCGGGCACGCCGAGCACGAGGAGCCGGTGCTGCCGATCTGGCTGATCGTGTCGCTGACCCTCCTGCTGGTCGTGGTCGGCGCGGCCATCGCGTTCCGCCAGTACGCGGTGGCGAAGGTCCCGACGACCCCACCACCGGCGCCGGCGCTCGTCCGGGCCGCCCGGGTGGACCTGCACCAGGACGACGTCAACGAGACGCTCGTGATGCGTCCGGGGCAATACCTGACCCGGTCGATGGTCTTCGCCGACCGGACCGCGGTCGACGCGGGCTGGCTGGGGCTGGCCGGAGGGGTCGGCCGGCTCGGCAGCTGGCTGCGGGGCTGGCAGTCCGGGTACGCGCGGCAGTACGCCGCGATCACACTGGGCGGGCTCGGAGTGATCGTGCTGGTGATCTGGCTCGTGGCGACGGCGGGCTGAGGCGTGGAAGGGATGACGATGTCGACATTTCCCTGGCTGACGGCGCTCGTCGCCTGGCCGCTGGTGGCCGCGCTGGCCACCGCACTGACCGGCGTCGGCCGGGGACGGCCGGCCGCCGGTGCGGCCACGGGCGGCGGCGCGTTCAGCGCGGGTGCCGCGCGGACGGTCGCCCTGGTCGGTGCCCTGGTGGAGGCCGCCCTGGTGGTGGGGGCGTTCCTCGCCTTCGACACGGGCGCGGCGGGCACCCACCAGCTCACCGAGACCTACGCGTGGATCCCGGCGCTCGGCGCGAGCTACGCCGTCGGGGTCGACGGGGTGGCGCTGCTGCTCGTCGCGCTGTCCGTGGGCCTGGTGCCGCTGGTGATCCTCGCGGCCTGGCACGAGCAGGGCGGTGACGCCGTGCGGCTGCGGCGCTACCTGGCCACGGTGCTGGTGCTGCTCAGCTTCATGGTGCTGGTCTTCACCGCGCGGGACGTGTTCCTGTTCTACGTGGTCTTCGAGGCCATGCTGATCCCCGCCTACTTCCTCATCGGAGGGTTCGGCCAGGGTGCCCAGCGCCGGTACGCGGCGGTGAAGTTCCTCATGTTCTCCCTCGGCGGGGGACTGATCATGCTGGCCGCCGTCGTCGCGCTCTACCTGCAGGTGCCGGTGGACGCCGCCACGGGGCTGCGTCCCGAGGACGCCTTCCTCACCGACAACCTCACCGGGCTGGCGCTCGACCCCACGGCCGAGCGGTTGATGTTCGCCGCGTTCTTCCTGGCGTTCGCCATCAAGGCGCCGATGTTCCCGGTGCACACCTGGCTGCCGGACGTGACCCAGAACGCCACCCCGGGGACCTCCACGCTGCTCATCTGCGTGCTGGACAAGGTGGGCACGTTCGGGATGCTCACGCTGTGCCTGCCGCTGTTCCCGGAGGCGAGCCGCTGGGCGGCGCCGTTCGTCGTCGTGCTCGCGGTGATCTCGATCCTGTACGGCGCGATCCTGGCGATCGGCCAGTCCGACGTGCTGCGCCTGATCGGCTACACCTCGGTGTCCCACTTCGGGTTCATCATCCTGGGCATCTTCACCTTCACCTCCGTGGGCGTCTCGGGCTCGAGCTTCATGATGCTGAACCACGGCATCTCCACCGGTGCGCTGTTCCTCCTGGCGGGCTTCGCCATCGCCCGCCACCCGCGGCACAGCCAGCTGGTCTCCGACTACGGCGGCATGCGCACCGTCGCCCCGGTGCTCGGCGGCACGTTCCTCGTCGCGGGTCTGTCGGCCCTCGCGCTGCCGGGTCTGGCGACCTTCGTCTCGGAGATCATGGTGTTCCTCGGGGCCTACGGCCGGTGGCCCGCCGCGGTGCTCGTGGCCGTGCCCGCCGTCGTCCTGGCCGCGACCTACGTGCTGCTGACCTACCAGCGCATGTTCACCGGCCCCGTCGGGGCGGAGATCACCGGGGCGAAGGACCTGGGCGGCCGGGAGAAGACGGTCGCCGGCGTGCTGGTGGCCGCGCTGGTCGTGCTGGGCCTGGTGCCCGGACCGGCGCTCGACTACGTCCGTGAACCCGCGTCGGTCTCCGTCGAGCTCGTCGGCGCCACCGATCCGGAACCCGTGCTCGGCGCGGCAGAGGGGAGCGAGCAGTGAACGAGTTCGTCGCACCGGAGATCGACTGGGCGGTCCTGTCGCCGATCCTGGTGGTCCTGGCCGCCGGCGTGGTGGGGGTGCTGGTCGAGGCCTTCGTCCCGGCCCGCGCCCGCCGTCTGACCCAGCTCGTGCTGACCCTCGGTGCCCTGGCGGGCACCCTGGTCGCGGTGGCGCTGCTGTGGGACCGGGTGAGCACCGACGGGTTCGCCTTCGTCGTGGACGGCACCGTGGTCCTCACGCCGTTCACGCTGGGCATCCAGGCCGTGGTGGCCGTGCTCGCGATCCTCGGCGTGCTCGTCGTGGCCGACCGCACCAGCACCGGCCAGGACGCGTTCGCCCCCACCGCCGCCGCCGTGCCGGGCACCGCCTACGAGGACGCCGCCCGGGAGGCCGGGCTGCAGCAGACCGAGATCTACCCGCTGATGCTGTTCGCCACGGGCGGGATGCTGCTGTTCCCGGCCACGGACAACCTCATCGTGCTGTTCATCGCGCTGGAGGTGCTGTCCCTGCCGCTGTACGTGCTCTGCGCGACGGCCCGCCGTCGGCGGCTGCTCAGCCAGGAGGCCGCGTTCAAGTACTTCCTGCTCGGGGCGTTCGCCAGCGCGCTGATGCTGTTCGGCATCGCGCTCGTGTACGGCTTCGCCGGGTCCGTGAGCCTGGAGACCGCCGTCTACGTGCTGGCCCACCCTGACAGCCAGGTGCTGGCGATGATGCCGGGGCTGGTCATCGCCGGCGTGCTGCTCGTGTCCGTGGGGCTGCTGTTCAAGATCGGCGCCGCGCCGTTCCACACCTGGACGCCCGACGTGTACCAGGGCGCCCCCACGCCGATCACCGCGTTCATGGCGGCCTGCGTCAAGGCGGCCGCCATCGGGGCGATGGTGCGGGTGCTCTTCACCCTCGCCGCCGGTCTCGACGAGCCGCTGCGGCAGGACCTGGAGACCGGGCTGTGGGTCGCCGCGATCCTCACGATGCTCGTCGGTACCGTCGCCGGTGCTGTGCAGACCGACGTCAAGCGGATGCTCGCCTACTCCTCGATCGCGCACGCCGGGTTCCTGCTGGTGGCGATGGTCGGCTTCGACCAGGTCGGGGCGCGGGCGGTCCTGTTCTACGTGCTGGCCTACGGGCTGGCCACGCTGGGCGCCTTCGCCGTGGTGACCCTCGTGCGCGAGCAGGACGCCGACGGCGTGGTGCTCGGCGAGGCGACGCACCTGTCCCAGTGGGCCGGGCTCGCACGGCGTTCCCCGCTGCTGGCGACGGCATTCTCGCTGTTCCTGCTGTCCATGGCGGGCATCCCGCTGACGGCCGGGTTCCTGGCGAAGTTCAGCGCGTTCTCGGCGGCGGTGGAGGCCGGGGCCTGGCCGCTGGCGGTCATCGGTGTCCTCGCCTCGATCGTGGCCGTGTTCTTCTACGTCCGTCTCATCGTCCTGATGGTGCTCACCCCGCCGGTGGAGGACACGGCCGACGACGGCGCGTCCGGTGCCGGCGGAGCCACGGCGGGCTCCGGGGCCGGGACGTCGGACGCGGGGACCGGGGCCGAGGACACCCCCGAGCGAGCGGGCACCCTGACGGCGGCGCGTGCGGCGACCGAGCGGGCCGCGGTGGTCGTCATCTCCTCGCAGGGTCCGACGGCGGTGGCGGTCACCGTCTGCGCCGTCGGGGTGGTGCTGCTCGGGCTCGTCCCGGGGCCGGTGCTGGACTGGATGACGCAGGCGGCCGCGTTCCGTCCGTGACCTCCGTTCGGCTCCCGGCGCGTCGGGAAGATAGGTTCGGATCGTGACCCGTGCTTCTGACGCGCCGTCCGGCGCCGCACCGACCCTGCCGACCGGCGTCCCGCTCTCGGACCCCGCGCTGGCCGACCGGGTCGCGCAGCGGCTCGCCGAGGTCGACGCGACGCTCGACGAGGCCGTGGCCTCGACCGACGCCCTCGCCGACGACGCCGCCCGTCATCTGGTGACGGCGGGCGGCAAGCGGTTCCGCCCGCTGCTGACGCTCCTCGCCGGGGAGCTCGGCGACGGGGCGCAGCCGCAGATCGTCGACGCCGCCGTGGTGGTCGAGCTGACCCAGGTCGCCTCGCTGTACCACGACGACGTCATGGACTCGGCGCCGGTGCGCCGTGGCGCCCCGGCCGCTCACACCGTGTGGGGCAACACCGTGGCCATCCTCGTGGGGGACCTGCTGTTCGCCCGCGCCTCGGCCCTGGTGGCCGGCCTCGGCCCGGAGGCGGTCGTGCTGCAGTCGCGCACGTTCGAGCGGATGTGCCTCGGTCAGCTCCACGAGACCACCGGTCCCGGGCCGGACGACGACCCGGTCGAGCACTACCTGCAGGTGCTCAGCGACAAGACGGCCTCGCTGCTGGCCACGTCGGCTCGTCTGGGCGCGATGTTCGGCGGCTGCCCGGACGAGATCATCGAGGCGGTCGCGGCCTACGGCGAGAAGGTCGGCATGGCCTTCCAGCTCGCCGACGACGTCCTCGACATCGCCTCCTCCGGCGCCGTGTCCGGCAAGACGCCGGGGACGGACCTGCGCGAGCACGTCCCCACGATGCCGGTCCTGCTGCTGCGCCAGCGGGTCACGCAGGGGGAGGGGACGCCGGCGGACGCGGAGCTGCTGGGTCGGCTCGACGGCGACCTGTCCGACGACGCCGCGCTGGCGGCCGTGGTGGCCGACCTGCGCGAGCACGACGTGCTCGCCGAGACCCGCACGCTCGCCGTGCGCTGGGCACGGGAGGCTGCCGCCGAGCTGGAGGTCCTGCCCGACGGTCCCGTCAAGGAGGCGCTGACGGACCTGGCCACCGCGCTGGCCGACCGGACCGTCTGAGGTTCAGCCCGCCAGCAGGCGTTGCGCGGTGAGCGCGACGGCGGCCCCGGCCAGCATGAACGGGCCGAACGCGATCGCGGTGGAGCGTGTCGCACGTCGCGCCACGAGCAGGACGATCGCGATCGTGCCGCCGAGCAGGAAGGGCAGGACCGCCGTCGCCCACAGCGCGGACCATCCGAACCAGCCGGTCACCAGCCCGAGCAGCACGGCGAGCTTGACGTCCCCGAGCCCGAGGCCCGAGCGGTTGACCAGGTGCAGCAGCAGGTAGGTGCCGCCGAGCACGGTCGCCCCGGCCGCCGCACGCAGCAGCGGTGCGACGTCGCCGTCGACGAGCGCGGCCAGCGCGAGCAGCGCGCCGACGACGGCGGTGGTCGGGTAGGTGACGGCGTCCGGCAGCCGGTGGGTGCGGCGGTCGACGGCGCCGAGGGCCACTCCGGCGACCGCCGCGACCGCGAGGGCCGGGGCCGCCCATCCCGGCCCGCTGACCCACACCGCCCAGCCGACGGCGGGCCCCAGGGCGACGCCGACGGCGCGGCGCACCGGCGTGAGCTCGGAGCGGGTGCGGTCCAGCAGCGTCGTCGCCATGGGGCGGATGCTAGCCAGCCGCTGCGCCCGGAGAACAGGCCGTCCGACCCTCGTGACCAGGGGCGCGGTCCCAGATGCCAGGATGTGAGACGCTGTGTTCAATTCCCGAGACGTCTGTGGCATCCTGGAGACTCGTTGAGACCCTGGGCGTGAGGTAGACCTCACCTCGACCGAGGGGAAACCTCCTAGAATCGAAGTCCACGCAGCCCCGATCCGGAAGGCGTACCTCGCAGTGAGCAGCACCCGACCTCTGCGCGTCGCGATCGTCGGCGCAGGCCCCGCGGGCATCTATGCCGCGGACATCCTGTCCAAGACCGACCTCGACGTCAGCATCGACCTCTTCGAGCGTCTGCCTGCCCCGTTCGGACTCGTCCGCTACGGCGTCGCCCCCGACCACCCGCGGATCAAGGGCATCATCAACGCCCTGCACAAGGTCCTGTCGCGGGGTGACGTGCGGCTGCTCGCCAACGTCAACTACGGCGTCGACCTCAAGCTCGAGGACCTGCGCCAGTACTACGATGCCGTGGTCTTCTCCACCGGCGCCATCAAGGACGCGGCGCTGGGGATCCCGGGCATCGACCTCGACGGCTCCTACGGCGCCGCCGACTTCGTGTCCTGGTTCGACGGGCACCCCGACGTGCCGCGCACCTGGCCCCTGGAGGCCCAGCACGTCGCGGTCCTCGGCGCCGGCAACGTGGCCCTCGACGTCACGCGGATCCTGGCCAAGCACCCCAAGGACCTGATGTCGACGGAGATCCCGGCGAACGTGCAGGCGGGCCTGGAGGCCTCGCCGGTCACGGACGTCCACGTCTTCGCCCGCCGCGGCCCGGCCCAGGTGAAGTTCTCCCCGCTGGAGCTGCGCGAGCTGGGCCACGTGCCCGACGTCGACATCGTCGTCTACCCCGAGGACTTCGACTTCGACGAGGGGTCGATGGAGGCGATCGAGGCGACGAACCAGACCAAGCAGGTCGTCAAGACCCTCACGGACTGGACGCTGGTCGAGCCGTCGCAGCAGAAGGCCTCGCGGCGCATCCACCTGCACTTCCTGCACTCCCCGTCGGAGGTGCTCGGCGAGGACGGCAAGGTGGTCGGGCTGCGGACCGAGCGCACCGCCCTGCAGGGCGACGGCACCGTCCAGGGCACCGGCGAGTTCCACGACTGGCCCGTCCAGGCCGTCTACCGGGCCGTGGGCTACTTCGGGTCCCCGCTGCCGGAGATCCCCTTCGACGACCTCAAGGGCGTCATCTCGAACCGCGAGGGCCGCGTCGTCGACCTCGACGGCGAGCACCTGCCCGGCGTCTACACCACCGGTTGGATCAAGCGCGGCCCGGTCGGCCTGATCGGCCACACCAAGTCCGACGCCTCGGAGACGATCCGCCACCTGGTCGAGGACGTCACCGGTATCTCGGGTGGCGCCGCGGACGGTGACCCTCAGGGGTCCCTGGAGGGCGGCCGCACCGCCCCGCACGGCGAGCCGCAGCAGGTGCTGGACTTCCTGTCCGAGCGCGGCGTCGACGTCATCACCTGGGACGAGTTCACGCTGCTCGACACCCACGAGCTGGGCCTCGGCGAGGCGGCCGGCCGCGAGCGCGTCAAGGTCGTCCCGCGCGAGGAGATGATCGACATCGCCAAGGGCCGCGCCTGAGACCCGGCGTGAGCTAGAGCCGGACCATCCGGGCGCGGTCGTCAGACCGGAAGTGGAGGGCGCGCAGCGCCCGTGAACGCGATCGCCCCCGGACGGTCCGGCTCTTGCGTGCGCGGAGCGACCGCAGGGAACCGCCGTCGGCTCCCGGGCGTTGCACCGGTGTCGTCTGGAAGGAGTCGTCCGGTGGGTCATCGCCACTTCAACGGTCTGAAGACCGTCCTGCTCTTCGGTGTGCTGTGGGCCGTGCTGCTCGGGCTCTGGGCGGTGTTCTTCCGCGGCAGCCAGGGGATGCTGTTCCTGTTCACCGCGATCGGCCTCATCGGCACGTTCGTCGGCTACTGGAACTCGGACAAGATCGCGATCAAGGCGATGCACGCCTACCCGGTCACCGAGCTCGAGGCCCCGGAGATGTACCGGATCGTGCGCGAGCTGTCCACGGTGGCCCGGCAGCCGATGCCGCGGCTCTACATCTCGCCCACCCAGGCGCCCAACGCGTTCGCCACCGGCCGCAACCCGAAGAACGCGGCCGTGTGCTGCACCGAGGGCATCCTGCGCATCCTCGACGAGCGCGAGCTGCGCGGGGTGCTCGGCCACGAGCTGATGCACGTCTACAACCGGGACATCCTCACCTCGTCGGTCGCCTCCGCGCTGGCGGGTGTCATCACCTCGCTGGCGCAGTTCCTGCTGATCTTCGGCGGGGGAGACCGGCGCGAGGGCGGCAACCCGCTCGCGGCGCTGGCGCTGGCGCTCCTGGCCCCGTTCGCCGCGATGCTCATCCAGATGGCGATCTCGCGCACCCGCGAGTACGACGCCGACGAGGACGGCGCCAAGCTCACCGGCGACCCGCTGGCGCTGGCCTCCGCGCTGCGCAAGCTGGAGCAGGGCACCAAGGCCGCCCCGCTGCCGCAGACGCAGTCGCTGGAGAACGTCTCGCACCTGATGCTCGCGAACCCGTTCCGCGGCGGCGGCATGGCCAAGCTCTTCGCGACGCACCCCCCGATGGACGACCGCATCGCGCGCCTGGAGAAGATGGCCGGCGGCACCGGGTTCGGCCCGGGCGGCATCACGCGCTACTGATCCCGGCCGGGGCCCGGCGGGGCCGCTTCGCTACGCTGGCCCGCGATGACCGACCACACGCCGCCGCCGCCCCGCTCCCTGCGTCCCGTCCTCGACGAGGACCCGCGCGTCGCCGCGTGGGAGCGGCGGATGGAGTGGCCCCTGCTCGTCGTCGCGGGCCTGTTCCTCATCGCCTACGCGATCCCGATCGTGTGGCCCGACGTCCCGCCCGAGATCCGTCGGGCGTGCCGGTTCGGCGTGACGACCACCTGGATCGTCTTCGCCGTCGACTACGTCGCCCGGCTCGTGCTGTCCCGCCAGCGCTGGTACTTCGTGCGGCACAACCTGCTCGACCTGGCGATCGTCGTGCTGCCGGTGCTCCGGCCGCTGCGGCTGCTGCTGCTGGTGTCCGCGATCAAGCGGCTCAACCGTGCCGGCGCCAGCGCGATGCGCGGTCGCGTGGTGCTCTACGCGGCCGCCGGGTCGGCCCTGCTGGTCCTGGCCGGGTCGCTGGCCGTGACCGAGGCTGAGCGCGGCGCCGAGGGCAGCACGATCGTCAACGTCGGCGACGGGTTCTGGTGGGCGCTGGTGACCATGGCGACCGTCGGCTACGGCGACACCTACCCGGTGACGATCACCGGCCGGTTCGTGGCCGTGGGCATGATGCTCGGCGGCATCGCCGTGCTGGGTGTGGTGACCGCGACGCTGTCCTCGTGGCTCGTGCAGAACGTCGATGCCGGCACCGAGGAGCCCCGCGCCGAGCGTCGGGACTCCACCGACGACCTGTGGGCCCGGCGCGGCGACGTCGAGAGCCTGGTCACCGAGGTCCGGGCCCTGCGCGAGGAGGTCGCGCGGCTGCGCACCGAGGACGTCGGCACGCGCCGCGCCGGCGACTGAGCTCAGCGGCCGCGCAGGGCGGCCTCCAGGGCCGCGGCCACGCCGTCGTCGTCCCCGGGCCCGACGACGACGTCCGCACCGGCCAGCAGGTCCGGGTGCGCGTCGGCGACCGCGTGCCCGCGACCGGCCCAGCGCAGCATCGGCAGGTCGTTCGGCATGTCGCCGAACGCCCAGACGTCCGCGGCGTCGATGCCGAGGCGGGTGCACCAGCGCGCCAGCGCCGCGTCCTTGGTCACCCCGGGGGCCAGCAGCTCGGCCAGCCCGGCCGCCCCGGAGTAGGCCAGGTGCGCCCGCCGGCCGACGACGGACCGCACCGTGGCGAAGAACTCCTCCTGGACGGCGTCGTCGTTCGGGCCGCCGTGGACGTCCCCGGGCCGCGTCGCGGGTCGGGTGCCCGGCCGCACGGCGAGCAGCTTGCCCACCGGGGCCGCCCGTCCGGGGCCCGCGCCGCCGTCGGCCAGCGTCCGCTCGACGGGGACGGCGCGAGCGGCCGCGGGCAGGCCCGGCTCGTCGCGGGGGAACCAGGGGTCGAAGGAGGGGCCGTCGTGCCGCTCGAGGCCGAGGGCGACGTCGGGCACGGCCTCGCGCAGGTCCGCGACGATGCCGCGCAGGGCGTCGTCGGCGAACCCGCCGACCTCGTGCGCGGAGCCCGAGGCCAGGTCCCACACGGCGGCTCCGCCGAGGCACACCACCCGGCCGTGCCCGCCCACGCAGTCGGCCAGCACGTCCAGCCAGCGCGGCGGGCGGGCCGTGACGAAGACCACCTCGACGCCGGCGTCCTCGACGGCGCGCAGCGCGGCCCGCGTCCGGGCGGACACGGTGCCGTCCGACCGCAGCAGCGTGCCGTCCAGGTCGGTCGCGACCAGGCGGGGGAGCGGCGCCGGGTTGGTCACCGGTCGTGGGTGAGCAGCCATCCGGACATCTTGCTGCTCTCGGCGTGAGCGGGCAACGGTGGGGATCGCCGCACCCGCGTACCGGCGCGGACGCGACCGCGTGGGGTGGCTGCCCACCAGGCGGCGTGGTATTCCATGGTGAAGACCCGGCGGAGCACCGTCGTGCGACACCGGGGCCGGGCGAACCGCCGCGTCGGCGGACGAGAGAGGACGTCGGATGAGCGAGAAGGTCTCCGTCACGACTGCGACCCACGACCCGCGGTGGTACGCGCAGAGCGTGGCATCCGTCCTCGAGGCACTCGGCTCCGACCCCGCGCAGGGGTTGACGGACGAGGAGGCCGAGCGTCGACGAACCCGCTACGGACCGAACGAGATCACCAGCGAGCGGCCGCCGTCCGTGTGGGCCGTGGCTGCCGCCCAGCTGCGGGATCCGATGAACCTGATGCTCGTCGCCGTCGCGGGCGTGAGCTTGTTCATCGGAGAGACCTCCACGGGGATCATCGTCGCGCTGCTGGTCGTTCTCAACGTCTTCCTCGGGTCACGGCAGGAGCTGAAGGCGCGGGAGAGCGTCGACGCCCTCTCGAGCATGCAGGTGCCGAGGGCCCGCGTCCTCCGCGGAGGTCAGGTGTCGTTGATCCCTGCCGTCGACCTCGTCCCCGGGGACCTCACCATGCTCGAGGCCGGCGACATCGTGCCGGCCGACGGACGGATCGTGCGCTCCGCGACCGTCGAGACCCAGGAGGCGGCCCTCACCGGTGAGAGCACCCCGGTGCCCAAGGCCGCCGTCGCTCTGCCCGCCGGCGAGGTCGCGCTGGGCGACCGGTCCAACATGCTCTTCCAGAACACGTCGGTGACCCGGGGGACGGCAACCCTCGTCGTCACCGATACCGGGATGAGTACGGAGATGGGCCGGATCGCTACGATGCTCACGCAGGTGACCCGCTCCCGCAGCCCGTTGCAGCGCGAGCTCGACAGTCTGACCAAGGTGCTCGGGATCATCGCCTGGGGCGCCGTGGCGCTCATCGTCGTTGCCGGCCTCCTCCGCGGCACGGACGCCCAGAACCTCTTCCTCCTGGGCACCGCCATGGCGATCTCGGCGATCCCGACCGGCCTCCCCGCGTTCGTCTCCGGGCTGCTCTCGCTGGGTGCCAAGCAGCTGGCCGACGCCAAGGCGGTCGTCAAGAATCTCACCGACGTCGAGACGCTCGGTGCGACGAGCGCCATCAACTCCGACAAGACCGGCACGCTGACCTTGAACGAGATGATGGTGTCGACGGTCTACACGAACGGCTCCTGGTTCGAGGTCCAGGGTGAGGGCTATCGCAAGAGCGGCACGATCCTCGGGGTGGCCGGGGCCCCGGTCCCCGACTTCTCCCGGCTCGCCCTCGGGCTGGTGCTCGACAGCGACGCGACCGTCGGTGACGACGGCACGGTGATCGGCGACCCCACCGAGGCCGCCCTCGTCGTGCTCGCCGCGAAGCTCGGAGTCAGCGCGGAGGAGACCCGCCGGGCGCACCCCCGGCTCGCCGAGGTCCCGTTCGACTCGGAGTACAAGTTCATGGCGACGTTCCACCGGATGGAGGTCGACGGCGTGGAGCGGGTCGTCGAGCTCGTCAAGGGCGGGCCCGACGTCGTGCTGGCCCGGTGCACCCGGGCCGGTGGACCGCTCCGCACCGAGCCCGTCCCGATGTCGGAGGTCCGGCAGGACGTCGAGCAGGCGAACGCGCGGATGGGAGAACGCGGTCTTCGCGTCCTCGCCTTCGCCTACCGGCTCGTCGAGGAGAGTGAGCTCGACCGTATGGCGAGCGACCCGATGGCACTCACGGACGACCTCCTCTTCGTCGGGATGGTCGGCATCATCGACCCGCTGCGCCCGTCGTCCAGGGATGCGGTCCGGATCGCCCGACGGGCCGGCATCGACGTCCGCATGATCACCGGCGACCATGCGGTGACCGCGCAGGCGATCGGCGCCGACCTCGGGCTCGGGCCGGGAGCCATCAGCGGCACGGAGCTGATCCGGCTCTCGGACGAAGAGCTCCGTGACAGGTTGCCGCAGCTCCACGTCTTCGGCCGGGTGACCCCCGAGGACAAGCTGCGCCTGGCGCGCGTCATGCAGGAGACCGGTCTCGTCGTCGCGATGACCGGGGACGCGGTCAACGACGCTGCCGCGCTCAAGCAGGCCGACATCGGTGTGGCGATGGGCAGCGGGAGCGAGGTGACGAAGCAGGCCGGCAGGATGATCCTCACGGACGACAACTTCGGCACTCTCGTGCACGCCGTCGAGCTCGGCCGCCGGGTCTATGACAAGGTCGTCGCCTACGTCCGGTATCAGATGACCCAGCTGCTGTCCCTCGTCATGCTGTTTGTCGCAGCGACGATCTTCGACATCAACGACGGAGTCGCGCTGACCCCCTCGATGATCCTCTTCCTGCTGTTCTTCTTCACTTCGGCGGGCGTCGTCATGATCGCGGTCGACCCGGGTGACCCCGAGATCATGGACCGGCGGCCCCGTGACCCCAGGGTGCCGATCGCCAACCGCACCGCCATCCTGTCCTGGGTGCTGTATGCCGCCGTCCTCTTCGCCGCCGCCCTGGTCCCGCTGGTGGCCGGACCCGATGAACCGAGCGTCACGACGGCGAGCACGTCCATGACGATGACCTTCGTCGTCATGGGCCTGGGCACCGTCCTCAACGCCCTGGCCAACCGCCGTGATCCCGGCAGTGGGCTGGCCGCCCCGGTGCTCAAGGCGGTGGCGATCGGCCTGGTACCGGTGGCCGTCCTGGTGGTCTCGACCCAGCTGCCGTCGCTCCGGTCGGCGTTGTCCACGGTGGCCCTCACCGGGGGCCAGTGGCTCGCGTCGATCGGGCTAGCGCTCCTGCTGCCGCTCGTCATCGAGGGGAGCAAGTGGATGCGCCGACGTCGCGGGGCCGCGCGGGGTGCGCGACTCGACGTCGGCTCAGCGACTGCGCCGGCGCACACCCCGAGCGGTTCGCATGGCTCAGCTCACCGGTAGTTCGTGAACTGCAGGGCGACGTCGAGGTCGGCGCCCTTGAGCATCGCGATGACGTCCTGCAGGTCGTCCCGCTTCTTGGAGGTCACGCGGACCTCGTCGCCGGTGATCTGCGTCTTGACGCCCTTGGGGCCCTCGTCGCGGATCAGCTTGGTGATCTTCTTGGCGTTCTCGCTGCTCAGGCCCTCCTTGAGGGAGGCGACGAGCCGGTACTCCTTGCCGGAGGCCTGCGGCTCGCCCTCACCGGTGTCGAGGGCCTTGAGGGAGACGCCGCGCTTGATGAGCTTGGTCTGGAAGACGTCGAGGGCGGCGTTGACCCGCTCGGCGCTGTTGGCCGTGATGACGATCGCCTCGCCGCTCCAGGCGATGGAGGCGCCGACGCCGCGGAAGTCGTAGCGCTGGTTGATCTCCTTGGCCGCCTGGTTGAGGGCGTTGTCGACCTCCTGGCGGTCCACCTTGGAGACGATGTCGAAGGACGAGTCGGCCACGGTGGTGCTCCTTGCGTGCGTGGGTCAGGGTTCGAGGTCCACGGTAGCCGGTGCGGCGGCGGCCAGACGCGTCGCCCGGGACTGGCGCACCCCGTCCACGGTGAGCACCACGAGCGCCACCCACACCAGCACGAACCCGGCCCAGCGCACCGGCGGCATGTGCTCGCCGAACACCAGCAGGCCCAGCAGGAACTGCAGGAACGGCGTCAGGTACTGCAGCATGCCCACGACCGACAGGGGCAGACGTCGGGCCGCCGCGGAGAAGAGGAGCAGCGGCAGGCCGGTCACGACGCCGCACGAGACGAGCAGCAGGGCGTGCCCCACGCCCTGGGTGGAGAAGGTGCCCACGCCGGTGGCGGCCAGCCACCCGAGGTAGCCGAGGGCGAGCGGCGTGGCTACCGCCGTCTCGGCCGCCAGGCCCGGCAGGGCGCCGACGCCGCGCCCGACCCGGTTCTTGACCAGCGAGTACAGGCCGAACGCCCCGGCCAGCACCAGCGAGATCCAGGGGATGCCGCCCACGCCGGTCGAGAGCACGACGACGGCGGCGCCCCCCAGCCCGAGCGCCATCCACTGCGCCGGGCGCAGGCGTTCGCGCAGCACGACGACGCCGAGGGCGACGGTCAGCAGCGGGTTGATGAAGTAGCCCAGGGCGGCGTCCAGGACGTGCCCGGTCAGGACCGCGTAGACGTAGGTGGTCCAGTTGACGATGATCAGCGCCGACGCGAGGGTCAGCAGCCCCATCGTGCGCGGCCGGCGCAGGACGGCCAGGAACGAGCCCAGGCTCCGGGTCGCCGCGAGCAGCACCACGCAGAACACCAGCGACCACACGATGCGGTGGGCGATGATCTCGAGGGCGCCGGCCGGCTCGAGCAGGGGGAAGAAGAGGGGCATCGCGCCCCACAGGAGGAACGCGGAGAGCCCGAGCGGCAGGCCCCAGCGGTCCGTGGCGGCAGGAGGGGTCACGACCCGAGACTAGACCTCGCGGCAGGGCCCGGCCCGGAGGGTGATCAGGGCCACGTCCGACGGATTTCCACCCAGGGCCTTCGACGGCTATGGTTGTCTCCGCGAGTTCGTCCGCGAACTCACCCGGCAGGTTGCCCGAGCGGCCAAAGGGAGCTGACTGTAAATCAGCCGTCATCGACTTCGGGGGTTCGAATCCCTCACCTGCCACCGCGAGGCCCGGTCTCACCCTCGGTGAGGTCGGCCATCGCTCGGGGAAGGCTCCCGTGCGGCACCGCGACCCGGATTTCCTCCGGGCCCACGGATCCGTGTAGAGTCTTCCCCGCGCCCCGATAGCTCAGTCGGTAGAGCATCTCCATGGTAAGGAGAAGGTCAAGGGTTCGATTCCCTTTCGGGGCTCTGTGTGACGTGCGCGGGATCGTCGTCCGAACGGTCGGTCCGACGGTCCCGCGTTGTCACGCGCGGCGGGGTAGCTCAGCTGGTCAGAGCGCACGACTCATAATCGTGAGGTCGCGGGTTCGAGCCCCGCCCTCGCTACCAACACATAGCACGCGGTCCGACGGCCGGCGTCGGACCACATCCGTGACGCACGTAGCGCCTTCCGGGGGCGCGAGAGGTGAAGACCCCATGGCTGCCAAGAGCGCTGACGTCCGCCCGAAGATCACGCTGGCCTGCGTGGACTGCAAGGAGCGGAACTACATCACGAAGAAGAACCGCCGGAACAACCCGGACCGCCTCGAGATGGCGAAGTTCTGCCCGCGTTGCGGCAAGCACACCGCGCACCGCGAGACCCGCTGAACCGGTCCCGAGCGAGACTGTCCGACGTGGCGACCGCCGTCGATCCCGCGTTCGCCGGGCGTGAGTACCCGGCCACCGCGCCGTACTCGGTCGGCCGCGAGAAGATCCGCGAGTTCGCCGTCGCCGTCGGAGCCTCCCACCCCGCGCACCACGACCTCGTGGCAGCGCGGGGTCTCGGCTATCCGGACCTCGTCGCGCCGCCGACGTTCGCCGTCGTGATCGCCCAGCGCGCCGAGCAGCAGTACGTGGCCGACCCCGACGCCGGGATCGACTTCTCGCGGGTCGTGCACGCCGACGAGACGTTCACCCACCACCGCCCGATCGTGGCCGGTGACGAGCTGGCGACGGTGCTGCACGTCGACTCGGTGACGCAGCGTGCCGGCATCTCCATGGTGACCACGCGCTGCGAGCTGTTCGCCGTCGACGCCGAGGGCGGCGATCCGGGCGAGCACGTCGCGACCGTCACCTCGAGCCTCGTCGTCCGCGGGGAGGACTCCTGATGGCCCGTCCGCAGCTCGCCGACCTGACCGTCGGGGACGTCGTCGCCACCCGCACCGTCGAGATCGACCGTGCCGCGCTGGTCCGTTACGCCGGCGCCAGCGGTGACTTCAACCCCATCCACTGGGACGAGCGGTTCGCCACCGAGGTCGGGCTGCCCGGGGTGATCGCCCACGGCATGTGCACGATGGGTACCGTCGTCGACGTCGTGACCGACTGGGTCGGGGACCCGGGCGCGATCGTGCGGTACGGCACCCGCTTCACCAAGCCCGTCCCGGTGCCCGCCGGTGGGGCGGCCGCCGTCGAGGTGACGGCCACCGTCGGTGCGGTCGACGCCGACGCCGGGACCGCCCGGATCGACCTGACCGTGACGCACGAGGGCACCAAGGTCCTCGGTCGTACGCAGGTCCTCGTCCGCCTCTCCTGACCGGCCCTCGGTCCTCAGGTCACGTCGTGGTCACAGCCCTTCACACCGGTTGGTGACACGAGTAATCTACGTCTGGTAGCGCTCCCAACGCCGGGGGCCCGATCATCGAAGGAGATGCTCATGCCACGACCCCGCACCGCCCCCGCCCCCGCCGACGGGCTGCTCGCCCGCGCCGCGGACGACCGGATCGCCGCCGTCTCGCGCCGCGGCGTGCTCATCGCCGGTGCTGCCGGGGCGCTCACGCTGGCCTCCGGTGCCGAGGCCTGGGCGAGCCGGACGGCGCTCGCCACGACCCCGCGGACCGCGACCTCCGCCG
The DNA here is from genome assembly GCF_029643425.1 of Isoptericola sp. AK164. Classification (GTDB taxonomy): domain Bacteria; phylum Actinomycetota; class Actinomycetes; order Actinomycetales; family Cellulomonadaceae; genus Isoptericola; species Isoptericola haloaureus. The sequence goes on from NZ_CP119106.1 coordinate 714,970, forward strand.
TCGGCTCCGTCGAGCGGGCGCACTCGTTCCTCGGGGCGATGACCGACGCCTACCCCGAGGTCAACACCGGGCCGCGCATGGCCCAGTCCTACGCCGACCAGCTCGGGCTGTTCTCGACCGCGTTCGTCTACGACGTCGCGCTGACGATCTGCGCCTCCCTCGCCGGCGGCCACGTGGCCCGTGCCGCCACCCTGGCCGACGGGCTGCTGTTCGCCCAGCAGCACGACCCCGCCTACGACGACGGCCGGCTGCGGCAGGGCTACAACACCGGTCCGTACACCTTCTACGACGGCTCGCCCCAGCCGTACGGCCTCGAGCTGCCCGACGGCACCGCCAACATCGGCTGGCAGTTCGGTTTCCTCGGCACGGCCGTGGGCGACATGGCCTGGCCGGGCATCGCCCTGCTGCACACCTTCAGCGCCACCGGGGACCCCCGGTACCTCGACGGCGCGGTGCGCATCGGGGAGTGGATCCTCGACAACACGTGGTCCGAGCGCCCGCTCGGCGGGTTCTCCTTCGGCGTCGACGGCGGCAACAACCCGATCCCCAACGGGTCGACCGAGCACAACATCGACTGCGTCGCGTTCTTCCGCCAGCTCGAGGCCCTCGCCGGCGGCGACCGCTGGCGCCGTGCGCAGGAGCACGCCCGCGCGTTCGTCGACCTCGTGTGGGACCGCGAGGGCGGCTTCTTCTACACCGGCACGAACGACGGCGTGGAGATCAACCGCGACCCGCTGCCCCTCGACCCCGCGACGTGGGGCTGGCTGGCGCTGCAGGCCGAGCGGTACGGGCGCTCGGTCGACTGGGCGGCCTCCGACCTGGCGACGACCGACGTCGCCGGCGAGGGGAACTCGCAGCTGCCCGGCGACGTGACGATCTCCGGGGTGACCTTCTCCAGCGCGAGCCTGGAGTCCACGGCGTCCTACAACGGGCTGCCCGTGCATCCGGACGGCGTCTGGCTCGAGGGGACCGGCCAGCTCGCCTGCGCCATGGCGGACCGGGGCCGCGGCTCGCGCGACGGGCGCCGGGCGGCCGGTCTGCTCGCCCAGATCCGGCGGACGCAGGACCTCGTCGGTGCGGGCCAGACCGTGGGCGGCACGCCGCTGCCGGACCGGTCCGGCGTCGTCGCCGCCTCCAGCCTCATCGACACCGGGTTCGGGTTCGGCTACTTCCAGATCCAGCACACCGGCGCGACGTCCTGGTACGTCATGGCGGCCGAGGGTGTGAACCCGCTGCAGGTCGGCGGTCTCGGCGTCTGACCTGACCACCGCTCCCCCCCGCCCCGTCCCGCCCCCGCGCTGTGGGCATGAAATCTGCAGGTCTCCGACCAGGAGTACCTGCAGATCTCATGCCCACAGCGGCGTGCGCGGCCGGCGTGCTACGTTGCGGGTGATCCCACGGGAGCCCTGGCAAGGGCTGAGATCGGGCTGTCGCCGCCCGGACCGTCGAACCTGACCGGGTTATGCCGGCGTAGGAAGTAGGAGCAACCATGCAGAACGACGCACCGTCGCGCGCGCTCGCCGTCGAGCGGGACGCCCAGTCCGGGATCACGGTCCCGGTCACCGAGATCACCCTGGCCGACTCGCCCGACGGGTCGGCCAACGCCCCGGTGCGGGTCTACCGCACCGAGGGCCCCGGCGGGGACCTGACCCGCGGCATCCCCGCGCTGCGGGAGGCCTGGATCGCCGAGCGCGGCGACACCGAGGAGTACGACGGCCGGGACCGCACCCTGGCCGACGACGGCCGCGGGGCCGCCCGCCGGGGAGCGGCCTCCGCCGAGTGGCAGGGGGCGCGCCGTCGTCCTCGCCGCAGCGCCACCGGGAAGCCCATCACCCAGATGGCCTACGCCCGCCGGGGCGAGATCACCCCGGAGATGCGCTTCGTCGCGGTCCGCGAGGGGGTCGACGTCGAGCTCGTGCGGTCCGAGGTCGCGGCCGGCCGGGCGATCATCCCGAACAACGTCAACCACCCCGAGTCGGAGCCGATGATCATCGGCAAGGCGTTCACCGTGAAGGTCAACGCCAACATCGGCAACTCCGCCGTGCACTCCTCGATCGCCGAGGAGGTGGAGAAGCTGCAGTGGGCCACGAGGTGGGGCGCGGACACGGTCATGGACCTGTCCACCGGCGACGACATCCACACCACCCGGGAGTGGCTGCTGCGCAACGCCCCCGTGCCCATCGGCACCGTGCCGATCTACCAGGCCCTGGAGAAGGTCGACGGCGACGCCTCCCGGATGAGCTGGGAGGTCTACCGGGACACGATCATCGAGCAGTGCGAGCAGGGCGTGGACTACATGACCGTCCACGCCGGGGTGCTGCTGCGCTACGTCCCGCTCACGGCGAACCGGGTGACCGGCATCGTCTCGCGCGGCGGGTCGATCATGGCCGGCTGGTGCCTGGCCCACCACCAGGAGAACTTCCTGTACACGCGGTTCGACGAGCTGTGCGAGATCTTCGCGGCCTACGACGTCGCGTTCTCCCTCGGTGACGGGCTGCGGCCGGGGTCGATCGCGGACGCCAACGACGCCGCTCAGTTCGCCGAGCTCGACACCCTCGCCGAGCTGACGAAGCGGGCCTGGGAGCACGACGTGCAGGTCATGGTCGAGGGGCCCGGGCACATCCCGCTGCACCTGGTGCGCGAGAACGTCGAACGCCAGCAGGAGCTGTGCGACGGCGCCCCGTTCTACACGCTGGGTCCGCTGGTCACCGACATCGCCCCGGGCTACGACCACATCACCTCGGCGATCGGGGCGACGGAGATCGCCCGGTACGGCACCGCGATGCTCTGCTACGTCACGCCCAAGGAGCACCTGGGGCTGCCGAACCGGGACGACGTGCGCACCGGCGTCGTCACCTACAAGATCGCCGCGCACGCGGCCGACGTCGCCAAGGGGCACCCGGGGGCGACGGCGCGCGACGACGCGCTGAGCAAGGCCCGCTTCGAGTTCCGGTGGCGCGACCAGTTCAACCTGTCCCTGGACCCGGAGCTGGCCGAGTCCTACCACGACGAGACGTTGCCGGCCGAGGCGGCCAAGACGGCGCACTTCTGCTCCATGTGCGGGCCGAAGTTCTGCTCGATGCGGATCTCGCAGGACATCCGCGACGAGTTCGGAGACGCCGCGGCCCAGGAGCGCGTCGTGGCCGCCTCGCAGCAGCAGGTCGAGGCGGGGATGGCCGAGAAGGCGGCGGAGTTCCGTGCCGCCGGGGGAGAGGTCTACCTGCCCACCCCCACGGTCCCCGCGCGGTAGGCGCGGTAGTCGCCGTCGGCGCAGCCGTGCCGAGGTAGGCAACTTCCCCACGAGGTAGGCATCCCTCCGGCCAGGTAGGCCAGGGTCCCGCGAGGTAGGCAACTTCTCCGCGAGGTAGCACGCGATCCGTGCTACCTCGCGGAGAAGTTGCCTACGTCGTCGCCGTTCTGCCTACCTGGCCTGGAAGTTGCCTACCTGGCCGAGGTGTTGCCTACCTCGCGAGGCGTCGCGGGGCGTCGCAGGGCGCCCTCGTGATCCCGGGTCTCGGATGGTGGCGCCGAGGTGGACAGAGAACTTAGGCCTGTCTAAGTTAGGCGAGCCTGCCCTGCCTACCCATCCCTCGAGGAGCGCCCGGACGTGTCCACCACTCCGCCCGACACGCGGTCGACGCGCGTCGACACCCTGCTGCGCGGTGCCACCGCGGGTGCCTACGCCCGCACGGTCCGCCGCGTCGTCGACGACGTCGCCTCCCGGTTCGCCGCGGTCACCCAGCCCTGGAGCGGTGCGAGCCGCCGTGAGCTGACCGAGCTCGTCGACCGCGTCGACCTCGACGGCCCCGGCATCGGCACCGACGACGCCCTGCACGAGACCGCCGACCTGTACGCCAGCCACGCGGTCTGGTTCCACGACCCCGGCTACGCCGCGCACCTCAACTGCCCCGTGGCGATCCCCGCCGTCGGCGCCGAGGCCATGCTCGCGGCGATCAACACCTCGGTGGACACCTACGACCAGTCCACCGTCGCCACCCTCATGGAGCGGCGGCTGGTCGCCTGGACCACCGCCCGGATCGGGTTCGCCGCCGGCGACGGCGTCTTCACCTCGGGCGGCACGCAGTCCAACCTGCACGCCCTGCTCGCCGCCCGCGAGCGTGCCCTGACCGACCCCGACGGCGCCCGCCTGACCGGAGCCGACCGCGCCGAGCGTCAGGGCCGGTTGCGGATCCTGGCCACCGCCGCCAGCCACTTCTCCGTGGCGAAGTCCGCGATGATCCTCGGCCTGGCCGACGACGCCGTGGTCCCGGTCGCCACCGACGCCGACGGCCGGATGGACCCCGCCGCCCTCACCGAGGCGCTCGCGGCCACCGCCCGGACCGGCGGCGTCGCCATGGCGGTCGTCGCCACGGCCGGCACCACCGACCGGGGCACGATCGACCCCCTGGCCCGGATCGCGGAGCGGTGCGACGCGGCCGACGTGTGGCTGCACGTCGACGCGGCCTACGGCGGCGGTCTGCTCGTGTCCCCGACCCGTCGGCACCTGCTCGCGGGCATCGAGCGGGCGCGCAGCGTGACCGTCGACTTCCACAAGACCTTCTTCCAGCCGGTCTCGGCCAGCGCGGTCCTGGTCCGCGACCCGGCGGACCTGGCACGCACGGCCTGGCACGCCGACTACCTCAACCCGGTCGAGGACTCCGCCGAGATCAACCAGGTCGACCGCTCGCTGCAGACCACCCGCCGCTTCGACGCCCTCAAGCTGTGGACGACGCTGCGCGCGATCGGCCCGGACGGCATCGGCGCGATGCTCGACGCCGTGTGCGACCTGGCCGCCGCCGTGCACGCCGACCTGTCCGACGACCCGGAGCTGCACCTGGTCTGCGGCACCGACCTGTCGACGGTGATCTTCCGCTACCAGCCCGACGGCGTCACCGACGCCGAGGCGGACGCCCTGGTCCCCGCCGTGCGCCGGGTGCTGTTCGACTCCGGCCGGGCTGGCGTCGCCAAGACCGTCGTCGGCGGCCGGCCCTGCCTCAAGCTCACCCTGCTCAACCCCGAGGTCACCCTCGACGACGTGCGCCGGGTGCTGAACCTGGTCCGCGACGCCGCCCACGGGATCCTCGCCGGCCGGGAGCTGGCGGACCTGACCGCACCGCCCTGCCGGGACGTCCACCCGCACCTGCAGCGCACCTCCGAGGGGGAGCCCCGATGAGCACCTACGACGTCGTCGGCATCGGCATCGGCCCCTTCAACCTCGGCCTCGCGGCGCTCGCCGACCCCCTGGAGGACGTGGACGCCGTCTTCCTGGACCAGCGTCCCGGCTTCTCCTGGCACGCGGGCATGATGCTCGAGGGCGCCACGATCCAGGTGCCGTTCCTGGCCGACCTGGTCACCATGGCCGACCCGACCTCGCCGTACTCGTTCCTGGCGTTCCTCAAGGAGACCGGGCGGCTCTACCCCTTCTACATCCGCGAGTCGTTCTACCCGCTGCGGGCCGAGTACGACGAGTACTGCCGCTGGGTCGCGGCCCGGCTGGACACCCTGCGCTGGGGGCGGCGCGTCGTCGCGGTCGAGCACGACGCCGCGAGCGACACCTACCTCGTCACCGCGGAGGTCGCCGACGACGACGGAGTCAACCGCGAGCAGTACCGGACCCGCCACGTGGTGCTCGGCGTCGGCACGTCGCCGCGCCTGCCGTCCCCGCTCGCCGACCTGGCCGAGGAGGCCGCCGGGACCTCGGGCGCCGGACCGGTGGTCCACACCGCCGACTACCTCAGCCGCCGCGACGCCCTGCAGGCCTCCGGCGCGGTGACGGTCGTGGGATCGGGCCAGTCCGCGGCCGAGGTCTACCGCGACCTGCTCGAGGACGCCGGCACCTACCGGCTGGACTGGGTGACCCGCTCGCCGCGGTTCTTCCCGATGGAGTACACCAAGCTGACCCTCGAGATGACGTCCCCGGAGTACACGGCGCACTTCCACGGGCTGCCGACCGAGCTGCGTGACCTGGTGGGCCGCGAGCAGCGCAGCCTGTACAAGGGGATCAGCGGCGACCTGGTCGACGACATCTACGACACGCTGTACCGGCGCACGGCCCTGGGCCGCGAGGTCCCCACGACCCTGCTCACCGACACCGAGGTGGTCGCCGCCCGCGCGGAGCGGGCCGACGACGGCGGGACGGAGTACGTGCTGACCCTGCGGCACGGACAGCTCGGGACGACGGCGGAGCACCGCACCCGCGCCGTCGTCGCGGCGACGGGGTACGCGGCGGGAGTGCCCGCGCTGCTCGACCCGGTGCGCGACCGCCTGCTCCTGGACGACCAGGGCCGGTTCGCCGCGACCCAGGACTACACCGTGAGCTCCGACGCCCGGATCCACACCCTCAACGGCGAGGAACACTCGCACGGCATCACCGCGCCGGACCTGGGCTTCGGCCCGTGGCGCAACTCCGTGGTGCTCGCCAAGGTCACCGGTCGCGAGCCGTACCCGATCGAGCGACGGATCGCGTTCCAGCAGTTCGGTCTGCCGGGCGGGATGCCCGTGCCCGACGGCGGTGCCCCGGCCGGGACCGCGCGCACCGCACCGGAGGGCGCCCGGTGACCGCCGCGACCACCGCCCGCGCCGCCGTGGACAGCGTGTTCGCCGTCGGCACGCGCCGGGGCGAGCTCACGTTCTCCCCGGTGGACCCCGACCACGACGCGCCGGTCGTCCAGGGCTGGCTGGCCCACCCGGCCTCGGGCGCGTGGCACATGACCGACCTCGGTGTCGACGACGTCCGCGACTACCTGGGCGCGGTCGCGGCCGACGACGCCCAGGACGGCTGGCTCGTCCGCCTCGACGGAGAACCGGTCGCCTACGTCGAGACCTACGACCCGGCCCGCGTGCTGCTCACCGCGGTCCACGACGCCGCTCCCGGGGACGTCGGCATGCACCTGCTCGTCGCGCCGGCGCCCGCGGACCCGGCCGCGCGCCGCCGGGGACTGACCGACGCGGTCATGTCCGCCGTCGTGCGCTTCTGCCTCGCCGACGCCGCGGACGGCGGGCGCGGGGGAGCGAGGGTCGTCGTCGAGCCCGACGTGCGCAACGCACCGATCGCGTCGAAGAACGCCGCGGCCGGCTTCCGGGTGCTGGGCGAGGTCGAGGTCACCGACGGCGGGCACACCAAGACCGCCGCGCTGAGCGTGTGCACCCGCGCCGACTTCGCCGCGTCCCCGCTCGGTGCCGGGGTGGACCCGGCACCCCACCTGCGCGCCGACCTCGCCGACCACGCCCACCGCCACCTGGCCGCCAAGGCGCTCGCCGAGCTCACCCACGAACGGCTCTTCGCGCCGGTCGCCGACGGGACCGCCGACGGCACCTCCGGAGCAGGCGGTGCGACGCGCTACCGCCTCGACCTCGACGGCGTCACCTACACCTTCGACGCCCGCACCTTCGTCCTCGAGCACTGGGTGATCGACCCCGCCTCGATCGTCCGCACCGCGCGCGGGGACCGCGAGCAGGGCGGCGCCGCGCTGCCGGTCGACGCCCTGGAGCTGGTCGCCGAGCTGCAGCCGTCGTTGCAGATCCCCGACGAGCTGCTCGCCACCTATCTCGAGGAGCTCTCCAGCACCCTGGCGGCGGCCATGGCCAAGCGGGACCGTGAGCTGGCCGGTCGCACCCCCGACGCCGCGGGGCTGGTCGCGGGACTCACCGCGCCGGCACCCGGTGGACCCGGAGGGGCCGACCCGGACCGGGACCCTGCTGACCAGGACCCCGCTGACCGGGCCGAGGACCGCCGTCGGACCGCCGAGACGTTCCAGGCCGTCGAGGCCGCGATGTCCGAGGGGCACCCCGGCTTCGTCGCGAACAACGGTCGCATCGGCTTCTCGCTGCCCGACTACGAGGCGTTCGCCCCCGAACGGGGCGGCCGGCTGCGGCTGCAGTGGGTCGCCGCCCGGCGCGAGCACACCCACCTGGCGCTCGCGGGCGACCAGACCGAGGCCGGGCTGTACGACGCCGAGCTGTCCGGCGCCGAACGCGCGACGTTCGCGGACCGGCTGGCCCGGCGCGGGCTGGACCCGGCCGACTACCTGTACCTGCCGTTGCACCCGTGGCAGGCCGAGCACAGGCTGCCGATCACGTTCGCCGCCGACGTCGCGCGCGGCGACCTCGTCCCCCTGGGCCCCGGCGCCGACGAGTACACCCCGCAGCAGTCGATCCGCACGATGTTCAACCGGACCCGTCCGGAGCGGCACTACGTCAAGGTGGCCCTGGCCATCCAGAACATGGGGTTCCTGCGGGGATTGTCACCGGCGTACATGCGGGCCACGCCCGCGATCAACGACTGGGTGGCCGACCTGGTCGACGGCGACGCGACCCTGGGCGCGGCCGGCTTCGGCGTGCTGCGCGAGCTCGCCGCGGTCGGGTACAGCGGCGACGTCTACCACCGCACCCCGCGCCCCAACGCCCACCGCAAGATGCTCGCGGCGCTGTGGCGCGAGTCCCCGCTGCCGCGCACCGCGCCCGGCGAGCGGCTGGCCACCATGGCCTCGCTGCTGCACCGTGACGCCGCGGGCCGGGCGCTGGTCACCGCGCTCGTGCGGGCCTCCGGCATCGACCCGGCCGACTGGGTGCGGGCCTACCTCGACGCCTACCTCTACCCCCTCGTGCACTGCCTGCGCGCCCACGACCTGGCGTTCATGCCGCACGGGGAGAACCTCGTGCTCGTGCTGCGCGACGGCGTCGTCCGGCGGGCGTTCATGAAGGACATCGGCGAGGAGGTCGCCGTGCTGTCGGACCGGGCACTGCCGGAGCAGGTGGCCCGGATCGCCGCCCCGGTGGACGACGCCGAGAAGGCGCTGGCGATCTTCACCGACGTGTTCGACGGCGTGCTGCGCCACCTGGCCGGGATCCTCGCCGTCGACGGGGTGCTGGGCGAGGACCGGTTCTGGGCGCTGGTCGGCGAGTGCCTCGACCGGCACGAGGCCGAGCACCCGGACCTGGACTCCGGGGTGGACCTGCGGGCCGCGCGGTTCGCGCACTCGTGCCTCAACCGGCTGCAGCTGCGCAACACCCTGCAGATGGTGGACCTCGCCGACCAGTCGAGCTCCCTCATCTACGCCGGCGATCTGGCGAACCCGGTGGCGCGCGCGTGACGTTCGAGGTCCTCCGCGACGAGGTGGGCGTGCCGCACGTGCGGGCCGCCACCGAGCCGGACCTCGCCCGCGGGCAGGGCTACGTCACCGCCCGGGACCGCGGCTGGCAGCTCGAGTCCGACCGGTGGCGGGCCGAAGGGCGCCTCGCCGCGCGGTTCGGGCCGAGAGGGTTGGCGTGGGACCGGTTCGCCGTCCGCGTGCGGCTCGCGGACACCGCCCGCCGGGTCCACGCGGCGCTCGCGGAGCCCGAACGCGACTGGCTCGCCGCCTATGTGGCCGGGGTGAACGCCGGGCTGTCCGACGGCGGTCGCGACGTCCCGGAGATGCACGCCCTGGCCGCGGCTCCCGGCGACCTGCCGGAGCACGGGCCGTGGCCGGACTGGATGCCGCTCGGGGTGTTCCTCACCAACCACGTCCTGTTCGGCACCTGGCCGCACCTGCTGTGGCGCGAGCACGTGGTCCGGACGCTCGGGCCCGACCATCCGCTGACGGTGATCCTGTCGGGGGCCGACGACGGCGCGGGATCCGGGTCGAACGCCTGGGCCCTCGCCGGGGTCCGGACGGCGAGCGGCGCCCCGCTGCTGGCCGGCGACCCGCACCGGCTCCTCGAGCTGCCGGGGATCTACCAGCAGATCCGGCTCGCGTGCGACGCCTACGACGTCGTCGGCCTGGCGTTCCCCGGGGTGCCCGGCGTGCTGCACTTCGGGCAGACCATGACGCCCGGCGCAGCACCCGGCCGCGGTAGATCCGACGACGGCGAGCCCGGCGCGGGCGGGTCCGTCGCGTGGGGGATCACCAACGCCCTGGCCCACGCCGCCGAACTGTTCGTCGAGACCACGGAGACTCTGGCCGGCGCGGCCGGACCGGTCGAGACCGGCGTCGAGACCGTGCCGGTGCGCGGCGGCGACGCCGTCGAGGTGACCTGGACCGAGACGCCCCGGGGGCCGCTGGTCACCGACACCCACGCACTGCGCTGGCCCGTGCGGGTCGACGCCGACCTCGGGGTCGCGTCCTGGCGGGCCCTGCAGGGGGTCCGCTCCGCGGCGGACGTCGCCGCGGTGTTCGCCGGCTGGGTGGAGCCGGTCAACCGGGTGCTGACCGCCGACTCCGACGGGACCGTGCTCAGCCTGACGGCCGGCCGGGTGCCCGACCGGTCGCGCGCCGAGCGGGTCCTGCCTCACGCCGTCGTGCCGCGGGAGTCCGGCGTGTCGGAGCCGGCGCTCCCGCCGTGGCGTCCGCCGTCGTCCCCGGTGCCGGTACGCGACCTGGCCGTGGACGCCAACGAACGCCCCGACACCTCGGGCCGGGTCCCGGACCTCGGGCTGACCTACGCGCCGCACCGCGCGGGCCGGATCCGCGAGCTCCTGGCCACGCCCCCGGACGGTGGTGAGCGGCCCGAGGAGCAGGCCCGGGTGCACGGCGACGTCTCGGACCAGGGCGCGGCGCACCTCGTGCGGTGGCTGGACGACGTCGGCGGGCCCCGTGTCGGCCCGGCGGCCGCCCGGGTCCGGGCCTGGGCCGCCGGCGGTGCGCGCATGGACCCCGACTCCCGAGAGGCGGCGCTGTTCGCGGTGTGGCGGGACCTCCTGACGCGGCGGGTGGCGGCGCACCCCGCGCTGGCCCCGGTCGCCGCCCCGCACGGGATGCCGGCCGTGCTGGACCCGTGGCTGGACCTGTCGGCGAGGGTCGGCCAGGTGCTCGACGCGGTGCTGGGGGCGGGCGAAGCCCTGACGCCCCCGCTGGACGCCCGGGCCGAGGCGCGTGCCGCCCTGGCGGACGCCCGCGCCGAGCTCTCCGGGTGCCGGCGGGTGGTGCGCCGGGGGACGGCGGAGGGCACCTGGGGCGCGCGGCACCCCGTCGTGCCCCTGCACGCCCTGGGGGACGCGACCGGTGTCGACGCAGCGGCGGTGCCGCGGGTCCCTCGCGACCTGCGGGTCCCGATCGGGGGCGCCGCCGACACCGTGTGCTGCACGGGGTCGGTGCCGGGGGTGTCGCTGGCGTCGTGGCGCGGGTCGGTGGCGCGCTGGGTGTGGGACCTGTCCGACCGACGCCGCAGCCGCTGGGGGGTGCCGTTCGGTGCCTCGGGCGACCCGCGGTCGGCGCACTTCGCCGACCAGCACCCGCGGTGGGCGCGGGCCGGCACGGACGAGATCGAGACGGACTGGGCGCGTCTGCGTCGCGAGACCTGGGGGGACGCATGAGCGAGCGGATGCTCACGGGGGAGCGGGGCGCCGAGGTGTGGCGCCATGGCGAGGTCGCGGTGCACGTGCTCGACCCGGCCGCCGACGTCGACGTCCTGCACGCGTGGGTGACGCGTCCGAACGCCGGCTTCTTCGGGCTCGGGGGCCTCGCTCGGGACGAGCTGCGCGAGACGTACGAGTTCGTCGACTCCCTGCCCACCCATCACGCCTACCTCGTGCGCGTGGCCGGGGAGCCGGTGGCGCTGGTGCAGCTCTATCACCCGGAGGACGACCCGCTGGCGGCGGCGTACGACGTGCAGCCGGGGGACGTGGGCATGCACTTCTTCAAGGGCAGCGAGGCCGTGGGGTGGCCCGCCCTGGGCGCCGCGCTGGCCCGGTTCGGGTTCACCGCTCCGGGTGCCCGGCGGGTCGTCGTCGAACCGGACGTGCGCAACCGGGCTGCGATCGCGCGGATGGTCGCCATGGGCTTCGAACCGGCCGGCGAGATCCACTTCGAGTCCCCGCACGGGCCCAAGGACGCGATGCTGGCGTTCCTCACGCGCGACCGCGCCACGGCACTGCTCCCCGAGGATCCTCTGCCGAGGTAGGCAACCTTCCGCCGAGGTAGGCGACTTCCGGCCGAGGTAGGCAACTTCCGGCCGAGGTAGGCAGAGCTCCGCCGAGGTAGGCGCGCTTCTGCCGAGAGAGGCATCGTGCGGCCGGTGGCCGCCGACGGCGCGGCCGGCCTCGGGAGATCTCTGCCTACCTCGCCGGGGGATCGCCTACCTCGCCGGGGAATCGCCTACCTCGGCAGAAACTCGCCTACCTCGCGGGGGCCGGACCCGTCGTCGTGCCGGGCACCAGCCCGACCGGCAGGGACACCGACGTCGGTTCCCGCCCGGCGATGAGGTCGATGGCCGCCTGACCGAGCTTCATGCCCTTGTCCCGCAGCGGCTGGTGCACGCTGGTGAGCACGTCGGGGGAGAGCCACGGCAGGTCGAGGCCGTCGAAGCCGGCGACCGAGACGTCCTCGGGGATGCGCAGCCCGAGCTCGCGGGCCGCGATGACGGCGCCGGCCGCGAGCAGGTCGGAGTGCGCCACGATCGCCGTCGGCCGCTCGTCGGCCGGCACCCACGTCCCGAGGATCTCCGTGGCGGCGTCGCGCCCGTGCTCCACCAGCGAGGCGGGCGTCTCCCACGTGATCACGGGGTCGACGACGTCGCGGATGCCTGCCATGCGGTGCGCCGTCGGGGTGCGGTCGGCGCAGGCCAGCCGCTCGGCGTCCACGGGCCCGGAGCGTTCTCCCCGGCCGAAGGGCAGGGAGATCTCCGCGATGCGCGTGTGCCCCAGGCCCACGAGGTGCCGCACGGCCTCGGCGGCACCGGCCCGGTCCTCCAGCTCGACCAGCGGCGACCCCTCCACGGCGCGTCCCTCGCCGACGACCACGGGCACGCTGCGACGCTGCAGCGCAGCCAGCGTCGGGTCGTCGGTCAGGACGCCCCACACCAGCACCGCGACGTCCATCGCGGCGGTCTCCAGCAGCGGGTCGACCGTGTCCTCGCCGAGGTCGACCCCGGGGATGAGCAGGACCCCGAGCCCCTCGGTGCCCAGCACGTCGACCAGGCCGTCGAGCACCTGCACGGCCACCGGGTCGCGGAACGCGCGTCCGGGGTGGTCGCCGATGACGACGCCGACGATGCCCGACCGCCCGCGCCGCAGCTGGCGGCCCAGCGGGTTGGGGCCGGTGTAGCCGAGGTCGGTCGCGGCGGCGAACACCTTGTCGCGGGTCTCGGGGGTGATCGGGCCCGAGCCGGAGAAGGCGAGGGAAGCCGTCGAGACGGACACCCCGGCGCGCTCGGCGACCCGTGCGAGCGTCGGTCGGTTGCTCGGTGTGCGGCCCATGCAGCTCCTTCCCGGCCGGCGAGTGGCGTCAGCCTACCGGCGCGGTGTCATCGAATCGATTTGACCATGCCGGGGCGGTGGTGGATCGTCGAAGGGTGAACTCCTCCGCCCCCACCCGGGCCGTCCCCCGCCCGGTCCGCGGCGCCGTCGTGGCGGTCTACGGCGTCTTCGTCGCCGCCGGCTTCGGCATGGCCACCTGGGCCTCGCGCATCCCCGCGGTCCGGGATGGGCTCGACTTCACCGAGGCGCAGATGGGGGTGCTGCTGCTCACCGCCTCGATCGGGTCGATCTGCGCCCTGCCGCTGTCGGGGATGATCACCTCCCGTCTCGGCGCCGCCCGCACCGTCCTGGGCTTCGCCGTGCTCTCCGCCGCCGGGTTCGCCGTCGCGACCCTGGCCATCGACGCCGGGCTGCCCTGGCTGGTCCGCGTCGGCCTCTTCCTCGCGGGCACGGGCATGGGCGTGTGGGACGCCGCCATGAACCTCGAGGGCGCCGTCGTCGAGCAACGGCTCGGCAAGGCGATCATGCCCCGGTTCCACGCCGCGTTCTCCTTCGGCACCGTCGCCGGCGCGGGCGTCGGGGCGCTCGCGGCCTGGGCGCAGGTGCCGCTCACGGCGCACCTCGTGTCCGTCGTCGTCCTCGACGCCCTCGTCGTGGCGCTGTGCGTGCGGGCGTTCCTGCCCGCGCACGAGGCCGGCGCCGTCGTGACCGACGCCGGGGACCAGGACGCCGCCGCCGACCCGGCCACCGCCGTCGAACCCTCCCGGGGCCACTCGGTCAAGGACACCCTGGCGACCTGGCGCGAGCCGCGCACCCTGCTCATCGGGCTCGTCGTGCTGGCCGCCGCCCTGACCGAGGGGGCCGCCAACGACTGGGTCGGGCTCGCCACCGTCGACGGATTCGGCACGGGCGACGGCATGGGTGCGGTGGCGCTCGCGGTGTTCCTCGTCGCGATGACCCTGACCCGGCTGGTCGGCACCGAGATCATCGACCGGTTCGGGCGCGTCGTGGTGCTGCGTGCCAGTGGGGCGTGTGCCCTGGTGGGTGTCTCACTGTTCGCCCTGGTGCCGAACCTGCCCCTGGCGATGGCCGGGATCTTCCTGTGGGGTGTCGGCTCCGGTCTCGGCTTCCCGATGGGGATGTCGGCCGCCGCGGACGACCCGTCGCGTGCCGCCCTGCGGGTCGCCGTGGTCTCGACCGTCGGGTACGCGGCGTTCTTCGTCGGTCCCGCGCTCATCGGGTTCCTCGCCGAGGTCACCGGCTACCGGCTCGCGCTGCTGGTGCTGGCGCTGCCGGTCGTCGTCGGGCTGTTCGTCGCCGGGGCGGCGCGGCCGCTGCCGGGTTCGGCGGAGGGTCGGGGCGCCCTGGAATAGTGGGCTCGGGTCTTGACCCGCTACTCCTCGGATTCCATAGGGGCTGCCCACACACGAACCGACGGCGTTATGCGGTTGCGCCCCCCTTGGAAGCGCTTCTACGGTGGCGATGTCGGGAACGCCTGATCCATTCGAATCAATGTCGATGAGAGGAAGATCATGAACCGTATCGTTCCTCCTGTGGCCAAGATCGTCGGTGCGATGGCTGTCGTCGGACTGCTCGGAACCTCTGGGGCTCACGCGGTGTCTGCCTCGGTCACGGGAAGCTACGCAGTCGGCACCGCGAGCTACGTCTCGAGCAATGACAACCGCGCCGACAGCAAGTTCACCAAGACGATCTACCTGGAGGCGAGTGGCTACCAGGGATCGTTGACGAACCACAGCGGTGCGTACACGGTGGTCGACCGCGCCGCGGACGACGTGACGCACGTCAAGGCGTGCATCTCGCGGACCCTCCTGCCGATGTAGTGCACCGCCTGGAACTCGCACGAGTGACGCGACGCGTCCGGTGGTCGTTTCGACGGCCTGCCGCGATCGCCGCGGCGACAGCGCTCCTGACGCTGTCGCTTGCGGCGATCGTGCTGGTCACGGCGACGTACGAAGGTCGAGTCGAGCGCACCGTCGCACGGACTCCGCTCGTCGTCTCCGAGGAGACGTCCGCTGACTTCCGCTTCAAGCACACCTTCGGGGACGTGGAGCGACGTCAGTTCTCCGCCGTCTATGTCGAGCCGTGGTCGGACGATGCAGTGCCTCCACCAGGACTGGATGAGTGGCCTGATCCGGGAACGGTCGCCGTGTCGGAGGCGCTCCTCGGAGCGTCCGCGGAGCTGACCGCTCGATACGGCACGGTCACTGCGGTGATCGACGGCGACGGGCTGGTCGTTCCGAACGAGCGGCTCGCTTACATCGTCCCGCCGGCTGATGTCCTGACGACAGGCACGTGGCATACCGCGTCGGGCTACGGCGGAACCAACCGCAACCACATGGCGGGCGAGATCTGGCACGTCAAGGAACCCGAGCAACTCGTCTACCTCGCGGTCTTCGCCCTCGTCGCACCGGCTCTGGTGCTGGTCGTCGGGGCTGCCCAGCTCGACGAACGGCGTCGGCGACGTCGGTACGAGGTTCTCGAGGTCCTGGGGGCACGGCCGGCCCGGCTGTGGCGGGACCAGGCGCTCGTCCTCGGTGGTCCGGTGCTGGCCGGGACTGGTGCAGCATGTGCGGTCCTTCTGTTCGCCGCACTTGTCGATCTTCCCCTGTGGGGCGCCGACTACTGGCTTCAGTCCGATGACGTGCGGCGGGCAGCCGGCCGATTGACGCTGACCGCCGTCGGCGGGGGGCTGGCGGCATGGCTTCTCGCAGCAGTGGTGAGTCGTCCGACCGCGGTCCGCGGCACACGCCCCCGATCGCGCGAGCCGCGGTATCCGGGGTGGGTAGCGGTGCTGGCTGCCGTCGTCATCGCCGTCACCGGGCGGGAGGCGATCCAGCGCGTCTCGGGGAGCACGGACGATGCTGCGGTCTGGATCCTGGGAGGGAGTCTGGTCGCGCTGATCCTGACGCCCTGGGTCTGCGGGTGGCTCGTCCGCACCTCAGGGGCCGTCGTGCACTCTGTGGGGCGCCGGGCGAGTCGTCCCGCCGTCCTGGTCGTCGGTGCGCAGTCCGACGTGTCGCCTCGATCCAGTGCCCGGCTCGCCGCCGCATGCGCCATGGTCGTCCTGCTCGTCTCTCAACTCTTCGCCCTGGTGTCCATGGCGAACGATCTGGCCCGGGTCACCGAGGCAGCGCATGAACGCTATGACGGCATCTACGCGACGATCGGAGTCCCGAAGGATCCATCCGCGCAGAGTGCACTGGACTCGGTCGTGGCCGCCGTCGGGCAGGATGCGACGGTTCTCGACGTCCGGACGTGGGGCGAGGAGAACGACGACGGCCGTCTCCGATTCGTCGCGGAGGTCCGAGGCGATCGGGCGGCGATGGCGGACCTCGGCTTCGACGGTGAGTCCTTGACTCCGGACAGTCCGCTCCACGGCATGCTTGAACTGCAGGCGATGAACGACATCGCGGTCAACGAGGGGTCGCCCCGGATCGCTCTGGCCGAGGACGTCCAACAGATGCTCCTCGTGGTGGACGCCACCGGAGGCCTCGACACGCAGGAATTGCAGACCGCGATCAGCGGCATCTCGGCGCCGCCGTGGGACGTCCGGGCTCCCGGCGACCTGGACATCGGTGGCGCGGAGCTCGAGGTCCACCAGACCCGCTGGGTCGCCTGGTTCGGCACGCTCGGTGCGGCGATGCTGCTCGCGGCCGTGAGCCTGCGGACATGGCAGGCGGCCGAGGAGCACGGGAAGCGCGGGGCGCCGCTGGCCGCCTTCACCAATGCCCGAGGCTTCGTGGCGGCGCGTGCCTGGACGCGCGGCGCCGTCGTCGCCGCGACGACGGTACTCGCGGGGGGTGTCGCTGCGTATCACCTGTCGTGGGTGGTCGACGCCTCCGGCGCCGACGGTTCCCCGGTGCGCCGTACGATCCTTGTCCTGTGCGTCCTGGCCGTCGTCGCGGTCGCCGGATCGGCGGCCTACGAAGCGCGAAGCGGACGCGTCGCAGTGAGTCGATGGCGTCCCGGACAGAGGGAGACACGATGACGACTGCTCTATCGGACGTGAACCGGTCGACACGTGGCGCCGGCGAACGACCGACGCTCGTGGCGCGCGAGATCGGCTTCCGCGCCGGTCGCACCACGATCCTCCGCGGGGTCTCCCTGTCGGTCGCCTCGGGTCGGTCCGTCGCGATCCAGGGCCGCTCCGGCTCGGGAAAGTCGACGTTGCTGACATTGCTCATGGGACTGGTCAGGCCGACGGCCGGGAGCGTACACCTCGGCTCGGTGGGACTCAGTGGCCTCTCGCGTGCCCGACGCGCGGACCTGCGTGCGCAGCACGTCGGTGTGGTCTTCCAGGACGCCGAGCTGCTCGACGAGCTGACAGCCGAGGAGAACGTCGCGCTGCCGGCCCTGTTGCAGAAGCGGGACCGGGCGGTGGCGCGCTCCCGAGCGCGGCACCTCCTGGCCGAGCTCGATGTGCCTCATGACCGGTCCTCGGCCGTGCTCTCCGGGGGCGAGCGGCAACGCGTCGGAGTGGCACGAGCCCTGATCAACGACCCGCAGGTCATTCTCGCCGACGAACCGACGGGTGCCCTGGACGCCGAGCTCAGGGACGCTGCCGCAAGCCTCCTGTTCGATCTCCCCGCCCGAACCGGGTGTGCACTCCTCGTGGTCACCCATGACCCTTCGGTGGCTTCGCGGGCGGACGAGCGTTACGTCATGGACGCGGGAGAGCTCCGGTCGTGGCGTGCGGCGGCGGTACGGTCCTGACGGGCGGTCAACCGTCGACGAGGGCCCGGGCCCAGCGTTCCGACGGCAGACAGGCAGTACACGTTGATGGCATGGATGCCATCGACGGGGAGGTGTGCGATGCAGACCGTTCAGGGACCGGATCGCGCCCAGCACGGAGGCCGGGCCGAGCCCGACGCCGGGTCGCTGCTGCGCGAGGCGCGGGCGCGCCGAGGGCTGACGCAGCGTGCTCTCGCCGACCGGACTGGTATCGCGCAGACGACGATCGCGCGGATCGAGTCCGGGCGGCACCAGCCGAGCCTCGGAACGCTGACACGGCTGCTCGCGGGCGCCGGATTCCGGCCGACGCTCAATCTGGTGAACACCGTGCCGCCGTCGGAGCTCCTCGCCGAGCATCGGGACGGTGTCCTCGACGCAGCGCGACGTCATCGGATGGACCGGGTCCAGGTATTCGGGTCTGTGGCCCGGGATGAGGACGGCCCGTCATCGGACCTGGACCTCCTCGTCACTCCCGGAGACGACGCCACCCTCTTCGACCGGTCAGCGTTCGCGGCCGAGGTCGAGGACCTCCTCGGCGTCCATGTCGACGTCGTGAGCTCGACGGCGTTGCGGCCGCCGCGTGACGTCTACATCAGACGCGACGCCCGAGACCTGTGAGCACCAGCGGGCAGCTCCCTGAGGCGGTCGCTGCTGACCTCGTGGACCTGGGTGAGAGCCTCGATGCCTGCGACATGCTCGTCGGTCGTGGCAAGGGCGCCTTCGACGCCGACGAGATGCTCCGCTATGCGGCAGAAGCGCTCTGCAACCGGATGGGTGAGGCGGTCCAGCGACTCGACCCGGGATGGCGAGAGACGATGCCGGAGGTCCCGTGGCGCGCGGTTCGTGACAACAGGAACGTCATCGTGCATGCCTACCGGGGTGTCGACGACGACGAGCTGTGGCGAACTCTGGCCGCGGATGTGCCACGTGTCCGAGTCGCTGGCCGCCGTCATCGGCCGAGCGCGCCAACAGCTCGTGGAAGCGAAGAACGAGGGGGACGAGCCCGAAGCCCCATCGGAGGGTTCGCGTGACACGTGGGAGTACCCAGGAGCCGTTGAGGGTCCTGGAGTCTAGGCGTGCTGCGCATGGCGTGACCTCCGCCGGCGCCGTCTACGCTGGAGCCGTGAGCCAGACCGTGCCGAGCGTCCCGGCCGAACCGACCGCCGTCGTCGGCCCCGAGACCGCCCCGAACCTGTCCGACCTGACGACTCTGCGTGTCGGCGGCCCCGCGGAGGCGTACGTCGAGGCCACCACCGAGGTCGAGCTGATCGATGCCGTCCGGACGGCCGACGACGCCGAGGTGCCGCTGCTCGTGGTCGGCGGCGGGTCCAACCTGCTCGTGGCGGACGGGGGTTTCGACGGGCTCGTCGTGCGCGACGTGCGCCGCGGCCTGGACGCGGACCTGTCGGCCTCCTGCGAGCTGGAGGGCCCGCCCTGCGGTGGCGCGACGGTCACGCTGCCCGCCGGCCAGGACTGGGACGAGTTCGTGGCCCACGCGGTGGCGAACGAGTGGATCGGCGTCGAGGCGCTGTCCGGGATCCCCGGGACGCTCGGCGCGGCGCCGGTGCAGAACATCGGCGCGTACGGCCAGGAGGTCTCCGGGGTGGTCGCCTCGGTACGCACCTGGGACCGGGCCACGGGACGACGGCGGACGCTCGCCCTGAGCGAGCTCGGCTTCGGCTACCGCACGAGCGTGCTCAAGCGGTCGATGCGACCCGACGCCGACGGCGAGCTCTGGTACCCGACGCCGCGGTTCGTCGTGCTCGCCGTCGAGCTGCAGATGCGTATCGGGTCGCTGTCGGCGCCGATCGCGTACCCGGAGCTGGCGCGCCGTCTCGGCGTCGAGGTCGGGCAGCGGGCGCCGTCGTCGGAGGTCCGCGATGCGGTCCTCGAGCTGCGCGGCGGCAAGGGGATGCTGCTCGACGGCGTCGGCGGGGCCGTGGCCCCGGACCACGACCGCTGGTCGGCCGGGTCGTTCTTCACCAACCCGATCCTGTCCGCGGACGGGGCAGATCGGCTTCCCGCGGAGGCTCCGCGGTTCCCGGCCGGTGACGGGCGGGTCAAGACCTCGGCCGCGTGGCTCATCGAGCGTGCCGGGTTCACCAAGGGGTTCGGGCTGGCCGGCGAGCACTCGCCCGCGCGACTGTCGACCCGGCACACGCTGGCCCTGACCAACCGTGGGGGAGCGACGTCGCAGGACCTGGTCGCGCTGGCCCGTGCCGTGCGCGACGGCGTGCGCGACGAGTTCGGCGTCGAGCTGGAGCCGGAGCCGGTGCTGGTGGGCCTCGCCCTCTGAGAGCGGCCGCCGCTCAGTGCACGACGACGGTGGTGCCCCGCGGCATCCCCCAGGAGTCCCACAGCCAGTTCATCGCCGCGTTCGACACCCGGATGCACCCGTGCGAGGCCGGCACCGGCGGGATCGAGGGTGAACCGTGCACGGCGATGCCGCCGGTGAAGTACTTCGGCCGGTACATCGCCCCGAGCTCCAGCGTGGACTCGTGCAGGTAGTCGCGCTCCATGTAGACGGCGAAGGTCCCGCGCGGCGTCGTGGCCCGGTAGGAGCGACCCTTGGCCTCGAACGTCTCGCCGTTGCCGGAGGAGGCGTTGAACGCCCGCACGACCCGCCCGTCCTGCACGGCGAGCAGCAGCTGGCGGTCCAGGTCGATCTCGACGACCTTGCCCGACGACGAGACCGTGCGGGGGCGGACGCCGTCGTCCAGGGCAGACTCGGTCCGCGGGCCGACGACGGCGTCGCGGTACAGGCCCGCCGCCTTCTGCAGCGCCCAGACGGCCTGCTGCGTCTGCGGGCCGAACACCCCGTCGACGCTCGGCAGGAAGTAGCCGAGCTCGACCAGCCGCTCCTGCAGCTCGCGGACCTCCGCACCCCGGGAGCCGACCTCGACGTAGTCCGGCTCCGGGGCAGGAGCGTTCTTCTCCGGCTTCTTCTCGGTCTTCTTCTCGTCGGGCTTCTGCGTGTCGGACGACGCGCCGTCCTGGGTCCCGTCGGACTCGTCGTCGGCGGCGTCAGGCTCGGCCGTCCCGTCCGAAGGGTCCGCCGTGGACGCCGGCGAGGTCTGCGTGGTCATGGACGGCGAGGGCTCGGGCTCCGGCGAGGCCGTGGCCGAGGGCGTGGGGTCCGGCACGGTCGGGTCGGGCTCCGGGACCGCGGACGGTGTCACGGACGCGGCGGCCGACGGGTCGGCCGCCGGCGACGGCGGGGTCGGCGTCGTGGACGCGGCGGTGTCGGTCGGCTCGCTCGTCGCGGGCCCGCACGCCCCGAGCAGGAGCAGCGCGACGACGGCGGCCGCCGCGGCCGCTCGGCGCCCCGGCGGGCGACCCGGTCCCGTCATGAACCACTCCTCTCGCCCGCGCGTCCGCGCCGGTCCGACGTCCTCCCATCATGCCGTGCCCGCCGCGAGGCGCGCGGCGACGCTCCGTGGCCGCGGCCACGAGCTCGGGGCGTCCGGGTCAGGCCGGCCCGTCCGCCAGCCAGTCGTCCACGCCGTCCAGGAGTCGCCGACGCGTGGCCGAGGAGGCTCGCGAGGCGCGGATGGAGGCCCGGGCGAGGTCGGCCAGCTCGGCGTCGCTGAACCCGTGGACGGTGCGCGCGGTCTCGTACTGGTCCCGCAGGCGGGAGCCGAACAGCAACGGGTCGTCGGCGCCGAGGGCCACCTGCGCCCCCGCCTCGACGAGCTGCCGCAGCGGGACGTCCTCGTCGTGCTCGTAGACGCCGAGAGACACGTTGGAGGCCGGGCACACCTCCAGGGCGACGCCGGACTCGACCAGCGAGCCGAGCAGCGCCGGGTCCTCGATCGAGCGCACCCCGTGGCCGAGCCGGTCCGGGTCGAGCGCGGCGACGACCTCGCGCACGTGCGTCGGCCCCAGCAGCTCACCGCCGTGGGGGACCGAGGCCAGTCCGGCGCGCCGCGCGATCGCGAAGGCCCGCGCGAACTCGCGCGTGTCGCCGCGCCGCTCGTCGTTGCTCAGGCCGAAGCCGACGACCTCGCCCGGCCCCTCCCCGGCGTACCGGGCGGCCAGCCGCGCCAGCGTGCGGGCGTCCAGCGGGTGCTTCATGCGGGAGGTGGCGACGACGACGGCGACCTCCAGCCCGTGCCGGGCGCTCGCGGCCCGCGCCTCGTCCAGGACGATCTCCACCGCCGGGGTGATGCCGCCCACGAAGGGCGCGTACGACGTCGGGTCCACCTGGATCTCCAGGCGTCCGGACCCCTCGGCGGCGTCGTCGGCGGCCGCCTCGTCGACGAGCCGGCGCATGTCGGCCTCGGAGCGCACGCAGTGCCGGGCGGCGTCGTAGAGGCGCTGGAACCGGAACCAGCCCCGCTCCGTGGCCGGGACGCGCAGGGCGACGCCGTCGGTCAGCGCCGAGGGGAGCCGCAGGCCGTACGCGGTCGAGAGCTCGCGCAGCGACGACACCCGCAGCGATCCGGTGAAGTGCAGGTGGAGGTGGGCCTTGGGGAGCGATGCCAGGTCACGCACCCGGGACAGTCTGCCCCACGCCTCCGTCCGGGCTGTGACGAACCGGTCGTGCGGCGGTGGTTCGACCCAGCGTCCCGCGTCGCGTACAGTAGTCCCTCGGTGGTTGACGATCACCATGCTGGACCGCGCCCTGGTGCGGATCCGGGCGGTGCGTCGTCGAGCACGAAGGGTAGTGGCGCAATTGGTAGCGCAGCGGTCTCCAAAACCGCAGGTTGCAGGTTCGAGTCCTGTCTACCCTGCCAGCGTGATCCCCCGCGGGGCCGCGCAGCGGGGTCGCGTCAGTGCGTGACCCGGAACGCCAGAAGTCTGTGCCGTGGGTGCGTCGTCGGCAGGCGGCGTGGCTGCGGTGTGATCGCGAAACGGGGTAGGTCGAAGTGAGCGAGTTGCCGGCTGAGGCCAGCACGCACGACACCGGTTCGGGCAAGGAACGTCGCAACGTCTTCGCCCGGATCGCTCTGTTCGTCCGCCAGGTGGTCGGCGAGCTCCGCAAGGTGGTCACCCCGACCCGGTCGGAGCTGATCAACTACACCATCGTCGTCATCGTGTTCGTCACGATCGCGATGCTGTTCGTGACCGCGCTCGACTACGTCCTCGGCCTCGGAGCCTTCTGGCTCTTCGGGGACGGCTGAGCCGACCACACCCGGCGCCGGCCCCGGACCGCACCACCCCATCCGAAGCCAGAAAGCAGGTTCGTTCGTGTCCCAGGATCCTCTGGAGCAGACGGAGAACGTCGACCCCACCCAGCCCGACGCCGACGGCGCCGAGGCTGACCTCGACGTGCCCGCGGACGCGGACACCACCGAGCAGGCCGAGGAGACCGAGGCGGAGGCCGCGGAGCCCACGCAGGACGAGGGCGCGGCGGACGCCGACGGCGACGTGATCGAGGACCCGGCCGAGGAGCTGCGCCGCACGCTGCGCGGCCAGCTGGGCGACTGGTACGTCATCCACTCCTACGCCGGCTACGAGAACCGTGTGAAGGTCAATCTGGAGAACCGCACCCAGAGCCTGAACATGGAGGACTACATCTTCCAGGTCGAGGTCCCCATGGAGGACGTCACCGAGATCAAGAACGGGCAGAAGAAGTCCGTCCGCCGCGTGCGGATCCCGGGGTACGTCCTGGTGCGCATGGACCTCACCGACGAGTCGTGGGGCGCGGTGCGCCACACGCCGGGCGTGACCGGGTTCGTGGGACACACCCACCAGCCGGTCCCGCTGTCGCTCGACGAGGTGTTCGGCATGCTCGCGCCGACCATGCTCGAGGAGGCCCCGGCGAAGCCCGCCGCGGCCGCCGAGAAGGGTGGCGGCGCGGCTGCGCAGCCCGCCATCGAGGTCGACTTCGAGGTCGGCGAGTCCGTCACCGTCACCGATGGTCCGTTCGACACGCTGCCCGCGACGATCTCCGAGATCAACGCCGAGGCCCAGAAGCTCAAGGTCCTCGTGTCCATCTTCGGCCGGGAGACCCCGGTCGAGCTGTCGTTCAACCAGGTCGCCAAGATCTGACCGACGCACCGGACCTCCGGTGCGCCGCGCGAGCGGCACCCCTGCAACCGGGTCATCGCCCACGGCGTCGGCCCAGCAACAGAAAGTGGTAGCAACATGCCTCCCAAGAAGAAGGTCTCCGGCCTCATCAAGCTCCAGATCCAGGCCGGGGCGGCGAACCCGGCCCCGCCGATCGGCCCCGCGCTGGGTCAGCACGGCGTGAACATCATGGAGTTCTGCAAGGCCTACAACGCGGCGACCGAGTCGCAGCGCGGCAACGTCATCCCGGTGGAGATCACGGTCTACGAGGACCGCTCCTTCACCTTCATCACGAAGACGCCGCCGGCCGCGGAGCTCATCAAGAAGGCCGCCGGTGTGGCCAAGGGCTCGGCGACCCCGCACAGCGCCAAGGTCGCCCAGCTCACGCAGGACCAGGTCCGCGAGATCGCCGAGACCAAGATGCCGGACATCAACGCGAACGACATCGAGGCCGCGAAGAAGATCATCGCCGGCACCGCCCGCTCCATGGGCATCACCGTCCAGGACTGATCCTGGAATCCCGGCCCCGCGGCCGGGAGGACGAAGTCCCGACGACAGTCGTCGGGCACGTGGGAGGGTCCGCGCAGACCCGACGACCACGACTGCAGCAAGGAGAACGCAGATGGCACAGCGCAGCAAGGCGTACCGCGCCGCCGCGGCGAAGATCGACCGCGACAACCTGTACACCCCCCTCGAGGCCGTGAAGCTCGCCAAGGAGACCGCCTCGAAGAACGCCGACTCGACCGTCGAGGTCTCGTTCCGGCTGGGTGTCGACCCGCGCAAGGCGGACCAGCTGGTCCGTGGCACGGTCAACCTGCCGCACGGCACCGGCAAGACCGCTCGCGTGATCGTCTTCGCGAACGCGGCCAAGGCCGAGGAGGCCGCCGCGGCCGGTGCGGACGAGGTCGGCGGCGACGAGCTCATCGCGAAGGTGGCCGGTGGCTACACCGACTTCGACGCGGCCGTCGCGACCCCGGACCTCATGGGCAAGGTCGGTCGTCTCGGCAAGGTGCTCGGCCCCCGCGGCCTCATGCCGAACCCGAAGACCGGCACCGTGACCATGGACGTCACCAAGGCCGTGTCCGACATCAAGGGCGGCAAGATCGAGTTCCGCGTCGACAAGCACGCGAACCTGCACTTCATCATCGGCAAGGCCTCGTTCGACGAGACCGCGCTGGTGGAGAACTACGCGGCGGCGCTGGACGAGGTCCTGCGTCTGAAGCCGTCGTCCTCGAAGGGCCGCTACATCTCCAAGGCGACCCTCGCGACGACGTTCGGCCCGGGCATCCCGGTCGACCCGTCGAAGACGGCGAAGCTCACCGAGGCCTGATCCTCGGACGCGCGACGAACGGCCCGGCACCCTCGAGGGTGCCGGGCCGTTCTGCGTCCCCGCCGAGATGTCCGGCTCGACGTGTATCAGGAGCAGGGGCGCCGCCTCCCTGGTGATGACACTGCCGAGCGGAGGGTGAAATCTCATGGGTGCGGGCACGGGGGAGCGTGGGCGGCGGGACGCCGCCCTAGGCTCGTCGGGTCCGCCTGAGTCGGCTACCACCGGGTCGGGGAGCATCACGCACACCACGCGAGGAGCCATGACGCGTCCAGCCGAGACGTCCAGCCTGGGAGACCGAGCCGCCGTGGCGGTGATCGAGTACCGCGAGGGGCGGCCGGGTGCGATGACCGACTTCGTCCGGGAGGCGTCACCGTTGCTGTGGCGCACGGTCAGGTCCCAGGGCGTCTCGCGGGAGGCGGCCGACGACGTGGTGCAGCAGACGTGGGCCGCGCTCGTGCGTCACGTCGACTCGATCAGCGAGCCGAAGGCGACCCTGAAGTGGCTGCTCGTGACCGCACGCCGTGCGGCGTGGGAGGCGGTCCGCAAGGACCGGACCGACGACATGCGCCGCACCGGGCTGCCGGACGACGACGCCGAGACCGCGACGACCCTCCCGGACCCCGCGCCGGGTCCCGAGGCGGAGCTGCTGCGCAACGAGCGCGACCGCACCCTGTGGGCTGCGCTGCGCGAGCTGCCGGAACGGTGCCAGGAGCTGCTGCGACTCGTCTCGCTCGCCGACCGTCCGGACTACCGGTCCATCTCCGCCGCGATCGGGATGCCGATCGGGAGCATCGGCGCCACGCGGGGACGGTGCCTGGCCAAGCTGCGCACCGTCCTCACCGAACGAGGGGAGACCTCATGGACATGACCGAGTTCGACGACGTGCCCGGTGCCGACGTACCGCTGGACGCGTCCGACGTCGCGCTGCTCGCGCGCGTCGCGGAGCTGGACGACCGCCTCGACCCCGCCCCGCACGGGCTCGCCGAGCGTGCGCTGTTCGCCATGACGCTCGCCGGCCTGGAGGCCGAGGTCATGGAGCTGCAGGTCGTCGAGACCCCGGTCGGGTCGGTCCGCAGCGACGCCCCGGTGGAGACGCGCACCATCACGTTCACCCACGAGCGGTTGACGGTGATGATCGCCCTGTCGGCGGGCGCGGCCGCCGGGACGGTCAGGATCGACGGCTGGATGGCACCGGCCGAGGCCCTGGAGATCGTGCTGCGCCGACCCGACGAGGAGCGCGCCACCCTGTCCGACGAGGACGGACGTTTCGTCCTCGAGGACGTCCCCCGGGGGCCGGCGAGCCTTCTGGTGCACCAGGGCGAGACGCCGGTGACGACGCCCGTCATCGAGCTGTAGCCCGTCGACCGAGGACTGATCAGGACATCAGGGCCGGTTCGCCGTGCC
Source organism: Isoptericola sp. AK164 (assembly GCF_029643425.1). Classification (GTDB taxonomy): domain Bacteria; phylum Actinomycetota; class Actinomycetes; order Actinomycetales; family Cellulomonadaceae; genus Isoptericola; species Isoptericola haloaureus. The sequence continues at coordinate 741,642 of NZ_CP119106.1, forward strand.
CGGACTCGAGGAGGAGCACGTGAGCGAGACGACCATCGAGGACGCGGCCGGCGGGCGGCGCCCGGTCCGTCACCTGGACCCCGACCGGGTCCGACGGAGCCCGGGCGCGTCCCGGGTCCGGGAGACCGACTACGTGGCCGACCGGCTCATCGTCCGGGGCGGGCTGCCCGAGGACCTGCGCCGCCGTGTCGTCCCGGAGGCCGCCGCGCTCGGTGCCGGCGGGCAGGGAGCGATGGTCGCCCTGGACGACTGGGCCGGCGAGGGCGAGCCGACGAGCTGGCTCGACGGCGTGCGGCGGATCGCGACCGAGATGGGGTACCGCGTCGTCTACGACGGCACCCTGGGCGACCTCGCCGGGGACGAGGTCGACGACGAGACGTTCGGCTACGCACTGCGCCTGGTCCCGCTGCGCGACGACGACGTCGAGGTCGACGTCTGGCAGGTCCTGGAGCGGATCGTCGGCGAGCTCGGTGCGCTCGACGAGCGTGACGACGCCGACGAGGGAGACCGTCCGACCCCCCGCGTCGGCTTGGACCACGTGCTGCGGGCGCAGCGTCACCGCTCCACCCCGCTGCCGTTCGTGCCGGTCGCGCGGCCACGGAGCACCCCGCTGCCGTTCGGCGCGATCGACGAGTACGGGGTCGCCGGCAGCGGCGGTCTGACACCGGTGGGATACCTGGGAGCGCCGCCCCGCCGGTCGCTGGCCGACGGGCCGACGCCGTGGCACGCCGCCGACGGGACGCGGCGACCCGTGGTCGCCGTCGTCGACACGGGTGTCGGGTCGCACGACTGGTTCGGTGACTACGACCCGCACGACCCGCAGGACAGCGCCGTCGTGGTGCGCACGGCGACGCTCGACGGCCGTCCGGTGGGCACCTTCCCCGTCCCGCGACACGCCACCGCGGACGCGGACTTCGGCGGCCTGAGCGTCGACCCGTTGACGGGTCCGCTCGATCCCGTGGCCGGTCACGGCACCTTCATGGCCGGTGTCGTGCACCAGGTGTGCCCCGACGCCGTACTGATGGCCGTGCGCGCGTTCGGCGGGTCCGGCGACATCCCCGAGTGGGAGGTGCTGCACACCCTGTGGCGGCTGCTGCGGTTCCACCGGCGCGGTGTCGCCGGTGACCCGGGGTACCACCAGGTCGACGTCGTCGTGCTGGCGATGGGCTACTACCACGAGCAGCCGGAGGACTACGGCTACGACGGGCCTCTGCGCCGCGTGCTGCGCGCGTTGCGCCGGGCCGGGGTGGTCGTCGTGCTCGCCTCGGGCAACGACGGGACCACCCGTCCGATGTTCCCGGCCGCCTGGGCACCGCACCTGCAGCAGGACGCCGACGCGCTTCGACCCGTCGACGGAGGCCAGCTCTCGGACCGGCACCCACCGCTGCTCGTCGCCGGTGCGGCCAACCCGGACGGCACGACCGCCATCTTCAGCAACGACGGTCCGTGGGTGACGTGCATCCGCCCGGGGGCCGCCGTGCTGTCGACGATGCCCACGACGCTCGACGGGCCCGAGACCCCGGAGGCCTCGGTCGCCGAGCGTCTCCGGCCGGGGACCCGGGCCACGGTCGACCCCGACGACTTCACCGGCGGTTTCGCCACGTGGAGCGGGACGTCGTTCTCGGCCCCCTACCTCGCGGGCGAGGTCGCTGCCGCCCGGCTGCGGACGGGCGCCCGCGGCGAGGTGGGGGTCGACGGTGCGTGGGATGCTGTGACCAGGACGGTCGCACTCGACCGGGCGGGCGGGGACGGTGCGTAGGAGGTAGGAGATCGACAGGGCGGCGCTCGACGAGCGGCTCCGCGAGGCGCAGGAGCACAACGCTGCCTCGCGGGTCCGTCCGGCCTCGCGTGCCTACCGGTCGCTGCTGCGCGACGTGTCGCCGCTCGACCCCGCCCTGCACGGCGCCTGGGTGGTCGACCTGCGGGTGCGGGCGCTCGTGGGCGAGGCCTCCTGCACCTACGGGCTCTCCGGAGACCTCGACGGTGCCCGACGGCTCGTGGCCGAGGCGCTCGTCGTGGCCGAGGCGGGCGGCCACCACGAGCTGTCCGCGGTGGCGCACGGCCAGGACGGTCTGCTCCTGCTGAGGTCCGGCGACGCGCGAGGTGCCGCCGCCGCCTTCGACCGCGCGCTGTCGGCGGCCGACCCCGAGAACCACCGCGACCTGGCCGTCCTGCACATCAACCGCGGTGCGGCTGCCGGCGAGCTGCGCGACCTCGACGCCGACCTGCGCCACCACCAGATCGCTCTCCACCACGCCCGCCTCGACGGCAACGACCGCTATGCCGCGTTCGCGTCGTTCAACATAGGTTTCGCCTACTACCTGCGCGGAGACTTCCACCGCGCGCTGCGGAACATGGAGGAGTCGTCGGCGCTCCAGCCCGAGGGGCCGGACGGCTGGTCCGAGGTGGGACGCGCCCAGGTCCTCCTCGACGCGGGACTCGTCACCGAGGCGGAGAAGGTGCTCGCGGACTCCGCCGACATCCTCTCGGCCGAGGACCTGACCGGCGAGATGGCCGACGCTCTCCTGGCGCGGGCGCGCTGCGCGATCCTGCTGCGCCGACCGGAGGAGGCGCTGCGGTGGGCCGGGCGGTCGCGCCGGGCGTTCGCGCGCGTGGGCAACGACTCCTGGGCTCTGGCGGCACGGATCACGGCGCTGGAGGCCAGGCTCGCCCTGGACCGTGAGCGCGGGACGGCGCGCCGCACCGCGCTGCGTCGACGGCGCGACGACGCCCTCGCCCTGGCGTCGGAGGGCGGCGACGAGTCCGCGGCACCGAGCCGCGAGGCCGCCGTGGCGGCCCGGCTGCTCGCCGCGGAGTGGTCGTTGCTCGCCGGCGACCACGACCGGGCGGCCGAGATCGTGGGCGAGGTGCCGCGGCTCGGGAGCAGCCCGCTCCCGCTGCGCATCCATCACGAGTCGGTCCGCGCCCAGGTGGCGTTCGCCGGCGGCGACCGGCGTCGCGGCCTGCTGGCCGTCCGCCGCGGCCATCGCGTGCTCGCTGACCACCGAGCACGTCTCGGCTCGGTCGACACGGTCACCGCCGCGGCGGCGCACGGGACCCGGATCGCGCGCGTCGACGTCGAGGCGGCGCTGGCCACACGGCGACCGCGGGCCGTCTTCGACGCCCTGGAGAGGGGGCGAGCGGCGTACGCGGGAGCCGCTCGGGTGCGCCCACCCGACGACGAGCAGCTGGCCGAGCTCCTGACCATGGCCCGTGCGGCCGCGGAGGACGCCCGGGAGCTCGCGACGAGCACGGACCCCGGCGACCGGGCGCGGGCCGCGAAGCGGTCGGCGGACGCCCATCGGCTGCAGCAGCGAGCGCGACGACGGTCGTGGCAGCTCGCGGGGACGGGGGACCGGACGATACCCGAGCCGACGACCGCCCGTGACCTGATCCGAGACCTGCGTGCGGCGTGCTCGAACGCCGTCGTGGTGTCCTACCTGCTGACCGAGCGCGTGACGGCGGTGCGGCTCGACGCGACGGGCGCGCGGCTGGTCGAGCTCGGCTCGTCGGCCGAGGCGGCCGAGCTGGCCCGCCGGGTCCGTCAGGACGTCGACGTGCTGGCCAACGGGCTCATCCCCGCCCCGATGCGCGAGGTGGCCGCGGCCTCGGCCCGGCGGTCCCTCGAGCGGCTCGACGACCTGCTGCTGGGGCCGCTGGAGGTGCACGGACCGCTGCACGTCGCGGCGCGCGACGGCCTGCTGGCGGTGCCGTGGGCGTCCCTGCCGTCCCGCGCGGGGATCGCGACCAGCGTCGACTCGTGGGTGGCACGCTACGGACCGGTCGACAGCAGTCGCCGGGTCCGGACGGCGCGCGCGCTGGTCGTCGCGGGGCCCGGTCTCGCCGCGGCAGACGACGAGGCGCGGCTCGTCGCCGAGGAGTGGGCGACGGCCGATCCGCGGACCGGGGAGCGCGCGACGTGCGCGGCCGTCCGCGACTCCCTCGCCGACGTCCAGGTGGTGCACCTCGCCGCGCACGGCGTCCACGAGCCCGACAACCCGCTGTTCTCCTTCGTCCGGCTCGCGGACGGACCGTTGTACGCGCACGAGCTGGACGGCGTGAACCTGCGGGGGACGGTCGTCGTGCTGTCCGCCTGCGAGGTCGGACGTGCCTCCGTGCGTCTGGGCGGCGAGCCGCTCGGGCTGACGAGCGTCCTGCTGCGCCTCGGGGCGCGAGCGGTCGTCGCGGCGGTCGCGCCGCTGCGGGACGAGGTCGCGGCACGCGTCATGCCGCGGCTGCACTCAGCGCTGCGCGACGGCCGGGAACCGGCCACGGCGTTGGCCCTCGCCGTGGCGTCGGAGCCCGAGCCCGTCCCCCTCGTCTGCTTCGGCCCGCTGGCCGTCGAGCGCGACGTGCAGGAAACGACCGCCACGGTGTGACGAGCGCCTCGTGACGGCGGGTGCCGCCCGGGCGTCGTCGTCGTGTAGAGTTCTCGGGTAACCCAAGACCGCCGGTCGTCCCAGGCTGCCCGGACTCGTTCCGAGAGGCCGAAGACCGAAGTCCCGCGAGAGTGCGGAGGCCTGCGTAGGTGACACGACGACGATCCCACGGCTGCGGCCGTGAGCATCCGAGCCCCGTGCGCCTGCGCCGGGGCTCTTTCTCTTTCCCGGGGTGACCGGTGGCTCCACCACCGGAAGGATTGCCATGGCGAGGCCGGACAAGGCAGCCGCCGTCGCGTCGATCGCGGACAAGCTCCGTGACTCCAACGCGGCCGTGCTGACCGAGTACCGCGGGCTCTCCGTCGCTCAGCTCCAGGAGCTGCGTCGGTCGCTCAGCGGCAACGCAACCTACGCCGTGGTGAAGAACACGCTGACCAGCATCGCGGCCAAGGAAGCCGGTGTCGAGGGTCTCGACGCCGACCTCCAGGGTCCGTCCGCGATCGCGTTCGTGACCGGTGACCCGGTCGAGGCCGCGAAGGGTCTGCGTGACTTCGCCAAGGCGAACCCCGCACTGGTCATCAAGGGCGGTGTCCTCGAGGGGAACGCCCTGACCGCTGCGGAGATCACGAAGCTCGCGGACCTCGAGTCCCGCGAGGTTCTGCTGGCCAAGGCGGCCGGCGCGATGAAGGCCAAGATCAGCCAGGCTGCCTACGCCTTCAACGCCAAGCCGACCCAGGTCGCCCGAGTCATCGATGCCCTGCGTCAGAAGCAGGAATCGGCGGGCGCTGCCGCCTGATCAGGCGGACGCGCTGGAACACAACCCCTGCTTCTGGCGGGCCGACCGGCCCGCGAAGCGCTGAATGAAAGGAACGCCATCATGGCGAAGCTCAGCACTGACGAGCTCCTGGCCCAGTTCGAGGAGCTGACCCTCATCGAGCTCTCCGAGTTCGTGAAGGCCTTCGAGGAGAAGTTCGACGTCACCGCCGCCGCCCCGGCCGCCGCGGTCGTCGCCGGCGCCCCGGCCGGTGGCGGCGACGCCGCCCCCGCCGAGGAGGAGCAGTCCGAGTTCGACGTCATCCTCGAGGGTGCCGGCGACAAGAAGATCCAGGTCATCAAGGAGGTGCGCGCCCTCACGTCCCTCGGTCTCAAGGAGGCCAAGGACCTGGTCGACGGCGCGCCGAAGCCGGTCCTGGAGGGTGTCGACAAGGACGCCGCCGAGAAGGCCAAGGAGGCGCTCGAGGGCGCCGGTGCTTCCGTCACCCTCAAGTGAGTCGCGCGGCGTGAGCCGCACTCACCGATGATCCGGTCCGCCGGACGTCACGTACGAAGGCCCGTACCCCCTGGGGTGCGGGCCTTCGTCGTGCGCGGAACGGTGTGACGCACGGCTCGCGCGGGGGTCTGGCGGCTTCGCTGCCGGGGGAGTAACGTGGGAAGGCACCGTTTCTTGGGCGGCATATGGCGGCCACCGAGACAACGTCCTCAGAACCGACGGAATCCGAGGGCGTCCGCTCGCGTACCGGCGCGAGTGGACAGGACTGAAGATTTCGGCTACGCTAGCGCTTTGCGCTCGCCTGTGCCCAGACGTTCCTCCCGCCGATGATCACCCGCCTGTCGGGTCACCTGTCGTGACCCCCGGGGCCTCGTCGCCCGCGGTTCGGACGTCCGTCGCACGACAGAGCGTACAGCGTGCCATCGAACTGCAGGGAAGGACCCCTCTTGGCTGCCTCGCGCACCCCTTCTGCTCCGTCCGCCGACGCTATCGCGAACCGTACCGCCTCCCGCCGACTCTCGTTCGGCCGGATCCACGAACCCCTCCAGGCGCCGGACCTGCTCGGCCTCCAGCTCGAGAGCTTCGACTGGCTGCTGGGCAACGAGTCCTGGCAAGCCCGGGTCGAGGCCGCGATCGAGGCCGGACGCCACGACGTCCCCGAGTCCTCCGGTCTGGAGGAGATCTTCGAGGAGATCTCCCCGATCGAGGACTTCGGCCAGTCGATGTCCCTGTCCTTCGCCAACCACCGCTTCGAGCCCCCGAAGTACACGGTGGAGGAGTGCAAGGAGAAGGACTTCACCTACTCGGCGCCGCTGTTCGTGACGGCCGAGTTCGTCAACTACACGACGGGTGAGATCAAGAGCCAGACGGTGTTCATGGGCGACTTCCCGCTCATGACCGACCGCGGCACCTTCGTCATCAACGGCACCGAGCGCGTCGTCGTCTCGCAGCTCGTCCGTTCCCCCGGCGTCTACTTCGAGCGCACGCCCGACAAGACCAGCGACAAGGACGTCTTCTCCGCGAAGATCATCCCGTCCCGCGGTGCCTGGCTCGAGTTCGAGATCGACAAGCGCGACGCCGTCGGCGTCCGCGTCGACCGCAAGCGCAAGCAGCCCGTGACGGTGCTGCTCAAGGCGCTCGGCATGACCGAGTCGGAGATCCGCGAGGAGTTCGGCGAGTTCCCCACGATCCTGGACACCCTGGAGAAGGACCACGTCCACACCCAGGACGAGGCCCTCGTGGACCTGTACCGCAAGATCCGCCCGGGTGAGCCGCCGACGGTCGAGGCCGGCCGCGCGCTCGTGGAGAACTTCTACTTCAACCCCAAGCGCTACGACCTGGCGAAGGTCGGCCGCTACAAGCTGAACAAGAAGGTCGGGGTCACCGCCGAGCTCAGCGACAGCACGCTGTCGCTGGCCGACGTCGTCGCCACCATCAAGTACCTCGCCGCGCTGCACGCCGACAAGTCCTCCCTCCCGGGCACGCGGGACGGGGAGCCGTACGACGTGCGCGTCGAGACCGACGACATCGACCACTTCGGCAACCGCCGCATCCGTGCGGTCGGCGAGCTCATCCAGAACCAGGTGCGCACCGGGCTGTCCCGGATGGAGCGTGTGGTCCGCGAGCGGATGACCACGCAGGACGTCGAGGCGATCACGCCGCAGACCCTGATCAACATCCGCCCTGTCGTCGCCTCGATCCGCGAGTTCTTCGGCACCTCGCAGCTGTCGCAGTTCATGGACCAGAACAACCCGCTGGCCGGCCTGACGCACAAGCGGCGTCTGTCCGCCCTCGGCCCGGGCGGTCTGTCCCGCGACCGCGCCGGCATGGAGGTCCGCGACGTCCACCCGTCGCACTACGGCCGCATGTGCCCGATCGAGACGCCGGAAGGCCCGAACATCGGTCTGATCGGCTCGCTCGCCTCGTTCGGCCGGATCAACGCGTTCGGCTTCATCGAGACGCCGTACCGCAAGGTCCTGGCCGGCAAGGTGACCGACGAGGTCGTCTACCTCACCGCGGACGACGAGGACAGCTACGTCATCGCCCAGGCGAACACCACGCTGAACGAGGACGGCTCCTTCGCCTTCGACCGCGTGCTGGTCCGCACCAAGGGCGGCGAGACCGACGACGTCCCGGCCTCCGAGGTCGACTACATGGACGTCTCCCCGCGGCAGATGGTCTCCGTCGCGACGGCGCTCATCCCGTTCCTCGAGCACGACGACGCCAACCGTGCGCTCATGGGCGCCAACATGCAGCGCCAGGCGGTGCCGCTGGTCCGCTCCGAGGCCCCGCTGGTGGGTACCGGCATGGAGCGCCGCGCCGCGATCGACGCCGGTGACGTCATCGTCGCCACCAAGCCCGGTGTCGTCACCCAGGTCTCGGCCGACCTCATCACGGTCGAGAACGACGACGCGACGACGACCACGTACCGCGTGGCCAAGTTCCGCCGCTCGAACCAGGGCACGAACTACAACCAGCGCGTGCTGGTCGACGCCGGCCAGCGGGTCGAGGTCGGGTCCGTCCTCGCCGACGGTCCGGCCACGGACGAGGGCGACCTCGCGCTCGGCCGCAACCTGCTCGTGGCGTTCATGTCCTGGGAGGGTCACAACTACGAGGACGCGATCATCCTGTCGCAGCGCCTCGTGGAGGACGACGTCCTGTCCTCGATCCACATCGAGGAGCACGAGGTCGACGCCCGCGACACCAAGCTCGGGCCCGAGGAGATCACCCGGGACATCCCGAACGTCTCCGAGGACGTGCTGGCGGACCTCGACGAGCGCGGCATCATCCGCATCGGTGCCGAGGTCGGCGCCGGCGACGTGCTGGTCGGCAAGGTCACCCCGAAGGGCGAGACCGAGCTGACCCCGGAGGAGCGCCTGCTGCGCGCCATCTTCGGCGAGAAGGCCCGCGAGGTCCGCGACACCTCCCTGAAGGTGCCGCACGGCGAGTCCGGCACCGTCATCGGCGTGCGCGAGTTCAACCGCGAGGACGGCGACGAGCTGCCCGCCGGCGTGAACCAGCTCGTGCGGGTCTACATCGCCCAGCGCCGCAAGATCACCGTCGGTGACAAGCTCGCCGGCCGTCACGGCAACAAGGGCGTCATCGCCAAGATCCTGCCGCAGGAGGACATGCCGTTCCTGCCCGACGGCACCCCGGTCGACATCGTGCTCAACCCGCTCGGTGTGCCCGGCCGCATGAACGTCGGTCAGGTCCTCGAGACGCACCTGGGCTGGGTCGCCAGCCGTGGGTGGGACGTCGAGCTGGCCGAGGGCGACGACCTCGAGTGGCGCGACGAGCTGCCCGAGCACGCGCGCAGCTCCGAGCCCGGCCGCCCCGTGGCGACGCCGGTGTTCGACGGTCTGGAGGAGCACGAGCTCCGCGGGCTGATCTCGACCACGCTGCCGAACCGTGACGGCGACCGCATGGTCGGCCTGGACGGCAAGGCGCCGCTGTTCGACGGTCGTTCCGGCGAGCCGTTCCCGGACCCGGTCGCGGTGGGCTACATGTACATCCTGAAGCTCCACCACCTGGTCGACGACAAGATCCACGCGCGCTCGACCGGTCCGTACTCGATGATCACCCAGCAGCCGCTGGGCGGTAAGGCGCAGTTCGGTGGTCAGCGCTTCGGCGAGATGGAGGTGTGGGCGCTCGAGGCGTACGGCGCCGCGTACACCCTCCAGGAGCTGCTGACGATCAAGTCCGACGACATCCCGGGCCGCGTCAAGGTCTACGAGGCGATCGTCAAGGGCGAGAACATCCCCGACTCGGGCATCCCGGAGTCCTTCAAGGTCCTCCTCAAGGAGATGCAGTCGCTCTGCCTGAACGTCGAGGTGCTGTCCAGCGACGGCTCCTCGATCGAGATGAAGGAGTCCGACGACGAGGTGTACCGCGCCGCGGAGGAGCTCGGCATCGACCTCTCCCGCCGTCCGAACTCGGCGACCACCGTCGACGAGATCTGATCCAGCGACCAGCTGATCCACGGAATCATCCGAAAGCTTTGAGGAAGTAGGACATCTTGCTCGACGTCAACGTCTTCGACGAGCTGCGTATCGGCCTGGCCACGGTCGACGACATCCGTTCCTGGTCGCACGGTGAGGTGAAGAAGCCCGAGACCATCAACTACCGCACCCTGAAGCCGGAGAAGGACGGACTCTTCTGCGAGAAGATCTTCGGCCCCACCCGGGACTGGGAGTGCTACTGCGGCAAGTACAAGCGCGTGCGCTTCAAGGGCATCATCTGCGAGCGCTGCGGCGTGGAGGTCACGCGCTCCAAGGTGCGCCGTGAGCGCATGGGCCACATCGAGCTGGCCGCCCCGGTCACGCACATCTGGTTCTTCAAGGGTGTGCCGTCCCGCCTCGGCTACCTGCTCGACCTCGCCCCGAAGGACCTGGAGAAGGTCATCTACTTCGCGGCCTACATGATCACGTGGGTCGACGACGAGGCGCGCCAGGAAGACCTCCCGAACCTCCAGAACGAGATCGACCTGGAGAAGAAGGAGATCACCGACCGGCGCGACAACGACATCAACCTGCGTGCCACGAAGCTCGAGAGCGAGCTCGCCGAGCTCGAGGCCGAGGGGGCCAAGGCGGACGCGCGCCGCAAGGTCCGCGACGCCGCCGAGCGCGAGATGGCGCAGCTGCGCAAGCGTGCGGACCAGGAGCTCGACCGCCTCGAGCAGGTCTGGGACCGTTTCAAGAACCTCAAGGTCGCCGACCTCGAGGGCGACGAGATGCTGTACCGCCAGCTGGTGGACCGCTACGGCACGTACTTCGAGGGCGCCATGGGTGCCCAGGCGATCCAGAAGCGCCTGGAGAACTTCGACCTGGACGCCGAGGCCGAGTCGCTGCGCGAGACCATCCGCACCGGCAAGGGTCAGCGCAAGACGCGCGCCCTCAAGCGGCTCAAGGTCGTCAACGCGTTCCTGACGACGACGAACTCGCCGACGGCCATGGTGCTCGACGCCGTGCCGGTCATCCCGCCGGACCTGCGCCCGATGGTGCAGCTCGACGGTGGCCGCTTCGCGACGTCGGACCTGAACGACCTGTACCGCCGCGTCATCAACCGCAACAACCGCCTCAAGCGGCTGCTGGACCTGGGCGCGCCGGAGATCATCGTCAACAACGAGAAGCGGATGCTCCAGGAGGCCGTCGACTCGCTGTTCGACAACGGCCGTCGTGGCCGCCCGGTCACGGGTCCGGGCAACCGCCCGCTGAAGTCGATCTCCGACATGCTCAAGGGCAAGCAGGGCCGGTTCCGCCAGAACCTGCTCGGCAAGCGCGTCGACTACTCCGGCCGTTCGGTCATCGTCGTCGGCCCGCAGCTCAAGCTGCACCAGTGCGGCCTGCCGAAGCAGATGGCGCTCGAGCTGTTCAAGCCGTTCGTCATGAAGCGTCTGGTCGAGCTCAACCACGCCCAGAACATCAAGTCGGCCAAGCGCATGGTCGAGCGCACCCGCCCCGTGGTGTGGGACGTCCTCGAAGAGGTCATCACCGAGCACCCGGTGCTGCTCAACCGTGCGCCCACGCTGCACCGTCTGGGCATCCAGGCGTTCGAGCCGCAGCTCGTCGAGGGCAAGGCCATCCACCTGCACCCGCTCGTGTGCGGCGCGTTCAACGCCGACTTCGACGGTGACCAGATGGCGGTCCACCTGCCGCTGAGCGCCGAGGCGCAGGCCGAGGCCCGCATCCTCATGCTCTCGAGCAACAACATCCTCAAGCCGTCGGACGGCCGTCCGGTGACCATGCCCTCGCAGGACATGATCATCGGTCTGCACCACCTGACGGCCGAGCGGCCCGGTGCCGTCGGCGAGGGTCGCGTGTTCGGCACCCAGGCCGAGGCCATCATGGCCTTCGACCGGGACGAGCTCGACATCAACGCGACGATCAAGATGCGGATGTCGGACCTCGTGCCGCCGCGCCGCGGCTTCGAGGCCCCCGAGGGCTGGGAGCCCGGCCAGCAGCTGCTGTTCGAGACCACCCTCGGTCGCACCCTGTTCAACGAGGCCCTGCCGACCGACTACCCGTTCCAGAACGAGGTCGTCGGCAAGAAGGAGCTCTCGACGATCGTCAACGACCTCGCCGAGCGGTACCCCAAGGTGGACGTCGCCACGTCGCTGGACGCGCTGAAGGACGCCGGCTACCGGTGGGCCACGCGCTCCGGCGTGACGATCTCGATCTCCGACGTCGCCATGCCGGTGGAGAAGAACGAGATCCTCGACGAGCACGAGGCGCGCGCGCTGAAGGTGCAGGGCCAGTACGAGAAGGGCCTCATCACCGACGACGAGCGTCGTCAGGAGCTCATCGAGATCTGGACCCAGGCGACCGACAAGATCGCCGCGGTCATGCGCGACAACCTCGAGAACGACACGCGCAACACGCTGTACCGGATGGTGTCCTCCGGTGCTCGCGGTAACTGGATGCAGGTGCGTCAGATCGCCGGTATGCGCGGTCTGGTGGCCAACCCGAAGGGCGAGATCATCCCGCGCCCGATCAAGTCCAACTACCGCGAGGGCCTCTCCGTCCTCGAGTACTTCATCGCCTCGCACGGTGCCCGCAAGGGTCTGGCCGACACGGCGCTGCGTACCGCGGACTCCGGCTACCTGACCCGTCGTCTCGTGGACGTCTCCCAGGACGTCATCATCCGCGAGGAGGACTGCGGGACCGAGCGCGGCCTGATGCTGCCGGTCGCCGAGCGCATCGGTGACCAGCTCGTCCCGGACGGCCGCGTGGAGACGTCGATCTACTCGCGCACCTTCGCGACCCAGGTCGTGGCGCCCGACGGCACGGTGCTCGCCGAGCCGGGCAGCGACGCGGGCGACGTCATCATCGACCAGGTGATCGCCGCCGGCATCGAGGAGGTCAAGGTCCGCTCGGTCCTGACCTGCGAGTCGCGCGTCGGCACCTGCGCCAAGTGCTACGGCCGCTCCCTGGCCACGGGCAAGCTCGTGGACATCGGCGAGGCCGTGGGCATCATCGCCGCGCAGTCCATCGGTGAGCCCGGTACGCAGCTGACCATGCGGACCTTCCACACCGGTGGTGTGGCCTCCGCGGACGACATCACGCAGGGTCTGCCCCGTGTGACCGAGCTCTTCGAGGCCCGTACCCCGAAGGGTGAGGCGCCGATCGCCGAGTACACCGGTCGCGTGTCCATCGAGGACACCGAGCGGACCCGGCACATCGTGCTCACCCCGGACGACGGCGGCGAGGAGATCAAGTACCCGGTCACCAAGCGTGCGCGCCTGCTGATCGCCGACGGCGACCACGTCGCGGTCGGTACCCAGCTGGTCCAGGGCGCCGTCGACCCGAAGAAGGTGCTGCGCATCCTCGGCCCGCGTGCCGCGCAGAAGCAGCTCGTGGACGCGGTCCAGGAGACCTACCGGTCGCAGGGCGTGGACATCCACGACAAGCACATCGAGGTCATCGTGCGCCAGATGCTGCGCCGCGTGACCGTGCTCGACGCCGGTGACTCGGACCTGCTGCCCGGCGAGCTCGCCGAGCGTGTCCGGTTCGAGGACGCCAACCGCGCGGCCGTGGCGGAGGGTGGCCAGCCGGCCGCCGGCCGTCCGGAGCTGATGGGTATCACGAAGGCTTCGCTCGCCACCGACTCGTGGCTCTCGGCGGCCTCCTTCCAGGAGACCACCCGGGTGCTCACCGAGGCGGCGATGAGCGGTCGTCGCGACCCGCTGCTGGGCCTCAAGGAGAACGTCATCATCGGCAAGCTCATCCCGGCCGGTACGGGGCTCGCCCGGTACCACAACATCGAGGTCGAGCCGACCGAGCAGGCCAAGGCGGAGCTCTACCCGAGCTTCGGCTACGACGAGATCGACTTCCCGACCCTCGGCATGGGTTCGGGCGAGGCGATCCCGCTGGAGGACCTGGACTTCGGCGACTTCCGCTGACCTGACACCTGGCGAGGGGAGACCTCCCCGACCCGGTCGCGTTCACGGGCGCTGTGCGCCCTCCACTTCGGGAACGCCGACGACCGGGTCGGGGAGGTCTCCCCTCGCCGCGTCCCGTCCGCGGGGCGACCGACGTCACAACCGTGGCGTCGTCTCACCCTTTGACCCCGCTTGCTTCCGCGGGTAATCTAGGAAGCCGTGCCCGTGCCGTCGTGCCGTGCATCCGTCGGTCACCCGAGCTGCTGCTCGGAGGACCTCCCGGACGCGCCGCCGACGATCGCACGGGTATCCCGGGACGAACGCTCGCTCCTCCACGAGGGTCGCGAGCGCACCCCGGGCCATCGAGCCGGTGGTACGTGGCGTGGCGGTCCGTGAGGGCCGCGGGTGCCGCATGCGATCGGCGCGCACAAGCCAGTACAGACCACCAGTCGGGGGCCGGCGAGGCCCCCGAGAGCTCGAGAGACGACGGAGACGTAGTGCCTACGATCCAGCAGCTCGTCCGCAAGGGCCGGACCTCGAAGGCCGGGAAGTCGAAGACTCCGGCGCTCAAGGGTTCCCCGCAGCGGCGCGGCGTGTGCACCCGTGTGTACACCACCACCCCCAAGAAGCCGAACTCGGCGCTCCGCAAGGTTGCGCGTGTGAAGCTCTCCTCCGGCATCGAGGTCACCGCCTACATCCCCGGTGTCGGCCACAACCTCCAGGAGCACTCGATCGTGCTCGTCCGCGGCGGTCGTGTGAAGGACCTCCCCGGTGTCCGCTACAAGATCGTGCGCGGCGCCCTCGACACCCAGGGTGTCAAGGGCCGCCAGCAGGCGCGTTCCCGGTACGGCGCGAAGAAGGAGAAGGCCTGATGCCTCGTAAGGGTCCGGCCCCCAAGCGGCCGCTCATCGTCGACCCCGTCTACGGGTCGCCCGTCGTCACGCAGCTGATCAACAAGGTCCTGCTCGACGGCAAGAAGTCCACCGCCGAGGCGATCGTGTACGGCGCCCTCGAGGGCGTGCGGACCAAGACCGACCAGGATCCGGTCGTCGTGCTCAAGCGCGCGCTGGAGAACGTCCGTCCGGCCCTCGAGGTCCGCTCCCGCCGCGTCGGCGGTGCGACCTACCAGGTGCCGGTCGAGGTCCGTCCCTCGCGCTCCACGACTCTCGCGCTGCGGTGGCTCACCGACTTCTCGCGGGCCCGCCGCGAGAAGACGATGACCGAGCGACTCATGAACGAGATCCTCGACGCGTCGAACGGCCTGGGCGCCGCGGTCAAGCGTCGCGAGGACATGCACAAGATGGCCGAGTCCAACAAGGCCTTCGCGCACTACCGTTGGTGATGCGTGCTGACGGCCCCGGGGTCCGCCCCGGGGTCGTCAGCCGCTCCCGGAACCGGCTGGCGGCCGGCCTCCGGCACCGGTTCCCGACGTCCCACTGACCCGAGGGGTAAGACACCGTGGCACTCGACGTGCTGACCGACCTGAAGAAGGTCCGCAACATCGGCATCATGGCTCACATCGATGCCGGCAAGACCACCACCACCGAGCGCATCCTGTACTACACGGGTGTGAACTACAAGATCGGTGAGACGCACGACGGCGCGTCGACGATGGACTGGATGGAGCAGGAGCAGGAGCGCGGCATCACGATCACGTCGGCCGCGACGACCTGCTACTGGAACGACAACCAGATCAACATCATCGACACCCCGGGCCACGTCGACTTCACGGTCGAGGTGGAGCGGTCGCTCCGCGTCCTGGACGGCGCCGTCGCCGTCTTCGACGGCAAGGAGGGCGTCGAGCCCCAGTCGGAGACCGTCTGGCGTCAGGCCGACAAGTACGACGTCCCGCGCATCTGCTTCGTCAACAAGATGGACAAGCTGGGCGCCGACTTCTACTTCACGGTCAAGACGATCGTCGAGCGCCTCAAGGCCAAGCCGCTGGTGCTCCAGCTCCCGATCGGTGCCGAGAACGACTTCATCGGCGTCGTCGACCTGCTGAGCATGAAGGCGCTGGTCTGGCACGGCGAGACCAAGCTGGGCGAGACCTACGAGGTCGAGGAGATCCCCGCCGACCTGCAGGCCAAGGCCGAGGAGTACCGCAACGAGCTCATCGAGGCCGTCGCGGAGTCCGACGAGGACCTGCTCGAGAAGTACCTCGGCGGCGAGGAGCTCACGACCGACGAGCTCAAGGCCGGCATCCGCAAGATGACGGTCAACTCCGAGGCCTTCCCGGTGCTGTGCGGCTCGGCGTTCAAGAACAAGGGCGTCCAGCCCATGCTCGACGCCGTCATCGACTACCTGCCCTCCCCGTTCGACGTCCCGGCCGTCCAGGGCCACGACGTCAAGGACGAGGAGAAGGTCATCGAGCGTCACGCGGACGCCTCGGAGCCGTTCTCGGCCCTGGCGTTCAAGGTCGCCGTGCACCCGTTCTTCGGCAAGCTCACCTACGTCCGCGTGTACTCCGGCAAGGTCGAGCAGGGCGCCCAGGTGCTCAACACCACCAAGGGGAAGAAGGAGCGCATCGGGAAGCTCTTCCAGATGCACTCCAACAAGGAGAACCCCGTCCCCGAGGCGCAGGCCGGTCACATCTACGCCTTCATCGGCCTGAAGGACGTCACCACCGGTGACACCCTCAGCGCCTCCGACTCCCCGGTCATCCTCGAGTCGATGACCTTCCCGGAGCCGGTCATCGACGTGGCCATCGAGCCGAAGACGAAGGCCGACCAGGAGAAGCTCTCGACGGCGATCCAGAAGCTCGCCGACGAGGACCCCACCTTCCGCGTCAAGCTCGACGAGGAGACCGGCCAGACCGTCATCGGCGGCATGGGCGAGCTCCACCTCGACATCCTCGTGGACCGCATGAAGCGCGAGTTCAAGGTCGAGGCGAACGTCGGCAAGCCGCAGGTCGCGTACCGCGAGACGATCCGTCGCAAGGCGGAGAAGATCGACTACACGCACAAGAAGCAGACCGGTGGTTCGGGTCAGTTCGCGAAGGTCATCGTGAACTTCGAGCCGCTGGAGACCACCGCCGAGGGCGAGCTGTACGAGTTCGCCAACGAGGTCACCGGTGGTCGCGTGCCGCGCGAGTACATCCCGTCGGTGGACGCCGGTATCCAGGCGGCCATGCAGCAGGGTGTCCTGGCCGGCTTCCCGGTCGTCGGCGTCAAGGCCACGCTCCTCGACGGTGCGTACCACGACGTCGACTCCTCGGAGATGGCGTTCAAGATCGCCGGATCCATGGTGTTCAAGGAGGGCGTCAAGCGGGCCGACCCGGTTCTGCTCGAGCCCGTCATGGCCGTCGAGGTGCGCACGCCCGAGGAGTACATGGGCGACGTCATCGGCGACATCAACTCGCGGCGTGGACTCATCCAGTCCATGGAGGACGCGACCGGCGTCAAGGTCGTGCGCGCCCAGGTACCGTTGAGCGAGATGTTCGGGTACATCGGTGACCTGCGTTCCAAGACGCAGGGCCGCGCCGTGTACTCGATGCAGTTCGACAGCTACGCCGAGGTCCCCAAGGCCGTGGCTGACGAGATCATCAAGAAGACCCGGGGCGAGTGAGTCCCCACAGGTCGAACACCTGCACAACCATCAACCTGTAGGAAACCGCAACGCCCCGAGGGTTAGGCTTGATCGGCCGACACTCGCAATCGTTCGGAACATCTACCCAAGTCCCAGGAGGACCCAGTGGCTAAGGCCAAGTTCGAGCGGACCAAGCCGCACGTCAACATCGGCACGATCGGTCACGTCGACCACGGCAAGACGACGCTGACCGCCGCGATCTCGAAGACGCTCGCTGAGACGTACCCGGACCTGCCGGCGAACCAGCTCAAGGCGTTCGACGAGATCGACGCCGCGCCGGAGGAGAAGCAGCGCGGTATCACGATCAACATCGCGCACATCGAGTACGAGACGCCGAACCGTCACTACGCGCACGTCGACGCGCCGGGTCACGCCGACTACATCAAGAACATGATCACCGGTGCCGCCCAGATGGACGGTTCGATCCTCGTGGTCGCCGCCACCGACGGCCCGATGGCGCAGACGCGCGAGCACGTCCTCCTGGCCCGCCAGGTGGGCGTTCCCTACCTGCTCGTGGCGCTGAACAAGGCCGACATGGTCGACGACGAGGAGATCCTCGAGCTCGTCGAGATGGAGGTCCGCGAGCTGCTGTCGTCGCAGGACTTCGACGGTGACAACGCCCCGGTCATCCGCGTCTCCGGTCTGAAGGCCCTCGAGGGCGACCCCGAGTGGACCAAGAAGATCCTGGAGCTCATGGAGGCCGTGGACGAGAACGTCCCCGAGCCGCAGCGCGACCTCGACAAGCCGTTCCTCATGCCGATCGAGGACGTCTTCACCATCACCGGTCGCGGCACCGTCGTCACCGGCAAGGTGGAGCGTGGCTCGCTCGACATCAACTCCGAGGTCGAGATCGTCGGTATCCGTTCGCCGCAGAAGACGACCGTCACCGGTATCGAGACCTTCCACAAGCAGATGGACCAGGCCCAGGCGGGCGACAACACCGGTCTGCTGCTGCGTGGTCTCAAGCGTGAGGACGTCGAGCGCGGCCAGGTCGTCGTGAAGCCGGGTTCGATCACGCCGCACACCAACTTCGAGGCCCAGGTCTACATCCTGGCCAAGGACGAGGGCGGCCGTCACAACCCGTTCTACTCGAACTACCGTCCGCAGTTCTACTTCCGGACCACCGACGTCACGGGCGTCATCGAGCTGCCCGAGGGCACCGAGATGGTCATGCCGGGCGACAACACCGAGATGACGGTCGAGCTGATCCAGCCGATCGCCATGGAGGAGGGCCTCGGCTTCGCCATCCGTGAGGGTGGCCGCACGGTCGGTTCCGGCCGGGTCACCAAGATCCTCAAGTGATCTGCCGCCGGACGGCGTCCCGGCACTGACCGACGCCGGCCGGTCATGACGCAGGGCCCGGGCATCATCACGATGCCCGGGCCCTTCGTCGTGCCTGCGGGGGTGGTCACCAGAGCATGACGGCCGTCGTCCCCGCCGCCCAGGCCCAGTACAGGCGGACCCGGACGACGTAGCTGCGGCCGGCGCGGAGCCGCACGGTGACCAGGGCGTTGCGGTCGGTCCCGCTGTCGTCGTCGCCCGCGAGGAAGACCGGTTCGCCGTCGACCTCCTCGAAGAGGACCAGCAGCGTGTCGGCGTCGCCGAACGTACCCACGCGGTACTCCCGGGTGGCCGTGGGGCGGACCACGAGGTCGGCCTGCCCGGCGGGCGCGAGCTCCAGCGGTACCGAGCGGCCCGGTTCGAGCGTGGGCAGGTCGGGCTCGAGCCCCGGGTACCAGCGCAGCACCCACTCGCGGTCGTCGTCCGACAGCCCGTCCGGGGCGGGGATCCCGTCGCGGCCGTACTGCTCCGGGGAGACGATGAGGCCCGGGTCGAAGGGGTAGTGCATGACGGACTCGGGGTCCCACGCCGAGCCCTCGACCTGCTCGGGGGAGAGCTTGCGCAGGATGTTGTGCCGCACCTGGTCCTCGGTCCAGCTGTTCGGCGGGCCCGTGAACTCCTGGAGCACGCGCTGCTCGTCCCACACGATGCCCGCGTTCGGGTTCTGGTGCTCGTGGGGGAAGCCGAGCGTGTGTCCGATCTCGTGCAGCGCGGTGACGGCCCCCCACGACGTCGTCAGGTCCCAGCCGAAGTTCATCGTGGCCTCGTGCTGCGGGATCCCCAGCACGTCCTTGCCGACGTAGGACCAGCTGCCGGCGCCCTGGTCGAACGCGATGCGCACCTCGGCGCGGTCGGCGTCGTCGACCTCGACGAAGCGCAGGCCGATGCCGAGGTCCTCCCACGTGCGGAAGGCGTCGCGCACCGCCTGGTGCTGCGCCTGCGGTGCCGCCGGCTCGAGCCAGTAGTGCAGGACGGTGCCGTTGACCCACTTCGCCCGCGTGACGTGGATGAGGGAGGCGCGGCGCGGGTTGAGGTCCGGGGGGAGCGCGGGGCGGGACTGCGGTCGGACGTCGCAGTAGGTCCAGCCGTCCGCGGGTCGGTCGGGGCGTGTCATGGCGGTCACTTCCTCCGGGTCCGGGAGCGTCGGTGTCCCGCGGGAGCGTGGGTCGCCGTCGCGGGCGGTCGAGCGCCGCCTAGAATGAGGGACGGGCACACCGGGCGCCGTGATACGACGCAGGTCACATCGGCCAGGACTTGGCCACGCGTCGGGTGTGTGCCACACTAGTCAGGTTGCCTGTCACGGGCGCGTTCTTTCTCGTGTCGAACAGTGTGTAGCACCACGGTGCCAGCCGAGACCTCCGGGTCCGCGGTGGCGCCGGGCGCGGTCTCCCCTCGGGGGAGTCGTGGGGATGCCGGCTGTCGACGCGCGTGAGCGCCCCACGGACACATGTCTTCGACAGGCTTGGCATACGTCGTGGCCCGCACCGCGGGCCACATCCACGGCCCCCATGCCGGACAGGTATGCGCACGGTTCTGTCGCTCAAAGCGACACGCCCGAGCGCGGGGGTCGGACAGTAGCGGTTCGAGAGAGAGAGTCAGACGACGCCATGGCGGGACAGAAGATCCGCATCCGGCTCAAGTCCTACGACCACGAGGTGATCGACAGCTCGGCGCGCAAGATCGTCGACACGGTCACTCGCGCTGGTGCGACGGTCGTGGGCCCGGTGCCGCTGCCGACGGAGAAGAACGTCTTCACCGTCATCCGGTCGCCTCACAAGTACAAGGACAGCCGTGAGCACTTCGAGATGCGTACTCACAAGCGGCTGATCGACATCATCGACCCCACGCCGAAGGCTGTCGACTCGCTGATGCGCATCGACCTGCCGGCCGACGTGAACATCGAGATCAAGCTCTGAGGCTGGAAGAGATCATGACCAACCAGCAGAAGAACGTGACCGCGGTGCTCGGCACCAAGCTCGGCATGACCCAGACGTGGAACGAGGACGGCAAGCTCGTCCCGGTCACCGTCGTCGCCGTCCCCACCAACGTGGTGACGCAGGTCCGCAACGCGGAGTCCGACGGCTACGCGGCCGTCCAGCTCGCCGCCGGCCAGATCGACCCGCGCAAGGTCACCAAGCCGCTCAAGGGCCACTTCGAGAAGGCCGGCGTCACGCCGCGCCGCCACGTGGCCGAGATCCGTACCGACGACTCCGCCGAGTACACGCTCGGCCAGGAGATCACCGCCGAGGCCTTCGAGGCCGGCGTGGTGGTCGACGTCGTCGGCACCACCAAGGGCAAGGGCACCGCCGGTGTCATGAAGCGCCACGGCTTCTCCGGCGTCGGCGCCTCGCACGGTGCGCACCGCAACCACCGCAAGCCGGGTTCGATCGGTGGCGCGGCCACGCCGTCGCGCGTGTTCCGCGGCATGCGGATGGCCGGTCGCATGGGCCACGCCCGCAAGACCGTCCAGAACCTGACCGTCCACGCGGTCGACGCGGAGAAGGGCCTGCTGCTCGTCAAGGGCGCGGTCCCGGGTCCGAAGGGCGGCATCGTCCTCGTCCGTACCGCCGCGAAGGGAGCCTGAGACCGATGGCTAACCTGACCGTCGACGTGCTCGACGCCTCGGGCAAGAAGGCCGGCACCGCCGAGCTCCCCGCCGAGGTGTTCGACGTCGCCACGAACGTCCCGCTGATCCACCAGGTGGTCGTCGCGCAGCGCGCGGCCTCCCGCCAGGGGACGGCCGCCACCAAGACCCGCGCCGACGTGCGCGGCGGTGGCAAGAAGCCCTACAAGCAGAAGGGCACCGGCCGCGCCCGCCAGGGTTCGACCCGCGCCCCGCAGTTCGCCGGCGGTGGCACCGTCCACGGCCCGCAGCCGCGCAAGTACGACCAGCGCACGCCGAAGAAGATGAAGGCCGCCGCCCTGCGCGGTGCCCTCTCCGACCGCGCTCGCGCCGGCCGTGTCCACGTGGTCGCCGGGTTCGGCGTCGACGACAAGCCGTCCACCAAGGCGGCCCTCGGCACGCTCGCCGCGCTCACCGACCGCACGCACGTGCTGGTCGTCACCGAGCGCTCGGACGAGCTGACCGTCAAGTCGCTGCGGAACCTGGAGCAGGTCCACCTGCTCACCGCGGACCAGCTGAACACCTACGACGTCCTCGTCTCCGACGACGTCGTCTTCACCTCCGGCGCGCTCGAGGCGTTCCTGGCCGGCCCGGCGACGGGCAAGTCGGCGAAGGCCGTCGCGACCGAGACCGAGGCCGCGTCCGAGAAGGAGGCCACCAAGTGACCGCCGTGACGAAGGACCCGCGCGACATCCTGATCGCGCCGGTCGTCTCCGAGAAGTCCTACAACCTCCTCGACGAGGGCAAGTACACCTTCGTCGTGGACCCGGGCGCCAACAAGACCGAGATCAAGATCGCGGTCGAGAAGGTCTTCGGTGTCAAGGTCGCCTCGGTGAACACGATCAACCGCAAGGGCAAGGCGCGTCGTACGCGCTACGGCCTGGGCAAGCGCAAGGACACGAAGCGTGCGATCGTCACCCTCCGCGAGGGGTCGATCGACATCTTCGGCGGTCCGGTCGGCTGAGCCGCACGAGAGCAGATCGAGGACTACTTCCATGGGAATCCGTAAGCACAAGCCGACGACGCCCGGCCGCCGTGGCTCGAGCGTTGCCGACTTCGTCGAGGTCACCCGCTCGGAGCCGGAGAAGTCGCTGGTTCGTCCGCTGTCCAAGACCGGCGGCCGCAACAGCTCCGGCCGGATCACCACCCGGCACAAGGGCGGTGGCCACAAGCGCGCCTACCGCGTGATCGACTTCCGTCGTCACGACAAGGACGGCGTGCCGGCGAAGGTCGCGCACATCGAGTACGACCCGAACCGCACCGCGCGCATCGCGCTGCTGCACTACGCCGACGGCACGAAGCGCTACATCATCGCGCCGAACAAGCTGGCGCAGGGCGACACGGTCGAGGCCGGCGCGGGTGCCGACATCAAGCCCGGCAACAACCTGCCGCTGCGCAACATCCCGACGGGTACCGTCATCCACGCCGTCGAGCTCCGCCCCGGTGGCGGCGCGAAGATCGCCCGCAGCGCGGGCGCTTCGGTCCAGCTCGTCGCCAAGGACGGCCCCTACGGCCAGCTGCGCATGCCGTCCGGCGAGATCCGGAACGTCGACCTGCGCTGCCGCGCGACCATCGGCTGGGTCGGCAACGCCGAGCAGTCGAACATCAACTGGGGCAAGGCCGGCCGCATGCGCTGGAAGGGCGTCCGCCCGACCGTCCGCGGTGTCGTGATGAACCCCGTCGACCACCCGCACGGTGGTGGCGAGGGCCGCACGTCCGGTGGCCGTCACCCGGTGAGCCCCTGGGGCCAGCCCGAGGGCCGGACCCGCCGTCCGAACAAGCCCAGCGACAAGCTGATCGTCCGCCGTCGTCGCACCGGCAAGAAGCGCTGAAAAGGAGCCTGACAGATGCCTCGTAGCCTGAAGAAGGGCCCCTTCGTCGACGACCACCTGCAGAAGAAGGTGGACGGTCAGAACGAGAAGGGGACCAAGAACGTCATCAAGACCTGGTCCCGTCGGTCGGTCATCACGCCCGACTTCCTCGGCCACACCTTCGCCGTCCACGACGGTCGCAAGCACGTCCCGGTCTTCGTGACCGAGGCCATGGTGGGTCACAAGCTGGGCGAGTTCGCCCCCACGCGGAACTTCCGCGGCCACGTGAAGGACGACAGGAAGGGTCGCCGCCGCTGACCCCCGGTCAGTCGGTAGCGACTCGGACTGTCTGAGAAAAGGAAGCAGGACAGCAATGGAAGCCAAGGCGCAGGCGCGGTTCGTCCGTGTCACGCCCATGAAGGCCCGGCGCGTCGTCGACCTCATCCGTGGCAAGCAGGCCGCTGAGGCCGTCGCGGTGCTGAAGTTCGCGCCGCAGGCGGCGAGCGAGCCCATCCGCAAGGTGGTCGAGTCCGCTGTGGCCAACGCCCGGGTGAAGGCCGACCGCGCGAACGAGCGCTTCGACGAGGCCGACTACGTGGTCTCCGTGGCGTACGTGGACGAGGGCCCGACCCTCAAGCGGTTCCGCCCCCGTGCGCAGGGGCGTGCCAGCCGCATCCTCAAGCGCACCAGCCACATCACCGTGGTCGTCGCACCGCGCGAGCAGAAGGAAGGGGCCCGATAGTGGGGCAGAAGATTCACCCGCACGGGTACCGCCTCGGCATCACCACCGACCACCGGTCGCGCTGGTTCGCCGACAGCACCAAGCCTGGTCAGCGGTACCGCGACTACGTCCGCGAGGACGTCGAGATCCGCAAGCTCATGAGCACCGGTCTCGAGCGCGCCGGCATCGCCAAGGTCGAGATCGAGCGCACCCGTGACCGCGTCCGCGTGGACATCCACACGGCGCGTCCCGGCATCGTCATCGGCCGCCGCGGCGCCGAGGCGGACCGCATCCGCGGCGAGCTCGAGAAGCTGACGGGCAAGCAGGTCCAGCTCAACATCCTCGAGGTCAAGAACGCCGAGATCGACGCGCAGCTCGTCGCGCAGGGCATCGCCGAGCAGCTGGCGAGCCGCGTCTCCTTCCGTCGCGCCATGCGCAAGGGCATCCAGTCCGCGCAGCGTGCCGGCGCGAAGGGCATCCGGGTCCAGGTCTCGGGCCGTCTCGGCGGCGCCGAGATGAGCCGGTCGGAGTTCTACCGCGAGGGTCGCGTGCCGCTGCACACCCTGCGCGCGAACATCGACTACGGCTTCTTCGAGGCCCGTACCACCTTCGGTCGCATCGGCGTGAAGGTCTGGATCTACAAGGGCGACCTCACCGAGAAGGAGTTCGCTGCTCAGCAGGCGGCCTCCGCGCCCCGACAGGGCCGTGGTGGCGGCCGTGGCGGCGAGCGTCGTGGTCGTCGCAACGACCGCAACGAGCGTCCGTCGCAGCCGAAGCAGAGCTCCGGCGAGGCGTCCGACGCGCCGGCCCCGGCCGAGCAGGCCGCGGCCCCCGAGTCCGGAACGGAGGCCTGAGTCATGCTGATCCCGCGCAGGCTCAAGCACCGCAAGCAGCACCACCCCAAGCGCTCCGGCGTGGCCAAGGGTGGCACCACGATCTCGTTCGGCGACTACGGCATCCAGGCCCTCGAGCCCGCCTACGTCACGAACCGCCAGATCGAGGCTGCTCGTATCGCGATGACCCGTCACATCAAGCGTGGCGGCAAGGTCTGGATCAACATCTACCCGGACCGCCCGCTGACCAAGAAGCCGGCTGAGACCCGCATGGGTTCCGGCAAGGGCTCGCCCGAGTGGTGGGTCGCCAACGTCAAGCCCGGCCGCATCGTCTTCGAGCTGGCCGGCGTCCCCGAGGACTTGGCACGCGAGGCCCTGCGCCGCGCGATGCACAAGCTTCCGATGAAGTGCCGTTTCGTGGTGCGCGAAGGTGGTGCGAACTGATGGCTATCGGTACCCAGGGCCTGGCCCCCGCCGACCTCGACGGCTTCGACGACGAGACCCTCGTCGCGAAGCTCAAGGAGCAGAAGGAAGAGCTCTTCAACCTTCGCTTCCAGGCCGCCACCGGCCAGCTCGAGTCGCACGGCCGCCTCAAGGCGGTCAAGCGCGACATCTCGCGGATCTACACGGTCCTGCGGGAGCGCGAGCTCGGCATCCGTACGGCCCCGAGCGTGAGTGAGTGAGGCTTTGATGAGCGAGAACACCGAGACGGTGACCACCGAGGAGCGGGCCAGCCGCAAGGTGCGCCGCGGATACGTCGTCAGCGACAAGATGGAGAAGACCATCGTCGTCGAGGTCGAGGACCGCAAGAAGCACCCGCTCTACGGCAAGGTCATGCGCCGTACGAACAAGGTGAAGGTGCACGACGAGGAGAACACGGCCGGTATCGGCGACCTCGTCGTCATCATGGAGACCCGCCCGCTGTCCGCGACCAAGCGGTGGCGCCTTGTGGAGATCCTCGAGAAGGCCAAGTAAGCACAGACCTTTCTCGGTGGGGGCGCGGTGTGACACACGTATGCGCCGGGTCCCCACCACAGCAACTATCCGTTCGGCCAGGCTCGCCCGGGACCTCCCGGGCAGAGAACCAGCTCGACGACAGGAGATCAATCGATGATCCAGCAGGAGTCGCGACTGCGTGTCGCCGACAACACGGGTGCCAAGGAGATCCTCACCATCCGTGTTCTCGGTGGCTCCGGCCGTCGCTACGCCGGTATCGGCGACACCATCGTCGCCACCGTCAAGGACGCGATCCCGGGCGGCAACGTGAAGAAGGGCGACGTCGTCAAGGCCGTCATCGTCCGGACCGCCAAGGAGCGCCGTCGTCCCGACGGTTCCTACATCAAGTTCGACGAGAACGCCGCCGTCATCCTCAAGGGCGACAGCGAGCCCCGTGGGACCCGCATCTTCGGCCCGGTCGGCCGTGAGCTGCGCGACAAGCGGTTCATGAAGATCATCTCGCTGGCTCCGGAGGTGCTCTGACCATGGCGAAGATCAAGAAGGGCGACCAGGTGATCGTCACCGCCGGTCGCGACAAGGGCAA
Organism: Isoptericola sp. AK164; assembly: GCF_029643425.1. GTDB lineage: Bacteria > Actinomycetota > Actinomycetes > Actinomycetales > Cellulomonadaceae > Isoptericola > Isoptericola haloaureus. Next base: position 767,621 of record NZ_CP119106.1, read on the forward strand.
GACGGGTCGCGTGCTCGAGGTGCTCACGGACTCGGACCGCATCGTGGTCGAGGGCATCCAGCGCGTGACCAAGCACGTGAAGGCCGGCCAGTCGGCTCGCGGCACCCGCACGGGTGGCCTCGAGACCGTCGAGGCCCCGATCCACGTGTCCAACGTGATGCTGGTCGACCCCGAGACGAAGAAGCCGACCCGCGTCGGCTTCCGCCTCGAGGAGGTGGAGCAGGACGGTCGCACCCGCACGGTGCGCGTCCGCTACGCCAAGCGCTCCGGGAAGGACATCTGATGACCGAGACGACTCTCGAGGCCCCGGCCCTGCCGCGCCTCAAGCAGAAGTACCGCGAGGAGATCCTCTCCGCCCTCAAGGACGAGTTCGACCACCAGAACGTCCAGCAGGTCGCCGGTCTGACCAAGATCGTCGTCAACATGGGTGTCGGGGACGCTGCGCGCGACTCCAAGCTCATCGAGGGCGCGATCCGCGACCTGACCGCGATCACCGGCCAGAAGCCGGCGATCAACCGTGCCAAGAAGTCCATCGCGCAGTTCAAGCTGCGCGAGGGCATGCCGATCGGCGCGCACGTCACCCTGCGTGGTGACCGCATGTGGGAGTTCCTCGACCGCCTGCTCTCGATCGCGCTGCCGCGCATCCGCGACTTCCGCGGACTGAGCCCGAAGCAGTTCGACGGCCACGGCAACTACACGTTCGGTCTCACGGAGCAGTCGATGTTCCACGAGATCAACCAGGACAAGATCGACCGTGTCCGGGGCATGGACATCACGATCGTGACGACGGCGACGACCGACGACGAGGGCCGCTCCCTGCTGCGCCGTCTCGGTTTCCCCTTCAAGGAGAACTGATATGGCGAAGAAGGCCCTGATCAACAAGGCGAACGCCAAGCCGAAGTTCGCCGTGCGTGCCTACACCCGGTGCCAGCGCTGCGGCCGGCCGCACTCGGTCTACCGCAAGTTCGGCCTGTGCCGGATCTGCCTGCGGGAGATGGCCCACCGTGGCGAGCTCCCCGGCGTCACCAAGAGCAGCTGGTAAAACCACTACGCCGTAGGTCCGTGCGGCGCCCTGGCGGGCGCCGCACGGATACCCCGGCGAGGAAGGGCTAGAGCCCAATGACTATGACCGACCCGATCGCAGACATGCTGACGCGTCTGCGCAACGCGAACTCGGCGCACCACGACACGGTCACGATGCCGTTCTCGAAGCTGAAGTCGCGCATCGCGGAGATCCTGCAGGCCGAGGGTTACATCACCGGCTGGACCGTCGAGGACGCTCAGGTGGGCAAGAACCTCACCCTGACCCTCAAGTACGGCCCGAGCCGTGAGCGCGCGCTGACCGGCGTGCGCCGTGTGTCCAAGCCCGGTCTGCGCGTCTACGCGAAGTCCACCAACCTCCCGAAGGTCCTCGGTGGCCTCGGCGTGGCCATCCTGTCCACCTCGTCCGGCCTCCTGACCGACCGTCAGGCGCAGGACAAGGGCGTGGGCGGCGAAGTCCTCGCCTACGTCTGGTAATCCGGAAAGGAGAGACGCCAATGTCTCGAATCGGCAAGCTCCCCGTTCCGGTCCCGTCCGGCGTGGAGATCACCATCAGCGGCGCGCTGGTGACCGTCAAGGGGCCCAAGGGCACCCTGGAGCACACGGTTCCCGCGCCGATCACCGTCGAGCAGACCGAGGACGGCATCAAGGTCTCGCGTCCCGACGAGGAGCGCGAGTCCCGGTCGCTGCACGGCCTGACCCGCACCCTGCTGTCCAACATGGTCACCGGTGTGACCAACGGTTACGAGCGCAAGCTCGAGATCGTCGGTACCGGTTACCGCGTGGTGGCCAAGGGCCAGGACCTCGAGTTCGCGCTCGGGTTCTCGCACCCCGTCACGGTCTCGGCGCCGGAGGGCATCACCTTCGCGGTCGAGAGCCCGACGAAGTTCTCGGTCGCCGGCATCGACAAGCAGCAGGTCGGCGAGGTCGCTGCGAACATCCGCAAGATCCGCCGCCCCGAGCCCTACAAGGGCAAGGGTGTGCGGTACGCCGACGAGGTCGTCCGTCGCAAGGTCGGAAAGGCTGGTAAGTGATGGCTCTCAAGGTTCTCGGCAAGGGCAAGAGCGTCGCTCGTCAGCGTCGTCACCTTCGCCTGCGCAAGAAGATCAAGGGCACCGCGGAGCGTCCCCGCCTCGTCGTGACCCGTTCGTCGCGTCACATGGTGGCGCAGGTCGTGGACGACACGGTCGGCAAGACCGTGGCCTCCGCCTCGACGCTCGAGGCCGACCTGCGTGCGCTGGACGCCGACAAGACCGCCAAGGCCCGCAAGGTCGGCGAGCTCGTCGCCGAGCGTGCGAAGTCCGCCGGTGTCGACGCCGTGGTCTTCGACCGTGGCGGCAACAAGTACCACGGTCGGGTGGCTGCGGTCGCCGACGGCGCACGGGAAGCGGGGTTGGCTCTGTGATGGCTGACGCTCGCAAGTTCGCACGGAAGATGAGGATCCTCTGATGGCTGCAGGGCAGCGCAACACCGGCGCCCCCCAGGGCGCCAACGAGTCCAAGAACGACGGTCGCCGCTCCAACCGGCGCGACGACCGCCGCAACAACCGCGGCGACGACCGCAACGCCTTCGTCGAGCGCGTGGTGACCATCAACCGCGTCGCCAAGGTCGTCAAGGGCGGCCGCCGCTTCAGCTTCACCGCGCTGGTCGTGGTGGGCGACGGCGACGGCACCGTCGGTGTCGGCTACGGCAAGGCGAAGGAGGTGCCCTCGGCGATCGCCAAGGGTGTCGAGGAGGCGAAGAAGAACTTCTTCCGCGTCCCCCGCATCCAGGGCACCATCCCGCACCAGGTCCAGGGCGAGGAGGCGGCCGGTGTCGTCTTCCTGCGTCCGGCCTCCCCGGGTACCGGTGTGATCGCCGGTGGTCCGGTGCGCGCCGTGCTGGAGTGCGCCGGGATCCACGACGTGCTGAGCAAGTCGCTCGGCTCGTCGAACGCGATCAACATCGTGCGCGCCACCGTCGCGGCCCTCCAGGGCCTCGAGGAGCCGGCCGCCGTGGCCGCTCGTCGTGGTCTGCCGCTCGAGGACGTCGCCCCGGCTCCGCTGCTGCGTGCGCAGGCCGCCGGCCTGGCCGCGCAGTCGGAGAAGAAGGCCGACGAGAAGGTGGGTGCGTGATGGCCCGTCTCAAGGTCACCCAGGTCAAGTCCGCCATCGGCGGCAAGCAGAACCAGCGTGACACGCTGCGGACCCTCGGCCTCAAGCGGATCGGCGACATCGCCGTGAAGGAGGACCGTCCGGAGATCCGTGGCATGGTCACCACGGTGGCGCATCTCGTCACCGTCGAGGAGGTCGACTGATCATGGCCGACAGCACCCAGGACAAGGGCGCGCAGTCGCAGCCGCTGAAGGTCCACCACCTGCGTCCGGCTCCCGGCGCCAAGAAGGCCAAGACCCGTGTGGGTCGTGGTGAGGCGTCGAAGGGCAAGACGGCGGGTCGCGGCACCAAGGGCACCAAGGCTCGTTACCAGGTGCCCGCGGGCTTCGAAGGTGGGCAGATGCCGCTGCACATGCGTCTGCCGAAGCTGCGTGGCTTCAAGAACCCGTTCCGCGTCGAGTACCAGGTCGTCAACCTGGACAAGCTCGCCGCGCTGTACCCGGAGGGGGGCTCCGTCACGGTCGACGATCTCGTCGCCAAGGGCGCGGTCCGCTCCGGCCAGCCGGTGAAGGTTCTCGGCACGGGGGAGATCACCGTCAAGCTGGACGTCGCGGTCGACGCGATCTCCGGCTCCGCCAAGGACAAGGTCCTGGCGGCCGGCGGCTCGGTCTCCGAGGACTGAGGTCCGTCGCAGGGCCGGTGGCGCACACGCGCCACCGGCCCTTGCGCGTCTCCGCCGGGTGGGGTGACGGACACCCGGCGGGACGACATCCGGTGGGCTGGATTGTCCCGGTCTGCTACCTTCGACCGGAATCCGTGGTCCACATCACTCGCCGGGACACGTAGAATCCGTCACGGTCCGTCCCGCACGCCGTGAGTGCGGGGAGGTCGGCGAACCCGGCCGGACCACGACCGAGTCGGCGCGTCGACGTCGCGGGGCCGCCCCGCGGGCGTCGTGCGCCACACCTCGCCGGTCGACCGGCGACACGACACCCCGCTCCGGCGGGTCAGGAGGATAGGTGCTCAGCGCATTCGGCCGGGCTTTCCGGACACCGGACCTGCGGCGCAAGCTGCTGTTCACGATCGCGATCATGGCGCTGTTCCGCGTGGGGTCGTTCGTCCCGACGCCGGGCGTCGACTACGGCAACGTCCAGCAGTGCGTGGCCTCCCTGGAGGACAGCACCTCGCTGCTCGGCCTCGTCAACACCTTCAGCGGCGGAGCCCTCCTGCAGCTGTCGGTGTTCGCGCTGGGGATCATGCCCTACATCACCGCCAGCATCATCACGCAGCTCCTGCGTGTCGTCATCCCGCGGTTCGAGGCCCTCCACAAGGAGGGGCAGTCCGGCCAGTCGAAGCTGACGCAGTACACGCGGTACCTGACGATCGCCCTGGCGATCCTGCAGTCGACGACGATCGTGACCACGGCTCGTACCGGCCTCCTCTTCCCCGGCTGCAACCTCGACGTCGTCGTCGACGACAGCTTCTGGACCGCCGCCCTGATGGTGATCACCATGACGGCGGGCACCGGTCTGGTGATGTGGCTCGGCGAGCTCATCACCGAGCGCGGCATCGGCAACGGCATGTCGCTGCTGATCTTCACCTCGATCGTCGCCAGCTTCCCGACGGCCCTCTGGTCGATCGCCGGCGGTGCGAACGGCCCCCTGAACTTCATCATCATGATCGGCGTGATCGTGCTGGTCATCGGCATGGTCGTCTTCGTCGAGCAGTCCCAGCGCCGCATCCCGGTCCAGTACGCCAAGCGGATGGTCGGCCGCCGGATGTACGGGGGGACCAGCACCTACATCCCGATCAAGATCAACATGTCCGGCGTCATCCCGGTCATCTTCGCGGCGTCGATCCTCGCGATCCCCGCGCTGATCGCCCAGTTCGGCGACCAGACCGCGGACTGGGTCGTCTGGATCTCGAACAACCTGGCCCAGCAGGACCAGGCGCTGTACATCGTGCTCTACGTCGCGATGATCATCTTCTTCGCCTTCTTCTACACCTCGATCACGTTCAACCCGGACGAGGTCGCGGACAACATGAAGAAGTACGGCGGCTTCATCCCGGGCATCCGTGCCGGGCGCCCCACGGCCGAGTACCTGGACTACGTGATCACCCGCATCACGTCGGCCGGTTCGCTCTATCTCGCCATCGTCGCGCTGATCCCGACGTTGGTGCTGGTGTTCCTCGGCGTCACGACGAACATCCCGTTCGGCGGGACGTCGATCCTCATCATCGTCGGTGTTGGGCTGGAGTTCGTGAAGCAGGTGAACTCCCAGCTCCAGCAGCGCCACTACGAAGGGTTCCTCCGTTGACCGAGACGACCACCCCGACCACCCGTCGCGAGCTCCACGGCTCCCAGCGTCCCGAGGCACGGGTGACCCGCCTGGTGATCATGGGACCGCAGGGCGCGGGCAAGGGCACCCAGGCCGCCCGGCTCGCCGAGGTCTTCGGGATCCCCGCCATCTCGACCGGTGACATCTTCCGGGCGAACATCAAGGGCGGCACCGAGCTCGGCCGGCTGGCCCAGGAGTACTCCGCGAAGGGCGAGCTCGTCCCCGACGAGGTCACGGACTCCATGGTCCGCGACCGTCTCGCGGAGGACGACGTCAAGGGCGGCTTCCTGCTCGACGGGTACCCGCGCAACGCCCACCAGGTCGAGGCGCTGGACGGCATCCTCGGCGAGCTCGACTGGGAGCTGGACGGCGTGATCGAGCTGACGGCGGACCGCGAGGAGCTGCTGCAGCGCATCGCCAAGCGTGCCGAGGTCGAGGGCCGCGAGGACGACACCCCGGACGCGATCGCCCGCCGGCTCGACATCTACGAGGCCGAGACGGCGCCGCTGACGGCCGCCTACGCCGAGCGCGGCCTGCTGGTCCAGGTCGACGGGATCGGCGAGATCGCCGAGGTCACCGACCGGATCGTCGCCGCCCTCGAGCAGCAGTTCGGCTGACGGCCGGCGAGAAGCTGAACGAGGTGTTCCGTTCCCGTCCCCGGATCGAGCTGAAGTCGCGCGCCGAGATCCGGCTGATGCGCCGTGCCGGCCTGGTCGTCGCCGACGCGCTGTCCGCGGTCCGGGCCGCAGCGCGCCCCGGGGTGACGACGGGTGACCTCGACCGGGTGGCGGCCGACGTGATCGCCGCCGCCGGGGCGACGCCCTCCTTCCTGGGCTACCACGGCTTCCCCGCGACGATCTGCACGTCGGTGAACGACGAGATCGTCCACGGGATCCCGGGGACCCGCTCCCTGGCCGTGGGTGACGTGGTGTCCGTCGACTGCGGTGCGATCGTGGACGGCTGGCACGGCGACTCGGCCGTCTCGTTCCAGATCGGCCCGGACGGCGCCCTGGGGCCCGACGACCCGCGGGCCCGGGAGCTGGACGCCGACGACGCCGCGCTCGTGCTGGCGACCCGCAGCGCGATGTGGGCGGGCGTCGCGGCCCTGGCGTCCGCACGGCGCGTGGGCGAGGTCGGCGACGCCGTCGAGATGGCCGCCGAGACCGCGGGCGGGCTGGTCGGTACCTCCTACGGCATCGTCGAGGAGTACACGGGCCACGGCATCGGGACGGCGATGCACCAGCCGCCGGACGTGCTCAACTTCCGGGCGACCGACCGCGGGCCCCGGGTCCGAGCGGGCATGTGCCTGGCCGTGGAGCCCATGCTGACGCGGGGTACCGAGGTGACCCGGGTGCTGGGGGACGACTGGACCGTGGTGGCCGCCGACGGTGCCCGCGCCGCGCACTGGGAGCACACGGTCGCGGTGCTGGACGACGGCATCGCGGTGCTCACCGCCGCCGACCTCGGTCGCGAGGGCCTGGCGGCCTTCGACGTCGTCCCCGTCGACCTCGACTGACCGGGCTGCCCACCCGCACGGCGCACCCGGCCGGTGCGCACCGGCGGACCCGCGTGCGGTGTGACGTACACCTGCTTGCCAACGCGAATCCGTGGGGTACGATATTTAGTCGGGTGTACTCCGTTCTTGTGCCCGTCCCCGGCTCTCACGAGCTCCGGGGTCGTGGCCCTCGCCAACGGAAGCACGCGATCCACGTCCTCGACGAGAACTCCTCGTGACCCGACCGCGGTCGGGCCGGGCGTGGCTGCAGTCCGTCGAAAGACACAGACGAGAGTTAGCGGAGGACATGGCAAAGAAGGACGGTGTCATCGAGATCGAGGGCAGCGTGATCGAGGCGCTGCCGAACGCGATGTTCCGCGTGGAGCTGAGCAACGGTCACAAGGTCCTCGCCCACATCTCGGGCAAGATGCGGCAGCACTACATCCGGATCCTCCCCGAGGACCGCGTCGTGGTGGAGCTCAGCCCGTACGACCTGTCCCGTGGCCGGATCGTCTACCGCTACAAGTAGTCGTCATCCCCCCACCCGATCGACATCGCCGCGCGAGCGTCCGGCCCTGACGGCCCGGTCGCCCGGCGGCAGAGGAACACTGATGAAGGTCAAGCCGAGCGTCAAGAAGATCTGCGACCAGTGCAAGGTGATCCGCCGGCACGGTCGCGTCATGGTGATCTGCTCGAACCAGCGCCACAAGCAGCGCCAGGGCTGATCACGCCCCCCTGCCGCGTCGTCCTCGGACGGCGTGGCTCAGCGCACCATCACGACGCCGCTCGCTGAGCGGCAGAACCCTCGGTCCAGGGGCCGGGGCCCGCGGTCCTCGCGGGAGGCTGGTGCGGTAGACCTCTGGACGAAGGACAGGAGTCGCCAGGAATGGCACGTCTGATCGGCGTCGACCTCCCGCGCGAGAAGCGGGTCGTCGTCGCACTCACCTACATCTACGGCGTCGGTCGCACCCGCGCCGAGCAGACCGTCGCGGCCACCGGGATCTCCCCGGACACGCGCGTGAAGGACCTCGGCGACGCCGAGCTCGTCGCGCTGCGCGACCACCTCGAGGGCAACTTCCAGCTCGAGGGTGACCTCCGCCGCGAGGTCGCGGCCGACATCCGCCGCAAGGTGGAGATCGGCACCTACCAGGGTCTGCGTCACCGTCGCGGACTGCCGGTGCGTGGCCAGCGCACCAAGACCAACGCGCGTACCCGCAAGGGCAAGAAGCGCACCGTCGCGGGCAAGAAGAAGGCCCGCTGACGTCAGCAGTCCGTGGAGCGGGTCAGCGCCGCTGACCTTCGCCCCGGTCCGACGACCTCAGACCAGGAGTATCAACGCATATGCCTCCCAAGTCCCGCTCGACCGCCGCGCGCAAGCCGCGTCGCAAGGACAAGAAGAACGTCCCGCACGGCCAGGCGCACATCAAGAGCACCTTCAACAACACGATCGTGTCGATCACCGACCCGTCGGGCGCCGTGATCTCGTGGGCCTCCGCCGGCCACGTCGGCTTCAAGGGCTCGCGCAAGTCCACGCCCTACGCCGCCCAGCTCGCCGCCGAGTCCGCCGCGCGCCGCGCCCAGGACCACGGCGTCAAGAAGGTCGACGTCTTCGTCAAGGGCCCGGGTTCGGGTCGTGAGACCGCGATCCGTTCGCTGCAGGCGACCGGCATCGAGGTCGGCTCGATCCAGGACGTCACGCCCCAGGCGCACAACGGCTGCCGTCCCCCGAAGCGTCGCCGCGTCTGACCCCTCGAACCGACCGGGCCCCCGTGCCCGGTCGGTTCAAGCCCTGCCCGGGCGGGTGGACCGAGTCCCGTCCGGGGCCGCGTAGACCGCGGATCCGTGATGCGTCATATGGCGGACGCACACTGAAAGGACCATCACAGTGCTCATCGCACAGCGCCCCTCGCTGACCGAAGAGGTCATCTCGGAGTACCGTTCGCGCTTCTCCATCGAGCCGCTCGAGCCCGGCTTCGGCTACACGCTCGGCAACTCGCTGCGTCGCACGCTGCTGTCGTCCATCCCGGGCGCGGCGGTCACCTCCATCCGCATCGACGGTGTGCTCCACGAGTTCACCACCGTGCCGGGTGTCAAGGAGGACGTCACCGAGATCATCCTCAACATCAAGAACCTCGTCGTCTCCTCGGAGAACGACGAGCCGGTCGTGATGTACCTGCGCAAGCAGGGCGCCGGTGCGGCGACCGCGGCGGACATCGTCCCGCCCGCGGGCGTCGAGGTGCACAACCCCGACCTGCACATCGCCACGCTCAACGACGAGGGCCGGCTCGAGATCGAGCTGACCGTCGAGCGGGGTCGTGGCTACGTGTCCGCCGCGCAGAACAAGACCCTGGACGCCGAGATCGGCCGCATCCCCGTGGACTCGATCTACTCGCCCGTCCTCAAGGTCACGTACAAGGTCGAGGCGACCCGTGTCGAGCAGCGCACCGACTTCGACAAGCTGATCGTCGACGTCGAGACGAAGAACGCGATCGCCCCGCGCGACGCGCTCGCCTCGGCCGGCAAGACGCTCGTCGAGCTCTTCGGCCTCGCCCGCGAGCTGAACGTCGAGGCCGAGGGCATCGAGATCGGCCCGTCGCCGACGGACTCCGCGCTGGCCGCGGACCTGGCGCTGCCGATCGAGGAGCTCAACCTCACGATCCGTTCGTACAACTGCCTCAAGCGTGAGGGCATCCACCAGGTGGGTGAGCTCGTGGCGCGCAGCGAGGCGGACCTGCTCGACATCCGCAACTTCGGTGCCAAGTCGATCAACGAGGTCAAGGAGAAGCTCGCGGAGCTGGGCCTTGCTCTCAAGGACTCGCCGCTCGACTTCGACCCCTCGGCGCAGTACTTCGCCGGCGGGGACGACGAGGCGTCGTACACCGACGAGCAGCCGTACTGACGCACCACACCTGCAGCGGCACCGCTCGACATGACGGGGCCGCGCGGTGTGGAACGACATCCAAGGAGAACCAGAAATGCCTACCCCCACCAAGGGTCCGCGGCTCGGCGGGAGCCCGGCTCACGAGCGGCTGATGCTCGCGAACCTGGCGACCGCTCTCTTCGAGCACGGCCGCATCACGACCACCGAGACGAAGGCGAAGCGCCTGCGCCCGGTCGCCGAGCGTCTGATCACCTTCGCCAAGCGCGGTGACCTGCACGCCCGCCGTCGGGTCCAGACCGTCGTGCGCGACAAGTCCGTCGTGCACACCCTGTTCACCGAGATCGCCCCGGCCATGGCCGAGCGCAACGGTGGCTACACGCGCATCACGAAGGTCGGCAACCGCAAGGGCGACAACGCCCCGATGGCGGTCATCGAGCTCGTGACCGAGCCCGTGAGCCCGAAGCAGGCGGTCGTCAAGGAGGCCACCAAGGCCGCCGAGAAGTCCGCGAAGTCGTCGAAGGCCGAGAAGCCGGCCGACACCGCCGAGGAGACCCCGGCCGCCGAGGCGCCCGAGGCCACCGAGGACAAGGCCGCCGAGTCCGAGGAGTCCAAGGAGGCCTGACCTCCCGACCTCCCGGCCGGACACGACGAGGGCCCCGCACCGTTGGTGCGGGGCCCTCGTCGTCCCTACGGTGAGGACATGCTTCCGGTGGTGCTCCTGCACGGCTCGCGCACCTCGCACACGATGTGGCGACGGCAGCTGGTGAGCCTCCGGGCGGCGGGTGTCCCCGCCGTCGCTCCCGACCTGCCCGGGCACGGCGCCCGTCGCGCGACGCGCTTCGAGCTGGACGAGGCCGTCGAGACGGTGCGCGAGGCCGTCGACGCGGCGGGCGGCCGCGCGCTGGTCGCGGGGCTGTCCCTCGGCGGGTACGTCGCGATCGAGCACCGCGCCCGGTACCCGGGGCAGAGCGCCGGGCTGCTCGCCGCCTCCTGCAGCACGAGCCCGGACACCCCGCTGCGGGCCGGATGGCTCGTCCTCGCCCGGTGGATCGAGCGGTGGCCGGACCGCGGAGCGCGTCTCAACGACCTCTTCGTCCGCGGCCTGCTGGACCCGGAGTCCGCGCGCGACGTCGGGGACGGCGGCTTCGCGCTGGAGGTGATGGTGGACGTGCTCGAGCAGGTCGGCCGGCTCGACACGCGGGCCGCACTGCGGCGCGCGTACAGCCCGGTGCGCCTGGTGAACGGCCAGTGGGACCACTTCCGCGGCCAGGAACGCTCGATGCTGGCCGCGGCGCGGTCCAGCGGGGCGGACGCCCGGCTCGTCGTCGTGCCGCGGGCCCGGCACCTGGTGAGCCTGGACGCCCCCGTGGCCTTCTCGCGCGCGCTGCTCGAGGCGCACGCGGCGGCGTCGTCAGCCGACCAGGTCCCAGGCGCGGACCCCGCCGACCAGCGCGGCGGTGTTCGGCACGACGACGACGTCGTCGCCGAGCCGGTCCAGCGCGGCCGGCGTCAGGCACCGTGAGTTCCCGCCCCCGAGGTACAGCCGGTCCCACCAGAACACCGGTCGCAGCCCGTCGACGACGGTGACCACGCGGCGCGACCACAGGCCGTTGCCGAGCCGCCGGCGCTCCGGCTCGCCGACGTACGCGTCGTAGGTGGTGCCGCGGCGTACGGGTGCCCGGGACCACTCCAGGTGCGGCGCCAGCCGGCCGCCGTCGAACAGGGCGGAGCCGAGGCCGGTCCCCAGGGTCAGCACCAGCTCGATCCCGCTGCCCGCGACGACCCCGGCGGCGTGCATCTCGGCGTCGTTGAGCACCAGCGCGGGCACGTCGAGCCGCGCGTGCAGCGCCGCGCGCAGGTCGACGTTGCGCCACCGCTCGACCAGGTCCGGGTCGACGCGGGTGCGCGGGCCGGCGCGCGTGACGTAGTGCGGGGTGTGCACGACCACCCCGTGCCGGATCATCCCGGGCAGCCCGACCGTGACGCGGTCGGGGCGGGGCAGTCCCGCCGCGATCGCGGCCACCGTGTCCACGAGCAGGTCGGGCGGCAGCGGGTACGGGGTCGGTACACGGACCGGGTCGGCGTGCGCCGTCCCCGCGTCGTCCAGGACGGTGGCCTTGATGCCACCGCCGCCGCAGTCCACGGCGAGGGTCATGAGGTCGGGCACGGGACCATCATCCGGGCACAATGGCCGGGTGAGCATCACGAACGCGCCGGTGACGCCCGACGACGCGACCGTGCGGGTCCGTCTGGACCTCGCCTACGCGGGGACCGGCTTCGCCGGCTGGGCCGCGCAGCCCGGGCTGCGCACCGTCCAGGGCGTCCTGGAGGAGGCGCTGGCCACGATCCTGCGCACGGAGCCGCTGGGCCTGCCGCGGCCGCGGCTCACGGTCGCCGGACGCACCGACGCCGGGGTGCACGCCCGGGGCCAGGTGGCCCACGTGGACGTGCCCCGCGACCGCTGGGACGCGATGCCGGGGCGCTCGGACCGCACGCCGGCCCGCGCCCTCGTCGACCGGCTGGCGGGAGTCCTGCCGAGCGACGTCGTGGTGCACGAGGCCGAGGTCGCGCCCCCGGGCTTCGACGCCCGCTTCTCGGCGCTGTCGCGGACCTACCGCTACCGCATCGCCGACGAGCACCCGCTGCGCGACCCGCTGCAGCGCGAGTGGGTGCTGTGGCACCGGCGGTCGCTGGACGTCGCCGCGATGGACGCGGCGGCGGCCCCGCTGACGGGCCTGCACGACTTCGCGGCCTTCTGCAAGCCGCGCGCGGGAGCGACCACCATCCGCGAGCTCACCCGGTTCTCCTGGTCGCGGCCCGACGACGGCCCCGATGCCGGCCTGGTGGTCGCCGAGGTCGTGGCGGACGCGTTCTGCCACTCGATGGTGCGCGCCCTGGTCGGGATGTCGCTCGCCGTGGGGGAGGGGCGGCGTCCGGCCGCGGACGCCGCGACGGTCCTCGCCGGCGGCGACCGGGGCGCGGCCGCGGCGGTCGCGCCGGCGTGCGGTCTGACGCTCGAGCACGTGGCCTACCCGGTGGCGGAGGCCGAGCTGGGTCGCAGGGCGCTGCGGATCCGGGCCCGCCGTCGGGCCGACGAGGTCGACGGGCGGCGGTGAGCGCCGTTTTCACCCCTGCTTCACCCGCCGGGCCCGCTCGTGCGTGCTGGTCCGCTCCCTAGACTGAACATCGGACTCGACACCGAGGACGTGGGGAGCACCTCCCCTGACGAGCCCCGTGGACGGGCGACTGGGGGACCCGGTCTGCGGCGGCGACGCGACCCCGGCTGCCCGCACACGGCGCGCCGGGGTCGCGTTGTCGTCCCGCGGGACGCGCTACGGCTCCTCGACCCAGTGGACCGCCGCTTCCTCGGCGCTCGCGCCCGCCCCGTCGACGCCCGCGTCGGTGCCGTAGAGGTCGTTGGACCGGCCACCGTCCTGGTTGGGGTCGGCCTCGTCGTCGGCGACCAGGCGTCCGGCCCGCGTGGTGTCGGGATGGGTGAGGGGGTCCACCTCCCAGTAGTCGGGCTGCTCCTCGGCCAGCCGACGGTCGAGCGGCTCCCCGGTCAGCTCCTCCCAGGCCGTCTCGCCCCAGTGGTTCGCCCGGGGGCGCTCCGGCGGCGAGTAGCCCTCGTCGAGGACGTCCTGCGTGCCGCGGTCGACCAGGGTGTCCTCCGCCGACAGCTGGTCGTTGTCGCCCTCGGCTCCGTTCTCCGGGTCGGGTCTCGTGCCCGAGGTGTCCTCGCTCATGCTCCTACCGTGCACCTCCGGGCGGCGGTCTGCAGCCCGGGGCCGGACGTGACCGAGGTCGCTTTGCCCTTCCTCCCCGCCACCGCTAGACTGATGAGTCGTTGTGCTATGCCCCAACGTCCGTGTCGTCGGCGATCCCACCGTGCGACGGCACCAGGCCAGGACGTTCCCGGGGCACCCGCGCACAACAGCTGTCTTCATCGGGCGCCGCTTCTCGCCCGACGACACCGAACACGAAAAGGTGACGCAACCGTGCGTACTTACACCCCGAAGCCCGGCGACATCCAGCGTGACTGGTACGTCGTCGACGCCTCCGACGTCGTGCTGGGCCGTCTGGCCAGCCAGGTCGCCACGCTCCTGCGCGGGAAGCACAAGCCGACCTTCGCCCCGCACGTGGACGGCGGCGACTTCGTCGTCGTCATCAACGCGGAGAAGGTGGCCCTCTCCGGCAACAAGCACGAGAACAAGCGGGCCTACCGCCACTCCGGGTACCCGGGTGGTCTCAGCTCGATCTCGTACGGCGAGCTGCTCGAGAAGAACCCCGAGCGCGCCGTCGAGAAGGCTGTGCGCGGCATGCTTCCCAAGACCAAGCTCGCTCGCGAGCAGCTCAAGAAGCTGAAGGTCTACCGCGGCGCGGAGCACCCGCACGCGGCGCAGAAGCCCCAGCCGTTCGAGATCACCCAGCTTTCGCAGCAGGCCTGAGCCGCTGCCCGACGCCGAGCGAAGGAATACCAGTGGCTGACACCACCGTCGACACCGAGCTGGACGAGAACACGCCCAGCAACTACACCTCCGAGACCGAGGCCCCCGTGGCCAACAGCGGTCAGTCCATCACCGCCCCGGGGCAGGCCCTCGGCCGCCGCAAGGAGGCCGTGGCGCGCGTTCGCCTCGTGCCCGGCTCCGGTGAGTGGAAGATCAACGGTCACACCCTCGAGCAGTACTTCCCGAACAAGGTGCACCAGCAGCTCGTCAACGACCCGCTGAAGCTGGTCGAGGTCGAGGGCCGCTTCGACGTCATCGCCCGCATCGCGGGTGGTGGCCCCTCGGGCCAGGCCGGCGCGCTGCGTCTCGCGATCGCCCGTGCCCTCAACGAGATCGACCGCGAGGCCAACCGCGACGCTCTCAAGAAGGCCGGCTTCCTCACCCGCGACGCGCGCGCGGTGGAGAGCAAGAAGGCCGGTCTCAAGAAGGCCCGCAAGGCTCCGCAGTACTCGAAGCGCTGATCGTCGCCGCTTCGCACGAACGGCCCCGTCGGTCCGCCCGACGGGGCCGTTCGCGTCCCCGGGGACGGAGCCGCCCGGGGCAGGGAGTGGGGCAGGGTGCCCCGCCCGCTAGGATCGACCGGATGTGGGGCGAGGAGGACTGATGGGACGACTTTTCGGTACGGACGGTGTCCGTGGCCTGGCCAACCGCGACGTGACCGTCGAGCTGGCGCTCGACCTGGGCAGCGCCGCCGCGGACGTGCTCGGACGTCGCACCGACACCGTGGGGCACCGCCCCAAGGCCGTCGTGGGGCGCGACCCCCGGGCGTCCGGCGAGTTCCTCTCGGCCGCCGTGAGCGCAGGTCTGGCCGGCTCCGGCGTCGACGTCGTCGACCTCGGCGTCGTGCCGACCCCGGCCCTCGCCTTCCTCGTGAGCGCCATGCAGGCCGACCTCGGCGTCATGGTCTCCGCCTCGCACAACCCGATGCCCGACAACGGCATCAAGTTCTTCGCCCGCGGCGGGCTCAAGCTGGACGACGGCGTCGAGGACGAGATCGAGGCGTTGCTCGGCACGGGCCGCGAACGCCCGACCGGTGCCGACGTCGGCCGGATCCGGGCCGACCAGGGCATCGCCGTCCGCCAGTACGTCGACCACGTCACCGCCAGCATCGGCACCACGCCCGACCACCGGCCGCTGGAAGGCCTGCGCATCGCCGTGGACGCCGCCAACGGTGCCGCGAGCCAGGTCGGCCCGGAGGCGCTGCGCCAGGCCGGGGCCGACGTCGTGGTCATCAACGCCAGCCCGGACGGGCGCAACATCAACGAGAAGGCCGGCTCGACCCACCCCGAGCAGCTGCAGGCCGTGGTCGTCGCTGCCGAGGCCGACTTCGGCGTCGCCTTCGACGGCGACGCGGACCGCTGCCTCGCCGTCGACCACGGCGGGGTGCTCGTCGACGGCGACCAGATCCTCGGCATCCTGGCCAAGTCGCTGCGCGTGGACGGCCGTCTGCCGCAGGACACGCTCGTGGTCACCGTGATGAGCAACCTCGGTCTGCTGCTGGCGATGCGCGACGCGGGGATCGCCACCCGGCAGACCGCCGTCGGCGACCGCTACGTCCTGGAGGACATGCGCACGGGCGGATTCGGTCTCGGCGGGGAGCAGTCGGGGCACATCATCCTGGCCGAGCACGCCACGACGGGGGACGGCGTCCTGACCGCGCTGCACCTGGCGGCGCGGGTCAAGGCCTCCGGTCAGCGGCTGGCCGACCTGGCCGCAGAGATCCCGCGGCTGCCCCAGACCCTCATCAACGTCAAGGACGTCGACAAGAACCGCGCCAGCACGGACGAGCGCGTGGTCGAGGCGGTCGAGGCCTCCGAGGCGGTGCTCGGCGAGACGGGGCGTGTGCTGCTGCGACCCTCGGGCACCGAACCGGTCGTGCGGGTCATGGTCGAGGCGGCCAGCCAGGCGCAGGCCGACGGCGTCGCGGAGCGGCTCGCGGCCGTGGTCCGGGAGCAGCTCGCCCTGTGACCGGCTGGTCGGGTCCGGTCCGTCCGGAGCTCGCCGAGGCCGTCGCCGACCTGCTCGACGTGGCCGAGGGGCGCACCGACCACCCCGGCGTGCTGCCGATCGTGCAGGCCGGCGACCCCGTGCTGCGGCGTCCGGCCGCGCCGTACACCGGACAGCTCGGCGACGTGCTGCCGCGGCTGCTGGGCGCGATGCGTCGCACCATGCACGCGGCTCCCGGCGTGGGGCTGGCCGCCCCGCAGGTCGGGATCGGGCTGGCGATCGCCGTGTGCGAGGACGCCGGCGTCCCCGACGACCCGAGGGACCGGCACCCCCTGCCCTTCCGCGTGCTGGTCAACCCCCGGTGTGCGCCGGTCGACGACACCCCCGACGTCCCCTTCTACGAGGGGTGCCTGTCCGTGGCGGGCTGGCAGGCCGTCGTCGCGCGTCACCGCCGGGTCCGGCTGACGGGTCAGGACGAGCACGGGACGGCGCTCGACGAGGTGCTGACGGGCTGGCCCGCGCGGATCGTGCAGCACGAGACCGACCATCTGCACGGTCGCCTCTACCTCGACGCGGCGGTCCCGCGGTCGCTGACCTCGAACGAGAACCTGCTGCGGCACTTCGCCGGGGACCCGGACCCCGGCCGGGCCGCGCAGGAGCTCGGGTTCGACCTGCCCGGCGCCTGAGGACGGGACCACGTCGACAGGGCGAGACGGCTCTGTGAATCCCCTGTGAACGTTCGCGGCGCAGGGCCTGTCGGGGCGTCCGGCGGACCCACCAGGTGCCCGCGGACCCCTACGCTGGTTCCCGGGCACCGGTCGGTGCCACCCATCGCCGGGGGGACGCCCGGCTGACGAACGAGGGAAACGCGTGCCGGGTCTGACGACGCTGCTGGAGCAGCTCGAGGGATGGATCCTCGAGGTCGCCGCGTCGCTGTGGATCTACCCGGCGATGTTCGCCTCGGCGTTCATCGACGGCTTCTTCCCGCCGGTCCCCAGCGAGTCCGTCCTGGTGACCCTCGTCATCTCCGCCCAGGCCACCGGCCTGCCGTGGCTCTGGCTCATCGTGCCCATCGCCGGCGTCGGCGCCTGGCTCGGCGACAACCTGGCCTACGTCCTGGGCCGCCGGGTCGGGACCGACCGCATCGGCATGCTGCGCTCGCAGCGCGGCCGCAAGGCGGTCTCCTGGGCGCGCCGTGCGCTCTCGCGGCGCGGTGCCGTGTTCATCATCGCCGCGCGCTACATCCCGGTCGGCCGGGTCGCGGTGAACATGACCGCCGGCGCCGTGGCGTACCCCCAGCGCCGGTTCATGATCTTCTCGGCGATCGCCGCGGTGCTCTGGTCCGCCTACTCCACGCTGATCGGGGTGGCCGCCGCCGGCGTGCTCGGCCACGACCCGCTGCTGGCCATGGCCGTCGGCGTCGTCGGGGGCGGGCTGCTGGGGCTGCTGGTCGACCGGGTCGTGCAGGTCTTCACCCCGCGCGAAGAGGTGCTGGAGGAGATGCGCGAGCAGGCGCCGTTGCCCCAGGAGGTCGCCGTCGGCCGCGACGACTCAGAGCTTGCGTAGCCTGACCCGCTGGACCGCGTGGTCCGCCCCCTTGCTCATGACGAGCGTGGCCCGGCTGCGGGTGGGCAGCACGTTCTGCTCGAGGTTGACCGCGTTGATGGTCTCCCAGATGTGCAGGGCGCGGTCCGTCGCCTCGGTGTCGGACAGCTCGGCGTAGCGCCGGAAGTACGACTCGGGCCGGCTGAACGCCGTGCGTCGGAGCTTGAGGAAGCGGTCGACGTACCACTGGCGGATCGTGCGGGTGCGGGCGTCGACGTAGATCGAGAAGTCGAAGAAGTCGCTCACCGCCACCGTCGACTCGTCGATGGAGGAGTACCGCGCCGGCTGCAGCACGTTCAGCCCCTCGACGATCAGCACGTCGGGACGGTGCACCACCGTCTCCTCGCCCGGCACGATGTCATAGGTGACGTGGGAGTAGACCGGGGCGCGGACCTCGGCCTGGCCGGCCTTGATCCGGGACAGGAAACGGATGAGCTTGCGGCGGTCGTACGACTCGGGGAACCCCTTGCGCGTCATCAGCCCGCGCCGCTCCAGCTCCGCGTTCGGGTAGAGGAACCCGTCGGTGGTGATCAGCTCGACGTGCGGCGTCTCCGGCCAGCGCGCCAGCATCTCGCGCAGGACGCGCGCCGTCGTCGACTTGCCGACCGCGACCGAGCCCGCCACCCCGATGACGTACGGGGTCCGGGGCGGGTCCTCGCCGAGGAACGTCGAGGTCGCCCGGTGCAGCCCGCCCGTCGCCGTCACGTACAGGTTCAGCAGCCGCGACAGCGGCCGGTAGACGGCGTCGACCTCCGCCAGGTCGATCGGGTCGCCCAGGCCGCGCAGGCGCTCGACGTCGGCGTCGGTCAGCGGCAGCGGCGTCTGCTCCGACAGCCGGCTCCACGCCGCGCGGTCGAAGTCCACGTACGGCGAGGCGGGGGCGAACCGGGACAGGTGCTCGCTCAGCGGCCGCGGCGGCACCGGTTCGCCGGGTGCGGGGCTGTGCTGGCTCGCGAAGGTCACAGGGACGATTCTGCCCGAGTCGGGACCGATGACGGCAATCCGGTGCTCGGGGACGCCCAGGGCGCGCGGGTAGACTCCGGCGCATGTGTGGCATCGTCGGATACGCCGGGACTGGTACTGCCGTCGCCGGAGGCCCGGACGCGAGCGAGCGTCCGCTGGAGGTGGCCCTGGCCGGGCTGAAGCGACTCGAGTACCGCGGGTACGACTCCGCGGGCGTGGCGCTCGTCGGCCCCGGCCGCCCCGAGGCGGCGTTCGCCAAGAAGTCCGGCAAGCTCGACAACCTCGTCGCGGAGATCGCGGCGCACCCGCTGCCGGCCGCGACGGCCGCGATCGGGCACACGCGGTGGGCGACCCACGGCGGCCCCACCGACACCAACGCCCACCCGCACCTGGCCGACGGCGACCGTCTCGCGGTCATCCACAACGGCATCATCGAGAACTACAGCGAGCTGCGCGACTCCTTGACGACCGACGGCGTCACGTTCCTGTCCGACACGGACACGGAGGTCGCCGCCCAGCTCCTGGCGCGCGAGTACCGGGCGGCCGGTGACCTCGCCACCGCGATGGCCGCCACCGCCCGCCAGCTCACCGGGACCTTCACCCTGCTCGCCGTGCACGCCGACGACCCGCAGACCGTGGTGGGCGCCCGGCACGACTCGCCGCTCGTCGTCGGCCTCGGCGCGGGGGAGAACTTCCTCGGCTCCGACGTCGCGGCCTTCGTGGAGCACACCAAGGAGGCGCTCGAGCTCGGCCAGGACCAGATCGTCACGATCACCCCGGACGCGGTGACCGTCACCGACTTCGACGGCGCGCCGGCCGAGGGCAAGCGGTTCACCGTCGACTGGGACGCGGCCGCCGCCGAGAAGGGCGGCTTCGACTCCTTCATGGACAAGGAGATCCACGACCAGCCCCACGCCGTCGCCGACACCCTGCTCGGCCGGACGGACTCCTCGGGCCGGATCATCCTCGACGACCTGCGCATCGACGAGTCCGTGCTGCGCAGCGTGAACAAGATCATCGTCATCGCCTGCGGGACGGCGGCCTATGCCGGGCACGTGGCCAAGTACGCCATCGAGCACTGGTGCCGCATCCCGGTCGAGGTCGAGCTCGCGCACGAGTTCCGCTACCGCGACCCGATCGTCGACGAGCGCACCCTGGTGGTGGCGATCTCGCAGTCCGGCGAGACCATGGACACCCTGATGGCGGTGCGCCACGCCCGCGAGCAGGGCGCCAAGGTGCTCGCCATCGTCAACACCAACGGCTCCACCATCCCGCGCGAGTCCGACGCCGTGCTGTACACGCACGCCGGTCCGGAGATCGCGGTGGCCTCGACCAAGGCCTTCCTGGCCCAGATCACCGCCGCCTACATCCTCGGGCTGTACCTGGCCCAGCTGCGCGGCAACAAGTTCCCCGACGAGGTCGCCCAGCTCTTCGACGAGCTGCGCGACATGTCCCGCAAGGTGCAGACCGTCATCGAGCGCGGCGAGTACGTCCGGGCCACCGCCCGGTCGATGCAAGCCGCCGACAAGGTGCTGTTCCTCGGCCGCCACGTCGGGTACCCGGTGGCGATGGAGGGTGCGCTGAAGCTCAAGGAGCTCGCCTACATCCACGCCGAGGGCTTCGCCGCGGGCGAGCTCAAGCACGGGCCGATCGCCCTGATCGACGAGGGCCAGCCGGTGTTCGTCGTGGTGCCCTCCCCGCGGGGCCGCGACCAGCTGCACTCCAAGGTCGTCTCCAACATCCAGGAGATCCGGGCGCGCGGGGCGCGCACGCTGGTGATCGCCGAGGACGGCGACGACGCGGTGCGGCAGTACGCCGACGAGATCTTCTGGATCCCGCAGGCCCCGTCGCTGCTCCAGCCGCTGCTCGCCGTGGTGCCGCTGCAGATCTTCGCGATGGCGCTCGCCGGCGCCAAGGGGCTCGACGTCGACCAGCCCCGCAACCTGGCCAAGTCGGTCACCGTCGAGTGACCCGTCGGCAGGGGTGACCAGGGGTGACACGGTGATCATCGGGGTGGGCATCGACGTCGTGGACGTCGAGCGGTTCATGGCGACCCTGGAGCGCACGCCCCGGTTGCGCGAGAAGCTGTTCACCGAGGCCGAGCGGGAGCTGCCGGCGTCGTCGTTGGCGGCCCGGTTCGCGGCCAAGGAGGCCATCGCCAAGGCGCTCGGCGCGCCGGGGACCATGCACTGGCACGACGCGACGGTGCACCGTGTGGTCGGCGGGCCGCCCCAGGTCGAGCTGCGCGGCTCGGTGCAGGCGCGGGCGGACGAGCTCGGGGTGCGGCACTGGCACCTGTCGATCTCGCACGACGCCGGGATCTCCTCGGCGATGGTGGTCGCCGAGGGCTGACCCGGAGCGAGCTGGCGAGTGCAGGGTCGGCCCGACCCGGGGGTGCCGAGGGCTGACCCGGAGCGAGCTGGCGAGTGCAGGGTCGGCCCGACCCTCGTGCGCCGAGGGCTGACCGACCCCTCGAGATACCGCTCCGTCGCCGAGATACCGGTCGATCGACGCCGACGACGGCGACGGGCCGGTATCTCGACGACCGGACGGTATCTCGACGACGGAGCGTCGTCTCGGGGACGGGCTCGAACCCAGGGGAGTGGTCAGCCCTGGAGCTCGGGGATGACCTGACGCTGGAACAGCTCGATCTGCTCGCGGTCGCCGACGGCGTTCGCGAAGTAGGTGATCGCGTACGTCATGCCGCGGGACCTCAGGTCCTGCAGCGTCTCGACGATCTGCTCCGGGGTGCCGACCAGGGGGCCGTTGCGCCAGTTGGCGATCTCGCGCTCGCCCGGCTCGCCCGGAGCGTACCGCGAGAAGTGCGAGGCCACCCAGGCCAGCTTGTCGTCGATCTCGGCCTGGTTCTCGCCGATGACCACGTTGTAGTTGGCCGACCGCGTGATCGCCCCGAAGTCCGTGCCGACGTCGGCGCAGTGCTGCTCCAGGATGCGCGACTTGTGGTCGAAGCCCTCCGGGTCGCCGGCGAAGTTGGTGTACTGGGCGTACTTCGCGGCGGTGCGCAGGGTCTTCCGCTCCCCGCCGCCGGCGATCCACAGCGGGATGGACGGCACGAGGTCGGCGCCGCCCGAGCTGTCCGAGGGGCCGACGGCCAACCGCTGCAGCGGCTGCGGGTAGCAGAGCGCCCCGTCGACCTGGTACCGCTCGCCGGTGAACGTGCCCGAGGACCCCGTGCGCCACATGTTCGCCATGATCTGCACGCCCTCGTCCAGGGCGCGCAGGCGCTCCCCGGCGGTGGGGAAGCCGTACCCGTACGCGCGCCACTCGTGCTCGTACCAGCCGGCGCCGATCCCCATCTCCACGCGGCCGCCGGAGATCGCGTCCACGGTGGAGGCGACCTTGGCGAGGTAGGTGGGTTCGCGGTAGGCCATGCACGTGCACATCTGCCCCAGGCGGACGCGCTGGGACGCGGCCGCGAAGGCGGCCATCAGCGACCAGGCCTCGTGGGTCGCCTCGGTGCTGGGCACGGGTACGGTGTGGAAGTGGTCGTAGACCCACACCGACTCCCAGGCGAACTCACCGCCCGGTACCGCCTCGCCGGCCGCGGCGTTGTCGGCGTAGTGGAGGAGAGACAGCATCGTCTCCCAGTGCTGCTCCGGCGGGACGTCCGTGAGGGACATCCGCCAGCCCTGCGGGATGAAGAGTCCGAATCGCATGCCTGAGAGCCTATTCCCCTGCGGCCCGCCGCGCCGCTGCGAGCCGCCCCGGTCAGGCGGCATGATCGAGGACATGATCTCCGCCTGGACCGCCGCCGACGTCCGCGCCGCCGAGGAACCGCTCCTGGCGGCCGGCGAACCTCTCATGGAGCGCGCCTCGTTCGCCCTGGCGGTGCAGGTCCTGGCCGACCTGCGCGCCCGACGGCGGCACGTCCGCGGGGCGCGCGCGGTCCTGCTGGTCGGGGCGGGCAACAACGGCGGCGACACCCTGCACGCCGGCGCGGTCCTCGCGCGCCGCGGTGTCGCGGTGACCGCGGTCCTCACCTCCGAGAAGGTCCACGCGGGAGGGCTCGCCGCGCTGCGCGGCGTCTCCGGGACCGTCGTCGACCTCCCCGCCGTCCCGGAGCGGACCGAGGCCGTGGCCGCCGACGTTGCCGGCGCCGACGTCGTCCTCGACGGGCTGCTCGGGATCGGCGCCCGGGGCGCGCTGCGCGGGCTCGCCGGAGACCTCGTCTCCGCCCTCGTCTCCCGGGGTGCTGTGGGCGTGAGATCCGCAGGATCGGAACGTCCCGAGCCTGCAGATTCCACGCCCACAGCATCGGGGGGCGGCCGAGAGCGGGCGCGGCGCCCGTGGGTGGTGGCCGTCGACCTGCCCTCCGGCATCGGGGTCGACGACGGCACGCTGCCCGGCCCCGTGCTCGCGGCCGACCGCACCGTCACCTTCGGCGCCGCCAAACCGGGCCTGCTGCTCCCGCCGGCCGCCCGCGTCGTCGGGGAGGTGACGGTGGTCGACATCGGCCTGGATCCCAGCGGGCCGCCCGCCGTCCGCCGCCTGGAGCCCGCCGACGTCGGCGCGCGCTGGCCGGTGCCCGGCCCGGCCGACCACAAGTACACCCGCGGTGTCGTCGGAGTGGTGGCCGGCACCGCCACCTACCCGGGGGCCGCCGTCCTCGCCGCGTCGGCCGCGGTGCGCACCGGCACCGGCATGGTGCGCTACCGCGGCTCGGCCCCCGTGGCGCGGGCCGTCCTCGCCGCCCGCCCCGAGGTCGTCACCGCGACGGGGCGCGTCCAGGCGTGGGTGGTCGGCCCCGGGATCCCCACCACCCGCGACCGCGACGACCCCGCCGACGACGGGCAGCACGACCGCGGGCGGGGCGGCCTCGCCGTGGCCGCCGGGAACCTGCCGGGGACGTCGTACGGGCCGGTGCCCGCCGTCGTCGACGCGGGCGGGCTGCCGCTGCTCGCGGAGTCGAGCCCGCCCTGGTTCGTCCTGACCCCGCACGCCGGCGAGCTCGCCGGGCTGCTGCGCTCCCGCGGCGAGGACGTCCACCGCGACGACGTCGAGGCGGCTCCGCTGCACTGGGCCCGGCGCGCCCACGAGCTCACCGGTGCCACGGTGCTGCTCAAGGGCGGCGTGACCCTCGTGGTCGGCCCCGACGGTGCCTGGGCCCAGGCCGACGCGCCCGGCTGGCTGGCCACCGCCGGCGCCGGCGACGTGCTCGCGGGGATCCTGGGCACGATGATCGCCGCCCGGTCGGAGGAGATCGTCGCCGAGCCGGCGCTCGCGGCCCAGGTCGCGGCGGGTGCCGCGCTGGTGCACGGGCTCGCGGCCGAGCGGGCGAACCCCGGCGGCCCCGTCGCCGCCCTGGACGTCGCCGCGGCGGTGCCCGCCACCGTGGCCGGGCTGCTCGAGCAGCGAGGATGATGCCGCTGACCGCGCCGGACGGCCCCGCGGGCGTGTCGGTGCGACGGGCCCGCGCGGCGGACCTGCTCGCGATCGAGGACGTCCAGGAGGCCGCGGGCCGCGGTGAGCTCCTCGACGGGGTGCGGGCGGCCCTGCACGACCCGCAGCGGCTGGTGGTGGTCGCCGAGGCCGCCGGCGCCGTCGTCGGCTGGGCCAAGACCCACGTGCACGCGACGTCCGACGGCGTCGCCCCGGCGGGCCACTACCTCGGCGGGGTGACCGTCGAGCCGACATGGCGGCGCCGCGGTGTCGGGACGGCGCTGACCGCCGTGCGGATGGACTGGCTGGCCGAGCGCGCCGGGCGGGTGCACTACATGGTCAACGCCGCGAACACCGCGTCGATCGCGCTGCACGCACCGTGGGGGTTCCGGGAGGTGGTGCGCTCCTCCGCGCTGCACGGGGTGCGGTTCGCGGGCGGCGTCGGGGTGCTGCTGGGCGCCGACCTGCCGGCACCCGCCCCGCCGGTCAGCGCGGCAGGTGGGACTCGATGACCTCGACGATCTCCGGGTCGTCCGGCACGGTCTTGGGGGAGTAGCGGCGGACCTCGCCACCGGGCAGCACGAGGAACTTCTCGAAGTTCCACCGGATGCGGCCGTCGTGGCCGCCGGCGTCCGGGGTCTTCGTCAGCTCGGCGTACAGCGGGTGGGCGTTCCTGCCGTTGACCTTGACCTTGGACACCACGGGGAACGTCACCCCGTAGGTGGCCGAGCAGAACTCCGCGATCTTCTCGTCGGTGGACAGCTCCTGCAGGAACTGGTTGCTGGGGAACCCCACGACCGTGAACCCGCGCTCGGCGTACTTCTGCTGGAGCTGCTCCAGGGCGGTGTACTGCGGGGTCAGGCCGCAGCGCGAGGCGACGTTGACGACCATCACCACGTCGTCGCGGTGCTCGGCCAGCGTCGCGGTCGTGCCGTCCATCCGGTCGAACGGGATCTCGTAGATGTCCATGCGTCCCATCATGCCCGGTGTCGACGCCACCAGGTCAGGCCTGCCACGGACCCGAGCACGACGACGAGCACCGCCAGCAGACCGACCCAGCCCAGGCTCTCCGCGGTCGAGGCCAGCCAGCGCTGGACGGCGGCCGCACCCTCGACGACCGGGTCGGTGCCGGCCCCGCCGTACAGGACCCGCAGCTCCCAGAACCCGTACCAGGCCACGTACAGCCCCGCGACGAGGAGGATGGCGCCGCCGACGCGGGCCAGGACCGGTCCGGCACGGCGGGCGCGACCCACGACACCGGCCCCCGCGACGGCCACGACGACGGCGGCCGTGCCGACGAGCAGCGCCATCCCGGCCGCGTAGGTGGCGAACAGCGCGACGCCCTGCCCCACGGACCCGGCGCGGAACGCGGTGACGACGACGGCGAGGAACGGCGCGATGGTGCAGGTCAGCGACGCCAGGGCGTACGAGGCGCCGAACCCCACCACCGACCACCAGCGGTCCGTCAGGGGACGACCCGTCCCGGTGCGCAGCACCCGCAGTCCCGGCAGCTCCCGCCCGGCGACCACCCACGCGCCGGCGGCGGCGAGCACGACGCCGAGCACGAGGGTGAACACGGGCAGCCAGCGCTGGACCGAGCTGGCCACCGGCGCCACGACGAGCCCGAAGGTGCCGAACACGGCGACGAACCCGAGGGTGAGCGCCGCCGTCGAGCGCAGGGCGCGGCCGACGGCGGACGCCCGGCCGTCGTCGGGCCGCACCAGGGTGGCGAGGTAGGCGGGCAGCAGCGCGAACCCGCACGGGTTGACCGCCGCCACCAGGCCGGCCCCGAGGGCGAGCGCGAACCCCTCGCCCACGTCAGCCCGCGAGGTCGGCGACGACGGACTCGAGCTCGGACTCCGGCACGGACCCCTCGAGGACGATCTCGCCGTCGGCGTCGAGCACGACGAAGGTCGACTGCTGCGTCATGCCGAAGTGCTGCCAGACCTCGCCCGCGTCGTCGACGAGGTGGGTGGGTCCGGCGATGTCGTCCGCGGCCATGTCGCTGATCGCCTCCGCGTCGTCGAGGCCGCCGACGGCCACGACCGCGACGTCCTCGCCGTAGGTCTCCGCCAGGCCGGTCACCGTGGGGATCTGGGCCCGGCAGGTCGGGCACCACGGCGCCCAGAACCACAGCACGGCGGGCGCGTCGGCGAGCTCGGAGCCGGCGAAGGTGCCGCCCTCGAGCGTCGTCGCGGAGAAGTCGTAGACGGCGGGCAGGTCCGCGTCGTCCGCCCTGTCGGCGCTCTCGTCCGCGGACGTGTCGTCGGAGCCCGACGTCTCGTCGTCCATCAGCGTCTCGTCGTCCATCGGCTCCTCGGAGGCCGTCGTGGTGTCCGCGGTCGAGCCGGCGCCGGTCGGCGTCTCCTCGGCGGCGCAGCCGGCCACGAGCAGCAGGGCCAGGGTCGCGGCGGCCGTCGCCGCCCCTCGTGTGGTTCGCATGTCCCCAGTCTGCGTCCGCGCGGGCCGCGAACCCAGGGTGCGACGCCTTACGGAGTCGTGACGACGGGTGGCGGGGCCCGACAATGGAGCCATGCCGTCCCCGCGCAAGCACGTCCCGCCCCTGCCGGTGCGCGACGGCCTGAACCCCACCCGGCTCGTGCTGCCGCACGACGCGGCCTCCGTGGCACGGTTCGCGACGGCCGCCCAGTACCTGCTGGACCGCTTCCCGCACGACGCGGCCCGCCTGCGCGAGAAGATCGCCGCGGGGGAGGTCGTCACCGGTGACGGCACCCGGGTCACGGACGACACGCCGTACCGGCCGCGGGGCTTCGTCTACCTCTACCGCGACCCCCCGGCCGACGAGCCCGACGTCCCGGCGCTGGCCGAGATCGAGGTGCTGCACCGCGACGAGGACCTGCTCGTGGTGGACAAGCCGCACCGGGTCGCCACGATGCCGCGCGGCCGGTGGGTCACCCGCACCGTGCTGACCCACCTGCGGCGCCAGCTCGACCTGCCGGAGCTCGTCCCCGCGCACCGCCTCGACCGGCCGACCGCCGGCGTCCTCGTGCTCACGGTCCGGCCCGAGGTCCGGGGCCCGTACCAGCTCGTCTTCCAGGAGCGCCGCGCGCACAAGGTCTACGAGGCGGTCGCCCCGCTCCCCGCGGCCGACGACGGCGGCACCGCCTTCCCGCGGACGGTCCGGTCGCGCATCGTCAAGCGCCGCGGGTCGGTGCGGGCCGAGGAGGTGCCCGGCGAGGTCAACGCGGAGTCGTGGATCGACCTCGTCGACCGGGACCCGGACCGCGGGCTCGGCCTGTACCGTCTCGAGCCGCACACCGGAAAGACCCACCAGCTCCGGCTGCACATGGCCTCGCTCGGGCTGCCGATCCGGCACGACCCGTTCTGGCCCGTGCTGCGCGCCGGGTCCGACGACGACGCCGACGACGGCCCGCCGCTGCAGCTCCTGGCCCGCTCGCTCACCTTCGTCGACCCGCTGACCGGCCGGTCACGCCGCTTCACCTCCCGGCGCAACCTGTCCGCCTGGCACCCCCGCTGAGTGTTGTGGGCGTGAAATCTGCAGCTCCTGGCCCCCGAGAGCTGCAGATTTCACGCCCACAGCGGTGGGGCCGGGTCCGGTGAGAGAATCGCGACCGTGACGACTCCCGCCTTCGACGACGGCACCCCGGCCCGCGCGATCGTCGACCTCGACGCGATCCGCGACAACGTCTCCGCGCTGCGCGACCACGCGCCGTCGGCCGACCTGATGGCCGTCGTCAAGGCCGACGGCTACGGCCACGGCATGCTCCCCGCGGCCCGGGCGGCGCTCGCGGGCGGGGCGCACTGGCTCGGGGTGGCGACCGCCGAGGAAGCCCTCGCCCTGCGTGCCGGACTGGGCCCCGACGTGCCGGTGCTCGTCTGGCTCCTGACGCCGGGGGCGCCGTTCGCCGAGCTGATCGCGGCCGGCGTCGACGTCACCGTGGCGGCCCCCTGGGCGCTGGACGAGGTCGCCGCCGGTGCGCGGGCGGCCGGCCGGGTCGCCCGGGTGCACGTCAAGGTCGACACCGGCCTGTCGCGCAACGGCGTCGCGATGGGCGACCTGCCGCGGGTGGCCCTCCGGGCGGCCGGGCTGGAATCGTCGGGGGAGATCCACGTCGTCGGGGTGTTCTCGCACCTGGCCTGCGCCGACGAGCCCGGCCACCCGTCGATCGACCGCCAGGCGGCGGCCTTCGACGCCGCGCTGGAGGAGATGGCCGGTGCCGGGTTGCGGCCCGAGGTGCGGCACCTCGCGAACTCCGCGGCCACGCTCACCCTGTCGGGGCTGCACTACGACCTGGTCCGGCCCGGGATCTCGGTCTACGGCAACTCGCCCGGTCCGCTCCTCGGGCCACCCGGCCGGTACGGGCTGCGCCCGGCGATGACGTTCGAGGCACGGCTGGCGAACGTCAAGCACGTCGCCGCCGGCGAGGGCGTCTCGTACGGCCACCTGTACACCACGACCCAGGACACGACCGTGGGCCTGGTCCCGGTGGGCTACGGCGACGGCGTCCCGCGGCACGGCTCGGGCGGCGCGGCCGGTCCCGGCGGACCGGTCGCCGTCGGCGCGGACGGCTCCGGCCGGGTGCTGCGCGTGGCGGGCCGGGTCTGCATGGACCAGTTCGTCCTCGACCTCGGGCCGGGGGCCGCCGAACGAGCGGGCGACGTGGTGACCCTGTTCGGCGCGTCGGACGGCGTGGCGCACGGGGCACCGCTGCCGAACGCCCAGGACTGGGCCGACGCCGCGGGGACCATCAGCTATGAGATCGTGACGCGTCTGGCTCCGCGGGTGCCGCGGACGTACGTCGGCACCGCCGGGTCGAACACGACGGACCGCACGACCGAAGGAGAGGCACAGCAGTGAGTGACGTCGTCGCGCAGGTCGAGCTGGACCTGCCCGAGGCCGCGGACGCGCGGGCGCTGGGCGGGGCGCTGTCGGGGATCCTCCGGGCCGGGGACCTGGTGATCCTCACCGGCGATCTCGGCGCGGGCAAGACCACCCTGACCCAGGGGCTGGGCCGAGCGCTCAACGTGCGCGGCCAGGTCGCGTCCCCCACCTTCATCGTGGCGCGCGAGCACCCGCCGCTGCCGCGGCAGGACGGGACCACCGGTCCGGCGCTGGTGCACGTGGACGCCTACCGCCTCGGCGGCCTGGAGGAGCTGGACGCCCTCGACCTGGACTCGTCGCTGGACGAGTCCGTCACCGTCGTCGAGTGGGGCCGCGGGCTGGCCGAGGCGCTCACCGACGACCGGCTCGAGGTCGACCTGCAGCGCCCGCGCGGCGGCGACGTCGACACCGAGCACCCCGAGGCCGGCGTCCGGCGCGCGACCGTGCGCGCCGTCGGCCCGCGCTGGCAGGGCGTGGACCTGTCCCGGCTCGTGCCGCGCCCGCGCCCGGGCAAGGTCTGACGGGGCGGCTGCTCGCCGTAGGCTGGTGCCGTGGCAGTTCTCGCGATCGACACGTCCGCCGCCGTCTCCGTCGCCCTGGTCGACGACGACGGCGGCCGCCTCGCCGTCCGCACCGCCGACGAGCGCCGTCGGCACGCCGAGTCCCTCGCCCCGCTGATCGCCGAGGTGCTGGCTGCTGCGGGGCTGGAGCGGACCGACCTGACCGCCGTCGTCGGTGGCACCGGGCCCGCGCCGTTCACCGGTCTGCGGGTCGGCCTGGTCACGGCCCGCACGCTGGCGCTCGCCCTGGGCATCGAGGTCCTCGGCGTCCCGAGCGTCGACGCGCTCGCCGTCGAGGCCGTCGCCGACCTGGGACTGGACCCCGGCGACGAGGTCCTCGTGGCGACCGACGCCCGGCGCAAGGAGGTCTACTGGGCTCGGTACCGCGTCGTCGCGCACGAGGGGCCGCACGGCCTCCCCGTCGTCGAGGTGCTGAGCGGACCCGAGGTCGCCACGGCCGCCGCCGTCGCGGACGCCCACCTCGACGCCCCCGCGGCGGACGGCGCACGGCTCGCCGTCGTGGGGGAGGGCACCAGCCTCTACCCGGACCGCCTACCGGCCGAGGAGGACGCCCCCGTCCTGCCGGACGCGACCGTGCTCGCCCGGCTGGCGCTGGCCCGCCGCGCCGCGGGCGTGGAGCAGCCGACGGAGCCACTGTACCTGCGGCGCCCGGACGTCCAGGAGCCCACCGGGAACCGGAGCATCCTGCGTGCCGCCGGGAGCGGGGCATGACGCAGCGTCCGGTGTCCGTGCGGCTGCGACCGCTGGCCAGCGCCGACTTCGACCGCATCCTGCAGCTCGAGCACGAGCTCTTCGGTCCGGGCGCCTGGACCTACGGCATGCTCGCCGACGAGCTGGCGGGGCTCGGACGCTGGTACGTCGTCGCGGAGCTCGACGGACCCGACGCGTTGGGTCTCGGCCCGGGTCGGCGGCCCGTGGTGGGCTACGCCGGCCTGTGGTTCGACGGCGACGTCGCCCAGGTCATGACGATCGGCACGGCGCGGGAGTACCAGGGCCGCGGCGTGGGCCGACAGCTCCTGCAGGCGCTGGTGGACCGCTCCCGGCAGCTGCGGTCGAGCGCGCTGCTGCTCGAGGTCGCCGTCGACAACGACCGCGCGCTGGCGCTGTACGGCCGGTTCGGGTTCGAGCAGCTCGGCCTGCGCAAGCGCTACTACCAGCCCGAGGACAAGGACGCCTACACGATGCGGCTGGACCTGTCGGCCGCGGCCGCGTCCACCGCTCCGGAGGCCCGCACCTCGTCCGGACCCGCCGGCGGCGCCGCGTGACGCCGCCCGGGGCGGAGCACCGGGGCGAGGTCCTGGTCGACGCGGACGTGCTGGCCGCCGACCTGCAGCTCGGTGGGCTCGAGGACCCCTTCGGCGGGGCCCCGGTGCTGCTCGACGTGCGCTGGGCGCTGGGCCGGACGGACGGCCGGGACCGCTACGAGGAGGGGCACCTGCCCGGGGCGGTGTACGTCGACCTGGAGACCGAGCTCGCCTCGGTGCCCTCCCCGGCGAGCGGTCGTCACCCGCTGCCCTCGGCCGCGGAGTTCCAGCGCACGGCCCGCTCCTGGGGTGTGGGGACGGACTCGCGGGTCGTGGTGTACGACGACGTCGGCGGGACGTCCGCGGCGCGCGCCTGGTGGCTGCTGCGCTGGTTCGGGCACCACGCGGTGCGGATCCTCGACGGCGGTCTCGAGGCGTGGCGGCGGGCGGGCCACCCGCTCGAGGTCGGCCTGACCACGCGCGTGCCGGGCGACGTCGTCGTGCACCCGGGCGGGATGCCCGTGCTGGACGCCGACGACGCGGCCGACCTGGCGACGTCGGGCGTGCTGCTCGACGCGCGGGCCGCCGAGCGCTACTGGGGCGAGGTGGAGCCGGTCGACCCGCAGGCCGGGCACATCCCCGGTGCCGTCTCGGCGCCCACGACGGGCAACCTCGACGACGACGGCACGTTCCGGTCGCCGCACGAGCTGGAAGCGCGGTTCGCCGCCCTCGGCGTGACGAGGTCCGCCCCGGTCGGGGTGTACTGCGGGTCGGGCGTCACCGCCGCGCACGAGGTCGCGGCGCTGGCCTCGGTCGGCGTGACGGCGGCGTTGTACCCCGGGTCGTGGTCGCAGTGGTCGAACGACCCGGGCCGACCCGTCGCCACCGGCTGACCGTCCGCCGCCTCACCGCGCCCGTCGGCCCGTCGTCGTGGGCGTGTCGTTGTGGGCATGAAAAATGCGGTCTTGAACCAGTTCAAGACCGCATTTTTCATGCCCACAACGACACGGGGGAGCCGTGGGGTGACGAGACTCAGAGGATGCGGGAGACCTGCTCCAGGTCGAGGCGCTTGTTGCGAGGGTGCGGCGCACCCTCGCCGTCGGCCTCGCCGACGTTGACGACCATCAGCGACCGCCAGCCGGACTCGGCGAAGAACTCCCGGTCGATCCCGTCGGTTTCCATGCCGTCCATCGGGCCGGCGGCGAGACCCGCGGCCCGCAGCGCGACGACGAGGTAGCCGGCCTGCAGCAGCGCGTTCTTGCGTGCCATCTCCTCGCGGACCGCGGTCGCCGGGGCGAGCTGCTCGCGGACGCCCGGGTAGACCGGGAAGAGCTCGTCCAGGTGCTCGTGGAAGGCGGGGTCGGCGGCCAGGACGAGGGACACCGGGGCGGCGTCGACCTTCGCCTTGTTGCCGCCGCCCATGTGCTCGATCAGGCGCTGCTTCGCCTCGGGCGTGCGCACGATCAGCATCCGCAGCGGCAGCGTATTCATCGCCGTCGGGCCGAGCTTGGCGAGGTCCCAGGCGGCCTCCAACCGGGCGTCGGGAATCTCGGCGTCGGTCCACAGGGACGTCGAACGGGCGTGGCGGAAGAGCCGGTCCGCCGCTGTCTCGTCGATGGCGAGGGGGGCGGTCTCGAGCACGGTGTCGGTCATGCTCGGGGGAACCGTCCATGCGTTCGCACGATTCCGGTCGGGGCTGTGGGCCGGGTCACCACTCGACGTCGACCCACCCGGACCGGGTGACAGAATGTGGCCCATGCCTGAACCCCTGGTCCTCGGCATCGAGACGTCCTGCGACGAGACGGGTGTCGCCCTGGTGCGCGGCGACACGCTCCTGTTCGACGCGGTGGCGAGCTCGATGGACGAGCACGCCCGTTACGGCGGGATCATCCCGGAGGTGGCCAGCCGCGCCCACCTCGAGGCGATGACCCCCACGATCCGCCGCGCGCTGAGCGAGGCCGACGTCGACCTGTCCGAGGTCGACGCGGTCGCCGTGACCGCCGGCCCCGGCCTGGTCGGTCCGCTGACGATCGGCGCCAGCGCGGCCAAGGCCCTCGCGATCGGGCTCGGCAAGCCGCTGTACGGGATCAACCACGTCATCGGCCACGCCGCGGTGAACCAGCTCGTCGACGGTCCCTTCACCGAGCGGTCCATGGCGCTGGTCGTCTCCGGCGGGCACAGCTCGCTGCTGCTCGTCGACGACATCGCCACGAACGTCACCGAGCTCGGCTCCACCCTCGACGACGCCGCCGGGGAGGCCTTCGACAAGGTCGGCCGCCTCCTGGGCCTGCCCTACCCGGGCGGCCCGCACATCGACCGGCTCGCGCGCGAGGGCGACCCGGAGGCCATCCGGTTCCCGCGCGGGCTGACGGCGCGCAAGGACCAGGCCCGGCACGCCTACGACTTCAGCTTCTCGGGGCTCAAGACGGCCGTGGCCCGCTGGGTCGAGTCCTGCCAGGACGCCGGCAAGGAGGTCCCCGTGGCCGACGTCGCCGCCTCCTTCGCCGCGGCGGTCGCGGACGTGCTCACGGCCAAGACCATCGCCGCCTGCCGCGCCCACGACGTCGACACCCTCATCATCGGCGGCGGGTTCTCCGCCAACAGCCAGCTGCGCGACATGGCGGCCGAGCGCTGCGCCGAGGCCGGCATCGACCTGCGGATCCCGCCGATCCGCTACTGCACCGACAACGGGGCGATGATCGCGGCACTCGGGTCCGCCGTCGTGCGCGCCGGGCTGCCGCCGTCGGACCTGGACATCGCGGTGGACTCCTCGATGCCGCTGACGACGATCACGGTCTAGGTCGCGGCGCCGCGGCCGAGCACGGACGGGTCGAGCGGCCGGCCGGCGTGCAGCTCGGCCACCAGCGCCCCGACCACGGCCTCCAGGCCCCGCTGCCCGCCGCCGTGGGCCGCCGCCACCGCGCGCTGGCGCTGGTAGGAGGCGCCGAGGCGCACGATCTCGCGGATGCCGTCGAGCTCTGCCGCGCACCCCAGCCGTTCCGCCACGGGGGCCAGCTCCTCGAGCAGCCGGGGCAGGGCGTCGGTGATCAGCTCCTCGTTGCCGTCGGCGTCGAGGATGATGATCGCGTCCATGCCGTACCGGGCCGCGCGCCACTTGTTCTCGTGGACGTACCACCGCGGCATGGTGGGCAGCGCGCGGCCCTCGTCGAGCAGGGTGGAGAAGTGCTCGACGAGGCAGTGCACCAGGGCGCCCAGGGAGGCCAGCTCGGCGACGTTGGAGGTGCCGTCGCAGATGCGCACCTCGACGGTGCCGAAGTGCGGGGCCGGCCGGATGTCCCAGCGCACCTCGGTGAAGTCGTCGATGACGCCGGTCTTGAGCATGTCGGCGGTGTAGCGCTCCAGCTCGGCCCACTCGGTGAACTGGTAGGGCAGCCCCGCCGTGGGCAGTTGCTGGAAGATGAGCGCACGCATCGAGGCGTAGCCGGTGTCCGC
Source organism: Isoptericola sp. AK164 (assembly GCF_029643425.1). Lineage (GTDB taxonomy): Bacteria > Actinomycetota > Actinomycetes > Actinomycetales > Cellulomonadaceae > Isoptericola > Isoptericola haloaureus. Next base: position 802,035 of record NZ_CP119106.1, read on the forward strand.
GGCGTCCCAGTACGGCGACGACGCCGACAGGGCCTGCAGGTGGGCGACGTAGACCAGGAGCGAGCGCACGATCGGCAGCACCTTGGCGCGGTCCTCCACCCCGACGTGCATGTGCACGCCGTAGACCACCTGCTGACGGCCCCACACCTGGGCGCGGTCGACAACGGTGGCGTACCGCTCCTTGTCGGTCACCTGCTGCTGCGACCAGGGCGCGAAGGGGTGGGTGCCGGAGCCCATGAGCTCCGCCCGCATCGGCCGGATGACCTCCTGGACGCGGGCGACCCCGTTCTCCAGGTCCGCGATGGCTCCCGGGACGGTGTCGCACACGTCGGAGACGATCTCGACGGTGTTGCGCAGGAACTCCGGCTTGACGTGCCGCGCCCGCGCGTCCGGGCCCAGCTCGGCCATGACGGCGGGGGCCACCTGGCGCAGGATGCCGGAGTCGGCGTCCACCAGGGCCAGCTCCCACTCCAGGCCGACGCTCGACCGCCGGGAGGTCTCGAACTCCAGCACCATGGCGCCATGCTTCCACGGCCGGGGTGCCCGGCGCGCCCCGAGGCGTCCGGTTGCCTACCTCGGCCGGACGTCGCCTACCTCGGTGGGATGTTGCCTACCTCAGCGGGATGTTGCCTACCTCAGCGGGATGTTGCCTACCTCGGCTGAAGGGCGTCTACCTCGGCAGAGGCTCCACGACGAGCACGTGCTGACGCCCCGCGACCCGGGTGAGGACCAGCGTGGCCTCGGCGTCGCCGGTCAGGGAGAGCTGGGCGCGCAGCTGCTCGGGGGTGACGGCCGTGCCGCGCTTCTTCACCGTCAGGCGCCCCACGCCGCGCTCGCGCAGGTAGGACTTGAGCCGCTTGAGGTTGAAGGGCATGACGTCGAGCACCCGGTAGCCCGTCGCGGGCGCCGCGGTGCCCGACGGCGGCGGACCGGCGGGGGTGTCGGTCGTGACGTAGGCGATGCTGCGGTCCACGAGCCGCCCGCCCAGCTCGGCGGCGACGTGGGCCACCAGCCCCGCGCGCACGACCGCACCATCGGGCTCGTACAGGTAGCTCCCGACCGGCCCGACGTCGGGGTTCAGGTCGGCGCCCTCGGCCCCGGGGCGCACGACGCGCGCCGCGGTGCCGCCGTCCTCGGTGCGCAGCACCAGGGCGGTGCGTCCCGGGCCGTCGGGGGCGAGCGGGCCGAACCAGATCCCGGCCTCGACCACGTCGCCGTCGAGAGAGACCCACTGGGTCTCGGCGTCCTCGGGCAGCCCCTGGTGGCCGATCCCGGGGCCGACCTTGATGCCGACGGCGGGCACCTGCTCGCGCAGCGCCCACACGGCATCCAGGGGAGGCGCCCACGCGGACGGGTCGAAGACCCGCTTCCCGCCGCGCGTGCGGCGGGCCGGGTCGGCGTACACGCCGTCGACGCCCTCGGCGACCAGGTCCAGCGCCAGCCCGTCGCCGTGCCGGACCTCGGCCTCGGGGAAGGCGCGCAGGTTGACGGTGGCCAGGGCGGCGGTCACCTCGTCGACGTCGGTGGCCAGCACGTCGAGTCCCACGCCGGCGAAGGCGAGCGCGTCCGCGCCCAGGCCGCAGGTCAGGTCGGCGACCTTGTGCACGCCGGCGGCCAGGTAGCGGCGCGCGTGCAGGGCGGCGACGGTCAGCCGGGTCGCCTGCTCCAGGCCGTCCGGGGTGAACAGCATCCCGTCGGCGAACGGACCGAGCTTGGCTCGGGCGCGGGCGCGCAGGCGAGACTGGGTCAGGGCGGCCGCGGCGAGGTCGGGGTCGACCCCCTCGGCGCGGAGCCGCGTGGCCAGGGCCATCGCCTGCGACTCGTCGTAGGGAGGGAGGTCGTTGAGCAGGGTCCAGCCCTCGGGGCTGAGAAGCTTGCTGAGCGAGGCCGCGTCCATCGGGCCATCGTCTCAGGCCGGGTGCGGGGCGCGGTCTTTGGCACTCGACTTGTCAGAGTGCTAATGGCTGCCTAGATTTGGTCCCAGCGCACGCGCTGTGCCGGCACCCGCGACGACGGACAGCGGCCGGGCGCGACCCAGTCAACGCTAGTCATCGCGAACAAGGAGGTCCGACGTGTCGGTCCCCATCAAGCCGCTCGAGGACCGGATCGTCGTCAAGGCCGTCGAGGCCGAGACCACGACCGCTTCCGGCCTGGTCATCCCGGACACCGCCAAGGAGAAGCCCCAGGAGGGCGAGGTCCTGGCCGTGGGCGACGGCCGCTTCAACGACAAGGGCGAGCGCGTCCCGGTCGACGTGAAGGTCGGCGACAAGGTCATCTACAGCAAGTTCGGCGGCACCGAGGTCAAGTACGCCGGGGAGGACTACCTGGTCCTGTCCGCGCGCGACATCCTCGCCGTCGTGGTCGGCTGACGACCTGACGCAGGCGGCGGGTCCGTCCGTCGACCCCGGTCGTCGGACGACCGGCCCGCCCGCACGAGAGCCCCGCACCGAGATCGGTGCGGGGCTCTTGTCGTGCTCGGACGGTGGCGCGGGCGAGGGGGTCGCGCCGGTCCGGGGCTGTCGGGCCGAGGGTCAGCCGACCTTCTTGCGCTCGCGGTCGCGGCCGCTGAGGATCGCCGAGCGCTCGTCCTCGCTGAGCCCGCCCCAGACGCCGTAGGGCTCGCGGACCCGCAGCGACTGCTCGCGGCACTCCATCATCACCGGGCAGCTGCGGCAGATCGCCTTGGCGGCCTCCGCACGTCGTCGACGGGTCGACCCGCGCTCACCCTCCGGATGGAAGAACAGGGTGTCGTCCGCGTCGCGGCACGACCCCTGGTACTGCCACTCCCACAACTCCATGACCGGCCCTGGCAACCGCGAAATCTCCGTCATGGCGAACAACCTACAAGTTGGGCAGAAGTTGTTCAACCCCCTGGTCGACGCGATCGGCGACACCCGGGATGAATCAGTGTGACCAGGGTGTGAACCGCTTGCTATCGCGCCATGGCCAGGTTCGATGTCGATTTCTCGACGGCGACCGGACGCGCCGCCGGGCGCGGTGGCGGTCCCGGGTCACCGTGGGCAGAATCGAGGCATGACCCCTTCGCGACCCGCCCAGGATGCTGGGGGGTCGCGTCCGTCGGGCCCCGGGCTGGCGGTCGCGGCCGTCGCGCGGCGCCTCGGCGTCGCGCCCGCCACGCTGCGCACGTGGGACCGCCGCTACGGCCTCGGGCCGTCCGACCGGACGGCCGGCTCGCACCGGCGCTACACGCCCGAGGACGTGGCTCGACTGCTCGTCATGCGGCGCCTCACGCTGGAGGGCGTCGCCCCTGTCGACGCCGCCCAGGCCGCCCTGGAGGCCGACGTCGACGAGCTCGAGGAGGCCCGCCGGTCCGGGCCCCCGAGCCCGCCCGGCGAGGACGCGTCGACCGAGTCCGCCGAGGAGTCCCCGGACGACGCCGGCCGCGCCGGCCGCGCCCACCTGCGCGCCCTGCCCGGAGGCGGGCAGAGCGCCCCACGGGGTGCCGGCCAGAGCAACGGTTCGGCGCACGCGCAGCAGGCCTCCGGCAAGGTGTCGGCCGTCGTCGACGCCGCGCTCTCCTACGACCAGGCCCGGTGCGACGACCTCGTGCGCATCCCGCCGAACGGCGACCCCGCCGCGTGGTGGGCCCACCTGATGGAGCCGGCCTGGAGCCGTGTCGCCGAGCGCACCGTCCTCGCCGGTCCCGGCGCGGTCCCCGAGATCGTGCTGGCCACGGCCGCGCTGCAGGCGTTGCGCTCGTTCACCGACGCCTTCGAGCAGCAGGTGGTCCAGAACGGCGGCCCGCCGGCCAACCACCCCAGCCGGATGCGCAACATCGTGCTCATCTTCGCCGCGCCCGACGAGACCGTGCCGCTCTCGGCGCACGCGCTCGCCGCCGCGCTGACCGCCAAGGGCAAGACCGCTCGGATCGTCACCGGCCCGGCCAGCATCCGCCGGTCGCTCGAGCTGGTGACCATGGTGCGTCCCGCCGCCCTGGTCCTGGCGACGGGGCAGCGGCGTCCGGACCTGGACGTCGTGCACGCCGTGCACGAGGGCTTCGCGGAGCTGCCGATCTTCGTCGGGCTGCGTCGTGACGACGCCGCCAGCGAGCTGCCGCTGACCCCCCAGGTCCAGCGCGTGCGCTCCTTCACCGGGCTGCTGCACGAGGTGCTGGCGGTCGTCGGGGCGTGACCCGCCCGGTGGCCGCGGGACCGGAAGGGTGTGACGGACGACGCTGACGGGGCCTCGTGCGCGCGCCGTAGACTCGTGACATGACGGAGACGACCTCGCCCGCCCACGATCCGTTCGGCTTCCTCGGCCTGACCTACGACGACGTCCTGCTGCTCCCCGGCTACTCGGACCTGGCGCCGTCGGACATCGACACCACCTCGCGGCTGACGCGGGAGATCTCGCTGCGGACCCCGCTCGTCTCCGCCGCGATGGACACCGTGACCGAGTCGCGCATGGCGATCGCGATGGCCCGCCAGGGCGGCCTCGGCGTGCTGCACCGCAATCTGTCCATCGAGGACCAGGCCTACCAGGTCGACCTGGTGAAGCGGACCCAGACCGGCATCATCTCCAACCCGGTCACCATCGGCCCGGACGCCACCCTCGAGCAGCTCGACCAGCGTGCCGGCGAGTACCGCGTCTCCGGGTTCCCGGTGCTCGACGCGGCCGGCAAGCTCGTCGGGATCGTCACCAACCGCGACCTGCGGTTCACCCCGGTGGCGGAGTGGGCCACCACCACGGTGTCCGAGGTCATGACGCCGCAGCCGCTGATCACCGGCCACTCCGGCATCTCGCGCGAGGACGCCACGGCCCTGCTGCGCAAGCACAAGCTCGAGCGGCTCCCGCTCGTCGACGACGAGGGCCGGCTCGCGGGCCTGATCACCGTCAAGGACTTCGTCAAGTCCGAGCAGTTCCCCCAGGCCTCCAAGGACTCCCAGGGGCGCCTGATGGTGGGTGCCGCCATCGGCTACTTCGGTGACGCCTGGCAGCGGGCCACCACGCTGGTCGACGCCGGGGTGGACGTGCTCGTCGCGGACACAGCCCACGGCAACGTGCGCATGCTCATCGAGATGGTGCGCACGCTGAAGTCCGACCCGGCGACCCGGCACGTGCAGGTCATCGGCGGCAACGTGGCCACCAAGGAGGGCGCCCAGGCCTTCGTCGACGCCGGTGCGGACGGCATCAAGGTCGGTGTCGGCCCGGGGTCGATCTGCACCACGCGCGTCGTCACCGGCGTGGGCGTCCCGCAGATCACCGCGATCTACGAGGCCTCCCGCGCGGCCCGCCCGGCCGGCGTGCCCGTCATCGCCGACGGCGGCATGCGGCACTCGGGCGAGATCGGCAAGGCCATCGTCGCCGGCGCCGAGGCCGTCATGCTCGGCTCCATGCTCGCCGGCACCGAGGAGTCGCCGGGCGACACCATCCTCATCAACGGCAAGCAGTTCAAGGCCTACCGCGGCATGGGCTCGATGGGGGCGATGTCCTCGCGCGGCAAGAAGTCCTACTCCAAGGACCGCTACTTCCAGGCCGAGGTCACCAGCGACGACATGATCGTGCCCGAGGGCGTCGAGGGGCAGGTGCCGTACAAGGGCACCCTCGGCACCGTGGCGCACCAGCTCGTCGGCGGCCTGCATCAGACGATGTTCTACGTCGGTGCGCGGACCGTGCCCGAGCTGCAGGAGAAGGGCCAGTTCGTGCGCATCACGTCGGCCTCGCTGGCGGAGTCCCACCCGCACGACATCAAGATGACCGTCGAGGCACCGAACTACACGGTCGGCTGACCCGCGTCCCGGGCGCGTCCCGCGCTCCGCGCCCGCGCCGCCGGTCAGCCGGCGGCGCGCGGCGTGGTCGGCCAGGTGGTCGACGCGCCCGGGCCGGGGAGCCCCTGGCGGTCCCGCCAGGCGTTGAAGCTCTCCGCCCAGGCACGGTGCGCGTCGCGCTGGGCCGAGTGCAGGGCGTCGAGCGCCACCGAGCGCAGCGCGGGGAACCGCAGCACCTGAGCGTCCAGCACGTCAAGCGTGGCCAGCACGTCGACGTCGGCGCTGTGCAGCTCGCCGTCGCCCACCACGCCGTACAGCTCGCACAGGTCGCCCAGGCGGCGCTTGCCGCGGCGGTAGCGGTCCTGCCAGCGGTCGATGACGAGCGGGTCCAGCACGGGGGAGACCGGCCGTCCGAGGCGCTCGGGCACCGTCGGCAGCCCGTGGCGCGCCAGCTCGGCGTCCAGCAGCGTCAGGTCGAACGAGGCGTTGTAGGCCACCACCGGGACGCCGTCGCGCAGGTGCGCGGTGAGGACCGCGGCGATCTCGTCGAGAGCGCCGGCCGGGGCCACGCCGTGCGCCCGCGCGTGCTCCGTCGTCACGCCGTGGATCGCCGCCGCCTCGGCGGGGATCTCCACCCCCGGGTCGATCAGCCAGGTGCGCACCTCCGTCGACGTCGCCGTGCGCACCACGACCGCCGCGGTCACGATGCGGTCGTCGTGCACGTCGACGCCGGTCGTCTCGGTGTCGAAACCGAGCAGCGGTCCGCCCGTCCAACCGGTGTCGTCCATCTCGATCCCCTCTCGTGGCCTCTCGTCGGTGACGATGCCACGAGCCTCCGACAGGGACCGCGACCCGCGACGGCCGGTAGGCTGGCCCGCGTGAGCAACGAGATCGAGATCGGACGTGGCAAGCGCGGGCGTCGCGCCTTCTCCTTCGACGACGTGGCGGTGGTCCCCTCCCGCCGGACGCGCGACCCGAAGGACGTCTCCACCGGGTGGCAGATCGACGCCTACCACTTCGACCTGCCGATCATGGCGGCGCCGATGGACTCCGTCATGAGCCCCGCCACCGCGGTCGCCCTGGGCAACCACGGCGGCCTGGGGGTGCTCGACCTCGAGGGCCTGTGGACCCGCTACGAGTCCCCGGAGCCGCTGCTCGCGGAGATCCGCGCGCTGCCCGCCGACGAGGCGACGCGCCGCATGCAGGAGATCTACGCCGAGCCGATCCGGTCCGAGCTCATCACCCAGCGGCTCAAGGAGATCCGCGCCGCGGGCGTCACCGTGGCCGGCGCGCTGTCGCCGCAGCGCATCCAGGAGCACTACCAGACCGTCCTGGACGCCGGGGTCGACCTGTTCGTCATCCGCGGCACGACGGTCTCGGCCGAGCACGTCTCGAGCAACGCCGAACCGCTCAACCTCAAGCGGTTCATCTACGAGCTGGACGTCCCCGTGGTCGTCGGCGGGGCGGCCTCCTACACCGCCGCGCTGCACCTGATGCGCACCGGGGCGGCCGGCGTGCTGGTCGGGTTCGGCGGCGGTGCCGCGCACACCACCCGCGTCGGGCTCGGGATCCACGCCCCGATGGCCACGGCGGTCTCCGACGTCGCCGCGGCCCGGCGCGACTACCTGGACGAGTCCGGCGGTCGCTACGTGCACGTCATCGCCGACGGCGGTGTGGGGCACTCCGGCGACATCGTCCGGGCGATCGCCTGCGGCGCCGACGCCGTCATGCTCGGCGCGGCCCTCGCCCGCGCCTCCGAGGCGCCCGGCCAGGGCTGGCACTGGGGTCCTGAGGCCCACCACTCCCAGCTCCCGCGCGGCGAGCGCGTGGAGGTCGGCACCGCCGGCACGCTGGAGGAGATCCTCTTCGGCCCGGGGCGCCGCGCCGACGGCACGACGAACCTCGTCGGCGCGCTGCGCCGCGCGATGGCCACCACGGGCTACTCGGACCTCAAGGAGTTCCAGCGCGTGGAGGTCGTGGTCTCGCCGTACCAGCCGCGGTGAGCGAGCCGACGGCGACCCGGTCGCCGGCCGCACGGGTTCCGCGTCGCGCGCACGAGGGCCGACTCCTGGTGCTCCGCACCGACGGCCGCACGCTCGACGGGACGGGCTGACGGCGAACGTCACGCGCTGCCGACCTGGCCTTTACCGGCTCGTCACCCCCCGCACGTAGGCTGTCGCTCATGGCAACCGCGCACGAGAGCGACGGCGCTCCGGTGGAACTCATCGACCCGGAGCTGCCCGCCTCCACCTACGTCCTCGAACCCGAGATCGTGGCCCCGCTGGTCCGGCGGGTCGTGACCTCGCACGACGGCGGGACGCACCGCAGCACGCTCCCCTTCACCGGCGCCCCGCTGGCGGCGATCCCGCTGTCCGGGCCGGGGGACGTCGTCGAGGCCACCCGCCGTGCCCGCGCGGCGCAGCACGACTGGGCCGCGCAGCCCGTCCGCGACCGCGCCCGCGTGCTCGACCGGCTCGGCGCCCTCGTGCTGGAGCGGCAGTCCGAGATCCTCGACCTGATCCAGATGGAGTCGGGCAAGTCCCGGCGCAACGCGTTCGAGGAGGTCGCCGACGTCGCGCAGACCTGCCGCCACTACGTCACGCGGGCCCGGCGCTACCTCGCCGACCGGCGCGAGCCGGGCGCCCTGTCGGTGCTGACCGGGGTGCGGGTGCACCGCCGGCCGGTCGGCGTCGTCGGCGTCATCGCCCCGTGGAACTTCCCGCTGACCCTCGCCCTGGCCGAGGCGATCCCCGCCCTGCTGGCCGGGAACGCCGTCGTCGTCAAACCGGACCCCCAGACCACGCTGTCGGCGCTGTGGGCGTCCGAGCTGCTCGCCGAGGCAGGGCTGCCGGACGACCTGTTCGCCGTCGTCGCCGGGGCCGGGGACGTGGGGGCCGCACTGATCGACCACGTCGACCACGTCGCGTTCACGGGCTCCACCGCCACCGGGCGGAAGGTCGCCGCCCGGGCGGGGGAGCGGCTCGTCGGCGCCACCCTCGAGCTCGGCGGCAAGAACCCGCTGTACGTCGCGGCCGACGCCGACCTGGACCGCGCGGTGCCCGGGGTGCTGCGGGCGTGCTTCACGAACGCCGGCCAGCTGTGCATGTCGATCGAGCGACTCGTCCTGCACGAGCGGATCGCCGACGAGTTCCTCGCGCGGTTCGTCCCGGCGGTGCGCGAGCTCACGCTCGGCGCCGGGCTGGACTACTCGGCCGACGTCGGCTCGCTGGTCTCCGCGGTCCAGCTCGAACGGGTCTCCGCGCACGTCGACGACGCCCTGGCCAAGGGGGCCCGGGCGCTGGTCGGCGGCGTGCACCGCAGCGACGTCGGGCCGTACTTCTACGCCCCGACCGTGCTCGACGACGTCCCCGAGGACGCGGTCTGCCACCACGAGGAGACGTTCGGCCCGGTCGTGGCGGTCACGCGCGTGGGCGGGGACGACGAGGCGCTGCGGGTCATGAACGACACGCACTTCGGCCTCAACGCCTCGATCTGGTCCCGTGACGTCCCGCGTGCCCGGCGGCTGGCCGCCAAGGTGGAGTCCGGCACGGTCGTGGTCAACGACGGGTACCTGCAGGCCTGGGGGTCCGCCGCCGCGCCGATGGGCGGCATGAAGGCGTCGGGGCTGGGGCGCCGGCACGGCCGGGAGGCCGTCGAGGCGGTCACCGAGGCGCAGAGCGTCGTCGCCCAGCGCGGTCACCACGTCGGGCTCTCGGTGGACTCGCTGTACGCGCTCGGCGGGGACGTGCCGAGCCGGGTGCTCACCGGTGCGCTGCGGGTGATGCGGCGGCTGCGGCTGCCCTGAGGCGCCGTCCAGGGCCCGGCCGGCCGGGAGGCTCGGCCGGTCCGGGGCCTCACGCGGACAGCGTGGCGAGCTCGTCGCGCAGGTTCGCCCCGGCCCGATCGGCCCAGCGGCGTCGTCCCGGCTCCGTCCGGAACAGCCCCGGTCCGGCGTGCAGGGCCAGGAGCTGCTCGAGCACGGCGGCGCGGCCGGCGCGGAAGTCGGCGTCGTCGACGTGGCCGTACTCGGCCCGCACCTGGGCCGTGTAGCGGGCGTACCGCGCCGGGGAACCGCCGAGCACCGCCAGGTCCGCGTCGCTGACCAGGGCCCCGATCAGGTCGGCGGGGTCCGGGTCGTGGTCGGCGGTCACCAGGACCAGCCGGGCCACCTCCTCCACCTGCTCCGGGTCCGCGAGCCCGCGTCCGGGGGAGTCCGTGGCCGCGGGTCCGGGGAGGTCCGCCGCAGCGGCGTGGCACCGCGGCAGCAGCGTGCGGGCCAGCGCGGCGGAGAGCTCCTCGTCGGCCGGGGTCGCGCCGTCGTGCACCGCGTCGTGGAACCACAGGGCGAGCGCCGCGCGTCGTGCTGCCGGGCCGCCCACCTCCGGGACCTCGGGGGCCAGCTCCTCGAGGGCGTCGAGGGTGTCGGCCAGGTGCAGACGCGCGTGGTAGACCCGGTGCGGTTCGCCCCAGCGGTCGATCAGCTCCTCGCCGACCTCGACGGCGCCCGCCGGGAGGGTCCCGCCGTCGGCCGTCCACAGCCGCGCCCACCGGGCGCGCAGCGCGGCGGGCTTTGCCCGGGCCCGTTCCCGGCCGGGCACCCGCAGACCGGACGCGGCCAGCCGCCGGGTGAGCTCGCGACCGGTGACGGGCACGGCCCCGGCCGCCACCAGGTCCTCGAACCGCTCGTCGGGCACGTCGTAGTGGTCGACGTCGAGGGCGCGGTCGGGGATGCCGGCCGCGCGGGCGAACGTCCGCAGCTCGTGCAGGGAGCGGTCCGAGACGAGGTGCGACCAGCGACGGCCGTGCGCCGGCCACGTCGGCGGGTCGACGAGCACCGTCACGACGAGGCCTCGTCCGGGGTGGCCTCCAGCGACCGACGCACCTCGCCCACGATCGCGGCCATGGCCGCCTCGGCTGCCGGGGCGTCCCCGGCGGCGACCGCGCGGGCCACCGCCTCGTGCTGGTCGAGCGCCTCCGGGGCGGGGGAGGCCGGCATGAGGCCCAGGTGGGTGCGACCCGACAGGACCTCGGCGACGACGCCTGCCAGGGCGCCGAACATCTCGTTGCCGCTGGTACGCAGCAGCAGCTCGTGCATCCGGATGTCGAGCGCGAGGAAGTCCTCGAGGTCGCCCCGGACCCCGAGCACCCGCATGCGGGCCGCGAGGTCGACGAGCTCGGCGCGCTCGGCGTCGGAGGCGTGGCGTGCCGCACCGGCGGCCGCGAGCGGCTCGACGGCGTGGCGCAGCTCGGTGAGCGTGCGGAGCTGGGCGTCGCGCCCGGGGCCGGCCAGCCGCCAGCGGATCACCCGCGGGTCCAGGACGTTCCAGTCCTCCATGGGCAGCACGACGAGCCCGACCCGGCGGCGGGACCGGACGAGGCCGAGGCCCTCGAGCAGCCGCATCACCTCGCGGGCGACGGTGCGCGAGACGTCGTGCTCGACGCCGATCGACTCGAGCGTCAGGACCGCGCCGGCCGGGACGTCCCCGCTGGTGATGGACCGGCCGACGGCGTCGAGCACGGGGCTGTGCAGGGCGGCGGACGGCATGGGGCGAGCCTACCGACGTCCGCGCCACCGGCAATTGGTGACACCAATGGGTTGTCAAAGGTGATACCTATGAGGCATGCTCGTGGGACGCATCCACCCCGACACGGAAGTCGATCCGATGGACACCGACGTCACCACCCCGGCGCACCGCCCGCCCGACCCCACCGCCGTCCCGCACGTCGTCGTCATGGGCGTCGCCGGCTCCGGCAAGACCACCGTCGCCACGCTCCTCGCCGCACGCCTCGGCGTCACCTACGCCGAGGCCGACCAGTTCCACCCCGCAGCGAACATCGCCAAGATGAGCGCCGGCACCCCGTTGACCGACGCCGACCGGGCCCCGTGGCTGGCCACGATCCGTGACTGGCTCAGCGCCGAGGCGGACGCGGGCCGGCCGGGTGTCGTCACCTGCTCGGCCCTCAAGCGGGCCTACCGCGACGTGCTGCGTGCCGCGCACGGCCAGGTGTTGTTCGTGCACCTGGACGGGCCGCCCGAGCTGCTCGCCGAACGGATGGAGGGCCGGACGGGGCACTTCATGCCGCGATCGCTCCTGCCGTCCCAGCTCGCCGCGCTCGAGTCCCTGGCCGACGACGAGCACGGCCTGACGCTCAGCATCACCGAGACGCCCGACACGATCGTCGACGCCGTCGCCGACCTGCTCGACCGCGGCTGACGCGTCCACCACCGCACCACCCTCCCTTTCCCACCCCCGATGTCGACGAGGACACCATGACCACCGACGACTGGACCCAGACCCTCACCGCCGGGCCGCTGCTCGGCATCGCCGCGGGCGCCGTCGCCCTGCTGCTCGTGCTCATCATCAAGGTCAGGCTGCACGCGTTCGTCGCGCTCGTCCTGGTCAGCCTGCTCACCGCCGTGGCCGCCGGACTGCCGGCCGGCGGCGTGATTGACGTGCTGCTCGACGGGTTCGGCTCGACGCTCGCCGCCGTCGCGCTGCTGGTCGGACTCGGCGCCATGCTGGGGCGTCTCGTCGAGACCAGCGGCGGCGCCACCGTCCTGACCGACGTGCTCATCGCCCGGTTCGGCGAGCGGCGCGCACCGCTCGCCCTCGGCGTCGCGTCCCTGATGTTCGGCTTCCCGATCTTCTTCGACGCGGGCCTCGTGGTCATGCTGCCCATCGTGTTCGCCGTCGCCCGCCGGCTCGGCGGGTCGCTGCTGCTCTACGGGCTGCCCGTCGCCGGTGCGTTCTCCGTCATGCACATCTACGTGCCGCCTCACCCCGGACCCGTCGCCGCCGCGGAGTTCCTCGGGGCGAACGTCGGGATCGTCCTGTTGGTCGGTCTGCTCGCGGCGATCCCCACCTGGTACCTCACCGCCTACCTGTTCGGACACTTCACGGGCCGACGCATCGAGCTGCCCGTGCCCCAGATCCTGGGCCGTGCCGACGAGGCCCAGATCGCGAACCCGCCGCGGTTCGCCACCGTCGTCACGGTCCTGCTGCTGCCCCTGGTGCTGATCTTCGCCAACACCGGCCTGGAGACCGCGGCGTCCGTCGGCTGGGTGGACGCGGACTCGACCGGTGTCGCGGTCGCCCGCCTGGTCGGGTCGACGCCGGTCGCGCTGCTGATCACGGTCCTCGTCGCCGCCTGGGCGCTCGGCCGCCGACGGGGGGTGGGCGGCACCGCCCTGGAGAAGACCCTCGACTCCGCCCTCGGCCCGGTCGCCTCGGTCATCCTCATCACCGGCGCCGGCGGGATGTTCGGCGGCGTGCTGCGGGCCAGCGGCATCGGGGACGCCCTCGCGGACGTCCTCGGCGACCTCGGGCTGCCGGTCATCGTGGCCGGCTTCCTCATCGCCGCCGTGCTGCGCGTGGCGCAGGGCTCGGCGACCGTGGCGCTGACCACGGCCGCCGGCCTGATCGCGCCCGCCGTCGCGGCCGGGGGCTACGGCGCGGTCGAGCTCGCCGCCGTCGTCGTCGCCGTCGCGGCCGGGTCCGTCGTGCTCAGCCACGTCAACGACTCCGGCTTCTGGCTGGTGGGCCGGTTCTTCGACATGGACGTCCGCACCACGCTGCGCACGTGGACCGTCATGGAGACCGGGATCGGCGTGATGGGCTTCGCGATCGCCGGGATCGTGTTCGCCGTCGCCTGACCCGGAGGCGGAGCGGAGCGTGGGGGCCGAGGGACGAGGCGCGGCGTGGAGCGGAGGCGCAGGGTCGGGCGACCCGGGGCATGGCCTGAGCCGGATCCTGAGCCACGACACGGCGGAGCGTGGGTGCCCCGGACGGGCACCCACGCTCCGCGGAGTCGCGGGCCCTGGCGGGCCCGTCGGACCGGCCGTCAGCCGGTGGCGACCGCCGCCGACGGGTGCAGCCGGTCCACGGCCTCGACGCTCTGCCGGGCGATCGCCAGCTCCTCCATCGTCGGGATGACCATGACCAGCGTCTTCGTCCAGTCGGGGGAGATGATGCGCTCCTCGCCCCGGGCGGCGTTGCGGTCGTCGTCGACGGCGATCCCCAGCGCCTCCAGGTCGGCGCAGACGGCGGCACGCACCACCGCGTCGTTCTCGCCCACGCCGGCGGTGAAGGCGATGACGTCGACCCGGCCCAGCAGCGCCGTGTAGGCGCCGACGTACTTGCGCAGCCGGTGGACGTACACGTCGAGGGCCAGCGCGGCGTCCTCGTCGCCCTCCTCGACGAGCCGGTGCAGCTCGCGGAAGTCGTTGACGCCGGACAGGCCGAGCACGCCGGACCGCTTGTTCAGCAGCGTGTCGAGCTCGTCGATGTCCATCCCCGCGTTGCGGGCCAGGTGGAAGACCACCGCGGGGTCGATGTCCCCCGAGCGGGTGCCCATGACGAGCCCCTCGAGCGGCGTCAGACCCATGGACGTGTCGATCGGCACGCCGCCGCGCACCGCCGAGGCCGACGCGCCGTTGCCGAGGTGCAGCACGATGGTGTTGAGGTCCTCGACCCGCCGGCCCAGCACGCGGGCGACCTTGCCCGCCACGTACTGGTGGCTGGTGCCGTGGAACCCGTAGCGGCGCACGTCGTGCTCGCGCGCGACCTCGCGGTCGATGGCGTACGTGTACGCCTCCGCGGGCAGAGCCTGGAAGAACGCCGTGTCGAACACCGCCACGTGCGGCACGTCGCCGAGCAGCTCGCGCGCGACGCGGATGCCCTGGACGTTCGCCGGGTTGTGCAGCGGGGCGAGCGGCACCAGCGACTCGATCCGGTCGATGACGTCGTCGTCGACGACCACCGGGCCGGAGAACTCCGCCCCGCCGTGCACCACCCGGTGCCCGACGGCGTAGATCCCGGCCCCGTGCAGCGCCGGGCCGATCTCGTCGAACATCCCCAGGGCGAGCCGGAGCGCCGCGCCGTGGTCGGCGACCTCCAGCTCGCGGCGCGTCCTGTTCCCCGCGAAGGTGTGCGTCACGATCCCGCTCGGCTCGCCGATGCGCTCGACGGTGCCGGCCGCGATCGCCTCGCCGCCCACCGGGTTGACCAGCTGGTACTTCAGCGACGACGAGCCCGAGTTGAGCACCAGCACCGAACCGTGCGCCCCGTACGCGCTGTAGGGGTTCGGTCGTTCCGAGGCGGGCAGGATGCTCATGCGGACTCTCCGTTCGAGGTCGACTGGGCCTGGATCGCGGTGATCGCGACCGTGTTGACGATGTCGGCCACGAGCGCCCCGCGCGAGAGGTCGTTGACCGGCTTGTTCAGCCCCTGCAGGACCGGGCCGATCGCCACGGCCCCGGCGGAGCGCTGCACCGCCTTGTAGGTGTTGTTGCCGGTGTTCAGGTCCGGGAAGATGAACACGCTGGCCTTGCCGGCCACCGCGGAGTCGGGCAGCTTGGAGGCCGCCACCGAGGCGTCCACCGCGGCGTCGTACTGGATCGGGCCCTCCACCGACATCTCCGGGTGGCGCTCGTGCACCAGCTCGGTGGCGGTGCGGACCTTGTCCACGTCCGCGCCGGAACCCGACGTCCCCGTCGAGTACGACAGCATGGCCACCCGCGGGTCGACGCCGAACTGCGCCGCGGTGGCGGCGGAGGAGGCAGCGATGTCGGCGAGCTGCTCGGCCGTCGGGTCCGGGTTGACGGCGCAGTCGCCGTAGGCGAGCACGCGGTCGGGCAGGCACATGAGGAACACCGAGGACACGACCGACGTCCCGGGCTGCGTCTTGATGATCTCGAACGACGGCCGGATCGTGTGGGCCGTGGTGTGGGCCGCGCCGGACACCATGCCGTCGGCCAGGCCCAGGTGGACCATCATCGTGCCGAAGTAGGAGACGTCCGTGACGATCTCGCGGGCCCGCTCGAGGGTCATGCCCTTGTGGGCGCGCAGCTCCGCGTACTCGGCGGCGAACTGCTCCACGTGCTCCGGGTCGGTCGGCGAGATGACCTGCGCGGCGGAGATGTCCAGGCCCAGCTCGGTGGCCCGGCGTCGGATCGCGGCCTCGTCGCCCAGGATCACCAGGTCGGCGATGCCGCGCGCCAGCACCGTGGACGCGGCCCGCAGGATGCGGTCGTCGTCACCCTCGGGCAGGACGACGCGGCGGCGGTCGCCCCGCGCCCGCTCGATGAGCTCGTGCTCGAACATCAGCGGCGTCACCACGGGGGTGCGCTCGACCTCGAGGCGCGCCAGGAGCTCGTCGGCGTCGACGCTCTGCTCGAACATCGCGCGGGCGAGGTCGTGCTTGCGCTGGGCCTCGGTGGACATGATGCCGCGCGTGCGCGAGGCCACGCGGGCCACCTCGTAGGTGTCCATCGCCGTGGCGATGATCGGCACGTGCGGCTGCAGCGCGGACGCCAGCTGACCGGAACGGCCGGTGGGGCGCAGCCCGCCGGTGAGGATGAGGCCGGCCAGGGACGGGAACCGGTCGGCCGCCTGCACGGCCAGCAGGCCGAGGACGACGTCGGTGCGGTCACCCGGTGTGATGACCACGGCGCCGTCGCTCAGGTGGCCGAGCATGTGCTCGAACGTCATCGCGCCGACGATGACCTCGGTGGCCTCGCGGGCCATGAGGTCGCGGTCGCCCAGCAGCAGCGTGCCGTCCACGGCGTCGGCGAGCTGGGCGATCGTCGGGGCGCCGAGGAACGGCTCCTCGCCGATCACCCAGGTCGGCAGGTGGTCGCCGGAGAAGTCCGCCCGGGTCGCGGCGTCGGCCGTGCGGACCGCTCCCTCGGCGCGGTTCACGACGACGCCCAGCGGCTGGGCGTGGTTGGCGCGCAGCTCGGCCAGGCTCAGGCGGGTCAGGGTGGTGACGTCCTCGATGCCGCGGTCGCGGCCGGAGACCACCAGCAGCACGGGGGAGTCGAGGTTCGCGGCCACGCGGGCGTTGAACGCGAGCTCCGTGGCGCCCGAGACGTCGGTGTAGTCGGTGCCGAGGACCACCACCGCGTCGCACTGCGCGGCGACCCGGTGGTAGCGGTCCACGATGCGCGACAGGGCGGCGTCCGGGTCGGCGTGGACCTCGTCGTAGGTGACCCCGACGGTCTCGGCGTAGCTGAGGTCGACGCCGTCGTGCGCGAGCATGAGCTCCAGCACGTGGTCCCGCAGGGTGTTGCCGGACGCCGAGGGGCGTTCCGGCACCCGCGAGACGGCGCGGAAGACGCCGACGCGCTGGACCTGCCGGACCAGGAGGTCGAGCACCCCCAGCGCGACCGTGGACTTGCCGGTGTCCCCCTCGGGGGAGGCGATGTAGATGCTCCGAGTGCTCACTGCCTGCCTGTTCCTCTGCACGGGGCGGTGGTCATCCCCATTCCACCGCATCGGGACGCGCGCTGCACCGATTCAGGGCGTCAGGTGCGTCACGCCGGCGACGGTCCGGTGCGGCGGCGGGCACAGGCCCGCCGCCGCACCGGGTCACGCGCCGTCGGTCACTCGTTGTCGCCGCCGGTGTCCTCCATGCCGGAGGCGCCCTCGCCGACCACGCGGCGCGCACCCGGCCACACCCAGTCGCGCACCTCGGGGATGTCCTCGCCGTGGGAGCGGGTGTACTGGCGGGCCGCCAGGCGCTGGTCCACCATGCGCTGGCGCAGGCCCGCGACCTTCGAGCCGAGCCCGGGGACCCGGTCGATCACGTCGAGCACCAGGTGGTACCGGTCGATGTCGTTGAGCATCGCCATGTCGAAGGGCGTCGTGGTGGTGCCCTCCTCCTTGTACCCGCGCACGTGGATGTTCGGGTGGTTGCGCCGGCGGTAGGTGAGTCGGTGGATCAGCCACGGGTAGCCGTGGTAGTTGAAGATCACCGGCCGGTCCGGCGTGAACAGGCCGTCGAAGTCCTTGTCGGACATGCCGTGCGGGTGCTCCGTCTCGTCCTGGAGTCGCATGAGGTCCACGACGTTGACCACGCGGACCTTGAGGTCCGGCAGCTCGTTGCGCAGGATGTCCGCGGCCGCCAGCACCTCGAGCGTGGGGACGTCGCCGGCGCAGCCGAGCACCACGTCGGGGTCCTCGCCCGGCGTCTCGGTGCCGGCCCACTCCCAGATGCCCAGGCCCCGGGTGCAGTGCGCGATCGCGTCGTCCATCGACAGGAACTGCGGGGCGGGCTGCTTGCCGGCCACCACCACGTTCACGTACTGCCGGCTGCGCAGGCAGTGGTCGTAGGTGCTCAGCAGCGTGTTGGCGTCCGGCGGCAGGTAGACCCGCACGATCTCGGCCTTCTTGTTGACCACGTGGTCGATGAACCCCGGGTCCTGGTGGCTGAAGCCGTTGTGGTCCTGGCGCCAGACGTGGCTGGACAGCAGGTAGTTCAGGCTCGCGATGGGCCGCCGCCACGGGATGTGGTTGGTGACCTTGAGCCACTTGGCGTGCTGGTTGAACATCGAGTCGACGATGTGGATGAACGCCTCGTAGCTGGTGAACAGCCCGTGGCGCCCGGTGAGCAGGTAGCCCTCCAGCCAGCCCTGGCACTGGTGCTCGGACAGCATCTCCATGACCCGTCCGGCGCGCGCCATGTGCTCGTCGACGTCGGGGCCGTAGAAGTCGGCGTTCCACTGCTTGTCGGTCGTCTCGTACACGGCCTGCAGCCGGTTCGACGCCGTCTCGTCCGGACCGAAGATGCGGAAGTTGTCCGGGTTGCGGCGGACGACGTCGTTGAGCCAGGTGCCGAGCACGCGCGTGGACTCCGCCACGGCGCCGCCGGGCTCAGGGACGTCGACGGCGAAGTCCCGGAAGTCGGGCATCCGCAGGTCCTTGAGCAGCAGCCCGCCGTTGGCGTGCGCGTTGGCGCTCATGCGCAGCTCGCCGGTCGGGGCCTGGGCGGCGATCTCCTCGCGGAGCCGGCCGCTGTCGTCGAACAGCTCGCCCGGGCCGTAGGACTCCAGCCACTGGTGCAGCACCTCGAGGTGCTCGGGGGTGTCGCGGGCGCTGGCGAGCGGTACCTGGTGCGCGCGCCAGGAGTCCTCGGTCTTCTTCCCGTCGATCTCCGGCGGGCAGGTCCAGCCCTTCGGGGTGCGGAAGACGATCATCGGCCAGGCCGGGCGCTCGTCGTTGCCGGCGGCGGCGTCGGCCTTGATGCGGGCGATGTGGTCCATCACCTCGTCGAGGAGCTGGGCGAACCGGCGGTGCACGGCCGCGTGGTCCTCGCCGTCGAACCCGCCGGTGAAGAAGTACGGGGTGTGGCCGTAGCCGATCATCAGGTCGCGCAGCTCGTCGTCGCTGATGCGGCTGAGCACCGTCGGGTTGGCGATCTTGTAGCCGTTGAGGTGCAGGATCGGCAGCACGACGCCGTCGGTGCGCGCGTTGACGAACTTGTTGGAGTGCCAGCTCGTGGCCAGCGGGCCGGTCTCCGCCTCGCCGTCGCCGACCACGGCGGCGACGAGCAGGTCCGGGTTGTCGAAGGCGGCGCCGTAGGCGTGCGACAGGGCGTACCCGAGCTCGCCGCCCTCGTGGATCGACCCGGGCGTCTCCGGGGCGACGTGGCTGGGGATCCCGCCGGGGAACGAGAACTGCCGGAAGAGCCGGCGCATGCCTTCGTCGTCGCGGGTGATGTCGGAGTACGTCTCGGAGTAGGTGCCCTCGAGGTACGAGGCGGCCACGAGGCCGGGACCGCCGTGGCCGGGACCGGTGACGTAGATGGTGGACTGCTCGCGCTCGCGGATCGCGCGGTTCAGGTGCGCGTACAGGAAGTTCAGCCCCGGCGTCGTGCCCCAGTGACCGAGGAGGCGGGGCTTGACGTGGTCACGCGTCAGCGTCTCGCGCAGGAGGGGGTTGTCGAGCAGGTAGATCTGGCCGACCGAGAGATAGTTGGCCGCTCGCCACCACTGGTCGATGCGCTCGACGTCGGTGTCCGACAGTTCGGCGACTCCGGTCTCCGCCCAGGTCGTGGTGGTCGTGGTCGTCGTGCTCATCTGCCGCTCCTCCGCTGGGGATGTCAGGGCTCGTGCTGGTGACCTCATTCCATCGCACCCGGGGCCGAAGTGCAGGGGGAGAACGAGGCGTCGGCCGTGACCGTTTCGTCACGTCCGTCTGGTTGGTGACCCTGTGGTCTTACCATACCGGATTCTCGGTGCGGCGCGTGCCGCGGATACCGTGGTGCCGTGCCCGACGCCCTGCCCGCCCGACGATCGTTCTGGGCGGTCGCCCGCCAGCCACGCATGCTCGTCGTCCTGCTGCTCCTCCTGCTCGCCGCCGCCGTGTGCGGCCGCCTCGGCGTCTGGCAGATCGACCGCGCCTACGAACGCGCGAGCCTCGCCGCCGAGCAGGAGGCCGCCGAGCAGGCGGCGGCCGGACCGGCCTCGCTCGGGGAGCTGCTTCCTCCCCAGTCGGCGTTGCCCGGTGAGCTCGTCGGGCGCGAGGCCTGGGTCTCCGGCACCTACGAGCCCGACGGCCAGATGCTCGTGACCGGTCGTTCCCTCGACGGGGTCGAGGGCTACCTGGTGCTCACGCCGCTGCGGGTGTCCGACGACGGCACCGCGGGGGCGTCCTGGGCCGACCTGTCCGGGCCCCCGGTGCTGCCGGTGGTGCGCGGCTGGGTCGACTCGCCCGACCCGGGGGCCGAGGCGCTCGAGGTGCCCGCCGGCGAGGTGCGCGTGACCGGGTGGCTGCAGGCCTCGGAGTCGACCGCCCGCACCGGCGAGGTGCCCGCCAACGCCGACGGTCCGCCGCTGACGCAGGACATCGCGTCCTCGGCGCTGGCGAACACCTGGGACGGACCGATCTACGCGGCGTACGCCGTGCTGACGTCCTCCGACCCGGCGCAGCCGTCGGCCGCGTCGGGCGGCCCTGCGCCGCTGCCGCGGCCGGTGCTCGACGGCGGGACGGACGTGGACCTGCAGAACTTCTTCTACGCGCTGCAGTGGTGGGTCTTCGGGCTGTTCGCCGTGGCCCTGTGGGTGCGGCTCGTGCGCGACGAGATGGCCGGCGGGCGCCGTGAACGCCGCCGCGACAGGCGTCCGGGAGATCGTGAGGGGCGTCGCGACGACGACCCGATCGGCACCGGCATCGCCGGCCTGCCCTCCTCCTGACCCGCCTCCTCGCGCATCGAGCGTGCTGGGTCTTTCCTCAACCGTCGCAGGTAGGGAAGAACCCAGCACGCCCGATGAGGGCCTGTGGATGACGTCGGCGCGGGACCGCCGGCTCCTGCTCTGCTGGGCGCCATGCCTCGTCATGCCCGGTCCGTACCACCGCAGCTCCGCGCGCTCGCGCACCGGCAGGCCGGGCTGCTGTCGAGGGCGCAGTGCCTCGACGGCGGGATGACGTCTCGGCATGTGAGCCGTCGGCTGGAGTCCACGGAGTGGGAGCGGGTCGTCCGCGGGGTCTACGACGTGGGCGTGCCCGAACCGGCGTCGCTGTCGGAAAGGCTCGACCAGCGGCGTCGCCGCAGCGCTCTCGTCGGTCCGCTCTCGCAGCCGTCGGGCATGGCCGTCGGCCTCGGCGCGATCGTGCTCCAAGGGGTGCGCGGCACTCCCGTCGAGATCCCGTGGGAGGTCGCGGTCGCCCGGGCACAGCCCCGGCAGTCGGCGGGCCCCGTCCGTGTCCGCCGGATCCTGGTCTCAGAACCGGTGCAGGTCCAGGGCATCCCGTGCATGCCGGTACCTCAGGCGCCGGGCCTCGCCGTCCCGAGCCTGAACCACATCGACGCCGTCGCGGTGATCGACTCGGCACGACGTCAGAGGCTCTTGTCCGACGCCGAGCTGCAGTGGGCCCGCAGTACCACCGTCGGTCGTCGTGGTGCTCGGTTGAGCTGGAGCTGGTGGGTGGAGTCGGATGCCCGTGCCGAGTCGCCGGCCGAGTCGTGGGCACGGGTGTCGTGCGCCGACGCAGGCTTCCCGCCCGACGCCGTCCAGCTGTGGGCATGGGCCGGCGACCGCTGGTACCGGCTCGACCTCGCCTGGGTGCTGCCCGGCGGAGGCCTGCTCATCGTCGAGATCGACGGCCGGGACGTGCACGACCGGGTGGACGCTCTGTTCGCGGACCGCGAGCGACAGAACCGGCTGGTCACCACCCGGACCATCCTGCGGCGGTACACGGGGCGCGATGCCCGGACCGGAGTGGTGGCGACCGAGGTCTCGGTGCTCCTCCGCCGGCACGGGTGGAGCCCCCGGCCGGTCGGTGACGACGTTGCCTACGACGTCGAGCGTGCCGGGTTCTTCCTCAGCCGGTGTAGGTAGGGAAGATCGCGGCACGCTCGATCCGCGAACGGGGGGTCACTCGGCCTGCCAGGACCGCCACAGGCGGGCGTACTCGCCGTCGGCGGACACCAGCTCCTCGTGCGGCCCGATCTCGGTGATCCGCCCGCCGTCGACGACGGCCACCCGGTCGGCGTCGTGGGCGGTGTGCAGCCGGTGGGCGATCGCCACGACGGTGCGTCCCGTGAGCACCGCGTTCAGCGACCGCTCGAGGTGCCGGGCGGCCCGCGGGTCGAGCAGGGACGTGGCCTCGTCCAGCACCAGCGTGTGCGGGTCCAGCAGCACCAGCCGGGCCAGCGCCACCTGCTGGGCCTGCGCCGGGGAGAGCGGGTGCCCGCCGGAGCCGACCTCGGTCGACAGCCCGGCCGGCAGCGCGGAGGCCCACCCGCGGGCGTCGACGGCCTCCAGCGCCTCCCACAGCGCCGCCTCGGACGCGCCCGTGTCGGCCAGCCGCAGGTTCTCCGCCAGCGTCCCGACGAACACGTGGTGCTCCTGGGTCACCAGCGCCACCTGCCCGCGCAGGTCCTCCAGCGGCAGGTCGACCAGCGGCACGCCCCCGACGGTCACCGAGCCGCCCGTGGGCGGGTGGATGCCCGCGAGCATCCGCGCCAGCGTGGACTTGCCCGACCCGGACGGGCCGACCACTGCCAGCCGTTCCCCGGGGCGCAGGTCGACCGAGACGCCGTGCAGCACGTCGCGACCCTCGCGGTAGGCGTACCGGACCTCGTGGGCGCGCACCTCGTCCGACGTCGGCACCTCGCCCGAGGCGACCCGGTCCGGACCGACCAGGCCGACGCCGACCACGCGGGCCAGCGCCACCGCGGCGACCTGCAGCTCGTCCAGCCAGAACACGAGGTCGAACACCGGCCCGCCCATCTGGTGGGCGTAGAACGCGATGGTCGCGACGGCGCCGACGGTCGTCAGGTCCTGGGAGACCAGCCAGGCGCCCCAGACGATCGCCGCGATCGGGGCGACGGCCACGGCCGTGTCGAGCGCGGGGATCAGGCGCAGGCGCAGCCCGAGGGTGTAGTTCTCGGCGGCGAACGCCTCGGACAGGTCGCGGCGCAGCCGCCGCCGCAGCCGCGAGCCGAGCCACAGGGCGTCGGTGGTGCGCGCCCCCTCGACGGCCTCGGTGATGGTGCCGTTGACCGTCGCGTAGGCGGCGGACTCGCGCAGGTAACCCGGCGTCGCCCGGCGCAGGTACCAACGCACGGCCACGACGATGAGCGGGACGCCGACGAGCAGGCCGAGCGCCGTGAGGGGGTCGGTGAGGAACGACGCCACCAGCGTCAGCCCGATCGTCACGACGCACACCAGCACGCGCGGCACGCCGAAGCGGACGGCGTGCTGCAGCTTGTTGATGTCGTTGGTGGTCCGGGCGACCAGGTCCCCGGTCCCGGCCTTCTCGACCGTCGACAGCGGGAGCCGCGTCACCCGGGCCATGAACTCCTCGCGCAGCTCGGCGAAGACCTGCTCGCCGAACACCATGGACAGCCGCTGGGCGTACCGCGTCACGACGGCCTGCACGACGACGGCGCACACGAGGACCAGCGCGATCTGGTCGACGCGCGCCAGGGTGGTGCCGGCGGCGACCTCGTCGATGAAGCGGCCCATGAGGAACGGTCCGGTGAGACCGGCGACGGCGGCGAGGGCGTGCAGGACGGCGATCACGCCCAGCCGGCCCCGGTGGCTGCGGAAGAGCCGACCGACGGTGCGCCGCACCTCGTGCCGGTCGGCGATCGGCAGCCGGCTCGACGGCTCCGACGGTGCCGGTCGGTCCGCCGGCGGCGTCGTGGTGGCGCTCATCGCGCGGCTCCTTCCAGCGTGGTCCCGGGGTCGGGCTCGGCCATGCTGCGCCCGACGACGGCGCGGTAGCGGGCGCCGTCGTCGTCGCGGCGGGCGAGCAGCTCGGCGTGGGTCCCGGTCGCGACGACGCGGCCCGCCGGCGAGAGCAGACGCACCCGGTCGACGTGGTCGAGCACCAGGGGGCTGGCGGTCACGACCAGGGTGGTCCGGCCGCGCCGCACCGCGGCGACGCGTTCCGCGATCCGCGCCTCGGTGTGGGCGTCGACGGCGCTGGTGGGCTCGACGAGCACGAGGATCTCGGGGTCGGTGAGCAGCGCGCGGGCCAGCGCGACGCGCTGCCGCTGGCCGCCGGACAGGGACCGGCCCTTCTCGGGCAGCTCGCCGGTCAGGCCGCCGGGCACGGAGTCGAGCACGTCGCGGGCGTCGGCGGCGAGGATCGCCGCGGTGAGCTCCGCCTCGCCCGCGCGGCCGCGGGCGTCGAGCTGCTCGCCGAGGATGCCGGAGAACAGGTGCGGCGTGGCCTCGGAGACGACCACGCGGTGACGCAGCGCCTCCTTGTCGAGCGCGGCGAGCGGCACCCCGCCGAGGCTGACGGGCGTGCCGGCCTCGGCGGCGTCGTCGAACCGTCCGAGGCGCGTGGCCACGGCGGCGGAGACGTCGGGGTCGGGGCACACGAGCGCCACGACCTCCCCGGGCGCCAGCACCAGCCCGGAGGCGTGGTCGACCAGGTCGCTGCCCGACGGCGGGTCGGCGGACGGCGTGGCGGCCTGCGGCGTCGCCTCGTCCACGCGCAGGACGCCGAGGATCTTGCGGGCCGACACCACGGCGTTCGTCGACGCCTGCAGCATCTGGGTGGCCATCTGCACGGGCCAGGCGAGGAACGCGGTGTACCCGTAGTAGGTCACGAGCTCGCCGGAGGTCAGCTCGCCGCGCACGACGGCGCGGGCGCCCAGCCAGAGCACCAGGGCGCCGAGCAGGCCGGGCAGCAGCACCTGCAGACCGTCGAGGACGGACTGGACCCCGGCGACCTGGACACCACGGCGGCGCACCTCCTGCGACTGGCGGGCGTAGCGACCGGAGAAGACCTCCTCGCCACCGATGCCGCGCAGGATCCGCAGCCCGGAGACCGTGTCGGAGCCGAGGGCCGTCAGCCGGCCGACCGACTCGCGGTGGGTCTGCTGGCGCCGCTGCAGCGGGCGCACGAGCAGCCCGAGCACGGCGGCCACGACGGGGATGCCGAGCGCCACCACGAGCCCCAGCGCCAGGTTCTGCCAGAGCAGGTAGCCCGCGGCGGCGGCGTAGGCGAGCACCCCGCCGACGAACCGCCCGGACATGGCGAACATGTCGCCGGCCCGCAGGGCGTCGTTGGCGACGGCGGCGACGACCTCGCCGGTGGGCAGCTTCTGCGTGACGGCGTGCCCGGAGCGGGTGGCCTTGGTGCCGACCAGCGTGGTGAAGGAGAAGGACGCCCGCAGCCAGTTCTCGACGTCGTAGGTGTGGCTGAACACGCCGGAGACGACGATCGCCACGGCCGCGACGAGCATCCAGCCGCACCACAGGAACAGCTCGCCGCCGAACCCGGAGGCGAGCCCGGAGTCGACCGCGCGTCCGAGCAGCAGCGGCGCGGACGCGGCGCCCAGGAGGGAGACGGTGCCCGCGGTGACGGCCTTGACGAGCACGTCGCGCTGACGCCACGCCTGCCAGGTGAGCAGGCGCGCCGCGGAGGACAGCGGAGGCGTGCCCGGGTCGGGCAGGGGAAGGGGGCGCACGGTCGACCAGGGTAAGCGTCGCCGAGGACGTCCGGCACCGGTTTTTCCGCGCCTATCCTGGTGCCGTGAGCACCGAGCAGAACGCCCCGACCGCGACGACCGAGCAGGCCGCGACCGCTATCCGCAAGGCGCGCGGCGCCCTGGCCCGCTACCGGGTGCTGGCGATCATCACCGGTGTGATGTTGCTCGTGCTCTGCGTCGAGATGGTCTTCAAGTACCTCGTGCCGGTGCAGGCCGTCATCGACTACATGGGCTGGGTCCCGTTCGCGCACGGGTGGATCTACGTCGTCTACCTGGTCACGGTGCTCGACCTGTGGGCCAAGATGCGCTGGGGCTTCGGCCGGCTGACCACGATGGTGTTCGCGGGCGTCGTCCCGGTGATGTCGTTCGTCCTGGAGAAGCGGGTGCACGCCGACGCCGACGCCAAGCTCGCGGCGCTCGCGCAGCGGTACGGGGCGTGACGGTGCACGACGGCGGCACGGAGGGCACCCCCGGGCGGCTCGCCCCGCTCGTCGAGCCGACCCGCGAGCTCACCGGCGCCGAGCTGGACCGGTACGCCCGGCACCTGGCGCTGCCCGGCATCGGCCCGGACGGCCAGCGGCGGCTCGCGGCCGCGCGCGTGCTGGTCGTCGGCGCCGGCGGGCTCGGCAGCCCGGCGCTGCTCTATCTCGCCGCGGCGGGCGTGGGCACGATCGGGATCGTCGACGACGACGCCGTGGACGTCACCAACCTGCAGCGTCAGGTCCTGCACGGCCAGTCCGACCTGGGCCGGTCCAAGACCGTCTCGGCACGGGCGACGGTCGCGGAGGTCAACCCGCACGTCGAGGTGGTGGAGCACGTGCTGCGCCTCGCCCCGGACAACGTCCTGGACGTGCTGCGGGGGTACGACGTCGTGCTCGACGGCGCCGACAACTTCCCGACCCGCTACCTGGTCTCCGACGCGGCCGAGATCCTCGGCGTCCCGGTGGTGTGGGGGTCCATCGACCGGTTCGACGGCCAGGTCAGCGTCTTCTGGGGCGCCCCGCGGTACGTGACGGCCGACGGCGCCCGGAGCGTGCGCCGGGGCGTCACCTACCGGGACGTCTTCCCGGTGCCGCCGCCGCCCGGCGTCGTGCCGGACTGCGCCACCGGCGGCGTGCTCGGTGCGATGTGCGGCACCGTCGGCTCGGCGATGGCCACGGAGACCGTCAAGCTGGTCACCGGCGTCGGGGAGCCGCTGCACGGCCGCCTGGCCGTGCACGACGCGCTCGCCGCCGACTGGCGCGAGCTCGTCGTCCGCCCGGACCCCGGCCGGGAGCCGGTCACCGAGCTGCTGGCCGGCGACGACGCCTACGCCGCGTTCTGCGGACTGGCCCCGGCCGTCCCGGGACCCGGCCGCACGGCGGTCCCGGGCGACCTGGAGGTCAGCGCCGCCGACGCCCGCACCCTGCTCGCGGCCGACCGGCCCGCGGTCCTGGTGGACGTGCGCGAGGAGTGGGAGGCGCGGGTCCGCCCCGTGGACGGCGCCCGGCTCGTGCCCAGCGGGACGTTCCTGGGCACGGCCGCCGGCGGGCCCGACGACGTCGCGCGCGGCGCCCTGGACGCCCTGCCCACCGACCGGCCGGTGCTGCTGGTGTGCGCGGCCGGCCCCCGGTCGACCCGGGTCGCGCGGGTGGCCCGGGCGGAGGGCGTCGACGCGCGCTCCGTCGTCGGCGGGGTGCCGGCGCTGCTCGGCTGAGCCGCCGCTACAGCGACAGGTCCAGCCGGCCCTCCGCCGGTGAGCTGGCCAGCGCACCCTCGCGCCGCGGGATGCGGCCGGCGCCCGCCGCGAGCCGGCCCGCCTCGGTGGCGAGCCGCATCGCGCGGGCCATGCGCACCGGGTCCTCGGCCCGGGTGACGGCGGTGGCGAGGAGCACGCCGGCGCAGCCGAGCTCCATCGCCAGCGCGGCGTCCGAGGCGGTGCCGATGCCGGCGTCGAGGATCACCGGTACGTGCGCGGCATCGGCGATCGCCTCGATGTTGCGCGGGTTGAGGATGCCCAACCCGGACCCGATCGGCGCGCCGAGAGGCATCACGGCTGCGCAGCCGACGTCCTCCAGGCGACGCGCCAGGATCGGGTCGTCGTTCGTGTAGGGCAGGACGACGAACCCGTCGCGGACGAGCTCCTCGGCGGCCTCGACGAGCCCGACCGGGTCCGGGAGGAGCGTGACGTCGTCGGCGATCACCTCGAGCTTGACCCAGCTCGTGCCGCAGGCCTCCCGGGCGAGCTGCGCGGTGAGCACCGCCTCGCGCACCGAGAAGCAGCCGGCCGTGTTCGGCAGGGCGCGGATGCCGAGGCGCTCGAGCAGACCCCAGATCCCGGCGTCCCGGGCCGCCTCGCCGCCGGCGCGCGGCGCGACGCGGCGCATGGCCACCGTCGTCAGGGCGGTGCCGGAGGCGACCAGGGCCTCCTCCAGCGTCAGCAGGTTGGCGGCACCGCCCGTCCCCATCACCAGCGGGGACGCGATCTCGGTCCCCGCGACGACGAGCGGGGCGCCGAAGTCCGTGCGCAGGTCGGTCGTTCCGGTCGTGGTCATGGCTCCTCCTCAGCCGCCCTGGACGGCGGTGACGATCTCGACGCGGTCCCCGGCGCGGACGACGGCGGTCCGCCACGTGCCGTGCGGCACGACGACGTCGTCGACGGCGACGGCGACCCCGCGGGCCACCCCGTCGACGACGTGCCCGGGCACGAGGCGGGTCACCAGCTCGGTGACGGGCAGCTCGCCCGTCGGGCCGAGGTCGTACAGTTCGCCGTTCACCCGGGCGGTGCTCGCGGGTGCGGTGGGACCCGGCGCGGTAAGGGCGGCGGGGTCGACGTGCTGGTGGGCGGGGTTCATCGGGGGGCTCCGTCGGGGGTGCGGGGGTCGGGTGCGCGGGGCGGGAACCGGCGGGGGTCCGTCGCCCGCAGGGCGGCGAGCACGGCCGGTGGGTCCGTCGTGGCGACGTCGACGGCGAACCAGGAGCGGGTCAGCCCGGCCACGACGACCTCCGCGGTCAGCGGCGCGAGCAGGATGCCGTTGCGGTAGTGGCCGGTGGCCAGGTGCAGTCCGGGCACGTGCGTCGCGCCCACCAGGGGCAGGTTGTCCGGCGTGGACGGCCGGGCCCGCGGGGTGGCCTCGACCAGTGCGGCCTCGTCGATCGCGGGCAGCAGGGCGCGCGCGTCGCGCAGGAGGGCGAACACGCCGCCGGCGGGTGCGCGACGGTCGTCGGGGTTCTCCTCGGAGGTCGCGCCGATCACCAGCTCGCAGTGCCCGGCCCACGGCCCCTCGGTCGCGGGCTCGCGTCCGACGACGTACACGGGCCGGCCCTGGACCAGACCGCGCACGACGTGGCGCGGTGCCAGCTCGGGGTCCGCCTGCAGCCGCAGCGTGAGGCCCTTGACCGGACGCACGGGGACCGCCACGCCGGGCACCTCCGCCAGCAGCGGGGCGGACGCCCACCCGGCGGCGACGACGGTCGAGCCGGCGCGGTGCCGGTCGCCGGTGTCGTCGACGGCCCCGACGACCCGGCCGTCCTGCTGCTCGAGCCGGACCGCGGCACGCGGCACGACGGCGCCGCGGGAGTGGGCGGCCACGACGCGCCAGAGCGCGGCGTGCACGGCCCGGGGGTCGACGGCGTGGTCGCCGGGGACCCAGGCGGCTCCGCGCACGCGCTGGCCGAGCAGCGGTTCGCGCCGGCGCGCCTCGGCGATCGTCAGCTCCTCGGAGTCCACCCCGTGCCGGCCGTGCAGGGCCAGGACCCGGCGCAGCAGGGCGACGTCGGTCTCGTCGTAGCCGAGCGTCAGCGTCCCGGACTCGCGCAGCCCCACGCCGCGGCCGGCGGCGGCCTCCAGGTCGGCGGCGAACGGGAGCCAGCGTGCGGCCCCGGCCAGGTGCAGGTGCAGCGCGGCGTCCTCGGTGAACTCGGCCTCGGTGGCCGGCGCGAGCATGCCCGCGGCGGCGTGCGTGGACCCGTCGCCGGGGTCCGGGTCCAGGACGGTGACGCTCAGGCCGCCCTCGAGGGCCCGCCAGGCCACGGCCAGGCCGATGATGCCGCCGCCGACCACGACGAGGTCGCGGACGCCGTGCGGCGCCGACGAGTGACGGTCCACGGTGCTCCCTTCGCTGGCATGATCCAGATCAGGTTCGACGGTCGGCGCCGTGCGCCCTCTCAGCCCCTGCGGGCTCCCGTGCTCCGGTCACCCTACTCGCCCGTCGACCGTCCCTAGACTCGCTCACGATGACGACTCCCGCTCCTCGCAGCCGCCTCGCCGACGCCCGCCTCTACCTGTGCACCGACGCCCGCGAGGACCGCGGCGACCTGGAGGACTTCCTGCACGCCGCGCTGAGCGGCGGCGTCGACGCGGTCCAGCTGCGCGACAAGTCCCTCGACGTCGCCCGCGAGCTCGAGCTCCAGGCTCTGGTGGCGCGGGTCGCCGCCGAGCACGGCGCGCTGCGGGCGGTCAACGACCGTGCCGACGTGGCCCGGCTCACCGACGCTCCCGCGGTGCACATGGGCCAGGGCGACCTGCCGGTGCCGGCCGTGCGCTCCCTGCTCGGTCCGGGGCCGGTCCTGGGGCGGTCCACGCACTCGGCGGCGCAGGCGGCCGCCGCGGAGGCCGACCCCGACGTCGACTACTTCTGCGTCGGACCCCTGTGGACGACCCCGACCAAGCCCGGTCGGGCCGCCGTCGGGCTCGGCCTGCTGCGCGAGGTGGCCGCCACCGCGCCGACCACGCCGTGGTTCGCCATCGGGGGCATCGACGCCGACCGACTCGACGCCGTCGTCGAGGCCGGGGCGCGGCGGGTCGTGGTCGTGCGGGCGATCACCGCTGCCCCCGACCCCGAGCGGGCCGCGCGCGAGCTGCGCGAGCGGCTCGGGGCGTGACGGGTCGTGGCGGCAGCGGGCACGTGCCGGCGGATAGGATGAGGCGGTGACGTCTCCCGCCACCGCTCCCGCCACCGCATCCGCCCAGGCCGCGCCCCGCCCGGTCCTGGTCGTCGACTTCGGCGCCCAGTACGCCCAGCTCATCGCGCGCCGCGTGCGCGAGGCCAACGTCTACTCCGAGATCGTGCCGCACACGTGGACGCCGGAGCAGATGCTCGCCCGCGACCCCGCCGCGATCATCCTCTCGGGCGGCCCGTCCTCCGTGTACGCCACGGGGGCGCCGTTCGTCGACGCCGAACTGTTCGACGCCGGGGTGCCCGTGCTGGGCATCTGCTACGGCTTCCAGGCCATGGCGCAGGCGCTCGGCGGCACGGTCGCCCAGACCGGTACCCGCGAGTACGGCGGCACCGAGGTGGAGGTGTGCGAGGCCGGGATGCTGCTCGCCGACACCCCCGTCACCCAGACCACGTGGATGAGCCACGGCGACTCCGTGCACGCGGCGCCCGAGGGCTTCGAGGTGCTCGCGACGTCGTCCGGGTCGCCGGTCGCCGCCTTCGAGGACCGCCGGCGCCGCCTGTACGGCGTGCAGTGGCACCCCGAGGTCAAGCACTCGGCCCACGGGCAGACGGTGCTGGAGCACTTCCTCTACGAGGGCGCCGGCCTGGCGCCCGACTGGACGCCCGACAACGTCATCGCCGACCAGGTGGCCGCGATCCGCGCGCAGGTGGGCGACGCCCGGGTGGTCTGCGGTCTGTCCGGCGGCGTGGACTCCTCGGTCGCCGCGGCGCTGGTGCAGCGCGCGGTGGGGGACCAGCTCACCTGCGTGTTCGTCGACCACGGCCTCCTGCGCGAGGGCGAGGTGGAGCAGGTCGAGCGCGACTTCGTGGCCGCGACGGGCGTCAACCTGGTGGTGCGCGACGAGCGCAAGCGCTTCCTGGAGGCCCTGGAGGGTCACAGCGACCCGGAGACGAAGCGCAAGATCATCGGCCGCGAGTTCATCCGCGTCTTCGAGGACGCCGCCCGCGACATCGTCGCCGAGGGGCACGAGCACGCCGTGCACGGCGAGGGTTCCGAGGTGCGGTTCCTCGTGCAGGGCACCCTCTACCCCGACGTGGTCGAGTCGGGCGGCGGTGAGGGCGCGGCCAACATCAAGAGCCACCACAACGTGGGCGGCCTGCCCGACGACCTGCAGTTCGACCTGGTCGAGCCGCTGCGCACCCTGTTCAAGGACGAGGTGCGGGCCGTCGGCCGCGAGCTCGGCGTCCCGGAGCCGATCGTCGCCCGGCAGCCCTTCCCGGGGCCGGGCCTGGGCATCCGCATCATCGGCGAGGTGACGGCCGAGCGGCTCGAGATCCTGCGCCGGGCCGACGCCGTCGCCCGCGAGGAGCTGACGAAGGCCGGGCTCGACGGCGAGATCTGGCAGTGCCCGGTGGTGCTGCTGGCCGACGTGCGCTCGGTGGGCGTCCAGGGCGACGGCCGGACCTACGGGCACCCGGTCGTGCTGCGTCCCGTCTCCAGCGAGGACGCCATGACGGCCGACTGGACGCGCATGCCGTACGACGTGCTGTCGACCATCTCCACGCGCATCACCAACGAGGTCAGCGAGGTGAACCGGGTGGTCCTCGACGTGACGAGCAAGCCCCCGGGCACCATCGAGTGGGAGTGACCGAGCAGCTCGCGACGGCCGTCCTGACCGAGTCCGACACGGTCGCCGCGACGCTGGGCGTCGTGCAGCGGGTGCTGGAGTACCTCGGCACCGTCGCCTTCGCGATCTCCGGTGCCTTCGCCGCCGGCCGCAAGCAGATGGACCTCGTCGGCGTCGTCGCGCTCGGCGCGACCGTGGCGGTGGGTGGCGGCACCCTGCGGGACCTCCTGCTCGGCGAGACGCCCGTCTTCTGGGTCACCGAGCCGACGTTCCTGCTCGTCGGCGCCGCGACGGCCCTGCTGGTGGTGCCGCTGGCGCGCACCCGGACGCTCGACGTGCTGCGACGGCTGCAGGTCATCGAGGTCTCCGACGCCGCCGGCATGGCCCTGTTCGTCGTCATCGGCACGAACGTGGCGCTGTCCGCCGGGGCGAGCGCGGTCTCGGCGGCGGTCGTCGGCGTGGTGGCCGGCGTCGGCGGTGGCGTGTTCCGCGACGTGCTGGCCAACGAGCTGCCCGAGGTGCTGAGCAACGCCCAGTTCTACGCCACCGCGGCGCTGCTCGGCGCGGCGGTGCACCTGGGTCTGCTGGAGCTCGACGTCGACCCGGCGGTCGTGTTCTGGGTGCCGATCGCGGTGATCCTGACCGTGCGGCTGCTGGCGGTCCGTCTCGGCTGGGGCATGCCCACGTTCACCATCGCGGGTGAATGACCGGCCGATCAGCCGTGTGACCTAGGGTTTCGCCGCGACGCGCGCGGGTCGGTCGCGGTACGTTGACGAGCAGGGGCATCAACCATCGCACGAGTGCTACGAGAGGCAGTCTCATGTCCAGCTCTGTCACCGTCCGACCCGCCAAGGGTGTCCGCGGCATCGGGATCGTGTCCATCGTCGCCGGCATCGTCATGATCATCGCCGGCGTCGTCGTCTGGTTCATCGTCTCGTCGACCCTGTCCGACGAGCAGATCACCGTCTCGGAGGACGCCAGCATGGCGGCCGGCCAGGAGGTCGCCGGACCGTTCACCGCGTACGCCCAGGCCGACATCATCAACCAGCACGCGATGGAGGCCTCGGGCGGGATGACCTACGCCCAGCTCGACCGGGAGGACCCGACGCGTGACACCGTCATGAACGCGTCGTTCCTGCGGGCCTCGCTGTTCACGTCGGTCGTCGCCTTCGGCGTCTGCGCCCTGGTGATCGGCCTGGGCGTGATGTTCATCCTCGTCGGCTACGCGTTCAGTCGCCTGGGAGGCAGCTCCTCGGCGGCGGTCGTCTCCACCCCCACGGGTGGTCCCACGTCGACCTCGACCGCCTGAGCCCCGGGTCCCGGACCCGCTGAGCGACGACGGGCCGGCACACCGCGCGGTGTGCCGGCCCGTCGTGCGTCCGGAGTCAGGACGGGGTGCGGCGACGCCGTCGTGCGGCGCCGACGACCGAGCCGACCACGAGCACGAGTCCGGCGGCGCCGAGCAGGAGGATCGCGGCCAGCTGGGCGTCGACGCTCGCCCCTGCCGTCCGGGCGAGCAGCCCGACGGCGACGGCGATCACGACGACGCCCCACACGACGGTGCTGCCGCGCGGCCCCGTGCGCACCGTCGGCGCGCCGGGGACCGGGGCCGTGCCGGTCGACGTGCCGGTCGACGTGCCGGTCGACGTGCCGGTCGAGGCGCCGGCAGCCGGAGGGGCCGAGTCCGCCGTGGCGGGCGACCCCGCGTGCGGCGGGCCGTCGGCGGCCGTCGCTGCGACGTCCTGCGGGATCTCGACGGTCGGGTGGTCCTGCCGCGTGGTGTCGGGCTCGTCGCCCGGCGTGCGGTACGGCTCGGTGCTCATCGGTCCTCCTCGATGACGATCTCTCCGGCACGGGCGTCGACGTCGAGCAGCAGCACGGCGCCGCCCGCGGTGTCCACCTCGTCGGTCGTGTAGGTGGCGGGCCCGCCGCTGAAGCCGTCGACGGTGCGGTAGTCGCCCTCGACGTCCCAGACGAACCGGCCGGCGCTGACGTCGACCGACGCCGTCACGGCCGTGTCGGCCGGGATCTCGACGACCGTGCGTCCGGCGGTCATCTCGATGGGTACCTCGACGGGGGACCCGGGCACGACGTCGGTGAGGTCGAGCTCGGTGAGGTCCACCCGGGCCTCGCCGAACTGCACGCGGATCCCGTCCTCGGCCGCGGCCACGGACCGGGGCGTGACCACCCCGGAGCTCAGGGCGGTGCCGGACGAGGTCGTGACCTGCGCCCCGTCGTCCCACGGCCACTCGCCCCACCACGCGCTGCGGTCGGCGAAGGGCCACGTCAGCGCGGTCGCGACGATGCCGAGGACCGCGAAGGCGGTCAGCCAGCCGCCGCGCCGTCCGCGCAGGCCCGTGACGACCAGGGCCGCTCCCACGATGCCGACGGTGATCCCCAGCCACAGCCCCCACACGGGGACCGTCAGCCCGGCGACGACGTCGGCCGCGAGCAGGGCGGCACCCACCAGCAGGGACAGCCCGACCACGACCCCCACGGTCCCGGCGCCGGCCGGACGGACCACAGGCCGCGGAGCGGGAGGCGGCCCGGACCACGCGGGACCGGTCGGCCCGGCCGGACCCGTCGGACCCGTCGGGCCCGACGGGGCTCCGGCGGTGGGGACCGCCGGCGCCGGGCTGGTCGGTCCCGCCGGCGGCGCCGGCGCGTAGTGGACCCGGGGCGCGGGCTCGAACCCGGTGGACTCGGAGGCCGTCGGCGCGGACGCGGCGGTCGGCGCTCCGGGCGCTCCGGGCGCCCCCGGGGCCGCCGAGGGCCCGGGCGGTGCCACGGTCTCGGCGCGCTCCCGCTGCCGGGACCGGACCAGCCGGACGACCAGCCAGACGACGGCCACCCAGAAGGCGATCCAGAACAGCGCGGCGATCCACTCGGGGAACCCGCCCCACC
Source organism: Isoptericola sp. AK164 (assembly GCF_029643425.1). GTDB lineage: Bacteria > Actinomycetota > Actinomycetes > Actinomycetales > Cellulomonadaceae > Isoptericola > Isoptericola haloaureus. The sequence continues at coordinate 836,910 of NZ_CP119106.1, forward strand.
AGGGCCAGATCCCGCCGCCCCAGCCGATGCCCAGCACGACCGCCAGCGCGCCGCCCAGGACGGCCACGTCGAACGTGCCGCGGATCGCCTCCTGCAGGTGGATCCGCCCGTCGGAGCGCTCGGGCAGCAGCAGCCAGGCGACGCCGTAGAGCACGAGCCCGGCCCCGGTGACGAAGAAGCTGAGGACGAGGAGTCCGCGCACCAACAGCGGGTCGAGGCCGAACCGGTCGGCCACGCCGGCGGCGACGCCGCCGACCCAGCGGTCCTCGGACCGGCTCACGCCCATCCGGCGCAACGAGTCGAAGAAGCCGTCGCCGGCGGGGCGCGGCGGCGGGGGAGCGGCTCCCGGACCGGGGTCGCCGGCGGGGCCGGTGCCGCCGTCCGGGGGTGGTGGGGTCTCGTTCGTGGTCATGTCTCCATGCTGCTCCCGCGCGGTGCGTCCGGGCATCGGGGGTGCCCCTGAACCAACCCTGATTCGGCCTGCCGCGACCCCGGATCCGGCGCGGGACGGCACCCTGACGTGCCACGATCAGGGAGTGACGTCCCCCGGCCCCGACCGCCTGCCGCTGCGCCGCCCCCGCCAGGGACGGTGGGTCGGCGGCGTGTGCGCCGGGGTCGCCGCGCACCTCGGAGCGCCCGTCTGGGTGGTCCGGCTCGTGATGGTCCTGCTGGCCCTGTCCGGCGGCACGGGTCTGGTGCTGTACGGCTTCTGGTGGGTCACGGTGCCGGCGGGCGACCCGCACGACGCCGCGGCGGCGGCCCGGCCCGCCGCCGTCGCGCGGCTGGCGCCCCGGCTGCGGCGCACGGGCACCGTCCAGGCGCTGTCGCGCCGCGACGTGCTGGTGGGCGTCCTGCTGCTCGGCGGCGCGCTGGTCCTGGTCGCCGTGCGTGCCGGCTGGGACCTGCCCTCGACCTGGCTCCCCCTGCTCATCGTGGGCGGCGGTGCGGTCCTGGCCTGGAGCCAGCTCGACGCCGTCCAGCGGGCCCGCGCGGGCGACGTGCCGACGTCGCGGTCCGGGATGCTGCTGCGACTGGCCGGCGGCCTCGTGCTGGTCACCGCGGGCGTGCTGCTGCTGTTCGTCCAGGGCACTCCGCCCGGTGAGCTGCTCACCGTCACGCTGGCCTCGCTGGCCGTGCTCGTGGGCGTGGCCCTGGTGCTGGCCCCGTGGTGGCTGCGCCTGGTCCGGGAGCTCGGGGACGAGCGGGCCGCGCGTGCGCGGGAGGCCGAACGGGCGGACATCGCCGCCCACCTGCACGACTCGGTGCTGCAGACGCTGTCCCTCATCCGCGCCCGGGCCCGAGACCCCGAGGAGGTGGCCCGGATGGCGCGGGCCCAGGAGCGCGAGCTGCGCGAGTGGCTGTACGACGACCGGCCCGCCGAGGGCACGTCGCTGGCCGCCGAGCTGCGCTCCCTGGTGGGGGAGGTCGAGGACGGCCGCGCCGCCGAGGTCGAGACCGTCGCCGTCGGCGACTGCCCGCCGACCGAGACCACGACCGCGCTGCTGCAGGCCACCCGCGAGGCCCTGGTCAACGCCGTCGTGCACGGTGCCGCGCCCGTCACCGTCTACCTGGAGGTGACCGACGCCGCGGTCGAGGTGTTCGTGCGGGACCGGGGCGACGGGTTCGACGTGGACGACGTCGCGCCCGACCGGTTCGGCGTGCGCGAGTCGATCCTCGGCCGGGTCCGGCGCCGCGGCGGGACAGCCGAGGTGACCAGCCGGCCCGGCTGGGGCACCGAGGTGCACCTGCTCGTGCCGCGCACGGCCGACGCGCGCGCCACCCCGTCGCCCGACTCGGCGTCGTCCGCCCCCGAGACCGAAGGAGCCCGGTCATGACCAGCCCTGCCACGGAGACGCCGGTTCCGGTGGTCCTCGTCGACGACCACCACATGTTCCGCACCGGCGTGCGCGCGAGCCTCGACGGGCGGGTGCGCGTGGTCGGTGAGGCGGCGGACGTCGACGAGGCGGTCGCCGTCGTGCACGAGCACCGGCCCCCGGTGGTGCTGCTCGACGTCCATCTGCCCGGCGGCGACGGCGGCGGCGGTGCCGAGGTGGTGCGCCGCTGCGCCGACCTGCTCGCCGGGACGAGGTTCCTCGCGCTGTCGGTGTCCGACGCCGCCGAGGACGTCGTGGCGGTGATCCGCTCGGGGGCGCGGGGCTACGTCACCAAGAACATCTCGGCGTCCGACCTGTCGGCCGCCGTGGTGCGGGTGGCCGGCGGGGACGCCGTGTTCTCCCCACGGCTGGCCGGGTTCGTGCTCGACGCGTTCGGCACGGCGGCGGGCGACGTCGCGGTGGCCGACGACGAGCTCGACCGGCTCTCGAAGCGCGAGCAGCAGGTCATGCGGCTCATCGCCCGCGGCTACACCTATCGCGAGGTCGCGAGCGACCTGTTCATCTCCGTCAAGACCGTGGAGACCCACGTCTCGGCCGTGCTGCGCAAGCTGCAGCTGTCGAACCGCAACGAGCTCACCCGGTGGGCGGCGGCGCGGCGGCTGCTCTGAGCACCGGGGTGCGGCGGGGACGGCGGCTCCTCAGCGTGCGGCGCGGTACCGGTCGACCACGATCTCGACCAGCTCGGGGGGCGCCGGGGCGTCGGCCGGCAGCAGCGGCGGCGTCGTGAGGTCGCCACCGGCGCGCTCGGCCAGCGTCTGGAAGTAGCCCGGCGCGATGAGGTAGCTCGCGGTGACGATCCGGGCGTCCGGGTGCTCGAGGCGGACGGACCCGACGACGTCGGCGAGCTGCGGGGTGGCGTTGGCGAGGTAGCCGACGCGGACCGGGTGCCCGGTGCGCTCGGCGAGCAGGATCCCGGTGCGCTCGCAGTCGGCGACCGCCCGGGCGTCGGACGAGCCGGCCGCGGCGAGGACGACGACGTCGCCCTCGGTCAGCCCCGCCTCGGCGAGCCGGCGCTCGAGCAGGTCCACCAGCCGGGTGTCGGGGCCCAGCGCCCCGGCGAGCGTGACGTGCTGACCGTCCGCGAGGGCTGCGTCGACGTCCTCGCGCAGGTCGACGTGCACGTGGAAGCCGGCCGAGAGCAGCAGCGGCACGAGCACCGTGGAGGTCTCGCGCAGGTCGGCCAGGCACGTCGGGACGTCGGGCTGCTGGACGTCCACGAAACCGGCCCGGACCGGGGCCTCGCCGTCCAGCCGGTCGGCCACGGCGTCGACGAGTCCGGCGACGGCGGACGCGCCGACGTCCGAGGACGTGCCGTGGGAGATCGCGAGAAGCGTCGGGGCTGCCATGGTGGGCACGCTACGCGTCGGATCGTTCGTCCCGGTGTCGACCGTGTCACCGCGTGTCACGACTCGCTCACACCCTCCGCGGCCGTGACGTGAGCCGCCCAGGCCGGCGACAGCCGGACGACGTCGCCGACGACGGTCACGGCGGGCGGGCGGACCTCGGCCGCGGCGGCCCGCTCGGCGATGTCGGCCAGCGTGCCGACGGTGGTCCGCTGGCGCGGTCCGAAGCCGTCCTCGACCACCGCGACGGGGGTGTCGGCCGGGCGGCCGGCCTCGACCAGCGCCCGGGTGGTCGTGGCGAGCCGGGTGACGCCCATGAGCAGCACCAGGGTGTGCTCCGGACCGCCGGGCACGGAGGCGACGGCCTCGTGCGCGGTCAGCACGCTGAACCCGGCCGCCACCCCGCGGTGCGTCACCGGGATCCCGGCCGCGGCGGGGACGGAGACGGCCGAGGTCACGCCCGGCACCACCTCGACGTCGAGCCCGGCCGCGCGGCAGGCGGCGAGCTCCTCGCCGCCGCGCCCCAGCACGTACGGGTCGCCGCCCTTGAGGCGGACGACCTGCCGGCCGGCGAGGGCGTGCTCGACGAGCAGCTCGTTGATGCGCTCCTGCGGCACCGGGTGGTTCCCGGCGGTCTTGCCCACGTCGATCACCTCGACGTCGTCGGCGAGCGTGGTCAGGACGCTGCGCGGGGCGAGCCGGTCGACGACGACGACGTCGGCGCTCGCCAGGAGGCGTCGGCCGCGTCCGGTGAGCAGCCCGGGGTCCCCGGGGCCGCCGCCGACCAGGGCCACCCGGCCGGGGCCCGGTGCGTCCGTCGGCCGGACGCGGCGCAGCGGCAGCTCCCCGGCGTCCAGGGCCGCCGCGACGCCGTCGCGCAGCCGGGCGGCACGGCGCGGGTCACGACCGGCGTGCACGGAGACGACGACGTCGCCCTCGGGCCCGGGCAGCCCGGCCGAGGCGGGGACCCAGGCCGTGGCGGCCGCGGCGTCGGCGGCGACGACGCAGAAGGTCTGCTGTGCCTCGGCGTCGGCCGCCACGGCCCGGTCGACGTCCCCGACGCCGGTGGCGGTGTGCACGACCCACGCGCCGTCCAGGTCGCCGGACCGGTAGGCGCGGGCCGCGTGCTCCACCGTCCCGGCGGCGGCCGCGGCGGCCAGCTCGTCGTCGAGGACGGGGGCCACCACCCGGACGCGCGCCCCGGCCTCGAGCAGGCCGCGGACGCGGCGGGCCGCGACCGGCCCGCCGCCGACGACGACGACGAGCCGGTCGCGCACGCGCAGCCCCAGCGGGTACAGGTCACTCATGGTCGGATCCTCGCGCAGGCCGGCTCAGATGTGCAGACCGCACTCGGACTTGTCCGCCCCGGCCCAGCGTCCGGCACGGGCGTCCTCGCCGGGACCGACGCGACGGGTGCACGGCTCGCAGCCGATCGACGGGTAGCCGTCGTTGAGCAGCGGGTTGACGGTCAGCCCGTGGCGCAGCGCGTAGCCGACCAGCTGGTCGTCGCTCCAGCCGGCGATCGGGTTGATCTTGACCAGGTTGTTCGACGCGTCCCACGAGACGAGCTCGGCGGTGGCGCGCGAGGCGGAGTCCGCCCGCCGGACGCCCGTGGCCCACGCCTCGTACCCGGACAGCACCCGGCGCATCGGCTCCACCTTGCGCATGCGGCAGCAGGCCTCGGGGTCGCGGGCGAACAGGTCCGGGCCGTAGGCGTCGTCCTGCTCGGCGACGCTGAGCAGCGGCCGCACGTCCACCACGGTGACGTCGAGGGAGTGCGCGACGGCGTCGCGCGTCCCGATCGTCTCCGCGAAGTGGTAGCCGGTCTCGCCGAACAGCACGTCCACCCAGGGGAGCTGGGCGCTGACCAGCGCGGCCAGCACGGAGTCCGTCATCGAGGACGCCACCGCGAGGGAGTCGCCGAACTCGGCCACCGCCCAGGCGATGACCTCCTCGGCGGTCGCCTCGTCCGCGGAGCCCGGTCCGGACCCGCCGAGCTCGCGGCGACCACGCTCGGCGATCTGCGACAGCTCGACGTCCGAGCGCCGGCGACGCTCCCGACCGTCGACGCGGGCGTTGCGGCGGGCCCGGGACTTCTCCCGCTCGGCGGCGCGGCGGCGTGCTTCCGCGGCGGCGTCGGCGAGGGACGAGGCCCCGGCGGGAGCCGTGGAGGTGGCCGCCGAGGTGGGGCCGACCCCGAGGGAGACCGGTACGGCCGTCACTGCAGCACCTCCTCGTCCGCCCGGTGGGCCCACTCGGCGAACGACTCGCCGTCGCTGCGGTCCGCCGCGTAGCGGCGCACCACGCGCTCGACGTAGTCGGCGACCTCGGTGGCCGGGACCTTCAGGCCGCGCACCGTGCGGCCGAGACCGCCGGCGTCGTGACCCTGCCCCGCGAGGCTGCCGCCCAGGTGCACCTGGAAGCCCGCCATCTGCTCGCCGTCGACGGTGATGATCTGGCCCTTGAGGCCGATGTCGGCGGTCTGGATGCGGGCGCAGGAGTTGGGGCAGCCGTTGACGTTGAGCGAGATCGGCCGGTCGAGCTGCTCGGCGTGCTCGTCCAGGCGCTGCTCCAGCTCGGCGATGACGCCGGCGGCGGTGTCCTTGGTGTCGACGATGGCGAGCTTGCAGAACTCGATGCCCGTGCACGCGATGGTGTTGCGGCGGAACAACGAGGGCCGCGCCGTCAGGCCCAGCGGCTCGAGGCCGTCGACCAGCTCGTCGACCCGGTCGGCGGGCACGCCGAGGACCACGACCTTCTGGTGGGCGGTCAGCCGGGCCGACCGGGCGCCGACGGACTCGACGAGGTCGGCCAGGCCGGTCAGCGTGCCGCCGCCGACACGGCCGACGACGGGGGCGGCGCCCACGTAGTAGTCGCCGTCCTTCTGCTCGTGGACGCCGACGTGGTCGCCCGGGCGGGTCGCCGGGGCCGGGGGCGGGCCGTCGGGCAGCGCGTACCCGAGGTACTCGGTCTCGAGAACTCCCCTGAACCGCTCGGCGCCCCAGTCCTTGAGCAGGAACTTCAGGCGAGCCTTGTTCCGCAGCCGGCGGTACCCGTAGTCGCGGAAGATGCGGATGACGCCGTACCAGACGTCGGGTGCCTGCTCGGCGGTGACGAAGACGCCGAGGCGCTCGCCGAGGCGCGGGGCGGTGGACAGCCCGCCGCCGACCCACAGGTCGAAGCCGGCGCCGAGCTCGGGGTGCTCCACGCCCACCAGGGAGATGTCGTTGATCTCGTGCACGACGTCGAGGCTCGGGTGGCCGGAGATGGCCGTCTTGAACTTGCGCGGCAGGTTCGCGAGCTCCGGGTCGCCGATGTGCCGCCGCTTGATCTCGTCGATGACGGGCGTGGCGTCGATGATCTCGTCGGTGGCGATCCCGGCGACGGGGCTGCCGAGGAAGGCGCGCGGGGAGTCGCCGCACGCCGTCGTCGTCTCCAGGCCGACCGTGTCGAGGCGGCGCCAGATCTCCGGCATGCTCTCGATCTCGATCCAGTGGTACTGGATGTTCTGCCGGTCGGTGATGTCCGCGGTGCCGCGGCCGAACTCGTCCGAGATCTCGCCGAGGACGCGCAGGGCGGCCGGCGTCAGCTCGGCGCCGTCGGTGCGCACGCGCAGCATGAAGTAGCGGTCCTCGAGCTCGTGCGGCTCGAGGGTGGCGGTGCGGCCGCCGTCGATGCCGGGCTTGCGCTGGGTGTACAGGCCCCACCAGCGGAAACGGCCGTGCAGGTCGTCGTCGGCGATGGAGTCGAAGCCGTCGCGCGCGTAGGTCGACTCGATGCGCTCGCGCACCTCGAGCGGCGGGCCGGCCTGCTTGAACTCCTCGTTGTGGTTCAGCGGGGTGGTGCCGTCGATCTTCCACTGGCCGTTCGGCTTCGGGGCGCGGGCGGGCCGCGCCGGGCGACCGGCAGCGTTCGGCGGCGCGGGAGGGTTGGTCTGCGTCGTCATCTGGGGGGAGTTCCTCGGGTCCTCGGGGCGGGACGCGCGACGACGGGGCTCAGCGGGGGTGGGCCGAGACCGACGGCGCGCGCCGGTGCTCAGGTCCGCAGGTGCGGAGGGGGCTGAGAGGGGGCGCGATCAGCGACAGCAGCACTGACAGCTGCACATGCACATGTGCATCGGGCACGCCGGCATGGCACGACGGGTCGTCGTGCTGCGGAGGGGCGCGGCCGTGGTCATGGCGACGAATCTAACCCGCGGTGACCATCTCGCGAAACCCCCGGTCCGCATCGTGGGATCCGGGTGACGCTGCGTGAGACGACGCACGGTCAGGATGGTCTTGCGGGAGCGCGCGCCTCGATAGGCTGCCTGCCATGGAGTTCCTCTACAACATCTTCACGGTGCTGCACTTCGTCGGCTGGGCCATCGTCCTCGGCGGCTACCTCGCCTCGCTGCGCAGCCCGGGCCTGTACCGCGGCGTTTTCCACGGGGCGGCGACCGCGCTCGTCGCAGGCATCCTGATGGTCGGCGTCGCGGAGATGGGCGGCCTGTGGGAAGACTTCGGGCCGTCGATGGCGAAGATCGGCGTCAAGCTGACGATCGCCCTGGTCATCACGATCCTGGCCTTCGTCGCCAAGCGCCAGGGTCGCAAGGGCGACAACGGCACCGGAGCCGTCGCCCCGGCGCTGAAGCACTCGATCGGCGCGCTCGTGCTCGTCAACATCGTCGTCGCCGTCTTCTGGTGACCTGCCGCCGACCGGCCGGTCCGTCGCACCGGCGCCCGGGGCGCGCGTGAGCGTCCTGGGCGAGGTCCTCGTCGGCCTCGCGATCGCCGTCGGGCTCGTCGGGATCGTCGTCCAGGTGCTGCCGGGCAACGCCCTGGTGGCGAGTGCTCTGCTCGTGTGGGCCTGGGCGACCGGCGGCCCGACGGCGTGGACCTGCTTCGCCGTCGCCGCGCTGCTGATCGTCGCCGCCGAGACGGGCAACTGGCTCGTGGCGGGCCGCCACATGCGCCGCGCCGACGTGCCCTGGTCGACCCTCGCCGTCGGCGGCGTCGCCGGGATCGTCGGGTTCTTCGTCGTGCCCGTGGTCGGACTGTTCCTGTTCTTCACGCTCGCCGTGCTGCTCGTGGAGTACCTCCGGCGCCGGGACCGGGCCGCGGCGTGGCGGGCCACCGTGGCCGCCCTCCAGGCCACCGCGATCACCATCGGCATCCAGCTCGTGGGCGGGCTGCTGGCGACGGTGGTGTGGGTCGTCGGGCTCGTGCTGACCTGACGCCGACCCGGCCGTGTGACGATGGCGGCGTGGAGATCCTCACCCGTCACCTCGACGACCTCGAGCCGCGCACCGTCTTCGAGCTGTGCCGGCTGCGCCTGGACGTGTTCGTCGTCGAGCAGGACTGCGCGTACCCGGACCTCGACGAGCGCGACCTCGAACCGGCCACCCGGCACGTGGTGCTGCTCGACGCGGGGCGTGTGGTGGGCACGGCGCGCGTGCTCGACGACACCACCGAGCAGCGCGTCGGGCGGGTCGTGTGCCACCCGGACGTGCGGGGGACCGGGGCGTCCGGCGTCCTCATGCGCGCGGCGGTGGAGGCGGCCACGCAGGCCGCGCCCGGCCAGGACGTGGTGCTGGGGGCCCAGTCGCCGCTGGTCGGCTGGTACGCGACCTTCGGGTTCGCGCCGGACGGGCCGGAGTACCTCGAGGACGGCATCCCGCACACCCCGATGCGCCGTCCGGGCGTGCTCAGCCCGGCAGCTCCATGACGTCGAGGGTGTTGCCGTCGACGTCGCGCAGGACGAACATCGGTGGCACCCCGTCCCAGCGCAGCAGCTCGCCGACGTCGGCACCTGCCGCGGTGAGCGTCGCGTGGTCGGCGACGGCGTCCGTGCTGACGAGCCGGATGCCGGTGTCGGTCCCGGGCCGCCGGCCGCCCTGCGGGCCGACCAGCGCGATCGAGGTCGTCGCGCCCGGCGGGGCCACCTCGGTCCAGCGCGTCCCCGGGCGGAGCTCCTCGTCGAAGAGCACCTCGCAGTCGAGCGTGCCGGCGTAGAAGTCCAGCGCCCGGTCGTGATCGGCCACCGGGACGGCCACGGTGTGGACCCCGGTCAGGTGTGTCGTCGTGTCTCCGCCTCCGTCTCCCCGCGCCCTGTGCGCGACGTCGAGGGGTGGACGACGGGGACCCGCCGGACTCATCGGTGCCGGGGCCCGAGACCCCGTGCCCGGTGGTCCTCAGGGCAGGTCGAGGTCGAGCCGCCCCGACGGTGACGGGTCCGGCGAGACCGCGGGGACCCGCTGGACGTCGACCGGCGTCACGGCCACCTCGACGGCGTAGCTGCCGTCGAGCGCGTCGTCGAGGGACGTCTGCAGGTCGGTGAGGTCCGGCAGGTCGTCCGGCGAGCCCGACAGCTGCACCGTCGCGGTGCCGTCGGTGATCGCGACCGACGTCAGCGTGAGCCGGGAGTCGTCGGGCAGCCACTCGTCGACCGCGGACTGGGCGGCGCGCTGGTCGGCCGACGTGCTGAGCAGGCCGTCGGTGGTCAGCAGCAGCGGCAGCAGGATCACCAGCGCCGCGGTGACGAACGGCGCCATGGTCAGCAGGATCTTGCGGCCGCCGCGGCGTAGCCGGCGCGGGTCGGCGACCCCGGTGAGCACGAAGACGACGGCGGCCGCGAGGACGATGGAGACGAAGTTCGTCGAGAACAGCAGCAGGGCGCCCAGCGCGTCGCGCAGGCGCCCGTCGGACAGCGCCACGCCGACCACCGACAGCGGCGGGACCAGCGCGACCGCGATCGCCACGCCTCCCAGGGACGCCGCGACCCGGCGGTCCACGGTGGCGAACGCCCCGGCGGCACCGGCCGCGAGCGCGACCAGCATGTCCAGCAGCGTCGGGTCCACGCGCGAGGTGATCTGGCTGTTGCTGTCGAAGGGCACGACGATCGGCACCCAGGACGCGATGACGAACGCGATGAGGATCGCGACCGCGGTCCCGGCCAGGATCAGTGCGAAGGAACGAACGGCGCGGAAGGCCCAGCCGCTGACCAGTGCCGCCGCGAGCCCGAGGATCGGGGTCATCAGCGGGGCCACGAGCATGGCGCCGATGACGACGGCGGTGGAGTCCTGCAGCACCGCCAGCGTGGCGATGCAGACGCTGAGGACGAGCATCGTCCACCAGGCGATCTGCTTGGCGGTCATCTCGGGGCGCTCGAGGTAGAGCTGGTCGGCGAGCTTCGTCCGCCCCGCGGCACCCACGTCCACGTGCTCGACCCACGTCCAGAGGATCTCGGTGAAGGAGGGGTAGAGCCCCTCGGGCGCGGGGAGGCGGCCGGCGGCGACGCGGTAGCCGTAGGCGAGCGTGATCGTGCCGCCGAAGACCGCGACGAGACCGACGGCCGCGGCGATCCAGTCGATGTAGGCACCGGGGACGGCCAGGATCAGGACCGAGAAGGCGAGGCCGACACCGCCGCTGGCGAGCCGCGGTGCGCGCTTCTGCTTCGTCCGGCTGAACGCCGCGAGGAGCAGGTTGAGCAGGCTGCGGAAGAGCAGGTACAGCGCGCCGAGCAGGATCGTGAAGGCCAGGGCGGCCGTCGCCGAGAACAGGAACACCAGCGCGAGCAGGAGCGAGGCGAGGCCCCGCACGGCCGCGGTCACCCGTCCGGCGGCGCTGACGTGGCCGCGCCGGATCGTGGTCCACAGGTCGTTGAGACCGGAGGTCAGCAGCCCGATCCCGACGACGGTCTCGGTCAGGCCGTGGGACAGGGCCGGGACCAGCACGAGGACGAGGCCGACGGCGAGGGCCACCGCCCCGCCCACGGTGGAGGGGTTCACCAGCCGACGGGGGTGGGCCAGCAGGTCCTGCAGGCTCGTCTGCGCCGCGGCGTGGTCGGTGCCGCTGGTCACGGGACTGTCCATGGGCAGACCCTAGCGACGGTGCGCCGCGCTGGCTCGCCGTCGGTGTCGGTCGGACGGCCTAGGCTTGTGCCGCCATGACTTCGCTCTTCGACAGCCTCTCGCTCCCCGGACTGGATCCGGCACCCGCCGGCGACACCGCGCGCCTGCCCACGACCGCCCCGCGCTGGGACGACGACGGGGCGCCGGACCGGGTCACCGCGCCGACGACGGAGCCCCACGCGCCCGAGGGGGCCGGCGGCGAGGCGGGCGAGGAGCTGCTGCAGGGCCTCAACGAGCCGCAGCGGGACGCCGTCGTGCACGCGGGGTCGCCCCTGCTCATCGTGGCCGGTGCCGGGTCGGGCAAGACGCGGGTGCTGACCCATCGCATCGCCCACCTGCTGGCGACCCGGCGGGCCTGGCCGGGGCAGATCCTGGCGATCACCTTCACCAACAAGGCAGCCGCCGAGATGCGCGAACGCGTCGAGCAGCTCGTCGGTCCGGCGGCCCGGCGGATGTGGGTGTCCACCTTCCACTCGGCCTGCGTGCGCATCCTGCGCCGCGAGGCCGCGACGCTCGGCCTGCGCTCGAGCTTCTCGATCTACGACGCGGCCGACTCCCAGCGGCTCATCACCCTGGTGTGCCGCGAGCTCGACCTGGACGTCAAGAAGTACCCGCCGCGCTCCCTGGCCCGCAAGATCAGCGACCTGAAGAACGAGCTCATCGACCCGGACGCCTACGCCCAGCAGGCCGGTGCCGACGCGACGGAGGAGGGATGGCGCGAGCGGGCGCTGGCCGGCGGCGGCATCGCCGACTCCTCGGTCCCGGCGTTCGACACCGTGCTCGCCGACGTCTACCGCCGCTACCAGGCGCGCCTGGCCCAGGCCAACGCCCTGGACTTCGACGACATCATCATGACGACCGTCAACCTGCTGCAGGCGTTCCCGAACGTGGCCGAGCACTACCGACGCCGCTTCCGGCACGTCCTGGTCGACGAGTACCAGGACACCAACCACGCGCAGTACGTCCTGGTCCGCGAGCTCGTCGGCGTCCCGGCGAGGAGTGAGCTTGCGAGCCCCGCAGGCGGGGCGCCCGAAGGATCCGGCGGTCCGGACGGGGCGGAGCAGGGCCTGGACCCGGCCGAGCTGACCGTCGTGGGCGACGCCGACCAGTCGATCTACGCCTTCCGGGGCGCCACGATCCGCAACATCGTCGAGTTCGAGCAGGACTACCCGGACGCGACCACGATCCTGCTGGAGCAGAACTACCGCTCGACCCAGAGCATCCTGTCGGCCGCGAACGCGGTCATCGCCCGCAACACCGGCCGGCGCCCGAAGCGCCTGTGGACCGACGCCGGCGACGGGGCGAAGATCGTCGGCTACGTCGGCGACGACGAGCACCACGAGGCGCGGTTCGTCGCCGAGGAGATCGACCGGCTCGGGGACAGCACCGGGGTGCGTCCGGGGGACGTGGCGATCTTCTACCGCACCAACGCCCAGTCGCGGGCGCTGGAGGAGGTCCTGATCCGCGTCGGCCTGCCGTACAAGGTGGTCGGCGGGACGCGGTTCTACGAGCGCCGCGAGGTCAAGGACGCCGTCGCCTACCTGCGGTCGCTGGCCAACCCGGACGACGACGTCTCGCTGCGCCGGGTCCTCAACGTGCCCAAGCGCGGTCTCGGCGACAAGGCCGAGTCCCTGGTGGCCGGCTTCGCCGCCGCCGAGCGGATCTCGTTCGGCGCCGCCCTGCAGCGCGTCGACGAGATCCCCGCGATGACCACGCGCACGCTCAAGCCGTTGCGGACCTTCGCGGCGATGATGGCCGAGCTGCAGGCGATGGTCGACGACGGCTCGACCCCGGCGGAGATCCTGGGCGCGGTCCTCGACCGCACCGGGTACCTCGCCGAGCTGCGCGCCAGCGACGACCCGCAGGACGCCACGCGGGTGGAGAACCTCGCCGAGCTGCACGCCGTGGCCGCCGAGTTCACGGAGATGGACCCCGAGGGCGACCTGGCGGACTTCCTGGAGCGGGTGTCGCTGGTGGCCGACGCCGACCAGATCCCGGACGAGGACGTCGCCGACGGCGGGGCGGAGCACACCCACGACGACGAGCCCGCCGAGGACCCGGGCGTCGTGACGCTGATGACGCTGCACACCGCCAAGGGCCTGGAGTTCCCGGTGGTGTTCCTCACCGGCATGGAGGACGGCACCTTCCCGCACATGCGGTCGCTGCACGACGACGCCGAGCTCGCCGAGGAGCGCCGCCTGGCCTACGTGGGCATCACCCGGGCCCGGGAGCGGCTCTACCTGTCGCGGGCCGGGACCCGGTCGGCGTTCGGCATGGCCAACGAGTTCCCCCCGAGCCGCTTCCTCGACGAGATCCCGACCGAGCTGGTCGACTGGCGCCGCGCGGAGTCCGCGACCCAGACGCTGCGGCGCGGTGGGTCGAGCTGGGGCGGCGGTGCCTACGGTGCCGGCCGCGCGCCCCGCGCCGGGTCCGGCGTCGGACGTCGGGAGGGCGCGTCGCGTCCGACCACCGGCGGCGCCTCCGGGCCGATCGGCCGGACGGGCACGGGATCCGGTCCCCGGTTCGGGTCGGCGACGCCCCGCCAGGACGCCGACATCCCGTCGCTGTCGGTGGGCGACAAGGTCTCCCACGACGCCTACGGGGTCGGCACCGTCGTGGGTCTGGAGGGTGCGGGCCAGAACGCGGTGGCGAAGATCGACTTCGGCGCGGACGGCACGAAGCGGCTGCTGCTGCGGTTCAGCCCGGTCACCAAGCTCTGAGCCCGGCCGGGGCGGGACGGACATGGCCCGCGATGCCATGACGAACCGGACAGCGATTCCCTCGTCCGTCTGTGGAATCGGTCACGTCCAGGGGGCAGAATGCCGTGAGGGTGCCGCGGCCTGACGGCCGCGCACTACTCTGGAACGCGGATGTCTTGACGTCGAGACATCTCTCCGGCCGGCCTCTGCCGACCCAGGGGCACAACCGATGGAAGGACGCAGCAGGGTGGACCTGTTCGAATACCAGGCTCGCGACATCTTCGAGAAGCACGGCGTGCCCGTGCTCGGGGGCGTCGTCGCGACGACGCCCGAGGAGGCTCGCGCAGGCGCTGAGGAACTCATGGGCGGCACCGGCAGCTCTGTCGTAGTGGTGAAGGCCCAGGTCAAGATCGGCGGCCGCGGCAAGGCCGGCGGCGTGAAGCTGGCGCGCTCCCCCGAGGAGGCCGCGCAGAAGGCCGAGGAGATCCTCGGCATGGACATCAAGGGCCACACGGTCCACCGCGTCATGATCGCCGCCGGTGCGCAGATCGCCGAGGAGTACTACTTCTCGGTGCTCCTGGACCGCGCCAACCGCAACTACCTCGCCATGTGCTCCGTCGAGGGCGGCGTGGAGATCGAGGAGCTCGCCGTCGAGCGGCCCGAGGCGCTGGCCCGCGTCGCCGTCGACCCGGCCGTGGGCATCGACGCCGCCAAGGCCGCCGAGATCGTCGAGGCCGCCGGCTTCGCCGCCGACGTCAAGGACAAGGTCGCCGCGGCGATCCAGCAGCTGTGGACCGTGTTCTCCGAGGAGGACGCGACCCTCGTCGAGGTCAACCCGCTGGTCAAGACGGAGCAGGGCGACATCATCGCCCTGGACGGCAAGGTCACCCTCGACGCCAACGCCGACTTCCGGCACCCGGACCACGCCGAGCTCGAGGACTCCGCCACGACGGACCCGCTGGAGGCGAAGGCCAAGGAGCACGACCTCAACTACGTCAAGCTCGACGGCGAGGTCGGCATCATCGGCAACGGCGCGGGTCTGGTCATGTCGACCCTCGACGTCGTCGCCTACGCCGGCGAGGCGCACGGCGGCGTCAAGCCCGCGAACTTCCTCGACATCGGCGGCGGCGCCAACGCGCAGGTCATGGCGGCCGGCCTCGACGTCATCCTGCACGACGACCAGGTCAAGTCGGTCTTCGTCAACGTCTTCGGCGGCATCACCGCCTGCGACGAGGTCGCCAAGGGCATCGTCGGCGCGCTCGAGATCCTCGGCGACGAGGCGTCCAAGCCGCTCGTCGTCCGTCTCGACGGCAACAACGTCGAGAAGGGGCGCGCGATCCTCACCGAGGCGAACCACCCCCTCGTGACCCTTGCCGAGACCATGGACGGCGGCGCTGAGACGGCAGCAGCCAAGGCCGCCGCGACCGCCTGAGACGCCGGAAAGCGAAGACTCACTGACATGTCGATCTACCTGAACTCCGACTCCAAGATCATCGTCCAGGGCATCACCGGCGGCATGGGTGCCAAGCACACCGCCCTGATGCTCTCCTCCGGCGCGAACATCGTCGGCGGCGTCAACGCCCGCAAGGCCGGCCAGACCGTCGAGCACGCCGACGCCGACGGCAACCCCGTCACCCTGCCGGTCTTCGGCTCGGTGAAGGAGGCCATGGCCGAGACCGGCGCGAACGTCTCCGTCGTGTTCGTCCCGCCGGCGTTCACCAAGGACGCGTCCATCGAGGCCATCGACGCCGGCATCGGTCTGCTCGTGGTCATCACCGAGGGCGTGCCCGTCCAGGACACCGCCGAGGTGTTCGCCTACCTGGAGGGCAAGGAGACCCGGATGATCGGGCCGAACTGCCCCGGCATCATCACCCCGGGCGAGTCGCTGGCCGGCATCACCCCGCACACCATCACCGGCTCCGGCCCGATCGGCCTGGTCTCGAAGTCCGGCACGCTGACGTACCAGATGATGTACGAGCTGCGGGACCTGGGCTTCTCCACCGCCATCGGCATCGGCGGCGACCCGGTCATCGGCACCACGCACATCGACGCCCTCGAGGCGTTCGAGAACGACCCCGCTACCGAGGCGATCGTCATGATCGGCGAGATCGGCGGCGACGCCGAGGAGCGGGCCGCGGCCTACATCGCCGAGCACGTGACGAAGCCGGTCGTCGGCTACGTCGCGGGCTTCACCGCCCCGGAGGGCAAGACGATGGGCCACGCCGGCGCCATCGTCTCCGGCTCCTCCGGCACCGCGCAGGCCAAGAAGGAGGCCCTCGAGGCCGTCGGCGTCAAGGTCGGCAAGACGCCGTCCGAGACCGCCCGCCTCATGCGCGAGGTCCTGCAGGGCTGACCAGCCCGTCCGCACGACGCCCGCCCCGCCCGGTCGCCCCGGGCCGGGCGGGCGTCGTCGTCCCCGGCGTGGGAGCGGCGGGACGACGGCGTCCCCGGGCGACGATGGGCCGGTGAGCACCACCGCCAGCAGCCGCCCCGCCGCCGTCGTCGAGCCCGACCGGCCCCGCTCCGTCCGGGCCCGCTTCGCGCTGGCCTCGTCCGGCGTGTGGGCCGCGCTGCAGGCCGTCGGGCTGTCCTACGCCGTCGTCGCGCTGCTCGCGGTCGCGGCCGTCCTGGACGCCCCGAGCGCCTCCGGGTCCGACGGCGGGCTCGGCGCCGGTGTCGCCGCGGCCACCGGGCTGTGGCTGCTCGGGCACGGCGTGCCGCTCGCGGTGGCCGGCGCGACGGTGACCGTCGTCCCCCTCGGGCTCACGGCCCTGGCGGTGTTCACGGCGCACGTCACCGCGAAGCGATCCGCGGTGCCGACCCTGGCCGCCTGGATCGGCGGCACCGTCACCTACGCCGCGACCCTGGTGGTCGCCACGGTGCTGCTCGCTCTCGGCACGCCCGGGTCCCTGTCCGTCACCGACCTCGCGCTCCAGGTGCTCGCCGCCGCGCTCGGGGGCCTCGTGGTCGGCGGCGGGGGATCCGCCCTCGGCATGTTCTCCGCCCCGGACGGGCCGTTGCTGGCCGGGCTCACCCCCCGGCTGGACCCCTACCTGCCGGACACCGCCCGCCTCGGGCTGCGGGCCGGGCTCGTCGGGGCGGCGCTGCTGACCGCGCTCGGCGGCCTGCTGACGACGGTCTGGGTCGTGCTCGGGCGCGGGACCGCCGCGGACGTCGCCGCCGGACTCGGCGGGAGCTGGTTCGCGGTGCTGGTGCTCCTGCTCACCCAGGCCGCGCTGGTCCCCAACCTGGTCGTCTGGTCGACGGCGTGGCTCGCCGGCCCGGGGTTCGCCGTCGGGACGGACAGCACCTTCTCGGCGGCCGCGACGGCCGCGGGCCCGCTGCCGGGGCTGCCGCTGCTGGGCGTGCTGCCCGGGCCGGTCTGGTCGTCGCCGGTCGCGCAGTGGTCACCCGTGCTCGTCGTGGCCTGCGGTGCGGCCGCCGGGTGGTTCGCCTGGCGCCGGCTGGAGCCGAGCCTGGTGCGGGTCCGCGACGTGGCCTGGATCCTGGTCGGCACGGGCGTCGCCGCCGGTGCGGTGACCGTCGCGCTGCAGGCGGTCGCCGGGGGTGCCGCGGGTGCGGACCGGCTCGCCGCGGTCGGCGCCGACGCCTGGGTGACGGGCGGTCTGGTCGCGGCCGAGATCGGCGGCGGGGCGGCCCTGGTGGTGCTCGGCGCCGCCGGTCGCGCGTGGCTGTCCGAGCGCGCGGCGTCCGCCGTCTCGGATGACGGGACCGCGTCGTCCGGCACGTAGGGTAGGCGCGTGCAGACACCGTCCGGCCACCCTGTTCCGCCCGCGTCCGGCGCACGTCTCGTCGTGCTCGCCTCGGGCGGTGGGTCGAACCTCGCCGCCCTGCTCGCGGCGCACGAGGACGAGGCCTACGGTGCCCGGGTCGTCGGTGTCGTCTCCGACAAGCCGGCCGCCGGGGCACTGGACCTCGCCCGCGACGGGGGAGTGGCCAGCGTGGCGGTGTCTCCCGCCGACTTCCCCGACCGGGCCGCCTGGAACGCCGGGATCGGGGAGGCCGTCGAGGTCTTCCGGCCCGACTGGGTGGTGCTGGCCGGCTTCATGCGCATCCTCGCGCCGGACTTCCTGGCGCGCTTCCCGGGCCGCGTCGTCAACACCCACCCCGCGCTGCTGCCCGCGTTCCCCGGCGCCCACGGCGTGCGTGACGCCCTCGACTACGGGGTGAAGATGACCGGCTGCACGGTGCACGTCGTGGACGACGGCGTGGACACCGGCCCGATCATCGCCCAGGCGGCCGTGCCGGTCCTGGACGACGACACCGAGTCGGCGCTGCACGAGCGCATCAAGGTGGCCGAGCGGTCGCTGCTCGTGGAGACCGTCGGGCGCGTCGCGCGCGAGGGGCTGCGCGTCGAGGGCCGACGCGTGCACATCGGCTGATCCCGCCTCGGCGGCCGGTCAGGCCTCGTCGCGGGGGCCGAGCGCCAGGAGGACCTGGTAGGCGTCCCGCGCACTCCCGGGCTCGTCACGGGCGGCGCCGACGGTGCGGCGGGCCCACTTCTCGTGGAGGGTGACGAGCTCGTCCTTCATCTGCCGGGCCTCGTCCGGGGTCAGGAAGACGTTGTTGACGACCAGGGTGCGTCGCCGCGACTCGTCGTCGGCGGGCTCGGCCTCGTTCGCCGCGGCGAAGAGCCGCTCGACCCAGTCGAGGGTCGGCCGCAGGATCTCCGCCGCCGTCCCGGGCGTCCCCGGTTCGACCTGGTAGCTCTCGGCGGCCGGTCGCCACACGCGGTCGCGCTTGTCGCGCGCGAGCTCGGGCGCCTCGACGACCATCCCGGCCTTCGCCAGCGTGCGCAGGTGGAAGCTGACGGAGTTGGCGGGCTCGCCGACGGACCGTGCCAGGTCCGCCGCTCGTCCGTGGCCCGCCGCGACGAGCTGCAGGAGGATCCGCTGGCGCAGGGGGTGGGCGATCGCCTTGAGCGCCTCCGGGGTCTGCACCAGGAACGTCTCCTCCATGGCGGCGATGCTAGCAAGAGACAGTGCGCAAGACCTATTGCGCAACAACTAGTGCGCAACTAGTGTTGCGGATATGACGGCCACCTCCACCGCCCCGACCACCGACCCGGCAGCGGGGCAGCGGTCGCGCAGCCTGCTGCGCAACCGCTCCTACCTGCTGATGATGTCGGGACTCACCGCCCAGGCGTTCGGTGCCGGCGTCGCGGCGTTCGCGGTGCCGCTGCTCGCGTACGCGGTCACCGGCTCGGTCTGGCAGGCCGGGGTGGTGTCCGCCGTCGGGCACGTCGGCGCGTTGGTCGCCACGCTCCCGGCCGGCGTCGTGGCCGACCGGGTCGACCGGCGCCGGCTCGTCGTCGTGTCGGCGTCGCTGGCCGCGCTCGCCTGGTTCGGCGCCGCGCTCGCCGCGCTGGCCGGGGTCCTCGGCGCCGTGCACCTGGCGGGCGTCCTGCTCGTCTCGTCGGTGGCCGGGGCGTTCGTCGACCCGGCCGTTGCGGGCGCCTTCCGCTCCGTCGTCCCTGCGCAGCAGCTCTCGTCCGCCTACGCCGCGGTCCAGGGCAGGGACGCCGCAGCGTCCCTGGTCGCCGGCCCGCTCGGCGGCGTGCTCTACGGGATCGCGCACGCGGCGCCGCTGGTCGCCGGCGCCGTCGGGCACCTCGCCACCGCGGTGTGCACGTGGTTCGTGCGCGAGCCGCTCAACGCCGACACCGCCGAGGCGCGGCGGACCCGCCCGGCTGCCGCCCTGCGCGAGGGGCTGCGCTACGTGTGGTCGGTGCCCCTGTTCCGCATCTGCCTGGGGCTGTTCGCCGTGATCAACGTGGCGATCAACGCGCTCCTCCTGGCGATCACGCTCGACCTGACCGCGGATGGCACCCCCGCGGCGCAGATCGGCCTGCTGTCCGGGACGGCGGGGGCCTCGATGCTGGTGGGCGCGGTGATCGCCCCGGCGCTGGTCGCGCGGGTGCGCGTGGGCGTGGTGACGCCGGTCTCGCTCGCGATGGTGGCCGGGTCCGCCGTCGTCATGGCCACCACCCAGGAGTTCGTGGTCCTCGTCGCGGCCCTCGGCCTCGGCGTGCTCGGGGTGCCGGCGGCGAACGCCGGGCTGGCCGGGTACGCCGCCGCGATCACCCCGCCGCAGATGCAGGGCCGGTTCTCGTCGGTCATGGAGCTGTCCGGCGTGGTGGCGATGCCGCTGTCGCCCCTGGTGGGCGGGGGCCTGCTGGCCGCGGCCGGGCTGCCGACCACGCTCGTCGTCCTCGCCGCGGTGCTCGGCGCCGCGGTGGTCGCCGTGTGGTGCGCCCGGCCCGTGCGCCGGATCGGGCTGCCCGCGACCTGGGCGGACGACGCGATCGAGGCCTGATCCGCCCCCGGGAACGCGTCCCGCACCCCCGCCCCTCCGTTGTGGGCATGAAATCTGCAGCTCCCCGACGTCGGGGAGCTGCAGATTTCATGCCCACAACGGGCGGTGGGTCTCCGGCGGTGGGCTCAGGCGGCGGACCAGCCCCCGTCGGAGGCCAGGATCTGGCCGTTGAGGTTCGTCGAGTCCGCGGACAGCAGGAACGTGATCGACGCCGCGAGCTGCTCCGGCATCGCGATGTCGGCCATGATGCCCATCGCCGACTGGACGCGTCCCATGCCGAACTCGTCGACGTCCTGGGGGCTCATCCCGGTCGCCACGCCGCCCGGGGCGACCGCGTTCACCCGGACGCCGGTGCCGG
This sequence comes from Isoptericola sp. AK164, assembly GCF_029643425.1. Lineage (GTDB taxonomy): Bacteria > Actinomycetota > Actinomycetes > Actinomycetales > Cellulomonadaceae > Isoptericola > Isoptericola haloaureus. The sequence continues at coordinate 857,429 of NZ_CP119106.1, forward strand.
TGTACATGAATGCCGCGTTCTTCGTCAGGCCGACCACCGCGTGCTTGGAGGCGGTGTAGGCGGCGCCGGAGGCCGAGCCGCGCAGGCCGGCCTCGGAGGCGACGTTGACGACGCGGCCTTCGGCCGCGGCCAGCATCCCCGGCACGACGGCGCGCATCAGCTTCATCGTGCCGGTGACGTTGACGGCGAAGACCTTCTCCCACGTGGCGTCGTCCACGGTGTGCACCGCCGCGAAGCGGTCCATGATCCCCGCGACGTTCGCCAGGGCGTGGATGCGGTCCCCGGCCGCCGCGACGACCCCGGCGATCGCGGCGTCGTCGGTGATGTCGGCGGTGACCGGCACGACCTCGGCGCCGGCGGGCAGGGAGTCGGCGAGCTCGGCCGCCAGCTCGTCCAGGCCGGCCTGCGTCATGTCGACGGCGATCACCCGGCCGCCCTCGCGCGCGACGCGGGAGGCGGTCGCCCGGCCGATGCCGGAGGCCGCGCCGGTCACGACGACGGTCTGCCCGGAGAAGCGGCCGGGCGTGATCTCCTCGACGAACTCGGCGGGCTCCGGGGCCGCGGTGCCGGCGCTCTCGCTCGCGTCCTCGGTCGCGGCAGCGGTGTCCGTCGCGACGGGCGCCCCGCCCGCCGCCTTGGCCGCCCGGACCTGCTCGACGAGCTGCTCGGCGACCTCGCGGGAGAACTTGCCCCGGGAGACCTTGATGAGCTTCTCGAAGCTCATGCGCTTGACGGGTGCCAGCGCCTTGGTGGACTGCCCCTGGGCGGCGAGCATCTCGGTGAGCGCCGCGTTGCCCTCCGGGTCGGCGAGCCACTCGCGCACGGTGTGCTGGAGCGTGAGGTCGGCCATGGTGATCCCTCCGAGTTCTTGACCGGACAAGAGTGTCCGGATGTCTCCGTCTAAAGTAGCACCCGTGAGTACCTCGGTGGGTGAGAACGGGCGGCGGTCCAACCCTGGGCCGCGGGCCGCCGCTCGCAACCGGGCGGCTCTGCTCGCCGCGGCCCGCGAGATCTTCGCCGAGCACGGTGCTCACGCTCCGCTCAACGCCGTCGCGCGCCGCGCCGGGGTGGGGCAGGGGAGCCTCTACCGGCACTTCCCCGACCGGCTCACCCTCGTGCTCGCGCTGTTCGAGGAGCAGGTGAGCACGGTCGAGGAGCTGGCCGAGGACCCCGACGCCTCGCTGCTGGACCTGCTCGGGCTGGTGACCCGGCACGCCATCGACTCGGTGGTGAGCATCGACCTCGCGGCCAGCTCCCCCGAGGTCCGGCCCGACCCCCGGCTGCTGGACCTGACCGAACGGCTCGCCGACCTCGTGCGCTCCCGTCTGGACGAGGCCCTCGCCCGCGGGCAGGTGCGGCCCGGCACCGACGTCGAGGACGTGCTGCTCGGCATCGAGATGGTCGCCTCCGCGCTCACGCGTCGACCCGCCCGGGAGCGCGAGGAGTACGCCGTCCGGGCGTGGCGCCTGCTCGGGTTCGACGTCGTCGCCGCGCCGCGCTGACCCTGCCGCGCCGACCCTGTCGCGCTGACCGCGGCGGCCGGCCGATTCCGTGGCTCCGGGGTGGCGCCGGTAGGATTGGCCCCGGCCGTGACTGGCGAAGGTGGAGCCACCACCGGGGAGCGGCCGACTCGATCCGACCCGGCAGCCCGCCGCACCGCGTTCGAGCCACACCGTGCGCGCCGCCCGCCTGGGTGCCAGGGTTTCCGCGAAGGTCCGACCCCGAGGAGACCACCCCGATGTCCGGCATCCCCACGAACCCCGACCTCCGGCTCGCCGACGACGCGCGCCACCCGATCCGCCGCGCCCTGCTGAGCGTCTACGACAAGTCCGGCCTGGTCGAGCTCGCCACCGCGCTGCACGGCGCCGGCGTCGAGCTCGTCTCCACCGGCTCGACGGCGGCGCGGATCGCCGACGCCGGCGTCCCCGTCACGCGCGTCGAGGAGCTGACCGGCTTCCCCGAGTGCCTCGAGGGCCGGGTCAAGACCCTGCACCCGCGCGTGCACGCCGGCATCCTCGCCGACACCCGCAAGGCCGACCACCTCGACCAGCTCCGCGAGCTCGAGATCGACACGTTCGACCTCGTCGTGGTGAACCTGTACCCGTTCGCCGAGACCGTCGCCTCCGGCGCCGCGCCGGACGCCGTCGTCGAGCAGATCGACATCGGCGGGCCCTCCATGGTGCGTGCCGCCGCGAAGAACCACCCGAGCGTCGCCGTCGTCGTCGACCCCGCCCGGTACGACGACGTCACCGCCGCCGCGCAGGCGGGCGGCTTCACGTTCGCCGAGCGCAAGCGCCTCGCCGCCGCCGCGTTCGCGCACACCGCCACCTACGACGTCGCCGTGTCGGCCTGGTTCGCGAGCGCGTACGCCCCGGACGAGGCGGCCGCGACCTCGGGCATGCCCGACGTGGTCGGTGCGACCTACGAGCGCTCCGACGTGCTGCGCTACGGCGAGAACCCGCACCAGGGCGCCGCGCTCTACACGCGCACGGACGGCGCGACCGGGCTGGCGCAGGCCACCCAGCTGCACGGCAAGGCGATGAGCTACAACAACTACGTCGACGCCGACGCCGCGTGGCGGGCCGCGCACGACCACACCGACCCGGCCGTGGCGATCATCAAGCACGCCAACCCGTGCGGCATCGCCGTCGGGGCCGACGTCGCCCAGGCCCACGCCCGTGCGCACGCCACCGACCCGGTCTCCGCGTTCGGCGGGGTCATCGCCGCCAACCGCACGATCACGAAGGCGGCGGCCGAGCAGATCGCACCGGTGTTCACCGAGGTCGTCGTGGCCCCGGGCTTCGAGCCGGAGGCGCTCGAGGTGCTGCAGGCGAAGAAGAACATCCGCCTGCTCGTCGTCGACGGCGCCCCGGACGCGCCGGTCGAGACCCGGCCGGTCTCCGGCGGTCTGCTCGTCCAGGCGGTCGACCGGTTCCAGGCCGACGGCGACGACCCGGCGTCCTGGACGCTGGCCGCCGGCGAGCCGGCCGACGAGGCCACGCTCGCCGACCTCGCCTTCGCCTGGCGCGCCGTGCGGGCCGCGAAGTCGAACGCGATCCTGCTCGCCGCCGACGGCGCCGCCGTGGGCATCGGCATGGGCCAGGTCAACCGCGTGGACTCCTGCCGGCTGTCGGTGGAGCGGGCCAACACCCTCGCCGACGCCGGGTCGGGTCCGGCCGAGCGCGCCCGCGGCGCCGTCGCGGCCTCGGACGCCTTCTTCCCGTTCGCCGACGGCCTGCAGGTGCTGCTCGACGCCGGCGTGCGCGCCGTCGTCCAGCCCGGCGGGTCGATCCGGGACACCGAGGTCGTCGAGGCGGCGCAGGCCGCCGGGATCACGATGTACCTGACCGGGACGCGCCACTTCGCGCACTGACCCGTTCGCGCCACGAGCGTGCCGGAAAGTTCTCTATCGGCTCCAGGTAGGGGAGATTCCGGCACGCTCGTCGCGCGAGACGGTCAGGTGACGACGGTGGTGCGCAGCTTGACCGCGGGGTCCCCGGCCCGCTCGAGATCCATCCGGAGCGGGCCGGGGCGGTTCATCGCCCGCCGGACCGCGCCGACCTCCTTGGGCGCGTCGACGAGCAGCACGGCGCGGACGACGGCGACCCCGTCGCCCGCGTCGTGCCCGGCGGCGGTGTCCTCCGGGCCGCCCACGGTCGGCGCCGTCCAGAACGCCGCCCACGACCCCGTGCCGGGGGTGCCGCGCCACGCCGTCGGCGCCCCCTCGGGCAGCCCGAAGAGGGCCAGGTCGTGACCGAGCTGGCGCGAGAACACGTAGGGCGCCTGCGGCGGCTCGGCCGGCAGGCCCAGCATCGCCCGGGCCGTCGCGTCCGGGTCGTGCAGCGCCGCGGACCAGTGGCCCCCGGGCACGACGCCGAGCTCGGGGTGCGGGCGGGAGGCCACGTCCCCGACGGCCCAGACGCCGTCCGCCCCGGGGACCGCACCGCCGGCGTCGACGAGCAGCCCGCCGGCGGGGTCGAAGACCATCTCCGGCAGGGTCCCGCGCAGCCAGGCCGTGGCCGGTCGGGCGCCGACGGCCACGAGGACGACGTCGGCGGGGACCTCCTCGCCGGAGGTGAGGGTGACGCCGTCGCGGCGGACCGCGGCCGCGGTGGCGTCGAGACGCAGGCGGGCGCCGGCCTCGGCGTACCAGGGCGCCAGGTGGGCGCCGACGTCGGCGCCGAGCTGTCGCGCCAGCGGCGCGGGGCCGGCCTCGAGCACGGTGACCTCGGCGCCGGCCCCGGCCGCCACCCCGGCGACCTCCGCGCCGATCCAGCCCGCCCCGACGATCACGAGCCGCGTGCCGGGCCGCAGGTCGGCGCGCAGCCGGTCGGCGTCGGCGGCGGTGTGCAGCACGTCGGCGTCCCAGCCGGGCGGCAGCACCGGTCGGGACCCGCAGGCCAGCACGACGGCGTCGGGGGCGAGGCGGTCGCCGGACCGCGTCGTGAGCGTCGGGCCCGGCTCGACGGCGACGACCGGGTCGGCGAGGCGCACCTCGTCGGCGAGAGCGTCCAGGTCGACGCCGAGGTCGTCGCGCAGCCACAGCGGCTCGGTGCGCGACACGAGCTCCTTCGACAGCGGCGGCCGGTCGTAGGGCGGCAGCCCCTCCTCGCCGAGGACGGTCAGGTGCCCGTCGAAGCCGTGGGCACGCAGCGCCGCGGCCGTCTGCGCGCCGGCCAGCCCCGCGCCCACGACGACGACGGAGCGCGGCGGTCGCGGGTGCGGGTCGTCCCGGAGGGGGGCAGGGGCGGGGAGGTCGTTCGTCGCGGGCACCGGTCCAACCTAACCGCCGGGCGCTCCGGCGTGGGTCGCGCCAGGTAGTCTCGACGCCGTGGTTCCCGACACCCCGCAGCCGTCCTGGCACTCCCTCGACGCCGGCCCCCGGCAGCGCCGCGACGCGCCCAACCCGGTGCCGGCGATCCTGGTGGTGCTCGCCGGGATCCTGCTGGCCGTGCTGCTCGGTCTGCTCGTCGGTGCGCGCCTGGGCTCGTTGACGATCGCCGGGACCCTCGCGGTGGCCGGCACCTGGCGGGCGGTGGCGCCGGGCGGACCCGCCGGCCTGGCGATCCGCAGCCGCGGGTTCGACGTCTTCCTGTGCTGGGGGGCCGCGACCGTGATCGCCGTGCTGGCCCTGACGGCCCCGGGAGTCTGAGACCCCGCGCACACGAACGCCGGGTGGCGGTCCCTGCGGACCAGCACCCGGCGTTCGTCGGTTCCCGCCCCGTCGTGGCGGGGCGGCTCGATCAGGTCGTCGTGGGCTTGTCGTCCTCGTCGGCCTGCGTCTCGGTCTCGGCCTCGGCGGAGTCCTCGGCCTCCTCGGCGCTGGCGGCGGAGTCCTCGGTCTCCTCGGCGACCACGGCGGCCGCGGTGGCGGAGGCCACGGCGGCGACGGTCGCCGCCTCGGCGGTCGCCGGGGCGGTGCCCGGCTGCTCGCCCCAGCCGTCGGCCGCCGTCGGCGCGGCCGGCAGCGGCGCGAAGGCCCGGGCGAACAGGGCCGCGAGGGCGGCGCCCACGAGCGGGGCCACGACGAACAGCCAGAGCTGGCTGCCGACGCTGCCCTCGCCCCAGGCGTCGGGCGAGACGACCGACGCGAGCGACCGGGCCGGGTTGAACCCGGTGTTGGTGACCAGCCAGGACACGATGTGCAGGGCGGTCAGGGTCAGCCCGATGACCACCGCCGGGTAGGTGATCTTGGCCCGCTCGTTGGTCACGCCGAGGATCACACCGACGAAGATCGCGGCGATGAGGACCTCGACGATCGCGGCGGTCGCGAGGTCGAAGGTGGCCCCGCCCTGGGTGAGCGTGTTCATCGGGGAGTGGTCGCCGTAGCCGTTGGCGGTGGCGGCGAGCACCTCGCCGGACGACGCCGACCCGACGAGCGCGCCGTAGCCGTCGGGGATGATGAGGAGCATCAGCGCGCCGGCGGCCGCGCCGCCGACGAGCTGGGCGAGCCAGTAGGGCGCGAGGTCGACCCACCGGGACCGGCCGGCCAGCGTCAGGCCGAAGGTCACCGCCGGGTTGAAGTGGCCGCCGGACAGGTGACCGACGGCCGCGATGGCGGCGATGAGGGCGATCCCGCCGGCCAGGGCGACGGTCATGATCTGCCCGCCGTTGGCGACGTTGAACGTCGCCGTCCCGACGATCCCGAGGACCAGGACGAAGGTGCCGAAGGCCTCCGCCGCCATCCTGGTGAAGAGCCGGGGCGGTGGCGGCGTCGTCTCGACGTCGTGCGGTGTCACGGTCTGCGCGGCCATGGGTGTCCTTTGCTCGTCGGTGAAGTGTGCCGGCGCCCACCGGGGGACGCGGCGGCGATGCTGGCAGCGGTTCCTGAGCACGACCTGGACGTCGCGCGGTCGACCGGTGCCGTCCGGGGTGCACGCTACCGCGCGGTCCGGGTGTTTCGTCGGATCCGACGTCCGGAGGGGATGACGACGACGGCCGGGTACGCCAGAGTGGGCCCATGAGGACTCCTGTGAACGTCACCGTGACCGGAGCCGCCGGTCAGATCGGGTACGCCCTGCTGTTCCGCATCGCCTCGGGCGCGATGCTGGGACCGGACACCCCCGTGCGGCTCAAGCTTCTCGAGATCCCGCAGGGGGTCAAGGCGGCCGAGGGCACCGCCATGGAGCTCGACGACTGCGCCTTCCCGCTGCTGGCCGGCATCGACATCGACGACGACGCCACCCGCGCCTTCGACGGCACCAACGTCGCGCTGCTGGTCGGCGCCCGTCCCCGCGGGCCCGGTATGGAGCGGGCCGACCTGCTCGAGGCCAACGGCGGCATCTTCGGGCCGCAGGGCACGGCGATCAACGACGGTGCCGCCGACGACGTGCGGGTCCTCGTGGTCGGCAACCCGGCCAACACCAACGCCCTCATCGCGTCCTCGCACGCCCCGGACGTGCCGGACGACCGCTTCACGGCGATGACGCGGCTGGACCACAACCGGGCGCTGTCCCAGGTCGCGCACAAGGCCGGCGTACCGGTGTCCGAGGTGCGCCGCCTGACGATCTGGGGCAACCACTCGGCCACGCAGTACCCCGACCTGTTCCACGCCGACGTCGCCGGCAGCCCCGGCGGCACGCTGACGGCCGACACGGCGTGGCTGACCGACGACTTCATCCCCACCGTCGCCAAGCGCGGCGCGGCCATCATCGACGCCCGCGGGGCGTCCTCGGCCGCGTCGGCGGCGAACGCGGCCATCGACCACGTCCACGACTGGGTGCACGGCACCCCGGCCGGGGACTGGACCAGCGCGGGTCTGGTCTCCCACGGCGAGTACGGCGTGCCCGAGGGCCTGGTGTGCTCCTACCCGGTGACGTCGTCGGACGGCGCCTGGCACGTGGTCGAGGACCTCGAGCTCGACGCGTTCTCGCGCGAGCGCATCGACGCCAGCGTCGCCGAGCTCGTCGCCGAGCGGGACACGGTGCGGTCGCTCGGACTCGTCTGACCGGCACCGCCGGGGGCCCGGGGCCCGAGGAAAAGGAGTCGAGCGCCGTCGTCGGCCGCTCTAGCCTCGAAGCATGATCGACGTCCCCGCGCCCCCGGCGCGCCCGCCGGCGGTCGCGGAGGACCCGGCGCGGCGGCTCGACTGGCGGCGCCTGCGGAGCCCCGTCGGCGCCGCGGCCCTCGTCGCGCTCGCGATCGGCACGGTCGGGACGGCGCTCGGCACGGTGGTCGCCGGCGGTCTCGCCCAGGACCCGACGGCGGCGGGTGTCGCGCTGCTCGCGCTGTGCCTGGTGGGCGGGGCCCTGCTCGACGCCGCCGGCCAGGTGGCCTGGGCCGGCGTCGTCGACCGCGCCGAGGGCCGCCTGCGCGGCGACCTGCTCAGTGCCGCCCTGCACCAGCCGCTCGGGGTCCTCACCGAGCAGGCTGTCGGGGAGATCCTCGACCGGGTCGACGACGACACCCACGCCGTCGGAGCGCTCGCGCGGCGTCAGCTCTGGGGCATGGGTCGCACCGTCGTCGGCGTCGTCCCGATCTGGGTGGTGGCGGGGGCGACCTGGTGGCCGGCCGCGGTGCTGTTCCCCCTGCTCGGCGCGGTGACCTGGTGGACGGTGCGGCCGCTGCTGGACGAGATCGCCCGCCGCAAGGTCGTCGAGGAGCGCGCCTGGACCGACAACGCGGCGGTGCTCGAGGAGGGCGTCGCCGCGCGGGACGACCTGCGCACCGCCGGGGGCCAGGCGTTCGCGCTGCGCCGGCTGGCGGAGATGTCCGCGCGCGTGCACCGCACCCTGCTCGCGGTGGTGCGGGTCGAGACGCGGCTGCTGGCGCGCGTCGGCGTGCTGCTGCACGCCCTGCTGGCCGGAGTCGTCGTGGCCGGGGTGGCGCTCGCGGTGGACGGCGGCATGCCGGTCGACCGGCTGGTCACCCTGTTCCTGGCGACGTCCCTGTTCGTCGGGCAGGTGGACCGGCTGGCCCAGCACCTGCCGGACCTGCAGGAGGGGCTGGGCGCCGTGGTGCGGATCCGCCAGCTCCTGGACTCCGAGCCCGAGCCGTCCGGCGGCGAGCCGCTGCCCGACCGTCCGCTCGACATCGAGGTGCGCGGGCTGCACTTCGCCTACACCGAGGGCACGTTCGCGCTGCGGGACGTGTCGCTGTCCGTGCCGGCCGGCCAGACCGTCGCGTTCGTGGGGCGGACCGGCTCCGGCAAGACGACGCTGGCCTCCCTGCTGTCCCGGGCGGTCGAGCCGCCACGCGGCACCGTCCTCCTCGGCGGTGTCGACGTGCGCGACGCCGACCTGGAGCGGCTGCGCGCGGGCGTCGGCGTGGTCACGCAGCGCACCGAGATCCTCGCGGGCACGCTCGCGCAGAACATCACGCTGTTCGCCGACCTGCCGCGCGTCGACGTCACCGCCGCCGTGCGCGAGCTCGGGCTGGCCGACTGGGTGGCCGGGCTGCCCGACGGGCTGGACACGCTCCTCGGACCCGGCGGGACCTCGTTGTCGGCGGGGGAGGAGCAGCTCGTGGCCTTCGCCCGCCTGCTCGTGCGGGACGTGCACCTGGTCGTCCTGGACGAGGCGACCGCGCGCATGGACCCGCACACCGAGGCCCGGGTCGTCGCGGCCGCCGACCGGCTGCTCGCGGGCCGGACCGGTGTGATCGTCGCCCACCGGCTCGGGACCGTGCGGCGCGCGCACCGCGTCGTGGTGCTCGACCACGGCCGGGTGGTGCAGCAGGGGCTGCACGAGGACTCGGTCCACCGGGACGGCCCGTTCCGCGACCTGCTCGCGGCCGGCAGCGGTGCCGGCGACGACGCGCTCGTCGACGGCGCCCCTGCCGACGGCGGAGCCGTGGCGCCCGACGACCGCGTGGCCGGCGAGGGCGTGGCCGACGACGGCACGGTCCCCGGGCTGCGGTCGGGGGCCGTCGGGGGTCGGCGACGGGTCGGCGACGCGCCCGTGCTGACCGATCCCGGAGCCGGTCCCGGGCTGGCCCGCAGCGTGCTGCACGCCCTGGTCACGCGACCGCGCTGGGGTGCTGCGGGAGCGGTGCTGTTCCTGTTCAGCAGCCTGTTCGCGGCCCAGGGGGCGCTCGCGGGCTACCTGTGGGGCCGCGTCGTCGAGACGGTCGCGGCCGGTGGTTCGCCGAGCGCCCTGACCGCCGCCCTGGTGGTCATGCTGCTCGCCGCGCCGCTGTGCCTGGCGGTCGCGGTGCGGCTGTACCCGTCGTGGTGGATCGAGATGCTGCTGCGTGTGCGCGTCGGCGTGCTGGTGGGGCAGACCCGACGGCACCGGCTGCGCCGCTCGCCGGCGGGCGAGGTGGTCGCCCGCGCGCTCGACGGCGACCGGTTCGTGCTCTACGTCGACCGCTGGGTCGACCTGCTCAACGGTCTGGCCGTCGTCCTGGTCACCTGGGCCGTCAGCGGCTCGGCGCTGGCGGGTCTGGTGCTGCTCGCCGTCATGGCGGTGACGGCGGCGTGCGCGCTGGTGGGTCGTCCCGTGGCCGGCCGGACGGCGACGCGGTCCGCCGAGGCGCGGGCGGGGTTCGGCCGGGCCCTGGTCTCGGCCCTGGACGCGGCGCGCACCGTCAAGCTCGCGGCCCGCATCCCGGCGGTGCACCACCACCTGCGCCAGGTCGACGCCGGGCGCGTGGGGGCGGCCGTGCGCGAGCACCGGGTGCAGGCCGTCCTGGACGGTATCCCGACGGTCATGGTGCAGGCGGGCGTGGTGACCGCGTGGGCGCTGCTGCTCGCCGGGACGTGGGACCTCGCCACGACGCTGCTGGTCACCGCCGCCGTGAGCGGGTTCGCGTACTTCGGGGTCGTGGCGGGCGCGGTGATCACCGAGGCGCCGGGGACCCGCGCGTGGCTGCGCGCGACCCAGGCGTTCGCCGCCGGCGCGGACCTGACCCGGCTGCCGGACGGCGTCGACCTGGCCGCGGGCACCGCCCCGGCTCCCGCTCCGCCGGAGGCGTCGTCCGCGCCGTTCGCGCGGCTGGACCTCGAGGGCCTCGAGGCGGTGCACGACGACGGCACGATCGGGGTGTCCGGCGTCCACCTGACCGTGGAGCGGGGCGAGCTCGTGCTGCTGCTCGGCCCGGTCGGGTCGGGCAAGTCGAGCCTGCTCGCCGCCGTGACCGGGCTGATGCGGCACCGGGGCGAGGTGCGGTGGAACGGTGAGCCGGTCCGGGACCCCGAGACCTTCCTGCGTCCGGCCCGGGTGGCCCACGTCGCGCAGGTGCCGCGGGTGCTGTCGGGGACCTTCGCGGAGAACGTGACGCTGGACCACCCGCGCGACGTCGTCGGACCCGTGGACGTCGCGCGGCTCGCGCCGGACGTGGCGGACGCCGGCGGTCCGGACGCGCTGGTGGGGCACCGTGGGGTGCGGCTCTCGGGCGGCCAGGTGCAGCGGCTCGCCCTGGCGCGGGCCCTGGCCACCGGCTCGGAGGTGCTGCTGGCCGACGACGTCTCCAGCGCCCTGGACGCGGCGACGGAGGTCGAGCTGTGGACGGCGCTGCGCGAGCAGGGGCTGACGGTGATCGGCTCGACCTCGAAGCGCGCGGCGCTCGCCCGCGCCGACCGCGTCGTCGTGCTGCTGGAGGGACGCGTCGTCGAGGTGGGGCCGTGGGCCGGGCTGGAGCGTCGCTGGGGACACCTGGCCGGCTGACCTGCCTCGCCGCCCATGCTCGGCGGGCCCAGGGGTCTGACCGTTGCTGCAAGGTTGCAGCAACGGTACAGTCCTCCGCAGGTCGCGATCGACGCGCCCGGTCGACGAAGGAGTCCTCCATGGCCCGTGCCACCCGCCCCCCTGCGCCACCACACGCGGTGCCACCTCACGCAGCACCACGACGCGCCGTCGCCTCGCTGGCGGCGCTCGCCGTGGCCGTCCCCGCCGTGGCCGGCGGGCTGGCGCTCGCGGGTGTTCCCGCGGCCAGCGCCGCCGACCGGTCCGTCGCTCTCGTCGGTGACCTGCAGTCCGAGCTGGGCTGCGGCGCCGACTGGGACCCGGCGTGCGACGCCACCGAGCTCGCGCCCGCCGGCGACGGCACCTACGCGGCCGAGTTCGACGTCCCCGCCGGCACCTACGAGTACAAGGTCGCGATCGACGACTCCTGGGACGAGGCCTACGGCCGCGACGGCGGCGGCGACAACGCCCCCCTCGTGCTCGGCGGCGACACCCGCCTGCGCGTCACCTACGACGACGCCACGCACCTGACCGCGCTGACCCCGCTCGGCCTCGCGGGGGAGTACGACGCCGCCACGGACGACGCGCTGGTCGCGCCACCGGCCCGCCAGGCCGGCGGCGACGAGCAGTTCTACTTCGTCATGACCGACCGGTTCGCCAACGGCGACACCTCCAACGACACGGCCGGGCTCGGCGACGACCCGCTCGTGTCCGGGTTCGACCCGACGAACAAGGGCTTCTACCAGGGCGGCGACCTGGCCGGTCTGCACGAGAACCTCGACTACATCGAGGGGCTGGGCACGACGGCCATCTGGCTGACCCCGTCGTTCACGAACCGCCCCGTCCAGGGCAGCGGCGACGACGTCAGCGCCGGCTACCACGGGTACTGGATCACGGACTTCACGCAGATCGACCCGCACCTGGGCACCAACGCGGAGCTCGAGGCGCTCATCGCCGACGCCCACTCGCGCGGCATCAAGGTGTACTTCGACATCATCACCAACCACACGGCCGACGTCGTCGACTACGCCGAGGGCGAGTACTCCTACATCGACCAGGCCACCTCGCCGTACACCGACGCCGCCGGGAACACCTTCGACCCGGCCGACTACGCGGGCACGGGCGACTTCCCCGAGCTCGACGCCGCGACGTCGTTCCCCTACACGCCGGTGGTCGCCGACGCCGACGCCGACCTCAAGGTGCCGGCCTGGCTCAACGACTCGACGCTGTACCACAACCGCGGCAACTCGACCTGGAGCGGGGAGTCCGTCACCTACGGCGACTTCGCCGGCCTGGACGACCTCATGACCGAGCACCCGACCGTGGTGAACGGGTTCGTCGAGGTCTACCAGGACTGGGTCGACCTCGGCATCGACGGGTTCCGCATCGACACCGTCAAGCACGTCAACCGCGAGTTCTGGGACACCTGGACCACCGAGGTCCTCGACTACGCCCACGCCGCCGGCAAGGACGAGTTCTTCATGTTCGGCGAGGTGTACGACGCCGACCCGAAGCTCCTCTCGCCGTACGTGCGCGAGACCGACATGAGCTCGGTGCTCGACTTCGCCTTCCAGGCCTCGGCCACCAGCTACGCCAGCGGCAACAGCGCCCAGGGCCTCGCCGGGCTGTTCGCCGGCGACGACCGCTACACGACGCCGGACACCTCCGCCGCCGCGCTGCCGACCTTCCTCGGCAACCACGACATGGGCCGCGTCGGCTACATGCTGAACAGCACCGACGACCCGCTGGCACGTGACGAGCTCGCCCACGAGCTGATGTACCTCACGCGCGGCCAGCCCGTCGTCTACTACGGCGACGAGCAGGGCTTCGCCGGCAGCGGCGGCGACAAGGACGCCCGCCAGACGCTGTTCGCCACCCAGGTGGACTCCTACGCCAACCAGGAGCTGGTCACCGGCGAGACCGCCGGCAGCCAGGACCGGTACGACACCGACGCCCCGCTGTACTCGCTCATCGCCGACCTCTCGGCGCTGCGCGAGAGCACGCCGGCGCTGGGGCAGGGTGCGCAGATCGAGCGTTACATCGGCGATGCGGACGACGGCACGGATGGTGTCTACGCCGTCAGCCGCGTCGACCGGGACGAGAAGATCGAGCACCTCGTCGCGCTGAACAACGCCTCCGAGGAGCGCACGGCCACCTTCACCACCCTTACCCCGGGCGCCACGTACACCGCGCTGTACGGGGAGACCGGCGAGGTCACGGCCGACGCCGCGGGCGAGGTGACGGTGACGGTCCCGGCGACCTCCGCCGTCGTGCTGGTCGCCGACCGCACGGTCGGTGCGGACACCGCCGGTGAGATCGCCGTCGAGGTGCCGGCGGCCGGTGCCGCCGTGTCCGGTGACGCCCCGGTGCGCGCTGCGATCGACGACGCCTGGGCGGAGACCTCCTTCGCCTGGCGCGAGGTCGGCACCACCGACTGGCAACCGCTCGGCACCGCCGAGGACACCACCCCGCGGGTCTTCCACACCACGGCCGGCCTGCGCGAGGGCACCCTGGTCGAGTACCGCGCGGTCACCGTCGACGCCGACGGCGACCGTGCCGCGGCCTCGACGTTCGCCTCCGTGGGGGTCGACGTCTCCGGCGTGGCCGGCGAGGAGGAGCCCCCGAGCGACATCGACATGGTGACCGTGCCCGGCAGCCACAACAGCGAGATGGGCTGTGCCGGGGACTGGACGCCGGACTGCGAGAACGCCCGCCTCACCGAGCGCGCCGACGGCGTGTACGAGGGCACGTTCGACGTGCCGGCCGGCGACTACGAGTACAAGGTCGCGATCAACGGGTCGTGGGACCTCAACTACGGCGCCGGGGGCGAGCAGAACGGCCCCAACGCCACGTACAGCCACGACGGCGGCGAGGTCACCTTCTACTGGGACCCGGTGAGTACGGACTTCTCCTCGACCGCCCAGGGACCGATCGTCACGCTGCCCGGCTCCTACCAGGACGAGGCCGGCTGCCCCGGCGACTGGCAGCCCGAGTGCCTCGCGACCTGGGCCAAGGACCCGGACGGCGACGGCGTCTACACCTGGTCCACCGACGCCCTGCCGGGCGGTGCCTACGAGGTCAAGGTGGCCCACGGCATGAGCTGGGCCGAGAACTACGGGGTCGACGGGGCGCGTGACGGCGCGAACTACTCCTTCTCCGTGGGGGAGAGTGAGACCGTGACGTTCTCCTACGACATCGCCACCCACGAGCTGACCATCGGCACCGAGAACCCGCCGTTGGCGGGTCTGGGCCAGCAGGCCGCGCACTGGGTGCGTGAGGACCTGCTGCTGGCCCCCGGAGACCTCGGGACCGGCGACACCTGGACCCTCTGGACCGCCCCGAAGGGCGGCCTCGAGGTCGCGGCGTCCTCGACGGACGGCGGCGCCGGAGCCGTCACCGGACCGGACGGCGGCGAGCTGCCTGCGGTTGCGGCCTCCTACACGCTCGAGCCCGGCGACCTGCCGGACGGCGTGACCGAGGACTTCCCGGCGCTCGCCGACCACACGGCGCTCGTGCCGACGTCGGACGGCGAGGCGCTGGACCGCGCGACGGTCGAGGAGCTGCTCACCGGCCAGCTGCTGGTGACCCGCACCGACGGCGACACCCTCACCGCCGCCACCGGCGTGCAGGTGCCGGGCGTCCTGGACGACCTGTACGCCAAGGAGGCGGCGAGCCGACCGTTCGGCGTCACGGTGCACCCGAACCTCAAGTGGGCCCTGTTCGGGCTCTGGTCGCCGACGGCCAAGGACGTCGACCTGCTGGTCTGGCCCGCGGGCCGCGACCTCGGTGCGGAGCCCGACCGCTTCGACACCGCCCGCACCGCGGACGGCTCGTGGACGCTGGACGGCAAGGCCGAGGACAAGGAGTACCCCTGGTACGGCGCGCGCTACCAGTTCGCCGTCGAGGTGTACGTGCCGGGCGGCGGGGGCACCCCGGGCAGGGTGGAGACGAACGTCGTCACCGACCCGTACTCGGTCGCGCTGACCACCGACTCGACGCACTCGGTCGTCGTGTCGCTGGACGACAAGCAGTTCCGGCCGAAGGTCTGGCGCACCAGCGCCCAGCCCGTCGTGGAGCGGCCCGTCGACCAGACGATCTACGAGCTGCACGTGCGGGACTTCTCGGTCGAGGACTCCACGGTCCCCGAGAAGGTGCGGGGCTCCTACCTGGCCTTCGCCGAGTCGGACTCGGACGGCATGACCCACCTGCGTGAGCTGGCCGAGGCCGGCATGACGACGGTGCACCTGCTGCCGACGTTCGACATCGCCTCGATCACCGAGGACCCGGCCGACCAGAAGACCACCGGCGATCTGTCCGGGTTCGCCCCGGACTCCACGGAGCAGCAGGCCGCCGTGGCCGAGGTGCAGGGCCAGGACGCCTTCAACTGGGGCTACGACCCGTACCACTTCACCGCGCCGGAGGGCTCCTACGCCGTCGACCGTGAGGGCGGGGCCCGCGTGGCCGAGTTCCGCACGATGGTGGGCTCGCTGCACGAGGCCGGGCTCCAGGTGGTCCTCGACCAGGTGTTCAACCACACCGCCCAGAGCGGCCAGGCCGAGAAGTCGGTGCTGGACAAGGTCGTGCCGGGCTACTACCACCGGCTGAACGCGACCACGGGCGCCGTCGAGACCAGCACCTGCTGCCAGAACGTCGCCACCGAGCACGCCATGGCCGAGCAGCTCATGGTCGACTCGGTCGTCACCTGGGCCCGCGACTACAAGGTCGACGGTTTCCGGTTCGACCTCATGGGTCACCACTCGCGCGAGAACATGCTCGCCGTCCGCGAGGCGCTCGACGCGCTGACGGTCGACTCCGACGGCGTGGACGGCTCGGCCGTCTACCTGTACGGCGAGGGCTGGAACTTCGGCGAGGTGGCCAACAACGCCCTGTTCACGCAGGCCACGCAGGGCCAGCTCGGCGGCACGGGGATCGGGACGTTCAGCGACCGGCTCCGCGACGCCGTGCACGGCGGCTCGCCCGTCGACGGTCCGTCGACGTTCACCCAGGGCTTCGGCACCGGGCTGTTCACCGACCCGAACGGTCGGGAGGCCCGGACCGGCGAGCCCGGCACGGTGAACGACGGCGGGGACGACGAGGCGGCCGACCTCGCCCACCAGACGGACCTGGTCCGCCTGGGGCTGGCCGGCAACCTGCGGGACTACACGTTCCTCACCTCGGACGGCGAGATGACCCGGGGCGAGGACCTCGACTACCGCGGCTCCCCGGCCGGGTACGCCGAGTCCCCGGAGGAGGTCGTCACCTACGTCGACGCCCACGACAACGAGACGCTGTTCGACCTGCTCACGCTCAAGCTGCCGCAGGCGACGTCCATGGACGACCGCGTCCGGATGAACACCGTCTCGCTCGGCACGGCGGCACTGGCCCAGACGCCGTCGTTCTGGCACGCCGGCACGGACCTGCTCCGCTCGAAGTCGCTGGACCGCAACTCCTACGATTCCGGCGACTGGTTCAACGCCATCGACTGGTCGGGCCAGGACAACGGGTTCGCCCGCGGTCTGCCGATGGCCGCGGACAACGAGGAGAAGTGGCCGCTCATGGCGCCGCTGCTGGCCGACCCGGCGCTCAAGCCGACGCCGGAGCACATCGCCACGGCCTCGGCCCAGGCGCGGGAGCTCCTCGAGCTGCGCTCGTCGACGCAGCTGTTCCGGCTGGGGTCGGCCGAGCTCATCGGTGAGAAGGTCTCCTTCCCCGGCTCGGGCCCGGACGCCGTCCCGGGTGTCATCGTCATGGCGATCGACGACACGGTCGGTGCCGACGTCGACCCGGCGCTCGACGGGGCGCTCGTGGTGTTCAACGCCTCGCCCGAGGCGGCCACGATCGACCTGCCGGACCTCGCCGGACGGGGCTTCGCGCTCTCGCCGGTGCAGGCCGGCGGCGTCGACCCCGTCGTCCAGGAGACCTCCTGGGACGGTGACGCCGGGAGCGTGACGGTGCCGGCGCGGACCGTCGCGGTGCTGGTCGAGCCGCAGGGCTGACAGCGGGACCGGACGGACGGCGGGCGAGCCTGGCAGCAGGCACGCCCGCCGTCGTGCTCCCCGGCGGGGTTCAGCCGCGGACACCGGCCAGGAAGGCCCGGACCGTGCGTGTGAAGGCCTCGGGAGTCTCGAGGTTGCTCAGGTGACCGGCCGCGGGGAGCACGACGAGGCGGGCGCCGGGGATCGCCTCGTGGAGGGCGGTGGCAACGGGCAGCGGCGCGCGGACGTCGAGCTCGCCGTGCAGCACGAGCGTGGGCACGCGGACGCTCCCGAGGGCGTCACGCAGGTCGGCGTCGGCCATGGCCTCGAGCATGGTGAGGCTCGCGCGCGGGTGGACCCCGGACATCAGGTCGAGGGTCCGCCTCCGCAGAGCGTCCGGTGCGGATGGGGTCAGCAGGCCGGGCAGGTACTCCGGCAGCCACTCGTGCGGGTCGCGGTTCACGTCGTCGGCGGCGCGTCGGAGCCGGCGGTCGACCTCGTCGGGCGGGAGCGAACCCGACCAGCCGGCGTAGGCGCCGGCGAGGACGAGGGAGCGCGGCACGTCCGGGTGCCGTGCCGCCAGGGCGAGCGCCACCCCGCCGCCGAACGACAGTCCCAGGACGTGGGGTCGGCCCAGTTCCAGAGCCGCGACGAAGCCGGCGAGCACGTCGGCGTAGTCGCCGAGGGTGAAGTCCTCCGGCGGGTCGTCGGAGCCGCCGGCGCCCGGGGCGTCCCAGGCGACGACGTCGTAGGCGTCGGCCAGGGTGTCGAGCTGCGGGGCCCAGGACCGGCTGTCGAACCCGAAACCGCCGTGCAGGAGCACCAGCGGGGCACCGGACCCCGCCCGGCGGTACGTGATCGTCAGCCCGGACACCGTCACCGAGTCCATGTCTGAGCATGGCACCGGGGCCGGGTGGCGTGCCATCATCTGGGGCGGCTTCGGGGGTGACACCCCGGCATAAGTTCGAGCACCGAACCCAACGGACAGCGTTATCCGGTCAAATCGGACCCTGCGGCGGCGGTGTGAACGCTCACTTTGTAACCAGATCGTGATTCTCTCGCGCCGTTCCGGCATTGACTTCGAGTCCCGAAGTCAGCACAGTGGTCTTCGGTCACCGCGACGGTGGCTTCGGTCCGGCCCTCCGTGGGCACCGGTGGTGAAGGTCGCCGCCGGGGGGACCCTCGACGACGAGAAGGAGCGCGAGGATGCGACTCGGCAAGAAGATGGGCGTGGTCGCCGCGGGTGCGGCGCTGGCGCTCACCCTCACCGCCTGCGCGGGTGAAGGCGCGGGCAGCGACAGCGGCAGCAGCGACAGCGGGGACTCCACGGCCGAAGGCGGCGACCTGAGCGTCGGCGTCGCGATGCCCACCGAGACGTCGGAGCGGTGGATCGCCGACGGCAACGCGGTGCAGTCGGGCCTCGAGGAGGCCGGCTACGGCGTCGACCTGCAGTTCGCGGGCGACGACATCCCCACCCAGACCCAGCAGATCGACGCCATGATCACCGGCGGCGTCGACGCGCTGATCATCGCCGCGATCGACGGCACGGCCCTGACGAGCCAGCTCGAGGCCGCCGCCGCCGCAGACATCCCGGTGGTCTCCTACGACCGCCTCATCAACGGCAGCGAGCACGTGGACTTCTACGTCTCGTTCGACAACTACAAGGTCGGCGTCGCCCAGGCGACCGCTCTCCTGTACGGGCTGGGTCTCACCGACCAGGACGGCAACCCGACCGACGAGGAGGGCCCGTTCAACGTCGAGCTCTTCGCCGGTTCGCCCGACGACAACAACGCGACCTTCTTCTGGAACGGCGCGATGGACACGCTCCAGCCGTTCCTCGACAGCGGTGCGCTCGAGGTCCCGTCCGGCCAGACCGAGTTCGACCAGGCCGCCATCCTGCGCTGGCAGCAGGAGACCGCGCAGAAGCGCATGGAGGACCTCATCACCTCCACGTACTCCGGTGACACGGAGCTGCACGGCGTGCTGTCCCCGTACGACGGCCTCTCCCGCGGCATCATCACCGCCCTCAAGGGCGCCGGCTTCGGCGACACCATCGAGGACGGCCTGCCCGTCGTCACCGGCCAGGACGCCGAGATCGCCTCGGTCAAGCTGATCCAGGACGGCGTGCAGCAGTCCACGATCTTCAAGGACACCCGCAAGCTGGCCGACCAGGCCGTGGTCGCCACCGAGGCCTTCCTCGCGGGCGAGGAGCCCGAGGCGAACGACACCGAGACGTACGACAACGGCGTCAAGGTCGTCCCGTCCTACCTCCTCGAGGTCGACACCGTCTACGCGGACAACATCACCGAGCTGCTGGTCGACAGCGGCTACTGGACCCAGGACGAGATCGACGCCGGCCAGGCCGAGTGATCCGATCCTGACCACCGGGCCCGCTCCCGCCACCGCGGTGGCGGGAGCGGGCCCGGCCAGGGACCGCGGTCGGCGTCGCCGGTCCGCGGGCACACCCAGAAGGAGGGACGAGGGCGCACATGAGCACGATCCTGGAGATGCGCTCCATCACCAAGGAGTTCCCGGGCGTCAAGGCGCTGTCCGGAGTCGACCTCGACGTCGGCGAGCAGGAGATCCACGCGATCTGCGGCGAGAACGGTGCCGGCAAGTCGACGCTGATGAAGGTGCTCTCGGGGGTCTACCCCCACGGCAGCTACGACGGCGAGATCGTCTTCGAGGGCGAGACGGTGCGGTTCGGGTCGATCAACGACTCCGAGGACCAGGGCATCGTCATCATCCACCAGGAGCTCGCCCTGGTGCCGTACCTCTCCGTGGCCGAGAACATCTTCCTCGGCAACGAGAAGCGCGGCCCCCTCGGGCTGATCGACTGGAACGACGCCAACCACCGCGCCGCCGAGCTGCTCGAGCGGGTCGGGCTGCACGAGAACCCCATGACGCCCGTGCAACAGCTCGGCGTGGGCAAGCAGCAGCTCATCGAGATCGCCAAGGCGCTGTCGAAGAAGGTCAGGCTGCTCATCCTCGACGAGCCGACCGCCGCCCTGAACGACACGGACTCGGCCCACCTGCTCGACCTGCTGCGAGCGCTGCGGGACGAGGGCATCACCTGCATCATCATCTCGCACAAGCTCAACGAGATCGCGGACATCGCCGACCGCACGACGATCATCCGCGACGGCGAGACGATCGAGACGATCGACATGTCCGAGCCGGACTCCACGCAGGACCGGATCATCCGCGGCATGGTGGGTCGTGACCTCGAGAACCGCTACCCGCACCGCACGCCGGAGATCGGCGAGGAGGTGCTGCGGATCGAGAACTGGAGCGTGGACCACCCGACCCAGGCCGGGCGCCAGGTGATCTCCGACGCCTCCTTCAACGTCCGTGCCGGCGAGGTCGTCGGGATCGCCGGCCTCATGGGTGCCGGCCGCACCGAGCTCGCCATGAGCGTCTTCGGGCACAGCTACGGGCGGAACATCCGTGGAACCGTCTACAAGGACGGCCGGGCCGTCCAGGTCCGGGACGTGTCCGAGGCGATCCGCCACAAGATTGCGTACGCGACGGAGGACCGCAAGCGGTACGGGCTCAACCTGCTCGACGACATCCGGCACAACATCTCCTCGGCCGGGTTGCGCCAGCTCGCGCCCGGCGGGTGGGTCAACGCCAACGAGGAGCTGAAGGTCGCCGAGGAGTACCGCGAGTCGCTCAACGTCAAGACGCCCCACGTGCTGGCGAACGTCGGCAAGCTGTCCGGCGGCAACCAGCAGAAGGTCGTGCTGTCCAAGTGGCTGTACACCGACCCGGACGTGCTCATCCTCGACGAACCGACGCGCGGCATCGACGTCGGCGCCAAGTACGAGATCTACACGATCATCAACAAGATGGTCGCCGCCGGGAAGGCGGTCATCGTCATCTCCTCGGAGCTGCCCGAGCTGCTCGGCATCTGCGACCGCGTGTACACGCTGGCCTTCGGCCGGATCACCGGTGAGCTCCCGGTCGCCGAGGCGACCCAGGAACGACTCATGGAGCTCATGACCCTCGAGCGCGACCAGCCCCTGCCCACGAAGGAATCGATCTCATGAACGTCATCGCCGGAGCCCGGGACCTCGCGACCCGGCACCTGCGCGAGAGCGGCATCTTCATCGCGTTCGCCGCGCTCGTGATCCTCTTCGCCGCGCTGAACCCCAACTTCCTCAGCGCGAACAACCTGACGAACATCATCCTGCAGTACTCCTACATCCTGATCCTCGCGATCGGGATGGTGATGGTGATCGTCGCCGGACAGATCGACCTGTCGGTCGGATCGGTGGTGGCCCTCACCGGGGCCGTGTCGGCGGTGGTCGTCATCAGGATGGGCATGCCGTGGTACGTCGGTGTGCTCGCTGCCCTCGTCGTCGGCCTGCTGGTCGGCATCTGGCAGGGATTCTGGGTGGCCTACGTCGGCATCCCCGGGTTCATCGTGTCGCTCGCCGGCATGCTGCTCTTCCGCGGCCTGACCTACCTGGTGCTCGACAACGTCTCGCTCTCGCCGTTCGGCGGGACCTACTACGAGATCGCCAACGGGTTCCTCAACGGTCTGCTCGGCGGGATGGGCTTCGACGTCTTCACCCTGGTCATCTTCGGCATCGCGGTGGCCGGCTACGCCGTCAGCCAGTGGCGCAGCCGCCAGGGCAAGATCGCCTACCAGCAGCAGGTCGAGACCCTGGGCCTGTTCGTGCTGAAGATCGTCCTCGTCGCGGCCGTGGTCATGTGGTTCGGCTACCAGCTGTCCACCTACCGCGGGCTCCCGCTGGTGCTCATCATCCTGGCGGTGCTGATCATCGTCTACGCGCTGGTGACGCAGAAGTCCGTCTTCGGCCGGCACATCTACGCCGTCGGCGGCAACCGGCACGCCGCCGAGCTGTCCGGTGTGAAGGTCCGCCGGATCAACTTCTGGGTCTTCGTCAACATGGGCGTCCTGGCCTCCGTGGCCGGCATCGTGTACTCCTCGCGCATGAACGCCGCCCAGCCGGGCGCCGGCAACATGTTCGAGCTCGACGCGATCGCCGCCTGCTTCATCGGTGGTGCCTCCACCACCGGCGGTATCGGCCGCGTGGGGGGCGCGATGATCGGTGGTCTGATCATGGCGGTCATGTCCAACGGCATGCAGCTCATGGGTGTGCCGCAGTCGATGCAGCAGGTGGTCAAGGGCCTCGTGCTCCTGCTCGCCGTCGCCTTCGACATCTGGAACAAGAAGCGCGCCGCCTCGGCACGCTGATCCGGCACGACGGCGGGCGGTCGGGGGCGAGGTCCCCCGGCCGCCCGTCGTCGACGCCTAGACTCACCGCTCGTGAAGGGACGGCAGGCCATGGCGCGGACGCAGTCGTCGCTGCGGGAGGCCAACCGTGCTCGAGTGGTCGACGCGGTCAAGAAGCACGGGAGTCTCACCCAGGTGGAGCTGACGGGCGCCACGGGGCTGTCCGCGGCCACGGTGTCGACCATCGTCAAGGAGCTCGTGGCCGCCGAGGTCGTCGAGGTCCGCAACACCGTCCGGTCCGGCCGGCGGGCCCAGCTCGTCACGCTCGCCCACCGGGTCGGCCTCGTGGCCGGCGTCGTCGTCGGGTACCGCACGATGCGGGTGGCGATCGCCGACGTCGCGCACGAGATCCTCGCCGAGCAGAGCCTGCCCCTGCCCGCCGACCACCGCTCCGACACGAGCCTCGACCGCGCCGCCCTCCTCGTCGTCGACCTGCTCGACCGCATCGGGTCGACCCTCGACGAGCTGCTCACCATCGGGCTCGGCGTCCCGGCGCCGGTCCATCCCACGACCGGGATGCTCAGCGTCCGCGGTGTGCTGCGCGGCTGGGACGCCGTCCAGATCGGCCAGGTGCTGGAGAAGCGGCTCGCCCGGCCCGTGTACGTCGACAACGACGCGAACCTCGGTGCGCTCGCCGAGTCGACGATGGGCGTGGGCCGACCGTGGCGCGACATGATCTACGTCAGCGTCGCGCACGGTGTCGGGGCCGGACTCGTCATCGGCGGGACGGTGCACCGCGGGGTCGACGGCACGGCCGGGGAGATCGGGCACGTCCAGGTCGACCCGGCCGGACGCATCTGCCTGTGCGGCAGCCGGGGCTGCCTGAACACCGTGGTCGGCCTGCCGGCGCTGCTGGAGCCTCTGCAGACCAGTCACGGCCACCTCTCCCTGCGCGACGTCGTGCGCCTGGCCGGCGACGACGACCCGGGATGCCGGGAGATCGTGGCCGACGCGGGAGAACGTGTCGGCGGTGTCGTCGCCGCCCTGGCGACGGGTCTGGGCATCCAGGGCGTCGTCGTCGGCGGTGAGCTGGCAGCGACGGGGGAGACGTTTCTGGCACCCTTGCGTGCGGCGCTCGAACGGCGCACGGTGCTCAACCAGGCCGGAGGCCCGGAGGTCGTCCCCTCCGCGCTGGGGACGCGGGCCGAGCTGGTGGGCGCCGTCGCGCTCGCTCTCGAGCACACCGACGTGTTCGACCGACATGACCGCACCGACGAGGAGATGGCTGGACGATGAGGCCGCCACAGTCCCGCACGCCCCTGCTCGCCCTGCACGAGGTGAGCAAGTACTTCGGTGCCGTCGAGGCGCTGGTGGGCGTGGACCTCGAGGTGCACGCCCACGAGGTGGTCGCGCTCGTCGGGGACAACGGTGCCGGCAAGTCGACGCTGGCGCAGGTCGTGGCCGGTGTGCTGTCCCCCGACGCCGGGCAGATCGAGATCGCCGGTCGGCCGGTGACCATCTCCTCGCCGTCGGCGGCCAACGAGCTCGGCGTGGCCAGCGTGTTCCAGGACCTGGCCGTCTGCGAGAACCTCGACGTCACCGCCAACGTGTTCCTCGGCCGCGAGCAGCGCAACCGCCTCGGGCTGATGCACGAGGGGGAGATGGAGGTCGAGACCCGCCGGCTGCTGCAACGGCTGACGGTGCGGATCCCCTCGGTGCGCACCACGCTCCGTCAGCTCTCGGCGGGGCAGCGGCAGGCCGTCGCGATCGCCCGCACCCTCATCGGCGACCCGCGCATCGTGGTGCTCGACGAGCCCACGGCGGCGTTGTCGGTGGCGCAGACCGGTGAGGTGCTGACCCACATCCAGCGCCTGCGCGACCTGGGGCTGGGCGTGATCCTCATCAGCCACAACCTCAACGACGTCCGGGCCGTCGCGGACCGCATCGAGGTGCTGCGCCACGGGCGCAACAACGGCTCCTTCCCGGCCACGGCGTCGCACGAGTCCATCCTGGCCGCCATCACCGGAGCGGCCTGACACTGTCCCGCCGGGGCCGGGCGACCGCCCGCGCCACCGACGGGTCCGACGGCGGTGCCGCCGTCGCCCACCGCGTGACGGTGCGTGAACCGTGACGTCGCGCTGCGTGGTTTCTTGACGACGAGGAACGAGACGGGCCCGCCCAGGGACGGGCGGGCCGAGCGAAAGGAACGCGATGACGCGACGAGTGGCAGCAGCGGCTGCCGCACTGGTCAGCACGGGCGTGCTCGCCCTGTCGGGCTGCGGGGTGCTCGACGGGACGGAGACGATCGGTGTGGCGATGCCCACCGAGTCCTCCGAACGATGGATCACCGACGGCGAGACGCTGGCCGACGGCCTGGAGGGGGCCGGGTACGAGGTCGACCTGCGGTACGCCGGGGACGACATCGCCCAGTACCGGCAGGCCGACCAGGTCCAGGAGATGATCGACGACGGCGTGGAGCTGCTGATCGTCGCGGCCGTCGACGGCGCCGGGCTCGTGGACCAGCTGGCCGCGGCCGAGGCGGCGGGGATCCCGGTGATCGCCTACGACCGGCTCCTGCTGGACTCCGAGCACGTCGACCACTACGTCACCTTCGACAACTACGGCGTGGGGGTCGCCCAGGCCCAGGCCCTGCTGCGGGGGCTCGGTGTCGTCGACGCCGACGGGGCGCCCACGGGCGACGGCGGGCCCTACAACATCGAGCTGTTCGCCGGGTCGCTGGACGACAACAACGCGCTGATCTTCTGGGAGGGCGCGATGGACACGTTGCGGCCCTACCTCGACGACGGCACGCTGCGGGTGCCGTCCGGCCAGACCGAGGTCGCGTTCGCCGAGACCTACCGCTGGTCGGAGGACACCGCCCGTGACCGGATGGGCAGCCTGCTGTCCCAGTACTACGACGACGGCACCGAGCTGCACGGGGTGCTCTCCCCGTACGACGGCATCTCCCGGGGGGTCATCGCGGCCCTCGGGCTGTGGGGGATCGGTCCGACCCTCGGCGAGGGGCTCCCCGTCGTCACCGGTCAGGACGCCGAGGCCGGCTCGGTGCAGCTGATGCGTCAGGACATGCAGCACTCGACGATCTTCAAGGACACCCGGGTGCTCGCCGACCGTGCGGTCGACGCGGCCCTGGCGTACCTGGAGGGCGGGGAGCCGGAGGTCACCGACACCACCACCTACGACAACCGCGTCAAGGTGGTGCCCACCTACACCCTGGACATCGAGACGGTGTACCGCCGGGACATCGAGGAGGTCCTGGTGGCCAGCGGCTACCTGACCGAGGAGGAGATCTCGGCCGGCTGACACCGACCGACGTCGTCCCGGGCGTCCGGTGCCGCACCCCCGCGGGGTGCCGGCCCGGTCCCCGGGACGTCGTCGTCTCAGCGGCGCTCGTGGTCGGCGAGGCCGAACGTGTCGTGCGGGTCGACGTGCGCCAGGATCGCGTCGAGGACACGGGTCAGGGCTCGCAGGTCCTCGGGGTCGAGGTCGTCGTAGACGGTCTCCAGCACCGTGCGGGCGTGGCCGGGTGCGCTCGCGACGACCTTGTCCCACCCGTCCTCGGTCAGGTGCGCGACGGTGGCCCGCCGGTCGTCGGGCGCGGGCCCGCGGTCCAGGTAGCCCCGTTCCTCGAGCCGCCGCGCGACGTGCGAGAGCCTCGGCAGCGTGGCGCTGGTGAGCCGGGCGAGGTCGCTCATGCGCAGCGACCGGTCCGGGGCCTCGGACAGCATCGCCAGCGTCAGGTACTCGAAGTGGGTCAGGTGGGCGTCGCGCCGCAGCTGCTGGTCCAGCAGGGCGGGCAGCAGACCGATCACGGCCTGCAGGCGGAGCCAGCTGCGCATCTGCTCGTCGTCGAGCCAGCGCGGGGGTGCACCGTCGTCCATGGAGATGTCTCCCTCCCATAATGGTTGACACGACAACTATAGCGTCCTATCTTTGTTGTAGCGTCAACCAATCGGGTCGACGTCCCACCGAAGGAGAAGAGTCATGAGCAGCATCAGCATCATCGGCGCCGGGAACATGGGTGCCGCCATCGCCCGCCTCGCTCTCGCCGCCGGCACGCCGGTCCAGGTCGTGACCCGCGACGTCTCCGCGGCGCAGGCCGTCGACCCGGCCGTGACCGCCACCGCCTTCGGCGAGCCGCTGACCGGTGACGTCGTGGTCCTCGCCCTGCCGTACCCCGCGCTGGAAGACGTCGTGGCCACCTACGGCGACCAGCTCGCCGGCCGGACCGTCGTCGACATCACCAACCCGCTCGACTTCTCGACCTTCGACTCCCTGGTCGTGCCTGCGGACTCCTCGGCGGCCGCCGAGCTGGCCGCCGAGCTGGCCGCCGCGCTCCCCGGTGCCTCCGTGCTCAAGGCGTTCAACACGAACTTCGCCGCCACCCTCGCCACCGGCACCGTGGGCGACGTGCCGACCACCGTGCTCGTCGCGGGCGACGACGCCGACGCCAAGACCGCCTTCACCGCGGCCTTCGACGGCTCGGCCGTGCGCGTCGTCGACGCCGGCTCCCTCGCGCGAGCCCGAGAGCTCGAGGCGCTCGGCTTCCTGCAGCTGACCCTGGCCGCCGGCGAGAAGACCTCGTGGACCACCGGGTTCGCGCTGCTCTGAGTCCCCGCACCGCCTCACGCCCGACCCGCCCCAGCACCCAGGAGCCGTTCATGCACCCCGCGACCGGTCGTCCCGAGGATCTCCTCGCCCCCGAGACCACGATGGGAGCCGTCACGCTCCACGTCGGCGACCTCGCCGCGATGAGCGCGTACTACCGGGAGGCGATCGCGCTCACCGAGCTGCCCGGGCTCGGAGCGCCCGACCGCGTCGTCCTGGGGCGGGGGCGCACGCCCGTCGTCGTGCTGCAGCACACGCCGGGGCTGCCGGCGACGTCGCGGCACCAGGCAGGCCTGTTCCACACCGCCGTCCTGTTCGACACCGAGGAGGCGCTGGCGGCCGCGGTGGCCCACGCCGCCCGGCACCCGCTGTCCCGGTTCGTCGGGAACGCCGACCACTGGGTCTCCCGGGCGTTCTACTTCACCGACCCCGAGGACAACGGCATCGAGCTGTACTGGGACCGGCCGCGCGAGACCTGGCAGCGGTCCGGCGGCCGGGTGGCGATGGGGACGGACTGGTTCGACCCGAACGCCTACCTGCAGCAGCACCTCAGCGAGTCGGCGCTGGACGGCGCCGCCGGGCAGGGCGCCCAGGTGGGGCACGTCCACCTGCAGGTCGGCGACGTCCCGACCGCCCGGCAGTTCTACGTCGACACCCTCGGGTTCGAGATCATGGCGGACCTGCCCGGTGCGCTGTTCGTCGCGGCCGGCGGCTACCACCACCACCTGGCGGTCAACACGTGGAACAGCGCCGGGGCGGGGCCGCGGGCGGCGTCCCTGGGGCTCGGTCAGGTGGCGCTCACCGTGCCGGGCCAGGACGACGTCGACGCGCTGCGCGACCGGTTGCGGCACGCGCGCGTCCCCGTGCGCGACGACGGACGGACGCTCCGTTTCGACGACCCGTGGAAGACGCTCGTCGAGGTCTCGGTCGGCTGAGGCCCGGTCGGCGAGGACGCCTCGGAGGGGCGGTCGCGTTCACGGTCGCTGCGCGACCTGCACTTCGCGGCTGACGACCGCCCCTCCGAGGCGTCCTCACCTCGGTCCCGCGCGTCCCGGGCCCTCGCTCGCCCGGACGCCGACGGTCAGTGGAAGACGACCGTGCGGTGGCCGTTGAGCAGCACCCGGTGCTCGGCGTGCCACCGCACCGCGCGGGCGAGCGTGCGCCGCTCGACGTCCTCGCCCAGGGCCACGAGGTCGCGCACGGCCCGGGAGTGGTCGACCCGCTCGACGTCCTGCTCGATGATCGGTCCCTCGTCCAGGTCGCCGGTCACGTAGTGCGAGGTCGCCCCGATGAGCTTCACGCCGCGGTCGTGCGCCTGGGCGTAGGGCCGCGCACCCTTGAACGACGGCAGGAACGAGTGGTGGATGTTGATGACCTGGCCGGCCAGGTCGCGGCACAGCTCGTCCGAGAGGATCTGCATGTACCGGGCGAGCACCACCAGCTCGACGTCGAGCTCGGTCACCAGGGCCCGCAGCCGGTCCTCGGCCTCGGTCTTGGTCGCCGCCGTCACCGGGACGTGGTGGAACGGCTTGCCGTAGAAGTCGGCGATGTCCGCGAGGTCGGGGTGGTTCCCCACGACCCCGACGACGTCGATGGGCAGACCCTGGTCGCGCTCGCGGTAGAGCAGGTCGACCAGGCAGTGCGCCGCCCGGGAGACCATGACGAGCGTGCGCACGGGGCGTCCGACGACGTCGAGGCGCCACGACATCTCGAACCGGCCGGCGACCGCGGCCAGCGCGCTCTCCAGCTCCTCGCGCGAGGCGTGCGACTGGACCTGCACCCGCATGAAGAACAGTCCGGAGCTCGGGTCGCCGAACTGCTGGGACTCGGTGATGTTGCCGTCGTGCTGGGCGAGCATCCCGCTGACGGCGTGGACGATGCCCGGCCGGTCGGGGCAGGACAGCGTCAGCACCCACTCGGTGGGCGGTGCGGTGGCGGGCGCGGCGGGCGGAGGTGTCGGCTGCGTGGTCACGCACGCCATTGTCGCCCAGTTCTGCGACGATGGACCCATGAGCGACACCACCGCCACGTCCGGTCGCCCCGGGGACGGGTCCGCCCACCCGGAGGCGCCGACCCGCATCGCCCTCGTCGACGACTCCCACGCCGGCGAGCTGCTGACGCTGCGCCGTGCCGCGTTCGTCTCGGAGGCGCAGGTCTACGGTGACCCGAACATCCCGCCGCTGACGCAGACGCTGCACGAGCTGCGCGAGGACATGGCGCGCGACGACGTGGTGACCATCGGTGCCTGGACGGGCGAGCGCCTCGTCGGCTCGATCCGCGTCGAGCTCGAGGACGGCCGTGCCACGCTCGGCCGGCTGGCGGTCGCTCCGGACCAGCAGGGACGCGGGCTGGGGACGACCCTGCTGTTCGCGATCCTGGACCACCTGCCCGAGGACGTCTCGGAGATCTGGGCCTTCACCGGCAAGGACTCCCAGCAGAACCTGGCGATGTACACCAAGCACGGCTACGAGGCGCAGTACGACGAGGCCGCCGGCGAGCTGACCTACACCTACCTGCGCCGCGTGCTGCACGAGGTCGACGCGCGCAACGCCGCCGAGCGGCCGGCAGGCCCGCCCGCCGAACGGCCGTGAACGGCCCGGCGGCCGCACGGTCGGTGCGCCGACCGTCCATGGCCGACGTGGCCGCGCTCGCCGGCGTGTCCCACCAGACCGTCTCGCGGGTGCTGAACGAGCACCCGAGCGTGCGCGAGGCCACGCGGGAGAGGGTCCAGGCTGCGATCGACGAGCTCGGCTACCGCCGCAACAGCGCGGCACGTGCCCTGGTGACGTCACGGTCGGCGACCCTCGGTGTCGTGACCACGGGGTCGGCGCTCTTCGGCCCGACCAGCACGCTCATCGCCGTCGAGGAGGCGGCGCGGGACCGGAGCTACTTCGTCTCGGTCGCCACGCTGCGCAGCTACGACACCGCGTCGATGCACCAGGCGCTCGAGCACTTCATGGCCCAGGGCGTCGACGGGATCGTCGTCATCGCCCCGCACGCGGCGGTGGCCTCCGCGGTGGAGTCGTTCCGCGCACCGGTCCCGGTGGTCGTGGTGGCGGCGCTGGAGGGCGCGACGACGTCGGACGGGCCGGCGTCGTCGACGATGTCGGTCGCCGTCGACCAGCGGGCCGGTGCGCGCCTGGCCACCGAGCACCTGCTCGACCTGGGCCACGCGAACGTGGTCCACGTCGCGGGGCCGCAGGACTGGTTCGACGCCCGTGAGCGCTGGGCCGGCTGGCGCGAGGCCCTGGTGGCGCGGGGGATCCAGCCCGCCCGGCCGCGCGAGTGCTCCTGGTCCGCGGGGGACGGCTACGCGGCCGGCCGCGACCTGGCCGAGGCGGTCGGGTCGGGCGAGGGACCGACGGCGGTCTTCGCCGGCAACGACCAGCTCGCCCTCGGCGTGCTGCGCGCGCTGTGGGAGCGCGGGCTGCGGGTCCCCGACGACGTCTCCGTGGTGGGGTTCGACGACGTCGCGGGGTCGGCGTACTTCGTGCCGCCGCTGACGACCGTGCGGCAGCCGTTCGCCGAGCTCGGCGCCCGGTCGGTGGCGATGGTGCTCAGCTCCCTGGAGGGGGAGCCCGTGGCGGTCCAGCGCATCGAGCCAGAGCTCGTCGTGCGCTCGTCGACGGCGCCTCCGCCCCCCTGACCGGACGGCCGGGGCGCCCTGGCCGGGACATTTGAGCAGGACCCCATGTGAGCGTTAACATCTGAGGGACGACAGCGAGGAGTGACACGGCGATGACGCGGCAGGACGAGGCGACCGACATCCGGGACGCCATTCAGGCCGGGCGGACCACGCTCGGCATCGAGCTCGGCTCGACCAACATCAAGGCGGCCCTCATCGGGCCGGACCACGACGTGCTCGCCAGCGGCTCCCACGCCTGGGAGAACGAGCTGGCCGACGGGCTGTGGACCTACTCGCTGGACGCCGTCCACGCCGGCCTGCAGGGTGCCTACGCGGCGCTGGTGGCCGACGTCGAGCAGCGGTACGGCGTGCGTCCCACGACCTACGGCGCGCTCGGTGTCTCGGCGATGATGCACGGGTACCTCGCGTTCGACGCCGACGACGAGCTGCTGGTGCCGTTCCGCACCTGGCGCAACACCAACACCGGCACGGCGGCCGCGGAGCTGTCCGAGCTGTTCGGCTACAACATCCCGCTGCGCTGGTCGATCGCGCACCTGTACCAGGCGATCCTCGACGACGAGCCCCACGTGCCGCAGATCGCCTCGTTCACGACGCTCGCCGGGTACGTCCACCGGGTGCTGACCGGCCGGCACGTCCTGGGCGTCGGCGACGCCTCGGGCATGTTCCCGGTCGACCCCGCGACCCGCGACTACGACCAGCGCCTGCTGCAGCAGTTCCGCCACCTCGTGGCGGCCAAGCGCCCCGGCCTGCACGTGGAGGGGCTCCTGCCCGAGGTCCTGGTCGCCGGCGCCGACGCCGGGCACCTGACCCCTCAGGGCGCCGCGCTGCTGGACCCCAGCGGCGAGCTGCAGCCGGGCATCGTGCTGTGCCCGCCCGAGGGTGACGCGGGCACCGGCATGGTCGCGACCGACGCCGTCGCGCCGCGGACCGGCAACATCAGCGCCGGCACCTCCATCTTCGCGATGGTCGTGCTCGAGAAGCCGCTGACGAGCGTGCACCACGAGCTGGACCTGGTCACGACCCCCGCCGGGGACCT
Source organism: Isoptericola sp. AK164 (assembly GCF_029643425.1). Lineage (GTDB taxonomy): Bacteria > Actinomycetota > Actinomycetes > Actinomycetales > Cellulomonadaceae > Isoptericola > Isoptericola haloaureus. Next base: position 889,038 of record NZ_CP119106.1, read on the forward strand.
CGTGGCGATGGTGCACTGCAACAACGGCGCGAGCGAGCTCGACGCCTGGGCCGGGGTGTTCTCCGAGTTCGCCGCGGCGCTGGGTCACCCGAGCGCGGCGGACGACGTCTTCGGCGCGCTCTTCACGGCCGCGCTGGACGGCGAGGCCGACGGCGGCGGGCTGCTGGCCTACAACTACCTCGCCGGGGAGCCCATCACCGGCCTCGAGGAGGGGCGTCCGCTCGTCGTCCGCACCCCGGACAGCCGGCTGACGCTGGCCAACATGATGCGCACCCAGATCTACGGCGCCTTCGGCACGCTGGCGCTCGGCATGAAGGTGCTGCACGGCGAGGGCGTCGCCATCGACACCATGTTCGCCCACGGCGGCATGTTCCGGACCGCCGGGGTCGCCCAGCGCTTCCTGGCCGCCGCCGTCGACGCCCCGGTCGCCGTCGCGCAGACCGCCTCCGAGGGCGGCGCGTGGGGGATCGCGGTGCTCGCCGCCTTCACCCGGGCCGCCGCCGAGCAGCCGGGCCTCACCCTGGACGGCTACCTGACCGACCGCGTCTTCGCCGACGCGGCGGTGGACGTCGCCCAGCCCGACGCCGGGGACGTCGCCGGGTTCGCCGCCTACCTCGACCGGTACTCCGCAGGGCTCGCCGTCGAGCGGGCCGCCACCGAAGCCCTCTGACGACCCCCGAACGGAACGGAACCCCATGTCGAACGACGCATCCCTGACCGAGGTGCCGGCTCACCTGCGCACCGCCGTCGACGCCGCCAAGCAGAAGGTCGCCACCCTGCACGCCGAGCTGCCCCGCTGGGAGCTCGTCGTGTGGACGGCCGGCAACGTCTCGGAGCGGGTGCGGGACCCCGAGGCCGGGCCCGACGGCGAGGGCGATCTCCTCGTCATCAAGCCCTCCGGCGTCTCCTACGACGACATCACCCCCGAGGCCATGGTCGTGTGCGACCTGGCGGGCAACCTCGTCGAGGGCGACCGCGCGCCGTCGTCGGACACCGCCGCGCACGCCTACGTGTACGCGCACATGCCCGAGGTCGGCGGCGTGGTGCACACGCACTCGACCTACGCCACGGCGTGGGCCGCCCGGGGCGAGGAGATCCCCTGCGTGCTGACGATGATGGCCGACGAGTTCGGCGGCCCGATCCCCGTCGGCCCGTTCGCGATCATCGGCGACGACTCGATCGGTCGCGGCATCGTCGAGACCCTGCGCGGGTCCCGCTCCAAGGCCGTGCTGATGAAGAACCACGGCCCGTTCACCATCGGCGGCGACGCCAAGGCCGCCGTCAAGGCCGCGGTGCTCTGCGAGGAGGTCGCGCGCGCCGTGCACGTCTCCCGCCAGATCGGCGAGCCGCTGCCGATCGAGCAGCAGTACGTCGACTCCCTGTACGACCGCTACCAGAACGTCTACGGCCAGCGCTGACGGCGCCGTCGGCTCGTGATTCTCTTCGAAAGGACGCCCCTATGAGCAAGCCCTACGGTGACCGCGAGGTCTGGTTCCTCACCGGCAGCCAGGACCTGTACGGTCCCGAGACGCTGGAGCAGGTCGCCCAGCAGTCCCAGGAGGTCGCCGCCGCGCTGGACGCGTCGGGCGACGTCCCCGCGAAGGTCGTGTGGAAGCCGGTCCTGAAGGACTCCGCCGCCATCCGCCGCGCAATGCTGGAGGCGAACAGCGACGACGGCGTCCTCGGCGTCGTGACCTGGATGCACACCTTCAGCCCGGCCAAGATGTGGATCGCCGGCCTGGACGCCCTGCGCAAGCCGCTGCTGCACCTGCACACGCAGGCGAACGTCGAGCTCCCCTGGTCGGAGATCGACATGGACTTCATGAACCTCAACCAGGCCGCGCACGGCGACCGCGAGTACGGCTACATGCTGACCCGCCTCGGCGTCGCCCGGACCACCGTGGTGGGTCACGTGTCCGACCCGGCCGTGCAGCGTCGCGTCGGCACCTGGGTCCGCGCGGCGGCCGGCCGCCTGGCCACCCAGGAGCTGAAGCTGGTCCGCTTCGGCGACAACATGCGCAACGTCGGCGTCACCGAGGGCGACAAGACCGAGGCCGAGCTGCAGTTCGGCGTCAACGTCAGCACCTGGGGCGTCAACGACCTCGTCGCCGCGGTCGAGGCGGTCGCCGAGTCCGACGTCGACGCGCTCGTCGCCGAGTACGCCGAGCTCTACGACGTGGCCGCCGAGCTGCAGGCCGGGGGAGAGCGGCACGAGTCGCTGCGCTACGCGGCCCGCCAGGAGCTCGCCATGGAGGCGTTCCTCGTCGAGCGCGGGGCCAAGGCGTTCACGACGAACTTCGAGGACCTGGGCGCGCTGCGCCAGCTGCCGGGTCTCGCCGTGCAGCGCCTCATGGCCAAGGGCTACGGGTTCGGCGCCGAGGGCGACTGGAAGACCGCCGTCCTGGTCCGCGCCGCGAAGGTCATGGGCGAGGGGCTGCCGGGCGGCGCCTCCCTCATGGAGGACTACACCTACGACCTCACGCCGGGGTCGGAGCTGATCCTCGGGGCGCACATGCTCGAGATCTGCCCGACCCTGACGACCGCGAAGCCCCGGGTCGAGATCCACCCGCTCGGCATCGGCGGCAAGGAGGACCCGGTGCGCATGGTGTTCGACACCGACGCGACCGAGGGCGCCGTCGTCGTGTCGCTGGCCGACATGCGCGACCGCTTCCGCCTGACCGCCAACGTCGTCGACGTCGTCCCGCCGGCCCAGGAGCTGCCGAACCTGCCGGTGGCCCGTGCCGTGTGGAAGCCGCGTCCGGACTTCGCGACGTCGGCCGAGTCCTGGCTGACCGCCGGCGGTGCGCACCACACCGTGATGTCGACCGCCGTCGGTATCGAGGCGTTCGAGATGTTCGCCGAGATCTCGGGCACCGAGCTGCTCGTCATCGACGAGAGCACCACGCGGCGCGGCTTCGCGGACCAGGTGCGCTGGAACCAGGTCTACTACAAGCTCGCCCAGGGGCTCTGACCCCCTGCGCCGGCATCGAGCGTGCCGGGTTCTCCCTCATGACCTGATCGGGAGGAGGAACCCGGCACGCTCGATGCGTCGGGGGGAAGGTCGACGGCGGTATCCTGTCGACGCACCGCCGCCTCTCGGTCGTCCGGCGGGAACCGATGGAGGCCCTGCATGGTGAGTCCCGGAGTCGACAAGCCGAACATCCGGCAGGTCGCCCAGCTCGCCGGCGTGTCGCACATGACCGTGTCGCGGGTGCTCAACGACCACCCGAACATCCGCGAGGCCACCCGGCGCCGCGTCGAGGAAGCCATCGCGGAGCTCGGCTACCGCCCGAGCATGACGGCCCGCGCCCTCGCCACCCAGCGCAGCCACCGCATCGGCGTCCTCGTCGAGAGCGCGGTGACCCACGGGCCGGTCAGCACGCTGTACGCCGTGGAGTCCGCCGCCCGGGCCTCGGGCTACGAGGTCAGCTCGGTGCTGCTGCGGGCCGGGGAGGAGATCACCCCCCAGGAGGCCGTCGACCACCTGATCATGCTGGGCGTCGACGCGCTGTGCGTCGTCGCTCCCCGCTCGTCGTCGATCGCGGCGCTGCGCCGCATCTCCGTCGGTGTCCCCGTCCTCGTGGTCAAACCCGACAAGGACCCGACGTTCCTCACGGTGACCGTCGACCAGCAGGCGGGCACCGTGCTCGCCGTCGACCACCTCGTCTCGCTCGGGCACCGCGACATCCTGCACGTGGCCGGCCCGCTCGACTGGCTCGACGCGCGCGCCCGCGAGCGTGCCTTCCACGCGCGGGCGAAGTCCTGGGGGATCCGTGAACGACCGATCGTCGTGGGGGACTGGACGGCGGACTTCGCCTACGACTTCGCGCGCGGGATCCGCGAGCTCCCGGAGTACACGGCGGTCTTCGTCGCGAACGACGACATGGCGGTCGGGCTCGTCCACGGGCTGCACGAGCGGGGCTTCTCCGTGCCGGACGACCTCAGCGTGGTCGGGTTCGACGACATCCCGCTGGCACGGCACGTCATCCCGCCGCTGACCACCGTGCGACAGGGCTTCGACGCGCTCGGGGTCTCCGTCGTCGACGTCCTGCGTGCGGCGATCGAGGAGCGGGAGATCCCGGCCGTGACGCGCATCCCCGCCGAGATCGTGGCGCGCGACTCCAGCGCGCCGCCGAGGAAGGCCGGCTGATGGCCGCCCGGGACGCGTCCACGCCGACGACGGCACGCCCCGTCGTCGAGATGTCCGGGATCACCGTGGACTACGCGGGGGTGCGGGTGCTCGACGGGGCGGACCTGACGGTGCACGCCGGCGAGGTGCACGCGCTGATGGGGGAGAACGGTGCCGGCAAGTCCACCCTCATCGGTGCGCTGACGGGCACCGTGCCGATCGTGGCGGGCACCGTCCTGGTCGGCGGCGAGCCCCTGACGCCGACCAGCGTCGCCGACAGCCGGGCGGAGGGGATCGCGACGGTCTTCCAGGAGTCGCACCTGAGCCCGCAACTGTCGGTGGCCGAGAACATCATGATCGGCCACGAGGTGCGAGGACGGTTCGGCATCAGCTGGTCGCGCAGCCGCGAGCGCGCCTCGGCCGCCCTGGCGACGCTGGGGATCGAGGACGTCGACCCGCGCACGCCGTTGGAGGCGCTGTCGCCGGCGACCAAGCAGCTCGTGGCCGTGGCCCGCGCGATCGTCCTGGAGCCTCGGGTGCTCGTCCTCGACGAGCCGACGTCGAGTCTCGACGAGGCCGAGGCCGCACGTCTGCTCGGCGTCGTCCGGCGTCTGTGCGACCAGGGCGTGGCGGTGCTGTTCGTCTCCCACTTCCTGGAGCAGGTGCTCGAGGTGAGCGACCGGATGACGGTGCTGCGGGGCGGCCGGGTGGTGGCCGAGTACGACACGGCGCAGGTGGAGCGGGCCGAGCTGATCTCGAAGATGATCGGCGAGGACATCGACGCGCTCCAGGCCCTGCACTCCGAGCGCCTGGAGCACCACTACGCGCAGTCGGGTCCCGTGACGTTGCGGGCGGCCTCGATCGGGCGCCGCGGCACGCTCGAGCCCACCGACGTCGACCTCAGCCGGGGAGAGGTCGTGGGGTTCGCCGGTCTGCGCGGGTCGGGACGCACCGAGCTCGCCCGCCTGATGAGCGGCGTCGAGCGTGCCGACCGGGGCGAGCTCTGGCTGGACGGCGCCCCGGTGCAGCTCCGGGGTCCGGCCTCGGCCCTGCGGCACCGGATCGCGGTGTCGACCGAGAACCTGCGCCACGAAGGCATCGTCGCGGCGTTGACGGTCCGCGAGAACATCGTGCTGGCCCTGCAGGCGCTGCGCGGCTGGACCCGCCCGTTGTCCCGCGCCGAGCAGGCGGCGGTGGTCGACACCTATCTCCACGCGCTGCACCTGTCGCCCGAGGACCTCGACCGGCCGGCGGGCGAGCTGTCGGGAGGCACGCAGCAGAAGGTGGTGCTGGCCCGGCTGCTGGCCACCCGGCCGCACGTGCTGATCCTGGACGAGCCGACCCGCGGCATCGACATCGGGGCCAAGCTGGACATCCAGCGTCGCGTCGCCAAGCTGGCGGGCGAGGGGGTGGCCGTCGTCTTCATCTCCTCCCAGCTCGAAGAGGTGGTGCGGCTCAGCGACCGCATCGTGGTCCTCAAGGACCGGGAGAAGATCGGCGAACTGAGCAACGGTCCCGGGGTCACGGTGGACACGGTCGTGGAGATGATCGCGGCGGAGCTGGACGGGCTCGTGACCGGCGACGACGCCTGATCGCGTCCCCGTGCGGGCGCGCGGGACCGACCGTCGTCCGTGACGGTTGCGTTACGAGATCGTGACGTCCGATCGAGGGAACCCTCTTTGTGACCGGTCACATCTTCGCTATGTTAGCGATCACAACGCATGCCTTGTCGGAGGGTCAGAGCTGACCCGCAGGCCGGACCCACCGGTCACCCGGCGTCTCGAAGAGGAGGACGAACATGGCACGGAAGATGTGGATGCGCGGCACGGTGGCAGCCCTGTCGGCGACGGCCCTGCTGGCCCTGGGTGCGTGCAGCAGCGAGCAGGCCCCTGCTGCCGAGGGCGAGGAGACCACGTCCTACGACGGCGGCGAGACGGAGGAGGCCGGCGACGAGCTCATCTCGATCGGCTTCTCCCAGGTCGGCGCCGAGTCGGGCTGGCGCGCCGCGAACACCAAGTCCATCCAGGACACGCTGACCGCGGACAACGGCTTCGACCTGAGCTTCTCGGACGCCCAGCAGAAGCAGGAGAACCAGATCCAGGCGATCCGGTCCTACATCGCCCAGGGCGTGGACGTCATCTCGTTCTCCCCGGTCGTCGAGACGGGCTGGGGCCCGGTGCTGGAGGAGGCCAAGGCGGCCGACATCCCGGTGATCCTGACCGACCGCGCCGTCGACACCGAGGACGACACCCTCTACGAGTCCTTCATCGGCTCCGACTTCGTCCTCGAGGGCGAGATGGCCGGCGAGTGGGCCGTCGAGCAGTACGACGGCGAGGGCTACCAGATGGTCGAGCTGCAGGGCACGACCGGCTCCGCCCCGGCGATCGACCGCAAGGAGGGCTTCGCCGACGCGATCTCGGGCAGCGACATCGAGGTCATCGACTCCCAGACCGGTAACTTCACCCGGACCGAGGGCAAGCAGGTCATGGAGGGCTTCCTGCAGAAGTACGACGAGATCGACCTCGTCTTCGCCCACAACGACGACATGGGCCTGGGTGCCATCGAGGCCATCGAGGCCGCCGGCATGACGCCGGGCGAGGACATCAAGATCATCACGATCGACGCGGTCAAGGACGGCATGCAGGCCCTGGCCGACGGCAAGATCAACTACATCGTCGAGTGCAACCCGCTGCTCGGACCGGACCTGGCCGAGGTGGCCCAGAAGGTCGTCGCCGGCGAGGAGGTCGAGAAGCGCATCGTGGTCGAGGACAAGACCTTCGACCAGGAGGCCGCGGTCGAGGCCCTGCCCTCCCGCGAGTACTGATCGACCCCTCCCGGGGCGCGGCGGGTCCGCGCCCCGGGGCATCGACCCGCGGCGGGGTGCGGAGCTCCGCACCCCGCCGCGTCCCACGGAAGGTCAACGATGACGAGCTCCACGAGCGCGGACCGGCCGGTCGTCGAGATGTCCGGGATCTCCATCGAGTTCCCGGGCGTCAAGGCGCTCGACCAGGTCGACTTCAGGCTCTTCCCCGGTGAGGTGCACGCCCTGATGGGCGAGAACGGGGCCGGGAAGTCCACCCTCATCAAGGCACTCACGGGTGTCTACGGCATCGACGCCGGCCAGATCGTCGTCGACGGCGCCCCGCACCGCTTCTCGGGACCGGGCGAGGCGCAGGACGCCGGGATCGCGACGGTGTACCAGGAGGTCAACCTCTGCGAGAACCTCACGGTCGCCGAGAACATCATGCTCGGCCACGAGCCGCGCCGGCTCGGGGCGATCGACTGGCGGGCCACCCGGCGCGCCGCGTCGGACTACCTGGCCACCATGGGTCTCGACCTCGACCCCGCCTCGTCGCTGGGCTCGCACTCGATCGCCATCCAGCAGCTGGTCGCGATCAGCCGCGCCATGGTCGTCGACGCCAAGGTCCTGATCCTCGACGAACCGACGTCCAGCCTGGACGCCGACGAGGTCGCCCAGCTCTTCGCCGTCGTGCGGCGGCTGCGGGACCAGGGCGTGGCGATCCTGTTCGTCTCGCACTTCATCGAGCAGGTCTACGAGATCTCCGACCGCATGACCGTGCTCCGCAACGGTCAGCGGGTCGGCGAGTACCGCACGAGCGAGCTCGACCGGCTGGAGCTGGTCTCGACGATGATCGGGCGCTCGATGGAGCTGCTCGACGACCTGCAGGTCTCCACCGATCACGCGGTCGACGTCGAGCAGGGGACCGTCCCGTTCCTCCAGGCCGTCGGTCTGGGCCGCAAGGGCGACGTCCAGCCGTTCGACCTCGAGGTGTACGCCGGCGAGGTCGTCGGGCTCGCCGGGCTGCTGGGGTCGGGGCGCACGGAGGTCGCGCGGCTGCTCGCCGGCGCCGACCGCGCCGACGCCGGCTCCACCCGCATCAAGGACGTGCTGACGCGGCTGCGGAACCCGCGCTCGGCGATCTCCCGCGGCATCGCGTTCTCCTCGGAGGACCGCAAGGCCGAAGGAGTCGTCGGCGACCTGACGGTCCGCGAGAACATCGTCCTCGGCCTGCAGGCCGGCCGCGGCTGGATGCGGCGGCTGCCGCGCCGGCAGGTCGACGAGATCGTCAACAAGTACATGGCGGCGCTCAACGTGCGCCCGGCGAACCCGGACGCGCTGCTGCGGAACCTCTCGGGCGGCAACCAGCAGAAGGTGCTGCTCGCCCGCTGGCTGGCGACCGCCCCCGAGCTGCTCATCCTCGACGAGCCCACCCGCGGGATCGACGTGGGGGCCAAGGCGGAGATCCAGAAGCTCGTCGCCGAGCTCGCCTCCCAGGGCATGGCCGTCGTGTTCATCTCGGCCGAGCTGGAGGAGGTCCTGCGCCTGAGCCACCGGATCGGCGTCATGCGCGACCGGCAGAAGGTGGCCGAGATCGTCAACTCCGAGGACGTCGGCGTCGACGACGTCGTCACCCTCATCGCGAGCGGAGGTGGGCACTGATGCCTGCGACCATGGGAGCGTCGACGCGCACCGCAGGCCCGGGCGGGCTGCGGCGCCTCGCGCACCACACCATCTTCTGGCCCGTCGTGGCGCTGATCGCGCTGCTGGTGGCCAACACCCTGTACAGCCCCGACTTCCTGGCCGTGTCGATCCTCGACGGGCACCTGTTCGGCGCGCCGATCGACATCCTGCGCAACTCGGCGCCGCTGCTGCTGGTCTCGCTGGGCATGACCCTGGTCATCGCCACCCGCGGCATCGACCTCTCCGTCGGCGCGGTGGTCGCGATCGCCGGGGCGCTGTCGCTGAGCTTCATCGCGACCTCGCCGAACCCGGGCTCGGTGACGACGGTGCTCGTCGCCATCGCGATCGCCCTGGGCCTGTGCCTGCTGCTCGGCGTGTGGAACGGGTTCCTGGTCTCGGTGGTGGGCATCCAGCCGATCATCGCGACCCTGATCCTCATGACCGCGGGACGCGGCGTGGCGATGCTCATCACCGAGGGGCAGATCACCACGGTGAACAGCGCGCCCTTCAAGACGCTCGGCGCCGGGTTCTGGCTCGGGCTGCCCGCGGCGGCGCTCATCGCCTACGGCGTCTACGTCGTCGTCGCGCTGATCACCCGCCGCACCGCCCTCGGCATGCTGGTCGAGTCCGTCGGCATCAACCCGTCGGCGAGCCGGCTGGCCGGCGTCAGGGCGCGCACCATCGTGTGGACGGTGTTCGCCCTGTCCGGGCTCTTCTCCGGGCTGGCCGGACTGATCCTGGCGTCCAACGTCATGGCGGCCGACGCCAACAACGCCGGCCTGTTCATCGAGCTCGACGCGATCCTCGCCGTCGTCATCGGCGGCACCTCGCTCCAGGGCGGCAAGTTCTCGCTGTCCGGGACGCTCGTCGGCGTGCTCATCATCACGACCCTGACCCTGACCGTGACGATCGTGGGGATCTCCCCGCTGGTCACCCCGCTGTTCAAGGCGCTCGTGGTGATCGCGGTGACCCTGCTGCAGTCGCCCAGGGTCCGCGAGAGACTCGCCGCCCGCCAACGGCAGCGCGTGGCGAAGCCCGAGGAGGTGGCGGCCTGATGACCGCGACGACGCCCCAGAAGACGGCGACCCCGTCCGGCCCCGACGGGCCGGGAGGGAACGGGTCGCGGCTGCCGGCGCTCACGCGACGGCTGCGCGTCGACCGGCGGTACCTGCCGGTGCTCGGCACCTTCGTGGTGCTCGCCCTGATCCTCGCGATCGGCGGCGTGCGCTACGAGAACTTCCTGTCGACCGGAGTCCTGGCGAACCTGTTCATCAACAACTCGTTCCTCATCGTGCTCGCGGTGGGCATGACGTTCGTCATCCTGACCGGCGGCATCGACCTGTCGGTCGGGGCGGTGCTGGCCCTGTCGGCGGTCTCGACCGCGTTCCTGCTGGACGCCGGCCTCCCCGTGGCGGTCGTCCTCCCCGGCGCGGTGCTCATCGGCTCGATCATCGGGCTCCTCATCGGGCTGATGGTGCACGTGTTCGAGGTGCAACCGTTCATCGCGACGCTGGCCGGGATGTTCTTCGCCCGCGGGCTCTGCTTCGTCATCGCCCCGGAGTCGATCCCGATCACCGACGAGGCGTTCGTGGCGCTCGCCGGCTGGGACACCTGGATCGGCGGCCAGTGGCGGATGACCACGAGCGTGATCATCGCGCTGGTCGTCATCGCGGTCGCCTTCTACCTGCTGCACTACACGCAGTTCGGGCGGACGGTGTACGCGATCGGCGGCGGCGAGCAGTCGGCCCAGCTCATGGGTCTGCCCGTGGCGCGCACCAAGGTGCTGGTCTACGTGATCTCCGGCACCTGCGCCGGTCTCGGCGGTCTGCTCTTCGCGATGTACTCGCGGTCCGGGTACTCGCTGACCGGTGTCGCGATGGAGCTCGACGCGATCGCCGCGGTCGTCATCGGCGGCACCCTGCTCACCGGTGGCACCGGTTTCGTCCTCGGGTCGGTGCTCGGTGTCCTGGTGCTGGGCCTGATCCAGACGATCATCACCTTCGAGGGCACGCTGAGCTCCTGGTGGACGAAGATCTTCATCGGCGTGCTGCTGCTGGTGTTCGTCGTCCTGCAGCGGGTGCTCAGCCTCCGCAAGACCTGACCGTCTTCCCGGCCTCCGCCGCGGTCCCGCGGCGGAGGCCGGGTGTTCCCGCCATCTCGACCAAGGAGGTGTCACGACGCAGGATGTGATCGCTAACACTCGCAGGCGAGCTGTTCGCGCTCTTGCTCGACACCGGTGTTCGACGCCGAGCACCGGTGGCGGAGCGGAAATCCGCCCCGCACCGAGTCACGCTCATCGAGGAGTAGACACGAGGAGAACTTCCCGGCGTTCCGCGACGCCATCGCACCCGTGGAGTGATCCCGGCCTCGTGCCACGCATGACGTTGTGGGCGTGAAATCTGCGGTTCCGGAGTGCTCCGGAGTTGCAGATTTCACGCCCACAACTGGTGAGGAGGTGGCACGAGCAGAGGCGCTCGACGTGGTGACGGACGCCCCTCGGACGACGACGCCGCGAGATCGACGGTCTCTCGCACGGGATGTGAGAGGTTTGCGGACGGAACGTGACGTCCTCTCGCCCGGCGGCGAGTCGGGTCGCGGACGGAACGTTGACTTCCGTGCGCTGCAACTGCTGATATATAGCCTCATCACGATATTTCGGAGGCAGACGTGACTCAGCAGGACATGCCCGCTTCGACCGCAGGCGATGCCCCGCCGAGAGTGCGCTACCGCGGTCGGCACCTGCCCATGGTGGCCGTGGTCATCGCCGCGTTCATCGCGACCGCGCTGGCCTACAGCGGCATGGTCCTGTTCGGGCTCGAGGTCGCCAACATGGCGCCCCTCGAGGCCTATGCGCTCGCCGGCTTCCTCGAGGTCAGCCTGGTCGCCGTCGCGCTCATGGCCCGCAACGCCGCGCTCGAGGGCCGGCCCTACGGCGTGCTGCTGACCCTGACGTGGATCCTGTCCGGCACGTCCGGCGTGTTCGCCGCGCTGCACGAGATCGCGGTGCCCAACGAGTCGACGCCGTACATGGTGGTCTTCCGGTTCGTGCCGCCGCTGGTCGCCGCCCTGATGTGGCACCTGGCCCTCGTGGGGGAGCGGCACCTCGTCACGGGCCACACGCTCGACGAGCGCCGACGCGAGCACCGGGTGCACCAGTACGTCACCGCGCTGGAGGAGTGGCGCGACGCGCGGCTCGACAACAGCGGCAACCGCCGCGGGACGCAGAAGGTCCGGGCGGCGCACCAGCGCCAGCGGGCGGCGCGCGACCGTGCCCTGAAGCTGCTCACGGTCGAGGACTTCGAGCGTCGGATGCAGGTCTGGGTCCAGCGCCTCGAGGCCGCCGAGCGCCACGGCAGCCGGCTGGACTCCATCGGGGCGAGCTCGGTCAAGCGCGGCATGGTTCGTGGTGTCACGGGCTGGTCGGACGAGCCCGCACCTGCACCTGCCGCGGCGCCCGCCCCGGCCGGCGCCGAGGACGGACGACCTGCTCCGGCACGGGCCGCGACGCCGTTCGACGCCGCCGGCGAGCAGCCCTACGAGCCCGCAACGGCGTTCGAGGAGCTGCCCGCGTTCGAGTCGCGCGTCCGCCAGGCCTTCGCCATGCACGAGCCCGCCGTGCCGGTCGAGGCTCCCGCCGCGCCCGAGGAGCAGGCGACCGCTCCGGTCCCCAGCCCGGCGACGACCGGGCAGGCCTCCGCCGGCACCACGAAGCGGACCGAGCCGCTGCCGGAGACGGGCCACACCCGTCGCGTCGAGGTGTTCGACCTCGCCGACCGCGCCGCCGCCCCGACGGCGCCGAGCGCCGACGTGCCGGACTGGTCCTCGGTGCACGAGCCGGCCGAGGGCTCCTCGGCGACGACCACCACGCAGGACGCGGCCGACGACGCGGCGGCGCCGAGCAGCGAGTCGACCAGCGAGTCGACCAGCGAGTCGACCAGCGAGTCGACCAGCGAGTCGACCACCGAGACGACGACCATGGACCCGGTGGACGGGGCCGAGGCGCCCGACCCCGGGGCGTCGGACGAGAGCGGGGTGCAGGGCACCGACGCGTCGCCGACGGCGGAGCGCGACCGGCTCATCGTCGAGCTCGCCACCGAGGGGCTGACGCAGCGCGAGATCGCGGAGAAGGTCTCGGCCTCCCGTTCCACGGTCAGCCGCGTCGTGCGCCGCTACGAGGACCAGAAGGCCGAGCGCGGCCGCGACGAGGAGCTGGAGCTCGCTCCCGCCTGATCGTCCCGTCGCCTCGACCAGATCGACCCTCCCGGATCGGGTCCCACCGCCAGGCGGTGGGACCCGATCCGGGAGGGTCGATCTCGTGCGGTTCCCGCGGTGCCGTCAGGCGCGGGCGAACGTCCCCGAGAACGCGGTCCAGGACTCCGGCGCGAGGCGCACGGTCGTCGTCCCGCCCGCGGTGCCCGTGACGGCGGACGCCACGTCGACGGAGGACCAGCACGTCTCGGCCACCTTCGCGGCGTGCTCGGGACCGTGCACGGCCGGCTCGTGGTCGGCGACCATCTGGTGACCCTCGGTGAGCGCGAGCGCGGCGCCGACGTGCGCCAGGTCGACCTCGACGACTCGGTCGGTGCGGTTCGTGAGGAACAGCCCCAGCGCGCCGTCGTCGCCGACGGTCGCGGCCGCCGTGACGGTGGGGGCCGCGCCGTGGCGCGTGGTCTCGTACGACGGCGCCTCGACGCGCACGTCCAGCGCGGTGCCCTGGGCGAGCCGCGCGGTGGTGGCGAACGGGTGGAAGGTGGGCTGACGCCACGCCTCCCCGCCGGGCTCGGTCATGATCGGGGCGATGACGTTGACGAGCTGCGCCAGCGCGGCGACCGGGACGCGGTCGGCGTGGTTGAGCAGGGTGACCAGGAGGTCGCCCACGACGACGGCGTCCAGCCCGGAGTAGACGTCCTCGATGATGCGCGGGGCGTCACGCTGGATGGGCAGGTTGGACTCGCCGGGGAACCGGGTCTCGAGGTACCAGACGTTCCACTCGTCGAAGGAGATGGTGATCTTCTTGTCCGACCGCCGCTCGGCCCCGACGGCGTCGGCCGAGGCGACGACGCGGTCGATGAACTGGTCCATCGCCGTGCCGGACGCGAGGAAGGACCGGCGGTCGCCGCCGTGCTCCTCGTAGTACGCGTGCATCGAGATGTGGTCGACGATGTCGTACGTGTAGGACAGCACGACGCGCTCCCACTCGCCGAAGGTCGGCATCTGCATCGAGCTGGACCCGCAGACGACGAGCTCGATGGAGGGGTCCACGAGCTTCATCGCCTTGCCGGCCTCGGCGGCGAGCTTGCCGTACTCGTGGGCGTCCTTGTGGCCGATCTGCCAGGGGCCGTCCATCTCGTTGCCGAGGCACCAGAGCTTCACGCCGTAGGGCTCGGTGCGGCCGTTGGCGATGCGCAGGTCGGCCCAGCGGGTGCCGGCCTCGCCGTTGCAGTACTCGAGGAGGGCCGCGGCGGCGTCGACGCCCCGGGTGCCGAGGTTGACGGCCATCATCGGCTCGATGCCCTCGCGCTCGGCCCACTGCAGGAACTCGTCGGTGCCCACGAGGTTGGGCTCGACGGTGCGCCAGGCCAGGTCCAGGAAGGGCTTGCGCTCCTCCACCGGGCCGACGGCGTCCTCCCAGACGTAGTTGGACACGAAGTTGCCCCCGGGGTAGCGCACCATCGGGACGCCGAGCTCGGTGATGAGGTCCGCGACGTCGCGACGGAAGCCGTGCTCGTCGGCCTGCGCGTGCTCGGGCTCGTAGATGCCGGTGTAGACGGCGCGGCCGAGGTGCTCGACGAACGAGCCGAACAGGCGCCGGTCGACGGTGCCCCGCCGGAAGTCGGGGTGGAGGGTGATGCGGGCGTCAGCCATGTCTGTTCCTCTGCGAACGGAGCGGGGTGGTACCGCCTTTGGTTACAACGATGTAGAGTTAATCACAGTCATCGGGCGACGCACCAGCCGGCATCGAGTGGCCTACGCTGTGGCGCGTCGACCAGGAGGAGAGTCACATGGCAGTGACCATGCACGACGTGGCGCAACGGGCCGGCGTCTCGATCAAGACCGTCTCGAACGTCGTCAACGGGTACCCGCACATCCGGCCCGAGACGCGGCGTCGTGTCCAGGACGCGATCGACGAGCTGGGCTACCGGCTCAACACGACCGCCCGCAACCTGCGCCAGGGGCGCACCGGCATGATCGGGCTGGCTCTGCCGGAGCTGTCCCTGCCGTACTTCGCCGAGCTGGCGGACTCCGTCATGCGCGCCGCCGAGGCCCGCGGCGTGGTGGTGCTGCTGGAGCAGACGGGCGCGCAGCGGGAGCGCGAGCTCCAGGCGCTCGACTCGCCCCACCGTCGGCTCACCGACGGGCTGCTGTTCTCCCCGCTGGCCCTCGAGCCCGAGGAGACCGAGCGGCTCCAGGTCGACTACCCGATGGTCCTCCTCGGCGAGCGCATGTTCGGCCCGGTCGACCACGTCACGATGGCCAACGTCGAGGCGGCCAGGGCGGCCACCCTGCATCTCGTCGAGCGCGGGTGCCGCCGGATCGCGACGGTCGGTGCGCACCCCGGCGAGACCATGGGGTCCGCCCGGCTGCGCCTCGACGGGTACCGCAAGGCGCTCGCCGAGGCGGGGCTACCCTTCGACCCCGACCTGGTCGCCGACGCCGGGCTCTGGCACCGCTCGACCGGCGCCGAGGCCATGACACGGCTGCTCGACGCCGGGGTGCAGCTCGACGGCGTCTTCGCCATGAACGACGCCCTCGCGCTCGGTGCGCTGCACGTGCTCCACACCCGGGGCGTCGCGGTGCCGCGCGACGTGGCGGTCATCGGCTTCGACGACATCGACGACGCCCGCTACTCCGAGCCGCTGCTGAGCACGGTCGACCCCGGGCGGGAGCAGATCGCCGGCACCGCCGTGGACCTGCTGCTGGAGCGCATCGCCGGATCCACGGTCGCGCCTCGACGCGTCGTCGCGGACTTCCGCATCGTCGCCCGGGAGTCGTGCCTGCTGGGGCAGGACGTGCACTGACACGCGCGGCCGGCACGGCGCGCGCCGTGGTGCGGTGACGATCGGGTCACGACGGCACGAGGGGGTTGCGGACCGGATGTACAACGGTGTAAAAATGGTCCTACTCCGATCTACAACGTTGGAGAGAAGGCACCGCGGTCGGTGACCTTTCGCCGGAGGCCAAGGCGGCCCCCGCGCACATCAAGGAGGAACTTCGAATGCGCATCTCACAGCGACGTGGAGCAGCAGCCGTCGCGGCCACCGTGGCGGCCGGTGCGATCCTCACCGCCTGCTCGTCCGGCGGGTCCGAGGACGGCCAGACCGACGCAGGGTCCGCCGCCGGCGGCGAGGACGCGACCTGCACGAACGAGATCCTGAACGCCGACGCTCCCCAGGTGAGCGTCTGGGCCTGGTACCCCGCCTTCGAGTCGGTCGTGGACCTCTTCAACGAGACCCACGACGACGTCCAGGTCTGCTGGACGAACGCCGGTCAGGGCGCCGACGAGTACAACAAGTTCTCGACGACCATCGAGGCCGGCAGCGGTGCGCCCGACGTCATCATGCTCGAGTCCGAGATCCTGCCGACCTACACGATCCTCGACTCGCTGGTCGACCTGTCGGAGTACGGTGCCGGCGAGCTGGAGAGCCAGTTCACCACCGGTTCCTGGTCGGACGTCTCCAACGGCGACTCGGTCTACGCCGTCCCCGTGGACGGCGGCCCGATGGGCATGCTGTACCGCGCCGACATCTTCGACGAGTACGGCGTCGAGCCCCCCACCACGTGGGACGAGTTCGCCCAGGCGGCCCAGGACCTGCGGGACGCCGGCTACGACGGCTACATCACGAACTACCCGACCAACGGCAATGCGCTGAACTACGCGCTGTTCGCCCAGAACGGCTGGTCGCCGTTCGAGTACGACAACGCGAACCCGGCCGAGATCGGCATCGACGTCGCCACGCCGGAGGCCGAGGAGGTCCTGTCCTACTGGAACGACCTCATCGAGTCCGACCTGGTCGCCACCGACGACGCCTTCACCTCCGACTACAACACGAGCCTGGTCGACGGCACCTACGCCGTCTACCTCGCCGCCGCGTGGGGCCCGGGCTACCTGCAGGGTCTGTCCGACGCCGACTCGGGCGCCGAGTGGAAGGCGGCACCGCTGCCGCAGTGGGACCCGGCGAACCCGGTCCAGGTCAACTGGGGCGGCTCGACCTTCGCCGTGACCGAGCAGGCCGCCGACCCCGAGCTGTCCTACACCGTCGCCAGCGAGCTGTTCGGCACGATGGACGCCTGGGAGCTCGGCATCGACGAGGCGGCGCTGTTCCCGCAGTGGCTCGAGGCGCTGGAGTCGGACTTCTTCGTCGAGAAGGAGTACGAGTTCTTCGGCGGGCAGCAGATCAACAAGGACGTCTTCATCGAGGCCGCGAACGGCTACGAGGGCTTCTCCTTCAGCCCGTTCCAGGTCTACGCCTACGACCAGCAGACGCAGGCGCTGTACGACATGGTCGAGTCCGGCGGCGACGCCGCCGGCGCGCTGCAGACCATCCAGGACGCCCTGGTGACCTACGCCCAGCAGCAGGGCTTCACCGTCAAGTGATGGCAGGGCCGCCGGTCCGGGCGACCGGGCCGGCGGCCCTCCCTCTCACGCAGGATCGCGCAGGGAGAAACCATGACAACGTCGTCGACGGCAGTCGACCAGACTGCCGGACCCGCGGCTGCGGGTGCACGCGGCGGCAAGCTCCGCAGGAGCTCGTCCACCAGCACCATCGACAGCAAGCGGCAGTGGTGGGGATGGATCTTCACCACCCCGTTCACCATCGTCTTCGTGCTGTTCCTCATCGTGCCGCTCTCCTACGCGTTCTGGATGAGCCTGCACAACAAGGGGATCGCCACCGGCGGTGAGTCGGTCTTCGTCGGGATCGACAACTACGTCCGCGCCTTCACCGACCCGATCTTCCTCGACGGGCTGCTGCTGGTGGCACGGTTCGTGGCCGTGATGGTCCCGATCCAGATCGGCGTCGCGCTGCTGTGCGCGCTGGTGCTCGACACGCTCGCCACGCAGCTCAGCAAGGCCTCGCGGCTGCTCATCTTCGTTCCGTACGCCGTCCCGGCGGTCATCGGCGCCCTGATGTGGGGCTTCCTCTACAGCCCGCGCTTCGGGCCCGCCCAGGACCTCTTCGGGCTTTTCGGCCTCGCGGCGCCCGACTTCCTCAGCTCGTCGATGATCTTCACCTCGCTGGTGAACATCGTGACGTGGCAGTGGGTCGGCTACTACATGATCATCATCTACGCCGCCCTGCGGACCATCGACCCCTCGGTCTACGAGGCCGCCCGCATCGACGGCGCGAACGGCGCCCAGATCGCGCTGCGCATCAAGGTGCCGATGGTGTCGTCGTCGATGGTCATGGTCGTGATCTTCTCGTTGATCGGCACGCTGCAGTTCTTCACCGAGCCCACGGTGCTGCGCTCGGTCGCGCAGGGCGCGATCCCGCCGGACTACACGCCGAACATGTACGCGTACTCGCTGGCGTTCTCGTACAGCCAGTTCAACTACGCGTCCACGATCGCCTTCGCACTGGGCATCTTCGTGTTCATCGGGTCGTACCTCTTCCTGTACCTGACCCGCAAGCAGAGCGGACTGAAGTCATGACTACGGACCTCGAGACGACCCAGGCCCCGTCGCGTCGTACCCGGCGCGCGAGCTCCAAGAACAGCCGGCGGATCGGTTCGCACGCGTTCCTGCTGATCATGGCGCTGTACTTCGTCATCCCGCTGTGGTTCCTCATCGTCGGCTCGACCAAGTCCAACAGCGGGCTGTTCGTCGGGTCCGGCGGGGCGCTGTGGTTCAACGACGAGTTCAACCTCGTCGAGAACATCCGCGGGCTCTTCGAGCACCAGGGCGGGATCTACTGGATCTGGCTGCGCAACTCGTTCGTCTACGCCTTCGCCGGCGGGGTCGGCGCCACCGTGCTGGCGGTCTTCGCCGGGTACGGCCTGGCCAAGTACCGGTTCCGGGGGCGTGGTGCCTACTTCACCGTGCTGCTCGGGTCCGTCATGGTGCCGCTGACGGCGCTGACGATCCCCACGTTCGTGCTGCTCAGCGACATCGGCCTGATCAACACCATGTGGGCGGTCATCCTGCCCTCCCTGCTCAGCCCGATCGGCGTCTACCTGATCCGCGTCTACTCCCAGGACGCGATCCCGGACGAGATGCTCGACGCGGGCCGCGTGGACGGCGCCGGGGAGCTGCGGCTCTTCTTCCGGGTGTCGTTGCCGCTGCTGCGTCCCGCCATGGTGACGGTGCTGCTGCTCGCGACGGTGTTCAGCTGGAACAACTTCTTCCTCCCGCTGGCCGTGCTGCGCGACACCGACCTGCTGCCGGTGACGGTCGGCCTGAACCAGTGGCAGGCCCTGTCGAACGCCGGTGCCGGCGGCGAGCAGGTGTGGAACCTCATCGTCACCGGTGCGCTGGTGTCGATCATCCCGCTGATCGCCGCGTTCCTCGGCCTGCAGAAGTACTGGCAGGGCGGGCTCTCCCTCGGGTCGATCAAGTAGTCGACCCGACCCCACGCCCCGGTGGGCACCGCTCCCGCGGTGCCCACCGGACCCATCGTCGTCCCCACCGCGGGGGAGGAATCATGCTGTCCGCATCCGTCACCGTCGACCCGGCCTTCGTCGTCGGACCCGTGCGTCGTCGCACGTTCGGTTCGTTCGTCGAGCACCTGGGCCGTTCCGTCTACACCGGGATCCACGACCCCGAGCACCCGACCGCCGACGCCGACGGGTTCCGCGGCGACGTCGTCGAGCTCACCCGAGAGCTGGGCGTCTCGACCGTCCGCTACCCGGGCGGCAACTTCGTCTCCGGCTACCGCTGGGAGGACGGCATCGGCCCGGTCGAGGACCGCCCGCGCCGTCTCGACCTGGCCTGGCACTCCACCGACCCCAACCTGGTCGGGGTCGACGAGTTCATGCGCTGGGCCGAGCGCACCGGCGTCGAGCCCATGATGGCCGTCAACCTCGGCACGCGCGGCGTGCAGGAGGCGCTCGACCTGCTCGAGTACTGCAACGTCCCCGGCGGCACCGCCTGGAGCGACCTCCGTCGAGCGAACGGCGCCGAGGAGCCGTACCGCGTGTCGATGTGGTGCCTGGGCAACGAGATGGACGGGCCGTGGCAGATCGGCGCGAAGACCGCCGCCGAGTACGGCCGCCTCGCCGCCGAGACCGCGCGGGCCATGCGCATGATCGACCCGGACCTCGAGCTGGTCGTGTGCGGGTCGTCCAACTCCGGCATGCCCACCTTCGGCGCCTGGGAGCACACGGTGCTCACCGAGGCGTACGAGCACGTCGACCACGTCTCGGCGCACGCCTACTACTACGAGGAGGACGGCGACCTCGCCTCGTTCCTCGCGTCGGCCGTCGACATGGACCACTTCGTCGACTCCGTCGCGGCCACCGCCGACGCCGTGCGGGCAGCCGGCAAGCACACCAAGCGGATCCACATCTCGTTCGACGAGTGGAACGTCTGGTACCAGAAGCGCGCCGAGTCCCGTCCGCCGTCGGGCGACGACTGGCCGGTCGCACCCGTGCTCCTCGAGGACCGGTACAACGTGGCCGACGCCGTCGTGGTGGGCAACCTGCTCATCAGCCTGCTGCGGCACACCGACCGCGTGCACGCGGCCTCGCAGGCCCAGCTCGTCAACGTCATCGCGCCGATCATGACCGAGCCGGGCGGCCGGAGCTGGAAGCAGACGATCTTCCACCCGTTCGCCCTGACCTCCCGGCACGCGGCGGGCGAGGTGCTGCGTCTGGCGATCGACGCGCCGACGACCGACACGGCCCGCTTCGGCGAGGTCCCCGTGCTCGACGCCGTGGCCACCCACGACGCCGGGACCGGGGAGGTCGTGGTGCTGGCGACGAACCGGTCGGTCACCGACGAGGTCACGCTCGACGTCGACCTGCGCGGCTTCGAGGGGCTGCGGGTCGTCGAGGCGCTCACCCTGTCCAACCCCGACCACACCTGGACGGCCACCGCCGACGACGACTCGTCGGTCGCACCCCGGCCCAACGCGACCGCGCAGGTCGCCGACGGTCGGCTCGGCGCCGTCCTGCCGCCGGTGTCGTGGAGCATCGTCAGGCTCGGGCCCGCGGCGTGAGCCGCTGGCGCGCCGTCGTCGGCCTCGTCGCCGTCGTCGTGATCGGTGCCGGGGTCGCGCTCGCCGCGCTCCGGCCCTGGCAGACGGCGAGCGAGCCCGAGCCGCTGGCCCTGGAGGGCGACCTGGCCACCCACGACCCGGCGCTCGTCGTCGGGGACGAGGGCGAGCCCTGGTTCGTCTACTCCACCGGCGCCCCGGGCAAGTCCCGGGGCGCCCCGCTGGTCCACCGGTCCGACGACGGCGGGACCACCTGGGAGGCCGCCGGGACGGCCTGGTCGACCGACGAGGACCCGCAGTGGGTCCGCGACTCGATCGACGGTGTCGAGCACTTCTGGGCGCCGGAGCTCGTCGAGCACGACGGCACCTGGTACCTGTACTACTCGGCCTCGACCTTCGGCTCGAACACGTCGGCCATCGGACTGGCCACCGGGTCCACGCTGGACCCGGAGGACCCGGACTACGGCTGGACCCACCAGGGCGCGGTCTGGCGCTCGCAGGCCGGCGACCCCTACAACGCCATCGACCCCGGGGTGATCACGGACGCCGACGGCACGCCGTGGTTGTTCTACGGCTCCTTCTGGGAGGGCATCCACGTGCTGCCCCTCGACCGGCCCTCGGGGATGCCGGCGGAGGACGCCGACCCCGTGCAGGTGGCGAGCCGGCCCGGCGTCACGAACAACCCGATCGAGGCGCCGTACGTCGTCGAGCGGGACGGCTGGTACTACCTGTTCGTCTCGTGGGGGAAGTGCTGCTCCGGCGTCAGCTCGACCTACTCGATCCACGTCGGGCGCTCCCGCGACGTCACCGGTCCCTTCGTGGACGCCGACGGCGTGGACATGGCCGACGGCGGCGGGACGCTCGTGCTCGGGTCGCGCGACTCCCTGATCGGCCCGGGAGGGCAGTCCCTCTCGGAGGGCTACCTCGCTTACCACTTCTACGACGGCGACAACGCCGGCGCCCATCGGCTCGCGATCCAGCGGCTCGGCTGGGACGACGGCTGGCCGGTGGCGACGACGACGGTGCCGGAGCCCTGACCGGGCCGGACCGGCCCCGTGTGTTCGGCCCACGCCCCGACGGGCCGGTCCGGCGCTGCTAGGATCGGGGGCGTCGTGACTGGCGTGCAGGTGGATCACCACCGGGGAGCGACATGCTGTGCTGACGACGGGTCGGTCGCCTGGGCCCGGTCGGTAACGACAACCGTGGAACCGCCGACACAGCAGGAGACGCCCCCATGAGCACTCCCGACCCCACGTTCGACGCCCCTCTCGCCGAGGTCGACCCGGAGATCGCCGCCGTCCTCGACGGCGAGCTGGCCCGGCAGCGCGACACCCTCGAGATGATCGCGTCGGAGAACTTCGTCCCCCGCGCCGTGCTGCAGGCACAGGGCTCGGTGCTGACGAACAAGTACGCCGAGGGCTACCCCGGTCGCCGCTACTACGGCGGCTGCGAGCAGGTCGACATCGCGGAGAACCTCGCGATCGAGCGGGCCAAGGCGCTGTTCGGCGCCGAGTACGCCAACGTCCAGCCGCACTCCGGCGCCCAGGCGAACGCCGCCGTCCTGCACGCGCTCATCAAGCCCGGCGACAAGATCATGGGTCTCGAGCTGGCGCACGGCGGCCACCTCACGCACGGCATGAAGATCAACTTCTCCGGCAAGCTCTACGACGTCGCCGGGTACGGCGTCGACCCGCAGACCTACCGGATCGAGATGGACGAGGTGCGCAAGCGGGCCCTGGAGCACCGCCCCGACGTCATCATCGCCGGCTGGTCGGCCTACCCGCGCGAGCTCGACTTCGCGGCCTTCCGCGAGATCGCCGACGAGGTCGGCGCCAAGCTCTGGGTCGACATGGCCCACTTCGCCGGCCTCGTGGCCGCGGGTCTGCACCCGTCGCCGGTGCCGCACGCCGACGTCGTCTCCTCGACCGTGCACAAGACCATCGGCGGCCCGCGCTCCGGTTTCATCCTGTCCTCGGACGAGCACGCCAAGAAGCTCAACTCCGCGGTGTTCCCCGGCCAGCAGGGCGGCCCGCTCATGCACGTCATCGCCGGCAAGGCGGTGGCGTTCAAGATCGCGGGCACCGACGCGTTCGTCGAGCGTCAGGAGCGCACCCGCCGCGGCGCGCGCATCATCGCCGACCGTCTCGCCCAGGCCGACGTCGCCGAGACGGGGGTGTCGGTGCTCACCGGCGGCACCGACGTCCACCTGGTGCTCGTGGACCTGCGGAACTCCGCGATGGACGGCCAGCAGGCCGAGGACCTCCTGCACTCGGTCGGCATCACGGTGAACCGCAACGCGGTCCCGTTCGACCCGCGCCCGCCGCGCGTGACCTCGGGTCTGCGGATCGGTACCCCGGCGCTGGCGACCCGCGGGTTCGGCGACGCCGAGTTCACCGAGGTGGCCGACATCATCGCCGCCGCCCTGCGCGAGGGCACCGCGGCCGACGCCGAGGCGCTCAAGGCCCGCGTCGCGAAGCTCACCGCGGACTTCCCGCTCTACCCGGGGCTGTCCCAGTGACCGCGCAGAAGCTGGACGGCAAGGCGACCGCCGCCGCGATCAAGGACGAGCTCCGCGGGCGTGTCGCCGCGCTGCGCGAGCAGGGGATCACGCCGGGCCTGGGCACGCTGCTCGTGGGCGACGACCCCGGCTCCCAGTGGTACGTCGCCGGCAAGCACCGCGACTGCGCCGAGGTCGGCATCGAGTCCCTCCGCGAGGACCTGCCGGCCGACGCCACGCAGGCCGACATCGAGGCCGCCGTCGCGCGCCTCAACGACGACCCGGCCTGCACCGGCTTCATCGTCCAGCTCCCGCTCCCGCCGGGGATCGACACGAACCGCGTCCTCGAGCTCGTCGACCCGGCCAAGGACGCCGACGGGCTGCACCCGACGAACCTGGGCCGGCTCGTGCTGCGCGTGAGCGGGGACATCACCTCCCCGCTGCCGTGCACGCCGCGCGGCATCGTCGAGCTGGTCGAGCGGCACGGCGTCGACTGGGCGGGCAAGGAGGTCGTGGTCCTCGGCCGCGGCGTGACGGTGGGCCGCCCGATCGGGCTGCTGCTGACCCGCAAGTCCGTCAACGCCACCGTGACGCTGACGCACACCGGCACCCGTGACCTACCGGACCTGGTGCGCCGGGCCGACGTCGTGATCGCGGCGGCGGGGGTCGAGGGCATCGTCACCGCCGACATGGTCAAGCCGGGTGCGGTGCTCATCGACGTCGGCGTCTCACGGCGCACCGACCCCGAGACCGGCAAGTCGCGGGTGGTGGGCGACATCGCGCCCGAGGCCCGCGAGCAGGCGGCCTGGTACTCGCCGAACCCCGGGGGAGTGGGCCCGATGACTCGGGCGATGCTCCTGGCGAACGTCGTCGACACCGCCGAGCGTCAGGCCGGTTGAGGTCGGTCGGCGTCGACGTGGTGACTCCTGCCCGTGTCGCGATCGCGTTCACGCGCCCTGGGGCGCTCCGCTTCGGGATCGACGACCGCGACACGGGCGGGAGCCGCCCGTCGTGTCGAGTCCGGCGTCCTACTCGCAGCCGAGCTCGGCGGTGACGTCCGTGTTCGCGGACTGCACCTCCTGAGCCTGGGCGGAGATCTGCTGCGCGGCCTCGCCCAGCGTGGCGTCGTCGTCCAGGTCGTCGACGGCGTCGCTCAGCTCGTCCCAGGCGTTCTCCAGCTCCTCGGCGCGGTCCTCGGCCACGTCGCCCAGCGACTCCTCCAGGTCGTCCCAGGCGTCGTCGACGGCGTCGCGGGCGTCCTCGACCTCGCCGACGGTCGGTTCGGACCCGAGCGTGCCGACGAGATCGCCGAGGGCCGCCGTGTAGGTGTCCCAGTCGGTGCAGGCGTCGGCGGTGTTCTCCTCGGGGGAGTCGCCGCCGCAGGCGGTCAGGGTGCCGACGGCCAACGCGGCCGTGGCGGCGGTGGCCCAGAGGCGTGTGGTGCGCATGGAGATGCTCCTTCGACGTCGCGAGGTGGTGGACGGGCGGTCGCCGCGGACGGCCCGCTGCGATGATGCGACACTCCAGACAATTCCGCATCCGGTAGGTCGTTCCCCGGCCGGTGCGATGAGTTCCGTGCGGCGTCGTCGTCCCCCCTGCATGCCCCGACCCGCGGGGCCGTGCCGAGGAGGGACGACATGATCACCGTGCGACCGCACCTGTGGTTCGGGAACGACCGGGCGCTCGAGGCGGCGGCGTTCTACGCCGACCACATCCCCGGTTCCAGCGTGGACCGTGTGCTGACGGCATCGGAGGGCATCCCGGGAGCGACGGCGGGCGCTCCGTTCATCGTCGAGTTCACCGTCTGCGGGCTCGAGGTCGTGGGGCTCAACGCCGGACCCGCGCTGCAGCTCGACGAGGCGTTCAGCCTCTACCTGCTTTGCGACGACCAGGCGGAGGTCGACCACTACTGGGACCTCCTGACCGCCGACGGCGGCAAGCCCGGGCCGTGCGGCTGGTGCACGGACCGCTTCGGCGTGAGCTGGCAGGTGATCCCCCGCCAGCTCGAGGAGCTGTGCGGCGACTACACCACGGCCGCGAACCAGCGCACCGTGCAGGCCATGCTGCAGATGGGCAAGATCGACGTCGCGACGCTGGAGGCCGCCCACCGCGGTGAGTGAGGCGCGTCGCTGACGGCGTCGGCGACGTGTGGTGGGATGGCGCGCGTGCTGACTGTCGCCACCGCCAACGTCAACGGGATCCGAGCCGCCGTCCGCCGCGGCATCGACGACTGGATCGCCCGGTGGGATCCGGACGTCCTGCTCCTGCAGGAGGTCCGTGCTCCCGACGAGCTGGTCCGGGCCCACTTCGCCGACCGCCACGTCGCGCACGTGCCGAGCCGGCTCAAGGGACGGGCGGGTGTCGCGGTGGTCTCGCGGCTGCCCCTCGCCGCGGTGCGCGACGGCGTCGAGGCGGACGACGTCGCCGAGCCCGACGTCGACAGCGGGCGCTGGCTCGAGGCCGACCTCGAGCTCGGTGACGGGGGCCGTCTCACGGTCGTCTCGGCCTACCTCCACTCGGGGTCCGCCAAGCCCGGCCAGGAGCACACGATGACCGCGAAGTACGCCCATCTCGACAAGGTCTCCCGGCGGCTGGACGCGCTCGCCGCGGGGTCGGACCCGGTCCTGGTGGCGGGTGACGTGAACATCGCCCACCGCGAGGTCGACATCGCGAACTGGAAGGGCAACCTGAAGAGCTCGGGGTTCCTGCCGGACGAACGGGCGTACCTCGACCGCTGGTTCGAGGCGGGCTGGACGGACCTGGGCCGCGCCCACGGCGGCGAGGGGCCGGGGCCGTACACCTGGTGGACCTGGCGGGGGCAGGCGTTCGACAACGACCGGGGCTGGCGGATCGACTACCACCTCGCCAACCCGCCGCTCGCGGACCGGGCCGTGAAGGTGCAGGTGGACCGGGCGCCGTCCTACGACGCGCGGTGGAGCGACCACGCCCCGGTGGTGGCGACCTACGACCTCGGCTGACGAGGTCAGGTGAACGTGTGATGCACGAAACCGTGCGTGTTCATCTTCTGTTTACCTGACGGCTGGGATGGCGTCATCCACGACTGGTTCTCTCAGGAGTGCCATGACGTGAGGCGGCTCCGCGGGGAGCCGCCTCCACCCTGACGGGAGCCGCTACATGACCGACGTCGTCCCCCAGACGTCCTTGACCGCCGCGAACGACGCGCAGGTCGAGCCGAAGCGTCTGCGCAGTCCTTTCGAACGGTTCGGGCTGACCGGCCGGCCGCTGCGCACCGCGAACTGGCTCGGCGTCGTCGCCGGCGTCTACGTGCTCATCACGGCCGTGGAGCTCATCGGCTCCGGGTTCAAGGCGTCGACGGGCAGCGCGGCCGAGGACCTCTTCGCGTTCGCGTCGAACCCGTTCGTGGCCCTCATGGTCGGCGTGCTGTTCACCGCCGCCACCCAGTCGAGCTCGACCACGACCTCGGTCACCGTCGGTCTCGTGGCCGGCGGGCTCCCGATCGAGATCGCGATCCCGATGCTCATGGGCGCCAACATCGGCACCACGCTGACCAACACGCTGGTCAGCCTGGGCATGGCGCGCGACCGGGAGAGCTTCCGGCGGGCCTTCTCCGCGGCGACCGTGCACGACTTCTTCAACCTGCTCGCCGTCGCGATCTTCCTCCCGCTCGAGATGGCGTTCGGCCTGCTGCAGCGTGCTTCCTCCTGGCTCGCCGCCTCCACCTCGGGCGGTGACGGCGGATTCGTCGCGACCGCCTTCTCCGCGGTCGGCACCGCCGTGGACACGGTCACCGAGCCGCTGGCGAACCTGCTCGAGGCCGGGACCTCGTTCCTGCCCGACCCGTGGCACGGCGTGCTCATGATCGTCCTCGGCATCGGCCTGATCCTCGGCGTCATCAACTGGCTCGGACGCCTGCTCAAGGTGCTCATGGTGGGCAAGGCCGCCGAGATGCTCCACGCGTCCGTGGGCCGCGGCCCGATCAGCGGCGTCGCCAGCGGCGCGGCCGTGACGATGATGGTCCAGTCCTCCTCGACGACGACGAGCCTGATGATCCCGCTGGCCGGTTCGGGGACCTTCTCCTTGAAGCAGGTCTACCCGTTCACCGTCGGCGCCAACATCGGCACCACGATCACCGCGCTCATCGCCGCCTTCGCCTTCACCGGTGCCGAGGGCGAGCTCGCGCTGCAGGCTGCGTTCGTGCACGTGCTGTTCAACGTCTTCGCCGCGCTGGTGATCTTCGGTCTGCCGCTCCTGCGTCAGGTGCCGCTCCGCGGAGCCGTGTGGCTGGGCGACGTCGCCGCCACGAACAAGCTCTGGGCGGCCGGTTGGGTGCTCGGTGTGTTCGTCGGCGTCCCGATGGCGCTCATCGCCCTGACCGCCGTCCTGTGACCACGCCGCACGACCGGCCCGACCGGTCCTCGACGGAGCGCAGCGAGGACATCGCCGCGCTGGAGCAGGAGCTGGCCCGCGTCGTGGCCGAGGCGGAGGCCCGCCTGGCCGAGGTGCGTCGAGAGCTGGCCGAGCGGCGCCTGCAGGAGGCCCAGCACGCCGAGATCGACCGGCTCGAGGAGCATCTCGCCAACGCCACCGTGCGCTGGCGCGAGGTGGGGGAGTTCTTCGAGGACGCGCTGCAGCAGCTGCGTAGCGGTCGGCCCGACGACGAGCCTGCGCCGGGAGCGGCACCGGCGTCCGACGACCTGGGCCCGTCGCCGGCGGAGGACTCCCCGGCCTGACGCGCCGGTCCCTCCCGCCGGGTTCGGCCGCCACGGTCCGGCCGAGGCGGTCCGACCGCCGCCCCGGGCGTGCTCAGTGCGCCGGGGACGACGGCGGCGCGAGCAGGAACCCGGGAGCCGTGAGACCGGCGGCGACGAACGCCTCGTGCACGGCGGCCGCGACCGTGTCGACCTGATCGGCGCGCACCAGCGCGATCGCCGAGCCGCCGAAGCCGCCACCCGTCATCCGGGCCCCGAGCGCGCCGGCGGCGAGCGCCGTGTCGACGACGAGGTCCAGCTCGCGGGCCGAGACCTCGTAGTCGTCGCGCAACGAGACGTGCGAGGCGTTCATCAGCGGCCCGACCTCGTCGACGCGTCCGTCGCGCACGAGAGCCGCGAAGTCCTCGGTGCGGGCGATCTCGGTGACCACGTGACGCACCCGCCGGCGCAACACGTCGCCGTCGTCGGCTTCCGCGAGCCGGGTCAGCTGCTCCTCGAGATCGCCCGGGGAGATCTCCCGGAGCGAGCCGACGCCGAGCGTGTCGGCGGCGCGCTCGCAGGACGCGCGTCGCGCGGCGTACTGGCCGTCCACCAGGGCGTGCTCGGCGCGGGTGTCGACCACGAGCAGGGTCAGACCGGCCCCGGCGAGGTCGAACGGGACGGCGTCGGCCGACTCCAGCGCGGACAGGCCCGGCCGGCAGTCGAGCAGGAGCGCGTGGCCGGTCGAGCAGCGCAGCGACGCCGCCTGGTCCATGCCGCCGGTCGGTGCCCCGGCGATCTCGTTCTCGGCACGCACGCACGCGGCGGCCAGGTCGGCGCGACCGGCGTCGTCGGCCGCGAGGCCGAGCCCGTGCACGGCGTCGAGCGCCACCGCGACGGCGCACTCGAGCGCCGCGGAGGACGACAGGCCGGCACCGAACGGGACGCAGGAGTCCACGACGGCGTCGAAGCCTCCGACGTCGTGCCCCGCGGCGCGCAGCGCCCAGGCCACGCCGGCCACGTAGGCGCCCCAGCCCTTGGTGTCACCGGGGGCGACGTCGGCCAGGCGGGTCTCCCAGGTCTCGCCCCGGGCCTGCGCGGACGAGAGCCGCACGACGTCGTCCGGGCGGCCCCGCAGCGCCACGTACGTGCGGTGGGGGAGAGCCACCGGCAGGGCCAGGCCGGCGTTGTAGTCGGTGTGCTCGCCGATCAGGTTCACGCGGCCCGGCGCGGACCAGACCCCGTCGAGGTCGGCGTCGCTGCCGAAGACCTCGCGGAACAGGGTGCGGACGCGTGCGGCGCCGTCGTCGGCGGACCAGGACTCGAGCCACTCGGGAGACGTCATGGCCCCCAGTATGGAGGACCGGCACGCTGTCCCGGCGGGACGTCCGGCCACCGGTCCGCGGAGCGGACACCCGGCGACCGGCGGACCGGTCACCGGGACCGCCCGGGGGCTCAGCCGACCGGGGTGACCCCGAGCCGGCGGCCGGCCAGGCCACGCTCCCGCCCGGCGAGCTGCCGGGCGACGTCGCGCAGCACACGGGCCCCGGGAGCCTCCGGGTCGCTGAGGACGACCGGGGTGCCCTCGTCACCACCCTCGCGCACGGCCACGTCGAGCGGCACCTGGCCGAGCAGCGGGACGTCCTGCCCGACGACGGTGCTGAGCCGCTGCGCGACGGTGCTCCCGCCGCCGGCGCCGAAGACCTCGAGGCGCGTGCCGTCGTGCTGCTCCAGCCACGACATGTTCTCGACGACGCCGATCACGCCCTGCGAGGTCTGGGTGGCCACCGACCCGGCCCGCTCGGCAACCTCGGCGGCGGCCGTCTGGGGGGTCGTGACCACGAGGATCTCGCTGCCGGGCAGGAGCTGGGCGACCGAGATGGCGATGTCGCCGGTGCCGGGCGGCAGGTCGAGCAGCAGCACGTCCAGGTCGCCCCAGAACACGTCGGAGAGGAACTGCTCGAGCGCGCGGTGCAGCATGGGCCCGCGCCACACGACCGGCTGGCCCTGGGGCACGAACATGCCGATGGACACCACCTTGACGCCGTGCGCGATCGGCGGCAGCAGCATGGAGTCGACCCGGGTGGGCTGCCGGTCGACGCCGAGCATGCGGGGGATGGAGAAGCCGTAGATGTCGGCGTCGACGACCCCGACGGTGAGCCCGTCGGCCGCCATCGCCGCGGCGAGGTTGGCCGTGACGCTCGACTTGCCGACCCCGCCCTTGCCCGAGGCCACCGCGTAGACCTTCGTCAGGCTGTCCGGCTGCGCGAACGGGATGCTCGGGTCCCCGCTGCCGCCCCGGAGCCGGGACCGCAGCGACTGGCGCTGCTCGGGGGTCATGACGCCCAGGTCGACGTCGACCCGGCCGACGCCCTCGACCGCGCGGGTCGCCGCCGTCACGTCGGTCACGAGCGTGTTCTTCATCGGGCACCCGGCGATGGTGAGGTCCACCCCCACGGTGACGTGGGCGCCGTCCGCGGGGTCCTGCGCGGCCTCGACCTCGATCGAGCGGATCATGTCCAGCTCGGTCAGGGGGCGGCGGATCTCCGGGTCGACGACCCCGGACAGGGCGTCGCGGACGCGGGCCTCGAGATCGGTGGTGCTCATGCCTCGATCCTACGGACCGCGACCGACCGTCCGGACCCATCGGGAGAAAACTAGTCCAGTGGTCTTGATTTATGGGGTGAGTGTGTGCCTGAATGAACCGGTGACCAAGTACCACGCCGTCCGGGACCAGATCCTCGACCGCCTCGAACAGATGGCTGCCGGAGAGCAGCTGCCGCCGGAGCGCGATCTCGCTCCTGAGCTCGGCGTCTCGCGCATGACCCTGCGGCGCGCCATCGACGAGCTCGTGGCGCGCGGTGTCGTCCGGCGCCGGCACGGTGCGGGCGTGTTCGCCCTCGGACCCAAGGTGGACCAGGGGCTGATGGCGACCTCGTTCACTGCCGACATGCGCGCGCGGGGGCTGCGGGCAGGTTCTCGGGTGCTGGCCTTCGAGGTCGGCAGCGCCGGCGTCCGCATCGGGCGCAGGCTGCAGATCGACCCGGCGGAGGAGGTCGTGCAGATCACCCGTCTCCGGCTGGCCGACGACGTGCCGATGGCCCTCGAGGAGCTGCACGTGCCCCGGAGTCTCGTGCCCGGGCTCGTGGCGGAGGACCTCGAGGGCGGCTCCTTCTACGAGCTGCTGGACTCCCGCTACGGCCAGGTCGTCGCGCGCGGCGTCCAGACCATCGAGCCCACCGTGCTGGACGACCAGGAGGCCGGCGACCTCGACGTGCCCGTGCACTCGCCGGCCCTGCAGTTCGAGCGCACCTCCTGGAATCCCGACGGTGACGTGGTCGAGTTCGTCCGGTCGGTCTACCGCGGTGACCGCTACAAGATCCGCACCGAGCTGCCGGTGCGCGTCGGCCGGGACGGAGGATCGGCATGATCGTCGCGGGGACGATGGGTGGTACCTCGGCGGACGGGCTCGACGTGGCCCTGGTCGAGATCGGCCCGGAGGAAACGACGGACGACGCGCTGGTGATGCGTGTTCTGGCGACGCGTGAGGTGGCCTTCGACGACGCGCTCGCGCTCGACATCCTGCGCCTGATCGCGCCTGGCGACGTGCCGCTCGACCTGGTCAGCAGCGTCGACACGCGGCTCGGCCAGGCCTGTGCGGCGGCTGTCGACGAGCTGTGCCGGACGACCGGGCTCTCGTGCGAGCTCGTCGTGATGCACGGACAGACGATCCGGCACGACGTGGTGGACGGACGGGTCACGGGCACGTGGCAGATCGGCCAGCCTGCCTGGGTCGCCGAGACGACGGGAGCGCCCGTGCTGTCCGACGTCCGTGCGCGCGACGTCACCGCGGGCGGCCAAGGCGCTCCGCTCGCCGGGATCCTCGACGGGCTGCTCCTTGCGGGGGCCGAGGAGCCCTCTGCGCTGCTCAACCTCGGCGGCATCGCAAATCTCACCGTGGTCGCCCCGGGCCGTGACCTGGTCGCGTTCGACACGGGACCGGCGAACGCGCTGATCGACCTCATGGCCCGGCGCATCACCGGGGATCGGCGCGGGTACGACCGTGACGGAGCGCTGGCAGCCCGAGGGCAGGTCGACCCCGCGCTGCTCGACGACCTGCTCGCCGAGCCCTACTACGGTCGCGCGACCCCGAAGTCGACCGGCAAGGAGCTCTTCCACGGCGGCTATCTCGACCGGTACCTGGACGGGCGCCGGGACGTGTCGGATCTCGACGTGATCGCTACGCTCACCCGGCTCACCGCCCGCACGGTGGCCGACGCGTGCCGCCAGCACGACGTCCGGACGGTCGTCGCCTCCGGCGGCGGTACGCGCAACCCGTCGCTGATGGCTGCGCTGCGCGAGGAGCTCGGTCCCCGGGTGCCGCTCTCGACGACGGACGAGACTCTCGGCCTGCCCGAAGGTGCGAAGGAAGCCTGCCTCATGGCCCTCCTCGGATGGATGACGTGGCACGGCGTCCCCGCCACCACCCCGGCCGTGACCGGTGCGCGGCACGCCACGCTCGCCGGGCGCCTGACCCCCGGATCGGGTCCGCTCCGGTTGCCCGACCCGATCCCCCGCCCCCCGGTGCGACTGCGCGTCGCCCGCTGAGCCCGACCCCTCCCTGACCGCATCCCTGACGAAGGAGCACGGAGTGCTGCACACAGTCGACCTCTTGGTCATCATCGCCTACCTCGCCGCGACCGCCTGGCTCGGTCTCAAGCTCAGCGGACGGCAGTCCGGGCTGCGGGACTACTTCCTCGGCGGCCGGAACCTTCCGTGGTGGGCGGTCTGCCTGTCCGTGGTCGCCACCGAGACCAGCGCCCTGACGGTGGTCGGGATCCCGGTGATGAGCTTCCTCGGGGACATCTCCTACCTGCAGGTGGCGATCGGCTACATCATCGGTCGCGTCATCGTGGCGTTCTTCATGCTGCCGCGCTACTACGACGGCGAGATGGTCACGGCCTACGCCTACCTGGGCAAGCGGTTCGGCCAGAGCACCCAGACGACGGCGGGCATCACCTTCCTCGTCACTCGGCTGATGGCCGACGGCGTGCGCGTGCTGGCCGCGGCGATCCCGCTGAAATTGATCCTCGACGGGATGGGGATCGAGACGAACTACTTCACGATCATCGTCGTGCTCGCGGTCGTGACGATCCTCTACACGTTCATCGGTGGCATCAAGGCCGTGGTGTGGGTCGATGTCGCGCAGATGTTCCTCTACGTGCTCGGGGGAGTCCTCACGATCGTCGTCGTGTCCGCCACCACCGGCGGCGGCTGGTTCACGGACGCCGCGGAGGCCGGCAAGCTCTCGATGTTCGTCTTCTCCGGAAACCCGATCTCGGACGCGTCGTCGTTCGTGCCCTCGCTCGTCGGCGGTGCCGTGTTCGCGATGGCTTCCCACGGCGCCGACCAGCTCGTGGTCCAGCGACTGCTGGCGTGCCGGACGAAGGTCGAGGCGCAGAAGGCGCTCATCTGGTCGGGGGTCGTGGTCTTCGTCCAGTTCGCCGTCTTCCTCGTCGTCGGCCTCGCCCTGTGGGGCTACTACGAGCAGCAGACCCCCGCGCAGCTCGGCCTGACC
The DNA here is from genome assembly GCF_029643425.1 of Isoptericola sp. AK164. Lineage (GTDB taxonomy): Bacteria > Actinomycetota > Actinomycetes > Actinomycetales > Cellulomonadaceae > Isoptericola > Isoptericola haloaureus. The sequence goes on from NZ_CP119106.1 coordinate 922,544, forward strand.
CGTGACGACGAGATCTTCCCGCTGTTCATCATCGAGGGGCTGCCGCAGGGCGTCTCGGGCCTGCTGCTCGCGGGCATCCTCGCAGCAGCGATGTCGACCCTGTCCTCCTCGCTGTCCGCGCTGTCCTCGTCGACGGTGACGGACGTCTACGGCCGGCTCAAGAAGTCGCCCGTCACGGACGCGCAGGGACTCCGCGTCGGGCGCTGGGCCACGATCGGTTGGGGCCTGGCCTTCATCGTCCCCGCGGCGTTCTTCCGGTCCGACGAAGGCAGCATCGTCATCCTGGCGCTGGGGATCGCCGGCATCACCTACGGCGGGCTGCTCGGTGCCTTCGTGTTCGGCATCGTCAACAAGCGTGCCGACGCGGTCGACGCCAACGTGGCCTTCGTGGTGGCGGTCGCCGTCAACGCGTTCTTCTTCGTGATGGAGAAGTTCGTCACGGGAGAGGTCTGGGTCGCCTGGCAGTGGTACCCGTTGCTCGGGGTGCTGGTGACGTTCGCCGTCGGCGGGCTGCTGTCGCTGCGTCACCCGGCCGCTGCCGTCGCCGCGCGTGACCGGGAGACCGTGCGATGACGCGCACCCTCCCGCCCACCGAGTCCCGCAACCCCCGGTCCGAGGGGCTCGACGATCTCAGCACCGCGGAGGTCCTGCGTCTGCTCAACGCCGAGGACCGGCACGCCGTCGACGCCGTCGGGCAGGTGCTGCCCGACCTCGCCCACGTCGTGGACGTCGCCGCGGAACGCTTCCGGCGGGGCGGCACCGTCCACTACTTCGGCGCAGGGACATCGGGACGCCTCGGGGTGCTCGACGCCAGCGAGCTCCTGCCCACCTTCAACCTCGAGCCCGGACGGGTCGAGGGCCACGTCGCGGGTGGCGAGGCAGCGCTCGTGCAGGCCGTGGAGAACGCCGAGGACTCCGAAGCGGACGGACGCCGGGAGGCGGCGGGCCTGACCGCCGACGACCTCGCGATCGGGCTCGCGGCGAGCGGCTCGACGCCGTACGTCGGTGGAGCGCTCGCGGCCGCGCGTTCCGCCGGCGCGTACACGGTGCTGGTCTCGAGCAACCCGGAGGCCCCCCTGGAGGGTCTGGCGGACACGAACATCGTGCTGCCGACCGGCCCCGAGGTGATCACCGGTTCGACACGGCTGAAGGCCGGCACGGCGCAGAAGCTCGTGCTGAACGGCTTTTCCACCGCGCTCATGATCGCGGTCGGACGCACGTGGAAGAACCTCATGGTCTCGGTGGTGGCGACGAACGCGAAGCTGCGGGAACGGACCGTCCGCATCCTGCGCGAGGCGACCGGACTGGACGACACCGCCGCCCGCGAGCTCCTGGACCGCACCGACGGCGAGCTCAAGACGGCGATCGTCGTGGCGCTCGGCGGGATCGGTGTCGACCGGTCGCGCGAGCTCCTCGGCACCTGGTCCGGTTCGGTCCGGGACGCGTTGACGGCCGCGTACGGCCGCGCACCGGAGGCACGCTCGTGATCACGATGGGTGTCGACCTCGGCGGGTCCGGGAGCCGGGTGGCGCTGAACCGCGGCGACGACGGCCCCCGGGAGGAGCTCGTCGGTCCGCCGATCGCCGTGGGGGAGACGGGCGCGACCGTCCCTGGGCTGCTGCAGCACCTCCTGCGGGAGGCTGCGACGCGGTGGCCCGTCGAGCTGTCGCAGGTCACCGGCGTCGGGGTCGGCGCCACCGGGCTCGCCTCCCTGGTCGAGAGCCCGTCGGCGGTCGCCGAGCAGGTCCGCACCGCGCTGGACGCGCCCGTCGTCGTCGCGATCGACGCCGTCGCCGCGCACCTTGGCGCCCTGGCAGGAGCCGAGGGGGCCGTCGTGGCGCTCGGCACCGGGGCGGTCGCCATCGGCCGGGGTGCGGACGGTCGGTGGCGGCGTGTCGACGGCTGGGGTCATCTCCTCGGCGACCGGGGCGGGGGCGCCTGGCTGGGACGTCGGGGTCTGGAGGCAGCGTTGCGAGCGTACGACGGGGTCGACGACGCCGGGTCCGCCCTGCTCGCGGCCGGCCGCCGCCGACTCGGCGAGCCGGTCACCTGGCCGGCCCAGCTCTACCCGCGGGCCGACCGTGCGGCGGTGCTGGCAGGCTTCGCCCCCGACGTCGTCGCCGCGGCGGCGACCGGGGACGAGGCTGCCCGGGCGCTCCTGACGGAGGCGGGCCGCGAGGCGGCCGACAGCGTCCTCGCCGCTCTCGATCCCGAGACGACGCCCCGGGTCGCCCTCACCGGTGGCCTGGCCAGGGCGGGAGGCGACCTGTCCGCCGGGTTCTCCGCACGCGTCGCGCAGCGCCGTCCGGACGTCGTCGTCCGCCCGCCGGCCGGGGACCCGCTCGACGGAGCGATGCACCTCGCGCGCCGTGCGGCGCGAGGCACGATCGTGACGCAGGAGGGATTCGTATGGGACTGACCGACGACCTGAGCCGGACGCTCGGCACCGAGCGGGTGCTGACCAGGGCGCTCGATCGCCACGCGCGGGCTCATGATGCCTCCCACTACCTGCTCGTCCCGGAGGTCGTCGCCGTGGCGGAGGACGCCGGCGACGTGGCACGGACGATGACGACGGCCCGTGCGCACGCCACGCCGGTCACCTTCAGATCCGGCGGCACGAGCCTGTCCGGGCAGGCCGCCGGAGCGGGCGTCCTGGTCGACACCCGACGCGGGTTCCGGCGAGTGGAGGTGCTCGACGACGGACGACGGGTCCGCGTCCAGCCCGGCGCCACGCTGCGCACGGTGAACGCCCGGCTCGCGCCGTTCGGCCGCGCGCTCGGTCCCGACCCTGCCAGCGAGGCGGCGTGCACGATCGGCGGCGTGATCGCCAACAACTCGTCCGGGATGGCGGCGGGGACGGAGCACAACAGCTATCGCACCCTGGAGTCGATGGTCGTGGTGCTCGCCTCGGGAACCGTCCTGGATACCGGGGCGCCCGGAGCGACGGACCGGCTGCGCGCCGAGGAGCCGGCGCTGTGCGCGGAGCTGGAGACCCTGCGCGACCGGGTGCGTTCCGACCCGGTCGTTGCGGAGGAGATCCGTCGACGGTTCGCCATGAAGAACACGATGGGCTACGCGCTCGACGCCTTCTGCGACTACAGCGACCCGGTCGACCTGCTGGCGCACCTGCTGGTCGGCTCCGAGGGGACGCTCGGCTTCGTGGCCGAGGCCGTGTTCCGCACTGTCCAGGTCCAGGGGGCCGCCGCGACAGGGCTGCTGGTGTTCGAGTCGGTCGATGACGCGACCCGCGCACTGCCCGCGCTGGTGGGCACCGGGGCGGCAGCGCTGGAGTTCATGGACTCGACCTCGTTGCGCGTCGCCCGGCGGTCCCCGGGGGCCCCCGAGTCGGTCACGGGCTTCCCTGTCGACGAGCACGCGGCGATCCTGGTCGAGTACCGCGCCGACGACGCGGACCTGCTCGCCGAGACCGTCGGAGCCGCCGAGGGGGTGCTCGACGGTCTCCCGACGGTCCTGCCGCTCCGCCTGACCCGTGACGATGCCGAACGAAGCGCGCTCTGGAAGGTGCGCAAGGGGCTCTACGCGACCGTCGCGGGGGCCCGGCCGCCGGGTACCACGGCTCTGCTCGAGGACATTGTGGTGCCCGTCGCCGAGCTCGCGGATACCTGTCGCGAGCTCCGTGACCTGCTGGCCGTGCACGGCTACGTCGACCCCGTCGTCTTCGGGCACGCGAAGGACGGAAACCTGCACTTCATGCTCACGCAGGACACGGAGGACCCGGCAGCCGTGTCGCGGCTGGCGGCGTTCACCGACGACCTCGTCGAGCTGGTGCTCCGGCACGGGGGCAACCTCAAGGCCGAGCACGGCACCGGCCGTGCGATGGCACCGTTCGTGGAGCGGCAGTACTCGCCCGCCCTGGTGGACGTCCTGTGGCGGGTCAAACGTGCCTTCGACCCGGCCGGGATCCTCAATCCCGGGGTCGTGCTCACCACGGACCGGCGCGCACACCTCACGGACCTCAAGCCGGTCGAGCCGGTCGACGCCGAGGTCGACCGGTGCGTCGAGTGCGGCTACTGCGAGCCGGTCTGCCCGAGCCGGGACCTGACGCTCACGCCACGGCAACGCATCGTGGCGCGGCGTGCCCGTGCCCGGGCCGAGGCACGTGGCGACGGCGCCCTGGTCGCCGAGCTCGACGAGCAGTTCGGCTACGACGGCGTGGACACCTGCGCGGCTGACGGCATGTGTGCGACGTCCTGCCCCGTCCAGATCGACACCGGTGCCCTCGTCAAGAGGCTGCGGCAGGAGCAGCGTGGCCGGTCCGAGCAGCGTGCATGGAGCGCCGCAGCATCGCACTGGGGCGCGGCGACCACGGTCGCCCGTGCCACGTTGAGCACCGCTGCTCGGCTCCCGGCGCCGTTCGTCCAGGTCCCGAACCGCGCGGCACGAGCCGTCGCGGGAGCCGACGACGTGCCGTGGTGGACGCCTGACTTGCCGGCAGGCGGCCGACCTCGCAGCCGGACCGACGGGGGCAGGGGGCTGCCGGGCGAGCCGGCGGCGATCTTCCTGCCCTCCTGCCAGGGTGCGATGTTCGCTCCGGCCACCGCGTCCGGCGGCGTCCAGACCGCGCTCGCCGTGCTGTGCCGCGCTGCCGGCGTCGGCCTCGTGCCGCTCGACGACGTCGACGCGCTGTGCTGCGGCACGCCGTGGTCGTCGAAGGGCTTCGACGACGGGCATCGTGTCATGGCCGAGCGCGTCCTCGATGCCGTCGACCGTGCTCGACGGGCGGCACGGCGATGGACCGGGCGGGACCTACCCGTCGTGGTCGACGCCACCTCGTGCACGGAGGGTGTAGCAGGTGTCATGGCGACCGCGCGTGCCTCGGGCGACCCGAGAGCCGCTCGCGTCGTCGACGCCGTTACGTTCGCCGTCGAGCACGTGCTGCCCCGCCTCGACATCGACGACGATCGTCGCGTCGACTCGGTGACGGTGCACCCGACCTGTTCCTCGACCCGTGCAGGGCTCGACGGTGACCTGCGTGTGCTGGCGAGTGCCGTCGCGCGCGACGTCCACGTGCCCGTCGACTGGGGATGCTGCGGGTTCGCCGGTGATCGCGGCATGCTCCACCCGGAGCTGACTGCCGCGGCGACGGCCGCGGAGGCTGCCGAGGTGTCGCGTCTGGCCGGTGCCGAACATGCGTCGTGCAACCGGGCCTGCGAGATCGGCATGAGCCGTGCGACCGGACGGTCCTACCGACATCTGCTCGAGATCGCCGCGGACGTCGTCGAGAGCTCAGTGTCGCTCGACGGTCCGGCCGTCGAGGTGGAGTGACCGACACAGGAAGGAGGCCTCCATGGAGGTCGTCATCGCTCCCGAGCGGGAGCTGGCGGCGCTGGCCGCCGACGCGATCGAGTCGTTGCTGCGTCGTCGTCCCCGGACCGTGCTGGGGCTGGCCACGGGCTCGAGCCCGCTGAAGGTCTACGACGAGCTGGCTCGCCGTCACACCGAGGACGGGCTGTCCTTCGCCGAGGCGCGGGGGTTCATGCTCGACGAGTACGTGGGTCTGGCCGCCGACCACCCGGAGCGGTACCGCAACGTCATCGCGACCGAGATCGCCGAGCGGGTGGACTGGCCCGCCGACCAGGTCCGGGGTCCGGACGGGCTGGCGGTGGACCTGCCGGCGGCGTGCGCGGCCTACGAGGAGTCGATCCGGGCGGCCGGGGGAGTGGACCTGCAGCTGCTGGGGATCGGGACCGACGGGCACATCGCGTTCAACGAGCCGGGGTCCTCGTTGGCCTCGCGCACGCGGATCAAGACGCTGACGCGTCAGACGCGGGTGGACAACGCCCGGTTCTTCGACGGTGACGTCGAGCGGGTGCCCACGCACTGCTTGACTCAGGGTCTCGGCACGATCATGCAGGCCCGGCACCTGGTGCTGCTGGCCACGGGCAAGCACAAGGCCGAGGCGGTGCACCAGCTCGTCGAGGGCCCGGTCTCGGCGCTGTGGCCGGCGACGGTGATGCAGTTACACCCGCACGCCACGGTGCTGGTGGACGAGGCGGCCGCCTCGCGTCTGCAGCTGGCCGACTACTACCGCCAGACGTACGCCTCCAAGCCCGACTGGCAGGGCCTCTGAGACGAGGTTCGCGGGGTGAGTGTGGCCCTGGGCCGCCGGGTGCGAAATACTGGGCGAATGAGCATGAGCCGTTCGAATCCCCTGCCTCGGGTCCCCACGCCGCCTCAGGGGGACGAGGTCGCCGCCTACGACTCGTACCTCGAGGCGCAGAAGGCCGTCGACTACCTCTCGGACGAGAAGTTCCCCGTCCAGCACGTCACCATCGTGGGCACCGACCTGCGGATGGTCGAGCGCGTCACCGGCCGGCTGACGTACGGCCGGGTGGCGCTGGCCGGCGCCCTGTCCGGCGCCTGGTTCGGCTTCTTCGTGGGCCTGCTCCTGATGTTCTTCGCCGCGGGCGAGACCAGCGTGCTGCTCGTCGCGCTGGCGCTCGGCGCCGGGTTCGGACTGATGTTCTCCGTGCTCTCCTACGCCTTCACCGGCGGGCGGCGGGACTTCACGTCGCAGTCGCAGATCGTGGCGTCCACGTACGCCCTGCTGTGCGCCACCGAGCACGCGGCCGAGGCGCGGACCATGCTGCAGAACGCACCGGGCGGGCTGGGCAAGCCCCGGCGCCGGGAGCGGCCGGCCGCTCCCGCGGCCCCGTCGTCCCCGGACCCGCGATGGACGATGCCCGACGGCGCCCCGCGCTACGGCGCGATGCGGCCCGGCGGGGAACCAGGTCCGGCCGCGACCCCGGGCGGGTCGGGATCGTCGACGTCGGCCGTCGCCGGCGGCGAGGGGCCCTCGCAGCCGCAGCCGGGCCCCGACGAGCTGCCGCCCGCGGTGCCGCCGCAGGGCGGGGAGTCGCCGTCGTCGACCTCCACGCCGACGGCCCCGCCGCCGTCCTCGGACCCCGACGACCCGTACGCGCCGCCGCCGGAGCGCTGAGCGCCGGTTCCGCGTCCGCCAGGGCGCCGTCCGAGCCGCCACCTGCCGGTTCGGGATCCGGCCGCGCCGCCGTGGTGAGTTCGGTCCGTCGCAACGAGTTCGGTCAGGATCCTGACCGAACTCGTTCCACCCGACCGAACGGTGCGCCGTGCGGGCCACCCACAGCACCGGCTGTCCACACCACGGGCCGGATCCTGTCGGCTCGCGCCACCGCATGTCCGGCAGGCGCGGCACCGTGGCCGGATGAGCCCCTCCGACGAGATCACCCTGGCCGGCGACACCTACCGGGCCGCACTGACCCGGTCGGTCCGGGCCGGCGAGGTCGTCAAGGTCCGCTACGGCGCCTATCGGGCGCGGGCCGACGGCGAGATCGGCCTGACGGACCACGTCCTGGCGCTGCGGCGTCAGCTGCGCGACCCCGTGTTCAGCCACGAGACCGCTGCTGTGCTGCTGGGCTGCTCGCTCTGGCACCGCCCGGAGCGGGTGCACGTGATGCGACCGTACCGGCGCTCGGGCCACGCCTCACGAGACGTGCAGTGGCATCTCGGCACCGTCCCTGCGGAGGAGCTGCTCCGCCTCCGGGGACTCGAGGTGACGACGCTGGCCCGGACGGTCGTCGACTGCGCCCTGACGTCGCATCCTCTGCAGGCACTGGTCGTCGCCGACTCCGCACTGCGGCTGGACCCACCCCTGGACCTGACGGCGGCGCACCATGTGCTGCGGCGTTCGCGTCGTCGCCAGGGCCGGGCACGTGCGCGCTGGGTCCTCGACCATGCCGACGGCGGGTCGGAGTCCCCCTGGGAGACCTGGACACGCTACGTGTGCCTGCGCGCCGGGATGCCCCGTCCGATCACCCAGGCGCCCGTCAGGACCCGGGTCCGTCTCTACCGCTGCGACCTCGGCTGGCCCGAGCACGGCGTGTACGTCGAGTTCGACGGTCGCATCAAGTACGCGCGGTCCGGCACCGCGGAGCTGCTGCGGGAGAAGAAGCGCTCCGACGACCTGCGCGAGGCGGGAGTGGTCCCGGTCCGGGTGCTGGCGACGCAGCCGTCGGGCGTACCGCGGGTCGTGGGCGCCGTCGCGCGGAGGTTTCCTCCGGAGGTGGCGGCGCGATTCCGGGTGAATCCCGTGCTTCCGGCGCCGACCTGACGACCCAATCCGGTCGGTTCGGTCGTCCGGAACGGGTTCGGTCGACATGTTGACCGAACCCGTTCCGGACGACCGAACGGAGAGACTGCTCAGGGCTCAGGGCTCAGGGCTCAGGGCTCAGGGCTCAGGGCAGCGGGGAGCTCAGGCGCGTACGCGCGCCATCCAGGCCTCGACGTCCTCGGGGCGCCGGGGGAGCGCCGCGGAGAGGTTCTCGTTGCCGTCGGCGGTGACCAGGACGTCGTCCTCGATGCGCACCCCGATGCCGCGGTACTCCTCGGGCACGGCCAGGTCGTCGGCCTTGAAGTAGAGCCCCGGCTCGATGGTGAACACCATCCCCGGCTCGAGCACGCCGTCCAGGTACATCTCCCGGCGGGCCTGTGCGCAGTCGTGCACGTCGAGACCCAGGTGGTGCGAGGTGCCGTGCACCATCCAGCGACGGTGCTGCTGGCCCTCGGGGGACAGCGACTCCTCGGCGCTCACCGGCAGCAGCCCCCACTCTTCGAGCCGGGCGGCGATGACCTCCATCGCGGCGGCGTGGATGTCGCGGAACTTCGCGCCGGGCTTCGCCACGGCGAACGCGGCGTCGGCGGCGTCGAGCACGGCGGTGTAGATGCGGCGCTGGACGTCGGTGTACTCGCCGTCCACGGGCAGCGTGCGCGTGACGTCGGCGGTGTACAGCTCGTCGATCTCGACACCGGCGTCGAGCAGCACCATCTCGCCGGATCGCACGACGCCGTCGTTGGTGATCCAGTGCAGCGTGGTGGCGTGCTCGCCGGCCGCGGCGATGGTCTCGTAGCCGACCGTGTTGCCCTCGAGCCGGGCGTGCGCGTCGAACGTGGTCTCGATGACGCGCTCGCCGCGGCGGTGCTCGACGGCGCGCGGCAGGGCCCGGACGACCTCCGCGAACCCGTCGATCGTGCGGTCCACGGCCTCACGCATGAGCTCGATCTCGAGCTCGTCCTTGACCAGGCGCAGCTCGGAGGCCGCCTCGGCCAGCGCGTCGTCGGAGGCGGACTCCTCGGTGCCGGCCTCGGTGCGGATCGCCTCGATCACGGCGGTGATCTCGTCGTCGGCCTCCGCGATCACGAGGACCTGCACGCCGTCGGCGCCGACGTCCTTGGCGAGGGCCTCGCGCAGCTCGTCGACGTGCCGCGCCTCGACGCCGGTGGTGGTGGTGACGTCGTCGAGGGTGGGCCGGGCGCCCACCCAGAACTCGCCGTAGCGGGCGTCGGCGTAGAACTCCTCGGTGTCCCGCGGGGCCAGGGGGCGCACGTACAGCACGGCGTGGTGGTGCGACCCGCCGTCACCCTCGCCCTCGGCGGTGGGGTGCAGCACGAGCACGGCGTCCGGCTCCTGGTCGGTGCCGAACCCGGTCAGGTGCGCGAACGCCGAGTGCGGCCGGAACCGGTAGTCGGTGTCGTTCGAGCGCTGCTTCAGCGGCCCGGCCGGCAGGACCAGCCGGGTGCCGGGGAATCGCGCGGAGAGGCGCGCGCGGCGGGCCGCGGTGAACGGCGCGGCGCGGCCGGGCGTGACGCCGAGGTCCTGCCGCGGACCCCACTGCGAGGTGATGAACTGCTTGAAGGCTTCCGAGGTGGGGCGCTGGGACCGGTTGCTCCCGCGCTCGGTGATCTGCTCGTCCGCGGGCCGGTCGACCGGGGTGGTGTCGCTCATGGTGCCAGTCTCGCACCTCGCCGCGCCCGGCTGCCGCCCGCGTGGTCCGCCAGGGTCACCGGCGCGCGAAGTCGGCCAGGGCGCGGCTCAGCACCCGGTTGTACTCGTCGGGTGCGTCGAGATGTACGTCGTGTCCGATCCCGGGGACGACGACAAGTGCCCCCCGGTCGGCCGCCCGCGCGAAGCGCTGCTCCTGCCAGCGCAGATGGCACCGCGAGCCGTTGACGAGCCACACCGGCACCGTCATCGTGCCGAGGTCCGCCAGCGCCGACCGGCCGGCCAGCTCGCCGAGCGCGTCGGTGACGAGGTCCCATCCGGGCCGGTCGTCCGTCGTCGGGACGGACCCGGGCAGCCGACGGCGGACGGCCTGCCCGGCACGGGCGACGCCGTCGGCCACGTCCCGGTACAGCCGGACGGGCTTGCCGCGCGGCTCGGTGCTGCACCCGGAGGCCACGACGCCGAGCAGCGGCCGCGTGACGTCGTGCGCGCGGTCGGCGGCCCAGCCCAGCGACACGTAGCCGCCCAGCGACTGGCCCACCAGCACCACCGGGGTGCCCTGCGGGAACGAGGCGACGGCGTCGTCCAGGTGCTCCCAGGCGCGCCGGAAGGAGAAGCGCTCGGCCAGGTGGCGGCCGTGCCCGGGCAGGTCGACCGGGACGGCGGCATGGCCGAGGTCCTCGAGGTGCGCCACCTGGTCCCGCCAGGCCGAGGCGTCCTGGCGCATGCCGTGCACGAGCACGACGCCGACCTGCTGGGTCGGCGTCGGCGTGTCGGTGCGGGACATCAGCGGAACAGTCACGCTCCCCATCCTCCTCCGCCGGTGCGCCGGTGGTCCGAGGAGCGCGTGGAGAGCGTGTGAGGGCATGGCGGCGCGTCCCTACACTTGGCGGGTGATCGACCTCCATACCCACTCCTGCGCCTCGGACGGCACGGACACGCCACGAGGTGTCATGGAGGCCGCGGCCGCGGCCGGCGTGACCGTCGTCGCCCTCACCGACCACGACACCACCGCCGGCTGGGACGAGGCGGCCGCCGCGGTGCCGGACACGCACGTGGCGCTGGTGCGCGGCGTCGAGATCTCGACGCGCGCGCACACCCCGGCCGGCGGCGTCAGCGTCCACCTGCTCGCCTACCTGCACGACCCGCAGCACCCCACGCTCCGGTCCGAGCTGGAACGGACGCGTGACGACCGCGTGCAGCGTGCCCGGCGCATGGCCGAGCGGCTGGCCGAGGACTTCCCCCTGACGTGGGACGACGTCGTGGCGCAGACCCACGACGGGGCCACGGTGGGGCGTCCGCACCTGGCCGACGCCCTCGTCGCGGCGGGCGTGGTCGCCCACCGCGACGAGGCCTTCGCGACGATGCTGCACCCCGGCGCCCCGTACTACGTGCCGCACTACGCGCCGGACACCGCCGACGCCGTGCGCGCGGTGCTGGCCGCCGGCGGTGTGCCCGTGATGGCGCACCCGCGTGCGGGCACCCGTGGCCGGGTGGTCACCGAGGACACCATCGCCGAGCTGGCGCAGGCCGGGCTGGCCGGGCTGGAGGCCGACCACCGCGACCACACGGACCCCGACCGTGCGCGGATGCGCGACCTCGCGCGCGAGCTGGGGCTGCTCGTCACCGGGTCGAGCGACTACCACGGGGCGGGCAAGCACAACCGTCTGGGTGAGCACCGGACCGACCCCGCGGTGCTGGCCGAGATCGAGGACCGAGGAACGCTGGAGGTGCTGCGCCCGTGGACCAGGTGATCGAGCTGACCCTCTTCACCCAGGCGTTCGTCACGCTGTGGGTGATCATGGACCCGCCCGGCACCATCCCGGTGTTCCTGGCGCTGACCTCCACCATGGGGGCCAAGCAGCGCAGCCGGGCGGCGCTGCAGGCCGTGACGGTCGCGTTCGGCGTCATCGTGACCTTCGCGCTGTTCGGCCAGCAGCTGCTGTCGTACATGGGCATCTCGCTGGCCGCCCTGCAGGCGTCGGGCGGTCTGCTGCTGCTCATCGTGGCGATGCAGCTGCTGACCGGGCACTTCGAGAACGGCGAGGCGACGGCGGCGACCCCGGGGGCGAACGTCGCGCTGGTTCCGCTGGGGACACCGCTGCTCGCCGGGCCGGGCGCGATCGTGGCGACGATGGTCTTCGTCCAGCAGGCGAACACCGAGGACGACTGGGTCCCGTCGGTGGTCGCGATCGCGCTGGCCATCGTGCTCGTGCACGTCTCGCTCTACCTGGCCATGCGGTTCGCCGAGGTGCTGCACCGGGTGCTCAAGGACTCCGGGGTCACCCTCATCACGCGGATCGCCGGCATCCTGCTGGCCGCCATCGCCGTCCAGCAGATCGCGGACGCCGTCATGGAGTTCATCGCCACCGCGTGACGGGCCGGACCCGGGCGGCGCGGACGGGCACGTCAGAGGTCGAGCGGTGTCAGCGTGACCTCGACCGGCTCCCCGGGGGCGAGCCCCTCCGCGCGCCGCACGGCCTTCTTCATCGGCAGGACGTAGCCGGACTGCTCCTTCGAGGGGAACACGGAGGTGCGCCACGTCGTGGTGCCCACCGTGACCTGCACGCGGATCGACCCGAAGCCGCGGGGAGGCAGAGGCACCTCGGCGAGCAGGTCGGACTCGTCGGGCGGGACCGTCACGAACCACCAGGCGTCGTCCTGGCGCGCGTCCCACTGCCACAGGGGCGCGGTGAACGTGAGCTGCATGCCCTCACGGTACGACCGGCGTACGACAGAGGGCGGAGCCGCGGGAGTACCGCGGCCCCGCCCTCCGGGGACCGGTCCGCCCGGCCGTCGGCCGGGCGCACGGGTGACTCGTCAGTCGGTGGTGGCCGACGGCGCGCTGCCGCCCTGGCCCTCGCCGGCACCGCTGCGGCGACGACGACGGCGACGACGGCGCTGACCACCCTCGCCGTTCGCGGCCTGGTCGGAGCCCTGGCCGGCGGGGCCGGACTGCTCCGGGCGGGCAGCGCCGTCGGACCGCTGACCCTGGCCACCACGGCCGCCACTGCCGCCGCGGGAGCGTCCGCCACGGGAGCCGCCGCGACCACCCTGGCCACCCTGGCCGCCCTGCCCGCCGCGACCCTGACCACCGCGACCGCCCTGACGGTCCTGGCCGCCCGAGCGCTTGCCGGTCTCGCCGAGGTCCTCGAGCTCCTCGGCCTCCAGGCCGCCGAGCCGGCGCTTCTCCTTCGGCAGCCGGCCCTTGGTGCCCTCGGGGATCGAGAGGTCGGTGTACAGGTGCGGCGAGGAGGAGTAGGTCTCGACGGGCTCGGGGAAGCCGAGGTCGAGCGCCTTGTTGATGAGCTGCCAGCGGGGCACGTCGTCCCAGTCGACGAACGTGATCGCGGTGCCCTTGTTGCCGGCACGGCCGGTGCGGCCGATGCGGTGCAGGTAGGTGCGCTCGTCCTCGGGGCACTGGTAGTTGATCACGTGCGTGACGTCGGTGACGTCGATGCCGCGGGCGGCGACGTCGGTGGCCACCAGCACGTCGATGTTGCCGTGGCGCAGCGCACGCAACGCCTGCTCGCGGGCCCCCTGGCCGAGGTCGCCGTGGATGGCGCCGGCGGCGAACCCGCGCGTGCGCAGCTCGTCGGAGACCTTCGCGGCGGTGCGCTTGGTCCGGGTGAAGACGATGGTGCGGCCGCGGCCCTCGGACTGCAGGATCCGGGCCAGGACCTCGACCTTGTCCAGCGCGTGGGCGCGGTAGACGACCTGGCGGGTGTTCTTCACCGTCGCGCCGTCGTCGTCCGGGTCGGCCGCGCGGATGTGCGTCGGCTGCTTCATGTACCGGCGGGCCATGGAGACCACGGGGCCGGGCATGGTCGCCGAGAACAGCATCGTGTGCCGCACGGCGGGGGTGCGCGCCAGGATCTTCTCGACGTCGGGCAGGAACCCGAGGTCGAGCATCTCGTCGGCCTCGTCGAGGACGACGGTGGCGGCGCGGGACAGGTTCAGGTGGCCCTGGTTCATCAGGTCGACGATGCGCCCCGGCGTGCCGACGACGACCTCGACGCCGCTGTTCAGCGTCTCGATCTGCGGCTCGTAGGCGCGACCGCCGTAGATCTGGACGATGCGGACCGAGCGGCGGGTCGAGGCCGACTCGAGGTCCTTGGCGACCTGGACGGCGAGCTCGCGGGTCGGGGCGACGACGATCGCCTGCGGCTTGCCGGGGGCCGGCAGCAGGTCGTACTCGGGCTCGCCCGGGGCGGCGACGCGGTGCAGCAGCGGCACACCGAACCCGAGGGTCTTGCCGGTACCGGTCTTGGCCTGGCCGATGATGTCGTGCGCCTGGAGCGCGACCGGCAGGGTCATGGCCTGGATGGGGAACGGGTGGGTGATGCCGGAGTCCCGCAGGGCCTCGACGATCTCGGGGCGGACCCCGAAGTCGGCGAAGCTGACGTCCTGCGCCTGGATCGCCGCCGGGGTGGAGTAGTCGGGGTCGCTGGTGCCGGGCGCCGTGGGGGCGTTCTCGGCGGTGGTGTCTGTGGTCACTGGTGCCTTCACATGTCGTCGGCGCCACGGACCTCGCGGTCGGGCCGCGGATCGCACGCTGCGCCGGAGTGGTCGGCAGCCGATCGCGGAAGTACGTCGCGCGGTGTGCGCGTCAGGTCAGCATCGAGACGACCGGGCAACCGAGGTACTCGGCTATGGTATCGGACGCACCCCGCCGGCGGGTGAGGCGTTCGACACGGGGACACCTATCCTGGTCCGGTGAGCAGCCAGCGCCCTTCCGCCGTGCCCGCCGCCGTCGTCGACCTGGTGGGTTTCGCCGCCTACTCCGAGCTGGCCGAGTTCGGGCTGCTCGCCACCCGGTCGGTGGACGCTCCCGACCTGGCCGTCCGCCAGGCACTCGCCGACGGCGCCGACCGTGCGCTCGACCGCGAGCGGGCCGTCCTGGCCGTGGTCGAGGGCTCGGCGGCCGAGGTCATGGCCCCCTTCGCCGACGCGCTGACCGAGTTCGACACCCGGACCCGCACCGACGACTGGGCCGAGGGCGTGCTCAAGGGCGTCGTCGGGCACGGGGTCGCCCAGGACTTCTGCCGCGCCCTGGCGGCCGGCGTGGAGGACCCCGTCGGCAAGAAGCTGCGCGAGGTGCTCGACCGGCCCGCACCCGGTCCGGCAGCGGGCGCGGAGGCGGGGGCCGACGCCGAGGCCATCGAGGTGCTGGGCCGTCTCGGGGCCGGCGACGAGGTGCTGGCCTCGCGCCTGGCCCTGTGGGGGCGGCGTGTGGTGGGCGAGGCGCTGAGCCTGGTGACGGTGCTGCTGGACCAGCACCCGGGTCTCGACGAGCTTGCCGCACGGGCCCCCGCCGCCCACGGCGCCGACGAGGTCGAGCCCGACGGCGCGCGCACGTGGCTCGTCGCGCGGCTCACCGCCGAGCACACGCGGCGCATGGACCGGCTCCGGCTCGCGGCCTAGCGGGACGACGACGGCGGGACGGCCGCCGTCCCGCCGTCGTCCCGGCCGCGTCGCCGGAGGCGGTCCGCGGCGTCAGAGCGAGCCGAACCCGACCGGGCGCTGCTCGCCGCTGCCGATCTCCACGTAGCCGAGCACGGACGACGGCACGAGGATCTGGCGCCCCTTGGTGTCCTTGACCTCGAAGGGCTTGCCACCCTCGAGCGCCGCGCGGACAGCCTCGGCGACCTCCTCGGGCTTCTGGTCGGTCTCCACCACCAGCTCGCGGTTCAGGTTCTGCACACCGATCGTGATCTCCACGTTGTCTCCTTCGCGATCGGCGTCGCGCCTGCGACGCCGGGTGGATCTGGCTGACCTGATCCTATGCACCCGGGGGGTGGGTCGGCGGCGCCGTCCGCGCAGGGTGAACGCCGACGGGGTGTCGGAGGGTCGTGGTCGAATCGTCCCCGTGACAGCCACCGCCCCCTCGCCCGGCGTCCCGACCGGCGCTGCCCGCGCCGCGGTCCGCCTGGTGCCGCCGGCCCCCGCGCAGGACGCCGGGGCCGCGGTCGTGCTGGACGAGACGCAGGAGGCCGCGGTCGCCGAGGCGCTCACGGCGCCCGCCTGCCTCGTCGTGGGCGCGCCGGGCACGGGCCGGACGACGGTCGCGCGCGAGATCGCCGTGCGGGCGATCCGTGACGGTCTGGACCCGGCCCGCGTCCTCGTGCTCGCCGCGACCCGGCGTTCGGCGGCTCGCCTGCGCGACGAGGTGGCCGCCGGTGCGGACCGGACGATCGGGGCGCCGATGGTGCGCACCGCGGCGTCGGCGGCGTTCTCGGTGCTGCGCACCCGGGCCGGGGCGCTGGGCGAACCGGCGCCCACCCTGGTCTCGGGGCCCGAGCAGGACCTCGTGCTCGCCGAGCTCCTGGAGGGCCGGCTCGCGGGGGAGGGGACCCCGCTGCCGCTGCCCGACGGGCTGCCCGAGGAGTCGCTGGGCCTGCGCGGGCTGCGCCAGGAGCTGCGCGACCTGCTGATGCGGGCCGCCGAGCGTGGGCTCGCCCCCGCCGACCTCGCCGCGCTGGGCCGCCGCCACGAGCGGCCCGAGTGGGAGCTCGGGGCGCGCCTGTACGAGGAGTACCTGGACGTCATGGCGCTGCGCCTCGGCACCCCGGACGCCGGGGAGCGGTACGACCCGGCCGTCGTCGTCGACGAGGCGGCGCACGCGCTGGCCACCTGGCGCGACGAGCTCCCCGACACCCCCGCGCCGCGCTGGGACCTCGTCGTGGTTGACGACTACCAGGAGGCCACGGTGGCCACCGCGCGGCTGCTCGGCGTGCTGCACGACGACGGCGCCCGGCTCGCGCTCCTCGCCGACCCGGACGTCGCGGTGCAGGGCTTCCGCGGTGCCGTGCCCGGGCTGGTCGGCCGTGCCGCCGCGCGCCGGGGCGAGGTCGGGGCCTTCGACGCGCGCACCGTCGTCCTGGGGAGCGCGTGGCGTCAGCCCGAGCGGCTGCGCGACGTCACGCGCGCGGTCACGTCCCGCGTCGCGACCGTCTCGGGAGCCCTGCACCGTGGCGCGGCCGCCCGGCCGGACGACGGCGACACCCGAGCGGAGGACGGCGACACCCGGCCGGACGACGCCGCGCGGGCCGACGTCGCCGTGCTCGCCGGCGCCGCCCAGGAGGCCGCGTACATCGCCCGTGAGCTCCGGGCGGAGCACCTGCTGCACGGCACCCCCTGGGAGCGCATGGCCGTGGTCGCCCGCAGCGGCGACCGGCTGGCCTCCCTGCGGCGTGACCTCGTCGCGGCCTCGGTGCCGGTGGCCCTGCTCGGATCGGACGTTCCGCTGCGCGACGAGCCCGCCGTCGTGCCGCTGCTCGCCGCCCTGCGGGTCTGCGCCGGACCGGGACCCCTGGACCGGATCCTGGCCGAGGGCTCCCCGGAACCGCCGCCGCTGCTCGACCCGGAGACCGCGGCGCTGCTGCTCACCTCACCGGTCGGCGGCCTGGACGTCGTCGCGCTGCGGAGGCTGCGCCGCGCGCTGCGGGCCGAGGAGCTCTCGGGCGGGGGCGGGCGCTCGTCGGACGCGCTGCTGGTCGAGGTGCTCGGCGACCCGGACCGTGCGGCGACCCTGCCGGCCGTCGTGCGCCGCGGGCCCCTCGCCGTGGCGCGGGTGCTCGCCGCGGGCCGGGACGCCGCCGCCGTCGAGGGGGCGACCGCCCAGACCGTGCTGTGGGCCGTGTGGGCCGCCACGGGCCTCGCGGACCGCTGGCGCGACCTGGCGCTCGCGGGCGGTCCGGCCGGTGTGCGGGCCGACCGGGACCTGGACGCCACGCTCGCGCTGTTCCGCGCGGCCGAGACGTACGTCGAGCGGATGCCCGGCGCGCCGGTCGGGGCGTTCGTCGACTACCTCGCCTCCCAGGACCTCCCGGCCGACTCGCTCGCGGCCTCGGCGACCGGGACCCGGTCGGTCGAGGCGTTGACACCGGCCGGGGCCGCGGGCCGGGAGTGGGACGTCGTCGTGGTCGCCGGCGTCCAGGACGGCGTGTGGCCCGACCTGCGGCTGCGCGACTCCCTGCTCGGCTCGCAGGCGCTGGTGGAGCTGCTCGCCGGCCGGTCCGCGGACGCCCACGGCGTGGGCAAGGAGGCGCGGGCCCAGGTGCTCGCCGACGAGCTGCGCGCCTTCGCCGTCGCCACCTCGCGGGCCCGCCGCCGGCTGCTCGTCACGGCGGTCGAGGACGCCGAGGACAGCCCCTCGGTGTTCTGCGACCTCGTCGACCCCCGCGGCGACGACGGCGAGGGTCCCGACCCTCGTCGCGTCGGCGTCGGCCCGCCGCTGGACCTGCGTGGGATCGTCGCGGCCGCGCGGGCGGAGCTGGTCCGGGCCGCCACGGCGCGGCTCGCCGCGGGGGACGACACGGGCGAGGAGCCCGCCGCCGACGCCCACGCGGGCACCGGCGCCGGCGCGGGTGCCGACGAGGGCGAGGGTGCCGACGGGGGCGCCGCTGACGCGGACACCTCCGCCGGGACGGCGGCCGCGCTGCTGGCCCGGCTGGCGGAGGCGGGGATCGCCGAGGCCGACCCGCGGACCTGGTACGGCGTCGCGCACGCCTCCAGCGACGCGCCCCTGTGGGGACCCGAGGACGAGGTGACCGTCTCGCCCTCCAAGGTCGACACGGTGGACTCCTGCGCGCTGCGCTGGGCCTTCGAGTCCGCGGGGGGCACCGCGCCCGACGCCACGCACCAGAGCCTCGGCACGCTGGTGCACAGCATCGCCGAGGAGCACCCCGCCGCGTCGCTGTCGGTGCTGCGCGCCGAGCTCGACCGCCGCTGGCCCGAGCTCGCGCTGCCCGAGGGATGGCCCACCCGCCAGCTCCGGCGCCGCGCCGAGGCCATGATCGAGCGGCTGGCGGCCTACACCGCCGAGCACGGTGAGCCGCTGCTCGTCGAGCCCGCGTTCGACCTGACGGTCGGCCGTGCGCGCCTGCGCGGCAAGATCGACCGGGTCGAGCCCGACGACGACGGCGTGGTCGTCGCCGACCTCAAGACCGGCCGGTCGATGCCCGCGCAGGCGAAGGCGGCGGAGAACCCGCAGCTCGGTGCGTACCAGCTCGCCGTCGAGTCCGGTGCCCTGGAGCTCCCCGACGGCGTCCGCAGCGCGGGGGCGCGGCTCGTCTACGTCGCCAACGGCGCCCGCGGTGCCACCCTGCGCACCCAGCCGGCCCTGGAGGTCGAGCCCGACGGGTCGAGCTGGGCGCGTGCGCTCGTCGAGCAGGCCGCCGACACCATGGCCGCCTCGGCGTTCACCGCCCGGGAGAACGACCTGTGCACCATGTGCCCCGTGCGGCGCAGCTGCCCCGTGCAGACCGAGGGACGGAGCGTGATCTCGTGACGACGTCGGACGCCGGCCGGCCGCGCCGCGACGAGGAGCTGCTGCTCGACGACGCCGCCTGGTCCGCCCTGCCGGAGCAGGACCGCAGCACGCAGCTCGGCTTCCCCGCGCTGGCCGGCCCGGACGACGAGGACGCGCAGCCCGCGGCGCCGCGGCTGTCGGCCCGGGACATCGCCGGGCTGCTCGGGCGTCCCGCCCCCACCGACGAGCAGGTGGCCGTCATCGAGGCGCCGCTGGAGCCGGTGCTGGTCGTGGCCGGCGCCGGGTCGGGCAAGACCGAGACGATGGCGGCCCGCGTCGTGTGGCTCCTGGCCAACGAGCTGGTCGAGCCCGAGGAGGTGCTGGGCCTGACCTTCACCCGCAAGGCGGCCGGCGAGCTGTCCGCGCGGGTGCAGTCCCGCCTCGGGCAGCTCGCGCGGGCGCGGGGCGGGTCGTCGTCCGACCTGGACCTGCTGGCCCGCCCGACCGTCGCCACGTATCACGCGTACGCCGCCTCCCTGGTGGGTGACCACGGGCTGCGCCTCGGCGTCGAGCCCGGGTCGCGGCTGCTCGGCGAGGCGAACCAGTGGCAGCTCGCGGCGGAGATCGTCGAGTCCTGGGACGGCGACCTGGGCACCGAGAAGGCGGTCAGCACCGTGGTCGGGGCCGTGCTGTCGCTGTCCGGGGCGCTGGGGGAGCACCTGCGTGACGTCGACGAGGCCCGCGCGGCGCTCGAGGACGTCGTCGAGCGTCTCGAGAACCTGCCGCTCGGTCCGCGCCAGCGGCAGCGCACCAAGGAGGTCGAGGCGCTCATCGGCTCGGTGGCCGAACGGGCCCGCCTGCTCGACCTCGTCGCCGAGTACCGGCGTCGCAAGCGCCACACCGACTCCCTCGACTTCGGCGACCAGGTGGCGTTCGCCGCCGAGCTCGCGCGCACCGTGCCCGCGGTCGGCGCGGGCGAACGCGCGCGCTACCGCGTCGTGCTGCTCGACGAGTACCAGGACACCTCCCACGCGCAGGTCGAGCTGCTCGCCGGCCTGTTCGGCGGGGGCCACCCCGTGACCGCCGTGGGAGACCCGCACCAGTCCATCTACGGCTGGCGCGGGGCCTCCGCGTCCGGGCTGTCGCGGTTCCCCGACCGGTTCCGGCACGCCGACGGCGGCACGGCCGCCGTGCGCTACCTGAGCACGTCGTGGCGGAACGACGACGCCGTCCTGCAGGCCGCCAACGTGGCGTCCCGCCCGCTGCGCGAGGAGAACGGGGCCGGTGTTGTCCGGGTGCCCCCGCTGGACCTGCGCCCCGGCGCCGGCACGGGGTCCGTGACCGCCCACGTGGCCGCCACCCTGGAGGAGGAGGCCGAGGCTGTCGCGGACTTCGTGGCCGCCCGCTGGCGTCGGTCGAGCCGCCCGGACGCCTCCGACCGGGTCACCGCCGCGGTGCTGTGCCGCGTGCGGTCGCAGTTCCCGGCCCTGGAGACGGCGCTGCGCCGGCGCGGCCTGCCCGTGGAGGTGGTCGGCCTGGGCGGCCTGCTGAGCACGCCCGAGGTGGTCGACGTCGTCGCGCTCCTGGAGGCCGTCCACGACCCCTCGCGGGGCGACTCGCTGCTGCGGCTGCTGACCGGGCCGCGCGTGAACCTCGGGGCCGCCGACCTGCACGCGCTGGGATCCTGGGCCGCCGACCTGGCGCGCCGCGACGCCCCGCGGCCCTCCCCGTCGCGCACCGACGCAGCATCCGAGGGGTCCGAAGGGCTCGGGGGCCCGCAGACGGACGACCCCACGGTCGTGGAGGGCGACGTCGTCGACCACCGCTCCCTCGTCGACGCCCTGGACGACCTGCCCGAACCCGGCCGGGCCGCCCGGGACGGCCGCGTGCTCACCCCCGACGGGCATGCCCGGCTGGCCGCGCTGTCCCGGCTGCTGCGCGGGCTGCGCTCCCTGACGTACCTGTCCCTGCCCGAGCTGGTCGTCGTCGCCGAGCGGGCGCTCGGGCTCGACGTCGAGGTCGCCACCGCGGAGATCCTCGCCGACGGGCTGGTCGCCACCGGCGGTGCGACGGCCGCCGAGGGGGTGAGCCGCCGGGGCCGCGAGCACCTGGACGCGTTCCGCGACGTCGCCGCCGGGTTCGCGCAGTCCGCCGACCTGGCGACGCTGGGTGCGTTCCTGGCCTGGCTGGGCGTGGCCGACGATCAGGAGCGCGGACTGGACATGCCCGTGCGGGAGCCCGACCCCGACGCGGTGCAGATCATCACCGCGCACGCCGCCAAGGGCCTGGAGTGGGACGTCGTGGCGGTGCCCGGACTGGTCGACGGCGTCTTCCCGACCATCGCCGAGACGTCGAAGGGTCGCACCGACTCCGGCTGGCTTACGGGCCTCGGCGAGCTGCCCTACCCGCTGCGCGGCGACGCGGACGACCTGCCCGTCTTCCGCCTCGACGAGGCGGAAGACACCAAGGACCTCGTCGCCCGCCGGGACGAGTTCGTCCTGGACTGCGGGGCCCACCAGCTCGCCGAGGAGCGCCGGCTCGCCTACGTCGCCTTCACCCGGGCCCGCCGCGAGCTCTTCTGCACCGCGCACTGGTGGGGGACGGGGTCCCGGCCGCGCCAGGTCTCGCCGTTCCTGGTCGAGCTCGCCGCCGAGGGCCTCGTCGACACCAGCGGCTGGCACGCGCTGCCCGACGCCACGGACGGCAACCCCCGGGACGACCTCGAGCGGTCCGGCGTGTGGCCGGCGCCGCGGGACACCGCAGGTCCGGAGGTCTCCCCGCGCGACGTCCTGCGTGCCACCGCCGCCCGCGTCACCGAGGCGGCCCGGCAGGGCGCGGTGCCGGACGACGGCGCGCTGCGCGACGTCGCCGGGCACGACCTCGTCGAGCTGTCCCGGATCCTGCTCGCCGAGCAGGCCGAGCACGACGAGCCCACCGTCGAGATGCCCGCGCACGTCTCGGCCTCCGGGCTGGTGCGCCTGTCCCGCGACCGGGACGAGTTCGCGCGCCAGCTGCGCCGGCCGGTGCCCGCCGAACCCACGGTGCACGCCCGCCGCGGGACGCTGTTCCACGCCTGGGTCGAGCAGTTCTACTCCGCGGCCTCCCTCGTGGACGTCGACGACCTGCCCGGTGCCGACGAGCAGGACACCGCCACGGACCTCGCCCTGGACGAGCTGCGCCGGCGCTTCGAGCAGACGCCCTGGGCGGCGCGGACCCCGGTCGCCGTCGAGCAGGACGTGGAGACGCCCATCGGCGGTGTCATGGTGCGCTCGCGCATGGACGCCGTCTTCGTCGATCCCGACGCACCGCCGCCGGCACCCGGCGAGCCGCCCGCCGTCGTCGTCGTGGACTGGAAGACGGGACGCGAACCCACCGACCCCGCCGACCGCGCCCAGCGGGAGGTCCAGCTCGCCGCGTACCGGCTGGCGTGGTCGCGCTGGAAGGGGCTGCCCGTGGAGAAGGTCGGCGCGGCGTTCGTCTACGTCACCTCCGGGACGACGGTGCGGCCCGCCGAGCTGCTCGACGAGGCCGGGCTGGAAGCGCTCGTCCGCGGCTCCTAGGCTGCTCCCGTGGTCGCAGCCGTGGGTCTCGTCGTCGTCCTGGCACTGCTCGCTCTGTTCCAGGTGCTGGTCGCCTGCGGCGCCCCGCTGGGTGCTTTCGTCTGGGGCGGCCGCCACCGGGTGCTCCCGGCGCGGCTCCGCGTCGGCAGCCTGGTCGCCGTGCTGGTCTACGCGGCGGTCTCCGTCGTCGCGCTGGACCGCGCGGGCATGATCGACGTGCTGCCCGACGGCGTCGCCCGCGTGGCGATGTGGGTGGTCGTCGGGTGGTTCGCGCTGTCGATCGTGCCCAACGCCATCTCCCGCAGCCGTCCCGAGCGGCTCCTGATGACACCCGTCACCGTGGTGCTCGCCGTGCTCGCCCTCCTGGTCGCCCTCTCCTGACCGTTGTGGGCGGGAAATCTGCAGGCAGGCACCGCTGAGGACCTGCAGATTTCACGCCCACAGCGTCACGCGGGGGTGTCCTCCCGGGTGGCCTCGTCGAGGTCGGCGAGCATCGACTCCGCGTCGGCCACGACGTCCGGCAGGCCGCGGCGCACCCCGTGCATGAGCCACCGGGCCAGGGCCAGCTCGCCCACGAGCAGGGCGCGGTCGACGAGGCGAGGGTCCGCCAGCTCGGTCCGGCGCAGCCGGTAGGCCTCCATGATCGCGTCCACGCACTCCGGCGGCGCCGCGGCGAGCAGCCAGGCGAGATCGTCGGCCGGGTCGGCGACCCGCGCCTCCGACCACCCGCTGATGCTGCCCACCCGGTTCCCGGAGGCCAGCACCTGGTCGGGGGCGAGGTCCCCGTGCACGACGACCGGCTGGAACCGCCACAGGCTGATGTCCTCCAGCGCGGCCTCCCACCGGCGCAGCAGCCGCGTCGGCACGCGCCGGGTCGCGGCCGCCTCGTCCAGCTCGACCAGGCGGCGCTCGCGGTACTCGGCCGCTGTGTAGCAGGGCAGCCCGCACGCCTCGACGACCGCCACCGGCAGCTCGTGCACCGCGGCGAGCGTGCGCCCCAGGTCGGCGGCGAGCCCCGGCCCGGGGCGCAGCGCGGCGACGTCCAGGGGGCTGCCGCTCAGGCGCCGGTGGACGACGGCGCGACCGCCCTCGGGCAGCAGCGCCGACCCGGCGACGCGGGGCACGGTGAAGGGCAGCACGCCCGCCTCGACGTACAGGTGCAGCGACTCGAGCAGCTCGATCTCGGCCTCGAGGGCGGCGCCGGCGAGCGTCGTCGACGGTGCGCGGACCAGCCACTCCGCGCCGTCCCCGGTCGTGACGATGGCGACGTCGTAGTCGCCCGGCACGTCGTCGGGGTGCACGGACCGCGCGTCGAGGCCGGGCACGGCAGCCGTGGCGAGCGCGGCGAGAGCGAGGGGACTTCGGGGCACGGTCCCACCGTAATGGGCCGTACCGGCGCCGCAGCGGTGCGTCCGCTGGCGTGTCCTGGCGTACGGTCGCAGGCGTGAACCCCCTGGAGCTGCCGTTCTCCCGCACCCGCCACGACCGCGCCGCGCACCGGCGCTCCGAGAGCGACCTCGTCGACCGGCTGCGGCGGGGACCTGACACCCGGGTGCTGGTCCTGCACCGCAAGCGTCTCGCCGTCGTCGGCCACGAGTCGCCGCGCGCGGCGCTGCTCGCCCCGGGCGGGCTGCCCGAGGGGACCTGGGTCTACCTCGGCGAGGACCACGGCGCGTCCTACGCGGCGCTGCTGCTGCCCGACGACGAGGGCCTCGCACCGCCGGAGGGCGCCGACGGGTGGTCGGGGCTGCGCGAGCTGACCTCCGGCCAGGCCGAGGCGCTGGCGGAGGACGACGACGCGACGGTCCTGGTGCACGGCCTGTCGGTGGAGGCCGTGGCCCTGGCGGGCTGGCACGCCACGCACCGACGCTGCGGTCGCTGCGGCACACCGACCCTCGTGGTCCAGGGCGGCTGGGCGCGCCACTGCCCGGTGGACGAGCGCGAGACCTATCCGCGCACCGACCCCGCGGTCATCATGGCCGTCGTGGACGACGCCGACCGGCTGCTGCTCGGGCACGCGGCCACGTGGCCGGCGGGACGGTTCTCGACGCTGGCCGGCTTCGTCGAGGCGGGCGAGGCGCTGGAGGACACGGTGCGTCGCGAGGTGGCCGAGGAGTCCGGCGTCGTCGTCGGCACCGAGCCCGGCGACGTGGTCTACCGGGGCTCGCAGGCCTGGCCGTTCCCGGCCTCGCTCATGCTCGGCTTCCGGGCGCGGGCGATCGGGACCGAGGTGCGCACCGACGACGAGGAGGTCACCGACGCGCGCTGGTTCGCGCGCGACGAGCTGTACGACGCGGCCGCCTCCCGCGAGCTGCTGCTGCCCGGGCGGCACTCGATCGCCCGGGCCCTCATCGAAGAGTGGTACGGCGCGGAGCTGCCGGGCACCTGGTGACCCCGGCAGCTCCGGGACGCATCAGGACAGGGCGGAGCGCACGTCGGCCAGCGACGGGTTGGTCGCGGCGGACCCGTCGGGGTAGACGACCGTCGGCACGGTGCGGTTGCCGCCGTTGACCTGCTCGACGTACGCGGCCGTCTCGGGCTGCTCCTCGATGTCGATCACCGTGTAGCCGATGCCCTCGGAGTCGAGCTGCGTGCGCAGGCGCCGGCAGTAGCCGCACCACGGCGTGGAGTACATCGTGATGGTGCCGGGCTCGGGCAGCGTCGGGGCGAGGGTCATCGTGGTCCTCCTGGGGAAACCGGGGTCGGTGTCGGGATCGGCTGCGACAATCGCAGACGATGTCCCTCACGACCAACTCACCGGGCGCCCCGCTTCATCCCGACGCGATCCTGGACGCCCTCGACCCCGAGCAGCGCGACGTCGCGCTCGCGCTGACCGGTCCCGTCTGCGTGCTCGCGGGCGCCGGCACGGGCAAGACCCGGGCGATCACCCACCGGATCGCCTACGGCGTGCGCACCGGGGCCTACCCGCCGACGTCGGTGCTCGCCGTGACCTTCACCGCCCGGGCGGCGGGGGAGATGCGCACCCGCCTGCGCGACCTGGGTGCCCACGGCGTGCAGGCGCGCACGTTCCACGCGGCCGCCCTGCGCCAGCTCGGCTACTTCTGGCCGCGCATCGTCGGCGGCGCGCCGCCCCAGATCCTCGAGCACAAGGCACCGGCGGTGGCCGAGGCCGCGCGGCGCGTGGGGGCGAGCGTCGACCGCGTCGCCGTGCGCGACCTGTCCAGCGAGGTCGAGTGGTCCAAGGTGTCGCTCGTCACCGCCGAGGACTACGTGCGGGCCGCCGCGGCCGACGACCGACCGCCGCCGTCGGGCTACGACCACCAGACGGTGGCGCGCCTCATCAGCGCCTACGAGGACGTCAAGACCGAGCGCGGGGTCATCGACTTCGAGGACGTGCTGCTGATGCTCGCCGACATGCTCGGCTCGCACCCGCACGTCGCCGACCAGGTGCGCTCCCAGTACCGCCACTTCGTCGTCGACGAGTTCCAGGACGTCTCGCCGCTGCAGCACTTCCTGCTGAACCAGTGGTTGGGGGACCGGCGCGAGCTGTGCGTGGTGGGCGACCCGTCGCAGACCATCTACTCGTTCACCGGTGCGACGCCGCACTACCTGCTCGACTTCACGCGCACGTACCGCGACGCCCAGGTCGTCAAGCTCGTCCGGGACTACCGCTCCACCCCGCAGGTGGTCTCCCTGGCCAACGACCTGCTGCGTCGCGGCCGGGTCACCGGGGCGCTGGAGCTCGTGGCGCAGCGCCCCTCGGGGCCGGCGGTCTCCTTCACCACCCACGACGACGACGAGGCCGAGGCGGCCGGCATCGCCGCGCGGGCCGCGCGGCTCGTCGCCGACGGCGTGCGGCCCAGCGAGATCGCCGTGCTGTACCGCACCAACGCGCAGTCGGCCTCCTTCGAGTCGGCGCTGTCCGAGGCCGGCGTCAGCTATCAGGTGCGCGGCGGCGAACGCTTCTTCACCCGCAAGGACGTCCGCGACGCCATCGTGCTGCTGCGGGGTGCCGCGCGCTCCGCCGACCCCGACCAGCCGATGCCGGAGCAGGTGCGCGACGTGCTCGTCTCGGCCGGCTGGTCCGGCGAGCCGCCCCACGCCCGGGGCGCGGCGCGCGAGCGCTGGGAGGCCATGCAGGCGCTGGTGGCGCTCGCGGACGACCTGGCCGCCGCCGCGCCGGAGGACGCGCCGGCGACGCTGCCGATGCTGGTCGACGAGCTCGCCGAACGGGCGGCCTCCCAGCACGCACCGACGGTCGAGGGCGTCACGCTGGCCTCGCTGCACTCGGCCAAGGGGCTCGAGTGGGACGCGGTGTTCCTCGCGGGCATGAGCGAGGGACTCATGCCGATCTCCCTGGCCGAGACCCCCGAGGGTGTCGAGGAGGAGCGCCGGCTGCTGTACGTCGGGATCACCCGGGCGCGCGAGCACCTGGAGATCTCCTACGCCCGGTCCCGCAACCCCGGCGGACGCGCCTCGCGCAAGCGCACCCGGTTCCTCGACGGTCTGTGGCCCGACGACGGGCGCGGGCGGCGCGGGGGTGCCGGGCGGGGCGCTCGCGGGCAGGCCCGGTCCCAGCTCTCCGGGGAGGCCGACGTGGCGCTGTTCGACGCCCTGCGCGAGTGGCGGCTGTCCGTGGCCCGCGAGGTCGACAAGCCCGCGTTCACGATCCTGGGTGACGCGACGCTGGCCGCGATCGCCGAGCTGCGGCCGTCCTCGACCGCCCAGCTGGCGCGGATCAACGGCATCGGACCGGCCAAGATCGACCGCTACGGCGAGACCCTGCTCGACCTGGTGCGTGGGGCGTCCGAGGCCTCCTGACGGCACCCGCGGAGGGCCCGCGGGCAGCCGGGAGGACGTTGCCGAGAAAAGTTCCGAAAAAGATGTGGCGAGCACCCCGGGGCGGTCTATGCTCGTGGAGACCGAGTTCGTTGCGGTGACCACCGAGAGGTGGGCGCCCGAGACCAGTGAGGAGGTGGGCACGAGATGAACACGATGACGCAGAACATCGGCGCGACCGGCATCGCGACGGGGGAGAAGTACGCCTTCATCACTGTCGTTCCGGCTGTGCGTCTGCGCACGCGCGGCGGAGCAGGCGTTGCTCTCGTCGATCTCGCACCCGGCTCCGCTCCCTGGAGGCATCCGGTCCACTGACCGGTCCAGGCCGCGGAGTCCACCCGGGACCCGCGGCCTTCGTCATTCCTGACCAGGAGACGGCCATCGTCGGCCGGACGAACCGGCCCCCTGCACCCCAGGGGACCACCCGCAGGTCCTGAACACCGACGTTCACACCACACCCAGGACCTGACGGAGGAACATCGTGCGTCTCGCACAGCTGTTGGACGAGCGGCTGGTCGATGCGACCCCCGCCGGCGGCAGCCGCCAGTGGACCCCCCACCAACCCGTGACCCAGGACCCGGCCGAGGCGGCCGCGCTGGACCGGCAGTTCGCCGAGCTGCTGCCGTGCCGGACCAACGACCCCGAGCTCTGGTTCGCGGAGCACACCAGCGAGGTCGAGCGGGCCAAGGCCCTGTGCCGGACCTGTCCGCTGCAGGCGGGCTGCCTGGCCGGCGCCCTCGACCGCAACGAACCCTGGGGCGTCTGGGGCGGCGAGGTGTTCGTCGACGGTGTCGTCGTGGCCCGCAAGCGGGGCCGGGGCCGGCCACGCAAGAGCGAGCAGGCGGCCTGAGCCGTGCTCGTCGTCGACCCCTGAGGCGGCGCACCCCGACCGGTGCGCCGCCTCCGTCTACGGGTGCGCCGGCCGCGTCGCCGGGACCCGGCGGACCGGGGGAGGCGCGGGCGCCGTGCACCCGCAGTCCGGGTGCGGCGACAGCGGGCGGACCCGTGCCAGGGCGTCCGGCAGCCCGACCTGCAGCACCGCGCCCGCCGCGGCGGGCCGACCGCCGTCGAGGTGCGCGAGCACCTGACCGGTGGCGAGGGCGGCCCCGGTCGTGGCCAGCACCGTCTCGTGCCCGGCGGGCAGGGCCCATCCGGCGAGCTGGCCGACGAGCCGCGGCCAGTCGGGGTCGGCGTCCACGTCGTGGTGGAACCGGCAGGCCATGCAGGCCGTCCCGCCGGGTCGCACGAACGGCCCGATCTCCAGACCGGCCTCGCCGGCCACGACCGGCAGGTGGGCGATGCCGTGACTCATCAGCCGGGCGAAGTCCTCCGGTCGGCCTGCACCGGTGCAGACGACCACCGCGTCGGGCGGAGCCTCGTCACGCCACGTCGTCGCCACGCGCGTCCCGGGGTGCTGCTCGGCCAGCCGGCGCCGCAGGCGCGACGCGCGCCGGTGCCCGACGTCGACCTCGTCGTAGGCGCCGACTCCCAGGTCGACGAGTTGGACGGGGGAGTCGTCGTCGAGCAGCACGGTGCCGACCCCGGCGGTGGCGAGGTGTGCCGCGAGCAGCGCTCCGAGCCGCCCCAGCCCGACCACGGCCACCCGGGAGCGTGCCCGCCCGGCGAGGGTGCGCAGCCCGTCGCCGTCGACCCGGAGCGCGGCGAGCGCGGGCGCGTCCGCCGCACCGCCGGCCGCGGCCCGGACCGACGCGGCGGGGGCGGCCGG
The DNA here is from genome assembly GCF_029643425.1 of Isoptericola sp. AK164. Classification (GTDB taxonomy): domain Bacteria; phylum Actinomycetota; class Actinomycetes; order Actinomycetales; family Cellulomonadaceae; genus Isoptericola; species Isoptericola haloaureus. The sequence continues at coordinate 951,661 of NZ_CP119106.1, forward strand.
CGGGACGAGGAAGCCGGCGTCGGCCAGCAGCCTGAGGATCCGGGCGCGTCGCTCCGGCGCGACCCGGTGCCGGGCGGCGCCGTGCTCCAGGTCGCCGTGGCGCGCGGCGGCGGCCTCGTGCAACCAGGTCCGCTCGGCGTCGGACAGCCCGGAGACCAGCAGCGACCACCGGTGGTCCGACCCGAGCTGGAGCGTCCCGGAGCCGCGGTCCAGGACCGGCGTCCCCCGGCGCAGCCGCAGTCGGCGGGCGGGAGCGGAGGTGTCGGCAGAGGCCATGACGACAACCTGGCACGGTGGTGCGCGAGCCCGCCGCGTCCGTCCACAGTGCTGTGGACGGGTCCGGATCGGGCGGTTCGGGTGTGTGCTGTCACACAGTCTTGACGTGTTCCCGGTATTCTCGTGGGGTGGCCCGGGACACGTTGGCGTCCGTCGAGGTCCGACGGAGCCGCCGTCGGACCGCCACGGTGAGCGCTTTTCGTGACGGAGACCGCACCGTCGTCGCGATCCCCGCGCGCTTCTCCCAGGCCCAGGAGCGCGAGTGGGTGGCCAAGATGCTCGCTCGCCTCGAGGACAAGGAGCGGCGTCGCCGCCCGTCCGACGACGAGCTCGTCGAGCGGGCGCACGAGCTCTCGGTGAAGTACCTCGACGGCCGGGCGCGGCCCACCAGCGTGCGCTGGGTGTCCAACCAGGAGCGCCGCTGGGGCTCGTGCACGCTCGTGGACGGTTCCATCAGGCTGTCGACCCGCCTGCAGGGGATGCCGGAGTGGGTCATCGACTACGTGCTCCTGCACGAGCTGGCACACCTGCTGCACGCCGGCCACGGCCCCGACTTCTGGCGCCTGCTCGAGTCCTATCCCCGCACCGAGCGGGCGCGCGGGTTCCTCGAGGGCGTGTCCTTCGCCGGGGACGGTGCCCCGGACGACGACGCCGACTCCGGGTCGTCGGCCGGCTGACCGGCCCGGGTCAGGACCCGGAGTCCTCCGCGCGGCCGTCCGAGTCCGGCCCCCGGTCGTCGTCGGACTCGCCGAAGATCTGCGCCAGGGCCGCGTCCACGTCCGACTGCTCCTCGGCCTGCTCCCGCCGACGGTCCAGGTAGCCGGCCGGGTCGTCGAGGTCCTCGGTGCCCGGCAGCAGGTCGGGGTGGTCCCAGACGGCGTCGCGGGACTCGGGCCCGCCGGTGGCCAGCAGGTGCGCGAAGAGCGCGGCCGCGTCCCGGGAACGGCGCGGACGCAGCTCCAGGCCGACGAGCGACTTGAAGGTGTGCTCGGCCGGGCCGCCCGCCGCGCGACGTCGCCGGATCATCTCGCGCAGCGGCACCGAGTGCGGCAGGTGCGCCAGGGACGCGGTCGCCGCGACCTCCGAGACCCAGCCCTCGACGAGCGCGAGCGCGGTCTCCAGCCGCAGCAGCGTCGCCTTCTGCTCGTCGGTGTTGTGCAGCCCGAACACGTCGCCGGACAGCGCGCCCCGCAGCGCCTCCGGGTCGGACATGTCGACGCCGCGCACCTGCTCCTCGAGCGCGTCGAGGTCGATGGTGATCCCGCGGGCGTACTGCTCCACGAGGGCGTGCAGGTGCGCCCGGAGCCAGGGGACGTGGACGAACAGCCGGGCGTGGGCCGCCTCGCGCAGCGCCAGGTAGAGCTGCACCTCGTCGTAGGGGGTGTCGAGCCCCTCGGCGAAGGCGGCCACGTTGGTGGGCAGCAGCACGGTGGCGTGGTCCTCGAGCAGCGGGAGGCCGACGTCGGTCGAGCCGAAGACCTCGCGCGACAGCGTGCCCGCGGCCTGGCCGACCTGCATGCCGTAGACCGCGGACCCGAGCCCGCGCATCATCGAGGCCGGGTCCAGGTCGCCCAGCCCGCCCCCGGGGAACACGGGCATGCCGGGCATGCCCAGCGCCCCCGCGCCCTCGTCGCCGAGCTGGTCGCGCAGCACCGTGGCCAGCGCGTCCGCGACGGAGGACGCGACGGGCGCCACCAGCCGCTGCCAGGCCGGCAGGGTCGCCTCGACCCACTCGCTGCGGCTCCAGGCCCGGGTCGGACCGCCCGACGGCGGTAGATCGGTGACGGCGTCGAGCCACAGCTCGGCGACGCGCAGGGCCTCCGTCGCCGACTTCGCCTGCCCGCCGGTCAGGGACGGGTCGCCCTCGGCGACCGCGACCTGGCGCGCCAGGTCGTGCGCGACCTCGGCGTTCACGGGGCCCTCGGAGGAGGTGAACACCCGCTGGAGCTGGGACATCAGCCGCTGCATGGTCGCCGGGTCGGGGGCGGCGCCGCCCATCAGGGCCGCAGGGTCCAGCCCCTGCGCCCGCATCTGGCTCAGCACCTCGTCGGTCCGGTCGCCGAAGATGCCGCGCAGTGCGTCCCGCAGCATCTGCTCGCGGTCGTCGTGGTCGTCGGGCAGGTCGCTCATGGGATGTCCTCGGCTCCTTCCGCGTGCGGCGTCCGCCGCACGCTCACGGTATCCGTGTCCGACGTCGGGGGCGCTGCCCGGGTTCCGGCTTTCGCTCACGGCGCACGCCGGACATCGGTGATGATGGAGCGGTGAGCTTCGAGGACCGCAGTCATCAGCCGTACGCGAGCTACGGGCAGGCCCTGGCCCCGATCGACGTGCCCCGCGCCCGCGAGGGCGTGCCGCACCGCCGGATGAGCCCGCGGTCGGTGACGCTCGTCGCCTCGCTGCTGGCCACCGCGATCCTGGCGGCCGTGCTCATGGTGACGCCCGCCCCGTACGCGATCCGCACGCCGGGGCCGACCGAGGACACCCTCGGGGCCCAGGACGCCGGTGACGGGCAGAGCGCCACGGAGGTGCCCCTCATCGAGATCTCGGGCGCCGAGACCTACCCCGCCTCGGGCGAGCTGCGCCTGACCACGGTCTCGGTCTTCGGCGGACCGGGCGGCGACGTGCTCTTCGGCGACGTGCTGTGGGGCTGGACCTCGCAGGAGCGGTCGGTGCAGCCCGTCGAGGCGATCTTCCCCGAGCCGATCACCTCCGAGGAGCAGCAGGAGCAGGGCCAGGCCCAGATGCTCAGCTCCCAGGAGTCCGCGTCGGTCGCGGCGCTGACCGAGCTCGGCTACGAGGTCCCCACCACGATGACGGTCGTCGCCGCGGCCGAGGGCACCGGGGCCGAGGGCGTGGTCGAGGAGGGCGACGTCATCGTCGCCCTGGACGGGAAGCCCGTGGACACCTATCCGCAGCTGCTGGCCGCGCTCGACGACGTGACGCCGGGCGACGACGTCGTGCTGGGCGTGGAGCGCGAGGGCGAGCCCGCCGACCTCACGGTCACCACCGGCCAGGGTGACGACCGGGCCCTGCTCGGCGTGCTCCTCGACCCCGAGTACGACTTCCCGGTGGACGTCACGATCCAGCTCGAGGACATCGGCGGCCCGAGCGCCGGCAGCATGTTCGCCCTGGGGATCGTGGACCTGCTGACCCCGGAGGACGAGCTCGGGGGCGCCGTGGTGGCCGGGACCGGCACGGTGGACGTCGACGGGCGGATCGGGCCCATCGGGGGGATCGAGCAGAAGATGTACGGCGCGCTGCGGGACGGGGCCGGCTGGTTCCTCGCGCCGTCGGACAACTGCCCCCAGGTGGCCGGCCACGTCCCCGACGGGCTCGGGGTCGTGTCGGTGAGCACCCTCGCCGAGGCCCGTGACGCGATGGGGGCGATCGGTGCCGGAGAGACGTCCGGTCTGCCCACCTGCGAGGCCGACGCCGCGGGCGCCTGACGGGGCGGATCCGGCGCCGGCGCCGATCGTGACCGACTCGTGAGTGTTGTGGTCGCCCGACGTGTCGGAAACGTGGGAACCTGGAACGACGCCGGGACGTTGTCCCGATGTCCGACGCACGTGTCCCGACCCGAGCACGAATGAGGTGCCCGCACCGTGTCCTTCGCTCCGCCCCGACGTCCAGACGGTCCGCCCCCGGCCCGACGTCGCAGCCCGCTGCTCATCACCCTGGTGGTGCTGGCTGCCCTGGTGGTCGTGCTGCTCTTCCTGACCAACTTCTGGACCGAGGTGCTGTGGTTCACCCAGGTCGGGTACGCCAACGTGGTCTGGACGCACTGGATCTCCCGCGGCGTGCTGTTCACCGTCGGGTTCCTGCTCATGGCGACCGCCGTCTACAGCTCGTTCGCGATCGGCTACCGGACGCGTCCGGTCTACGCCCCGTCGACGCCCGAGCAGGCGACCCTCGACCAGTACCGCGAGGCGGTCGAGCCGCTGCGCAAGGTCGTGACGTACGCGGGCCCCGTGCTCATCGGCTTCTTCGCCGGTGTCGCGGCGTCGGCCCAGTGGGAGACCGTCCTGCTGGCCCTCAACGGGCAGTCGTTCGGCAGCGCGGACCCCGAGTTCGGCATCGACGTCGGCTTCTACGTCTTCACGCTGCCCGCCCTGCGCTTCGTGGTCAGCTTCCTCATGGCGGTGCTCGTCATCTCGGCCATCGCGGCCGTGGTGACCCACTACCTCTACGGCGGCGTCCGCATCGGCGCGATCACCGACGGCTCGCCGCGCACCACCACCGCGGCGCGCGTGCACCTGGCCGTGCTGGGCACGCTGATCATGCTGCTCATCGCCGCGAACTACTGGCTGGACCGGTACTCGATCCTCACCAGCCGGCACGAGCGGTACGACGGCGCCAACTACACCGACGTGCACGCGGTCATCCCGTCCAAGGAGATCCTCACGGGCGTCGCCGTGCTGGTCGCGATCCTCTTCGTGGTCGCCGCCTTCCGGGACACCTGGCGGCTGCCGGCGATCGGCGTGGGACTCATGGTCGTCTCCGCGATCGCGATCGGGGCCATCTACCCGGCCATCGTGCAGCGGTTCCAGGTCGACCCGAACGCCCAGTCGCTCGAGGCGCCGTACATCCAGCGCAACATCGACGCGACCCTCGACGCGTTCGACATCGACGAGGTCGAGTCGCAGCAGTACGAGGCGACCACCGAGGCCGAGGCCGGCCAGCTGCGCGACGACGCGGGCACGACCACCCAGGTGCGGCTCCTCGACCCGCAGGTCGTCAGCCCCTCGTTCCGCCAGCTGCAGCAGAACAAGCAGTACTACAACTTCACGGACAACCTGGCCGTCGACCGCTACGACATCGACGGCGAGTCCCGCGACACCGTCATCGCGGTGCGCGAGCTGAACCTCAGCGGTCTGGCCGACCGGAACTGGACCAACGACCGCACGGTCTACACCCACGGGTTCGGCGTCGTGGCGGCCTACGGCAACCAGCCCGGCCCGGACGGTCAGCCGGCGTTCTTCGAGGGCGGCATCCCCACCCAGGGCGCGCTGACGGACATGTTCTCCGGCGGGTACGAGCCGCGCATCTACTTCAGCCCCGAGGCCCCGCCGTACTCCATCGTGGGCGCCCCCGAGGGCACCGACCCGTGGGAGCTGGACTACCAGGCGGACGCCGAGGGTGGTCAGCAGGAGCTGTACAGCTTCCCGACCGACGAGGTCACGGCCGGTCCCGACATCGGGACCTTCATGCAGCGGCTGCTCTACGCGCTGCGGTTCGGCGACGAGGAGATCTTCTTCTCCGACCGTGTCACCGAGGTCTCGCAGATCCTGTACCACCGCGACCCGCAGGAGCGCGTCGCGAAGGTCGCCCCGTGGCTGACCCTGGACAACAAGGTCTACCCGGCCGTCGTCGACGGCCGCGTGAAGTGGGTCGTGGACGCGTACACCACCTCGGACGCGTACCCGTACTCCGCGAGTACGCAGATGCAGGAGGCCACGACGGACTCGCTGACGGCGGCGGCCCAGGGCCTGCCGGTCGAGGCGCCGCCCGAGGTCAACTACATCCGCAACTCGGTGAAGGCCACCGTGGACGCCTACGACGGCTCGGTGACGCTGTACGCCTGGGACGACGAGGACCCGCTGCTGCAGGCCTGGAACGACGTCTTCCCGGACTCGGTGCGCCCGATCTCGGAGATGTCCGGCAACCTGATGTCGCACGTGCGCTACCCCGAGGACATGTTCAAGGTGCAGCGCACCCTGCTCGAGCGCTACCACGTCACCGAGGCCCAGCAGTTCTTCGCCGGCTCGGACGAGTGGCGGACCCCGGACGACCCGGTGGGCGGTGACGACACGCTGGCCTCCAAGCAGCCGCCGTACTACCTGACGCTGCAGATGCCGGGCGAGGAGGACCCCGCGTTCTCCCTGACGAGCACCTTCATCCCGGGTGGTTTCACCGACCGGGAGATCCTCACCGGGTACCTGGCGGCGGACGCCGACGCCGGGTCGACCGACGGGGAGGTCGACGAGGGCTACGGCACGCTCCGGCTGCTCGAGCTGCCGCGTGACTCGACGGTGCCCGGCCCCGGTCAGGTGCAGAACAACTTCAACTCGAACCCGACGATCTCGGAGCAGCTGAACATCCTGGGTCGCGGCGACTCGGAGGTCGTGCGCGGCAACCAGCTGACGCTGCCGGTCGGCGGCGGTCTGCTGTACGTCCAGCCGGTCTACATCCAGTCCGGTTCGGGGACGCAGTTCCCGCTGCTGCGTCGCGTGCTGGTGGCCTTCGGCGACCAGACCGGCTATGCCGAGACGCTCGACGAGGCGCTGGACCAGGTGTTCGGCGGCGACTCGGGTGCCGAGGCCGGGGACGCGGACGAGGCCGAGTCCGAGGTGCCCACCGACCGGGTGGACCCGGAGACCGGCGAGCCGGTGGAGCCGACGGCGGAGCCGACTCCCGAGGAGACGACGGAGCCGACGCCGGAGCCCACCGAGACGCAGGACACCGGTGACGCCACCGACGGGTCGCCGCAGGCCCGGCTCGACGCGGCGCTGCAGGACGCCAACGAGGCGCTCACCGACAGCAACCAGGCGCTGCAGGACGGCGACTGGGCCGCCTACGGCGAGGCGCAGGAGCGTCTGCAGGCGGCGCTCGAGGAGGCGCTGGCGGCCGAGGGTGAGCTGAACCCCTGAGTCCTCCGGTCCGGGCGGACGGGGCGTGCTGTGACGTGCGTCCCATCCGCCCGGATCGATTGGACTTCGCTCGATTCGCTGTCCTAGAGTTAAAGACATCGCCGCGGGGTGGAGCAGTTCGGTAGCTCGCTGGGCTCATAACCCAGAGGTCGCAGGTTCAAATCCTGCCCCCGCTACCATGTGATGTCTCAGGACATCGGCAAGGCCCGAACCCACGTTTGTGGGTTCGGGCCTTTGTCATTTTCGGGTGTTGGTGCCCCGTGGCTGGTAGTCGCGGGTGAGGTCGATGGCGAGCTCGCGCAGGATCTCGCCGGTCGCGGCGTTGATGACCCGCACGTCGTGGTCGTGGATCAGGAGCAGGACGTGGGTTCCGGCGTGGGGTCGTCCGATGCCGATGTGGCGTAGCTTGCCGGCGATGCGCAGGGTGACGCAGCCTGTCTTGTCGATCTTGTCGCGGCGGAGGCGGTCGTGGCTGTCGGTGCGTGCGTGGGGGTGGGGCGTGGCCCTGGGTGTGGCGGCGTAGGCGGTCGCGGGTGTGCAGCGGTGGGGCAGGGCCCGGTGGGGTCGGGCGTGGTTGTAGTACTCGGCGAACTGCGCCAGCAGGGCCTGGAGCTGGGCAAGGGTGGCCGGCTGGTGGCGCTGGGCTCGCAGCCACTTCTTCATCGTCTGCTGGAAGCGTTCGACCTTGCCCTGGGTGGTGGGGTGGTTGGGGCGGCCGTTCTTCTGGATGATGCCCTGGCGGTAGAGCTCGTGCTCGAGATGGTTGCGTCCTCCGGGTCGGCCGGCGAATCGCACGGTGTAGACCATGCCGTTGTCCGTCAGCACTGATGCCGGGTGTTCGTGCTGTTCGCAGGCCTGGATGAAGGTGTCGAGCACGATTGCGGCGGTGACGCGCCGGTGAGCCGTGATGTGCAGGGCGTAGCGAGAGTGGTCGTCGAGCCAGGTGACGATCTCGACGTCGCTGCCGGGCCGGCCGCCCGGGTGGGTCAGGCGGTAGTGGGTGAAGTCGGACTGCCAGGTCTCGTTGGGCTGGTCGGCGGCGAAGCGGATGTAGGAGCTGCGGGGGCGCTTGGCAGGCTCGGGGGTCACGGCGCCGTGTCGGGTCAGGATCCGGTGGATCGTGGACCGCGAGACGATCACGTCGTGGTGGTGGTTCAGGTGCCAGGCGATGGTCTCGGCGCCTGCGTCGTGGCCTTGTTCGGCAAGGCTCTTGCGCAGGGCCAGGATCTGTTGCCTGACGGGCTCGGAGGTGGAGCGGGGGGAGGAGTGTGGTCGCCGCGAACGGGGTTCGAACGCTGCTTCGCCCTCGGCGCGGTAGCGGGCCATGAGTCGTGAAACCCACCCCTGGGAGACGTCGTAGCGGCGGGCTACCTCGCTCTGCGATGCGCCGGCCAGGACCGCGGTGATCACGAGTCTGCGATTCGACACGATCGAGCATCGCCCCGACGCCCCATGCCGATGACCCGAGACACGCTATGCCGATGACGTGAGACACCCCATTCCGATGTCCTGAGACCAGACACTGCCCCCGCTACCACGGGAAGGCCCCCGACCGGATCTTCGGTCGGGGGCCTTCGTCATGTCCGGACGGTGCCCGTCGTGCGGTCAGCGCCGCATCGAGTGCCGGATCATGCGAGCCATCGAGCGCAGGTTCATCTGGCCGCCGTAGACCGGCATGACGCTCGCGTCGCCGTAGTCCTCGATCCGGTCGACGTGGCGGAGGGTGTCCATGTCCTCGTCGGAGATGACGAAGTCCAGGTCCGCGTTGTTCCTCATGTGCGCGACCTTCGCGGTCTTCGGCAGGGGCAGCAGCCCGAGCTGGAGGTCGTAGCGGATGGAGAGCTGCGGGACCGAGACGTCGTACCGCGCGGCGATCTCGGCGACCTGGTCGTTCGTGAGCAGCTCGCCGTGGGCCACGGGTGAGTAGGCCTCGACCAGGACGTCCCGGCTCTGGCAGTAGTCGATCAGCTCGTGCGGGGTGTTGCTGACGTGGGCGAGGACCTGGTTGACCATCGGCGCGACCGTGGCGGTCCCGAGGATGTTGTCCAGGTCCTGCTCGTCGAAGTTCGACACCCCGATCGCCCGGAGCTTGCCGTCGTCGTAGGCCTCCTCCAGCGCGCGCCACACCTCGCGGTTCTCCTCGAGGTACCGGTTGTCGCCCCGGAAGGACGACCAGGGCTGCGGGCTGTGGATGATCATGAGGTCGATGTGGTCCAGGCCCAGCGTCCGCAGGGAGCGGTCGATCCCGGCGACGGCCTTGCGGTAGGACTTCGCGCCGGCAACGAGCTTGGTGGTGACGAAGAGGTCCTCGCGCGGCACGTTGCTGGCGCGGACCGCCTCGCCGACGCCCTTCTCGTTCCGGTAGGCCTGAGCGGTGTCGATGTGGCGGTAGCCGACGTCGACGGCGTCCTGGACGGCCCGGACGACGTCCCGGTTGTTGATGAACCAGGTCCCCAGCCCCAGCTTCGGGATCTCGACCCCGTTGGACAGCGTGTAGTGCTCGGACAGGATCATGCGTCACTCCTTCGGTCGGTGTGGTCGCGGCGATGCGTCGGGGCGCACCGGCGGGCCCGGTGCACCCCGGGCGGTGGTGGCGGCGTCAGCGCTCCGACGCCGTCGTGGCTCCGGGGGTCCTCGCGGCCTTCTCCGAGGCCCACCAGCTGGCGAGGAGGGCCAGCTTCTCCTGCGCCTCGGACCCCGGGGCGGCGGTGTACACGGTCATCCCGAGGCCCTCGTCGCCGGGCAGGCCGAGGGTGTTGTACTCGAGCTCCAGCAGCCCGACCACCGGGTGCCGCATCCGCTTGATCCCCTCGATGTGCAGGCGCACGTCGTGGCGTGCCCAGCGGGTGCGGAACTCCTCGGACCGCGTCGACAGCTCGCCGACGAGGTCGGTGATCTCCTTGTCGAACGGGTGGCGGCCGGCGATGGTGCGGAGGCTCGCCACCGAGGAGTCGGCGATCTCGGCCCAGTCCGGGTAGAACTCCCGCGCGGCCGGGTCGAAGAAGGTGAACCGCGGGAAGCTCAGGGGCTCCGGCTGCGACCGGTAGACGGGGTCGTAGAGCGCGCGGGCGAGCTCGTTGGTCGCCACGGCGTCGCCGCGCAGGTTGCCCAGGACGGCGGCCCCCGTCGTGATCGAGTCCACGAGGTGGCGAAGGCTCGGTCGCAGGCTGGTGCGCGGTGCCGGACGGCGGCGTGCCCGGGTCCCGGCGTTCGCGGTCCGGGCGAGGTCGACCAGGTGGGACCGCTCGGCGGCGTCGAGGCGCAGGGCGGTGGCGATCGCCTCGACGACCTCGTCGGAGACCCCGCGCAGGTCGCCGCGCTCGAGCTTCGTGTAGTACTCGACGCTGACGCCCGCCACCGTCGCGACCTCGCCCCGCCGCAGGCCCGGCACGCGCCGTGGACCGACCGCGGGCAGGCCGACCATCTCCGGGCTGACCTTGGCGCGTCGGCTCGACAGGAACTCGCGGACGTCGTCACGGCTCGTCATACGGCCAGGCTAGGTCGCCGGACCGTGCCGAGGGAGTTACCGCTGGTACCCGTCATCGCGGTGGCCGTCTCGTCCGACGGCGGGGAAGGCTCCGCGCGGGGGGCGGCGGCGTCAGTCCCGCAGCGCCGGCAGCATCCGCAGGCCGTTGTAGACGTACTCGTACCCCCAGGGGTAGTCGTGGGCGTTGCCGGGGACCACGTGGTACACGAGGTTGCCGTCCTCGAAGCCGTCGTCGGTGCGGTCGAAGGCCTCCGGGTGCTCGGCCATCGCGGGGATCTGTGCCTCCATGTTCGGGGTCGTGAAGTCCCCCGACCCCGTGGCCGCGAGCACGTCGAGGTCCTCGGTCCCGTACCCGGCTCCGGTGATGCCCCGGGCGAGGCTCGCGGCCGTCTCCTCGGGCCGTTCGAGCCCGCCGAACATGACGACGTTCCAGCTGTCGCCGGCCATGGGCAGGAAGCCGGCGAAGACGTCCGGCGCGTGCTCCAGCAGGTACCACGTCGTCACGCCCCCCATGGAGAAGCCGCCGAACGCACGGTGCTCGCGCGACGCACGCAGGCCGTCGGCGTCGACGGTCTCCGCGAAGGTGGGGTAGGTGCTCTCCACGGCGGGCACGAGGTCCTCGACCAGCTCCTGGTGGAACGCGGCGACCGCCGTGCCGAAGGAGTCCGGGCTCGGGTCGTACGTCGGGGTGACGACGATGACGGGGTCGATCCTCCCGTCGGTGATCGCGTGGTCGAAGATCGACGGCAACGGCGTCGGCCGGTCCGGACGGCCCGTCCAGGAGTACTGGTCCCCTCCGAGCCCGTGCATGAGGTAGAGGACGGGATACCGGGTGACGTCGTCGTCCGGGTCGTAGCCCGGCGGGAGGTAGACGAGTGCGTCCTTGTCCTGGGCGCCGTCCTGCGCGACGGTGTGGGTCGTGGTGTAGGTCAGCTCCACGAGGCTGCCGCGCTGCTCGGCCGGCGTCGAGTACCCGTCGGGCACGGCCTCCCACCCCGACGGGGTGGCGCCCGGTGCCGGCGCGGCGGGGGAGTGCGTCCCCGTGGCGCTCGGTGCCTCGCGCCCCTCGACGTCGGGGGACGGGTCCGGTGGGCTGCACGCGCTGAGCAGGGTCACGCCGAGCCCGGCCATGATCGTCCGGGTGCGGGTCGTCCGTCGTGCGGTGCTCATGCTCGGGATCCTCTCGCCGCGGTCGTCGTGCCGGACCACCTCAGCACCGCTCGGCCCGTCGGTGGGAGAGGCTGCGCAGAGGGGTCCCCCGAGTACCCCCCTCCCGGTCCGGACCGGTCGCGCCCCCGCCGACCTCCTCGTCGAGGGTGGTGCGCAACGGCGCCTCCCGCACGAACAGCAGCAGGACCGCGGCGACGAGAGCCAGCGGCAGCAGCACGAGGAACACGGGGGTCATCGCGTCGGCGTAGGAGGTCGTGACGACGTCGCGCGTCGGCCCGGGCAGCCCGGCGACCGCGGCGGGGGTGAACGAGCCGGCCTCGCTCGGTCCCGTCGTCGCCCCCGGCGGCAGGCGTTCGGCGAGCAGCGTCGTCAGGCGGGCGGTGAAGAGGGAGCCCACGACGGCGGTCCCGATCGAGGCGCCGACCTGCCGGAAGTAGTTGGTCGCGGCCGTGGCCGTGCCGACGATGCGCAGCGCGAACGCGTTCTGGACGATCAGCACCAGGATCTGGGTGGTCAGGCCGAGGCCCACGCCGAACAGTGCGAGGTACCCGCAGGCGATCCGCACCGAGGTGCCCGGCTCGAGCGTCGAGAGCAGCAGCAGAGCGACGGCCATGACGCCGCTACCCGCCACCGGGAAGGCCCGGTAGCGCCCGGTCCGCGACACCAGCGCGCCCGCCACGGTGGACGTGACGAGCATCAGGAGCATCATCGGCGTGGTGAGCAGGCCCGCCTCGGTGGCGTCGACGCCGCCGACCATCTGCAGGTAGGTCGGCATGTAGCCGAGCACGCCGAACATGCTGACCCCGGTCAGCAGCGCCGCCGTCGTCACCAGGCAGAAGGTGCGGTCGGAGAAGAGCCGCAGCGGGATCACCGGTTCCACGGCCCGTCGCTCGACGAGGACGAAGGCGACGCCCGCCACCACGGCGAGCGCGGCGAGACCACCGATCGGCAGCGAGACCCACTCCACGGACCGCCCGCCGAACGAGGTGATCAGCACGAGCGCCGTGGTCGTCAGGGCCAGCAGCGTCATGCCGGCCACGTCGATGCGGGGGCGTTCCGGGCGCCGCGCGGACGGCTGGAGGAACACGCTCGCGAGCACGATCGCCGCGAGGCCGAGGGGGACGTTGACCCACAGCCCCCAGCGCCATCCGGGACCCTCGGTGAACCAGCCCCCGAGCAGCGGGCCCGCGACCGACGACACCGCGAACCCGGCCCCCATGATCCCCAGGTACTTCCCGCGCTGACGGGCCGGGACCACCTCGGCGACGATCGCCTGGGCGAGGACGATCAGACCGCCGCCTCCGAGGCCCTGGACGGCTCGGGCCGCCACGAGCACCGGCATGGACCCGGCGAACCCGCCCGCGAGCGAGCCCGCGACGAAGATGCCGATCGCCGCGACGAACAGGCCCTTGCGACCGACCAGGTCGCCGAGCTTGCCGTAGACGGGGACCACCACCGTCGCGGCCAGGATGTAGGCCGTCGTCACCCACAGCATCTGGTCCACGCCGCGGAGCTCGCCGACGATCGTGGGCAGGGCTGTCGCGAAGATCGTCTGGCTCAGCGAGGACAGCATCATGCCCGTCAGGAGGCCGGCGAACATCGGCACGACGCCCCGTCGGGACCGACGGCGCGGGACCGGTCGGGAGGATGGGCTCGGGGCGGACGACTCTGAGTGCACAGTGTGCACTTTTGCAGAGTATGCATTTATTGACCAGCCCGCCGTCGGTCGGGAAGCGATGACCTCACCGACGCGCGGTCACGGCGCGCCGGACGCCGTCGACGGCCGCGGCTACGTAGCGGTGCGGGTCGGGCGCTCCCTCCCCGCCCTCCAGCCAGAGCCGGCTGAGGATCGGGTAGGTGCTCGTCGCCACGCCCATGACGACCCGGGCCTCGTCGCGGGCGGCGTCGGGGGAGAGGTCGGGCTGCTGCACGGCGAGTCGCCGGACCACGTGGTCGGTCAGCACCTGCCGCTGGGGGGCCCAGCGGGCGTGCTGGAGCGCCTGGAGGCGTGGCTCCCGGTCGAAGAGCCGACGTCGGAGCGTCATCAGCTCGGCGTCGTGCGTGGCGGCCAGGAAGGCCGCGACGAGCACGGCGACGACGTCCTCGAACAGCGGTCCCTCGGCGTGCAGGAACTCCTCGAGCAGGCTCGGGGCGGGAGGCGCGGGGGCCGGGCCGAGCAGCACGGCCTCCTTGGTGCCGAAGTAGTTGTAGAACGTGCGGGGCGAGACCTCGGCCGCCTCGCAGATCATCTCGACGGTCACCTGGTCCAGGCCGTGCTCGAGCGCCAGGGCGAGCGCCGCTCGCTCCATCCGGTGGGACCTTTGCGCACGGTTCCGCTCGCGCCTGCCGGGCATCGGGACCGGTGTCTCGGTGGAGGGCACCTCCGCATTGTCGCAGTACCGCCGCCGCCGTACTCAGCCCGACGGGACGTCCGGCAGCTCCTGCACGGCCCGGCGCAGACGGGCGAGGCCGTCGTCGAGACGGGAGCGCGGGCAGGCGAAGTTCATCCGGAGATGGGTGGTGTCCGCCGGGTCGTACGCCTTCCCGTCGGTGAGCCGGCGCTGGACGACGGCGGTGGCCGGTCGGGCTGCGGGTGTGGTGGTCATGATGTCCTCGGGCGTCGGCGACGGTGGTCCGCGCGGCGGGGACCTCGGCCCCGCGGCTGCCCGACCAGGTTCGCCGAGCGGGACCGGCCGGCCCAGACCGTGACGGGACGGGTACCGGCGGTACACCCCGGCCCCGCCGGGCCGTGCGGGCGTCCCGAGCGCCGTCGGCCCCCGACCGGTTCTCCGGTCGGGGGCCGACGACGTGCCCGGTGGTCCGCCCGTCAGACGCCTTCCTGGACCGGGTAGATCTCGTCGGCGACCAGGCCGTGCGCCTCCCGGTGCACCGTGGCCGCGGCGTCGGCCGAGGGGGCGTCGGCCAGGCAGAAGATCTTGCCCGCCGACTCGTCGACCCAGTACCGCAGGTACTGCACGTCGTGCTCGCCCTGCTTCTGCAGGTCGGCGACGTGCGCCTGGGCGACGTCCTCCATCGTCACGCCGGATCCGAGGGTGTGGACGTCCATGAACAGAGCCATCGTGCTCTCCTTCGTCTCGTGCCCGCCGCCCTGGCGGTCCGTCCAGCACACCGCGTCCCGGCCCGGCGCGGATCGGTGGTCACCACCCATGTTTGTGCCGGGGTCGCTACCCGGGATGTGCGGTGGGCGCGTCGAGCCCGGTGAGCAGATCGCCCCGACGTGCCCGGGCGGCCGCGTCCCGCCGGGTCGGCACGCCCAGCTTGGCCAGCACCGAGGCCACGTGGTGCTCGACCGTCCGCACACTGAGGACCAGCTCGTCGGCGATCTCGGCGTTGGTCCGGTGCTCGGCGAGCAGCCGCAGGACCTCGCTCTCGCGTGCGGTGAGGCCGGCCGGGTGCCGGCGCGTCGCCCGGCGTGCCCCGGCGGGGACCGACCGGTGCCCGAGCTCGCGAGCGCGGCGACGCGTCGCGCGGACGCCGGCGGTCGCCCCGAGCCGCCGCCACCGGTCGACGGCCTCGCGCAGGTGGTGCGGGTCGTCGGACCAGGACAGCGCCAGTGCGGCGCCGTAGGGGCTCCCGGCGGCGTCCCAGGCCCGGGCCGCGGCGGCGTGATCGCCGTCCAGCTCGGCCGCGACCGGGTCCGGCGGGGCGCCGGCGGCGGCAGGGTGCGGCAGCCGCAGGCGATCCGACCAGAGCAGGAAACGGGCCGTGTCGCCGGGGCCGGCCCCGTCCAGCAGCGGCGCGACCTCGCTCAGCGCGGCCCGGGCGGCGTCCACGTCGCCCGCGAGCCAGCACGTCTCCGCCCGCGCGACGGCGTGCGGCATCCGGAGCTGGGTCTCGCCGATCTCGCGCACGGCGGGCCGGGCCGCCTCGAGCATCGCGGCCGCGGCGGCCGGGTCGAGGTACGCCTGCAGCACCGCCGCGGTCGCCGTGACGTGCGTCCGGTTCCACCGTGAGGGGCAGTCGTCGACCATCCGGCGGCACAGGGCGCGCGCCTCGTCCCAGCGTCCCGTGAGGGTCAGGGCGCGGCACCGTTCGCGGCGCAGGCACCATCGCAGGAAGTCGAGGTCGTGCCGGGCGCAGTACCGGTCGCCGTCCTGGAAGACCTGGTCGGCCTCGGCGTGCCGGGAGGCGTCGACGAGCTCGTTGAGCAGGTTGACCGACGCCCGGGCCGCGGCCGGCGCCAGACCGTGCTCGACGGCGAGGTCGAGGGACCGGCGCAGCGGCGTCTCCCAGTCCCCGCCCAGGGGAGCGAGGGCGCAGCCGAGGGTGTTGAGGGCCTCCGCCTGCTCCTCGACGAGGCCGAGCCGCTCCGCGGCCGGCAGCACCCGGCGGCACAGCTCCACGGCCTCGGCGCTGCGCGCCTGCAGCATGCGGCGGGCGGCCAACGAGGCGAGCACGTCCACCGTCTCCGCGGAGTCGACGTCGTCGACCAGCTCCGCGGCCTCCTCGAGCAGCGCGGTGGCGGACCGCCCGCGGCCCTCCCGGTACCGCATCGAGCCGATCCGGGCCAGCGTCACCGCCTCGCGGCGCCGGTCACCGACGGCGCGCCACAGCCCGAGCGCCGTCTCGTGCCCCCGCACGGCACGGTCGATCTCGTCGAGGTGCGCGGCCTGGACCCCGACGGCGTCGTGCAGCCGTGCTCGCAGCGCCGGGTCGTCCGCCGGCGCGGCACGCAGGGCGCGCTCGTACTGGGCGAGCGCCTCCCGGTGGGACCCGAGCCGGTCGGCCAGCTCGGCGGCCGCCGTCGCGTGCCGCAGCGTGGCGGGGGCGTCCCCGGCCGCCTCGGCGTGGAAGGCGCGGATCGCGTCGTCCTCGGGCCGGCCCTGGTAGGCGGCCAGGATCCGGGCGTGCACCTCCCGGGCGCGGTGCGCGGGCAGGGCCTCGGCCACCGCGAGCCGGCCGAGCTCGTGGCGGAAGGCGAACCCGTCGGGTCCCGAGCGGACGACGGCGCACGTCAGCATCTCGTCGACCGCCCGCGGGTCGGCGTCCGTGGCCGTGAGCAGCAGGTCCGGCGGGACCCGGCGGCCGACGAGGGCGGCGGTGTCCAGCGTCCGCCGGGCCTCGGCGCCCAGGCGGTCCGCCCGCGCCAGCACGGCGTCCCGGACCGAGGTCGGGAGCCTCGCGCGGCCCGAGCGCACGACCTCGGCGACGAAGAACGCGTTGCCACCGGTGAGCTCGAACACGGCGGTCGGGTCCAGTCCGGCCTCGGCGGCGAGGACCGCCACCGCCGAGGCGCTGAGCGGTGGCACGTCGACCCGGTGCGCGTGCGGCAGGGCGCCGATCTCTCCCAGGGTCGCGGTCCGTGCCGACCGGGAGCCCTCGTCGTCGCGGTAGGTCAGGACCAGCACGGCGGGGCGGTCGCGCAGGCGGCGTGCGAGGAAGCGGACCAGGTCGACGGTGGCCTCGTCGGCCCAGTGCACGTCCTCCACGACCAGCACCACGGGCGCTCCGGGCTCCGCGGCGGTCACCGCGTCGATCGCGGCGTCGAACAGCTCGTCGCGTGAGGCGCCGCGCCGCAGCGCCGCGGCGAGGTCGCCGCCGAGGCTGTCGGCGACGTCGTGCAGGGGCCCCAGGGGGCGGGGCGTCGCCAGGCTGTCGCAGTGTCCCCATGCCCAGCGGGCCCACGGGGTGCGGCGTTCCGCCGCGGCCAGCAGCACGGACTTGCCCGCGCCGGCCTCGCCCGGCACGAGCACGACGGCGCCCCGTCCGGTCCGTGCGTCGCCGAGCAGCTCGTCGAGCGCCGCGAGCTGGGTGCCCCGCTCCCGCAGGTCCATGCTGGTCACCGTAGCGACGTCGTCGGGCCACGGGCAGTCCCAGGGCGCGATACACCCGCTGCGGCGAGGGTCAGTCGAGCCCGAAGGCGTCGCGCAGCGAGCGTCCGACCAGCGCGGGCACGTCGAGGCGACCGGGGTGCAGGGCGTCGTACATCTGCAGCCCGTCCCAGGTCGCGACGATGACGGCGGCGCGGTCCTCGGGAGTGAGGGGGTCGTGGGTGAGGCCCAGCGACTCGCGCTGGGTCCGGATGGTCCACGCGATGAGGGCGGTGACGACGTCGTGGCGGCGTTGCAGCGTCTCACGGGCCGGGTGGCCCTCGGCGCCGGCCTCGGCCGTCAGCACGGACAGCAGCTGCACCAGACCCGGTGTCTCGGCGTTGCGCGCGGCCGTGGCGGCGAAGCCGTCCGCGATGAACTCGGCCGAGAGGTCCTGCGGGAGCTCGGACGGCATCTGCTGCGCGTCGTGCCACTCGATGACGGCCAGCAGCAGGGCGGTCTTCGTGCCGAAGTGGTGCAGGAGCGTGGAGTGGTCGACGCCCGCCTCGCGGGCGATGCCGCGCAAGGACGTGCCGTAGAAGCCCGTCTGGGAGAACGCGGTCGCCGCGCTCTCCACGATCGACTGCTTGGTCGCGCGTCCGGTGGCGTACCCCTCCGCGCGTCCCGTGGTGCTCTCCTCGGGCACGGGGCCTCCTTCCGAGCCCTGTCGGCGGACTCCGATTTTCCACCAAGCGGTGGACATTGCTATGGTCGTCACAGAAATCCACCGAATGGTGGAACTTGATCAAAGGTATCGAGCCATGACCTCCTCCGACAGTCGACACGCGCGCGGCGGCCCCGGCCTCCGGCAGCTGCGTACCGAGATGACCCTCGCGGAGAAGGCCTCCCTCGCTTCCGGTGCGAACTTCTGGAACACGACGGCGGTCGACCGGCTCGGGGTGCCGTCGGCCATGCTCACCGACGGGCCGCACGGCCTGCGCAAGCAGGGCGGCGCCGCGGACCACCTGGGCCTGAACGCCAGCATCCCGGCGACCTGCTTCCCCCCGGCCGCGACCCTGGCGAACAGCTGGGACCCCGGTCTCGTCGAGCGTGTCGGCACGGCCCTGGGGGCCGAGGCCGCCGCCGAGGACGTCAGCGTCCTGCTGGGCCCGGGTCTGAACATCAAGCGCAACCCGCTGGCCGGGCGCAACTTCGAGTACTTCTCCGAGGACCCGCTGCTCGCGGGCACCCTGGCGGCGGCGATGGTCCGCGGCATCCAGTCCCGTGGCGTCGCGGCGTGCGTCAAGCACTTCGCGGTGAACAGCCAGGAGACCCACCGGATGAGCATCGACGAGGTCGTCGACGAGCGTGCTCTGCACGAGCTCTATCTCGAGGGATTCCGGATCGCCGTCACCGAGGGTCGTCCGTGGACCGTGATGAGCTCGTACAACAAGGTCAACGGCACCTACGCCAACGAGCACCGCGAGCTGCTGACCGGTGTCCTGCGAGACACGTGGGGCTTCGACGGCCTCGTCGTGACCGACTGGGGCGGCAACAACGACCGCGTCGCGGGTCTGCTCGCGGGCAACGCGCTCGAGATGCCCTCGACCGACGGCGTCACCGACCGCGAGATCGTCCGTGCCGTCGAGTCGGGGCGCCTGGACGAGGCGGTGCTCGACGCGCGCGTCGACGAGCTGCTCACCCTCCTCGACCGCACGGCGGGCGCGCGCGTCGACGACGAGGCGGTCGACCGCGCCGCCCACCACGAGCTCGCCGTCGAGGCGGCTCGGCGCTCGCTCGTACTCCTGCGCAACGAGGGCGACGCCCTGCCGCTCGGTCCGGGCGCCGGCCGCGTCGCCGTCGTCGGCGACTTCGCCGCCCGGCCCCGTTACCAGGGTGCCGGCAGCTCGCTCGTCAACCCCACCCGGGTCGACGACGCCCTCGAGGCGCTGCGGGCGTCCGACCTCGACGTCGTCGGCTT
The DNA here is from genome assembly GCF_029643425.1 of Isoptericola sp. AK164. GTDB lineage: Bacteria > Actinomycetota > Actinomycetes > Actinomycetales > Cellulomonadaceae > Isoptericola > Isoptericola haloaureus. Next base: position 970,993 of record NZ_CP119106.1, read on the forward strand.
CGAGCCCGGCTTCGCCCGCCGGGACAAGCCGTCACGGCGCCGTCGGGACCGCGCCGTGCGCCTGGCCGCCCGTGCCGACGTCGTGCTGCTGTTCCTGGGCCTCGACGAGTCCGCCGAGGCGGAGGGTGTCGACCGGACCCACCTGCGCCTCGCCGCGAACCAGCTCGCCCTGACGCGCGAGATCGTGGCGCTCGGCAAGCGCGTGGTGGTCGTGCTCTCCGGCGGCGCGCCGGTCGAGCTGCCCTTCGCCGACGACGTCGACGCGATCCTGCACGCCTACCTGCCCGGTCAGGGCGGCGGCCGTGCCGTCGCGGACCTGCTCACCGGCGTGGCGAACCCCGCGGGGCGGCTCGCCGAGACGTACCCGCTGCGCGGCGAGGACATCCCGTCCTCGGCGACGTTCGGACTGACCGAGGCCACCTCGGAGCACCGCGAGAGCATCTACCTGGGCTACCGCTGGTTCGACAAGGTCGGCGCCCCCGTCCGGTACCCCTTCGGGCACGGGTTGAGCTACACGACGTTCGACCACTCCGACCTGGTCGCCGGTCCGACGTCGGCCCGCGTCACCGTGACGAACACCGGCGACCGCGCCGGCACCGAGACGGTCCAGCTCTACGCCGAGGCACCCGGGGCGGCGGCCGGCGAGCTCCGCGCCCCCCGCGAGCTCGTCGGGTACGCCACCGTCCCGCTCGAGCCCGGGCAGAGCGAGACCGTCGAGATCGTCTACGCACAGCACGCCTTCGACGTCTACGACGCCGAGGCCCACCGGTGGCGCACGGTCGGAGGCACCTACACCGTCCTGGCCGGCGCGTCGTCGCGCGACGTGCGTCTGCGGGCCCCGCTCGCGGTGGTGGGCGAGGACTGGACGACCCCCGACGCCGACCACCTGCCGCACTATCTCACCGGCCAGATCGCCCGCGTCGACGACGCGGAGTTCGAGGCGCTGCTCGGCCGGCCCCTGCCGCCGTCGCGGTGGGAGACGGGCCGACCGCTGAACCGCGACGACATCATCGCCCAGGCCCGGGGGCGCGGCGGCTTCGCGAGCCTGCTCCACGCCGCGATCGACGGCACCGGCGCGCTGCTCATGGCGCTGGGCCGACCGCACGCGGCGAACAACACACGCTTCGTGCTCGACCTGCCGTTCCGGTCGGTCGCACGCATGAGCGGCGGGAGGGTCGACGACGACATGCTCGACGGCCTGCTGCTCATGGTCAACCGTCGATTCCTCGCCGGCGTGCGCCGGGTGGTGTCGGCCTGGCGCGCTCGTCGACGGAGCGGGCGCGCACCACGCGAGAACTGAGAGAGACATGGCAACACGCAGCGAGATCAAGAAGGCGGCCGTCGCGCGCGTCCGGGAGGAGCGCGCGGTGCGCCGGGCCCGCCGGGCCGAGCTCAAGGCCATGCCGGCCGCCGAGCGCCGGGCGGCCCGAGCCGCCGACACGGCCGCCGCGCGCGAGGCGAAGAAGGCCGCGAAGGCCGGACGCGCCGAGGCCCGGGCCGACATGAACCGCGCCGAGCGGCGCCGGGCCAAGCGCCACGAGCGTGTCTACCGCAAGGTCAAGCACCGTCCGCGCCGTGCCGTCGGCTGGGGCGTCGTCGCCGTCGCCGTGGTCGGGGTCGGAGCGCTGGCCGCGCCGTACGCGACCGGCCTCGCCCGCGTCGCCTCGCTCGAGTTCACCGACACCACCGCCGAGGCGGTCGCGGCGCGTGAGGCCGCGGTCGGCGTCGCGGAGGCCGTCTCCGACGAGGGCATGGTCCTGCTGAAGAACGACGGCGACGCGCTGCCGCTCGACGGCGGCGTCAACGTCTTCTCGTTCGCCTCCTTCAACCTCCGCCTCGGGGGCGGCGGCTCCGGCGGCTCGAACACCGCCGGCGCGCCCACGCTCTACGAGGCGCTCGAGGCGCAGGGGGCCGAGTACAACACCGAGCTCTACGCCGCCATGGAGGAGGCAGGAGCCGAGCACACCGACGGCTCGGGCAACGCCTTCGTGCAGATCGCCCAGGGCGTGCTCGGCGGCGACGACGACGAGCCCGCGCCCGACTACCTCACCGACGACGTCCTGGCCCAGGCGCAGGAGTTCTCCGACACGGCGATCGTCGTGGTCGGCAACGACGGCTCGGAGGGCTCCGACTTCACCGCCGAGCAGCTCCGGCTCACCGACGCGCAGCGCGACCTGCTCGACAAGGTGACGTCCGTGCAGGACGACGTGATCGTCGTCGTGAACTCCGGCAACCAGATGGAGCTCGGCTTCCTCGACGAGTACCCGGAGATCACCGCCGCCGTGTGGATGGGCACACCCGGCCCGCAGGGTGCGACGTCGCTCGCCAAGGTGCTGACCGGCGCGGTGAACCCGTCCGGCCACCTCACCGACACCTACGCCTACGACGTCTCCTCGGCGCCCGCCACCGAGAACTTCGGCGACTACACGTACACTGACGTCTCGCGCGGCTTCCTCGACTACGAGGAGGGCATCTACGTCGGCTACCGCTACTACGAGACGCGGTACCTCGACGACGAGGAGGGATACGCGGCGGCGGTGCAGTACCCGTTCGGGTACGGCCTGAGCTACACCGACTTCGCGTGGGACGTCGCCGAGCCGGTCGTCACCGAGGACACCGTGACCGTGGACGTCACCGTCACCAACACCGGTGACGTCGCGGGCAAGGACGTGGTGCAGGTCTACTTCTCCGCGCCGTACACCCCCGGCGGCATCGAGAAGTCCGCGATCGAGCTCGCGGGCTACGCCAAGACCTCGGAGCTCGAGCCCGGTGCCTCGGAGATCGTGACGGTCGACTTCGCCGTGCGCGACATGGCGTCGTGGGACACCGCCGCGGGCGGCGCCTACGTGCTGGAGGCCGGCGACTACGAGATCTCGGCGCGCACCGACGTGCACACGCCGGTCGCCTCCGTCACCACCGAGGTGGCCGAGGACGTCGTGTACGCCGAGGACGCCGACACCGGCACGGCGTACGAGAACCGCTTCGCCGACGTGGAGGGGGACCTCGCCTCGCTCTCCCGCGACGACTGGGAGGGCACCTACCCCGTCGCCCCGGACGGCACCGAGACGGTCTCGGACCAGGAGCTCGCGCTCATGGACCCGCAGATCGACCCGGTCGAGGGCGACGTGCCGACCTCCGGCGCGGACAACGGCCTGGTGCTCGCAGACATGGTGGGGCTCGAGCACGACGACCCCGCGTGGGACGCGTTCCTCGACCAGCTCACGCTGGAGGAGCAGATCGACCTGTTCTCGTACGGTGCGTACCAGTCGGTCGCGATCGAGCGCCTGGGCGTCCCGTCGATCACGATGCTGGACAGCCCGGCCGGCCTCAACTCGCTCTTCTCGCCGCTCGAGGCGGCGGCCTACCCGACCGAGGTGGTCGTGGCGTCGACCTGGAACGACGAGATGGCCTACGCGCTGGGCGAGTCGGTGGGCACCGAGGCGAACGCCTACGGCATCGACGTCTGGTACTCGCCCGGCATGAACCTGCACCGCACGGCGATGGGCGGGCGCGGCTTCGAGTACTTCTCGGAGGACCCGCTGCTGACGGGGAAGATGGCCGCGGCGATGGTCTCGGGCTCGCAGGACCGGGGCGTGCTCACCACGATCAAGCACTTCGTCCTCAACGACCAGGAGGTCAACGCGCGCTCGGGCATCAACGTGTCCGTCTCGGAGCAGGCCCTGCGCGAGCTGTACCTGCAGCCCTTCGAGATCGCCGTCAAGGACGCCGACCCGGCGGGTGCCATGAGCTCGTTCATCAACCTGGGCGGCCGCTGGGCCGGCGGCCACGAGGGCCTGCTGCAGGAGGTGCTGCGCGGCGAGTGGGGCTTCGACGGCTTCGTCTCGACCGACGCCGTGCTGGGCGCCTGGATGGACCCGGAGCTCGCGGCGCGCTCCGGCAACGACTGGATGCTCGCCGTGTTCCCGGACGCGACCGTCGAGGCGCTCACCGAGGCGGTGGAGGCCGACCCCGTCGGCGTCGGCCAGGCTCTGCGCGAGCGCGTGCACACGATCCTGCACACCGTGGCGCGGTCGACCGCGATGACGTCGTCCTGACAGGGCTCCGGGGGCCGGCCGCGCACGGCCGGCCCCCGGACCCACGCTTCCTGCTCTCCTCAACCACCGCTGACGGAGGTCGACGATGACTGCCCGACCCGCTGCCGTGCCCGAGCGTGCAGCGACCCGTCCCCGCCGAGCGCTGGTGCTCGGCCTCGTCGGGACGACGCTCTTCCTGCTGCTGGCCCTGACGATGTACCTCGCCGGTGACACCCCGCCCACGCAGGCCCTCGACGACGCCTGGCGCCGGGCGGTGGGCGCCTCGACCGTGTCCGCGGTCGACGGGCCGCTGCCCATGCTCTTCCAGCACCTCGGCGCGGGCGTGGGCGCGGTCGTGCTCCTGCTGGTGTGGCCGGCTCTGCTGTTGCTGGTCCGCCGCTGGCGCACCGCCCTGTTCTGGTGGGCGGCGATCGTCGGGTCGGCGGTCGTGGCCTCCCAGCTCGTCAAGCACACGGTCAACAGGGAGCGCCCCGTCGCGGACGAGGCGCTCGGGCTCGTCGGTCCCTTGTTCCCGACCGACCACGGGTCCTTCCCCTCGGGTCACTCGGTGACGATGGGCGCGTTCGTCGTCGCCGTCGCCGCCCTGCTGCCCGTGGCCGCGCGCCGGTGGTGGTGGGTCGTGGGTGTCCTGCTCGCGGCCGGCATGGTGTGGCAGCGCACGCTCATCAACGCGCACTGGCTCAGCGACGCACTGGCCGGGATCGTGGCGGGTGCCTCGGTGGTCGCGATCCTGTGGTGGGCGTTCGCTCCCTGGCTCGCGGTGGACCGGGGACGGCCGCTGCTCCCCGAGAGATCACGTCTCGGCCGTGCCCTGACCGTCGTCGTCGCCGTGCTCGTCGCCGTCCTGCTCCTCCTCGGCGGGGCGGGCCTCTACCTCGCCGACGCCCCGACCCCGGTCGAGCCCGACCTCGCCGCGGACGTCTCGACAGGCTCCCTCGAGGTCGACGGCCGCGAACGCACCTACACCGCCGTGGTCCCCGAGACCCTCGAGGCCGGGGCGCCGCTCGTGGTCGTCCTGCACGGGTCCCGCGCCGACGGCGACGGCATGCGTGCCGTCACCGGGTACCGGCTGGACGAGCTCGCCGCCGAGGAGGGGTTCGTGGTGGTGTACCCCGACGGCTACGAGCAGACCTGGCACGGCTGCCGTACGTCGACGCCCTACCCGGCCCGCCTGGACGGCGTCGACGACGTCGCGTTCCTCGAGGCCCTGGTCGACGACGTCGCGGCCACCTACGCGCTCGACACGTCGCGCACGTTCGGCGTCGGCTACTCCAACGGGGCACACATGCTCTTCCGGATGGCGGCCGAGTCGCCGGGCACGTTCGCGGGGATCGAGGCCAACGCGGCGAACCTGCCCGTCGCGGACGACTGGGGGTGCGCGCCGATCGAGGAGCCCGTCCCGACCGTTCTGGTCGAGGGGACGGGCGACCCGGTCAACCCGTACGACGGAGGACCTGCCGGCATGCTCGGCCAGGATCTCGGATCCGTCCGGTCCGCCCCGGACACCGCCGCGGCGCTCGCGGCCGTCAACGGGGTGGAGGACCAGCGCGAGGAGACCCTCGTCGGCGGCGAGCCGGGCCGGGACGGTGCCGTCACGCTGACCGCCTACGGTGCGGGGACCGAGGTGCCGGTGCTGCTCTACACCGTCGAGGGCGGCGGCCACGGTGTGCCCAACCCGGTCACCGTGCTGCCACGGATGATGGGCGGCGGGACCGAGCACCTCGATGCGCCGCTCGTCGCCTGGGAGCTGTTCGCGACGCTGCCTGCCTCGTCGTAGGACGGCACGCCGCACGCCGGTCTCCCGAGGTGCGGCGCGCCGTCGTGCGTCCGACGATGGGCGTGACGTGGTGGAGCCGCCGCCCGGCCGCGTCGCCCCGACCGGAGGAGGGAACGATGCCCGAGCGAGACCCGGGCCCCAGCGTCAAGGACGAGGAGCTGTACGAGAAGCTCCGCGACGAGGGCAACAGCAAGGAGAAGGCCGCCCGCATCGCCAACGCGGCGGCGAACCGCGGTCGCAGCGACGTCGGCCGCGAGGGCGGCGAGGCCCCGGCCTACGAGGACTGGACCGTCGACGAGCTGCGCGAGCGCGCGGCCGAGCTCGACGTCGAGGGGCGCTCCACGATGCGCAAGGACGAGCTGATCGACGCCCTGCGCTCGCACTGAGCGACGTGGCGTCCGCCGCCCCTGGCGTGCCCGCGCCGCGAGGCGCACCATGGAAGGACAGGTTCCGGAGCTCGACGGCGAGACGGAGGCGAGCGGCATGAAGGCGTCGGTGGGGGACAGGATCATCACGGCGTCCGGCGTGGTGGGCGGTGCGGTACGGGACGGGATCGTCGTGGACTGCCCGCACGACGACGGCTCGCCGCCCTACCAGGTGCGTTGGTCGGACACGGGCGAGGAGTCGCTGGTCTACCCGGGCCCGGACTCGCTCGTGCAGCACGACGACGGCGACGCCGCCGAGGACGACGAGGTGCGCACCGCGCGGGCGGTCACGTGGACCATCCAGGTGTCCCTGGTCGAGGCCTCCGGCAGCACGACGGCCGAGGCCGTGCTCGTCGTCGGCCCCGGGGAGCACTCCGACGTGCCCCTGCGGTCCGTGGGCCACGCCCGCAAGGACCCGCACGACACGGAGATCCCGGTCATCGGCGACGAGGTGGCGGCGGGCCGGGCGCTGCGCCGGCTGGCCGACGCGCTGCTGGGCCAGGCCGAGGAGGACATCACCGCCTCGACCGGGGTGCCGGCGCACGTGCACGACTGAGCGGGGTGACCGGACGCACAGCGCCGGGCGGTTCCCGGTGCGGTGCGCCGCGCATAGGCTCGTGCCGGTCATCGACGGCGATCGGCGCCGTCGCCCCATCTCTGGAGGAACCTCGTGCGAGCTCGTCCCGCATCCGTCGCCGTGCTGGCCCCCGTCGTCCTGCTCGGGCTGGCCGCCTGTTCGACGGACGACGCCCCGGACGCCGAGGAGGCCGGCGCGACCTCGGCCGAGGCCACGGCCGACGCCTGCGCCGCCGGCGAGCTGCCCACCCTGACCGACGGCACCCTGACCGTCGGCGCGGGCGAGCCGTTCGAGCCGTGGTACGTCGGTGAGCCCACCAGCGGGGAAGGTTTCGAGTCCGCCCTGGTCTACGCGGTCGCCGACGAGCTCGGCTACGGCGAGGACGACGTGGTGTGGGAGACGGTGACGTTCGAGCAGATCATCTCCCCGGCGATCAAGCCCTTCGACCTGGCCGCCTACCAGACCACCATCACCGAGGAGCGCGCCGAGGCCGTCGACTTCTCCAGCCCGTACCTGACCAGCCACCAGGGCGTCATCGTGGCCGACGACGGCGAGTACGCCGACGCGTCGAGCCTGGCGGACCTGGAGGGCGCCCGCATCGGCGTGACCGCCGCCCAGACCTCCCTCGACGCCGCCGAGGCCGCCTGGGGCGACGTGGTGGAGATCACCCCGTTCAGCGCCGCGGGCGACGGGATGACCGCACTGACCTCCGGCACCGTCGACGCGATGGTCATGGACGTCGACCAGGGCGTGGCCGCCTCGACCGTGTACTTCCCGGACACGCAGGTCGTGGGCACGCTGCCCGACGTCGGCGAGCCGGAGCAGCTCGGGCTCGTGCTGGACAAGGACTCGGCGCTGACCGGGTGCGTCTCGCAGGCCGTCGACGCCCTCGAGGCGGACGGCACCCTGGACGAGCTGCGCACCGAGTGGCTGAAGTCGGACGACATCCCCGAGCTGTCCTGACCGCGCGGCGGGCATGAGCGGCGCGAACCAGGGCCGACCGCCGTCGGCGCGGGCCCGGGCCCGGCAGGACTACCGCCGGGCCCAGCACCGCCGTGCCCTGCTCGTGGCCGCGGTGGCGACCGCCGTCGTGCTCGCCGCCGTCGTCGCCGTCGTCACCACGGCCCCCGGCTGGGAGCGGGCCCGGGAGGCGTTCTTCTCCCCGGAGCGGGCCTGGGAGGTCCTGCCCGAGGTCGCCGAGGGGCTCTGGCTGAACCTGCGCGTGTGGGTCGTGGCCTCCGTCGTCGGACTGACCGTCGGGCTGCTCCTCGCCGTCGTGCGCACCTCGCGGCTGCCCGCGCTGTTCCCCGTGCGGGTGCTGACGGTGCTCTACGTCGACGTCTTCCGCGGCGTGCCGGTGCTGCTGGTGCTGCTGCTGGTCGGGTTCGGGCTGCCGGCCCTGCGGCTGGAGTGGCTGCCGGTCAGCGCGGCGTTCCTCGGGGGCCTGGCCATCGTGCTCACCTACACCGCCTACCTCGCCGAGATCTTCCGCTCCGGGATCGAGGCGTTGCACCCCTCGCAGGTGGCCGCCGCCCGGTCGCTGGGCCTGACCCGCGGCCAGACGGTGCGCCGGGTCGTGCTGCCGCAGGCGGTCCGGAACGTCTCGGCGCCCGTGGCGAGCATGCTGGTCTCCCTGCAGAAGGACTCCGGGCTGATCTCGATCCTCGGCGCCGTGGACGCGATCCGGGCCGCGCAGATCGCCACCACCGGCGACTACAACTTCACGCCGTACGTGGTCGCGGGCGCGCTGTTCCTGCTGGTCTCGATCCCGCTGACCCGGCTCGTGGACGCCTGGTCGGCGCGCCAGGGCTGGCGCGGCTCGCTGCGCGGCGTCAGCGGGGCGGGGGTGGTCCGATGACCGCGGCGCCGCTGCTCAGCCTGCGCGAGGTGCGCAAGTCCTTCCCCGCCGGTCCGGGCCGACGCGCGGGTCGCCGCGTCGTGCTGGACGGCATCGACCTGGACGTGGCCGAGCACCAGTGCGTGGTGCTGGTCGGCTCCTCCGGGTCCGGCAAGTCGACGCTCCTGCGGGTCGTCGACCTGCTCGAGGACGTCGACGACGGCCAGGTGCTCCTCGACGGCGTCGACGTCGCCGACCCGTGGGTGGACGCCGACGCCGTGCGGGCCCGGCTCGCGATGGTCTTCCAGCAGTACAACCTGTTCCCGCACCTGACCGTCCTGGACAACGTCACGCTGGCCCCGCGCCTGGTGCACCGCCGGCCGCGGGCCGACGCCGAGGAGGCGGGCCGGGCGATGCTGGCCCGGGTCGGGCTGGCGGACAAGGCGGACGGCTACCCGGACCAGCTCTCCGGCGGGGAGCAGCAGCGGGCGGCGATCGCCCGGGCCCTCGTCGGGGGCCCCGAGCTGCTGCTGCTCGACGAGGTCACCTCCGCCCTCGACCCCGAGCTGGTCGGCGAGGTGCTGGACCTGCTGCGGGACCTGCGCGCCGAGGGCACCACGATGCTGGTGGCCACCCACGAGATGGACTTCGCCCGCCAGGTCGCCGACGAGGTGGTTTTCCTGCACGAGGGGCGCGTGCACGAGCGGGGCACCCCCGCCCAGGTCCTCGACGACCCGCAGCGCGAGCGCACCCGGGAGTTCCTGCGCCGCCTGCGCTGACGACCGCCGGCGCCGAGCCCCACCCGGGCCGGGCGCCGCGAGCGCGTGCGTATCACCCGCCGCCGCGCGACGCTCTGGGTAGGCGAGGGGAGTGGTGACGATGAAGCGCCTGATCCTGTGCTGCGACGGGACCTGGAACCACGCGGCGAACCAGTACGTGTCCAACGTCGAGAAGATCGCCCGCGTCCTGGACCGCGGCCCGGTCGCCGACGGTGTCGTCCAGATCGTCGAGTACCTCGGTGGGGTGGGCTCGCAGGGGTACCTCCTCGACAAGGTCCTCGGGGGCGCGTTCGGCTCGGGGCTGACCCAGAACGTCGTCGAGGGCTACCGGTTCCTGGCGATGAACTACGCGCCCGGCGACGAGATCGTCGTCCTCGGCTACTCCCGCGGCGCCTACACCGCGCGCAGCGTGGTCGGCATGGTCGGGGCCGTCGGCCTCCTGACCCGCGAGGCGCTCGCGGCCGGTGCGCTGCACGACGCCGTGCGCCTGTACCGCGAGCCGGCCGACGACGACGCCGCGCGCCTCGCCCGCGAGGAGAAGCGCGCCGCCTTCCGGCGCGAGCACTCGCACGGCGGCGACGCCGGGACGCCGGTGCGGTTCCTGGGCGTCTTCGACACCGTCGGCACCCTCGGCGTCCCCGGGCTCACGCGGCGCCGCTACCGGTTCCACGACGTCCGGCTCGGCGACGACGTCGAGGTGGCGCGGCAGGCCCTCGCGGTCGACGAGCGCCGGCTGTCCTACGCGCCGTGCCTGTGGGAGGTCCCGGCCGACAGCCCGGAGGGCCGCGTCCAGCAGGTCTGGTTCGTCGGCGGCCACGGCGACGTGGGGGGCGGCGGACCGCGGTGCGGGCTGTCCGACGCCGCGCTGGAGTGGATGGTGGACGAGCTGCGCAAGGTCGGCGTCGTCGTCGACGACGCGCTGTGGTCGTCGCAGTGCACGCACCAGGAGGAGCTCGTCCTGGACGTGCGGCCCCGGCTGCTGTTCCGGCTGATCAACCGGGCCAAGCGCCTGCTGCCGGGCAGCGGGAGCGTGGATGGCCGGGAGGTCTTCCGCCACGGCCTGCGCGTGCTCGCCCGCCGGGACGGCGGGGTGTGGGGCGACGGGGTGTGCGTCGCCGGGCCCGTCGTGCGCTACGTGGAGCGCGACGGGTACGCCGAGCACGCGCCGAACCTGCAGCGCTGGGTGGACGAGGCCGGCGGTGTGGACCAGGTGCCCGCCGTGCCCGTCGAGGCGTGGCGCGACGACGAGCGGCGGCTGGTCGTGCGCTGACGGACCCGCTCAGGAGTCGTAGGCGTCCTTGACCACGAGGACCGGCACGGAGGCGTCGAGCAGCACGCGCTGCGTCGTCGTGCCCATGAGGAACGTGCCCTGGCTGGAGCGCTTGCGCGAGCCCACGACGACGAGGCTCGCCCCGACGTCGTCCGCGCGGTCCAGTATCGCGTCCGCGGGCTCGGTGTGCTCGTCCCGGTAGGCGATCTCCACGGCGGCGTCGCCGAGGACGGCGGCGAGCGCGGCCGAGGGGCCGGCGTCGGGATCCTGCTCGTCGAGCACGAGCACCTGGAGCGGCAGGTCGCGTCGACGCGACTCCTCCAGCGCGGTCCGGACAGCTGCCTCGCCGTGCGGGCAGGCGCGATAGGCCACGAGCACCGTCATGTGCCCACTGTGTCACACCTGACGGCGGCCGCGGCGCAGTCCGAGCTCGTAGGCCGCGAGCGCCACGAGCCACACGCCGGTGACCGGGAGCACGAAGCCGAACATCGCGCCGCCGAAGGGGCCCTGGGCGTCGTGGTCGGTGGCGGCGAGCAGCACGTAGGCGAGGTAGGTCACGTAGAGGACGACGAACAGCACGCCCTCCCAGCGCACGACCGCCTGCCCGGTGAACGCGACGGGGAGCAGGACCAGCGCCACGGCGATCATCACCGGCAGGTCGAGGTTCACGGCGGCCGGGGCGACGTCGATGCCGCCCGGCGCGACGACGGCGGTCAGACCGAGGACCGCGCCGATGTTGAAGATGTTGCTGCCGACGATGTTGCCCACGGCCATCTCCTGCTCGCCGCGGCGCACGGCGATGACGCTGGTGGCGAGCTCGGGCAGGGAGGTGCCGATCGCGACGACGGTGAGGCCGATCACCAGGTCGCTCACGCCGAACGCGGAGGCGATCTGCGTGGCCCCGTCCACGAGGAAGCGGGCGCCGACGACCAGCAGCGCCACCCCGACGGCCACGAGCGCCACGTCGATCCCCACCGACCGGGCCCGGCTGGTGCGGAACCGGGCGAGGGAGTCGTCGTCGGCGGTCTCGCGCGGCAGGTCGGTCTGCGCGCGGCGGGCGACGATCGTGGTCACGGCCAGGTAGGCGGCGAGCAGGCCGAGCAGGAGGACGCCGTCGGTGGTGCTGATCGTCCCGTCGAGGGACAGCACGAGCGCGAGGACGGACATCCCGACCATCACGGGGATGTCCGTACGCACCAGGCGGTGCGTGACCGCCAGCGGGACGACGATCGCCGCGACCCCGAGCACGAGCAGGATGTTGGCGATGTTGCTGCCGACGACGTTGCCGACGGCGAGCCCGGGCGAGCCGGTCAGGGCGGAACCGGCGCTGACGGCCAGCTCGGGGCTGGAGGTCGCGAAGGAGACGACGGTCAGGCCGACGACGAGGGCGGACATGCCCAGGGTGCGGGCCAGCGACGCCGCCCCGCGGACGAGGGCCTCGCCGCCGCCGACGAGCAGCACGAACCCGGCGAGCAGGAGCAGGACGCTGACGAGGCTCACGGGGTTCAGGGTACGGGTCCGGTCCTCGGCGGGCCGGTCGCGGGGCGCCGGGGCGGGCGGTGTGCGACGCGCCGGGTCAGGCGGCGGCGAGCTGCTCGACGATCTGGCGCTTGGCGCGGGTGAGCATGCCCGTCATCCCGTTGAGCCGCAGCGCGGAGACAGCCCGGGTCAGACCGAGCTGCAGGGGGAAGTCCTCGGGGACGTCCAGGACCTGCCGGGGCGTGAGCCCGGACAGCCCCTGGGCGAGGATCGAGGCGAACCCGCGCGTCGTGGGGGCCTCCGGGGGCGCGGTGGCGTGGAAGTGCACGACGCCGTCGCTGACCTCGGCGAAGGCGTGCACGGGGGACTGGCACTCCTCGACCTTCTCCAGCAGGGCGGGCGAGTCGGCGTACCGGGCGGGCAGGTCCGGCAGCTCGCGGGAGAACTCGAGCAGGAGCTGCAGCCGTTCGGACTCGGTCAGGGCGAGGAAGTCCTCGCGGATCTCGGCGAGCTGCTCGGGGAGCTCGGGCGTGGGCTGCGCGGCGTCGTCGGTCATGGGTCCAGTCTCTCGTAGCGTGCGTCCGCGAGGTAGGCAACGGTCCCGCGAGGTAGGCAACGGTCCCGCGAGGTAGGCAACGGTCCCGCGAGGTAGGCAACGGTCCCGCGAGGTAGGCAACTTCTCGGCGAGGTAGGCGAGCCGCCTACCTCGCCGAGAAGTTGCCTACCTCGGCCCGGGGTTGCCTACCTCGGCCCGGGGTTGCCTACCTCGGCCCGGGGTTGCCTACCTCGCGGGAAGGATGCCTACCTCGCCGGGGGAGCGCCGGGGGAGTGCGGGCCTCCGGGGGAGGAGGGTCAGGCCGCGGGAGCCTCGCCGGACTCCTCGCCCGCGACGATCGGCACGCGCACCGCGTTGCCCCACTCGGTCCAGGAGCCGTCGTAGTTGCGCACGTCCGGGATGCCGAGCAGGAAGTGCAGGGCGAACCACGTGTGGCTGGACCGCTCGCCGATCCGGCAGTACGTGATGACCTTGTCCTCGTCGGTGATCCCGAGGCCGCCCGCCTGGTAGATCGCCTCGAGCTCGGCCCGGGGCTTGTACGTGCCATCCTCGGACACGGCGGTGGCCCACGGCACGTTGTGCGCGGTGGGGATGTGCCCGCCGCGCAGCACGCCCTCCTCCGGGTAGTCGGGGATGTGCAGCCGCTCGCCGGTGAACTCCTGCGGCGAGCGGATGTCCACGAGCGGGCCGTGGCCCAGGTGGGCGAGCACGTCCTCCTTGAAGGCGCGGAAGGTGACGTCGTCGCGCTCGACGGCCGGGTACTCGGCCGGCGTCGGGGTCGGGGCGTCGGTGGTGAGCTCGCGGCCCTCGGCCACCCACAGGTTGCGGCCGCCGTCGAGGAGTCGGACGTCGGCGTGGCCGAAGAGGGTGAAGACCCAGGCGGTGTACGCGGCCCACCAGTTGTTCTTGTCGCCGTAGAGCACGATGGTCGTGTCACGGGCGATGCCCTTGGAGCCGAGGAGCTCGGCGAAGCCGGGGCCGTCGAGGTAGTCGCGCTCGACGGGCAGCAGCAGGTCGGTGTGCCAGTCGACCTTCACGGCGCCGGGGATGTGGCCGGTCTCGTACAGGAGCACGTCCTCGTCGGACTCGACGACCACGAGGCCCGGGTCGTCGCGGTGCTCGGCGAGCCACTCGGTGGTGACGAGGCGCTCCGGGTGGGCGTACTCCTGGAGCCGCGGGGTGGGGTCGAGCGGTGCGGGCATGATTCCTCCTGGTCCGGGATGGTCCGGGCCTCACCCTAGGCCGCGGACGACCAGCCCGGACACCGCAGTTCCACCATGTGGGACCAGCATGTGAGACGACGTGCGGCGTGGCCCGCCTCGGCCGCCTCCCGCCGATCTACACTGTCTGCACCACCGGACAACGACGTCGGAGGCTCCATGGGGCATCGGCCCGCCACACCGCACGGCGACCTCGCCCGCGCGCTCTCGCCCGCCGTCCCGGTCCGCCGCGACCGACGGTCCGTGCGCAGCGCCTACGACACGTTCCTCGACACCGGCGCGCTCCCGGCCGGGCTGGACCCGTTGGTCGCCGCGTCGTGGCGGCGCAGCCGGTCCTGCGGCGTCGACCCCGACACCCCGCGCGTCACGCTCGGGCTCGCCGCCGACGAGCTCGAGGCCTACCGCGCCGCCCACCCGCTGGCCGCCCTCATGCCTGCCGTGCGCGACCTCGTCGGCGAGGCCGCCCGCGACGACGGGCTCGTCGTGGCCGTCTCGGACGACACCGGACGCCTGCTGTGGGTCGAGGGCGACACCCGCACGCGGGGGACCGCGGAGAGCGTGGGGTTCGTCGCCGGGGCCGTCTGGCGCGAGGAGGACGTGGGCACCAACGCCCCCGGCACGGCCCTGGCCACCCGGCGGCCGGTCCAGGTGCTCGGCGCCGAGCACTTCTCCCGCCCGGTCCAGCGCCTCAACTGCGCCGCCGCACCGATCCAGGGCCCCGACGGGCGCGTCCTCGGTGTCCTCGACGTCACCGGGGGACGTGCCGCCGGCTCGCACGTGGCCCTGTCCCTCGTACGTGCCACCGTGGCCAGCCTCGAGCGCGAGCTCGCCGCCCGCGACGGCGCCGCCCGCGCGGCGGCCGGCGGCGTCGGCCCCACCGTCCGGCTGCTCGGCAGCCCCGCGTGGCAGGCGGCCGACGGCGAGCACCGCCTCTCCGGCCGGCACGCCGAGATCCTGGCCCTGCTCGGCGAGCACCCCCGGGGCCTGACCGCCGAGGAGCTCGCCGTGCTGCTGCACCCCGGCGAGCTGTCCGAGGTGACGGTCCGCGCCGAGATCTCCCGCCTGCGCCGCGCCGCCGGGAGCCTCGTGACCGGGTCGCGGCCCTACCAGCTCGCCCCCGGCGTGCGCCGCGACGTCGACGTCGTGCGCGAGCGCCTGGCCGCCGGGGACGTCGCCGCCGCCGTGGCCGCCTACACCGGACCGCTGCTGCCGCGGTCCTTCGCCCCCGGCGTCGAACGGATCCGGGTCGAGCTGTCCGCCGAGCTCCGCTCCGCCGTGCTCGGCACCGCCGATCCCGCCGTGCTGGACGCCTGGACACGGACCGACGACGGCGCCGACGACGTCGAGGCCTGGCGCGCGCTCGTGGCCCGCTCGGAACCCGGCGGACCCCGGTGGGCCCGAGCCCGGGCCCACCTCGCCGTCGTCGACGCCGCGCTGCGTTGAACCGGCGCTGCGCCGAGCACGCCTGACCGCCGGCCGACCGCCCGCAGGGCTGCAACGCCGCTGCAACGCTGCCTGCCTAACGTCGTGCCCACGACGCGACGAGGCGTCGTCGCACTGCGAGGAGGCAGCACACCATGACCGTCTACACCCCACCGGGACGGACCGGGTCGATCGTGGAGTTCCGCAGCCGGTACGACCACTGGATCGGCGGCGAGTACGTCCCCCCGGCGAGCGGGGAGTACTTCGAGAACCCCACCCCCGTCACCGGGCAGACCTTCTGCGAGGTCGCCCGCGGCAACGCCGAGGACATCGAGCGCGCGCTGGACGCCGCGCACGGCGCCGCCCCCGCCTGGGGCCGTACGTCCGTCACCGAGCGCGCCAACGTCCTCAACGCCATCGCCGACCGTATCGAGGCCAACCTCGAGAAGATCGCCGTCGCCGAGAGCTGGGAGAACGGCAAGGCCGTGCGCGAGACGCTCGGCGCCGACATCCCGCTGGCCGTCGACCACTTCCGGTACTTCGCCGGCGCGATCCGCGCCCAGGAGGGCTCGATCTCCGAGATCGACGGCGACACCATCGCCTACCACTTCCACGAGCCGCTCGGCGTCGTCGGGCAGATCATCCCGTGGAACTTCCCGATCCTCATGGCCACCTGGAAGCTGGCCCCGGCCCTCGCGGCGGGCAACGCCGTCGTGCTCAAGCCGGCCGAGCAGACCCCGGCCTCGATCCTGTACCTGATGGACATCATCGGCGACCTGCTGCCGCCGGGCGTCGTCAACGTCGTCAACGGGTTCGGGGCCGAGGCGGGCAAGCCGCTCGCGTCGTCGTCGCGGATCCGCAAGATCGCCTTCACCGGCGAGACGACGACGGGCCGGCTGATCATGCAGTACGCCTCGGCCAACATCATCCCGGTGACCCTCGAGCTCGGCGGCAAGAGCCCGAACGTGTTCTTCTCCGACGTCGCGGCCGCGCACGACGACTTCTACGACAAGGCCCTCGAGGGCTTCACGATGTTCGCCTTCAACCAGGGCGAGGTCTGCACGTGCCCGTCGCGGGCGCTCATCCAGTCCGACATCTACGACCAGTTCGTCGGCGACGCCCTCAAGCGCACCGAGGCGGCGATCCAGGGCAACCCCCTGGACACCGAGACGATGGTCGGGGCGCAGGCCAGCAACGACCAGCTCGAGAAGATCCTGTCCTACATCGACATCGGCCAGGCCGAGGGCGCCAAGATCCTCACGGGCGGCGCACGCGCCGACCTCGGCGGGGACCTGTCCGGCGGCTACTACGTGCAGCCGACGGTGTTCGAGGGCAAGAACTCGATGCGCATCTTCCAGGAGGAGATCTTCGGGCCCGTGGTCTCGGTGACCGACTTCGCCGACTACGACGACGCGATCAAGACCGCCAACGACACCCTCTACGGGCTCGGCGCCGGGGTGTGGACCCGCAACGGCACGACGGCGTACCGGGCCGGGCGGGACATCGAGGCCGGCCGGATCTGGACGAACTGCTACCACGCCTACCCGGCGGCGGCGGCGTTCGGCGGGTACAAGGGGTCCGGCGTCGGGCGCGAGAACCACAAGATGATGCTCGACCACTACCAGCAGACGAAGAACCTGCTCGTCAGCTACTCCGGCGTGCGGGACGGGTTCTTCTAGACCGCAGGGGGCGTGATGATCGACGACGACGGGTCCGAGCGACCCGCCCGCGTCGCCGTCACCGACGCCGCAGCCGAGCTCCTGGCTCGGCTGCGGCGTCGTCACGGCGACCTGATGTTCCACCAGTCCGGCGGCTGCTGCGACGGGTCGAGCCCCATGTGCTACCCGGCCGGCGACTTCCTCACCTCGGACGCTGACGTCCACCTGGGCGACCTCTCGCTCTCCGACGACGGCGAGGAGTTCGTCGTGCCGGTCTGGATGAGCCGCGCGCAGTTCGAGTACTGGAGCCACACCCACCTGACGATCGACGTCGTGCCCGGCCGCGGTGCCGGGTTCAGCGTGGAGGCGCCGGAGGGGGTGCGGTTCCTCATCCGCTCGCGGCTGCTCACCGACGCCGAGCTCGCGACGCTGGGCCCGGCCCGGGGGTAGCGTCGAGGGATGGCACCCGCGCACGACGGCGGCCACGGCGCACGGTGGTCGCAGGACGTCACCGAGCACTCCGACGCCCTCGACCTCGAGCAGGACGTCTTCACGCTCGACGACCCGGCGCGGATCGCCGAGTCGCTGCGCCGGTCGGCCGAGGCCAGCGAACGGCGCAAGACCTCGCCGTACGCCTCGGCGATGTCGATGCTGACGTTCTACCTCAACCGGGCGGGCCGCACCCTGCCGCCCGAGCGGCGCGAGGTCCTCGAGCAGGCCAAGGTCGAGCTGCGGCGCCTGTACGGGCGGGAGTGAGCAGAGCACGGGTCGGGGTGTCGCGCGGCGCCGTCGACCCGCTATGTTGCATGCCGTGAGCACCGAACCAGAGGCCCTCCCGTCCGTGTCGTCGCTCCCGGCGTGGCTCGTGCCGTCCGTGTACCTGAACTGGTCCACCGACTGGCTGCGCGAGTCCGTCGCCATCGCGACGCGTTCTCGTGAGCACCACCTGCCCGGCGGGCCCGACGGCCCCAAGCGCGGCGACGTCGTCGTGACCGTGCTGGGCGACGCCGGTGTCGTGGCGGCGGTGGAGCTCATGGGGTCCTCCGACGGCGACTCCTGGGTCACCGACGAGCTCTTCGGCCCCGACCGGCCCATCGTGTGGGCGGACCTGTTCGACGGCGCCGACTCCTACATCGGCTCCTCGGGCTGGCTGCCCGCCGAGCACGCTCGCGCCGTGCTCGACGGCGTCGCGAACCAGTTCCACGACGGTCCGGTGCACACCATCGACCCGGGCGACTGCGGGGCCGGGGACGCCGCCCCGGACGTGCACGCGCTGCGCATCATCGGCCACCGGGCCGTGACCGGGTGGGCGCTGCGCCGCGAGGAGCGCTGCGCCACCTGCGAGCAGTTCGTCGACGTGCGCGAGATGCAGGCGCACGACGACGGTGCCGTGCGCCTGGGCACGACGACGGCCGGCGGCCGCACGCTGGAGCAGGTCATCCGCGACATTCACCTGCTGTGCGCGCACTGCCACGAGCTGATGCACGAGCACTCGGTGATCGCGCAGCGCAACCGGCTGCGACCGCAGTGCCCCGGCTGCGGTGTGCGCGGCAAGACCAAGCGCATCGTGTGGGGCATGACCTTCTCCGACGACGTCGTCAGTGCCGAGCCGGACGTCGTCTACGGCGGGTTCGAGGTCCCGGTGCCGACGCCGGAGTGGTACTGCACCGACTGCCACGCCAACTTCGGCAGCACCGTGGTCGCCTCGCGGATGCTCGACGCCGACGGCCCCGCCGTCCCGCAGCCGGTCACCGGTGCCATGGCGACGGTGCAGGACGACCCGCTGACCGCGGGCTCGGCCACCGAGCCGGCACCCGAGACCGACGGTCGCTGGGAGCCGACGCACGGGATCTGAGCCCTGCCGGCCGGCCTGACCGGCCGGCCTGACCGGTCGGCCTGACCGGTCGGCCGGTGGGCCTGACCGGTCGGCCGGTGGGCCTGACCGGTCAGGCGGCGAGCGGCCGTGCGCGCGGGCGTCGCCGGACCATCCCGTGCTCGGGGGTCGGGATGCGCGGTGTGAGCCGCAGGGGCATCCCGGCCTCGAGCGGTGTCCGGTTCGCCTTGCGGTGGTTGCAGGCGCGGCAGGCCGCGACGAGGTTCAGCCACGAGCTGTCGCCGCCGCGGGACCGGGGCACCACGTGGTCGACCGTCTGGGCCGGCCCGCCGCAGTAGGCGCACGCGCCGTCGCGCCGCTTCACGCCGTCCTTGGTGACGGTGGGTCGCCCGCCGCGGTACAGCCACCGCATCGCGACGTAGCGCACGAGCCGCAGGACGCGGGGGAGCGGGTACGGACCGAAGGACATCCCGTCGACCGACTCCTCGACCACCGCGACCTCGCGCACCAGCATCGTGATGGCGTGCTTGACCGACACACGGTGCAGCGGCTCGTAGCCGGCGTTGAGGACCAGCACGTCGGCCACGGTCCTGCTCCCTTCCGGTGCGGTGCGCACGGGCCGGCGGGGCCGGTGCGCTCTCGGCGGCTCCTCGATGGGTCGGTGTCGGGTGCGGCGGGGATCCGGGCAGGACCTCCGGACAGGCCGGGATGTGGCGCCTGTCACGGAAAAAATATGGTGGGCGGCCCCGGAAGTCCAGAGCTTTGGCCAGGATCGGTCGAGGCCGAGCCTGGAAGATCCGGTTTCGGGCGGAAAATGACGACGTCTGCCGACGTCTGGTGACCCGTTCGCTACGGCGTCGTCGACAGCAGGTGCTCGAGCGCCTCCGGGACGGCCTCGAGGGCTGAGCGCGCCCGCCGGACTGCCGCTCGGGCGAGCCGGTCGTACGGCCCGCGGTCCTCCCCGGCGGCCTCCGCCCGGTCGGCGTGCTCGCGCGCGAGGGTCGCGAGCAGCATCGCGTCGCGATGGTCCCCGAGCGTCGACTGGATCGTCTTGCCGGCGGCGCCGAGGTCCTTGGCCGACGATCCCAGCACCCTGGTGGGGCTGCGCGTCACCGCGCGGGTCGCCTGGGAGACGCGTCGGCCGGCCTTGCGCACCTCGTGGGCGCGGGCCAGCAGGTCCTCGAGGTTCTCGGACGTGGCGACGTCCTCGGCCGTGGCGTCGGTCAGTGCGGCCAGATCCAGCTCGGCTGCTGCCCGTTCGGCCCGGCGGACCGCCTTGCGCAGGCGCTTGCGTGCCACCGTGGCGGCCTTCCGGTCGGCGGCCTTGCCGAGCGGGGGCTCCTGCACCCAGCGGATCAGCTCCGCCGTCGTCACCGCCATGGTCGGGCTGCCGGCGTACTCCACGAACCGGGCGTGGGCGGCTGCGTGCTGACGGTCGAGGTCCTCGACGATCCGTTCCCGGGCCTGGCGCGGGACGCTCGCGGCGCCGCCGACCGACTCGACGTCCGCCCGCCGCACCTCGAGGTCGCGGGCCTCTCCGAGGACGTCGCCCAGCTCGGCGAGACGTCGGCGCAGGTCCTTCACCTGGTCGCGCTCGAACGCCGGCCGGTAGACCGCGAGGACGGTGCGCAGCCGACGCACGGCGGTCCGCAGCCGGTGCACGGCGTCGTCCTCGTCGGCGAGGGCCCGGGGGATGCGCTGCTCGACGCGACGGACGTGGTCGGCCACCACGTCGCCGAAGACCTCGCCGGCGGGATCGGACTTCCGAGGGGGTGCCATGGTCCGTCAGGCTAGCCATCCGGCGTCGTCCATCGCGAGCGGGCGCACCGCCGACGCCGAGCCGACGAAGAGGCCGTGCAGCCGGAACCCGTGCGTGGCCGCCTGCTCGCGCAGAGCCGCGTTCCAGGCGCGGTCGGCGTCGGTGATCGTGTCGTCGCCGGGGCGGCACAGGACCGCGACGACGCTCCCGCCCGCGGCGGACTGCTCCGTGACCGAGGCGATCACCATGCCGAAGCGGCGGGCGTCGTCGACGTCGGGCTTCTCGGGGACGTCGCGGACCGGTACCGCCACGGCCGAGGCGCGGTCCTCCGCATCGATCCACGTCAGGCACAGCGTGCGTGATCGAGGCAGCGCCGCGGCGGAGAGGGTGGTGGCGAGGGCGAGCCGGTCGTCGTCGGTCAGGACCAGGTCACCGGGGCGGACGGGCTGCGGGGGTGTCGTGGTGTCCATGCTCCGACGCTGCCGGAGTCGCGGGGCTCGTGCGGGGACTGTCCACAGGGTGCGGGGTCGTGCGGTGTGCGGGGCGGCCTGTGGGTGACCGGTCGGCGGCGCCGACGCTCAGCCTGCGCAGAGCCCAGTCCAGGCGAAGAACTCCTCCGCTGGCAGCACCGGCTTACCGAGCTCGGCCGCCTTGCGTGCCTTGCCCGACATCGTGCCGGCTTCCGCGACCACCAGGACGTCGCACTTGGTCTTGGTGACGGTCTTGACGGGTTCCAGGCCGCGGGCCAGCGCCAGGTCGGTCATGTCGGCGCGGGTCCACGAGGACCCGTCCGGCCCCTGGGCCTCCCCGGTGAAGCAGACGCGCACCCCCGGGCCGAAGTGCTCGCCCACCGCATCCGGGCCGCCTGAGGGGCCGACGACGTCGTCCACGAACGACGTGTCGAGCAGTGACTCGAGCCGCCGCAACCGCTTGACGATGCCGACAGGCAGCCCGGCGGAGCGTTCGGCCACAGCGGCCAGACGGTCGACCACGGCCCGCCGCAGCGTGGAAGATGCCTGATCGGCGAGCGCTCCCGTCGGAACGGCCGTCGCGCCGTCGTCGAGCACGACGGCGCTCAGCGCCTGGCTGACGTCGAGCAGCGTGGCGAGGTGCGGTGAGTCGGCAGGCCGCGGAGCGGGAGCGCCCGGCTCGCGCGTCAGCAGGTAGCTGGTGGCCTCCGCGTCGTCGTCGCGCCGTCCGAACGGCGTGCCGTCGGCAGGCAGCGCGTGCCGTTCGTGGGCACGCAGCGCGGCACGGGCGCGATCGCCGGCGGTCCCGGTGCGGAGCGCCCGTTGTTCCTCGGAGGTCAGTTCGCCGTCGGACAGGTCGACGCCGAGCGGCAGCGGCTCGACGCGGCCCAGCCGCTTGAGCTCGAAGTCGACGAGCCCCAACGCCGCGTCGGTGTCGACGCCGACCGGTGTGCAGCCTTCGAGCAGTGGTGCGAGCACCGACCAGGCCTCGTCCAGCGTGGGGGCCAGGACGACGTCGTCCACGGTGATGCCGTGGTCGGCTCGCGCGCTGCCGAGATCCCGCTGCGGGTTGACGAGCGTGCTCACGGACGTGCCGTCGTCGAACGCGACCCCGATCTCGATCGGCCGCGGCCGGGAGAGGCGACCCTCGTCCCCGACGGCCAGCACGCTGACGGCGCAGTAGCGCTGCTCGCGCTGCGAGGCCGTCGCAGCATGCAGGAAGCGCACGACCCGACGATCTGTCCTGAGGTCCTTGGCCAGCACCGGTCGGGTCAGCACGAGCCCGTCCAACGACGTGCAACGGCTCAGCGCGACGTACACCTGGCCGTAGTCGAACGCCCCGCCGGTCAGGTCCACCACGAGCCGGTCGAGCGTCTGCCCCTGGCTCTTGTGGATCGTGATCGCCCAGGCCAGCTTGAACGGCAGCTGGGTATACGTGCCGATCACCTCGTGCCGCAGCGACCCGCCCTCGACCACGGGCCGCGTGGCTTGCCACGTGTGCGGTTCGACGTCGACCACGCTGCCGCCGCGCAGCTCGACGGTGACGGACACGTCGTCCACCGCGGCGCCGTCGGGCGGGTCGACGTCGAGGATCCGGCCGATGCTGCCGTTCGCCCAGCGGCCGGCCGGGTCGTTGCTGAGCAGCATGACCTGCGCGCCGACCTTGTACCGCAGCCGGCGTTCCACCGGCGGATCGAAGAGCGACAGGTCCCCCGACTCGAGGGCTGTCGCGGTGAACTCCTCGGTGGTCAGCCGCTCCAGGTGCTCCCGGTTGCGCTTGGCCACGATCCGGTTGGTGGGCGCCACGGTCAGCCAGAACTCCTCGTCGGGCGGGGAGAACTCCGCGTCCGAGCGTTCGTTCAGCTCGGCGCGGGTGTGCTCGAGCAGGACTCCCTCGCGGATCGCGTTGAGGGTCGCGGTCATGCGGTCGTCGCCCAGCTGGCGGAAGACCGTGGTCAGGGCGACCGTCGGGAATCTGTCACGATCGAACGCCGCGGCGGAGAAGAAGTACGGCGTGTCGTAGTGCTGATCGAGGTAGCCGGCCTCGCCGTCGGGCACCACCGGCGGGAGCTGGAACAGGTCGCCGACGAGGACCACCTGCACGCCGCCGAACGGCGTCCCGGGTGCCGGACCGAAGCGCTCCAGCGCGGCGGCGATCATGTCGAACATGTCGGCGCGCACCATCGACGCCTCGTCGACGATCAGCGTCTGCAGGTTCGCGAGCGTCGTCGCGAACCGGCCCGGCTTGTAGCCGCCGTGACGGACGTCGTCGAGCCCGGTCGTGGTGCCGAACCCGAACAGCCGGTGCAGCGTGTACCCGTCGACGTTGAGCGCGGCGATGCCGGTCGGCGCGGCGACGACGAGGCGCCGGTCGGTGGTCGCCATGAAGTGCCGGATCAGGGTCGACTTGCCCGTCCCGGCGCGCCCCGTCAGGAACAGGCTGCCGCCGGCATCCAGGATGCCCAGGGCATGCTCGAACTCGTCGGTGAGCACCATGTCGTCGTTCGTCACTCTGCCTCGCTGACGTCGTGCACGTGCGGCCGGCCACTGCCCGACAGCGTCCGCGCCGATCCTTTGCCCGGCCGAACGTACCGCCCACGGCCTCGGGGATCGGGCCGGGCAAGCGGGTGAAATCCGCTGCCCAGCACCCGATCAGAGGGCCACCGCTGCACCACGTTTCACCCGGTCGCAGAGGCATTCACTCGACCGACAAGGCCTAGATTGTCCGGGAACGACGCCAGACGCACTGACGGGCACCGGCCCGGGACGGGACCGACGACGGAGGACCCGGGAGCATCTGGCACCACGAGTCGAGCCGCCAGGCAGGAGAACAGGTGCCCGAGAAGTCGTCAGTCGCCGACATCGAGCCGGTCGTGGCGATAGACCCACCACGTTCCCGAGCCGGAGGCTTCGTCCGCGCGTTCCTGGGCACTCTGCTGGGCATGGTCGCCGTGCTGGTGTTGCTGGGCGCCGTCGTGTGGGGTGCCGTCCGTTCCGAGGCGATCTCGCTCCCGGCGGCGTTGAACCCCTTCCAGACCGAAGAAGTCGACCGCTCCGAACGCCCCGTGCTGGTCAGCATCCAGAACTTGGCTCGCTTCGTCGCGGCTCAAGGCAGCTACCAGGTGGTCCTCGACCTGGAGCAGGACACGAAGTACGTGCCGGACTGGCTGATGGGGGAGCGCACGATCTTCCTCGCGGACGGCTCCGTCGAGGTGTACGTGGACTTCCGCGAGCTCGGCGACGACTCGGTGGTCGTGTCCGAGGACGGGGCCACGGCGACGGTCATGCTGCCGGAGCCGGCACTGGCGGAGCCGCGGATCGATCTCGAGCAGAGCCGGGCGCTCTCGGAGTCGCGGGGACTGATCAACCGTGCCGAGGACTTCTTCGCCGACGACGTGGGCAGCCGGCAGGAGACGCTGCTGAAGGCGGAGGGCCTGCTTACCGAAGCGGCCGAGGCGAGCGGTCTGACGAGCCGTGCCGAGGAGAACACGCGTAAGACGCTCGAGGCGCTGCTCGGCGGGCTGGGGTACGAGACCGTGGAGGTCGTGTTCGACGACGGCCGGTTGTGAGGCGCGCCGGCCGAGCACGCGACGACGGCCCGTCACCGGTCGGTGACGGGCCGCCGTGCTGTGCTCGGCGCCCTGGGCAGCGGCCCGGGACGCGAGGTCGGCTCCGGAGGGGTGGCCGGAGCCGACGTCGGCGGAGCGGTGCCGCTCAGCCGAAGAACCGCGCGTACGCGCTCGTGGTGAGGAACGGCGGGAACTCGTCGCCCATCGCGACCTCGCGGAAGATCGTCACGGACTCGTCGAGCCGGTCACCCGGGGTCCGCGGCGTCGTCCGCAGGAACTCCTGCAGCATGGACTCGCACAGCTCGCGGGTGATGGTGACCCCGTCCTCGGTGCGGGTCCCCGAGTGCATCCACTGCCAGACCTGCGACCGCGAGATCTCCGCCGTCGCCGCGTCCTCCATGAGACTGTCCAGCGCCGCGGCGCCGGTGCCCCGCAGCCAGGACGCGATGTACCGCACGCCGACGGAGATGTTGGTGCGCAGCCCGGACTCGGTGATGGTCGCGCCCTCGCGCCGCGCGGAGGCGACGTCGAGCAGCTCGGCCTGGCCCACCGTGACGTCGTCGCGCAGCCGCTCGACCTGGTTCTCCCGCTCGCCCAGCACCTCGTCGAACGCCTCGCGGGCGATGCAGATGAGGTCCGGGTGCGCGACCCAGGAGCCGTCGAATCCGTCGCCGGCCTCGCGCTGTTTGTCGCGGCTCACCTGGGCGAAGGCACGTTCCGTGGTCTCCGGGTTGCGACGGTCGGGGATGAAGGCGCTCATGCCGCCGATGGCGTGCGCCCCGCGCCGGTGGCACGTGGCGACCAGCAGCTCGGTGTACGCCCGCATGAACGGGGCCGTCATCGTCACCTGCGCCCGGTCGGGCAGGACGTAGGAGTCGCCGCGGGAGCGGAAGCACTTGATGACGCTGAACAGGTAGTCCCAGCGCCCGGCGTTCAGCCCGGCGCAGTGGTCGCGCAGCTCGTAGAGGATCTCCTCCATCTCGAACGCGGCCGGCAGGGTCTCGATGAGCACCGTGGCCCGGATCGTGCCCTGCGGGATGTCCAGGGCGTGCTGGGCCAGCTCGAAGACCTCGTTCCACAGCCGGGCCTCGCGGTGGCTCTCCAGCTTGGGCAGGTAGAAGTACGGTCCACGGCCCCGGGAGATCAGCTCGCGGGCGTTGTGGAAGAAGTACAGACCGAAGTCGACCAGCGACCCGGACGCCGGCTGGGTGGAGCCGTCCGTGCCCGTGTAGGCCAGGTGCGACTCGAACAGGTGCCAGCCCCGCGGGCGGAACACGATCGTCGGCATCTCGGTCAGCTCCGAGGTCCGCAGCGCGTAGTGCTTGCCGGGGGTACGACCGCCGTCGGGCGACGGGCCGTCGAACGACAGCTCGCCCCGGATCGCCGAGCGCAGCGAGAGCTGGCCGCCGACGACGTTGGCCCAGGTCGGGCTCGAGGCGTCCTCGGCGTCGGCCAGCCAGACCTTCGCGCCCGAGTTGAGGGCGTTGATGGTCATCTTCGGGTCGGTCGGCCCCGTGATCTCGACGCGGCGGTCGGACAGTCCGGGCGCCCCGGTCGAGCCGGCGACGCGCCAGGACGGGTCGTCCCGCACGGGCCGGGTGGTGGGCAGGAAGTCCGGGTCGGCGCCGTCGGCGATCTGCCGGGTGCGCCGCTGGCGGGTGAGCAGCAGCTCGCACCGCGCGTCGGCGAAGTGGTCGTGCAGCAGCGCCAGGAACTCCAGCGCCTGCGGGGTGAGGATTTCCTCGAAGCCCGGCTCGATCGGGCCGACGACGTCGATCGTGCCCTCGGCCACGGTGGCCGAGTCGGCCAGGGCGATGCCGCGCGGGGGCGTGGCGGGCGAGCCGGTCGAGCGGGGGGACTGCGTGCGGGGCGGGTCGGCGATGGTGGTCATGACGTACTCCTGATCGGGAGGGCCGGGCGTCCCGGTCGTGCGGGGTGTCGGGCGGGATGCCCGCACGACCGGGACGTTCGCGGCACGGGGGTGAGTCAGAACTGAGCGGCCTCGGTGGAGCCGGCGAGGGCGAGGGTGGCGGCGTCGGGGTTGAGCGCCGTCGACACGCGGTCGAAGTACCCCGTGCCCACCTCCCGCTGGTGCTTGGTGGCGGTGTAGCCGCGGGTCTCGGAGGCGAACTCGGCCTCCTGCAGCTGCACGTAGGCCGTCATCTGCTCACGGGCGTAACCGTGGGCCAGATCGAACATGGAGTGGTTGAGGGCGTGGAAGCCCGCCAGGGTGATGAACTGGAACGTGAAGCCCATGGCGCCGAGCTCGCGCTGGAACGTCGCGATGGTGTCGTCGTCGAGGTGCTTCTTCCAGTTGAACGACGGCGAGCAGTTGTAGGCCAGCATCTGGTCGGGGAACTCGGCCTTGACCGACTCGGCGAACCGGCGGGCCAGGTCGAGGTCGGGGGTGCCGGTCTCCATCCAGATGAGGTCGGCGTACGGGGCGTAGGCGTGGGCCCGGGCGATGCAGGGCTCGATGCCGTTGCGGACCTTGTAGAACCCCTCCGAGGTGCGCTCCCCGGTGAGGAACTGCTGGTCGCGCTCGTCGACGTCGGAGGTGATCAGGGTGGCCGCCTCGGCGTCCGTGCGGGCGATGATGACGCTCGGCACGTCGGAGACGTCGGCGGCGAGCCGTGCGGCGTTGAGGGTGCGCACGTGCTGCTTGGTGGGGATGAGCACCTTGCCGCCGAGGTGGCCGCACTTCTTCTCGGACGCGAGCTGGTCCTCCCAGTGCACGCCGGAGGCACCCGAGGAGATCATCGACTTCATGAGCTCGTAGGCGTTGAGCGGCCCGCCGAACCCGGCCTCGGCGTCGGCCACGATCGGGGCCAGCCAGTTGCGTGAGGGACCGTTCCCTGCGTTTTCAGAGACGTCGATCTGGTCTGCCCGCAGCAGCGCGTTGTTGATGCGCCGCACGACGGCGGGCACCGAGTTCGCCGGGTAGAGCGACTGGTCGGGGTAGGTCTGCCCGGAGAGGTTGGCGTCGCCGGCCACCTGCCAGCCGGACAGGTAGATGGCCTTGAGGCCGGCCTTGACCTGCTGCACGGCCTGGTTGCCGGTCAGCGCGCCGAGGGCGTTGACGTAGTCCTCGGTGTGCAGCAGCTCCCACAGCAGCTCGGACCCGCGCCGGGCCAGCGTGTGCTCCTCGCCCACCGAACCGCGCAGCGCGACGACGTCCTCGGCCGTGTAGTCCCGGGTGACGCCGGCCCAGCGCGGGTCGGTCGCCCACTGCTCGGCGAGCGCCGCGGCGGTGGTGACCTGGTCGCCGGGACGGGCGGTCGGCGCCGTGGTCGGGGTGCCGGTGGTCGGGGTCTCGGTCTCGAGGGTCGCGGTCATCGTCGTCGCCTTTCGTCGTGCGGTCCGCCGGTGTTGTTCCGGTGGCCGCGGTGCCTGTCGATATCGACTCTGCGGCCTGCGCAACCCCCGTGGCGAGCCATTCAGGGGAGAACTTTCCGGGTTCTTCTCCTTGGCAGAAGGAGTGGCGCATGTCACTCTGGGGCATGGCCCTCACGACGACGTCACGGCCGCCGGCGACGCCCCCCGCGCCGCCCCCGGCCGAGTCCGAGCCCGACGCGCTGACGATCGGGCGACGCATCCGGCACCTGCGCCTGCAGCGGGGCATGACCCTCGGTGAGCTCGGGGACGCTGTCTCACGTGCCCCGTCGCAGATCTCCATGCTCGAGAACGGAAAGCGCGAACCGACCATCGCGCGGCTGCAGGCAGTGGCGAAGGCGCTGGGCACGAGCGTGGACGACCTGCTCTCGCCCGAGCCCCCCTCGCGCCGGGACGCCCTGGAGATCGAGCTGGAGCGGGTGCAAAGAGGGCCCCTCTTCTCCGCGCTCGGGGTGAAACCGGTGCGGGTCGGCAAGTCGCTGCCGACCGACGCCCTCGAGGCGATCGTCTCCCTGCAGGCCGAGCTGGAACGGCTGCACTCCGAGCGGGCGCTCACCCCGGAGGAGGCGCGGCGGGCCAACACCGAGCTGCGCGCCGACATGCGCGCGCAGGACAACTACTTCCCGGACCTGGAGATCGTCGCCCGCACGCTGCTGGACGACGTCGGGCACACCCGCGGTCCGGTGCCGCAGCGCGCGGCCGTCGACATCGCCAAGCACCTGGGCTTCACGATCCACTACGAGTCGGATCTGCCGCACTCGACCCGCGCCGTCATCGACCAGCGCCACCACCGGGTCTACCTGCCCAGCAACGGCATCCGCGGCCGCTCCGACGCCCGGTCGGCGCTGCTCCAGGCGCTCGCCTCGCACGTGCTGGATCACGCCGAGCCCCGCGACTACGGCGAGTTCCTGCGCCAGCGGGTCGAGGCCAACTATCTGTGCGCGGCGCTGCTTCTGCCCGAGCGCGAGGCGGTCAAGCATCTGCGCGAGGCCAAGGACGCCCGGGCGATCTCCCTCGAGGACCTGCGCGACGCCTTCGCCGTCTCCTACGAGACGGCCGCGCACCGGTTCACCAACCTGGCCACCCGCCACCTCGGTATCGGCGTGCACTTCATGAAGGTCCACGAGTCCGGGGCGATCCACAAGGCCTACGAGAACGACGGGGTGCGGTTCCCCGCCGACGCGCTCGGCACCGTCGAGGGCCAGCACGTGTGCAAGCAGTGGACGGCCCGGGTCGTGTTCGACGTCGAGGACCGCCTCAGCCCCTACTACCAGTACACCGACACCCCCACCGGGACGTACTGGTGCACCTCGCGGGTCTCCGACACCCCCGACGGCCGGTTCTCCGTCAGCGTCGGCGTGCCGTACGCGGAGGTGAAGTGGTTCCTGGGCCGGGAGACGACGGCGCGGTCCACCTCGCGCTGCCCGGACGAGTCCTGCTGCCGCCAGCCCTCGCGGCCGCTGGCCGAGCGTTGGGACGGCCACGCGCTGCCCAGCGCCCGCCCGCACGCCTCGATGCTCGCGGCCATGCCGTCCGGGGCGTTCCCCGGCGTGGACACGACGGCGGTCTACGAGTTCCTGGAGCGGCACGCCCCGGCCGCCGGCTGAGCCTGCGACGCGGCGTCGCGGCGATAGCATCGGGACGACCCGCAACCCGGGTCACGGTCCCGACGGAGAACGAAGAGGTTCATGACCGACGACGCTGTGCCGAGCCCGCAGATCCAGGATGCCGTGGACGACCTCCCGGCCGAGCTGCGGCGCTGTGCCACCCATCTGCTGAGCGCCTGGACCGACGAGGACGCCACGGAGCGCGAGCCCCGTGACATCGTCGGTGCCGTCGCCTCGACCTGCCGGTTCGCCGAACAGCGCGAACCCGGCGAGACCCTGGTGCGGGCGTTCACCCCCACCCTGCGCGAGGACGGCTGGACGTCGCGCCGCACCGTCGTCGACATCTGCACCGACGACGCGCCCTTCCTGGTCGACTCGGTCGACGGGGCCGTCGCCCGCCACGGCGGCACGGTCCATCTCATGCAGCACCCCGTGGTCGGGGCGCAGCGCGACGAGTCCGGCCGGCTGCTCGAGATCGCGTCGCGCGGCGGACGCGCCGAGTCGTGGATGCACCTGGAGACCGACCGCATCACCGACGCCGAGGACCGCGACGCCCTCGAGGCGCGGCTGCGCGACGTCGTCGCCGACGTCCACGCGTCCGTCGACGACTGGGCGGCGATGCGCCGCGCCTGCCTCGACATCTGCACCGACCTGCGCGTCCAGCCGCCCCCCACGGCCGACCCGGACACGGTCGCGCCCACGATCGAGTTCCTCACCTGGCTCGCCGAGGACCACTTCACGTTCCTCGGCTACCGCGAGTACGTCCTGGAGGAGCGCGACGGCGAGGACGTGCTGCGTCCGCTGACGCACACCGGTCTGGGCATCCTGCGCAAGCCGACGACCGACATCGTGCACCTGCGCCCCGAGGCCCGGCGCACCGCCCGCGAGCCGCGGCTGCTGACGATCACGAAGGCCAACTCGCGCGCGACGGTGCACCGCGACGTCTACCTCGACTACGTCGGCGTGCGGACCTTCGACCACGCCGGCAACGTCACCGGCGAGCGCCGCATCGTGGGGATGTTCACCTCGGCCGCCTACGCCTCCTCGGTGCTGACCCTGCCGATCGTGGCCGCGAAGGCGCGCGCCGTGCTCGCCGCCTCGGGGCTCGCCCCGACCTCGCACTCCGGCAAGGACCTCCTGCAGGTCCTGGAGCAGTACCCGCGCGACGAGCTCTTCCAGGACACCCCGGAGCACCTGTACGCCGTCGCCAGCCAGGTCAGCCGCCTGCGCGAGCGGCGCCGGTCGCGGATCTTCCTGCGTCCCGACGAGTTCGGTCGTTTCGTCTCGGCCCTGGTCTACCTGCCGCGAGACCGCTACACCACGGCGGTGCGGCTGCGGATCGAGGCGCTGCTGCACCAGACCTTCTCCGCCGAGCGCGTCGAGCACACCACCCGCGTGGACGACTCGCCGCTGGCGCAGCTGCACTTCGTGGTCCGCCTGCCCCGGGGCACGGGGATCCCGGACGTCGACGAGGACGAGCTGCAGCGCGGGCTCGAGGACGCCGTGCGGACCTGGTCGGCCGCCCTGGTCGACGCCCTGCACCACACGCACGGCGAGGAGGAGGCCGCCGAGGTCCTGGCGCGCTACGGCTCCGCCTTCCCCGAGGCCTACAAGGAGCAGGTCGAGCCGGCGGCGGCGGTGGGGGACATCAGGCGCCTGGACTCCCTGAGCCCGGACGACCCGATCGCGGTGCACCTGTACGCCCCGGAGGACGCCGACGACGGCGTGCGGCGGCTCACGGTCGCCTCCCTGCAGGAGCAGCGGCTGACCCGCGTGCTCCCGATGCTCACCGACCTGGGTGTCGACGTGCTCGACGAGCGCCCCTACACGATCCGGCTCGCCGACGGCGGCACCCGGTACCTGTCGGACTTCGGCATCACCGCCCCCGACCCCGCGCTGTGGGAGGCCGACGGCGCCGCGGAGGCGCTCGAGGAGGCCTTCCGGGCGGTGTGGTCCGGCGAGGCCGAGAGCGACGCCCTCAACGCGCTGGTGCTGCACGCCGGCCTGGCATGGCGCGACATCGTCGTCCTGCGGGCGATCGGGCGGTACCTGCGCCAGACGGGGTCGGCGTTCTCGATGGAGTACATCGACGCGGCGCTCATCGCCCACCCGCACCTGGCCACCGACCTGGTGCGGCTGTTCGCGCTGCGCTTCGACCCGGACCTCGACGTCGACCGCGACGCCGAGGTCGACCGGGCCGCCGACGCCCTGCTGGCGGCCCTCGACGACGTCGCCAGCCTGGACCACGACCGCATCCTGCGGGCGTTTCTCGGGGTCGTGCGTGCCACGCTGCGCACCAACTTCTACACCCGGGACGCCGACGGAGCCCCGACGCCGTGGGTGTCGATGAAGTTCGACTGTGCCCGGGTGCCGGACCTGCCCCGCCCGCACCCCATGGCCGAGATCTGGGTCTACTCCCCGCAGGTCGAGGGTGTCCACCTGCGTTTCGGGGCGGTGGCCCGCGGCGGCCTGCGCTGGAGCGACCGGCGCGAGGACTTCCGCACCGAGGTGTTGGGCCTGGTCAAGGCGCAGATGGTCAAGAACGCGGTGATCGTGCCGACCGGGTCCAAGGGCGGGTTCGTCGCCAAGCAGCTGCCGGACCCGGGCGACCGCGAGGCGTGGCTCGCCGAGGGCCGGGCCGCCTACCGCACGTTCATCCGGGGGATGCTCGACCTCACCGACAACCGGGACGGTACCGAGGTGGTGCCGCCCGAGCGGGTCGTGCGCCACGACGGCGACGACCCCTACCTCGTGGTCGCCGCCGACAAGGGCACGGCGTCCTTCTCCGACATCGCCAACGAGATCTCCGCCGAGTACGGGTTCTGGCTCGACGACGCCTTCGCCTCCGGCGGGTCGGACGGGTACGACCACAAGGCCATGGGGATCACGGCCCGCGGCGCCTGGGAGTCCGTGAAGCGGCACTTCCGCGAGCTCGACCACGACACGCAGTCCGAGGACTTCACGGTCGTCGGGGTCGGGGACATGTCCGGCGACGTCTTCGGCAACGGCATGCTGCTCTCGGAGCACATCCGGCTCGTGGCCGCCTTCGACCACCGGCACGTGTTCGTCGACCCCGACCCGGACGCCGCCATGTCGTTCGCCGAGCGGCAGCGGCTGTTCGAGCTGCCCGGGTCCACCTGGGCGGACTACGACGCCGACCTGATCTCGCCCGGCGGCGGCGTGTTCCCGCTGTCGGCCAAGTCGGTCCGCGTGACCCCGCAGATCGCCGAGGCGCTGGGCCTCCCCGAGGGCGTCACCGCCCTCACCCCGACCGAGCTGAAGCGCGCCGTGCTCCTGGCGCCCGTGGACCTGCTCTGGAACGGCGGCATCGGCACCTACGTCAAGGCCGCCGCGGAGTCCCACGACGAGATCGGCGACCGGGCCAACGACGCGATCCGCGTCGACGGCGGCGACCTGCGGGTGCGGGTCGTGGGGGAGGGCGGCAACCTCGGCGTGAGCCAGCGGGGCCGCATCGAGGCGGCCATGGCGGGGGTGCAGATCAACACCGACGCCATCGACAACTCCGCCGGGGTGGGCACCTCGGACCACGAGGTCAACATCAAGATCCTGCTCGGTGCCGTGATGCGCGACGGCCGCCTGGACCTGGCCGACCGCAACAAGCTGCTGCAGTCGATGACCGACGAGGTCGCGGAGCAGGTGCTGCGCGACAACTACGAGCAGAACGTGCTGCTGGGCAACTCGCGGGCGAACGCCGCGGTCATGCTGCCGGTGCACGCCCGCCTCATGGACTGGCTCGAGCAGCGCGGAGAGCTCGACCGCGCGCTGGAGGTGCTGCCCGACGTCGCCGAGATCACCCGGCGCGTCGAGCAGGAGCAGGGCCTGACCCGGCCGGAGTTCGCCGTCCTGGTGGCCTACGCGAAGCTCGCGCTCAAGGAGGACCTCAACGCGACCGACCTCGCCGACGACCCGTGGTTCGAGCGCACCCTGGCCGCGTACTTCCCGGCGCCGGTGCGTGAGGAGTACGGCGAGGACCTGGCCGCCCACCCGCTGCAGCGCGAGATCGTCGTGAACGCCGTGGTGAACTCGATGGTCAACCGCGGCGGCATCACCTTCGCCTACCGGGCCACGGACGAGACGGGGGCCTCGACCGACCAGATCGCGCGCGCCTTCGTCGCGGCCCGCGAGATCTTCGACCTGCGGGGCTTCGTGGAGGCCGTCGAGGCGACCGACAACGTCGTGGCCACCGCGGTGCAGACCGACCTGTACCTGGAGTTCCGCCGGCTGCTCGACCGCGCCGCGCGGTGGTTCGTGCACCACCGCTCCGACGGGCTCGACGTCGGGGCCGAGATCGAGGCCTTCGCCGGGCCCGTGCGCACCTACGGCTCCCGGCTGGGCGAGCTGTTCCAGGGCGAGGAGCTGCGTCAGTACGCCGAGCAGGTCGAGGCCCTGGAGGCGGCGGGGTGCGGCCCGGAGCTCGCCCGTCGCGGCGCGAGCCTGCTCGGGGCGCTGCCCCTGCTCGACGTCGCCGAGCTCGCGGAGACCCGCGGCTGGGACCTGGACGAGGTGGCGCAGACGTACTTCGCGCTGTCCGGCCGGCTCGGGGTCCCGGACATGCTCACCCGGGTCTCCGCGCTGCCGCAGGACGACCGCTGGGACTCGATGGCGCGCGCCGCGCTGCGCGACGACCTCTACGCGGTCACGATCGCCCTGACCGCCTCGGTGCTGGAGGCCACGGAGTCCGGTTCCGCGGTCGAGCGGATCGACGCCTGGGTCGAGGACGGGGGCGCGGCCGCCGGCCGGGCGCTCGACGCCCTGGTGACCGCGTCCGGCGTGGAGGATCCGGGTATCGCCACGCTGTCCGTGGCGCTGCGCCAGCTGCGGTCCCTGGTGCGCTGACGACGGCCAACCCGCCGACGGCCAACCCGCCGACGGCCAACCCGCTGACGGCCAACCCGCTGTGGGCATGAAATCTGCAGTCCTCTATCGGTGGAGGACTGCAGATTTCATGCCCACAGCGGGCCGGGGTCAGGCCTCCAGCAGCAGCGCTTCGCCCTGTCCGCCGCCCCCGCACAGCGCGACGGCGGCGCGGACGCCGGTCTCGCCGTCGGCCCGGCGGCGGGCCAGCTCGTGCGCGGCGTGCACGGCCAGGCGTGCGCCGGACGCCCCGATGGGGTGCCCGAGCGAGATGCCGCCGCCGTGCGGGTTCACGATCTCCGCCGGCAGCCCCAGCACGCGGGCGGACGCCGCGGACACGACGGCGAAGGCCTCGTTGATCTCGACGTGGTCGAGGTCCTCGGCCGTCCAGCCCTCGCGGCTCAGCGCCGCGGTGATGGCGTTCGCCGGCTGGGAGTGCAGGGAGGTGTCCGGCCCGGCCACCTGCCCGGCCGAGCGCACGGTCGCCAGCACCGGCACGCCGACCGCTTCGGCGCGCGAGCGCGTGGTCAGCACCAGCGCGGCGGCGCCGTCGGAGATCTGCGAGGCGTTGCCCGCCGTGATCGTGCCCTCGGCGGAGAACGCCGGGCGCAGCCGCGCCAGGCTCTCGGACGTGGTGTCCGCGCGCACCCCCTCGTCGGAGGAGACCACCACGGGGTCGCCCTTGCGCTGCGGCACCTCCACCGGCGCCAGCTCGGCGGTGAACACACCGTCCTTGGCGGCGCGGGCGGCCCGCTGGTGCGAGGCCGCCGCCACCGCGTCCTGCTCGGTGCGGTCCACGTGCACCGAGCCCGTGTTGTGCTCCTCGGTGCTCAGGCCCATCGCCTGGCCGTCGAACGCGTCGGACAGCCCGTCGCGGGAGACGGCGTCGAGGAGCGTGGCGTCTCCGTAGCGGAAGCCCGCCCGGGCGCCCGGCAGCAGGTGCGGGGCGTTCGTCATCGACTCCTGGCCGCCGACGAGCACCACGGACGCCTCGCCGGTGCGCAGCAGCCGGGCCCCGTCGACGACGGCGGTGAGCCCGGACAGGCACACCTTGTTGACGGTCACCGCGGGCACCGTCATCGACACCCCGGCGGCGACGGCGGTCTGCCGGGCCGGGTTCTGCCCCGCGCCGGCCTGGAGCACCTGGCCGAAGACCACCGTGTCGACGTCGGCGGCGAGCGCACCCGCCTGCTCCAGCGCGGCCCGGGCCGCCACGGCGCCGAGCTGCACCGCCGAGAGCGAGGCGAGGGAGCCGCCGAGGCGCCCCTGCGGGGTCCGGGCGGCGGAGACGACGACCACGTCGTCGGGTCGCAGGTCGGTCGTGCTGGTCATGAGGCTCGCTCCTCGTCGTCGAGGGCGGGGCCGGGATCGCCGGCGGCCGCCACGGGCTCGATGGTCCGGACGGGGGCGCGCACGGCGTCCACGACGAGCGCGAGCACCTCGTCCGGGCTCTCCAGGTGCGGCGAGTGGCCCACGCCGGAGAGCACGACTTCACGGTACGCCCCGCCGCGGGCCGCGTAGTCCTCCAGCACGGCCCGGGTCTGGCCGACCATCGGCTGCGGCGGGCACGCCTGGACCCCGGGCCACCCGGGCACGGCCCCCAGCGCCCCGAGCTGGGCCAGGTCGAGCGCCGAGGTGTCCGAGACGATCGCGTCGGCGTCGCCGCGGACCCACAGCACCGGGGGCTGCGGGGTGACCGCGGCGAACCCGGACAGGTCGAGGTAGCGCGGGGAGATCGCGTTGTTCATGCCGCGGGTCCCCGGCGCCACGGACGGCCAGCGGTCCGACGGCGTCAGGTCGCCCGGGTAGTGGTCCGGCCCGGTGCGGGTGCTGAGCACGGAGTCCAGCAGCTCCTCCTCCTGGTCGGCGATCGTGGCGGGGTCGGCGACGTAGACCCCGCGCAGGACGCCGCGGGGCGACCCCGGCTCGTGGGAGCGGTCGCCCGCGGCGATGGCGGCCACGAAGTCCGGGTTGGCGGTGCCGCCGCCGGACCCGGCGTGGTCCGGGGACGTCGGCGTCCCCGCCAGGTCCCGGGTGCCCCCGAACCCGTACGGGGACATCGGCGCCTCGAGCACCAGCGCCGCGAACCGCACGGCGTCGTCGATCGCGAGCTGCAGCACCACCCCGGCGCCGGCCGAGTGGCCGAGCGCCGTCAGCGGGGGAGCACCGGGGGAGTCCAGCCCCAGCGCCGCGACCACCGCTGCCACGTCGTCGGCGAGGTCGCGCATCCCGCGCGTGGCGTCGA
The DNA here is from genome assembly GCF_029643425.1 of Isoptericola sp. AK164. Classification (GTDB taxonomy): domain Bacteria; phylum Actinomycetota; class Actinomycetes; order Actinomycetales; family Cellulomonadaceae; genus Isoptericola; species Isoptericola haloaureus. The sequence goes on from NZ_CP119106.1 coordinate 1,007,800, forward strand.
TCGGCAACGGCTCGCTGTCGCCGAACCCGCGCAGGTCCACGGCCACGCCGCGCACGTCGTCGGGCAGCGCCGCGAGCAGGCGGGCGAAGAAGGCCGACGACGAGCAGTTGCCGTGCACGCACAGCAGAGTCGCCGCACCGCCCGGGCCGGTGTCGCGCACGTGGAACGTGCCCCGGGACGTGGTGACGTCGCTGCGGTGGACCGGACGCCCGCTCACGCGGTGCCCCCGACGGCCGCCGGCGGGCGCACGGCGTGCGGTGCCGCCGCCAGCGGGGAGTCGTCCAGCTCGACGGTGATCTCCGGCTCGGTGCGCTCGCGGACCTCCTCCTCGGTCACGCCGGGGGCGAGCTCGCGCAGCACGAGGCCGTCGGGGGTGACGTCGAGGACGGCGAGGTCGGTGATGATGCGGTGCACCACCTCCCGGCCCGTCAGCGGCAGCGAGCACTCGTGCACGATCTTCGGCGACCCGTCCCGGGCGGTGTGCTCCATGACGATGATGAGCCGGGCGGCACCGTGGACGAGGTCCATGGCGCCCCCGGGGCCCTTGATCATCTTGCCGGGGATCATCCAGTTCGCGAGGTCGCCCGTGGCCGAGACCTGCATCGCCCCGAGGATCGCGGCGTCGATCTTGCCGGCCCGGATCATGGCGAAGCTCGTCGCCGAGTCGAAGATCGCCGCGCCGGGCAGCGTGGTCACGGTCTGCTTGCCGGCGTTGATGAGGTCGGGGTCGACCTCGTCCTCGGTGGGGAACGGGCCGACGCCCAGGATGCCGTTCTCGCTCTGCAGCACCAGGTGCTTGTCCGCCGGCACGTAGTTCGGCACCAGCGTGGGCAGGCCGATGCCGAGGTTCACGTACCAGCCGTCGAGCAGCTCGCGGGCGGCGCGGGCGGCCATCTCGTCGCGGGTGAGCGCCATCGCTCAGCCCTCCTTCCGTGCGGTCGTGCCGTTGCTGGAGTCTGCGGTGCCGTCCGGGGACGCGTCCTCGCGCACCGTGCGGCGCTCGATCCGCTTCTCGATGTCGGGGCCGACGACGACCATGCGGTGCACGAACACCCCGGGCAGGTGGACGTCGTCGGGGTCGATCTCGCCGGGCTCGACCAGCTCCTCGACCTGGGCCACGCAGACACGGCCGGCCATCGCGGCCAGCGGCGTGAAGTTGCGCGCCGAGCGGTGGAAGACGAGGTTGCCGAACCGGTCGCCCTTGGCGGCGTGCACCAGCGCGAAGTCGGTGCTGATCGCCTCCTCGAGGACGAACTCCTGGTCGTGGACGCCGTCGGCCGCCGCCACGGGGAAGGTGCGGATCTCCTTGGCGGGGCTGCCGACCGCGATCCCGCCGGCGCCGTCGTACCGGCGCGGCAGACCGCCGTCGGCCACCTGCGTGCCGACGCCGGTGCGCGTGTAGAACGCGGCGATGCCCGCGCCGCCGGCGCGCAGCTTCTCGGCGAGCGTGCCCTGCGGGGTGAGCTCGACCTCGAGCTCGCCGGTGAGGAACTGGCGCTCGAACTCCTTGTTCTCGCCGACGTACGACGACGTCATCTTGCGGAGGCGTCCGGCGTTCAGCAGGACGCCGAGACCCCAGTCGTCGACGCCGCAGTTGTTGCTCACGACCGACAGGTCGCTCGTGCCCTGGGCCAGCAGCGCCTCGATCAGGGCGATCGGGTTGCCGCACAGGCCGAACCCGCCGACGGCGAGCGAGGCGCCGTCCGGGATGTCGGCCACGGCCTCGGCCGCGCTGCCGACGACCTTGTCGAGCCCGGTCGGCTCGGCGGCCGGGGGAAGGGGTGTGCTCATCGGACCTCCTCGGTGCGGGCGCCCAGCAGGGCGCGCGTCTCCGCCGCGACGGCGGCGCTGCCGTCACGGCCCATGATGATCGTGTAGTGGTTGACGTCCGGCACGTCGCGGGGCCGCAGCGCCGGGGCCCGCTGGGTCCAGCGTGCCATGTGCGCGGGGTCGTACAGCGGGCTCGGCTCGTCCAGCAGTCCGCGGGGAGCCCGCAGCAGCGTCGTCGGCCGCTCCAGGCGGGCCAGGGCGCCCGCGACCGGCCCGCCGTCGTGCAGGTCGAGGGCGTCGGCGGCCACCGCCTCCGGGTTCGACGCCGGGCGCAGGCCGTCCGGCGTGGCCACGAGGTCGTAGTCGACGTAGTCCAGCACGGCCGGCCCCCACACGGCGGTGAACGCCGGGTGCTGCGACCAGAAGGACTGGTAGGCCTCCGCGTCGGGGAACGTGCGCCGCAGCCGGTCGGCCGCCGGGCCGAGCACGGCCCGCAGGCGCTCGGCCGGTGTGGCCGCGGGATCGAGCCCGGGCGGCTCGGGCAGGGGCACGCCGCCGTCGACGAGCAGCAGGCCCGCCACGACGTCGGGGTGCCGGTCGGCGAGGGTCACGGCGACGAAGCCACCCATGGAGTGCCCGAGCACCGGCACCGGGCCGTCGGCCACGGCCCGGGCCACCGCGGCGACGTCGTCGGCGTGCCGGGTCATGCCGCAGGGACCGGGCAGGTCGCGGCTGCGCCCCCGGCCGCGCAGGTCCGGCGCCACGACCCGCACGCCGGGCAGCTCCCCGGCCAGCAGCGGCCAGGCCAGGTGCGAGGCGGTGATGCCGTGCACCGCCAGCAGGGTCGGGGCGTCGGGCGCGACGACGCCGTCGGCGTCGACCGGGTCCCACACGCCCACCCGCAGCGCACCGCCGTCGACCGGGACGTCGAGCGTCCGGTAGCGGTGCCCGGGCACGACGTGCCGCAGCGCGACGGCGTCCGGCGCGGCGGTCACTTGGCGCTCCAGCCGCCGTCGACGGTCCACGAGGCCCCCGTGACCATCCGGGCGGACGGCCCCGCGAGCCAGGCGACCAGCTCGCCGACCTCCGCCGGCTCGGTGAGCCGCTTGATCGCCGACTCGGTCAGCAGCACCTTCTCCAGCACCTCGGACTCGTCGATGCCGTGCACCCGGGCCTGGTCGGCGATCTGCTTCTCGACCAGCGGCGTGCGCACGTAGCCCGGGTTGACGCAGTTGCTGGTGACCCCGTGCGGGCCGCCCTCCAGCGCGGTGACCTTCGACAGGCCCTCGAGGCCGTGCTTGGCCGCCACGTAGGCGGACTTGAACGGCGAGGCGACCAGCCCGTGCACGGAGGAGAGGTTGACGATGCGGCCCCAGCCGCGCTCGTACATCCCCGGCAGGGCCGCCCGGACCAGCAGGAACGGCGCCTCGAGCATGATGCGCTGGATGAGCCGGAACGCGTCGGGGTCGAACTCCTCGATCGGGCTCACCCGCTGGATGCCGGCGTTGTTGACCAGCACGTCGGCGTCGAGCGTCAGGTCGTCCAGCGCGGCGGTGTCGGCCAGGTCGACCACCCAGGCCTCCCCGTCGACGTCGGCCGCGACGCGCTTCGCCGCCTCGGCGTCGCGGTCCGCGACGACCACGTGGGCCCCGCGGGCGGCCAGCGCCGCCGCGCAGGCCGCGCCGATCCCGCTGCCGCCGCCGGTGACGACGGCGCGGCGGCCGTCCAGGTACGTCTCGGTGCTCATGCGGACGGTCCTTCCTGGGGCGCCAGCGCCCGTTCGATGAACTGCATGGTCTGGGCGAAGACGTCCTCGGGGATCTCCGGGAGCCGGTCGTCCTGCCCCGGCCCGCCGCCGTCGGCCGGGCCGTCGGCCCCGCCCCACAGCACCCAGCGCATCCCGACGATCTCGCCGATGCCCATCAGCGCCCAGGCGGCCACGGTGGGGTCGACGTCGCCGACCTCGCCGTTCGCCCGCGCCTTGTCCAGTCCGGTGACGTACCCCTCGACGATGCGCTGGTAGTGGCGGCGCAACGCGTCCGGTGCGACGAACTCGGCCTGCCGCACCACCCGGTACAGCGCGGGGTGCTCGGCGGTGAACCGGAAGAAGGCGCGGAACCCGGCTCGCTCCGCCTCCAGGCGGTTGGACGCCTGGGAGCTCGCCTCGTACATGGCCTGGCGCACGCGCTGGTTGAGGTCGTCCACGAGCTCGACGAAGACGGCGTGCTTGCCCTCGAAGTACAGGTAGAAGGTGCCCATCGCGACGCCGGCGGCCTCGGTGATCTTCACGATCGAGGCGTCGTGGTAGCCCAGGTCCGCGAACACCTGCTCGGCGGCGGCGAGGATCTTCGCGCGGGTCCGGTTCCCGCGGGCGGTGCGCGGCGCGTTGCTCATCGGGCCTCCTCGGTGCGGGCACGCAGGGCGTGCCGGGGGATCTTGTGCAGGGACGTGCGGGGCAGCGCGTCGACGAGCGCGAACCGCTGCGGGACCTTGAAGTGCGCGAGCTCGGCGCGGCAGTACGCCTCCAGCTCCTCGGCGTCCGTGGCGTACCCGGCCCGGGGCACGACGAAGGCGTGCCCGACCTCGCCCCACCGGTCGTCGGGCACCCCGACGACGGCCGCCTCGGCGACGCCGGGGTGCCGGTGCAGCACCGCCTCGACCTCGGCCGGGCTGACGTTCTCCCCGCCGACGATGAACAGGTCCTTGAGGCGGTCCACGATCCGGTGGTAGCCGTCGGCGTCCCGCTCGACCAGGTCCCCGGTGCGCAGCCAGCCGCCCGCGAACGCCTCCGCCGTGGCCTGCGGGTCGCGGAAGTACCCGGCGAACAGGCCCGGCCCCCGCACCAGCAGCTCGCCGGTGGCGGCGCCGTCCAGGTGCTCGCCGGTGGCCGGGTCGGCGATCGCGACGTCCACGTGCGGGTACGGCTTGCCGGCCGACCCGGGGCGCTCGCGGGCCTCGTCGTCGGGCAGGCACAGGACGTTGGGTCCGGCCTCGGTGAGGCCGTACCCCTGGGTGAGGGCGACGCCGCGGCGGTGCCACGTGCGCAGCAGCGGTTCCGGCATCGGCGCCCCGCCCACGACGGCGGTGCGCAGCGAGGACAGGTCGGTGCGGGCGAAGCCGGGGTGCTCGGCCAGCAGCAGGTACTGGGTGGGCACGCCCATCATGGTGGTGACGTGCCGTTCGGCGATCAGACGGAGCACCCGCTCGGGCTCGAAGGTGCGCTCGAGCACGACGGTGGCCCCGCTCCACCAGGCCAGCAGGGGCTGGATGTTCCACCCGCCCGCGTGGAACTGCGGCAGGACGCTGAGGACGACGTCGTCGTGCGACATCTCGACCGTGCGCGAGAAGGCCAGGTTGGTCCAGAAGCAGCTCGCGTGGGTCAGCACGGCGCCCTTGGACCGGCCCGCGGTGCCCGAGGTGAACAGCAGCAGCAACGGGTCGTCGTCCTGCACGTCGCGCTGCTCGCCGGGGCCCTCGTCCCGGCGTCGCGAGGGCGGCGGCACCGCGGCCTCGACGCCGGAGCGGCCCAGCCCGGTGGACCGCGGCGGCAGGACGAGCCGGTCGAGCGCCGCCGCGGCCAGGGTGGCGAACTCCTGCTCGACGAGGACCAGGGCCGGGTCCGCGCGGTCGATCTGGTCCGCGAGCTCGCGGGGGGAGGAGCGCCACGACAGCGGGGCGAGCACGAGGCCTGCCTGGGCGCAGGCGAAGAACAGCACGACCTGGTCGGCGCTGTTGCCGGTGACGGTGGCGACGCGGTCGCCGACGCCGTAGCCCGCGGCGCGCAGCGCGCCGGCGAGCTGCGTGGCCCGGTCGTCGAGCTCGGCGTAGGTGAGCGTCACCCCGCGGTCGTCGACGGCGACGCGGTGCGGTGTCGACGTCGCCCGGTCGCGCGTCCAGCGCCCCAGCGTGTGCAGCCCCGTCATGCCGACTCCTCGATCGTCTCCCGTGCGGCCTCGCGCTGCCGGTCCCGGCCGGACCGGTGGGCCAGCCGCTGCGCCGCGCCGGCGATCCCGCCGGGCAGGAACAGCACCACGAGGACGAACAACGTTCCCAGGATGAACAGCGGTTCGCTCAGGGGCACGCGCAGGACGGACGGCAGCCCGGCGATCGCCTCGGAGGAGGCCAGCGCACCGAGTCGCTGGTCGAGCAGCGTGTACAGCACGCCGCCGACGACGGCGCCCCACCGCGACCCGACTCCGCCGAGCACGACCATGACGAGCAGGGTGAGCGTGAAGTCGGCCGACGTCACCCGCGGGACGGCCCCGGACTGCAGCAGCAGGTAGGCCATGCCGACCCCGGTGGCCAGGGTGGCCGCGACGACGAAGACGAGCAGCTTGACCAGGTAGGGGCGTCCGCCGACGACGCGCACGCGCATCTCGTTCTCGCGGGTCGCCGCGGCCACGTGGCCGGCGCGGGAGCGCTCGACCCACAGCACGATCGCGTAGACGACGACCAGGACGGCCAGGGCGAGCCAGTAGAGGTTGCGCGTGTTCGCCACGCCCACGAGGGCGTCGGGGACGTGCGCGGTGTCCAGGGCGAGGCCCTCCTCGCCGCCGGTGGCACCGGCCGGGTTGCGACGGACCAGCACGTTGCCCGCCTGGGCGAACGCGAGGGTGACCATCGCGAACGAGATCCCGGTGACCCGCAGCGAGATCGCCCCCACGAGGTGCGCGACGGCGATGCCGCCGACGAGCACGACGCAGGCGGCCGGCAGCAGCGGCAGGTCCGTGCGGTCCAGCACGATCGCCAGCCCGTAGACCCCGACGGCGAAGTACAGCGCGTGCCCGAAGCTGAGCAGCCCGGCGACGCCGAACAGCAGGTGGTAGCTCAGGGCCAGGGCCCCGACGAGGAGCGCCAGGGCGAGGACCTGCAGGGTGCCCGGGGTGTAGGTGGGGCCGGGCAGCACGCCGGGCAGGGAGATGGCGAGCAGCGGCAGGCAGGCGAGCAGGACGACGAGCCCGAGCCCGATGGCCGGCGGGAGCCAGCGGCGTCGTGCCGGCACCGTGCCACCGTCGTCGGCGGGCAGCGGGGCGGTCTCGTCGGACCGGGGCGAGGACTGCTGGGTGGTCGGCGTGGTGGTCATGCTCTCCTCCCGAGGAGGCCGGAGGGACGGACGAGCAGCACGAGCGCCAGGAGCAGGACGACCACGAGGTCGCCGTAGCCCCAGTAGTAGTTGGCGAACTGCTGCAGGACCGCGACGAGGACGGCGGCGACCGCGGCGCCGGTCAGCGACCCGAGCCCGCCGATGACGGTGACGATGAAGGCGAAGATGAGCAGCTGGGCGCCCAGGTGCGGCGAGACGTACCCGAAGTACTGGGAGGCGAGCACCCCGCCGAGGCCCGCGGCCGCGCCGCCGACGGCGAAGACCAGCGTGAACGCCTTGCGGACGTCGATGCCGAGCGCCGTGACCATGGCGCGGTTCTCCACGCCGGCCCGGATGATCAGGCCGAAGCGCGTGTAGCGCAGGAACAGCACGATGCCGACGAGGACGAGGACGGCCGCGCCGATCGCGAGGAACCGGTCGTTGGGGACGGGGGCGCCGGCGACGTCGGTGGTGCCGCGCAGCCAGGCGGGACCCTCGATGAACTCGGGGTCCGAGCCCCAGGCCCCCTCGAACAGGGCGACGGTCGCCAGGGCGAGGCCGACGGTCACCAGGACCTGCTCGATGTGGCGTTCGTAGAGGCGCCGGACCAGCAGCAGCTCGGTGAGGGCGGCGAACGCGGCCCCGACGCCGGCGCCGACGACGAGCGCGAGGCCGAAGACGGCCCAGCTGTCGGCGCCGAGCCGGCGGGCCACCTCCCACCCGGCGAAGGCGCCGAGGGTGAGGAACGATCCGTGGGCGAAGTTCAGCACGCCCATCAGCCCGTAGATGAGCGACAGCCCGGAGGCGACGAGGAAGTACAGCGCACCGAGGCCGAGCCCGGTGATCAGCAGCAGGACGATCGTGCTCATGCGGCGTTCTCCGAGGTGTGCACGCCCAGCAGGCGCTGGATGCGGTCGGGGTCGTCGAGCAGCTCTGCGGCGTCGCCGGTGTGGACCACGCGGCCGGCGTCGATGACGACCACGGTGGTGGCGAGCCGTTCGATGACCTCGAGGTTCTGCTCGACCAGGAGCACAGGAGCGGTCGCGGCTGCCTCGGCGAGCGCCGTCGCGACCTCCCCGACGATCTTGGGCGCCAGGCCCTTGGTCGGCTCGTCGACGAGGAGGAGGCGGTTGTCGTTGAGCAGCGCCCGGGCCAGGGAGACCATCTGCTGCTGACCGCCGGAGAGCGTGCCCGCGCGCTGCGCGGAGCGCTTGACGAGGTCGGGGAACAGGTCGGCCACGAGCTCGCGGCGCGGGGCGGCGTCCCGTTCGGCCAGGCGCAGGTTCTCCGCGACGGTCAGGCCCGCGAAGACCTCGCGGTCCTCCGGGACGTAGCCGACGCCGCGGCGCACGATGCGGTCGGTGCTCAGCCGGTCGATGCGCTCGCCGGCGAGGGTCACCTCGCCGGTGCGGGCGTAGAGACCGAGGAGCGCCTTGAGGGTGGACGTCTTGCCGACGCCGTTGCGGCCGAGGACGGCCGTGACGCCGGTCGCGGGGACGTCGAAGGTGACGTCCTCGACGACCTGCTGGCCGGCCACGGTGGCGCGCAGGTTCGTCACGCGCAGGATCGGCTCGGTCACGCGACGTCTCCCAGGTAGGCGCTCTGGACGGTGGGGTCGGACATCACGGCCTCCGGTGTGTCGTAGGCGAGCAGCTCGCCGTGGTGCATGACGGCGACCCGGTCCACGAGCCCGAGGACGACGTCCATGTGGTGCTCGACCATGAGCACGGTGCGGCCGCTGCGGTGCAGCCGGCGGATGACCTCGCTGAGCCCGGGCACGTCCGAGGAGGAGACCCCGGCCATGGGCTCGTCGAGCAGGATGACGCTCGGGTCGGTGGCCAGCAGGACGGCGATCTCCAGCTTGCGCTTGTCCCCGTGGGAGAGGTCGCCGGCGGCGACGCCGAGGCGGTGCTCCAGGCCCACCTCGGCGAGGTGCTCGACGGCACGCCGGGTGGCGGCGTCGCGCCGGTGCGGGAACGCCAGCACCGACAGGCTGCGGCCCAGGTGCATCTGGGCGGCGAGCCGGACGTTCTCGAGCACGTCCAGACGCGGGAAGACGCTGGAGGTCTGGAAGGTGCGGCCCAGCCCGGCACGGGCCCGTCGGGCGACCGGGTCGCCGGTGACGTCGCGGCCGTCGATGCGGACCGTGCCCGTCGTGGGGCGCAGGACCCCCGAGACGAGGTTGAACAGCGTCGTCTTGCCGGCACCGTTGGGGCCGATGACGCCGATCATCTCGCCCGGCGCGACCTCGAGGGTCACGTCGTGCAGGATCTGCGCGCCACCGATCTGCAGGCCGAGGCCGTGGGTGGCGAGGGCGGGCACGGTGCGGTCCGTGCCGGGCTGGTGGTGCGGCATCGTCAGTCGGCCTCCGGCGGGGCGACCGCGTCGGCGGGCACCTCGTCGACGAGCTCGGGCATCCAGGAGCCGTCGGTCTCGACCAGGCCGACCTGGTACATCGGCTGCAGCACCGCGTGGTCGGTCTCGCGGATCGTCGTCGAGCCCTTGGGGCCGTCGAACGTCCAGCCCTCCAGCGCGCCGACCATGGCGTCGACGTCGTCGCCGCCCTCGGCGATCGCGTGCACGATCATCTGCGCCGCGACGAAGCCGTCGGGCGTGAACAGGTCGGGCGTCCCGCCGGCCTCCTCGACCGCCGTGACCATGGCGTCGTTGACCTCGTTGTCCGGTGCGCCGGGGAAGTAGTGGTTGAGGAAGTCGACCTTGGCCGCGGCGTCGCCGTAGGCGTCGTAGGTGGCGGCGTCGCCGAGGCCGGTGACCACGGTGGTGGCGTCGAGGACGCCCTGCTGGTCGAGGCCCTGCCACATCGCGCCCGACGACGCGCCCGCCCAGGCGACGAAGACGAGGTCGGGGTCGGCGTCGATCACCTGACGGGCGAACGGCGTGAACTCGGTGGCGTCCTCGGGCACGAGGATGCTGTCGACGTCGGCGCCCTGGGCACCGAGGACGCCGTCGACGGCGGCGAGGTTGCCCTGGCCGAACGCGGTGTCCTGGGCGAAGACGAGCACCTTCGCGCCGTCGGGCTCGACGAACGTGCCGGCCGTGGCGACGTCCTGCAGCGACTGCCGGCCGGAGCGGAACGTGTAGTCGTTGATGCCGGTGATCGCGTCGGCGGCGGCGGGGCCGGAGACGTAGAGCACCTGGTTCTGCTCGGCCTGCTCGGCGAGCTTGAGCGCGATGCCGGAGGAGACGGTGCCGCCCATGATCTGCACGCCCTGGCCGATGATGTCCTTGGCGTGGTTGACGGCCTTGTCCGGGTCGCCGGCGTCGTCGAGGTAGGTGACCTCGATCGGCTGCCCGTCGACCTCGCCGGTGCCGTCGGTCGCGTAGTCGAGGCCGGCCTCGAAGCCCTGGTGGTAGGCCTCGCCGTAGGCGGCGAGCGGTCCGGTCTTGGAGTAGATGATGCCGACCTCGACGGGTTCGGCCGCGGCGCTCTCGCCGCCGTCGTCGGTGCCGCCGACCCCGCCGTCCGCCGGTGCGCACGCAGCGAGCGCCAACACCGTGACGGCAGTGGTGGCCAGTGCGAGGGACTTCTTCGTGACCCGCATGACTCTGCCCTTCGTTGGGTTCTCACCCGCCAAACATGACAGGTGATTCAGGTATGAGGATCTTGTCGGGCGACGCGTCCGGATGTCAAGACGGTGGCCCCGGGATCGGGTCACGATCCCGTCACGAACCGGTCGTGCAGCCCGCCGCCCGGGCAGCACGAAGGCCGCCGCCCGTGGTGGGCGACGGCCTTCGACGGGGCGGGCCGGGCGGTCGGGACGACGCGGCCGGCGCCCGCCTCAGTGCTCCCTGCGGTCCTCCTCGTCGCCGATGACCGTGGTGACCTCGTCGGGCAGGTCGTCGCGGTTCATGTCCGGGCCGCGCTCCTGCTTGGCGTCCCACCGCAGGGTGAGGGCGCCCAGCGTGGCGGCGACGACGGACGCGATGAGGATGGCGGCCTTGGCCCCCAGCGTGTACTCCGAGCCCTCCTCGAAGGACAGCTCGGCGATGAGGAGCGAGACCGTGAACCCGATGCCCGCCAGGAAGGCGACGGGCAGCAGGTCGCGTACTCCGATGCCCTGGGCCAGCCGCAACGGGGTCACGCGGGTGACCAGCCAGGTCGTGCCCAGGATGCCGAGGAGCTTGCCGAGCACCAGGCCTGCGACGATCGCGTACACCACCGGCTGGCCCAGGATCTCGGCCGGCCCGCCGCCGTCGACCAGGTTCACGCCGGCCGAGAAGAAGGCGAAGACGGGCAGGGCGAGGCCCTGGGACCACGGCTTCACCGCGTGCTCGTAGTGGTGCGTCCGCGTCTCGCGCTCGCCGTGGATCGGACGGGCCGTGGCCGCGAAGCCCATGAGCACACCCGCGATCGTGGCGTGCACCCCCGAGGCGTGCATGAACGCCCAGGCGACGACGAACAGCGGGACCAGGATCCACCACTTCGGCGACCGGGTGCGGACGTACCAGGCGAAGACCGCGACGACGACGAGCGAGCCGCCCAGCCAGGCGCCGTTGATCTCGCTGGTGTAGAAGACCGCGATGATGATGATCGCCAGCAGGTCGTCGACCACCGCGAGCGTGAGCAGGAAGGTGCGGATCGCCACGGGCAGGCCCTTGCCGAAGACCGCCAGGATCGCGAGCGCGAAGGCGATGTCGGTGGCGGTGGGGATGGCCCAGCCGTGCAGGGCCTCCGAGCTGCCGAGCGTGAGGACCACGACGACGTAGAAGATCGCCGGCAGGGCCATTCCGCCCACGGCGGCCAGCATCGGGACGCCGGCCTGCTTGGGGCTGCGCAGCGAGCCGGCGACGAACTCGTGCTTGAGCTCCAGGCCGACCGTGAAGAAGAAGATCGCGAGCAGGCCGTCGGCGGCCCACTTCGCCAGCGTCAGGTCGAGGTGGATGTACACGGGGCCGATGTACGCCGGGCCCACCACCGTCTGGGACAGCGTCTCGTAGGCCTCCCGCCACGGTGAGTTGGCGAAGATCAGCGCGATCACGGCGGCACCGATGAGGAGGGCACCACCGGTCGTCTCCCGGCGGAGGAAGGTCGCCAGGCGGGTGCCGAAGGACTGGGTCGTCGTGTCGTGGCTCAGGGCATGCTCCTGGGTCGTCGATGGGCACGGGCCGGCGTTCCAGCCGACTTCACCGACCAGACTTCCCGGCTCGCCAGAGGCTCATGCTACCCGCGCACCGTTCGCGCGCCCGGTGGTCAGGGCGTGTCGTCGGTCATCCCCCGGAGGCGGAGCACCGTGCGCCAGTTGCGACCCGTGGTCCACGTCCCGGTGGCGCGGTCCAGGCGCGCGCTCGTCAGGCGGCTGCGTCCGATGCCGTCCGGGTAGTGCACGAACAGCGCGCCGTCGGCCGTCGCCAGCCGTTCCGGGCCGTCGTGGTCGGCCGCGAGCCGTGCCACGCCGTCGGCGTCCACCGGGTCGGGGCCGAGGTGGAGCTGCAGGTGGGAGGGGTCGTCCTGCGCGGGTCCGGGGAAGGGGTTCGCCGCGACCAGGTGCGTCAGCCGGGCCGCGGACACCGCCAGCAGCGGCACCGGCGCACCCAGGGTCGCGGCCAGCGCGGCGCCCACCCCCGCGGCGACGCCCGGGGCGTCGTCCGGGGCGTCCGTGCCCGACGACGCCACGAGGTTCCCGCTGGTCGCGTACGTGCGGGCGTCGCGGAGACCTGCCTCGGCGGCCGCGGCGCGCAGGTCGGCCGCCGCGACCCGGCGGTGCGGGCCGAGGTTGACCCCGCGCAGCAGCACCACGTAGCTCGTCACGGCTCCATCGTGCCCCGCGGGTCACGGCCGTGTGAATTCTGGATGACACCTTCGCGCCACGCCGCCGGTGTGACCCTGCTCACGGCCGACGGGACGTAGCGTGACCGGCAGGACACCCACCCAGGGTGTCCCCGGGAGGCCAACCGATGGAGTGCATGCTCCGTGCAGGAGGGCCGGCCCCGGTCCTGGTGCACGACGTGCGCGAGGCCGGTCGCCCGCCCCACCCGCCGTTCCGCTCTGCACGAGGGAGCACATCGTGGCCCACACCGATCCCACCGCCCACCCCCGGACGTTCGTCGTCGACACGTCCGTGCTGCTGTCCGACCCCCGCGCCATCCACCGGTTCGCCGAGCACGACGTCGTGCTGCCCGTCGTCGTCGTCACCGAGCTCGAGGCCAAGCGGCACCACGCCGAGCTCGGCTACTTCGCCCGCAGCGCCCTGCGGGCCCTCGACGACCTGCGGATCACGCACGGTCGCCTGGACGCCCCGATCCCCATCGGTGACGACGGCGGGACGTTGCGGGTCGAGCTGAACCACAGCGACCCGGAGGTGCTGCCCGCCGGGTTCCGGCTCGGGGACAACGACACCCGCATCCTGGCGGTGGCCGCGAACCTCGCGGCCGAGGGCCGCGACGTCACCGTGGTGTCCAAGGACCTGCCCATGCGGGTGAAGGCCTCCGCCGTCGGGCTGCGGGCCGAGGAGTACCGCCACGAGCTCGCGGTCGACTCCGGGTGGACCGGGATGCGCGAGATCGCCGTCACCGACGACCAGCTCTCCGCCCTGTACGACGGGACCGAGCTCGAGCTCGCGTCCCTCGCCCCGGAGGTCATGGCCGAGGCCTCCCCGCTGCTGTGCCACACCGGACTGGTCATCCACGGCGGGGGCGGGTCGGCGCTCGGCCGGGTCACGGCCGACAAGCGGATCCGGCTGGTGCGCGGCGACCAGGACGTGTTCGGGGTGCACGGCCGCTCCGCCGAGCAGCGGGTCGCCATCGACCTGCTCAACGACCCGGACGTCGGCATCGTCTCGATGGGCGGGCGCGCCGGGACGGGCAAGTCGGCCCTGGCCCTCTGCGCGGGCCTCGAGGCGGTGCTCGAGCGCCGGCAGCACCGCAAGATCCTCGTCTTCCGTCCGCTGTACGCCGTCGGCGGGCAGGAGCTGGGCTATCTGCCGGGGTCCGAGTCGGAGAAGATGAACCCGTGGGCCCAGGCCGTCTACGACACCCTCGGTGCCCTGGTCTCCCCGCACGTCGTCGACGAGGTCATCGACCGCGAGATGCTCGAGGTGCTGCCGCTGACGCACATCCGCGGACGGTCCCTGCACGACGCCTTCGTCATCGTCGACGAGGCCCAGTCGCTCGAGCGCAACGTGCTGCTCACGGTCCTGTCCCGGATCGGGCAGGGGTCGCGGGTCGTGCTCACCCACGACGTCGCCCAGCGGGACAACCTCCGCGTCGGGCGCCACGACGGTGTCGCCGCGGTGATCGAGGCGATGAAGGGGCACCCGCTGTTCGCCCACATCACCTTGACCCGGTCCGAGCGCTCGCCGGTGGCGGCGCTCGTCACCGAGATGCTCGAGGGCCTGGAGATCTGAGTCCTACCGAGCCGTCGGGGTCCGGGCCGTCGCCGGCGGGGCCCCGACGGCGACGGCGCGGGTGGACCAGGACCACGGCGCCGACCCCGACGGCGGCGCCGAGGACTGTGTCGAGGGCCCGTGCCAGCGCGATCCCGCCGGCGTCGGCGGGCGCGGCCAGCGAGGTCATGAGGAGCGCCATCGGGGTGATCGTCAGCATCGCGAGCCCGTAGTGGCGGCCGACGACCAGCTCGGTGACGACCTGCAGCGCCACGACGAGCACGCAGGTCGCGGCGAAGCCGAGGTCGGCGTCGAGCAGGAGCCAGGCGACGAGCGCGCCGACGGCGGTCCCCGCCGCCCGCTGCAGAGCCCGGACGACCGCGTGCTGCGCCGTCGTCCCCTGCAGCGTCGCCGTGGCCCCCATCTGGGCCCAGGCGGGGTGGGTCAGACCGCCGGCCGTCGCCAGCAGACCGGCGCCCAGGCTCGCCAGGACGACGCGGACGCCGGTGAGCCGCCACGAGGAGGACCGCGCCTCGCGGACGGCCTGCTCGCGCAGGCTCGTCCGGGCGGGCCGCGGGCGGTCCGGTGCCGGACCGCCGGCGGTGTCGTCGAGCACCCGTTCCACGGCGTCGAGCTCGGTGGTCAGCGACCGGGCGGTCCCGCGCGTCCGGCGGTGCGACGAGTCGTCGGCGAGGGCCGCCCGCGCCGTGTCGATCGCGGCGCGGGCGGTGCGTACGGCGTCGCCGTGGCGCAGGTCGCCGGCGGTGTCGACGGAGGGTCCGGCGGCCCGCCGCACGGCGTCCGCGGCCCGCCGCACGGCCAGCCGGGCCGGTGCCGACGGTCGCGCGAGGTAGCCGCTCATGCCCACGGTCCAGGCGATCGCCGCACCGACGAGGGCCGCTCCGCCACGCTCGGCCACGTCGGGCCAGCCGAGGGGTCCGGCGAGCCCTCCCGCGGCGGCGAACACGACGATCGTGGCGCCGGGCGGCCCGGTGCGGACGAGCCGGCAGAGCACGGTCGTGGCGCCGGCGATCGCGGCGACGGCGAGCAGGGTGACGGCCGGTGCCGCCCCGGCGGCGGTCAGGGCGGAGGTCGCCACGAGGGCGGTCGTCAGGAGGCCGCCGAGCAGGGCGAGCACGGCCGCCCGGCGGCGGTACGGGTCGAACCGTCCGAACAGGGAGGCCAGCGCTCCGAGCGCCGCGAAGCCGGCCAGGTCACGGTGGCCGGTCGCGGCGCAGACGGCCAGGGCGAGCCCGACGGCCGCGCCGCAGCGCAGGGCCGCGGCCAGCGTGGCGTCGGCGGGGCTGACGCGCAGTGCGGCGCGCAGGTGCTGGGTGTCGAGGACGTCGCGTGCGGTGGTGACGACGGGGGAGGAGGCGAGGCGCATGTCCTGCCATGATAGTTCACGAGTAAATCACCAGGGAACTACTGCGGCGTCGTCCCTATCCTGGGCGGGTGGACTACATCGAGAGGGTGCGGGCCCGGTGGGCCGAGCTGCTGCCGGACGTCGACACGGCGCCGGCGGAGACCGGCGCGCGGATCCGCAGGATCGCGGGCCTGCTCGAGGCCGCGCTGGCCGGCGAGCTCGCGGCCCACGACGTCTCGCGGGCCGAGCTGGACGTGCTGACGGCGCTGCGGCGCGCCGATCGCCCGCTGCGCGCGGGGGAGATCACCACCATGACGGGGTCGCCCGGGGCGTCGATCACCAAGCGGCTCGGGCGGCTGGAGCGCGACGGGCTGGTGGAGCGCGCCGTCCACGAGCGCGATCGCCGCGGTGTCGTGGTGGCGCTGACCGACCGCGGTCGTGCGGTGGTCGACGAGCTGTTCCCGCGGCAGGTCGAGCACGAGCGGGCGGCCGTCGCGGACCTGTCGGCGGCGGAGCGGGCCGAGCTGGCCCGGCTCCTGGCCGTCGTCCTGCGTCGGTTGGACCCGCAGGACTACTGACCGGGTTGCCGTCGCGGACCGGGCCGTCCCGGTGCCGCGGCGTCGTCCGCGGCACCGGGCGCGGCTCAGGCCTGCGGCGGGCGCGTCATGGACAGCACGTCGAGCGCTGCGTCGAGCTGGGCCTCGGTGACCTCGCCCCGCTCGACGAACCCGAGCGCCACCACGGCCTCGCGGACCGTGATCCCCTCGGCCACCGCCTTCTTGGCGACCTTGGCCGCGGCCTCGTAGCCGATCACGCGGTTGAGCGGCGTGACGATCGACGGCGAGGACTCGGCGAAGGCGCGGGCCCTGTCGACGTTGGCCGTCAGGCCGGCGACCGTCTTGTCGGCCAGCACGCGCGAGGCGTTGGACAGCAGACGGATCGACTCCAGCACGCCCTGGGCGATCACCGGGATCTGGACGTTGAGCTCGAAGGTGCCCGTGGCGCCGGCCCACGCGACGGTCGCGTCGTTGCCGACGACGCGCGCCGCGACCATGAGCACGGCCTCGGGGATCACCGGGTTGACCTTGCCCGGCATGATCGACGACCCCGGCTGCAGGTCCGGGATGGCGATCTCGCCGAGACCCGTGTTCGGGCCGGACCCCATCCAGCGCAGGTCGTTGCAGATCTTGGTGACCGACACGGCGATGGTGCGCAGCGCGCCGGACAGCTCGACGAGGCCGTCCCGGGCGGACTGGGCCTCGAAGTGGTCGCGGGCCTCGGTCAGCGGCAGCCCCGTGTCCTCGCGCAGCAGCTCGATGACGCGCTGCGGGAAGCCGGCCGGGGTGTTGATGCCCGTGCCCACGGCCGTCCCGCCCAGAGGGACCTCGGCGGCGCGGGGCAGCGCGGCCTCGACGCGCTCGATGCCGTACCGCACCGCGGCGGCGTACCCGCCGAACTCCTGGCCGAGCGTGACCGGCGTGGCGTCCATCAGGTGCGTGCGGCCCGACTTCACGACCTCGGCGTACTCCTCGGCCTTGGCCGACAGCGCCTCGGCGAGGTGCTGCAGGGCCGGGACGAGGTCGCGGACGACGCCGGCCGTGGCGGCCACGTGCACCGACGTCGGGAAGACGTCGTTCGAGGACTGCGAGGCGTTGACGTGGTCGTTCGGGTGCACGTCGCGGCCCAGGGACCGCGTGGCCAGCGTGGCCAGCACCTCGTTGGTGTTCATGTTCGACGAGGTGCCCGACCCCGTCTGGAAGACGTCCACCGGGAAGTGGCCGTCCAGCTCGCCCGAGGCGACCTGGTCGGCGGCGGCGGCGATGGCGTCCGCGACGTCCTGGTCGAGCACGCCGAGCTCGGCGTTGGTGAGCGCCGCGGCCTTCTTCACCCGGGCGAGCGCCTCGATGTGGCTGCGCTCCAGCGGCGTGCCGGAGATGGGGAAGTTCTCGACCGCACGCTGCGTCTGGGCGCGGTAGAGAGCGTGGGCGGGGACACGGACCTCGCCCATCGTGTCGTGCTCGATGCGGTACTCGGTCGCGGGCGCGTCGGCGCCACCGGCGGCGGTGTCGGAAGTCATGCGTCTATCGTGCCGCACCCGACCCCGCCGCCGCGTGTGAGAGGAGTCACGCGCTCAGCGCAGCGGTTCCTCGCCCACGTCACCGGCGACCTCGACGAGCCGCGCGGACCCCTCGGCGAGGTCGTACTCGACGCCGACGATCGCCGTGCGCCCCTCCGTGACGGCCGCGTCGAGGGCGCGGGAGTAGCCCCGCAGCGTCGTGACGGTGTGCCGCACGTGCGCCGTGCGCAGCCGGTCGGCCAGGACCGCCTCGTCCTCGTCCTCGGACTCGTCGGGCGAGCCGGAGAGCTCGGCGATCGAGGGGATCACCTTGTCGACGACGGAGCGGACGAACCCGGGCGGCTGCTCGCCGGTGCGCAGCGTGTGCGCCGTCGCGCCGACCGCGCCGCACGAGTCGTGCCCCAGGACCACGATCAGCGGCGCTCCCAGGACCTCCACTCCGTACTCGATCGACCCCAGGACCGTGGTGTCCACCACGTGCCCGGCCGTGCGGACCACGAACACGTCCCCGAGGCCCTGGTCGAAGATGATCTCCGCCGCCACCCGCGAGTCGGAGCAGCCGAACACCACGGTGTGCGGGTGCTGCGCGGCGGTCAGCTCGGCGCGACGCACCGACATCTGCGACCTCTCGGCCGGCTCGTCGTGGACGAAGCGCTCGTTGCCGGCCCGCAGCGCGGCCCAGGCTTCCTTCGGGGTCATGCATCCTCCAGGTCGTCGTTCCACGGCGGGTTCGCTCCCGCACGCGACACGGTCACGGCCGCCACGGCGGCGCAGCGCGAGAGCAGCCGCTCGACCGTGGCGTGGTCGATCGTAGCCAGTGCCTCGCGGCGGTCGGCCCCGAGCAGGTCGGCCGACCACAGGCCGTCGAGCAGGGCGCCCATGAACGAGTCCCCGGCCCCGACGGTGTCCACGACCTCGACCGGTCGGGACGGCACGTGCACCTCGCCCGTCGCCGTGACCGCCGTCGAGCCCTCCCCGCCGAAGGTGACGACCACCAGCGCCGCGCCGAGGTCGTGCACCCAGGCGCGGGCGACGTCCAAGGCGGCCGTCTCCGGTGCGAGCCAGGCGAGGTCCTCGTCGCTGACCTTGACCACGTCGGCCAGCCGGACGAGCTCCTCGACGCGCGCACGGGCCCCGGCCGCGTCGCCCATGAGCACGGGACGGGCGTTCGGGTCGTAGGTGATGGTCGACGTCGCGCGCGCGGCCTCGACCACGGTGCGGACGTCGGCGGCGCCCGGCTCCAGCACGGCCGCGATCGAGCCGGTGTGCACGGCCAGCGTCCCGGCGTCCGCGGCCGTCCCGACGGGTACCTGCCAGTCGAGGTCGAACGCGTAGGTGGCGGTCCCGGCGTCGTCCAGCGTTGCCTGCGCCACGGACGTGCGCGCCGCGCCGTCGCTGCCCGGCGCCAGCGTCACGCCCGAGGCGGCCAGCCAGGACCGCACGGTGTCGCCGCGTTCGTCCCGCCCGAGCCAGGTGGCCAGCCGGGCGTCCCGTCCGAGGCGGCCGAGCGTGAGCGCGACGTTGGCCAGCGAGCCGCCCGGGTGCTCGGCGCTCGTGCCGTCGGGTCGGTGGACGACGTCGACCAGCGCCTCCCCGACGGCGAGGACGTGGCCGGCCATCAGCCCTGTCCGTCCGGTGCGGCGGTCTCGGCGCTCGAGGCCGACTGGGCGGCGGCGAGCCGCTCGCGCGCTCCGTCGAGCCACTCCTGGCAGCGGGCGGCCAGGGCCTCGCCGCGCTCCCACAGGGCGAGCGACGTCTCCAGCGGCTCGCCGCCGGCCTCCAGCCGGGAGACGACCTGGACCAGCTCGTCGCGCGCCTGCTCGTACGTCAGCGTGCCGACGTCGGGGGCGTCGGCCGGGGCGGGGGTGAGGTCTGCGTCGGTCACGACACCAGTGAACCGCACCGGTCCGACATCGTGCCCACCGGTCCAACGGCCGGGCACCGTCGCCCGGGTCGCCCGGGTCGCGTAATTCGGTTGCCCTCGCGCGGGCCGGCCCCGACGATCGGTCCATGGGTCACCTCGAGGTGGCGCACGTCTCCTACGTGCTGCCGGACGGACGCGGGCTGCTCGACGACGTCTCCTTCCGGGTCGGTGAGGGCAGCACGACGGCGCTCGTCGGCCCCAACGGCGCCGGGAAGACCACCCTGCTGCGCATCCTGACCGGTGCGCTCCGGCCCGACGCCGGGATGGTGACGGCCTCCGGCGGCCTGGGCGTGATGTCGCAGTTCGTCGGCTCCGTGCGCGACGCCACCACCGTGCGCCAGCTCCTGGCCTCCGTCGCGCCGGACCGGATCCGACAGGCCGCCCGCGCCGTCGAGACCGCCGAGGACGCCCTGCTGGCGGTCGACGACGAGGCGGCGCAGATGCGGTACGCCCAGGCGCTGGCCGACTGGGCTGAGGTGCGCGGCTACGAGGCCGAGACGCTGTGGGACGTGTGCACGACGGCGGCGCTCGGCGTGCCGTTCGACCGGGCGCAGTACCGCGAGGTCCGCACCCTGTCGGGCGGCGAGCAGAAGCGCCTCGTCCTCGAGGCGCTGCTGCGCGGGCCCGACGAGGTGCTGCTGCTCGACGAGCCGGACAACTACCTCGACGTGCCCGGCAAGCGGTGGCTCGAGGACGCGCTGCGGGCCACGCGCCAGACCGTGCTGCTCGTGTCCCACGACCGCGAGCTGCTGGCCGGCGTCGCGGACCGCATCGTCGCCCTCGAACCCGGGACGGACGGATCGGACGCGTGGGTGCACGGCGGCGGGTTCGCGACCTTCCACGCGGCACGCCGGGAGCGGTTCGCGCGGTTCGAGGAGCTGCGCCGGCGCTGGGACGAGAAGCACGCGCAGCTCACCAAGCTCGTGCTCACCCTGCGGCAGGCCGCCGCGAACAGCCCCGACATGGCCTCCCGGTACCGCGCGGCCCAGACGCGGCTGCGCAAGTTCACCGAGGCCGGGCCGCCGCCGGAGCCTCCCCGCGAGCAGCAGGTCCGGATGCGGCTGCGCGGGGGACGGACCGGTACCCGGGCCGTCACCTGCGAGGCGCTGGGCCTGACCGGCCTCATGCAGCCGTTCGACCTGGAGGTGTTCTACGGCGAGCGGGTCGCCGTGCTGGGGTCCAACGGCTCCGGCAAGTCGCACTTCCTGCGGCTCCTGGCCGGTGACGACGTCGCGCACTCGGGCCGGTGGCGGCTCGGGGCACGGGTGGTGCCCGGGCACTTCGCCCAGACCCATGCCCACCCCGAGCTCGCGGGGCGGACCCTCGTGGAGATCCTCTGGGCCGACCACGCCCGGGACCGCGGGGCCGCCATGGCCGCGCTGCGCCGCTACGAGCTCCACGGGACGGCGGACCGCCCGTTCGACCGGCTGTCCGGGGGCCAGCAGGCCCGCTTCCAGATCCTGCAGCTCGAGCTCGGAGGGTGCACGGCGCTGCTGCTCGACGAGCCGACGGACAACCTCGACCTGGCCAGCGCCGAGGCGCTGCAGGAGGGTCTGGAGGCCTTCGAGGGCACCGTCCTGGCGGTCACCCACGACCGCTGGTTCGCCCGCGGGTTCGACCGGTTCCTCGTCTTCGGTGCGGACGGCCGGGTCCGGGAGACCCCCGAGCCGGTGTGGGACGAGGACCGCGTCGAGCGCGTCCGCTGACCTCTCGTCCCCGCACCCACCCTTTCGTTGTGGGCATGAAATCTGCAGGTCAGCAGGCGGTGGCGACTGCAGATTTCATGCCCACAACGTCGGCGGGTGCGGCGCAGGGTCAGGGCGTGGTCGAGGTGACCTCGGCGTCCAGGGCGCCGGCGGCGAGCCGTACGTGGACGCCGTCACCGGGAAAGACCTCGTCCGCGGCCCGTACCACCGCACCGTCGCCGCGCTGCACGACGGCGTAGCCCCGCTCGAGCGTGGAGGCGGGCGACAGGGCACGCACCTGCGCGGCGAGCCGACCGACGTCGCCGGACGCCGTCAGCAGAGCCGCCTGCAGCAGGTGCCGGGCGTGCCGGAGCCGCTCGGCGACCTGTGCCTCGCGGCCCTCGACCATCGTCTCCGGGCGGGCGAGCACCGGGCGCGAGCGCACGGCGTCGAGGCCGTGCTGCTCGCGCTGCAGCAGTCCCTGGACGGCGCCGCGCATGCGCTGGCGCGCCTGGGCGACCCGCTGCCGTTCCTCCGCGACGTCGGGGACGACGCACTTGGCGGCGTCCGTCGGGGTCGACGCCCGGTGGTCGGCCACCAGGTCCACCAGGGGGGTGTCGGTCTCGTGGCCGATCGCGCTGACCACCGGCGTCGTGCACGCGGAGACGCGGCGCACCAGCGCCTCGTTGCTGAACGGCAGCAGGTCCTCGACGGAGCCGCCCCCACGGGCCAGGACGATCACCTCGACGGACGGGTCGGCGTCCAGCTCGGAGACCGCCTGCGAGACCTCCGCCACCGCGTTGACGCCCTGGACGGCGACCTCGCGGATCTCGAAGCGCACCTGGGGCCAGCGGGCGCGGGCGTTCACCACGACGTCGTGCTCGGCCTTGGACTCCCGCCCGCAGACCAGGCCGACGACGGCCGGCAGGAACGGCAGGGGACGCTTGCGACCGACGTCGAACAGCCCCTCGGCGGCCAGCACGCGGCGCAGCTGCTCGATCCGGGCGAGCAGCTCGCCCACGCCGACCTGCCGGATGGCCGCCGCTCGCAGCGACATCCGGCCCGCCTTGATCCAGAACTCCGGCTTGGCGTGCACCACGACGTGGTCGCCCACCTCGGGCCGCGCGTCGAGGCCGTCGAAGGCGCGGGTGAGCATGTTCACCGGCAGGGAGGCCTCGACGTCGGTGTCGCGCAGCGTGAGGAACTGCATCCCCGAGGTGCGACGGTAGGTGTGCTCGATGACCTGACCCTCGACCCACACGGGCGACATGCGGGCGACGTAGTCGCGGATCTTGCTCGACAGCAGGCGTACGGGCCAGGGGCGCTCGGCCGTCGTCTCGGCGGCCCGCTCGGGCAGCGGCTGGACGTCGTGGCCAGGAGTGTCGGGTCCGGTCGCGTCGGTCACGGCACCCAGCATGCCCCACGGCACCCACAGCGACCGCGACGGGTCGGGCCGTCCGTCACCGACCCTCCACACCGGGCTCCTACACTGGCACCGTGACTGCGACCGCACCGGCCCCCGTCCGACCGACCCCGACCAAGCGCGTGCTGCTCGCGGCGCCGCGCGGCTACTGCGCCGGCGTCGACCGTGCCGTGGTCGCCGTCGAGAAGGCGCTGGAGAACTACGGCGCCCCCGTGTACGTCCGCAAGGAGATCGTGCACAACAAGCACGTGGTGGAGACGCTGAGCGAACGCGGCGCGATCTTCGTCGAGGAGGCCGACGAGGTCCCGCGCGGGGCGCGCGTGGTGTTCTCCGCCCACGGCGTCTCCCCGGCCGTGCGCGAGTCCGCCGCCTCGCGGGACCTGCAGACCATCGATGCCACCTGCCCGCTGGTGACCAAGGTCCACAAGGAGGCGGTGCGGTTCGCCAAGGCGGACAAGACGATCCTGCTCATCGGCCACGACGGCCACGAGGAGGTCGAGGGCACCGCCGGCGAGGCGCCGGAGCACACCATCGTGGTGAACTCGCCCGAGGAGGCGGACGTCGTCGAGGTCCCGGACCCTGACAACGTCGTGTGGCTGTCGCAGACCACGCTGTCCGTCGACGAGACGATGGAGACGGTGCGCCGCCTGCGCGAGCGGTTCCCGAGCCTGGCCGACCCGCCCAGCGACGACATCTGCTACGCGACCCAGAACCGCCAGGTGGCGGTCAAGAAGCTCTCGCCGGAGTGCGACCTGGTCATCGTCGTGGGGTCGGCGAACTCGTCGAACTCCGTGCGGCTGGTCGAGGTCGCCCTCGACGCCGGCGCGACGACGGCCTACCGGGTGGACCGCGCCACCGAGATCCAGGACGCCTGGTTCGAGGGCGTGAGCACGGTCGGCGTGACGTCCGGGGCGTCCGTGCCGGAGATCCTCGTCGACGACGTGCTGCGCCAGCTCGACGAGCGGGGCTACGGCGAGGCGGAGGAGGTGCGCACCGCGACCGAGGACCTGGTGTTCTCGCTGCCGCGCGAGCTGCGTCCGCCGCGCGACGCCCGCCAGCTCCCGATCCAGCCGGCCTGACCCCGGTCGGAGGGCCCGGCCCGAGCCCTGGCGCTCGGGCCGGCCCGGCCCGAGCGCCGCGAACCCGGAACCGTCGGGGTCTCAGCCCGCGGCGGACTCGTCGTCCTGCGTCGACGTCTCCTGGGCGCGCTGCAGCGCCCGGCGGTCGGAGTCGACCAGCGTCTCCACCGCGGACCGGTCGTCGTCGATGCTCACCTGGCCGATCCCGACGACCCCGCCCTCGTCGGCGGCCAGCAGCTCGGGCTTGGTGATGGGGCGGGTCGTCTCCTCGAGGCCCTTCATCTCGTCGATCTCGTCCTTGGCGTCGACCACGTCGAGCTCGACCATGCGGCGCGCCGAGGTGAGCACGTTGCGCTCGAGCGACCCGATCATCTTGTTGTAGTTCTTGGTGGCCCCGTCGAGCGACTTGCCCATCTTGGTGACGTGGTCGGTCATGGTCACCAGTCGCGAGTGCAGCTCCTTGCCGACCTTGAGCACCCGCTGGGCGTTGTCCGCGAGGGCCTGCTGCCGCCACGAGTAGGCCACCGTGCGCAGCAGCGCCAGCAGCGTCACGGGGCTGGCCAGGATGACGTTCTTGCGGGCCGCGTCCTCCATGAGGGCCGGGTCCCGCTCGAGGGCCGCCGACAGGAACGACTCGGCGGGCACGAACATGACCACGAACTCCGGGGCGTTGTCGAACAGGTCCCAGTACCGCTTGGACGCCAGGTCGTCGACGTGCTTGCGCATGTGCCGCACGTGCGCCGCGAGCCGCTGGTCGCGGACCGCCGGGTCCTCGGACTGCTGGGCCTCCAGGTAGCCGAGGAAGGCCACCTTGGAGTCGACGACGATGTGCTTGCCGCCGGCGAGGTTCACCACGAGGTCCGGGCGCAGGGTCTCGCCGTCGTCGTTGGTGGCGTGCACCTGGACGTCGAAGTCGACCTGCTCGATCATGCCCGCCGCCTCGACGACCCGCTGCAGCTGCAGCTCGCCCCAGGCGCCCCGCTCCTGGGAGGACCGCAGCGCGGTGACCAGGTCGCTCGTGCCCTTGCGCAGCTCGCCGGAGACGTCGGCCAGGCTGCGCATGTTCTCGGTGAGGCGGGAGTCGAACTCGATGCGCCGCTTCTCCTGCTCGGCGACCTCCGTGCGGACCTTCTCCAGGCTCTTCCCGATCGGGTCGACGAGCGCCTTGAACGCCTCCTCGCGCTGGGCGAGCGTCTCGTCGTGGCGGACCGTGGACTGCTTGAGCCGCTGCTCGGCCAGCTCCAGGAACTGCTTGTTGGACGAGGACAGCGCCTCACCGGCCAGGGAGCGGAACTGCTGGGCCATGCGCTCCTGGTCGCCCTTGACCTCGGCGAGCTGCCGGTCGGCCTGCTCGCGCACCGCGTTCGTCTCGCGCTGGTGGCGCTCCTGGGCCTCGGCGACCCGGCGGTCGCCGTCGTCCCGCGCGGCCTCGACCTGCTCACGCAGGTGGGCGCTCTCCCGGCGGACCGACTCGAGCTCGCTGTGCAGGCGTACCGACTCCATCTCCTGGGACCGGTGCCGGCCCGTGGTGCGCAGCGCGTGCCAGAGCCAGCCGAGGAGCACCCCCACGGCCAGGGTGCCGAGCGAGAGCAGCAGGGCGGACGTCGTCTCCATGCCTGCCAGGCTGCCACGGGGCACCGACACGACCCGGCCGACGCACCGTGACCAGGTCCGACGGGCGGATACGGTGGGCGCGTGACGCACCCCACCGCCCCGCCGGACCCGGCGGCAGCCCTCAGCCTGCGCGGCCTGTGGAGACGCTTCGGGGACAAGATCGCCGTCTCCGGCGTCGACCTGGACGTGCCGGCCGGCTCGTTCTTCGGGCTCGTGGGCCCCAACGGCGCCGGCAAGACGACGGCGCTGTCGATGGCCACCGGCCTGCTGCGGCCGGACTTCGGCACGGTGCACGTGCTCGGCACCGACCTGTGGGCCCGTCCGGACGAGGCCAAGCCGCTCCTCGGCGTCCTGCCGGACGGTGTGCGGTTGTTCGACCGGCTGACCGGGGCCCAGCTGCTCACCTACTCCGGCCTGCTGCGCGGCCTCGACCGGGACACGGTGGCCCGGCGCGGCGAGGACCTGCTGCGCGCGATGGACCTGCTCGCGGACCGCGACACGCTCGTGGTCGACTACTCGGCCGGCATGACCAAGAAGATCGCGCTGGCCGGGGCGATGATCCACGCGCCGCGGGTGCTCGTGCTCGACGAGCCCTTCGAGGCCGTCGATCCCGTCAGCGCCGCCAACATCCGCGCCATCCTGCAGCGCTACGTGGACGGCGGCGGCACCGTCGTCGTCTCGAGCCACGTGATGGACCTCGTGCAGCGCACGTGCTCGCACGTCGCGATCATCGCCGGCGGGCACGTCCTCGACGCCGGGACCGTCGACGCGGTGCGCGGCGGGCAGAGCCTGGAGGACCGGTTCGTCGCCCTGGTCGGCGGCCGTCAGGAGTCGGGAGGGTTGGAGTGGTTGCGCACCTCGTCCGACTCAGGCTGACGCTCCTGGGCAACACGCTGCGCCGCAGCGTCTGGCAGGCGGTCGGGCTCGTCGTGGCGACGCTGTACGGGCTGTCGGTGGTGACGCTCGCGGTGACGGCCGCGGTCGCCGGCGGCCTGGCCGACCCGGTCGTGACCGGCCAGGTCCTCACCGTGGCGGGGTCCGCCGTCGTCGTGGCCTGGTGGGTCGTGCCGCTGTTCGCCTTCGGCCTGGACTCCACGCTCGACCCGCAGCGGTTCGCGCCCCTGGCCATCCCGCGCCGTCGGCTCCTGGCCGGCCTGGCCGTCGCCGCGCTGGTCTCCGTACCGGCCCTGGTCACGGTGCTCGGCGCCGTCGGCGTCGCCTTCGCCTGGGTGACCGACCCGGCCGCCGTGGCCGCGGCGCTCCTGAGCGCCGCGGTGGCGGTGGCGCTGTGCGTGCTCGGTGCGCGGGCCGTCACGACGCTCCTCGCCCCGCTGCTGGACTCGCGGCGCCACCGCGAGGTGCTCATGGTCGCCGCCGTCGTGCCGCTGCTTGCGGTCGGACCGTTCTTCGCCTGGGTCACGTCCCCCACGCGCGGCGACGGCGGCGAGGTGACCGTGTCCGGACCGGGCGACCTGGTGCCCGCCGTCGTCGCACCGGCGGCCGAGCTCCTGGCCTGGACCCCGCTGGGAGCCCCGTGGGCGCTGCCGGGGGCCGTGCACGACGGCGCCTGGGGGCTGGCCGCGGCACGGCTCGGGATCGCGGTCGGGGCCCTGGTCCTGCTCGTGGTCGTCTGGGACCGCGCCCTGGCCCGGGCGCTGGTCGCCCCTCGCGGCGGCCGCGCGGGCGGGACCGCGAGGGGTCTGGGCTGGTTCGGCCGCCTGCCTGCCACGCCGACGGGTGCGGTGGCGGCACGGTGCGCCACCTACTGGGTGCGCGACCCGCGGTACGCCACCACGCTGGCGCTGGTGCCGCTGCTCCCCGCCGTCGCCGTCGTGCTCGGGCTGACCACCGGCGCCGGGGCGGGCCTGCTGCTGCTCGCGGCCCCGGTCGTGGCGTTCCTGCTGGGCTTCGCCGTGTCCGACGACGTCGGCTACGACAGCACGGCCTTCGCGCTCCACGTGGCCTCCGGCGTGCCGGGCCGTGCCGACCGGTGGGGTCGCGCCCTGCCCGTGCTGGTGGTGGGCGTCCCGCTGGTCGTCGCGCTCGCCGTCGTCGGCGCCGCCGTGGCGGACCGCTGGGTCGCCCTGCCGGCCGTGCTCGGGCTGGCGCTCGGCGTGCTGGGGGCGGCGCTGGGGACGTCGAGCGTGGCGTCGGCCCGGCTGGTGTACCCGGTGCCCAAGCCGGGACAGAGCGCCTTCTCCACGCCCCAGGGCGCGACGACGGCGACGGTGGTGGCGCAGATGGCCGCGTTCGCCGTCATCGCTGCGCTGACGCTGCCGACGACGGCGCTGGCCGTGGCGGCCGTGCTCCTGGCGAGTGTGCCGCTGTCCCTGGCCGCGGCCGGGGTGGGGGTCGCGACCGCGACGGCCGCCGTCGTGGTCGGCGTGCGGTGGGGCGCCCGCGTGTACGAGCGGCGCCTGCCGGAGCTGCTCGCGCAGGTCAGGTCGTTCGCCTGACGACCCCCGCACTCGGGCGTGTCGGCCCGACCTGAGAGACTGGGGGATGTGAATCCCGAGAACGACCGACCTTCCGTGACGCTGCCCGAGGGCTGGACGGTGGTGGTTCCGGACCTTGCCGACGTGCCCCGGCTGGGCGCGCTGCGGGCGCTCCAGGCGGCTCCGCACACCGGTTCCGACACCCCCGACACGGCCCAGATCGAGAACGAGATCGCCGGCGCCGCCTCGTGGACCCGGCGGCACCTCGCGGTCCAGGACGCCGACGGCGAGCTCCGCGCCTGGGCCCACGCGCACGACCGGGCGGCGGGCCGGACCGTGCTCGGCATCGAGATCGACCGGTCGCTGCCCCGCGAGACCCAGGACCGGCTGGCGGCCTGGTGCTACGACGAGCTCGCCGCCGTCGGGCGGGAGATGGCCCAGCTGCGCGGCGAGTCCGCGACGCAGCTCGACGCCGGTGCCTTCGCCGGGGACGAGCGGCTGCGCGGCTGGCTCGCCGACGCCGGGTTCACCCACGTGCGCACGTGGTGGCAGATGACGCGGCCGGTCACGCCGGACGAGGCCGAGCCGGGGGTCTTCCCCGAGCCGAAGCCGGGGGTGGAGATCCGCCGGGTCGCGCAGCACGAGAACGGCATGCCGGTCGCCGAGGACCTCAACGCCGTGCACCAGGTGCTCGAGACCGCCTTCACGGACCACTTCAACTCCTACCAGGAGTACTTCACCGAGTTCGTGCAGCGGCTGCGCGAGGACCCGGGCCACCGCTGGGACCACTGGTGGCTCGCCTGCGCAGACGACCCGGAGGACCCTGACGCCGACCCGTTCCCGGCCGGTGCCCTGGTGGGCTCGGAGCTGGCCCCCGACGCCTCCGGGGTGCGCGGGACCTACATCGACTACATCGGCGCGCTGGCCGAGGCTCGCGGCCGCGGGGTGGCCACCGCCCTGCTGCACGCCGTCATC
Source organism: Isoptericola sp. AK164 (assembly GCF_029643425.1). Taxonomy (GTDB): domain Bacteria; phylum Actinomycetota; class Actinomycetes; order Actinomycetales; family Cellulomonadaceae; genus Isoptericola; species Isoptericola haloaureus. The sequence goes on from NZ_CP119106.1 coordinate 1,036,574, forward strand.
GCCGACGCCGCCTCCCGGGGCCGCAACCGCGTGGGCCTCGAGGTGGACGCCGACAGCCCCACGGGTGCCGAGTCGCTGTACACGAAGCTCGGGTGGCGCACGAAGTACGTCACCGAGTCCTGGCACCGCGAGATCACCGTCGACTGAGGGCGGGGCGGGCGCGCACGGCGCGTAGGATGGGGCGACGTGGCTCTCACTATCGGCATCGTCGGCCTGCCCAACGTCGGCAAGTCCACGCTCTTCAACGCACTGACCCGGAACTCCGCGCTCGCGGCGAACTACCCGTTCGCGACGATCGAGCCCAACGTCGGGGTGGTCCCGCTGCCGGACGAGCGGCTGGGCAAGCTTGCGGAGATCTTCTCCTCGGAGCGCGTGCTGCCGGCCACGGTGTCGTTCGTGGACATCGCCGGCATCGTCAAGGGCGCCTCGGAGGGCGAGGGGCTGGGCAACCAGTTCCTGGCCAACATCCGCGAGGCCGACGCCATCTGCCAGGTGACCCGCGCGTTCGACGACGGTGACGTCATCCGTGTCGAGGGTTCCACCGACGCCTCCGGCGACATCGAGACCATCTCCACCGAGCTCATCCTGGCCGACCTCCAGACGCTCGAGAAGGCGCTGCCGCGCATGGAGAAGGAGGTCAAGATCAAGAAGGGCGACCCCGTCCTGTTCGCCGCGGCGAAGAAGGCCCAGGAGATCCTCGAGGAGGGCACCACCCTCTTCCAGGGCGCGGCCGCCGCCGGCCTCGATCTCACCGAGGTGGCCCCGCTGCAGCTCATGACGGCCAAGCCGTTCATCTACGTCTTCAACACCGACGACGCCGGGCTGGCGGACGAGGCCATGCAGACGAAGATGCGCGAGCTCGTCGCCCCGGCCGAGGCGATCTTCCTGGACGCCAAGTTCGAGGCCGAGCTCGTCGAGCTCGAGCCGGACGAGGCCGCCGAGATGCTCGCCGAGACCGGCCAGGAGGAGTCCGGCCTGGACCAGCTCGCCCATGTCGGCTTCGACACGCTGGGTCTGCAGACGTACCTCACCGCCGGCCCCAAGGAGGCCCGCGCGTGGACGATCCGCAAGGGATGGACCGCCCCGCAGGCGGCCGGCGTCATCCACACCGACTTCGAGCGCGGCTTCATCAAGGCCGAGGTCATCTCCTTCGAGGACCTCGTCGAGGCCGGGTCCGTCGCCGCCGTCAAGGCCGCGGGCAAGGCGCGTGTCGAGGGCAAGGACTACGTCATGCGTGACGGCGACGTCGTGGAGTTCCGCTTCAACGTCTAGCGCTGTCGACGGATCGCGTGACGTGCTGATCCGGTGTCAGGTCGGTCGGGATGCACGGGTCCCGCCGACCTCCTCGTGGCCGTCACGTCCGGTGGTCGTGGCATCCGCGACGGCTTCCCCCCGTCCCCGCACAGCGTGCAGGGCGGTACCTGACATCATGGAAAGGTCCGAGGAGACAACGATCTTGGACGGATCCAACTCTTGACGGTGAGAGGTTGTCATGAGCGTGTACCGGGTGATCGACGTGATCGGGACGAGCTCCTCCTCCTGGGAGGACGCTGCGGCGGGCGCCATCAGGACCGCGAAGGGATCGCTGCGCGACGTCAGAGTGGCCGAGGTGACCCAGCAGGACGTCGTCGTGGGAGATGACGGGGAGCTGGTCTACCGGACCAGGCTCCAGCTGTCGTTCAAGTACGAGTCGGAGTAGCCGGCGCCGGGTGTCGGTGAGCGGCTGGTTGTCGCGCGCGGACGTTCACGTCGTGGCACGTCCACGTCGGTACGCCGTCAGCGGCATGATCTCCAGGTGCATCGCCGTCCGGCCCGACTCGGGATCGGGGGCGAAGACGACCCGGATGGGGGAGAGCCCGGCGGCCGTCAGGTCGATGGCGAAGGAGAAGGGGTCCGCCGGGTCGTCGGGGACCAGCTCGACGCCGCGGTAGAGGAACGGGACGGGGTGGAGGCACCGCAGCACGAGGCGGCCCCGGCGGACGAGCACCTGGATCCCGGCGCCGACGATCGAACGCAGGCGCAGGTCGCTGAGGGTGCTGGGGAGCGTGTAGGTGCCGCAGACCCGGTCCCAGACCTCGGGTCGTTGCGCCACGTCGGTCCGCGCCGTGGCGGGCGGAAGGCCCAGGAGCCTGCGCACCAGCCTGTTGGCCTCGTCGGGGACCCAGAACATGCCCAGTCGCGCTCCGGTCACCACCACGAAGACGGCGGTCCGTGAGTCCGGGGCGAGGACCAGGGCGGAGTCGAAGCCGGGGATGATCCCCTGGTGCTCGGCGGTCGGGTGGTCGCCCAGGCGCCCGCGGAAGAACGCGAGGCCCATCCCGGGGATCCGCGGGTCGGGCTGGTAGTGCGGCGCGACCATGTCCGCGACAGTCGTGGGCGCCAGCGCGCGGCCGTGCCTGTTCGCCCCGCCGCCGACCAGCGCCTCGGCGTACCGCAGCATGTCGACCGGCGTCGACCAGGCGGCTGCCGCGCCGACGGTGGCCATGTTCGTCACCGGCACCGGGCGGGGCCCCCGTGCCGTCAGCCGGTAGCCGGTGGCGCGACGCGGGTCCCCGGGGCGGGACTGGTCGAGGTCCGTGCTGGTCATGCCCCACGGCGCGAAGACGTGCACCGCGAGGTGGTCGGCCAGCGGGGCGCCGGTGATGTCCTCGACGATCTGGCCGAGGGTCGCGGGACCGTGGTTGGTGTAGCAGAACCGCGTCCCGGGTTCGGCCACGCCGTGCAGGACACCGCCGTAGTAGTCGCGCAGGGACGGCGCGGGGACGTCGGCCGGTGTGCTCTCCCCGAAGTCGGGGCGGACGGCGTGACGCAGCGAGAGTGTCTCGGGGAGCCCGGCGGTGTGGGTCAGCAGCTGCCGCACCGTGACCGGCCGGTCCGTCGGCGCCGGCGGCTCGAGCCGGTAGCCCCGCAGGTAGTCGTTCGCCGGGGCGTCGAGGTCGACGAGGCCACGCTCGACGAGCTGCATGACGGCGACGCCGGTGAACGTCTTGGTGATCGACGCGACGCGGAAGGCGGTGTCCGCCGAGACGGTGGATCCGGTGGCCAGGTCGGCGAGGCCGCTCGTCGCGACCTGTGTCGTCACGCCGTCCTCCACCATGCCGAGGGCGATCCCGACCGCCGCTCGGCGGTGACGGATCGCCTCGACCTCCGCGTCGAGGTCGATCGCTGTCCCTGCCGACATGTCGCCGCCTCTCCGGCCGCGACGGAGACCGCGGCGGCCGGGTCAGGTCGTGGGGTCCGCCCGGATTCTCAGGCAGCTCCAGGATAGGCGGCGGCGTCCGCGCCCGCTCGCGGCTCGTCGGCCACAGGACCGGTTGCTCCGGACGACGGTGTCCGGGGGGCGAGATTCACCCGGCGGGAGCCGCGGATCCACCGTAGGGTCGCGAATATGGCGTCGTCATCAGAATGAGACCGAAAAGCGCCCTCCGCGTGACGACCCTTTTCCATAACACGGGAATAGGACGATTGTGTGATGGAATTCCGGGTGGTGTTTCTCCGCCGTTTCGGCGCAACCGCCCAGTTCGTTCCCAATGATTCTTGGCAGTCTCAGATCCATAACGATCACCAGTCAATCTCGGAAAGTGGCAATTTCGCCTTCTGCTCGCTGGGTACGGTGTGGCGAACACCACGGACCCCCTGGCGGTGAGGTCGGCCACTCGTGACCCGGGCGGCCGCCGAACCTGGCGGGGGGCCCTTCCCATGAGGAGGAACCCCAGTGAAGATCAGGCGTGCAAGCGCGGCCGTCGCGGCCGTCGCCACCGGCGCTCTCCTGCTGTCGGCCTGCTCGAGCCCGGCGTCGGACGACCAGCCGGAGACCGAGGAGACCACGGCGGCCGAAGAGACCGCCGACACCGAAGAGATCACGGACTCGTGCAAGGTCGACACCGGTGTCACCGAGTCGGCCGACGGCGAGATCCAGTACTCGGCCGGTGAGGTGCAGTGGGCCGGTTACAACGGCAACCTGCCCGACACCTACTCGACGTACAACTCTGTCGTGAACGACCGCATGATCGGCGGCTTCATGTACTTCGGCGTCGACGGCACCGTCTGCCAGGACGAGGAGTATGGCTCGTTCGAGGCCGTGTCCGAGGACCCGCTGCAGGTGCAGTACACCCTCGCCGACGACGCGACGTGGTCCGACGGCACCCCGATCACCTACGCCGACTACCTGCTCGACTGGGCGACCCAGGCGGTCACGGTCGACGGCACGATCACCGAGGACGCCTCGGAGGAGCCGCTGTTCAACAACGTCAGCGGCCTGACCCTGGGCGACTACGTCCCCGAGGGCCCGCAGGCGGACTCGGCGGACGCCAAGTCGTTCCAGTACGACTACGAGCGCGTCTACGCCGACTGGCAGCTCAACGTCTCCGGGGCCTTCCCGGCGCACGTCGTGGCCGAGCAGGCCGGCGTCACCGTCGAGGAGCTCGTCACCGCCATCGAGGAGCTCGACATGTCGGTCCTCGAGCCGGCCGCCGAGTTCTGGAACACCGGCTGGCTGTCCTCGACGCCGGGCGAGCTGCCGGACCCGGCGCTGGTCCCGGTCTCCGGTCCGTACATGCTCAAGGAGGACGGCTGGATCGCCGGTCAGTCCATCACGCTGACCGAGAACGAGAACTACTGGGGCACCCCGCCCGCGACGAAGGAGCTCACCTTCCGCTTCGCGGCCGCGGACACCCACGTGCAGGCGCTGCAGAACGGTGACCTCGACGTCATCGAGCCGCAGGCCACGGTCGACACGATCCCGCAGCTCGAGCAGATCGGCTCGTCCGTCGAGGTCCTCACCGGTCAGACCCTGATCTGGGAGCACCTGGACTACAACTTCGGCGACAGCTCGGTCTTCGCCGACAACCTGGCCGCCCGCGAGGCCTTCGCCTACTGCGTGCCGCGTCAGAAGATCGTCGACGACCTGATCGCGCCGATCGACGAGAACGCGGTCGTCATGAACGCCCGCGAGGTCTTCCCGTACCAGACCGAGAAGTACGAGGAGGTCACGGCCGAGTCCTACGACGGCCGCTACGACGAGGTCGACCTGGAGATGGCCACGGAGAAGTTCGCCGAGGCCGGTCTCGAGGAGGGCACCGAGATCCGCATCGGTTACTCCGCGCCGAACCCGCGTCGTGCCGACGAGGTCGCCGCCATCAAGTCGTCCTGCGACCAGGTGGGCTTCAACATCGTCGACGCCGGTGACCCGGAGTTCTTCGCCGCCGGTGGTGCGCTGGAGACCGGTGACTGGGAGATCGCCCTGTTCGCCTGGGCCGGTTCCGGTCAGATCGCCTCCGGCCAGAACATCTACGCCTCCGGTCGCCCGCAGAACTTCGGCGGGTACTCCAACGAGACGGTCGACGAGGCCTGGGAAACCCTGGCCTCGACGGTCGACGAGTCCGTCCACCTGGAGCAGACCAAGGTGATCGAGTCCGAGCTGTGGGACACCCTGTACGGCATCCCGCTGTTCGCTCACCCGGGTGTCGTCGCGCACTCGGCCGACCTGGAGAACGTCCGCTTCACCGCGGCCCAGGACGGGATCGTCTGGAACGCCGAGCAGTGGTCTCGCGCCTCCTGACGTCCTGACCGCCTGACAGGCACCGTGTGGGGGCAGGGATGACCTCCCTGCCCCCACACGCCTGCCTTGACCGAAAAGGGGCACAGCGTGCTCAAGTTCATCCTTCGACGACTGGGGATCTCGTTCCTCGTGCTGTGGGCGGCGTCGCTGCTCATCTTCGTGCTGACGATCAACGCGGGCGACCCCCTGGCAGATCTGCGCGAGTCCAACGCCGAGAACCGCGAGAGCCTCATGGCCCTGCGCACCGAGCAGATGGGCCTCGACCTGCCGTGGTACGAGCGCTACTGGGAGTGGCTCTCCGGCGTCGGCGGCTGCTTCACCGGCAGCTGCGACCTGGGGACGACGGTCAACGGCGCCAACGTCCTCGACCTGACGGCGCAGGCCGCCGGCTCGACGCTCCGACTCGTGACGCTGGCGACCCTGCTGGCGATCGTCGTCGGCATCGCCGCGGGTATCGTCTCCGCGATCCGTCAGTACACCGGCTTCGACTACGGTGTCACGTTCCTCGCCTTCCTCTTCTTCTCGCTGCCTGTGTTCTGGGCGGCGGTGCTCCTCAAGGAGTACGGCGCGATCCGCTTCAACGACTGGATCGCCAGCGGCGACATGGAACCACCGATGATCCTCGGCTTCGCCCTGGTCGCGGCGGCGATCATCCCCGCCGTGCTGGGCGGCCCCTGGCGCCGACGCCTCTACACCGGGGCGGCCACCTTCACCTTCGTCGCCGTGCTGCTGTACGTGCTGAACGTGCTCGACTGGTACCGGAACCCGTTCTTCGGGCTCGCGATGGTGCTGCTCACCTCGCTGGGTGCGGCCGTGCTCGTCACCGCCCTCGTGGCCGGGCTGGGCAACCGACGGGTGCTCTACGCGGCGCTGACCACCGCCGTCGTCGGGACGCTCAGCTACCTGGTCTTCGCCGGGGTCCTGCTGGAGCCCACGTGGCTGCAGCTGATCGGCCTGTTCGTGCTGGCGATCGTCGTGTCGATCGCGATCGGCGCCGCCTGGGGCGGCTACGCCCGCAAGCAGGCGATGTTCATCTCCGCGGTCACCGGTGTCATCACCTCCGGGGTGATCGTCTTCGACATCCTGGTGGCGCACTGGGCCGGCTTCCTCGAGCTCAAGTCGCGGCCGATCTCCACGATCGGGTCGCAGACGCCGAACTTCAGCGGTGACTTCTGGGAGTCGGTGCTGGACTCCGGGATGCAGCTCATCCTGCCGACGATCGTGCTGACCCTGGTCTCGGTCGCCTCGTACTCCCGGTACACGCGGTCCTCGATGCTCGAGGTGATGAACCAGGACTACGTCCGCACGGCGCGCTCCAAGGGCCTGTCCGAGCGGGCGGTCATCACCAAGCACGCGTTCCGCAACGCCCTGATCCCGATCACCACGATCGTCGCCTTCGACTTCGCGGGCCTCATCGGCGGCGCGGTGATCACCGAGCGCGTCTTCGGCTGGAAGGGCATGGGCGCCATGTTCCAGGAGGGCCTGGACCGGGTCGACCCCGACCCGGTGATGGCCTTCTTCCTGGTCACGGGAACGGCGGCGGTGCTGATGAACATGCTCGCCGACATCGCCTACGCCTACCTCGACCCACGGATCCGGCGGTGAGACCCATGACCGGACCCCGTACGCACCACACCCGCGGAGCGCACCATGACTGACCTGAAGAATCCGCCGGCCGAGGAGAAGTCCTACAGCCAGGGCCAGCTCGTGCGGATGCGGTTCTTCCGCCACAAGGGAGCCATCATCTCGATGGCGGTCATGGCGCTCGTGATCCTTGTCGCCTTCACCTCGATCGGCATCGGTCCGATCCCCGGCTGGTGGGACAAGGTGCCCGAGCTGCAGTACCCGAAGATCGGCGACGGCGCCCCCAGCTGGGAGCACCCGTTCGGTCAGGACACCGGCGGCAAGGACTACTTCGCCCTGGTGATGCTCGGGACCCAGAAGTCCCTCATCATCGCGTTCGGCGTGGGGATCATCTCCACCGTCATCGGCACGCTGGTCGGGGCCCTGGCCGGCTACTTCCGCGGCTGGGTCGAGGCCGTGCTCATGCGCATGACGGACCTGCTGCTCGTCATCCCGCTGCTCGTGCTCGCCGCGGTGCTGGGCAAGATGGCCAGCTCCTGGGGCATCTGGGGACTGACCCTCATGCTGGGCCTCGTCACCTGGACCGGTCTCGCCCGCCTGGTGCGCGGCGAGGTGCTGTCCCTGCGCGAGCGCGAGTTCGTCGTGGCGGCCTACGCCGTCGGCACGAGCAGCAGCCGGACGATCTTCAAGCACATCCTGCCCAACGCCATCGGGACGATCATCGTCTCGGCGACGCTGGCCATCTCGGCGGCGATCCTGCTCGAGACGGCGCTCAGCTTCCTCGGGTACGGCGTGCAGGCACCGGACACCTCGCTGGGCCTGCTGATCCAGCAGTACCAGACGGCGTTCACCACGCGTCCGTGGCTCTTCTGGTGGCCGGGGCTGATGATCCTCGCCATCGCCCTGAGCGTGAACTTCATCGGCGACGGTCTGCGCGACGCGTTCGACCCCCGCCAGAACAGGACCAAGGCCTGATGACCACCCTCGATCTCTCCTCCGCGCCGGACGCCACCACCCCCGGCGACGCCGTGCTGTCCTTCACCGACCTCGAGGTGACCTTCGGCACCGAGTTCGGCGACGTCCACGCCGTCAAGGGCATCTCCCTGGAGGTGCGTCCCGGTGAGGTCGTCGCCCTGGTGGGCGAGTCCGGGTCCGGCAAGTCCGTGACGTCGACGACGGCGCTCGGTCTGCTGCCGGGCAACGCCCGCGTCTCGGGACGGGTCCAGGTCGGCGACCAGGTCGTCGGCGACCTGGACCCGGCGGGGCTGCGCAAGATGCGCGGCAACGACATCGCCATGGTGTTCCAGGAGCCGATGACCGCGCTCAACCCGGTGCTCACCATCGGCGACCAGCTCACCGAGGCCCTGCAGCTGCACGGCATCGCCTTCGGCAAGCAGGCGATGGCCCGGGCCGCCGAGCTGCTCGACATGGTCGGTATCCCGGAGCCCGAGCGGCGCCTCAAGCAGTACCCGCACGAGCTGTCCGGCGGTCAGCGCCAGCGCGTCGTCATCGCCATGGCGATCTCCTGCGACCCCAAGGTGATCATCGCCGACGAGCCGACCACGGCCCTCGACGTCACCGTGCAGGCCGACATCCTCGACCTGCTGCGCTCGCTGAAGGACAAGCTCGACACCGGCATCCTGCTCATCACCCACAACATGGGCGTGGTGGCCGACATGGCCGACCGCGTCGCGGTGATGTTCAAGGGCGACCTCGTCGAGACCGGCAGCGCCGCCCAGGTGCTGACCGACCCGCAGCACGACTACACCAAGCGGCTGCTCAAGGCGGTGCCGCACCTCGGCGAGGGCCGGGGCCAGGACGACGCCGCGGTGGCCCGTTCGGTGGAGACCGAGCGTGCCGACGCCGAGACCCCGGCGCTCGAGCTGGACCAGCTGGTCATCGAGTACCACCGGCTCGGCAAGCCGCCGTTCCGCGCGGTCGACGACGTCTCCTTCACCGTCGGTGCGGGCGAGATCGTCGGACTGGTGGGCGAGTCCGGGTCGGGCAAGTCCACGATCGCCAAGTGCGCCCTCGGCCTCATCCCGGCGCGCTCGGGGTCGGTCCGGATCCTCGGCGAGGACTTCGGCGCGATGCGCAAGAAGCAGCTCAAGGACCTGCGCCGGCGCATCGGCGTCGTGTTCCAGGACCCGGCGGCCTCGATCAACCCGCGCTTCCCGGTGGGCGAGGCCATCAACGAGCCGCTGGCCGTGCACAAGATCGGCGACGCGGCCTCGCGGCAGAAGCGGGTCATGGAGCTGCTGGACGCCGTCGAGCTGCCCCGGTCGTACTACAACCGGTACCCGCACGAGCTGTCCGGTGGTCAGCGCCAGCGCGTCTCCATCGCGCGGGCGCTCACCCTCGAGCCGGAGCTCATGGTGGCCGACGAGCCGACGTCGGCCCTCGACGTGTCGGTCCAGGCCGCCGTGCTGGAGATGTTCCTGGACCTGCAGAGCGAGTTCGGGTTCGCGTGCCTGTTCGTCAGCCACGACCTGGCCGTCATCGACATGCTCGCCCACCAGGTGGTCGTCATGCAGGAGGGCCGCATCGTCGAGAAGGGGACCCGCGACCGCGTGCTGCGCTCCCCGCAGGAGGAGTACACCAAGCGACTCCTCGCCGCAGCACCCGTGCCGGACCCGACCGAGCAGAAGGAGCGTCGCGAGGAGCGGCACCGGCTGCTCGCCGAGTGGGGCGACGAGGTCTCCGAGATCCGCCTGCGCGAAGGGGCCTGACGGCCCCATGCTGCGGTCCGCGTGGCGGCGTGCCGTCGCGCACCGCGGCCTGCTCGCGCTGGTCGCCCTGCTCGTCGCCGCGATCGCGGCGACGAGCGGGGTGACCGCGGGGGCGGTCGCCGCCACGACGACGGACGCCGCCCGCACGGCCCTCGGTGACGGCTCGACGGCGTCGCTGCAGGTGACCACGCGGGTCGCCGAGGACCCGGCGGCCCAGGACGCCCGGGTGCGCTCCACCGTCGCCGACCTGTTCGGCGACGCCCCGCTGCGCGTCGACCGCACCGAACGCCCCGACGGCGACGACACCCCGTTCGTGGAGTGGACGCTGACTCCTGTCGTGACGGAGGTCCTGCCCGCCGACCTCGCCGGGTTCGCCGCGGGCGGCGACGCCCTGCACGGTGTGCTGCGCGCCGACGACGCGGTGGCCGTCCGCGGCCTGACCGTCGAGGGCGACCTGGCGCAGCGCGCGGCCGCCGAGCAGGAGGCCCAGGCCGCTGCCCGGGCGGTCCTCACGGTGCCGGTCGCCCTGCTCGTCCTGGTGGCCCTGGTGGCGCTGGTGCAGGTCGCCCGGCTGCTGGCCCAGGCGCGGGAGCGCGAGACCGAGATCCTCGTCGCCCGCGGCGCCGACCCGGGCCGGCTGACGGCCGCTGCGCTCGGAGAGGCGGCGGCCGTGTGCCTGCTCGCCGCCGCAGCGGGTTCCGCGGCCGCCGCCGGTGCCCTGAGCGTCGCCGGCACCGCCTCGCCGGCTCCGACGGTGCTGGTCGCGGGGTGCCTGGCCACCGTGGTCGCCGGCACGACCGCGCTCACCGTCGTGGCCGGTTCCCGGGCACGCGCCGTCGCGCGCCGTCGGCTCGCCGACCGGTCGGGACGGCTGCAGCGCGCCGCGGCCGCCGGCACCGTCGCCGGTGTCGGGCTGCTCGCCGTCGCCGGCATGTGGCGTCTGCGCTCCCTCGGGTCGCCGCTGGTCGTGGCGGACGGCGCCACGACCTGGGACCCTCTCGCCGCCGCGGGGCCGGCGCTGGCGCTCGCCGCGCTGGGCCTGCTCGCGCTGGCGCTCCTGGGTCCGCTCACGCGGGCCGGAGCACGGCTCGCCGCGGGGGGTCGCGGTGCGACCGCCGTGCTGGCCGCACGCCAGGTCTCCCGAGGTCTGCGGGTCGCCGTCGTGCCGGTGGTGCTGCTGGTGCTCGCCGGGGGATCCGCCGTGCTGGCCGCGGCCTACGCGGGCACCGCCCCGCAGGCACGGGCCGACCTGGCCACCCAGCAGCTCGGCACCGACGTCCGGGCCGCCGACGGCGCCGGGGCACGGCTGGCGCCCGACCGACTCCCGGTCCGCACGGCACGGCTCGCGGACCTGGACGGGGCGGCGGGCGCCGTGCCGGTCCTGGCCCGGAGCGCGACGGTGCAGGGCGACCCGCTCGGGCTCGTCGCGATGCCGGCCGACGCCGCGCCGGGCGCGGTCCGTCCCGTCGAGGCCGCCGCGGCCGTCGCCCCGCTGCGCGGCACGGAGCCGTTCGCCGCCGCGCCCGTCCTGCCGTCCGGGACGACGGGGCTCACGATCGACCTGACGGGGACCGCCGTGGCCGACCCCGCAGCCCTGCCCCTCGGGACCCGCGACCGGTCCGAGCAGGCGCTGGACGTCGCCGTCACGGTGTGGCTCGTCGACGCGCACGGAGCCCTGGCCGTCGTGGACGCCGGCGTGCTGACCCTGACGGACGGACCCGCCGGAACCGAGCTGGTCGTCACCGTCCCCGCCACCCTCGCCGACGCCTCCGAGCTGCGGGTCGCGGCGCTCGAGCTGGACCTGCCCGGCGTCCTGGTGCCTACCGAGGTGTCCGTCGCGGTGACCGGACTCGACGCGGACGTCGAGGGCGCGCAGGTCCCCGTGGACGTCGCCGGGACCCGCTGGGCCGCCGCAGGGACCGCCCCGAGCTCCTCCGACGACGGCGCCCTCGGCGCCGACCTGACGCTCGGTTCCCGTGACGGGACCTGGCTGCGCCTGCTGGCCGCCGACGGACCGGGGGCGACGTCCCGCCCGGTGGTCCCGGCGGTGGTCACCGACGCGGCGGCGCAGCGCTGGGACGCCGCCGTGGGGGACGAGCTGGAGGCCACCGTGGCCGGTGCCGAGGTGGTCCTCCGGGTCGCCGCGACCACCGACGCGGTGCCCGGGGAGTCGACGGCCGAGTCCGCCTGGGTCGATCTCGGGACGCTGGACGCCGCGCTGCTCGCCACCACGGGGCAGCTGCCCCGGCCCGCCGAGGCGTGGGTCGCGGCGGACGATCCCGGCGACGCCGCCGCCGTCGACCGCCTGGCCGACGACGTGGCGCAGCTCCTCGGTCCGACGGACGCCACCGTCGCCGGCGGCGGCAGCCCCGGCGTCGTGGTCCGGACCGTCGCCGACGTCACCGCGTCCGACGCCGGGGCACCGGTCCGGCTCGCCGTCGTCCTCGCGGCCGCCGGGGCGACCGTGCTCGCCGTCCTCGGCCTCGCCGTCGTGGCCGTGACCACCCTGGCCGCGCGACGCGGCGAGGTCGCCGTGCTCCGCGCGCTGGGCGTGGGCCCCCGGCAGCAGGGCAGGGGGCGTGCCGGCGAGCTCGTCGTGCTCGGCGGCGTCGGTCTCGGCGCCGGCGTCCTGGCCGGGGCGGTCCTCGCGGCCGTCACCGTGCCCGGTCTCGCGCACGCCGTGGTGCGGGGCGGGACGACGCCGGACCTCGTGGTCGACGCCGGGGTGCTGGTCCCGCTGCTCCTGGCGGCCGTGGCCGGTGTGCTGCTGGTCGGCGCCGTGGTCGCCTCCCGGGTGGCCGCGCAGGCGCGCGACACGACCTACCGGGCGGAGGTGCGATGAGCCTGATGCTCCTGGTGCGCCGGCACCTGCGCACCGCGGCCGGCGCCGTGCTGGCCCTGGCGGCGGTGACCGTCCTCGCCGCCGGCACCCTGTCCACGGTGCCGCGGGCGGTCGCCGCGGTGCACGCCGACCAGCTCGCGCACGTCACGGCGCAGACGTCCGCCCTGACGTCCGACGTCGTCGCCACGACGCCCGTCTTCCCCGGCTACGGCGAGGACTACGACGCCTACGGCGGCGTGCACCGCGAGGGTCCGGCCGACGGGGAGGTCGACCCGCCGGTGCCCGACCTCGACGGCTACCTCGCCGGGCTGCGCGACCTCGCCGCCGCGCGACCGGCCCCGCTGTCCGGCGTCCTCGGCGAGCCCGACCTGGTCGTCGCGGCGGACCGCACCGGGGTGGAGCGGGTCGAGGGCAACGACGTCGCCGCGCCGGGCATCGTGCTGCAGGCGGGCCCGTCGGCGTCGGCGCAGGTCCAGGTGGTCGAGGGGCGCTGGCCGGCCGCCACGCCCGTCCCCGCCGACCCGACGGCGATGCTGCCCGGGTCCGACGGCGTGGTGGAGTTCGAGCCCACCGCGATGGAGGTGGCGGTCTCGACCGCGGTCGCCGCCGAGCTCGACTGGGCCCTCGACTCGGTGCACGCCACCGACGAGCCGCTGCTGCCGCCGCTGCACGTCGTCGGCCTCTGGGAACCGCAGGACGCCGACGCCGACTACTGGGCGCACGTCCCGCGCACGACGACTCCAGAGATCGTGTTCGACCCCAACATCGGCAAGATCGTCACGGCGGGGGTCTTCGCCGACCCGGCCACGCTCGGCTCCTGGGTCCCCGCGCCGTCGGCGCGTGTCTGGTTCCCGGTCGACACCTCTGGCGTCGCCGCGCAGGACGCGCCGGCGCTGCTCGCCCAGCTGCGCGGCCTGACGGCCACGACCACCACCGTCGTCGACGGCGACAGCGCCGTGCTGGAACCGGCCACGGGGTTGCTCGACGTGCTGGAGACCGCGCTGGGCCAGCGCGCCGGCGTCGACGCGATCGTCACGGTGCTCGCCGTCGGACCGCTGGGCGCGCTGGCCGCCGTTCTCGTGCTTGCCGCGGGGCTGGTCGTCGACCGGCGCCGCGCGACGCTGGCGCTCGCACGGGCGCGGGGTGCGTCGATGACGTGGGTCCGCGGGGTGGTCGCGCTCGAGGGCCTGGTCGTCGGGCTGCCCGCGGCCGCGCTGGGGTTCGCGGCCGGGCTCGCCGTGGTGCCCGGGACCGTGACGTCCGTGCAGGTCGGCGCGGCGGTGCTGTGCGGGCTCGGCCCGGCGCTCGTGCTGGCCGCCGTGACCCCGGCCGCCGGGCTGCGGGCCGGCCGCGCGGACCTCGGGGCCGTCCCCGCCCGACGTCGGCACCTGCGCCTCGGGGTGGAGGCCGGCGTCGTCCTCGCCGCGGCCGGGACGTCGTGGCTCGCGGTGGACCGGGGCGTCGTCGCCGCGACGGGCTCCTCGACGGGCCCGACCGGCACCGGCAGCGGTGTCGACCCGCTCCTGGCCGTGGCCCCGCTGCTGGTCGGCGTCGCGGTCGCGCTGGTCACGTTCCGGCTCGTGCCGCCCGTGGCGCGCGCGGTGGAACGCCTCGCCGCACGGGGGTCGGGACTCGTGCCGTTCCTCGGGGCGGCGCGCGTGCGCCGGGACCCGGCCGGGGGTCCGCTGCCCGCGGTGGCGCTGGTGCTCGCCGTCGGTGTCGCCCTGTCGTCCGTGGTGCTGTCCGGCACGGTGCGCCAGGGCGTCACCGACGAGGCCTGGGCGGAGGTCGGGGGAGACCTGCGGGTGGCTGGTCCGGTCGTCGACGGCCCGACGGCCGACTCCCTGCGCGGGATCGACGGCGTGGCCGCGGTCGCGCCCGTCGCCGACGCCGGCCGGTTCGCGCTCGGCCGTGTCGGCAGCGGCAGTCCCGTGACCGCGTGGACCACCGACGCCGCCGAGCTCGCGCGGGTGCAGCAGGACGTGCCGGGAGCGCCGGACGGGCTGGACCGGCTCGCGGCCACCGACGACGGACGACTCCCTGTCGTCGCCGTCGGCTTTGCGGCCGGGCAGGTGACCGACGGACAGGTGCTGTCCGGGCCCGGGGGCGCTCGCACGGAGGTCGTCGTCGTGGACCGCGTCGACGCCCTGCCCGGCCTGCCGCCGTCGTCGGGCGCCCTGCTGGTCGACGCGACCGCGGCCGGGGACCGGGTGGGGATCGCACCGGGGACCGCGCGCCTCGCGCTGGTCGGCCTGACCGACGCCGCCGACGCCGAGGCTCCGGACCCCGCCCCGGTCGAGGCGGAGATCGGCGCGCTGCTGCCCACCGCCGTCGTCGACGACCCGCGCGAGGGCGAGCAGGCGCTGCTGTCCTCGCCGGCCGCCGCCGGTCTGGCGACGGCGTTCACCGTCGCCGTCGCGCTCTCGGCGCTGCTGTGCGTGGCGACCGTGACGCTGATGCTCGTCCTGGCCACGCCGGCCCGCACCCGCGTGCTGGCCGTGCTGCGCACCCTCGGCCTGCCCCGCCGGGCCGAGCGCGGGCTGGTGGCGTGGGAGGTCGGGCCCTGGGCGGTCGCCGCGCTGCTGGCGGGCGGCGTCGTGGGCGTGCTGGTGCCGGCGCTCGTGCTGGCGGTCGTCGACCTGACCCCGCTGACCGGGGGTGCGGCGTCGCCCGCGCTGGTGGTCGACCCCTGGGGGCCCGCGGCGCTCGCCGGGGGCCTGCTCGTCGCGGTGGTCGCCGGCACGCTGGTGGCCGGGTCGGTGGGGCGGCGCCGGGGTGCCGAGACGTGGCGGACGGTGACGGACTGATGACGAGGAGCGAGGTATGAGCGAGATCCTGTGCCGCGGGCTGGTGCGCATCTTCGCCACCGACGGCGTGGAGGTCCAGGCCCTGCAGGGCCTGGACCTGGAGGTCGAGGCCGGCGACCTGGTGGCCGTCGTGGGTGCCTCCGGGTCGGGGAAGTCCACGCTGCTGGGCATCCTGTCCGGGCTGGACACCCCCACCGGAGGGTCGGCCGTCGTGGCGGGCACGGACCTGCTCACGATGGGGCGCCGGGACCGGGTCGTCTACCAGCGCCGCACGGTCGGGTTCGTCTGGCAGCAGACCTCCCGCAACCTTCTGCCGTACCTCACGGCGGCCGAGAACGTCCGCCTCGTGCTCGACCTGGGCGGCGGCCGCCGCACCGAGCGGGCCGCGCGCACCGACGAGCTGCTCGACCTGCTGCAGGTGGCCGACGTCGCCGACCGGTACCCGGCCGAGATGTCCGGCGGGCAGCAGCAGCGGGTCGCGATCGCCGTCGCGGTGGCGAACCGCCCGCGCGTGCTGCTCGCCGACGAGCCGACCGGCGAGCTCGACGAGGCCACCAGCGCGGACGTGCTGGAGGCGCTGCGCGCGGTCAACGCGGCCACGGGCACGACGACGCTCATCGTCACGCACGACCCGACGGTGTCGGAGCACGTGGCCCGCACCGTGCAGATCCGTGACGGCCGCACCTCCACCGAGGTGCTGCGCCGGACCGCCACGGACGCCGACGGCGTGCGGCGCGACGTCGCGGAGGAGTTCGCGGTGCTGGACCGGGTCGGGCGCCTGCAGCTGCCGCACGACGTCGTCGAGGCCCTGGACCTGCGCGACCGGGTCCGGCTGCGGCTGCAGGAGGACCACGTCCAGGTCCGGCGGGACAGCGACGACACGCAGGACGAGACCCGTGGCGACACCCGCGAGGACGCCCGCGGGTCCACGGGGGAGGAGAGCTGATGCCGACGACGGTGACGACGCCGGGGACGACGCCGGTCCTGCGGACCGAGGACGTGCGCCGCACGTTCGGCCGCGGGGCCGGCGAGGTGCACGCCCTGCGCGGGGTGTCCGTGGCGGTCGCGGCGGGCGAGCTGCTCGTGGTGCGCGGTCCGTCGGGGTCGGGCAAGACCACGCTGCTCAACGTGCTCGGCGGGCTGGACGCGCCGTCGTCGGGCCGGGTGTGGCTGGACGACCGCGAGCTGACGGCGCTGGACCCGGACGAGGTGCTGGCGCTGCGGCGCGACGAGGTCGGCTACGTCTTCCAGTCCTTCGGTCTGCTGCCGGTGCTGTCCGCCGCGGAGAACGTCGAGGTGCCGCTCCGGCTGCGCCGGGTCCCCCCGGCCGAGCGGGCGGCGCGCGTGGCGGACGCCCTGGACCGGGTGGGACTCGCCGACCACGCCGACCAGCGGCCCTACGAGCTCTCCGGCGGCCAGCAGCAGCGCGTCGGCATCGCGCGTGCCCTGGTGGCGGCCCCCCGGGTGCTGCTCGCGGACGAACCCACCGGTCAGCTCGACACGGCGACCGGGCGGCGCGTGATGGACGTGCTGGCCGAGCTGGTGCACACCGCGGGGGTCGCGGCCGTCGTCACGACGCACGACCCGGAGCTGGTCCGGCGGGCGGACCGGGTGGTGGACCTGCACGACGGCGCGACCGCCGAGGCCTGATCCCGCCGTCCTGCCACGGGACAGCGTTTTCACCCGCTCTCAGATGTCGAGCGGGTTCCGATCGGGTCACGATCGTGGTATCGGTCGCCAGGAAGGGTGACCGGGGACACGATGAGGGGTTAGGCTCCTGGGCGCATCTTGTGCTGCGGACGCAGATCCGCGCCCGCACCCCTCGCGTCGGAGCACCCCTCCGACGGCGTGCACATCAACTCAGGAGGACACGTGACACCTCGCGGACGTATGGCAGGCATCGGGGCCTTCACCCTGGCCTCGGCCCTGCTGCTCTCGGCTTGCGGCGGCTCTGGCAGCTCCGACGAAGGCGACTCGACCGCGGCTGCGGAGGGCGACAGCACCGGCGTCGTCTCCATCAGCAGCGGCGAGCCCCAGAACCCGCTGACCCCCGGCATGACCAACGAGGTCTACGGCGGTCTGGTGGTCAAGAACATCTACTCCGGTCTCGTCTACTACGACGCGGACGGTGCGATCGAGAACGAGGTCGCCGAGTCCATCGAGTCCGAGGACAACCAGAACTGGACGATCACGATCCAGGACGGCTGGACCTTCTCCGACGGCACCCCCGTCACGGCCCAGAGCTTCGTCGACGCGTGGAAGTACGTCGCGAACCTGGACAACGCCCAGAACCAGCAGTACTTCTTCAACGGCTTCGCCGGCTTCAGCTTCGAGGAGCCGTCCGACATCGCCGTCGAGGTCGTGGACGAGACGACCTTCACCGCCGAGCTCTCCCAGCCCGCCTCGGACTTCCCGCTGTGGCTCGGTTACTCGGCGTTCAACCCGATGCCCGAGGCCTTCTTCGAGGACCCGGAGGGCTTCGGCTCGGAGCCGATCGGCAACGGCCCGTACGAGCTCGAGTCGTGGGAGAACGACAGCCTCATCACGCTCGTGCCCCGCGAGGGCTACGAGGGTCCGCGCCAGCCGGCCAACGGCGGGCTCGAGATGGTCGCGTACGTCGAGGAGGACACGGCGTACAACGACATGCTCGACGGCAACCTCGACGTGCTGCCGAACGTGCCGTCCTCGGCCTTCGCGACCTTCGAGGACGAGCTCGGTGAGCGCGCCGTGAACCAGCCGGCGGCCGTCATCCAGGTCGTCAACGTGCCCGAGTGGCTCCCCGAGTTCCAGGGCGAGGCCGGCGTCATGCGCCGCCAGGCCATCTCCATGGCGATCGACCGCGAGACGATCACCGAGACGCTCTACAGCGGTTCGCGCACCCCGGCCAGCGACTTCACCTCGCCGGTCATCGACGGGTTCTCCGACGACATCCCCGGCTCCGAGATCCTCGACTACGACCCCGAGGGCGCTGCCGAGATGTGGGAGCAGGCCGAGGAGATGGACCCGATCGGCGACTACACGCTGCAGATCGCGTCCAACGCCGACTCGGACCACCAGGACTGGATCGACGCGGCCTGCAACACCATCCGCACCGACCTGGGCATCGGCTGCGAGTTCGCGCCGTACACCACCTTCGACGAGTTCCTCAACGCGCGTGACGACGAGTCCGTCGAGGGCATCTTCCGCGGTGGCTGGCAGGCCGACTGGCCGTCGATGAGCAACTTCCTGGGCCCGATCTACGGCACCGGGGCCGGCTCGAACGACATGAACTACTCGAACGAGGAGTTCGACGCCCTGCTCGCCGAGGCGGCCGCCGCCGAGGACACGGCCACCGCGACCGAGCTCTACAAGGAGGCCCAGGAGATCCTGTTCCAGGACGTCCCGGGCATCCCGCTGTGGTACCAGAACGCGACCGGCGGCTACGCGGAGACCGTCGAGAACGTCGAGTTCGGCTGGGACAGCGACCCGATCCTGTACCAGATCACCAAGGAGTGATCCGCTGACACGGACGGGGCACCCGCCTCGGCGGGTGCCCCGTCCGTCGTCGTTCCCGAGCGGTCGCGGCGTCGGGTACCGTCTGACGTCGACCACTCGTCGCGAGGGGGCGGGGGTGCGCACCACAGCACCCCCGCCCCACCGCTGTCCGCGTCCCCGCACGGTCGCGGTTCGAGGAAACCCGTAGCCTGGGGGGACCCCCTGGGCACACGAGGAGATAAATCGCATGCTCTGGTATCTCGGACGCAGGCTGCTGCAGGTGATCCCTGTGTTCCTGGGGGCCACCCTGCTGCTGTACGCGCTGGTGTTCCTGCGGCCCGGTGACCCGATCGCCGGCCTGGGTGGTGAGCGTGGTCTGCCCGAAGCTGTGCAGGAGCAGATCCGCGCCCAGTACAACCTGGACCAACCCTTCATCATCCAGTACCTTCTCTTCCTGCGCGGCGTGGTGACGCTCGACTTCGGCGTCGACTTCCGCGGCCGCGAGATCACCGAGGTGATCGCCAACGCGTTCCCCGTCACGATCCAGCTCGCCCTCATGGCGCTGGTCATCGAGGCGGTCTTCGGCATCGGCTTCGGCCTGGTCGCCGGGATGCGCAAGGGCGGCATCTTCGACGCGACCGCCCTGGTCGTCAGCCTCTTCTTCATCGCGGTGCCGACGTTCGTCGTCGGTTTCGTCATGCAGATCGTCGTGGGCGTCCGGCTCGGCTGGCTGCCCGTCACCGCGGGACGAGATCCCGACTTCGTCAGTCTGCTGATGCCGGCCATGGTGCTCGCCGCGGTGTCCTTCGCCTACGTGCTGCGCCTGACGCGCACGTCGGTCGCGGAGAACCTGTCCGCCGACTACGTCCGCACGGCGCGCGCCCGCGGTCTGCGTCGCTCGCAGGTCACCGGACGCCACGTGCTGCGCAACTCCCTCATCCCCGTGGTGACGTTCCTCGGCGCCGACATCGGCGCCCTGATGAGCGGGGCGATCATCACCGAGGGCATCTTCAACATCAACGGCGTCGGCGGCACGCTCTACGACGCGATCATCCGCGGCGAGAGCATCACCGTCGTGTCGCTGACCACCGTGCTGGTGCTGGTCTACATCGGGGCGAACCTCCTGGTGGACCTGCTCTACGCCGCCCTCGACCCGAGGATCCGCTATGCCTGAGAACCGCTACGAACCCGTGGGCCGGTCGGCGACCCCGACCCCGGCCCCGCGCCCCGGCCAGGAACACTTCACCGCGCCGGCCGACGAGGGCGGCCTCGGCGCCGTCGACGCCGTCGCGACCGACGAGACGCCCACCAGCCTCTGGCGCGACGCCTGGCACCAGATGCGCCGGCGCCCGCTGTTCTGGGTGTCCGGGACGGTCATCGTCATCGTCGTGCTGGTGGCGGCCTTCCCCGGCCTGTTCACCTCGATCGACCCGCGCGCCTGCGACCTGGCCCGCGCGCTCGAGGGCCCGCAGGCCGGCCACCCGTTCGGGTTCGACCGCCAGGGCTGCGACATCTACTCCCGGACGATGTACGGCGCCCGGGCCTCCGTCGTCGTCGGCGTGCTGGCGACCTCGATGGTCGTGATCCTCGGTACGACGATCGGCGCGATCGCCGGGTACTACGGCAAGTGGTTCGACACGATCCTCAGCCGGATCACCGACATCTTCTTCGCCATCCCGCTGGTGCTCGGCGCCATCGTCATCATGTCGATCGCGACCAACCGCACGAGTTTCCTGGTCGCCTTCGTGCTGGCGGTCTTCGGCTGGACCCAGATCGCCCGCATCACGCGCGGCACCGTGCTCTCGGTGAAGAACAACGAGTTCGTCACCGCGGCGAAGTCCCTCGGCATGGGCCGCGGGCAGATCCTGGTGCGGCACGTGCTGCCCAACTCGGCGGCGCCGATCATCGTCTACGCGACCGTGGCCCTGGGCCAGTTCATCGTCGCCGAGGCGACGCTGAGCTTCCTCGGCATCGGCCTGCCGCCGGACGTGGTCTCGTGGGGCGGCGACATCAGCGCCGCCCAGGGCGCGATCCGGACCGACCCCGAGATCCTGCTCTACCCGGCAGGCGGCCTGGCCGTGACAGTGCTCGGCTTCATGATGATGGGCGACGTGGTGCGCGACGCCCTCGACCCGAAGGCGCGGAAGCGATGACGACACAGTTCCCCGTGAGCGACGGCAACGCGACGCCCGAGTCCGCCCCCGCCGTCGCCGACCCGAACAAGCCCCTCCTGGAGATCCGCGACCTGCAGATCTCCTTCACCACCGGGGTCGGCGAGGTGCACGCCGTGCGCGGCGCGAACCTCACCGTGTACCCGGGCCAGAACGTGGCCATCGTCGGCGAGTCCGGATCGGGCAAGTCGACGACGGCCGCCTCGATCATCGACCTGCTGCCCGGGACCGGAAAGGTGACCGGCGGGTCCATCATGTTCGACGGCCGCGAGCTCGTCGGCGCGCCCCGGGCCGAGACCGAGGCCCTGCGGGGCCGCGCGATCGGCATGGTGCCGCAGGACCCGATGTCGAACCTCAACCCGGTCTGGCGCATCGGCACCCAGGTGACCGAGGCGCTGAAGGCCAACGGGTTCAAGGGCTCCAAGGCCGAGCTGCGCACCCGCGTGGCGGACGTGCTCGCCGAGGCCGGTCTGCCCGACGCCGAGCGCCGGGCGCGCCAGTACCCGCACGAGTTCTCGGGCGGCATGCGTCAGCGCGCGCTCATCGGCATCGGTCTGGCCTCGCGGCCGCAGCTGCTCATCGCCGACGAGCCCACCTCGGCCCTCGACGTGACCGTGCAGCGCCAGATCCTGGACCACCTGGGTGACATGACCCGGGACCTCGGCACCGCCGTGCTGTTCATCACCCACGACCTCGGGCTCGCCGCCGAGCGGGCCGAGCACCTCGTGGTGATGTTCAAGGGGCAGGTCGTCGAGTCCGGTCCGGCCCAGCAGATCCTCGCCGACCCGCAGCACCCGTACACGAAGCGTCTGGTCGCCTCGGCGCCGTCGCTGGCCTCGCGCCGGATCCAGACGGCGCACGTGTCCGGGCAGGAGTCCGCCGAGCTGCACGCGCACCACCTGGGCGAGAAGCCGCCGGCCTCGAACGAGGCGGTCAAGGTCGAGCACCTGACCAAGGTGTTCCAGATCCGCGGGGCCCGCCCCGGGTCGTCCACGGACTTCACGGCGGTCGACGACGTCTCGTTCACCCTCGGGCGCGGGCGGACGCTCGCCCTGGTCGGCGAGTCCGGCTCGGGCAAGTCCACGGCCGCCAACATGGTGCTGGGGCTGCTGGAGCCGACGTCGGGCACCGTGGAGTTCGACGGCACCGACGTGTCGACGCTCAACCCGAAGCAGGCGTTCGCCTTCCGACGGCGGATCCAGCCGGTCTTCCAGAACCCGTACGGGTCGCTGGACCCGATGTTCTCGATCTACCGCTCCATCGAGGAACCCCTCAAGCTGCACAACGTGGGGTCGAAGAAGTCGCGCGAGAAGCGGGTCCGCGAGCTGCTGGACATGGTCTCGCTGCCGCAGTCGGCGATGCGCCGCTTCCCGAACGAGCTCTCCGGCGGCCAGCGCCAGCGCATCGCCATCGCGCGTGCCCTGGCGCTCAAGCCCGAGGTCGTCGTGCTCGACGAGGCGGTCTCCGCCCTCGACGTGCTCGTCCAGGCGCAGATCCTCGACCTGCTCGACGAGCTGCAGACCGACCTGGGCCTGAGCTACCTGTTCATCACCCACGACCTGGCCGTCGTCCGGCAGATCGCCGACGACGTGGTGGTCATGCAGAACGGCAAGGTGGTCGAGCAGGCCACCACCGACGAGGTCTTCGACAACCCGCGCCAGCAGTACACCCGTGACCTCCTCGAGGCCATCCCGGGTGCTCATCTGGTGGGGAACGTCGCCGGCGGCTGACCCCGCAGGACCCGCCCCGCCCGACACGACGCGCACGTATCGCGACGCCGCAGGACGCCGTCGACCCACCCGGGTCACGGCGTCCTGCGTTTGCCCCTTCCGCCCGATCCCGACAGTCTGTGAGTCATGCCGACGCGCCGATCAACCCTCGCCCCAGCCGTCTTCTACCCAGCGGGCGGACTGATCCTCCTCTTCGTCCTGCTGGGGATCTTCGCCACCGACGCGACCGCCGAGGTCATGTCCACCCTACAGTCGAAGGTCATCAACGGCTTCGGCTGGTACTACGTGCTCATCGTGGCGGCCTTCGTGATCTTCGCGATCTACGTCGGCCTGAGCCGATTCGGCGACATCACCCTCGGCAAGGACGAGGAGACCCCCGACTTCAAGCTGCCCGTGTGGTTCGCGATGCTGTTCGCCACCGGCATGGGGATCGGGCTGGTCTACTACGGCGTCGCGGAGCCGCTGTGGCACTACACCGACCCGAAGCCGGGCGTCACCGGTGACGACGCCTCGATCGCCGGGCAGGCGATGGGCCAGACCTACCTGCACTGGGGCGTGCACGCCTGGGCGATCTACGTCGTCATCGGCCTGGCCCTGGCCTACGCGATCCACCGCAAGGGCCGGCCGGTGTCGATCCGGTGGGCCCTCGAGCCGCTGCTGGGCGAGGAGCGCGTCAAGGGCTGGCTCGGCAACGTCATCGACGTGCTGGCGATCTTCGGCACGGTGTTCGGCGTGGCCACCTCGCTCGGCCTCGGTGTGCTGCAGCTGTCGGCCGGGCTCGAGTACCTCGGCGTCGCCGAGTCGACCGTCGCGCTGCAGATGGGGCTCATCGCCGCCATCACCGCGGTCGCCGCGCTCTCGGTGGCGTCCGGTCTCGAACGCGGCATCAAGTGGCTGTCCAACGGCAACATGATGCTCGCGGGCGTCCTGGTGGTCACGGTGCTGATCATGGGGTCCTCGCTCTACGTGATGCGCGAGTGGGTCCAGTCGCTCGGCTTCTACCTCCAGAACGTCATGCAGATGACCTTCGACACCCTCGCCTTCCAGGGGGCGGACGGCCTCGCCTGGGAGTCGAGCTGGACGATCTTCTACTGGGGCTGGTGGATCTCCTGGGCGCCCTTCGTCGGGCTGTTCATCGCCCGCATCTCGCGCGGGCGGACCGTGCGTGAGTTCGTCCTCGGCACCCTCATCGTCCCGATGCTGGTCACGACCGTCTGGTTCAGCGTCTTCGGCGGGACCGCGCTGCGGCAGGAGATGATCGAGCCGGGGTCGATGCTCGACGCCGAGACCGGGTCCGTGAACTCCGACACCGCGATGTTCCAGTTGTTCGAGACCCTGCCGGGCGGCGGTGCGTGGCTGGCCGTCATCGCCATGATCCTCGTCGTGGTGTTCTTCGTGACGTCCTCGGACTCGGGGTCGTTCGTCGTGGACATGCTGGCCAACGGCGGCGACCAGAACCCGCCGCTGTGGAGCCGCCTGTTCTGGGCGATCCTCGAGGGTGGTGTCGCCGCGGCGCTGCTCTACGCCGGGGGTCTGGCGACGTTGCAGACGGCGTCGATCCTCACGGCCCTGCCGTTCTCGGTGGTGCTGGTCGCCATGGCCGTCTCGGTGTGGAAGGCGCTGGACGCCGAGCACAAGGCGATCGTGCGCACCGAGCGACGGCTGCGGCGGCGTGAGTTCAAGCAGGAGGTGACCGAGCACGTCACGGAGCACGTGACCGAGCACGTGACGGAGCACGTCAACACCCAGCTGTCGGAGATGACCGGGCAGGTCCCGGTCGTGGCGGACGCCGACTCCGACGGCAACGGGACCTCGGCCGCCGCACGTCGCCGGGGTCCGCGGAGCTGGCGCCGTCGAGCACCCGGGCCGGAGACGGACACCTCCGGGTAGGATGGACCGGCCCCGGGTTCCCGGGTGCCGCCCCTCCCACGGAAAGAGAACCCTTGATGTCTGTGCGCTCCGACCTGCGCAACGTGGCGATCGTCGCCCACGTCGACCACGGCAAGACCACCCTGGTCGACGCCATGCTGCGGCAGGCCGGCGCCTTCGCGGCGCACCAGCAGGTCGACGACCGCGTCATGGACTCCGGTGACCTGGAGCGGGAGAAGGGCATCACGATCCTCGCCAAGAACACGGCGATCCGGTACGCCGGACCGTCGGCGGCCGAGGTCGGCGAGGCCGACGGCGTGACGATCAACGTGATCGACACGCCGGGCCACGCCGACTTCGGCGGCGAGGTCGAGCGCGGCCTGTCCATGGTCGACGGTGTCGTGCTGCTCGTGGACGCCTCCGAGGGCCCGCTGCCGCAGACCCGCTTCGTGCTGCGCAAGGCGCTCGCCGCCAAGCTGCCCGTCATCGTCGTGGTCAACAAGGTCGACCGGCCCGACTCGCGGATCACCGAGGTCGTCGCCGAGACGACCGACCTGCTGCTGGGGCTCGCCAGCGACCTGGCGGACGAGGTCCCCGACCTCGACGTCGACGCCGTGCTCGACGTGCCCGTGGTCTACGCCTCGGCCAAGGCCGGGCGCGCCTCCACCGAGCAGCCCGCCGACGGCGAGCTGCCGGCGAACGAGGACCTCGAGCCGCTGTTCTCCACCGTGCTGCAGACCGTCCCGGCACCGACGTACGACGAGACGATGCCGCTGCAGGCGCACGTGACCAACCTGGACGCCTCGCCGTTCCTCGGCCGTCTCGCGCTGCTGCGCGTCCACAACGGCACCCTGCGCAAGGGCCAGACGGTCGCGTGGGCGCGCCAGGACGGCACCCTGAGCCAGGTGAAGATCACCGAGCTGCTCGAGACCAAGGCGCTGGACCGCGTGCCCGCGGAGTCCGCCGGGCCGGGCGACATCGTCGCCGTGGCGGGCATCGCCGACATCATGATCGGCGAGACGCTCACCGACGCCGACGACCCGCGGCCGCTGCCGCGCATCACCGTCGACGACCCGGCGATCTCGATGACGATCGGCATCAACACCTCCCCGTTGGCCGGCAAGGGCGGCAAGGGCCACAAGGTCACGGCCCGCCAGGTCAAGGACCGGCTGGACGCCGAGCTCATCGGCAACGTCTCGCTGCGCGTGCTGCCCACCGACCGCCCCGACGCGTGGGAGGTCCAGGGCCGCGGCGAGCTCGCGCTGGCGATCCTCGTCGAGCAGATGCGCCGCGAGGGCTTCGAGCTGACCGTCGGCAAGCCGCAGGTCGTCACCAAGCAGGTCGACGGCAAGACCTGCGAGCCGATGGAGCGCATGACGATCGACGTGCCCGAGGAGTACCTCGGCGCCGTCACGCAGCTCATGGCCGCCCGCAAGGGCCGCATGGAGACGATGGCGAACCACGGCACCGGCTGGGTGCGCATGGAGTTCGTCGTCCCGGCCCGTGGCCTCATCGGTTTCCGGACCCGGTTCCTCACCGAGACCCGCGGCACCGGCATCGCCTCGTCCTACGCCGAGGGCTACGAGCCGTGGCACGGCCCCATCGAGTCCCGGCTGACCGGTTCGCTGGTCGCCGACCGGGCCGGCTCGGTCACCCCGTTCGCCATGATCAACCTGCAGGAGCGCGGCACGTTCTTCGTCGACCCCACCCAGGAGGTCTACGAAGGGATGATCGTCGGCGAGAACTCCCGCAACGAGGACATGGACGTCAACATCACCAAGGAGAAGAAGCTGACGAACATGCGGTCCTCGACCGCCGACAGCTTCGAGAACCTGGTGCCGCCGAAGAAGCTCACCCTCGAGGAGTCGCTGGAGTTCGCGGCCGAGGACGAGTGCGTCGAGATCACCCCGGAGATCGTGCGCATCCGCAAGGTCAACCTCGACGCCACGGCGCGTGCGCGGGCCGCGGCGCGGGCCAAGCGCGCCTGACCCTGCCGATGCAGGACGCGGGGGAGACCTCGACGGCGGCGGCCCGCCCGGCCGACCCGTCGGTCGGGCCGCTGGTCGCGGTCCACGCGCACCCGGACGACGAGACGCTGGCCACCGGCGCGCTGCTGGCCGCCTGGACGGCCGCCGGAGCGGCGGCGACGGTGGTCACGTGCACGCGCGGCGAGCGCGGCGAGGTCATCGACACCGTCGCGCACCCGACGGGTCTCGCGCACCTCGAGGGCGACGGCCCGGCGCTCGCCGTCCACCGCGAGCGGGAGCTGGCGGCCGCGCTCGAGGCGCTCGGCGTGCCCGACCACGTGTTCCTCGACACCGTGCCGCCCGTGACGCCCCCCGCGAGCACGTCGGGCCGCTTCGAGGACTCGGGCATGGCCTGGGTGGCCCCCGGCATCGCCGGTCCGGCGCCGGACTCCGGACCGGCGGCGCTGAGCCGGGTGCCGCTCGAGGCCGCCGCGTCCCGCCTCGCCGCGGTGCTGCGCGACCGTCGTCCGGCCGTCGTGGTGACCTACGAGGCGGGCGGCGGGTACCGCCACCCCGACCACGTGCGCACCTACGAGCTGACCGTGCGGGCCCTCGAGCTCGCCGCCGACCCGGCCGCCGACGTCGTCGGGGAGCCCTGGACGGTCCCGGAGCGCTGGGAGGTCGTGGCCCCGGCCGACCGGTGGCGCGCCGCGCGCGCCGCGCTGTCCACCGCCCCGGACGCGGTGCGGCTGGCCCGCGCGGCGGACCTGACGCTGCCCGACCCGGACGCGGACCCGCCGCCGCTCGTCGTGGACCCCGCGGAGCTCGCCCGCGACGAGGTGGTCTCGGTCGCGGTGGAGCCGGTCCTGGACCGTCTGCTCGCCGCGCTGGCCGCCCACGCCACGCAGGTCCAGCACGTCGCCGCCGTCTCCCTGCCGGGCGTCGTGGCGCACTACGCCCTGAGCAACGGCGAGCTCGCGCCCGTGCTCGCCGCGTCCACCGCCCGCGTGCGCCGGTAAGGTCTGTCCGGTGATCCCCACCCCGCCCCACCACTCCCCGAGTGCACCGCGCCGCAGCGGGGTGCTGCTGGTCGTCTGGCGACTGGTCCTCGGCCTGCTGCTCGGCGGGGTCGTCGGGCTCATCGGCACCGTCGGTCACCGCATGGCGTGGTGGGACCTGCCGCTCGGCCTCGCGCTCGCGCTCGCCCTGACGCTCTCCGCGGCCGTGCTCTGCCGCGCGTGGGCCGGCGTCGGCACGCTGCTCGCCTGCGGTGCGGGCTGGCTGGTGACCGTGCAGCTCCTCGCCGCCGAGGGCCCGGGCGGCGACGTCCTGGTCCCGGCCGACACCGTCGGGTACGTGTGGACGTACGGGGGGCTGCTCCTCTTCGCCGTCGCGGCGTTCCTGCCGCGACGGTGGTTCGTGGACG
The DNA here is from genome assembly GCF_029643425.1 of Isoptericola sp. AK164. Taxonomy (GTDB): domain Bacteria; phylum Actinomycetota; class Actinomycetes; order Actinomycetales; family Cellulomonadaceae; genus Isoptericola; species Isoptericola haloaureus. Next base: position 1,064,733 of record NZ_CP119106.1, read on the forward strand.
ACGCCGACGCCGGGTGACCTGCGCCGAGTAGGATGCCTACTCGCGTGGCGTCCGCCGCGTCCAGGACGTCCCGGGGGTCGTGGGGCCCCCACGAGAGACCAGCACGGAGCGTGTCGATGGGCCAGCCGACCGAGGGTGACGACCAGGTGCGCGCGTCGCAGAACTCGGCCTCGTCGCCGGGCGACGCCCCCGCCGCCGGGGACAGCCCGTACGAGCCTGCGGTGCGGGCCTGGGAGGAACCGGACGCCGGCGACGCCTCGCCCGCCGGGACCGCGGGCTCCCCGTCCGCCGGGACGCCGGACGCGCCCGCGCAGGACGCGCCGGAGGACCCGGACGTCCCCTACGAGCCCAGCGTGCGCGCCTGGGAGCAGCCCCGTTCCGTGGCCACCGTGCGGGCACCGTCCAGCACGCCCCCCGCCGCCCCGACCGAGGCCATCCCGGCGGTGTCCGCGACGTCCGCCGCCGGCGCCGGGAGCCCGGCCGGCGAGCAGTCCCCGGCGGTCCCGCCGTCGGACGGTGGCGCGACCCCCCTGGAGGGCCTGCAGGGTGATGGTGCGCCGAGCCGCACCCCGAAGGTGCTGCTCGGCGCCCTGGCCGGGGTCGTCGTCCTCGCGGGCCTGTACGTGGGCGCGCAGTGGCTGGTCGCCGACAGCGTGCCGAAGGGCACCACCGTGGCGGGTGTCGACATCGGCGGCCTGCCCACGGCCGAGGCCGTGACGGCCCTGGACGAGGGCCTCGGCCCCCGCGCCGCCGAGCCGGTCACCGTCCGCGCCGGCGAGTCCACGAGCACGATCGACCCGGCCGAGGCGGGGCTGAGCCTCGACTCCGCCGGCACGGTGGAGGACCTGACCGGTTTCACCCTGGACCCGTCGCGGCTGCTGGAGCACCTCGTCGGCGGCGACGAGGTGCCCCCGGTGGTGGGTGTCGACCGCCCCACGCTGCGGACCGCCGTCGGCGGCGTGGCCCAGTCGTTGGCGACCGAGCCCGTCGACGGCACGGTCCGGTTCGCCGACGGCGAGGCCGTGGCGACCGAGGCGGCCGCGGGCACGCAGGTCGTCCAGGACGCCGCCGACGACGCGATCGTCTCCGCCTGGCTGGTGACCGACGGACCCGTCGACCTGCCGACCGAGCCGGTCGAGCCGACGATCGACCAGGCGGACACCGACGCCGCCCTGGCCGAGGCCGAGGAGGTCGTCTCGGGGCCGGTGACCGTGGAGGTCGACACCCAGAACCCGGAGCTCCCGGCGCGCGTGCTGGCCCGGTCCACGTCGTTCGTGCCGCAGGACGGCGCTCTGGTGGCGCAGTTCGACGGCGACCGGCTGACGTCCGCGATCGTCGAGCGGACGAACGACCTGCTGCGCGAGCCGAACGACGCCCACTTCGAGTTCTCCGGCGGCGAGCCGGTCATCGTCGGCGGGGAGGCGGGCACCACCCTCGACCCCGAGCAGGTCGCCTACGCCGTCGGCGGCGCCGCGCTGTCTCCCGGACGTGCCACGCAGGTCGAGCTCGTCGAGGAGGACCCGGAGGACACGCGGGCCTCGCTGGAGGAGCTGGGCGTGCAGGAGGTCGTCTCGGAGTTCTCCACGCCGCTGACCAGCGAACCCGTGCGCACCAGGAACCTCGTGCGCGGCGCCGAGCTGGTCAACGGCACCCTGGTGCGCCCGGACGAGACGTTCTCCCTCATCGACACGCTCTCGCCCATCGAGGTCTCCAACGGCTACTTCGCCGCCGGCGTGGTGAGCAACGGCGTGCACGTCGACGCCGTCGGCGGCGGGCTGTCGCAGATGGCCACCACCAGCTACAACGCGGGCTTCTTCGCGGGCTTCGACGACGTCGAGCACCGTCAGCACAGCTACTGGTTCAGCCGCTACCCGGCGGGGCGCGAGGCCACGATCTACGTCGGCGCGATCGACATGAAGTTCCGCAACGACACCCCGTACGGGGCGCTGCTGCAGAGCTACGTCTCCGGCGGGCGGCTGCACGTCAAGATCTGGTCGACGGAGTACTACGACGTCGAGACCTCCGACTCCGGCAGGCAGGAGGTCGAGCCGGTCTCCGAGGTCGACATGTCCAGCAGCCCCGACTGCGAGCCCTACCCGGGCGGGCAGCCCGGGTTCGCCATCACCGTGTACCGCAAGGTGTACCTCGACGGCGACCTGGTCAAGGACGAGTCCGACTTCTGGCGGTACAAGCCGGACGACGCGGTGACCTGCACCCCGCCGGAGCAGGAGAACGACGAGGACGGGGACGACTGATGCTCGGGCGGATCTCCCGCGAGTCGTCGGCGCACGCCGCGCTCGCCGCGCACGACGCCGGCTGGTCCGGCGTGGCCGCGGGGTCGGCGGTGATCTCCGCGGTCCCCGACGAGTCGACCGAGCTGCTCGACCTCGGCACGATGCCCCAGGCGCTGGCGACGGTGGCCGGCATCGACGACCTGGCCGCCGTCGTGCACCTCGGTCACCCGGAGCAGCCCTCGCCCGCCCTGGAGCAGGCGCTGCTCGACGGCGACCCGCGGCTGATCGTCACCGCCGCCGCCACCGTGGGGACCCAGTGGGTCTGGGTCGCGCCGCCGGGCGTGGTCGGCGGACAGGTCGTGGTCGACGAGGCGGGCATGCGCGACTGCGCCGACGTGCTGCGCAGCATGGGCGTCAGCCCGCGCCTCGTGCCGACGGCGACGCCCGTGGCCGAGCGCGCGGCCCTGGCGGGGGAGCAGGGCTCGCTCGTGCTGGAGCGCTCCCGGGTGCCGGCCGGGTGGACCGAGGTCCCCGGCAGCGAGCACCTGGGCGAGCAGCCCCCGGTCTGGTACGGGCTGCTCGAGGCGCGGGGCGCCTGGCCGCAGTTCTCCGCCCCCGCCCAGGTCTGGCTGGCGTTCGGGCCGAGCGACGACCACCGCGGTTCCCTGCGCCAGACGCTGGGCCTCCTCGCCGACGCGGGGGTGGACCTGCAGCACCTGCGCAGCCACCCCTCGACCTACGGTCCGCACGTGTTCTTCAGCTCCTTCCGCTGCCCGGACGTGGCGGTGCTCGACGCCCTGGTCGCCGAGCTGGACGCCCGGTCGGTGTCGCACCGCACGCTGGCGGTCCTGCCGGGCGACCGGTTCGCGCCCGGACCGGAGGCGCTCACCCCCCGGTGGGTCGGCGCGTGAGGGTCGCCTACCTGGGGCCGGAAGGCACCTTCACCCACCAGGCCGCCCGCTGGTGGACGGACCGCGCCGACGCGGGGGCCGACGTCGTGCCCTGCGCGGACGTGCCGGCCGTGCACGACGCGGTGGCCTCGGGGCAGGCCGCCGTCGGTGTGGTGGCGATCGAGAGCTCGGTGGAGGGCTACGTCGTGCCGTCGGTCGACGCCCTCCTGGCCAGCGCGGACGTGGTCGCCGTGGACGAGGTCGTCCTGGACATCACCTTCGACGCGTTCGTGCGTCCCGGCCACGGCGAGCTCGTCGAGGCGACGGCGCACCCGCACGGCCTGGCGCAGTGCGCCCGCTTCGTCGCGGCGCGCGGCCTGACGCCCGTGCCCGCCGCGTCGAACGCGGCCGCCTGCCGGGACGTGCGGGACCACCAGGTGGCCTTGGGGCCGCCCCTGTGCGGCGAGCTGTACGGGCTGGACACCCTTGCGGAGTCCGTGGCGGACTTCGCCGGCGCCCGGACCCGGTTCCTCGTCCTGGACCGCCGGGACCGTGCCCGCGACCGGCTCGGGGCAGGGCACGACGGCGCGACGTGGCGCACGATGCTGGCGGTCACGCCGACCATCACGGGTCCGGGGGTGCTGGCCCGCGTCACCGACGCCTTCGCCGTGCGCGGGGTCAACATGTCGAGCCTGGTCACCCGGCCGCTCAAGGCGCGCGAGGGGCAGTACGTGTTCGTCGTGACCCTCGACGCCGCCCCGTGGGAGCCGGCCGTGCGCGACCTGTTCGGCGACCTGCTGGCCGCCGGCGACGCGCTGAAGGTGCTCGGCGCCTACCCCGCGGCGCCGGGGGAGGGCGGTCTCGACGGTGCGCTGGCGGACGAGGCCCCGACGGGGTCGGTGCGCGCCGGCGACCCGGACGAGGTCGTGGACCAGGGGCTGCTGTGGTGACCGGGACGCGGACGCCGCCGCACGGCCGGGTCGCCGTCGTCGGGCTGGGCCTGATCGGCGGGTCCCTGGCGCGCCTGCTCGCGGCGCGCGGGGCGGACGTCGTGGCGACCGACGCCTCCCCGTCCGCGCGTGCGGCGGCCCGGCGGGCCGGACTGGCGGTGACGGACGACGTCGCGGGCTGTGTCGACGCCGCCGACCTCGTGGTGCTGGCCGTGCCGCTGCGGGCGATGACGACGGTGGCCGAGCACGTGGCCGCGCACGCACCGGCGACGGCGACCGTCACGGACGTCGGCAGCGTCAAGAGCCCCGTGCGGGCCGCGGTCGCCGCGGCCGGCCTCGCCGCGCGGTACGTCGGCGCGCACCCCATGGCCGGGACCGAGCACAGCGGGTTCGACGCCTCCGACGTCGCGCTGCTCGACGGTGTCGTGTGGGCGGTGACGGTGGACGACGCCGTGGCGGTCGACCCGGACCGGGTCGCCACGGTGCTCGCGTGGGTCACGGGGGTGTGCGCGGGCCGCGCGGTGGTGCTCACGGACGACGTGCACGACGAGGCGGCCGCCCTGGTCAGCCACGTGCCGCACGTCGTGGCGACCCAGCTCCTCAACGCGGTGGCCGGCGCGCCGGTCGGGCCGGTGGCGCGTCTGCTGGCGGCGGGCAGCTTCCGGGACGGCACGCGGGTCGCTCTGACGGACCCGGCCCGCACGGAGGCGATGGTGACCGAGAACGCGGCCTGGGTGGCGCCCGCGCTCCGCAAGGTGGTGCGCGACCTCGAGCTCGTGGTGCACCGGCTGGAGTCGAACGCCTCGGTGCACGACTTCTTCCACGCCGCGGACGACCTGCGCGTCGAGCGTCGTGCCGCAGCCGGTTCCCCGGCCCCTGCGCCGGGGCCGTCCGAGACGCTGGCCCGGGGCGCGGGGTGGCCCGCTCTGCTCGTGGAGCGGTGCACCGGCGGCGCCGTCGTGACCGGTCTGGACGGGCGGGCGATCCACCTGACGCCGTCGCCCTGACGTCGTCGGCCCGACGCCGTCGGCCCGACGCCGCCGACCCGGGCCGCGGCGTGGGTCAGTCGGACCTGCGGGGCGGTCGGCGCTCGGGCCGCGGCGGCAGCACCCGCGTGGCCTCGATCTCCTCAGCCTCGATGCGGACCTCGGTCCCCGCACCCGGCGCCGACGGCCGCGCGGGGTCACGGCGGAGCGTGACGCCCGACGTGTCGGACGTCACCACCAGGCCGATGACGTCCGTGGACCGTTTCCCGCTGCGCCGGGTCTCCTCGGCCGAGAGCCGACGCCGCACGACGACCCGGGTCCCGGCCGTCCAGTCTCGCCAGGCGGACGATCCGCCGGCGGCGTGCGAGATTCTCACGTGAGCGATACTAGAGTGAGCCCCCGAAAGACCGGAGCAGCCGCTCCGCCGATCCCCTGGAAGGGAACTGCAGTGACCTACGTGATCGCTCAGCCGTGCGTCGACCTCAAGGACAAGGCGTGCATCGAGGAGTGTCCCGTGGACTGCATCTACGAGGGGTCGCGCTCGCTGTACATCCACCCGGACGAGTGCGTGGACTGCGGCGCCTGCGAGCCGGTGTGCCCGGTCGAGGCCATCTACTACGAGGACGACGTCCCCGAGGAGTGGACCGACTACTACCGGGCGAACGTCGAGTTCTTCGACGACATCGGCTCCCCGGGCGGCGCGGCCAAGATGGGCGTCATCGAGAAGGACGACCCGATGATCGCCGCCCTGCCCCCGCAGGGCTGACGCGGGCCCCGATGGGTTTCGCCGACCTGCGCGACCTGCCCTACCCCTGGGACACCCTCGGTGACGTCCGTGCGACGGCCGCGGCGCACCCCGGCGGGATGGTGGACCTGTCCGTCGGGACGCCCGTCGACCCCACCCCGCGGGTCGTCCAGGACGCGCTGACGGCCGCCGCCGACGCTCCGGGCTACCCGACGACGCACGGCACCGCCGCGCTGCGCGAGACGGTCGTGGACTGGTTCGCGCGGCGCCGCGGCGTGCCGGGTCTCGACCCGGACGGCGTCATGCCGACGGTCGGGTCCAAGGAGCTGGTCGGGCTGCTGCCCTCCCTGCTGCGGCTCGGCCCCGGCGACGTCGTCGTCCACCCCGAGATCGCGTACCCCACCTACGACGTGGGGGCGCGGCTCGCGGGGGCCACCGCGCTGCCGGCCGACGACGTCGCCACCTGGGCCGGGCGCGAGGACGTCCGTCTGGTGTGGGTCAACTCGCCGTCCAACCCCACCGGTGCGGTGGCCGACGTCGAGCACCTGCGCGCCGTGGTGGCCGCGGCGCGCGAGACCGGCGCCGTCGTCGTGTCCGACGAGTGCTACGCCGAGCTCGCCTGGGACGAGCCGTGGGCCGGCGCGGACGGGGTCGGCCGGGTGCCGAGCCTGCTCGACCCGCGGGTCACGGACGGCTCGCTCGACGGCCTGCTCGTCGCCTACTCGGTCTCCAAGCAGTCGAACCTCGCCGGGTACCGGGCCGCCTTCGTCGCCGGGGACCCGCGGCTGGTCGCCGACCTGGTCTCCACCCGCAAGCACCTCGGGATGATCATGCCCGCGCCGGTGCAGGCCGCGCTCCGGGTCGCCCTGTCCGACGACGCCCACGTGGACGCCCAGCGCGAGCGGTACCGCCGGCGTCGGGACGCCCTGCTGCCGGCGCTGCACCAGGGCGGTTTCGCCGTCGACCACTCCGCGGCCGGTCTGTACCTGTGGACGCGTCCGGCCGACGCGGCGGACGCCGCGACGTCGCGGGACCTGGCCCGACGGTTCGCGCGGCTCGGCATCCTGGTCGGTCCCGGCGAGTTCTACGGGGCGGCCGGCGCGTCGCACGTGCGCGTGGCGTTGACCGCGTCGGACCAGGCCGTGACCGATGCTGTGGCGCGGATCACATCGTCTTGACGCGACGATTGGAACCGCATGGGATGAGGGGGGTAGTTTGACCTGCAGGCCGAGGCTGCTCTGTGGTGACACCGCCCAGGCGGGCACGTCAGGTAGTCCGTGACCATGCCACGAGTTCACGTGCCGGAGCCTCCGACGACGGAGGCCGAGGGCCCGTCAGGGAAGGAAGACATGACGTCCACCCAGCAGACCGCCACGGTCGAGCTCAGCGTCGACGGCACGAGCCGAGAACTGCCCGTGGTGCCGGCGACGGAAGGCAACGACGGGATCGTCGTGTCCTCCTTGCTCAAGGACACCGGCATGGTGACCGTCGACCCCGGGTTCACCAACACCGCCTCCTGCGAGTCCGCGATCACCTACATCGACGGCGGCCAGGGGATCCTGCGCTACCGCGGCTACCCGATCGAGCAGCTCGCCGACTCCTCGTCGTTCCTCGAGGTCTCGTACCTGCTCATCCACGGCGAGCTGCCGACCCCCGCCGAGCTCGAGGCGTTCACCGAGCGGATCAACCGGCACACCCTCGTGCCCGAGGCGTTCCGCACCTTCCTCGGCACCTTCCCGCGCGGCGGCCACCCCATGGCGATCATGGCCTCGGCGGTCAACGCGCTGGCGACCTACTACCCGGAGTCGCTCGACCCGCACGACGACGAGGCGGTCGAGCTCGCGACGGTCCTGATCCTCGCCAAGATCCGCACCATCACCTCCTACGTGCACCGGTCCATGCGTGACGAGCCGCTGCTCTACCCGGACGCGGCGCGCGGCTACGTCGACGACTTCCTGCGCATGACCTTCGCCCGCCCCTACGAGGAGTGGCAGGCCAACCCCACGCTCGTCTCGGCGATGGACAAGCTGCTCATCCTGCACGCCGACCACGAGCAGAACTGCTCGACGTCGACCGTTCGCGTCGTCGGCTCGTCCAACGCGACCCTGTACGCGTCGGTGTCGGCCGGCATCAACGCCCTGTCCGGCCCCTCGCACGGCGGTGCCAACGAGGCCGTGCTGCTCATGCTGGAGAACATCCGCTCCGGCGAGGACTCCGTCGAGACCTTCATGAAGAAGGTCAAGAACAAGGAGGACGGCGTCCGGCTCATGGGCTTCGGCCACCGGGTCTACAAGAGCTACGACCCGCGCGCCGCCATCGTCAAGAAGCACGCCGACGCCGTGCTCGACGAGCTGGGTGCCAAGGACGAGCTGCTCGACATCGCCCGGGGCCTCGAGGACATCGCGCTCAACGACGACTACTTCGTCGAGCGCAAGCTCTACCCGAACGTCGACTTCTACACGGGGCTCATCTACAAGGCCATGGGCTTCTCGCCGGCCATGTTCACCCCGCTGTTCGCGATGGGCCGGATGCCCGGCTGGATCGCCCAGTGGCGCGAGATGATGAAGGACCCGCAGACGAAGATCGGCCGTCCGCGGCAGATCTACACCGGGCCGACCGAGCGGGACTACGTGGCGCTCGACCAGCGCTGATCAGCCCGCGAGAGGGGGCACGCCCCACGGCGTCGCGTTCACGGTCGCTGCGCGACCTGCACTTCGCGACTGACGACGCCGTGGGGCGTGCCCCCTCTCGCCTGCGCGACCGGCGCGTGACCTGCACTTCGCGACTGACGACGCCGTGGGGCGTGCCCCCTCTCGCCTGCGCGGGTTAAGCGGTAGCCGGAGGGGGTCAGGCGGTGGGTTCGACGACCCGGACGCGGACGACACCGTCGCGCAGGCCGTTCTCGTCGGGGCCGAGGGCCGTCCAGGCGGCGGACTCGCGGGTCCAGACCCGGCCGTCGGCCCGGACCTCGACGGCTCCGGTGGCCTCCGCCGTCGCGACCGCCCAGTGGGCCACCGCCCAGGTCGACCGGGTCGTGTCGTCGTAGCGCAGTGCCGTCGCGTCGATCCTCGTCGTCGCGCCGTCGCCGCGGACCGTCCGGCCGTCGAGCCCGAGGTCGCGGTCGATCCGCTCGGCCACGGCGACGTGCGAGGCCTGCGGGTCCGCCGGCGGCACGTCGCAGGTGACCGAGCCGGGGGAGTGGCCCGTCAACGACGACGCCCAGGCCCGCGCGCGGGTCTCGTGCTGGGCGTACGCGTCGGGGAAGGCCGACCGCTGCACCGCCTGCGCGGCGACGGTGACCTCGGCGTCCTGCCAGCCCTCGACCTCGACGAGACCGTCGTAGAAGGCGTTGGTGGAGTACACCGGGTCCATGACCTGCTCCGGGGTGCCCCAGCCCTGCGAGGGTCGCTGCTGGAACAGGCCCAGCGAGTCCCGGTCGCCGTAGTCGATGTTGACCAGCCGGGACTCCTGCAGCGCCGTGGCCACCCCGATGGTCGCCGCCCGCGCGGGCAGGCCCCGACGGATCGTCGAGCCGACGATCAGGGCGGAGTTCTCCGCCTGCTCGGTCGTGAGCGGCCAGTCCGTGCCGTCGAGACGGGCGGTGCACCGCTCGGCGGCACGGGGACCGTCGTCGCGGGCCCACAGCAGGAGCAGCACCCCGAGGACGGCCGCGAGGCCGACGGTGAGCACCGCTCCGACGGCGCCGGCCGATCGCGCGGCCGAGCGCCGTCGTGCGGCCATCAGTTGGCGTGCAGCGCGGCGTTCAGCTCGACGCCGACACCCTGGCGCGTGAGCGCCTCGACGGCACCCGTGCGGGAGTTGCGGCGCAGGAGCAGACCGTCGCGGCCGGACAGGTCGCGGGCCTTGACCACGCGCGGCTCGCCCTCGTCACCCATCTCGTCGAGGACCGTCACCTTGGTCCCGGCGGTCACGTACAGACCGGCCTCGACCACGCAGTCGTCGCCGAGCGCGATGCCGAGACCGGCGTTGGCGCCGAGCAGGCAGCGCTCGCCGAGGGAGATGACCTCCTTGCCCCCGCCGGACAGCGTGCCCATGATCGAGGCGCCGCCGCCGACGTCGGACCCGTCGCCCACGACGACACCCGCGGAGATGCGGCCCTCGACCATGGAGGACCCCAGGGTGCCGGCGTTGAAGTTCACGAAGCCCTCGTGCATCACCGTCGTCCCCTCGGACAGGTGCGCCCCGAGGCGGACGCGGTCGGCGTCGGCGATGCGCACGCCGGTCGGCACCACGTAGTCGACCATGCGGGGGAACTTGTCCACGCCGTAGACCGTGACCGGGGCGTCCGTCGCGGCACGCAGCCGCAGGCGCGTCATCTCGAAGTCGGCGACCGCGCAGGGACCGCGCGACGTCCACACGACGTTGGTCAGCTTGCCGAAGATGCCCTCGACGTTGAGCCCGTGCGGCTGGACGAGCCGCGCGGAGATCAGGTGCAGGCGCAGGTAGGCGTCCGCGGTGTCCGCCGGCGGGGCGTCCAGGTCGATCTCGGTGCGCACCACCGAGACGTCGACGCGGCGGGCGTCGTCACGGCGCGTGAGCGCGGCGAGGTCGACGGGGACGTCGACGTCGTCCGGGGCCGTGCCGAGCGCGGGCGACGGGTACCAGACGTCGAGCGTGCTGCCGTCGTCGGCGACCGTGGCGAGGCCGAGGCCCCAGGCGGTACGGGGAGAGGTGCTGGGCGTCGTCATGGGCACCAGCCTATCCGCGAGAGGTGGCACGATGACGGGGTGACCGAAGCGCAGACACGACTTCCCGCGACCCTGACGGACCCCGCGACGCTCCCGAGCTCCGATCTCGTCGACCTGCTCGCCGCGATCTGCGACATCGAGTCTGTCTCGGGCGACGAGGCCGCACTCGCGGACGCTGTCGAGGCGCTGCTGGGCGACCAGCCGCACCTTGAGGTGCACCGCGACGGTGACGCCGTCGTCGCCCGCACCACGCTCGGGCGCGACCGCCGGGTCGTGCTCGCCGGCCACCTCGACACGGTGCCGCTGACCGACCCGCCCAACCTGCCGACGCGGCTGGCCGGTGAGGGTGACGACCGCGAGCTGTGGGGCCGGGGAACCGTCGACATGAAGGCCGGGGTCGCCGTCATGCTGGCGCTGGCCGTGGAGCTCGGGCGTCCTGGTGCAGCGCCGGTGGCGGACCTGACCTACGTGTTCTACGACCACGAGGAGGTCGAGGAGTCCAAGAGCGGGCTCAAGCGGCTCGCGCGGAACCGCCCGGACCTGCTGGCCGGGGACTTCGCCGTCCTCGGGGAACCGACGTCCGCCGACATCGAGGGAGGCTGTCAGGGCACGATCCGGGTCGACGTGACCACCCGCGGCGTGGCGGCACACTCGGCGCGGTCCTGGCGGGGCGAGAACGCCATCCACGGGGCCGCCCCGATCCTGACCCTCCTGTCCGGCTACGAGGCCGTGCAGGTCGAGGTCGACGGGCTGCTGTACCGCGAGGGCCTCAACGCCGTGGGCATCCGCGGCGGCATCGCCGGCAACGTCGTGCCCGACGCCTGCACCGTGACGGTCAACTACCGCTTCGCGCCGTCGCGCACGCTGGCGGAGGCCGAGCAGCACCTGCGGGAGCTGTTCGACGGCTACGAGGTCGTCGTCACCGACGCCTCGCCGGCCGCCCGGCCCGGACTCGACGACCCGCTCGCCGCCGAGTTCGTCGCCGCCGTCCTGGACCGGACCGGGGGAGCGCCGAAGCCCAAGTACGGCTGGACCGACGTGGCGCGCTTCGCCGAGCTCGGGATCCCCGCCGTGAACTTCGGCCCCGGCGACGCGCTGCTGGCCCACGCCGACGACGAGCGCGTGCGGGTCGCCGAGCTCGGCGTCTGCCGGGACGCCCTGCGGGCCTGGCTCGTGGGCGCGTAGCCGCACGCGAGCGACGCACCACGACCTGCTGACACGACGACGCCGGTGGTACCGCCCCGAGGGGCGGTACCACCGGCGTCGTCGGTGTCGGGGACTCAGCCCCGGGTGCGGCGACGGACGAACATCATCCCGGCACCGGTACCGATGAGCAGCAGCGCACCGATCGCGGCCAGGGCCGTGTTCGTGCCGGTCTGCGGCAGCGGCGGCTGCGGCGGCGTCACCGGGACGTCGCGGCAGACCTGGACGGACGCGCCGTCACGGTCGAGCTCGCGGGCCCCGTCGAGGAGGTAGGCCTCGTTGGTGACCAGCACGCAGCGGCCCTGCTCGACCGAGACGCTCTGGGCGACCGGAAACTCCGTGACGGCCCCGGCCGAATCGGCGTCGACCGTCCCGAGCAGCACGGGCGCGTAGTCCGGGACGATCCAGTCGTCCCAGACCTCCACCGACGTCGGACCGTTGTCCATCACGCTCGGGTCGATGTCGAGGGAGTCCGTGGCCTCGTCCTCACCGGCCTCGGCGGGCGTGTCGATGTGGTCCTGCGTCTGCGGGTAGGCCGCCAGGTCCCAGGTCACGGTCGCCTCGAGGGTGCCGACGAAGTCGTCGACGTTCTCGCAGGTGAGCGCCATCGCCGTCTCGCCCGGTCCGAACGAGTACTGGAGGCCGTCGGCGATCCCGTCGGCGTCCTCGGCGTCGACGAGGCAGGCGGAGTCCTCGAACGTCGCCACCACGGTGCCCGTCATCGCGTAGTCGTTCGGGTTGGACACCGTCACGGCCGCCGAGAGCGTGGCGTCGTCGAGGGTCGTCGGACCCTCCACCACCTGCACGACGAACTCGACCGTGGTCTCCTCCTGGTCGGCCGGCAGGGTGACCGGGTGCGTGCCCGGCTCCTTGTCGACCGTGAAGGTGCGGCTGACGTACTGCGTGCCCTCACCCTCGACCGTGATGTCCAGCGGCTCCCAGACCAGCGGGTCGATGAACTCGACCTCGGTCGTCTCGCCCTCGACGAGCTCGACGGACCGGGTGCGGTCCGCCGGGAGCAGGTAGCCCTCGGGCGCGACGGTCTCCTCGACCAGGTAGGTCCCGAAGTCGGCGATCTGCTCGACGGTGTACGTGCCGTCCTCGCCGGTCACGACCGTGAGGGGCTCCTCGGCGGCCGGGTCGAGCGGGTTCGGCGTGATCTCGAAGGTGGCTCCCTCGAGCTCCGTCTCGTCCTCGCCGACCTTGACGATGGTCAGCTCGGCGGGGGCGTCGCGGCAGATCGTCACCGAGGCGCTGGACTCGTCGATGCGCTCGCCGTCGGCGCCGGCGCCGGTCTCCACCAGGAAGGCGGTGTTGTCGACCTGGAGGCACTCACCCTGGGCGACCTCGAACTCCTTCGAGAAATCGAAGGGCGTCGTGTTGGCGCTGTCGATGGCGTCGACGGTGCCGAGGAGCTCCGGGTCGGCGTCGGGGTTGGTGATGTCGTCCCAGACGTCGACCGAGCGCAGGCCGTTGTCGGTGGTGGCCTCGGCCAGGTCGAGGGTGTCGGTAGCCGAGTCGGTCCCGGCATCGTCCGGGTTGTCGATGTGGTCCTGGGTCTGCGGGTACTCCGCGAGGTCCCAGGTCACGGTCGCCTCGACCTCGCCGAACAGCGGCGGGTTCGGGCAGTCGACCATCAGGACGGTGTCGCCGGAGGGGAACTCGTTCTCCCAGCCGTCCAGGTCGGTGCCCTCGAGGGTGCAGACGGTGCCGTCGAGGTCGACGTCCACCGTGCCGGTCACGGCGCCCGCGTTCGGGTTGGTGACCGTGACGGCGACCGACCGGGACGGGTCGGCCGACTCGTCCAGGACCGTGTCGCTCTCCATGACCTCGATCGTGTAGTTGATCGTGGCCGACTCCTCGTCGGCCCGCAGGTCGATCGTGGTGGCGTCGGCCTGCTTGTCGTCGGTCCAGGTTCGGGTGACGAACTGCTCGGCCGAGACCTCGACCGTCAGCGGCTCCCAGGCCAGCGGGTCGACGAAGGTGAGGGCCTCGTCGGACCCGGTGGCCAGGGTGACGACCTGGTCGCGGTCGGCGGGGAGCAGGTAGCCCTCGGGGGCGACCGTCTCGGTGACGGTGTACTCGCCGAAGTAGACGACGTCGGAGAAGGTGTACTCACCGGTCTCCCCGGTGCTGAACGTCAGCGGGTCGTCACCGGCCGGGTCGACCGGGTTCGGGCTGATGGTGAAGGTCGCACCGGCCAGCGGCTGCTGGTCCTCGTCGACCTTGAAGACGGTCAGGTCGGCGGGCGCCTCGCGGCACACGTCGACGACCTCGGTGGCGGAGTCGATCCGGTCTCCGTCGGCGCCCGCCTCGGCCTCGACGAGGTAGCCGTCGTTGACGACCTCCACACACTCACCGAGCGGGACGTCGATCTCCTGGCTGACGTCGAACGTGGTGGTGTTCGCGCTGCCGGTGGCGTCGACGGTGCCGAGGTACTCGGGCTCCGAGTCCGGGTTGACGAAGTCGTCCCAGACGTCGACCGAGAGCAGTCCGTTGTCGGTGGTCTCCTCGGCGAGGGCGAGGGTGTCGGAGGCCGAGTCGGTGCCGGCGTCGTCCGGGTTGTCGATGTGGTCCTGGGTCTGCGGGTAGTCCGCGAGGTCCCAGGTCACGGTCGCCTCGACCTCGCCGAACAGCGGCGGGTCGGGGCAGTCGACCGTCAGCACGGTCGCACCGGGGGCGAACTCGTTCTCCCAGCCGGCCAGGTCGGTGCCCTCGAGGGTGCAGACGGTGCCGTCGAGGTCGACGTCCACCGTGCCGGTCACGGCGCCCGCGTTCGGGTTGGTGACCGTGACGGTGACCGAGCGGGGCGAGGCCTCGGACTCGTCCAGGACCGTGTCGCTCTCGACGACCTCGATGGTGTAGTCGAGCGTGACCGACTCCTGGTCGGCCGGCAGCAGGACGGTGTCGTTGCCGTCGACCTGCTTGTCGTTGGTCCACGTCCGGGTGACGAACTGCCCGCCCGAGACGTCGACCGTCAGCGGCTGCCAGGCCAGCGGGTCGGTGAACTCGACCTCGGTGGTCTCGCCCTCGACGAGCTCGACGGTCTGCGTGCGGTCACCCGGCGGAGGCATGAGATAGCCGGACTCGGCCGGGACCGAGACCTCGGTGACGTCGTACTCGCCGAAGTCGGCGACCTGCTCGACGGTGTAGGTCCCGTCCTCGCCGGTGACGACCGTGAGGGGCTCCTCGGCGGCCGGGTCGAGTGGGTTCGGGCTCACCTCGAACGTGACGCCCGGGATCGGGGTCCCGTCCTCGCCGACCTTGACGATGGTCAGCTCGGCGGGGGCGTCGCGGCAGATCGTCACCGAGGCGCTGGACTCGTCGATGCGCTCACCGTCGGCGCCGGCATCCTCCTCGACCACGTAGGCGGTGTTGTCGACCTGGAGGCACTCACCCTGGGCGACCGTGAAATCCTTCGGGAACTGGAAGGTGCTGGTGTCGGCGCTGCCGGTGGCGTCGACGGTACCGAGGTACTCGGGCTCCGAGTCCGGGTTGGTGAAGTCGTCCCAGACGTCGACCGAGAGCAGTCCGTTGTCGGTGGTGGCATCGGCGAGGTCGAGGGTGTCGGTGGCCGAGTCGGTTCCGGCGTCGCCTGGGTTGTCGATGTGGTCCTGGGTCTGCGGGTAGTCCGCCAGCTCCCAGGTCACGGTCGCCTCGACCTCGCCGAACAGCGGCGGGTTCGGGCAGTCGAGCTGCAGGACGGTCTCGCCGGAGGGGAACTCGTACGACAGCTCGTCGGCGTCGTCGCCCTCGAGCGTGCAGACGGCGCCGTCGAGGTCGACGTCCAGCGTCCCGGTCACGGCGCCCGCGTTCGGGTTGGTGACCGTGACGCTGACCGACCGGGACGGGTCGGCCGACTCGTCCAGGACCGTGTCGCTCTCCATGACCTCGATCGTGTAGTTGATCGTGGCCGACTCCTCGTCGGCCCGCAGGTCGATGGTGGTCTGGTCGGCGGACTTGTCGTTCGTCCACGACCGGGTGACGAACTGCGAGGCGGTCAGGTCCAGCTCCAGCGGCTCCCAGGCCAGCGGGTCGACGAAGGTGAGGGACTCGTCGGCGCCCGGCTCGAGCGTGACGACCTGGTCGCGGTCGGCGGGGAGCAGGTAGCCCTCGGGGGCGACCGTCTCGGTGACGGTGTACTCACCGAAGTAGACGACGTCGGAGAAGGTGTACTCACCGGTCTCCCCGGTGCTGAACGTCAGCGGGTCGTCACCGGCCGGGTCGACCGGGTTCGGGCTGATGGTGAAGGTCGCGCCCGGCAGGAGCAGACCGTCGGAGTTCGCCTTGAGGATGGTCAGGTCCGCCGGGTTCTCGCGGCAGACGGTCACGACCTCCTGGGCCTCGTCGATCCGGTCGCCGTCGGCGCCGGCCCCGGTCTCGACGATGTAGCCGTCGTTGACGACCTGGATGCACTCGCCGAGGCCGACGTCGATCACCTGGGTGACGTCGAACGTGGTGGTGTTCTCGGCCCCGGTGGCCACGACCGTCCCGAGGAGCTCGGGCTCGAGGTCGGGGTTGACGAAGTCGTCATAGACGTCCACGGACTGCACGCCCTCGTCGGTCACGGTGGCGGTGATCTCGACCGAGTCGCCGGCGGAGTCGGTGCCCGCGTTGTCGGGGTCGTCGATGTGGTCCTGGGTCTGCGGGTAGTCGCCCAGGTCCCAGGTCACGGTCGCCTCGACGGTGCCGTCGAGGGGAGGGTTCGGGCAGGTGACGTCGAAGCCGGTGAAGTCCGGGCCGAAGTCGAGCTGCAGCCCGTCGGTCACCGGGTCGACGTCCACGGCTCCGTCGACGGTGCAGGCCTGGCCGTCGATCGTGACGTCGAGCGTGCCGACGACGTTCTCCGCGTTGGGATTGTCCACCACGACCTCGATGGCGCGGGACTCGTCGGTGACCTCTTCGGCGCTCTCGGAGACCTCGATGGTGTACTCGAGCTCCACCGACGACTGGTCGGCCGGCAGGTCGATCTGGTCCTCGCCGTCGACCTGCTTGTCGTTGGTCCACGTCCGGGTGATGAACTGCTCGGCCGATCCGTCGACGTCGATCTCCAGGGGCTCCCACGGAGTCGGGTCGACGAAGGTCAGCGAGGCCGACTCACCGGCGTCGATGGTGATCGTCTGGTCGCGGTCGGCGGGCAGGAGGTAGTTGCTCGGCGCCTCGGTCTCGGTGACGGTGAACTCGGTGCCCCAGAACTCTTCACCGATCGTCTCGAACGTGTAGGTGCCGTCCTCACCGGTGGTGAACTCCAGCGGGTCGGGGCCTTCACCCGTCGGGTTCGGGGTGATCTCGAAGGTCGCACCCGGCAGCGGGACGCCGTCCTCGCTCTCCTTGATGATCGTCAGGTCCGAGCACAGGCTCGGCACGTCGATCGTTCCGACGGCGTAGTCCTTGATGGCGCTCGTGTCGCCGTTGAAGTTGCCCTCCTGCGACCGCATGTGCAGGCCGGCGAAGCCATTGCTGGGGCAAAGCCCGCCGATGCCGAGTTCCGTGAGATTGAACTTCATCTCGACGAATCGGTTGATCGGGATGTTGCCGCTGTCGTTGACGTTGGGGGAGTCGAAGAAGTCTGCGATCGGCGCGAGGTTGGCCCTGACGTCGAATCCGGAGCAGTCGGGTCCGGTCGTCCAGGCACCGCCGCTCCACACGTCGACCGTCTGGCAGGCCAGCCCTCGGATGCCACGGTCACCGATGGAGATGCGCAGGTCGCCGTCCGTGCGGGTCGGGACGATGCCGCTCTGCTCGAGCTGGTTGAGCTCGATGTAGTACCGGCCGGTGCCCGTCCCGCTTCCGCGGTCGAAAGCGAGGAAGAGCCACTGGTCGAGCGTGGCGTCCTCGATGTCGGAGTACACCAGCACGTTGCCGATGTCGGACTTGCCCGAGGCGTTGCCGTCGGAACCCTCTAGCCAGACGGGGTAGTCGCTCTCGCTCGTCCCCTCCCCGAAAGTGGAGGTGTCGGCGTTGCCGACGGGATCGCGGACGACGTCGAAGTTGTCGTCACCGACAGTGAGATCTTCCCAGTCGAAGCCCCCGTTGTTGACCTGGTTGCGGTCGATCTCGAAGTCGCTGCCGACGGCCTGTGCACTGGTGCCCAGGGCGACGACGGACCCGAGGGCGAGCGTCGTGGCCGTGAACGCGGCGAGAGGCCGGAAGAACCGGCCTCTGGGTCGAATGTTCGCGGCGTCGCGGGTCGATTTCCTGCTGCGCATCCAAGATCCCCTGTCCGATATGTCGTAGGCCCAGATTCAACAGGCACGACAAAGCATCACGTCCGCGGGGAGCCTATCCGCGTCCTTCACAGATCGGACAGGGTTTCGCCCATAAATCACCCGCTCCCGTCACAACGTGATCTGTCCGTGACCCGACCATGTGTCCGCACCCCGACACGACGGGTACCGATCGCACCACCGGATGGGCGACGACGCCGGTGGCACCACCCCGCGGGACGGTGCCACCGGCGTCGGTGGGAGCGGATCAGCCGTGGCTACGGCGTCGGAGGTAGAGCATCCCGGCGCCGGTACCGATGAGCAGCAGGGTGGCGATGACCGCCATCGCCGTGTCGGCACCGGTCTGCGGCAGCGGCGGCGTCGGCGGGGGCGTCACCGGGACGTCGCGGCAGATCTCCACGGAGGCCGAGTCGCGGTCGAGCTCGGTGTCCCCGTCGAGGAGGTAGGCCTCGTTGGTGACGTCCAGGCACTCGCCCTGGCCGACCGTGACCGTCGTGCTGACCGGGAACTCGGTCACCGCTCCGGGCTCCGTCGCGTCGACGGTCCCGAGCATCGTCGGGGCGAGGTCCGGGGTGGAGAAGTCGTCCCAGACCTCCACCGACGTCGGGCCGTTGTCGACGACGGCCGGGTCGATGTCGATCGCGTCGGACGCGCTGCCCTCCCCGGCGTTCTCCGGCCCGTCGAGCTGCTCCTGGGTCTGCGGGTACTCCGCGAGGTCCCAGGTGACGGTCGCCGCGAGGGTGCCCTCGAAGTCGTTCACGTTCTCGCACGTGAGCGTCATGAGGCTGTCGCCGGACGGGAACAAGAACTGGAGCCCGTCCGTCGCCTCGTCGGCGTCCTCGGCGTCGATCAGGCAGGCCTCGTCCTCGAACGTCGCGGCGACGGTACCCATCACCGGGTTGTCGTTCGGGTTGGACACCTCCACCGAGGCCTGCAGAGTGGCGTCGTCGAGGGTCGTCGGACCCTGGACGACCTGCACGACGAACTCGACGGTGGTCTGGGCCTGGTCGGCCGGCAGGGTCGTCGGGTGCGTCTCGGCCTCCTTGTCGACGGTGAAGGTGCGGCTGACGAACTGCTCACCCTCGCCCATCACCTCGATGTTCAGCGGCTCCCAGACCAGCGGGTCGACGAAGGAGACCTCGGTGGTCTCGCCCTCGAGCAGCTCGACCGTCCGGGTGGGGTTCGCCGGCAGGAGGTAGCCCTCGGGAGCCTCGGTCTCGGTGACCGTGTACTCGCCGAAGTCGGCGATCTCCTCGATCGTGTACGTCCCGTCCTCACCGGTCACGACGACCAGGCGGTCCTCGCTCTCCGGGTCGAGCGGGTTCGGCATGATCTCGAAGGTGGCACCGGGGAGGTAGACGT
The DNA here is from genome assembly GCF_029643425.1 of Isoptericola sp. AK164. GTDB lineage: Bacteria > Actinomycetota > Actinomycetes > Actinomycetales > Cellulomonadaceae > Isoptericola > Isoptericola haloaureus. Next base: position 1,084,039 of record NZ_CP119106.1, read on the forward strand.
CGTCCTCGTCCTCGGTGATCTTCTGGGCGGCCTTGACGATCCTCAGCTCGGCGGGGGCGTCACGGCAGATCGTCACCGAGGCGCTGTCATCGTCGATCCGGTCACCGTCGGCGCCGTCGCCGGTCTCGACGATGTACGCGGTGTTGTCGACGACGAGGCATTCGCCCTGGGGAACTTCGAACTCCTGCGAGAACTCGATGGTCGTGGTCTCCGCCGAGCCGGTCGAGGTGACCGTCTGCAGGAACTCCGGCGCCTCGTCGGGGCTGGTGAATTCGTCGTAGACGTCCACCGACGTCACGCCGTTGTCGGTGGTGACCTCCTCGAGGCTGATGCCGTCGGACGCCTCACCCGGCGGGGCGTTCTCCGGGTCGTCGACGTCGTCCTGGGTCTGCGGGTACTCCCCGCGGTCCCAGGTGACCGTCGCCTCGATCTGGCCGAAGAGCGGCGGGTTGGGGCAGTCGACCGTGAACTCGTTCACGCCGCCGGCGAACTCGTTCTCCCACTCGTCCAGGTCGGTGCCCTCGTCAGAGCAGAAGTCGCCGTCGAGCTCGACCGTGAGCATGCCCGTGACGGGGTCGGCGTTGGGGTTGTCGACCGTGACCGTGACCGCACGGGCCGGGTCGGCGTCCGGGTCGAGGAAGGTGTCGCTCTCCATGACCTCGATCGTGTAGTTGATCGTGGCCGAGGGTTCGTCGGCACGGAGGTCGATCGTGGTCGTGTCCGCCTCCTTGTCGTTCGCCCAGGTCCGGGTGACGAACTGTTCCGCCGACAGCTCCAGGTCCAGCGGCTCCCAGATCAGCGGGTCGACGAAGGTGAGCGTCTCGTCGGACCCCGGCGCCAGCGTGACCACCTGGCTACGCTCGGCCGGCAGGAAGTAGCCCGCGGGGGCGATCGTCTCGGTGACGGTGTACTCGCCGAAGGAGACGACGTCCTCAAAGGTGTACTCGCCGGATTCCCCGGTGCTGAACGTCAGCGGGTCGTCACCGGTCGGGTCGACCGGGTTCGGGCTGATCTCGAAAGTCGCACCGGGCAACGGCTGCTCGTCCTCGTCGACCTTGGAGATGGTCAGTTCGGCCCCCTCCTCGCGGCAGATGTCGACGACCTCGGTGGCGGAATCGATGCGGTCGCCGTCGGCGCCGGCCTCCACCTCGACGATGTAGCCGTCGTTGACCACCTCGATGCACTCGCCCAGCGGGACCTCGATCACCTGGGAGACCGGGAACTCCTCGGAGCCCGCGTCCTCGGTGGCCTGGACCGTGCCGAGGTACGTCGGAGGCAGGTCGGGGTTGGTGAAGTCGTCCCAGACGTCCACGGCCGGCAGCCCGTTGTCGGTGGTGACGATCAGGGTGCTGTCGGTCGCCTCGCCCTGGGGAGCGTTCTCCGGGTCGTCGACGTCGTCCTGGGTCTGCGGGTAGACGCCGCGGTCCCAGGTGACGGTGGCGTCGACCTCGCCGTTCAGCGGCGGGTCGTCGCAGACGACGTCCAGGACGGTCTCACCGGGGGCGAACTCGTTCTCCCACGCGTCGAGGTCGGTGCCGGCGTAGCTGCAGAGCTCGCCGTTGAGGTCGACGCTCAGGTTGCCGGTGACGGGGTCCTCGTTGGGGTTGTCGACCGTGACCGTGACGGTACGGCCGCCCTCCTCGAGCATCGTGTCGCTCCAGAACACCTCGACGACGTAGTCGAGCTCGACGGACTCCTGGTCGGCCGGCAGCAGAAGGACGTCGTCGCCGTCGACCTGCTTGTCGTTCTCCCAGGTGCGGGTGACGAACTGCTCGGCCGTGACGTCGATCTCCAGCGGCTCCCACGGCATCGGGTCGACGAACGTCAGCGACGCCGACTCCGCGGGGCCGATCGTGATCGTCTGCGACCGCTCGTCGGGGGGCGGCAGCAGGTAGCCGTCCGGGGCGGCGATCTCGTTGACCGTGTACTCCACCCCCCAGGCGTCCTCGCCGAGATCGTCGAAGGTGAAGGTGCCGTCCTCGCCGGTGGTGAACTCCAGCGGGTCGTCACCGGCCGGGTCGACCGGGTTCGGGCTGATCGTGAAGGTCGCGCCGGGCAGCGGGGTGCCGCCCTCGTCCTCCTTGAGGATCGTCAGGTCCGAGCACAGGCTCGGCACGTCGATGTCCCCGGCGGCGAGGTCCTTGAGCGCGGACAGCTGCGACTCGCCGGTCTGGGTGCGCATGTTCAGCGTGCTGAAGCCGGCAGCCGGGCAGACGTCGCCGATGCCGAGCTCGGTGAGGTTCAGGGACGCCTCGACGAACCGGTCGGCGGTGATGATCCCGGCCACGGCGTTGGGCGAGTCGAAGTAGTCGACGATCGGGCCGGTGTTGACCGCCACGGCTGCCACGTCGCCCGTGCACGCCTGCCGATCGGTCCAGTCCGCACCGTCCCAGGTGTCGACGCCGACGCAGGCGAGGTCGCTGTTGCCGTCCTCCTCGACGACGATCCGGATGTCACCCACGCTCCGGTCGGGGTTCATCGCGTCGAGGTTGGGCTCCTGGTTGAGCTCGACGTAGTAGTTCACCGTGCCGGAGTCGCCGTCGCGGTCCCAGCCGAGGTGCAGCCACTGGGTGTAGTCCCCGCCCTCCTCGGCGATCTCGCTGTACACCAGGACGTTGCCGAGGTCGGACTTGCCCGAGTTGGTGGCCGGGTTGCCGGTGCCCCAGTTCGGCCAGCCGTTGTTGGGGTTGATCGGGTCCTCGACGTTGGAGCCGGCGAACGTCGTCGTGTCGAGGTTGCCGATCGGGTCGGGCACGACGTCCGGACCGACCGTCTGCCAGTCGATGCCGCCCTCGGTGATCTGGTTGCCGTCGATCTCGAAGGAGCTGTCGACGGCGGACGCCGGCGTGCTCAGCGCGACCACGGAGCCCAGGGCGAGCGCCGCCGAGGCGAGAGCGGCGACGGGGCCGGAGAACCGGGAACGGGGAGCGGTGGCGTCCGTGCGGTGGGAACTCCTGGTGCGCATCTGATTCCTGTCTGACCCGTCCGGGCTGCCGCCATCGGCAGAGGTGGCGAATGTCACATCCAAGTGGAGCGTAACCATAGTCGCCGCGGGCACACACCCCGGGGCGCAGACTTCACCCGCTGCCACCACCGGTCGGGTCGGCCTACGCTCGAGGTATGAGCGAACGTACCGACGACGGCGTCCCGGAATCCGGCCGCGGATACCGCAAGGGACCGGTCCTGCTGCGGGGCACGCAGATCCCGGACTCGACCACGGACCAGCGGCTGCTGGCTCCGGGGGAGGGGACCGAGTGGGTCCACACGGACCCGTGGCGCGTGATGCGTATCCAGGCCGAGTTCGTCGAGGGTTTCGGGGCGCTGGCCGAGGTCGGCCCGGCGGTCTCGGTGTTCGGCTCGGCACGCACCGCCCCGGACCACCCGGACTACGTGCTCGGTGAGCAGATCGGCAAGCTGCTCGTCTCCTCGGGGTACTCGGTGATCACCGGCGGGGGCCCCGGCATCATGGAGGCCGCCAACAAGGGCGCGGCCGAGGCCGGTGGCACGTCCATCGGGCTGGGGATCGAGCTGCCGTTCGAGCAGGGGATGAACCCGCACGTCAACCGCGGCGTGAGCTTCCGCTACTTCTTCGCCCGCAAGACGATGTTCGTCAAGTACGCCCAGGGGTTCGTCGTCCTGCCGGGTGGCTTCGGCACCTTCGACGAGCTCTTCGAGGCCCTCACGCTCGTCCAGACGCACAAGGTCACCGGCTTCCCCGTCGTGCTGGTCGGCAGCGACTACTGGGGCGGGCTGCTCGAGTGGCTGCGCACCGCCGTCGTCGACCGCGGCATGATCAACCCGGCCGACCTGGACCTGCTGCACGTGACCGACACGGCCGAGGAGGCCGTCTCGCACGTCATCGAACGCGGGCGGGCGCTGGCCGCCGAGTTCCGCACGTGATCCCACCGGCGGGGGCGCCGCTCGTCCTGCGCGGCCGCGAGGTCGGCCGGGACGCCGACGGCGTGCTGCGCCCCGTGGTGATGGCGATCGTCAACCGCACCACCGACTCCTTCTACGCCCCGGCGCGGCTGGCCGACGACGGCGCGGCCCTGGACGCCGCCCACGCCGCCTGGACCGACGGGGCCGCGATCCTCGACGTCGGCGGGGTGCGCGCCGGTACGGGGCCCGCGGTGAGCGAGTCCGAGGAGATCGAGCGGGTCGTGCCGTTCGTGGCGAAGGTCCGGGCCGAGCTGCCCGACCTGCTGCTCAGCGTCGACACGTGGCGCGCCGAGGTGGCCCGGGCCGCGATCGAGGCCGGTGCCGACCTCATCAACGACACCTGGGCCGGCCACGACCCGGGTCTCGTCGAGGTCGCCGGCGCCGCCGGGGTCGGCGTCGTCTGCTCCCACACCGGAGGAGCCCTGCCCCGCACCGACCCGTACCGCGTGTCCTACCCGACGCCGGAGGGAGCCGACGGCGGCGACCCGCGCGACGGCGTCACCCGCGACGTGCTCGCCACGCTGCGTGCGGCCGCCGACCGTGCCGTCGCCTGCGGCGTGCCGCCGTCGTCCGTGCTCGTCGACCCGACGCACGACTTCGGCAAGAACACCTGGCACTCGCTGCACCTGCTGCGCCGGACCGATGCGCTGACCGCCCTCGGGTACCCGGTGCTCATGGCGCTCAGCCGCAAGGACTTCGTCGGCGAGACCCTCGACCTGCCTCCCGACGACCGGCTGGCCGGCACCCTCGCGGCCACGGCGCTCGCCGCCTGGCACGGTGCCCGCGTGTTCCGCAGCCACGACGTCGCGGCCACGCGGCACGCCCTGGAGATGGTGGCGGCGGTCCGTGACGAGGCGCCTCCACGGGTCGCGCGTCGCGGCCTGGCCTGACGTTGGTCGCCCGAGGCGGACAGTAGAATGGTGAGACGCACCTCATCCGGCACCGTGCGGGTGCGGGGGCGGAGGAACCGGACAACGGAATGGAGAGCCACACATGGCTGCGATGAAGCCGCGGACGGGCGACGGGCCCCTCGAGGTCACCAAGGAGGGACGCGGCATCGTCATGCGTGTTCCGCTGGAGGGCGGTGGTCGGCTGGTCGTCGAGCTGAACGCGACCGAGGCCGGCGAGCTGGGCGAGGCCCTCCAGGGCGTCGTCGGCTGACGACGTCTGCAGCACTCCCGTGACAGGCGGGCGTGGGACGGGTGTGGCTCCCGTCGCGCGCCCGCCTCGTCGTTCAGGCGGACGGGTGCCGCGGTGCGCGGCGCACCGCGAGCAGCAGCCCGTCGCCGGTCGGGACCATCGCCGGCACCAGGCGTTCGTCCGCGCGGACGGCGTGCGCCGTCTCCCGGACCGCCACGGTGGGTGCCTCGAGCCGCGTCGGGTCGGCGACCCGCCCGCTGAGCGCCGGGTCGACGATCCCCAGCACGCCCCCCTCGCGCAGCAGCCGGACCGCCGCCTCGACGTGCGAGGCCAGCACGAGGGGGTCGACCGCGACCAGCACCAGGTCGTAGGCGCCGTCCGTCAGTCGCGGCAGCACGTCCAGCGGTGGGCGGGTGATCACCCGCGTGCGCGAGGACGCCACCTCCTCGTCCGCGAACGCCGTCTTCGCGGCGCGCTGCCGCGCCGCGTCCGGGTCGATGGTGGTCAGGACGCCGTCCGGCAGCATGCCGCGCAGCATCCACAGGGCCGTGACGCCCGCGTCGCTGCCGATCTCGACCGCGGTCCGCGCCTGCGCCGCCGCCGCGACGACCCGCAGCAGCGCCCCGGTCCCGGGGGAGACCGTCGCGCACCCCAGCGAGGCCGCCCGTTCCCGGGCGCGCAGCAGCGTGGCGTCCTCAGTGAGGAACGACTCGCTGAACGTCCAGGCGACCCCGCGGTCGTCCTGGGCCTCCGCCTCGGTGAAGATGACACGGCCCCCTTGATCGCTGGGCAGATCGTACGTGGGAACCTCTCAGGTTGCTCACACGTTCGCATGGGACGATGACCGTGATGACCAAGACCGTGGAGTCCGACACCGCCTCGTGGGTGCCCCCGACCTGGGACGAGATCGTCCGGGAGCACTCCGCGCGCGTGTACCGGCTCGCCTACCGTCTGACCGGTGACCGGCAGGACGCCGAGGACCTGACGCAAGAGACGTTCCTGCGGGTGTTCCGGTCGCTGTCCAGCTACACCCCCGGCACCTTCGAGGGCTGGCTGCACCGCATCACGACCAACCTCTTCCTGGACCAGGTCCGCCGCAAGAAGCGGATCCGCTTCGAGGCCATGGGCGAGGACGCCTCGCGGGTCCAGTCCACCGACGACCGCGGCCGGCCCGAGCGCGGCTTCGAGCACGGCAACCTCGACCACGACGTCCAGGCCGCCCTCGACGGCCTGCGACCCGAGTACCGCGCCGCCGTCGTCCTATGCGACATCGAAGGTCTCAGCTACGAGGAGATCGCGGTCACCCTGGGCATCAAGATCGGCACGGTGCGCTCACGGATCCACCGCGCGCGGGCCCAGCTGCGCGACGCGCTGGAGCACCGACGCGAGGACGTGCGGCGATGAGCGCCCACCTCGGCGACCGCGTCAGCGCGCTGGCCGACGGCCAGCTGCCGCCGGCCGAGGCCGAGCGCGCCCTGGCGCACGTCGCGTGCTGCTCGCTGTGCGCCGCCGAGCTCGAGACGGCACGGTCCGCGCGCCGGCACCTCGCCGCCGCCGGGGACGTCACCCCGACGGCGGAGCTGACCCAGCGGCTCCTGGACCTCTCGGCCTCCATCCCGCCCGCCGACGGCGACCCCCTGCGGGCCCCCGACCGGGACACCGGGTGGGCCGCACCCGAGGCGTGGCACCCGCCCCTGACCGGCGACGTCCTGGGCGCGGAGCGACGACGGCGCCGCCGCCGGGTCGCGCTCGTGGGTGCCGGGGGAGCAGGTGTGCTGGGCTGTGCCCTGTTCGTGCTCGGCCAGGCACCCGTGGTCACACCCGACACCTCGCGCGTCGCCGCCCTGACCACCCTGGCAGGGGCGGGCGGCACGTCCGGCGACACGGTGACCGAGGCCGGGCTCGGCCGTGCGGGGTTCGTGGCGCCGTCGTCGCTGCCGCCGGGGTACGAGGTGGTGGCCGTGCGCACCGGCCCGACGTCGTGCGAGATCGACCTGACCGGCCCCGACGGGCCCGTGGTCGTCCGCCAGCAGCAGGGCCGGCTGGCGGCAGGGACCGGGTCGACGGCGCGGACCGAGGTCGCCGGGCGCGGTGACGTCGTCGTGCTGTCCCAGGACCCCTGGCACGTCGCCTGGCAGGCCGGCGACGTCGTCGTGGAGGTCACGACGGACGCCCCCGACGACGTCCTGTCCGAGGTCGTCGCTGCTTTCCCCGAACGTGACTACGACGGGGGCGTCCTGCCCCAGATCACTCGTGGCTGGTCGACCGTGACAGGAGCTCTCACCCTTCCATGACACCCCAGGATCCCGACCTCTTCGCCTCCCCGGAGCCCCCGGCCCGCCGGCCCGACCCCGCACCGCCGGTGGCCGCGCAGCCCGCGCCCGCGTCGTCGGCCCCGGCCGCCGCGCCGTCGTCGGCCCCGGCTGCGGACACCCCGCCGTCCGTGCCGCCGTCGGCGCCGCAGCCCGCGGGCACCCCGGCCGGGGGCGCACCGGCGTCCCGGCGGCCGGCCCGGCTCGGCGCCGGACGCACGGCCGTGATCCTGGTCCTGGCGCTCGCGGTCGGCCTGGTCGGTGGCGTGCTCGGCGACCGGATCGCCGGCGGCGCCCAGGACGAGGCCCCCGTCAGCGCCGACCTGCCGGTCAGCCCCGGGTCGCAGGACGACGGCGCCGACGACTCCCGCCCGGTGGACTCGCACGCGGCCATCGCGGCCGAGGTGCTGCCGTCGGTGGTCTCGCTGGAGATCTCCGGTGCCGGGGGGCGCGGGTCCTCGGGCTCGGGCTTCGTGCTGCGCGAGGACGGCTACATCCTGACCAACGACCACGTGGTCACCGCCGGCGGAGGGGGCGGCGACGTGGTCGTCGTCCTCTCCGACGGCTCCGAGCACGCGGGCGAGGTCGTCGGGAGCACCCCCGACTACGACCTGGCCGTGGTCAAGATCGACGTCGACGGGCTGACGCCGCTCGTGCTGGGCGACTCGGACGACGTCGTGGTCGGGGACGCCGTGCTGGCCGTCGGCGCACCGCTGGGCCTCGACTCAACGGTCACCGCCGGGATCGTCAGTGCGCTGCACCGTCCCGTGCAGGCCGGGGACCAGGCGACGACCGCGTTCATCGACGCCATCCAGACCGACGCCGCGATCAACCCCGGCAACTCCGGCGGGCCGCTCGTCGACGCCGACGGCGAGGTCGTGGGCATCAACTCCGCGATCGCCCAGCCGCCCGGTGCCACGCAGGCCACCGGGAGCATCGGCCTCGGGTTCGCCATTCCGGCCAACCAGGCCCGCACGACGGCGGAGCAGCTCATCGAGACCGGTCAGGCGACCTATCCCGTGATCGGCGTGCTGCTGGACACCTCCTACTCCGGGGAGGGCGTCCAGGTGTCGTCCGAGGCCCAGCAGGGCATCCCGCCCGTGACGCCGGACGGTCCGGCGGACCTGGCGGGGGTCCGCGCCGGTGACGTCATCCTGGCGATCGACGGCCGCCCGGTGTCCCGCAGCAACGAGCTCATCGTGGCGATCCGTGCACGTCAGCCGGGTGACGCCGTCACCCTGCGCGTCCGCAGCGACGGCGAGGAGCGCGAGGTGCGCGTCGTGCTGCAGGAGCGGGCGAGCGAGTGACGCCGGCGCCGTACCGGTCGCGCCGCGCCACGGGCTAGGCTGTTCGCCGTGGGAGTCTTCGGGATCAACGGGGGCGAGCTCGTCGTCATCATCGTGCTGGCGCTCGTGCTCATCGGGCCCGAGCGCCTGCCCCGCTACGCCGCACAGCTCGGCGGTCTGGTCCGCCAGGGCAAGGTGCTGCTGCGGGACGCCAAGAGCCGGGTCGACGACGAGCTCGGCGACGAGCTCCGCGACGTGGACTGGCAGAAGCTCGACCCGCGGCAGTACGACCCGCGGCGCATCGTCAAGGAAGCGTTGCTGGACGACGACCCGGCGCCGACGCGCGGCGCCGCGAACCGCAGCGCCGCGGGCCGCACCGCCCGCGCGGCCGGTGGCGGTGCCGCCGGGGTGGCCGGTGTCGCGGGTGCCGGGTCCGCCGCGGTGCCCGCAGCGCCGAGCGGGCCGTCGTCGTCCGGTCCGGCTCCGTTCGACGACGAAGCCACGTAGCGACCGCGCTCCCTCGCGAGACCGACACGTCCGACATCCCGGGTGATTCAGGCGCACCCGCCAGACCTGCCAGAATGAAGACCATGTCCGACCTCCCCACCGCACCGGGCGCGCAGTCCGGATCCCGTCCTCGCATCCTGTCCGGCATGCAGCCGACCGACTCGTCGCTGCACCTGGGCAACTACCTGGGTGCCCTGACGCAGTGGGTGGCCCTGCAGGACGACAACCAGGCGCTCTACTGCGTGGTGGACCTGCACGCGCTCACCGTCAACCCGGACCCCGCGGCGCTGCGGGAGCGGACGCGCGCGACGGCCGCGCAGTACCTGGCCGGCGGCGTCGACCCGGCCCGGTCGGCCCTGTTCGTGCAGTCGCACGTGCCGGAGCACACCGAGGTCGCCTGGCTGCTGAGCTGCCAGACCGGGTTCGGCGAGGCCAGTCGGATGACCCAGTTCAAGGACAAGTCGGCGCGGCAGGGGACCGAGGGGACCACGGTCGGGCTGTTCACCTATCCGGTGCTGATGGCGGCCGACATCCTCGTCTACGACGCCGCCCTCGTCCCGGTCGGCGAGGACCAGCGCCAGCACCTCGAGCTGACCCGGAACCTGGCCGAGCGCCTCAACGCCCGCTTCGGGGCGGGCACCGCCGTCGTGCCCGACGCCCACATCGTCACCGCCACCGCCAAGATCCAGGACCTGCAGAACCCGACCGCGAAGATGTCGAAGTCGAACGCGGGAGGCAAGGGGGTCATCTGGCTGCTGGAGAACCCGAAGAAGGCTGCCAAGGCGATCAAGTCGGCCGTCACCGACGCCGACGACTCCTACGCCGTCTACTTCGACCGCGAGGCCAAGCCCGGCATCTCCAACCTGCTGTCGATCTACTCCGCCGTCACCGGCCGCGGGGTCGACGACATCGCCGCCGAGTACGACGGCCGCGGCTACGGGTACCTCAAGGTCGACCTGGCCGACGCCGTCGTGGCCTTCCTCGAGCCGTTCCAGGAGCGGGCGAACACCTACCTGTCCGACCCCGCCGAGCTGGACAAGGTGCTCGACGACGGTGCCGCCCGGGCCCGGGAGATCGCCGGCGGCGTGCGCGACCGGCTCTTCGACCGCTTCGGCCTGCTGCCCCGGGGTCACCGGTGAGGATCCCGGCACGAGGCCCTGACCAGCTCCGGATCGGTATCGCGATCGCGGTGCCGGATCCCTACGCCGCGCGCCTGCAGGAAGCCCGGGCGGAGTTCGACGACCCGCTGGCCCAGGTGATCCCGCCGCACATCACCGTCATCGGACCGACGGTCGTGGACCGTGCCGACATGCCGTCGGTGGGGGAGCACCTCGGCAAGATCGCGGACGAGATGCCGCCCTTCCGGGTCCACCTGCGCGGCACCGGGACGTTCCGACCCGTCTCGCCGGTCGTCTTCGTCTCGCTCGCCGAGGGCATCGCCGAGTGCGAGCTGCTCGAGCAGCAGACCAGGTCCGGGGTGCTCGCCCAGGACCTGCGGTTCAACTACCACCCGCACGTCACCATCGCCCACGAGGTCCCCGACGACGCCCTCGACCGGGCCTTCACGGAGATGGCCGACTTCGAGGCCGTCTTCGACGTGTCGGCAATCTGGCAGTACGAGCACGGCGACGACGGCGTGTGGCGTCCGCAGCGCTCCTACGAGCTGCGCGGCGGGCGCGAGTACCTCCGGATGCGCTGATCCGCCGACCCGGGCGTCGTCGCACGTCGTGCGCTGCCGACTCCGCCGACCGCCGCTAGGGTCGAGACCGTGTCGGAGCGCATCGATCGGTGGAAGGACCGGGCGACCCGCCTGGTCGGCTGGGTCAAGGACCGGCGTGAGGTCCGTGCCGTCCAGTGGTACATGGCCCGCCGCGGGAACCTGCTCTCCGGCGGGATCGCCTACTCGGCGATCTTCGCCATCGGTGCGAGCCTGACGATCGGGTTCTCCGTGTTCTCGGCGACCCTGGGCAGCCGGCCCGAACTGATGGCGGCGGTGACCGACCAGATCGAGCTGTGGCTACCCGGCCTGATCGGTGACGGTGAGAACCAGCTGAACCCCGACGACCTGGTGGTCACCAACATCTGGAACGTGGCGACCTTCATCGCCACCGTGGTGCTGCTGTGGACGGCGATCAGCTTCATGGGTGCCCTGCGCCACTCGATCCGCTCGATGTTCGACGCCCCCGTGGTCGGGGTCAACCCGGTGATGGCCAAGGTCTGGCAGCTCGTCGGCTTCGTCGTCCTCGGCGCCATGATCGTCGTGACGGCGGCCGCCAGCATCCTGGCCACCACGGTGGAGACGCAGTTCGAGAACTGGTTCGGGGAAACCCAGGCCCTCGGCCAGCTGCTCCGCTTCGGGAGCTTGGGGGTCGCCGTCGTGCTCGACGCCGTCGTGGTGTACCTGATCGTCCGGGTGGTCGGGCAGGTACGGCCCCGGCGCACTCGCGACCTCGTGATCGGGTGCCTCCTGGCAGGGCTGGCCTCGGGTGCCCTGCGCTACGCCGGGACGTCGCTGGTGACCTCGAGCGTGTCGAGCAACGTCGTGCTCGGCTCGTTCGTGACCATCGGGACGATCCTGCTGCTGGCCAACTTCCTGTCCCGGATGCTGCTGATGGTCTGCGCCTGGATGTACGACCCGCCGCGGATGGACGAGATCGCCCGCGCCGAGGCGGAGCTCGCGGCGATGCGCCACCAGGAGGAGGTCGACCGGCTGGTCGCCCAGGGAGCCGGCAGCGGCAAGCCGTACAGTCCGGTCGTCCGTGGCGTACGCCGCGGCATCTACTCCTGATCGCGCGCGGCGTCGGACCCGCGCTACCTCACCGCCAGGAGTGCTACCTCGCCGGAACGTTGCCTACCTCGCCGGAACGTTGCCTACTTCGCCGGAACGTTGCCTACTTCGCCGGAAGGTTGCCTCCCTGGGCGGAGGGTTGCCTACCTCGCCGGACCTGCCGCCGCCCTGGCCGGAGGATTGCCTCCCTGGGTGAGACGACGACAGCGGGAGAGGGAGAGCCCCGCACGGTCGTCGTCCCCGAAGTGGAGGGCGCGCAGCGCCCGTGAACGCGACCGTGCGGGGCTCTCCCTCTCCCGCCGAGACGTGAGAGTCAGAAGGCGCGGGTGATCATCGCCCGCTTGACCTCCTGGATCGCCTTGGTGACCTCGATGCCGCGCGGGCAGGCCTCGGTGCAGTTGAAGGTCGTGCGGCAGCGCCACACGCCCTCCTTGTCGTTGAGGACCTCCAGGCGCTGGGTGCCACCCTGGTCGCGGGAGTCGAAGATGAACCGGTGCGCGTTGACGATCGCCGCCGGGCCGAAGTACTGGCCGTCGGTCCAGAAGACCGGGCAGGACGACGTGCACGCCGCGCACAGGATGCACTTGGTGGTGTCGTCGAACCGGTCGCGGTCGGCCTGGGACTGGATGTTCTCCCGGCTCGGCTCGTTCCCCGACGTGATGAGGAACGGCATGATCTCGCGGTAGGAGGCGAAGAACGGCTCCATGTCGACCACGAGGTCCTTGAGCACCGGCAGGCCCTTGATGGCCTCGACGACGATCGGCTTGTCCGGGTTGATGTCCTTGAGCAGCGTCTTGCAGGCCAGACGGTTGCGGCCGTTGATCCGCATCGCGTCCGAGCCGCACACGCCGTGGGCGCAGGAGCGCCGGAACGTCAGCGAGCCGTCGAGCTCCCACTTGATCTTGTGCAGGGCGTCCAGCACACGGTCGGTGCCGTGCGCGGTCACCGTGTGCTCCTCCCAGTACGCCTCGGCGGCGACCTCCGGGTTGTACCGGCGGATCTTCAGGGTCACCTGGAAGGACGACACGGCGCCGGCCTGCGCCTCGGAGCCGGAGGTGTCGGTCGAGTTCTCGAGAACAGCAGTCATCAGTACTTCCGCTCCATCGGCTCGTAGCGCGTCATGGTGACGGGCTTGGACCCCAGGACGACCTTGTAGTCCCCGAAGTCCTCGACGTGGTCGAAGTAGCCCGCGACGTGCCCGTCGGCGGCGTCGGGAGCCGACGTCGGACGGCGGTACGCCATCGTGTGCAGCATGTAGTTGTCGTCGTCCCGGTCCGGGAAGTCCTCGCGGTAGTGACCGCCGCGGGACTCGCGGCGGTTGAGCGCGGCGACGACGGTGACCTCGGCGATGTCGAGCAGGAAGCCCAGCTCGATCGCCTCCAGCAGGTCCGTGTTGAACAGCGAGCCCTTGTCCTGGACCGACACGTTGCGGTACCGCTTCTGCAGCTCGCGGATGTCGGCGGCGGCCTTGTTCAGCGACTCGTCGGTGCGGAAGACCTGCGCGTTGGCGTCCATCGTCTCCTGCAGCGCCTGGCGCACGTCGGCGACGCGCTCGCCGTCGGGGCGGTCGCGCATCTCGGACAGCTGCGCCTCGACCCGGGCCGTCGGCCCCTCGACGATCGGCAGGTGCTGCTCGACGGTCTGCGCGTACGCGGCGGCGGAGCGGCCGGCGCGCTTGCCGAAGACGTTGATGTCGAGCAGGGAGTTCGTGCCGAGGCGGTTGGACCCGTGCACGGAGACGCAGGCGACCTCGCCGGCGGCGTACAGCCCCTTGACGACGTTGTGGCCGTCGCGCAGGACCTCGCCCTTGATGTTCGTGGGCACGCCGCCCATCGCGTAGTGCGCGGTGGGGTAGACGGGCACCGGCTCGGTGTACGGCTCGATGCCGAGGTAGGTGCGGGCGAACTCGGTGATGTCCGGCAGCTTGGCGTCGATGTGCGCCGGCTCGAGGTGCGTCAGGTCGAGCAGGACGTAGTCCTTGTTCGGGCCGGCGCCGCGACCCTCGCGGACCTCGTTGGCCATCGACCGGGCGACGATGTCGCGGGGCGCCAGGTCCTTGATGGTCGGTGCGTAGCGCTCCATGAACCGCTCGCCGTCGGCGTTGCGCAGGATGCCGCCCTCGCCGCGGGCCGCCTCCGACAGCAGGATGCCCAGGCCGGCCAGACCCGTCGGGTGGAACTGGAAGAACTCCATGTCCTCCAGCGGCAGGCCGCGGCGGTAGGCCAGCGCCATGCCGTCACCGGTGAGGGTGTGGGCGTTCGACGTCGTCTTGAAGATCTTGCCCGCGCCGCCGGTGGCGAACACGACCGCCTTGGTCTGGAAGACGTGCAGCTCGCCGGTGGCCAGGTCGTAGGCGACCACGCCGGTGGCGTTGACCTCGGCGCCGTCCTCGATGTCCTCCGTGGTCAGGTCGTGGTCGGTGAGCAGGTCCAGGACGTAGAACTCGTTGTAGAACTCGACGTCCTGCTTCACGCAGTTCTGGTACAGCGTCTGCAGGATCATGTGGCCGGTGCGGTCCGCGGCGTAGCAGGCGCGGCGCACGGCGGCCTCACCGTGGTTGCGGGTGTGCCCGCCGAATCGGCGCTGGTCGATCCGCCCCTCCGGCGTGCGGTTGAACGGCAGACCCATCCGCTCCAGGTCCAGCACGGCGTCGATGGCCTCCTTGGCCATCACCTCCGCGGCGTCCTGGTCGACGAGGTAGTCGCCACCCTTGATGGTGTCGAAGGTGTGCCACTCCCAGTTGTCCTCCTCGACGTTCGCCAGGGCGGCGCACATGCCGCCCTGGGCGGCGCCGGTGTGGGAACGCGTGGGGTACAGCTTGGAGATGACCGCGGTGCGGGCGCCCTTCGACGCCTCGAGCGCCGCGCGCATGCCGGCGCCGCCTGCGCCGACGATGACGACGTCGTACTGGTGGGTCTGCATCGGTTCCGATGCCTCCTGCGGACGGTGGTGGTTCAGCGGGCTGGGGGTGCGCGGGCTCAGGCCGTGCAGATCGAGGCGAGCAGCTCGGCCGGTGCGCCGGGCGGGCAGGGCTCGAAGGTGAAGATCACCAGCGTGCCGAGCACCACGGTGATCGTGAACGCCAGGTACAGCAGGCTCTTGAGCACGCCGCGGGTGAGGTCCCGCTGGGCGTAGTCGTTGATGATCGTCCGCACGCCGTTGGTGCCGTGGATCATGGCGAGCCAGAGCATCAGGAGGTCCCAGATCTGCCAGAACGGGCTCGACCACTTGCCGCCGACGAAGGCGAAGTCGATGGCCTTGACGCCGTCGCCGACCATGAGGTTCACGAAGAGGTGGCCGAAGACGAGCACCACGAGGACGACGCCGGAGGCCCGCATGAAGACCCAGGAGTACAGCTCGAAGTTGCCCCGGGTAGTCTTGCGGCGCACGTACGGGGAACGCGGAGTGGGGATGTCGGTCTGGGTGGTCATCAGCTGGCTCCGAACACGTTCATCAGGTGGCGGGGCAGGAATCCGGCCATCGTCACGACGAGCAGACCGAGGACGACCCAGAGCATGACGCGCTGGTAGCGGGGGCCCTTCGACCAGAAGTCGACGAGTGCGATGCGCAGACCGTTGAACGCGTGGAAGACGATCGCGGCCACGAGGCCGGCCTCGCCCAGCCCCATGATCGGGGTCTGGTACGTGCCGATGACGGCGTTGTACGCCTCGGGCGAGACGCGCACGAGCGACGTGTCGAGCACGTGCACGAGCAGGAAGAAGAAGATCGACACGCCGGTCACGCGGTGCGCGACCCAGGACCACATACCTTCACGGCCGCGGTAGAGCGTGCCAGCGGGGGCAGTCGGCACGGGGGGCCTCCATTGGCGGATGCGGGCGGGTTACGTGAGGACACTGTAGTGACACCCGGTCGCGATCGGGTCACGGCCGCCGGAAAAACGGCATTCCCGCGTGGATTCTGTGATCGACGCCACAGGCGACACGTCACGGGTTCGACAGGCGTCACTATGCTGCGTCCATGCCCTCTTCCGCCATCCCCGGATTCCGTGCCGTCATTCCCGCCGGAGGTTCCGGGACCCGGTTGTGGCCGGTGTCGCGGGCGGGTGCCCCCAAGTTCCTGCACGACCTCAGCGGTTCCGGGCGCAGCCTGCTCCAGGGCACCGCCGACCGTCTCGCACCGCTGGCGGGCCGTGACGGCATCGTCGTGGTCACGGGAACCCGGCACGCGGACGCCGTGCGCCACCAGCTGCCCGAGCTCGGTGCGGACCAGGTGCTGGCCGAACCGTCCCCCCGGGACTCCATGGCGGCGATCGGCCTGGCGGCGGCCGTCCTGGAGCAGCGTCACGGGGTGGTCGTCCTCGGCTCCTTCGCCGCCGACCAGGTGATCTCGGGCACCCGGGAGTTCGAGCGGTCCGTCCGCGAGGCCGTGGAGGCCGCCCGGGCCGGCTACGTGACGACGGTGGGCATCGCCGCCTCGCGCCCGTCGACGGCGTTCGGGTACGTCCACGGCGCCGACCCGCTGGGGATCGCGGGGGCGCCCAGCGCCGTGCACGTCAGCGGATTCACCGAGAAGCCGGACGCCGAGACGGCGCGGGCGTACCTCGCCTCGGGCGAGTACCGCTGGAACGCGGGGATCTTCGTCGCCGCGACGGACGTGCTGCTCGGTCACCTCGCCGAGCAGCGCCCGGCGCTGCACGACGGTCTGCGCCGCATCGCGGCCGCCTGGGACACCCCGGACCGCGACCGGGTGCTGGCCGAGACGTGGCCCGGCCTGGAGAAGATCGCGATCGACCACGCCGTGGCGGAGCCGGTCGCGGCCGCCGGCGGGGTCGCGATGGTCCCCGGGCCGTTCGGGTGGGACGACGTGGGGGACTTCAACTCCCTGGCCGCCCTGCTGCCGGCCGACGACGACGCCGGGTCGAAGGTGCTCGGCGACAGCGCCGACGTGGTCCGAGTCCAGAGCGCGGGGTCCGTCGTGGTGCCCGCGAGCGGCCGGACCGTGACGCTGCTCGGGATCGACGACGTCGTGGTGGTCGACACCCCGGACGCCGTGCTGGTCACGACCCGCGCCCGCGCCCAGCAGGTGCGCAGCATGGTCGACGCCGTCCGCGCCCACGGGCGGGAGGACCTGCTGTGAGCGCCGCGACCCGGGCGCGCCTGGACGAGGTCGTCGCGACGCTGGAGGACGAGCTCGTGGCGGTGCGCCGCGACCTGCACGCCCATCCCGAGACGGCGCGCGAGGAGTTCCGCACGACGGCGGTGCTGGCCGAGCGGCTGCGGGCGGCCGGGCTGCAGCCCCGGCTGCTGGAGGGCACCGGGCTGACGTGCGACATCGGTCCCGAGGTGCCGGGGCGGGGGCGGACGGCGGTGCGCGCCGACATCGACGCGCTGCCGCTGGACGACCTGTGCGGGTGCGACTTCGCCTCGACGGTGCCGGGCGTGGCGCACGCCTGCGGCCACGACGTGCACGCGGCCGTCGTCCTCGGGGCCGGCCTGGCGCTGGCCCGGCTCGCCGAGGAGGGGCTGCTGGAGTCCGGGGTCCGGCTGATCTTCCAGCCGGCCGAGGAGATCATGCCGGGCGGCGCCCACGACGTGCTCGCCCAGGGCGTGCTCGACGGCGTCGCGCGGATCGTGGCGGTGCACACCGAGCCGAAGCTCGACGTCGGGCAGCTCGGGACGCGCATCGGCCCGATCACCTCCGCCTCGGACCTGGTCACGGTGACCCTGTCCTCGAGCGGCGGTCACACCTCCCGGCCGCACCTGACGGGCGATGTCGTCTACGCCCTCGGCCAGGTCATCACCCAGGTCCCGGCGGTCCTGGGGCGCCGGCTGGACCCCCGCTCCGGGGTCAACCTGACGTGGGGTGCGGTCGAGGCGGGCAACGCGCACAACGCCATCCCCGCCACCGGCGTGGCCAAGGGCACGCTGCGCTGCCTGGACGTCCGGGCCTGGGAGCGGGCCGGTCAGGTGCTGCTCGACGCCGTCGAGCAGGTCGTCGCCCCGTACGACGTCGAGGTGAGCGTGCACCACGTCCGGGGCGTCCCGCCGGTGGACAACGACGCCGACGTCACCGCCGCCCTCGAGGCGGCGGGTGCGTCCGTGCTCGGCGAGGACGGCGTCGTGCTCACCGAGCAGTCGCTCGGCGGGGAGGACTTCGCCTGGTACCTGACGAAGGTGCCGGGGGCGATGGCGCGGCTGGGCACGGCGATCCCGGGGGAGCGTCGGTACGACATCCACCAGGGCGACCTCCGGGTCGACGAACGGGCGATCGCGATCGGTGCCCGTGTGCTGGCGCGCGTCGCTCTCGGATGAGAACCTGCCGGTGAGACCGCCGTGGTGTGACCTGGCTCATTCCGACGGTGTTCCCATTCGATAACGACTCGGCCACGGTAGGTGCTCGTGGCATGTCCTGAGCCCGCGCGTGGTTAGTCTGTCCATCTCTGATCGTGAGACGGGCGAGCGCCCGTGCTCACCCACCCTCATCGACAGGAGCGACAGGTGAAGAGTGCGATCAAGTTCACCGCCCTCGCCGGCGCGGCGGCACTGACTCTCGCGGCGTGCGGCGCGGCCCCGGAGGAGACCCCCACCGAGGAGACCACCGAGACGGAGATGGCGGAGAGCGAGTCCGTCGACTACCAGCCGTGCATCGTCTCCGACCAGGGCGGCTTCGACGACAAGAGCTTCAACCAGCTCAGCTACGAGGGCACCCAGGCTGCCGCCGAGGAGCTCGGCCAGGACGTCATCGACGTCCAGTCGCAGTCCGAGACCGACTTCCAGCCGAACCTGCAGTCGCTGGTCGACCAGAGCTGCGACGCGATCGTCTCGGTCGGGTTCGCCCTGTCGGCGGACACCATCGAGTCCGCGAACGCCAACCCCGAGATCGACTACTTCCTGGTCGACGACGCCGCGGACGCGGACTTTGACGGTCAGGCGGACGCCGACAACATCAAGCCGCTGCTGTACAACACGGCCGAGGCCGCGTTCCTCGCGGGCTACCTGTCGGCCGGCTACTCCGAGGCCGGCAAGGTCGGCACGTTCGGTGGTCAGCCGTTCCCGACCGTGACGATCTTCATGGACGGGTTCAAGCAGGGCGTCGAGTACTACAACGAGGCCAACGACGCCGAGGTCGAGGTCATCGGCTACTCCGGCGGCGAGGACGGCTCGTTCACCGGCGGCTTCGAGGCCAACCAGACCGCCAAGACCACGGCGACGAACATCCTGGACCAGGGTGTCGACGTGATCCTGCCCGTCGGCGGTCCGATCTACCAGTCGGCGATCGCCGCCATCGAGGACTCCGGCCGTGACGTCGCCCTCGTCGGCGTCGACGCGGACTTCTACGAGACCGACCCGAGCACCCAGCCGTACGTGCTGACCTCCATCCTCAAGAAGATGGACGTCTCCACGCACGACGCCCTCATGACCGCGGCCACCGAGGAGTTCGACCCGGAGCCGTACATCGGCACCCTCGAGAACGAGGGCGTGGGCCTGGCCCCGCTGCACGAGTTCGAGGACGAGGTCGACCCCGAGCTGATGAGCGAGGTCGAGGACCTGCAGCAGCAGATCATCGACGGCGAGCTCGAGGTCACCTCCTACCTGGACGAGTGACCCGCTGACGGGATGACCGCCGGCGTGGCGGGACACGGTGCGCTCACCGTGTCCCGCCACGCCGTGCGACCTAGGCTGGCCACCAGAACCGTGAGGGAAGGGCGGGACGGACCGCGATGAGGCTCGAGCTGCGTGGGATCACCAAGCGTTTCGGCGCGCTGGTGGCCAACGACCACATCGACCTGGTGGTCGAACCGGGCGAGATCCACTGTCTGCTGGGCGAGAACGGCGCGGGCAAGTCCACGCTGATGAACGTCCTGTACGGCCTGTACGACGCCGACGAGGGCGAGATCCTCCTCGACGGCGAGGTGCAGGACTTCGAAGGCCCCGGCGACGCGATGAACGCGGGGATCGGCATGGTGCACCAGCACTTCATGCTCGTGCCGGTGTTCTCCGTCGCCGAGAACGTCATGCTCGGCCACGAGACGACGTCGGGCCCGGGCATCCTGGACCTGTCCGCCGCGCGGGAGACCGTCCGCAGCACCGCGGACCGGTTCGGCTTCCACGTGGACCCGGACGCGGTCGTCGAGGAGCTCCCGGTCGGCGTCCAGCAGCGCGTCGAGATCATCAAGGCCCTGAGCCGGGACGCGCAGGTGCTCGTCTTCGACGAGCCCACGGCGGTGCTCACGCCGCAGGAGACCGACGAGCTGATGGCGATCATGCGCCAGCTCAAGGACGAGGGCAAGGCCATCGTCTTCATCACCCACAAGCTCCGTGAGGTCCGCGAGGTCGCGGACCGCATCACGGTGGTCCGGCACGGCAAGGTCGTCGGCGAGGCCGACCCGACCGCCCCGGACAACGAGCTCGCCTCCCTCATGGTCGGCCGCGCCGTGCAGCTGACGGTCGACAAGGAGGCGGCCCGCCACGGCGAGAACGAGCTGGCCGTGGAGAACCTCGTCGTCGCGCGCCCCGACGGCCAGATCGTCGTCGACGACGTCAGCTTCTCGGTGCGCGGAGGCGAGATCCTCGTCATCGCCGGTGTGCAGGGCAACGGGCAGACCGAGCTCACCGAGGCGTTGATCGGTCTGCACCCGGACCTGCAGGGCTCGATCCGTCTCGACGGCGAGGAGCTGCGCGGGCGGTCGGTCCGCAAGGTCCTGGACGCCGGCGTCGGCTTCGTCCCCGAGGACCGCAGCACGGACGGTCTGGTCGGCGAGTTCACGATCGCCGAGAACCTCATCCTCGACCGCACCGACGGCGCGCCGTTCGTCCGCGCGGGCTCGCTGCAGCTCGGCCTGCGCGACGAGTTCGCGCGCGAGAAGGTCGACGAGTTCGACGTGCGCACCACCGGCATCGACCTGCCCGTCGGCCGCCTGTCCGGCGGCAACCAGCAGAAGGTCGTCCTCGCCCGCGAGCTGTCCCGCGACCTGCGCCTGCTCGTGGCCGCCCAGCCCACCCGCGGCGTCGACGTCGGTTCCATCGAGTTCATCCACAAGCGCATCGTCGAGACCCGCGACCAGGGGATCCCGGTCATCGTGGTGTCGACGGAGCTCGACGAGGCGGTGGCCCTGGCCGACCGGATCATGGTCATGTACCGCGGTCGCGTCGTCGGCATCGTGCCCGCCGACACCCCGCGCGACGTGCTCGGCCTGATGATGGCCGGCGTCGCGCCCGAGAGCGAAGGAGACGCCGCGTGAGCGCGAGGAGCCCCCGCGCAGGGGTGGCGAGGTACGAGGCAATCGGAGCAATGCTCGCTGGTCGCGATCGCCCTGCGCTCGCAGGCTCGCTGCGGGCGCTCGCTCCGGCACCGCAGCGGACACGCGAGGAGGGATCGGCGTGAGCGAGACCCCGGACCGGCACTCCGCCGACTCGTCCGACAACCGGCTCGAGGAGGACATCGAGCACGTCGACGCCTCCACCGACCCCGGGCTCGCCGAGGCGCTGGCGCAGGACCGCGCCCGCGAGGAGGGCGACCAGGAGTCCGACGACCAGCGCTGGCAGGACGCCTTCCGGCGGATCATCTCCGGCGGCTGGGCCGTCTCGCTCGGTGCGATCCTGCTGGCCGTGATCGCCGGGTCGCTGATGATCATCGTCACCGACGAGGCCGTCCAGGAAGCGTCGGCCTACTTCTTCACCCGGCCCGCCGACACCTTCGCGGCGGTCGGCGAGGCCGTGGGCGGCGCCTACTCGGCACTGTTCCAGGGCGCGGTCTACAACTTCCGGGCCGACACGTTCGCCGCCGGCATCCGGCCGCTGACGCAGACGCTGAACAACGCGACGCCGCTGATCGCCGCGGGTCTCGGTGTCGCGATCGCGTTCCGCGCCGGCCTGCTGAACATCGGTGGTCAGGGCCAGATGCTGATGTCCGCCGCCGCGGCCGGCTGGGTCGGCTTCGGCGTGACGGGCCTGCCCTTCCCGATCCACCTGATCCTCGCCCTGGTCGCGGGCATCCTGGCCGGTGCCCTGTGGGCCGGCATCGCCGGCCTGCTCAAGGCCCGCACCGGTGCTCACGAGGTCATCGTGACGATCATGCTCAACTACGTCGCGCTGTACCTGCTGTCGTACTTCCTGGCGACGCCCGGGCTCATGCAGGCGCCCGGCTCGGCGAACCCGAAGACGCCGCCGACGCCGGAGTCCGCCCAGCTGCCGCCGCTGCTGGGGGAGCGGTACACGCTGCACTGGGGCTTCATCCTCGCCCTCGTGGCCGTCGCCGTGGTGTGGTGGATCCTCAACCGGTCGGCCGTCGGGTTCTCCTACCGCGCCGTCGGCGAGAACCCGCGGGCCGCCCGCGTCGCCGGTATCGACGTCTCGCGGTCCACCGTCTCGGTCATGCTCGTCGCCGGTGCGCTGGTCGGGCTGGCCGGTGTGACCCAGGTGCTGGGGACCGTGACCACCGGGTTCGGCGCCGACATCGACGCCGGGATCGGCTTCGACGCGATCACCGTCGCCCTGCTGGGCAACTCCAACCCGATCGGCGTGCTCGGCGCCGGCATCCTGTTCGGCGCCTTCAAGGCCGGTGGTTCGGCGATGCAGGCCGCCGAGGGCATCCCGATCGAGATCGTGCTCGTCGTGCAGTCCCTCATCGTGCTGTTCATCGCCGCGCCGCCGCTGGTGCGGGCCGTGTTCCGGCTCCCGCAGCCGGGCGGCAAGCCGAGGAAGAAGCGGTCGCAGGCCGCGAGGAAGGAGGCGGCGGCATGAGCGCGCCCACCGTCGACGGCGCCCCCACCGGGACGTCGGACGCTCCCCGCACCGTCACCACCGTCTCGTGGAAGACCTCGATCGCGCTGGCGGTCGTCCTCGCCCTGTACGCCCTGCTGCTCCTGCTCGCCCCGCGCGAGGGCAGCGCACGGTTCTCGCTGTCGACGCCGACCGACTTCTTCCAGCTGCCGGTCTACGTGCTGCCCGGCATGGCGACCGCCTGGGTGTGCGCCGCCGTCGCCGCGGCGCTGCTCGTCGTCTCCGTCGTCGCCACCCGCGCGCAGCGCAGGACCCCGCTGTGGGCCACCGGCGTGTACGCCGCCGCGCTGCTGGTCGGCTTCCTGGCCTGGGCCGCCGCCGGCAGCCCGCGCGACCTGTCCGTCGTCGGGCTCCTCGGCGGGGCGATCGCCCTGTCGGTGCCGCTGGTGTACGGCTCGCTGAGCGGTGTCATCGGCGAACGCTCCGGCACGATCAACATCGCCATCGAGAGCCAGCTCCTCGCGGGTGCCTTCACGGCCGCCGTGGCGGGCTCGCTGACCAACAGCCCGTGGGTGGGCCTGCTGGCGGCCATGATCGCCGCGGCCCTGGTCGGTCTCGTCCTGGCGGTCTTCACCATCACCTACCGCGTCAACCAGATCATCGTCGGTGTCGTCCTCAACGTGCTGGTGATCGGCCTGACGAGCTTCTTCTACTCGCTGGTGCTCGTGCCGAACACCGAGACGCTGAACTCCACGACCCGCTTCGAGCAGATCCCGATCCCGTTCCTCGAGCGGATCCCGGTCGTCGGCCCGGTGCTGTTCGACCAGACGATCGTGGTCTACCTGATGCCCGTCGTGGTGTTCCTCGTCTGGTACGGGCTCTTCCGCACCCGCTGGGGGCTGCGGCTGCGGGCCGTCGGCGAGCACCCGCGGGCGGCCGACACCGTCGGCATCGAGGTGCTGCGCACCCGGTACCGCGCGCTGCTGATCGCCGGCGCCGTCGGTGGCATGGGCGGTGCGTTCTACACCGTGGTGTCGATCAACCAGTTCGGCCGGGAGATGACCGCCGGCGCCGGCTTCATCGCGCTGGCCGCCATGATCTTCGGCAAGTGGAACCCGGTGCGGGCGGCCCTGGCCGGGCTGCTGTTCGGGTTCGCCACCAACCTGCAGAACGTGCTCTCCGTCGTCGGGTCCCCGGTGCCCAGCCAGTTCATGCTGATGCTGCCCTACGTGGTCACGCTGTTCGCCGTCGCCGGGCTCGTGGGCCGGTCGCGGCCGCCGGCGGCGCTCGCCACGCCGTACACGAAGGAGTAGCGCGGTGCCGTCCTCGGTCGACTGGGACGCCCTGCGGTCCGCCGCCACGGACGTGACCCGCCACGCCTACGTGCCCTACTCGGGGTACGCCGTCGGCGCCGCCGCCTACGCGGACGACGGGCGCCTGCTGGTGGGCTGCAACGTGGAGAACGCCGCCTACGGCGTCACCCTGTGCGCGGAGTGCTCCCTGGTCTCCGCGCTGGTCACGGGCGGCGGCGGCAGGCTGACCGCCTTCACCTGCGTGGACGGTCGCGGCCGCGTCATCACCCCGTGCGGCCGCTGCCGCCAGCTGCTGTGGGAGCACGGCGGCCCCGACCTGATCGTCGAGACGCCCCGCGGCGTCGTCACCATGTCCGACCTGCTGCCGCAGGCGTTCGGACCGGAGGACCTGGACCGATGAGCGAACCGTTCGACGCCGTCGACGTCATCCGCACCAAGCGGGACCGCCACCACCTGTCGTCCGCCCAGATCGACTGGGTGATCGACGCCTACACCCGCGGCGTGGTGGCCGAGGAGCAGATGTCGGCCCTGGCCATGGCGGTCCTGCTCAACGGCATGAGCCGGGGCGAGATCTCGCGGTGGACGCACGCCATGATCTCCTCCGGCGAGCGCATGGACTTCTCCTCGCTGTCCCGCCCCACGGCGGACAAGCACTCCACAGGCGGCGTGGGGGACAAGATCACCCTGCCGCTGGCACCGCTGGTGGCGGCCTTCGGGGTCGCGGTCCCGCAGCTGTCCGGACGCGGGCTCGGGCACACCGGGGGAACGCTGGACAAGCTGGAGTCGATCCCCGGCTGGCGTGCCGGGCTGAGCAACGAGGACATGCTCGCCCAGCTCGACGACGTCGGCGCGGTCGTCTGCGCCGCCGGGGCGGGCCTCGCGCCGGCGGACAAGAAGCTCTACGCGCTGCGGGACGTCACCGGCACCGTCGAGGCCGTGCCGCTCATCGCGAGCTCGATCATGTCCAAGAAGATCGCCGAGGGCACCGGTGCGCTCGTGCTGGACGTCAAGGTCGGGTCCGGCGCCTTCATGAAGGACCTCGAGCAGGCGCGCGAGCTCGCGCGCACCATGGTCGAGCTCGGCACCGACGCCGGGGTCCGTACCGTGGCGCTGCTGACCGACATGTCGATCCCGCTCGGTCGCACGGCCGGCAACGCCCTCGAGGTGCGCGAGTCGGTCGAGGTGCTCGACGGCGGCGGACCGGACGACGTCGTCGACCTCACCGTCGCGCTCGCCGTGGAGATGCTGGCCGCGGCCGGCCGTCCGGCGGACGAGGACGACGTCCGCCGCGCCCTGTCCGACGGGCGGGCGATGGACGTCTGGCGGCGGATGATCGCCGCCCAGGGCGGGGACCCGGACGCACCCCTGCCGACCGCGCGGCACACGCACCAGGTGGTCGCCGACCGCGACGGCGTGGTCAGCGAGCTCGACGCCTACGCCGTCGGCGTGGCCGCGTGGCGTCTCGGTGCCGGACGGTCGCGCAAGGAGGACCCCGTGCAGGCGGGCGCCGGCGTCGAGATCCATGCGCGGCCCGGTGAGCACGTGGCCGCCGGTGCGCCGGTGCTCACCCTGCACACCGACACCCCGGAGCGGTTCGAGCGCGCGCTCGACGCCCTCGACGGCGGCTGGGCGGTGGCGCCCGGCGGCACCGCCGTGTCCCGGCCCCCGATCGTGCTGGACCGGCTGCACTGACCTCCCTGCTCGCGTCGAGCCGCTCGGCGCGTCACCATGGAGAGATGAGCACGACGCCGAACGACGCCTGGCGCGACGCCGGCCTGGAGACGCCCGAGGAGACCACCAGCCTGCTCGACGAGGCGGGGTCCGCGCCCGAGCAGCCGCAGCACGAGTCCGAGGCCGAGGAGTACCACCCGGGGTTCCCGCGGCCCGACCTGGACGGGTCGGCGAACGAGGCCGACGTCGTCGAGCAGGACATCGAGGTGCCGACCGACGACCCGGAGGCACCCGGCGACGACCTGTCCGCGTGAGCCCGCTCACGAGCCGGTCCCGGGGCCCGGCGACGGCCCGTCGGCGCAGGTAGGTTGGGGCCCATGACGCAAGCCCTCCTCGACGCCATCGGCGATCTGCCCAAGGTCCTGCTGCACGACCACCTCGACGGCGGGCTGCGCCCGCAGACCGTGCTCGAGCTGGCCGACGCCGTCGGTCACGAGCTGCCCGTCGGCGACGCCGACGCCCTGGCGACCTGGTTCCGCGACGCCGCCGACTCCGGCTCGCTGCCCCGGTACCTCGAGACCTTCGACCACACGATCGCCGTCATGCAGACGCCGGAGGCCCTGGCCCGCGTCGCCCGCGAGGCCGTGCTCGACCTCGCGGCCGACGGCGTGGTGTACGCCGAGCAGCGCTGGGCCCCCGAGCAGCACCTGCAGCGCGGGATGTCGCTGCCCGACACCGTCGAGGCGGTGCAGCACGGCATCGACGCCGGTGTGCGCGAGGCCGCCGAGCAGGGCCGCACCATCCGGGTCGGCCAGCTCGTGACCGCCATGCGCCACACCGACCGCTGGATGGAGGTCGCCGAGCTGGCCGTGGCATACCGCGACGCGGGCGTGGTCGGGTTCGACATCGCCGGTCCCGAGGACGGCTTCGCCCCCGACCGCCACGCCGAGGTGTGGCGCTTCCTGGCCGAGCAGAACTTCCCGACGACGATCCACGCGGGCGAGGCCGCCGGTCTGGAGTCCATCGCGCAGGCGGTGCACCTCGGCCAGGCCGACCGGCTGGGCCACGGCGTGCGGATCATGGAGGACATCACGTTCTCGGAGCATGACCGCTCCGCGACGCTGGGCCGCCTGGCGCACTGGGTCCGGGACCACCAGATCGCTCTCGAGGTCTGCCCGGTCTCCAACCTGCAGACCGCGGCGGCGCCGGGCGTGTCCACCATCGCCGAGCACCCGATCACCCGGCTCAAGGAGCTGGACTTCGCGGTCACGCTCAACACCGACAACCGGCTGATGTCGCGCACGTCGATGTCGCACGAGATGCGACTGCTCGTCTCGGAGGCGGGCTGGACGATCGACGACCTCGCCGACGTCACGATGACGGCGGCGTGGAGCGCGTTCCTGCACCACGACGAGCGCCGCGACCTCGTCGACGACCTGATCCTGCCCGGCTACCAGAAGATCGAGGGGGCTCTGCGATGAGCGACGACACCAGCACGCCGGGCACCGGCACCGCCGTCCCGACCGACCGCGCGGCACTGGCCCGCTACGTCGACCACACGCTGCTCAAGCCGGAGGCGACGGCGGCCGACGTCTCCGCCCTGGTGACCGAGGGCGCCGCGCTCGGGGTCTTCTCCGTGTGCGTCTCGCCCACCTTCGTCGCCCACGCGGTCGAGGCCGCCGGCGGACGTCTCGCCGTGGCGACCGTGTGCGGCTTCCCCTCGGGCAAGCACGCCAGCGAGATCAAGGCCGCCGAGGCCGCCCGCTCGGTGCTGGACGGTGCCGACGAGGTCGACATGGTCATCGACATCGGCGCGGCAAAGGCCGGAGGCTTCGACGTCGTCCAGGACGACATCGCCGCCGTGCGCGCCGCCGTGCCGTCCGACAAGATCCTCAAGGTCATCATCGAGTCCGCGGCCCTGACCGACACCGAGGTCGTCGCGGCCTGCCGCGCGGCCGAGGCCGCCG
Organism: Isoptericola sp. AK164; assembly: GCF_029643425.1. Lineage (GTDB taxonomy): Bacteria > Actinomycetota > Actinomycetes > Actinomycetales > Cellulomonadaceae > Isoptericola > Isoptericola haloaureus. The sequence goes on from NZ_CP119106.1 coordinate 1,111,644, forward strand.
GCGCGGACTTCGTCAAGACGTCCACCGGGTTCCACCCCACCGGGGGCGCCTCGGTGCACGCCGTCGAGCTCATGGCCGCCACCGTGGGCGGTCGCCTGGGGATCAAGGCCTCGGGCGGCGTCCGGACCCTGGCCGACGCCCAGGCGATGATCGCCGCGGGCGCGACGCGCCTGGGGCTGTCGGGCACCGCCGCGGTGCTCGCGGGCTTCGACGAGGGGACCGCGGCCGCGGGCGCGGCGGACGACGGCGGGTACTGACCCGCCGCGTCGGGTGATCCGCCCGCGGGCCGGGGCTCGGTAGCCTCGGCGCCGTGAGCGATGCACCGGTCGACGTCGAGAGCGTCTCCAAGACCTACGGCACCGTCCAGGTGCTCGCCCCGGCGTCGGTGCGGCTGAGTGCGCGCCGATGGCGGGTCCGACGGGCGATCTGTCCGTGGTGATGGTGGTGGGGTGGTTCCTGCGCGGCTGCTGGCGCGGTTCGGTGCGGGGTCGGCTCCGACCGTCGTCGTGGTGGCGTTCTGGCTGGCGGTCACGGGCGTCCGTCGGCTGCAGCGGTCGTGACGGGCGTCCGACCACGGCGTGCGCCAAAGGTAGGTTAGGCTTACCTACGATGACTGAGACGACCGAGCGCCGCAGCGGCCCGCCCGCCGGCAAGCGCACCCCGAAGTCCGCGACCGTCGGCGCCGTGCGGTGGCTGACCCCGCACATGGTGCGGATCACTCTGACCGGCGGAGACCTGCCGGGCCTCGACCCGACGGAGTTCACCGACCGGTACGTCAAGCTCGTCGTCGGCCCGCCGCCGGTCGAGGGGGCCCGACCCGTGGTGCGCACCTACACGATCCGCGCGGTCCGCGACACCGAGTGGGACCTCGACTTCGTGGTCCACGGCGACGAGGGCCTCGGCGGCCCCTGGGCCGCGGTCGCGCGACCGGGGGAGCAGGTCACGTTCCTCGGACCCGGTGGCGGCTACGCCCCCGACCCCGAGGCGCCGTGGCACCTCCTCGTCGGTGACGACTCGGCCTGGCCCGCCGTCGCCGCGGCGCTCGAGGCGCTCCCCGCGGGCGCGCGGGCCCACGCCGTCGTCGAGGTCCCCGGACCGGAGGACGAGCAGGGGGTCGACTCCGCCGCGGACGTGACGATCACGTGGGTGCACCGCGGTGACGCCACCCTGGAGGACACCGTGCAGCGGCTGCACGCGGCCGGCGAGCTGCCCGACGGCGTCCCGCACGCGTTCCTGCACGGCGAGGCGGGGTGCGTGCGGACGCTGCGCCGCTGGGCCCGCTCCGTGCTCGGCGTCCCGCGCGAGCGGCTCTCGGCGTCGGGGTACTGGCGGCGCGGCCACGACGACGAGGCCTGGCGGGCCGCGAAGAAGGACTGGACCGCCGCCGTCGAGCAGGACGACGCCGCCCTCGCCACCCCCTGACCGCGAGATCGACGCACCCGCGCCGAGATCGACGCACCGTGCGTCGATCTCGACGCACCGTGCGTCGATCTCGGCGTGAGAGGGAGGAGCGGAGAACGGGGAGCGGGTCAGAACCCGAGCGCCGCGTTCATCTCCTTGGACAGGTCACCCAGGCGCTCCCGCGCCGCGACGCGGGCCGTCCCGACGTCGAGCGGCGTCGCGTCCGGGGCCACGTGGGTGACGACCTCCAGGTAGCACTTCAGCTTCGGCTCCGTGCCCGAGGGGCGCACGACGACGCGGGTGTCGTCCTCGGCGAGCAGCAGCACGCCGTCCGTGGGCGGCAGGCCCTCGTAGCCGTCCGCCAGGTCGGCGACCACGCGCACGGGCGCCCCCCCGAGCTCGCGCGGCGGGTCCGAGCGCAGGCGGGACATCGCCGCGGGGATCTCGCTCAGGTCGCTGAAGCGGGCCGAGAGCTGCCCGGTGACGAACAGCCCGTGCGCCCGCGCGACGTCGTCGAGGTCGTCGATGAGCGTCCGGCCGGCCGCCTTGAGACGGGCCGCGAGCGAGGCGACCACGACGGCCGCGCTGATGCCGTCCTTGTCCCGCACGTTCTCCGGGTCCACGCAGTAGCCGAGAGCCTCCTCGTAGCCGAAGACCAGCTCCGGGGCGCGGGAGATCCACTTGAACCCGGTCAGCGTCGTGGCGTGCTCCACGCCCGCGTCCCGGGCGATGCGGGACAGCGCCCGCGAGGACACGACCGAGCTGGCGACCGTCGCCCCGGGCCGGCCCACCGCGCGGGCCACGGCCTCGCTGCCGAGCAGGATGCCCACCTCGTCGCCGTGCAGCATCCGCCAGCCGCTGGACCGGGCCGTCTCGACCCCCTGGTGGGTTCCCTGGGTGACGTCCAGCACGGCGACGGCGCACCGGTCGGCGTCCGGGTCGTTGGCGATGACGAGGTCGGCGCCGCAGTCGATCGCGAGCCCCAGCGCGAGGTCCATCGCGCCGGCCTCCTCCGGGTTCGGGAAGGCCACCGACGGGAAGTCGGGGTCCGGGGCGACCTGCTCCTCGACGGGGATGACGCGGGTGAACCCGGCGTCGGCCAGCGCCCGTGCCAGCAGCGGCCCGCCCACGCCGTGCAGCGACGTCGTCACGATCGTCAGCCGGGAGGCGGCCTCGGGGGCGGCCGTGCGCAGCGGAGCCAGGGCGGCCAGGTAGTCGCCGACGATCTCGCGGCCGACCACCGTCCACCCCTCGGCGTGGCGCGGCACCTCGTCCGCCGGGCCGACGGCCGCGACGTGGGCGGCGATGCGCTCGTCGTACGGGGAGACGAGCTGGGCGCCCTGTCCCTCGTCGGTCACCACCCGTCCGCCGAGGTAGACCTTGTAGCCGTTGTCGGCCGCGGGGTTGTGGCTCGCGGTGACCATCACGCCCGCGTCGGCCTCCAGACGCCGGACGGCGAACGCGAGCACGGGGGTGGGCAGCGCGGCCGGCAGCAGCAGGACCTCGACCCCGGCCGCCGTCAGCACCTCGGCGGTCCGGCGCGCGAAGTCCGCGGACCGGTGCCGGGCGTCGTAGCCGACCACCACGCGCGGCCCCGCCCCGGCGCCGAGCGCCTCGTGCAGGTAGGAGCCGAGCCCGGCGGCGGTGCGCACGACGACGGCGCTGTTCATCCGGTTCGGGCCGGCCGCCATCGTGCCGCGCAGCCCCGCCGTGCCGAACTCCAGCGTGCCGTCGAACCGGTCGCGCAGCTCCGCGAGCGCCGACGGGTGCCGGGTGCCGCCGTCGGCCGCCGCGTACCCGACGAGCCGGGTCAGCTCGTCGACGTCCGTGTCGTCGACGTCGTGCCGGATCCAGTGCTCGACACGGGCGAGCAGCTCGTCCAAGGACTCCGTCATCCTGGTCCCCCTAGATCTCGCGGACGATGCGGGCCAGCAGGTCGCTGATCCGCGGGCCGGCCGCCCGGCCGGCCTCCAGCACCTCGTCGTGCGACAGCGGGTGCGGGCTGACACCGGCGGCGAGGTTGGTCACCAGGGAGATCCCCAGCACCTCCATGCCGGTGTGCCGCGCCGCGATCGCCTCCAGCGTCGTGGACATCCCCACCAGGTCCGCGCCGAGCACGCCGGCCATGCGGACTTCGGCCGGGGTCTCGTAGTGCGGGCCGGGGAACTGGGCGTACACGCCCTCCGGCAGCTCGGGGTCGACCGACCGCGCCACGTCGCGCAGCCGCTCCGAGTACACCTCGGTGAGGTCGACGAAGGTGGCCCCCTCCAGCGGGGAGGTCGCGGTGAGGTTCAGGTGGTCCTTGATCAGCACGGGCTGCCCGGGGCGCCAGGCCATGTGCAGGCCGCCGCAGCCGTTGGTGAGCACCGCCGTCGTGCACCCCGTCGCCGCCGCGGTCCGGACGCCGTGCGCCACCCGGCGGACCCCGCGGCCCTCGTACAGGTGCGTGCGGCCGCCGATCACCAGGGCGTTGCGGGTCGAGCCGTCGGGCCGCTCGACGCGGATGGAGCGCGTCGTCGCGGCGTGTCCGACCACGGAGGGCCGCGCGAACCCCGGGATCTCGTGCGTGGGGACCTCGGCGACCACGTCGCCGACGAGCTCGGCGGCCCCGCCCCAGCCGGACCCGAGGACGAGGGCGACGTCGTGGCCGCTGACTCCCGTCACCTCGGCGATGTGGTCGGCCGCGGCCCGCGCGACGTCGAACGGGTCGGTCGCCGGGTCGTCGAGATCCGGCGTCGTAGCAGGTGTGGTGCTCATGGACCCGAGGGTATCCCTGCCCGCGCCCCTCCGCCGGGGCTGACACAATGGCACCCGTGATGGCCGAGAAGAATGCCCCTGCCGGACCCAACCGCACCGTCGTCGTCATCGGCGGCGGCCCTGGAGGCTACGAGGCCGCACTCGTGGCTCGCCGCGCCGGAGCCGAGGTGACGGTCGTCGAGCGGCACGGGCTCGGCGGCGCCGCCGTCCTGACCGACGTCGTCCCGTCCAAGACGCTCATCGCGACCGCCGAGTGGCTGACCCTGGCCGAGTCGGCGCCCGAGCTCGGCATCCGCTCCGGCAAGACGCCGGTCGCGCCCGGCGACGACCAGGAGGCACGCCGCGCGCTCGTCGACCTGGAGGCGGTCAACACCCGTGTGCTGGCCCTGGCCGCCGCGCAGTCGGCCGACATCCGCGCCCGCCTGGAGCGCGAGGGCGTCGCTGTCGTCGAGGGCTCCGGCCGGCTCGACGGCCCCAGCCGCGTGGTCGTCACGCCGTCCGACGGCGGAGCGGAGCGCACGCTCGACGCCGACATCGTGCTGATCGCCACCGGGGCCACGCCCCGCACGCTGCCCACCGCCGCGCCCGACGGCGAGCGCATCCTGACCTGGACCCAGCTCTACGACCTCGACGAGCTGCCCGAGCGGCTGATCGTCGTCGGCTCCGGCGTCACCGGCGCCGAGTTCGCCGGCGCCTACCAGGCGCTCGGTTCCGACGTCGTGCTGGTGTCCTCGCGCGACCGCGTGCTGCCCGGCGAGGACGAGGACGCCGCCGAGCTCCTCGAGGGGGTCTTCCGGTCCCGCGGCATGACGGTCATGTCGCGCTCGCGGGCCGCCGCGGCCGAGCGGACCGAGGACGGCGTGGCCGTCACGCTGGAGGACGGCCGGGTGGTCGAGGGATCCCACGTGCTCATCGCCGTCGGCGGCGTGCCGAACACCGAGGACCTCGGGCTGGCCGAGGCCGGCGTCGAGGTCCGGTCGTCGGGCCACATCGAGGTCGACCGGGTCTCGCGCACCTCGGTGCGCGGCGTCTACGCGGCCGGCGACTGCACCGGGGTGCTGCCGCTGGCCTCGGTGGCGGCGATGCAGGGCCGCGTCGCCATGGCGCACGCCCTGGGTGACGCCGTCGCGCCGCTGCGCCTGGGCAACGTCGCGGCGAACATCTTCACCGCGCCGGAGATCGCCACGGTGGGGGAGTCCGAGGCGCGGTTGCGCGAGCGCGGGTCGCGCTACATCACCACGACGCTGCCGCTGGCGCGCAACCCGCGCGCGAAGATGCACGGCGTGCACGACGGCTTCGTCAAGCTGTTCGCCCACCCGGAGGCCGGTGTCGTGCTCGGCGGCGTGGTGGTCGCCCCGCGCGCGAGCGAGCTGATCTTCCCCGTCACCCTGGCCGTCTCGCACCGGCTGACGGTCGACGACGTGGCGGACGCCTTCACCGTGTACCCGTCGCTGACCGGCACGATCGGCGAGACCGCCCGGGTGCTGCACGGCCAGCTCACGGTCTGACCGGCCGCTTCGTCCCGGCGGTGCTGCTGCCGCTCAGCCCGCCGGGGCGACGGTGGCGACGAGCGGCCGGTGGTCCGAGGTCGTCACGTCGAGCACCTCGAACGCGGTGAAGGTCAGGTCCTCGGAGGCGAGGACCCAGTCCACGCGGTAGCGGGGGTCCACGGCGGGCGAGGTCAGCGCGGCGGGGTCGCCGACGGCGTCCTGCCCGCTGACCAGGCCGCGCTCCTCGAGCGCGGTGATCTCGGGCCACCCGGGCTCGGCGTTGAGGTCGCCGGCCAGCACGTACGGACCGTCGACCGGTTCGGCGTCGAAGAGCGCGTCGAGCTGCTCGAGCCGGGTCGTGCGGTTCTCCTCGCGGTGCTGCAGGTGCGTGGCCACGACGCGGACGCCGTCCGCCGTGGTCCCGCCGCCGGCCGGGCGGAACGTCGCGGCCAGCGCCGAGCGGTCCTGCGGGCCGTCGCCGAACGGCAGCGCGACCCGGTCGACGTCGGAGGCCGTGACGCGCTCCGGGTCCCACAGCAGCGCGTTGCCGAAGCGCCGGTCCGCGGCGGGGACGAAGGCGTGCTCCATCCCGGTCGCGTCGGCGAGGAACGAGAGCATGTCGGCACCGCCGCCGAGCACCCAGCCGCGGGACACCTCCTGCAGGGCGACGACGTCGGCCTCGGAGTCCTCGACGACGTCGGCCATCTCGCCCAGGCGCACCGACGGCCCCGGCCCGACGCCGTAGTGCACGTTCCACGACAGCACCGTCAGCGCGTCGTCGTCCGCGACGTCCTGCGCGGGCCCCCTCTCGGCGCCGGGTCCGGTCGCGAGGGCCGTCACCGTGCCGGCCGCAGCGAGCAGCGCCACGGCGCCCGTCAGCAGCGGTCCGGCGGTGGGGGCCAGCCGGGCGAGCCGACGTGACCCCACGAGGGCGGGCAGCGCCACGACGGCGGCCGCGACCACGGGCACCAGGCCCGCGGGCACCGGCAGCGGGACCTCGAAGTGCAGCTGGTACACCAGCAGCGGCAGGGCGGCACCGAGCCCGGCGGCCGCGGTGACGCCCACGAGCCGCCGGCCGCGCAGCACCCGGGTGGGCCGGGACCAGGCCGCGGCGAGCGTGCGCGCCCCGGCCGCCGGCAGCGCCGTGGCCACCACGAGCAGGGCCCACGACCAGACCGGGGCGGGGTCCGCCAGGAGGGGCACGGTGAGGAACAGCAGCCAGGTGCCGCCGACGAACGTCACGGCGGCCGCCCAGGGGCCGACCGCCGGCCGGTGGACCGACAGCGCCACGCCGACCCCCAGCGCCGCCACGGCGGTGGCACCTGAGGCCGCGGCGAGCGGCAGTCCCGTGGTCGAGGCGACGAAGGCGGGGTTGGCGAACGCCTGGACGCCGAGCGCGAGGAAGGAGCCCAGCAGCCAGAGCCCGCGCGCCCCCGGCCGGTGCCCGCGACGGCGCAGCCGGACCGCGACGACCAGCGCCCCGGCGCCCAGGAGCCCGGTGACCGCCCAGCTCGCGGCGTCCGACCGCCACACGGCGTCCCAGGTGCCCTGCAGCACGGCGACCGCCGCCGCGCCGAGCAGCCCCAGCGTCACGCCGCGGGCGACGAGCGACCCGGGCCCGGGCGGTGGAGCGCCGTCGTCGGCCGGCTCCGCGGACGTCCCGGAGGCGAACGCGGCCACCAGGACGAGCGTGGCGAACCCGAGCGCGACGGTGCCCAGCCCCCCGTAGAAGCGCAGCTCGCCGAGCCCGGGGGCCGGCGGGACGGCGGCGATCCGGGCTCCGAGAGCCTGCAGCCCGACGCGGGCGGCCACCAGGAGAGACACGGCCACCAGCACGGTGCGTCCCGACACGGGGCGGCCGGCGGTGAGAGCGGCGACGAGCACGGCCGGGGCGAGATAGGTCGCCAGCGCGGCCAGCGCGGCCGTGGTGACCCCCGCCGCGAAGGCGTGGTCCAGCAGGGGGCCGCTGGCCCGAACGAGCTCGGCGACGATCACGGTGACCAGCGCGAGGAGCAGCAGCGAGTGCCGGTCGCGCGCGGTCGGGCTCATCCTCGTGAGGCTATCGTGAGCAGGCGCGGTACGGCCTGCGCGAAGGCGGGGTGCAGCGGCAGCGTGGCCAGGGCCGACACCGGGACCCAGGCCACCTCGATGCTCTCGTGGTCGGTCGCCGCCGGGACCAGCTCGACGCCGGCGGTGACGTGGCCGACGACGGTCGTGTAGGTCCACACGCCGTGGTCGAGCACGTGCTCGCCGACCACACGCACGATCGCCGGGTCGATCCCGGCCTCCTCGGCGGCCTCGCGCAGCGCCCCCGTCTCGGCGGACTCGGTCGGCTGGACGGCGCCTCCCGGGATGCCCCAGGTGCCGCCCTCGTGCGACCACGTGGCGCGGTGCTGGAGCACGACGTGGGTCGCCTCGGACGACGCCGCGACGTCGTGGCGCACGAGGAACAGTCCGGCGGCGCCGTGCAGGCCCCAGTGCCGGTGGTCCCCGCAGGTCACCCAGCCGTCACCGGGGTGACGGTGGTGCGGGACACCGGGCGGCAGACGCACCGGTCAGGAGATCTCGCAGATCGCCGTGCCCGCCGAGACGCCCGCGCCCGGCTCCAGGCTGATTGCGGTCACCGTGCCGGCACGGTGGGCGGTGATGGGCTGCTCCATCTTCATGGCCTCGAGCACGACGACGAGGTCGCCCTCGGCGACCTCGTCGCCCTCGGTGACGGCCACCTTGACGATGGTGCCCTGCATGGGGGAGGCCAGGGTGGTGCCGGCGTTCCCGGCGGCGGCGGCCCGCCCGTTGCGGCGCGCCCGGCGCGGGCGGGCGGCGTCGGCGCGGCGGGCCCGGCCCGCGGCCATGCCCAGACCGGCCGGCAGCACCACCTCGAGACGGCGCCCGCCGACCTCGACGACGACGCGCTCGGGGGTCGCCTCGGCCGGCTCCTCCTCGTCGGCGACCGGTGCCGGTGCGGCGGGGGACAGGGCGGCCAGCTCGTCGGCGAAGTCCGTCTCGATCCACCGGGTGTGCACGGCGAAGTCGTCCGCCCCGGCGTCCTCGCCGGCGGCCGGGACGAAGTCCGGCGCCTCCAGCACGGCACGGTGGAACGGCACGACCGTGGGGATGCCGGCGACCTCCAGCTCGCGCAGCGCCCGACGGGCCCGCTGCACGGCCTGCGTGCGCGTGGCGCCGGTGACGATCAGCTTGGCGATCATGGAGTCGAACAGGCCCGAGATGCTGTCGCCCTCGACGACGCCCGTGTCGACGCGCACGCCCGGCCCGGACGGCCAGCGCAGCGTGGACACGGTGCCCGGGGCGGGCAGGAACCCGGCGGCCGGGTCCTCGCCGTTGATGCGGAACTCCAGGCTGTGGCCGCGCACGGTGGTGGCCTCGTAGCCGAGCTCGGCGCCGTCGGCGATCCGCAGCTGCTCGCGCACCAGGTCGATGCCGGTGACCTCCTCGGTCACGGGGTGCTCGACCTGCAGGCGGGTGTTGACCTCGAGGAAGGACAGCGTGCCGTCGGTGCCCACGAGGAACTCGCAGGTGCCGGCGCCCACGTACCCGGCCTCGCGCAGGATGGCCTTCGAGGCGCGGTCCAGCTCGGCCTCCTGCTCGGCGGTGAGGAACGGCGCGGGGGCCTCCTCGACGAGCTTCTGGTGCCGGCGCTGGAGGGAGCAGTCGCGGGTGGAGACCACCACGACGTTGCCGTGCGTGTCGGCCAGGCACTGCGTCTCCACGTGCCGGGGCCGGTCGAGGTAGCGCTCGACGAAGCACTCGCCCCGGCCGAAGGCCGCGACGGCCTCCCGCACGGCGGAGTCGTACAGCTCGTCGATCTCCTCGTGCGTGCGCGCCACCTTCAGGCCGCGGCCGCCGCCCCCGTAGGCGGCCTTGATGGCGATCGGCAGACCGTGCTCGGCGGCGAACGCGCGGACCTCCGAGGCGTCGGCGACGGGGTCCTTCGTGCCGGGGACCAGCGGGGCTCCGGCACGCTGGGCGATGTGCCGGGCGCTGACCTTGTCGCCGAGCGACTCGATCGCCGACGGCGGCGGGCCGATCCAGGTCAGCCCGGCGTCGATGACGGCCTGGGCGAACCCGGCGTTCTCGGACAGGAACCCGTAGCCGGGGTGCACGGCGTCGGCGCCCGAGCGGCGGGCGACGTCGAGCAGCTTGTCCACGTCCAGGTAGGTGTCGGCGGCGCGAGCGCCGTTCAACGCGAACGCCTCGTCGGCGAGCCGGGCGTGCAGCGCCTGCCGGTCCGGGTCGGCGTAGACCGCGACGGAGGCGATGCCGGCGTCGGCGCAGGCACGGGCGATGCGGACGGCGATCTCACCACGGTTGGCGATGAAGACCTTGCTGATGGAGGGCACGGCTCACGGTAACGCGCGCCGACCCGTGCGCCGGTACTCCGTGCGGGCCCCGTCCGGAAGTCTGTGCCGGGTGCCAACGCGGATCGCGGGCGTTTGTGCACATCCCACATGGACCGGGGGTCCGGCGCCCCGGAGCGGGGGCGTGCGTTGGCGGATTCGTCAGGCGGGCGGGGTGCTCAGGCGGTGCTGGTGGACGTGCCGGTGCGGTTGCCGTCGCGCAGCGTGCGCCACGGCACCTCGATCTCGGCCAGCAGCGCGCGCAGCAGCGGCAGCGACACCCCGACCACGCCGTGGTGGTCGCCCTCCAGCCGGTCGACGTACGGGCCGCCGAGTCCGTCGATCGTGAAGGCGCCCGCGACGTGCAGCGGCTCGCCGGTGGCGACGTAGGCGTCGATCTCGTCGTCGTCGAGGTCGGCGAACCAGACAGTGGTCGAGCTGGTGGCGCCGAGCGTCGCGCCGGTGCCGCCGTCGTCCGGGTCGCGGGTGTCGACGAGCCAGTGACCGCTGTGCAGCACGCCGGAGCGTCCGCGCATCGCCCGCCAGCGCTCGCGGGCCTCGTCGGCGTCGGCGGGCTTGCCGACGACCTCGCCGTCGATCTCCAGCATCGAGTCGCAGCCGAGCACCAGACCGGCGGGCGTGGCGCCGTCCTGGTCGTGGCCCGAGTCGCCGTCCTCGAGGCGGTGGGCGACCTCCTCGGCCTTGGCCTGCGCGAGCGTCAGCACGGCGTCCGACGGCGGCAGGTCCGGGTAGCGCTCGCGGGCGGCGGCCAGCACCGCGTCCTCGTCCACGCCGCTGACCAGTACGCCGGGGTCGACCCCGGCGCTGCGCAGCGTGGACAGGCGGGCGGGGGACTGGCTGGCCAGCACGAGTCGCGTCACGTCCGGCACCCTACTCGCCCCCGCCCCACCCCGTTGCCCTCGTTGTGGGCATGAAATCTGCAGTGGTGAAACGCTTCAGGGTGGCAGATTTCACGCCCACAACAGGCGACGGGTGCTGGATCAGGTGAGCAGGGCGGCCGCGACGATCATCACCACCGGCGAGGCGAGCGTCGTCATCAGCACCGTGTCGCGGGCCAGCACCTCGCCGCGGCGGAACCGGGCGGCGTAGTTGTAGATGTTCTGCGCCGTCGGCAGCGCGGCGAGCGTCACCGCCGTGGCGACCGCGGCGTCGTCCAGGCCGAACCCGAACCGGGCCACGGCGAACGCGACCGCGGGCATGACCAGCGCCTTGAGCACGGTGGCCACGACCACGGGCGCCCGGCCCTCCTCGCCCCGCAACGGCCGCGACCCGTGCAGCGACATGCCGAAGGCCAGAAGGATCATCGGCACCGCCGCCCCGCCGAGGATCTCCAGCGGCGCCAGGACGATGTCCGGCACCGTCACCCCGGTCAGGGACACGGCCGCGCCCGCCAGCGCGCCGAGGATGATCGGGTTGCGCACCGGCTGGCTGACGACGAACCCGAGCGAGACCTTCCGGCTCGTGGCCGAGTCCAGCAGGAGCAGCACCAGCGGCGAGACGATCAGCAGCTGCAGGCCGATCACCGGCACCACCGCCGTGGCGTCGCCGAGCACGTAGATCGCCACGGGCAGCCCGATGTTGCCGGCGTTGACGTACCCGGACCCGAGCGCACCGATCGTCGCCTCCGGGACCCGCAGCCGCCACCACAGCCGATTCACGACGACGAACACGGCCGCGGCGGTCAACGCCGCCGTGAGCTGCACCAGCAGCGGCGCCGCGAGCAGCCGACCGAGGTCGGCGTCGGCCACCACCGTGAACAGCAGCGCCGGGGACGCGATGAAGAACCCGACCCGGTTCAGCGCCTCGCGGGCGCCCGGCCCGCCGATGCGCAGCCGCGCAGCCACGTACCCGGCGACGATGACGACGCCGATGATGGCGAAGCCGGTGACGACACCCTGCACGTCAGGCGAGCGCCTCGCGCAGCACGTCCAGCCCGACCGACCCGAGGCCCAGCGCGCGGGCGTGGAACGCGCGCAGGTCGAACTCCTCGCCGTGCGCCTCCGCGGTCGCGCGGGCCTCGTCGCGGATCTGCTCCCACAGCCGCTGGCCCACCTTGTACGACGGCGCCTGGCCCGGCCAGCCGAGGTACCGGTCCAGCTCGAAGCGCAGGAACTCGGCGTCCATGTCGGCGTTCGAGGTCAGGAATCCCCAGGCCTTGTCGGCGTCCCACGTGCCGCCGCCCCACTCCTCGGGGCACGGCTTGCCGAGGTGCACCCCGAGGTCGATCACGACGCGGGCCGCCCGCAGGCGCTGGGCGTCCAGCATCCCGAGCCGGTCGCCCGGGTCGTCCAGGTGACCGAGGTCGGCCATGAGGCGCTCGGCGTACAGCGCCCACCCCTCGCCGTGGCCGGAGACCCAGCAGGCCAGCCGGCGCCAGGAGTTCAGGCTGTCCTTGGCCGAGACTGCAGCGGCGCACTGCAGGTGATGGCCGGGGACCCCCTCGTGGTAGACCGTCGTCGTCTCGCGCCAGGTGGTGAACTCGGTGACCCCCGGCGGGACGGACCACCACATGCGGCCCGGGCGGGAGAAGTCGTCGCTCGGCGGCGTGTAGTAGATCCCGCCGGTCTGCGTCGGGGCGATGCGACACTCGATCGTGCGCACCGGGCCCTCGATGTCGAAGTGGGTGCCGGCCAGGTCCTCGATCGCGGCGTCGGCGGTGGTCTGCATCCAGGCGCGCAGCGCGTCGGTCCCGTGCAGCTGCCGGTCGGCGTCGGCGTCCAGCACGGCCACGGCGTCGGACACGGTGGCGTCGGGGCCGGCGATCTCGCGCGCGACGGCCTCCTGCTCGGCCACGATGCGGGCCAGCTCGGCCAGACCCCACTCGTAGGTCTCGTCAAGGTCGACCTCGGCGCCGAGGAACTCGCGGGAGAACAGGGCGTAGCGCTCGCGGCCGACGGCGTCCTGCTCCGGCGCCTGCGGGGCCAGCCCGTGCTCCAGGAAGTCCGCCAGCTCGCCGTAGGCCGCGCACGCGGCGGCGGCACCCCGCTCCAGCTCGGCCCGCACGAGGCTGCAGGCGGCCGAGTCGTCCAGCACGCGGGCGGCGTCGTCGCCCCGCACCAGGGCGGTGAACGTCGACTCCGGACCGGCGAGGTCGCGGGCCTGGGAGGTGGCGGCGCGCACCTGACGGATCGCTGCCACGCGACCCTGCTCGGCGCTGAGGCGCAGCGACGCGGTGTAGCCGGCCAGCGCCTCCGGGACGGCGTTGAGGCGCGCGGCGATGTTCTCCCACGCCTCGACGGTCCCGGTGGGGACGACGTCGAACAGGTCGCGCAGCTGCTGGACCGGCGACTCGATGTTGTTCAGGCTCGCCTGGGGCTCACCGGCCTCGTGCAGCTCGAGGGACAGGCCCACGCGCTCGCGCATCGCGGCCAGCGTGACCCGGTCGACGTCGTCGACGGGGGTCTTGCCGGCGGCCTCGAGCTCGTCCAGCTCGCGCAGCAGCGCCCGGTCCAGGTCCGCGCGCGCCTCGTGACCGGCGGGGGACAGGTCGGGCAGCTCGTGGTCGTGCCCGGGCAGGCCCATGAAGGACGCGGCGATCGGTTCCAGGGCGGCGAAGCGGCGGACGTAGGCGTCGGCCGCGGCGTCGAGGGCGGTGGGGGTGCGGGGCGCGCTGGTGGTGGCGCTCGGGGTCGGGGCGCCGGGGGTGTCGTGGGTCACGTGCCCGAGGCTATCCGACGGCGTCGAGCGTCTCTGTTCCTCCGGAATCAGCGCCTCGTTCCGGAGGAACAGAGACGCTCAATCGCAGGGGCAGCAGCGGACGCCGAGCGCACGCGCGGCGCCGCTGAGAACGCCGAAGCCCAGCAACTCGTGCAGGAAGCAGACCGGCAGGACCGCGCGGCCGCGGTGACCCGTGCCGCGGTCGAGCACGAGCCCGACCCGGACGAGCGCCTGCGCGCAGCGGTCGAGGCCGAACAGCGCGAAGCAGCGGCAGCGGCTTCCCGGGATGAGTCCCACACGACGTACGACAGCCCGCAGCGCCGCGACGCCACCGCCCGGGAACTAGGGTTGCCTGCTAGAAGACACTCAAGCCAGATCTGAGGAGTCAAGCTGGAATTCAAGAGGATCCGACGCGCCGTCATGGGCGCCGCGTCGGCTGCGTTCATTGCGTCGACAACTGTGGCTGTCGCCGAGCCACTGGACGATGTCGATCAGCCGGCCCGGAAGATCGCCGAGGTCGCACCCGATCAGGGCAGCGTTGTCGTTCCCCGCCAGAACGGAAGCGGCGAAAGCGGGACACGCCAAGCGAGCCGAGCCCATGGTCGCTCAAGCGGGCGGAGCCGTGACCGAGGTCACGTGCTCCCCCAACCCGAGCGGACCCGGGACTGTCAAGATCTCAGATCCTGAACTGGGCACCCCTCATCTCGAGGTGAGCCTCCCCGGTGAGGTCAAGTTCACCGAAGGTGAGGTCTGCACGTGATCGACTACCTCATCGCCAGTGTCTGCGGAGTGGCATTCTTTGTGTCGCTCAGGATGATATCCACCCGTCGCGTGTTCGCCGTCGTCCTTGGGGTGCTGGTCTGCGCAACGGCGGTCGCCGTCGTTTACGGGACGCGCATAGCCGACGGATCCGAATGGGCCTGGGAGATCTTCTGGGCACTGGTCTTCGCAGGAACAATATCTGCGGTCCTGCGAAAGCGGAGTAGCGGGAAACTGCGCACTGACGAATCCTGACGTGGCATGAGAGTGGTGGCCCTGCTGTGTGCAGGGCCACCACTTCTGCGCAGCGTTCCGGGGTCTGCGACGTCATGTCACCTCTGGTCCTCACGGACGTCGGGGAACATGCCGCCTGGCGGCGCGACGTAGGGCAGTGGTTCGCCGTGCGTGCAGGTGTTCTCGTTGCCTTCGGTCGCCAGCGCGAATGGGCCGTCTGGGTCCAAGAGCGCGGGCATCTGGTGGTCGGCGTGGTCGCGCCACCAGGCGCTCGCTACGGTGGGCCGTCGATCCGGGGTGTCGATGTCGTCTTCGCCCCAGTCGCTCACGCCGTGGTCCGTTCGAACTCGTCGGCCTCCACCTCGGCGACCGATTCTTCGGCTTCGTGGATCGTGCGCGCGGCCTGCGGGTCGTGGGCGTCGAGGGAGGCCTGCACCGCGGCGGCATGCGGTCCGGTCATCCACGGCTGGGTGCGGATCAGCGTGGGACGTGATCCGGAGGCCAGGACGACAGCGCGCCCCTTGGGCAGTGCGGCGAGGTCGGCGACGTCGAGCGCAGCTGCTGCCGCGGCCCACGGGCGATCCGACCAGGGAGCGTGGCCCCGGTCGCGGAGAGTGACGTGGGAAGACTTCCCAGGTCGCGGACGTTCGGGCAGCCGGTCCGGTCGAGATCGCGCACCCCGACAAGCTAGCGGGCGTCGGTCGGGGTGCCGAAGGCGTCGAGCGTCTCTGTTCCTCCCGAATCAGCGCCTGGTTCCGGAGGAACAGAGACGCTCGATCGTGACGGAGGGAGGCTCAGGCCCGACGGCGCAGCTCGTCCGCCCAGCCGCGGTGGTACCGCGCCACGACGGTGTCCGAGCCCGGGGCCCACCACACGGCGGCCGGGTCGCCGGGGCGGGGGCCCGGGGCGTCGCCGTCGGCCACGAGCAGCGACCATGTGTCCTCGGCCGTGTCGTCCTCGCAGGGGTAGGTGAGCAGCCCCCGCAGCATGACGCCGTCGCCGACGGGACGCTCGGAGACGGTCACCGACCCCGTCGTGGCCCGGGCGTCGCGCCGCAGCGCCTCGACGTCGCGGGTCTCGCGGGCGACGTGCTGGTCGTCGCGGTAGCGGACCAGCGCCGCGACCGCGGTGACCATGAGCAGGGCCAGCAGGGCGAGCATCAGCCACATCTCGAGCTCGCCCGAGGGGTTCTCGACGAGCCGCTGGGTGACGTAGACGGCGACCGAGGCCGCCAGCGCGGGTGCCCACAGCCACCGGCGCACCCAGCCGGGCTTCTCCGGGTCGGGCAGGTCGCCCAGCGGCGCCTCGACGTCGGCGACGGAGTCGACCTGCTGCCAGCGCACGCTCACGACCGGAAGCTCCAGCGCCAGGCGTCCATGTTGTGGCGGCCGGCCCGGCCGCCGAAGCTGCGGGCCGTGGCCGCCCCGTTGCCGCGCAGGTTGCGGGCGTGGTTGGTCCACTCGTCCACGGGCGCGACGTCGTCGGGCAGCTCGTCGTCCGCGGTGACGGCCGCCAGCCCGGCCACGAGCGCGGCCACCTCCAGGTCGTCCGGTGCTCCGCGCACCACGCGTACCTGCGGGGTCATGCGTCCTCCTCGTCGTCGGGGTCGTTGCCGAAACCCGGTGCCAGACCGCGCGAGGCGGCCCACTCCATCACCTGGTACCCGCCCTCGGCCATCCGTGTCGCGGCGTCCTGACCGGCCTCGTCCAGCAGCTCGATGACGCCGTTCAGCGTCATCGAGGCTCCCGGCGGCGGGTCCGCGACCACGAACCCGAGGTAGAACACCTCCGCGGAGATCGTGCCCTCGGGCAGGTCCTCCTCACCGCTCTCCTCCGGCTGGCTGCCGGGCTCGGGCTCCCACACCGACGTCGTCAGGTCCGGGTGCATGCCGAGCGCGTCGTGCAGCGTGTCGAACAGCGAGGCGTTGAGCGTGCCGACCCGGTTCTCCAGCGCGAGGATGCGCGGGTCCTCGTCCGCCTCGGTCGCCCCGAACTCGGCCCGCACCCCCACGGCGGCGTCGACGTACTGGTGCAGCGCCGCGGCGAGCGTCTCCACGGCGCGGTGCATCGGCTCGGGGTCCACGTCGCCCAGCGGTGCCGGACCGTGGGTGGCGTCCTCGTGGCTCATCGGTCGATCTTCTCAGAACGTCGGCGGTTCATGGCCGCCTCACAGCGGGATGTTGCCGTGCTTCTTCGGCGGGAGGCTGGCGCGCTTGGTGCGCAGGGCACGCAGTGACCGGACCACCTGCACGCGGGTCTCGGAGGGCCGGATGACCGCGTCGACGTAGCCGCGCTCGGCCGCGTCCCACGGGTTGACGATGGCCTCGGTGTACTCGTCGGTCAGCCGGCCGCGCTCCGCCTCGACGTCCTGACCGTCCTCGCCGGCGGCCTTCAGTGCCCGGCGGTGCAGGATGTTCACCGCACCGGAGGCGCCCATGACGGCGACCTGCGCCGTCGGCCAGGCCAGGTTGACGTCCGCGCCGAGCTGCTTGGAGCCCATGACGATGTACGCGCCGCCGTAGGCCTTGCGCGTGATGACGGTGACCAGCGGGACCGTGGCCTCGGCGTAGGCGTAGATGAGCTTGGCGCCGCGGCGGATGATGCCGTCGTGCTCCTGGCCGACGCCGGGCAGGAACCCGGGCACGTCGACGAACGTCAGCACGGGGATGTTGAACGCGTCGCAGGTGCGCACGAACCGCGCGGCCTTCTCCGAGGCGGCGATGTCCAGGGTGCCGGCCATCGACTGGGGCTGGTTGGCGACGATGCCGACGCTCTGGCCCTCGACGTGCCCGAACCCGACGAGCACGTTCTGCGCGTACAGCGGCTGTACCTCGAGGAACGAGTCCGGGTCGAGCACGGTCTCGACGACGGCGCGCATGTCGTACGGCTGGTTGTCGCCGTCGGGGACGATCGTGTCCAGCACCTCGTCGTCGGCGGTGACGTCCAGCTCGGTCTCCGCCTCGGGCGCGAACGTGGGGGCGTCGGAGAGGTTGTTCTGCGGCAGGTAGCCGACCAGGTGGCGCACGTAGTCGATCGCGTCGTCCTCGTCGGCGCCCAGGTAGTGAGCGACGCCGGAGGTGGCGTTGTGCGTGTGCCCGCCGCCCAGGGTCTCGAAGTCGACGTCCTCGCCGGTGACGGTCTTGATGACGTCCGGGCCGGTGATGAACATGTTCGACGTCTGGTCCGCCATGACGACGAAGTCGGTCAGGGCGGGGGAGTAGACCGCTCCGCCGGCGCTCGGGCCGAGGATGAGCGAGATCTGCGGGACGACGCCGGAGGCCGCGACGTTGCGGCGGAACATCTCGGCGAACTGCGTCAGCGCGGCCACACCTTCTTGGATGCGGGCGCCGCCGCCGTCGGAGATGCCGATGATCGGCACGCCGATGCGCAGCGCGAGGTCCTGGACCTTGGCGATCTTCTCGCCGTGCACCTCGCCGAGGGACCCGCCGAACACGGTGAAGTCCTGGGAGAACACGCAGACCTGGCGGCCGTCGATGGTGCCGTGGCCGACGACGACGCCGTCACCCGGCAGCCGCTTGGCGTCCATGCCGAAGTTGCGGCTGCGGTGCATCGCGAGGGCGTCCAGCTCGGTGAAGCTGCCCTCGTCGAGCAGGTCGTCGATGCGCTCGCGGGCGGTCTTCTTGCCGCGCGCGTGCTGCTTGGTCCGGGCGTTCTCCTCGGGCTCGGTGACCGCGGCCGCGCGGCGTCGGTCGAGCTCGGCGAGCTTCTCGGCAGTGGTCTTCACCCCTGTGACCCTAGGTGCCCGGGGCCTGCGGGGCGATGCGCGACAGGCTCTGTCGCCCCCGGCGTTCTTGGAGGTTTCCTACAATCCCGTCGCGTCCGTCCCGCGGGGCCGGTGCGAGGTACCACGATGGAGGCATGACGCGCCCACCTCTCGACGTCGCCGCCCTGCGGCCCGCCCTGCTCGAGCCCACCGGACCGCTGGCGAGGGTCGACGTCGTCGCGACCGCCGCCTCGACCAACACCGACCTCGTCGCCCGGGCGCGGGCCGGCGCCGAGATCCCGGCGGCGCTGGTCGCCGAGCACCAGCAGGCCGGGCGTGGGCGCGCCGGCCGGGCGTGGGAGACGCCGGCCCGCGCCGCGCTGACGGTCTCGTTCCTGCTGAGACCGCACGTCGCCGCCGACGAGCTCGGGTGGATGCCGCTGCTGACCGGGCTCGCGCTGGCACGCACCCTGCGCGCCGAGGGGGTGCGGGCCCAGGTCAAGTGGCCCAACGACGTGCTGCTCCCGGCCCCGACGGCGGTCGAGGGGCTGGGCCGGTTCCGCAAGGTCGCCGGCGTGCTCGCCGAGGTGGTGCCCGACGCCGCGCCCGTCACCGCACCCGGCGATCCCGGGGACGCCGACGACGCACCCGTCGTCGTGGTCGGCGTGGGGCTCAACGTGGACCAGCGCGCCGAGGAGATGCCCGTGCCGACGGCGACCTCCGTGGCGCTCGCGGGCCGGGACCTGGACCGCGGGGAGCTGCTCGTGGGCCTGACCGGTGAGCTCTTCACGCTCGTGGCCCGGTGGGAGGCCGCCGGCGGGGACGCGGTCGAGGCGGGTCTCGCCGGCGAGTACGCCGAGGTCAGCGCGACCCTCGGCCGGACGGTGCGCGCCGAGCTCGCTGGCGGAGCGGGGTCCGTCGAGGGCGAGGCCGTCCGGGTGGCCGACGACGGCGCCCTGGTGCTGGCGACCGCGACCGGCGAGCGCGTGGTCACCGCGGGCGACGTGCACCACCTGCGGCGCGTCTGAGGCGGCGCGGCGGGTTCGCGCCGCGGACGTCCAGGTTCCGCCCAGGTGACCCCCGTTACAGTGGCCCCGTGACCAGCCAGACCCCTCAGGAACCGCGCGAGCGCGCTGCTCAGGAACGTGCCGACACCGCGCGGCGGACCGACGAGGCGATCCTCGGCGGTCCCCGCATCTACACCTTCGCCGACCTCGTGGAGGGGACGGGGCTGTCCCCGGAGTTCGTGGAGAACTACTGGCGCTGGCTGGGGCTGCCGGTGACGCACCCCGCCGAGGCGCGGTTCACCGCGGCCGACCTGGAGTCGCTGCGGGAGATCGGCGAGCTCATCGCGGCCGGCGAGCTGGACCAGCAGGCGCAGATGACGCTGGTGCGCTCGCTGGGGCACACCTCGGACCGGCTCGCCCTGTGGCAGGTGGAGGCGTTCGTCGAGCATCTAGGGCGGCGGTTCGACCTGGACGACGTCAGCGCCCGGCTGGCGGCGCTGGACCGCATCCCGGGGTTCGCGGACGTGCTGGCCCGCCAGCTCGAGCACGCGTGGCGCCGCCAGCTCGCGGCGCTGATGGGCCGGTTCGCCACCGAGTTCGGCGGCTCGCACGGCACCGAGCTGCCCGGCGACCAGCTGCCGCTCCGCCGCGCGATCGGGTTCGCCGACATCGTGTCCTTCACGAAGCGCACGGCCGGGCTCGGCTCGCAGGAGCTGTCCGAGTACGTCCAGCTCTTCGAGTCCCGCGCCCGCGACGTCATCACCGAGGCCGGCGGCCGCGTGGTCAAGACGATCGGCGACGCGGTGCTGTTCGTGGCCGACGACGTCGCCACCGGGGCCGAGTGCGCGCTCGGGCTGGCCGCCCCGCACTCCAGCGAGGAGGAGATCCCGGTGCGGGTCGGCTTCGTGTGGGGCCGGGTGCTGTCCCGCTTCGGCGACGTGTTCGGGCCGGACGTCAACCTGGCCTCGCGCATCTCGGAGCTGGCCGAGCCGGCGTCCGTGCTCGTCGACCCGCCGACGGCGGCGCTGCTCAGCTCGTCGGCGAAGTACGCCCTGACGGCCCAGCCCCCGCAGGACGTGCAGGGGCTGGGGGAGATCACGCCGGTCCGCCTGCAGCGGGCCTACACGGGGTAGCGCCCGTCTCAGCCGGGCTGCACGGAGCGGACGACCCGCGCCGGGGACCCGACGACGACCACGCCGGAGGGGACGTCCTTGGTGACGAGCGAGCCGGCACCGATCACCGCGTCGTCGCCCACGGTCACCCCGGGCAGGATCGTGACGTTCGCGCCGACCCAGACGTTGCGTCCCAGCACGATGGGAGCGGGGTGCAGGTCGGTCCGGCGGCTCGGGTCGAGGTCGTGGTTCAGGGTCGCCAGGACGGCGTTGTGCCCGACGAGGCAGTCGTCCCCGATGGTCACACCGCCCTGGTCCTGGAACCTGCACCCGGAGTTGACGAACACCCGCTTGCCGAGGCGGATGCCGCGGCCGAAGTCCGCGGTGAACGGCGGGAACAGCGTGACGGAGTCGTCGACGGGTGCGCCGGTCAGTCGGGAGAGCAGCTCGCGGACACGCTCGGGCGGCTGGTACGGGCCGTTGAGCTCGGCGGTGACGAGCATGGCCTCCTGGCTGGCTCGGTGCATCACCTCGTGCAGGGGTGAGCCGCCGGTGATGGTCTTCCCGGCCCGCAGCGCGGCGAGGAGGTCGTCGATGGTCGCGGTCATGGCCTCAACCTACGTCCCGTGCCGGGGGTGCGGCGGCGCCGTCCGGGTTGCGGCGCTCACAGCAGCACGAGGTCGGGGTCCTGGGGGTCGGGGTCGGGCGCGACGAGCCCGGCGTCGTCGAAGCGGACGTTGCCGACCCGTGCGCCGACCGGGTAGGTGCTCATGGGCGCGGAGGCGTCCTCGAGCAGGGCGTTCGCGTCCTGCGCGCCGACCGACGGGTCCAGCCAGGCGTCCCACGCCGCGCGGGGCAGGGCCACGGGCATGCGGTCGTGGATGCGTTCGAGCCCGTCGGACGCGGCCGTGGTGATCACGGTGGTGGACACCAGCCACCGTGCGGGGTCGTCGTCGGCGCGGCTGCGGTCGCGCCAGAACTCGTACAGCCCGGCGAAGGCCGCGACGCCGCCGTCCGCGGGGTGGATCCAGTACGCCTGCTTGGGGGTCTTCCGGGTCGCGGACGGCACCTCGAGCTTCCGCCACTCGTAGTAGCCGTCGGCGGGCACGAGGCAGCGCCGGACGGCCAGCGGCCTGGCGAACGCGGACTTGTCGAGCAGGGTCTCGCGGCGGGCGTTGATCATGCGCGGACCGATCCCGGGGTCCTTCGCCCAGGACGGCACCAGGCCCCACCGGGCGACCTGCAGGGAGCGGGTGATCTCCCCGGCCGTGGTGCCGCCGTCGGGCAGGGGCTCGCGCCGGGGGCGCTCGACGACGATCCGCACCGGGTCGGTCGGGGCGACGTTCCAGCGCGGCCCGAGCAGGCGGGCGTCCTCGGCGATCTCGGCGACGGCGAGCTCGTCGGCGAGGTCCTGGGCGTCGGTGAAGGACGCGAAACGGCCGCACATGACCTCATCGTCCCGCGCCCCGGTGACAGCCGCGCACCGGCCGGCTCCGGGCGCCGCGCGGTGAGGCGCCTCACCGCGCGGCCCCTCGTACTCGTCGTATCGTTTCGATACGATGGCGGCCATGCCCGAGAAGACCGCCGTGCCCCAGCGCGCCCGTTCGTCGTTCCGCTGGGTCGTCATGCTCGGTGCGCTGGCGGCGATCCCGGCCTTCACGGTCGACATGTACCTGCCCTCGCTGCCCGAGGTCGCGGCCGACCTCGGGTCCAGCTCGTCCTTCGCGGCGCTGTCGGTCTCGATCATGCTCGTCGGCGGTGCCGCCGGCCAGCTCGTCATCGGGCCGCTGTCCGACCGGTACGGACGCCGGCAGCCCCTGATGATCGGGCTGGGCATGCACGTCGTCATCTCCCTCCTCTGCGCCGTCGCGCCGAGTATGGGCGTCCTCGTCGTGCTCCGGCTCCTCCAGGGGTTCTTCAACGCCGCCTGCGGCGTCGCGGCCATGGCGATCGTGCGCGACCGGTTCGTCGGCGCCGAGGCCGCGCGGATCCTCTCCCGCCTCATGCTCATCATCGGGATCGCCCCGCTGCTCGCCCCGACCTTCGGCTCCGCCGTCGCCGAGGTCGCCTCCTGGCGCTGGGTGTTCGGCTTCCTCGCCCTGATCGGCGTGACGATGGGCGTCATCGTGTGGAAGTTCCTCCCCGAGACCCACCCCGCCCAGCGTCGGGCCACGGGGGGCGCGCGATCCGTCGTCGGCGGCTACGGCCACCTCCTGCGCGACCGGCACTTCATGGCCCTCGCGCTGCTCCCCGGGCTCGGGATGGCGGTGCTCATGAGCTACGTCGTGACGTCGCCGTTCGTCTTCCAGGAGGTCTACGGGCTCAGCCACGGCCAGTTCTCCCTGCTCTTCGCGCTCAACGGGGTGGGGCTCGTGGCGTCCGCCCAGCTCAACGCGGCGCTCGTGCGGCGGGTGGCCCCGATCCGGATCCTGCGCACCGCGCTCGTGCTGCAGGGTCTCTTCGCCGTCGTCCTGGTCGTCGTGGCCGTCACCGGGGCCGGTGGCCTCGTCGGGCTGCTCGTCGCCCTGTGGTGCGTGCTGGCCTTCACCGGGCTCATCCCCGCCAACGCCTCGGCCATCGCGCTGTCCCGGCACGGGGAGCGGGCCGGTACGGCTGCGGCGGTCATCGGCGCGGTGCAGTCCGGGGTCGCCGGCGTCGTCTCGCCGCTCGCCGGCGCGCTCGGCGGTGACGCGGTCGCGATGACCGCCGTCATGCTCGCGGCATGGACCGCCGCGATCGCCGTCCTGGCGTTCGCCACGCCGGCCTTCCGCCGCGGAGGCTGGGTCCAGCTCGCCTGAGACCCGCCGCCGGCCCACATGACGGCCTGAGGCAAGCGCTCGGTCTAAGGTGGACGAGTGAAGGAATCCAGTCCCCGGCACGCGGGACACCAGGCCGGGCATCGTGTCCTGCGCTGGGTCGCCCTCGTGCTCACCGGTGTGCTGGCCTTCGTCGGCACCGCCTCCATCGCCGCCTACGTCGACCTGCAGTCGCAGATCGAGGTGTCCGACGTCGACGCGCTGATCGGCCGGGACCGGCCGGTCCCGCAGCCGCAGGCCGAGAGCTCCGAGGAGCCCGCCGACCCGAGCGACCCCTTCGCCGGCCAGGACCGGAACATCCTCGTGATGGGCACCGACTTCCGCGACGCCGAGAACGCGGAGATCGCCGGCTCCGGCGACGAGTTCCACTCGGACACGACCCTGCTGGTGCACATCAGCGGCGACCGGTCACGCATCGAGGCGGTCTCGATCCCGCGCGACTCGCTCGTCGACATCCCGTCCTGCCCGCGGCCCGACGGCAGCTCGACGGCGCCGCACAACAACGCGATGTTCAACATGGCGTTCGCGCTGGGCGGTGGCCCCGAGCAGGACGTCACCGGTGCCGCGGCCTGCACGATCCTGACCGTCGAGTCGCTGACCGGCCTGACGATCGACGACCACGTCGTGGTGAAGATGACCGGCGTGGTCGACATCGTCGACGCGCTCGGCGGCGTGCCGATGTGCCTGCCCGAGCCGGTCGTGGGCGACTCCCGGTACAGCGACCTCGACCTCGCCGCGGGACGGCAGGTGCTCGACGGCGAGACCTCGATCCAGTTCCTGCGCGTCCGCAAGGGCGAGGGGATGGGTCTCGAGCTCGGCAGCGACCTGCAGCGCATCGAGCGGCAGCAGGCGTTCGTCGACTCCATGCTCCGCGAGGTCCTGGCCCAGAACGTCATCACCGACACCCCGCAGCTGTACCGCATGGTCCGTGCCGCCCTGCAGGCGATGTCCACCAGCCCGGATCTGGCGAGCCCCAGCGCGCTGGCCGGGCTGGCGTGGAGCCTGCGCAACGTCGACCCGTCGAGCATCGTCTTCGAGTCCGTCCCCGTGGCGGACGCCCCCACCGACTCCAACCGCGTCGTGTGGACCTGGGAGGCCGCCGAGCTGTGGGAGAGGTTCGCCGACGACGTCCCGCTGCACGGCGAGCCGTCCCCGAGCCCCAGCGCGTCCGCCCAGGACGGTCAGGTCGAGGCCGGACCGGACGGCGGTGACGGTGACGGCGCCGAGGGCTCGGCCGACGCGGAGGGTCCGGACGCGGGCGAGGAAGCCGGCAGCAGCTCCGGGGGTGGCGGCCAGGGCGGTTCGGTGAGCGCCGACGGCGGCGACGGTCCGAGCCCGTCGCCGAGTCCGTCGCTGCTGCCCGGCGTCTGCGGCTGAGTCCGGCCGGCTGACCCCGGCTGGCTGACCCCGGCCGGCCGAGTCCGAACGGACCGACGGTCCCGTCAGGCGGGCGCGAGCGGCAGCGACCGGGACGCCGCCGTGCGGATCGCCGCGGTGACCCGGTCCAGCACGGTCGAGCGCAGCCGCCACTGCTGCAGGTGGAGCGGGACGTCCACGGTGTCGTCGCTCAGCGCGACGACGTCCGGTTCGCCGGCCTCCAGGACCTCGAACCGGGCGCCCGGGCGGGGGAGCGGCCCCCACATGCCCCAGCCGAGTCCGTGCCGGACGGCGGCGAGGAAGTCGGCCGTGGCGGGCACGTGGTGGCGCGGCGGGTCGGGCACGGCGGTGCCGGCGGCGTTCGCGACCCGCCGCAGCCAGGCGTCCTGCAGGTCGTCGGTGCGGGCGAAGACGACCATGGGCGCGGCGTCCAGCGCCTCGGGCGTCGGCCCGTGCGGGAACCACCGGGCCGCGAACTCCCGGTCGGCCCGCGGCTGGTAGCGCGTGACGCCGAGCGGCACCGCGGTGCAGCCCTGCACCGGCGTCCGCTGGGACGTCACGGCCGCCATGACCTCCCCGGCGGGCAGCAGGTCGACGGTGCGGTCCTGGTCGGCCAGGTGCAGGTCGAACACGACGCCGTCGACGGCGGCCAGCGCCGGCACCAGCCACGTCGCCAGCGAGTCCGCGTTCACCGCGAGCGGGACGGTCACCGGGCGATCGCCGTCGTCGGCGGGGCCGAGCTCGGCGGCGGCCTCGCTGCCGAGCAGCTCGACCTGCCGGGCGAGCCGCAGCAGGGTCCGACCCGGACCGGTGGGACGCACCGGACGCGTGCGCTGGACCAGCACGGCGCCCGCGGCGCTCTCCAGGGCGCGCACACGCTGGCTGAGCGCCGACGGCGTGACGTGCAGGACGCGGGCGGCGGCGTCGAACGACCCCTCGCTGACGACCGCCGCCAGGGCCGCGAGCTGTCCGGACTCCCATCGCATACCTGAAGTATCCCTTCACCAGGCACAGAAACAGTAGATGGACTTCATCACGGGGTGTTCGTAGCGTGCTCGACGTGCTGGTCTTCCTCGCGGGCTTCGGGCTCGGTCTGTCCCTGATCCTGGCCATCGGCGCCCAGAACGCGTTCGTGCTGCGCCAGGGGGTGCGTCGCGAGCACGTCGGCGTCGTCGTGCTGGTCTGCGCCGCCTCGGACGCCGTGCTGTACGCCGCCGGGGGAGCGGGCCTCGGGGCCCTCGTCGAGCAGCACCCCGCGGTGGTCGACGTCGCACGGTGGGCCGGGGCCGCCGTCGTGCTCGGGTACGGGGCGCTCGCGGCGCGGCGGGCCTGGCGCGGCGAGGAGGGGCTGACCGCTGCGGGGGAGGCGACCGTCGACGACGCCGGGCGCCGGCTGCGCCCGGTGCTGCTGACGACCCTCGCGCTGACCTGGCTCAACCCGCACGTCTACCTCGACACCGTGGTGCTGCAGGGATCGGTGGCGGCCACCTACGGCGACGACCGGTGGCTGTTCAGCGCGGGCGCCATGGTCTCGAGCCTCGTGTGGTTCAGCGTCCTCGGGTACGGCGCGCGGCTGCTCGCGCCGCTGCTGCGGCGGCCGGGAGCCTGGCGGGTGGTCGACGGCGTCATCGCGCTGGTCATGCTGGCCGTGGCGGTCTCGCTGGTCACGGGCCGCTGACCTCCCGGGTCGGCGGCCCGCGCCGGCAGGTGCCGGTCAGTGCGCGGTGGCGACGAACGGCGCGAGCCGCCGGTACAGGTCCTGCTCGACCACGTCGACGAGGAAGGCGCCGAGGTCGGCCCGTCGGATCGTCGTCGACCGTGTCGAGCGATGCGCGTCGTGCTCCAGCCGACCGGCGCTCGCGGGGCCGTCCACGAGGCGCGGCGGGCGGACCAGCGTCCAGTCCAGGTCGGATCCGGCCCACACCGCGTACTCGGCAGGCTTGTCCTGCACGACGGCGCCACCGAGGGTGCGGATCAGCCAGCTGATGACCTTGTCCTTGCCGGCCTTGTCGTCGCCGGGCACGTCGATCCCGGCACCGCTGACGCCGACGAACCGCCGCGGGCCGGAGGGGGACATGATCTCGACCAGGGCGCGGGCGGTACGGGTGTGCAGGTCGCTCTGCTTCTCGGTCGGCCCGAGCGCCGAGACGACGGCGTCGGCGCCGTCGAGCAGGTCGCGCAACGCGTCCGGGTCCGTGGCGTCGCCGACGACGGTACGGACCGTCGTCGCAAGGTCACCCGGCAGCCGGGCCGGGTCGCGGACCAGCACGGTCACGTCGTGGTCGCGACCGAGGGCGGAGGTCAGGGCGTGGCGGCCGGTCCGGCCGGTGGCGCCGATCAGGGCGATCCTCATCAGGTCTCCTTCGTCGGGGCGCGGAGCCAAGCGTCGCGGTCGCGGTGCACGACGTCGGTCAGGTCGCGGGGCGCGCGCCCCAGCACGGTGCGCACGTCCTCGCTGAGCCCGGCGGCCAGGCCCAGGCGCGCGGTGGTGTAGATCGCGGCGGTGACGGCGACCATCGGCCACGGCATGCCGAGCGTGCGGCGGGCGTGACGGGCGTAGCGCAGCAGACCGGGACGCGGGTAGTCGATCGTGCGGCCGAGCTCGGCACCGAGGATCTGCGCCACCTCGCCGTAGGTCAGGGCGCGTGGTCCGGTCACGGTCCACGCGCGGCCGGCATGGCCGGCGCGGTCCTGCAGCGCGGCGGCGGCCACGGCAGCCACGTCGTCGGCGTCGACGAAGGCGGTCGCGCCGCGGCCGGCGGGTACGAGGATCTCGTCGCGGTCGCGGATGTCGGTCCGGTGGGTCGTGGACAGGTTCTGGCAGAAGAACGACGCGCGCACGAACGTCCAGTCCGGCCCGGACTCGCGCAGCCACGACTCGACGGTCGCGTGCGGGACGACCTTGTTCCGCTCGGCACCCTGCAGCGACAGGAAGACGACGTGCCCGACGCCGGCGTCCCGGGCCGCGGCCACGGCGGGCAGGAGGTCGCGACGGACGTTGCCGATCGCGGGTGGCCGCACCAGGAACATCGCCTCCACGCCCGCGAACGCCTCGGGCCAGGTCGCCGGGTCGGTGACGTCGAACCGGACCTCGTCGGGACGTGTCGGGGTG
The DNA here is from genome assembly GCF_029643425.1 of Isoptericola sp. AK164. GTDB lineage: Bacteria > Actinomycetota > Actinomycetes > Actinomycetales > Cellulomonadaceae > Isoptericola > Isoptericola haloaureus. Next base: position 1,139,468 of record NZ_CP119106.1, read on the forward strand.
CCGCGCGTGGCGCACCGGACGTCGGCCCCGGCGTCCCGCAGCTCGCGGACGACGGCGGAGCCCACGGTCCCGGTCGCCCCGGTGACGAGGATCGTCACGTCCCTCACCTCCTGATGTATGTAGCATACATATATGTCGACGGAACCCGCCCTCGTCGCCCTCGATCGTGCGCTGCTGGACCTGCGCCGGTTCACCGCGGCTCCCGCCGTCGTCGACGACGACGGACGTGCGATCGAGCTGTCCTCCCTGCTGGTGCTCGACGCGCTGCGCGACGAGCCGGCGAGCGTGCGTGACCTCGCCGCGCGGCTCGACGTGGCCCACTCCACCGCCAGCCGGTTCGTCACCCGGTCCGAGCAGGCCGGGCTCGTGGCGCGGACGGCGTCACCGCACGACGGCCGCGAGTCCTGGGTCGAGGCGACGGAAGCCGGACGGACGCTGACCGAGCGCGCCGAGACGTATCGGATCGCCCGGCTCGGCGCCGTCGTGGCCGGGTGGGACGAGCAGGACGTGACCGACCTGTCCCGCCTGCTGACCCGGTTCGCGCAGGAGAGTCGCGACGTCAGCGCGCCACGGCCGAGCGCAGGCCCTCGAGCCGCTCCACGCCGTCGCGCAGCACCTCGGGACGCTTGACGAACGTGAACCGGACGCGCGAGCGCAACGTCTCGGCCGCCGTCGACCCGGCCCGGCAGAAGGCCGAGACCGGCACCCCGACCACCCCGACCAGCTCGGGCAGGCGCAGGCACAGGTCGTGGCCGTCGGCGAGACCGAGCCGCTCGACGTGCGCCGCGCCGTCGGCCACCACGAAGTAGGTGCCCTGCGGGACGACGACGTCGAACCCGGCCCGCTCCAGGCCCGCGCACAGCAGGTCGCGGCGCTCGGCGAGCGACGCCGCCAGGGCCCGGGGCGCCTCGTCGTCACCGAGCGCCTGGGCGATCGCCGGCTGGAACGCCGAGCCCGAGGTGTAGGTCATGAACTGCTTGACCGTGCGCACCGCCGTGACCAGCTCGGCCGGACCGTGCAGCCAGCCGACCTTCCAGCCCGTCAGACTGAACGTCTTGCCCGAGCTCGACACGGTGAGGGTCCGCTCGGCCATGCCGGGCAGCGTCGCCATCGGCACGTGCTCGGCGTCGTCGTAGACCAGGTGCTCGTAGACCTCGTCGGTCAGCACGACCGTGTCGCGCTCGCGGGCGACGGCGGCGACCTGCTCCAGCTCGGCACGCGTCAGGACGGTGCCGGTCGGGTTGTGCGGGGTGTTGACCAGGATCAGCGCCGTGCGGTCGGTGGCCGCGGCGCGCAGGGCCTCGGCGTCCAGGCGCAGGTCGGCCGTGAGCGGCACGGGGACGTGGGTGGCGCCGGCCATGGCGATGGCGGCGGCGTGGGAGTCGTAGAACGGCTCGAGGGTGATGACCTCGTCGCCGGGGCCGGTCAGGGCGAGGATCGCGGCGGTGAGTGCCTCGGTCGCCCCGGTGGTGGCGAGCACCTCGGTGTCCGGGTCGACGTCGAGGCCGTACCGGCGGCGCTGGTGGTCGGCGATGGCGCGGCGCAGCTCGGGCACGCCGTCGCCGGGGGCGTACTGGTTGCGGCCGGCGTCGATGGCGGCCTTGGCTGCCTCCTTGATCCAGTCCGGGCCGTCGACGTCCGGGAAGCCCTGGCCGAGGTTGACCGCGCCGGTGCGGTTCGCCAGCACGGTCATCTCGGCGAAGATCGTCTGCGCGATCGCCCCGTCGTCGGACAGCAGGCCGGTGGCGGCGGCGACCTGGCGCCACCGAGGTGTGGACGTCATGCGCTCGACCCTACCGAGGCGCCCGCGGCGCGGGGTCGACCGTGCCTCCCCCTGCACTGCCGTGGCGTTCGCGTCATGACTGCCGTCGGCACTCCCGTCCCGACTCCTGGGTGTGCTCGATCCGGCAAACATCTCGATGGTCATCCCCAGAAAGGCTCCTGCCACCAGAGCGATGGTGAGCGGCGACGTCGCACCCACCAGGAAGATGACGGATACGAGAGCCAGCATCGCCGTGCGCGAGCGAATCCGTGCCCGTTCGAAATGCTCGTGCGCCGAGATGCTCCCGAGGACGCCACCGACGAGCGAAGCCAGGGCGAGTGGTACGACGTCCTCCATCACCGCAGGACCTCCATTCCTGAGTCGCGATCTGTGCATGGAATGTCTGACCAGTGCTATGCCTGCTGCTGCGTCAGCGGTAGTCCCCTCGAAATGCGGATGCCGCCGGCGGACTGATGGCGTACTCGGCGCACTTGCCGAGGTCGGACGCGTAATCGGCGCAGATGGCGCTGAGATCCGGACGCTATCGGGCGTCCGGTGCGCTCGAAGAATGCCTGGTACGAAATATCTTCCGTCGCGGTGCAGAGAGAATCGCACCGTTCGGCTGCGTGCGCCGAACAGTGTGCCATTCGATGTTCTGCTGTGGTGTCGAACGCCCTTTCGGTCGCGTCGGAGCAGGCTTCCTGCCCCCTCCCTCTGTGGGTCGCCACCAAGCCGTCCGCGATGACAGCCGGAGGCCAGGACGTTATCGATTCGTGACATGCAGGGGCCCGGCGCGCTGAGCCGTTCGCCGGCGTCGGCTGGTCATCGGGTGAGTGCCCCGGGGCGGCGTTAGCGTGGAGTCAGCAGGGAAGAAGGCGCGTCATGGCCGGTGAGAAGCACACGCTGCACATCCACGTCGATGCCCCCGTGGCGGACGTCTTCGACTATCTCGAGGACCCGGTGCACTTCGTGGCGGGGTTGGCCGAGAACCATCACGCCTCGGTCGTCTCGGTCGAACGGTCCCGGACGGCGGGGTGACCTCGTACGCGATCACCTATCGCGAGCTGGGTAGGGATCAGGTGACGCGGCTGACCCGGGAGGAGTACGTGGTCGGTGAGCGGATCGTCGACCACGCCGGGGCCGGTCCGATCCACATGCTCTCCTTCGAGCCGGAGGGCACGGGTACTCGTCTCACCTATGCCTGGGACGCGCCGCGGTGGTTGAAGGCGCTCGACGCGCTGTTCGTGCACTCGGACAAGGACGTGCGCAACGCGCTGGAGACGTTCCAGCGCGAGATCGAGGCGCGGGCGCGGTGACGACGGATCCCGGGGTCCGACGACGCACTGTCGGTGTCGTGCTGACCGCGGGGGCGCTCGTCCTGACCGGAGGATGTCTCGGTGCCGACTACCGCGACCTGCCCGTGGACCTGTCCGCCTGGGACGACGGGTGGCTCGCCGCCGTCGAGCCGGAGGAGGAGCTCTGGGTCGGCCTCGACGGCAACAACGTCCGCCCGGGCCAGGCGTGGGAGCTCGTCGAGGTGGACGAGGCGGTGCTGCGGCTGACCACGAGCGAGCACGAGGTGCCGCCTCCGGGGTCGGACGATCCGGGAGACCCGCACCTGTCGACGACCGTCTTCGGATTCGTCGGGGTCGAGGTGGGCCGGACGCCGCTGCGTTTCGAGCTCGTCGTCGACGGCGAACGCGTCGACGTCGCGGAGTACACGGTCGACGTGGTCGACGACGCTTGCGCGGCTGGGACCGCCGCCGTGGCCAACCGCTGCGGCGGGGAGCTGTTCTCCTACCAGCCGCAGTACCTCCAGGCGCTGAACCACGGTGAGCAGGTGGACCTGGGCGTCGGGGAGGAGAGCGAGCTGGTCCTGCATGCGAACGCCCTCCACCCGGACGTGGCGTGGGAGATCGCGGACCACGACAGCACGGTGATCGCGGTGGTCGGTCCCGTCGCGCTCGGACCGGCGCGCTCGCCGGGGGACTTCAGCGAGGTCGACCCGGAGGTGCGGCACTCGTTCCTGCCGGCCTGGCGCTTCACCATCACCGGCGTGGCGCCGGGGGAGAGCCCGCTGGTCCTCGAGATGGTCGTGGACGGCCAGCCGATCGACGTCTACGAGCTGACCCTCGCCGTCGCGGAGTAGTGCACACTGGCCCGTTGTCCACAAGGTGGATGACCGGAGGCGCGGTCGGTGCGAGTTTCGCTACGCTCGGTCACGCTTGAGTGGAAAAGCCCGATTGTCCCGACGGAGAGGTACTACGGGTGGACACCGACGTCCTGACCCGCGACGAGGCGGGGAGCCTGCTGACGGGCGAGGTCCGTGAGCTCGTGCGCCGGCGCGGCATCGATCCCGTGACCGACCGGCACGGCCTCGACCGGCTGGTGGCCGAGGCCGTCGCCGACTACAGCGACCGCGCGACGGCCGGTGTCGTGCCGCCCCTGGTGGATGCGGTCGGGACCACGCGGGCGCTCGTCGACGCCTTCGGCGGGTTCGGGCCGTTGCAGCCCTACCTCGACGACCCGGAGATCGAGGAGGTGTGGATCAACAACCCGGCCCAGGTGTTCGTCGCCCGGCGTGGCGTGAGCGAGCTGACGACGACGTTGCTCACGGCTCAGCAGGTCCGCGACCTCGTCGAGCGGATGCTGAAGTCCAGCGGTCGGCGGCTCGACCTGAGCTCGCCGTTCGTGGACGCCACGCTCCCGGGCGGGGAGCGGCTGCACGTCGTGATCCCCGACGTCACGCGCGAGCACCTGGCGGTGAACATCCGCAAGCACGTCGTGCGGGCGCACCATCTCGACCACCTGGTGCGGCTCGGATCGCTGACGGCGCACGCTGCCGGCTTCCTCGACGCGGCCGTGCGGGCCGGCGCGAACATCCTGGTGGCCGGAGCCACGCAGGCCGGCAAGACCACCATGCTCAACGCGCTTGCCGGGTCCACCCCGGCCGGTCAGCGCGTCGTCTCGTGCGAGGAGGTCTTCGAGCTGCGGCTGCCGGTGCGCGACCACGTCGCGATGCAGTGCCGGCAGCCCAGCCTCGAGGGCACCGGGGAGATCCCGCTGCGGCGCCTGGTCAAGGAGGCCCTGCGGATGCGGCCGGACCGGATCGTCATCGGCGAGGTGCGGGAGGCGGAGAGCCTCGACATGCTCATCGCCCTGAACGCGGGTGTTCCCGGGATGGGCACCGTGCATGCGAACTCGGCGCGCGAGGCGGTCACGAAGATGTGCACGCTGCCGTTGCTCGCCGGAGAGAACATCTCGGACCGCTTCGTCACCCCGACGGTCGCGTCCGCGCTCGACGTCGTGGTCCACCTCGGAGTGACGCCCGACGGCGTGCGGCAGTGCCGCGAGATCGTCGCGATCACCGGTCGTGTCGAGGAAGGACGCGTCGAGACGGCGCAGCTCTTCCGTCGTCGCCCGGCCCGCTTCGGCGGCGACCTCGTCCGGGGGGACGGCTTCCCGGCCGGTGTCGAGAAGTACGAACGCCTCGGTGTCGACGTGCACGCCCTGCTGGCCGGTGAGCGCTGATGGGGGTCGTCGTCGGTCTCGTCGGCGGGGCCGGGCTGTTCTGTCTCTGGTGGTCCTGCTGGGAGCGGCCCGACCGCCGACGACGGCGCGGTCGCCGGTACCAGGCTGTGCAGGACCTCCTCGTCCAGGCCGGCGCGCCGACGGTCACGCCGGGAGCACTGTGGGCGGTCAGCGCAGGGATCGCGGTCGTCGTGCTGCTCGTGGGGCTGGCCCTGACCCGGTCACCGGCCATCGCCGCCTGCTTCGCGGTCATGGCTGCGGTGGCACCCGAGGCGCTGGTCCGCACGCGAGCCCGTCGACGACGCGAGGACCTGCGCGAGGTCTGGCCGGACGTCGTGGACCACCTCGCCTCGGGCGTGCGGGCCGGTCTCTCCCTCCCGGAGGCCGTCGCCCAGCTCGGCGAGCGTGGGCCCGAGGCCCTGCGCGAGCCGTTCGCGCAGTTCGCCGCGGACCACCGCGCGACCGGTCGGTTCGGCGAGTGCCTCGACCTGCTCAAGGACCGGCTCGCGGACCCTGTCGCCGACCGGATCATCGAGTCGCTCCGGCTGACCCGCGAGGTCGGTGGCACCGACCTCGGACGGCTGCTCCGCAGCCTGTCGAGCTTTCTGCGCCAGGACCTGCGGACCCGCGGAGAGCTGGAGGCGCGCCAGTCCTGGACCGTCAACGGTGCGCGGGTGGCGGCCGCCGGCCCGTGGGTCGTGCTGGCCCTCCTGGCCAGCCGACCCGAGACCGCACAGGCGTACAACTCCGCGGCCGGGGTGGCCGTGCTGCTCACCGGTGCCGGGTGCTCGGTGGTGGCCTACCGGGTCATGCGACGGATCGGACGCCTGCCGGAAGAAGGGCGGGTGCTGCGATGACGCTCGCCGTGACCGGCGCCCTGCTGGGCCTCCTCGCCGGGGTCGGGCTGCTGCTCGCGCTGGCCGGGGTCCGCGGCCGCCGCATCTCGCTGGACGAACGCCTCGCCCCGGCGCTGCGTCGTCGCGACGCCACTTCCGGCCTGCTGCGCGACCAGGTGACCCGTTCGCCGTTCGGGGTCGTCGACCGTCTCGTCGCCCCGTGGGTCGCGGACGCGGCCGGATGGTTCGAACGCCTCGGCTCCACGCGGGAGGACGTCCAGCGTCGGCTCGACCGGGCCGGGTTGCGCGAGACGGTCGAGCAGTTCCGTGCCCGTCAGCTGGTCTGGACCACGCTGGGTCTGGCCGGCGGGCTGCTCCTGTCCGTCGTGCTCGCCGCGACCCGCGGCTCCTCCGTCGTGGTGCTGGCCGCCCTGGTGCTCCTGGCGGGCGCCACCGGTTTCGTCGGGTGCGACCAGCGGCTCTCGGGCGCCGCCCGGCGTCGCGAGGAACGGATGCTCGCCGAGTTCCCCACCGTCGCCGAGCTCCTCGCACTGGCCGTCACCGCCGGCGAGGGGCCGGTGCCGGCTCTCGAGCGCGTCGCGGCCACGGCGCGCGGCGAGCTGTCCGGAGAGCTCGCGACGATGCTCGCGGACGTCCGGGCGGGAGCGCCCATCACCGTGGCCCTCACCGCCATGGCCGACCGCACGGGCCTGCCGTCCCTGACGCGGTTCGCCGAGGGAGTGGCCGTCGCGCTCGAGCGCGGCACCCCGCTCGCCGACGTCCTGCGGGCCCAGGCGCAGGACGTCCGGGAGTCCGGGCGCCGCGCCCTCATGGAGGCCGGAGGCAAGAAGGAGGTCGCCATGATGGTCCCGGTGGTGTTCCTCATCCTGCCGATCACGGTCGTCTTCGCCGTCTTCCCCTCGCTGGCCACGTTGCAGATCGGACTGTGACACCGACGAAAGGACGAACATGACCACTCCTCAGACCGACGGGCCCGTACGCGATCGGCCTGCTGCCGATGACCCCGAGCGGGGTGACGTCCCCGGCTGGGTCCTCGTCACGCTGATGACGGCCGGCCTGGTCGTCGCGCTGTGGGCGTTGGCCGGACCGTTGCTCGAGGACGCGTTCACCCAGGCGATCGAGAGCGTCACGGGTCTGTGAGGCGGCGCCGGCCGACGTCGCGCGAGTCGTCGACCGCGCGCCGTACCGAGGACGAACGGGGATCGGCCGTCGTCGAGTTCGCGCTCGTCTCGGCGTTGCTCGTCACGCTCTTCCTCGGCGTCGTCCAGGTCGCGCTGGCGCTGCACGTGCGGGCCGTGGTGATCGACGCGGCGGCCGAGGGTGCCCGGCTCGCGGCGCGGACCGACCGTGACCTGTCGGCCGGCGCGCAGCGCACGCACGACCTGCTGAGCTCGGCGCTCAGCGACCGGTATGCCGGTGACATCGCCGTCGGGCGGACCAGCCGCGACGGGTTGGACCTGATCCGGGTGACGGTCAGCGCTCCGCTGCCCGTCGTGGGGATCCTGGGGCCCACCGGCGCGATGACCGTCGACGGTCATGCCGTGGACGAGGCGTCGTGACCGGACCGTCCACGACCACAGGGCCCGCGCGCACGAGGACGGCGTCGTCCGGCGAGGAGGGAGCGGCGGTCGTCGAGTTCCTGGGCGTCGGTGTGCTGCTGCTCGTCCCGCTCGTCTACCTGGTGGTGACGCTGGGCCAGCTCCACGCCGCCGGGTTCGCGGTCGAGGGCGCCGCCCGGGATGCCGCGCGGGCCGTGGTGACGGCGGACTCCGCGGCGCAGGGGGCCGTCCATGCCCGCGCCGCGACCGAGGTGGCGCTCGCCGACCAGGGCTTCGCCGTCGACGGCGCTGACCTGCTGCAGCTGGAGTGCTCGGAGAACCCGTGCCTGACGCCGGGGGCGACGGTCGGTGTCCGGGTGCGCTACGAGGTGCCGCTGCCCCTGGCGCCGGCGGCACTGCAGGACTGGGTGCCGCTGAGCATCCCGGTCGAGGCCGCGCACGTGGCACCGGTCGAGGAGCACGTGGCGGCCCGCCCGTGACGGCCCGGCGCGAGGAGGGTCGCATCATGCTGCTCACGGCCGGGTTCGTGGCGGTGGGTCTGATGCTGGTCGGCATGGTCGCCTCGGCGGCGTCGGTGCACCTGGACCGCAAGCACCTGTTCGACCTGGCGGACTCCCTCGCGGTGGCCGGGGCGGACTCGATGTCGCAGGCGACCTACTACGGCGGGGCCGCGGCGCCGGACTCCTCCGGGGTGCTGACCCTGACCGACGCCGGCGTGCGCGCGGCGGTCGTCGAGCACCTGGCGGCACAGCCGACGTCGTCCGCCCCGGGCCTGCGCGGCGTCCGGGTGACGGAGGCGGTGACGCCGGACGGTCGCAGCGCCCGGGTCAGCCTCGTCGGCAGCTCCCACCCGCCGCTGGTGCGGTGGTTCACCGACTCCTTCGGCGAGGGCGTCACCGTGACGGCCACGGCGACCGCACGGGCGGGGTAGGGGGCGCCGTGCACGGACAGTGCTGATCGTCGGGGCGGACGGACGCGCCGCACCGTTCGCGGTCGCCGCGTGATCGTCGTGCCACGTCGACGCCCCCGTGGTGGACGTAGGCTCCCTCATCCTTGCGGCGAGGTCGAGCAGTCGGCTGCGAGTCTTCGGCGACCGTCGCCGTAGACTCCGGCGGGTGAGCAACCCCGCGTCGTACCCCACGATGGAGGACGTCATCGGCGGCACCCCGCTGGTGCGTCTGCAGCGCCTGCCGGGGCCGGAGAACGAACGCCGCGGCAACGTGCTGCTCGCCAAGCTCGAGGGGAACAACCCGGCCGGCTCGGTGAAGGACCGGCCGGCGATCAGCATGATCCGGGGCGCCGAGGAGCGAGGGGAGATCGCCCCCGGCGACACCCTGCTGGAAGCCACGTCCGGCAACACCGGGATCGCCTTGGCGATGGCGGCGGCGATCAGCGGCTACCCCCTCGTCATCGTGATGCCCGAGGACGCCTCCACCGAGCGGATCCAGACGATGAAGGCGTACGGAGCCGACCTGGTGCTCACCTCGGCGAAGGGCGGCATGGAAGAGGCCCGCGACGTCGTGACGCGGATGGAGCGGGAGGGCCGCGGCCGGGTCCTGGACCAGTTCGGCAACCCGGACAACCCCCGTGCCCACGAGGTCGGCACGGGCCCGGAGTTGTGGCGCCAGACCGACGGACGGATCACGCACTTCGTGTCCGCGATGGGCACCACCGGCACGATCACCGGGGTCTCGCGGTTCCTGGAGTCGCGCAACCCCGAGGTCCAGATCGTCGGGGCCCAGCCCGCGGAGGGCTCGCGGATCCCCGGGATCCGCGCCTGGCCACCGGAGTACGTGCCGAGGATCTTCGACCCGTCGGCGGTGGACCGCACCGTGGAGGTCACCCAGACCGACGCCGAGGCGATGGCCCGCCGGCTGGCCCGCGAGGAGGGCATCTTCGGCGGTGTGTCCGCGGCCGGCGCGTGCTGGACCGCCCTGCAGGTGGCCGAGGAGGTCGAGGGGGCGACGATCGTCTTCGTGGTCTGCGACCGCGGCGACCGGTACCTCTCCAGCGGCGTGTTCCCCGCCTGAGAGTTCTGGCCGACGCCCAGGCCCCGCGGCACGGTACGAGGAAACCGACAGATCGGGCCTGTCCACCGACGGCGTGCGACCCATGGCGCCGGACGGGATTCTGGAGGTGTGACCGCCGTCGACCCGAAGAAGACCTGGCGCTCCCTGTACTCCGCGCCGCGCGAGCCGGAGCTCATGACCGTGCCGCCCCGGCCCTACCTGCTGGTCGACGGCGCGGGAGCGCCGGGTGGCCCGGCGTACCTGGCCGCGGTGACGAGCCTGTACCCGGTGGCCTACGCCCTGCGTGCCGCCGTCAAGGAGGCCACCGGGACCGCGTACACGGTGATGCCGCTGGAGGGCCTGTGGTGGGCCGAGGAGATCGAGCGGTTCCGCGAGCTGCCGCGCTCGGCGTGGCTCTGGACGATGATGATCAGCCTGCCCGACGACGTCGCGGCGGTCCCGGCGGCCGACCTCGTCGAGCGCACGACGGCGGCACGCGACCTGCCGGCTCCCGTCCGGCTGGAGCACTTCGGTGACGGCGAGGCCGCCCAGGTGCTCCACGTCGGGCCGTACTCCGCCGAGGCGCCGACGGTGGACGCGCTGCACTCCTTCGTCGAGGCCTCGGGACGGGAGCTGACCGGACGGCACCACGAGATCTACCTGTCCGACCCGCGGCGGGTCGCGCCTGAACGGTTGCGGACGATCATCCGGCAGCCGGTGACTGCATGATGGACGCGCCGCCGGGTCGCTGTCGTCGGGAATCCAGCTGCGCCCGCCTGGTAGGGCGGGAATCCGGTGGTGTCGGTGGCCGCAGATGCAGTCGCGCGCAAGGACTGCGGCACGGCATTGCTCGCCGTGGTGAGTGCGCGGCAGCGGCACCCGACCGGAGGATAGAGGCGTCGTGCCGTGCATATGCGTCCGCTCGTGTTGTCGGACGCCGCCCCTACTCTGCCTGTCATGACCCCTACGGATGCCCTGCGCAACGCCCGTCCGAGGATTCAGGCGGCGGTCGCTCAAGGTTCCTTCCTCGCGTGCCAGGAGGCACAGGCCGCCGGAGCCTCCGAGCATGACGTCGCCGCGATCCTCAAGGCCTACGCCTGGGCGTGGAAGGATCTCGCGGAGTGGCTCGACGAACGTGGCGCGACCGTCTAGCGCCGTGGGAACGATGGGGCCGGTGCCGGGGTGAGCGGCTGACCGTCACGTCCGAGCTGGGGGAGCGGCCGCCAGCTCGGCGAGCCGGCGCATCATGCGCCGGCTCATCGCGGCGCTGACCAGGCTGAGGGCCTCGGACACGGCCCGGTCGACCGGGCGCTTCGACTCGTACCGCTCGCGCAGGTGCAGCCGGGTGGCCGGCGCCGGCCCGACGGAGACCGACTCGAGGTGGAACGCCCAGGTGAAGTCGTGACCCTCGGGTGCGCCGTCGGCCCTCTGGGAGGTCACCACCAGGTGGCTGCCGGGCACGACCTCGGCCACCCGCAGCGCCAGGTCCGGGTGGAGACGGAAGGCGTCGCCGACCTGGACGTCCTGCCACTCGGGGTGGATCGTCGTCGCGCCGGTGATCCGGCAGCCGACGAGGTTCTCCAGCGCCTCGAACGAGTAGAAGCCGGCCTTGTCCTGGCCGAGCTGGGCGATCCACGGCCAGACGTCCGGCGGTGGGGCCGCGATGGTGCACGCCCGGTCGGCCTGGACGACGCCGCCTTCCAGCAGTTCGTCGCCGGGCAGCCAGACGCGCGTCTCTGCCTCGGTGGTGCCGAGCCGCCGGTGCGCACCGGTGGCGACCACGCCGGCCGCGGCGGTGAGGCCGGCGACCGCCGGCGCCGCGAGCACGGCCACCGCGGCGCGTCGTCTCGTCCTGGAGGCCGTCGTCCCGTCCGGTGCGTCGCTCACGGTGTCCATTCTTCTCCGATCGCTCGGGGTCGCACGGCGCGGGTCAGCACGACTCGAGCACGCGCGTCATGGCGTCCTTCTCGGGCTGCGTGACGGCGAGGTCGTAGTCGGCCTTGATGTCGATCTGCGCCGCGACGTACTGGCAGCGGAACGACCTGTTCGGCGGCAGCCACTCGGCCGCGTTCGCCGCGCCCTTGGCGCGGTTCTCGCTGGGGTCGACCATGAGAAGGTTGGCGGGGTCGTTGGCGAACTCCTCGCGGCGGTCCTCGTTCCAGGCGTGCGCGCCGGAGATCCACGCGTTCTGCAGGGCGACGAGGTGCTCGGCGTCGAGGGACAGCGCCAGGTCGTCGCTGCCGCGCTCGAACGCGCGGTCCGTCTCCCCGGTGTACGGCTCGGTCTCCATCGTGCCGGTCAGGACGGTGCAGCCGTCGTCGTCCACCGTCTCCTCGACGAGGTCGCGGGCGAGCATGTCGTTGCGGGCGTCGCAGCCGTTGCCGTCCGGGTCGGTCCAGTGGTCGAACTCGTCGCGGTCGTAGCCGGTCTGCGGTGCCTTGCCCTTGACGGTGATCCCGTCGAGCTGGGCGGTGACCTGCTCGACGTCCACCGACCCGTCCGGGACGGCGGACGAGTCGTCGCCGGAGTCGCCGGTCGCAAGGTCGCCGTCGCCGAGGACGGCGCCCGCCGCCTCGGAGACCATCTCCCCGAGGCCGAGGTCGAGGTTCAGCCGCTCGTCGAGGTCGGTGGCCACGACGGTGACGGCGGCGGCGAGCAGGACGGCGATCAGGCCGGTGAGTGTGCGACGCATCCGCACACCTCACCAGGTCGGACGGCCCGGGCGGCGGCGCCCACGCCGGTGTCTGCGCTGCTGAGACGTACGTCGCTGCGTAGGCTGCCCGCGAGGGGAAGGGGTCGCATGACGCACGAGGACACCGGTGCCACGCCGTCGCGCCGTCGGGACCTGCTGCGGCGACGCGCCGCGGCCGCGCCGCCGTCGGCGCCGGCCGAGGTGCCGCACCTGACCCGGTACGTCGAGGACGGCCGTCCGTCGCCGGCGCCGCCGGGCGCGAGCGTGGCCGACGGCCTGCGGTTCGCCGACTCCGCGGACGACCGCATGACCATGTCCCTCTACCCGCGCCCGACGGAGCCCGCCGTGCGGGAGCTGGCCGAGGCGTGGGACCTGCACCCGCTGGTCGTCGAAGACCTGCTGCACGCCCACCAGCGGCCGAAGCTCGAGCGCTACGGGGACATCCTGTTCCTCGTCGTACGGTCGGCCTGGTACGTCGACGCCGAGGAGGACGTGGTCCTGGGGGAGTTCCACGTCCTCGTGCGGCCGGGGGCCGTGGCGGTCCTGTGTCAGGACGGTCGCTGGATCGACGGCACACCCGCCGCCGGACTCGACGAGGAGACCGTCCGCGCCGACAGGACGGTGGGCACCCTGCTCGCCGACGAGCACCTGCTCCGGCTCGGGCCGGAGGCGGTCGCCTACCGGTTGCTGGACGCGATCGTCGACGGGTACGCGCCCGTGCTGCAGGGCGTCGGGATCGACAAGGAGCAGATCGAGCGGCAGGTCTTCAGCGGGGACGCCGCGGTGGCCGAACGCATCTACCGCCTCAGCCAGGAGGTGATCGACATGCAGCACGCGACGACGTCGCTGACCGAGGTGCTCGAGTCGCTGCGGGCGGGCTTCGCGAAGTACGCCGTCGCCGCCGAGCTGCAGGCCTACCTGCAGGACGTCTCGGACCACCTCACCCGCGCCGACGCGCGCGTGCGGGAGTACCGCGAGGCGCTCGGGCAGATCCTCGACGTCAACGCGACGCTGGTCGCGCAGCGCCAGAACGAGGACATGAAGAAGATCTCCGGCTGGGCCGCGATCCTCTTCGCCCCGACCCTGGTCGCCGCCGTCTACGGCATGAACTTCGAGGTCATGCCCGAGCTGCACTGGGCGTTCGGCTACCCGCTGGCGGTCGGCCTGATGCTGACCTTCTCCGTGGTGCTGTACGTCGTCTTCAAGCGCGGCCGGTGGATGTAGCGGCCGGTCCACTACTGTCGAGCCATGAGCGACGACCGGCTGCCCGTCGACCTGGACCAGATGTTCGACCTCGCCCGCGCCGGCGCGGACCTGCTGCTGGAGTTCGTCGACGACGGCGTCCCCGTCGACCTCGCCGACGTCCACGGCAACTCCCTGCTCATGCTCGCCGCCTACCACGGCCACGCCGATCTGGTCCGGGGCCTCGCGCAGCGGGGAGCCGACGTCGACCGGCTCAACGAGCGCGGCCAGTCCCCGCTCGCCGGCGCGGTGTTCAAGGGTGACCCGGCCGTCGTCGACGTCCTCGTCGCGGCGGGCGCCGACGTCGACGCCGGTCAGCCGAGCGCCCGCACGACGGCCCGGATGTTCGAGCGTCCGGTGCCGGGAGAGGCGTGAGCGAAAGGTAGGCTGGTTCCTCGTGGCCACTATCGACTTCCCCGCCGAGATCAAGGGGCTCCGCTCCACCCTCGAGTCCATCGAGTCGGTGAGCGACCCCTCTGCCCTGGAGGCGAAGATCGCCGAGCTCTCCGAGCAGGCGGCCGCTCCCGACCTCTGGGACGACCAGGAGAATGCGCAGCGCGTCACCTCGGCCCTGTCGCACGCCCAGGACGAGCTCGACCGGGTCAAGAAGTTCAGCAGCCGCATCGACGACGTCGAGACGCTCGTCGAGCTCGGCCACGAGATGGACGACGCCGACTCGCTCGCCGAGGCCGAGACCGAGGTCGCCGCGCTGCGCAAGGAGCTCGACTCCCTCGAGGTGCGCACCTTGCTCAGCGGCGAGTACGACGCCCGCGAGGCCGTCGTGACGATCCGCGCCGGCGCCGGCGGCGTCGACGCCGCGGACTTCGCCGAGATGCTCATGCGCATGTACCTGCGCTGGGCCGAGCGCCACGGCTACCCGGCCAAGGTCATGGACACCTCCTACGCCGAGGAGGCCGGTCTGAAGTCGGCCACGTTCGAGGTGAACACCCCGTACGCGTTCGGGCACCTGTCGGTCGAGGCCGGCACGCACCGCCTGGTGCGCATCTCGCCGTTCGACAACCAGGGCCGTCGCCAGACGTCGTTCGCCGCGGTCGAGGTCATCCCGCTCATCGAGCAGACGGACCACATCGAGATCGACGAGAACGAGCTGAAGATCGACGTCTTCCGCTCCTCGGGCCCCGGTGGTCAGTCGGTCAACACCACCGACTCGGCCGTGCGCATGACGCACATCCCGACCGGCACCGTGGTGTCGATGCAGAACGAGAAGTCGCAGATCCAGAACCGTGCCGCCGCGCTGCGCGTCATGCAGTCCCGCCTGCTGCTGATCCGTCAGCAGGAGGAGGCCGCCAAGAAGAAGGAGCTCGCCGGCGACATCAAGGCGAGCTGGGGCGACCAGATGCGCTCCTACGTGCTGCACCCGTACCAGATGGTCAAGGACCTGCGCACCGAGCACGAGTCCGGCAACACCCAGAACGTGTTCGACGGCGCGATCGACGACTTCATCGAGGCCGGCATCCGGTGGCGGCGCAACCAGGCGGACGACTGACCTTCTCCTGAGCCGCCGGGTCGCGCGCAGCGTCGACCGTCGCGGCAGCGACCCGCGAAAAACGGTCAATCCCGGGCGATTGCGGCAAGCAACCGACGCGTCACCACGACACGCCGCGTGTCTGTCTCCCCGCGCCCGTCGCGGCGTGCGAGTCTCGGAGCGGGCGGTCGCCGACGCGTGCGACGACGCCGCCCAGGGGGAGGTACGTCGTGATCCGGTTCGAGAACGTCTCGAAGGTCTATGCGCGGGGGGCGCGCCCTGCGCTGGACGACGTCTCCGTCGACGTCGAACGCGGCGAGTTCGTGTTCCTCGTGGGGGCCTCCGGCTCCGGGAAGTCGACGTTCCTGCGCCTCGTGCTGCGCGAGGAGCGCCCGACCGGCGGGCGCGTCTACGTCGCCGGCCGTGACCTGACGCGCCTCTCGCCGTGGCGGGTGCCCGGCCTGCGCCGCGGCATCGGCATGGTGTTCCAGGACTTCCGGCTGCTGCCGAACAAGACCGTCTACGAGAACGTCGCGTTCGCCCTGCAGGTCATCGGCCGTCCCCGCCACCACATCCGCACCACCGTGCCCGAGGTGCTGGAGTGGGTGGGCCTGGACGGCAAGGAGAAGCGCCGGCCGCACGAGCTGTCCGGTGGGGAGCAGCAGCGCGTCGCCATCGCGCGCGCCTTCGTCAACCGGCCCAAGATCTTGCTCGCCGACGAGCCCACCGGCAACCTCGACCCCACCACCTCGCAGGGCATCATGCGCCTGCTGGACCGCATCAACCGCACCGGCACCACCGTGGTCATGGCGACGCACGACGACGAGATCGTCAACGAGATGCGTCGACGCGTCGTCGAGCTGTCCACCGGGCGCATCGTGCGCGACGAGGTCGAGGCCGCCTACGGCCGTCGCGAGGAGATCCTGCCCCAGGTCGGACCCGTCGCCGTCCTCGACGCCCCCGGTCGCGGGGTGCCCGCCCGCCGCATCTCCGTGCGGCCGGAACCGGGCGACGTCGCGGCCGAGCGCGCTGCCGAGCAGGCGGCCGCCCGGGGCGTCGACCCCCCGCCGGTCGAGGTCGACGAGGACTCCCGCGAGATGTCGGGTGCCATGGCGTCCCGGGCCGAGGAGGCCTGAGCGGTGCGCCTGCAGTTCATCCTCGGCGAGGTCTTCCGCGGACTGCGCCGCAACGCCACGATGGTGGTCTCGGTCGTCCTCGTCACGTTCGTGTCGCTGACGTTCGTCGGGGCCGCGGCGCTGCTCCAGATGCAGATCGACAAGCTCCAGGGCGACTGGTACGACCTGGTCGAGGTGTCGGTCTTCCTCTGCCCGGAGGGGTCGACGGCGTCGACCTGCGCCGGGGGAGAGGCGACCGAGGAGCAGATCAGCACCGTCGAGCGCACGATCAGCACCGAGCTCGACGACGTGGTGTCCACGGTCTACTTCGAGTCGAAGGAAGACGCGTTCGAGGCGTTCTCCGCCCAGTACCCGGACGGCTACCAGGGCACCCAGCTGACCGAAGAAGACATGCAGGCGTCCTTCCGTCTCCAGCTCGCCGACCCCGAGCAGTACCAGGTGGTCGACGAGGTCCTCTCGGGGCGGGACGGCGTCGAGGTGGTCGAGGACCAGCGCGCGATCTTCGAACCGCTGTTCCTGGCCCTGAACCGTTCCTCGCTCGTCGCGGTCGGCCTGGCGGTCGTCATGCTCGTGGCCGCCGCCCTGCTCATCATCACGACCATCCGGCTTTCCGCCGTCTCCCGGCAGCGGGAGACCGGCATCATGCGGCTCGTGGGTGCCTCGACGCTGTTCGTCCAGCTGCCCTTCATGCTCGAGGGCGCCCTCGCGGCGCTGCTCGGCGCCGTGCTGGCCGTGATCGGGCTGTGGGCGGCCGTGCAGTACCTGGTGATCGACTGGCTCGCGGAGTCGGTCGACTGGGTCGAGCACGTCACCACGGCCGACGTGCTCACGATCGCCCCGCTGCTGCTGGGGCTGGCCGTGGCGGTCGCCGCCGTGTCCTCCGCCGTGACGCTCCACCGCTACACGAGGGTGTGATCCGCCGTGCCCGACGTCGTCCGCCTGCGCCGCGCCCTCGCCGGGGTGCTCGCGACCCTGCTGCTGATCGGCCCGACCGCGCCGGTCGTCGCCGACGAGCTCGACGACCAGCGGGCGGCCGCCGAGGAGGAGCAGCGCCAGAAGCGGCAGGAGCGGCAGGACCTGCAGCACGAGCTGGAGGACACCAACGCCGAGTTCGCCCAGGCCGTGCTCGACCTCAACGAGGTCGAGGGCCGGCTGCCCGTCGCCCAGGCCGAGCTCGCCGAGGCCCAGGCAGCCCTCGCCGAGGCGCGGCGCAAGGCCGCCGTCCTCGCCGACCGGCTGGCCGACGCCGAGGAGGAGGAGAAGACGGTCTCGGAGCAGATCGTCGCGGGAGAGGGCAAGGCTGAGGAGGCGCGGGGCGACGTCGCGGCCATGGCGCGCGAGGCGTACCGGCGCGGCGACGACGTGAGCACCATCGGGCTCGTCACCGGCGCGCAGTCGACCGAGGAGTTCCTCCGCGACGTGTCCGTGACGTCCTCGGCGGCGCGCAGCCGCTCGCGGTCGGTGGCCGAGCTGCAGGAGGCGGAGACCGTCGCCCGCAACCAGCAGGCCCGTCTCGACGCGATCCGCGAGACCATCGCCGACCTCAAGGCGGAGGCCGACGCCAACGTCGTCGCCGCTCAGGAGGCCGAGCAGCAGGCGGCGGAGCGCAAGGCCGAGGTCGAGCGGCTGATCGAGGAGCAGCAGCGGCTCAAGGCGTCGATCGCCTCCCAGCGGGACGAGACGATCGCCGAGCTGGAGGAGAACGAGGACGAGCGCGCCCAGCTCCAGTCCGAGATCAAGGACATCATCGCCCAGCAGGCCGAGCGCGACCGCCGGCTCGAGGAGGAGCGCCAGCGCCGCGAGGAGGAGGAACGCCAGCGCCGTGAGGCCGAGGCCCGGCGGCAGGCCGAGCGCGAGGCCGAGCGCCGGGCCGAGCAGCGCGCCGAGCAGAACCAGAACTCCGGCGGCGGTGGGGGCGGCTCCAGCTCCGGGGGCGGTGGTGGCTCCGGAGGCGGCGGTTCCAGCTCCGGCGGGGGCGGCGGATCCAGCTCGGGCGGCGGTGGCTCGAGCTCCGGCGGGGGCGGGGGTTCCAGCTCCGGCGGCGGGTCGTCGTCCTCGGGGCCGTTCCTCGGCTGGCCCACGAACTACCGGGTCGTCACCAGCAGCTACGGGATGCGGTACCTGGAGATGTACGGCTACACCCGGCTGCACGCCGGCACCGACATCCGCAGCTACTGCGGCACGCCCATCTACTCCTCCCAGAGCGGGTACGTGGAGCAGGCGTACTACGGTTCCGGCCCGGGCAACAACGTCCTGATCAACCACGGCAGGCACCGCGGCGACAGCGTCATGAGCCGCTACCTGCACCTGTCGCGCGACGTGGTGTCCGTGGGCCAGAAGGTCTCCAAGGGACAGGTCATCGGGTACTCCGGCAGCACCGGGTCCTCCGGCGCGTGCCACCTCCACTTCGAGGTGTGGGTCAACGGCAGCACCGTCGACCCGATGGGCGGCTGGCTCAACTGACCTCGGGGGCGGGCCGCGTGCCGCCCTGAGCGAAAATGCGCTGGTCCGGGCGCCGGGGGTGCGTATCCTGGACTGTCGCGCTACCTGGGAGGAGGAGACCGTGTCCAACAAGGCCAAGGGCGCCAAGAAGAAGCAGCAGTCCGCGGACCCGCGCCAGCTCGTGGCGAACAACAAGAAGGCCCGTCACGACTACGTGATCGAGGACGTGCTCGAGGCCGGCATCGTCCTGTCCGGGACCGAGGTCAAGGCCCTGCGCATGGGACGCGCGTCGCTGGCCGAGAGCTACGTCGCCGTCGACCACGACGAGGCCTGGCTGGAGAACGCGCACATCCCCGAGTACTTCCAGGGCACCTGGAACAACCACGCACCGCGGCGACGGCGCAAGCTGCTGCTGCATCGTGAGGAGATCGACCGCCTCGGGGTGAAGTCCCGCGAGAAGGGCAAGACGATCGTCCCGCTGCGCCTGTACTTCCTGGACGGCCGGGCCAAGGTCGAGATCGCCCTGGCGCGCGGCAAGAAGGAGTACGACAAGCGGCAGACGCTGCGCGAGAAGCAGGACATGCGCGAGGCGCAGCGCGCGATGCGGCGCCAGGAGCTGCTCACCTGACCCGACCCGCGGGGTCGTGCCCGCGTGGTCCGACGACGGCGCGGCGGGCGGAAATATCTGTGCGACGTGCGCTGTTCATCCACTACAGTGAGACACGCTGGCGGCGGTACGCCGTGGCCGGCACGGATCTTGACAAATCCATAGGGGCTGATCGGTTTCGACGGTGGTCGTGATTCCAGGGGAAGCGGGCCGAGGAGGCAGGCTCATCTCGTCAACGCTGCCTGCAAACCCATAGGTGCCGATAACAAGCGCACCGACTTCGCCCTCGCCGCCTGAGCGAGCTCCGAAGTCCGTGAGCCCGGGAGCGCTCTCGACCCGGTAGCTCACGTCATCTAGAGAGCCACTGCTCGTCGCCCTCGTCACCGGGGCGGCGGGGACTCGCAGGTGACTGGGCCCGTCCGCACCTTGTCTGCGTGAGTGCGGGGGCCGAGAAAATCGAAGCAGACTGCGCCCGGAGAAGTCCTGGAACAGCGTCACCGGACCCGGGTTCGATTCCCGGCAGCTCCACTCGTCACGACGAAGGCCCACCTGACATCGCGTCAGGTGGGCCTTCGTCGTGCCCGGGGCCGCTCCGGCCGGCGGTGCGACACGCGGACTTCGCGCCAGCGGTGGACAGCACGGTCCGGCTTCGCCAAGGTGGTTGGATCCCGGCGTGACGGGGATCACCCGCTCGAGTGCGAAGAGAGGTCGGCCATGGCTGAAGGAAAGCTCGATACGCTCGCGAGGAGGCTGGGCCTGCAGACCAACCCGACGATCTTCTTCACGTCGGCCGGGCTCATGATCCTCTTCCTGCTCCTGCTGCTGATCTTCCCCACGCAGATCGGTGACGCCTTCGGCGTGGCACGGGAGTGGATCGTCACGAACCTGGGCTGGTTCTTCATCCTCGGGGTGTCGTTCTGGCTGGTGTTCCTCGCCTATGTCGCCCTGAGCAAGTACGGCAACCTCCGGCTGGGCGACAACGACTCGCGGCCCGAGTACTCGAACCTGTCGTGGTTCGCGATGCTCTTCGCCGGCGGCATCGGCACGGTGCTGATGTTCTGGGGCGTCGCCGAGCCCATCTCGCACTTCTCCTCGCCGCCCTTCGACGACGTCGCCGCGTACTCCGCCGAGGCGGCGAGCGACGCGATGTCGATCTCGCTGTACCACCTGAGCCTGCACACCTGGGCGATCTTCACGCTCCCGGGCCTGGCGTTCGGCTACTTCGTCTACCGCTACAAGCTGCCGCTGCGGGTCAGCTCCGTGTTCTACCCGTTCCTCAAGGAGCGCATCCACGGGCCGATCGGCAAGACGATCGACATCTTCGCCGTCCTGGGCACCCTGTTCGGGCTGGCGGTCTCCCTCGGGCTCGGGACGTCGCAGGTCGGCGCCGGCGTCAACGCGTTGTTCCCGAGCGTCGAGAACGGCACCCTGCTGCAGGTCGGCGTCATCACGGTGCTGACGATCGTCGCGGTGAGCTCGATCGTGGCCGGGCTGGACAAGGGCGTGCGGCGCCTGTCGAACATCAACATCCTCATGGCCGTCGGGCTGATGGTCTTCGTGCTGATCATGGGCGACACGCTGTTCCTGCTCCGTCAGATCCCCGAGAGCGCCGGCGTCTACGTGCAGGACCTCATCGGCCTGTCGTTCTGGAACGACGCGATGGCGCAGTTCACCGACGAGAACGGATGGGGCTGGCAGGGCGGCTGGACGGTCTTCTACTGGACGTGGACCGTCACGTGGGCGCCGTTCATGGGCGTGTTCCTGGCCCGCATCTCGAAGGGGCGCACGATCCGGCAGTTCGTCGGCGGCGTCCTGGTCGCCCCGTCGCTGTTCACGCTGGTGTGGTTCGTCATCTTCGGCTGGTCGGCGATGGAGCTCGACGGCATCGGCGGCAGCGGGGGAGAGATCTCGGCGGCGGTCGCGGACAACGTCGCCCTGGCCATGTTCACCTTCTTCGAGAACTATCCGGCGGCCACGTTGATCTCCGGCATCGCGGTGATCGTGGTGGCGCTGTTCTTCGCCACGTCCTCGGACTCGGCCTCGCTCGTGGTCGACATGCTGTGCGTCGGCACCTCGGAGTCCGGGCCGACCCGTCAGCGGGTGTTCTGGGGCGTCAGCGAGGGCATGCTGGCCGCGTCGCTGATCATCCTGGGCGGGGTCACGGGTCGGGACGGCCTGGCGGCGCTGCAACAGGTCATCACGGTGATCGGGCTACCGATCTTCATCCTGAACTTCCTCATGGTGTTCAGCCTCTACAAGTCCTTGCGGACCGAGCGCCATACCGCCGTCGAGGCGCAGTTCGCCGGCGTGATGGCCCGATGGCGGTTCATGGGCCGGGCCACCGCGGGCGCGCGGGCGACGGCGGAGCGTGCGGCCCAGCACAACGCGTCGGCTCGGTCGCGGTCGACCGCGACGTCCGGTGAGGGGATTCCGGCCGTCGGGTCGACGACGGAGGAGGGTCCGTCCTCGACCGGTGCCACGCCGACGGCCACGTCCACGACGACGGAGGCGGAGACGGACTCCCGTAGCACCACGGACTGACCCGGACACGACCGACCGGGACGCAACGGCCGGAGGGCTTTCCCTCCGGCCGTTGCCGTGTCCGGGAGCCGTGTCCGTGGCCGGCCTGAGCCGCGTCCGGCCCGAGCCGCGTCCGGCCGTCGTCGTGCGTGCCCTGCGGTGAACTGAAACCCGGGGTCGTTCAGCGCACCAGCTCGGGCTCGCGGTCCGGAGAGCCCGCCACCGGTGCCGGATCGTGCGGGTCCTCGGGCGAGGCGCCGTCGTCGGCACCCCCCGGGCCGGACGGCGGGGCGGAGGACGCCCGACGCCGGCGCACGATCCAGAACACGAGGAACCCGGCGCCGGCCAGCACGAGCCACGGCAGCAGGACGCCGAAGACCAGGACCACCGTCTGGACGAAGGCGACCAGGGCGCTCCAACCGGTCTCCAGACCGTCGGTGAACCCGCTCGACGGCGCCGTGACCGGGGCCGTGAGCGGCGTGATCTGGATGTGCAGGGTGGACATCGCCACCCGGTCGCTGAGCGCCTCGCGCTGCGCGACGAGCGAGTCGAGCTCGGCCTGACGCGACGCGAGCTCGCGCTCCACCTCGAGCAGGTCCTCGGTCGAGCCGGCCTCGGAGAGCAGCTCGGTCAGACGGCCGGTGGAGGTGGTCAGTGCCGAGATGCGGGCGTCGAGGTTCTGGCCCTGGCTGGTGACGTCGTCCCGGGAGATCTCGACCTGCTGGACGGTCGCGAGGTCGGAGATCGCGTCGACGGCGCTGGTCGTGCGCGCGGCAGGGATCCGCACGGTCATCGACGCCGCCCCGGGCTCGCCGTCGTGGTCGGGCGACTCCGTGAGCTGCTCGACACGTCCGCCCGCCTGCTCGACCATCCGGGTCAGCTCCGCCGTCGTGCGGGACGGGTCCGGCGAGGTCAGCTCGATCCAGCCCGTGACGACGACCTCGCGGTCGACGACCGCGGACGAGTCGCGCTCCGGAGCGACCACGGTCTCCCCGGCGACGGCGGCCGCCTCGTCGGCGGCGGCGCGGCCGTCCGACTCCTCGGTGACGGCGGCGTCGACGCCGGCGGAGACCCGGTCGTCGGAGCCGGTGCAGGCCGCGAGGCCCACCGTCAGCATCGCGGCGACGGTCAGGGCGGTGGCTCGGCGGCCGAGGGCTCGGGTCGGCATGACCACGACTCTAGGGCCCTGACCAGCGGTGATCTGCCGTTCCGCATCGATCGTGATGGGACCGTGCCAGGACCGTGACCTGTGTCCACCCCCTGGGATGAACGCACGGTAACGATCAAATAACGAAGGAGTGCATACGATAGACAGCGACTCTGTAAGGACGCTCTACTAACAAACATGACGACCACGACGACGCGCACCGGCCGACGAGGACTGGGCAGCGGCCTGCGAGCCACCTCGAAGGTGCTCCCCGAGCATGCTCGGGCGCACAACCGGTCGTTGGTGCTCCAGCAGCTCTTCCACGAGGGTCCGACCTCCCGGGCCGACCTGGCGCGGTCCACCGGCCTGACTCGGGTGACCGTCTCCGACCTCGTCGGCGTCCTGCTCGCCGAGGGGCTCGTGGAGGAGCTCGGCACCCAGCCGGGGCGTCGCGTCGGCAAGCCCGCGATCCTCGTCGGGATGCGGACCGACGCCTACCAGATCGTCGGTCTCGACCTCTCCGACGACACCGTGCTGCGCGGCGCGGTTCTCACCCTGACGGGGGAGGCCGTCGAGCGTCAGTCGCTGCCGGTCGACGGTCGGCGGGGCCAGGACCTCGTCGACCTGCTCGCCCGGTTCGCCCGGCGGCTCGTCGCGGGTGCCACGCGCCCGGTCATCGGCATCGGCGTCGGCTCGCCCGGCGTCGTCGACGCCTCCGGCCGCGTGGTCGAGGCGCCGAACGTCGAGTGGTACGACCTGCCGCTGGCCGAGCTGCTCACCGACCGGCTCGGCCTGCCGGTGCACGTGGCCAACGACGCCAACTCCGCGGCGCTGGCCGAGTACACCTACGGCGGTGCCGGCGACTCCATGCTCATGCTGACCGTGGGCAAGGGCGTCGGCGCGGGGGTCATGGTCGACGGCTCCCGCGTGCACGGGTCCGGCGACGCCGCCGGCGAGCTCGGGCACGTCACCGTCGTCGACGACGGCGGCGAGCCCTGCGCCTGCGGCCGCCGCGGCTGCCTCGAGACCATCCTGTCCGCCCCGGCGCTGCGCCGGGCCGTGGACGGGCTCGAGCGACCGGAGGTCGACGCCGTGCTGGCCGACGTCGGACGCACCCTGGGCAAGGCCCTCGCGCCCGTCGTGAGCGCCCTCAACCTCGGGGAGGTCATCCTCTCCGGACCGCCCGAGCTCCTCGCGGAGCCGCTGCGCGCAGCGGCTCGCGACACCATCACCGAGCGCACGATGCCGGCCACCTCGGCCGGCCTGGACCTGCGCATGGCCGCCCTCGACGACGACGTCGTCCTGGCCGGGGCAGCCGTGCTCGTCCTCGGCGCGCAGCTCGGTGTCTCCTGACCGACCCGAACGACACCCCACGGGCGGTGCGAACGATGCCGTCCTGCAACCCAGTGGAAGGAACCACCCCGTGAAGAGAACTCGACTCGTCGCCGCCACCGCGGCGTCGACGATCACCCTGGCCCTGGCGCTGACCGCGTGCAGCAGCGACACCACCGACGCCGGTGCGGAGAGCGGCAGCGACGCGGAGGAGACCACCGACGCCGCGCCGGAGGCCGCCGACCTGACGATGTGGGTCGCCGGTGGCGACACCCCGGACGAGCTGCGCGAGTACCTCATCGACACGTTCGAGGCCGAGAACGAGGGCTCGACGCTGACGATCGAGGAGCAGGACTGGGGCGACCTGGTCACCAAGCTGACCACCGCGCTGCCCGACGCCGAGAACACCCCCGACGTCGTCGAGCTGGGCAACACCCAGGCCCCGACCTTCACCAACGCCGGCGCGTTCCGCGAGATCTCGCCGGAGCTCTACGAGGAGCTGGGCGGGGACAACCTGCTCGAGTCCTTCGTCGAGGCCGGCACGGTCGACGGCACGGTCTACGCCCTGCCGTACTACTTCGGCTCGCGCTACATGTTCTACCGCGCCGACATCTGGTCGGACGCCGGTCTCGAGGTCCCGACCACGCTCGACGAGTTCGGCGAGGCCGTCAAGGAGCTCCGCACCGACGACATGTCCGGCTTCGCCCTCGGCGGCCAGGACTGGCGCAACGGCATCTCCTGGATCTTCGCCCACGACGGCGAGCTCGCCGTCAAGGAGGGCGAGGAGTGGGTCTCGACCCTCTCGGACGAGAACACGATCGCCGGTCTCGAGCAGTGGCAGGACGTCTACCAGGGCGCCTCGAACCTGCCGGCCACCGACCGCGACGTGGCCTACTGGGACTTCCTCAACGACACGGCCGACGGCGGCGCCCCGGACGCGGCGACCATCATGGCGCCGGGCTGGGCCCGCTGGTCGATCGGTGACCTCACCGAGAACGACGAGGGTGAAGAGGTCCGCGACGGCATGGCCGACGCGGAGAAGTTCGACATCTTCGCCCTGCCGGGCGTCGACGGCGGCGTGGCCCCGGTCTTCGCCGGTGGCTCGAACATGGCCATCTCGGCCCAGTCGCAGCACCCCGAGCTGTCCGAGAACCTGATGCGCATCATCTACTCGGACGAGTACCAGACCATGCTCGCCGAGAACGGTCTGGGGCCGGCCAACACCGAGTTCAACTCCATCATGGAGACGGACAAGTTCGGCGAGATCACCGTCGAGACCGCCGAGAGCTCCAAGCTCACGCCGGCCGCGCCGGGCTGGGCCGCCGTCGAGGGCGCCTCGGTCTACGAGGAGCTCTTCCAGAAGATCGCCGAGGGTGGTGACGTGGCCGAGCTCGCCGCCGAGTACGACGAGACGATCACGCCGATGCTCAACGGCCAGGCGGGCTGACGACCGAGCTCGTCGCACCGCACGCAACACCCTGAAGGGCGGGGTGGCGCCGCACGACCAGGCCGCCACCCCGCCCCTCCCATGACCGGGAAGGAGGACCGCATGACCACGACCACCGGCGCGAGCACGGCATCGGACGGCATCGCGATCCGCCGTCGGCGCAAGCCGGCCACGCCTTATCTCCTGCTGATCCCTGCGGTCGCCGCCCTCCTGGTCGGCCTCGGCTACCCCGTCTACTGGCAGATCGTCACCTCGCTGCAGGAGTTCGGGCTCATGCAGCAGTTCGGCGCTCCGCCGGAGTTCGTCGGGCTGGACAACTACGCCCGGATCTTCACCGACACCGAGGTCTGGTCCGTCGTCGCGAAGTCCATCGCGTTCTGCCTCGTCAACGCCCTGCTGACCGTCGGCATCGGGCTCGGCCTCGCCGTGCTCATGCGGTCCGTGCACGGCTGGGTGCGCATCACGATGCAGATCACCCTGCTGCTCGCCTGGGCCACGCCGCTGGTCGCGGCCGTGACCGTCTTCCGCTGGCTCTTCGACGACCGCAACGGCGTCGTGAACTGGCTGTTCGTCCAGCTCGGCCAGGAGAACCTCGACGGGTACAACTGGCTCGGCAACGTGTGGACGTTCTTCATGGTGGCGTCCTTCATCGTCATCTGGATGTCGGTGCCGTTCGTGGCCCTGTCCATCTACGCCGGCCTCACCCAGGTCTCCGAGGAGGTCCTCGAGGCCGCCCGCATCGACGGCGCCGGCTCCCGCCAGATCCTGTGGCGGATCATCATGCCGCTGGTGCGGCCCGTCATCGCGATCGTGCTGCTGCTCCAGATCATCTGGGACCTGCGCGTCTTCGCCCAGATCCGGCTCCTGCAGGACGCCGGCGCCCCGATCTCCGAGACGAACCTGCTCGGCAACTACATCTACGAGCTCGGCGTCGGCAGCCAGGACTTCGCCGGTGCCGCCGCCGTCTCGCTCTTCGTCCTGGTGCTGACGATGGTCCTGTCGGGGCCGTACGTCCGCTATCTCATGAAGGAGGACGCGGCATGAGCGCCGTCGTGACGGACACGGACACCCCGGCCCCCACGGCCCCCGCGAGCGGCCTGCGCCCGGTGCGCCGCCGTCGGGTCCGCCCCGGCAAGATCCTCCTCAGCGGGCTCGGGCTGCTGCTGGCCCTGGTGTGGGTCTTCCCGGTCTACTGGATGATGAACTCGGCGCTCACGCCGGACGCGATCCTCGGTGCCGACACCCCGAACTTCTTCCCCGTCCACTTCACGCTGACGAACCTGTCCTCGGTGCTGACCGACTCCGGGTTCCTCAACGCCCTCGGCATGAGCGTGATGGTCACCTTCCTGACGATCGCCCTCGTGCTGGCCTTCGCGTTCCTCGCCGCCCTGGCGATCAGCCGCTGGCGGTTCCGCGGCCGCACCAGCTTCATCCTCGCGGTGCTGTTCATCCAGATGCTGCCGGCCGAGGGCCTGTTCATCGCCCAATACCAGATGATGTCCAGCCTCGGGCTGCTCAACCAGGTCATCGGCATCTCCGTGCTCTACGTCGCGATGCTCGTCCCGTTCACGGTGTGGATGCTGCGCGGCTTCGTCGCCGGCGTCCCGATCGAGCTGGAGGAGGCCGCGATGGTCGACGGCCTCTCCCGCCCGAAGGCCTTCATCCGGATCACGTTCCCCCTGCTGGCCCCCGGCCTCATCGCCTCCGGCGTCTACGCGTTCCTGCAGGCGTGGAACGAGTTCACGACCGCGCTGGTGATCCTGCCGGCCGAGTCGGCCCAGACGCTGCCGATCTGGCTGCGCAGCTTCCTGTCGGCGTCGGCCAACCGGGGCATCAACTGGGCCGAGGTCATGGCGGCCTCCACGCTCATCGCGGTCCCCGTGATCATCTTCTTCCTGTTCGTGCAGGGACGGATGACCTCGGGCCTCGTCTCGGGTGCGGTGAAGGGCTGACGTGGGCGAGAGCAGCACGGTGACGCCGGTGGCGTCACCCGGTCTCAGCGTGGGCCTGGACATCGGCGGCACCAAGACGCTCGCCGTCGTGCTGGCCCCCGACGGGACCGTCATGGCACAGACGCGGCTCGCCACCTCGCGCGGCCACCACGGGGTCCTCGACGGCGCGGTCCGCGCCGTCGAGGGCGTCGCCCGGGCGGCCGGGGTCCCGGTCGAGGAGATCACCGGCGTCGGCGTCGGCATCCCCGGCCTCGTCGACGCCGACGAGGGCACGGTGCGGCACGCGGTCAACCTCGGCCTGGACGGCGAGCCCCTCGAGCTCGCCACCCTGCTCTCGGCGCGCCTCGGCGGCGTCGGGGTCGGCGTCGAGAACGACCTGAACGTCGCCGCCGTCGGGGCGGCCCACCTCGTCGAGACGAACGAGCCGACGACGGGCTCGACCGACCTGGCCTTCCTCGCCCTCGGCACCGGGCTCGCGGCCGGCATCGTGCTCGACGGCCGGCTGCGCCGCGGCAGCCACGGGGCGGCGGGGGAGATCGGGCACGTCCCGGTCGACCCGTCGGGTCCGCCGTGCGCCTGCGGGCAGCGCGGCTGCCTCGAGCTGTACGCCTCGGGGTCCGCAGTCACCGCCGCCTGGCCGACGACCACGGGACGCCCCGCGCCGGTCGAGCTCTTCGAGGCCGCCGACGCCGGAGACCCCGCAGCCGTCGCGGTGCGCGACCGGTACGCGCGCTCGGTGGCCGCGGCCGTGCGCATGCTCGTCCTGAGCGTCGACGTGCGCTACGTCGTCCTCGGCGGGGGCGTCTCCCAGCTCGGCGAGCCGCTGCTGCGCGTGGTGCAGGAGGCGCTCGAGGACGAGTCCGCGGCGTCGGCGTTCCTGCGCAGCCTCGACCTGCCCGGCCGCGTCCGGCTCGCCCCGGGCCGCGTGCCGGTCGGGGCCGTCGGTGCCGCCGTCGTCGGCCGCGGGTATGCCGCGCGGGTGCCCGACCTGCGCTGAGCCGCACCCCGGCTCCACCCCGAACCAGCACCCCGCACCGGTGGCACCACCCCTCGCCGCCGGTGCGACACGACCGAGAGGAACCCTCCACCCGTGCGCATCCGACGGACCTTGGCCGCGACGGTCGCCACCGGCGTCCTGGCCGCCTCCCTGACCGCCTGCGGACCCGAGGAGGTCGTGCCCGAGAGCTCGGACGACATCGTCCTGTGGCTCGTGGGCTCGGACACCGGCGACGAGCTGCGCGACCACCTCGAGACGACGTTCGAGGCGCGCAACCCCGGTGCGACGCTGACCATCGAGGAGAAGCAGTGGCCCACCCTCGTCGACGAGCTCGACGAGGCGCTGGAGGACCCGGCCGCCACCCCCGACGTCGTCGAGCTCGGCAACACCCAGGCGCCGACGTTCACCAACGCGGGCGACTTCCGGGCGGTCTCCCCGGAGCTGTACGCCGAGCTGGGCGGTGACGACCTGCTGCCGTCGTTCGTCGAGGCCGGGTCGGTCGACGGCACCGTCTACGCCCTGCCGTACTACTTCGGCTCGCGCTACGTCTTCTACCGAAAGGACGTGTGGCGCGAGGCCGGGGTCGAGGTGCCGGACACGCTCGACGAGTTCGGCGACGCCGTCGCCGAGCTGACGACCGGCAACCGGGCCGGGTTCGCCATCGGCGGCCAGGACTGGCGCAACGGCATCTCGTGGGTGTTCGCCCACGGCGGCGAGCTGGCGGTCAAGCAGGGCGGCTCGTGGGTCTCGACGCTGTCCGACCGGGACACCGTCGCCGGGCTCGAGGCCTGGCAGGACGTGTACGAGAGCGCCTCCTACCTGCCGGCGACCGAGGTCGACACCGGCTACTGGGCGTTCCTCAACGACGGCGTCGAGTCCGGCGAGCCGGCCGCCGCCGCGATGATGGCGCCCTCCTGGGCGCGGTGGGAGCTCGGGGACTGGGTGCGCAACGACGACGGCGCCGAGGTCCGCGACGGCATGGCCGACGACGAGACCTGGGGCATCTTCCCGCTGCCCGGCGTCGACGGCGGGGTCGCCCCCGTGTTCGCCGGCGGGTCCGTGCTGGCGGTCTCGGCGCTGACCCGCAACGCCGAGCTGTCCGAGGACCTGCTGCGGATCGTGTACGGCGACGAGTACCAGACGATGCTCGGCGAGTCGGGCCTCGGCCCGGCGAACACCGAGCTCACCGACGTGATGACCGGCGACAAGTTCGGGCGCACGCTGGTGGAGACGGCCGAGGCCTCCCAGCTCACCCCGCCGGCGCCGGGATGGGCCGAGATCGAGTCCCGCGGCCTGTACGAGGACATGTTCAAGGAGATCGCCCGCGGCGCCGACGTCGCGACGGTCGCCCGGGAGTACGACGCGCTCATCACCCCGCTCCTC
Source organism: Isoptericola sp. AK164 (assembly GCF_029643425.1). Lineage (GTDB taxonomy): Bacteria > Actinomycetota > Actinomycetes > Actinomycetales > Cellulomonadaceae > Isoptericola > Isoptericola haloaureus. The sequence goes on from NZ_CP119106.1 coordinate 1,169,569, forward strand.
GACGGCCCGGCCGTCGAGGAGGAGTGACCGACACAGGAAGGAGGCCTCCATGGAGGTCGTCATCGCTCCCGAGCAGGAGCTGGCGGCGCTGGCCGCCGACGCGATCGAGTCGTTGCTGCGTCGTCGTCCCCGGACCGTGCTGGGGCTGGCCACGGGCTCGAGCCCGCTGAAGGTCTACGACGAGCTGGCCCGCCGTCACGCCGAGGAGGGGCTGTCCTTCGCCGAGGCGCGGGGGTTCATGCTCGACGAGTACGTGGGTCTGGCCGCCGATCACCCGGAGCGGTACCGCAACGTCATCGCGACCGAGATCGCCGAGCGGGTGGACTGGCCCGCCGACCAGGTCCGGGGCCCGGACGGGCTGGCGTCGGACCTGCCGGCGGCGTGCGCGGCCTACGAGGAGTCGATCCGGGCGGCCGGGGGAGTGGACCTGCAGCTGCTGGGGATCGGGACCGACGGGCACATCGCGTTCAACGAGCCGGGGTCCTCGTTGGCCTCGCGCACGCGGATCAAGACGCTGACGCGCCAGACGCAGGTGGACAACGCCCGGTTCTTCGACGGTGACGTCGAGCGGGTGCCCACGCACTGTCTGACTCAGGGTCTCGGCACGATCATGGAGGCTCGTCACCTGGTGCTGCTGGCCACGGGCAAGCACAAGGCCGAGGCGGTGCACCAGCTCGTCGAGGGCCCGGTCTCGGCGCTATGGCCGGCGACGGTGATGCAGTTACACCCGCACGCCACGGTGCTGGTGGACGAGGCGGCCGCCTCGCGTCTGCAGCTGGCCGACTACTACCGCCAGACGTACGCCTCCAAGCCGGACTGGCAGGGCCTCTGAGCGAGCCCCCGCCCGGCGAGGTAGGCAACTTCCCCACCAGGTAGGCAACTTCCCCACCAGGTAGGCAACTTCCCCACCAGGTAGGCAACTCTGCGGCGAGGTAGGCGAGTTCTCCGCCAGGTAGGCAAGCTCTCGAGGCTCTGGCCTACCTCGCCGCAGAGTTGCCTACCTCGCCGGAGGATTGCCTACCTCGCCACAGCGCCGCCTCTCTCGGCGGGGTGTCGGTGGGTGGCACGTAGGATGGAGCCCATGAGCGAGCCCCTCTCCACCCCGCCCGCCGACCCCTCGCAGGACACCGGCTCGGGGACGAGCGTGCTGGAGCGCCCGGACACGCGGGAGCAGTCCGCCGAACCGGGCGACCACGAGCGGTTTGCGCACTACGTGCGCAAGGAGAAGATCATGCAGTCGGCGATGTCCGGCAAGCCCGTGATCGCGCTCTGCGGCAAGGTCTGGGTTCCCGGTCGTGACCCGTCGAAGTTCCCCGTGTGCCCCGTGTGCAAGGAGATCTACGACGGCCTGCGCGACCCGCAGGACGGCGACGACGGAAACTCCGACTCCGAGTCGTGAGCTCGCCGGTTCCCGAGTCCGAGTCCGTCGACCTCTTCGCCGCCGCTGCCGAACCGACCAAGCCGCTCCCGCAGTCCCCGTCGGTCTCGGCCGCGTCCCACCTCAGCCCGGCCTACCCGCGCCGCGCACCGTGGGGCACGGCGTCGAACCTGCGCGCCTGGCAGGCCGAGGCCCTCGAGCTGTACCACCAGAGGTCGGCGCGCGACTTCCTCGCCGTCGCCACTCCGGGCGCGGGCAAGACGACGTTCGCGCTGCGCGTGGCCACCGAGCTGCTCGACGCCGGCGTCGTCCGGCGCGTGACGGTCGTCGCGCCCACGGAGCACCTCAAGCACCAGTGGGCCGACGCCGCGGCGCGGGTCGGCATCCGCATCGACCCGTCGTTCAAGAACGCCCAGGGCCGGCACGGCGCCCACTACGACGGCGTCGCGCTGACCTACGCCCAGGTCGCCTCCAAGCCGGCGCTGCACCGCGCCCGCACCGAGGCCGCCCCCACCCTGGTGATCCTCGACGAGGTGCACCACGGCGGGGACGCGCTGAGCTGGGGCGACGCCATCCGGGACGCCTTCGAGGACGCGACCCGACGCCTCGCCCTGACCGGCACGCCCTTCCGGTCGGACACCGCCTCGATCCCGTTCGTCACCTACGAGGCCGACGCCGAGGGGATCCGGCGCTCCAAGGCCGACTACATCTACGGCTACGGCGACGCGCTGCGCGACCACGTGGTGCGGCCGGTGCTGTTCATGACGTACTCGGGCGAGATGCGCTGGCGCACCCGGGCCGGTGACGAGGTCAGCGCCCGCCTCGGCGAGGACATGACCAAGGACATGCACGCCCAGGCCTGGCGCACCGCCCTGGACCCGCGCGGCGAGTGGATCCCGTCGGTGCTCGCGGCCGCCGACCGGCGCCTGACCGAGATGCGTCGCGCCGTGCCCGACGCCGGCGGGCTGGTCATCGCCTCCGACCAGACCGACGCCCGTGCCTACGCCGGGCACCTGGCCCGGATCACGGGCACCTCGCCGACGGTCGTGCTCAGCGACGACGACGGCGCGAGCGAGCGCATCGACGAGTTCGCGGCCGGGACGCAGCGCTGGATGGTCGCCGTGCGCATGGTCTCCGAGGGCGTCGACGTGCCACGTCTCGCCGTCGGCGTCTACGCCACCAGCACCTCGACGCCGCTGTTCTTCGCCCAGGCCGTGGGCCGGTTCGTCCGTGCCCGCAAGCGCGGCGAGACCGCCTCGGTGTTCCTGCCCAGCGTGCCGCTGCTGCTGGGGCTCGCCAACGAGCTCGAGGCCGAGCGGGACCACGCCCTCGACCGGCCCCAGACCGCCGAGGAGCAGGGCATCGAGTACGACCCCGAGGCCGCCCTGCTGGCCGCGGCGAACAAGGAGGAGAAGGCCTCGGGCGAGCTGACCGGCTCCTTCGAGGCGCTGGACGCCCAGGCCTCCTTCGACCGCGTGCTGTTCGACGGCGGCGAGTTCGGCACCGGTGGCGAGCTCGGGTCCGACGCCGAGCAGGACTTCCTGGGCATCCCCGGCCTGCTGGACGCGGACCAGGTCTCCACGCTGCTGCGTCAGCGCCAGGCGGCCCAGACCCAGGGGCGCGGCGGTGCCACGGACCGTGAGGCGGCCCTGCAGCAGTCCGAGCAGGAGCACCGCCGGGCCGCCGCCCTGCGCAAGGAGCTGTCGAAGCTGGTCTCGGCGTGGGCGCGCAAGAGCGGCACCCCGCACGGCAAGGTGCACGCCGAGCTGCGCCGCCGGTGCGGCGGTCCCGAGGTGCCCCTGGCCACGGCCGACCAGCTCGACTCCCGGGTGGAGATGGTGCGGGGCTGGTTCGTCGGCAAGCGGTGAGCCGGGGGCGGCTCACGACTGTCACAGAGGTGTTACCCGCGAGAAACCGCCGGTGCGTGGTTAAGTCATAACTTGAATCCAGGTGCTCACGAGGTCGTCGACGACGAGCATCCCGCTCCCGCCCCGCTGCCCCTGGAGACTGCCATGACCGCGACCCTGCCCGCGGAGGAGTTCGACACGCACGTCGGACCCGACCCGAACCCGGCCCTGCACAACGACGACCTCGGCCCGCTGCCGCAGGAGCGTCGGCGCTGGGGGGCGTTCGAGATCTTCAACGTCTGGACGAACGACGTCCAGAGCCTCGCCGGCTACACGCTGGCCGCCAGCCTGTTCATCACCGCCGGCATCAACGGGTGGTGGGTGTTCGCCGCCATCGTCATCGCCGGGTTCTTCGTGAACTGGCTCGTGAACCTCACGGGGAAGCCGAGCGTGAAGTACGGCATCCCCTACGCCGTGATGGCCCGGTCCAGCATGGGGGTGCGCGGAGCCCAGTTCCCGGCCCTCGTCCGCGGGATCGTGGCGATCTTCTGGTACGGCGCGCAGACGTACTTCGCGTCCACCGCCGTCGCCCTCGCGCTCGACGCGATCTTCGGGGACCCGCAGCTGGCGGTGTTCCTCGGCATGGACCTCGTCGACTGGGTCTCCTACGTCGTCGTCGCCGCGCTGCAGGTGGTGCTGTTCGTCCGGGGGATCTCCTGGATCGAGCGGTTCCTGAACTTCGCGGGGCCCGCGGTCTACCTCGTGATGATCACGCTGCTCGTCGCCATCTGGGTCCAGGCCGGTGACCGGCTGCTCCCCGCCGTCGGGTCGATCTTCACGAACGACTCGGTCGAGGGCTGGGCGGCCGTCGGCGCCTTCGTCGGGGTGATCGGCACGATCATCGCCTACTTCTCCGCCGTCGTGATCAACTTCGGCGACTTCGCCCGGTTCTCGCGCAGCGAGAAGGCGATGCGGCGGGGCAACTTCCTCGGTCTGCCGGTGAGCCTGACGTTCTTCACGTTCCTCAGCCTCTTCATCACCGCGGGCGCGTACATCGTGCTGCAGGACGGCCAGGGGGACCCGCTCACCAACCCCGCCGACATCGTCGGGCTCGTGGGGAACGTCTTCCTCACCATCGTCGCGGCGCTGACGTTCGTCGTGGCCACCGTGGGGATCAACCTCGTCGCGAACTTCATCCCGCCGGCCTACGACCTGTCCAACCTGGCACCGCAGCGCATCAGCTTCCGCCGGGGCGGCTACGTCACGGCGGCGGTCGGGTTCGTCGTGGGCGCCCTGTGGGTCGCGACCATCAGCCAGATCGGGCTGCCGACCTTCGTCGACACGCTCGGGGCGATCCTCGCCCCGCTCTACGGCGTGCTCGTCGCCGACTACTACGTCATCCAGCGGCGCAGCCTGAAGGTCGCCGACCTGTTCAGCATGGACCCGCAGAGCCGCTACTACTACCGCCGGGGATGGAACGTCCGGGCCCTGGCCGCGATCGGCATCGCGGGCGTGTTCTCCGTCGCCGCCGTGTGGGTGCCCGCCCTGGCCGTCCTCAGCGGGTTCGCGTGGGTCATCGGCGCCGTCCTCGGGGGGTGCCTGTACCTGCTCGTCATGTGGGGCTACCGCCCGGCCGGTGCGGACACCGGCACCGCACCGACCCCGGCCGCCGCCGAGTCGGACGTCTGAGCACCGTCGGCGGTCGTCCGGGCGTCGCGCCCGGGCGACCGCCGGTCCACCGGCACCCGCCGTCAGGCCGGAACGCTCAGTCGAGCGACTCGACGACGGTGGGGATCGCCGGGTCCCCGGCCGAGAGCCGGCGCGCCCCGCGCGGCAGCTCGCCGCGGGAGGACGCGTGCCGCTCGGCAGCGTTCTGCACCCCGTAGGCGCCGACCCATCGCGAGTCCGTCGCGCCGTCGGTCACCAGCGGCACGTGCAGCGGGCGCAGCCGCCCGCCGTCGTCCCCGGACCCCCCGGCTCGCGGCTCCCACGCGACCACGTCCTCGTCGGGCCCGGTGTAGAGCACCTCCTCGAGGGCGCGACCGTCCTCGTCGAGGCGTCGGGCGGCGGCCTTGCGCCCGCCCCGGTCCGACTTGTGGGCGGAGGCCTTGGCCACGGGCTGCATCCGCCCCGCGGCGTCGGAGCGGGCGACGAGCTTGTAGACCATGCCGCACGTCGGTGTACCGGAACCGGTCACCAGCGAGGTCCCCACGCCGTAGGAGTCCACCGGAGCGGCGGCGAGGCCGGCGATGGCGTGCTCGTCGAGGTCGGAGGTCACCACGATCTTGGTCCCGGTCGCCCCGAGCTCGTCGAGCTGAGCGCGCACCTCGATGGCCATGGCGCCGAGGTCGCCCGAGTCGAGCCGGACGGCGCCCAGCCCGGTCCCGCCCGCCTCGATCGCCCGCTCGACGCCGCGACGCACGTCGTAGGTGTCGACCAGCAACGTGGTCCCGACCCCGTGCCAGGCGACCTGGGAGGCGAAGGCCGACGCCTCGTCGTCGTGCAGCATGGTGAAGGCGTGCGCGGCGGTGCCGATGGTCTCCAGCCCGTAGCGGTAGCCGGCCTCGAGGTTCGACGTGCCGACGAACCCGCCGACGACGGCGGCCCGGGCGGCGGCGACGGCGGCCTGCTCGTGGGTGCGTCGCGACCCCATCTCCATCACGGGCCGGTCCACGGCCGCGCTGGTCATGCGCGACGCGGCCGAGGCGACGGCCGAGTCGTGGTTGAGGATGGACAGCACGAGGGTCTCCAGCAGCACCGCCTCGGCGAAGGTGCCCTCCACCTGCAGCACAGGCGAGCCGGGGAAGAACGTCTCGCCCTCGGCGTACCCGGTGATCGTGCCGGTGAACCGGAACCCGCGCAGGAAGTCCAGGGTGCGGTCGTCGACCACGCGGTGGCGCTCGAGGAAGCCCAGCTCGGCGTCGCCGAACCGGAACGCGGCCAGCGCCTCCAGCACCCGTCCGGTCCCGGCCAGGACGCCGTAGCGGCGTCCGGCGGGCAGGCGGCGGGTGAACACCTCGAACACGCAGTGCCGGTGGGCGGTGCCGTCGGCGAGCGCGGCGGCGAGCATCGTCAGCTCGTAGCGGTCGGTGAGCAGGGCCAGGGAAGGTCTCAGTGTCGGCAAAGGTGCGGCGGGGAGTGACTGCGGGACGGTCAGCGGGCTCGTCGCCGGGACGCCGTTGCCCCGTCGCTCGTCGGTCATGCCCCTACGGTACGGGTCGGGGGCCGGATCGGGCAGGACCAACCGCGCGGCGCGTGCGTCCGGACCCCCGGTCGCCGCTCCCCGTAGGGTGGTGCCATGACGGTCTCGGCGACGCAGGAGGACACCAGCACCGAGGAGGTGTCCCGCCTCGCCGACCCGTGGGTCACGATCGTGTGGAACGACCCGGTCAACCTCATGAGCTACGTGTCCTACGTCTTCGAGAGCTACTTCGGGTATCCCGAGGCCAAGGCACGCCGGCTGATGCTGCAGGTCCACCACGAGGGGCGGGCCGTCGTCTCGACCGGGCCCAAGGAGCGCATGGAGGTCGACGTGCAGGCGATGCACGGGTTCGGGCTGTGGGCCACGATGCAGCAGTCGGACGCCCCCGGCGGCTCGGGGGAGGGCGCATGACACCCTTCCGGTCCACCCCGGCCGGGTACGTCGCGACCTGGGAGCCGGTCGAGCGCGAGGTGCTGGCCCGGGTCGCCCGCGACGTCGCCGGTCTCCTGAGCGCGGACTCCGGGCTGCCCGACGACGCCACGGAGGCCGAGGTGGCGTTCACCGGCGTCGCCCGGGTGCCCCGGGACCCGGCCGTCCAGCGCCTGCTGCCGGACGCCCACCGCGAGGACGCCGAGGCGGCCGCGGAGTTCCGGCACCTGACCCAGACCGACCTGGCCGCGGGCAAGGTCGCCCGGCTGCACGCCTTCGCCGAGACGGTGGACCCCTCCACGGAACCCGTGACGGACGCCGGGGACGGCGACCAGGTGCTGGTCGCACGCGACGACGCCCAGGACTTCGCCGCCGCCCTGACCGACGTCCGGCTCGTGCTCGCCGAGCGGCTGGGGCTCGACGACGACGCGGACGTCGAGCACCTGCACACCGAGGTCCTGGCCGGGCTCGGCCCCGAGCAGGACGAGGACGACCTCGACCCCGCCGACGACGACCCGGACGACGACGAGGGCGCGGCGATGGACGCCGAGCAGCGGGTCTACTGGGGCGGGGTGTTCGTCGCCGCCGGGTTCGCCCAGGAGTCGCTGATGGACGAGCTCCTCGCCGACCTGCGGGCCCGTCGCAGCGCGGGGTGAGCGGCGGCGGCGGGGCGGCGCTGTGGCGCGTGCCACGCGTGGCACCGCTCACGAAACCGGTGCTCAGCGCGCTGCGACGTTAGGCTGCCAGCCGTGAACGACGCCCCGATCGGGATCTTCGACAGCGGGGTGGGTGGTCTCACGGTCGCCCGCTCGATCCTCGACCAGCTCCCGCACGAACAGCTGCACTACATCGGCGACACGGCGAACGGCCCCTACGGGCCCAAGCCGCTCGCCGCCGTGCGCGCGATGGCGCTCGCGGTGATGGACCGGCTGGTCGACGACGGCGTGAAGATGCTCGTCATCGCCTGCAACTCCGCCTCGGCGGTCGCGCTGCGCGACGCACGGGAGCGGTACACCGTGCGCCGGGGCATCCCGGTGGTCGAGGTGATCCTGCCGGCCGCGCGCCGCGCCGTCGTCGCCTCCCGCTCGGGACGCATCGGCGTGATCGGCACGCAGGCCACGGTGGAGTCCCTGGCCTACGACGACGCGTTCGCCGTCACCCCGGGGATCGAGGTGACCAGCCAGGCGTGCCCGGAGTTCGTGCGGCTGGTCGAGGAGGGCACGACGTCGGGACCGGAGGTCCTCGACATCGCGCACCGCTACCTCGACCCGGTCAAGGCGGCCGGCGTGGACACCCTCGTGCTGGGCTGCACGCACTACCCGCTGCTGGCGGGCCCGATCTCGTACGTGATGGGCCAGGACGTGACCCTGGTGTCCTCGGCGGAGGAGACCGCCCAGGACGTGTACCGCAAGCTCGTGGCGCACGACCTCGAGCGGTCGCCGGCGGCGGCGGAGCCCGTGCACCGGTTCGCCGCGACCGGGAGCCCGGCGCCGTTCGCGGACCTGGCCCGCCGGTTCCTCGGACCGGAGGTCGACCTGGTGGAGGCCGCATGAGCGCGAGGAGCGAGGCACCGCAGCGATCGTGCAGGGAGGGCATCGCATGAGCGCGAGGAGCTCCCGCGGAGGGACGGCGAGGGACGAGGTGTGCCGGAGCGAGGCACCGCAGCGATCGTGCAGGGAGGGCATCGCATGAGACTCGTGACCGTCGGTGTGTCCGGCTCGCTGCCGGGCCCGGACTCGCCCGCGTCCTGCTACCTGGTGCAGGCCGACGACGGCGAGCGGACCTGGAACGTCGTGCTGGACCTGGGGTCGGGCGCGCTGGGGCCGCTGCAGCGGCACGTCGACCCGGTGGACGTCGACGCGATCGGCCTGTCGCACCTGCACCCGGACCACTGCTCGGACCTGAGCGGGCTGTACGTCTACCTCAAGTACCACCCCGAGCGCGGCGTCGCCCGCACGGGGGTGCCGCGCGAGCTGCCCGTGCACGGCCCGTCGGGGACGCAGGAGCGTGCGGCGGCGATGTACGGCCTGGAGCCGGACGAGGACATGGCCACCGAGTACGTCTTCCGGACCTGGCGGCCGGGGACGGCGGTGCAGGTCGGTCCGCTGACGCTGGAGCCGTTCACCGTGAACCACCCCGTGGAGGCCTACGGCGTGCGGGTGACCGGGCCGTCGTCGGAGCGTCCGGGGGAGAGCGCGACCCTGGTCTTCTCCGGCGACACCGACGCGTGCCCCGGACTGGTCGAGGGGGCGCGGGGCGCGGACCTGCTGCTGTGCGAGGCGGCGTTCCTCGAGGGGCGCGACGACGGCGTGCAGCGCGGCATCCACCTGACGGGTCGCCGGGCGGGCCGTGTCGCGGCCGAGGCCGGGGTGGGCCGGCTGCTGCTGACGCACCTGCCGGCGTGGACGGACCCTGCTGAGACGCTGGCCGAGGCGCGCGGGGAGTTCGACGGTCCGATCGAGGTCGCGGTCGCGGACGGCGTGCACACCCTCTGACGCGCCCGCGGCAGCGCTGCCCCCGTCGTGGGCATGAAATCTGCAGCTCTCGACGGTCTCGAGGCTGCATATTTCATGCCCACAACGGCGCCCGGTAGCCTCGACGCCGTGCAGAAGCTTCCCGCCTGGCCCGCGGTCGTGTGCGACCTGGTCTGCGTCCTCGTGTTCACTCTCGTCGGGACGGCGAGCCACGCCTCGGCCGGCTCCGCCTGGCACCTCGTGGCCGTCGCCGCGCCGTTCGTGATCGGCCTGGCCGTCGGCTGGCTGGCGACGCGCGCCTGGCGTGCCCCGGCGCAGCCCTGGCCCACGGGGGTGGCGATCTGGTTCGCCACCGTGGCGCTCGGCGTGCTGCTGCGCCCGCTGTTCACCGGCGGCTTTGCCTGGACGTTCACGCTGGTCACGGCGGGCTTCCTGGCGCTGACGATGATCGGCTGGCGCCTGCTGGCCACCCTCGCGCAGCGCCGCCGCGCCGCCTCCTGACCCGGCGCCCTGACCCGGCGCGTCCTGACCCGGCCCGTCACCGCACACCCGGTGCGGGCATGAAATCTGCAGCTCGCCGGCACCGGAGAGCTGCAGATTTCATGCCCACAACGGTCCCGGGGGAGCCCGGCCGTCAGAGCGCGGCGGCGACCGCCGGCGCGAGCGACCGCAACGCCTTGCCGCGGTGGCTGATCGCGTTCTTCTCCTCCGGGCTCAGCTCGGCCGACGTGCGCGTCCCCGGTGAACCGTCCGGACCCGCGGGCTGCTCGGCCGGCACGAGGATCGGGTCGTAGCCGAAACCACCCTCACCGCGCGGGGAACGGACCAGCACGCCGGGCATCTCGCCGAGCGCGACCTCCTCACGCCCGTCCGGGGTGACCAGCGCCGCCGCGCACACGAACGCCGCCGCGCGGTGCTCGTCGCGGACGTCGCCGAGCTGGGCGAGCAGCAGCTCCAGGTTCGCGACGTCGTCGCCGTGCCGCCCGGCCCAGCGGGCCGAGAAGATCCCCGGCGCCCCGCCGAGCACGTCGACGCTCAGGCCCGAGTCGTCGGCGACGGCAGGCAGGCCGGTCGCGGCCGCCAGGGCGCGGGCCTTGATCAGCGCGTTCTCGGCGAACGTCACGCCGTCCTCGACGGGCTCGGGGGCCTCCAGGTCCCCGGCGGTGACGACGGCGTCGTCCGGCAGCGCGTCGAGTCCCGGCTCGGCGCGCAGGATCGCCAGCAGCTCGACGAGCTTCTTGCGGTTGTGCGTGGCCAGCACGAGCCGTGCGCCGTGCGGGGCCGACGCCGCGGTGCCGGCCATCTCAGGCGTCCTCGGCCAGCGCGGCCTGCTGGGCCTTCGCGAGCTCGGTGGTGCCCGCCACGGCCAGGTCGAGCAGCGCGTCGAGCTCGTGGCGCGCGAACGGCACGCCCTCGGCGGTGCCCTGGATCTCGACGAACTCCCCGTCGCCGGTGGTGACGACGTTCATGTCCGTCTCGGCGCGGACGTCCTCGACGTAGGGCAGGTCCAGCATCGGGGTGCCGTCGATGATGCCGACGCTGACGGCGGCCACCGACCCGGTGAGCACGGTCTTGCCGCGGGCGGTGATCAGGCCCTGGCGGGTGCCCCAGGCGACCGCGTCCGCCAGCGCCACGTAGGCGCCGGTGATTGCGGCGGTGCGGGTGCCGCCGTCGGCCTGCAGCACGTCGCAGTCCAGCACGATCGTGTTCTCCCCGAGCGCGGAGACGTCGACGACGGCGCGCAGGGACCGGCCGATGAGCCGCGAGATCTCGTGGGTGCGGCCGCCGATCTTGCCCTTGACGGACTCGCGGGGGCTGCGCTCGTTGGTGGCGCGCGGCAGCATCGCGTACTCGGCGGTCACCCAGCCCTCGCCGGAGCCCTTCTTCCAGCGCGGCACGCCCTCGGTGAGCGACGCGGTGCACAGCACGCGGGTCTTGCCGAACTCGATGAGCACGGAGCCCTCGGCGTTCTCGCTCCAGTGGCGGGTGATCGTCACGGGGCGGAGCTGGTCAGGGGTACGGCCGTCAGCGCGAGTGGTCATGGCCCTCACCCTAACCGGGCGTCCGGGTACGCCGGCGGGCACCCCGTCCGGCCTGCGTCACATGCCGAACCGGCGCCGCAGCTCGCGGGCGTGACGCCGCGAGACCTCGACCCGCGAGCGCTGCCGGTCGTCCATGACCACGACGAGCGAGCCCTGGAAGTCGGGCACGAGCTCGCGCACGTGGTCGAGGTTGACCAGGTAGGAGCGGTGGGCGCGGAAGAAGTGCCCGCGCAGCCGCCGCTCGAGCTCGTTGAGCGACATCGTCACCAGCAGCCGCTCGTCGGCCAGCTTGAGGTAGGAGTAGCCGCGGGCGGCGCTGGCGTACACGATCGAGTCGCCGTCGACCAGCACGGTGCGACCGTCCTTCTGCACGGGGATGCGCACCAGGGTCTCGGCGTCATCGGGCCACGACGGCTGTCCGGACGACGCCGGCCCGGTCGACGGCGATCGGGGCCCGGGCGGGGGCGGGCTCGTCGCGCTGTCCTCGTCCGCGGAGCGCTCCGCGGCCTGCTCGCCGGCCCCCGCGCCGTCGGACCGCAGCGCCCGCTCCAGCGCCCGCTGCAGCCGCTCCGCGTCGAACGGCTTGAGCAGGTAGTCCACGGCCGCCAGGTCGAAGGCGTCCACGGCGTGGTCGGGGAACGCGGTGGTGAAGATGACCTTGGGCGGGTGCGGACGGTCGCGCAGCGCGGCGGCGACCTCCAGGCCGGACCCGCCGGGCATGCGCACGTCCAGCAGCACCAGGTCGTAGTCGAGGGAGTCCAGCAGCAGCAGGGCCTCCTCGCCGTTGGTGGCCTCGCCCACGACCTGCACCTGCCCGACCTCCTCGAGCAGGTAGCGCAGCTCGGCCCGGGCGGGTGCCTCGTCGTCCACGATGAGCGCCTTCGGTCGCACGGGCGTCACCTTAGCGGGATCCGCAGGTCGACGGTCGTGCCCTTGCCCGGCCGCGAGGCGACGTCGAACGAGTACCGGTCCCCGAACAGCGCGTCGAGGCGCTGGGAGATGTTCCACATGCCCACCCCGGAGTGCCGTGCTCCCGGGCCGGCGCCGTCGGGCCGGCGCCCGGCCAGCAGCCGCTGCAGCGTCTCCGGCGGCATGCCGACGCCGTCGTCGCTCACCCGGATCGAGGTCGTGCGGGTCAGCGGGTCCACGCGGGCGCGCAGGTGCACGGTGCCGCCGTCCACGGAGTCGGCGATCCCGTGCTTGACGGCGTTCTCCACCAGCGGCTGGATGACCAGCACCGGCACCCGCGAGGTCAGCACCTGCGGGTCGATGTCGTAGCGCACCCGCAGGCGGTCGCCGAACCGCGCCTGCTCCAGGGAGACGTACGTGCGCACGAAGAAGTACTCCTGGCTGAACTCCGCGAAGTGGCCGTCCTGGCGCACGGCGTAGCGGAAGAAGTCGCTGAGCCGCAGCAGGAGCTGGCGGGCCTCCTCGGGATCCGTGCGCGACTTCGAGGCGATGGTGTTGAGGATGTTGAACAGGAAGTGCGGGTTGATCTGGGCGCGCAGGGCGTCGAGCTGGGCGTCGGAGGCCAGGTGGCGCTCGCGGTCCATCTCGGCCAGCTCCAGGTGCAGCGACAGCATCGAGGCCATGTCGTCGACGAGCACGCGCGGGGCCGGCTCGTCCTGGGTTCGGTAGACCTTCAGCGTGCCCACGATCCGGTCGGCCACGGCCAGCGGGGCGACGACGGCGGTACGCAGCGGGCAGTCCGGCTCCGGGCAGCCGATGCCCTCGCGGGCGTGCACGACGACGGTGCGCCCCTTGCCGAGGGCGAGCCGCGAGACGCGGGTCTGCATCGCCTGGCCGACCTTGTGGTGGTCGCTGCCGGGTCCGACGAACGCGAGCACCTGCTCGGTGTCGGTGATGGCGATGGCGTCCCCGCCGAGCAGCGGGCGGATGAGCTGGGCGGTGCGGCGGGCCGCGTCGCGCGTCAGGCCGTGGCGCAGCGGCACGGACCGGCCGGCGGCGGCGATGGTCAGCCCGTCGCGCATCCCGCGCGGGTCCTGCGGGCGGGACGCGGGCCGCCACGCGCGGGTGCGGGCCGTGGCCCCGGAGCGCGGGCCGCGCAGCGCCGAGGGGTAGCCGAGCACGACGACGGTGCTCACCACGAGGCCGGCGGCGACGGTGGCCAGCACGTCCAGCGGGGGCGTGACCAGCACCTGGGTGACCAGGTACACCAGCCCCCAGGCGACGGCGAGGACGACCGCCAGCAGCCAGCTACCGCCGCGCACGCCGCACCTCCCGCCGTCGTCGCCGGGTCTCGGCCAGGACCAGGCGGGCCAGTGCCACGGCGTGCCGGTCCGCGGCGGTGCCGTGCATGATCAGCCACGACCGCTCGACGTCCGGCGGGGGAGCCGTGCGCCGGGACACCACCACGGTCACGACCGTGGTCACCGGCGCGGCGAGCAGGGTCGGGGTGAGCAGCAGGTCGGGCCACACGGAGCCGTCGGCGACGGTCCCGGCGACGAGCATCCCCACGGCGACCGCGACGCCGGTCGACATCCCCGCCACGGCGCCGGCCGCCGTCGTGCGGCGCCACCAGATCGACAGCAGGAACACGGGGGTCAGCGCCGACCCGGCGATGGCGAACGCCCAGGTGACCATGGTGGCCACGATGGACGGCGTCGAGGCGGAGAACGTCGTGGGACTGAGCAGGAGCCCCAGGCCGGCCGCGAGGCACGCCGTGGTCAGCGTGGTGACCCGGCCGGCCAGCACGGCCTGGCGCTGCGTCGCACGCGGGTTGATGTGCCGCTCGTAGACGTCGTGGCCCCACGAGGTCGCGGCGGCCAGCAGCAGGCCGGCGATGGTCGACAGCACGGCGATGAGTGCGCCGGCGGCGACCACGCCGAGACCGGCGTCGCCGCCGTAGATGCGTCCCAGCACCGGCAGGGCGTGCTCGGGGACCGTCAGCACGCCGTCGACCGTGAGCTCCTCGAGCCACGCGTTGTCGGCCACGGCGCGGGGGATCAGCTCGCGGGCCGCCGTGCCCAGCATCACCGCCACGGCGTAGAAGACGCCGGCCAGGCACAGCACCCACACGGTCGTGGTGCGCGCGGCCGTCCCGGTCGGGGACGTGAAGTAGCGGTTCATCACGTGCGGCAGCCCGGCGGTGCCCATCGCCAGGGTGACGATGAGGGCGAGCTGGCCGAGCACGTCGTACCGGGCGCCGGGCTCGCCGAACACGGCCGGCTCGCCCGGGTGGAGCGCGTTCGGCTCGGTGGCCAGGCCGCCGTCGGGGGCCGGGTTGCCCAGCGGGGCGGTGGAGATCCGCTCGACCGCGTCGCCGTAGTGGAACCCCTCGCCGAGCACGGTGGCGGCGAGCCACAGCAGCGCGCCGAGCAGCAGCAGGAACTGCACCGCCTGCGTCCACGTGGTGCCGCGCATGCCGCCGAACGAGACCAGCGCGGCCACCACCGCGGTGGAGACCACGATGCCGGTGGCGTAGGGGCTCAGACCTGCCACGCCCTGGCCGACCAGCAGCTCCCAGGTGATGCCCGACCCGACGGTCTGCGGCACCAGGTAGGACAGGATGACGAGCTGGACGACCCCGACCGCCACGAGCCGGACCCGCTCCGAGCCGAGACGCCGGCCCAGGAAGTCCGGGATGGAGAACTCCCCGAACCGGCGCAGCGGCGCGGCGACGAACAGCAGCACGGGCACGAACCCGGCGGCGAACCCGACGGCGTACCAGGCGCCGTCCAGACCCGTGGCGTACACCGCGGCCGCGACGCCGAGGAAGGACGCGGCCGAGAAGTAGTCGCCGCAGATGGCCCAGGCGTTGGTCGCCACCCCCACGCGCTGGCCGGCGAGGTAGAAGTCGACGGTCGAGGTCCCGCGCGGGCGCATCACGACCGCCACGACGGTCACCAGGGCCAGCACGGCGGCCAGGGTGAGGCCGCTGGACAGCGTCAAGGGGTGTCCTCCTCGGCCGCGTCCGCGCCGTCGGGCCCCTGCTCGGCCGCGCCCAGCATCCGGTGCTCGACGGCCGAGGACAGCCGTGCGGCCGCGATCCCCAGGACGGCGAAGAACAGGTAGAGGCCGAACGCGGCGACGAGGAAGCCCGGGCTCATGCCGCCCACCAGGCGGGCCTGCGACCACCAGTCCAGCGTGAGGGTGAGCACGGGGAAGGCCGCCACGCCGAGCAGGAACACGACGAAGTACCCGACCGAGACGCGGCGCAGCGTGCGGAAGGCCGCGTCCACCTCCGCAGGCGTGTCCCGGGTCCCGACGTCGTCGTCGTCCATGACGGAGAAGCCTACGGAGCCGCGGCCCCGGGCGGAAGCCGGAGTCCCGGGGCGGTCACGACGTCGGCGCGGGGGCCGTGCGCAGCAGCCGGACCCCGGTGGCCAGGAGCACGACGGCGCCGCCGGCCGCCATGATCAGCCCGATGCCGGGCATGGCCTGGCCCCAGGAGTCCGTGGCCGCGCTGACCTGACCGAGGCGCAGCAGCTGCCACGCCACGACGAACGCGACCGCGCCACCGGCGACGAGGCTGTGCGAGACCGCGACCCAGCGGCGGGGGATGACGGCCCCGGCGACGGCGACGAACCCCGCGCACAGCGTCCACAGGCCCGGGCCGGCCGTGCCGCTCAGGGTGCCGACCGGCGTGATGACCCACGGCAGCAGGCTGCCGACGATCACGGCCAGCGCCCCCAGCAGCATGCCGAGACTGCCGGGGTGGAACACCCGGGTCCGTCGGGCCGGCGTCCGACCGCCGGCGCGCAGCAGGTTGCCCAGGGAGGTGCTCGTCGTCGAGGCCATGGGTCCGACTGTAGGTCGCGTGCGCCGCCGTGCGGCCCGGGAGTCGGTGAGCGGTGCGAACCGTCCCGCGGGCGGTCGACGTGGCCGCCCGAACGGTGCCGGCACCGGCGGGGGACCGGTCGGTGCCGCCGTCCGACCGTTCGCGGGACGGACCCCGCCGCCCGCCTGTGAAGGTCTTGTGACCCTGCTCACGGGTGCGATTCGCTCGGGTGCGTACGAGGACGGACGTGCCCCGGACGACGACGTCCGGGGGAAACGCGACGAAGGGAGCGTCCGATGGTCGACACCGAGCGAGGGAGCTCGCCGGATCCTGGGCCGCCGCCCCACAACGGGTGGCGTCAGGAGTACTGGAAGAAGAACCTGCGGCTGATGATCGTCCTGCTCAGCATCTGGTTCCTGGTCTCGTTCGTGTGCGGGATCTTGTTCATCGAGCAGCTCAACACCATCGAGGTCTTCGGCTTCCCCCTGGGGCTGTGGTTCGCCCAGCAGGGCTCGATCTACACGTTCATCGTCCTGATCCTCGTGTACACGCTGCGCATGGACAGGCTCGACGACGAGTACGGCGTGGCCGAGCGTGACGAGGAGGGGAACCGACTGTGAGCGACATCCAGATCTGGACCCTCGTCTTCGTGGGCCTGTCCTTCGGGACCTACCTGACCATCGCCTGGCGCAGCCGCGTCCGGGAGACCAAGGGCTTCTACGTCGCCGGCCAGGGCATCCCCGCCGTGGCCAACGGCGCCGCCGTCGCCGCGGACTGGATGTCCGCCGCGTCGTTCATCTCCATGGCGGGCCTCATCGCCTTCCTCGGCTCCGACGGCTCGGTCTACCTCATGGGCTGGACCGGCGGGTACGTGCTGCTGGCCCTGCTGCTCGCGCCCTACCTGCGCAAGTGGGGCAAGTTCACCGTCCCCGAGTTCGTCGGCGACCGGTACTCGGAGTACGTGCGGCTCATCGCCGCGGTCGCCGCGATCATCGTGTCGTTCACCTACGTGGTGGGGCAGATGCGCGGCGGCGGCATCGTGTTCAGCCGGTTCCTCAACCTCACCATCGAGGGCGGCGTGGCCGTGGCCGCGGGCGTCATCTTCTTGTACGCGGTGCTGGGCGGGATGAAGGGCATCACCTGGACCCAGGTCGCCCAGTACACGGTGATGATCGTCGCCTACCTCATCCCCGCGTGGACGATCGCGCAGAAGATGACCGGCTTCCCGGTCCCGCAGGTGACGTTCGGGCAGATCCTCGACGAGCTGAACGCGCTGAGCCAGGAGTTCGGCCTCGAGCAGTACACCGAGGCGTTCGCCGTGCGGCCCCAGCTCGACGTGTTCCTGGTGACGCTGTCGCTGATGATCGGCACGGCGGGTCTGCCGCACGTCATCATCCGCTTCTACACCACCAAGTCGGTGCGCGGTGCGCGGTTCAGCGCGCTGTGGGCGCTGGTGTTCATCGGCCTGCTCTACACCACGGCTCCGGCCGTGGGCGCGTTCACCAAGCTGAACCTCATGCAGTCGGTCAACGGGGTGGCGGTGGACGCCTTGCCGGCCTGGGTGAACAACTGGGCCGCCACGGGGCTGGTGACGGTCTCCGACTCCGCGTCGACGATCACGACGTTGAGCAACGACCCGGCCTCCGGGGCGGACCTCATCGTCAACAACGACATCCTCGTGCTCGCCACCCCGGAGATCGCCGGGCTGCCGGCACCGATCGTCGGGCTGGTCGCGGCCGGCGGCCTGGCCGCCGCGATGTCGACGGCGGCCGGCCTGCTGCTCGTCATCTCCTCCTCGGTGTCGCACGACCTGTACTTCCGGGTCGTCAAGAAGCCGACGTCGGACTCGCGCCGCCTGCTCGTCGGGCGGATCGCGATGGGTGCCGCGGTGCTCGTGGCGATCTACGGCGGCATCAACCCGCCGGCGTACGTGGCCCAGGTGGTCGCCTTCGCCTTCGGGCTGGCGGCGTCGACGTTCTTCCCGATCCTCGTGCTGGGGATCTTCTGGAAGCGCGCCAACGCCGTCGGGGCGGCGTCCGGCATGATCTCCGGCCTGGCGTTCACCGGGGCGTACATGCTCTACACCCTCGAGGTGTTCGGGACGTCGTCCCACGACTACCTGTTCGGCATCTCGCCGGAGGGCATCGGCGCGCTCGGCGCCTTGGTGAACGTCATCGTGACGATCGTCGTCTCCAAGCTGACGACACCACCGACCGAGCACGTCCAGGAGATGGTCGAGGAGCTGCGGTACCCGGCGAGGCGGGTGACGTCGCCGGCGGCCGAGACCGAGTAGCTCGTCCTCTCGGTGGGACGGGGCTCCCTGCTCCGCGCGATCGCGCTCACGGGCGCTGCGCGCCCTCCGCTTCCGGTCCGACGACCGCGCGGAGCAGGGAGCCCCGTCCCTTCGTCGTGCCGCCGCTCGGCGACACAGGTTCTCGCCGGAGCGCGGGCGTCAGAGGGGGCCGGCGCCGAGGTTGACCGGGCTGCCGGTGATGTTGCCGACGATGCCGCGGATGATGGCGCTGCCGTCGGTGCCCCGCAGGCTCGCGTACCAGGCGGCGGTCCGCTCGGGGTCCTCGCCGTGCGTCTCTGCGCCGCGCGCGCGGGCCCGCTCCACGAGGTCGGCGGCCCGCCCGGTGCGGCTGTGCTCGTAGCGCCGCAGCGAGTCCTCGACGCTCACCGTGTTCGTCGCCAGGCTGATCGCCAGGGCGAAGGAGTCCTCCAGGGCCAGGCAGGCGCCCTGCCCGATGTCCGGGGCGGTGTTGTGGGCGGCGTCGCCGAGGATCGCGACGCGTCCGCGGACCCAGGTGTGGAACGGGTCGATGTCCCAGATCTCCACCCGGTTGAGGGACCGGTCCGGGTCGATCGCCCCGAGCAGCGTCCGGACCCCGGGCGCCCAGTGGCCGAACGACTCGTGCAGCGGCGCCGCGCCGTCCGAGGCGTCGTACGGCAGTCCGGCAGGCTGCGGCACGTCGAACCAGAAGTAGAACCGCCCGTCGGCCACGGGCATGACGGCGGCGCGCTTGCCCTCGGCGACGTAGGTCGTCCACTGGTTCTTCGGCCCGACGGCGGTGTCGGCGGCGACCAGGCCGTTGAAGTTCGTGTAGCCCGAGTACGTGCGCTCGATGCGCTCGCCGCCCTCGTGCGCGCCGGTGACGTGGTCGCGCACCACGGACCGGGCGCCGTCGGCCCCGACGAGCAGGTCGGCGGTGTCGGTGGACCCGTCGGCGAAGGTCGCGGTGACCTGCTCGCCGTCGTCGGCGACGGACACCAGCCGCCTGCCCAGGTGGATCTTCTCGGTCCCGAAGCTCTCCATGAGCAGGCGTTGCAGGTCGGCGCGCGCCACGGGGTACGGCTTCTGGCCCGTCTGCTCGGTGACCGGCGCCAGGCTGAACCGGCACAGCGTCTCGCCGGTGTGCCCGTCGAGGTAGGCCATGTCGTCCATGGCGCCGCCGAGCGCGGCGACCTGGTCGCCGAGGCCCAGCCAGTTGAGCACCTTGACGCCGTTCGACCACAGCGAGAGCGCGGCACCCACGGGCTTGTTCTCCCGCATCCGGTCGTAGACGACGACCTCGTGCCCCAGCCGCTGCAGGGCGATGGCGGCGCTGGTGCCGCCGACGCCCGCCCCGATCACGATGATCTTCATCGCTCAGCTCCCGCGGTAGGTCGAGTAGGCGAACGGGCTCAGCAGCAGCGGCACGTGGTAGTGCCTGCCCGCGCCCTCGGGCGTCACGACGAACGTCACCGCCACCGACGGGTAGAAGGTCTCGACCTCCCGCTCGGCGAAGTACGTGCCGGTGTCGAAGGTGAGCGTGTAGGTCCCCGAGGGCAGCAGGTTCGGGCCGAGGTCGGCGCGGCCGTCGTCGTCGGTGTCCGTGTCGTCGATGCGCTGCCCGTGGGAGTCGGTCAGCTCGAGTCGCAGCCCCGTGGCCGGTTCGCCCGTGCCGGCGTCCAGCACGTGGGTCGTCAGGTGGCTCATCGGGTCGTCTCCTCGGTGATCGTGTCGTGCAGCCGCCGCAGCGCGATCTGCGCGAGCTGGTCGCAGGCCTCGGCGGTCTCGGTGGCCTCGTCGTTGCCCAGGCGCCGCTCGAGCTCGGCGAGCATCTCCTGCGGCGACCGCCCCGCGGCACGCACGAGGAAGACGCGGCCGAACCGCTCCTCGTAGGCCCGGTTGCCCGCGGCCATCCGCGTCTCGACGTCCGCGCCGGCGTCGGCCATGCTCGCCTGCTCCCGGCGCGAGGCCGCGGCCTCGGCGCCGTCGCCCGCGGCCCTCTCGCCGATCCGCGGGTGGTGGGCCAGCGCCGCGTCCAGCGTGGCGCCGTCCCACGAGCGGGTCAGCGCGGTGGCGCGGTCGGCCAGCGCCCGGACGGACCCGTACGGTCGCCCGGCGACCACGGCGTCGACCCAGGGGGGGACGGCGGCCCAGACGGACACGACCTCGCGGGCGGGCGCGTCGTCCAGGGTGTCGAACTCGTCGATGTGCACAGCAGGCTCCTCTCGTCACCGGAACGTACGTCCCGCACGCTGCGGTGCGGTTTCGGACCGATGACGGCGACGTGACCTGCGGTGCCGTCGCGCGGCGCCGAGGCCCACGTGGCGGCGGCGCTCCGGCGGGCGGCCTACGATGCGTGCAGCCCCCGCCGACAGGAGACACCGTGGACGAGACCCTGCTCCCCGCCCGCATCGGCGGCCGACTGCGTCGGCTGCGCACCGCGAGCGGTCGGTCGCTGGCGTCGGTCGCGCAGGAGCTCGGCGTCTCGTCCAGCGCCCTCTCCCAGATCGAGAACGGGGTGATGAAGCCGTCGGTCCAGCGTCTGGTCGAGCTCGTCGGCATCCTGGGCGTACCGGTGTCGGCGATCTTCGACGACGTCGCGGTGTCCGTCCCGCGCGTGGACGACGACGTCACCGACGTCTCCGAGCCGCTGCCCGGCGTCCTGGTCGCCACGCGCGAGGCGGACTCGCCGGCGCAGCTGGGGCAGGGGGTCACCTATCGCCGGCTGTCCCCGGCGCCGCTGCCGGGCGTGACCTGGTTCGAGTCCACCTACCCGCCCGGGGCCTCCTCGAGCGAGGACGGCTCCATGCTCGTGCACACCGGGTACGAGAGCGGGCACGTCGTGTCCGGCGAGCTCGTCTTCGAGTTCGCGCAGGGGGCCGTCCGGCTGGGACCGGGCGACTCGCTGTCCTTCGCCGCCAGCCGGCCGCACCGCGTGGTCAACGACGGCGACGTCGTCGCGGTGGCGCTCTGGCTGACCGTGGAGCCGTCGGCCACGGCCGAGGCGGAGGAGGCGTAACCACGCCGAAACGCGGGGGATGGCGTTAAGCAATAACTTCACGCCAGGATGGTCCGGACCGGACGGTCTCGCGTCCGGCGCCCGACACGCCCGGCCCTGGAGGACGCATGCCCGTGATCCCGACCGCCGCCACGACCGCACCGTCGATCCTGTGACGGCCGCCCGGCAGGTGTTCCGCGCCGAGCGGGCCTTCGTCGCCGGCGCCTTCCGGCCGGCCGCCGTCGTCGTCGAGGACGGCCGGATCGCCGACGTGCTCGACGCCGACGCGCCCGTCCCCGGGGCCGAGACCGTCGTGGTCCCCGACGACGCCGTGCTCCTGCCCGGACTGGTCGACTCCCACGTGCACGTCAACGACCCGGGGCGCGCCGAGTGGGAGGGCTTCGGCTCCGCGACCGCCGCCGCGGCCGCCGGCGGCGTCACCACCATCGTGGACATGCCGCTGAACTCCCTGCCGCCGACGACCACGGCCGACGCGCTCGCGGTCAAGCGGGCCGTGGCCGCGCCCGCGGCGCGTGTCGACGTCGGGTTCTGGGGCGGCGCGGTGCCCGAGAACCTCGGACGCCTCGCCCCCCTGCACGAGGCCGGGGTGTACGGGTTCAAGTGCTTCCTGGCGCCGTCCGGCGTGGACGAGTTCGGCCACCTCGACGCCGACGGGCTCGACGCGGCGGCCGCGGAGGTCGCCCGGCTCGGCTCGCGACTCATCGTGCACGCCGAGGACCCGGGGCTCCTGCACGGCGGCGGGGCCCTCGGCCGCGGCTACGACGCGTTCCTGCGGTCGCGGCCGCCCGCCAGCGAGGCCGCCGCCGTCACGGCCGTCGTCGAGGCAGCGCGGCGCCACGGCGCGCGGGTCCACGTCCTGCACCTCAGCGACGCCGGGTCCCTGCCGGTGATCCGCGCGGCCCGGGCCGACGGCGTCGACCTGACCGTCGAGACGTGCCCGCACTACCTGACGATCACGGCCGAGGAGGTCCCCGACGGGGCGTCCGAGTTCAAGTGCTGCCCGCCGATCCGGGACGCCGCGAACCGGGACCTGCTGTGGGAGGGTCTGCTCGACGGGACCGTCGACGCCGTCGTCAGCGACCACTCGCCCTCCACCGTCGAGCGCAAGCGCGCCGGGGACGGGGACTTCGGCCTCGCCTGGGGCGGGATCTCCGGGCTCCAGGTCGGGCTGTCGGCGGTGTGGACCGAGGCCCGGGCCCGCGGCGTCGCCCTCGAGACCGTGCTGCCGTGGTTCACCACCGGGCCCGCCGGCGTCGCGGGCCTCGACGGGCCGGGGACGATCGCCCCCGGCGCGCCCGCGCACCTGGCCGTCTTCGGCGTCGACGACCCGTTCGTCGTCGACGCCGCCGCTCTCCTGCACAGGAACCCGATCACGGCGTACGACGGGCGCGCGCTGCGCGGCCGGGTCCGCGCCACGTGGCTGCGGGGCCGGCCGGTGTACGCCGTCGACAGCGCCGGCACCGGCGTCGTCGACGGCGACCCCGCGGGCCGTCTGCTGGCCGCTCCGACGGAGGTGCCGGCATGACCACGCCGATCCTGCAGCCGGGACGGGGCGACCTGCCCGGCGACCACTACCTCGCCGCCACGCCCGGCACCGTGTCGTGGGGACGCCTGCCGTGCGCGGCCGACGCCCCCGTCCTGACGATCGCGTCCGGCGAGACCGTCACCGTCGACACCGTGAGCCACGAGGGCCTGCTCGAGGACCAGGGCTCGGACCCCCGGGCGTACTTCGGCAGTCACGGTGTGCCGCCCGAGAGCGTCCTGGAGGACGCCGTCACGATCACCGCCGAGGTCGCCCGCGACCCCGACCGCGACGGCCCGCACGTCGTCACGGGCCCTGTCCGGGTCGAGGGGGCCGAGCCCGGCGACCTCCTGAAGGTCACCGTCGAGCGCCTCCGGCCCCGGGTGCCCTACGGCGTGGTCTCGAACCGGCACGGCAAGGGGGCGCTCGCCGGCGAGCTGCCGCGCGGTGCGCACAACGTCAGCGTGTTCTGCCCCGTCGCCGACCGGGCGGGCCGGTCGGTCGGCACGCTCCCGGTGACCGACGGCGGACCGCGGGTCGTGGAGTTCCCGCTCGCCCCCTTCCTCGGGATCATGGGCGTCGCGGTACCGGGCGACGAGCGCCCGCACTCCGTGCCGCCCGGCCCGCACGGCGGCAACATCGACATCAACCTGCTCGTCGAGGGCGCCGAGCTGTACCTGCCGGTGCAGGTCGCCGGGGCGCTCGCCTACGTCGGCGACCCGCACTTCGCCCAGGGCGACGGCGAGGTGGCCCTCACCGCGCTGGAGGCCTCGCTGCGCGCGACCCTGCGGTTCGACGTCGTCCCGCGGGCCGAGGCGCTCGCGGCTTTCGGCGAGGTGACGGGGCCCCTGGCGCGGGCCGGCGGCTACCTCGTCCCCACGGGGCTCGACGAGGACCTCGACGAGGCGATGCGCCGTGCCGTGCGCGCCGCGATCGCGCTCGTGCGGGCCCGGTGGGGACTCGACGAGCACCTCGCGTACGCCTACCTCAGCGCGGCGACCGACTTCGACGTCTCGCAGGTGGTCGACGTCGTGTGCGGCGTGCACGCCCGCATCCGCGAGTCCGACTTCGACGGGGTGCCCGGCACCGGCGGTGCCGAGCACCCGAGCGACGGGAGCGAGTCATGAGCGACATCCGGGGTGCCGACACGGTGCCGGACGACCTGCTCGAGGCGTTCACGAGCTACGAGGCGGCGGTCGTGGCGAACGACCTCGACCACCTCGACGCCGCGTTCGCGCCGGGGGAGTCCACCCTGCGCGGCGACGCCGCCGGGCTGCTCGTCGGCCACGAGGCGATCTCCGCGTTCCGCGGGACCCGCGGCGGCGTGCCCCCGCGTCGGATCGAGCGCGTCGAGCACCGCGAGCTCGGCCCGGACGTGGCGCTGCTGGTCTCCGTCTCGCGCTACGACTCCGGCGGCACCGGGCTGCAGACGCAGGTGTGGCAGCGCGTCGACGGCACGTGGCTCATCACCGCCGCGCACGTGACCCCGCGCGCGACGGCGCTGGACCGGCGGGTCTGGCGCACGGTCGGCGACCCGATGTACCAGGGGGCGTGGGAGGGGCCGCTGGCCGGGCTGACCGTGGCCGTCAAGGACCTCTTCGCGATCTCCGGGTACAGGATCGGCGCCGGGAACCCCACGTTCCTCGACGACGGTCGCGCCGAGACCTCGACGGCCCCGGCCGTCTCCGACCTGCTGCGCGGCGGCGCCTCGCTGCGCGGCATCGCCCGTACCGACGAGCTCGCCTACTCGGTCGCGGGCGACAACGTGCACTACGGCACGCCGCCCAACGGTGCGCTGCCGGGTGCGCTGCCGGGTGGCTCCTCGAGCGGGCCGGCCTCCGCCGTGGCGACCGGCCAGGCCGAGGTCGGACTGGCCACCGACACCGCGGGCTCCGTCCGCGTCCCCGCCTCCTACCAGGGGCTGTGGGGGCTGCGCACGACGCACGGGCTGGTGCCGCGGCAGGGGATGCTGCCGCTGGCGCAGTCCTTCGACACGGTCGGCTGGCTCACGCGCGACGGCGGCACGCTGCAGCGGGTCGCCGACTGGTGCCTGAGCTACGACGGCTCGGAGTCGACCGAGAACGTCTACGGCGAGTCCGGGCACGACCTGCCGTGGCGGTTCGTGGTGCCCACCGAGCTGCTCGCCGTGGCCGAGCCCGACACCCGGGCGGCCCTCGAGGAGCTCGTCGACACGCTCGCACGGCACCCCGAGGCGCCGGCGGTCGGCACCGGCGAGGTCGGGGACCTCGACGAGTACCTCACGGCGTTCCGGACCGTCCAGGGTGCCGAGGCGTGGCGCAACCACGGAGCGTGGCTGCGCCGGCATCCCGACGCCGTCGGCCCCGCCGTCGCCGAGCGCTTCCGGGCCGCGGCGGCGGTGACGGCCGAGCAGGAGTCCGCCGCACGGGCCGCGCTGTCGCCCCTCGCCGCGCGCGTGCACGCCCTCGTCGAGGACGCGGTCCTGCTCCTGCCCACCGTCCCCGGGCCGGCGCCGCTGCGCACGAGCGGCGGCGAGCGGGTCGACGCCGTCCGCGCCGCGACGCTGCGCCTGACCACCCCCGCCGCGGTCGCCGGGCTGCCGGCGCTGTCCGCGCCCCTGCTCACCGTCCCGTCGCTGCTCGGCCCCGCGCCCGTCGGGGTGTGCCTCGTCTCGCGCGCCGGCACCGACATCGCCCTCGTCCGCCTGGCCCGTCGGCTCGCCCGCCTCCTCGGGCCCGGCGACGGCGGCCCCACCACGACCGGAGGAACGATCGCATGACCGCCGCCCTGCCTGGTTCGAGCCTGCCCCGACCGGGCCTGCCCGGCCCGATCGAGCCGCCCGCCCGCCTGCTCATGGGTCCCGGCCCCGTGTCGGCGTACCCCAGCGTGCTGCGCGCGATGTCGGCGCCGCTGGTGGGCCAGTACGACCCCTTCATGACGGCGTCGATGACCGAGACCCAGGAGCTGTACCGCCAGGTCTGGGGCACGACGAACGAGGCGACCGTGCTCGTCGACGGCACCTCGCGCGCCGGGATCGAGGCGGCGATCGTCTCGCTGGTGCGCCCGGGGGAGCGGGTGCTGGTGCCGGTCTTCGGCCGGTTCGGCCTGCTGCTCGCCGAGATCGCCGAGCGGGCGATGGCCGAGGTGCACACCATCGAGGTGCCGTGGGGGCAGGTCGTGCCCGTCTCGATGATCGCCGAGGCGATCGAGCGGGTGCGCCCCACGCTGCTGGCCCTGGTCCAGGGCGACACGTCGACCACGATGAACCAGCCGCTCGACGAGGTCGGGGCGCTCTGCGAGAAGCACGGCGTGCTGTTCTACTCCGACGCCACCGCCTCGCTGGGCGGCAACGCCTTCGAGGCGGACGCGTGGGGGCTCGACGCCGCCACCGCCGGTCTGCAGAAGTGCCTCGGCGGGCCGTCCGGGTCGGCGCCGATCACGCTGTCGCCCCGCGCCGAGGAGGTCGTGCGGTCGCGCAAGCGGATCGAGGCCGGGATCCGCGAGCCGGACGACCCCGAGGCGACCGACTTCGTGCGCTCCAACTACTTCGACCTCGGCATGATCCTGGACTACTGGGGGCCGCGTCGTCTCAACCACCACACCGAGGCCACGTCGATGCTGTACGCGGCGCGCGAGTGCGCCCGCGTGATCCTGGCCGAGGGGCGGGACGCCGTCGTCGAGCGGCACCGGCTCGCCGGCGAGGCGATGCTCGCGGGCGTGCGCGGCCTCGGGCTGCAGGTCTTCGGCGACGTCGCGCACAAGATGCACAACGTCGTCGCCGTCGAGATCCCCGAGGGGATCCCCGGCGATGCCGCCCGTGCCGCGCTACTGGCCGACTACGGGATCGAGATCGGGACCTCCTTCGGTCCGCTGCACGGACGGGTGTGGCGCATCGGCACCATGGGCTACAACGCTCGGCAGGACGCCGTCCTGGCCACGCTGGCCGCGCTCGAGGACGTGCTGCGCCGGTTCGGGTGCTCCGTGCCCGCCGGGGGCGGGACCGAGGCGGCCGCCGACGTCTACCGAGGCGCGTGATGGCAGCGCTGCTGCAGACCGCCCCCGACACCGTCGCCGCGGCCGCCCGCCGGGTGATGGCCCGCTGCGACGAGCTCGCCCGGATCAGCGCCACGGCCGGGGGCATCGAGCGCGTCTACCTCTCCCCGGAGCACGCCCGCGTGAACCGGCTGGCCGCGCAGTGGATGCGCGAGATCGGCATGACCACGCGCCTCGACGCCGCCGGCAACCAGGTCGGGCGGCTGGAACGCTCGACCGCGTCCGGGGCGCCCGACCTCGACGCGCCCGCCCTCGTGCTCGGGTCCCACCTGGACACCGTGCCCGACGCCGGGCGCTACGACGGGATCGTCGGCGTCCTCATGGGTCTGGAGGTCGTGCGGATGCTGCGCGTGCCGGGCCCCGACGGGACGGGGTGGCGGTCCCCGCTGCCGTTCGCCCTGGAGGTCGTCGCCTTCTCGGACGAGGAGGGCACCCGGTTCGGCAAGGCGCTGCTGGGCTCCTCGGCCGTCGCGGGCACCTGGGACCCCGACTGGTGGGACCTCACCGACGCCGACGGCGTCACCCTGCGCGAGGCCTTCGCCGAGTTCGGGCTCGACCCCGGTCGCGTCGGGGAGGCGGCCCGGCGGCCCGAGGAGCTCGCCGGCTACCTCGAGGCCCACATCGAGCAGGGCCCCGAGCTCGACGAGCGGGGGGAGTCGCTCGCCGTCGTGTCCTCGATCGCGTCCGCCCGACGGTTCCAGCTCGTCGTCGAGGGGGAGGCCCGGCACGCCGGCGGGACCCCGTACGACCGTCGTCGCGACGCGCTCCTCGGGGCGAGCGAGGCGGCGCTGGCGATCGAGCGCGTCTGCCGCGCCGAGCACCACATCATCGGCACGGTCGGGCAGCTCGAGGCCTACCCGGGGGCGGTGAACATCGTGCCGGGTGAGGCGCGCCTCAGCCTCGACCTGCGCGGTGAGTTCGACGACGCCCGGGACGACGTGTGGACGTCGATCGAGCGTGAGCTCGACGTGATCACGGGGCGTCGCGGCCTGCGGTGGCACGCCCGCGAGGTCCACAGCGCGCCCGCCGTGTTCTGCGCGCCGCTGCTGCAGGACGTCGTCCGCGAGGGCATCGTCTCGACCCTCGGCCGCGGCGTCGACGACCCGGCGACGATCTTCAGCCGCGCGGGGCACGACGCCATGGCGATCGGGTCGGTGACCGACGTGGGGATGCTGTTCCTGCGCAACCCGGACGGCATCAGCCACCACCCGGACGAGGCGGTCTCCGCCGGGGACGTCGCGTACGGCACCCGCGCGCTGGCGGAGTCGGTGCTGCAGCTGGCGGCCGACCGGGGCTGAGGCCGGGCGGAGCACGACCCGTTGCGAGCCGGCCGGTCAGCGTGCGCGTCGGTCAGGGTGTCCGGCCCACCGGGCGGTTCCACGACGGCGGGCCGACCGCGACGATCGTGCGGGCGAGGGCCGGGATGTCGTCCTCGTCGCCGCCTGCGCGCAGCCAGGCGGTGATCGCCTCGACCGTGCCGGCGGCGGAGTAGGCGACGAGGATCTCGCGCGTGACGTCGTCGCCCAGGCCGTCCGGCACGGCCGGGGCGTCCTGGGGATGGTCCTGCAGGTACTCGCCGAGGCGCGCGGCCAGGACGGCCTGCAGGACCTGCCGGACCCGGCCCTCGGCGCCCTCGACCAGGGCGCGGCGGTAGATCTCGCGACGGGCGGCGACGTGCTGCAGGAGCCGGGTCTCGGCCCGGACGAACTCGTCGGCGCCGCCGCGCGTCGGGGGGTCGATCCTGCGCAGCTCCTCCTCGAGCACGGTCGCCAGCAGCTCCACCGGGCTCGCCGCGTGCCGGTAGAAGGTGTCGCGCGTGATGCCGGCGGCGCGGGCGACCTCCGTGACGCTCAGGGAGCCGACAGGGCGGTGCGCGGCCAGGTCGAGGACCGCCGATCGCAGGCTCGAGCGGGTGCGCTCCTGGCGGGGATCCATGGCGTCATCGTGGCACAGGCGGATGTATCAGACACATGTCAGATTGATGTTAGCCTCGTGGCGCTGACCCGACGAGGGCGTCAGCAGAAAGGTGACCCGCCATGAAGGCTGCAGTGCTCCACGCCCAGGAAGACCTCCGGGTGGAGGACGTGACCGAACCCCGTCCCGCGCGAGGGGAGGTCAAGCTGCGCAACGCCTACTCGGGCATCTGCGGCTCCGACCTCCACGCGTACTTCGACCCGGCCGGTGCCGGGCTCGACCTGGAGAACCCGCACCCGGTGACGGGCTCCACCCCGCCCCAGATCCTCGGCCACGAGTTCTCCGGCACCGTCGTCGAGGTCGGCGAGGGCGTCGAGGGTCTGGCCGTCGGCGACCGGGTCGCCGTCTGGCCGGTCTACTCGTGCGGCGAGTGCACCGCGTGCCGTCGCGGCAACCCGAACGTCTGCCGCACCATCGGCTTCCACGGCCTGACGTCGCACGGTGGCGGCATGGCCGAGTACACGACCGTCCAGGCCGCGAAGTGCCACCGGCTCCCGGAGAACGTCGACCTCAAGCTCGGCGCGCTCGTCGAGCCCATGGCCGTCGCCTGGCACGCCGTCGACCGGGCCCCCGTCCAGGCGGGCAGGAGCGCCCTCATCGCCGGCGCCGGCCCGATCGGCATCGGCCTGTTCTTCGCGCTGCGCGCCCGGGGTGTGGAGAACATCGTGGTCTCCGAGCCCAGCGCCGAGCGTCGCGCGGCGATCGCCGCCGTCGGCGCCACGAACGTCGTCGACCCGATGACCGAGGACCTCGCCGCCCGCGTGGCCGAGGCCACCGGTGGCGACGGTGTCGACGTCGCGTACGATGCCGCGGGCGTCGGCCCGGCCGTCACGTCGAGCCTGGCCTCGCTGACCCCGGGCGGCACCGTGCTCGTCGTCGCGATCCACGAGCGGACGATGGAGATCCACCCGACGGCCCACCTCGTCATGGGAGAGACCACCATCACCGGTGCGCTCGGCCAGCTGCCCGCGGACTTCGACGCCGTCATCGAGGCGATGTCGAAGGGCCTCTACGAGGTGTCCGAGGCCTGGGTCTCCGAGGTCTCGATCGACGAGGTCCCCGAGGCGATCGCCGACCTGCGTGCCGGCAAGCGCATGAAGGTGCTCGTCCGGGCCTGACCCCCCCAGCCGGGGCCGGCCGGGCGTCCCCCGCGCCCGGCCGGTCCCTTCGTCCGTCTCAGCGCTGCGCGGACGTCATCGCCATGCGGTTCAGCACCACGTTCTCGATCACCTGGACCACGTTGTAGAGCAGCAGCGTGACGATCGTGATGAGCGCGACCGACGCCCACAGGTCGTCGAAGCGGGCGGACGCCGTGAACTTCACGATCGACCCGCCGATCCCCGTGCCCGTCGACAGCCACTCGGCGAGCAGCGCGCCCGTGACCGCACCGGGGACGGAGACCCGTGCCGCGGCGAACAGCGACGGCAGGGCGCCGGGGATGTTGACCTTGCGCATCGTGGTCAGGCGGGAGCCGCCGTAGACGTGCACCAGGTCCAGGCTCTGCACGCTCGCCCGGTTGAGACCGAACAGGATCGACGCCAGCGCCGGGAACAGCACGACGATCGAGCCGATGACGGCGACCGAGGCCTGGGTGCCGCGCCCCGTGATGAGGATGATCACCGGCGCGATCGACACCAGCGGGATCGCCCGCAGCAGCAGGGCCAGCGGCATGACACCGGCCTCGACGGTGCGCGACAGCGAGAACGCCACGGCGAGGACGCCGGCGACGCCCATCCCGGCGACGAAGCCGAGTGCGGCGTCCTGCAGGGTCTGCGTCAGCAGCGGTGTCAGGTCCGCACGGTTCGCCACGGCCTCCTCGCCGGAGACGAGGAACTCCCAGACGTCGGCCGGGCCCTTGGCGACGTAGGGGGACATGCCGGTGAGGTTGACGACCGCCCACCACAGGGCCAGCACGATCACCAGGGTCAGCAGCGCGTTGAGGACGGCGCGCCCCACGGGGCGCCAGGACACGGTGGTCATGACGTGCTCCGTCCTGCCACCCACGGGGTGGCCACGCGCGAGAGGAGGCCGACGATGCCGTAGCCGATCAGGGCGACGGCGGCGGTGAGCAGGAAGACGGCCCACACGCGGGGCGAGTCGAGCTCGCCCTGCAGGCGGATCAGGGTGATGCCGACGCCTTGGTCGATCCCGCCCATGTACTCGCCGAGGACCGCGCCGAGGAACGCCGACGGCACGGCGATCTGCAAGGCGTTGAGGATCGCGGGGGTCGCGGCGATGAGCCGCACCTTGCGCAGCTGCGTGAACCGGGTCCCGCCGTAGACGCGCACGACGTCGAGGCTCGCCTTGTCGGCCGACTTGAACCCCAGCAGCGCGCCGACCACGGTCGTGAAGAAGACCGCCAGGGCCGCGAGGAAGATCGCCGTCGCGCTCGGCTCGCCCGGGCGCGGCGCCCCGCCGAGGACCACGATGGCGATGCCGCCGACGGCCACCACCGGCAGGCAGTAGCTGACCACGGCGATCTGGGTCACGACCGTCTCGATGCGGGGCGCGAGCAGCACCGTCGCGGCGAGCAGCAGGGCGATGCCGTTGCCCCAGGCGAAGCCGATGAGCGCCTCGGTGATCGTCACCGAGAACACGCCCCGGTAGGCCGCCAGACCGTCGTCGGCGATCGTGGAGAACACCACCCACGGGGAGGGGACCGGCGTGAAGGTGGTGCCGGGCGGCGGCTGGAAGATCGTGGCCGAGAACAGCCACCAGGCGCCCACCAGCGCGACCGCGCCGATGACGCCCGCGAGCCAGCCGGGGATCCGTGTACGCCGGGACATCAGGCCTCCGCCGCGGCGCCGTGCGCACCGAACAGGATCTCGGAGGCGCGGTCCACGAGCGCGTGGAACTCCGGGGTGCGCATCATCTCGGGGGTGCGCGGGCGCGGGAGGTCGACCTCGATGATCTCCTTCATGCGTCCCGGGCGGGCCGACATCACCGCGACCCGGTCCGACAGGAAGATCGCCTCGGAGATGCCGTGGGTGACGAGCAGCGTCGTGGCCGGCTTCTCGGTCCAGATGCGCAGCAGCTCCAGGTTGAGGCTCTGGCGCGTCATGTCGTCCAACGCGCCGAACGGCTCGTCCAGGAGCAGCACGGACGGCTTGAGGGCCAGGGCGCGCGCGATCGAGACGCGCTGGCGCATGCCGCCGGAGAGCTGGGCGGGCTTGGCCTTCTCGAACCCGGTCAGCCCGACGAGCTCGATGAGCTCCTCGACGTAGGCCTTGTCGACCTTGCGGCCGGCGACCTCGAAGACGAGGCGGATGTTGGTGAGCACGCTGCGCCACGGCAGCAGGGCGTGGTCCTGGAACGCGATGCCGAGCTCGCTGTCGCGGCGCAGCTGGGCCGGCGTCTTGCCGTCGACGAACACCTCACCGGCGGTGGGGTGCTCGAGGTCGGCCAGCACCCGCAGGATCGTCGACTTGCCGCAGCCCGAGGGGCCCAGCAGAGCGAGGAACGAGCCCTTGTCGGTGTGCAGGTGGGCGTCCTGCAGCGCGGTCACCGTCTTGCGGCGACCGGTGTGGAACGTCTTGGTCAGTCCGTCGATGTGGATGCCGGTGCCCCCCGGGGCTGCCGCAGCTTCCTGCGGCAGCCCCGAGGGGCGGGCACCCGACGTGGTGTCGTGGCTCATGGGTCCCTACGGCAGGTAGTCGACGAGCTCGGGCTGCTCGGCGTAGATCTCGTCGATGAGCGTGGTGTCGAAGAGGTCGTCCACGCTCACGTCCCAGCCGGCCGCGGCCAGGGAGTCGACGGTCTCCTGCTGGAGCTCGTCGGAGATCGTGAACAGGCCGTTCTCCTCGGTCTCCGGGGTGGAGATCAGCTCCTTCTCCGCCTCCAGGCCCATCTCGGTCTTGACCGGGTCGAGGGCCCCGAACACGGCCTCGAGACCGTCCTCGGACTCGGCCGCCGCCGCGTTGTAGTACTCCTCGACGAGCGCCACGGTGTCCTCCGCGGGCTCGGTGAAGACGTCGGTCCAGCCCTTGATCTCGGCGGTGAGGAACGCCTTGAGCAGGTCGGGGTTCTCCTCGAGGTACTGGTCGGTGACGCTGAACGTCTCGGCCACGTACGGCACGCCGTTCTCGGCGTAGGCGAGGTTGGTGACGTCGTACCCGGCCAGCTCGACGGTCAGGGCCTCGTTGGTGAGGTAGGCCATGAACCCGTCGACCTCCTCGTTCATCAGCGGCGTCGGGTCGAAGTCGACGGGCACGACGGTCACGTCGCCCTCGTCGATCCCGTTGGCCTGCAGCAGCGCCGCGAACACCGAGGAGTTGGAGTCCTGCACGCCGATCGTCTTGCCGACGAGGTCCTCCGGGGAGGAGATGTCGGCGCCGTCGGCCAGCGACAGGATCGTGAAGGGGTTCTTCTGGAAGGTGGCGCCGATGATCTTCAGCGGCGCGTCCTGCTCGGCGATGGCCGCGCCGATCGAGGCGGCGTCGCTCAGGGCGACCTCGACGGAGCCGGACAGGAGCTTGGCGACGCCGGTGTCCGGGCCGGAGATGCCCACGACCTCGTCGAAACCGGCCTCGTCGTAGTAGCCGTTCTCGTAGGCGTAGAACTCGCCGGCGAACTCCTCGTTCTTGATCCAGGAGTACTGGACGCTGATCTCGCCGTACGAGGCGTCCTCGGACTCGCCGGAGCCGCTCGCGGTGTCCTCGCCGCCGCAGGCGGCGAGTGCGAGGGTGCTCGCGGCGACGGCCGCGACGACGGCGCCCGTCCGGGCGCGGCGTGGGAGGTTGCTGTGGACTGCCATGGGGTGGGACTCCGCTCGACCTGGTGCGATGGGAACGAACGGCAACGTAGCCACCCGAGGTTTCGCCCCGAGGGTCGCGGCGTTTCAGGGGTGTGAAGCCATCACTTCACCCGGGGCTCGGGTGCCTCCTGCGCCAGCCGCCACACCCGTTCGCGGGTGAACGGCTGACGGAACGGCCGCCGTCCCAGCGCGCGGGCGATCGCGTTGCCGACGGCAGGCGCCACCGGGTTGTACGGCGACTCGCTCATCGACTTCGCGCCGAACGGCCCGATCGTGTCGACGGTGTCGGCGAAGTACACCTCGGTGTCCGGGATATCGGCGGACTGCGGGACACGGTAGGTGCGGAACACCGGGTTGGTCACCGCGCCGCGGTCGTCGACCAGCACCTCCTCGTACAGCGCGCTGCCCAGACCCTGGGCCGCACCTCCCTCGACCTGGCCGCGGCACTGGGCCGGGTTCATGACGAACCCGGCGTCGGCGGCCTGCACGGACTGCAGCACCCGCACCGACCCGGTCTCCTCCTCGACGGCGACGCGCACCGCGTGCACGTTGAAGGCCAGGCTGCGCTCCTTGCCGTCGTCGCTGCCGTGGGTCGTCAGCTCCCGGCTCTCGGGGTCCCCGGCAGCGGTCACGATCTCGGCGAACCCGACGAGCCGGTCGCCCACGCGGACGCCCTCGGCGACGAGCTCGGCCGGCCGCGCCGCGTCCCCCGCCGGTGCGTCGCCGTCGGACACCTGCCGCGCGACGTCGATCATCAGGCCGCGCAGCGCGGTGCACGCCCGCGCCAGCGCCTTGCCCGCCACCACCGTCCCCGCCGAGGCGAACGCACCGGTGTCGTGGTCCACCAGGTCGGTGTCCGCGGCGCGCAGCACGATCCGGTCCGGCGTCGCCGCCAGGGTCGACGCCGCGATCTGCCGGTGCACCGTGCTGGTGCCGTTGCCGAACTCGGCCGTCCCGACCGACAGCGCGAACGTGCCGTCCGGGCGCAGCGACGCCGCGGCGTGCGCATGGTGCCCGCCGGGCGCCGCCCCCGCGATGAACGCGATCGCCATGCCCTCCCCGGTGCGCCAGCCCGCCGGGGCCTCGACGCCGTTGCCGCGCCGCAGCGCGTCCTGCGCGAGGTCGAGGCACTGGTCCAGCCCGTAGCTGCCCCACCGCAGGTCCGGCTCGGGCTCGTCGTCGACGGTCAGCAGCGGGTCGCCGTCGCGCACCGCGTTGCGACGGCGCAGCTCGAACGGGTCGATCCCGAGCCGCTGCGCCAGCATGTCCATCGCCGACTCCACGCCGAGGATCACCTGGCCCAGCCCGTAGCCGCGGAACGCCCCGGAGGGCACGGCGTGGGTGTAGACGGACTCGGCGTCGACGCGCTTGACCGCGCAGCGGTAGACATTGATCGACTCGGCCACCGAGTGGAACAGCACCCC
Organism: Isoptericola sp. AK164; assembly: GCF_029643425.1. Taxonomy (GTDB): domain Bacteria; phylum Actinomycetota; class Actinomycetes; order Actinomycetales; family Cellulomonadaceae; genus Isoptericola; species Isoptericola haloaureus. The sequence continues at coordinate 1,204,678 of NZ_CP119106.1, forward strand.
GATGCCGTGGTTGCCGTAGGCGCCGGTGTTGCTCAGCACGTCGACCTTCATCGCCGTCAGCGTCCCGTCGGCCGTCGCGCCGAGGGAGACCTCCACCCGGAAGGGGTGGCGCAGCGCCGCACGACGGAACTCGTCGGTGCGGGAGAACTCGTAGGACACCGGGCGGCCGGTGGTGAGCACCGCGAGCGCCACGACGTCCTCGACGAACATCTCCTGCTTGCCGCCGAACCCGCCGCCGACCCGAGCGGCGTGCACGCGGACGCGGTCCCGGGGCAGGTCGAAGACGTGCGCGAGCTCGTTCCGGGTGAGGAACGGCACCTGGGTGCTGGAGCGGATCACGAGCCGTCCGTCGTCGTCGAGCCGGCCGAGCGCGCCGTGGGTCTCGAGCTGGGCGTGCGCCACCCGTCCGGTGTGCCAGGTCCCGCCGACCGTGACGGCGCTCGCCGCGAGCGCCGCGTCGACGTCGCCGCCGATGCCGGCGTGCAGGCTGCCGAGCACGTTCGGGCGGTCCGGGTCGGCCTGGACGGCGACGGGCCGGTCCGGGTGGACCGCCGGGGCGTCCGGCCGCCGCGCTTCCTCGGCGTCGAGGACGAACGGCAGGGGCTCGTAGGTCACGTCGATCAGGCCGAGCGCGGCGTCGGCGATCTCGGCGGTCTCGGCGACGACGGCGGCCACGCGCTGGCCGACGAAGCGGACCGTGTCGTCGAGCACCCGGGTGTCGTCGGGGTCGTCGGTGCGGTGCTCGTGCCGGGCGGTGGAGAAGCGTGTCGCGGGGGCGTCGGCGTGGGTGAGGACGGTGACGACGCCGGGCAGCGCGCGGGCGGCGGCGGTGTCGATCGCGGTGATCCGGGCGTGCGCGTGCTTCGAGCCGAGGACGCGCAGCACCAGCGTGCCCGTCGCCTCGGGGGTGTCGAAGGTGTACGGCTCCAGGCCCTGGACCACGCGGCGCGCGGGCTCGGGCGAGACCGACCGTCCGACGCCGGCCGCCGGGGTGCCGTCGTCGTCCCCGGTGCCGGGTTCGCCCGTGGTCGCGGGCCCGCTCGTGGCCGGGTCGACCGGCGAGGGCGGCGCGTCGCTCTCGCCGAGGGTCCGGCGGATCGCCGAGCGGATCGGGCGGTAGCCGGTGCAGCGGCACAGCGAGCCCTTGAGCCGCCGGTCGAGGTCGGGCAGGTCGTCGGCCGTCAGGCAGGACGCGGTGACGCTCATGCCCGGCGTGCAGAACCCGCACTGGAAGCCGAACTCCTCGACCAGCGCCTCCTGCACGGGGTGCAGATCGTCGCCCGGGGCGAGCCCGGCGGCGGTGGTGACCTGCGCGCCCTCGGCGCGCGGGGCGGGCACGATGCACGAGTGCACGGGCTCGCCGTCCAGCAGGACGGCGCACGCCCCGCAGTCCCCGGCGTCGCAGCCCTTCTTGACCTCGGTGTGGCCGTGCTCGCGCAGCAGGGTGCGCAGGCACTGCCCGGGGCGGGGGTCGGTGTCGTGGCCGGTGCCGTTGACGTGCAGCTTCATGCGGGGTCCTCCGGGTCCTGCTCCGGGTCGCCGGCGAGCTCGCCGCGCAGGCGTTCGGCGAGCACGATGCTCACGCCGCGCCGCCAGTCGGCCGCGCCGAGGGAGTCGGTGTAGTAGCCGTCGAGGTCGCCGACGGCGGCAGCGAGCACGGCGGCGTCGGGCAGCGCGGCGAACCGCAGCACGGCGGGCCGCCCGACGGCGGCCGTCACCGCGACGACGCACGTGCCGTCGGCGTCGCGGCGGCCCGAGACGACGGCGCCGGACCGGCCGAGCTCGGCGAGCGCGATCTTGTGCAGCCCGGCGCGGGAGCGCAGGGCGCTCGCGGGCAGCTCGATCGCGCGCAGCACCTCGCCGTGGCGCAGGGCGGTCTCGCCGGCGCCGGTCACGAGCTCGGCGACGGGCAGGCGGTGGCTGCCGCCGTCGGGCGTCCACACCTCGGCGACGCCGTCGAGGGCCACCGCGAGCGAGACCATCGCGGCGGCGGGGAAGGCCCGGCAGACGTTGCCGCCGACGGTGGCGGTGTTCCAGATCTTGAAGGAGGCCAGCAGCGCGTCCGCGGCGTCCGGGATCATCGCGACCGCCGACCAGTCGGCCGGCACGGGCTCGGGCCCGCGTCCCTCGGCCCAGCCCCGCAGCGTGGCGATCGTGCAGGTCGCGGCGATGCGCAGCCCGTCGGCGCGGATCTCCAGGTCGGGCCAGCCGAGCGTGGTGAGGTCGACGAACCCGGTGGTGCCCGGCTGCGGCTCGCTCATCAGCCAGGTGCCGCCCCCGAGGAAGACCTCCCCGGGGTCCAGCGCGAGGTCCTCGCGCGTGCGGGCGGTCCGGAACCCGGTGACCGAGGTGACGTCCATCAGAGCCGCTCGGCCAGCTCGCGCGAGGCGAGCGCCACCTCGTGGGCGAGCGTCGGCTCGTCGGTCGTGACCAGCGCGGCGTCCTCGACGACGGCGCGGCCGCCCACGTAGAGGCGCTTCAGCGGCGGCAGCGCGCCGAGCCCCAGGGCGGCGACGGGGTCGAGGATGCCGGCGTGCTCCACGCCGTCGACCCGCCAGACGGCGACGTCGGCCAGCTTGCCGACCTCGAGCGAGCCGATCTCGTCCTGACGTCCCAGGACGCGCGCACCGCCGATCGTCGCCAGGCGCAGCCCGTCGCGCACGCTCATCGAGTCCGCCCCCGTGCGCAGCCGGTTCATGAGCACGGACTCGCGGATCTCGACGCCGAGCTGGCCCGACTCGTTGGAGGCGGCGCCGTCGACACCCAGACCCACCGCCACCCCGGCGTCGAGCATGGCGCGCACGGGCGCGATCCCGGCGGCCAGGCGACCGTTCGAGGACGGGCAGTGCGCCACGCCCGTCCCGGTGGCGGCGTACCGCTCGATCGCGGGGTCGTCGAGGTGGACGGCGTGCGCCATCCAGACGTCGGGGCCCAGCCAGCCCTGGTCCTCCAGGTACTGCGTGGGTGTCGTGCCGAAGTGCTCGAGGCAGTAGGCGTCCTCCTCGGCGGTCTCCGAGGCGTGGGTGTGCAGGCGCACGTCGAGGGAGCGGGCGAGGACGGCCGCCTCGCGCAGCAGGTCCGGGGTGACCGAGAACGGCGAGCACGGCGCGATCGCGATGCGCACCATCGCCTCGCGGGAGCGGTCGTGGTACCGCTCGACGGCCTCGGCGGACGCCGCGAGGGCCGCGTCCGTGGTCTCGACGGCGAAGTCCGGCGGGAGCCCGCCCTGCGAGGCACCGAGGTCCATCGACCCGCGGGTGGCGTGCAGGCGGACGCCGACACGGGAGGCCGCCTCGACCAGAGCGCCGACGATGTCGCCGGACCCCTGCGGGAAGACGTAGTGGTGGTCGCCGACCGTGGTGCAGCCCGAGCGGGCCAGGACCGCCATCGCCCCGGCCGCCCCCGTCCCGGTCAGGTCGGCGTCGATGCGCGACCACAGCGGGTACAGCGCGGTGAGCCAGTCGAACAGGATCGAGTCCTGGGCGTAGCCGCGGGTGAGCCACTGGTACAGGTGGTGGTGGGTGTTGACCAGGCCCGGCGTGACCAGGCAGCCGGAGGCGTCGACGACCTCGGCCCCGGCGCGCAGGTGCTCCGGCGCCGGGCCGGCCCCGACGGCCACGACCTCGCCGCCGTCGAGCACGACGTGCCCGACGGCGTGCTCGGTGCCGGCGGCGTCCACCGTGGCGACGTAGCCGTTCTCGACGATGGTGCGGGTCATGCGCGGGTACCTCCGAGGGCGGTGCGGTCCGGGCCGGTGACCCGGCACGAGGGTGCGGTCGACGGACCGCGGTGGATCCGGCCCGCCGTCTCGCGCAGCGGGCGGCCGGAGCCCCCGTGCCGCGAGGCGACGATCTCGGCCAGGACCGACAGGGCGGTCTCCTCGGGCGAGGACCCGGCCAGGTCGAGCCCGAGGGGGGAGTGCAGGCGGGCGAGGTCGACCTCGGCGACGCCGACGTCGCGCAGCCGGGCGGCACGACGCGTCACGGTGGCGCGCGCCCCCATCGCGCCGACGAAGCCCACCGGCATCGACAGTGCCTGCCGGATCGCCGGGACGTCGAGGCGCTCGTCGTGGGTGAGGACGCACACGGCCGTGCGGGCGTCGGTGTCGTGCTCGTCGAGCCCGGCGAGGTACTCGTGGGGGATCGCCGTGACGAGCTCCGTCGCTGCGGGGAACCGCGCGGGTGTCACCAGGGTCTCCCACGGGTCGCACACGGTCACCGCGAACCCGGCCGCCGCGCCCACGTGGCACAGGGCCGCGGCGTGCTCACCGGCGCCGAGCAGGACGAGGCGGGCCCGGGGCGCGTGCTGCACCACCAGCAGGTCCTCGCCGCCGTACGCCCCGGGCAGCAGCCGGCTGGCGCGGTCGGCGAGCGTCGCCGCGGCGGTGGCGTCGACGGTGGCCTCGACGTCGACGGTGCGTCCGGCCGCCGGTCCGGAGACCACGAGGCCGAGCCTGGCGGGCCGGTCCGCCGCGGCGTCCTCCAGCGCCCGCACCGTGCGGGTGTCGGTCGGTTCGAGGCGCTGGGCGACCACGTCCACCTGGCCGCCGCAGGCGAGGCCCGCGGCGTGGGCGGTGGCGTCGTCGAACCCGAAGCGGGCCGTCTGCGCCCGGCCGGTCGCGATGGCGGCGTGGGCGAGCACGACCGCCTCGCTCTCCACGCAGCCGCCCGAGATCGACCCGAGCACCGCGCCGTCACCGGTGACCGCCATCGCCGAGCCGACGCCGCGCGGCGCGCTGCTGGCGACGCGCGCCACCGTGACCACGGCGACCGGCGCGGACGACCGGACCAGCGGCAGGAGATCGCGGGCAAGTTCAAGCATGGACTTAAGTGTGCCGAGAGGATGTTTCGCGCGGGCTACGCTCCGATGACACGTCGACGAGGGAGGGCTCATGCGGGTCTGCGGGCTGGTGCTGGCCGCGGGCGCGGGCACCCGGTTCGGCGGCCCCAAGGGCCTGGCGCGCACGACGTCGGGCGATCCGTGGGTGCGACGTGCGGTCGCGATGCTGCAGGACGCGGGGTGCGACGAGGTGCTCGTCGCCGTGGGCGCTCGGGGGCCCGAGGTCGCCGCGCTCGTGCCGCCGTCCGCCCGCGCGGTCACCGCCGCGAGCTGGGCCGACGGGCTGGCCGCCACGCTGCGTGCCGGTCTCGACGCCGCTGCGCGTGGCGACGCCGAGGTGCTGGTCGTGACCCCGGTCGACACCCCCGACGCGCCGCCGGAGGCTGTGCGACGCGTGCTCGACCGGGCCGCACGCGAGGCGGCGACGCCCGACGACGCCCTGGCGCGCGCCGTCTACTCCGGGCGTCCCGGCCACCCGGTGCTCCTGGGACGGGCGCACTGGGGCGAGGTGCGCGCCACGCTGACCGGCGACGCCGGGGCGGGGCGCTACCTCGCCGCCCGCGGGGCGCTGGCCGTCGAGTGCGGCGACCTGTGGTCCGGGCACGACGTCGACCGTGCCTAGGCTGGTGCGGTGCAGCTCGTCGCCACCGACCTCTCCTACGCCTACCCGGAGCACCCCGTGCTCGACCGGGTGGACCTGCGCGTCTCCGACGGGGTCCGCCTCGGCGTCGTGGGGGAGAACGGGTCGGGCAAGTCGACGCTGCTGCACCTGCTGGCCGGCGACCTGCCGACCCAGACCGGCGAGGTGCGCCGCCACGGCTCCGTGGCCCTGGTGACCCAGGAGCTCCACGAAGAACCCGGCCGCACCGTCGGCGACCTGGTCGAGGCCACGCTGGCCGACCTGCGGGCCCTCGCGGGCGAGCTGCAGCGTGCCGCCGAGGCCTTCGACCACGAGCGCGGAGACCTGCGCGAGCTCGGCGAGCTGCTGGGCCGCGTTGAGCACCTGGCGGCGTGGGACGCCGACCGCCGCGTCGACGAGGCCCTGACCCGCCTCGGTGCCGTGCGCGACCTCGACCGCCGCCTCGACACGCTGTCCGTCGGGCAGCGCTACCGGGTGCGCCTGGCGTGCCGGCTGGCCGAACGAGCCGACCTGCTGCTGCTGGACGAACCCACGAACCACCTCGACGACTCCGGCGTCGCGTACCTGACCGAGCAGCTGCGGACCTGGCGCGGCGGCGTCGTGCTCGTCACCCACGACCGAGAGCTGCTCGACGACGTCGCTACCGCGATCTACGACCTCGACCCCTCCATGGACGGGCGGCCCGTGCTCTACGGCCAGCCCGGCTACCACTCCTACCGGCTCGGCAAGGCGGCGATGCTCGCTCGCTGGCAGCAGCGCTACCGGGTCGAGCAGGAACGTGCCGAGGAGCTGTGGTTCCGCCGCGACCGCTCCTACGAGGGGCTCTCCGACGAGTGGCGTCCGCCCAAGGGCTCCCAGAAGCACCGCCGCGGCACCCGTGCCCGCATCCACGTCAAGGCCGCCGACCGGCTGGTGGAGAAGCTCGAGGCCGAGGCGCTCGACGTCCCGCCGCCGCCCCTGGAGCTCGCCTTCCCGGACCTGCCGGCGATGTCACCGGGGTGGGACCCCGGCGAACCGCTGGTCGAGCTGCGCTCGCCCCGGGTCGAGGCGCCCGACGGCACCGCGATGCTGGACCTGCCGGGCACCAGGTTGGCGGTACCGCCGTCGGGCCGGCTGCTCGTCGTCGGGTCGAACGGCACCGGGAAGTCCACGGCGCTGGCGGCGCTCGCCGGCACGGCCGAGCTCGCCCGCGGAGCCCGGACGCTGCGCGACGGCGTCAGGTTCGGGGTCGTCGCCCAGGAGCGCAGGACGGCGGACGGCGGCAGCGCCGGGAGATCCGGGTTCGACGCCTCTGCGGCGGAGGCGCTGGAGCTGTTGTCCCGCGGGGAGCTGGACCCGGACCACCTGGTCCCGGTCGCCGCGCTCGGGCTGCTCACCGAGGACGAGCTGGACCGCCCGCTGCGCGAGCTGAGCGTCGGGCAGCAGCGGCGGTTCGACGTCGCGCTCGCGCTGCTGCACGCCCCGCACCTGCTGATCCTCGACGAGCCGACGAACCACCTGTCCGTGGACCTGGTGGACGCGCTGACGCTGGCGCTGCAGCGCACGTCCGCCGCCGTCGTCGTCGCCACCCACGACCGCCGCATGCGGGCGGACCTGGCGGACTGGCCGATGCTCGACCTGAGCCGTCCCGCGAGGTAGGCAACCTTCTGCCGAGGTAGGCAACCCACCGGCGAGGTAGGCAACTCACCGGCGAGGTCAGCCGACCGGCACGGCGCGCGGCTCGACGACCTGGCCGTCGGGTCGGTCCAGCGCGGGACCGTTCGCGCCGCGGGCGCCGACGCACGCGACCCCGGCCGCGCGCAGGTGACCGGGCCGGCCACGGCACCGACTATCGCCGCGGCACACACCCCACAGCCGCTGCAGGCCGCGGCTGCGGCGCCCCAGGACGAGGTCGCCGAGCGTGACCGCGTGATCCTCGAGCTGGCTCGTGAGGGTGGCTCGGAACGGCAGATCGCCGCGCAGACCCCGTGGTCGCGATCCACGGTCAACCGCGTGCTCAAGCGCCACGGTGTGCGCGCCGGCCAGCGCGCGACGACGTTCGACCTTGCGCCGGCGGGCGCGGACGGAGCCGCGCGGAATCAAGGGCACGGATCGTTCCTGCCGCTTCATCATTGCCGCCGCGACCGGCGCGCAAGCGGGCCACGGCCCGCCGCCTGGGACACAACTTCCCGGCCACGTCGCTGCGCTCCTTATTTCGACCGAGAACTTCTTCCCCTGTCGCCCTGCGGGTTGACGCGCCGGCCGCTGCTGACGGCACTGGCTCCGCTATCAGGAACGATCCCCACCACTGAACGCAGGAGGGCGACATGGTCACCGTCACCGTCTACAGCACTGGTCCGTCGTGCATCCGATGCCGCATGACGATCGACAAGCTGCAGGACAAGGGAGTCACGCCGGTCGTGGTCCAGCTGGCCGAGAACCCGGCCGCGCACGAGTACGTGACCGAAGAGCTCGGCTACAGCGAGGCCCCCGTGGTCGTCGTCGAGGACGGCACCGGACAGGACCACTGGAGCGGGTTTCGACCCGACCAGATCGCTCGCGTGGCCCGGGCGGCCTGACCGTAGGCGCAGCAGAGAGGGTAGAGACCATGACCACCACGGCACGGGTCCTGGCCGCGAACGCCGCGGCCTGGGACTACTGGCGCTGGCACGCCGGCCAGGCCGACGCCTGGGTGAGCGACTACCTCGCCGCCCGCGGGTTGCGCGGCACGGTCGCCGGCCAGGCCCCGGCCGGGTGGGCGCGGCTGGTGCCCACGCTGACCAAGCGAGGCTTCACCGAGGCTGAGCTGCTCGACGCCGGCCTGGCCGTGCGCGCCGGCAACGGCTCGGTGGGCGATGCCTTCCGGGACCGGATCATGCTGCCCATCTGCGATGACGCAGGGCAGATCATCGGATTCACCGCACGTGGCAACTCGGCCAGCGACGATGCAAACGAGCCGCCGGCGGAGTACCTGAACACCACCAGCACGGCCGTCTACGACAAGAGCCGGGCGCTGTACGGGCTGGACGCCAAGACCACACAGCGACTACGCCGCGGCGCAACACCGGTACTGGTCGAGGGCGCCCTCGACGCCGAGGCCGTGCGCCGCACCGGCGCCGACCTCGTGCCCCTGGCCGCGTGTGGCACCGCCATCACCACCGGCCACCTCGAGGCGCTGCGAGCCATCGACCCCGACAGCGTGGGCCGGCTGATCCTGGCCACCGACGCCGACACCGCGGGCCAGCGGGCCACCTGCCGCCTGGTCGGGCTGCTCACGCCCGACGAGGTCGCCACCGTGCGCGTCGCCGAGCTCGAGCCCGACACCGACCCGGCCGACCTGATCCAGCAGGGCCGGCGCACCGACCTGCGGGCCGCACTGGTCCACCAAGCCCGAACCCTGGCCGAGGTCGCCATCGACGCCACCCTGGCCAGCTACGACCTGACCAGCATCGAGGGCAGCGCCGCCCTGCGGCATGTCACCGCCGCCGTCGCGAGCCAGAACCCGGCCACCCTGGCCCATGCGACGACCCACCTGACCCACCGCCTGGCCCCCGTGCTGGACCACGACATCGTCGCCGGCGAGATGGTCGACGCCATCACCACTTCGAGCAGCGGGGACGGTAAGTGATCCGAACGAGTCTGCAGCACCACTGGTCCAGGTTCGCCGAGCCGGTGGCGGCCCAGCTGCGGATCGACCGCACCGGGCTCACTCCGGTGCCACGGCGCTGGAGCGAGCCTTCAACGAGGAATCCGACGATCACGCTGGTGAGAACACCTCTCAGATGGCCTACGCTGGAAAAGCGCCCCTGTCGTCGACTCTCTCAAGGCGCCACAAATCACGCCCAGGCTTAACTTCGACGCCGAACACGTATCCCCGCGAGTCAAGTCCTGCATAGGCCGCTGCTGCGGCGCGCCGCCATCGCTGCCGTCGCAGTCGACAGATTGAAACATCGCAGTACTCCCCGACCTCTGTCGGTGGATCCGTAGAGGCCGAACCGAGGGAATGAATCCGTCCGCCTTGATACTCAAAGAGGCCGAGGACTAGTTCGCCGCGGGCCAGGCAGACTGCGGCGAACAGACTACCATTGCGCGCCGCGAGGCCAGGAGAATCTACAGCTTGGCGACCGGCCAGCAAATGCATGAATGCAGCGCTGTTCGAATCTCGCGCCTCCGGCTCTGTGGAACTCATGGTTCTAGTGTAGCGCTCCACGTGGCCCACCTGTCATTCACCGCGCCCGCATCAGTTTCTAGCCATGTCATCTGCAGCATCATCCGATCGCTCGAAACGAATTGATGCGGCAATGTTAGCCGGACCCCATTCCGTGAGTCGACCGCATCGATCGCGCAACTGTCGACAAATGCGCCGCATTCGAAGGTTGTAGGATTCCCGACAGGGATCCCCTTGGAATCAATGTCGTCGAAAGAATTTATCGTCACGTGCGCTGGAGGATTGTCGCTGGTGACCTCAAGAGACACTCCGCCGGTCGTCTCTGTCAAGACTTGGCTGTCTTCCCAGTTCACGCTCTCCGGGATTTCGTCCGGCTCGCCACTGTTGTCCCTGCTGGCCGCGATGCGCACCGCCCTGGCCAGCAACGTCCTGGACCCCGCCTCGATCATCATCGACGCCCGCCGCGCCGCTGAACCCCAGGTCGCCACCGTCACCAAGATCGATGCCCTGGCCCGCTACGACCGCCCCGCGCCCACCTTGGACAGCTACGACGCCCTGCTGGCCGGGAACGACCGATGACCGGCAACGACGCCGCTCTGGCCGCGATCAACGTCGCCACCCGCAACCTCTACCTGGCCACCGTGCGCACCGAAGCGCAGCCCCTCGCAGACGCCGCCCTGCGCGAACAACAGTCCCACCTGGCCTACCTCGCCGACGTCCTTGCCGCCGAGGTCGACGCCCGAGCCGAACGCCGCCGGCAACGACGGATCAAGGAAGCCAAGTTCCCCCGCACCAAACGGCTCGCCGACTTCGACACCAGCTGCTCACCCATCGACGGCGCGACCCTGGCCGCCCTGGCCACCGGCACCTACCTCGAGGCCGGCCAGCCCGTCGTCCTGCTCGGCGACTCCGGAACCGGCAAGACCCACCTGCTCATCGCACTCGGCATCGCGGCCTGCCAGACGGGCAAAGCCGTGCGTTACCTGCGCGAACCTCATCAACGAACTCGTCGAAGCCGCCGACGACCGCCAACTCGCCCGCACCGTGGCCCGCTACGGCCGCCTCGACCTCCTCCTGCTCGACGAGCTCGGCTACGTCCACGCCGACCCCCGCGGCGCCGAACTGCTCTTCCAGATCATGACCGAACGCGAAGAGAAAGCCTCCATCGACATCGCGACCAACCTGCCCTTCAGCGAATGGGGCACCGTCTTCCCCGACCCCCGCCTCGTGGCCGCGATCGTCGACCGCATCACCTTCAACGCCCACATCCTGCAAACCGGCACCGAGTCCTACCGGCTCCGCACCTCCCAACACCGCCCCACCAGCCGGGGCCAAGATTCATGACGACAAGTGGGGCCAGAACACTTGACTACACGCACCTGGGAGCGGTTCACGCCGTTCCTGGCGTTCCCGCCGATGCTGCGCCGGGTCATCTACACCACGAACTCGATCGAGTCGCTGAACGACCAGCTACGCAAGATCATCAAGAACCGCGGCCACTTCCCGAACGACGACGCGGTCCGCAAGCTGTTGTGGCTGGCGATCTGCACCATCGAGGACAAGCGCGCCCGCGCCCGGGCCAAGGAACGCGGCCTGCCAGCCGGCAAGCGCAAGGCCTCCGGCAGGCTCGTCGAGGGCCAGGTCACCACGAACTGGAAGCAGGCCCTGGCCCAACTCGCGCTCGCCTACCCCGAGCGCATCGACCCCTACCTCTGAACTGCGCACTTACACAGAGAAGTTGACAAGCCCTTGGCAGGCGACCTGCAGCGCGAGTTCCCTGACCAGCGGGGCTGGTCACGGTCGAACCTGCTGTACATGCGGCGGGCCGCGGAGACCTGGCCCACGGAGGAGGAGTTCGTCCAACAACCCGTTGGACGATTGCCGTGGGGGCACGTGACGGTGCTGCTCGACCGGCTCAAGACCCGTGAAGAGCGCGACTGGTACGCCGAGAGGGCGGTCGAGGACGGCTGGTCGCGCGCGCTACTCGAGCACCAGATCAAGGCGGACCTGCGCGGCGCCATCGGCGCAGCGCCGACGAACTTCACCGACGCCCTGGAAGCCCCGGACTCCGAGCTGGCGCAGCAGCTGGTCAGGGACCCCTACGTCTTCGAGCACCTGGCGATGGTCGAACGCGTCGCCGAGCGCGATGTCGAGCAGGCACTGATGGACCGGCTGCAAGACACGATGCTCGAACTGGGTCGCGGCATGGCATTCGTCGGCCGCCAGGTGCGCCTGAGCGTGCCCGACGACGCCAGCGACCGCGTCGACGAATTCTACGTCGACCTGCTGTTCTTCCACGTCGAGCAACTGCGCTACGTCGTGGTCGAACTCAAGATCGGGCCTTTCGAGCCCGCCCACGTCGGCCAACTGGGCACCTACATCGCGATCGTCGACGACCAGATCCGTCGACCCGAGATCCACGCACCCACGATCGGGATCCTGCTGTGCACCGGCAAGTCGGGCCCGACGGTGCGGTACGCGTTGGCCAGTACCAGCGCGCCCGTCGCCGTCGCGGACTACCAAGGCCTGCCGGCAGACGCCCGCGGCGTGCTGCCCAGCGCGGCCGAGCTCGAGGCCGTCATCGAAGACGAACTCGACCACCGCCGTGACGATCCGGCCTCCATCGCTAGCCCTCACCCGACCTTGGGGTCTGGTGCCCGAGACGCACAAGAGCGGGCCCGCACCTAAGGAAGGTGCGGGCCCGCTCCGTCTCTCAGCCGGACGTGGTGGTCGTTGTGCCCCAGTAGTTCGACCGCTAGCGGGGTACAACAGCCGCCGTCCGAGAGCGGCCCTCGTCCACGAGGCCCCCGACTCGTCAGTGGCTGGTCGGTAGTTCGGACAGTTGCTACGACCGCTCAGTTCGCGCCCGGCGAAGGAAGATTATGGGTCCAACCACCGGTGCGAAGACGGCCAGCGTAAGCCATCCCAACCCATCTCTGCCCCCTCGGGCGATCCAGGTGGCGATCGCGCAGACCATCAGAACTAGTGCGGAGAAGATGGCCGCCACGGCGAGAGTCCAGAGGGCGTCATACTCTGCCGAAATGAACATCTATCCTCCGGATTCTCGAATCAATGGTGAGAGTTAGAAATCAGCCGTGTGGCTGAACCTGTCATTCCCCACCTCAATGACAAGCGTGTACGAGCGCCCCCCACCAGCGCAGAGGATATCTCCATCCATCACCATCGACGCCCGAGCCGGCGCGCCTGATGTCGACTCGGTCTTGCGGTTGACGCTGAGCGATGCCGAAGCGCACCCCTGGGCGTACCGGTAGCTGCCAGTGTGCGCACGTAGAATCTTGTCGCGCCCCGAGTGCCAAATCTCGGCGTCGACGGCGAACTTCATCTTCGTCGTGCCCCTGGTCCAATCGACAAAGCAGTCGTCGACGGTGTTGTACGTCGACCGGTGCACGGTGTACCCGCATCCGAGCCACCGCCTTGGCATGATGCCATCCGTCGCCGCCGGCTGCTGAACGGAGAGGACCGCGATGGAGCCATCCTCGTAGCGCTTGACGGTCTCCGATTTACCGAGGGCGTCGTTGGTCTCGACGGAGACTGGCGCCGCGGTGGGATCGTTGGCATCCCATGCCACGCCGCGATCAAGCTTCTCGAACAACTCATCTTGGGTCGCGGTCGGTACCGAGTAGCGGTCCATGATGTCCCGGAAGTACTGCTCATCATCGACCTCGGGGCGATCAATCACCGCTGACGCTGGCGCGGCCTGCTGTTAAGTGTCTGGTGTGTCTGTGCCAGGAGCAGCACTTGCAGGACCCACTAGGGCCAGCGCGGCAACCGCCGCAACTAGGGTAACGCTGGAAGCCACTTTGCTTCTCAAGATGGTAATCAAATCCTCTCGTTCGTGACGATTGTCGCTCGTAGCAACGAAACCGTACCTCAGTTTCCGAGGCCGCTGTCAAGGGGGCTCATGGGACTCGGTTGGCGCAAAGCGCGCGATCCGCGACGCGTTCTGATCGTCGACGCTGGGTCCAGCAACACCCCATATCCAGGCCAGACGTCCGTCACGGTTGGTGCTCACGGACGTCGGGGAACATGCCTGCCGGCGGAGCGATGTAGGGCAACGGTTCGCCGCGCTTGGAGGCGTTCTCGGTGCCCTCGGTCGCCGTGGCGAACGGACCGTCGGGATCCATCAGGACGGTCATGTGATGGTCGACGTGGTCGCGCCACCACACGCTCATGCCGGTGGCGGGGTCGAGGCGCAGGTGTTCCCAGGACCGCCAGAGCGCTTCGAGCCGGATCACGGCCTCAGGGTGCTGCCACCAGCGGCCGGCCCAGCACCGGTGGCGGCCGTCGATGCGGCGCCGGTAGACGTGGCGCAGGTAGTCGCGCACGAACTCGTCGACGGACCCGTAGTACAGCTGCGGGGTCTCGTCGGGCTCACCAACCTCGTCGCCCGGCTCGACGTCGTCCGGGGTGCCGATGTCGTCTTCGCCCCAGTCGCTCATGCCGTGGTCCTTTCGAGTTCGCCGGCCTCCACCTCGGCGACCGAGTCTTCCGCTTCCTGGATCGTGCGTGCGGCCTGCGGGTCGTGGGCGTCGAGGGACGCCTGCACGGCGGCAGCGTGCGGGCCGGTCATCCAGGGCTTGGTTCGGATCAGGGTGGGTCGTGATCCGGAGGCCAGGACCACGGCGCGACCCTTGGGCAGGGCGGCGAGGTCGGCGACGTCGAGGATGCGTTCACGGTGCAGCTGCTGGGAGACGGTGCGATGTCCCCGACCGGACGACGTCGAGGACTGCAGGCGGTCGTAGTCGCCGATCATGCGTGACAGGTCCTCGAGGAAGACGGTCTCGGAGACGCCGCCGCCGTAGACCTTGACGTTGGAGGCGCTCCACAGCTTCTTCATCCCGGACTCTCCCCATACCTCGACGCCCTGGGACCAGGACTGCAAGATCGTCATGAGCACGATCCCGCGCGAGCCGTAGTGGGAGTACAGGTTGGGCAGCTCGCGCCACCGGCACACGTTCGCGGCTTCGTCCAGGACGCCGAGCAGCGGCGTGGCCAGCCGGCCGCCGGCGGAGGCGGCAGCGAGCTCTTCAGCGGCTTCGACGACGGCGACGGTCAGGGCGGTGACCAGGGGTCCGGCGGTGCCGCGCCCCTCCTTGGACAGCGAGTACAGGGTGCCGCCTTCGGCGCCCACGAAGTCCTCGGGCCGCAGCTGGGGGCGGTCGTCGGCCGGCCCGTTCGGGGTGACCCAGCGGGCGACCTGCCGGTTCGTCAGGCACGAGGCCATCTGCTGGGCGGTGCCGAACACGCCACCGCGCTGCTTATCCGGGGCCGCCACGACGCCGGCGACCTGGTCCGAGGTCAGGGTGAAGCCGTGCTCGCGCAGGATGTCGACGGCCGTCTCGTCGGTGGGGCGGGTCAGCCAGGAGTACACGTCGGTGATCGGTCGGGAGTCCAGGGCCGCGGCCAGCAGCAGCCCGGCGAGCAGGTCCTGTCCGGCGGGGTCGAAGTAGGCGTCGGTCTTGGCGCCCGGGTCGCGGGACCCGGAGGCGAAGTGCTCGGCGAGCTTGGCGGCGCGGACCTCGTCGGTGACGTAGGACAGCGGGTTCCACCACCACGTCGGTTCCTCGCGCGCGATCGCCTGCGGGTCGAAGACCCACACTGGCCCGGCCGCGGCGCGCACGTCGCGGGTGGCGTCGACGACGTCGCGCTTGTTCGACGTCACCAGCACCGACCCTGGCGCCTCGAGGATCGCCGGTACCGCGCGGGAGGTCGTCTTGCCGGTGCGCGGGCCCCAGATGTCGATGTGCATGTCCTCCCAGGAGCCGAACAGCGGCTGCCCCGTGCCGACGGTCTGGCCGATCGGGACCCCGGGGGTCTCGCCGGCGCCCAGGCGGCGAGCCTTGGCGGCGGCGCTCTTGCGGCTCAGGTCGGCGACGTCGCGGCCGCGGCCCATGTAGGCCGCGGCGCGGTCCACCCGGGAGCGGCGACGGCGCATCCGAGTCATCGCGACCGTGGCCACGACGGTCAGGACCAGGATCACGGAGGCCACCACACCCAGCACCCACCAGCCGGGAGTGCCCGGCCACGCGAGCTCGCCGTCGAGGATCCCGAAGAACACGTCGAAGGGGTTGGCCGGGACGGTCTCGCCGGTACCGGCGATGCGATGACCGATCCGCATCGCGAAGTACAGCGATCCGACGACCAGCACGACCAGCACGATGCCGACCCAGAGCAGCGCCATCTCGCCGGTCAGGCCGCCGGGGTCTCGGCGGCGGTTGTTCGGGGTGCTCATGCTGGCGTTCCTTCCTCGATGCGGCCGGTGCGAGACTGATCCGTCCAGCGCGCCGCACTCATGTGCAGGGACCGCTCGGCCGCGGTGAGCACCAGGTCGACCGGGATGCCGGGCCTGCCGCCGACCTTGACCAGGAACTTGCCGCGCCCGGGTGGAGGTGCTTGCTGGCCCTCCTTGGAGTCCCACGCCGGCGGGTCCTGCCAGCCGCCGAGCAGATCCTGCTCGGCGCCCGACAGCGACACGATGGAGGACAGCAGCGGCATCTCGCTGAACGGCAGGCCTCCGCACACGACCAGGCCCGACCGCTCGATGAACCCCATGGCCTTCTGCCGGTCCTCTTCGTAGGGCAAGGACCGCAGATCCTTCATGGTGTGGGTGATCATCGCCAGGCCGACGCCGACGGTGCGGTTCAGCCGCGTCAGGTAGTCGACGCGATCGACGAGGCCGGGGCCGGCCTTGAGCGCCTGGTGCAGCTCGTCGAGGATCACGAAGTAGTGCCTACGCGCCTCCAAATCGAAGTCGGCCAGCGTCTGGGCCGTCTTGACCACGGCGAAGCCGGCCGACCAGGAGGCCAGCAGGGCGACCGCCCGCAGATCGGCATCGGACTGCGGAATCGCCGAGACGTCGTAGACGACGGCGCGGTCACGCCGCATCGGCTGCGTGGTCGGTCGGGCGAACACGTCGCCGAACTTTCCACCGGGGCACAGCGCCACGAGGGAGGCCTCGAGCTCTTCGGTGATCGCCTGGTACTTCGAGGTGGTGCCGCGGTCCAGCGCTGCCTCCCGCAGCTCGGGCGGCGCGGCACGCACCACCTGCAGCAGGTCCGGGATCAACGGCACGCCGTCGTGGTGCTCGTCAAGCCAGTCGATGGCCCGCGACAGGATTGTGCTCTCGCGTGCCGTCGGTTCGCTCTTGCGCAGCACGGTGATCAGTGACAGCACCATGTTCAGACGCAGTCCTTGGGCGTCGGCCAGGACCTCGTCAGCGGCCTGGTCGTACCCGGCCGAGCGCAGTCGGGCCGCCGCCTGGGGGGCCTCCCCGGGATCGAGCACATTCAGCGAGCCACGGTGGCGACCGAGCGGGATCACCTGACCACCGAGCTGCTCGACCATCCGGATGTAGTCCGGCCGGGTGTCCCCGAGCACCAGTGGGCTGACGCCCATGCCGGCCAGGCCGACCGCCATGCGCATCACCGCCGACGTCTTGCCCAGACCGGGACGACCCAGGAAGAACACGGACGGGTTGCCGATGAGGTTGGCACGCTGGTACCAGCTGATCGGGTCGCAGCACACCGTCGCGCCGGTCTGAATGTGCCGCCCGAACGGCACACCGATCGCAGGAGCAGCCGCACCGATCGAGTAGGCAACTCACCGGCGAGGTAGGCAAGTAGTCCGTGAGGTAGGCGTCGACCCTGCGAGGCGACTCGCTCCTCGCGCTACCTCGCCGAGAGGTTGCCTACCTCGGCAGGAGGTTGCCTACCTCGCGGTCAGTCGAGACGGCCGACGTGCGCCATCGCCTGGCGCACGAGAGCCCCCTGGCCGTTGACCATCTCGGCCTGGACCGTGTCGCTGCACGCCTCCTCGGGCGTGAGCCAGGCGAGGTCGAGCGCGTTCTGCTGCGGGCGGCAGTCACCCGTCACCGGCACCACGTAGGCGAGCGAGATCGCGTGCTGGCGCGGGTCGTGGAACGGCGTGATGCCCGGGGTCGGGAAGTACTCAGCGACCGTGAACGGCTGCGGGGAGGCAGGCACCCGGGGGAGGGCCACCGGACCCAGGTCCTTCTCGATGTGGCGCAGCAGGGCGTCGCGGACGCGCTCGTGGTACAGCACCCGGCCCGTCACCAGGGCGCGGGTCATGTTGCCCAGCGGGCTGGCGCGCAGCAGCAGACCCACGGCGACGACGTCGCCCGAGTCGTCGACGCGGACCGGGATGGCGTCGACGTACACCAGGGGCAGCTGCGCACGCACGGAGGCGAGGTCCTCGGGCGTGAGCCAGCCGGTCGGGCCGGGCTCGTGTCCGTTGTCGTCGTCGGGAGGGAACTCGGCGGTGTCGGTCACCCCTCGTTTGTACCAGCCGCACGGTGGTGAGGGCTCGTGCAGGTGTGATCCACTGGTCGGAGTCCGACCACGCGGTCCGGGAATACCCCGAGGGGTTTCATTGCTCGCACCCGTAGCAGGACATCCCAACGAGAGGACTTCGCATGGCCACCGTCGAGCTCACCGACTCCACCTTCGAGCAGGCGATCAAGGACAACGACATCGTGCTGGTCGACTTCTGGGCCTCCTGGTGCGGCCCGTGCCGCCAGTTCGCGCCCGTCTTCGAGGCGTCGAGCGAGGAGAACCCCGACGTCGTGCACGGCAAGCTCGACACCGAGGCGCAGCAGCAGATCGCCGCCGCCGCCGGTGTCACCGCCATCCCGACGCTCATGGCGTTCCGCGAGGGCATCATGGTCTTCAACCAGGCCGGCGCCCTGCCCGCGCCCGCTCTGAAGCAGGTCGTCGACGCGGTCAAGGACCTGGACATGGACGACGTCCGGGAGCAGATCGCCGCGGCGCAGGACGGCCAGCACCAGGACTGAGCATCGTCTCGCCACGAACGGCCGCCCCGGGTCTCCGGGGCGGCCGTTCGTCGTTCCTCGGCCCTCAGCCGTCGAACGGCAGGGTGAGGGTGGAGTCGGGGCCGGTGGTCACGGTCGGGGTGGCGGTGCCCAGGGCGCTCCAGATCTCGAGGCGGACGGTGCCGTCGTCGAGGTCGCCGAGGGTGCCGTCCTGCGTCGTGAGGCGTCCCTGCGAGGTGTAGGTCTCGTCGCCGGGGACGGGGTCGGTGGCGAAGTAGCCGTAGGTCTCGATGCGGTCCCAGGTGCCGTCGCCGGTGAGGTCGTAGCTGACGCGGGCCTGGACGGCCTGGCCGACGTCGTCGCCGGCGTCGACGGCGAGCGAGAACGTCGTCTCGCCGGTGTGGGTGCCGGTGAGTCCGGCGGCCTCGAAGACGGCGGGCTGGTGCGGGGTGCCGTCGTGGTTCTGGCCACCGGCCGAGGTGAGCTGGACGGTGCCCTCGGGTCCGGCCAGTGCGGGCAGGGAGCCGTCGTCGCCGAGGTAGCGCACCGGCCCTGCACCCGGTTCCTCGCTGGGCCCGGGACTGGGTTCGGGGCTGGGCTCCGGAGTCGGGTCCGGCGTCGGCGACGGATCCTCGGAGGGCTCCGGTGTGGGCTCCTCCGACGGCTCCGGGGTCGGGCTCGGCGTCGGGCCACCGGTGGCGTCGCCGCCGGCGAAGGTGTGCGCTCCCGTGGCCACCACCTGGCCGGCCGGGACGTCGACGACGGTGCCGTCGGAGAAGGTCACCGTCCGGTCGGCGGCGGTGACGTTGGAGGCGACGTACGTGCGTCCCTGGTCGCCGTCGAACGCCGCGGCCAGCGGGTCGTCGGCGCGGGTGTCCGTCGCGAGAGTCCCCAGCGCCGCCAGGTTGGCGATCCAGTGGTACGTGTGCGCGGGCGTCTCGCCCTCCTCGGGGGTGAAGGACGTCGACTCCAGCAGTGACAGGGCGCGGTCGGCGTCGCCGAGCGCGAGGTACTGCCACAGGATGTCCTGCCAGACGGTCGGGGGGCCGCCGTTGACCCGCTCCAGGTGGTCGTACGCGGCACGCACCGTGGCGGGCGAGGTCCCGAGGTAGAGGTGGGAGCCGGTGATCGGCAGGGTGTTGATGCCCTGGATCTTCTCCGCCTCGGCGCTGAACCACGTGGCGTACGACCCGCCGTCGCCCCAGACCATGCCGACCACGGGGTGCCCGAAGCTCCCGGGGTAGGCCGCGCCGTCGACGTCGAACCAGTACCGCTGGATCGCCGCGGCCTGCGTCGCGTAGAGGTACACCCCGGCGTCGCGCACCGCGGTGTCCCCGGTGGCCTCGCCCCACTGGACCAGGGCGCCGGCGAAGTTCATGCCCTCCGAGCTCGACTCCTGGTTGTTGCCCGCCGCGAAGGCGCCGTGCCCCGAGGCCCAGTCGTGCCCGGCGTAGACGTCGAAGTCGCGCAGGTAGGGGAACCGGGTCTCGTCGCGGTCGTACCCGTTGGCGTCCCGGATCAGCAGGTCCACCATCTCGCCGTAGTCGGCCGTCCACTGCGGGTCGAACCGTGCCAGGGTCGCGGCGGCCGCGATGTAGTAGCCGTAGTGGAAGTGGTGGTCGTTCAGCTCGGTGTCCGAGCCGTAGGAGCCGGGGTGCCCGACGAGCGTGCCCCACCCGTCGTCGTAGGCGAAGACCTGCTCCGTCTTGCCCGCGGTGGCGGTGAACCAGTCGGTCAGCACCGCGCGGACGTCGGCCAGTGCGGCGTCCCGCTGAGCCGTGCGGCCGAGCTGGTCGGCGATCTCCACGACGCGGGTGGCTCGCCCGAGCGCCTTGCCGGTCCAGTAGGTGTCCGCCTTCTGCTGGTCCAGGGGGTCGCCGAGCTGGTCCAGCAGCGCCTCGAGGCGGTCGCGCTCGGCGCCCGACGACGTCGCCACCGCGGGCAGCTCGGTCAGCACGCCGGTGTACGGGGTGGTCGTGGTGAACTGCGCGGTCCCGGTGAGCACGGCCATGTCGCCACGCGGCGACGTGTAGGTCGCCCCGGCGGCCTCCGCCCCGGTGAGGTACGCGCTCTGGTGCGGGTACAGCGCCGCGACGGTGCCGCCGTCGTCGGCCCCCGGCCAGGGTGTGGTCTCCAGGTGGTACGTGGTGCGCACGACGCCGGCGCCGGCGTCGTAGGCGTAGTCGGCCCGGGTGCCGGTCACGGGGGAGCGGGCGGCGTCGGTGTAGGTCTGGACGAGGTCGTCCCGCTCGGCGGGTCCGACGTCGGGCAGCAGGGCGACGGCGAAGGTCGCGGCCGGGGCCGTCAGCGACGTGCCGCTCGTCGTCCAGGACACGTCGGACGGCAGGACGGCCAGGTAGTCGGCGCCGCCGACGCTCAGGCCGACGCGGCCCGGCTCGTCCAGCCAGACGTCGGGCGAGCCGGCGAGCGTCAGCAGGGCGTCGCCGCCGGTCGCCTCGAACCAGGAGATCGGCAGCCCGTGGCCGATGGTGGCGCGCAGCGACTGCTCGCCGTCGTCCCAGACCGGGTCGACCGTCCAGTCCGTCCAGCCCCCGACGGCCACGTGGGGGGCGTCCAGGCCGACGACGCCGGCGCGCAGGTCCTCGGCGTACTCGTAGTGGTACTCCGAGACCCCGGCGGGGTCACCGGTGACGGTCGCCTCGGTGGTGTAGGAGATGCCCAGGCCGCCGGCCGAGGGCAGATAGCTCGCCGGGTGCGCGTGCAGGGGTGGGCTGAACGAGCAGTCGAAGACCTTGTAGGCCAGCGAGGTCCACCAGTCGTTGGTGGGCAGCGGGGTGCTGGGCGCGTCGTCCGTGACGAACGCGCGGGGGTCTGCCTCGACGGCGGCGCACCCCTGGGGTGTCGGGCCGACGGTGTCGGTCGTGTAGCTGCCGGCGCCCACGTCGACGACGTCGGCGTGGGCCGGGGTGGCGGTGGCCACGAGGCCGCCGGTCAGGATCGCGAGGGTGGCCAGGGCTGCGGTCCGGCGCGCGCGTACGGGGTCGTTCCAGGGTGTGGACATGCGTCACCTCATGGTTGATGTGCTCCGTCACGGCTTCCGTCCGGAAGCCCCCTGTCGGCCCCGTTGCCGACTCCGGACGAGCTCGTGGGAGCGATACCACCACACGATACGGAGTGTGGTGACACGTGCAACCGGTGACGCCCACGTGTGCTGGGGCGCGGCTCGTCCGGGGGTTCAGCGCCGCCACTCGTCGCGATAGTCCGGGTGGTCGGAGAAGTCGGCCGCGCGTTCGCGCATCAGGCCCTCGACCCAGGACGCCTGGCCGGGGCCGAACAGGCCCTGCTCGTACTGGTCGGCCTGGGCGTGCAGCTCGCGCAGCTCCGCCTCGCGTTCCGGCGTCAGCGGCGGGTGGCCGTGCTCCTCGCGGTGCTTGCCCTCGTGGGACAGGAGCTCGGAGATCCGGGCCTTGAGGAACTCGCTCAGCGTGGACATGGCGTCGGTCCTTTCACCACCCCGACGGACCGCGCGGCGTGCGTCCCGTCACCCCTGACGCTACGCCGGGACGGCCCGCGCGTCGCGGGATGGTGCTGGTGCGCGAGGCGGGAGTCGAACCCGCACGTCCGAGGACACTGAGACCTAAACCCAGCGCGTCTGCCTGTTCCGCCACTCGCGCGTGGCCACCCCGATCTTACGGGGCCGGCGGCTCAGGCGGCGTCGAGCCCGAGCTGGGTGCGCAGCCGGGCGACGTGCCCCGTCGCCTTGACGTTGTACTGGGCGAGCTCGACGGTGCCGTCGGCGCCGACCACGATGGTCGAGCGGATCACCCCGACGTAGGTGCGGCCGTAGTTCTTCTTCTCGCCCCACGCGCCGTAGGCCTCGAGGACCTCGTGCTCCGGGTCCGAGGCGAGGGGGTAGGTCAGCGCGTCGCGCTCGACGAACCGGGCGAGCTTCTCGGGCTCGTCGGGGGAGATGCCGACGACGGCGTACCCGGCGCCCTGCAGGGCGTCCAGCGAGTCGCGGAAGTCGCAGGCCTCCTTCGTGCACCCCGGGGTCATGGCCGCGGGGTAGAAGTAGACGACCACGCCCCGCTCGGCGCTCTGTCGCAGCGTCGCCAGCGAGACGGTGCTCCCGTCGGCGGTCGGCAGGGTGAAGTCGGGCGCGGTGTCGCCGGCGGCGAGACGGGTCACGGGAGCTCCTGGTGCTGCGGGGACGGGACCGCGCTCAGCCTAGCCGGACCGGGTGCTGGGAGCGTTCGGACGATGCGGGGGCGACGGCGGTTCTCGCGTAGCGTGGCCCTCGTGAGTTCCGCAGCACCTTCTCCCGCGTCGACGGGCGGCGAGGCCACCGAGCCGCTGCCGATCCGCATGCTCCACGACCGCGTCCTGGTCGACCCCGAGGTGGACTCGGCCGAGCGGCAGTCCGCGGCCGGTCTGGTCATCCCCGCCACCGCCACGGGACCGAAGCGCCTGGCGTGGGCGAAGGTCGTCGCCAAGGGCGAGCACGTCCGCCAGGTCGAGGTCGGCGATCGCGTGCTCTACGATCCCGAGGAGCGCGCCGAGGTCGAGCTCGGCGGGACCGACTACGTGCTGCTGCGCGAACGGGACGTGCACGCCGTCGCCGAGCGGTCCGACGAGAGCGGCGCGACGGGCCTGTACCTGTGACCTGCACCGCTGTCGCGGAGGTCACACGCCGGCGGGTCGGATCCAGGTACCGCGCCGCGCTGAGGTGCTGGTAGAGTTTCACACCGCTACGCGCCATTAGCTCAATTGGCAGAGCAGCTGACTCTTAATCAGCGGGTTTGGGGTTCGAGTCCCTGATGGCGCACCACGCACGGTCCGGTCACGTCGTGACCGGACCGTCGTACCGCGGTCGGCGTCGAGGATCTCGTGCCGGGCGTGACGCGCCATTAGCTCAATTGGCAGAGCAGCTGACTCTTAATCAGCGGGTTTGGGGTTCGAGTCCCTGATGGCGCACCAACGAGGCCCCCGTCGCATCGGCGACGGGGGCCTTCGTCGTTCCCGGTGGCGTCCTCAGTCGTCGACGGTCAGCGCCAGCACGCCGCGCACCGCCGCGGTGGAGCGCGCCACGGACGCCGACGCGAGGTCGTCGCGCACCTGCCGGTCGGCGAACGTGTGCGCCTGGCGCACCCATCGGTCCGCGGCGTTCCAGTCGCCGTCGTCGGCCGCCTCCAGGGCGCGGTGCATCCGGTCGACGATCCGTGCGCCGACCTGCTCGCGGACGAGGCCGGACTCGACCCGGTGCTGGACGAGCTCGGCGACGTCGGTGTACCACGACGGGTCGGCCGCGACGTCCGCGGGGACGTAGCCCGCCTCGACGGCGGCGCCGGTGACGGCCACGACCTCGTCGACGTACTCCTCCTCGTCCGGGTACCAGGCGGCCAGCGTCGCGTCGTCGACCGGACGGGACGACCCGTCGATGAAGCAGAAGCCGGGGCCGGTGTTGAGTCCCGAGTTCAGCCGCACCGGGACCTCCTGCGCGGCCAGGCGGATGCCGCCCCGACCGAGACCGAGGTCGTCGCGGTCCACGGAGCCGTCCGCGAGGAGGTCGATGGCGGGCGCCGACGGCGGAGCGTCCCCACCTGCCGCCCAGTCCGCCACGTGGTCGTACGCCGCGCCCTGGACCATGTGCTGCGGGACGCGGGAGCCGGACGGCTCGTCGCACGTCTGCGGCGTGCCCGGGTACCCGCCGGGGGCCGTGCCGATGTCACGGATGCGCAGGCGGCCGTAGTCCGTGATGAGCTTCCAGTCGCCGTGGGAGGCACCGGCGACCTCCCAGGTGCGCAGCGTGTCGCTGTCCGGCTGGCGCTGGGCCGCGCCCAGCAGGTCGATCGCGACGTCGGTCTCGCTGTTGATCTTGAGCACCGGGGTCTCGACCGCGTCACGGAGGGGCCCGCCGCCGCCGTGCAGCACGACCGCGTCGACGACGTCGCCGCCCGGGTCGACGGAGTTGACGTACGACCACAGGCGCCCGGCCGACTGGGAGTGACCGGTGGCGACCACGGTCTCCGCCTCCAGCGGGCCCAGCGGGGCGGTGCCGGCGGGCTCGCGGACGGCGCCGACGGCCTGGCTGAAGACGTCCCAGGACAGGGTGTCGTCGGTGACCGTGCCGCCGTCGGTCAGGTCGAGGGAGCCGTACCGGTCGGGGCTCCACGACCGCAGTCCGGTGCCGGAGTGGACCCCGGCCCGCTGCGCCGAGACGCCGACCCAGGCGTAGCCCTCGCGCAGGAGGTGCTCGTGGGTCTGGAACCAGTCGACCTCCTGGTCCCACTGGTTGGAGACGTTGTACCACTCGGTGATGACGGTGCCGTTGAACGCGCCCGGGTCCGTGGGGCGCCGCACGACCATCCGGGTGCGGTACTCGTGGCCGGTGCTGATCACCTCCGCGTCGGAGGTGCCGTCGGCGTCGTAGCGGGTCGCCTCGCCGGAGAGGAAGAACTCCTGCTCGACGTAGCCGTGGTCGGCCAGGTCGACGTCGGTGGCGAGGAAGGGGTACCCGTGGGCCGGGTCCCCGACGGCGGTCGTGGCGGGGACCGGGCCGGTCACGGCGGGGTCCGGGGTGTCGGGTGCCGCCGAGGCGGCCGGGAGGGAGAGTGCGGACGCCAGCAGGGTGAGGCCTGTTCCTGCGGCGACGGCACGTCGTCGGCTGACGGACATCGATGACTCCTTCGTCACGGCCCGACAGGCGGGCCTGTTCGTCGGTCGTCGGCAGCCTAGGAGCGGTGCAGCACTTTGTCCATCGATTGAACAAGTTCTGGCGTGTCGCTGTCAGAAGTGGTCGAGGTCTTGCGCGCCCGTCCTGCGACGCAGGGTGCAGGATGGGGAGATGATCTCCACCGAGCTCGCCACCCGGTTGCGCGACGCGGGACTGATCTGGAAGCCAGCCGACGGCGACCGGTTCCACATCGACGCACCGGAGCTCCGCGAGGACGTCTTCACCATCTCCACGCTGGTCGTCGAGACGCACCACTTCGACACCGGCACGGTGCTCGGCTTCAACGGGACCACCGAGTGGGCCCTGGACTCGGTCGACATCGACGACACGCTGTGGCTACCGCGCGAGGACCAGCTCCGCGACCTGCTGGGCGGCACCTTCCGCTCGCTGCACGCCGAGGACGACGTCTTCACCGTCGAGGTGGAGCTGCTCGGCGAGCGCCGGACCTTCGACGCCCCGGAGGCCGCCGACGCCTACGGGGAGGCGTTGCTGGCCCTCATCGGCCTCTCGTCGGGATGACGGCGTCGGGCCCCGGCCCGACTACCCTGGTCCGGTGCCGAACTCACCGCAGGAGAACCCGGACGTCCCGCAGGACACCCCGGTCGAGGACTCCGTCGACACCCGACACCACCGCCGTCCGCTGAGCTACGTGCGCCGCACCGCCCGCCTGACCGCGGGCCAGCAGAGGGCCTGGGACACCCGCCGGCACCGCTACCTGATCGAGGTCCCGCGCGAGCACCGCGACATGTCGGTGCACCCGGACTGGCAGCTCGACCCCGCCGCGGAGTTCGGCCGCACCGCGCCCCTCGTCCTGGAGATCGGGACCGGCCTGGGCGAGTGCGTCGTGCACGCCGCGGCGACGCACCCCGAGCGCGACCACCTGGCCGTCGAGGTCTACCGTCCGGGCGTCGCGCAGACCATCGTGCGCGCGGGGCACGCCGGGGCCGACCCGGCCGTCGCCGGCGGCGACCCGGGCCACGAGCTCGACAACCTGCGGATCATGCAGGTCGACGCCGCCGAGCTGCTCGGGCACGGCCTGCCCGAGGCGAGCCTCGACGAGCTGTGGGTGTTCTTCCCGGACCCGTGGCCCAAGAAGCGCCACCACAAGCGCCGGCTGGTCACCCCCGCCTTCGCCGAGCTGGCGGCCCGCGCGATCAAGCCCGGTGGCCGGTGGCGGTTGGCCACCGACTGGGCCGAGTACGGCGAGGTGATGCTCGAGGTGCTCGACGCCGCCGAGGGCTTCCGCAACGCCCACGGCCCCGGCCGGCGCGCCCCGCGCTTCGAGGGTCGCGTCATGACCAGCTTCGAGCGCAAGGGTCTGAACGCCGGGCGCAGCGTGACCGACCTGGAGTACGTCCGGCTCTGACCTCAGTCGTCCAGGCCGCGCGCCGCCAGGGCCTCGCCCAGGGCGTCGGCCCGCCGCAGCGACCCCACCACCAGCGGCACCGCGAAGGCCCGCACGTCGCGCTCGCGGCCCCGGGCGCGCTGCGCGTCCCGCACCCGCGCGGCCAGGTCGGTGAGCACGGGGACGGACCGCAGGGTCAGGGCCAGCACCAGCGCGGCACGCTCCGGGTCGAGGCCCCACCGGCGCCCCGGCCGCAGCACGCGCTCCACGACGTCCAGGACCTGCGCCGTCGGGGTGGTGGCCGTGACGAGACCGGCGAGGGCCACGAGGGCCACGAGCCGCGTGCTCAGCACCACCGCCTCGACGGGCCCCAGTACCCACCACTGCACCGCCAGCAGGCACACCACGACCCAGCGCAGCGGCCTGATCTGGGCCCAGAGCGCCCGCGGTCCCAGCCCGGCCAGGGCGAACACCGCCATGACGCCGACGACGGCGAGGGCGGCTCCCCGCGGTCCGTCCACGGTGAGCAGCGCCAGCGAGCACACGCACAGCCCGGCGAGCTTCGTCCCCGCGCCGAGCCGGTGCACCGGGGACGTAGAGGTCCTCGGGGGTGCCATGGCGGGCGGCGGGCCGGCAGTCATCGGACCGGCGCTCCCATCAGCGCGCGGTAGGCCGGCACCGCCACGGCCGGGACGTCGTCGACCACGACCCGGCCCTCGTCGACCACCAGCACCCGTTCGTAGTCGCCCACGAGGTCCAGGTCGTGGGTGACCAGCACCACCCGCTGCTCCAGCGCCGCCAGCCGCTGCGCGACGAACCGGGTGTTGCGCAGGTCCAGCAGGGTCGTCGGTTCGTCGGCCACCACGACGTCCGGGCGGGACACCAGCACGCTGGACAGCGCCAGGAGCTGCTTCTGGCCCCCGGAGAGCAGGTGCGCCGGATGGTCCGCGTGCCCGGCCAGGCCGTGCCGCTCCAGCTCGGCCGCCACCCGGGCGCCGACCTCGGCGCGGGACAGCCCGGAGCCGCGCAGCGAGAACGCGACGTCCTCGGCGACGGTCGGCATGACGATCTGGGCGTCCGGGTCGGTGAACACGAACCCGACCCGCCGGCGCACGGCGCGGCCGTGCCGGGCCACGTCCAGCCCGTCGACCAGCACCCGGCCCGACGTCGGGGCCACCAGGCCGTTGAGCAGCCGCGCGAGTGTCGACTTGCCCGAGCCGTTCGCGCCGATCACCGCCACCCGGTGCTCGGTCAGCCGGACCGACACCCCGCGCAGCACGTGCCGGCCCTCGCGGCGCACGTGCACGTCGTCCAGCACGATCCCGGTCACCGGACCACCTCCACGAGCACGGCGACGCCGATCCCGCCGGTCCCCGCCGCCGTGGCGAGCCCGAGCGTGCCCGCCGGTGCGCCGCCGCGCACCAGCCGGGAGAACAGCCGGACGACGGCGACCGCCCCGCTCGCCCCGAACGGGTGCCCGCCCGCCAGGGACCCGCCGTCGGCGTTCCAGCGCGGATCGGTCAGCGGGTCCACGCCGAGGTCCCCGGCCACCGCGAGCGCCTGCACGGCGAACGCCTCGACGAGCTCCAGCGCGGCCACGTCCTCGAGCCGGACCCCGCCGCGCGCGCACGCCGCGCGCACGGCGGACACGGGGGTCAGCAGGGGCATCGCGGGGTCGCCGGCCACGGTCGCCACCGTCCGGACCCGCAGCCCCGGGGCGCCGTCCGGCGCCAGGACCACGGCGGCCGCCCCGTCCGCGGCCGGTGCGGCCGAGGCCGCCGTCACCGTGCCGTCGGGGGAGAAGGCCCCCGGCAGCCGGTCCAGCAGCCTCGGGGACAGCGCCCGGGCGTGCTCGTCGCGGTCCAGCGGCCCGACGGCCACGGTCTCGGTGGCGAACCGCCCGGCCGTGTGCGCGGCGCGCAGCCGCTCGTGCGAGGCCACGGCGTAGCGGTGCTGCAGCGCGCGGGAGATGCCGCGCTCCTGGGCGAGCCGGTCCGCGGCCCGGCCGGCCTCCGGGTCCGCCCACGGCGGGGCGGTGAAGGACGCGCGGTCGTAGCCGAGCGTGCCGTGCGCGCGCCCCGGTGCCCGGGTGGCGCTCTCGACGCCGCCCGCCAGCACGACGCGGGCGTGGCCGGCGTCGACCAGCGCGGCCGCCGTGCCCACGGCGGCGAGCCCGGAGGCGCACTGCCGGTCCACGCTCATCCCGGGCACGTGCCGGCCGACGGCGGTCAGCGCCGCACGGCGCGCCACGTTGCCACCGTGGCCCGCGGCGTTGCCCAGCACCACCTCGTCCACCGGGCCGGCGGCCGCGTCGTGCGCTGCGTCGTGCGCTGCGTCGTGCGCGGCGTCGTGCGCGGCGGCGCTGAGGACCGCGGCGGCCAGCCGGGCCTCGTCGGCCCCGGCGTGCCCGCCGCCGCGCCGGCCGGTCCACGTGCGCCGGGCGGCCACCACCACGCTCACCGCAGCACCGCGAGGTCGCCGACCTGCGCGGCCGGGTCGTGGCCCGCGACGGCGGCACCGAGCGCGGAACGGGCCACCTTGCCGTTCGAGGTGCGCGGCAGGGCGTCGACGCGGAACCAGCGCCGGGGCCGCTGGGCCGGGGCGAGGGTGGCCCGGGCGACCCGTTCCAGGTGGGCGCGCAGCCCGGGGTGGTCGTCGGCCTCGACGACGGCGACGACGACGGCGCCGAACCGGCGGTGCGGGGCGCCGGCCACCACGACGTCACGGACCCCGGGTACGGGTCGCAGCGCGGCCTCGACGTCCTCGGGCACGACGGTGGCACCGGCGGTGAGGATCGCGCCGTCGCCACGGCCTCGCAGCCGCAGCGCGCGGTCCCCGGCGGCCGCCGAGCCGCCGTCGGGCAGGTCGGCCAGGTCACCGACGGTGCTCCATCCGTCCCGGGTGCGCAGCGGCCCCGTCGCCCCGGCCAGGTAGCCGCTCGCCGTCCACGGCGAGCGCACCCACACCTCGCCCAGGCTCGTGCCCGGCTGCGGCCGGACCTGCACCTCGACCTGGGGGAACGGCACCAGCCCGTCCCCGGTGTCGATCGCGACGAAGCTCAGCTCCACCGCCCCGTAGTACGCCACGACCTGCACGCCGTGGGCGTGGGCCCGGGCCCGCTGGGCGGGGTCCGTGCCGGCGCCGCCCACCACGACGGTGCGCAGCCGGGACGGCACGCCCGCGTCGAGGGCGTCCAGGACGTCGTCGAGCCGGGAGGGGACCAGGTGGGCCAGGTCGGCCCCGGCGAGCGCCGCCGTCGTCGCCGACACGGTCGGCGCGAGCTCCACCGACGCCCCGGCCGCCAGGGCGTGCACCGCCGCGAAGCAGTGCAGCGAGCTGGCCAGGGGGCCCGTGACCAGGACGGTATCCCCGGCGCGAGTGCCGGTCAGGCGCGAGACGTGCTCGAAGGAGCCCGTCCAGGACCCGCGGGAGCGCAGCACGGCGCGCGGACGCCCCGTGCTGCCCGAGGAGAACCCCGCCCACGCGGGTGCGGCGTCGTCCGGGGTCGGCCCGGGAGGCGGGGGAGGAGCACCGTGACCGCGCGGCAGCGGCACGTGCACGACGACGGCGGGGGTCAGGGCGTGCAGCACCTCGGCCCGCTGGTGCACCGGCCAGGCCGGGTCGCCGACCAGCCCGACGGCACCGGCCCGGTCCGCGGCGAGCAGCGCGACGAGCGTGTCCAGGGGGTCGGCGAGCGACAGGGCGACCAGGTCCCCGGGGCACGTCCCGGTCGCGGCCAGGTGCTCGGCGCCCGCGACGAGGTCGGCGGCCAGCTCGGCGAAGGTGCGGCTGCGCTCGCCGCAGCGCACCGCGACACGGTCCGCGGCGGGGCCGTGCGCGTGCTGCAGGACGTGGTGGGCGACCGGCACTCAGCCCTCCCGGCCCCCGCGGCGCACCGCGGCGGGGTAGGCCCGCGCGACGGCGGCGGTGATCGCGGCGCAGGCCAGCGCCTTGAGCAGGTCCCCGGGCACGAAGGCGAGGGACAGCAGGGCCGTCTCGGCCAGGGGCACACCGGTCAGCACGGCCTGGACGGGGATCCCGACGGCGTACACCACGCCGACGCCGCCGACGAGCGCGGCGAGGAGCACGCCCAGGAACGTCACCCTCCGCTGCCGCTCGACCAGCAGCCCGACGACGAAGGCGCCGGCCACGAACCCGAGCAGGTAGCCGGCCGACGGTCCCACGAACACGCCGAGACCGCCCCGACCGCCGGCGAGCAGCGGCAGCCCGGCCGCGACCAGGGCGAGCAGCGTCAGCACCGCCAGCGCGCCGCGGCGGGCGCCCAGGATCGCCCCGGCGAGCATCACCCCGAGGGTCTGCAGCGTCACCGGGACGGCGTTGCCGAACAGCGCGATCGACCCGGGCAGGCCCAGGACGGCGATCAGTGCCGCGAAGGTGGCCACCCGTGCGGCGTCGGCGGTGGTCGAGCGGGCCGGGGTGCGGGTTGCGGCGGTCTCGGTCACGCTGCTCCTTCGTCGCGGGCGGTGCGGGGACGGGTACCACTGTGCTGCCCGCACGGTACGCCGGGCGCCGGTCCGGTCACCCAGCCCCGTGCCGCCGTCGTGCACGGATCCCACAAGCGGTTGTCGGGTCCGCACAAGTCGCCCGCGCCCCGGTCGTGGGACACCGCCACGCGGGCGCGGGCCGTCCCACGCTGCAGAACGGGCCGTGACGCGACACCATGCCCGGATGGAGCAGACGTACGACGTGATCGTCATCGGTGCCGGCCCCGTGGGGGAGAACGCGGCCGACCGCGCGGCGCGCGGCGGGCTGTCCGTCGCCGTCGTGGAGGCCGAGCTCGTGGGCGGGGAGTGCTCGTACTGGGCGTGCATCCCCTCCAAGACCCTGCTGTCGCCCGGAGCCGCGCGGCAGGCGGCGCGCGAGGCGCCCGGCGTGGGCGACCCCGGACCGCTGGACGTGGACGCGGTGCTGGCGCGCCGCGACGAGATGACCGGCGAGGGCGACGACTCCGGCCAGGAGGAGTGGCTCGACTCCGTGGGCATCACGCTGGTGCGCGGCCACGGCCGCCTAGCCGGGGAGCGCACGGTCGAGGTCGTGCCCGCCACGGGCGTCGACGACGACGCGGCCGGCGAGACGCACCGCCTGCTCGCGCGCTGCGCCGTCGTGGTCTCCACCGGCAGCGCCGCGGTCGTCCCGGACCTGCCGGGTCTGGCCGAGGCCAACCCGTGGACCTCGCGCGAGGCCACCGCCGTCGAGGCGGTGCCCGCGTCGCTGGTGATCCTCGGTGGCGGCGTCGTCGGGGTGGAGATGGCCACCCTCTATGCCGACCTCGGCGCCCAGGTGACGCTGATCGCCCGGGGCGGGCTGCTCGCCGGGGCCGAACCCTTCGCCGGGGAGATGGTCGCCGAGGCGCTGCGCGACGCCGGCGTGGACGTGCGCCTCGGGACCACGGCGCGCCGCGTGGAGCGCCCGGCCCCGGGCGGTCCCGTCACCGTCACGGTCGGCGGGGACGACGGTGCGGAGATCGTCACCGCCGCCGAGCTGTTGGTGGCCACCGGACGCCGACCCCGCACCGGCGACGTCGGTCTCGACACGGTCGGGCTCGAGCCCGGTGCGCCGCTGACGATCGACGACACGACGGCCGTGGAGAAGGTCGGCCGGGACGTCGTCGGCAAGCCGTGGCTGTTCGCCTGCGGCGACGTGACCGGACGCGTGGGCACCACCCACCAGGGCAAGTACCAGGCCCGGGTCACCGGCGACGTCGTGGCCGCGCTGTACGGGTCCGGCGGGGACCGGGAGGCGATCGTCGCGGCCTCGGGCGCGCGATGGAGCCGGTACGCGGCCCGGGCCGACCACGGCGCGCAGACGCAGGCCGTGTTCGCCCGCCCGCACGTCGCCTGGGTCGGGCCCACCGAGGCCGAGGCCCGGCGCGCCGGGCTGCCCGTGCGCGCCGTCTCCTACGACCTCGCCTCGGTGGCCGGGGCCGCCGTCACCTCGCCGGACCACGGCGGCCGGGCCCAGGTCCTGGTGGACACCGAGCGCGACGTCCTGGTGGGCGCCACGTTCGTCGGGCCCGACGCCGCCGAGCTGCTGCACGCCGCGACCGTCGCCGTCGTCGGCGAGGTGCCGCTCGACGCCCTGTGGCACGCCGTGCCACCGTTCCCCACGGTCAGCGAGGTGTGGCTGCGGCTGCTGGAGGAGCTCGGCCTGTGAGAGCGGTGGTCCGGCCACCGGGCGGACCCGCCGCCGACGCACAACCCCGCTAGCCTGGGGCCCGTGACCACCACGACGAAGCGAGTCGGACTCGCCACCTGCTCCGTCCTGCCCGACCTGGACGCGGACGACCGTCCGATCGTCCCCGCACTGGCCGCGCGCGGCGTCACCGCCGAGCCCGTGGTGTGGGACGACCCGGACGTCGACTGGTCCTCCTACGACCTCGTCGTGGTGCGATCCACGTACGACTACTCCCCGCGCCGCGACGAGTTCATCGAGTGGGCGCGCTCGGTGCCGCACCTGGCCAACAGCGCCGACGTCATCGCCTGGAACACGGACAAGACCTACCTGCAGACCCTCGACGAGGCCGGGGTGCCGGTCATCCCCACGATCTGGCTCGACCCCGAGCGGCACCTGGGCAAGCGCGCGATCCACACGCGGATGCCGGCCTTCGGCGACTTCGTGGTCAAGCCGGTCGTCTCCGCCGGGGCGCAGGACACCGGTCGCTACCAGCCGGTCAGCGCCGAGTCGCGGGCCCTGGCCATCGAGCACGCCAAGACGTTGCTCGACGACGGCCGCGCCGTGATGATCCAGCCGTACATCACCAGCGTCGACACCGCGGGCGAGACCTGCCTGATCTTCGTCGAGGGCGAGGTCCAGCACGCCGTGCGCAAGAACGCGCTGCTCACCGGGCCCAGCCGGCCGACCCAGGGCCTGTACCGCAAGGAGCAGATGCAGCCGGTGGAGCCGACCGCGGCGCAGGTCGACGCCGCCCGTCAGGCGATCGCCGTCGCGCACGAGCGCCTCGGGGTGACCGAGCCCTTCCTCTACGCCCGCGTCGACCTGGTCGGCGGCGAGGACGACACCCCGACGGTCATCGAGCTCGAGCTCACCGAGCCGTCGCTGTGGCTGAAGCACGCCGGTGATGCCGGAACGGTCGGACGGCTCGCCGACGCGATCGTCGCCCGCCTCGGCTGAGGCAG
The DNA here is from genome assembly GCF_029643425.1 of Isoptericola sp. AK164. Lineage (GTDB taxonomy): Bacteria > Actinomycetota > Actinomycetes > Actinomycetales > Cellulomonadaceae > Isoptericola > Isoptericola haloaureus. Next base: position 1,238,309 of record NZ_CP119106.1, read on the forward strand.
GACGCACGAAGGTCGGGCCCTTCCCCCTGCGCGGTCGTCAGACCGGAAGCGGAGGGCGCGCAGCGCCCGTGAGCGCGACCGCGCAGGGGGAAGGGCCCGACCTCGGACTCGTGGTCAGCCGATGCCGTTCTCGCTCAGCCAGTCGGCGGCGATGTCCTCGCTGGAGCGCTGCTCCTCGGTGGACTGGACGTTGAGGTCGACGAGGCCCTCGGGCGTCAGGGCGGCGCTGACCGGGTTGATGACGTCGGCCACCTGGTCGGCGACGTCGCTGCTGACCAGCGGCACCACGTTGGAGGCGAGGAACAGGCCCTCCGGGTCCTCCAGGGTGACGAGGTCTTCGGTCTGGATGCGCGGGTCGGCGCTGAAGACGTTCGCGACGTCCACCGTGCCGGCCACAAGGTCCTGCACGGTCGTGTCACCGGTGGCCTCGAAGGCGACGTCGGCGCCGTAGACGTCGGCCAGCCCCTCCGGACCGTAGGGACGCTCCTCCAGCTCGGCCGGGCCGCCGAGGGTCAGGCCGTCCAGGTCGGCGAGGTCGCCGATCGTGGTCAGCCCGTTCGACTCGGCGAACTCGGCGGTGACGTTGTAGGAGTCCTGGTCGGTGGCCGGGGACTGGTCGAGCACGGCCAGGGTGTCCGGCAGGGCGTCGCTGAGCTCGGCGTAGACGTCGTCCGCGGTCGTCGCGGTCGTCTCGGGGTCGTAGTACTGCAGCAGGTTGCCGGTGTACTCCGGGAAGACCTGGACCTCGCCGGCCTCCAGCGCGGGCATGTAGGCGTCGCGCTGCCCGATGGAGTAGTTGCGCTCGACGGTGAACCCGTCGGCCTCGAGGGCCTGGGCGTAGATCTCGGCGATGATCTCGTTCGAGTAGTACGCCTGCGAGCCCACGACGATCGTGTCGGAGGACATCTCCTCGCCGTCGTCGCCCGCGTCCTGCGCCAGGGGGTCGGCGTCGCCTCCGCAGGCGGTCAGGGTCAGCAGAGCCGCTGCGGCTCCGGCCACGAGTGCGGTGGTGCGTCGGGTGGTGCGCATCTGTGTCCCTCTCTCCCAGTGCCGTCGGTCGGCCATGAGCCGTCCCAGTCAAGCACGCGGTGCCCGGTTCGTCCTGTTCAGGAGGACGTCTCGTGCCGCGCCCTGACGCCCCGCGGGACGACGGCCCGTTCGAGGAGCGCGAAGAGCAGGTCGAGCAGCACGGCGAGCACCACGATCACCAGCGCCGCGCCCAGGATCTGCGCGAAGTCGCGGATCTGGATGCCCTGGACGATGTAGAAGCCCAGGCCCCAGCTGCCGACGTATCCGGCCAGCGTGACGGTGGCCACGACCTGCAGCGTCGCCGACCGCAGACCGCCGATCAGCAGCGGCAGCCCCAGCGGGATCTCGACCCTGCCCAGCACCTGCCGGGGCGTCATGCCGACCGCGCGGGCGCCGTCGACCACCCGCCGGTCGACGGCCTCGACGCCGGAGTACGCGCCCGCCAGGATCGGTGGGATCGCGAGCAGGACGAAGGCGGTGGTGGACGCGCCGACCTTGTGCGTCACCCCGAAGACGAGGACCAGCAGCAGCACCAGGCCGAAGGACGGGACGGCGCGGGCGGCCCCGGACAGCGCCACGGCGGCCTCGCGGCCCCGGCCCGTGTGCCCGACCACCCAGCCGGCCGGGACGGCGATCGCGGCGGCGATGAGCACGGAGACGAACGTGAACGCCAGGTGCGTGGCGATCGCCTCGGATAGGGGCAGCGACCCGGACTGCGCGTCGGAGGAGAAGATCCAGGCGAGGGCCTCGGCGAAGAGCTCCATCTCAGGCCCCCTTCCGGGTCCACGGCATCAGGACCCGCCCGGCGAGCACGAGCAGCCAGTCGACCAGCAGCGCGATGACGACGACGGCGACCACCCCGGCGAGGATCTCGGGGACGATCTGGCGCTGGTAGCCGTTCGTGAACAGGTAGCCGAGGTTGTCGATCCCGATGAGGATCCCCACCGTGCACAGCGAGATCGTCGACACGGCGGTCACCCGCAGCCCGGCCAGGACGACGGGTCCGGCCAGCGGCAGGTCCACCTGCCAGAACCGGCGCCACGTGCCGTACCCGACGGCGTCGGCGGCCTGCCGCACCTGTGGTTCGACCGAGGCCAGGGCGTCGGCGACGAACCGCGTCATGATCGCCACGGCGTAGATCGTCAGCGCGATGATCAGGTTGACCTCGGACAGGAAGCTGATGCCGAGCAGCGGCGGCAGCAGCGCGAACAGCGCCAGCGACGGGATCGTGTAGAGCAGCCCGACGGCGGTGAGCACCAGGCCCCGCGTCAGGCGGAAGCGGAACGCGAACCAGCCGGCCGGGATCGACAGCACCAGCCCCAGCACGATCGGCAGGGCGCTCTGGCGCAGGTGCTCGACGGTGAGGCGACCGATGAGGTCGAGGTTCTCGACGACCCAGGTCATGCGGCGCCCTGACCGCCCTCGACGAGGCGGCCCTGGGTGCGTCCCGTGCCGTCCACGAGCACGGTGCCGTGGCCCGTCTCCTTGGTGTGCAGCGCACGTGCGCCCCGCTCGGCGCCGATGAAGCTGGCGACGAAGTCGTCGGCCGGGTTCTCGATGATCTCGCTCGGTGAGCCGATCTGGGCGACCTGGGCGCCGGTGGACAGGATGACGACCTGGTCGCCGAGCAGGAACGCCTCGTCGATGTCGTGGGTGACGAACACGATCGTCTTGTGCAGCTGCTGCTGCAGGCGCAGCGTCTCGGTCTGCAGCTCGGAGCGCACGATCGGGTCGACGGCGCCGAACGGCTCGTCCATGAGCAGGATGTTCGGGTCGGCGGCCAGGGCGCGCGCCACCCCGACGCGCTGCTGCTGGCCGCCGGAGAGCTGGCTCGGGTAGCGGTCGGCCAGTCGGCGGTCCAGGCCGACGACGTCGAGCACCTCCAGGGCCTGCTGGCGCGCCTCGTTCTTGGGGGTGCCCTCCAGGCGCAGCACGGTGGCGACGTTGTCGACCACCCGGTGGTGGGGCAGGAGCCCGCCGTTCTGCAGCACGTAGCCGATGCTGCGGCGCAGCCGCACGGGGTCGCGGTCGGCGATGGACTCGCCGTCGATCTCGATGGTGCCGGACGTCGGCTCCACCATGCGGTTGATCATGCGCAGCAGCGTGGTCTTGCCGCTGCCGGACGAGCCGACCAGCACCGTGGTGGTGTGCGCCGGCACGACCAGGGAGAAGTCGGCCACGGCGTCGGTGCCGTCGGGGTAGGTCTTGGTGACCGACCGGAACTCGATCATCGGTTCTGCTCGCCTCCGGGCGTTCGGTGGGGTCCGAGGCCCCAGCCGATCACACCTGCGCCCGGTGTGCGAGCGAGAACGGCGCTGGCCGGGCGCGCTCAGTCCACCAGGTCGGCGCCGAGGAGCGTCTCGTTCTGCTGCGGGTCCCCGTCCGGCGACGGCTCGGTGAGGTACTGCTCCCACGCGGTCCCGGTCGGGACGAGTCCCTGGGCGGCGACCCAGTCGAAGAGGTGCTCGTAGGCGGGGGCGATCCGGTCGTACGCGCCGCGCACGAGCATCGTGGCCGCGCGGCCGGCCGGCCGGGTCTCGCCGGTGACCTCGCCGTCGTCGGTGAAGCGCTCGGCGACCGGGACGGCGACCGACAGGTCGAGGGTCTCGGTCGGCATGCCGTGGCTGATGCCCATCGGCGGGGCCACGGGTTCGAGACCGGCCCGCCCGAGCGCGGCGAAGATCAGCGGGAACGCCCGGTCGTACAGTGCGGGGACGTCGGCGAGCGCCACGGTCTCGCGGACCACGGCCAGGTGCTGCTCACCGTGGGTCTCGATCGTGGGGTCGGCGAACGACGGTGCGGACATGATCGGGCTCCCTCGCGTCGGTGCGTCGGGACGATCGTAGCCAGGAGCGCCGGGCGCGCGCTCGCGCGGACGACGACGGCCCCGACGCCTGGGCGTCGGGGCCGTCTCGATGGGGTGGCTAACCGGGCTTGAACCGGCGACCTCCTGGACCACAACCAGGCGCTCTACCGACTGAGCTATAGCCACCATGACTGCTACGCACGGAGCGTTGCGGCCGTCGAAAAGTGTACATGGTCTGCGGCGAGATCAGGACACCGTGCTGGACTTCGTGACCGAGGTCTCCTTGATCCGGGCCGAGACCTCGCGGGCTGTCTTGGTGTCGGGGCCGGGCTGGGGCACGAACAGCGCCTCGCGGTAGTAGCGCAGCTCGTCGATCGACTCCAGGATGTCCGCCAGGGCCCGGTGGCCGCCGTCCTTGGGCGGGGAGGCGAAGTAGACGCGCGGGTACCAGCGCCGGGCGAGCTCCTTGACGGAGGACACGTCGACGATCCGGTAGTGCAGGTGGCCGACGAGCTCGGGCATGTCCCGGTCGAGGAACATCTTGTCGGTCCCCACGGAGTTGCCGGCGAGCGGCGCCTTGCGGGCCTCGGGCACGTGCTCGCGGATGTAGGCGAGCACGCGGGCCTCGGCGTCGGCCAGCGTGGTGCCGCCGTCGAGCTCGGTGATCAGCCCGGACGTGGTGTGCATCTCGCGCACGAAGTCGTTCATCTGCTCCAGGGCCTCGGCGGGCGGGCGGATGACGACGTCGACGCCGTCCCCGAGCACGTTGAGCTCGGAGTCGGTGACCACGGCGGCCACCTCGACCAGGGCGTCGGCCCGGGTGTCGAGGCCGGTCATCTCGCAGTCGATCCACACGATGCGGTCGTTCGGGTTGCTCGGGCTCACGGGGACCACCCTACGGTCCGCCGCCGACGGCCGGCGCGCCCCGCACGGACGAGCGCCCCGGGTGCCTGGCCTCCGCGGGGAGGTCGGGCGCCCGGGGCGCTCGGGGACGGGGGCGGGGCGGCCGTGGTGCGGCCGACCCCTGTCATGCGGGTCGTCCGACGAGGGGCCGTTCGACGCGCAGCCGCCGCAGGAAGCGGTGGACACGGCGCCGCGCCCTGCTCACGGACAGCCGGGCGGCCGGGGACCGCCGTTGTCGGCGTGCCCGGCGGGCGCGCTCGGCGTCCTCCAGGCGTTCGGTGTGGATCGCACGCGCGACGGCGTGCATCTCGATCGGGTGCATCGTGCTGTCCTTCGTGACGTGGGTCGATCGGCCCGGGCCAGTGGGCCACCCGTGCGTCCGGCGGGTGCCGGACGACGTCACCGCGGTGTGGTTCGAGCATGCCGCGCCGACCACCATGGATGCACGGTCTTTTCCTCGGTTCGACGAGGGGTGCGGCCGGGGAGGAGGTCGACTCCTGCCCCGTGCTCTGCACGAGCCCTGAGCGTCGGGCCCTGATACGTCGGGCCCCGGCTACGGCGTGGTGTGCGCCCCCGGCAGGATTCGAACCCGCGACCTAGTCATTAGAAGTGACCCGCTCTGTCCAGCTGAGCTACGGAGGCAAGCGAGGCGAGTTTAACCGAGAGCGCAGACAGATGGAATACGTGTCCACTAGTCTCGAGGGATGGCACAGCACCACACAAAGGACAAAGGAGACCTCGGCGTCGCCAAGGCGCACGCCGACGTCGTCGGCCAGGGCTTCATAGTGCTCTTCCCTGCGACGGAGCACGCACCCTTCGATCTCGTCGCATATGCGGACGGCGCGTTCCATCGGCTTCAAGTGAAGTACCGCTCGGCACGCTTGGGCGCCATCACGGTCCACTTCCGGTCGGTCTGGAACGATCGACAAGGCACCCATGCGAAGCCGGCGGACAAGGCCGCGGTCGACATCGTGTGCATCTACTGTCCCGAGACTGATGAGTGCTACTACATCCGGCCGAGCGATCATGGCGCGTCGGTCACCCTGAGGATCGAGCCGAGCAGGAACGGTCAGCGGTCGAGAGTGCTCGATGCCGCCGGGTTCCGCAGCCTGGCCACCCGTGTCGGCCTCCGCTGATCCCTTCGACTTCAGTCTCGCACCCTACGCACGGGGGACCCGCCCGGTACGGTCGAGGGGACCCGCTCCCGTCGCGAGAGGACCGTCATGGCCAGCAGCGAGCTCCGGCTCCAGGTCGACCTGCCCACCGAGCACGAGACGGGGGTGCCCGCCGACTTCGCCTCGGTGTGGCACACGTCGGCGTCGTTCGTCCTCGACTTCGTCGCGGCGAAGTCCCCGGCCAAGGCCGCCGTCGACAAGGCCACCGGCGCCGAGACCGGCGGGCGGGTCATGCCGGCCCGGGTCGTGTCCCGCGTGCGCATCCCGCCCCAGCAGGTCTTCGAGCTGGCGCGCGCCCTGACCCAGCAGCTCGACGCCTGGGAGCGGGAGACCGGCCACAAGGCCGACGGCTCCGGCACGGGGGACTGAACCCGCCCGTGCGCAGGGTCGAAACCCTCGGCGGTCGGCGCGCGCGTTTGGCACCGACCGTCCGGCACGCCAGGATGTTCGCGTGACTACCTCCATGCGTACGGGCCGGCTCCTCGGTGGGCGGTCCGACGTCGATGCGGACACGGAGATCGGTCTCACCGTCTACGACGTCGCCAAGGACCTCCGACGTGACGTCGCGGCGGTGCGGCTGCCGATGCCCATCGACGGAGCCGCCGAGGCGGAGGGCTCCCGCGACCGGCTGCTCGCCCAGCTCGACGAGCACCTGCTGCCCCGCCTGGCCGAGCTGAGCTCGCCGGCGATCGTCGTCGTCGCGGGATCCACCGGTGCGGGCAAGTCGACGCTGTACAACTCCCTGCTGGGCGAGGAGGTCTCCGCCGCCGGCGTGCTGCGCCCCACGACCCGTGAGCCCGTGCTCGCCTTCAACCCGGCCGACGCCGACGTCATCGCCGAGGGCCCGGTCACCGAGCTGTCCCGCGTCGTGCACCACGCGGGCGTGCCCCGGGGCACGGCGCTGCTGGACGCTCCAGACCTCGACTCGTTCGTCCAGGAGAACCGCTCCACCGCGCAGCAGCTGCTCGAAGCGGCCGACCTGTGGCTCTTCGTCACCACCGCCTCGCGCTACGGCGACGCCCTGCCCTGGCAGGCCCTGGCGCGAGCGACCGAGCGCGGGGCGTCGGTCGCGATGGTGCTCAACCGGGTCCCGCACGAGGATCTCGTGACCATCCGCGGTGACCTGATGGGTCGCCTGCGCTCGCACGGCATGGTCGACACGCCGTTGTTCGTGGTGCCCGACGTCGGCCCGCACGAGGGTCTGCTGGACGACAAGCCCGTCGCGCAGGTCAAGCGCTGGCTGACCATGCTCGCCGGCCCCGAGCGGTCCCGCGCCGTCGTGGTGCGCACCCTCAAGGGCTCCCTGAACGCGCTGCCCGGCTGGGTGACCTCCCTGGCCGACGCCGTCGAGGCCCAGGCGGGTGCCGCCACCGTCCTGCGACGGGCGGTGGAGGCCGAGGTGCCGGCCGCAGAGCAGCTCGCCCGCGACGCGGTGGGCGCCGGGGTCGTGGCCGGTGCCGCCGTCGAGGCGCGCTGGCGGGAGCTGTCCGGCACGGCCAAGATCGAGCGCCTCCGGTTCCGCGGCGACCAGGTGCGCAGCTCGCGCCGGGCCGGTCGCGCCCGCTCCGCCGCGCTCGAGGTCCTGCGCGCGGACGTCCGCGAGGGCGCCGCGCACACGCTGACCGCGTCCGGGGCCCGGGTCGCGGACCGGCTGCGGGCGGTTCTCGACGGACCGTCCGCCCCTCCCGGCGGGTCGTCGGTGCTGCCCGACCCCGACGACCGTGCCGCCGACCGCGAGACGGCCGTGCCGGCCACCGTGACCGCCTGGGCCGACGCCGCGGACGAGCGGCTCGCCGCTCTCCTCGCCGAGGACGCCCCGGGGCCGGTCACCGCGGCCGTGCGGGCCTTCGGCGACCGGGGGCTGGCCACGCTGGTGCTCGCCGCCGCGGCCGGCAGCGACGACGCGCGCCGGCTGCTGGACCGGGTGCTCGGCGACGCCCTCGACGAGCAGGTCGCCGCCCTGCGCGACGACCTCGCCGACCGGGCCGCCGCCGTCGTCGACCGCGAGGTCGACGCCGTCCTGGACGCCCTCGACTCACCCGACCTGACCGACGACGCGGCCACGGCGCTGCGGTTGCGGCTCGCCGAGCTGAGGAGACTGACATGAACGCCTCGCACGACGCGACCCTGCGGGCGCGCACCGAGGACCTCGCCGAGGCGCTCGCCCTGGCCGGGCCGCGCCTGGACTCCGTGACCGCCCAGCGCGTGCAGACCGCCGTCGACGGGGTGCGCCAGCGTCTCGCCCTCGGGGTCGACCACACGGTCGTGGCGCTCGCGGGAGGCACCGGCTCGGGCAAGTCGAGCCTGTTCAACAAGATCTCCCGGCTCTCCTTCGCGGACGTCGGGGTCAAGCGTCCGACGACGGCGCGGGTGACGGCCTGCTCCTGGTCCGACGCCGCGGAACCGCTGCTCGACTGGATCGGCGTCGACCGGGAACGGCGCATCACCCACTCCGAGGTCCTCGAGGGCGACGGCGCCGGGGCGATGGCGGGGCTCGTGCTGCTCGACCTGCCGGACCACGACTCGGTCGAGCCGGCCCACCGTGAGGTCGTGGACCGGGTGCTGCCCCTGGTCGACCTGCTCGTGTGGGTCGTGGACCCCCAGAAGTACGCCGACGACGCCCTGCACTCCGGCTACCTGCGTGACCAGGTCGGGTCGGAGTCCTCGATGGTGGTCGTCCTCAACCAGGTCGACACCGTGCCGGACACCCAGCGCGAGAACCTCGTGGAGGACCTGGAACGGCTGCTCGCCGACGACGGGCTCCACGACGTGCTCGTCCAGCCGGTCTCGACCCGGACCGGCGTGGGCGTGGCCCGCGTGCGCGAGGTGCTCGAGGAGGCCTGCGCGCGGCGCTCGGTCGCGGCCGGACGGGCGGCCGCCGAGCTCGACGCCGCCGGCAAGGCCCTCCTGACGCAGACGCCCGCGGACGTGCCGTGGCAGCTCGACGCCGCCGTCGACCGTGAGCTGGAGCCGGTGGTGGGCGCGACCGGGCTGGACGCCGTCGCCAACCAGGTCGGCGCCGGGGTGCGCAACGGCTACGGCATGCCCGAGCTGCCGGTGCCCGACCGGGACACGATCGCCCTGGCCCGGGCGCGCTGGCTGACCCGCGCCGGGGCCTCGCTGCGCCCGGGGTGGCAGCGCTCGCTCGCGGAGTCCGCCGCCAGCGCCGACCAGTTGCGTGCCGCGGTGACGACGGCGCTGCGCGGCGTCGACCTGGACGTGAGCGGACCCCGGCACTCGCGGGCGCTGCGGCGCACGGCCTGGGTCTGCCTGGCCCTCGGCGTGGTGCTCGGGGTGGTCGGCGGGCTCGCCCTCGGCGACGTGATCGGGATCGCGGACCCGTGGGGTCCGGTCCTGGCCGTCGCCGGCGGGGTGCTGCTGGTCGCCGCCGTGGTGCTGGCCGTGGTGCGGGTGGTGCTGCGGCGCCGCCGTGCGGCGCGGCGGCGCGAGGAGGTGCGCACCCAGGGCCGCCGGGCGATCCGCGAGGTGCTGGTGACACGGCTGGGCGAGCCCACCCAGCGGGTGCTCGTCGAGCACCGCCAGGTGCGCGACTACGCGCTGTCTGCTCGGGAGCTGCCGTCGGCGGCGCCGCTGACCGGCAGCGTGCGGCTACCCACAGGTGACGAGCTCGCCACGTCGTCCACAGCCCGGGACGAGAGCGGAGCCCGTACCGACGCGACCGCGTGAGGCTGGGTCCGACGGTCGGCACCGCGCCGGCCCGAGGATCCCAGGAGGACGCGATGAGCGACGCGAGGACGACCGTGACCGGCTACGTCGGCACCACCCCGGTGCTGCACCTGTCGGCCAACCAGGTGCCGTGGACGAGCTTCCGGGTGGGCAGCACCCGCCGCTTCCGGGACGCGGCGACGGGGGAGTGGCGCGACGGCCGGACCACGTGGTTCACCGTCAAGGCGTTCCGCGGCGCGGCCCGGACGATCTGCGAGTCCCTCACCCAGGGCCAGCCCGTGGTCGTCACGGGCCGTGCCTCGACCGAGGAGTGGGTCGACAAGGAGGGGCGCGACCGGTTCGCGCTGATCGTCGACGCCGACGCCGTCGGCCCCGACGCGACGCGCGGGCTGACGCGGTTCACCAAGGTGGTCCACGACGACGCCCCCGCCGAGCGGCCGACGCAGGGCTCGGCGTCGACGCCCGACCCGTGGGGCCTGCCGCCGGCACCCCGCGGTGACGGAGGAGCGACCGCGGACGCCGGCACGCCGGACGGCGAGGACGACGTCGGGGACCCGCTCGTGGGGTCCGACGACCAGACCGAGCCCGCCGACGAGCCCGCCGTCGCGTAGGCTGGGTCACCGGCCGCACGCCGCGAGGCGGCGTGCCTGCCGGAACCCCTGACGAAGCGCGATCGAACGGTGGAAGCGAGCCAGTGGCTGAGTTCATCTACTCCATGTACAAGGCGCGCAAGGCGCACGGCGACAAGGTCATCCTCGACGACGTGTCGCTGAACTTCTTGCCCGGCGCCAAGATCGGCGTCGTCGGCCCGAACGGTGCCGGCAAGTCGACGATCCTCAAGATCATGGCCGGACTCGACCAGCCCTCCAACGGCGAGGCCCGGCTCTCCCCGGGCTACACGGTCGGCATCCTGCAGCAGGAGCCGCCGCTGAACGAGTCCAAGACCGTCCTCGGCAACGTCGAGGAGGGTGTCGGCGAGATCAAGGCCAAGGTCGACCGGTTCAACGAGATCTCCGGTCTCATGGCCGAGCCCGACGCCGACTTCGACTCCCTCATGGCCGAGATGGGCGAGCTGCAGGAGGCCATCGACGCCGCCGACGCCTGGGACCTGGACAGCCAGCTCGAGCAGGCGATGGACGCGCTGCGCTGCCCGCCGCCGGACGCGGAGGTCTCCGTGCTCTCCGGCGGTGAGCGCCGCCGCGTGGCGCTGTGCAAGCTGCTGCTCGAGAAGCCGGACCTGTTGCTGCTCGACGAGCCCACCAACCACCTGGACGCCGAGTCCGTGCTGTGGCTCGAGCAGCACCTGGCGACCTACCCCGGCGCCGTCCTGGCCGTGACCCACGACCGGTACTTCCTCGACCACGTCGCCGAGTGGATCTGCGAGGTGGACCGCGGTCGCCTCTACCCCTACGAGGGCAACTACTCGACGTACCTGGAGAAGAAGCAGGCCCGTCTCGAGGTGCAGGGCAAGAAGGACGCCAAGCTGTCCAAGCGCCTCAAGGACGAGCTCGAGTGGGTGCGCCAGAACGCCAAGGGCCGCCAGACCAAGTCCAAGGCGCGTCTGGCCCGCTACGAGGAGATGGCTGCCGAGGCCGAGCGCACCAAGAAGCTCGACTTCGAGGAGATCCAGATCCCGGCCGGCCCCCGTCTGGGCAGCCTGGTGCTGGAGGCCGACAAGCTGCAGAAGGGCTTCGGCGACCGCCAGCTCATCGACGGGCTCAGCTTCACGCTGCCGCGCAACGGCATCGTGGGCGTCATCGGCCCGAACGGCGTCGGCAAGACCACGCTGTTCAAGACGATCGTCGGCATGGAGCCGCTCGACGGCGGCGACCTCAAGGTCGGCGACTCGGTGAAGATCTCCTACGTGGACCAGTCCCGTGGCGGGATCGACCCGGACAAGTCGCTGTGGGAGGTCGTCTCGGACGGTCTGGACTTCATCCAGGTCGGCAACGTCGAGATCCCCTCGCGCGCCTACGTCGCCTCGTTCGGCTTCAAGGGCGCCGACCAGCAGAAGAAGGCCGGTGTGCTCTCCGGCGGTGAGCGCAACCGCCTCAACCTGGCCCTGACGCTCAAGCAGGGCGGCAACCTGCTCCTGCTCGACGAGCCCACCAACGACCTCGACGTCGAGACCCTGGGCTCGCTGGAGAACGCGCTGCTGGAGTTCCCGGGCTGTGCCGTCGTGGTCTCCCACGACCGCTGGTTCCTCGACCGCGTGGCCACGCACATCCTGGCCTACGAGGGCACCGAGGAGGACCCGGCGAACTGGTACTGGTTCGAGGGCAACTTCGCCTCGTACGAGGAGAACAAGGTCGAGCGCCTCGGCGCCGAGGCCGCGCGTCCGCACCGCGTGACCTACCGCCGCCTCACCCGCGACTGAGGTCTCCGACCCCGCCGGCGACACGTCGGCGGGGTCGGATCCCTGCTGAGACCGCCCCCGGTGGGCAGACTGGGCACATGACCTCCACCGGCACCCCGGACGACGCCGACCACGCCGTCTCGCCGAGCGCCGCCGCCCTCACCACGGACGCGGCCACGGCCGTGCTCGTCGACGCCCTGGAGTCGCTGCGCGCCCGGCTCGGTGCGCTGCGCCTGCCGCTCGACGTCCCCGGAGCCACCCACTTCCGCGAGGACCTCGCCCGCGCGACCGCCCAGCTCGACGACTACCTGCTGCCCCGGCTGCGCGCCGAGCGCGCACCCCTGCTCGTCGTCGTCGGCGGGTCCACGGGCGCGGGCAAGTCGACCCTCGTCAACTCCCTGCTCGGCGAGCAGGTCACCAGCCCGGGCGTGCTGCGCCCCACCACCCGCTCGCCCGTGCTCGTCCACCATCCCCTCGACGCGCGCTGGTTCGGCGCCGAACGCGTGCTGCCCGGGCTGGCCCGGGTCGCGACCCACGGTGACGTGTCCGGTCCGTCCTCGGGGCGTGACGACGACGGCCGCCCCACCCGCACGCTGCGTCTGGTGCACAGCGCCAACCTGCCGCAGGGCCTCGCGCTGCTGGACGCGCCCGACGTCGACTCCGTCGAGGAGGCCAACCGCGAGCTCGCCGGCCAGCTGCTCGGCGCCGCGGACCTGTGGCTCTTCGTCACCACGGCCGCCCGCTACGCCGACGCCGTGCCCTGGGAGCTGCTCACCACCGCCGCGTCGCGCCGGGCCCAGGTCGCCCTCGTCCTGGACCGGGTCGACCCGGGGGCCGAGGAGGTCGCCGGCGACCTGCGTCGCCTCATGACCGAGCACGGGCTGGCCGACGCCGCCCTCTTCGTCGTGCCGGAGACGGGCGGGGCGGGGGACGAGCGCATGATCGACGGCCTGCTGCCCGAGTCCGCCGTCGGCGAGCTCGCCACCTGGCTGTCCGGCGTCGGCGGGGACCCCGACTCCCGGGCCCGCGTCATCACGGCCACCCGCGACGGCGTGGTCGACGACCTCGTCCGTCGCACGCAGGCGCTGGCCGACGCCGCCGACGCCCAGCAGGCCGCCGACGCGCGGCTGCGCGGCGCCGTCGAGCGCCACCACGCCGAGGCGCTGCGCCAGGTGGAGGCGGCGACCTCCGACGGTGCCCTGCTGCGGGGGGAGGTGCTGGCCCGGTGGCAGGACTTCATCGGCACCGGGGAGTTCTTCCGCTCGCTGGAGGCCGGCGTCGGCAAGGTGCGCGACGCCGTCGGCCGGTTCTTCCGCGGCCGGCCGAAGGAGGCGCCGCAGGTCGAGCAGGCCATCGCCCACGGGCTGGAGTCCGTCGTCCTGGACGGGGCCGAGCAGGCGGCCGAGCGCACCTACGCCGACTGGCGCGACGACGTCGCCGGCTCCACCCTCCTGGACGGGCTCGAGCTGTCCCGCACCGCCCCGAACCTGCGCGCAGAGGTCGCCGAGGCCATCCGTGGCTGGCAGGGCGACGTCCTGGCCCTCGTGCGCGAGCAGGGCGAGGGCCGCCGCGGGACCGCCCGCGCCCTGTCCTTCGGCGTCAACGCGCTCGGCGTGAGCCTCATGGTGGTCGTCTTCGCCTCCACCGCCGGCCTGACCGGCCTCGAGATCGGCATCGCCGGCGGCACCGCCGTGGCCGCGCAGAAGATCCTCGAGGCCGTGTTCGGCGACGACGCGGTACGCCGCCTGGCGGCCCAGGCCAAGGAGCGGCTGACCGCGCGCGTGGAGACGGTGCTGCGGGGGCAGTCGGCCCGCTACACCGCCCAGCTCGACGCGCTGGGTGCCGACCGGGCCGACGGCGAACGCCTGCGGGAGTCCGCGCGCGAGGTCGCCGACGCCGCACGCACCGAGCGGACCGGCCGGGAACGGCCCGCCGACGGGCTCACGCGGCCGTGGAGCGGCGGTCTGCTGCGCGGCGCCGGCACCTTCCGACCGCCCACCGGCCCCGACGGCGTGCCCCGCGTGGCGGGCTCCCTCGCCGGGCGGGACACCGAGACCCCCGCACCCGACGAGCCGCCCCGGCCCCGCCTCTGGCAGCGGTGGCGACGGAAGGACCGCCCATGAAGGCCCCCGACCTGGCGACCCGGACCGCGGCGCTGGAGCGCGCCGTCGAGGCCGGGCAGGGGCGGCTGGACCGCGAGCTGGTGGACTCCGCACGGGGCGTGGTGGAACGCACCCGCGAACGCGGGGGACTGAGCGCCGAGCACACCGTCGCGGCGCTCGCCGGAGCGACGGGATCGGGCAAGTCCAGCGTGCTCAACGCCGTCGCCGACGCCGACCTGGCGGTGCCCGGCGTGCAGCGCCCGACGACGGCGCACGCCCTCGCGGCGGTGTGGGGCGAGGGTGCGGACGAGCTGCTCGACTGGCTGGACGTGCCGCGCCGTCACGAGATGGAACCCGTCGCGGGGCAGGCCCCGCCGTCGGGCGTGCTGCGCCGCAGCCGGCCGGCGGGGATCTCGACCGGCCTGGTGCTGCTCGACCTGCCCGACCACGACTCGGTCGTGGTCGAGCACCGGGTGCGCGCCGAGCGGCTCGTGGAGCGGGCCGACCTGCTGGTGTGGGTCGTCGACCCGCAGAAGTACGCGGACGCGGCGCTGCACGAGCGGTACCTGCGCCCCCTGGCGGGCCGCGCCGAGGTCGTGGTCGTCGCGCTGAACCAGGTCGACCGGCTGTCCGCGGCCGAGACCGACGCCGTGCTCGCCGACCTGCGTCGGCTCGTGGCCGACGACGGCCTCGCCGGCGCCCGGGTCCTGGGCGTCTCGGCCCGCACCGGTCAGGGGGTCGACGAGCTGCGCGGTCTGCTGGCCGAGGCGGCACGGCGCCGCGAAGCGGCCGCCGCGCGGCTGACCGGGGACCTGCAGGCGGTCGGTCGCCGGGTCGCCGCTGCCGGCGGGCAGGCGCCGCCCGCCCGGGCCGCGGACCGCGCGCAGGGTGCGCTGGTGGACGCCCTGGAGGACGCGGCCGGAGCGACGACGGTCGTCGAGGCGGTGCGCTCGGCGGCACGGCGGGACGCGCGGATCGCCACCGGGTGGCCCGTGACCCGCTGGATCGCCCGGGCCCGCAAGGACCCGCTGCGTCGCCTCGGGCTGCGGCGGGACGACCTGCGGGTGCCGGCCGACCGGCCCGACCTGGCGCGGACGTCCTTGCCGCAGACCCGCCCGAGCGTGCGCGCCGCGACGGCCACCGCAGTGCGCTCCTACGTGGACCAGGTCACGGCCGGCGCCCCCGACGCGTGGGTGCTGGCCGCACGGGACCGCGGGACGACGGCGATCGAGCGGCTCCCGGACGCCCTGGACCAGGCCGTCGCGGGCACGCGGCTGGAGGCCGAGCGGCGGCCGGTGTGGTGGCGGGTGGTCGGCGTGCTGCAGTGGCTGCTGCTCGCCGCCGCCGTCGTGGGACTGCTCTGGCTCGGCGTCTCGGCGGTGCTGTTGTACTTCCAGCTGCCGCCCCTGCTGATGCCCGTGGTGACGGTGGACCTCACGGCCCGGGGCGGGGGGACCTTCGACGTCCCCTGGCCGACGGTGCTGGCCCTGGGCGGGATCCTCGCCGGTCTGCTGCTGGCGCTGGTGTCACGGGGGGCGGCGGCGATCGGTGCCCGACGGCGGGCCGGACGCGTCCGCCGTCGGCTGCGGGCCTCGGTGAGCGAGGTCGCCGAGGTCGAGGTGCGCCGGCCGGTCGCCGCGGAGATGGAGGCGCTGGCGACCTGCCGGGAGGCGGCGGCCGTCGCCGCGGCCTGAGGTCCGCGACGGCGTGCGTCGTCGTGCGACGATGCCGACCATGACTCGTCTGCACGTGCCCGTCTCGCTGCGCTGGTCCGACCTGGACGCCTACCAGCACGTCAACAACGTCGCGATGTTCCGCCTGCTGGAGGACGCCCGCATCACCGCGTTCTGGCAGCACCCCGAGTCGGAGGACCCCTGGCCGACGGCGATCCTGGACACGGGTCCGCACGCCACCTCGCACACGCTCGTGGCTGGTCAGCAGATCGAGTACCTGCGTCCGCTCGGCTTCTCCCGCGACCCCGTGCGCGTGGAGATGTGGATCGGGTCGATCGGGGGCGCGTCCCTGGAGGTCTGCTACGAGGTGTACGACGGCGCCCAGGGCGGTTTCCCGCGGACCGGCCCGGCGTCCGGGCGGGAGCCGTACACCCGGGCCGTGACGACGATCGTGGTGATCGACGCCGCCTCGGGTCGTCCGCGCCGGATCTCGCCCGAGGAGCGTGCCGTGTTCGCACGGTTCGCGGAGGACCCGATCGCGTTCCGCCGGCGTCGCTGATCTCCGCGCGCCCCACCCGATGCTGTGGGCGTGAAATCTGCAGCTCGGAGTCGCCCCCGAGCTGCAGATTTCACGCCCACAGCGGGGCTCGGGGTGGGGCAGGGCTCAGGAGCCGGCGTCGGCGGCCCGGCTCTCGGCGGCTTGGTGCCGGCTCTCCTGCTGGTCGCCCGCGCGCGCCTCGGCGGCGCGCGCGACGTTGCGCTGCATGCCGCCGAACACGATCCCGTGGAACGGGGCGACGGACCACCAGTACGCCTGGCCGAGCAGGCCGTGGGGGTAGAACAGCGCCCGCTGGGCGAAGTAGGTGCGCTGCGGCCCGCTGGCGTCGGCGGGCTCCGGCCCCGGGTCGTCCGCGTCGGTGACCTCCTCCGCCGACTCGTCCACCCGCAGCTCCAGCCAGGCCAGCCCCGGCAGGCGCATCTCCGCCCGCAGCAGCAGGCGCCGGCCCGGCTCCAGGGCCTCGACCCGCCAGAAGTCGAGCGCGTCGTCGACCCGCAGCCGGTGCTCGTCCCGCCGGCCGCGGCGCAGTCCCGGCCCGCCGACGATGCGGTCCATCAGGCCCCGCAGCCGCCACGCCAGCGACCACGAGTACCAGCCGTCCTGGCCGCCGATCTCCTCGATCATCTGCCACAGCACGTCGCGCGGGGCGTGCACGACCGTGCGCCGCTCGTCGACGTAGAGCGACCCGCCGGCCCAGTCGGGGTCCGTGGGCAGCGGGTCCGACGGCGCCCCCGGCACCGAGGCCGAGGTCCAGCGGGTCGTCACCTCGCCGTCGTGGATACGGGTCAGCGCCAGCTCGATCGCCCGGGTCACGTCCACGCGTCCCTCGGGCGGGTCGGGCACGAGCTCGCGGATGTCGTCCTCCAGGCACACGACCTCGTGCTGCAGCGACTCGACCAGCGGGCGGGCGATCCCGGACGGGACGGGCGTCACCACCCCCACCCAGTGGCTGGACAGCCGCGGCGTCAGCACCGGCACCCCGACGATGAGTCGCCGGGGCAGGCCCGCGACCCGGGCGTAGCGCTGCATCATGTCGCGGTAGGTGACGATCTCCGGGCCGCCGATGTCGAACCCGCGCGAGACGTCCGGCGGCATCGCGGCCGCGCCGACCAGGTAGCGCAGCACGTCGCGGATCGCGATCGGCTGGATGCGGTTGTCCACCCACCGCGGTGTGGTCATCGCGGGCAGCCGCTCGGTCAGGTAGCGCATCATCTCGAACGACGCCGAGCCCGAGCCGAGGATGACCGCCGCTCGCAGCACCGTCGTCGGCACGCCCGAGGCGAGCAGGATCTCCTCGACCTCCTTGCGCGAGGACAGGTGCGGCGACAGCTCGCCCTCGGGGACGTCGGGATACAGGCCGCCGAGGTAGACGATGCGCCCCACGCCAGCCTCCCGCGCCGCGCGGGCGAACGTCAGCGCGTTGCGCCGGTCGCGCACCTCGAAGGTGCGACCCGTGCCGAGCGAGTGCACCAGGTAGTAGGCGACGTCGGCGCCCCGCAGAGCCTCGCGGGTGGCGTCCAGGTCGGAGACGTCGGCGCGGACCGCCTCGACGTCGCCGGCCCACCGGCGCCCCGCGAGACGGTCGGGGTTCCGCGTCAGCGCACGCACGGTGTAGCCGGCCGCGAGCAGCTCGGGGACGAGCCGGCCACCCACGTAACCGGTCACGCCGGTCACCGCGACGGTGGCCGGGGTGTCGGTGGGCACCGAGGCGGTCACAGGGTCCGGGGCGGGAGAGTCGGTCGACATCCCGTCAGTCTGCCGCCGGAACGGCGCGAGCACAGTCTGAACGGGCCCCGCCGCAGGTCAGGCGGGCAGCCGGACCATGCCCTCCTGGGCGATGGTCGCCACCAGCGCGCCCTCGCGGTCGTACACCCGGGCCAGCCCCAGGCCGCGGCCGCCCTGGGCTCCCGGCGACTCCTGGACGTACAGCAGCCACTCGTCGGCCCTGGCGTCCCGGTGGAACCACATGGCGTGGTCCAGCGAGGCCATCGGTACCGCGCCGCCGACGTCCAGCCAGGACTTGCCGGCCCCGCGCAGGATCGGCTCCAGCATGACCTGGTCGCAGCTGTACGCCAGGAGCGCGCGGTGCAGCAGCAGGTCGTCGGACTCGATCGCGTGCCGCGCGCGCATCCACACCATCTGCTGCGGGCGGGGCTCGTCCGCCGGGCCCACGTAGAGCGAGCCGCCCACGTGCGCCAGCTCGAACGCCGACCCGTCGGCCCAGTAGCGGGCCGCCGGGTGGTCGATCCCGCGCAGGGCCTCGAAGGCCGAGGTCACCTCCTCCGGCGCCGGGACGCCGTCGGGCATCGGGACGTGCGTCTCGTAGCCGGGCTGGTCGACCTGGAACGACGCCGTCAGCGACAGGATCGGACGACCCGCCTGGATCGCGTGCGTACGGCGCGCGCTGAAGGAGCGGCCGTCGCGCAGCCGTTCGACGGCGAAGTCGATCGGGGAGTCCAGGGACCCCTCGCGCAGGAAGTAGGCGTGCAGGGAGTGCGGGAGCCGGTCGTCCTCGACGGTGCGGCCGCACGCCAGCAGGGCCTGGGCCAGCACCTGCCCGCCGTAGACCCGGCGGGCCGGGCCGGGCACGGAGTCGCCGCGCCAGACGTCGTCCTCGCCGCGGGGTCCCCAGCCCTCGATCTCGTGCAGGTCGAGGGCGGCCAGCAGCCGGTCCAGGGGGCCGTCGGGGGCGTCGCTCACGCTCGTCTCATTCCTCGGGTCGTCGGGTCGGGATGCTGCTGTGCTCGGTGCGGGACGGGTCCTCGTGCCTCGGCCCCACCCTCACCTCGCTCCGCATCATTCCTGGTGCTGTCGGGTCGGGATGTTGCTGCGGGCGAGACCTCGTTCCTCGGCCGCCGCCCTCCGCATCATTCCTCGAAGGTGTTGATCATGCTGAAGGCCGCGCGCTCGAGGTAGTCCCAGAGCTGGGACTCGTGGGCGGGCGGCAGGTCCAGGGAGTCGACGGCGGTGCGCATGTGCGCCAGCCAGCGATCCCGGGCGTCGGGGTTGACCTTGAACGGCGCGTGCCGCATCCGCAGCCGCGGGTGCCCGCGCTGCTGGCTGTACGTCGTCGGACCGCCCCAGTACTGCTCGAGGAAGAGCGTCAGGCGTTCCTTCGCCGGTCCGAGGTCCTCCTCGGGGTACATCGGGCGCAGGACCTCGTCGGTGGCCACGCCCTCGTAGAACACGTCCACGAGGCGCACGAACGTCTCGTGGCCGCCGACGTCGTCGTAAAAGGTGGGGGTCGTCACCGGCACATCTTCCCAGACGCACGCTCGGGCGTCCGTGGCGGAAGTCACCGCCCGCTCGTGCGAGGGGTTAGGCTGGTCACGGAACTGCAACGGCGCAATCCGACGACATCTTGGGGAGAGACCGAATGAGCAAGGCGGAGAACATCCTCGCAGCACTGGGCGGGACCGCGAACGTGGTCGAGCTGGAGCCGTGCATCACGCGGCTGCGCGTCCAGGTGTCGGATCCCGAGCAGGTCGACGAGCCCGCCCTCAAGGAGTCCGGCGCCTTCGGCGTCGTACGGTCCGGACGCATCATCCAGGTCATCGTCGGCCCCGAGGCCGACAACCTGGCCGCCGAGCTCGACGGCCGGCTCACCTCGGCCTGACGACCTCGTCGCGGGGCGACGAGCCCGGGGCCGACGCCGCAGCGACGCCCCGGGCTGCCCGCACCGCGCGGGCTTCTCAGGCCTGCTCGGGGACCTCGACACGCTCCGAACGCACCGCACCGACCTGGCGCAGCTCGTCCTGCGCCGCCCGCAGCAGTGCGCGGGAGACGTTCCACTGGATGCCCGGACGCGTCTGGGCCATGATCGTGAACGACATCGAGAAGTCCGACACCGCGTCCACGCCGTTGCGCACCGCCGGCGGCTCGAGGAACTCCTGACCGAACTCCTCGCTGCGGGCCACGGCGTCGCAGGCCCGGCCCAGCGCCGCCCGGACCACGTCGACGTCGGCGTCGACCGGGACGTGCACCTCGGCCAGCGCGCGCGACCAGCGCTGGGTCCGGTTGCCGGCCCGCAGGATCTCGCCGTTGCGCACCCACCACAGCGTGCCGTCCAGGGCCCGCACCTTGGTCGTTCGCAGCTGGACCTCCTCGACCTCGCCCTCCGCGCCGGAGCCGAGGTCGACCCAGTCGCCGACGCCGTACTGGTCCTCGATGAGGATGAAGATGCCGGAGATGAAGTCGCGCACCAGCGACTGCGCGCCGAAGCCCAGCGCGATGCCGGCCACACCGGCCGACGCCAGCAGCGGCCCGACGGGCTGGCCCACGGCGGACAGCACGCTGAGCACCACCATGACGCCGACGACGATGTTCGCCGTGGAGGTCAGCACCGAACCGACGGTCCGGGCACGCTGGGCGCGTCGCTCGGAGGCCAGCGGGTTGGCCACGGCCATCGCGTCCTCGACGAGCGGCGTCCTGCCGAACCAGGCCTTCCACCCCTTGCGCTCGGCGGGGACGGCCTTGCTGCCCCCGAGGGCGATGCGCTCGGCGACGTGGGAGATCACGCGGCGCAGCGCCACGAGGACGACGATCCCGAAGAGCAGGATCACGAGGATCTGCAGCGGCCAGCCGGTGAACCACTCCCAGAACGTGTTCCCGGCGTCGGCGGCCACGTCCCCCGCGTTCTCCAGCACCCCCTCGGAGGTGCTCGGCTCGGGGGCGGGGTCGGTGTCGAACGGCAGGGGCAGGCTGAAGATCACGGGTTCATCACGCACGCGGGCCACGTTATCGTCCCGGACCCGGCGAACGCCCGGGCGGTCCGCACCGAACCGCTCGCCGTCGGCGTGCGGTGCCTGCCTCGACGTGCTGATAGTGGCAGGATCGTCGTGTGAGCCTTGACGACCAGACATCGGCCGTGCCCGACGACGGTGCGCCCACCGAGCTGCGTGAGCTGGCGGCGGCGCACGGTGTGCTCACCGAGTACCACCGGTTCGGAGGGGGGATCGCGCACGTCTCCGACGCCACCCTCGTCGCCGTCCTGACCGCCCTCGGCGTGGCGGCGACGACCCGGCAGGAGGTCTCCCAGAGTCTGCGCCGCGCACGGGACGACGAGTGGCGCACCGTCCTGCCACCGACCGTGGTCGCCCGCCAGGGCGACGCCCGTGACCTGCCGGTCCACGTCAGCGACGGAGCGTCCGTGCACGTGTGGGTGGAGCTGGACGGCGCCGAGCCCGAGGCACGTCCGCACGAGCTCCGCCGTCGTCGCGACCTGGAGCAGCGCGACGTGTTCGTCACGCCGCGGGAGGTCGACGGCCGCACGGTCGGGCGCGCGACCTTCGCCGTGCCGGACGACCTGCCGCTGGGCTGGCACACCCTGCACGCGCTGACCGAGGGCCAGGAGTGGTCGACCACCCTCGTGGTCACCCCGGCGCGTCTCGAGCTGGGCGACGACATCGAGCGCGACCAGGTCTGGGGGGTCCTCGCCCAGCTGTACTCCGTCCGCTCGCGGACGTCGTGGGGCATGGGGGACCTGGCGGACCTGGCCGACCTCGCCTGGCTGACGGCCCACCAGGCCGGTGCCGACTTCGTGGCGGTGAACCCGCTGTCCGCGGCCGAGCCCACCGTGCCGATGACGCCGTCGCCGTACCTGCCCACGTCGCGGCGTTTCGGCAACCCGATCTACGTCCGGGTCGAGGACATCCTCGAGACGGCCTACCTCTCCGCCGCGGACCGGTCGCTCGTCGAGTGGGCCGCCGACCCGGTGCGCGACCTGGACACGGACGCCGGGGCGCTGGACCGGGACGCGGTCTGGGAGGCGAAGAAGGCCGCGCTGGAGGTCGTCCACACCGCGCCGCGTCGCGCCGCCCGGCAGGCGGCCTACGAGGCCTTCGTCGAGTCCCAGGGGCAGGGCCTGCAGGACTTCGCGACCTGGTGCGCCCTCACCGAGGAGCTGGGCGGCGCGCCCAGGCCCGACGAGCTGCGCGACCCCTGGTCGCCGGCCGTGGCCGCCGCGCGCGAGCGGCTGGCCGAACGCGTCGACTTCTACTGCTGGTTGCAGTGGGTCTTCGACGAGCAGAAGCACGCCGCCCAGCGCACCGCCCTCGAGGCCGGCATGCGGGTCGGCATCATGCACGACCTCGCCGTGGGGGTGCACCCCGCCGGCGCCGACGTGTGGGCCCTGGGCGACGTGCTGGCGCACGGGGTCGGCGTCGGCGCCCCGCCCGACATGTACAACCAGCAGGGGCAGAACTGGTCCCAGCCGCCGTGGAACCCGCGCACGCTCGCGCGCGCCGGCTACGGGCCGTACCGGGACATGCTGCGCACCGCGCTGCGGCACGCCGGCGCGCTGCGCGTCGACCACATCCTCGGCCTCTTCCGGCTGTTCTGGGTCCCGGACGGCATGCGCCCCACCGAGGGCACCTACGTGCGCTACGACCACGACGCGCTCATCGGGATCCTGTGCCTGGAGGCCCAGCGCGCCGGTGCCGTCGTCATCGGCGAGGACCTCGGTGTCTTCGAGCCCTGGGTCCGCGACTACCTCGCCTCGCGCGGCGTGCTCGGCACGTCGGTCTTCTGGTTCGAGAAGTCCGACGGGCGGCCCCTGCCTCCCGAGGACTACCGGCACCTGACCTTCGCCACGGTGGGCACCCACGACATGCCGCCGACGGCCGGCTACCTCGCCGGCGAGCACGTGGACCTGCGTGAACGGCTCGGGCTGCTCACCGAGGACGCCCAGGTGCTGCGGGCGCAGGCCCGCGCGGAGCGGGACGGCGCCGTGCTGGCCCTGTCCGAGAGGGGACTGGTCGGCGACTCGCCCTCGGAGCGCGAGGTGGTCGAGGGGCTGCACCGTTACCTGCGGCGCTCTCGGGCCGCTCTCGTCGGCGTCCAGCTCGTCGACGCGGTGGGGGAGCGGCGCTCGCAGAACCAGCCCGGCACCGACACCGAGTACCCGAACTGGAAGGTGCCGCTGGGCGACTCCGCGGGCAACATCGTCCTGGTCGAGGACCTGTTCGACAACGCGCGGCTGCGGTCGCTCTTCGCAGCCGTCGCCTCCGCCCGCTGACGGCGCCGCGCGCTGACGCCGGGTCCAGCCCGCCGCGAGGTAGGCAACCCTCCGCCGAGGTAGGCAACCCTCCGTCGAGGTAGGCGAGTGTTGCGCGAGGTAGGCGAGAAAACGGCGAGGTAGGCAGATCCCCGGCGAGGTAGCACAGATCGCGTGCTACCTCGCCGGAAAGTTGCCTACCTCGCCGGAAGGTTGCCTACCCGGCCCGGAAGTTGCCTACCTGGCCCGGAAGTTGCCTACCTGGCCCGGAAGTTGCCTACCTGGCCGGGAATCTGCCTACCTCGCCGGGGCGGGCGGAGGAGCTCAGGCGGCGTCGACGGCCTGCGCCGCCAGCGCACGCTCGGTGCCGGCCAGCCCCTCGACCACCATGCGGCGCAGCGCCGCCGGGGCCTCGGGGTGTGCCTCGAGCCAGCCGCGCACCGTGTCCCGCAGCTCGACCGAGGCCAGCGGCGCCGGGTAGAGGCCCTCCACGAGCTCCTCGGCGATGTGGTAGCTGCGGTTCTCCCAGATCGGCAGCAGCGCGTCGACGTACCGCTGCGCGAACGGCTCGAGCACGCTGGGGTCGGTCACGTGCACGAACCCGGAGGCCGTGGCGCGGATGATCGCGTTCGGCGCGTCGGAGTCGTCCACGACCGAGGCGAACGCGCGCTCCTTGCCCGCGACCGACGGTGTGGTCGCCCGGGCACGGGCCGCCGCCTGGCGCCCGGTCGCCGTGTCGTCGGCCGCCTGCGCGGCGTCGATCTCGGAGGCGTCGGCCTCGCCGAGCAGCACCAGGCCCTGCAGCAGCTCCCAGCGCAGGTCGGTGTCGACGGTCAGGCCCTCGAGTGTGACCGACCCGTCGAGCAGGCCCCGCAGCGGGGCGACGTGGTCGGCGGTCGAGGCCAGCGCCGAGAAGTACTTCACGAGCTGCAGCTGCAGGTCGGAACCGGGGGCGGCGTCCTGGGCGAGCGTCCACAGCGTGTCGCCGACGCGCTGCAGCGTCTCGGCGCGCCGCGCCGGAGCCACGTAGGTCCGCGTGGCCAGCCCGAGCTGGGCCAGCGTGGTGCGCACCGTCGTCGACTCGGTCTCCGCGGCGATGTTGCCCAGCACCAGGTCGACGTAGGACGACGCCGGGGTCTCGCCGTCGCGCACGGCGTCCCACACCGAGCTCCACACCAGGGAGCGGGCGAGCGGGTCCGCGATCCGCGAGAGGTTCTCGACGGCGAACGTCAGCGACGCCTCGTCCAGGCGGACCTTGGCGTAGGCGAGGTCGTCGTCGTTGATCAGCACGAGCGCGGGCCGGTCGAGCTCGATGAGCTCGGGGACCTCGGTCCGCTCGCCGTCGACGTCCACCTGGACGGACCGCGTGCGCACCACGTCGCCGGAGGTGTCGAAGTCGTAAAACCCGATGCCGAGCCGGTGCGGACGGATCGTCGGGTAGTCCTCGTGCGCCGTCTGCTCGATGACGAACGCCGTGGTGCGGCCGTGGGAGTCCAGCTCGATCGCGGGGCGCAGCGTGTTGACGCCGGCGGTCTCCAGCCAGGCCTGCGACCAGGCGGACAGGTCGCGCCCGCTGGTGGCCTCGAGCTCGACCAGCAGGTCGCGCAGCTCGGTGTTGCCCCAGGCGTGCTTGCGGAAGTAGGCGGAGACGCCCGCGACGAACTCGTCACGACCCACCCAGGCCACGAGCTGCTTGAGCACCGAGGCGCCCTTGGCGTAGGTGATGCCGTCGAAGTTGACCTGGACGTCCTCCAGGTCGTTGATCGGCGCGACGATCGGGTGCGTGGAGGGGAGCTGGTCCTGGCGGTAGGCCCAGGTCTTCTCCATGGCGTTGAACGTCGTCCAGGCCGCCTTCCACTCGGTGGCCTCGGCCGTGGCGAGGGTGGAGACGTACTCGGCGAACGACTCGTTCAGCCACAGGTCGTTCCACCACTTCATCGTCACCAGGTCGCCGAACCACATGTGCGCCAGCTCGTGCAGGATCGTCACGACGCGGCGCTCGCGGATGGCGTCGGTGACCTGGGAGCGGAAGACGTAGGACTCGGTGAAGGTGACGCAGCCCGGGTTCTCCATCGCGCCCATGTTGTACTCGGGCACGAAGAGCTGGTCGTACTTGTCGAACGGGTACGGGACGTCGAACGTCGACTCGTAGAACCCAAAGCCCTGGCGCGTGGTCTCCATGATCGCGTCGGCGTCCAGGTGCTCGGAGAGCGAGGCGCGGCAGTACACGCCCAGCGGGATCACGCGGCCGTCCGACGAGGTGACCTCCCCGCGCTCGACGGCGTACGGCCCGGCGACGAGCGCCACGAGGTAGGTGGAGATGCGCGGGGTCGGCCCGAACTCCCAGCGGGCGGCCTCGACGTCGCCGTCGCTCGCGTGGGTGGCGGGCGTGGGCTCCGGCGTCGGCTGGTTGGCCACGACGTGCCACCGCGCGGGCGCGGTCACCGACAGCTGGAACGGCGCCTTGAGGTCGGGCTGCTCGAAGGTGGCGAAGACCCGGCGGGCGTCGGGCACCTCGAACTGGGTGTAGAGGTAGACCTCGTCGTCGACCGGGTCGACGAACCGGTGCAGCCCCTCGCCGGTGTTCATGTAGGCGCAGTCGGCCACGACGCGCACCTCGTTGTCCGCGGCGAGGTCGTCCAGGGCGATCCGCGAGTCCGAGAACACCGTGCCGACGTCGAGCGATCGGCCGTTGAGCACGATCTCGTGCACGCGCGGGGCGACGAGGTCGAGGAACGTGCTCGCGCCCTCGGTCGCCGAGAACCGGATGACGGTGGTCGACGCGAACACCTCGGGCCCGGTGGTCAGGTCGAGGTCGATCGCGTAGGACTCGACGGCGGTGACGACGTCGGCGCGTGCGATCGCCTCGGCGCGGGTCAGGTTCTCTCCGGGCACGGGTACTCCCTCGGACGGTTGTCGTGGCGGCGTGCCGCGAGGTCGTCGCGACACGCCGCCGATCATGCCACCTGAACCGCGCGCGGCCGAACGGATTCGTCCCGTTCGCCGGGCCTGGGGCGGCGAGGTTCGACCATCGACACACGATCGTGACATCCTGCTCGGTGCATGTGACGCGTCGGTACCGCCCGGCGCGGGAGGGAGACTCGATGTCCGGCACGGTGCCGCCGCCCCCGCCGCCCGGCCCTGGACCGCAGGAGCCCGGTGGCGCCGCCTCGCCCGCCGCGGGCCCGCGCGGCGACGACGCCCGCCCGGCGTCGCCGCCGTCGTTCGCCCCGCGGGGTGCCTCGACGGGCGGGCCTGCGCCGTCCCCCGACGAGCAGCCGACCCAGCCGCACGCCCCGGTCCCGCCGGCGCCGTCGTCCCCGGCGACGAGCTCGCCTGCCCCGGCCCCCGTGCCCGCCGCGGCGCCCGCCCCGGCGCGGTCCGCGGCGTGGAACGCGACCGCGCCGGTGGCGGGTGCGCCCGCGCCCGCGGCGCAGCAGTACGGCTACACGCCGCAGCAGTACGCGTACCAGCAGCCCCCGGCAGCAGGGCCGGCCGCCGCCGGCGGCACCCCGCCGACCGGCACCACGCAGCAGCCGTCCGTCGGCGGTCGCGGCCGGCGACTCAGCGCGGGCTGGATCGCCTTCATCGTGCTCGACGTCGTCCTCGTGGTCGTCGTGGCGGTCCTGGCGTTCCGCGCGCTGGGCGGTCCGGACCCGTCCAGCACCCCGACGGGCGACCCCGAGGCCGTCGCCGGCCAGGACGCGCAGGAGGGTCAGGGCGACGGCGACGACGCCGGCGAACAGGAGGCCGAGGACGGGCCGGGCGAGCTCGTGACCGAGTTCGCCTCGCCGTCGCGCAACATCACCTGCCAGGTCTACCCCGACCAGGTGACCTGCGGCCTGGCCGAGCTCAACCAGCAGCCGGCACCGGTCGAGGGCTGCGACGGCACGACCGGGTACGTCGTCACCCTGTCCGGGGAGGGCGAGGTCGCGCTGCCCTGCGTGCCGCAGGGGGAGAAGCCGGGTCCGGCGGGCGACGGGCTGGACGAGCTGCCCTACGGCGAGTCCCGCACCGAGGGCGACTTCACCTGCACCAGCGAGACCGACGGCATGTACTGCCAGCACGACCCCACGGGCAACGGATTCTCGCTGGCCCGGGCCGGCGTCGGGACGTACTGAGCCCGCACCGCCCGACGCCCGCACCGCCCGACGACGACGGACGCCCCGGACCCTGCTGCGGGTCCGGGGCGTCCGTCGTCGGTGCGGCGCAGCCGCGGCGTCACCAGATGGTGACGCGCTCCTGCGGCGGCAGGTACAGCGCGTCGTCCGCCGCGACGTCGAAGGCACGGTAGAACTCGTCGACGTTGCGCACGACGCCGTTGCAGCGGAACTCGTTCGGCGAGTGCGGGTCCGTGGCCAGCCGGCGCTCCACCTCGGCGTCGCGTCCCTTGGCCTGCCACACCTGCGCCCACGACAGGAACACCCGCTGCAGACCGGTGTAGCCGTCGATGACCGGGGCGTCGTCGAGCGAGCTGCCGAGGGCGATGCGGTAGGCCTTGATGGCGATGGACAGCCCGCCCAGGTCGCCGATGTTCTCGCCGATGGTCAGCGACCCGTTGACGGTCGGACCGTCCTCGCCGAGCTGGGCCGGGCGGAACGCGTCGTACTGCGCGACGAGGTCCTTGGTGCGCTTCTCGAACTCGGTGCGGTCGGTCTCGGTCCACCAGTCCTCGAGCCGGCCGTCGCCGTCGTACTTCGAGCCCTGGTCGTCGAACCCGTGGCCGATCTCGTGCCCGATGACCGCGCCGATGCCGCCGTAGTTGACGGCGTCGTCGGCCTCGGGGTCGAAGAACGGCGGGTGCAGGATCGCGGCGGGGAAGACGATCTCGTTCATCCCCGGGTTGAAGTAGGCATTGACGGTCTGCGGCGTCATGAACCACTCGTCGCGGTCCAGCGGCTTGCCGATCTTGCCCAGCTCGTAGTCCTGCTCGAAGGCGTGCGCGCGCCGCACGTTGCCCACGACGTCGTCCGCGGACAGCTCCAGGCCGGTGTAGTCGCGCCACTTGGCGGGGTAGCCGACCTTCGGGGTGAACTTCTCGAGCTTGGCCAGCGCCCGATGCTTCGTCTCGGCGGTCATCCAGTCCAGGGCCTCGATCGACTCGCGGTACGCGGCGATGAGGTGCTCGACCAGGACGTCCATGCGCTCCTTGTGCTCCGGCGGGAAGTGGCGGGCCACGTACTCCTGGCCGACCGCCTCGCCGAGGGCGCCCTGGACGAGGCTCACGCCGCGCTTCCAGCGCTCGCGCACCTGCTCGGCACCGGAGAGGACCTTGCCGTAGAAGTCGAAGTTCGCCTGGACGATCTCGTCGGACAGGTACGGCGCCCGGGCGGTGACGAGGTGGTAGGCCGCCCACAGCTGCCAGTCGAGCAGCGGGAGCGTCGACCACAGCTCGCCGAGGCCGGTGACGAACGACGGCTCGCGCACCACCAGGGCGTCCATGGCCCCGGCGGGGGCGCCGAGAGCGTCCGCCCAGACCGCCCAGTCGAACCCGGGGGCGGCCTCGACGAGCTCGGCGAAGGTCATGGGGTTGTAGGTCAGGGTCGCGTCCCGGTCGCGCACGACGTCCCAGTGGTGCGTCGCGAGCTGCGTCTCCAGGGCGACCACCCGCGCAGCGGCCTCCTCGGGGCCGACGCCCCAGTCCTCGGTGCCCACGCCGGCGATCGCGAGCATCCGCGCCACGTGCGGGGCGTAGGCGGCACGCACCGGCTCGTACTGCTCCTCGCGGTAGTACGCCTCGTCGGGCAGGCCGAGCCCGGCCTGGACCATGATCGTCACGTACCGCTCGGGGTCCTTGGCGTCGTTGTCGACGCCGAAGGCGACGGCGCCGCCGCCGCCGGTGCGCTGCAGGGCGCCCAGCACCCGGGTCAGCCCGGTCCGGTCCGCGGCGTCGCGGACCGCGGCGACCTCCTGGACGATCGGCGTGGTCCCGAGCTCCTCGACGCGCTCGGTGTCCATGAAGCTGGCGTACAGGGCGCCGATCTGCTGCTGCGCGCCGGTGGCGCCGCCCGCGCGCACGGCCTCGCCGGCGTCGGTGATGATGTCGCGCACCTGGTCCTCGGCCTGGTCGTGCAGCTCGCGGAACGCGCCGTCCATGGCGCGGTCGGCCGGGATCTCGTGCGTGGCGAGCCACCGCCCGTTGACGTGGCGGAACAGGTCGTCCTGGGGGCGGACGGACTCGTCGAGTGCTGCTGTGTCGATGCCGGACCGCAGCCCGGTCGCGTCGGTCGTCATGAGCGCCACCCTACGCGGGCGCCCGTGCTGCGAGACACGTCGGCGCCCTCCGGCGCCGTAGGTCAGAATGGGCCCATGCGTCTGCACATCGCCGCCGATCACGCCGGATACGAGCTCAAGTCCCACCTCGTCGAGCACCTGCGCGCCGCCGGGCACGACGTCGTCGACCACGGTGCGCACACCTACGACGCCCTGGACGACTACCCGTCGTTCTGCTTCTCCGCGGGCGAGGCCGTCGTGGCCGAGCCCGGGTCGCTCGGCATCGTCATCGGCGGGTCGGGCAACGGCGAGCAGATCGCCGCGAACAAGGTCACCGGTGTCCGCGCGGTGCTGGCCTGGTCGGCCGAGACGGCCCGGCTGGGTCGTCAGCACAACGACGCCAACGTCATCGCCGTCGGCGGGCGCATGCACTCCCTGGAGGAGGCCACCGCTCTGGTGGAGGCGTTCGTGGCCGAGCCGTTCTCCGGCGACGCGCGCCACCAGCGCCGCATCGACCAGCTCGCCGCCTACGAGGCCGACCGGCCCACCGCCTCCTGACGTGCCCGAGGGGCACACGGTCCACCGCCTGGCCCGGACCCTGGACCAGCTCTTCGCCGGCCGGCGGCTGGCGGTGAGCAGCCCGCAGGGGCGCTTCGCCGGTGGTGCCGCGGTGCTCGACGGCGCCACGTTCGTCGGGGCCGAGGCGTGGGGCAAGCAGCTGTTCTGCCGGTTCGCCGTGCCCGGCCCCGACGCCGGGACGCACGAGCGCTGGTTGCGGGTCCACCTGGGGCTCTACGGCGCCTGGACCTTCGCGGGCGACGGCAGCGCCGACGTCGCGCACGCCATCGGGGCACCGCGCCGGCGGGTCGGGGAGCGCGAGACCACCCTGTCCTCGGAGCCGTCGGACCAGGCCACCGGCGGTCGCGACACGCGTCCCGCGGGTCCGGGGGAGTGGACCGCCCCGGAGCCGCGCGGTGCCGTGCGGGTCCGCCTTCTCGCTCCGCACGCCGTCGCCGACCTGACCGGCCCGACCGCCTGCGAGGTGCTCACCCCGGACGAGAAGGCCGCCGTCGAGGACCGCCTCGGTCCTGACCCGATCCGGCCCGACGGGGGCCACGGCTCGCTCGAGGCGGCCCGTGCGGCGTTCGTCGCCCGGGTGCGGTGCTCGCGGGTCACCGTCGGTCAGCAGCTCATGGACCAGGCCGTCGTCGCCGGCGTCGGCAACATCTACCGCGCCGAGGCGCTCTTCCGGGCCGGGCTGGACCCGCTGCGGCCGGGACGCGACGTGGCCGCGGCGGTCCTGGAGGAGATCTGGGACGACCTCGTGGCGCTCCTGCGCGACGGCGCCGCCTCCGGCCGCATCGTCACCACGCGCCCGGAGCACCGCGACGACGGCGGGGCAGTGGACGGCGGCGGCGCGACGGGTGACGAGCAGGCGCGGGCCGGAGCAGCGGGCACGGCCGCGGGCCGTCGTCGTACCCGGCAGAACACCGACGGCGACCCGGACGCCGTGCCCGCCCACGAGGCGTTCTACGTCTACCACCGCGAGGGGCTGCCCTGCCGGGTGTGCGGCACGCCGGTGCTGCTCCGGGAGCTGGCGGGCCGCAACCTGTTCTGGTGCGGGGTCTGCCAGGCCTGACCTGGAGCTTTGTGGGCGTGAAATCTGCAGCCCTGAACCGGTTCAGGGCTGCAGATTTCACGCCCACAACGCGACACGGGGCGGGCCGGGGTCAGAACACCCAGCTGCAGACCGGCGCGACGGGCCAGCCGAAGGCGGTCGACGCCCGCGCGAGCGCGCCCGGGGCACGCTCCGTGACCATCCCGGCGCCCCCGAGCTCGGACAGCGACGTCCCGCCGAGGTACGCGGCGCCGAGCTCGCGCACGTCCAGCGCCAGGTCGGCGTCGGCGGCCGCGACGTCCGAGCGCTCGCAGATCGCCTCGCCGAACGCGGACGCCCGCAACCGCCAGACGCCGTCGTTCTCGCCCAGGCGGGTGTCCGTCACGGCCAGCGTGACGTCGACGTCGGCGGCGTACTGCCGGCCGGCCAGCGCCGTGGGCACGTCGACGAGGCGGACCCAGACGTTGTCGGCGACCCGCAGGTCGGCGCTGCGGCGGTCGACGAGCAGGCCGAGCAGCGGGTCGTCCGGGGCGAGGATGAACGGCCTGGTCTCGTTCATCAGGTCCAGGTCCACCAGCACGCCCCACAGGGCGCGGGACGCCGCGGCGTCGAGCGCGACGGCCTCGCCGACGTTCACCGTGCCCCGCGGTCCCGTGACGTCCCAGTCCAGCTTGCGGCGCAGCAGGGCGTATCCACGCGGCTCGCCGGCACGCTCGACGACCACGATCCGGCGCGTCTCGAACCCCTGACGGAACGCGGCCGCGTCGTGCCAGCGGTGAGCCTGCAGCTCGGGGGTCTCGGGGCTCGCCCAGCCCGGGCGGTTCACCCCGAGCCCGGCCGCGTCGCGCCCGGCGGCACGGTGGACGGCGGCGACGAGGTCCCCGTGGTGCTCCCGGTCGGCGTGCTCGACGCGGACCGTGTGCTCGGACGCGCCGGGCACGTCCCGCAGCGCCGCTCCCCGCGGGAGGGTGACGCGGACGTCGTCGGCGGCGCGCCCGTACCCGAACCGTCCGTAGATCGCGTACTCGGCGGCGTACAGCGCCGACAACGGCTCGCCCCGCTCGCGGCACCGGGCCAGGTGCAGGTCGAGCATCGCGCTCGCCAGGCCGCGGCGCCGGTACTGGGGGTGGACCCCGACCCAGGTCAGCCCCGCGGTCGGCAGCGTGCCGCCCGGGACCGGGAAGTGCGTGAACGGGTAGGAGGCGTGCATCGCCACCAGAGGCGATCCGCCCGGTGAGCCGCCGTCGGCCTCGACGCCGACGGCACGGTCCCAGCTGAGCGGCGAGGGCATCTTCGCGATCTCCTCGGGTTCCACGGGGACGGGGAACGCCCAGGAGTCGAGGTCGATCACGGCGCGGTCGTCGTCGGCGGTCAGCCGGCGGAACCGGTAGCCGGCAGGCAGCGGGGAGTCGAGGGTCATGCCTCGATCCTGCTGCCCGGGCCGCGGGCGTGCCACCGAAATTCGTGGTGCTCCCGCCCCGTCACCGGTGATGCCACGATGTGGTCATGGACCCCACGCCCATCCCGCCCGCCGAGGAGTACCTCGCGGAGGTGCTGACGGTCGTCGAGCGCGTCCCCGCCGGCCGGGCGACGACGTACGGACTGGTGGCCGAGGCGGTCGCCGACGTGCTCGGGCGGGGCGGCCCGCGCCAAGTCGGGCAGGTGATGGCGCGGGCCGGCTCGGGGGTCGCCTGGTGGCGGATCGTCAACGCCGCCGGGTCGCCGCCGGCGCACCACCTCGACGCGGCGCTGACCGAGCTGCGGGCCGAGGGGTGCCCGCTGACGCGCGACGGACGCCGCGTCGACCTGCGGCGCGCCGTCTGGCTGCCCTGAGCCGGTCCCCGTGCCGCCGTCGTCCGCTCAGCCGAGCAGCGCCGCGACCGACGCCGGGTCGCCCTGGGCGAGCAGCGTCGTCAGGGCCGTGTCCTCCCAGCGTCCGAGGTCGGCGCGCACCTTCGCGGCCGGGCCGACCAGCGCGATCTCCTCGACCAGCTCGGTCGGGACCGCGCGGGCCGCGTCCTGGGGGCGGCCGTCCAGGTAGAGGCGCTGCACCTCGTCGGTGACGGCGGCGAACCCCAGCCGGTCGAGCGAGTCCTTGTGGAAGTTCGAGCCCTTGGCGCCCATGCCGCCGACGTACAGCGCGACGTGGGGACGCACCAGGTCGGCGGCGGACTCGACGTCGTCGCGCACCACCACCGGGACCATCGCGGCGACCTCGAAGTCCCCGACGGCCGAGCGCTCCTCGGCACGCCGTGCGAACCCCTCGGCGAGCTGCTCACGGTGCCCGGCGTCCGCGCTGGGCGCGTAGAAGCCGGCCATCCAGCCGTCGGCGATCTCCGCCGCCAGCGCCACGTTCTTCGGGCCCTGCGCGGCCAGCACGATGGGGATCTCGGCGCGCAGGGGGTGGACCGTCGGCTTCAGGGACTTGCCCAGGCCGGTCGCCCCCGGGGTGTCCGCGCCGACCGGCAGGGTGAAGAACTCGCCGTCGTAGGCCACGGGGCGCTCGCGGGCGATCACCTGGCGCACGATGTCGACGTACTCGCGGGTGCGGGCCAGGGGGCGGCGATAGGGCTGGCCGTACCAGCCCTCGACGACCTGCGGTCCCGAGGCGCCGAGCCCGAGCACGAACCGGCCGCCGGAGAGGTGGTCGAGCGTGATCGCCTGCATGGCGGTCGCCGTCGGCGTGCGGGCGGCCATCTGCGCGATGCCGGTCCCGAGCCGCAGGCGCGAGGTGTGCGAGCCCCACCAGGCCAGGGGCGTGAAGGCGTCCGACCCGTAGGCCTCGGCGGTCCAGACCGAGTCGAGCCCGGCGGCCTCGCCCTGCTGCAGCGCCTCGACGATGCCGGTCGGCGGCTTGCGGGACCAGTAGCCGGTCTGGATGCCGATGCGCAGGGTGGTCATGGAGCTCCTCGTCGAGTCGGGTTACCCAGGACGTCGGGTCTCGGGTACCTGTCACTCTAACCGAGGTGCGGTGTGCGGCGTCGCCTCCGATCCTGGGGGTATGGCCACGTACGACGACGTCGCGCAGCTCGCCCTCGCGCTCCCGAGGACCGCCGAGGCCACCTCGCACGGGTGGCGCACCTGGAAGGTGGAGGGCCGCCAGTTCGTCTGGGAGCGGCCGTTCCGGCAGGCCGACCTGCGCCGGTTCGGCGACGACCCGGTGCCCGCCGGGCCGATCCTCGCGGCCGCCGTGGACGACCTCGACGAGAAGGACGCGGTGCTCGCCGCGCACCCGGAGTCGCACTTCACCATCGCCCACTTCGACGGGTACGCGGCGGTGCTGGTCCGGCTCGAGGCGGTGGACGACGGCGTCCTGGCCGAGACCGTGGAGGACGCGTGGGCGGCCCGGGCGCCGTACTCGCTGGTCGCCCGGCACCGCCCGTCGCGGTGACCGTCAGCCGGGGGTGCGGTCCGCGCGCGCCCGGTCGGCCATCGTGTTGAGCAGGGCCGCGGCGCTCGCGGCGTCGTCCACCGTGACCACGAGGCCGCGCCCTCCGGTGCGCTCCACCAGCACGGCCTCGCCCGACCGCAGCACGACCCCGACGCGGCCCTTGTCGAAGCCGACGCGCCAGCCCCAGCCGCCGAAGTCCCCGAGCGGGCTGACCCGGGTCACCGAGGCTTCCACGACCTCGTCGGCCGGGACGTGGGTCCCGGGCCAACCCAGCACCGACCGCACGGTGAAGCCGGTCGCGTCGACCCGTACCCGGAAGGCGAACATCGCGGCGAACAGCACGGCCAGCAGCGCGGGGACCAGCAGTGTCGCCCAGAGCTGGGCGACGACGGCGAGCAGCGTCGTGGCGACGACGGCCCCGATCCCCAGCACGAGGGCCGCACCGCCCCGGGCGGTTCCCATCCAGACGGCACGCTCGCTGTCCGTCAGCGTCGTCCGGGGGGCGTCGGCCGCGACGGGGCGCTCGGCCGGCAGGGCCGGGTCGCCCGGGACGAGCGCCGCGGCGCCCACGGCGGGGAGCAGCGGGGCGAGCAGGACCACGGCCAGGGCCCATCCGGGCAGCTCTGCGGCCTGCGGTGTGTCCAGGCCGCGCTGGAGACCGGCGGTGACCAGCAGGAGGGCGGCGCCCAGGCCGCCGGACCAGACGGCGGCACCGGCCGCCGTCCGCCGGGTGGAGGCGCTGGAGCCCCAGGCCAGGCCGACGACGGCGAAGAGGGCCAGCAGGCCGACGGTCGTGGCCACCGCGGTCGCCACCAGGCCCGTGACCGTCATGGAGGCGTCCGGGGTGCCGCCGGGCCCCCAGTGCGTGGCGACCTCGTCGGGCAGGTCGCCACGCCAGCCCCACACGGTCGCGGCAGCGCCGAGGGTGAGGGCCAGTCCGGCGAGGGAGGACCACAGGGTCGAGCGGCGGGCGCGCCGACGCCAGGCCGGTGTCGGGTCGGGGTGGGTGGTCATCGCTTGAGCTCTTCCTGGAGGAGGGTGGTGGTGGCTTCGGGGGAGAGGCGCGCCTCGCGGGCCGCTGCGACGAAGGTGCGCAGCGCCTCTTCGACGGCGGTCAGGTCCGTGGCGGCGGCCCCGGTGATCACGGCGCCGCGCGAGCGCCGCAGGTCGACGAGACCCTCGTCCCGCAGCTGCTGGTAGGCGCGCAGGACCGTGTGCACGTTGAGGTCCAGCGAGGTCGCGAGCTCGCGTGCCGCGGGCAGGCGGTCGCCGGGGGAGAGGTCGCCGCGGGCGACGGCGAGGTGCGCCTGCGCGACGAGCTGCGCGTACAGCGGCTCGTCGCTCCCGGCGTCGATGGTCCAGAGCATGCCGACACAGTACTAGTTCTATGACAACTAGAACAAGGTCGGGAGAACTCTGTCCGGTGCGGCACGGTCGTGGAGGAGGTGTGTTGTCCTCGGAGAACCGGTGAGGGCGGGACCGGTGAGAAGAAGTGGCGCGGTGCCCCATTGCACCGCACCACGTCCCTTCCTAGTGGCCTGCGCCACAGTGGTTCAAGGCCTGTTGCCGAATCGCAATCAGATGACGTACTCGATGAGCTGCGACGGGTCCTCGATCGTGCGCGGCGTGCTGCGGGACCTGCCGTTCGAGGTCGGGTCCGGCGGCTGCGCGGCGGGCACCTTGTTCTTCGCCGGCACGCCGACGGCGACCGCGCCGTTCGGCACGTCCTTGGTCACGACGGCGTTCGCGCCGATCTTGGCGTCGTCGCCGATCCACAGCGGTCCGAGCACCTTGGCCCCGGAACCGACCATCACGCGGTCGCCCAGGGTGGGGTGCCGCTTGCCGGGGTTCATGGTGCGCCCGCCCAGGGTGACGCCGTGGAAGAGCAGGCAGTCGTCGCCGACCTCGGCCGTGGCGCCGATGACCAGGCCCATGCCGTGGTCGATGAACAGCCGGCGCCCGATCCGGGCCGCCGGGTGGATCTCGACGCCGGTGAACAGCCGCGAGGCCAGGGACAGCATCCGTGCGGGCATGCGCAGCAGGGGTGACTGCCACATCGCGTGGGCGAGGCGGTAGTGCCACACGGCATGGACGCCGGGGTAGGTCAGGACGACCGACAGCAGCGAGTCCGCCGCCGGGTCCTGGGCGCGCGCGACCTCCGCGTCCTCGCGGAGGAGACGGAGGAACGCGCGCGCCGGGGAGTCCGCCATGCGATCAGTCCAGCAGGTCCGAGAACAGCACGGTGGACAGGTAGCGCTCGCCGAAGCTCGGGATGATCACGACGATCGTCTTGCCGGCGTTCTCCGGGCGCTTCGCGACCTGGGCCGCGGCGTTCAGAGCGGCGCCGGAGGAGATGCCCACGAGCAGGCCCTCCTCGCGAGCGGCGCGCCGCGCCCACTCGACGGCGGTCTCCGCGTTGACGTCGATGACCTCGTCGTAGATCTCGGTGTCGAGGATCTCCGGGACGAAGTTCGCGCCGATGCCCTGGATCTTGTGGGGTCCGGGGGCACCGCCGTTGAGGATGGGCGACTCCTCCGGCTCGACGGCGACGATCTGGACCTCGGGCTTGCGCTCCTTGAGGACCTGGCCGACGCCGGTGATGGTGCCGCCGGTACCGATGCCCGCCACGACGATGTCGACCTCGCCGTCGGTGTCGGCCCAGATCTCCTCGGCCGTCGTCTCGCGGTGGATCTTCGGGTTGGCCTCGTTGGCGAACTGGCGGGCCAGGATCGCCCCGGGACGCTCGGCGGCGATCTTCTCGGCGGCCGCGACGGCCCCCTTCATGCCCTCCGAGCCCGGGGTCAGGACCAGCTCGGCGCCGTAGGCGCGCAGCAGCGCGCGGCGCTCCTTGGACATCGTCTCGGGCATCGCGAGCACGACGTGGTAGCCGCGAGCGGCACCGACGAAGGCGAGGGCGATGCCGGTGTTGCCGGAGGTGCCCTCGACGATGGTCCCGCCGGGCTTCAGCTCGCCGGAGGCCTCGGCGGCGTCGATGATCGAGACGCCGATGCGGTCCTTGACCGAGCTGGCCGGGTTGTAGAACTCGAGCTTGGCGGCGACGGTCGCCTCCGAGCCCTCGGTGAGACGGTTGATCCGCACCAGCGGCGTCCGGCCGATGAGCTGCGTCGCGTCGTCGTAGATGGTGGCCATGAGTGAGAGTTCCTTCGTGTCGGGGTGATGCGGTGGTCTGGTCCCGGCGCGCCGACGGCAGGCGATCGTCGTCGGCCGGGGCGTCCGGGCGGGGTGCAGGGGGCAGTGGTCCGTGAGCGTCGCGCGGTCGCCACGACCCGCGGGGTCAGGCGTGAGGCGGACGCTCTACCGACAGCAGCAGACCGCGGGGCAGGCGCACATCGGCCGGCGCACGAGGGGCGCGGCAGCGAAGGTGTCGGGGCCGGAGACGTGGGAGGGTGCGATGGTCGTCATCGTGCGTCCCTCCCAGGTGCGCGGGCGCTCTGTGGCGCGTTGTTCTCCGGCGGGTCTCGGACGTCCCGCACGACGAGCCTAGCCACACCCGCTCCGATCGACAAGATCACGCTCACATATCGAGAGGATCGATGAGTCGTGCGCCGTCGCGCCGCCCATCGACGCGGCCCGTCGGCGCCGCTGTTCAACGACGAACGGCCCCGGTCATCAGCATGACCGGGGCCGTTCGTCGCGCTCGGGCGAGCGGGCGACGGGAATCGAACCCGCGTAATCAGTTTGGAAGACTGAGGCTCTACCATTGAGCTACGCCCGCACCGGTCCGGCAGCGGCTCGATGACGAGCTGCCCCGCGGACGGCGGCGCCAGCCTAGCAAAGCCCCACCGGTGCCCGTGCACGGCACGCAGCCGTCCGGTGCACCGACGTCGCGCACTACACTTGCCCACCGGACCCGCCGTCCTCCGGGGCGGACGGGTACCCCGGGGTGTGGCGCAGCTTGGTAGCGCATCTGCTTTGGGAGCAGAGGGTCGCAGGTTCAAATCCTGTCACCCCGACCGTCGGGACGACGGGCCGTCGACCTGCCGCCGTGCAGCGTCGGCGGCCCGTCGTCGTTCCGCGCGCCGGGTGTCCGGCGCGCTCGCGGGAGTGCCCTGTGCGAGGCTGGCCGCGACAGCGAGGAGCACGGTGTGACCGCAGCGGACGACGTCAGGCACCCGCGGGCCCCGCGCCGTCGGACGGTACCCACGCGTCGGTCAGCCGCCCGGGCGCGAGGGGCTCAGCGACGCGCGGACCAGCTCGCCCTTGGCCGCCCACGGCATCCGCGCGAACATCCCCCACATGGCGCCCGCCAGCCCGCCTGCGCCCGCGTCGCGGGAGAGGAGCGCCTGCCGACGGGGGGCCGGCAGGCGGCCGAAGCCCTCGAAGAGCTCCAGCGTGCCCGGCGTGCTCAGCCGCAGCAGCGCGCGCAGGCCGACCTCCCGGAGCCGCTCGGCGGCGTCCGTCGGATCGACCTCGTCCGGCCCGTCACCCTGCGCGAGAGCGTGCGCGAGGGCGTCGGCCCGGCGCAGGGAGTGCGCCACGGAGTAGCCGGTGATCCGGTGCCCGCCACGTCCCGCGGTGCCGACGGCCAGGACGCCCGGGGGCGGGGGAGCGTCGCGGCCGCGCATGGGGATGCGCACGACCTCGCGGTCGAGAGGGTGGTCCACCGTGGCCGCGTCGACGCCGCGGGCCAGCAGGCGACGCCGGAGCCGCGCCCGCAGCTCGGCGACGGGCAGCCCCGGCGCGGCGGCCAGGCACGTCTCCTCGAGCAGCATCCGCTCGCCGCCCACGGGGATCGCGTAGAGGAAGGTCGGGGTGGCGGTCGGTCGTTCCTGCTCCGACCAGTCGGTGCGCCAGTCCATCAGCAGGGACTCGGCGCCCTGGAGGGCCGGCGCGGCGGCCTCGGCCGGCACGACGATCCCGTAGGCGGTCTGCAGCGGCGCCGGGTCGTCGGCCCGCAAACCGCCGGGTCGCGCCCCGCGGGCGTCGACCACCACCCGGGCCTCGCGGCGGAGGGCGCCGACCTGCGCGTCGTCGAGGCGTCCGGTACGGACCTCGACGTCGTCCAGGGGCAGGGCGGCCTGCAGCGCGGCGTTGTCCAGGACCAGGTAGGCACGCTGCAGGGGGTGCACGCCGGTCGCCCGCAGCTCGGGGTTCTCGGCCCGTGCCCGCACGACGGAGGCGGGCAGGTCGCCCAGCTCGTCGGCCCAGAGACCGTAGGTCGGCGTCCACACCGCGTCGGGGCGCGGGTCGACCGCGACCACCGACAGTCCAGCGGCCACGCACCGCGCGGCGAGGGCACGCCCGGCCGGACCCAGCCCGACCACCGCGACGTCCGCCATGTCCACCTCCGGGCCACACCCTATGTCGACGGGAGACCGCCATGCCCCACCCGCACCTGATCTGGCTGCGCAGCGCCGCGACCGTGCTCATCAGCTGCGTCATCGCGCAGGCCGGCTGGGCCTCGGCCTACCTCGGCGGAGAACCGGGGTACCTCGACCAGCACCGGGTGGGCGCCTGGGTCACCCTGGCGGTCGCCTGGCTGGCGGTCGTCGTCTACCTCGTGCTCCGGCGTTCCGCCGGTCGGGTCAACGTGGCGCTCGCCGTGGCGACGGCGGTGCTGGTGACCGTGCAGTTCACCCTCGGTCGGCTCGGCGGGGACCTGCAGGCGCTGCACATCTTCACCGGCGTGCTGCTCGCGGTCCTCGTGACGGCCCTGACGTCGTGGACCTACCGTCACCGGCTGCCGGAGGAGGCGGCGGGCAGCTCCAGCTCCAGCCCCCGCAGCGTGTAGCCCTCGATGAGGTCGTCCCAGCCCACCTCGGGCTCGGACACCAGGCGCGGCGAGCGTGCCAGGAGCCGGGTGAGCAGCACGTCGGTCTCCAGGATCGCCAGGGGCTGGCCGGGGCACTTGTGGGCGCCGTCGCCGAAGGTGAGGCCGGTGGCGTTGACGCCCCGCGGCAGGGACCGGCCGGGGCAGAGGTCCAGGCCGTCCTCGTCCAGCGCCCGGGGGTCGGCGTTGGCGGACCGGACGCTCACGTCGACCAGGTCGCCGGCCTCGATCGTCCAGGCGCCGTCGCCGTCGGTGATGCTGATCGGCTCCTGCGCGCGTCGGTACAGGTGCCCGACGACCGGCTCCAGCCGGATGATCTCGTGCAGGATCGCGAAGCGCTCCTCCTGGCCGGCGACGACGTAGCGCTCGCGCAGGGCGTCGTCGCGCAGCAGGTGCCAGGCGGCCATCGTGACGAACTCGCGCGTGGTCACCATGCCCGCCGTGCCGTACGTGACGCACTCGACCAGGATGTCGACGTCGGTGTAGCCCTCGTCGACCAGGTGGCTGATGATGTCCTCGCGGCGCTCCGTGCGACGCGCCCGGATCGCCGGGCGCACGTCCGCGAGGTAGAAGCGCGCGACCGGCAGGAGACCGTTGACGGCCGCCCGCATCCACTGGCGTCGCGTGCGGCCCAGGTCGCGGCGGGTGATGTCGAAGGGCGGCTGGCGGAAGAAGCTCACCAGCCGGCGCGACATCCGCGGCACGGACGACTCGGTCAGCCCGACCGCCTCCGCGGTGACCTCGACGGTGTAGTGCAGCGCGAGCTCGTCGAGCACCAGTCGGCCGCCGGGCGGGGTCCCGCCGAGCAGCCGGTCGGCGCACTCCTCCATCTGCGCGGTGTAGCGCTCGGCCACGACCACGGGCGCGAAGAAGCGGGCGACCTTGCGGCGCTGCTCGTCGTGCTGCGGACCGTCGGAGATGAGGATCGGGTGGTGCTTGAGCCGCTGGGGGATGGCCTCGGCGGTGAAGCCGGCCTGCGTCGTGGCGTGGCGCGCACGCAGCACCTGCCGCGCCGCCTCCAGCGACCGGATGCGCCACACGGTGCTGACCCCGCGGCCGCCGTCGGCCCCCTGCCGCTCGACGCGAGGCGTGCTCGGCTCGCCCGGGCGCACCGCCCGCCGTCGGCCCGTCATCGCCGCCCGACGGGCAGGCGGTCCCGCACGGTCCGCGCGGTCCGGGCCACGGCTGCTCCCGCCGCCGACAGGTCCGGCCGACGCCGGAGCACACCCTGCAGCGGGACGGTCCAGACGTCCTCGCCCCGCACGTCCCAGCCCTGCAGCAGGTGGTTGGCGGCGAGCACGCCGGTCACCGCGGCGCGCTCCATGAGGGCGATCGGCCAGTCGACCCGGAGCCCGTCGCCCGCCAGGGCCAGGCCCGGGTACGGGGTGTCGACGGTGAGCCGGTCGCGCCACGGGCCGGTGCCGACCAGCCCGCAGTCGTCCTCGACGAGGAGCTCGGAGTGGACCGCCTGCAGCCCGCGGGTCTCGGGGTAGACCTCGTGCAGGGCGTCCAGCAGCCGTGTGCGCAGACGCGAGGTGTCGAGCCCGCGCGGCCCGTCGCCGGCCAGGTCGGGGTCCCGCTCGGGGTCGACGGCGTAGCCGTGCAGTTCCACGACGGAGCCGCCGTGCGCGAGCGCCCAGTCGGCCGCTCCCTGCTCGAACCGTTCCAGGACGGTGACGTTGTCGAGCAGGTCGTAGCCGGACGTGCCCAGGAACGCCTCCCGCTCCGGGGCGACCGGGCCGTCGAGCCACAGCCGCAGCACGGCGAAGGGCGGGGCGTTGCGCCCGGCGGCGACCCGCCGGTGCCACTGCTGCCGCTCCGCGGGGTCGAGACCGTCGTCCGCCTGGTCGGCGAGCGGCGCGAGCAGGCCGCGTGCCGCCCGGGGGTCGGTGGCCACCACGACGGCGTCCGCGGTGAGGTCCCCGGACGAGGTGCCCACGTGCCAGGTCCCGTCCGCGGCCCGGGTGAGCGACTCGGCCCGCGTACCGGTGCGCACGTCGACGCCCAGCCCGCCCAGGTAGCGGCCCAGCGGGGCCCACAGCGCGGTGTCGTAGTCGTCGTCGGGGACGTCGAAGAGCAGGCCCTCCGAGGACCCGGCGAAGTAGGTGTGGAACATGCCGACCAGCTCGCCGGCCCCGAAGTCGGTGGGGTGGGCGAAGAAGGACCGGGCGAACACCTCCAGGGCGAGGTGCCGCGCGCCCTCGGGGAAGCGCAGGCGGTCGAGGAAGTCCTGGGCGGACTCGCCGTCGTAGCGCTCGTGGCTCGCGGGGTAGGAGACCGAGACGAGCTCGACGGCGCTCGGCAGGTGCACCTTGGTCAGCGCGGTGATCGGGAAGGTGGGGCTGCGCACGACGAACGCCGCGAGGTTGACCGGCGGGGTCAGCGGCAGCGCCGCGAAGCTGTCGGTGAGGCCGTCGCCGCGACGCAGGGGGTAGTCGGGGACGGGCACCAGGTGGGCCAGCGTCGGGTCGGCGCGGCGCAGCAGCGCCCGCAGCGTGTAGTACTGCCGGAAGAAGGCGTGGAAGCCGCGGCTCATGGTGCGGCCGTCCTCGTCGGCGCCGTCGACCGGCCACGCGCGGACCCGGCCGCCGAGCTGGTCGCAGGCCTCGAGCACCGTCACCCGTACGCCCCGCTCGGCCAGGATCGCCGCCGCGGCCAGGCCGGCGATGCCGCCGCCGACGACGACCACGTGCTGGTCGTCGCTGACGCGCTCGGCGCCGGGCGCTGCCGGGTGGAGGACGGCGGCGACGTCGCGGCCGGGCGGGACGGGTCGGCTCATGCGGGGTCCTTCTCGGGTCGGCGGGCCAGGACGGTGTGCAGGATGCCCCGCTGCCAGCCCGTGCCGGTGTGCCAGCGGATGTCGGTGAGCCCGGCCCGCTCGAGGCGTGCCTGGAGCTGGGCGGTGCTGTCGTTGTCGACGACGCTGCGCCACAGGTAGCGGTAGATCGCCGGGTT
Organism: Isoptericola sp. AK164; assembly: GCF_029643425.1. Taxonomy (GTDB): domain Bacteria; phylum Actinomycetota; class Actinomycetes; order Actinomycetales; family Cellulomonadaceae; genus Isoptericola; species Isoptericola haloaureus. The sequence goes on from NZ_CP119106.1 coordinate 1,281,561, forward strand.
GCCGCGCACGAGGAAGGACAGGGGCATGACGACGCCCCAGCAGACGACGGTCCAGACGGCCGAGGCGACCCGGTCGTGCTTGACGTGGTAGTCCTGCAGCGCCACCCAGCCGCCGGGCTGCACCTGGTCGTGGATGGCGGTGACGACGTCGTCGCGCTGCTCCTCGGGGACGTTGCGCAGCAGGTAGGCGGCGAAGGCCCCGTCGGCGTCCCGCCCCACGTGGTCGCGCGCCACCTCGGGCAGGGACTGGGCGAAGGCCTGCACGAACCGGACGCCGTCCGGCCAGGTCTTGGCCCGGGCGCGGCTCAGCATCCCGGCGGAGGCGTCCAGCCCGACGACGCGGGTCCTGTCGCCGGCCGCGTCGACCAGGGCCCGCGTGGACAGCCCGGAGCCGCACCCCAGGTCCCACAGCACGAACGGCTCGTCGTCGGAGCGGCGCGGCAGCAGGGAGACCAGCGCGCGTGCCGCTGTGCTCAAGGCCTGGTGGTAGCCCGGGTTGAGCCGGGTCAGCAGGTCGTAGCGGTCCGCGGCGCGGTCGAACTCGTCGGAGAGCTGCGCTCCCCGCGTCTCGACAGGACCCACGACGGCGGGGCGTTTGCGTAGCACGTGCTCACCCTACGATGCCGGTGTGACGTTCTTCTCGGTGCCACCCGGGGCTGGTGCCGAAGACGTCGGCGATCCGGTCAGACGACGAGGACGAGCACCAGGCCGCCGAGGGCGAGCAGGCTCGTGCCGGCGCACATCGCCACGATCCGGCGGCCGTGCCGCAGCCGGGGGACCTCTCGACGCAGGTGGACGTCCGTGTGCCGGGCGTGGCTGCGGGCGAACCACCAGCCGGGCGCGGTGAGGAGCAGCGCGACGGCGGCCGCCAGCAGCAGGGCACGGGCGCTCCGGGCCGCGGGCAGCACCTGGACGGCCACCAGGCAGGCCGCCGTGAACGACAGCAGCGTGCGCCGCCAGGCCAGCGCGGTGCGCTCGGCCCACAGCCCGGGGGCGCCCGCGTCGGTCGGTCCGTGACCGGAGGGCGGGCCGGTCATCGCAGCAGCAGCGCCAGCAGCAGCAGCACCCCGACGGTCGTCATCGTCGCCACGAGCACGAACCCCGTGATCGCACCCGGCAGCGCGGCGTCCTCCCGCATCGCCCGCTCGGTGCGGGCCCACTCGACGGCCGCCACGACGGGGACGGTCGCCCCGGCCAGCAGCAGGACCACCGCCGAGGCGAGCCGCAGGTGGGGTTCCATCGGCAGGTCGAGCGCCTCCAGGGCCGTCCCGCCGGCGATCAGGCCCAGGGAGGTGCGGATCCAGGCCAGGACGGTCCGCTCGTTGGCCAGCGAGAAGCGCGGGTCGGGCTCGCGGCCCCGGGAGTAGACCCAGCGCGGGAAGCGTTCGGGGCGCGGTCGCGGCTCGCTGGTCGTGTCCCCGGGCGGCATGCGGTTCCCTTCGCGGTCGCGGTCCGACGGCCTCTCGTCGATCATCCTGGCACCGACGCCGGGAGGCGGCGCGACGAGCGGGCGCGGCTCGGCGCGCGGCCCGCGCACGGCGCACCTAGGTTGGACCCGCCGTCGCCCCGCCCGAAGGAACCGGATGACCTCCTCCGTCGACCCGTCGCCCGCCGAGACCACCGCCCCGTCGGCCGACCCGCGCGTCGCGCGACCGCCCGAGCCCGGCGGCGAGAGCGCCACGACGGTGGTCGTCGCCTTCGTCGCCAACGGGCTCGTCGCCGTCGCCAAGTCGGCGGCCGCCCTGCTCACCGGGTCGGCGTCGATGCTGGCCGAGGCCGTGCACTCGTGGGCCGACACGGGCAACGAGGTGTTCCTGCTCGTGGCGTCGAAGCGGTCGCGCCGGCCCGCCGACCGCGGGCACCCGGTCGGGTACGGGCGCGAGGCGTACGTCTGGTCGATGTTCGCCGCCATCGGCCTCTTCGCCGTCGGGGCGGGCGTCTCGATCACGCACGGTGTCCAGGAGCTCCTCGACCCGGAGCCGGCCGAGGACCTCGGCATCGCCTACGCCGTGCTCGCCCTGGCCTTCGTCCTCGAGGGGGTGTCGTTCCTCCAGGCCGTGCGCCAGGTCCGGTCCGAGGCCCGCCGGACGCGTCAGGACCCGTTCGAGCACGTGCTGCAGACCTCCGACCCGACGCTGCGCGCGGTCGTCGCCGAGGACGCGGCGGCGCTGGTCGGCCTGGTCATCGCGTTCGCGGGCGTGCTGGCCCACCAGCTCACGGGGTCGGCGGTGCCGGACGCGATCGGGTCGATCGCCATCGGCGTGCTGCTGGCCGTCGTCTCGCTCGTGCTCGTGGACCGCAACCGGCGCTTCCTGGTGGGCGAGGAGGTGCGTCCCGCCGTCCGGGACGCGGTCCTGGCCCGGCTGCTGGCGCTGCCGACGGTGGACCGGGTGACCTACCTGCGGATCGAGTACGTGGGTCCCCGGCGGCTGTACCTGGTGGCCAGCGTCGACCTGGCGGGGGAGGAGCGCGAGACCGCCGTCGCGCGACGGCTGGACGAGCTCGAGCGTGCCGCGACCGGTCACCCCCGCGTCGCGGGAGCCGTGTTCACGGTGTCCACGCCGGAGGAGTCGTCCCTGGTCCCGGCGGTGGACGACCGGAACGACCTGTCCGCCGACCGGTAGGCTCGAGAGCGTGACGGACTCGAACGACCCCTACGCCGCCCCGGGCGGCGAGCACCCGCAGCAGCACCCGACGCAGCCGGTGCCGCCGGCCTCGTCGGCCACGCCGCCGACCCCGCCGTCCGCGCCGGGCGACCCGTACGGACCGGCGGCCCCGCCGGCGGGCTACGCCGCCGGTCCGCCGCCGTCCTCGGTGCCGCAGGGCTCGGGTGCCGCGTATCCGTCGTCCGCCGGAGCCTGGCCGGCCGCGCCGCAGCCGGGTCCGCCGTACGGCGCCTGGCCGTACCCGGTGCGGCGGACCAACGGCCTGGCGGTGGCCTCGCTGGTGCTGGGCATCCTCTGGCTCTACTGGGTCGGGAGCGTCCTGGCCCTGATCTTCGGGTACGTGGCGCTGAGCCAGATCAAGAAGGCCCCGGCCTCCGCCCCGCAGGACGGTCGTGGGCTGGCGATCGCCGGGGTCGTGCTCGGGTGGGTCGGGGCGGCGACGCTCGCGCTGATGATCTTCTTCCTCGCCGTGGTGTCTTCGGCGCCCGTCGGCTACTGAGCGCCCACCGGACCCGGCGAGAAGGACCTGCGCGCTGCAGCACGGCTTGCCGGGCTGGCAAACTCGTCCCGTGGTGGACGACCTGGGCACGGCGCTCGACTCGGTGGGGCCGCGGCTGCGCAGGCTGCGCCAGGACCGCGGGGCGACCCTCGCGGCGGTCTCCGAGCGCACCGGCATCTCGATCAGCACGCTCTCGCGCCTGGAGTCCGGCGCGCGCCGGCCCTCGCTGGAGCTGCTGCTTCCCCTGGCCCGCGAGCACGGCGTGACGCTCGACGACCTGGTCGACGCCCCGACCACCGGCGACCCGCGCGTGCACCTCAAGCCCGAGACCGCCGACGGCGTGACCGCCATCGCGCTCACGCCGGGTGCCCCCGACGTGGCGGCCTACAAGATGATCTTCACCGCCGACGCCCGGCCCGACGGGCCCGACCCGCGCACGCACGAGGGGTACGAGTGGCTCTACGTGCTCGCGGGCCGACTGCGCCTCGTGCTCGGCCACCACGACGTCGAGATGGGCCCGGGGGAGGCCGCCGAGTTCGACACCCGGGTGCCGCACTGGTTCGGACCCGTCGGTGACGAGGCCGTCGAGCTGCTCAGTCTCTTCGGCCCGCAGGGGCAGCGCATCCACACGCGCGTGCGACCCCGGTCGTCCCGGTAGGCGCCGTCACCCGGCCGGCGCACCGGCGGGGTGTCGGCGCCGTGGCGTTCGCCACCGGAGGGCCGGTGCCCGGCGCTCCGTCACGTGGCGTATGATCGATGGGTTGCCCGTGCGCCCGTCGTGCGGACGCCGGGCGACAGGCATCGCAAGCATCCCGCGCCGCACCATCCCGCGCCGGCCCGCTCCGGCAAGACGCGCGCGCACGCACCCGACACGTTGGAGACCATCGAAGTGAAGAGCGCCGTCGAGACCCTGGAGCCCACCAAGGTCAAGCTGACCGTCGAGGTGGAGTACGACGAGCTCAAGCCGAGCATCGACCACGCCTACAAGCACATCGCGGAGCAGGTGAACATCCCCGGCTTCCGCAAGGGCAAGGTCCCCCCGCGCATCATCGACCAGCGCATCGGCTGGGGTGCCGTCATCGAGCACGCCGTGAACGAGGGCCTGTCCGGCTTCTACCGCGACGCCGTGAGCGCCGAGGAGCTGCGCCCGCTGGGCCAGCCCGAGGTCGAGGTCACCGGCATCCCGGAGAAGGCCGGCGAGGGCCGGCTGGAGTTCGTCGCGCAGGTCGAGGTCCGCCCGGAGCTCGAGCTGCCCGAGCTGTCCGCCATCGAGCTCACCGTGGAGTCCACCGAGGTCTCCGACGAGGACGTCGCCGAGCGTCTCGACTCGCTGCGCGAGCGGTTCGGCACCCTCGTGGGCGTCGACCGCCCGGCCGTCGAGGGCGACTACGTCGTCATCGACCTCAAGGCCATGGTCGGCGAGGACGAGGTCGACTCCGTCTCCGGCGTCTCCTACCAGATCGGTGCTGGCAACATGCTCGAGGGTCTGGACGAGGCGCTGACCGGTCTGTCCGCGGACGAGACCACCACCTTCACCACCAACCTCGCCGGTGGCGAGCACGAGGGCGCCGAGGCGACGGTCACGGTGACCGCCACCTCCGTCAAGGAGCGCGAGCTGCCCGAGGCGGACGACGACTTCGCCCAGATGGCCTCGGAGTTCGACACCCTCGAGGAGCTCAAGGCCGACCTGCGCCAGCAGGTCGCCTCCTCCAAGTCCTCCGACCAGGCCGTCGCCGCGCGCGACGCCCTGCTGGAGAAGCTGCTCGAGGCCGTCGAGGTGCCGGTGCCGTCCGGCGTCGTCGAGGCCGAGGTGCACCGCCACCTCGAGCAGGAGGGTCGTCTCGAGGACGACGAGCACCGCACCGAGGTCACCGCGGACGCCACCAAGGCGATCACGAACCAGATCCTGCTGGACACCCTCGCCGAGAAGCTCGAGGTGCAGGTCGGCCAGGGCGAGCTCATCGAGTACCTGGTCCAGGCCTCCCAGCAGTACGGCATGGAGCCGCAGCAGTTCATCCAGACCCTCGACCAGTCCGGCCAGATCCCGGCCATGGTCGGCGAGGTCGCGCGGTCCAAGGCGCTCGCCGTGGCCCTGCGCGACATCGAGGTCAAGGACGCCGACGGCAACGTCGTCGACCTGACCGAGTTCATCGGGTCCGAGGAGGACGACGAGGCCGCGGCCGCCGCCACCGAGGCCGCGCAGTCGGAGATCGCCGACGCCGAGTCCGGCGAGTCGGCCGAGTCCGGCGAGTCGGCCGAGTCGGCGGACACCCCGGACTCCGCGGAGTCCGGCGACTCCGCCGAGGAGACCGGCAAGGCCTGACGCCACCGCGCCGCACGACGACGGCCCGCATCCTCCACCCGGAGGGTGCGGGCCGTCGTCGTCCCCGGCGACGTGCCGCTGTGCGCCTGCAGCGAAACAGGGCGCTCCGGGGACTCGGCGGGCACGCCCTGCACGTTAGGGTCGAGCGACAGCGAAGCGAAGGAGACGGACGTGAACGACCTGCTGCAGATGGGCTCAGCGGCACCTGAGGCCCGCGCCGACGGCCCGGGCTTCGGCCTCAACGACTCCATCTACAACCGGCTCCTCAAGGAGCGCATCATCTGGCTGGGCTCGGAGGTGCGCGACGACAACGCGAACGCCATCTGCGCCCAGATGATGCTGCTCGCGGCGGAGGACCCGGACAAGGACATCTACCTCTACATCAACTCCCCGGGCGGCTCGATCACGGCCGGCATGGCGATCTACGACACCATGCAGTTCATCCAGCCGGACGTCGCCACGGTCGCGATGGGCATGGCCGCCTCGATGGGGCAGTTCCTGCTGTCCTCGGGCGCCAAGGGCAAGCGCTACATCACCCCGCACGCGCGGGTCCTGATGCACCAGCCCTCCGGTGGCGTCGGCGGCACGGCCACCGACGTCCGCATCGGCGCCCAGCTCATCATGCACATGAAGAAGGTGCTCGCGGAGCTCACGGCCGAGCAGACCGGCCAGCCGCTCGAGAAGATCCTCAAGGACAACGACCGCGACAGCTGGTTCACGGCGGACGAGGCCCTCGAGTACGGCTTCGTCGACCGGGTCGTCGCCAACGCTGCCTCGGTGTCCGGGGGCGGCGGCACGACCGCCAGCTGACCCCACCCGGTCGATCGAGACCCCTGACGACTTCCCACCGAGGAGAACCATGAGCCACTCCGCCGAGTACCAGTTCGCGATGCGGGCCGAGCGTCTCGCCGGCGACGCCGCCCGCCCGGGCGGGATCGCGCTGCCGCACGGCGCCCCGTCGTCGCGCTACGTGCTCCCGCAGTTCGAGGAGCGCACGCCCTACGGCTTCAAGCGCCAGGACCCGTACACGAAGCTGTTCGAGGACCGCATCATCTTCATGGGCGTCCAGGTCGACGACGCGTCGGCCGACGACATCATGGCCCAGCTGCTCGTCCTGGAGTCCCAGGACCCCGACCGCGACGTGATGATCTACATCAACTCCCCGGGCGGGTCGTTCACCGCGATGACCGCGCTCTACGACACGATGCAGTTCATCAAGCCGCAGATCCAGACGGTCTGCCTCGGGCAGGCGGCCTCGGCCGCGTCCGTGCTGCTGGCCGCGGGTGAGCCCGGCAAGCGCCTGGCGCTGCCGAACGCCCGCGTGCTGATCCACCAGCCGGCGATGGAGGGCGGCGGCTACGCCCAGGCCTCCGACATCGAGATCCACGCCAACGAGCTCATCCGCATGCGCGAGTGGCTCGAGGAGACGCTGGCCCGGCACACCGGCAAGGACGTCGAGGAGATCCGCGACGACATCGAGCGCGACAAGATCCTCACGGCCGCCGAGGCCAAGGACTACGGCCTGGTCGACCAGGTGCTCGAGTCCCGCAAGCCGGGTCAGATCCGGGCCTGAGAGCCCCGGGACCACCGGTGACGACATCGCGCGCGACCCGGGTGCCGACCACGAGGTCGGCACCCGGGTCGCGCCACACCGGGCCGTCTCTGCTGACAACGGGGCCGGTGTGGTGTGGAATGGTCGAAGGACGCGCACGAGACAAGGAGGCCCGCGGTGGCTCGAATCGGTGACGGTGCAGACCTGCTCAAGTGCTCCTTCTGCGGGAAGTCGCAGAAGCAGGTCAAGAAGCTGATCGCTGGGCCCGGCGTATACATCTGCGACGAGTGCATCGACCTGTGCAACGAGATCATCGAGGAAGAGCTCGGTGAGACGACGGAGCTGGGGCTGACCGAGCTGCCCAAGCCGCGGGAGATCTTCGACTTCCTCGAGCAGTACGTCATCGGTCAGGACCCCGCGAAGCGCGCGCTCGCCGTCGCGGTCTACAACCACTACAAGCGGGTCCAGGCGCCCCCGCCGGCCAAGGACGACGAGGACTCGGTGGAGATCGCCAAGTCCAACATCCTGCTCATCGGGCCCACCGGGACCGGCAAGACCTACCTGGCGCAGACGCTGGCCAAGATGCTCAACGTCCCGTTCGCCATCGCCGACGCGACGGCGCTGACGGAGGCCGGCTACGTGGGCGAGGACGTCGAGAACATCCTGCTCAAGCTGATCCAGGCCGCGGACTACGACGTCAAGAAGGCCGAGACGGGCATCATCTACATCGACGAGATCGACAAGGTGGCCCGCAAGGCCGAGAACCCGTCGATCACGCGCGACGTCTCCGGCGAGGGCGTCCAGCAGGCCCTGCTGAAGATCATCGAGGGCACCAGCGCGTCGGTGCCGCCGCAGGGCGGGCGCAAGCACCCGCACCAGGAGTTCATCCAGATCGACACCTCGAACGTGCTGTTCGTGGTCGCCGGGGCGTTCGCCGGGCTGGACGACATCATCGCCTCCCGCGCCCGCCAGCGCGGCATCGGCTTCTCCGCCCCGATGGAGTCCACCGCCGACGTCGACCTCTTCTCCGAGGTGCGCCCCGAGGACCTGCACAAGTTCGGCCTCATCCCCGAGTTCATCGGCCGTCTGCCCGTCATCGCCTCCGTCTCGCCGCTGGACCGCGACGCGCTCGTGCGCATCCTCACCGAGCCGCGCAACGCCCTGGTCAAGCAGTACCAGCGGATGTTCGAGATCGACGGCGTGCGCCTGGAGTTCGCCGACGACGCGGTCGAGGCGATCGCCGAGCAGGCGCTGCTGCGGGGGACCGGTGCCCGCGGGCTGCGGGCCATCATGGAGGAGGTCCTGCAGCAGGTGATGTTCGACGTGCCGAGCCGTGACGACGTCGAAGGCGTGGTCATCACCCGCGAGGTCGTCGAGGAGAACGTCAACCCGACGATCGTGCCGCGGTCCTCGGGACCGGTGCGCAACCGCAAGTCCGCCTGACGTCCCGCCCGGCCCGACGACGGGTGCGCCGACCTGGTGTGGTCGGCGGACGGCCACATGGCGGGCGGGCGCCCGTCGCGCGCGTGGCGACCGTAGGATCGTGGGCATGGCTGAGCCCTTCGACGAAGCACCCGTGCCCGAGACCGGTCGGGCGCTGCCGACCGAGATCCTCGGGCTGCGCAGCACGATCGACAACATCGACGCCGCGCTGGTGCACCTGCTGGCCGAGCGGTTCCGCGCCACGCAGCGCGTGGGCGAGCTGAAGGCGACCGAGGGCCTGCCGCCGGCGGACCCCCAGCGAGACCGCCAGCAGATCGACCGGCTCAAGGCCATCGCCTCCGGTGCCGGGCTGGACCCCGAGTTCGCCGAGCAGTTCCGCCACTTCATCGTCTCCGAGGTCATCCGCCGTCACGAGCGGATCGCCGCCGAGCACGCCGCCGCCGGACGGGCCGAGGACGTGCCCCCGCTGGACACCTACAGTTGAAGGGGTTCCGGCTTCTGAGCCGCTGACACGGTCCGCACCGGTGGTCCCGGCCACCGGGCGGCGCCGCGTCCTCCGAGGTCGCGCGACCCTGTGCCCAGCGGGGATGCGCCGACCGGCGATCCGTCGCACGCTGGAGTCTCACAGCCGACGGACGCGAGGGAGATCTGCATGAAGATCGATTGGCTCAAGCCCTTGGTCGGACACCCCGGCCCGTTCGCGACGGTCTACCTGGACGCGACGCGATCGGTCGAGGCCGGCGACAAGGATGTGGCGAACCGGTGGCGTTCCGTGCGCCGCTCGCTCGCCAAGCAGGGCGCCACGGACACCGTTCTGAGCGACCTGGACGCCTCCGTGGACCGCCCGACGTGGGTGCACGGCCCGCACGGCCGAGTGCTCATCGCCGACGACGAGGGGGTGCTGGTCGACCGGGTCCTGCGCGAGCCGCCGCCGGTGATGGCGGGGGTCTGGCACCGCGTCCCGAGCCTGCTGCAGGCGGCACGGTCGGCCGACGAGGAGGTCGACGCGCTCTGCGTGGCCATCGACCGCTCCGGGGCCGACTTCTTCGCGGTGGGCTCCGACGGGCGTCCCGTCGGCGAGAAGGAGACCTTCGAGGGGCCGGACGACGAGATCTCCAAGACGTCCAGCACGTCGACCAAGCGGTCGGTGATCGAGTCGCGCGCCGAGGACTCGTGGCACCGCAACGCCGAGGCGGTGGCCGGCGAGATCGACCGGCGCGTGGCCGAACGCCGCCCGGAGATCGTGCTGATCACCGGCGACGTGCGGGCCGTGCACATGGTGCGGGACGCGCTCGGTCAGCAGGCCGCCCAGGTCACCGTGGAGGTGCCGGGCGGGGGTCGCGACGACGGCGTCCACGTGGGCCCCTTCGCGGAGTCCGTCGCGGACGCTCTCGACTCGTTCCGCGAACGCCGTCGCGAGCAGGTCCTGGCAGAGCTGCGCGAGGGGCTCGGCCGCGAGGCGGGAGCGGTGACCAGCATCGGTGACGTCGCCCAGGTCCTGGCGCGCGGCCAGGTCAAGCAGCTGGTGCTCTCCGAGGAGCTGGCCGACGACGCGGCCCGTGCCCTGCACGCCTGGGTCGACGGCTCGGTCGAGGAGCCCGGGCTGGGCGGTCTGCTCAACGGCTTCCAGCTGTTCGTCGGGCCCGACCCGATGCACATCGCCGCCTCGCGGGCCGAGCTCGAGGGCGTCGGCGAGTTCGAGGAGCTGCCGGCCGCGACCGCGCTGCTGCGTGCCGCCATCGGGCAGGACGCCGGGCTCGTCTTCGCCCCGGAGGGCTCGGTCGAGCTCCGGGACGGTGTCGGGGCCACGCTGCGCTGGCACGACGGCGGGACACCGCACGAGTCGGCCGCCACCATGAGCGGCGACGACGGTCGTGTCTCGGCGGCTCACTAGGACGACGCACGAGAAAGGCGACGGGGAGGGTCGCGGCACGATCGTCCATCGCGAAGTACGCGATCGTGCCGCGACCCTCCCTGTCGCCGGGTCGGGGCGGTGTCAGCCGCGCGGCTTCTTGGCCGGCGGCTCACCCAGCTCGTGCTCGACGACGACGATCCCGCCCTGGACGTCGGGGTCGCCCTGGCCGTCGGTCGCCTCGACGAGCTCCAGGGGGCCGGTGACGCGGCCCGCGCCGCGCAGGTCCACCATGGCGGACTCGACGCCCGGCAGCAGGTGCGCCGGGACCGCGACGGTGCCGGACAGGACCGGGGTCTTCATGGAGACCTTGGCGGCCGACTTCAGCTTGCGCAGCGCCGCCAGGGCGTGGCCGGCCGCGGTGAGGCCGGTCGGGTCGACGTCGGCGGACGCGTCCCGCAGCGGCTGCGCCGTCGGCCACGGGGCCCGGTGGACGGACCCGGTGCGCCACCAGGACCAGACCTCCTCGGTGGCGAACGGGATGAACGGGGCCAGCAGCCGCAGCATCGCGTCCAGGGCGATCGCCAGGGCGGTGCGGGCCGAGAGCGTCGCGGCCGAGACCTCGCCGTCGCCGCCGTAGGCGCGGTCCTTGACGAGCTCGAGGTAGTCGTCGCAGAACGCCCAGAAGTAGGACTCGGTGATCTCCAGGGCGCGCGTGTGGTCGTACGACTCGAGCGCGGCGGTCGCCTGGTCGACGACGTCGGCCAGCCCGGCCAGCATGGCGCGGTCCAGGTCGACGGTGACGGCGGCGGGGTCGAGCACGATCTCGCCGGCGCCGGACTCGGGGTCCACGCCGAAGGTCAGGGCGAACTTGGAGGCGTTGAGGACCTTGATCGCCAGCCGGCGACCGATCTTCATCTGGCCGACCTCGAAAGCCGCGTCCGTGCCCAGGCGGGCCGCTGCCGCCCAGTAGCGCACGGCGTCGGACCCGTGCTCGGTGAGCAGGTCCATCGGCGTGACGACGTTGCCCTTGGACTTGGACATCTTCTTGCGGTCGGGGTCGAGGATCCAGCCGCTGATGGCCGCGTTCTTCCACGGCAGCACGCCGCACTCCAGGTGCGAGCGCACCACGGAGGAGAACAGCCAGGTGCGGATGATGTCCTGGCCCTGCGGACGCAGGTCCATGGGGTAGACGCGGTCGAACAGGTCGGCGTCGCGCTCCCAGCCGGAGACGATCAGGGGGCTCAGCGACGACGTCGCCCAGGTGTCCATGACGTCGTTGTCGCCGACGAACCCGCCGGGCTCGCCGCGCTGGTCCTCGGTGTAGCCCGCGGGCGCCTGCGACGTCGGGTCCACGGGCAGCTCGGCCTCGGACGGCGTGATGAGGCGGTCGTAGTCCACCTCGCCGTGCTCGTCGAGCCCGTACCAGACCGGCACGGCCACGCCGAAGAACCGCTGACGGGAGATGAGCCAGTCGCCGTTGAGGCCGTTGACCCAGTTCTCGTAGCGCACCCGCATGAAGTCGGGGTGGAAGTCGAGCTCCTTGCCGCGCGCGAGCAGCTCGGCCTTCAGGTCGCGCTGCTCCCAGGCGCGGCCCCCGTTGCGGATGTACCACTGGCGGGAGGTGACGATCTCGAGGGGCTTGTCGCCCTTCTCGTAGAAGTTCGTCATGCGCTGGGTGGGCGAGGGCTCGCCGTCCAGGTCACCGGACTCGCGCAGCGCGTCGACGACGGCGGTGCGGGCGCTGAACGCGGTCTTGCCGGCGAGGCCCTCGGCGTACAGGTCGGCGCCGGGGCCGCCCGCGATCCACTCGGGGGTCTCGCGGGTCAGGCGGCCGTCGCGGCCGATGACGGAGCGCGTGGGCAGCTGCAGCTCGCGCCACCACTGCACGTCGGTGAGGTCGCCGAAGGTGCAGCACATGGCGATGCCGGCGCCCTTGTCCATGGCGGCGGCGTGGTGGGCGAGCACCGGCACCTCGACGCCGAACAGGGGCGAGGTCACGGTGGTGCCGAACAGGTGCTGGTAGCGCTCGTCGTCCGGGTGGGCGATGAGGGCCACGACGGACGGCACGAGCTCGGGCCGCGTGGTCTCGATGTACACCGGCTCACCGGTCGCGCCGTCACCGGCGCGGTGGAACGCGACGCGGTGGTAGTGGCCGGGGTACTCGCGGGCCTCGAGCTCGGCCTGGGCGACGGCCGTCTGGAAGGTGACGTCCCACAGTCCCGGGGCTTCGGCCTGGTAGGCCTCGCCGCGCTGCAGGTTGCGCAGGAACGCCCGCTGCGAGGCGGCGCGCGAGGTGGCGTCGATGGTCTGGTACGTCTGCGACCAGTCCACGGACAGCCCGAGCCGGCGCCACAGCTCCTCGAACTGGCGCTCGTCGTCGGCGGTCAGCTCCTCGCACAGCTCGATGAAGTTGCGGCGGCTGATCGGCACCTGGTCGCCGGGCTTGACCTTCTTGCCTTCGGTGCCCTGGTGCGGGGGAACGAAGTCCGGGTCGTAGGGCAGCGACGGGTCGCAGCGCACGCCGTAGTAGTTCTGCACGCGACGCTCGGTGGGCAGGCCGTTGTCGTCCCAGCCCATCGGGTAGAAGACTTCCTTGCCGCGCATGCGCTGGAAGCGCGCGACGACGTCGGTGTGGGTGTAGCTGAACACGTGGCCCACGTGCAGCGAGCCGGAGACGGTCGGCGGCGGGGTGTCGATGGAGTAGACCTGCTCGCGCGTGGCGGAGCGGTCGAAGGCGAACGTGCGCTCGGCGGCCCAGCGCTCGTCGAACTTCTCCTCCAGGCCGTCGGTGCTGACCCTGTCCGGTACCTCCCGGACCACCGCGCGCACGACGTCGTCGGCTACGGGGCCGGACGCGGAGGTCGCTGCGGAGGTCTGCTCGGGCGCGGTCGGCGCCCCGGGGTTCGGGAAGTCGCTCATGGTGCCTCATTGTCCCAGATCCCCCGGGAGGGGCGGACGCGCTTTCACCACGTGAACGTCCAGGCGGCCGGGCTGGCGCCACCGCAATTTCTCTGACTAGAGTCAGCGAAATGAGCGTGTCAGATCCTGTCGACGTCCTGCGCCGGTTCAACCGCGGCTACACCCAGCGGGTGGGTGCGCTGGAGGAGTCCTTCCTCGGGCTGGGGATGCCGCTCGGCACCGCCCGGCTGCTCTACGAGATCGGCGTCGAACCGGGCACGACCCGGTCGTTGCGCGCACGCCTCGGGCTCGACTCGGGGTACCTGAGCAGGCTGCTGCGCCGGCTGGAGGACGACGGTCTCGTCGCGCTCGGACCCGACCCGGTCGACCGGCGTCGGCGCCGCGTGGCCCTGACGGCCGCCGGCCGCCGGACCTGGGACGAGCTCGAGCGGCGCTCCGCCGAGCGTGCCCACCGCCTCGTCGACCCGCTCACCGAGCGTCAGCGCGCCCGGTTGTCCGCGGCGCTGGCCGAGGCCGACCTGCTCGTGCGCGCCGCCACCGTCGAGCTGGAGACGGTGGCGCCGACCGCGCCCCTCGCGCGGCGTGCCGTCGCCGCCTACCTCACCGAGGTCGGGACACGGATCGGGGGCGCGGGCACGTTCGACGTCGAGGCCGAGCTCGCCGCCGACGCCGGACGGCTCGCCCCGCCGCACGGCGCGTTCGTCGTCGCCACCTCCGCGGGCGCACCCGTCGCGTGCGGCGGGGTCCAGGCGCTCGCCGACGGCGGCGCGGAGATCAAGCGGATGTGGGTCGACGACGCCTGGCGCGGCGCCGGGCTCGGGTCCCGGCTGCTGCGCCGACTGGAGGAGCTCGCGCGCGAGCTCGGGCACGCCGTCGTCCACCTCGACACGAACGCCGCGCTCACCGAGGCGATCGCGATGTACGAGCGGGCCGGCTACCGGCAGGTCGAGCGGTACAACGACAACCCGCACGCCACGCACTTCTTCGCGAAGGACCTCACCTGAGGGCGGCGTAGGGTCGGGACATGGCAGCTTCGAAGGACCTCACCGTCGGCTACGCCGCGATGCTCGAGCAGTTCCACCCGACCGACGTGGTCGACTACTCCGCCTACGCCGAGGAGCACGGCTTCGACGGCGTCATGGCCGCCGACCACTTCCAGCCGTGGGTCCCGCAGCAGGGGGAGGCCGCGTTCGTCTGGAACGTGCTGACCGCCCTGGGCGAGCGCACCCGCGGGGACCTCGGCCCCGGCGTGACGTGCCCCTCCTTCCGGTTCCACCCGGCGATGGTGGCGCAGGCCTCGGCGACCCTCGCCGCGATGTACCCGGGCCGGCACTGGCTCGGCCTGGGCTCGGGCGAGGCGCTCAACGAGCACGTCACGGCCGGCTACTGGCCCGAGGCGCCGGAGCGCATCAACCGCATGTTCGAGGCCATCGACATCATCAAGAAGCTCTTCGCCTCCGGTGTCGACGGCAAGGACGTCAAGCACTCCGGGCAGTTCTACAAGATGGAGTCCACCCGGCTGTGGACCATGCCCGAGGTCCCGCCGGAGATCCTCGTGGCCACCGCCGGGCCGATCACGGCCAAGCGGGCCGGCAAGCACGCCGACGGCCTGATCACCGTCGGGGCGCCGCTGGAGAAGATCGAGATGCTGTTCGGACGGTTCGAGGCCGGCGTCAAGGAGTCCGGCCGGGACGCCTCGACGATGCCGAAGGTCCTGCAGGTGCACATGTCCTGGGCCGAGACCGACGAGGAGGCCATGGCCAACGCCATGACCGAGTGGCCGAACGGCGGCATGAAGTTCCCCAAGGCCGACATCCGCTCGCCGCACGACTTCGCCCAGATGGCCAAGCTCGTCCGCCCCGAGGACTTCTCCGGCCGGATGGTGGTCTCCGCGGATCCCGACAAGCACCGCGAGGCCATCCAGCAGTACGTCGACCTCGGCTTCGACCGCATCTACCTGCACAACGTGGGCCGGAACCAGAAGGAGTGGATCGAGGTCTTCGGCCGCGAGGTGCTGCCGAAGCTGGTCCGGTGACGGCAGTCCTCGACGGCGCCCGCCTGACGCTGTGGGCGCCGGCCGGGCTGGGTGAGGTCCGTCCCGGCGACGACCTCGCGGCGCTGGTCGGCGACCTGCTCGCCCGTGACGCGGAGGGTTCCGGCGACCCGCTCGCCGAGGGCGACGTCGTCGTGGTGACCTCCAAGATCGTGTCCAAGGCCGAGGGCCGCGTCGTGCGCGCCACCGACCGCGAGCAGGCGATCACCGACGAGACCGTGCGGGTCGTGGCCACCCGGGAGCGGCCCGACGGGCTGCCGCCCCTGCGCATCGTGGAGAACCGGCTCGGCCTCGTGATGGCCGCGGCCGGGGTGGACGCCTCGAACACGCCGGACGGCACGGTGCTGCTGCTGCCCGAGGACCCGGACGCCTCGGCGCGGACGGTGCGGGCCGCGTTGCGGGACCGGTTCGGTCTCGACCGGCTCGCCGTCGTCGTCACCGACACCGCGGGCCGCCCGTGGCGCGACGGCGTGACCGACGTCGCGATCGGCGCCGCCGGGATGCGCGTGGTCGACGACCTGCGCGGCGGCGTGGACTCGCACGGGCGGCCGATCTCGGTCACGGTGACCGCGGTGGCCGACGAGATCGCCGCGGCCTCGGAGCTGGTGCGCGGCAAGGCCTCCGGCCGGGCCGTGGCGGTGGCGCGCGGGCTGTCCCGGTTCGTGCGCGGGGGGACCGGGCCGGACGGCGACGGCCCGGGTGCCCGGGTCCTGGTGCGGACGGGGCCCGACGACCTGTTCCGCGAGGGCAGCGCGGAGGCCTACGCGCGGGGAGTCGCCGACGGTCGCGCGAACCGCTAGTCCTCGCGTCGGTCGTCCGGGACGCGTGCGGTCGGAGGACGGACCGAACTCGTCCCGGACGACCGAACCCTCTGCGGAGGACCGGCGGTCAGTCCGGCGTGACCGGCGACGGCTGCCCGCCGGTGAGACGCACCAGCTCGTCGAAGGTCGTGGGGAACACCGTCCGGGCGTGCCCGGCGGCCGCCCAGACGACGTCGAGGTCGGCCAGGGCCGTGTCCACCACCGTGCGCACCGGAGCGGGGTGCCCCACCGGCGCCACGCCGCCGATCACCTGTCCGGTGGCCTCCTTGACGACCTCCTTGGACGCGCGCCCGACCCGACCGCCGAGGCGGTCGCCGAGGAACGCGGTGTCCACGCGGTGCGCGCCGGAGGTCAGCACCAGCACCGGGGTGTCGTCGAGGGTGAAGACGAGCGAGTTGGCGATCGCGGCGACCTCGACGCCCAGGGCGTCGGCCGCCGCCGCGGCGGTGGTCACGGCGTCGTCGAACCAGCGGATCCCGTGCGCCGCGTCCGTGGCTCCGGCCTCGACCAGCGCGGCACGGACCTGCTCGACGGCGGGGTGTGAAGTCGTCGGGGAGCTCATGGTGCTGCAATATAGCCGTGGCGACCGGGTCGATCACCCGGCGGGAAGGAGACGGAGATGACCCACCACGTGACGAGCGTGGCCGGAGACCGGGTCGGGTTCGACCGCGACGGCGAGGGACCCGCGGTGGTGTTCGTCGCGGGGGCCGGCCCGTTCCGGGCGATCGACCCGGTGACGACCGAGACGGCCGTGCGCTGTGCGCAGCAGGGCCTGACCGCTGT
The DNA here is from genome assembly GCF_029643425.1 of Isoptericola sp. AK164. Classification (GTDB taxonomy): domain Bacteria; phylum Actinomycetota; class Actinomycetes; order Actinomycetales; family Cellulomonadaceae; genus Isoptericola; species Isoptericola haloaureus. The sequence continues at coordinate 1,298,475 of NZ_CP119106.1, forward strand.
CGTCTACGACCGGCTCGGGCGTGGTGACAGCCCGGCCGAGGGTGTGCTCGACCTCGACCGCGAGCTGTCCGCCCTGCACGCCGTCATCGACGCCGCCGGTGCCCCGGCGGTGCTGGTCGGCCACTCCTCGGGGGCAGCGCTGGCCCTGTGCGCCGCGGACGCCGAGCTGCCGGTGTCCGGACTCGTGCTCTGGGAGGCACCGCTCGCGCGGTCCGCGGAGGACACCGTCGCGTGGATCACCGAGTTCGAGCAGCGACTGGACGCCGAGGACTACGTCGGCGCCCTCGAGCAGTACATGAAGGACATGCCGGCCGAGTGGCTGGAGGGGCTGCGCGCCTCGCCGGACTTCGAGCAGATCGCCCGCACGTCCATCAGCCAGCGTGCGGACGGCCAGGCCCTGGTGCGTGCCACCGACCTCATCGAGGCCGACCTGCTGCGTGAGCTGGCCGTCCCGGTCCTGGCGACCTACGGCACGAGCACCTTCGACGAGATGCCCGTCGCGGCGCGCCGCGTCGTCGGCGCCGTGACCCGCGGCACCGAGCGCGAGATCGCCGGCGCCGACCACACCTGGGACGTCGGCGCGATGGCCGACCAGATCGTGCGGTTCGTGCGCGACGAGACCTGAGCGCCCGCGAGCGGGCCGTCGGCCCCGGGACGCACCGGGGCCGACGATCCCGGTCGGTCAGCGACCGTGCTCGCCGGCCGGCTCGCCGTCGAGGCCGCCGTCCGCCGTCGGCTCCTCGTCGTGGTCGGCTTCCCGGCGGCCGACGGCGTCCCGGGCGTGCGAGTCCTCCTCGGCGGGCTCGACGTCGTCTCCCGACAGCCACCGCAACCACGCGTTGCGCGGGTCGCCCTCCAGCAGCAGCGCCCGCACGAGCAGCGTCAGCGGGATGGACAGGATCGCGCCGAGCGGGCCGATGACGAAGGTCCAGAAGACGACCGAGACGAAGCTGAGCGTCAGCGACAGCGACACGGCGTCCGAGACGAACTTCGGCTGGACGAACACCTGCAGCACCACGTTGACCACGCAGTAGACCGCGACCACCGCCAGCGCGAGCTGCCAGCCGCCGACGACGAAGGCCATGATGGCGGGCGGCACCAGGCCGAGGATGAACCCGATGTTCGGCACGAAGTTGGTGACGAACGCCAGGATCGCCCAGATGGCGGCGCCGGGGACGTTGAGCAGCCACAGCGCGACGCCGTCCACGACCGCCACGACGGCGCCGAACGAGGCGTTGACGACGTAGTACCGCCGCACCCCGCTGCTGAACCGGGTGGCGCGGTCGATGGCCCCCGCGCGCGAGACGCCGAAGTGCTGCGACGCCGTGGAGTAGCGACCCGCGTCGGCCGCCATGAACACGGCGTAGGCCAGGACGAAGAAGAACGCCGTGCCGATGCCCAGCGCGACCGAGCTGACGCCGCCCGCGAGCGCCAGGATGTTGGACGGCTGGAACCACCCCGTGACGGCCTCGGCGATCTGGGTGTCGAGACCCGCGGCGGCGAGCTGCCCCTGGATCTGCGCCACGGACTCGCTGAGCTGGGGGAGGAACTCCCGTACCAGCGCCGCGAACCGGAACCCGGACCAGACGAGCATGCCCACCAGGGCCGCCAGGATGAGGTAGGCGACCAGGATGACGGTCGTGGTGGCCAGCCAGCTCGGCCATCCCCGCGCCAGCAGCGGGAACCGGACCGGGTGGCAGATGATCACGATGACGGCCGCCAGGAACAGCGGTGCCAGCACCTCGGCCGCCGCGGCCATGCCCGCGAGCACCAGCACGCCGCAGGCCAGGGCGAGCAGGGTGCGCGCCGCCGGGGACAGCCCGGTCGTCCCGGGGGTCGGTGGGTGCGGATCGTGCGGGGGACGGGTGCTGCTGGCCTGGGTCGCGGGTGTCGACGTCACGGGGCGACCCTAGCGGCGTGGGATGGCACTTCGCCCGTCAAGTCGCGGCCCGCGTGGTTATGCTGCGGTCAGAGGCTGCCCGACGACACAGGGACGGTGCGCGGTGCGTGGTGACGTGGTGCGGTACGACGCGGTCAAGGGATACGCCTTCGTCGCGGCGGACGAGCTCGACGAGGACGTGTTCCTCCACGTGAACGACCTCGACTTCGACAAGTCGCTCCTGGCGGTCGGCACCGTCGTGGATTTCACCCACGAGATGGGCGAGCGGGGGCCGCGCGCGCTGAGCGCCTCGCTGATCTCCTCCCCGGTGGCCGAGGCGGTGCAGGCGGCGATGGGCGGCGGCCCGTCGCGCGAGCACGCCGCGCCGCCGTCGTCCGCGCCGGAGGGGCACCACGACGGCTACGCGGACGTGCTCTCGGCCGCCGAGCTGCGCACCGAGGTCACCGAGAAGCTGCTCGCGGCGGTCGGGGACCTCACCGCACGCCAGGTGCTGGCGGTGCGCACCGCCGTCGAGCAGGTCGCCCGGCGGCACGGCTGGCTGGACGCCTGACGACGAGGGTCAGATCCACTTCTTCCAGCGGAAGACGGCGAACAGGCTGACGGAGACGCCGACCATGAGCACGAGCGCCACCGGGTAGCCCCAGGCCCAGTGCAGCTCGGGCATCACGTCGAAGTTCATGCCGTAGACCGTGCCGACGAGGGTCGGGGCGAACAGGATGGCCGCCCAGCCGGAGATCTTCTTGACCTCCTCGCCCTGCCTGATGGACACCTCGGTCAGGTGCGTCATCTCCTCGTTCTGCCGCTGGGCCACGAGGGTGGCGTTCACCGTGAGGATGTCGCGCAGCGCGACACGGTAGGTCTCCACGGACTCGGCGACCTCGATGAGGTGGTCGGCGACGTCGCGCAGGTAGGCCTGGAGCTCGGAGTCGACGCCGTACTTCTCGGCGCCCTTGGCCAGGGACAGGCAGACGTTCTGCAGCGGGCGGACCGCGCGCTGGAAGTCGACGACCTCGCGGGACAGCTCGTAGATGCGCCGCGAGACGTGGGCGTCGCCGGAGAAGACCTCGCCCTCGATCTGGTCGATGTCGTAGTCCAGGCCGGAGACGACGGGTGCGTAGTCGTCCACGACGCGGTCCATGATCGCGTACAGCGCGGCCTCGGGGCCGCGGGCGAGCATCTGCGGCGTCGACTCCAGCCGCGCGCGCACGGCGCTGAGGTCGGGGGAGTCCCCGTGCCGCACCGAGACCACGAAGTCGGGGCCGACGAACAGGTGGAGCTCGGAGAACTCCACCTCCTCGATCGAGTCCAGGTAGCGCGCGGCGTGCAGCACGACGAAGAGCGTCTCGCCGTAGCGCTCGATCTTGGGGCGCTGGTGCGCCTGGATCGCGTCCTCGATCGCCAGCGGGTGCAGGTCGAACTCGCGGGCCAGCGCGGCGAGCTCGTGCTCGTCCGGGCGCTCGAGGCCGATCCACGCCATGCCGCCGGGGGTGGAGCGCAGGGCACGGAAGGCGTCGGCGAGCCGCGTGAAGCTCGCGCTGCGGTGGCCCTCGTCGTCGTAGACGGCGGCGGCCACCATCGCCGAGCGCGGGCGGATCGGGGTGGGGGGCGTCGGCTCGTTCTCCGGGTATCCCGGCGCCTGCTGCGTGCCGGGTCGACGCGGGCGCAGCGCGCCCAGCATCTGGCGGGTACGGACCGAACGGTTGGAGCTGAAGGCCATGAGGGGACTCCCAGGCGTGCAGGAACGGTGGTCTGCGTGCTGGATCCCGCGACTGACGACGAGTTCGTCCTGGCGGAGGTGCTCGGGGACAGCGGCATCACCCGCCCGACGCTGGGCAGGTCGTGTGGAGCCGGGTCAGTCGCGGCTCGGACTACTGGGAGGCTCGCTGCGGGTCATGCGCGGTACCTCCTTCGACGTCGGGCGGCGTTCCGGCCGCCGGCTGCTGGCCGGGGTCAGTCTACTCCGGCGCTGATCACGGCGCCCGGGAGCCGGGTCGTGGCCTGCGTCACCGACTCAGCGGCGCGGGTCGCAGACCGTGATGCCCGCCGTGCTGCGCTCGCGCATCCGCGGCAGCAGGTCGGCCGCCGCCTCGAGGTCCACGACGCCGTCGAGGAGGTCCTGCGGACGCAGCGTCCCGTCGCCGACGAGCCCCATCATCGCCGGGTAGTCGGCCGCGGACATGCCGTGCGAGCCCAGCACGTCCAGCTCGAGCGCGATGACCCGGTCCATCGCCACCGGCGGGCGGCCCTCGACGGCGGGCAGCAGGCCGACCTGCACGTGCCGGCCCCGGCGACGCAGCGCACCGATCGCCGTCGCGCAGGTGTCCGGCGAGCCGACGGCGTCGAGCGCGACGTGCGTGCCGCCGTCGGACAGGTCGTGGATCGCGGTGGTGACGTCGGTGCCGTCGGTGCCGTCGGTCAGGAGGGTGTGCTCGGCCCCGGCGCGGCGAGCGGCCTCCAGCGCGGCGGGGTCGCGGTCGACGGCGATCACCTGGGCCCCGCGGGCGGCCGCGACCATGACGGCGCTCAGGCCGACGCCGCCGGCCCCGACGACGGTGACCTGCTCACCGGCGCGCACGCGGGCGCGGTGCGCCACGGCGCGGAACGCGGTGGCGAAGCGGCAGCCGAGGGCCGCCGCGGTGGCGTCGGTGACGTCGTTGGGCACCGCGACGAGGTTGGTGTCCGCCGCGTGCAGGGCCACGAGCTCGGCCCAGGAGCCGTGGTGGGTGAACCCGGGCTGGGTCTGGTCGGGGCAGACCTGGGCGTCGCCCGCCCGGCACCACGCGCAGCGTCCGCAGCCGCAGACGAACGGCGTGGTGACGCGGTCGCCGACCCTCCACCGCCGCACGCCGGCGCCGACGGCGGCGACCGTGCCGGCCAGCTCGTGACCCGGCACGTGCGGAAACATGGTGATGTCGCCGTCGTGGCCGGCCCAGCCGTGCCAGTCGCTCAGGCACAGCCCCGTGGCGTGCACGCGCACCACCACGCCGCCGTCGGGCGCGACGGGCTCGGGCAGCTCACGGACGGTGACGGGACCGCCGAAGGCGTCGTAGGCGACGGCGCGCATCTCAGACCTCCTCGGCGATCTGGCGGATCCGGGCGACGGCAGGCATGTCGCGATGATCGCACGCCGGGTCCGACGCCGGTGCGCGACCGGATCTCAGCGTGCGGCGGCCGCCGCGGGTGCCGGGGCGGGGCGCGCCGCCACGGCGCCGTGGCCCGCGACGTCGACGCCCGCGCGCACGACGCGGGCTGCGCCGTCGGACACCTCGACGGTCGAGACGGAGGCGTTCGGCAGCGCGGTGAGCCCGGACGGGTCGACGGTCCACAGGTAGGCGGCGAGCGTCAGCCCGTGCCCGACGACGAGGACGCGCGCCGTGCTGGGCGCTGCCGCTCCGTGCGAGGCACCCGCGGGCGCCGTCGCGTGCTCGGCGAGGATGCGCCGGAAGGTGCCGCGGACCCGGTGCATGAAGTCGCCGCCGGACTCCCCGCCGCCGACGCCCGGGTGGGTCCCCGCGAGCATCGCGGGGACGAGCTCCGCCCACGGCACCTCGGCGTCGAGGATGTGCTCGGGCCGCCGTTCGAAGCTGCCGAACGACAGCTCGCGCAGGCCCTCGTCGATGCGCAGCCGCTGGTCGGGGTGGTGCTTGAGGATCTCCGCGGCCGTCTGGACCGCCCGGCCCTGCGGGGAGGAGTAGACGGCGTCGAACGACTGGTCGGCCAGGTGCTGGGCCGTGACCCGGACACCGGCACGGCCCGTCCGCGTCAGCGGGGAGTCGCAGGCGCCCTGCAGGTGGCGGCGGGCGTTGAGGGTCGTCTGCCCGTGGCGGACGAGCGTGAGGGTGAGGGTCATCGTCGAGGTGACCTTTCGTCGCGTGTGTCTCGCCATGACCCTAGACCCGGTGGGTGGACTCCGGGTGACCTCGCGGTGCACGGCGGTGGGCCACCGGGCGTCTACCGAGCCCGGGTGGCTGGGCTCTCCGCTCCAGGGTCCCTCACGGCGTGAGCACGATGTTGCCGACCTTGTGTCCGGTGTCGATCCGGGCGTGCGAGGCAGCGACGTCGTCCAGCCCGACGACGGACTCGGTGACCGGTGTCAGCGCTCCCTCGGCGACGAGGCGGAGCAGCTCGGCGACGTCCTGCGGCTTCTCCGGCGCGGGGCCGGAGCGCACCCGGCCGACGGACGTCAGCGACTGCCCGAACGTGCCCGTGATCAGCAGCAGGACGCCGTCGTCGGTGAGCAGGCGTCGCCCGGCCCGGGTGCTCAGTGCGCCGACGACGTCGACGACCACGTCGTAGCGACCGGTGAGCTCCTGCACCGGTGTGGTCCTGTAGTCGACGACGTGGTGGGCACCGAGCCGCCGGACCAGGTCGAGGTTGGCCGCGCTCGCCACCCCGGTGACCGTGGCGCCCCGGTGGGCGGCCAGCTGGACGACCGCGGTGCCGACGGCGCCCGACGCGCCGACCACGAGCACGGACGTGCCGGGGCCGACCTCGGCTCGCCGGGTCAGGTAGTGCAGCGCCGTGGTGCCGCCGAACAGCACGGCCGCGGCGTCCTCGTGGCTGACGCCGTCGGGCTTCGGGACGGCGCGGTCGGCGGGCACGACGACGAGCTCGGCGTGGGTGCCCATCCGGGTGCCGGTCATCCCCGCCACCTCGTCGCCCCGGGAGAGAGTCGTGACGTCCGGGCCGACCTGCTCGACGACACCGGAGTAGACGCCGCCGAGGATCGGGCGGCGCGGCCGGCGGACCCCCAGGGCGAGCCGGGCGAGGAGGCGGAACCCCCGGGGGAACCGGGACCCGCGGATGCGGGCGTCGGCGACCGTGACGGCCGCGGCGCGGACCCGCACGAGCACCTCGTCCCGGCCTGGCGTGGGCGCGGAGACGTCGGCGACGCGGACGACGTCGGGCGGACCGTACTGCTGGACGAGTGCTGCGCGCATGACGTTCTCCCTGACGGGTGTAAGGCTGGACGTCCACACTGTAGACTTACGATCGTAAGGTTGGCAAGGGTCCCGGGAGGATGCATGGCGCGTGTCGCGCTGACCAGCGAGAAGATTCTCGACGCTGCTGCCGGCGTCGCCGACGACGGAGGGCTGGCGGCCGTCAGCATGCGCAACGTCGGACGGCGCCTCGGTGTCGAGGCCATGTCGCTCTACCACCACGTCGCGAACAAGGAAGCCCTGCTCGACCAGCTCGCCGACTGGGTGTTCGCCCGCATCGAACTGCCCGTCGTGGGTGACCCGTGGCGACCGGCGATGGCGGCCCGCGCCGCCTCGGCGCGGACCGTGCTGGCGGCGCACCCCTGGGCGCTCGGCCTCGTGGAGTCGCGGCGCACGCCCGGCCCAGCCCTGCTGCACCACCACGACACCGTGCTCGGGTGCCTGCGGGCCGGCGGGTTCTCCGTCGCGCTGGCGAGCCAGGCGTTCGCCGCCATCGACTCCTACGTCTACGGATTCGTGCTGACCGAGCAGAGGCTCCCGTTCGACGCCGCGGGAGAGGCCGGCGCGTTCGTGGCGGACGTCGACCTGCCCGTGGGCGACCATCCCCACCTCGCCGAGATGGTCGACGAGATCGTCATGGGTGGCGACTACCGGTTCGCCGACCAGTTCGACGACGGCCTCGAGCTGATCCTGGACGGCCTCGAGCGTCGGCTCGGCGGGGACTGACCTCCGCGAGCCCGTCGTCGGCAAGGGGTTCCCCACGGCGGTCCGTCCGGTTACGGTTCCCGGACCGGCACGTCGACCTGGAGCCGCCATGAGCATGGACAGCGGACCGCGCTACTACGACCTGGACGGCATGCCCGTCTCCGAGGCGCGGTGGGCGGTCATGTGGCACACGGAGGACCGGTGCGTCGCGCAGACGCTCGTCGGGGCCGACTACGTCGTCGAGGCGCGCTGGGTCGGGACCGACCGCGAGGAGCGCGTGGACGAGGCGCCCCGCATCTACCGGGTCAGCGTCCATCCCCTGGGGTACGTGCTGCCCGCGGACGCCGACGACGACACCCCCGCCACGCTGCTGCTCACCGACGAGACCGTGGTCGAGGAGTCCTTCGCCGACCGGTCTGCCGCCGTGGCCCGCCACGACCAGCTCGTGGCCTCGCTGCGGCACCGGCTCGCCGCGGCGTCCTACCTCACCAGCGGGTGCGTCCCGCTGCGCGACCTGCTCACCGAGCCGCTCACCCCGGCCTGAGCCGCTCAGCGCACCCGCACGGACAGGCAGGTGACGCAGCCCTCGAGCTTCTCGAACTCCGTCACCGGGGTGGTGACGACCTCCAGGCCGCGGTCCCGCAGCAGCTCGGCCGTGCGCGGGGCGCTCGCGGACAGCAGCACCGTGCCCTCGTCGAGGACGACGACGGCGTTCCCCTCGGCCTCGGGGACCGGCACGAACCGCTCGAACAGCTCGGGCGCCTCGACCAGCGGCTCGTGGCCGATCACGGTGCCGTCCGGCAACGCCGTGACGGCGCTCTTGAGGTGCAGCACCCGGGTGACCGGCACCGGCACGACCTGCCATCCGCGCGGCTCCAGGAGCGCGCGGAGCTGGGCCACGCCGTCGTCGTCGGTGCGGCTGGAGCGGCCCACGTAGACCGTGCGGCCGACCTGGAGGACGTCGCCGCCCTCCAGGGTCCCGGGGGCCTCGATCGCCGCGACCTCCAGGTCGAGGGACTCGACGACGGGGCGCATGCTGGCGACCTCGCCCCGGCGGGACTCCGCGCCCGGGCGGGTGAGCACGGCGAGGTCGTCGAAGACCACGACGGCGTCCTCGACGAAGACGCCGTCCGGGTGCTCGTCCGCGGCGGGGAGCTCGACGAGCTGCCAGCCGCGGTCGGCGTACCGCCTCGTGTACTCCTGCCACTGGCGGCGGGCCAGGTCGGCGTCGACCGGGACGCGGTCGAGGTGGGTCAGCTCGCCCTCGGCGAGGCGGGGCGAGGGCGGACGGACGAGCAGGGTGCCGGGCATGGGGTGACCGTACCGTCGCCGCGCCCGCGAGGGGACCCTCGCGGGCGCGGCGAGTCCGGTCAGGGTGCGCCGACCTCGACGGTCAGCGTCGCCGGCTCCGACGCCGTCGGTCGTGCGCCGGTCTGACCGTCCACGAGGACGCGGTAGTCCCCGGCGAACGGGGGTGCGGCGACGACGGTGAGCTCCGCCGTCGTCTCCCCGTCCAGGTCGGTCCACTCGTCGTCGACGAGACGCTGCCACTGGTAGCCCGTGGCCGCGACCGCGTCGGCGGTGAAGGTGGCCTGCCGGCCCGGCCGTGTGGTCACGTCCGACGGCTGACCGGTGACGACGGCCGCCACCGGCGTCTCGCCCGCGGTGTACCGCGTGAAGTTGTACTCCCGCGGGGACTGCGGACGCTGCTCGCCGGTGACCTTGGCGTCCAGGTCGCAGGGGCCGTTGGCCTCGATCTCGAGCCACTCGCCCTGGACGTACTCGACGACCTCCTCCTTGTCGTCGCCGCAGATGTCCACGTGCCACAGACGCGCGTCGTCCAGCTCGGTGACGAACTCGCCGTCGCCGGAGTAGATGCCCGTGGGCTCGCCGCACCCGCGGTTCCAGACCATGATCTGGTCGGTGCCGTCGCCGGTCCAGTTGTGGATCGGCTCGGGGATCGTGCCGTAGCAGCCGCGGGTCTGCCGCTCCTCGGCCCAGACCGTCTCGCCCTGGGCGTCGATCATGAACAGCCCGTCCAGGCCGTTGGAGGACCGGTTGATGCGGTCCAGGCCGAACGTCTCCAGCCCCGGCAGATCGGTGCGGTACTCGCCGACCATGATGTTCTGGGACTCGACGGTGTCGTCGTTGACCCAGATCGTCTCGCCGGTGTCCCAGCGGTGGGCCGACGTCGAGGCGCCGCCGAGCAGCACGTCCGCGGTGCCGTCGGAGTCGATGTCCGCCACCCAGATGGTGTCGGCGTGGTCGGGCAGCTCCGCGCTCCACAGCAGGTTGCCGTCGGCGTCGACCATGTCGTAGCCGATCATGATCTCGTCACGGCCGTCGCCGTCGAAGTCGTAGGGCCACGGGTAGTGCCCCGTGTTGCCCTCGTGCTCCCAGATGACGGTGCCGTCGGACTCCAGCAGCCACGCCTTCGAGTAGCGGTTCTTGACGAGGATCTCGTCCGGGTGGCCCTCGCCGTCGGCGTCGACGAACACGATGGCGTCGTGCGCCTCCGGCGTCGGCAGGGCGAAGTCGCGCACGTGCTCGCCGGTGGCGCCGTCGAACACGTAGAAGCGACCCTCGGCCCCGGTGTCCCCGTCCGGGTACATCACGGCCACGACCTCCAGGTCACCGTCGCCGTCGGTGTCGACGACCTGGGCGGGGATGTCCTGGCTGTTGTTGCGCCCGTCCGGGTCCACCTCGCCGATCTGCCAGAGCTGCTCGCCCGTGGCGGTGAATGCGGTCATGGAGGCGACCATCGGGCCGGTGTACAGCGCGCCGGCGTTGATGTGGTGCGGCTGGACCATGATGATCTCGGGCCGGCCGTCGCCGGTCAGGTCGCCGAACCACGGACGGGCGCCGTCGCCGGCGACGCTGGTGTCGATCTCGGCGACCGTGTTCGTGCCGATCATCTGCTCCAGCGTGGTGTTCTCCGAGGGGTCGGAGATGCCACCCGCGCCGACCGCCCGGACCTGGTAGGTCCAGGTGAAGCAGCACTCGGTGCCGTAGCCGACGTCCAGGGCGCTCGCGGTGTCCTCCGTGCGCTCCAGGAGCTGCCAGGAGTGGGCGACGTGGTCGGTGCGGTAGACGTCGTAGGCGACGGCGCCGTCGACGGCGTCCCAGCGCAGGGTCGACGTGGTGGCGTCCTCCTCGCCCTCGACGCGCAGGTTCGTCGGGGCCGACGGCGGATCCTGCTCCTCGTCCGCCGCCTCGATCTCCAGCGGCTGCGACGGGCCGGACTCGGTGCCCGCCGCGTTGGTCTGGGTGACCGTGTAGGTGAGGGTGTCGCCCAGGCGGATCACGTCGTCGGCGTCCGTGAAGGCGGCCTCGGTGGCGGTGCCGACCTGCTCAGCGTCGCCGCCGTTGGTGCTCCGGTAGACGGTATAGGACGCGGCGTCCGCCGGAGCGTCCCAGGTGAGGTCGACCTCGACCGCGGTGCCGTCGACCTCGACGTCCGAGACCAGGTTGGTCGGCGGGAGCTGGGAGGAGACAGTGACGCCGTTGAGGCGGCCGTCGCGAGCGACGTCCAGGTCGAGGCGACCGTCGGTGACCTCGACGGCCTGGGCCCACGTGGCGTACTCCGAGGCGCCGGCCTCGAGCGTGCCCTGGTCCTCGCCCTCGACCGTGAGCTCGGTGTAGTTGCCGGCGATGTGGTCGCCGCTGGTGACGGTCACCCAGTAGGTGCCGTCCGGGACGTCGGTGGAGAAGGTCGTGGTGCCGACCGTGAAGTCGCGGCGCAGGTCGTCGGGTGCCCCGCGGTCGCGGACGGCGACCTGCCGGGACAGACCGTAGCCCGCGCCGTCGTCGTACAAGGTGGTGTGTGCGACGCGGGTGTAGCCGTCGGCCACGGGCGAGCCGGTGGAGCCGAAGTCGAAACGCTGGTCGACGGCGGTGGTCGGGTCGGAGGTGTCCGCCGCGGCGCTGGTGGCCAGCGGGAGCGGCGCGAGGGCGACCGCGGCGGCGGCCGCGATCGCGATCGTGGGGCGGGGTGATCGGTGGGGGTGTGTGCGGCGTGTGGGTGACAACGTCGTCCTCCATCGGTGTCCTGACGTGCTGCCGGGCCGCCGTCGGCCCGGCGTGCGACTACCTCGGTGTCGTCGCACGGCGACGGTAAATCGATTCAAGGTCGCCTCTGGAAACCGTATACCAGCAAGGCCGAGGGTGCGAGGTGTCGGGTGGTCCCGACCATGGGTCGTGGCGTCGGCAGTTCGTCGTCGGATCGGCACTTCGAAGTGCCGATCCGACGACGAGCTGCCGACCAGATCGGCGCGTGAGGTGAATCGCGGGCCGGTACTGGTCACCGGGCGCCCGGTCCGCCAGGATTCTGCTCGTGCCCGCGCGTCCGGCGGGGCGCGCCGTCCGCACCGAAGGAGCCCGATCACCGATGGGAACGAGCCTGGCCGGGGGCCAGTCGCTGCTGGACCGACTGCCGGGGCAGGAGGTCTTGCTGGGACAGGACGTCCGGTTCCGCCCGCGGTGGTGGACCCCGCGGGTGCCGGCGTCGTCGTGGCTCGAGGAGCTCCCGGCGGACCCGGCCGACCCGGAGCGCCGCCGGCTCTCGCGCGGCCGGATGCTCGCCGCCGCCGACGGGGCGGACGACGGGGAGTCGCAGGCGCTGCTCGCGTCGTGCGCGTGGAGCGCGGGGGACCGGCCGCTCCTGGCGAGCCGCAGCGCACGCGCCCTCGTCGAGACGGAGCCGAGCGAGCTCCTGTCACGGCTCCGGCTGGCCGCCAAGCACCTCGGCACGGCGCGGGGAGCGGTCGACGCCTACCGCGCGATGCAGCGCGGGGGAGCGGCGAGCGTGAAGCACCTCGGTCCGGCGTCGTTCACCACGTACCTGTACGTCGCGGACTTCGGGACCCGCGGCGGTGTGCGCGGCGGTGACGCGCTGATCATGGACCGGTTCGTCGTCCGCGCGCTGAACGACCTGCACGGCCTGTCGGTGCCCGATGGCGGTCCGTGGTCCGCCGACCTGTACGCGCGCTGGCTCGACATCGCCGCGGACCAGGCGTGGCTGGCCACGGTCGAGCTCGGCCGCTCGGTGCGCAGCGACGAGATCGAGTACGCGTACTCGGAGTACGGCCGGGTGCTCTGACGTCGAGAGACCTCGCCATGTGGACGTGAGCGAAGGTCCTTGGACGGGCGTACTCGTGGCCGTGGAGAAGGTCTCCAAGGCGACGGGACCAGGCATCATCGATTACGGGGGCTGGCGCGACGGTGGGGCTGGGATTGAATGGTGGTCATCGGCTCCTCCGCTGGGCCACGGAACGCCGCACCATCGCAGGCCCCAGGGCACTTGACGGGGGCGTAGCGGGGGTGCGAGCTAGGGTGCAGTCATGGTGGATGAGCAGGTGAGAGGCGCGCTACGGGACTTCGTCGCCGAACGGGACTGGGCCCAGTTCCACACCCCTGAGAACCTGGCGAAGAGCATCGCCATCGAGGCCGGCGAGCTGCTCGAGTGCTTTCAGTGGGGTGCGGAACCCGATCCGGAGGCTGTCCGCCACGAGCTGGCTGATGTGCTGTCCTACTGCCTACATCTCGCCGAGCGCCTCGACCTCGACGCGGACCGTATCGTCCTGGAGAAGCTGGAGATGACGCGGGAGAAGTACCCGGTCGACAAGGCGCGAGGGAGCAGTGCCAAGTATGACCAGCTTTGAGATCTCGAGTCGTGCCTTCTCGTCGACGACCCACGAGGAGCTTCGCCAGGCGGGGGATCGGTACACGAACTGGCCCGTCGTGTACGTGCTGGACGACGGTCGACAGGTCTACGTGGGCGAGACGGGCAACGTGGCCAACCGGATGAGGCAGCACGCAGAGACGAAGAGCCACCTGGAGCAGGTGCGCATCGTGCTGGACGACACGTTCAACAAGTCGGTGTGCCTCGATCTCGAGTCGCACCTGATTCGGTACTTCTCCGGCGACGCCAAGCTTGAGGTCCTCAACCGCAACGACGGCGTGATCGACGCCGACTACTTCTTGCGAGAGGACTACAAGGACACCTTCAAGGCGGTCTTCGAAGAGTTGCGCTCGCTCGGTCTCTTCGAACGGTCGATCCCGGAGATCGAGAACAGCGACCTGTTCAAGTACTCACCCTTCAAGGCGTTGACCCAGGAACAGGCCATCGTGATCGAGGACGTCCTGGAAGGGCTGTTCGTCGATCTGGAGCAGGACGTCGACACCACGGCTGTCATCGAGGGGGAGCCTGGAACCGGAAAGACCATCGTGGCAGTCTTCCTGCTCAAGCTGCTGCGGGACATTGCGACGCTCGGTGTGGAGGAGAACGCGGAGACGGACACGATGTTCTCCGACTTCTTCGCCAAGGGGCACCGAGAGATGCTCGAAGGAAAGCGTATCGGCTTCGTGATCCCGCAGCAGTCGCTCCGAAAGACGATCCAGAAGGTCTTCCGCAAGACGCCCCGGATGAAGGGCGTCGAGGTCATCGGACCCTTCGATGTCGGGGCTGCCCAGGAGCGCTTCGATCTTCTCGTCGTTGACGAGGCGCACCGACTGGGTCAGCGAGCCAATCAGCCCTCGGCTTCTCTCAACTCGAAGTACACCGAGATCAACCTGCGCCTCTTCGGCAACGACGACTCACGGTGGACCCAGCTCGACTGGATCAGGCGACAGAGCAAGCACACCATCTTCCTGCTCGACAGTCTCCAGAGCGTCAAACCCGCAGACATCCCCCGGGAGCTCCAGCGGGGTTTGGTGGATGAGGCGCAGCGTGGGGGACGCATCTATCGACTCATGTCGCAGATGCGCGTCCGCGCGGGGAGCGACTACGTCCGCTACGTGCGGCGCGTCCTCGGGGACGCGGCCCCAGACGAGGCGGAGAACTTCTCGCCCTACGACCTGCGGTTCTTCGACGACCTCGGTGAGATGCGAGCGGAGATCGCCCGGCGCAACCAGGAGGTCGGTCTAGGTCGGCTGGTCGCGGGGTACGCCTGGCCGTGGGTGACCAAGAAGGATCCGACCGCCTACGACATCGAGCTCGACGGCGAGAGGCTGCGGTGGAACCAGGCCCCGACGGACTGGATCAACTCGGCGACCTCGCCGCAGGAGGTGGGGTCGATCCACACTGTGCAGGGATATGACCTCAACTATGCCGGTGTCATCGTCGGCCCCGATCTCCGCTACGACCGACGTCAGCGCCGTCTGGTGATCGATCGTGCAAATTATCATGACAAGAAGGGTAAGGAGAACAATCCCCGGCTCGGCATCGTCTACACCGATGAGGATCTGCGATCCTTCATCCTCAACATCTACGCCGTGCTGATGACCCGCGGGATTATCGGCACCTACGTCTACGTGTGTGATCCTGAACTGCGCGAGTATCTGCGGCCGTACTTCTCGGTGCCCGCCTAGGTACTGGCCCCGGGGAGTCTCGCTGCTGCGGAAACGGCCTGTACGTCAGCTGCAGGACTCCGGAGCGGGTCCGGTTCAGCTCGGCGACGTGGCGGCCCTCGAGCAGCACGGCCAGATGGTTCGTGCGCGCCATGTCAGACGTCCCCGTGACCGTCGCGGATCGTCAGGCTGGCGTCGAGCGCGTCGAGGACGCGCATCAGACGCCCGACCTCGAGGCCGGGCGTCTCGCCACCCTCCAGGCCGACCAGCCACTGTCGGGACACCTCGGCACGTCGGGCGAGCTCGGCCTGGGTCATCCCGCGGTCGAGGCGCAGGCGTCGGACCGCTGCGCCCAGCCGGGGGAGCGAGCGGGCGTTGAGCAGGTTCGGCTCTACAGAGTCAACGTACGGCGACACTGCGTCGATGTCGCCGTACCGCGACATCCGGACCGTTCGCCGGCCCGTTACCACCGACGCGACCCAGATCACGGCACGAAGTGTTGCCAGCATGTAACGTGGCCCGTGGTCGGCACCCCAGGCGTCCCGACCGAGAACGAAACAGGCTTGTGTATCTACCAGGTGCTCCTCGCGCCCACGGCGGCACGACGATCGTGCGGCATCGCCGCGCTGGAGGAGACCCTAGATTTGAGTACGACCCAGACCCTGACCGCGACGACGCAGGTCACCGGGCCCGAGTCCACGCCGGACACGCACCGCAGCACGACCGTGCTGCAGGCCGTGGGCCGCACCTACTTCCCGCTGGCGTTCGTCGCGCGCCTGCCGTTCGCGATGATGGTCGTCGGCGTCCTGACCCTGGTGGTCGCCGGCCGCGACTCGCTCACCCTGGGCGGCGCGACGTCGGGCGTGGTCGGCCTCGGAGGGGCGGCGATCGGGCCGCTCGTCGGGGCCTGGGCCGACCGCGCGGGCCAGCGTCGCGTCCTGCTCGCGACTGCCGCTGTGCACAGCCTGCTGCTCCTTGGCCTGACGGCCGCCGTGTACTCCACGGCGTCGGACGCCGCCGTCCTCGCGATCGCGTTCGCCATCGGCGCCAGTGCCCCGCAGGTGCCGCCGATGTCGCGCAGCCGCCTCGTGGCGATCATCCGCACGCGCCTTCCCGTGGCACGGCAGCAGCGCACCCTGAGCCGCACCATGTCGTACGAGTCCGCGGCCGACGAGATCGTCTTCGTCGTCGGACCGTTCGTCGTCGGCGTGCTGGCGGCGGCCTTCGGCCCCACCGCGCCGATGATCGCGGCAGCCGGGCTGACCGCCGTGGCCGTCGGGGCCTTCGCTCTGCACGCCACGTCGCGCACGACGGCGGCACCCGCCACGGGTGCGACGGCCCCCGCCGCGCACAGCACCGGCTCCCAGGCGCCGGTCCAGGAGCTGTGGCACCGACGCGTCCTGGTGTTGGTGGCCGGTTTCGTCGGCATCGGACTGTTCTTCGGCGCGACGCTGACCGCGATGTCGGCCGTGACCGGGGATGCCGGGCACTCCGAGCGGGCTGGGCTGCTGTACGGGTTCATGGGGATCGGGTCGGTCGTCTCGGCGCTCGCGGTCTCCGCGTTCCCGGCGCGGTTCAGCCTCCGCGCCCGCTGGCTGACGGCTGCCGTCCTGCAGCTCGCCGGCGCCGTCGTGGTCGCCACGTCGGACTCGACCGGCGTGCTGATCGTCGGGCTCCTCGTCGCCGGTCTCGGTATCGGCCCGAGCCTCGTGACGATCTACTCGCTCGGCTCCGAGCGCAGCCCGCGCGGCCGCGGCACCACCCTGATGGCCATGCTCGGTTCGTCGGTGATCCTCGGGCAGTCGGCGGCCTCGGCGGCCACCGGCGCGCTCGCCGACACGGTCGGCACGGGGGCCGCCCTGGCGACGCCGGCCGTCGCCGGAGGTGTCGTCCTGGCGGCCGCCGTCGCGAACTGGAGGCTGGCCGACCGTTAAACTGGATCGAATGGCACCTGCTGAACGCTGGGACGCGGACCTCACCCGGGACGGGCGAGCGCAGATCACCGCGTCCCGCGCGCGGATGCTCTGGCCGCTCGCCGCGGCGGCCGTCTTCCTCGCCCTCGGGGTCGCCATGGTGAGCGACGAGGTCCGGCCGCTGTCCGTCGCCGTCGTCGTGGTCTTCGCCGTCGGCGTCGGCGTCCTGCTGTGGCGGGTCGTCCGGCCCGTCCGGCTGGTGGTCACGCGGGACGGCGTCCGCTATCGACGTCTTGAGCTGCCGTGGGACGACGTCGTCGCGGTCCACGAGCGGTCCACCGGGGCCAACCGCTTCGTTCTGCTGCAGATCACCGACGAGGCGGCGGCGCGGCTCGGCTCCCAGCACGGTGTCACACGCCGGCTGCTGCGCAACGACGACGACACGTGCGGCAAGGCCTGCGTGGAGGTCGCCGGTCCGTTCGACCACCACGACGAGCTGGTGACCTGGCTCGAGGCCGTCCGCGCACGCTCCGCCGGAAGTGCCGACGACACGCGGTCGAGCGCCGACGTCGAGGCGCCCGAGAGTGCCGACCCTCCGCACTGATCGTCCCGAGCCGACCTGACGGAGCCGAGCACACCGGTTAGCGTCGGGTGCATGGACGATGCCGTGCAGGTCGTCACCACGACCGTCTCCGAAGAGGCCGCGCTGCGGCTCATGCAGGACGCCGTCGGACGCCGCCTGGTCGCCTGCGGCCAGGTCGACGGACCCGTCATCAGCGCGTACTGGTGGGACGGTGCGGTGGAGACGTCCATCGAGTGGCGACTGACCCTCAAGACGACGGCGACTCGGGTCGGCGAGCTGCGGACCTGGCTGGTCGAGCAGCATCCGTACGACGTCCCCGAGGTGCTCGCCACGCCCGTGACCGACGGGAACCCCGACTACCTGGCGTGGGTGCGTTCCGAGGTCGGCTGACGCAGATCAGCCGGTCAGTCGGACCTCGGCGTCGTGCACCTCGAGGGGCTGGGTCGAGTCGGTCGTGGTGAGCTCGCCGTCGATGTCGGTCCAGGTCGGTGTGCCGGTGATGCGGAACTGGCCGTGCCAGGTGGTGGTGAGGCTCGCGGTGAAGGTCCCCGGAGCCGGGTAGGGGAGATGGACGGCGTCGGCGCTGTCCCAGCGACCGCCAGGATGCTCGGTAGTGAGAGGTTCGGTCTCGTCACCGGCGTCCCAGGTGAACTCGGCGGGGAGTGCCCGGATCTGGACCGGGACGCCCAAGAGGGTGGTGTCCATGACCTGGTCGGCGTCGGTGGTGCGGGGATGGATGCCGAAGTTGACGATGGCCCAGTCCCGGTCGACCTCCAGCTCGATCTCGGCCGGTTGCACGGGCATGGTCCGGAAGGCGTGCTCCGCCTCGGCCCGCAGGTCGGCCGGCGTGACGCAGGTTCCCTGGCTGACGAGCGTCGGGGCCGACTCGGACCCGTTGCCTCCGACCGCAACGGCGAACAGGCCGGGCAGCTCGTAGGCGTCGTCGGGGCAGTCGATGCCGGTCGCGATCGTCTCCGTGCCCTCCGCGCAGGCGAGGCGCAGAACAGTGTTCTCCAGATCGCTGAGCAGGCAGTAGTGCACGGTGGCGCGGAAGTAGCGGGTGTCGGAGGCGGAGTCGTTGCTCGTGCCGTTGAGGAGGTCGTCCTGCTCCCTGAGTGTCGCGGTCGCCACGATCTCGTCGTTCCCGTCATCGATGGCGCCCTGATAGTCCGGGTAAGGGCGTTCATCCGAGGCGGCAGCGAGCGCAGGGCTCAGATAGATCGGACCAGCAACCAAGGCCGCGACCAGTGTGCGAACGGCTTTTGCTCGAGTCATGACGAAGCCTCAGGGATCTGACCGATCCCAACGAGCACCCATTCGCCGTCTCTGATACCGATCTCGGCGCGGTGCTTCGCTATCCTCCGCTCGGACTCGTAGAGCACTTCACCCGAACTGTCGGTGATCCGTGTGGAGTCCTCCCGAATGGCGATGTCGAGCGGCCATACCCCGGTAATTGCGTCGCGCTCGTAGATCGTCTCGATCGTTGCCTTGACTTCGCCGCCGGTGTAGATGTCGCCCCGTTCCGCGATGGTCCGCGCCTGTTCTAGGCGTGACGCACAGAAGCCACATGATCGGTGAGAGTGCGCTTCCCACTCCTCGGTGTCGCCGGTCATCATCATCTGTTGCTCGAGCCCGAGGATGTACTTCACTGCCGCGGCAGCGCCGTCGGCATCTTTGTGGTCCATCGCGGCCGGGCGCTCCGGCTTCGCCGGACCCGTCTCCGATGGCGACGGGGACGGGCTCGGTTCCGCCGACGGCGACTCCGGCACTGGCGCCGATACCTGCGTCTCGCTAGCCACGGCGTTGGGCGCTGCAGGATCGTCGCCGGTGCAGCCCGACAGCAGCGCGGCACCAAGGAGGGCCGCAGCGAGCGGTCGGAGCTGCAGGAGGTGCCGGGGTGTGCGCGCCATTGCGTCTCCAGGGCATCAGTGGCAGGAACGACTCCCGACCCTAGCGACCCGGACACACCGGACGAAACCTCCCGTCCCACCCTGTGGACAACCGCGTGCTACCTCGCGCGGAAGTTGCCTACCCCGCAAAGAAGTTGCCTACCTCGGCCCGGAGTTGCCTACCTCGGCGGTGGGCGGGTCGGTGGGGGGCATGGAAGGTGAGGGAACAGAGCTCAGGCGAGCTGGGCGGTGAGGACGATGTCCTCGCCCACGTCGATCTGCACGTCGGCCAGCTGCACGCCGGGCGGCAGCGACGTCGACAGGTCGATCTTCCGGCCGGCAGCGGCCTCGAGACGGCCCCGGATTGCACCGAGCATCGCCCCGACGATCGGGTTGCCGCTGGACAGCTCGACGTCGCCGATCGTGAGCACCATGGCGTCGTCGATCGAGGCCGACGCCGTCGCCGTGACGGTCGCGGACAGGAACGACTTCTTGATGCCCGCCTCGATCCGCAGCGACGCCTCGCGCGGCCCCGCCTGCTCGACCTGCAGGTCGAAGTCGTTGAGCGCGATGCCGTTGCCGGACAGCGCCACGGCGAGCAGGCCCTGCACGGTGCCGGCCAGCCCGTCGCGGGACACCGCCACGCGCGCGTGCCCGGAGACGGGCGAGTCGTCGGTCGGCTCGACGAACTCCACGCCCACGGTCTCGTCGGCCGCGGTCACCCAGGAGAACTGCAGCCCGGTGATCTCGGCGGTCAGGTCGACCGGCAGGTCGACGGCGACCATCGGGTGCGCGTCGATCCGCAGCGTGCGCAGCGCCGCGGCCTCCCGCCCGGTGACCTCCGGACGCCACGGCGCCGGCTTGTCCTGCGCACCGGTCGGCATGCCGACCACCACGTCGGTCAGGTCGAGGTCGAGCGAGGCCACGTCGGCGCCGTCGAGCACCGGCAGGATCTTCGCGGCGTCCAGGCCCTGCACGCGGTCACCGGCCAGACCGACGAGCGCGGCACGCAGCCGGGCGGCCAGGTCCTGGTCCGAGTCCGGGCGCGGGGCAGTACCGAGGGGGAGCAGAGCGTCCATGCCGACGAGCCTAACCGCCACGGGTGCCCGACGGCGGCACCGGCGGAGGCGCGGGCGGCCCGCCCGCGTGAGGCTCGACACCCCGGGCCGCGTCCCGCCGTCGTCCACGTGCCCGCAGCATCCGCCAGGTCAGGACCCCGAGCACGACGACGAGGGGGACCACCAGCAGCGGCACGAGGATCGCCGCCAACGACAGCCCCACCGACGCGCCGTCCTCCGCCGTGGACAGCACCGGGGCGGCCAGCCCGCCCGTGGCGGCGTTGGCGCCGGCGCGCAGCGCCGCCTTGGTCAGGTGCACGGCGAGCGCCAGCACGACGCCGAGCACCACCGGGACCCAGGCGCCGGAGTCCACGAACGCGCCCGGGTCCTCCACCCGGGTGGTCGACGACGTCGCCCCGGCGCCGAAGGCGATCCCGCCCGCACCGGGCCGCACCACCGTCTGGACGAGATCGCTCGCCGAGTCGAGCACCGGCACCTTGTCGCCGACCACCTCGAGCGCGAGCAGCACGGCGAGCACCACCAGCACCCAGCCGTTCTCGAGCCACGACCAACCGCTCGGCAGGGTCAGCAGGTCCGTGTACCGGGCGAGCAGACCCAGTGCCAGCAGCGGGATCCACGCGTTCAGCCCGGCGGCGAGCGCGAGGCCGGTCCCGGTGACGAGCTCCAGCATCAGCGCCCCCGCGTCAGAGCTCCACGAGCGGGTTGTGCCCCGCGGTGACCTGCTCGCCGTCGCGCACCGGACCCGGCGCGGTGCCGCCACCCCACGGGTCGCCGCCGAACGACTCGCGGCCGTGCGGCGTCAGCCAGCCGGAGGTGTCGGGCCCGCACGGGATGATCTGGGTGGGATTGATGTCGGTGTGCACCACGTAGTAGTGCTCCTTGATCTGCTCGAAGTCGACGGTGTCGCCGAACCCGGGCAGCTGGAACAGGTCGCGGGCGTACGCCCACAGCACCGGCATCTCGGTCAGCTTGTTCCGGTTGCACTTGAAGTGCCCGTGGTAGACGGCGTCGAACCGCACCAGGGTCGTGAACAGCCGCACGTCGGCCTCGGTGACCCGGTCGCCCATGAGGAAGCGGCGCGTGCTGAGCCGGTCCTCCAGCCAGTCCATCGCGGTCCAGAGCCGCAGGTAGGCCGCCTCGTAGGCGTCCTGGGAGCCCGCGAAACCGCACCGGTAGACGCCGTTGTTGACCTCGGTGAAGACGCGCCGCATGACGGACTCCATCTCGGCGGCCTCGTCGGGATCGGTGGGCCACAGGGCCGGCGCGCCCGCCCGGTGGTGCTCGGTCCACTCGCCCGACAGGTCGCGCGTGATCAGGTCGAAGTCGTTCGTCACGACGGCGCCGTCACGCGTGTCCACGATCGCCGGCACCGTGATGCCGCGCGGGTACTGCGGGTCCCGGGCGAAGAACGCCTCCTGCAGGCGCTCGATGCCGAGCACCGGGTCCCGGCCGTCCGGGTCGAGGTCGAACGTCCAGCTGCGCTCGTCGTGGGTCGGGCCGGGCATCCCGATGCTGAGCACGTCCTCGAGGCCCAGCAGCCGCCGCACGATGATCGAACGGTTCGCCCACGGGCAGGCGCGGGCAGCCACGAGCCGGTACCGGCCCGGCTCGACCGGGTAGCCGTCGGCCCCGTCGCGGGTGATGCGGGTCGAGAGGTAGTTCTGGTCGCGCACGTACTCCTGGCCGGGCACCGTGTAGGTGCCGCCCTGGGCGTGCTCGGGGCGCTCCGCCGTCGTGCCGGGGCTCGTCTGCTGCTCGCTCACTTGGTCGCCTTCGCTGTCTTGGCTGCGGCCTTCTGGGCCTTCTTGAACTCGCGGACCTCCTGCAGGGTCTCCGCGCTGGTCACGTCCGCGATCGAGCGGCGCGACCCGTCGTCGCCGTAGTGCCCGGCGGCCTCGCGCCATCCGTCCGGCTCGACGCCGCGCTGCTTACCCAGCAGCGCCAGGAAGATCTGCGCCTTCTGCGCGCCGAACCCGGGCAGAGCGTTCAGCCGCTTCATCACCTCGGCACCGGTCGGGGCCTCGCCGGAGGCCCCCGGGTCGGTCCAGATCCGGGTCACGTCCCCGTCGTAGTCGTCGACGACGGCGCGTGCCACGGCCTGCACCCGCCCGGCCATGGAGCGGCCGTAGCGGTGGATCGCCGGGGGAGTGGTCGCCATCTCGACGAACGCGTCGGGGTCGGCGTCGGCGATCGCGGCCGGGTCGAGCGTGCCGAACCGGTCGGCGATCTTGCGCGGCCCCGCGAACGCGTGCTCCATCGGGTACTGCTGGTCCAGCAGCATCCCGATCAGCAGGGCGAACGGGTCCTCGGCGAGCAACCGGTCCGTGGCGTCGTCACCGGTGATCCAGAGCTGTGCGGTCATGTGTCCTGTCCTCGGGTGCTGTCAGGGCGTGACGCGGCACGCCGATCGGGAGTTAGGCTTCCTCGTATCCCACCATCAGCCGACGTCGCCTCCGATGCAGAGTCGTGTGATCTGTCTGACGCCATGCTCCGGACCGCCGTCGAGGTTGACGAGTGGCCCATCGTCCGTGGCTCGGGATCTCTCCGACCGGTCATGTCTGGTCCACGGGCGCGAGATCGACCAGGAGGGATTCGTAGTGGTGATCGTCCCGTGGCCAGTCCTGGTCGACTGAGACCACCACTCGAGTTCGGCCAACGTGCGTGGACATCTTGACGTTGTCGTCCGCATCGCCGATCGACAGCCGGCCGGCGGTGGTGTTCAGCGTCCCGTCGAAGACGGCTCGGCGATTCTGGAGGTCGGGCGTCTCGTCGAGCCAACGCACGGTGATCTGGACTTCGGCCCAGGCGAAGTCGCCCTCGAACGAGGGAATGTCCGCTTCGTGGCGCACCGAGACCACAAGCCCGGAGTCACCGGTCGATACGGCAGCATCCGGCACGACGTCCGGGATCTCGCCGTCGGCGGCGAGGATGATCGCGATACCCCACTGGAACGATCGCGTGATGGTTGTCGTCGCGAGTGGTTGCACCATCGCAGCCTATCGATCTGCACGTGGGGCTGTGCTGCCGTTCGGAGCACGCTGGTGGGTGCGTAGAGGCCTTCAGCGCCGGCTTTGCCGTCGGTTCGAGTGGGCCCGACGTGGGCGGGCGTCTCCTGTTCACCGTGAGGATCTCTACCCCGATAGCCTCGCGGAATGGCTCGACACCCGAACGTCCTGGCCGGCTCCCTCGTCGCCGCGCTCACCGTCACCGGCACCCTGCACTTCCTCCGGCCCCGCGTGTTCGAGGGGCTCATCCCGAAGGCTCTCGGTTCCCCGCGCGCCTGGGTCTACGGCAGCGGCGTGGCCGAGCTCGCCTGTGCCGCCGCGGTCGCGGTCCCGGCCACGCGCCGAGTCGGCGGGTACGCCTCCGCGGCGCTGTTCGTCGGGGTGTTCCCCGGCAACGTGAAGATGGCGCTCGACTCCCACCCGGGCGCGCGGCACTGGTCGCGCAGGCCGTCGGTCGCCTGGGGTCGGCTGCCGCTGCAGGTCCCGCTGGTCGCGTGGGCCTGGCGGGTGGCCCGCAGCGCCGGGTGAGCGCTCCCGGCCCCGTCTGTCCACAGGCTGTGGATACTCTGAGCGGACGGACCCGGACCGTCCCTAACGTCCGCAGGCATGAACTTCCGATGGCGCACCCTGTGGCCGGCCCTGCTCGTCCTGCTCGTCGCCGGGTGCGGGTCCCCGGCGGCCGACGGCGGTCACGCACCGCCCGGCGTCGACACGCCCGCCGCCGCGACCCCCGTCGATGCTGCTGACGCCGCCCACGAGTACTTCGCGGCGCCGGACCACGTCGTGGAGAGCGTCGAGAGCATCCCACCATCGGTCGAGGAGGCCGTCACCGCGTTGCAGCGCTACCTCGACCGTGAACGCGAGGTCTACCGCACCGGGGACGCGGCCGAGGCCGAGGCGATGGTCGGGGCGGACTGCTCCGCGTGCCGCACCCGCGTCCGGATCGGCGTGGACACCCACGCTGCCGGCCTCGAGCTCGAGGGCGCGCACGCTCGGGTCGAGCTCGTCCGTCGGATCCCGGTCGCGGAGGTCGCCGACACCGACGGGCTGGACGCCGAGTTCGTCGCACGGACGTTCCTGCTGCACACCCGCGTGCACCAGGACGCCGGCGTGCTCCGGGGCGCCGACGACGCCCTGCGGCGTGTGCCGGCATCGGCCTACGACCTGTACGCCTCGCTCTACGCCGCCCAGGACGGCGGCTGGACGGTCGACGGTCTCACGGAGGCCCCGTGATCGACTCGGGCGGCCTACCGTTCGTCGAACGTCAGCACCGGCCGCCCGGTGCGCGGATGGCGCAGCACCGTGGTGCGCACCCCGTAGGTCGGGTCGATGACCTCGGGCACCAGGACCTCTTCGACGGGTCCGGCCGCGACGACGTGCCCGGCCGGCTCCGGGGCGAGCACGACGACGTGGTCGCACGTCGCGGCAGCCAGGGACAGGTCGTGCAGCGCGGCCAGCACGGTGACGCCGTCGGCCGCGAGCTCGCCGACCAGCCGCATCGTGGCGAGCTGGGCGGCCACGTCGAGGTGGTTGGTCGGCTCGTCCAGCAGCAGCACACGCGGCTGCTGCGCGAGCGCCCGGGCCATGTGCACCCGCTGGCGCTCGCCCCCGGACAGCGTCGAGATCTCGCGGGTGGCCAGGTCGCCCGCGCCGGCCCGCTCGAGCGCGGACCGAGCGATCGTGTGGTCGTCCTCGGTGGGGCCGGCCAGCACCGAGCGGTGCGGGGTGCGGCCCAGCAGGACGGCGTCGAACACCGTGACCGGCAGCTCGGACGCGGCGTCCTGCTCCACGAAGGCCAGCGTTCGGGCCCGACGACGGCGCCGCATCGTCAGCAGGTCCTCCGGCTCACCGACGCCGGAAGGACCGTCGGCGCCGGCGGCACCGTCGGCTGCAGCGGATTTCCCGGCCCCGGCCGAGTCGGCGCCGCCGTGCCGCGGGACCAGGGCGACGCGGCCGCCGTCGGGCCGTTCCACCCCGGCGATCAGGCGCAGCAGGCTCGACTTGCCGGTCCCGTTCGGCCCGAGCAGGCCGGTCAGGGCACCCGGGGGAGCGGTGACGTCGACGTCGTCGAGGATCAGTCGGTCGCCCACCGACCAGCGCACCCGGTCGGCGGCCAGTCCGGTGCCGGACGACGCCGCGCCCTGCAAGGGTGCGTCGGCCACCGGCGTCCGGGTGCCCGGGCGGTGCTCCGAGGTCTGCGTCATGCGCGGGCCCGTCCCTTCCACAGCAGCACCGCGAACACGGGCGCACCGATCGCGGCCGTCACGATCCCGACCGGCAGCTCGCGCGGGGCGAAGACCGTGCGGGCCAGGGTGTCGGCCCAGATGAGGAACGTCGCCCCGCAGAGCATGGACAGCGGCAGCAGGGCGCGGTGCCGGGCACCGGTGATCATCCGCACCGCGTGCGGCAGGATGAGGCCGACGAACCCGATGGCCCCGGACTGCGAGACCAGGGCGCCGGTCAGCAGCGCGACGCCGATCAGCAGCACCCAGCGCACCCGGGCCACCGGCACGCCGAGCGTCGCGGCGGCCGTGTCGCCGAAGGTGAAGGCGTCCAGCACCGACCCGGTCGAGGCGAGCAGCGTGCCCAGCACGAGCACCGCGCCGCCGGCGATCAGCACCGAGGACCACTCCGCCCCGGCCACCGACCCGAGCATCCAGGACAGGATCTCGCGGTACTGGTCGCCCTGGGCCGACCAGAAGATGACGAAGCTGGTCGCCGCCGCCGCGAGCTGGGACACCGCGAGCCCGGCCAGCACGGTCCGCCCGGGGGAGAGTCCGCCGGCGCCCCGTCCGGCGGCCGTGGCCAGCGCCAGGGTCGCGACCAGGGCGGCCGCCGCACCGGCGAACGCCGCGATCGGCAGCACGGCGAGCCAGCCGAGCACGAGCACGCTGACCGCGCCCAGCGACGCCCCCGAACTGAGGCCCAGCAGGTAGGGGTCGGCCAGCGGGTTGCGGGTCAGCGACTGCATGACGACGCCGCACACCGCGAGTCCCGCCCCCACGGCCGCGGCGGTGAGCACCCGGGGGAGGCGCAGCTGCCACACGATGCCGTCGTCGAGCCGGTCCGGCGCGGCGATCCCCAGCAGGTCGCCCAGCCCGAGCCGCGTCGCCACGACCTGCCCGACGTCCGACGGCGTCAGCCCGGCCGGGCCGATCGCGACCGTGACGACGACGCTGGCCAGCAGCACCGCCGTCGTCGCGCCGAGCCACGCCAGCAGCCGGCCCCGCGAGAGCGTCGCGGGGGCCGGTGCCGTGCGTGCCGCGGTCTCAGTCGGCAATCTCGAGCTCCGCGAGCTGGTCGGCGAGGTCGGCGACGGCGTCGGCGTTGCGCACGCCCGCCTCGGTGGCCGGGAACGGCACGACGAGGTAGCGCTCCTCGCGCACCGCGGTCAGCTCCGCGGTGGCCGGGTTGTCCTCGAGGCGGGCGATCTTGTCGTCGGCCGAGTTCCACACGGCGTCCACCAGGACGATGACGTCCGGGTCGGCGTCGACGATCTCCTCCCAGGACAGCGACGTCCAGGTGTCCTCGACGTCGCCGGCGACGTTGGACAGCCCGACGGCCTCCAGGATCATCTGCGGGGCACCGATGCCGGCCCCGACGTAGGGGATGTCGCTGCCCGAGGAGTACCACAGGGCGCTCAGCTCCCGGTCGTCCGGGGTGACCCCGTCGAGAGTCTCCTGCTGCTCCGCGACGAGCGCGGCGGCGGCGTCGTTCGCGTCGAAGATCGCGCCGACCTCGCTGATCTCGGCGAAGACCTCCTCGAAGGTCAGCGGGTTCGGCATGTACTCGGGCGCCTTGCAGGCGGCCGGGGCGACGTAGCTGTGCACCCCGAGCGAGTCGAGGGTCTCGCGGTCGCCGGCGCCGTCGGCCGCGACGTTCGACTCCCAGCCCGCGTAGACCAGGTCCGGCTCCAGCTCGAGGACCGCCTCGGTGCCGGGCACCTCGTCGCTGAAGGGATCGGCGACGGCCGTGCCCTCGGCGTCCTCGGCCAGCCAGTCCGGCACGGGGCCGTCGAGGAAGGCCGATCCGACGATGCGGTCGCCGAGGCCGAGCGCCAGCAGCGTCTCGGCGGTGGAGGACTTGACGGTGACGACGCGCTCGGGCGCGGCGTCGAACGTCACCTCGGTCCCGCAGTTGTCGAGGGTCAGCGGGTACCCGGTCCTGATGCCGTCGGACACGGCGGACTCGGACGGTCCCGCGGACGCTGCACCGTCGGCCGGCGGCGAGCCGGTCGAGCAGGCGGCGAGGGAGGCGACGGCGAGGGTTGCGAGGGTCAGGGCAGCGATACGCGCTCGGGGCACGGGCGGGACTCCCGGAAGGCAGGGGGTGGCGTCGATGGCAGGTGCGTCATCTCGCACCGACCGGACCTGCGGCCCAGAGAGTGGGGCCGCACCGACGGGCGATTCACCGGTGCCCGTGGTCCGCGAGGTCTTCCACCCTAGTACGCGCCCCGACCGGCCCGGAGTTGTGGGCATGAAATCTGCAACTCGGACGGGGCCCAGGCTGCAGATTTCATGCCCACAACGGGTCGGGGATTACGGGGTGATGACGGTCCGCGTCCGACGGCGGATCCGGCGCGGCGCACGGCGCTCGCGGTGGCAGGGTGGAGGGCATGAGCATCCGAGGAAACGGCTGGTGGGCCGCCCCGGCCGGCGTCGTCGCCGCCGGCGCGGGGCTGGCGCTGGCCGAGCTGGTCGCCGCCTGGGTCGACCCGGCGTCCTCGCCCGTGCTCGGTCTGGGCGGGGTCGTGGTCGACTCCGTCCCGCCGTGGCTCAAGGACTTCGCGGTCGAGTGGTTCGGCACCGCGGACAAGCTCGTGCTGCTGTCCACGATGGGCGTCGTGCTGGCCGTGGGCGCGGCGCTGTCCGGGTGGC
This sequence comes from Isoptericola sp. AK164, assembly GCF_029643425.1. Lineage (GTDB taxonomy): Bacteria > Actinomycetota > Actinomycetes > Actinomycetales > Cellulomonadaceae > Isoptericola > Isoptericola haloaureus. Next base: position 1,326,713 of record NZ_CP119106.1, read on the forward strand.
TGGAGCTGCGCCGGCCCCCCACCGGCCGGGTCCTGCTCGGTGCCGTGGGTGTCGTCATGGCGTTCGTCGCCGCGACCCGCCCCGAGGCCACGCCGCTGTGGGCCGTCCCGGCGGTCGTCGGTGTGGGGGCGGCCGTGGTGCTGCTGCGGCTGCTCGTCGCGCGCGTGCCGGCGCCCGCCACCGCGGCCGCCGCGCCGGTCGCCGCCGGCGGGACGGGCCCCGCGCCGGCCGGAGAGGCCGACGCCGGCACCCCGGCCGGCACCCCGACCGGCACCCCGACCGACACGGCGGCCGAGACCGGCGCCTCGCGCCGCACCTTCCTGGTCTGGGCCGGTGCGACCGCCGTCGGCGGTGTCCTGGCCCTGGCCGCCTCGCGCACCCTGGCCGCCGGCAGCCGAGCGGTCGAGGTGGTCCGCGAGGCCATCCGTCTGCCGGGCGCGGCGACCCCCGCGCCCGCCGTGCCGTCCGGCGCCGACCTGGGCGTCGAGGGGCTCACGCCCTACGTCACGCCGAACCCGGACTTCTACCGCATCGACACCGCCCTGCGGGTGCCGAAGGTCGACCCGGCGACCTGGTCGCTGCGGGTCACCGGTCTCGTGGACGAGCCGTTCGAGATCTCCTGGGACGAGCTGCTCGACCTGCCGATGACCGAGCACCACGTGACGTTGTGCTGCGTGTCCAACCAGGTCGGCGGCGACCTCATCGACAACGCGCTGTGGCTCGGCTACCCGGTCCGCGAGCTCCTGGCCCGCGCCGGCCCGCAGGCCGACGCCGACATGGTGCTGTCCTCCTCCGTCGACGGCTGGACGGCGGGGACACCCTTGGAGGCGCTGACCGACCCCGACCGGGAGGCCCTGCTCGCGATCGGCATGAACGGCGAGCCCCTGCCCGAGGAGCACGGTTTCCCGGCGCGCCTCGTCGTGCCGGGACTGTACGGCTACGTCTCGGCGACCAAGTGGGTCACCGAGCTGAAGGTCACCCGCTTTGCCGACGACGAGGGCTACTGGACCCCGCGCGGCTGGTCGGCGCGAGGGCCGGTCAAGCTGCACTCGCGCATCGACGTGCCGCGCCCCGGCACCCCGCTCGAGCCGGGCCCCGTCACGCTCGCCGGGGTCGCGTGGGCCCAGCACACTGGTATCGCCGGAGTCGAGGTGCGCGTGGACGACGGCGACTGGATGCCCGCCGAGCTCGCCGACACCGTCGGCCCGGACACGTGGCGCCAGTGGCGGTACGTCTGGGACGCCACCGCGGGCGACCACACCGTCCTCGTCCGCGCGACCGACACCGACGGGCAGGTGCAGACCGAGGAGGAGGCGCCACCGGCACCGGACGGCGCGACCGGCCACCACTCGTTCGGCCTCTTCGTCGGCTGATGCCACGGTCGGCCGCCGCCGGCGCTCACGCGCCCCCGACGGCCAGGGCGACGGCTGCGGCCACCTCCTCGACGTCGTCGCGCACCATCCCGACGGTGAGCCGCACGTGCGGGCCGCCGTCGGCCGCCGAGCCCTCCCGGCCGGCGTGGAACGGTGACCCGGGGGCGGCCCGGATCCCCGCGGCCTCCAGGCGGACGAGCGCGGTGTCCTCGTCGGCCACCGCCAGCCACAGGTTCACCCCGTCGCCGGCCTGTGCCACCACGCCGTGCCGCTCCAGGGCGGCGACGAACCCGCGCTGGCGGGCGAAGTACATCCGGCGGGCGTGCTCGACGGCCGCGATGGCCTCGGAGTCGGTGAGCAGGTCGGCCAGGACGCGTTGCAGCAGGCGGCTGGTCCAGCCGGGCCCGAGCATGCGCCGGGCCACCAGCGGGTCGAGCACCGTGGCCGGTCCGCCGACGGTCGCGATGCGCAGGTCGGGGCCGTGCGACTTGGAGTACGAGCGCACGTGCACCACGCGGTCGGGCAGGTAGGACCCGAGGCTGACGTCCCGGGCCGAGGCGATGAGGCCCGAGTGGTCGTCCTCGAGGACGACGACGTCGGGGCCGTGCGCGCGCAGCAGTCGCGCGAGCTCGCGGGCCCGCGTCGAGGTCAGGCTGCGTCCGGTCGGGTTCTGCGCGCGCGGCTGGAGCACGACGGCGCGCACTCGGCGCCGCAGGGCCTGCGCCAGGGACTCCGGGCGCACGCCGTGGCCGTCGAGCGCGAGCGGCACCCGCTCCAGGCCGAGCTGGTCCAGGACGTCGAACACGGGCGGGAACCCGGGGTCCTCGACGGCGACGCGGTCGCCGAACCCCGCCACCTGCTCCAGCGTGCGCTCGATGGCGTCCAGGGCGCCGTCGACGACGGTGACGCGCTGCGGCAGGAACGGCCAGGTCTCGCGCTGCAGCGTCTCGAGCTCCGGCAGCAGGGGCGCGTCGAGGTAGCTGCCGGTGTCGGCGGCCGGGTCGTCGGCGGCGGCGCGGCGCAGCGCGGCGCCCAGGCGGGGGAGCAGGGCCGGGTCGGGCGTCCCGCCGGACAGGTCGAGGCGGCGGGCGTCGCCCCGCGCGGCGGACGGGGCCCCGGACCGCGGACCACCGTCGGCCATCGACCGGTACCGCGGGGGCAGCCAGCCGCGCGGCTCGGGCAGCACGACGGTCCCGGCACGGCCCCGGGACGTGACGAGCCCGACGGCGGACAGCGCCTGGAACGCGCCGCTGACCGTGGCCGGGCTGACGCCGAGGGCCGCGGCGAGGTCGCGCACGGTCGGCAGGCGGTCGCCGGGCCGGAGCTCGCCGGAGCGCACCACCCGGGACAGCGTGGCGGCGATGCCGCGGGGGCTGGGGTCGGTGACCCGTGCGGCGAGCCGTGCGGCGTCGAGGTCGTGCTCGGGCTGCTGATCCTGAGGCATGCGCTCCTCCTGCGGTGACCGAAGTGTCCGACTCGGAGTGTTTACACCGCCGGCCCGAGTCGACCCGGTACCGAAAACGGTCGGTGACGCCACAGAAATGTTCAAGCCCCAGAGTCACATTCATTCGTCCGATGGGCAGCCGGCATCCCGGCGGGCCGCATCGCCAGCCAGACCTCGGGAGGTCCTCCATGAGCGTGGTACGCGTCGCATTCACCCAGGCCCGCTGGGCCGGCGACAAGGAGTCGATGATCGCGCTGCACGAGCGCTGGACGCGCGAGGCCGCCGAGCAGGGCGCGCAGGTCGTCGCCTTCCAGGAGCTGTTCTACGGCCCCTACTTCGGCATCACCCAGGACACCGAGTACTACGACTACGCCGAGTCCGTCCCCGGCCCGACCGTCGACCGCTTCGCCGCGCTGGCCAAGGAGCTCGGCGTCGTCATGGTGCTCCCCGTCTACGAGGAGGAGCAGCCGGGCGTGCTGTACAACACCGCGGCCGTCATCGACGCCGACGGCACCTACCTCGGCAAGTACCGCAAGCACCACATCCCGCACCTGCCGAAGTTCTGGGAGAAGTTCTACTTCCGCCCCGGCAACCTCGGCTACCCCGTCTTCGACACGAGCGTGGGCAAGATCGGCGTCAACATCTGCTACGACCGGCACTTCCCCGAGGGCTGGCGCGTGCTGGCCCTGAACGGCGCCGAGATCGTGTTCAACCCGAACGCCACCGCCCCCGGCGTCTCCAACCGGCTGTGGGAGATCGAGCAGCCCGCCGCGGCGGCCGCCAACGGCTACTTCATCGTCGCGAACAACCGCGTCGGCCTGGAGGACAACGAGTACGGCGACGAGGCGGTCCAGTTCTACGGCAGCTCGTACGCCGTCGGCCCCGACGGCAACTACGTGGGCGACGTCGCCAGCGACAGCGACGACGAGCTCGTGATCCGCGACCTCGACCTCGGCCAGATCCGTGAGGTCCGCCGGCGCTGGCAGTTCTTCCGCGACCGCCGGCCGGACGCCTACGGCCCGATCGTCGCCCCGTGACCCGCCCCGCACGCGCCCACGACAGGAGGACCCCTTGAAGACCCTCATCACCGGCGGCACCGTCGTCAACGCCAGCGGCCGCTCGCGGGCCGACGTGCTCATCGACGGCGAGCAGATCGTCGCCCTGCTGGAACCCGGATCCACCCTGTTCGGCGTCGACCTCGCGGCCTCCGTCGACAAGGTCGTGGACGCCACGGGCAAGTACGTCGTGCCCGGCGGGATCGACGCCCACACCCACATGGAGATGCCGTTCGGCGGCACGTTCGCCGCCGACACCTTCACCACCGGCACGACGGCGGCCGCCTGGGGCGGGACGACGACGATCGTCGACTTCGTGGTCCAGTACCCCGACCAGAACGTCCTCGACCAGTACGCCCTGTGGCACGACAAGGCCGCCGGGAACTGCGCCGTCGACTACGGCTTCCACCAGATCCTGTCCGACGTGCAGGACTCGTCGCTGGCCGCGATGGACGAGCTCATCGACGAGGGCGTGACCAGCTTCAAGCTGTTCATGGCCTACAGGGGCGTGTTCCTCTCCGACGACGGCCAGATCCTGCGGGCCATGCAGAAGGCCGCCGACAACGGCGCCATGATGATGATGCACGCCGAGAACGGCGCCGTCATCGACGTCCTCGTGCAGCAGGCGCTCGCCGCCGGCAACACGTCCCCGTTCTTCCACGGCACCACCCGCCCGTGGCAGGCCGAGGCCGAGGCCACGAGCCGGGCCATCATGCTCGCCGACCTCACCGGTGCCCCGCTGTACGTCGTGCACGTCTCGGCCAAGCAGGCCGTCGAGCAGATCGCCCTGGCCCGCGACAAGGGCCAGAACGTGTTCGGCGAGACGTGCCCGCAGTACCTCTACCTGTCCCTGGAGGAGCAGCTCGGCGCCGTGAGCGAGCAGTGGGGCGACTTCGAGGGCGCCAAGTGGGTGTGCTCCACCCCGCTGCGCTCGAAGCACGAGGGCCACCAGCACCACATGTGGCAGGCCCTGCGCACCAACGACCTGCAGCTCGTCTCCACCGACCACTGCCCGTTCTGCATGGCCGACCAGAAGGAGCTCGGGCGCGGCGACTTCTCCAAGATCCCCAACGGCATCGGGTCGGTCGAGCACCGTATGGACCTGATGTACCAGGGCGTGGTCACCGGTCAGATCTCGCTGGAGCGCTGGGTGGAGATCACCTCGGTCACCCCGGCGCGGATGTTCGGCATGTACGGACGCAAGGGCGTGCTCGCCCCGGGCGCCGACGCCGACGTCGTGGTCTACGACCCGGCCGGCCACACCTCCATCGGCCTGGGCAAGACGCACCACTCGAACCTCGACTACTCGCCCTGGGAGGGCTTCGAGATCGACGGCCACGTCGACACGGTGATCTCGCGCGGGCAGGTCCTGGTCGCCGACGACGAGTTCGTCGGCCGCGTCGGGCACGGCAAGTACGTCAAGCGCGACCTGTCCCAGTACCTCGTCTGAGCGAGGGAGAAGGAGCACCCCATGGACTTCGGTGTCGTCCTGCAGACCGACCCGCCCGCCTCCCGCGTCGTCGAGCTCACGCGCCAGGCCGAGAACCACGGCTTCGACTACGCGTGGACCTTCGACTCCCACCTGCTGTGGCAGGAGCCGTTCGTCATCTACTCGGCGATGCTCGCCGCCACCCGCAAGATCACCGTGGGGCCGATGGTCACCAACCCGGCCACGCGCGACTGGACGGTCCTGGCCTCGCTGTTCGCCACGCTCAACGACATGTACGGCAACCGCACCGTCTGCGGCATCGGTCGCGGCGACTCGGCGGTGCGCACCCTCAACGGTCGGCCCTCGAACCTGGCGACCCTGCGCGACGCCGTCCACGTCATCCGCGAGCTCGGCAACTCCCGCGAGGCCGAGGTGGGGGAGCGGACCGTCCGCTTCCCGTGGAGCCACGGCTCCGAGCTGGACCTCTGGGTCGCCGCGTACGGGCCCAAGGCGCTCGCCCTGACCGGCGAGGTGGGCGACGGGTTCATCCTGCAGCTTGCCGACCCGGACATCGCCGCGTGGATGATCAAGGCCGTCCGGGACTCCGCCGAGGCCGCCGGGCGGGACCCCGACGACGTGACGTTCTGCGTCGCCGCCCCCGGCTACACGGGTGACGGGTCCTCGCCGGCCGCCCGGGCGCACATGCGCGAGCAGTGCCGGTGGTTCGGCGGCATGGTCGGCAACCACGTCGCGGACATCGTGCGGCGCTACGGCACGGACTCGGCGATCCCGCAGGCGCTGACCGACTACATCCGCGACCGCGAGGGCTACGACTACAACGAGCACGGCCGCGCCGGGAACTCGCACACCGCGTTCGTCCCCGACGAGATCGTCGAACGGTTCTGCCTGCTCGGCTCCCCGCACGAGCACGTCGAGAAGCTCCAGGCGCTGCGCGAGCTCGGCGTCGACCAGTTCGCCCTCTACCTGCAGCACGACAACAAGGACGACACGCTGCGCACCTACGGCGAGCGCGTCATCCCGGCCATGCGCGAGCCGGTGGTGGCGAGCGCATGAGACGCCAGGTGCTCCTGGGCGCCGCCGGCGTCGGCGCGCTGGCGCTGCTGTGGGAGGGATACAAGCTGGTGGCGCCCGACGACGGCGTCGTGGTGGGCGAGCTCACCGTCCTGCCCCGCACGAACGACATCGCCATGCCGCACCTGTGGGACATGGCGGCCCGGGCGTTCGAGCCGGTGAACTCCGCCACCGACGCCCTGCCGCTGTGGGTCGCCGTGCTGGTCGCCGCCGCGTTCACCCTCGGGGTGGCCGCCGTCGGCTGGGTCGTGGGCGTCGTCGTCGGGCTGGGCACCGCCACCCTCATGCAGCGCTTCCGCACCGCCGAGTCCGCGCTGCTGCCATGGGTGGTGCTGTCCCAGACGGTGCCGCTCATCGCCCTCGCGCCGCTGGTGCGCCGGTGGGGCAGCCAGCTCGAGGTCGGCACCTTCGACTGGCAGGACTGGATGTCGGTCGCCGTGATCGCGTCCTACCTGGCGTTCTTCCCCGTCTCGATCGGCGCGCTGCGCGGGCTGTCCTCCCCGGACGCCGTGCACCTGGACCTCATGCGTTCCTACGGCGTCGGGTGGTGGCGCACCTACCGCAGCCTGCGCCTGCCGGCCGCGGTGCCCCACCTGATCCCCGCCCTGCGCCTGGCGGCGGCGAACGCGGTCATCGGCACCGTCGTCGCGGAGGTCTCCATCGGCCTGCGCGGCGGGATCGGCCGGATGATCGTCGAGTTCGGCGCCAGCGCCAGCGCCGACCCCGCCAAGCAGTGGTCGCCGATCTTCGGCGCCGTCCTCGTCGGCCTCGTCGCCGCGGGCGTGTGCGCCCTGATCGCCCGCGGCCTGGCCCGCTACCGCGTCTCGGAGGTCTCATGAACTCGTCCGCGCCCACCCGCGCCACCGCGACGTCGGCCGGCACGGCCGGCACCCCGGCCGGGACCGCCCCCGACCCGCACGCCGCGGCCGCCGTCGAGGTCCGCGGCGTCACCCGGCGCTTCTCCTCGCGGTCCGGCGAGGTCGTCGCGCTGTCCGACGTCGACCTCACCGTCCGCGCCGGGGAGTTCGTCTCGCTCATCGGCCCGTCGGGTTGCGGCAAGTCCACGCTGCTGCGGCTGATCGCCGACCTCGACGAGCCCACCGCCGGCGAGCTGTCCGTCTTCGGCCGGCCGCCCCGGGTGGCCCGGCAGAACCACGACTTCGGCATCGCCTTCCAGCAGGCCGGGCTGCTGCCGTGGCGCAGCGTGCGCACCAACGTCGAGCTGCCGCTGCAGCTGCACGGCACCGGACGCGGCGCGCGCCGCGCCCGGGCCACCGAGCTGCTGGAGATGGTCGGGTTGGCCGACTTCGCCGAGCACCTGCCGCACCAGCTCTCCGGCGGGATGCAGCAGCGCGTCGCCATCGCCCGGGCGCTCGCCGAGCGGCCCAGCCTGCTGCTGATGGACGAGCCCTTCGGCGCGCTGGACGAGATGACCCGCGAGCACGTCCAGACCGAGCTGCTGCGGCTGCGTGCCGAGACCGGGGCCGCCGTCGTGTTCGTCACCCACTCCATCCCGGAAGCGGTCTACCTCTCGGACCGCGTGGTCGTGATGTCCGCCCGTCCCGGTCAGGTGCGCGAGGTCGTGCCGGTCGGCCTCGGCGAGGCCCGCGACCGCAGCGACGACGTCCGCGAGGACGACGCCTTCTTCGACCGGGTGCGGGCCGTGCGCGAGGCGCTGCACGGCGCCGACGGCACCACACCGCGGGGGGTGGACCGGCGATGACCCGATCAGCGACGACCACCTGGCGCCGCGCCGAGGTCGTCCTCGCCCCCGTCCTGCTCGGGCTGCTCGCCCTGGCGCTGTGGGAGACCGCCGTCGTCGTGCTCGAGCTGCGACCGTTCGTCGTCCCCAGCCCGACCAGCATCGGCGCCGAGCTCACCGGCAACGCCGGCATCATCGCCACCGCCGCGCTCTCCACGGCCCTCAACGCCTGGTGGGGACTGGTGATCGGCGTGGTCGTCGCGCTGGTCGCGGCCGCGGTCTCGGCCGCCGTGCGCACGATCGACGAGATGTCGGCGCCCCTGGCCGCCGCCGCGGCCGTCGTGCCGATCGTCGCCCTCGCCCCGGTGCTCTACACGATGTTCGGGGCGAGCACGCAGACCGCCCGGGTCGCCGTGGCCGCGATCGTGTCCTTCGTCCCGGTGTACGTCAACACCCTGCGGGGCCTGCGCACCGTGGCCCCGGTGCACCGCGACCTGCTGCGCGCCTACGCCGCGACGCGCCGGCAGGCGACGCTCACCGTCACCCTGCCCGGCGCGCTGCCGTTCTTCTTCAGCGGCCTGCGGGTCGCCACCTCGCTGGCCGTGATCTCCGCCCTGGTCGCCGAGTACTTCGGCGGGCCGGTGGACGGGCTCGGCAAGGCGATCACCTCGGCCGTGTCGTCCAGCAACTACCCGCTCGCGTGGGCCTACGTCGTGGGAGCCGTCGTCGTCGGGCTCCTGTTCTTCTGCGGCAGCTCCGGGCTGGAGCGGGCGGTCCTGCACCGCCGCTCCCAGCGCTGACCCGGACGCCGACCACCTGTCGTACCGAGCAGCACCGAGCAGCACCGTCCAGCACGTCCCAGCACTCGAGAGGAAACGCACGATGAAGCACACAGCACGCACCGTCGTCCGGACGGGGGCCGTCGTCGCGAGCACAGCGCTCGTGCTGTCCGCCTGCGGCGGCGAGACCGAACCCACCGGGTCCGCCGACGGCGAGGAGCTGACCCCGGTCACGCTCCAGCTCCAGTGGGTCGCCCAGGCCCAGTTCGCCGGCTACTACGCCGCCGTCGACCAGGGCTTCTACGAGGAGGAGGGACTGGACGTCACGATCCAGGAGGCCGGGACCGACACCGTCCCCATCGACGTGCTCGCCGCCGGCGAGGCCGACTACGCCATCTCCTGGGTGCCGAAGGTGCTCGGGTCGATCGAGCAGGGCACCGAGGTGACCAACGTCGCGCAGGTGTTCGAGCGCTCCGGCACCCTGCAGGTCGCCATGGCCGACTCCGGGATCGAGGGCCCCGAGGATCTCGCGGGCAAGAACGTCGGTTCCTGGGGCTACGGCAACGAGTGGGAGCTGTTCGCCGGCATGCAGCAGGCCGGGCTCGACACCAGCGAGGACATCACCCTGGTCCAGCAGGCGTTCGACATGAACGGGTTCCTCGCCGGAGACATCGATGCCGCCCAGGCGATGACGTACAACGAGTACGCCCAGGTGCTGGAGACCGTGAACCCCGACACCGGTGAGCTCTACCAGCCCGAGGACCTGACGGTCATCGACTGGAACGAGGTCGGCACGGCGATGCTGCAGGACGCCATCTGGGCCGACGCCACCCGCCTGGCCGACGACGAGGCCTACGCCGAGACCACCGTCGACTTCATCAAGGCGTCCCTCAAGGGCTGGGTGTACGCCCGCGACGACGCCGAGGCGGCGGCCGACATCGTCACCGCCGCCGGGTCCACGCTCGGCACGAGCCACCAGCTCTGGCAGACCAACGAGACCAACAAGCTCATCTGGCCGTCCACCTCGGGCGTCGGCACCATCAACGCCGACCAGTGGGACCAGACCGTCGACATCGCGATGAACACCCAGAACGAGACCGGTTCGACGATCATCACCACCGAGCCGCCGGAGACGGCCTACTCCAACGAGTACGTCGAGGAGGCCCTGGCCGAGCTCACCGAGGAGGGCGTCGACGTCATGGGCGAGGACTTCGCCCCGATCGAGGTCACCCTCACCGAGGGCGGCGCGTAACACCCGCCCTCCGGGCGTGGCGCCGCAGTCCCCGGCGGCGCCACGCCCGGCCCTGCCCACCGTGTCCCGGAAGGACGTCCCATGACCGCCACCGAACCGCTGACCGGCGCGGCGCTCGACGCCGCCGTCGTCGAGGCCGACCACCGGCACGTGCTGCACTCCTGGTCCGCCCAGGCGCACCTGCCGTCCTTCGTCGTCGCCGGCGGGGCCGGCTGCCGGGTCTGGGACCACGCCGGGACCACCTGGCTGGACTTCTCCAGCCAGCTCGTCAACACCAACATCGGCCACCAGCACCCGGCGGTCGTGGCCGCCATCGCCGAGCAGGCCCGCACCCTGACCACGATCTCGCCCGCCATCGCGAACCTGGCCCGCGGCCGGGCCGCCGAGCGCATCCTGGCCCGCGCCCCGGAGGGCTTCGCCAAGGTCTTCTTCACCAACGGCGGCGCCGACGCCAACGAGAACGCCGTGCGCATGGCCCGCCTGCACACCGGCCGCGACAAGGTGGTCTCCACCTACCGCTCGTACCACGGCAACACCGGGGCCGCCGTCGTCGCCACGGGGGACTGGCGGCGCGTGCCCAACGAGTACGCCCGCGGCCACGTGCACGCCTTCGGGCCCTACGCCTACCGCTCGGAGTTCTGGGCGACGTCGGAGGCCGAGGAGTGCCAGCGCGCCCTGCACCACCTCGAACGGGTGGTGCAGTGCGAGGGGTCCGCGTCGGTCGCCGCGATCCTGCTCGAGACGGTCCCCGGCACGGCGGGCGTGCTCGTGCCGCCGCCCGGCTACCTCGCCGGGGTCCGCGAGATCTGCGACCGGTACGGCGTCCTGCTGATCCTCGACGAGGTGATGGCCGGGTTCGGCCGCACCGGGACCTGGTTCGCCTTCGACGACCACGGCGTCGTGCCCGACCTGGTCACCTTCGCCAAGGGGGTCAACTCCGGGTACGTGCCCGCCGGCGGCGTCCTCGTCAGCGCCGACGTCGCCGCGACCTTCGACGAGCGGGTCTTCCCGGGTGGGCTGACCTACTCGGGCCACCCGCTGGCGATGGCCGCGATCGTGGCCGCCCTGGACGCCATGGAGGCCGAGGGGGTGGTCGAGAACGCCGCCTGGGTCGGGCGCGAGGTGCTCGGCCCCGGCCTGGCGGCACTCGCGGCCGAGAACCCGCTCGTCGGGGAGGTGCGCGGCACCGGGGTGTTCTGGGCGGTCGAGCTCGTCGCGGACCGGGCCTCGCGCGAGCCGCTGCCGGCCGCCGACATGGCCCGGATCAAGACACTCTGCCTCGAACGTGGTTTGCTGCCCTTCGTGGCCGAGAACCGCGTCCACGTCGTGCCGCCGTGCGTCGTCACCGACGACGAGGCGCGCGAGGGCCTGGCGATCCTCGCCGGCGTCCTGCGCGACGTCGCCGCCGACCGACCGTCCGCCTGAACCCCGAGGAGCACCACCGATGAGCACCACCCCCACGCCCGCCCGCCGCGCCCTGGTCACCGGGGCGTCCTCCGGCATCGGCGCCGCCGTCGTCCGCCGCCTGCGCGCCGAGGGCTGGCAGGTCGTCGCGTCCGCCCGTCGCGCGGACCGCCTGGAGGCCCTGGCCGCCGAGACCGGGGCCGAGGCCTACCCGCTGGACGTGACCGACGAGGCGGCCGTGGCCGCGCTGGCCACGCACCTGGAGGCGACCGGCGGGCTGGACGCCGTGGTGAACAACGCCGGCGGTGCGCTCGGCCTGGACCGTGTCGAGGACGGCGACCTGGACGGCTGGCGGCAGATGTACGAGCTCAACGTGCTCGGCACGCTGCGCGTCACGCAGGCGGTGCTGCCGCTGCTGCGCGCGTCGGCGCGGGCGCAGGGGTCCGACGGCGGCGCGGACGTCGTGGTCGTGACTTCCACCGCCGCGCACGGCGCCTACGAGGGCGGTGCCGGGTACACCGGCGTCAAGCACGCCGAGCGGATGCTGACCACGACGCTGCGCTGGGAGATCGCGGGTGAGCCGATCCGCGTCATGGAGATCGCGCCCGGCAACGTCGCGACCGAGGAGTTCTCCCTGGTGCGGTTCGACGGCGACGCCGAACGGGCGGCCGCGGTCTACGAGGGCTACCAGCCGCTGGTCGCGGACGACATCGCCGACGCGGTCACCTGGGCCCTGACCCGGCCCGCGCACGTCAACACCGACCTGATGGTCATCCGACCGCGCGCCCAGGCGCACAACCAGAAGATCGCGCGCACGGGAGTCTGACCGGGCGGTCTCCGTTCTCCGCCGAGATACCGACCGGTCGCCGAGGTACCGCTGCGTCGCGTCCTGGAACGTCGACCGGCCGGTATCTCGGCGACGGACCGGTATCTCGCGTGCAGGGGGGGGCCGAGCTCAGGTGCGGGACCGGGCGGTCACCGCCACCACGGGCAGGACGGCCAGGGCCAGCAGCCCGCCGCCGAGCGAGAGCGTCGCGAAGCTGGTGGACGCCACGACGAACCCGGACCCGAGCCCGCCGGCCGCACCCGCCAGGGCGAGGGCCAGGTCGACGGCGCCCTGGGTCCGGGCCCGGGTCGCCAGGGGCAGCGACGACGTGAGCATCGCGGTGCCGGAGACCAGCCCGAGGCTCCAGCCCAGCCCCAGCAGACCCAGGCCCACGGCGAGCCCGACCACCGACGACGACGGCACGAGACCCGCGACGAGCCCCGAGGCCAGCAGCGTCACCGCGGCGGCGACCGCCACCCGCAGCGGCCCGAACCGGTCGGTCAGCCAGCCCGACAGCGGCGAGGGCAGGTACATCATCCCCACGTGCACGGCGATGACGAACCCCGCCGTGGACACCGCGTGGCCGTGGTCGGCCATGTGCACCGGTGTCATCGTCATGATCGCGACCATGACGGCCTGCGTGAGGACCATGACCGTCCCGGCGACCAGCACCGCGCGGCGCACCGCCCCGGGGTCCCCGGCGTCCTCCTCGACGACGTCCGGTGCCGTCGAGTCGGCGGTTCCGCCGTCGTCGTCCGCGTGGTCCGCGGTCGCGTCCACGGCCTTCTCCGCCGCGGGCACCGTCGCGCTCTCGACCGCGGCCTCGTCCCGCTGGCGGGCCAGCTGCAGCGGGTCGGGCCGCAGCGCGACCCAGAGCACGATCCCGGCCGCCGCGTAGGCCGCCCCGCCGAGGATGAACGGGCCGGTGAGCGCCGGCAGGCCCCAGCCGGCGGCGACGTCCCCCATGACGCCCACGAGGTTCGGGCCGGCGACGGCACCCAGCGTGGTGGCGACGAGCACGGTGCTCAGGGCGCGGGCGCGGCGGTCCGGCGCGGCGAGGTCCGCCCCGGCGTAGCGGGCCTGCAGGTTGGTGGCCGTCCCGGCGCCGTACAGGGCGAACGCGCCCATCAGGACCCAGACGTTCTCCGCGGCCGCCGCGACCACGACGACGAAGGCGCCCACGGCGCCGGCGACGTAGCCGGCCGCGAGCCCGGCGCGACGCCCGTGGCGCTGCGACAGCCGTCCGACGGCCAGCGCGGCCAGCGCCGACCCGCCGGTGAACAGCGCCGCGGGCAGGCCCGCGAACCGCGCGGACCCGAGCAGGTCGGTCACCAGCAGGGCACCGACGGTGATGCCCGCCGCGAGCCCGGCACCGGACAGCACCTGGGCCAGCACCAGGACGCGCAGGGTGCGCCGCTGCACCGCGGCGACGGGACGGGTGGGGGCCGGTGCGGCGGACATGCTCCTCCAGGACGTGCAGGCAGGGATACCCCGCAGGGTACGCCTCGAATGTCGGTGCGGTCCCGCCGCCGCCCGGGCTACCATGGTCCGCACAGGCGTCGACCCGGCCATCACCGGCGAGCCTCCGGAAGAACGGGCCGACTCGTCGGCCCCAGTAGAACCGGACGGGTGGGCCCGTCACAGCCTGGAACGAGCGGTGGACCGGTCTCGGGTGAGCACGGTCCGCAAGCGGGGTGGTACCGCGGCCCGGCACCGCCGTCGTCCGACCTGGACGCCGGGGGGAGCCGACGTCGTCCTCGCAGCGACGCACGACGACGACCCGTACCGCCCGCTCGTTCAGGAGAGCCCGCCCATGGCCTACCCGCTGCACCGCACCCCCGACGCGTCCGCGTCCACGCCCGGCGAGGCGTTCGGCATCGCCGGCGTCCCCGCGTCCCCGCAGCTGCCGCAGATCGAGCGCGAGGTGCTGGCCCACTGGGAGGCCGACGACACGTTCCGCGCCTCGGTCGCCAAGAACCCGGCCGGCGAGAACGGCGAGAACGAGTTCGTCTTCTACGACGGCCCGCCGTTCGCCAACGGTCTGCCGCACTACGGCCACCTGCTGACCGGCTACGTCAAGGACGTCGTGCCGCGGTACCAGACGATGCGCGGCAAGCACGTCGAGCGCCGCTTCGGCTGGGACACCCACGGCCTGCCCGCCGAGCTCGAGGCGATGAGCCAGCTCGGCATCAAGACCAAGGACGAGATCCTCGACCTCGGCATCGAGACGTTCAACGACGCCTGCCGCTCCTCGGTGCTGAAGTACACCGCCGAGTGGCGCGAGTACGTCACCCGCCAGGCGCGCTGGGTGGACTTCGACCACGACTACAAGACGTTCAACCCCGACTACATGGAGTCGGTGATCTGGGCGTTCTCCGACCTGTACCGCAAGGGCCTGGTGTACGAGGACTTCCGCGTCCTGCCGTACTGCTGGAACGACCAGACGCCGCTGTCCAACCACGAGCTGCGCATGGACGACGACGTCTACCAGAACCGGCAGGACCCCGCGGTGACCGTGGGCCTGGACGTGACGTCCGTGCCCGACGGCGGCACCGACGTCGTGCGCCCCGGCGACAAGCTGCTCGTGTGGACCACCACGCCGTGGACCCTGCCGTCGAACCTCCTGGTGATGGTCGGCGCGGACATCGACTACGTCGTCGTCGAGGCCTCGCCGACCGGGACGCCGCAGCGGTTCGTGCTCGCCGAAGCACTGGTGGGCGCCTACGCCCGCGAGCTGACCGACGACGGTGCGGAGGAGCCGCGCGTCGTGGGTCGCCTGACGGGCCGCGACCTGCTCGAGACCACCTACGCCCCGCCGTTCTCCTACTACGCCGGGCGCGAGCGGGCGCACCGCGTCGTCGAGGCGGACTTCGTCACCACCACGGACGGCACCGGCCTGGTGCACTCCGCGGGCGCGTTCGGCGAGGACGACAAGGTCGTCTGCGACCGCGAGGGCGTGGCGAGCGTCATGCCCGTCAAGGCCGACGGCACGTTCACCGCCCCCGTCACCGAGTACGCGGGCCTGCAGGTGTTCGACGCCAACGCCCCGATCATCGACCACCTCAAGGCCCGCACCCGCGCGGAGGCCGACGCCGGGTCCGTCAGCGCCGGGACGGTGCTGCTGCGGCGCGAGTCCTACGACCACGCCTACCCGCACTGCTGGCGCTGCCGGCAGCCGCTGATGTACATGGGCGTGTCCTCCTGGTTCGTCGAGGTCACGAAGATCAAGGAGCGGATGCTCGAGCTCAACGAGCAGATCGCCTGGACGCCGGACCACATCCAGCACGGCCAGTTCGGCAAGTGGCTGGAGAACGCCCGCGACTGGTCGATCACCCGCAACCGGTTCTGGGGCTCCCCGGTGCCGGTGTGGAAGTCCGACGACCCCGCCTACCCGCGCGTCGACGTCTACGGCTCCTTCGCCGACCTCGAGCGCGACTTCGGCACCCTGCCGCGCAACGCGGCGGGCGAGCCGGACCTGCACCGCCCGTTCGTCGACGACCTGACCCGGCCGAACCCGGACGACCCGACGGGCAGGTCCACGATGCGGCGCGTCGAGGACGTGCTCGACGTCTGGTTCGACTCCGGCTCGATGCCGTACGCCCAGGTGCACCACCCCTTCGAGAACCGGGAGTGGTTCGAGGACCACTACCCGGGCGACTTCATCGTCGAGTACATCGGCCAGACCCGCGGCTGGTTCTACACGCTGCACATCCTGGCCACCGCCCTGTTCGACCGGCCCGCGTTCCGCTCCGCCGTCTCGCACGGCATCGTGCTCGGCTCGGACGGTCGCAAGATGAGCAAGTCGCTGCGCAACTACCCGGACGTCAACGAGGTCTTCGACCGGGACGGCTCGGACGCCATGCGCTGGTTCCTCATGGCCTCGCCGATCCTGCGCGGCGGCAACCTCGTGGTCACCGAGGACGGCATCCGCGACGCCGTGCGTCAGGTGCTGCTGCCGCTGTGGAGCACGTACTACTTCTTCACCCTGTACGCGAACAGCGCGAGCGGTTCCGAGAGCTCCGCGGCGGGATACCTCGCGAAGCCCGTGACGGCCGACCGGGTGCCCGGCCTGCCCGCCCTGGACCGCTACCTGCTGGCCCGCACCCACGACCTCGTGGGCCGCGTGACCGACCAGCTCGACGCGTTCGACGTCGCGGGTGCCTGCGAGACCGTGCGTGAGCACCTCGACGTGCTCACCAACTGGTACGTGCGCACCCAGCGGGACCGGTTCTGGGCGGAGGACGCGGACGCGTTCGACACCCTGTACACGGCTCTCGAGGTGCTGTGCCGCGTCATGGCACCGCTCGCCCCGCTGGTGACCGAGGAGATCTGGCGCGGGCTGACCGGGGAGCGCTCGGTGCACCTGGCCGACTGGCCGACGGCGGACACGCATCCCGCACTCGTCGCCGACGACGCGCTCGTGGCCGCCATGGACGAGGTGCGCGCCGTGGTCTCGTCCACGCTCGCGCTGCGCAAGGCGAACCAGCTCCGCGTCCGACAGCCGCTGGCCCGGCTCACCGTCGCCGTGCCGGACCCGGAGGCGCTGGCCGACTACACCGGTCTCCTGACCGGCGAGCTCAACGTCAAGGCCGTCGACCTGGTTGTGGCGGACGCCGCGGCCTCCGAGCGGTTCGGGATCACCGAGCGGCTCGCCGTCAACGCGCGGGCCGCCGGTCCGCGGCTCGGGCGCGGCGTGCAGGCGGTCATCAAGGCGGCCAAGACCGGTGCCTGGCACCAGGTCGACGGCGAGGTCGTGGTGACCACCGACGACGGCGAGGTGCCGCTGCTGCCTGCCGAGTACGAGCTGACCACCGTCGTCGGCTCCGAGGCCGGCGCCGACGTGGCCGCCTCCGTGCTGCCCGGCGGCGGGTTCGTCGTCCTCGACCTGGCCCTCGACGACGCGCTGCGCGCCGAGGGGTACGCCCGCGACGTCGTCCGCGACGTCCAGGACGCCCGCAAGGCCGCCGGGCTCGAGGTGAGCGACCGCATCGACCTGTCGCTCGGGGTGCCGGCCGAGCACGTGGCCGCCGTCGAGGCGCACCGCGACCTGGTGATGCGCGAGACCCTGGCGACGTCCCTGGACGTGACCGCCGTCGACGGCGGCGAGCGTTCGGTCGACGTCGCCCGCGCGAAGTAGGCAACCATCCGGCGAGGTAGGCAACGCTCCGGCGAGGTAGGCAAGAACTCTGCGAGGTAGCACGGCGGGACCGCCGACCTCGCCCGGAGGTTGCCTACCTGGTGGGAAAGTTGCCTACCTCGCCGACCCTGTGCCTACCTGGCCGGCACCTCGCCTACCTCGGGGGCCGCGGGGTCGCGTAATCTCGGTGCGTGAGCGACGAGCAGGGCAAGACCAAGAAGCAGAAGGCCGACGAGCGCAAGGCGGCCCGCGCCGCGGCGGAGGACGCCGCCGCGCGCGAGGACCTGGAGCGCATCTACGCCCACATCGTGTCCCGGGCGCCGGAGCACGACATCTCGCCGACCCTCGACCGGGTCGCGCGGCTGCTCGAGCTCCTCGGGGACCCGCAGCACACCTTCCGGGCGATCCATCTGACCGGCACGAACGGCAAGTCGTCGACCGCCCGGATGGCAGAACGGCTCGTGCGCGAGCACGGGCTGCGCTCGGGACTGTTCACCTCGCCGCACCTGAGCAGCGTCACCGAGCGCATCCAGGTCGACGGCGAACCGCTCAGCCCCGTGCGCTTCGTCGAGATCTGGAACGACGTCCACCCCTACATCCAGGTCGTCGACGCCGAGCTGATCGAGGCCGGGCAGTCGCGCCTGAACTTCTTCGAGGTCCTGACGGGTCTGGCCTTCGCGGCGTTCGCCGACGCCCCGGTCGACATCGCCGTGCTCGAGGTCGGGATGGGCGGCACCTGGGACACCACCAACACCGTCGACGCCGACGTCGCCGTGATCACGCCGATCAGCGTCGACCACGAGAAGTGGCTCGGCTCCACGCCGGCCGAGATCGCGGCGATCAAGGCCGGCATCATCAAGCCCGGCGCGACGGCGTTCTCGGCCGTCCAGCGCCCCGAGGTCGACGAGGTCCTGGTCGAGCGGGCCCTCGAGGTCGGCGCCCGGCTGCTGCGCGAGGACGTCGACCTGGAGGTCGTGGCGCGCCAGGTCGCGGTGGGCGGCCAGATGGTCAGCCTGCGCACCCCGCTGGCCACCTACACCGAGATCTTCGTCCCGCTGCACGGTGAGCACCAGGCCCACAACGCCCTGCTGGCGCTCGCGGCGGCGGAGCAGGCCCTGGGCGGTCGCGCCCTGGACGGGGGAGCGGTCGAGACGGCCTTCGCCGACGTCGCCGTCCCCGGCCGGCTGGAGCTCGTCCGCTCCAGCCCGACGGTCCTGGTCGACGTGGCGCACAACCCGCACGGCGCGGAGTCGCTGGTGGCGGCGCTGGACGAGGCGTTCACGCTGCGCACCGTGGTCGGCGTGGTCGGCCTGATGGCCGACAAGGACGCCGAGGGACTCCTCACCGCGCTGGAGCCGGGGCTGTCCCAGGTGGTGCTGACGCGGAACTCCTCGGTGCGCTCGGCGGACCCCTTCGCGGTGGCGGAGATCGCCCGCGAGATCTTCGGCGACCACCGGGTCCAGGTCACCGAGCGCCTCGACGAGGCGCTGCAGGTGGCGACCGACCTGCTCGAGTCGGCGGACTCGGTCGGCGTCGGGCACGGCACCGGCGTCGTCGTCACGGGCTCCGTCGTCACGGTGGCGGACACCCGGATCCTTCTCGGGCGCGGCTGACCGGGGCCGACAGGGCTGCCGCCGCGGCGGCGCCCGGGCCGCGCGCTGTGACATAGATTACGCAACACTCGTGTTGTGTAAAGGTGGACTATTTAGGTGAGGCTCACCTATATTGTGACCGGCGTCATCACGCCGTCCCCACACGTCCCTCACCCGAGGAGTTCCACCGTGAGCATTCGCTCCCTGCGTCGCGCGGCCGTCGTCGCGGCGCCCGCCGCCGTCCTGGCGCTGTCCCTCTCGGCCTGCGCCGACGCCGACGAGACCGAGGCCGGCGCGGCCGAGGCGGACACCGCTGCCGGGGCCACGACCCTCACCATCGAGCACGCGCAGGGCACCACCGAGCTCGACGGCGTCCCGGAGAAGATCTTCACCTTCGACTACGCGGCGCTGGCGGTCCTCGACGCGCTGGACGTCGACGTCGCCGGCGTCGCCAAGTCGAACCTGCCCGACGTGTTCTCCGAGTACGCCGGGGACGACGTCACCGACATCGGCACGATCTTCGAGCCCGACTACGAGACGGTCGCCGCCGAGCAGCCCGACCTCATCATCGTCGCGGGCCGTTCCTCCACCGCGTACCCGGACCTGTCGGAGATCGCCCCGACCATCGACCTGTCCAACGACTGGGCGACCTTCCACGACTCCGTGGTCGCCAACACCGAGCTGCTCGGCGAGGCGGTCGGTGCCGAGGAGGGCGTCGACGAGCTGGTCGCCGACCTCGACGAGTCCGTCGCCGCCGCGCGGGAGGTCGCCGCCGACGCCGGGACGGGCCTGATCGTCCTGACCTCGGGCGGCGAGGTCACCGCGTACGGACCGGGGTCCCGCTTCGGGTACCTGCACGACGCGCTCGGTGTCACGCCGGCTGTCGAGGACGTCGAGGCGGAGACGCACGGCGAGGCGGTCTCCTTCGAGTTCATCCTCGAGGCCGACCCCGACTGGCTCTTCGTGCTGGACCGGGACGCCGCGATCGGCGAGGGCACCGACAACGCCGAGCAGGTGCTCGACAACGCCGTGGTGCACGAGACGACCGCCTGGTCCGAGGACCAGGTCGTCTACCTGGACCCGGTGGCCTGGTACATCGTCAACGGTGGCGTGCCCACCCTGACGGGGATGGCCGACGAGGTCACCGCCGCGCTGCAGGACGCCTCCTGACCTCATGGGCGCCACGACCGCACCCGCCGGGACGGCGTCGCACCGCGGCGCCGTCCTCGGCATCCCCCTGGCGCTGCTCGGGCTGGCCCTCGGGGCCGTCGCCTCGGTGTTCATCGGCGTCAGCGACGTCTCGCCGGCCACGCTGTGGGCGGACGACGGGCACGCCCGCCAGCTCCTGACCGTGTCGCGGCTGCCGCGCACCGTCGCGATCCTGCTCGCCGGTGCCTGCACCGCCGTCGCCGGCGTCGTGATGCAGATGCTGGTGCGCAACCGGTTCGTCGAGCCGTCCACCGTCGGCACCTCGGAGTCGGCCGCCCTGGGCCTGCTGATCGTCACGATCTGGGCGCCCGGCCTGGCGCTGCCCGGCAAGATCGGCGTCGGGGCGGTGTTCGCGGTGGCCGGCACCCTGCTGTTCCTGTGCGTGCTGCGAGCGGTGCCGATCCGGTCGGTCGTCACCGTGCCGCTGGTCGGCCTCATGCTCGGCGGCATCATCGGCGCCGTGGCGGCGTACATCGCGTTCCGGTACGACCTGATGCAGACGCTGTCCGCCTGGCTGACGGGAGACTTCTCCGGCGTGACGGCCGGCCGGTACGAGATGCTCTGGGTCGTCGGGGCCCTGACCGTCGTCGTCTACGTCCTCGCCGACCGGTTCACCGTCGTCGGGCTCGGGCGGGACACCGCCACCGCCCTCGGCCTCGGCTACCGCGGCGTGATGGCCCTGGGCCTGGGCGTCGTGGCGGTCACGAGCGCGGTCGTGGTCGTGGTGGTCGGTGCGCTGCCGTTCCTGGGGCTGGTCGTGCCGAACGTCGTCAGCCTGCTGCGCGGCGACAACCTGCGTCGTTCCCTGCCGTGGGTCGCCATCGGGGGCGCGGCCCTGGTGCTCGTGTGCGACGTCGTCGGCCGCGTCGTCCGCTACCCCTACGAGATCCCGATCGGCGTCGTCATGGGCGTGGTCGGCGCGGCCGTGTTCCTGTGGCTGCTGCTGCGGAAGGCCCCCGATGTCGGTTGACACCCATCCGCTCGACGCGGTGCCGGGCGCCCGGTCCGACGCCGGGACCCCCGTCGCCGCGAGCGATCCGACCGAGCGGGCCCTGCGCCGTCGCGCCCTGGGCGTGCTGGGCGGGCTCGGCGTGCTCGCGCTGGCGGTGACCGTCCTGTACCTGACCGTGGACGTGCGCGCGGGCTGGGAGTTCACCCTGCCCTTCCGGGGGCGACGCGTGGCCGCCATGGTCGTCGTCGGGGTGGCGGTCGCCGCGTCGACGGTCGTCTTCCAGACCCTGACGACGAACCGCATCCTGACCCCGTCGATCCTCGGGTTCGACTCCCTGTACCAGCTGCTGCAGACCACGCTGGTGTTCGTGCTCGGCTCGTACGCCCTCGCCTCGGTCGGGGTGGTCGAGCAGTTCGGTCTCGCGGTCGCCCTCATGGTGGGTGCCTCCCTGGCCCTCTTCCTCGGCCTGTTCGGCGGTGCGCGCCGTTCCCTGCACCTCGTGCTGCTCATCGGCGTCGTGCTCGGCACGCTGCTGCGCTCGGCCACCGCGCTGATGCAGCGGATGATGGACCCGAGCGAGTTCCAGGTGCTGCAGTCGCGGCTCTTCGCCAGCTTCACCGGGGTCGACGAGCGACTCCTGGGTGTCAGCGCCGTCGTCGTCGCGGCCTGCTGCGGCGTGCTGTGGGTCCTGCGCCGCCGTCTCGACGTCGTCGCCCTGGGGCGCGACGCGGCCGTGTCCCTGGGCGTGGACCATCGCCGCACGTCCTTGCTGGTGCTGGTCGTGGTCGCCGTCCTGGTCTCGGTCTCCACCGCGCTGGTCGGGCCGATCACGTTCTTCGGCCTGCTGGTGGCCAACCTGGCCTACGTGCTGCTCGGCACCCAGCGGCACGCCCTGACCCTGCCCGTGGCGGCGCTGCTGTCCGTCGTGACCCTGGTCGGGGGCCAGACCGTGCTCGAGCACCTGCTCGGCATGGAGACCGTGCTGTCCGTCGTCATCGAGTTCTGTGGAGGCATCGTGTTCATCGCCCTGCTCGTCGCCGGGGGGCGGCGATGACGGCGCCGACCGAGGTGCGGCGCGCCATCGCCGCCGAGGCCCTGACCAAGCGCTACGGGCGGACCGTGGTCGTCGACGACGTGAGCCTCGAGCTCCCGGCCGGCGGCGTGGTCTCGATCATCGGCCCCAACGGGGCCGGCAAGTCGACGCTGCTCGGCATGGTCTCGCGCCTGCTGCCCGTGGACGCCGGCCGGGTGGTCGTGGACGGGGACGACATCGCCCGCACGCCGGGGGACGTGATGGCGCGGCGCCTGGGCGTCCTGCGCCAGGACAACCACCTGGCGGTGCGCCTGACGGTGCGCGAGCTGGTGACCTTCGGCCGGTATCCCCACAGCAAGGGGCGCACGACCGCGGAGGACCGGCGCCACGTCGACGCCGCGCTGGAGTACCTCGACCTCACGGGGCTCGCGGGGAGGTTCCTCGACGAGATGTCGGGCGGGCAGCGCCAGCGTGCCTTCGTCGCGATGGTCCTCGCCCAGGACACGGACTACGTGCTGCTGGACGAGCCGCTGAACAACCTCGACATGGTGCACGCCCGCGCCATGATGCGGCTGGCCCGTCGCGCGGCGGACGACCTCGGCAAGACGGTCGTGACGGTGCTGCACGACATCAACTTCGCCGCCGCCTGGTCGGACCGCGTCGTGGCCATGAAGGACGGTCGCGTCGCGGCGCACGGCACCCCGGCCGAGATCATGCGGCCCGACGTCCTGGGTGCGGTCTTCGACATGGACGTGGCCGTGCACGAGATCGACGGCCGACCGATCGCGTTGTACTACACGTGAACGGTCCCGTACGGTCCCCGTGGGCTGCGACGACTCCCGCCCGGGTGTTGGATAGGACCGTGGCACCCGCGCTGAGGAGGTTGTGCGATGAAGAAGTTGCTCGACGACCCGTCACAGGCCGTCACTGACTCGCTCCGGGGGTTCGGTCTGGCGCACGCCGACCAGGTCTCGGTGCACCACGAGCCGAACTACGTCGTCCGGGCCGGTGGGACGCCGCCCGGCCAGGTCGCCGTCGTCAGCGGCGGTGGCTCCGGGCACGAGCCGCTGCACGCCGGGTTCGTCGGGGCCGGCATGCTGGACGCCGCGGTCCCGGGCGAGGTGTTCACCTCGCCGACGCCGGACCAGGTCCTGGCGGCCGTGCAGGCCGCCGACGCCGGAGCCGGCGTCCTGCTGATCGTCAAGAACTACACCGGCGACGTGCTCAACTTCGAGACGGCCGCCGAGCTCGCCGAGGCCGAGGACGTCGAGACCACCAGCGTGCTGGTGAACGACGACGTCGCGGTCGAGGACTCGCTGTACACGGCCGGACGCCGCGGCGTCGCCGGCACGCTGTTCGTTGAGAAGGTCGCCGGTGCCGCGGCGGCCCGGGGCGACTCGCTCGCGCAGGTCACCGCGCTGGCCGAGCGCGCGGCGTCCGCGGTGCGCTCCATGGGGGTGGCCCTGACCGCGTGCACGGTGCCCCACGTCGGCAAGCCGAGCTTCGACCTCGGCGAGGACGAGGTCGAGATCGGCATCGGCATCCACGGCGAGCCCGGTCGTCACCGGGTGACGGCGAGCGGCGCGAGCGACATCACGCGGCGCCTGGTCGACTCGGTCCTGGACGACATCGAGCTGGCCGAGGGCGCTCGCGTGCTGCTGTTCGTCAACGGCATGGGTGGCACGCCCGCGAGCGAGCTCTACGTCGTGTACGGGATCGCCCGGCAGATGCTGGTCGACCACGGGGCGCAGGTGGAGCGCTCCCTGGTGGGCAGCTATGTGACGTCGCTGGAGATGCAGGGGGTGTCGGTGACCGTGGCGGTGCTCGACGACGAGCTGATCGAGCTCTGGGACGCGCCGGTCCGGACCCCGGCCCTGACGTGGTGAGCTCGCTGGACGCCGGATGGGCCGAACGATGGATGCGTCAGGCAGCGAGCGACCTGAAGGCGGGTCGTGACGAGCTGACCGAGCTGGACCGCCGCATCGGCGACGGGGACCACGGCAGCAACATGGACCGCGGCTTCACCGCCGTCGTCGCGAAGCTGGACGACGCGGGCTCGCCGGAGACCGTCGGGCAGGTGCTGAAGCTGGTCGCCACGACGCTGATGTCCACCGTCGGTGGGGCCTCGGGCCCGCTGTACGGCACGGCGTTCCTGCGCGCGTCGAAGGTGGTGGACCGGGCCACGGTCGACCCGGCCTGCCTGGTCTCGCTCGCCGAGGCGGCGACCGAGGGGATCGTGGCCCGCGGTCGCGCCCACGTGGGGGAGAAGACGATGATCGACGCGTGGCAGCCGGCCGTCGAGGCGGCCGAGCAGGCGGCGGGGTCGGGGGACGTCCTGGACGTGCTCCGCGCCGCGGCCGAGGCCGCCGAGGCCGGTGCGGTCGCGACGATCCCGCTGGTGGCCACCAAGGGTCGCGCGTCCTACCTGGGCGAGCGCAGCGCCGGCACCGAGGACCCGGGTGCCCGGTCGACGGCGATGCTGCTGGCAGCGGCGGTGACCGCCGCCGAGGAGGTGGCCGGGTGAGCGTGGCCCTGGTGCTCGTCTCCCACTCGCCGCGGCTGGCCGACGGTCTCGCCGAGCTGACCGCCCAGATGGCCCCGGACGTCGTGGTGCGCTGCGCGGCGGGCGACGTGGACGGCGGCCTGGGCACCTCGCTCGACCGTGTGCAGGAGGCGGTCGAGGCGGCGCTGGCACGGACCGACTCCGTCGTCGTGCTGGCCGACCTCGGGTCCGCGGTGCTCGTGGTGGAGTCGGTGCTGGAGCTGGACCCGGACCTGCCACCGCGGGTGCGGATGGTCTCGGCACCCTTCGTCGAGGGTGCCGTCGCGGCGGCCGTGAGCGCCCAGCAGGGTGCGGACCTGGACGGGGTGGCGGCCGCCGCGGAGGACGCCGCACGGTCGATCGGGCCGGAACCGGTCTACCAGGTGGTGGAGGCCGCCGGGACCGGCAGCCCGCCGATCGCGGGGACGTGGGCGCAGGGCGAGGTGGTGCCGGAGCCGGGGGCGCCGTCGTCGGGCGCCGCGGACGAGGTCAGCGCGACCGTCGAGATCCGCAACGCGCTCGGGCTGCACGCGCGGCCGGCGGCGGTGGTGGCCCGGGCCGCGGCCGACCTGGGGGTGCCGGTGACGATCGAGGGGGCGGACGCCACGAGCGTGCTCGCCCTGATGTCCCTCGGGACGACGGCGGGGCAACGGGTGACCGTGACGGCTCGCGGGGACGGCGCACAGGGCGCGGTCGCGCTGGTGTCGGGGCTGATCGAGGGCGGTTTCGGCGAGGCGTGAGGTCGGTCACGACAACATTGCATTGACTGCAAAGTTGCACCGGCTGCAGAATGTGACGGTGACACCGACCGACCCGCCCGCCGGGCTGCGCGCCCGCAAGAAGCAGGCGCGCGCCGACGCCATCGTTGACGCCGCCCAGCGGCTCGTGCTCGACCGCGGCCTGGACGCCGTCACCGTCGAGGGGATCGCCGAGGCGGCGGGGATCTCCCCGCGGACCTTCTTCAACTACTTCGACTCCAAGGACGACGCCGTGCTCGGCCAGCGCGGTCTGGACGTCGACGACGCGGCCGTGGCGACCTTCGTGGCCGGCGGACCGACCGGCGACTTCCTCGACGACGTCGAGGCGCTCGTGACCGCCCTGGTCGCCGCGATGGCCGGCGGGCATGACCGGGCCGAGCGCGCCTTCGGCCTGATGGAGTCCGAGCCCCGGCTGCTGGCCGGTCATGTCACGTGGCTGGAGAAGCACCGCACCGAGATCGCGGCGCTCTTCGCCCGCCGGGCCGAGCATGCCTCTGGCCCGGCCGACCCGGACTTCTGCTCGATGACCGTGTTCCTGCTCGTCCGGGCGACCGGCGAGCGCTGGGAGCGGTCCGGCCGCACGGGCGAGCTGACCGACCACGTGCCCGGTGCCGTCGCGGCGCTGCGCGCCCTCTCCCGGGCCTGACCCCCCGGCCCTTTCTGACCCCCCTCCCACTCCCGTCCCCGAAGGGCTCGCCATGGCTCACGCCCCCGCACCCGCGCCGGAGAAGCCGGTCGTCGTCCTGACGCAGCGCACCGTCTGGCTGATCTTCAGCGCCCTGCTGGCCTCGATGTTCCTCGCCTCGCTGGACCAGACGATCGTCGGCACGGCGATGCCGACGATCGTCGGCGAGCTCGACGGGGTCGCCCACCAGGGATGGGTCATCACCGCCTACATCCTGGCCGTCGCGATCGGCATGCCCCTGTACGGCAAGTTCGGCGACCTGTACGGACGCCGGTGGCCGTTCCTCGTCGCCATCGGGCTGTTCACCGTGTCCTCGGCCGGGGCGGCCCTGGCCGACGGGATGCTGGCCCTGGTGCTCTGGCGTGCCGTGCAGGGTCTCGGCGGCGGCGGGCTGATGATCCTGTCGCAGTCGATCATCGCCGACATCGTGCCCGCCTCCGAGCGCGGCAAGTACATGGGTCCGCTGGGTGCGCTGTTCGGGATCTCGGCCGTGCTCGGACCGCTCCTCGGCGGCTGGCTCACCGAGGGTCCGGGCTGGCGCTGGGCCTTCTGGCTCAACATCCCGATCGGTCTGGCGGCCTTCGCCGTGGCCTGGTTCGCGCTGCGGCTGCCGTCGTTCCGCTCGTCGCGGCCGGTCGACTGGCCCGGCATCGTCTCGATGGCCCTGGCGACCACGGGCATCGTGCTCGTGACCAGCTGGGAGTCCCTGGCCGACGGCGGCTACGACTGGTCCGACTGGCGCCTGGGTGCGCTCGTGGTGGGCACCCTGGCCGCGATCGCGGTGTTCGTCGTGGCCGAGAACCGTGCCGCCGAGCCGCTGCTGCCGCTGCGCCTGTTCACAAACCGCACCTTCACGCTCTCCACGCTCATCGGGCTGGTCCTCGGCATGGGGATGTTCTCGGCGATGGCCATGCTGCCGACGTTCCTGCAGATGTCCACCGGTGCCGGGATCACCGAGTCCGGCTGGCTGATGCTGCCGATGATGGCCGGCATGATGATCACCTCCATCGGCTCGGGGCTGGCGATCACGCGGACCGGCCGGTACAAGGCGTTCCCGGTCGTCGGACTGATCGTGGTGGGCCTGTCCATGGTCTGGCTGACGACCCTGACCGGTGACATCTCGATGTGGACCTTCGGCGCGATGATCTTCACGCTCGGTGCCGGCATGGGGCTGGTCATGCAGGTCGTCGTGCTCGCGGTGCAGAACGCCGTCGACCCCCACGAGCTGGGCACCGCGACCAGCGCCAACAACTTCTTCCGGGAGATCGGCGCCGCGGTCGGGTCGGCGTTGTTCACCACGATGTTCACCTCGCGCCTGACGGACAACCTCGCGGAGGTGTTCGCCGGGGCGCCCGGCGGTGCGGCGGACGCCGAGGCGGGCCTGACGCCGGAGGTCGTGCACCAGCTGCCCGACCCCGTGCGCTCCGGAGTCGTCGACGCCTACGCCGACTCGCTGGCGCCGTCGTTCTGGTACCTGGTGCCGCTCGTGGCGTTCGGGCTGGTGCTGGCCCTGTTCCTTCCCGTGCTGAAGCTCTCCGACGTCGCCGGCATGGTCGCCCGCGGCGAGGCCGTGACCGACGAGAGCGAGCTGCCGGCGCCGCGGGCCGCCGTCGTCGCGCCGTCCGCCGGGGCGGGCGACGGGCCGACCGCTGACGGGACCGACGCCGACGACGACGGACCCGCCGGGGTCCGGGCAACGGATACCCTGGAGCGGTGAGCCGTACGAAGGACGACCGCCCCCGCCCGGGCGACCGCATCGCACCGCGCAAGCCGGCGAAGGTGCAGTTCGCCGCGACCATGCTCCAGCTCGAGGCGTTCGTGGTGGTGTTCGCCGCGCTCGCCCTGTACGGGCTGCGCGACTCGCCCTACGAGCGCGGGCCGCTGGTCATCGAGTCGATGCCGGCGATGTGGACCGTCACCGGCGTGCTGTTCGTCGTGCTGATCGTGCTCTCGCGCCTCGTGGGCAAGCCGGGCGGCTTCCTGGCGGGGTCCGTGGTGCAGGTACCGGTCCTGGCCCTCGGGCTGCTGCTGCCGATGATGTTCCTCGTGGCGGGGATCTTCGTGATCCTGTGGGTCGTGGCGCTGCGCCTCGGAGGCCGGATCGACGCCGAGCGCGCCGCGTACGACGCCGAGAACCCGGACACGGCGCCCAACGCCTGATCCCGGCCCCGCGCCGGGCCGGACCGGCGGCGCGCGCCGATAGGGTGGCGCCATGACCGAACCGACCACGCCTGCCATCGAGCGCACCCTGATCCTCGTCAAGCCCGACGGCGTCCGCCGCGGCCTGACCGGTGAGATCCTGCGGCGCGTCGAGGCCAAGGGCTACACGCTCGCCGCCGTCGACCTCCAGCACGCCACCCCCGACCAGCTCGCCACGCACTACGCCGAGCACGAGGGCAAGCCCTTCTACGCCCCGCTGGTGGAGTTCATGCTCTCCGGGCCGACCCTCGCGGTGATCGCCGAGGGCCAGGGCGTCATCGCCGGTTTCCGCTCCCTCGCCGGCGCCACCGACCCGACGGTCGCCGCCCCGGGCACCATCCGCGGCGACATGGCCCGCGACTGGGGCCTGAAGGTCCAGCAGAACCTCGTGCACGGGTCGGACTCCCCGGAGTCGGCCGAGCGCGAGATCGCGATCTGGTTCCCCGGCCGCTGACGACCCTGCCCCCGGACCGGGGGCGACCCGTCCCGCCGCGGGGAGGACGACGACCGAGCTCCTCCCCGCGGCGGTGCCGTGCCGGGGCGCCGGAACGCCGGGCCCAGATGCCCGGGTTCGCCGGTACGGGCCGATAGGCTCGCCGTCGTGCACCTCAAGACGCTCACCCTGCGGGGCTTCAAGTCGTTCGCCTCGGCGACGACGCTGAGCTTCGAGCCGGGGATCACGTGCGTCGTCGGGCCGAACGGCTCCGGCAAGTCCAACGTCGTGGACGCCCTGTCGTGGGTCATGGGGGAGCAGGGCGCCAAGTCCCTGCGCGGCGGCAAGATGGAGGACGTCATCTTCGCCGGCACGTCCGGCCGACCGCCCCTGGGGCGCGCCGAGGTCGCCCTGACCATCGACAACACCGACGGCGCCCTGCCGATCGACTACACCGAGGTGACGATCTCGCGGACCCTGTTCCGCAGCGGCGGCTCGGAGTACGCCATCAACGGCAGCGCCTGCCGCCTCCTCGACGTCCAGGAGCTGCTCAGCGACTCCGGCATCGGCCGCGAGATGCACGTCGTCATCGGCCAGGGCCAGCTCGACGCCGTGCTGCGCGCGACGCCCGAGGAGCGGCGCGGCTTCATCGAGGAGGCCGCGGGGGTCCTCAAGCACCGCAAGCGCAAGGAGAAGGCGCTGCGCAAGCTCGAGGCGATGGCCGGCAACCTCGCCCGGCTCACCGACCTGACCACCGAGCTGCGACGCCAGCTCGGCCCGCTCGGCAAGCAGGCCGAGGCCGCCCGCAAGGCCCGGGCCGTCCAGAGCGAGGTCCGCGACGCCCGCGCCCGGCTGCTGGCCGACGACCTCGCCCAGCTCGGCGCCCGGCTGGAGCAGGAGCGGGCCGACGAGGCCGCGCTCGCGGAGCGCCGGCGCGCCACCGAGGACGAGCTGGCCGCGAGCCGACGGCGCCTGACCGGCCTGGAGGCAGCCGCCGCCGAGACCGGACGCGCCGCGGCCCGTGCCGCCGAGACGGTGCACGCCCTGGACGGGCTGCGCGAGCGGCTGCGCGGCCTGGGCTCCCTGGCCGACGAACGCGTGCGGCTGCTCGGCGCGGCCGAGCCGGAGCACCGGGGCCAGGACCCCGACGAGCTCGAGGCCCAGGCCGAGCGCGCCCGCGTCTCGGAGTCGGAGCTGACCCGGGAGGTCGAGCTGGCCCGCGAGGCGCTGGAGACGGCCGAGGAGAGGCGGGCCGAGGCCGAGCGGGCGGCCCAGCAGGCCGAGCGCGAGCTCGCCACCCTGCACCGCGGTGCGGCCGACCGGCGCGAGGGGCTGGCCCGGCTGGCCGGCCAGGTGTCCACCTGCCGCAGCCGCGTCGAGGCCGCCGACGCCGAGATCGAGCGGGTGCGCGACGGCCTGGCCGAGGCCGAGCGCCGCGCGCAGGAGGCGGCGCGGGAGTTCGCGGCGCTCGAGACCGAGGCCGTCGGGGCCGAGGCCGGCGAGGAGGGGCTGGACGCCGACCACGAGCACGCCGTCGAGGAGCTGGCCGGGGCGCGAGACGCCGTCGCCCGCCTCGAGGAGCTCGTCGCCGCCGCCGAGAAGGACCGTGCGACCTGGTCGGCCCGGGTCGAGGCGCTCGAGCTGAGCCTCGACCGCAAGGACGGGGCCGGCGCGCTGCTCGCCGCCGACCAGCCGGGCGTGCTCGGTTCGGTCGCGGCGCTGCTCGGCGTGGAGCCCGGGTACGAGGAGGCGGTCGCCGCCGCCCTCGGGCCGCTGGCCGACGCCGTGGCCGTCGAGAGCCTGGAGGCGGCGGTGGACGCCCTGCGGCTGCTGCGGGACGACGACGGCGGCCGCGCGGGTCTCGTCGTCGGTGGCTCGTCGACCGGGACGCCCCGCGACCTGGGAGAGCTGCCCGGGGGAGCCCGGCCCGCCGTCGACGTCGTCACGGCGTCGGGAGGGGCCGCCGCGGCGGTGCGCTCGCTGCTGGCCGACGTCGTCGTCGTGCAGGACCTGGCCGAGGCGCGCGCCCTCGTCGCGGCCCGCGCCGACGTCGTCGCCGCCACCCGGGCGGGCGACCTGCTCGCCGCGACCCGCGCCTCGGGCGGGTCGGCGGGGGCCCCGAGCGTGCTGCACCTGACCAGCGCCCTGGACGAGGCGCGCGCCGGCCTCGAGGACGCCGAGCGTCGCGGCGAGCGCTCGGGGAGCGAGCTGACCGACGCCCGCCGGGCCCGCGAAGCCGCCCAGCAGCGGCACGACGAGACCCTGGAGCGCCTGCACGAGTCCGACGCCGCGCTGGCGGCGGTGGCCGAGCAGCTCGGCACCCTCGGCGCCGCCCGCCGTGCGGCCCAGACGGAGGCCGAGCGTCACCGCGCGACGATGGAGGATGCGACGGAGCGCCGGCGGACCGCCGAGGAGGAGCTGGTCGACCTGCAGCGCCGGCTCGAGGTCGCCGAGGCGGAACCGGCGCGTTCCGAGGAGGACGTCGAGGCCGCGACGGCGGACCGGGACGCCGCGCAGCAGGCGGCGACGACCGCTCGTCAGGCCGAGACCGAGACCCGCCTCGCGCTGCGGACCGCCGAGGAGCGGGCCCGCGCCGTGACCGGCCGGGCCCAGGCGCTGGCGCACGCGGCCGAGCAGGAGCGCCGCGCCCGTGAGGAGGCGGCCGCCCGCGCCCGTCGGCGGGCCGCCCAGGCGCACCGTGCGGCGGAGGTGCGCGAGGACGTGGCCACGGCGCTCGGCGCGATCTCGCGGTCGATCGAGCGTGCCCGTGACGAGCAGGCCCGCGCGCGGGCGGACCGGGACCGCCAGCGGCGCGAGGTCGACGACGTGCGCACCGACGTCGACCGGCTGACCGGCGAGCTGCGGGACCTGACGGACGTGGCCCACCGGGACGAGGTGGCCCGCGCCCAGCAGCTCGCGCGTCTGGAGCAGCTGCGGACCCGCGCCGTCGACGAGCTCGGCACGGACCCCGAGGTGCTCGTCGAGGAGTTCGGTCCGCACCACCCGGTGCCGGTGGCCCGGCCGGCGGACGCCGCCGAGGACGACCCGGACCCGGACCCCGTCCCGTACGTGCGCGCCGAGCAGGAGAAGCGGCTGGCGTCGGCGGAGCGCGCCCTCAAGCGCATCGGGACCGTCAACCCCCTCGCGCTGGAGGAGTTCGCGGCCCTGGAGGAGCGGCACCAGTTCCTCGCCGACCAGCTCGCGGACCTGAAGAAGTCGCGCGAGGACCTGCTCCAGATCGTCGCCGACATCGACGACCGCGTGCAGCAGGTGTTCGCCGAGGCGTTCCGGGACACGGCCGAGCAGTTCGAGGGCGTGTTCTCCCGGCTGTTCCCCGGGGGCGAGGGGCGCCTGGTGCTCACCGACCCGAGCGACCTGCTGACGACCGGTCTCGAGATCGAGGCCCGGCCGGCGGGCAAGAAGGTCAAGCGCCTGTCGCTGCTGTCCGGGGGCGAGCGGTCGCTCACGGCGGTCGCGTTCCTGGTCTCGATCTTCAAGGCGCGCCCGAGCCCGTTCTACGTGATGGACGAGGTCGAGGCCGCCCTGGACGACGTCAACCTGGGCCGCCTGCTGGAGATCTTCCGCGAGCTGCGCGACGACTCCCAGCTCATCGTCATCACCCACCAGAAGCGCACCATGGAGATCGCCGACGCCCTGTACGGCGTGACCATGCGCGGCGACGGTGTGACGACGGTCATCTCCCAGCGGCTGAGCGAAACCGCCGAGACGGGGTGAGAATGCTGCCGTGGTCACGTTCATCGTCTGGTTCGGCGTCTCGCTGCTGCTGTGCGCAGCGGTGTTCCTCGTCGCGAGCGTGATGGACCGCGGCGACGACGAGGGCGAGGGCCTGCGCGGGTTCGTCCGCGACTTCCGGGCCGGCCTGAGGCGCCGGGGCGGCACGTCCCGGCCGGTGGACACCGACATGGACGACTTCTTCGCCGCCAACCTCGAGTCGGCCCCGGGCTACGTCGACGCCGACGAGCTCTCGGGTGCGCTGCAGCGCGCGCAGGGCCGGGTGCGCCCGCACGGGCAGGCGCCGGGAGCGGCGTCGGACGGCGGGGCGTCGCCGCGCTGAGCCCGCCGTCGGTCCCGCGGTCTGGGAGACTGAGGGACCGTGACTGACTTTCTGTGGCTCTACATCCTTCTCGGTGTCGTCCTGGTCGTGGGGCTCGGCTCCGCTCTCGTCGTCCCGCGCCTGCGTCGGGGCCGGTCCGACGACGGGACCACGCTCGCGCCGCCTCCGTCCGACGTCGAGGACGAGCCCGCCGACGCGGGTGCCGCCGACCAGGGGACCGGCACCGCGACGGCGGTCCTCGAGCGCCCGGAGCCGGCCGCCGGCCGGATGGTGCGCCTGCGCGACCGGCTCGCACGCTCCGGGTCGCCGCTGGGCGCCCGGCTGCTGACGATGCTCTCGCGCGACCAGCTCACCGAGGACGACTGGGACGAGATCGAGGAGACCCTGCTGCTGGCCGACCTCGGCACCGGTCCCGCCGAGGAGCTGCTGGAGTCGCTGCGGACCCGGGTGCGCGTGCTGGGGGTGCGCGAGCCGTCGGCGGTGCGCGACCTGCTGCGCGACGAGCTGCTCAAGGTCGTCGACCCCACCCTCGACCGCTCGCTCGCGCTGGACCGTCCCGTGGTCGACGGCGAGACGAAGCCGGCGGTCCTGCTCGTGGTCGGCGTCAACGGCACGGGCAAGACCACGACGGTGGGCAAGCTGGCCCGCGTGCTGGTGGCGGAGGACAGGTCCGTCGTGCTGGGTGCGGCCGACACGTTCCGCGCCGCCGCGGCCGACCAGCTGCAGACCTGGGGCTCGCGCGTGGGCGTCGAGACCGTCCGGTCCGACCGGGACGGCGCCGACCCGGCCGCCGTCGCCTTCGACGCGGTGCGCACCGGCGCGGCGAACGACACGGACGTGGTGGTCGTGGACACCGCCGGCCGGCTGCAGAACAAGGCGGGGCTCATGGACGAGCTCGGCAAGATCTCCCGCGTCATCACGCGCGAGGCGCCGCTGTCCGAGGTCCTGCTCGTGCTGGACGCCACGACGGGGCAGAACGGCATGCAGCAGGCGAAGGTCTTCTCCGAGGTCGCGGGGGTGACGGGCATCGTGCTCACGAAGCTGGACGGCACGGCCAAGGGCGGGATCGTCGTGGCGGTCCAGCGCGAGCTCGGCGTGCCGGTCAAGCTCGTGGGCCTCGGCGAGGGGCCCGACGACCTCGCCCCCTTCGACGCGGAGGACTTCGTGGACGGGATCCTCGGGGGCTGACCGACGGCCTCCGCGAGGTCACGGGAAGGTCACGACACCCCCCTGGGTGTCTCGCAGTCCGGACAGAAACTCGATGTTTACCCCCGCAGGGCGTTCGTCACACGGACGTAACACCAGGACAGTCCAGGGGAAACCCGGCGCCGCCACGGTGGTCACCGACCGGCCACACGGGCTGGCGAGGGGAGTAACACACGATGGAGCTGGATACCGGAGTGACCGCATGGATGCTGACGTCAGCATCCCTCGTGCTCCTGATGACGCCTGGTCTGGCGTTGTTCTACGGAGGCATGGTTCGCGGCAAGTCCGTCCTGAACATGATGATGATGTCGTTCGGCGCCATGGCGGTCGTCGGTGTCATCTATGTCCTGTGGGGCTGGTCGATGTCCTACGCCACGGGCGTGGGGCCGGAGGGCTACTCGCTCTTCGCCAACCCGTTCGAGCAGTTCGGCCTCGGCGGCGGCGCGATCATGGACGACGCCGGTGAGTTCGTCGGCGAGGGCCTGCCCGTCGTCGTCGACGTCGGCTTCCAGGCGACGTTCGCGATCATCACCGTCGCGCTCGTCTCGGGTGCGATCGCCGACCGCGTCAAGTTCGGCACGTGGATGGTCTTCGCGGGCCTCTTCGCCACGCTGTCGTACTTCCCGCTGTCGCACATGGTCTGGGGCGGCGGCCTGCTGTCCGACGCCGGCCCGTTCGTCTTCGGCGACGCCGCACCGATCGACTTCGCCGGTGGCACCGTGGTGCACATCAACGCCGGTATCGCCGCGCTCGTGCTGGCCCTGATCGTCGGCAAGCGCAAGGGCTTCGGCTCCGAGCCGATGCGCCCGCACAACCTGCCGTTCGTCATGCTGGGCGCCGCCCTGCTGTGGTTCGGCTGGTTCGGCTTCAACGCCGGTTCCGCCTACGGTGCCGACGGCGCCGCGGGTCTGGCCTGGGTCAACACCACCACCGCGACCGCCGCGGCCATCATCGGCTGGCTCGTCACGGAGAAGCTGCGCGACGGCTCGGCCACCTCGCTCGGTGCCGCCTCGGGCGTCGTCGCCGGTCTGGTCGCCATCACCCCGGCCGCGGGCGACGTCTCGCCGGTCGGCGCGATCTTCGTCGGTCTGATCGCCGGTGCGCTGTCCGCCTTCGCGGTGGGCCTGAAGTTCAAGTTCGGCTACGACGACTCGCTCGACGTCGTCGGCATCCACCTCGTGGCCGGCCTGTGGGGCACGCTGTCCCTCGGCTTCTTCGCCACCAGCACGGGCCTCTTCTACGGCGGCGACTTCGCCCAGCTCGGCGTCCAGGCGGTCATCGCCCTCGTCGCGATGATCTTCGCCGGCGTCGTCACCCTGGTCATCGGCCTGGTGCTGAAGGCCACGATGGGCTGGCGGATCTCCGAGGAGGCCGAGGTCAGCGGTATCGACCTCGCCGTGCACTCCGAGACGGCGTACGAGACCATCGCTCAGGGTTCTGTCATCAAGGAGGTCCGTTCATGAAGCTCGTCACCGGAGTCATCCAGCCCCACCGTCTCGACGACGTGAAGTCGGCGCTCGAGGCCTCGGGGGTCCGGGGTATGACCGTCAGCGAGGCCAGCGGCTACGGCCGGCAGAAGGGCCACACCGAGGTCTACCGCGGTGCCGAGTACACCGTGGACCTGGTCCCCAAGGTCCGGATCGAGATCCTCGTCGGGGACGAGGACGCCGCCTCGATCGTCGACGTCGTGGTCAACGCGGCGCAGACCGGCAAGATCGGTGACGGCAAGGTCTGGACGGTCCCCGTCGACGACATCGCCCGGGTCCGCACCGGCGAGCACGGCGACTCCGCTCTCTGACGCCGATGGCCGACCACCCGATCCCGGGCGGCGGCCCCGCGCAGCAGGCCCCGCACCCCACCACCGGGGTGCGGGGCCCTGTCGTCGGGCTCCGCGAAGACCTGCTCACCACCGCCCGGGACCTCACCGGACCGGGACGCTCGGGCGTCGCGCGTCGCGCCATGCTCCAGCAGCTCGTCACCGACCGCCTCGGCGTCCTGTACGCCGAGGCCACCGCCGACGTCGACCCCGCGGGGCTGGCGCTGGCCGCCGTCGGCTCCCTGGGCCGCGGGGAGCTGGGTCCGCTGTCCGACCTGGACCTCGTGCTCGTGCACGACGGGCGCACGCACAAGCCCGACGAGCTCGCCCAGGTCGCCGAGCGCCTCTGGTACCCGCTGTGGGACTCGGGCGTCGACATCGACCACGCGGTGCGTTCGTTGAACCAGACCCGCCAGCTCGCCATGCGCGACCTGCCGGCCGCCGTCGGCTGGCTGGACGTGCGCCCCGTGGCGGGCGACGCCGTCGTCGTGCACCGGGCCGCGTCGGGGATCCTCACCGACTGGCGCTCCGCCGCCCGCCGCCGGCTGCCCGAGCTGCTCTCCAGCGTGCGCGAGCGTGCCGAACGGTCCGGGGACCTGGCCTACCTCATCGAGCCCGACCTCAAGGAGGCCCGTGGCGGCATCCGGGACGCCGTCGTCGTCTCGGCGCTCGCCGCGACCTGGCTCACCGACCGGCCCCACGGACGGGTCGACTCGGCCTACGCCCACCTGCTGGACGTCCGCGACACGCTGCACGTCGTGACCGGCCGGCGGGCCACCCGGCTGCTCCTGGCCGACCTGGACGAGGTCGCGGCCCGGTGCGGCTACGACGACCCGGACGAGCTGCTGGCGAGCCTGGCGGCCGCCGGCCGGGAGATCTCCTTCGCCCTCGACTCCACCGTGCGACGTGCGCGCCAGGCCCTGCAGCGGCCCGCGGCCCGGCGTCCGATGGTGGTGCGCGGCCGCCGGCAGCCGCCCCGGCTGCGCTCGGTCGGCGACGGGCTGGTCGAGCACGACGGCGAGCTCGTGCTCGGCGTCAACGTCTCGCCGCGCGAGGACCCCCAGCTCTCGCTGCGCGCCGCCGCGACGGCCGCGCGCACGGGGCTCGTGCTCTCCCCGGTGACCATGCACTCGCTGGGCGAGTGCCCGCCCATCCCGGAGCCGTGGCCCCAGACGGCGCGCAGCCACCTGTTGACCCTGCTGGCCTCCGGACCCGCGCAGATCCACGTCTGGGAGGCGCTCGACCTGGCCGGCGCGGTGACCACGTGGATCCCCGAGTGGGCCGACGTGCGCAACAAGCCGCAACGGGCCGCCATCCACCGCCACACGGTGGACCGGCACCTGGTCGAGACGGCGGCGCTGGCCACGGCGGTGCGCAAGCGGCAGATCGCCGACGGCGTCCCCGCGCGCCTGCTGCCCGCGGACCTGCTGCTCGTCACCGCGATCCTGCACGACATCGGCAAGCGACGGCGCGCGACCAGCAGCGACCACTCCGTCGAGGGCGCGGCGATCGCTCCGCCGATCGTGCGGCGCATGGGCTTCTCCGAGGAGTTCACCGCCGACGTCGAACGGCTGGTGCGCCACCACCTGACGCTGTCCGGTCTCGCCACGCGCTCCGACCCCGAGGACCCGGCGACCGTGCGGGCGCTGCTCGAGGCGGTCGACCACCGGCCCGACCTGCTCGAGGTGCTGCGGGCGCTCACCGAGTGCGACGCGACCTCCCTGGGACCCGCCGGCTGGACCGGCTGGCGGGGCAGCCTCGTCGACCAGCTCACCGACCTGGCGCGTGCCGCCCTGGCCGAGGAGGGCGCCCCGGCCGACGGTCCGACCGACGGTGAACCCCGCCGGTAGGAGGCCGGTAGGCTAGGGGACCGCACTTCATCCATCCCGTGAAGAGGACCACCTGGTGTTCAACTCCCTGTCGGACCGTCTCGCTGCGACGTTCAAGAACCTGCGCGGCCGGGGACGGCTGTCCGAGGCGGACATCGACGCGACCGTGCGGGAGATCCGGCGCGCGCTGCTCGATGCCGACGTCGCCGTCCCCGTCGTGCGGGAGTTCACGCGCGCCGTGCGCGAGCGTGCGCTCGGCGCCGAGGTCTCGGCCGCGCTGAACCCTGCCCAGCAGGTCGTCAAGATCGTCAACGACGAGCTCGTTGAGATCCTCGGCGGGCAGACCCGCCCGCTGTCGCTGGCCAAGAACCCGCCGACGGTCATCATGCTGGCCGGTCTGCAGGGCGCCGGGAAGACGACGCTGGCCGGCAAGCTGGCGCTGGCGCTCAAGGAGCAGGGGCACACCCCGCTGCTGGTCGCCGCCGACCTGCAGCGGCCCAACGCCGTGACCCAGCTCTCGGTGGTCGCCCAGCGGGCCGGGGTGCCGGTCTTCGCGCCGCACCCGGGCAACACCTCCGCCGAGGACACCGACGCCGTCATCGGCGACCCGGTCGGGGTCGCGCGCGACGGCGTCGGCGAGGCGCGCGCCAAGCAGCACGACGTGGTCATCGTCGACACCGCGGGCCGGCTGGGCATCGACCAGGTGCTCATGCAGCAGGCCGCGGACATCCGCACGGCGATCGACCCGGACGAGGTCCTGTTCGTCATCGACGCGATGATCGGCCAGGACGCCGTCAGCACGGCCAGCGCGTTCGCCGAGGGTGTCGACTTCACCGGTGTCGTCCTGTCCAAGCTCGACGGCGACGCCCGCGGTGGCGCGGCGCTCTCCGTCGCGAAGGTCACGGGCCGTCCGATCATGTTCGCCTCGACCGGTGAGAAGCTCACCGACTTCGAGGTCTTCCACCCGGACCGCATGGCCTCGCGCATCCTCGACATGGGTGACGTGCTCACCCTCATCGAGCAGGCCGAGAAGGCGTTCGACGCCGAAGAGGCCGAGAAGATGGCCGCCAAGGTGGCCGGCGGCGAGGACTTCACGCTCAGCGACTTCCTGGTGCAGATGCAGCAGATGAAGAAGCTCGGGTCGATGAAGAAGATGCTCGGGATGATGCCCGGCATGGCCCAGATGCGCGAGCAGATCGAGAACTTCGACGAGCGCGAGGTCGACCGTGTCCAGGCGCTGATCCAGTCGATGACGCCCGCCGAGCGGGACAACCCCAAGATCATCAACGGCTCGCGCCGGGCGCGCATCGCCCGCGGTGCGGGGCAGACGACGGCGGCGGTCAACGGCCTGCTGGACCGCTTCGCCCAGGCGCAGAAGATGATGCGCCAGATGTCCTCGGGCGGCGGTATGCCGGGCGGTGGCCCCGGTGGCATGCCGGGGATGCCCGGGATGCCGGGCATGCCGGGCGGCGGCAAGAAGTCCCGGGGCAAGCAGGCCCCCAAGAAGAAGGTCAAGGGCAAGTCCGGCAACCCCGCCAAGCGGGCGCAGCAGGAGCGCGAGGCCATGCAGCGGGCGCTCGGCGGGGGCGGCAAGAAGCCGGCCGCGTCCGGGTCCGCGTTCGGCATCGGTGGCGACCAGTCCGAGGCCCAGGACGTGGAGAACCTCGAGCTGCCGTCGGACGTCAGCAAGCTCCTGGGTGGCGGACGCTGACCGGAGTAGGCTGACGCCATGTCCGTCCCGCACGTCCCGCTGCACGTCACCGGCCGGATCCTGCTCGACGGCGAGCGCGAGGTCGGCGAGATGTGGGTCCGCGACGGACGCCTCAGCCTGCTGCGCCCGACGCCGCAGGGCAGCTCCGCCACGGAGCTGGAGGGGTGGGTCGTCCCCGGCCTCGTCGACGTGCACTGCCACGTCGGGCTCGACGCCGGGGGAGCGACGGACCCCGCGACCGCCGCCAAGCAGGCGCTGGCCGACCGCGACTCCGGCGTGCTGCTGATCCGCGACGCCGGGTCCCCGCTGGACACCTCGTGGGTGGCCGACCGCGCCGACCTGCCCCGCCTGGTGCGGGCCGGTGCCCACCTGTCCCGGCCCAAGCGGTACCTGCGGCGCTACGGCCTCGAGCTCGACGACGTCGCCGACCTCCCGCGCGTCGTGCGCGAGCAGGCCCGCGCCGGTGACGGCTGGGTCAAGCTCGTCGGGGACTGGATCGACCGCGACCTGGGCGCCGACGGCGACCTGCGACCGCTGTGGCCGGCGGACGTGCTGACCGAGGCCGTCGCCGCGGCGCACGCCGAGGCCGCCCGGGTGACGGTGCACGCCTTCTCCGCGGAGGTCGTGCCGGACCTGCTCGCCGCCGGAGTCGACGGCATCGAGCACGGCACCGGGCTGACGGCGGACCAGATCGTCGAGGTCGCGCACCGCGGCATCCCGGTCACGCCGACCCTGCTGCAGGTGAACCAGTTCGAGAACATCGCCGCCCGGGCCGACGGCAAGTACCCCGTCTACGCCGCCCGGATGCGGCGCATGCACGCCCGCCGCCACGAGCAGGTGCGCGCCCTGCACGAGGCGGGGGTCCCGCTGCTGGTCGGCACGGACGCGGGCGGGACCATCGACCACGGTCGGATCGCCGACGAGTGCGCCGAGCTCGTCGCGGCGGGGATCCCGGCGGCCGAGGTGGTGGCCATGGCCACGTGGCGCGCGCGGGCGTTCCTGGGCCAGGCCGGGATGGTCGAGGGGGCCAGCGCGGACTTCGTCGTCTACCCGGCCGACCCCCGGGAGGACATCGAGGTGCTGCGCCACCCGACGGCGATCGTGCTGCGGGGACGGGTCGTCGCGCCGTAGCCGCGCTGGTCGGGCCCGTCGTGTGACGCAGGTCCGGTTGGGTGCCGGGCCGCTCTTCTGGCACAATGGCGGGGTACTCGGCGTGCCCAGGCCCCTCTCACCTGCGTGCGCCCGGTCCCGATCCGATCGTCCGCCGGCACCCCACCCGCGCGACGTCCCGGATCCCCCTCAAGCACAGGAGAGTCCACACCAGTGGCCGTCAAGATTCGTCTGAAGCGTTTCGGCAAGATTCGCAGCCCCTTCTACCGTGTCGTCGTCGCCGACTCGCGCACCAAGCGCGACGGTCGTGTGATCGAGGAGATCGGCAAGTACCACCCCACCGAGGAGCCCTCGTTCATCGAGATCGACTCCGAGCGGGCGC
The DNA here is from genome assembly GCF_029643425.1 of Isoptericola sp. AK164. Taxonomy (GTDB): domain Bacteria; phylum Actinomycetota; class Actinomycetes; order Actinomycetales; family Cellulomonadaceae; genus Isoptericola; species Isoptericola haloaureus. The sequence goes on from NZ_CP119106.1 coordinate 1,367,738, forward strand.
AGTACTGGCTCGGTGTCGGCGCCCAGCCGACCGAGCAGGTCGCCGCTCTGCTCCGCGTCACGGGCGACTGGCAGAAGTTCAAGGGTCTCCCGGGCGCCGAGGGCACCCTGAAGACCAAGCAGGCCGCCTCCGACTCCACCTCGGCCGTCGACGCGGTCAACGCCGAGGCGGAGAAGGCCAAGGCGAAGGCCTCCGCCGAGAAGGACGCCACGTCCTCCGACGACGAGGCCGAGGCCGAGGCCTGATGCTGGCAGACGCCCTCGAGCACCTGGTGCGCGGCATCGTGGACAACCCGGACGACGTCCAGGTGTCCGCCCGCACGCAGCGCCGGGGCGATCTGCTCGAGGTCCGGGTGCACCCCGACGACCTCGGCCGAGTGATCGGGCGGGGCGGCCGGACCGCCAAGGCGCTGCGCACCGTCGTCGGTGCGCTCGCCACCGACGGTCCGGTGCGGGTCGACGTCGTGGACGTCGACCGGCGCTGAACCACCCGGTACGGCACGGAGCAGTCTCGACGAGGCCCGGTCCCCCCGCGGGGCCGGGCCTCGTCGTGTTCACTGGGAACGTCACGGCACGACGAGGAGACGACATGGAGCTGGTGGTGGCCCGCGTGGGCCGCGCGCACGGACTGCGGGGCGAGGTCGCGCTGGAGATGCGCACCGACGTCCCCGAGGAGCGGTTCACCGTCGGGGCCGTCCTGGCGACCGAGCCGGCCACGGCGGGGCCGCTGACGGTGGAGAGCACCCGGGTGCACCAGGGGCGCTGGCTGGTCCGCTTCGCCGAGACCGCCGACCGCACGGCCGCCGAGGCCCTGCGCGGCACCGAGCTGCTCGTCGACGTCGGGAAGTCCGACGAGGAGGACGCCTGGTACCCGCACGAGCTGACGGGCCTGCGGGCCGAGCTCGTCGACGGCACCGTGGTCGGCGAGGTCGCCGGGCTCGAGCACCTGCCCGCGCACGACGCGCTCGTGGTGCGCGAGGACGGCGGGGCCCGCACGCTCGTCCCGTTCGTGCACGCCATCGTCCCGACCGTCGACGTGGCCGGCGGACGCGTCGTGCTGGACCCGCCCGGCGGTCTGCTCGCCCGCGACCAGGTCGCGGACGAGGCCGCCGGCGAGCCGGAGGCCTGACGTGCGCATCGACGTCGTCACGATCTTCCCGGAGTACCTGGCGGCCCTCGACCTGTCGCTCGTGGGCAAGGCTCGCCGCGCGGGCCTGCTCGACCTGCGGGTCCACGACCTGCGCGACTGGACCGACGACCGCCACCGCACCGTCGACGACACCCCGTTCGGCGGGGGCGCGGGGATGGTCATGCGGGCCGACGTGTGGGGTCGTGCGCTCGACGAGCTGCTGGCCGCGGACGGCCCGGCCCGGCTCGTGGTCCCCGCGCCGTCGGGCGAGGTCTTCACCCAGCGCCGCGCCGAGGCGCTGGCGACCGAGGAGCACCTGGTCGTGGCCTGCGGCCGCTACGAGGGCATCGACGCCCGGGTGGTCGAGCACTACCGCGACCGCGGTGTGGCCGTCGACGAGCTCTCGCTCGGCGACTACGTGCTCAACGGCGGGGAGGTGGCCGCGCTGGTCATGGTCGAGGCCGTGGGGCGGCTCCTGCCCGGCGTCGTCGGCAACCCGCACTCGCTCGTCGAGGAGTCGCACGGGGAGGCCGGGCTCCTCGAGTACCCGGTCTACACCAAGCCCCCGGTCTGGGAAGGTCGCGAGGTGCCCGAGGTGCTGCTCTCCGGGCACCACGCCCGCATCGAGCGCTGGCGGCGCGACGAGGCGCTGCGGCGCACCGCCCGGCGGCGTCCCGACATGATCGCGGCGCTGGGGGACGGGGACCTGGACGCCCGCGACCGCGAGGTCCTGGCCGAGTCGACCGAGGACCTGTCGGACGGTGGCGCGCCTCACGAGCCGCGCGGCTGACCTCGCCGGACCCGGTGTGGCAGAATAGGGCGCTGGTGTGTCGCAGCCCGAACTCTGCCACAGGGGAGACCATCGGGCCGAGAGCCGACGCACCCACCATGACGAGATCCGGTCCGCCCGTGCGGACCCAGAGCTTGCGCTGACCTGTGGCAGGGCGGGGAGACAACCATGAAGACGCTCGACTCCGTCGACGCAGCCACGCTGCGCTCCGACATCCCGGACTTCCGCGCCGGTGACACCGTCAAGGTCAACGTCAAGGTCATCGAGGGCAACCGCTCGCGCATCCAGGCGTTCCAGGGTGTCGTGATCGCGCGCCGCAACGCCGGTGTCGGCTCGACCTTCACCGTACGCAAGATCAGCTTCGGCGTCGGCGTGGAGCGCACCTTCCCGGTGCACGCCCCGACGGTCGAGTCCGTCGAGGTCGTCAGCCGCGGTGACGTGCGACGCGCCAAGCTCTACTACCTGCGCGAGCTGCGCGGCAAGAAGGCCAAGATCCGCGAGAAGCGCGAGACCCCCAAGAAGTGATCGCCGGCGGCTCAGGCCGCCCCGGCGAGACCGACGGGCGGTCCCTCCACGTGGAGGGACCGCCCGTCGTCGTCCCGGCGGGGGTTTCGCGCCTCGTGCGGGCGTCTGGCAAGGTGTGGTCGTGGCAGACTCCGATCCCATGACCTCCGCGCCGGACCGACCCGAGGACCAGGGCGACGCGACCGACGACGTCGTGGGACGGTCCGACGAGGCCGAGCGCTCCGTGCGTGCGGACGGCCCCCCGGCGCACGCCGCCGCCGTCGCCGAGGACTCGCGCAGCCGGGGCCTCGGGCTGCTGCGCGAGACGGCGATCATCGTCGTCTCCGCGCTGGTGCTGTCGTGGCTGATCAAGACCTTCCTCGTCCAGGCCTTCTACATCCCCAGCTCCTCGATGGAGGACACCCTCCAGATCGGGGACCGCGTGATGGTGTCCCGCCTGGTCCCGGACGCGCTGGACGTGAACCGCGGCGACGTCGTCGTCTTCCAGGACCCGGGCGGGTGGCTGCCGCCCTACGAGGAGCCGGACCGCGGACCGGTCGGCAACGCCCTGCGCGGGGCCGCGACCTTCGTCGGGCTGCTCCCGCAGGACGCCGGCGACCACCTCATCAAGCGGGTCGTGGGCACGCCGGGCGACACCGTGGCCTGCTGCGACGACGACGGCCGGGTCACGGTCAACGGCGAGCCGGTCGACGAGAGCGAGTACCTGGCCGACGGCGCCGTGCCGAGCCAGACGACCTTCGAGCACGAGGTCCCCGAGGGCATGCTGTTCGTCATGGGGGACAACCGGCAGAACTCCCAGGACTCCCGCTACAACACCGGCAAGCCGGGCGGGGGGTTCGTCCCGCTCGACAACGTCGTGGGCAACGCGTTCGTCATCATGTGGCCGTTCGAGGACGCCCGGCTGCTGCGCAACCCGGCCGACGTCTTCGCCGACGTCCCCGCGGCCGACGGGGCCGAGGAGCCGGCGCCATGACGACCCGGAACGGACGCCGGAGCCCGACCCTGCGGGCCGAGAGGTCCCTGCTGTCCGACGGCGCACGCCTGGTCGGGGGGATGGACGAGGTCGGCCGTGGCGCCCTGGCGGGCCCGGTCAGCGTCGGCCTCGTCGTGGTCGACGCCGGCACCCGGACCGCGCCGCGCGGGCTGACCGACTCCAAGCTGCTGGCCCCGAAGGTCCGCGAGGCGATGGTCGACCCGCTGCGGCGGTGGGCCGTGGCCTGGGCCGTGGGGCACGCCGGCCCCGCCGAGATCGACGCGCACGGCATCGTCGCGGCGCTGCGGTTGGCGGGACGCCGGGCGCTGGCGCAGATCCGGCGCACCCACGGCGACGTCGACGTCGTGCTCCTGGACGGGTCGCACGACTGGCTCAGCCGGCCCGGGGCGGACCTCTTCGAGGCGGCCGACCTCGATCCGGGCGGGGCGCTCGACGCCCCCGAGCCCGGGGTGCGCACGATGGTCAAGGCCGACCTGCAGTGCTCGTCGGTCGCCGCGGCCAGCGTGCTGGCCAAGGTGGAGCGCGACGGTCTGCTCAGCCGGCTGGCCGCCCAGTACCCGCACTACGCCTGGGAGCAGAACAAGGGCTACTCGGCCCCGGCCCACCTGGACGGCCTGCGCCGCCTCGGCCCGACGCCGCAGCACCGGCGGTCCTGGAACCTGCGGGTGCTCGACGACACCCCGGCCGCGCCGGAGACCTCCGCGACGGCGGGCGAGCCGGCGGACGTGGTCACCCTCGAGGCCGCCGCGGCGCCCGAGGAGGCAGCCTCGCGCTACCGGGTGGGATGATGACCCGGTGAGCGCTGAGGACCTCGAGAACTACGAGAACGACGCCGAGCTGGCCCTCTACCGCGAGTACCGGGACGTCGTGGGCCTGTTCTCGTACGTCGTGGAGACCGAACGCCGGTTCTACCTCGCCAACCAGGTCGACCTGCAGGTCCGGTCCGCCGCGGGCGAGGTGTACTTCGAGCTGCGGCTGACCGACGCGTGGGTGTGGGACGTGTACCGCTCCGCACGCTTCGTCAAGGCCGTGCGGGTGGTGACGTTCAAGGACGTCAACGTCGAGGAGCTCGCCAAGGCCGAGATCGCCCTGTAGCGGCGCCGCACGGCCGTCCACAGCCCGCCCCTCGGCGCGGTTCGTCCACAGCCCGGCCCGCCCGGGCCGCGCGCCGCACCCCCGCCGCGGCAGCCTCGGTCGCGGAGGTGGTTCCGTGCGAGCCAAGGATGCCGTCGGACGGCACGGCGAACGGGTGGCGGCGCGCTACCTGACCGAACGCGGGTACGAGGTCCTGGACCGCAACTGGCGGGGGACCGGCGGTGAGCTGGACCTGGTCCTCGGCGACCGGGGCCGCGTGGTCGCCGTCGAGGTCAAGACGCGACGCGGCACCGGCTACGGCCACCCGGCCGAGGCGGTCACCCGGGCCAAGCTGCGCCGGGTGCGGCGGCTGACCGCCGAGTGGCTGCGCACCCACCCGGGCCCGTGGCGCGAGATACGGGTCGACGTGGTGGCGGTGCTGCTGCCCCGCTCCGGGGCCGCCCAGGTCGAGCACCTGCGGGGAGTCCTCTGATGGGGTACGCCACCACCACCGGCGTCGCGCTCGCCGGGATGGAGGGCCACCTGGTGGAGGTGCAGGCACAGCTCGCCCGGTCCGTGCCGGGGTTCACGCTCGTGGGGCTGCCCGACACCGCCCTGGCGGAGTCGCGCGACCGGGTGCGCGCCGCCGTGCTGTCGACCGGGATCGAGTGGCCGCAGCGCAAGGTCACGGTCAACCTCTCGCCCGCCTCGCTGCGCAAGTCCGGCTCGGGTTTCGACCTCGCCATCGCGATGGCCGTCCTGGCCGGTCACGGCGTGGTGCCGGCCGCCGGGCTCGGCGCGGTGGTGCACCTGGCCGAGCTGGGCCTCGACGGCCGGCTCCAGCCGGTCCGCGGGGTGCTCCCGGCGGTCGCCGCGGCGGTCGCCGCGGGCCACCGAGACGTCGTGGTGGCCGCCGGCGACGAGGCCGAGGCGGCGCTGGTCCCGGGTGCCCGGGTCCACGGAGCGGCCCACCTCGGTGACGTCGTGCTCCGCCACGGCGGCCGGCTGCGCTACCACCGTCGCGTCGAGCCCGTGGCCCCGGCGCGCTCCGCAGTGCCGCGTCGACCCGGGGGAGACCTGGCGGACGTCGTCGGGCAGACCGAGGCACGGACGGCGCTCGAGATCGCGGCCGCCGGCGGGCACCACCTGGCCATGGTCGGCCCGCCGGGTGCGGGCAAGACGATGCTGGCGGCCCGCCTGCCCGGCCTCCTGCCGGACCTCACCGACGCCGAGGCCGTGGAGGTCACCGCGGTGCACTCGGTGGCGGGCACCTTCGACCCGGGCGGCGGGCTCCTGCGCCGACCACCCTTCGAGGACCCGCACCACACCGCCACCCCGGTCGCGATCGCCGGCGGCGGCACGGGCCTGGCCCGCCCGGGTGCGGTGTCCCGCGCGCACCGGGGGGTGCTCTTCCTCGACGAGGCGCCCGAGTTCGCCCCGCGGGTGCTGCAGACGCTGCGCCAGCCGCTGGAGGCCGGAGAGCTCGTGCTGCACCGCAGCGGTGGCGCGACCCGCTATCCGGCGCGCTTCCAGCTGGTCCTGGCGGCCAACCCCTGCCCGTGCGGGATGGCGGACACCCGCGCCGGCCAGGACTGCACCTGCTCGGTGACGGCACGACGCCGGTACCTGGGCCGGGTGTCGGGGCCGCTGCTGGACCGGGTCGACCTCCAGGTCCACCTGCCCGGACCCAGCCGCGCCGACCGTGTGCTCGGCGCCGCGGGCGAGCCGACCCGCGTCGTGGCCGCCCGGGTGGCCGCCGCCCGGGACCGGGCGCGCGAGCGCCTGCGGGACACGCCGTGGTGCACCAACGCCGAGCTGCCGGGCCCGTGGCTGCACGAACGGCTCCGCGGCGAGCGCGCGGTGCTCGGCCCCGTCGAGCGGCAGCTCGACGAGGGCCGGCTGTCGATGCGCGGTGCCCACCGGGTGCTGCGGGTCGCGTGGACGGTCGCCGAGCTGGACGGACGGGACGTCCCCCGCGCCGACGACGTCGACACCGCGACCGTGCTGCGGACGGAGGGGTCCCGTGGCTGATCACCTCCTCGACGGCCGCGTCCCCGCCCGCACGGGGGTCCGGTTCGACGTCGACGACCCGGTGCTGGCCGCGGCGGCCTGGAGCCGGCTGGCCGAACCCGGCGACGTGGTGGCCGGGGCCGTGGTGGAGCACCTGGGCGCGTCGGGGGCCCTGTCCTGGCTCGTGGACGCCACCACCGACCCGGTCGGGGCCCGCCGTGCCGCCGGCCTCGACGGCCTGGCGCTGCCTGACCCGCCGTCCGTCCCCGGCGGCCTCGCCGCACCGCCTCGCGCCGACACCGGGCAGGACGCCGCCGCCCGGCTCGGTGCCGCCGTGCGGCGCTGGGCCCCGCGCCTGGAGAGCCTCGACCCGCGCCGCGAGCTGCGCGTGCTCGACCGGTGCCAGGGGACGCTCCTGACCCCGCAGGACGACCGGTGGCCGCGGACCCTCGGCGACCTGGGTACGGCGGCGCCGTTCGCGCTGTGGGTGCGCGGACGCGCCGACGTCGCGTCCTGGGCGGACCGCGCGGTGGCGCTCGTGGGGTCCCGCGCCTCGACCCGGTACGGCGAGCGCGTCGCCGAGGACCTCGCCGCCGGTGTCGCCGACCGCGGCTTCACCGTCGTGTCCGGGGGCGCCTACGGCATCGACGCCGCCGCTCACCGTGGGGCGCTCGCGGCGGGCGGCGCGACGTGCGCGGTGCTGGCCGGTGGTGTGGACCGCTACTACCCGCAGGGCAACGACGGCCTGCTGCGGCACCTGGTCGCGCAGGGCGGGGCCGTGCTCAGCGAGGTCCCTCCGGGATCGGCTCCGTACCGTCGGCGCTTCCTGGCGCGCAACCGCGTGATCGCGGCGCTGACGGGGGCGACGGTCGTCGTCGAGGCCGCGCGGCGGTCCGGCGCCCTGTCGACGGCGCGGCGGGCGGCCGAGCTGCTGCGTCCTCTCGGCGCGGTGCCGGGGCCGGTGACGTCGATCGCGTCGTCCGGGTGCCACGGTCTGCTGCGGGACGGCGCCGCCGTCTGCGTGACCGACCCGGCCGAGGTGGCCGAGCTGGCGGGGCGGCTGGGCGAGGACGCGGTGCCCGAGGACCCGCTGCCCGGGTCGCACGACCGGCTCGACGGGCTCGGACCGGACGAGCGCGCGCTCTGGGACGCGCTGCCGCTGCGCTCGGGGGCGGGCGTCGACGCCCTGGCGCGCAGCGCCGGTCTCTCGCCGCGCCGGGTGATGACCCTGGTGGGCGGCCTCGAGCGCCGCGGGCTGGCGCGCTGCGACGCCGGACGGTGGCTGCGGGGCACCTGACCCGCGGGCGCGGGGACGCGGGGCAGCGTGGCGGGAAACGCCGCGCGACCTGCAGCGTCGCGGCGGACCGGCGGGGCACACTGGCGAGGTGACCGACCCCGACGTCCCGCCGCTGCCCGCCGCGCTCGCCGGCGCGGTGGACGGGTTCTCGCGGCACCTGGCCACCCGCCAGGGCCACTCGGCGCACACCCGGCGTGCCTACCGGGCGGACGTGACCGCGCTGCTGCGGTACGCCGTCCGGCACGGTGCCGACGGCCTCGACGGCCTCGACCTGACCATGCTGCGCGGCTGGCTCGGTGCGCAGGCCGACCGCGGTCTGTCGCGCGCGACGCTCGCGCGGCGGGGTGCGGCGGCGCGGGCCTTCCTGCGCTGGGCCCATCACGAGGGCCTCGTGGCGAGCGACCCGTCCGTGCGGCTGGCCACCCCACGCACCCCGCGGACGCTGCCGACCGTGCTCTCGACCCGGGCCGCGGCGCGGCTGCTCGACACCGCACGGTCCGACGCGGAGGCGGCCGAGCCCGAGCACCGGCCCGCGGCGCTGCGTGCCTGGGCGGCGGCCGAGCTGCTCTACGGGTCCGGCGTGCGGATCGGGGAGCTGACGGCGGCCGACCTGACCGACGTCGACGTCTGCGAGCGGATCGTGCGCGTCCTCGGCAAGGGCGGCAAGGAACGCGTCGTGCCGTTCGGCGTCCCGGCGGCCCGCGCGCTGCAGGCGTGGGTCTCGGACGGCAGGCCCGCCCTCGTGCGTGCCGCGAGCCCGGCGGCGCTCTTCCTCGGTGACCGGGGCGGACGCTGGGGGCAGCGGCAGGCCCGCGACGCCGTGCACCGCCTGGCCGCCCGGGCCGAGGTGGACGACGTGGCCCCGCACGCCCTGCGGCACTCGGCCGCGACGCACCTGCTCGCCGGCGGGTCCGACCTGCGGTCCGTGCAGGAGGTGCTCGGGCACGCCGACCTGGGCACGACCCAGCGGTACACCCACGTGGACGCCGACCGGCTACGGCAGGTGTTCGAGCAGGCGTTCCCCCGCGCCTGAGCCGACCGGTCTCAGCCGTGGGGGAGCAGCACCACGGGCACGGCTCGTCCGACCAGGACCAGCGGGTCGAGGTAGCGGTCCCCGCGTCGGACGCCCCAGTGCAGGCACCGGTCGGGAGCGCAGTGCCCCGCGCCCGCGTCGGCGACGACGGCCACCGGGCGGCCCGCGCGGACGGTGCCGCCCACCTCCACCAGGGCCTCGGCCGGCTCGAACGTCGACCGCAGCGCACCGTGCGCGAGGACGACGACGGGCTTACCGCCGACCTGGCCGGCGAACGTGACCGTCCCGGCCCGCGGGGCGCGGACGGTCGAGCCGGCAGCGGCGGGCAGGTCGACGCCGCGATGTCCGGGCCGCCAGGGCTCGGCCGGCAGGTCGACGACCGTCCGGACCGGGCCGGGCAGGGGGAGACGCCACCCGTCGGCGGCCCCGGGCCGCTCGAGGGCTGCTGCGGGTTCGCCGGCCGCGACCACGACCGCGCGCGGCGGGGGAGCGGGCGCCGCCGGTCCGGTCGTGAGCACGACGGCCGCACCGGCGAGCAGGGCCACGGGCAGGGCCGCGCCCGGCCGCGACCGTCGCGGGCGACGACCGGGCCGTCGCGGACGGCGGTCGGGGTGGCGGTCGGGCGTCATCCCGCCACCGTCCCGCACCGGTGGACCGCGCCGTCCCACGGCCGGCCGGAGCTGTGGACGAACCGGTCTGGGCGTGGCCGACGACGTGCGCGAGAACACCACGACGGTCGTCGTCCTGGCGCGGCGGCGTCGGGTAGACTCGCCCGTGCGACCACTCGTGTCCACCCCCACCTCGTTCCGTCCGCGACGGACGCCTGCGCGGGGTGGCCCGGCACGAACGGTCGACATCGCGCGTCACGTGGTGCTCGGAGGCTCCCGCAGGGAACCGACCGGCACCGCCGCGTCGGCAGCGGTCCGCACCCCGGGTGCGGTGCCGGAGCGGCGTGACGCCAGGGGTGGCCGGGCCCGATGCCCACCACCGACAACCGAAGCACCCGCGACCGTCGACACCGTCGGCGGTCGCCCGATGCGTGTGGAGCCGGGAGGATCCCGGGCCGCACGGCGAAAGGACCAGCCATGGCCGTCGTGACCATGCGTCAGCTCCTCGAGAGCGGTGTCCACTTCGGGCACCAGACCCGTCGTTGGAACCCGAAGATGAAGCGGTTCATCTTCACCGAGCGCAACGGCATCTACATCGTCGACCTGCAGCAGTCGCTGTCGTACATCGACCGCTCCTACGAGTTCGTCAAGGAGACCGTCGCCCACGGCGGCACGATCCTGTTCGTCGGCACCAAGAAGCAGGCCCAGGAGGCCATCGCGGAGCAGTCCTCCCGCGTCGGCATGCCCTACGTCAACCACCGTTGGCTCGGCGGCATGCTCACCAACTTCACCACCGTGCACAAGCGGCTCCAGCGTCTCAAGGAGCTCGAGGAGATCGACTTCGACGACGTCGCCGGCTCCGGCCTGACGAAGAAGGAGCTCCTCGTCCTGCGCCGCGAGAAGGACAAGCTCTCGCGCACGCTGGGTGGCATCCGCGACATGGCCAAGACGCCGTCGGCCGTGTGGATCGTGGACACCAACAAGGAGCACCTCGCCGTGGACGAGGCCCGCAAGCTGGGCATCCCGGTCGTGGCGATCCTGGACACCAACTGCGACCCCGACCTGGTCGACTACGCGATCCCGGGCAACGACGACGCGATCCGCTCCGTCACGCTGCTCACGCGGGTCATCGCCGACGCCGTCGCCGAGGGCCTCATGCAGCGCGCCGCCGGCAAGAAGGGCGAGTCGGCCCCCGAGGAGTCCGAGCCGCTGGCCGAGTGGGAGCGCGAGCTCCTCGCCGGTGCCGAGGGCGAGCAGGCCGCGGACGCCGCGCAGCCGGTCGCCCCGGCCGAGGACGCCGCTGCCGAGCAGCCCGCCGCGGAGGCCGCCCCGGCCGAGCAGCCGGCGGAGACCGCCGAGAAGTCCGAGTGAGCCCCTGGCGGCCGGCCGCACGCGCGGCCGGCCCGCCTCTCGGAACGCACATCGATCACCAGCACGGAGGACATCCCCCCATGGCGAACTACACCGCCGCTGACATCAAGGCGCTGCGCGAGCGCACCGGCGCCGGCATGCTCGACGTCAAGAAGGCGCTCGACGAGGCCGACGGCAACGCCGACCAGGCCATCGAGATCATCCGCAAGAAGGGCCTGGCCAAGGCCGCCAAGCGTGAGGGCAACACCGCCTCCGAGGGTCTCGTCGCCGCGACGATCACCGACGCGGGCGACGGCCAGGTCGCCACGCTGATCGAGCTGAACGCCGAGACGGACTTCGTCGTCAAGAACGAGAACTTCGTCGCGCTGGCCGACACCGTCCTCGCGGCCGCCGCCGCGGCCGGTGCCACCGACGCCGAGTCGGCGCTGGCCGCCCCGGCCGCCGACGGCACGGTCGCCGACACGATCGCCGCCCAGGGCGCGACCATGGGCGAGAAGGTCGTCCTGCGCCGCGTCGCTCGCGTCGAGGGCCCGAAGGTCACCGCCTACCTGCACAAGACCGCCAAGGACCTGCCGCCGTCGATCGGCGTCCTGGTCGTGACGGACGCCGCGGGCGAGGCCGTCGCCAAGGACGTCGCGCAGCACGTCGCCGCGCTGGCGCCGCAGTACCTCACCCGTGAGGACGTCCCGGCCGAGGTCGTCGACAAGGAGCGCGAGATCGCCCGCGAGCGGTCCATCGCCGAGGGCAAGCCCGAGGCCGCGCTGCCGAAGATCGTCGAGGGTCGTCTCAACGGCTTCTTCAAGGAGGCCGTGCTGGTGGACCAGCCGCTGGCCAAGGACACCAAGACGACCGTGGGCAAGCACGTCGAGGCCGCCGGCGGCGAGCTGCTCGGCTTCGTCCGCTTCCGCGTCGGCAGCTGACGCGACCACGGCCCGGCCGCACCGGCGACGGATGCGGCCGGGCCGTCGTGCGTCCGCTCCCGGTCACTCCCCGGAGGGCGGACGACGGCATCCGGTGCCAGGATGCGCCCAGGAGAGACCCGTGCGGGGCTGACCCGGACGACGACGAGACGGACGGTGGCATGACGCAGATCGACCAGACCCAGACGGCGACCGGACACGTCCCGCCGAAGGACCCCGACACCCGGCGCGTCCTGCTCAAGCTGTCCGGCGAGACCTTCGGCGGCGGCGCCGTCGGGCTGGCCAGCGACGTCGTGCGCCGTGTCGCCCAGGAGATCGGTGAGGCGGTCCGTCAGGGGATCCAGGTCGCCATCGTCGTCGGCGGGGGCAACTTCTTCCGCGGCGCCGAGCTGTCCCGGGCCGGTCTGGACCGGGCCCGCGCCGACTACATGGGCATGCTCGGCACGGTGATGAACTGCCTGGCCCTGCAGGACTTCCTCGAGCAGGACGGCGTCAAGACCCGCGTCCAGACGGCGATCACCATGGGGCAGGTCGCCGAGCCGTACATCCCGCTGCGCGCGATGCGTCACCTGGAGAAGGGCCGTGTCGTCATCTTCGGCGCGGGGGCCGGGATGCCCTACTTCTCCACCGACACGGTCTCGGTCCAGCGCGCCCTGGAGACGCACTGCGACGAGGTCCTCATGGGCAAGAACGGGGTCGACGGCGTGTACACCGCCGACCCCCGCACCGACCCCGACGCCGAGAAGCTCGAGCACCTCACCTACACCGACGCCCTCGTGCGCGGGCTCAACGTCATGGACGCCACCGCGCTGTCGATGTGCCGGGACAACGACGTGGCCATGCTTGTCTTCGGCCTGGAGGAGACCGGTAACGTGACCCGTGCACTGCTCGGCGAGAAGATCGGTACCTCCGTCACGACCCGCTGAGCGGCACCGTCCCCCCAACCCATCACGAGCAAGGAGCACCGGGTGATCGACGACACCCTCCTCGAGGCCGAGGAGAAGATGGACACGGCGATCGAGGTCGCCAAGGAGCAGTTCGGCTCGATCCGCACCGGGCGCGCGAACGCCGGCATGTTCTCCTCGCTCGAGGTGGACTACTACGGCGCGCCGACGCCCCTGCAGCAGCTGGCCTCGTTCAACATCCCCGACGGCCGCACGGTGCTGATCTCCCCGTTCGACAAGAGCTCGATGTCGGCCATCGAGAAGACGCTGCGCGAGTCCGACCTCGGCGTCAACCCGTCCAACGACGGCAACGCGATCCGCGTCATCATGCCGACGCTGACCGAGGAGCGCCGCCGCGACTACGTCAAGCTGGCCAAGACCAAGGCGGAGGACGCCCGGATCTCGGTCCGTGGCGTGCGCCGCAAGGCCAAGGAGCAGCTGGACAAGCTGGTCAAGGACGGCGACGTCGGCGAGGACGAGGGCGCCCGGGCGGAGAAGGAGCTTGAGGCGCTCACCAAGAAGCACGTGGAGCTGGTCGACCAGCTGCTCGCCCACAAGGAGAGCGAGCTGCTCGAGGTCTGATGTCCCCCGTCGACGCGCAGCGCCGGCCGTCCCGCGCCGGGCGCAACCTGCCGGCCGCCGTCGCGGTCGGGGTCGGGCTGCTCCTGCTGCTCGCCGCGTCCCTCTGGTTCCGTCCCGAGCCCTTCGTGGCGTTCGTGGTCGTGGCCCAGAGCGCGGCCCTGTGGGAGCTGCGCGTCGCCTTCGCCCGACGGGAGATCCACGTCCCGCTGACCCCGCTGCTCGTGGGCGGGGCCGGCATGGCCGTGTCGGCGTACGTCGCCGGGCCCGAGGCGCTGCTCGTGGCGTTCATGCTCACCGTGGGCGCCGTCGTCGTGTGGCGCGTGCTGGACGGCTCGGGACCGCAGGCGCTGCGGGACGCGGCCGCCGGCGTGTTCGCCGCCACGTACCTGCCGTTCCTGGCCGGATTCGTGCTGCTCGTCCTGGACCAGCCGGACGGCGAGCTGCGGGTCGTGCTGTTCGTGCTGCTCGCGGTGGCCAACGACGTCGGCGGCTACGTCGCCGGGGTGCTCTTCGGGCGGCACCCGATGGCGCCCTCGGTCAGTCCCAAGAAGAGCTGGGAGGGACTGGCCGGCTCGGTGGCCCTGACCACCGCCGTCGGCGTCGCCGGGGCGCTGTTCGTCCTGGACGCCCCCTGGTGGCTGGGCGTCGCGCTGGGGGTGCTGACCGCCGTCACCGCCACGGCGGGGGACCTGGCCGAGTCCCTCGTCAAGCGCGACCTCGACCTCAAGGACATGGGGTCGTTGCTGCCGGGCCACGGGGGCGTGCTCGACCGTCTCGACTCCCTGGTCATCACCGCCCCGTTCGTCTACCTGGTCCTGGCCGCCACCGTCTGAGCTGCGAAGGAAACACCCATGGCATCACCGACCGCGCCCTCCGGCGCCGGCGCCGACCTCGGCATCCCCGCGGTGCGGCCGTCCGACGAGACCCGCCCGATCCCGCTGCAGATGGCGCCGCGGCGCCGGGGCAAGCCCCCGAAGCACTTCGCCGACCTCACCGCCGACGAGCGGGTCGCCAGCGTCACCGAGATGGGGGAGAAGGCGTTCCGGGCCAAGCAGCTCGCGGCGCACTACTTCACCCACTACACCTCCGACCCGGCGGAGATGACCGACCTGCCCAAGGCGACCCGCGACCAGCTGGCCACCACGATGTTCCCGCCGCTGATCCGGCCTACGCGCCGCATGGAGGCGGACGGCGGCACCACCGTCAAGACGCTGTGGCACCTGTTCGACGACGCCAAGGTCGAGTCGGTGCTGATGCGCTACCCGCACCGCACCACGCTGTGCGTCTCGTCCCAGGCCGGCTGCGGCATGGCCTGCCCGTTCTGCGCCACGGGTCAGCTCGGGCTGACCCGCAACCTGTCGACGGCCGAGATCCTCGAGCAGGTCCGGGACGCCTTCCGTGCCCTGGACCGCGGCGAGATCCCGGGCGGCCCGGCCCGGCTGAACAACCTCGTGTTCATGGGGATGGGGGAGCCGCTGGCGAACCCGCGCGCCGTCATCGAGACGGTCAAGGCCCTGGTGGCGCCCGCTCCCGAGGGGTTCGGGATGTCGGCGCGCAACATCACGGTGTCGACCGTCGGACTCGTGCCGGCGATGCGCAAGCTCGCCGACCTCGGCATCCCCGTCACGCTGGCCCTGTCGTTGCACGCCCCGGACGACGACCTGCGCAGCGAGCTGGTGCCGATCAACACGCGCTGGAGCGTCGACGAGGCGATCGACGCGGCGCGGCACTACTACGAGGTGACGGGCCGGCGCGTGTCCATCGAGTACGCGCTCATCAAGGACATGAACGACCACGGCTGGCGTGCTGACCTGCTCGCGGAGAAGCTCAACGCCCGCGGCCGGGGCTGGGTGCACGTCAACCCGATCCCGCTCAACCCGACTCCCGGCTCGATCTGGACGGCGTCCGACCGTTCCGTGGAGGACGAGTTCGTGGCACGATTGCGCGGGCACGGGATCCCCACCACGATCCGTGACACCCGCGGGAGCGACATCGACGGCGCCTGCGGGCAGCTGGCCGCCGAGGAGGACGACGACGAGTGAGCACGCTCTTTTCCACCGTGTCGAAGATGCGACAGGGTTATGAACCGGACGAGGTCGACGAGTTCTTCGACCACGCCCGGCAGGCGTACGAGGGGCAGACCCCCGAGCCGATGACGAACGCGGACGTCGCGGCGTCCACGTTCGAGCTGGTGCGCGGTGGCTACAACACTCACGAGGTCGACGCGGCGCTGGACCGCCTGGAGGGTGCCTTCATCGCCCGCCAGCGGGCCGACTTCGTCAACGAGCACGGCCAGGACGCCTGGATGGCGGCGCTGGCCGAGCGTGCCCGCACGCTGTACGGCCGGCTGGGCCGCCCCGACGGGCTGAAGTTCGCCCCGGCGGAGCGTGGGCAGCAGGGCTACGACATGGACGACGTCGACGCCCTGTGCGACCGGCTCGTGGGCTACTTCGACCGGCAGGAGCCGCTGACGGCGGCCGAGCTGCGGTCGGCCACGTTCAGCCGCGCCAAGGGCAAGGACGCCTACGCCGAGGGAGCGGTGGACAAGTTCCTCGCCCGGGCGATCGAGGTGCTCCTCGGGGTCGAGTGACCTGGGATGATGGGGCCATGCCCCACGCTGCACGGACCCTGACCCTGCTCGGATCCACCGGATCGATCGGCACCCAGGCCCTCGACGTCGTCGACGCCCACCCGGGCCGGTTCGAGGTCGAGGCGCTCAGCGCCGGCGGGTCCGACGTCGGAGTGCTCGCCGCCCAGGCGGCCCGGCACGGGGTGCGTGCCGTCGCGGTCGCCGACGCCGGTCGTGCGGACGCGCTCCGCGAGGCGCTGGTCGGGGCGATGGGTCCGCGGGCGGCCGACGTCGAGGTCCTCGCGGGCCCGCACGCGGCCACCGAGCTGGCCGGGCGCGGCAGCGACGTCGTGCTCAACGGCATCACCGGGTCGGTCGGCCTGCGGCCCACCCTCGCGGCGCTGGGCGCCGGGTCGACCCTGGCGCTGGCGAACAAGGAGTCGCTGGTCGTCGGCGGCGCCCTCGTCAAGGCGGCCGCCGCCCCGGGGCAGATCGTCCCGGTCGACTCCGAGCACTCCGCCATCGCCCAGGCGCTGCGCGGCGGGGCCCGCGAGGAGGTCCGCCGGATCGTCCTGACGGCCTCCGGCGGGCCGTTCCGCGGCCGGAGCCGGGACGAGATCGAGGCGGTGACCGCGGACGAGGCGCTCGCCCACCCCACCTGGGCGATGGGACCGGTGGTCACGGTCAACTCGGCGTCCCTGATGAACAAGGGCCTCGAGCTCATCGAGGCGCACCTGCTGTTCGACGTCCCCACCGACGACATCACCGTCGTCGTGCACCCGCAGTCGGTCGTGCACTCGATGGTCGAGTTCCGCGACGGCTCGACCATCGCACAGGCCTCGCCGCCGGACATGCGCCTGCCCATCGCGCTGGGCCTGTCGTGGCCCGAGCGCCTCGACGTCGTCTCCCCGCCGTGCGACTGGACGCAGGCGGCGAGCTGGACCTTCGAGCCGCTGGACGAGCACACGTTCCCGGCCGTCGGGCTGGCGCGGGCGGCGGCTGCGGCCTCGGCGACCCACCCGGCCGTCTACAACGCCGCCAACGAGCAGGGCGTCGCCGCCTTCCTGCAGGGGCGGATCGGGTTCCTGGACATCGTGGGCACCGTCGAGCGGGTGCTCGGCGAGCACGACGGCGCGGCGGCCGCGGACGTCACGCTCGAGGACGTCGAGGAGACCGAGACCTGGGCGCGCGCCCGGGCGGACGAGCTGCTCGCCCGCCGCTGAGGCCCGCACGACCGTCGATCCGTCGCGGACGGCTCCGGGGGACCTGCACGGGGCCTGCACCCGGCTCCCAGGATGGTCGCCTACCCTGCTGGTGTGGACATCCTTCCTCTCGTCGTCGGCATCGTCGTCATCGTGCTCGGCATCCTCGTCTCGATCGCCCTGCACGAGGTGGGGCACATGGTGCCCGCCAAGAAGTTCGGCGTGCGCGTGAGCGAGTACATGGTGGGTTTCGGGCCCACCCTCTGGTCGCGTCGCAAGGGCGAGACCGAGTACGGCCTCAAGGCGATCCCGCTGGGCGGCTACGTGCGGCTGGTCGGCATGATGCCGCCCGCCCCGGCGGGCCGTCGTCCGCGCGGCGGGTTCTTCGGCCAGGTGATCGCCGACGCCCGCGACGCCAGCGTCTCCGAGATCCGACCCGGCGAGGAGCACCGCGCGTTCTACCGGCTGTCCACGCCGAAGAAGCTCGTCGTCATGCTCGGCGGTCCGGTGATGAACCTCGTCATCGCCGTCGTGCTGCTGGCGGTCGTGTTCCTGGCGATCGGCATGCCGACGGCGACGACCACCGTCGCGCAGGTCGGCGACGACTCCGCCGCGTCGTCCGCCGGGGTCGAGGCCGGTGACGAGGTGGTCGCCTTCGACGGGGTGCCCGTCGAGGAGTGGAACCAGCTCGTGGGCATGGTCAACGACTCGGCCGGCGAGGCCGTGCCGATGGTCGTCGAGCGGGACGGCGAGCAGGTCGCCCTGACCGTCACGCCCGTGCCGGCGGAGCGGCCGGCGACCGACGACCAGGGCTACCCGGTCCTCGACGACGACGGCGAGCCCGTGATGATCGACGGCGCCCTGCTCGGCGTCACCTCCAGCGTCGAGCGTCAGGCCCTGCCGGTCTCGTCGGTGCCCGAGGCCGTCTGGCTCCAGGTCTCGGAGACCGCCCGGGCGATCGTCACCCTGCCGGTGCGCATCTACGACGCCGCCTACGAGGCGTTCACCGACGCCCCGCGCTCGCAGGACTCGGTGATGTCGGTGGTCGGCGTGGGCCGTGCCGCGGTGGACACCGCGGGGGCCGAGGACTACTCGGTGCTCGCCCGGGTCCAGCTCATGCTCATGCTCCTGGCGTCGCTGAACGTCGCGCTGTTCATGTTCAACCTCATCCCGCTCCTGCCTCTCGACGGCGGCCACGTGGCGAACGCGCTCTACGAGGGCGGACGGCGCCAGGTCGCCCGGGTCCGCGGTCGCGCCGTGCCGGGACCGGCCGACGTGGCCCGGATGATGCCCGTGGCGTACGTGGTCTTCGTGCTGCTCATCGGCGTGGGTGCGGTACTCATGGTCGCCGACCTGGTCGATCCCGTCCGGCTGTTCTGACGGCGGACGACGTGGGGATCCGGTGACCATCGGGACGTCACCGGGCCGACAGGTGCACAGCACGGTCGAAACCGCGCGATACTGGCGTGGTGACTGCAGTGAACCTCGGCATGCCCGCACCCCCCGCGCCCACGCTCGCCCCGCGCCGGAAGACCCGCAAGATCAAGGTCGGTGACGTCTACGTCGGTGGCGACGCCCCGATCAGCGTCCAGTCGATGACGACGACCAAGACCACCGACATCAACGGCACCCTCCAGCAGATCGCGGAGCTGACGGCCGCCGGCTGCGACATCGTCCGTGTCGCGTGCCCCACCCAGGACGACGCCGACGCGCTGCCGATCATCGCGAAGAAGTCCCAGATCCCCGTCATCGCGGACATCCACTTCCAGCCGAAGTACGTGTTCGCGGCCATCGAGGCCGGTTGCGCCGCCGTGCGGGTCAACCCGGGCAACATCCGCCGCTTCGACGACCAGGTCAAGGAGATCGCCCAGGCGGCGAAGGACCACGGCACCTCGTTGCGCATCGGCGTCAACGCCGGGTCGCTGGACAAGCGCCTCATCGAGAAGTACGGCAAGCCGACCCCCGAGGCGCTGGTCGAGTCGGCCGTGTGGGAGGCGAGCCTCTTCGAGGAGCACGACTTCCACGACTTCAAGATCTCCGTCAAGCACAACGACCCCGTGGTCATGGTCGAGGCGTACCGGCAGCTGTCCGAGCGGGGTGCGTGGCCCCTGCACCTCGGGGTCACCGAGGCGGGACCGGCCTTCCAGGGCACGATCAAGTCCGCCACGGCCTTCGGTGCGCTGCTCAGCGAGGGTATCGGCGACACCATCCGCGTCTCGCTGTCGGCGCCTCCGGTCGAGGAGGTCAAGGTCGGTACGCAGATCCTGCAGTCGCTCAACCTGCGCCCCCGCAAGCTCGAGATCGTCTCCTGCCCGTCCTGCGGGCGGGCGCAGGTGGACGTCTACGAGCTCGCCGACAAGGTCACTGCGGGTCTGGAGGGCATGGCGGTCCCGCTGCGCGTGGCCGTGATGGGCTGCGTCGTCAACGGTCCCGGCGAGGCGCGCGAGGCCGACCTGGGTGTGGCGTCCGGCAACGGCAAGGGGCAGATCTTCGTCAAGGGCGAGGTCATCAAGACCGTCCCGGAGGCCCAGATCGTCGAGACGCTGATCGACGAGGCGAACCGCATCGCCGCGACCATGGACGCGCCGGAGAACGACGACCAGGCCGGCGCCGTGGTGACGGTCTCCTAGGCCAGAGCGACGACGAGGGGGCACACGCGATGGGATGGCGACCGGCGCTGCGCAGCCGGTCGGCCGCGCCCGGGGACGGCTCCGGGGCCGGCGCTCGGGTCCTGGGACCCGACGACCTGGTCGAGGCACGCCGGGTCTGCACGCGCGACCCGGTGGCGTCCGTGCTCGCCGCCGCCCGGCTCGACGTGGCCCTGCACGTCGGGCTGGCCGCGGCCGGCGGGCAGGTGTGGGGCTACCCGGCCACCGGCGAGCTGCGCGCCGTGTGCTGGGCCGGGGCCAACCTCGTCCCGGTGGTGCCGTCGTCGGTGGACCCCGCCGAGGCCGACGACGCCGTGGCGTCCTTCGCGGCCCTGGCGCGTCAGCAGGGCCGCCGGTCCAGCTCGGTCGTGGGGGAGCAGCGCACCACGCTGCGCCTGTGGGAGCTGCTCTCGCGGGTCTGGCCCCCGCCGCGCGAGGTGCGCACCGACCAGCCCTCCCTCGTGCTCGACCGCGACCCGCTCGTCGCGCCCGACCCGGGCGTGCGGCACGCGGACCTGTCCGAGCTGGAGCTGGTCCTGCCCGCCTGCGTCCGCATGTTCACCGAGGAGGTGGGCTACTCCCCGGTGGCGGGCGGCGGCAGCGCCTATGCCGCCCGGGTGCGGTCGCTGGTGGCCGAGCGGCGCTCGTTCGTGCGGATCGAGCCCGACGACGACGGCGCGCCCCGGGTGGTCTTCAAGGCGGAGCTGGGCGCGGTGTCCGGCGGCGTGGCCCAGGTCCAGGGCGTCTGGGTCGACCCGGAGCTGCGCGGGCGGGGGTTCTCCGTCCCGGGGATGGCCGCCGTGGTCGCCCTGACCCGGCAGCACGTCGCCCCCGTGGTCTCGTTGTACGTCAACGGGTTCAACGCCCCTGCGCTGGCCACCTACCGCCGGGTGGGCTTCGAGCAGGCCGGGACCTTCGCGACGGTCCTGTTCTAGCTGTACTGACTCGGGCCGCCTAGCGCAGCAGCCGGGACATCCGCCGGTCGGCCAGCACCTGACCGCCGGTCTGGCAGGTCGCGCAGTACTGCAGCGAGCGGTCGGCGAACGAGACCTCGCGCACCACGTCGCCGCACTCGGGGCACGCCTCGCCGGTGCGGCCGTGCACGTGCATGCCGCGCCGCTTGGCGTCCTTGAGCTCGGCCGCGGGGCGTCCCGTCGCCGCGTCCACCGCGGCGGCCAGCGTGCCCACCACGGCCGTGTGCAGCGCCGCCACCCCGGCGGCGTCGAAGGACCGGGTCAGGGCGAAGGGGGACAGGCGGGCGGCGTGCAGGATCTCGTCGGAGTAGGCGTTGCCGATCCCGGCCACGGCGTGCTGGTCCCGCAGCAGCCCCTTGATCTGCTGGTTGCGCCCGCGCATCAGCTCGGCCAGCACCGCCGGGGTGAAGGCCTCGGAAAGGGGCTCGACGCCGAGGGTCCGGATCGCCTCGACGTCCTCGGCCGCGTGGACCACGTGCACGGCGAGGCGCTTGCGCGTGCCGGCCTCGGTGACGTCCGCACCCGCGCCGTCGTCGAACCGCAGCCGCAGCGCGAGCGCCGCACCCCGGGACGAGCCGCCCAGCCGCGGACGCACCGGCGTCGTCGGTGCGTCCTCCCGCCACCGCACCCAGCCGCCGCGGGCCAGGTGCACCGCCAGCACGGGGCCGTCGGTGCCGAGCACCAGCCACTTGCCCCGGCGCGTCCACCCGCGCACCGCGGCGCCCACCAGGGACGACACCGGCGGGTCGTGGGTCTTGAGCGCGGCGACGGCGGCGACGTCGGCGGCCACGACGGTCCGACCGCGCGTGCGCTCGTCGAGGAAGCGCGCCAGCCCCTCCACCTCGGGCAGCTCCGGCATGGTCCCAGTGTCGCCGACGGCGCCGATGCACGCCGGTGCGCGCCGTTAGGCTGTGCTCCATGTCGATCGCGTCCCACCGCAGCGGTGACCTGCTGCGCCTGTCCTCCCTCTTCGTCCGCACCCTGCGCGAGGATCCCGCCGACGCCGAGGTCGCCAGCCACCGGCTGCTGGTGCGCGCGGGCTACATCCGTCGGGCGGCCCCGGGCGTGTACTCCTGGCTCCCGCTGGGACTGCGCGTGCTCGCCAAGGTCGAGCAGGTGGTGCGCGAGGAGATGGCCGCGATCGGCGCGCAGGAGGTCCACTTCCCGGCGCTGCTGCCGCGCGAGCCCTACGAGGCCACCGGCCGCTGGAGCGAGTACGGTCCCAACCTGTTCCGGCTCAAGGACCGCAAGGACGCCGACTACCTGCTCGCGCCGACGCACGAGGAGATGTTCACCCTGCTGGTCAAGGATCTGTACTCCTCGTACAAGGACCTGCCGCTGGCGCTGTACCAGATCCAGACCAAGTACCGCGACGAGGCCCGTCCGCGGGCCGGGCTGATCCGCGGCCGCGAGTTCATCATGAAGGACGCCTACTCCTTCGACCTGGACGACGACGGTCTCGCCGCGGCATACGACAAGCAGCGCGGCGCCTACCAGCGGATCTTCGAACGCCTCGGGCTCGACTACGTCGTCGTCGCGGCGACCTCGGGCGCCATGGGCGGTTCGCGCTCGGAGGAGTTCCTCTCCCCGTCGCCGATCGGCGAGGACACCTTCGTGCGATCGGCCGGCGGCTACGCGGCCAACGTGGAGGCCGTCACCACGCCGGTGCCCGAGCCCGTGGCGTACGACGACGCCCCCGCGGCCCACGTCGAGGACACCCCGGACACCCCGACGATCGAGACGCTGGTGGACGTGGCCAACGCCCGTCACCCGCGTCCGGACCGGGCGTGGACCGCCGCGGACACGCTGAAGAACGTCGTGCTCGCCGCGACGCACCCCGACGGGCGGCGCGAGCTCGTCGTCGTCGGCGTGCCCGGCGACCGCGAGGTGGACGTCAAGCGGCTGGAGGCGTCCATGGCCCCGGCCGAGGTGGAGCCCGCCACGGAGGCGGACTTCGCGGCCCACGCCGAGCTCGTCAAGGGCTACATCGGGCCCGGCGTGCTGGGACCGCAGGGCAAGCAGGTGACCGACGTCGAGACCGGCGAGGCCCGCTCGGCGATCCGGTACCTGCTCGACCCGCGCGTGGTCACGGGGACCCGCTGGATCACCGGCGCCGACGAGACCGGCAAGCACGTGTTCGACCTGGTGGCGGGCCGGGACTTCACCGCGGACGGCACCGTCGAGGCCGCGGAGGTCCGTGCCGGCGACCCCGCGCCCGACGGCTCGGGGCCGCTCGAGCTCGCGCGCGGCATCGAGATCGGTCACATCTTCCAGCTGGGCCGCAAGTACGCCGAGGCCCTCGACCTGAAGGTGCTCGACCCGAACGGCAAGCAGTCCGTGGTGACCATGGGGTCCTACGGCATCGGCGTGAGCCGCGTGCTGGCCGCCCTGGCGGAGGCGAACCACGACGAGCGCGGGCTCGCGTGGCCGGCGCAGGTCGCCCCGGCGCACGTCCACGTGGTCGCCACCGGCAAGGGGGCCGAGGTCTTCGAGGCCGCCGACGCCCTGGCCTCGCAGCTCGCGGCCGAGGGCGTCGAGGTGGTCTACGACGACCGCCCGAAGGTCTCGCCCGGGGTGAAGTTCGCCGACGCCGAGCTCTTCGGCGTGCCGCTCGTGGTCGTCGTGGGCCGGGGCCTGTCCGACGGCGTGGTGGAGGTCCGCCCCCGCGTCGGGCCGGCGGAGCAGGTCGCCGTGGACGACGCCGTGGCGGAGGTCACGCGTCGGGTCGGCGAGCTGCTGGCCTGAGCCGCCTCAGCCGTCCTGGTCGGACTGCCCGCCCTGGTCCTCCGCGGCGTCCTCGCCGTCGGTGGTCTCCTGCGGCGCCTGCTCCGGCAGCCCGGGGAACGGCACGGGGTCGGCGCCCCACGCGTCGAGCGTGAGGGCGGTCTCGACGAGCAGGTCGACCAGGACGGCGCGGGTGCCCGCCGCGGTCGAGCCGACCAGCGTCGCGTAGGTCGTGGCCAGGTCGTCCTCGACCGCGCGGACCAGCGCCCGGTCGCCGGGACCGCGGGGGACCGCGTAGGCCACCTGGCGCGGGTCCTGGGCCGTCCCGTCGGTGCCGGCCACGACGGCCCAGGCCTGGGCCCGCGCGGTGTGCACGTCGGCACGGCCGGCGAGGCGGGCGCGCTCGTCCTCGGGCCGGAGCGCGGCACGCAGCCGCAGGGCGTAGCCCGCCCCGTGCTCCGAGGTCACGAGGGTGCGCAGGTCGGCCGCCGTCAGGCCGACCGGCACCACGGGGGGCTCGTCGGAGTCCGGTGACGTGCTCGAGACGCCGTCCTCGCCGGGCTCCTCGGTGGCCGGGGGCTCCTCGGCGTCGGAGGGAGCGGTGAGCGCGGCCGACCCCGACCGGTCGGCCGCCTGCCCGGCGTCGTCGCCGGCCGGCGACGCGCCCGACGGGGCGTCGGCCGTCACCTCGTCGGGTCCGGGCAGCCGCGGCACGACCGGCGCCGGGGCTCCGTCGTCGGTGAACCCGCCCACGCGGGCGGCCGAGACGGCCTGCGCCGCGCCCACCGAGGCCAGCAGCCTCGCCAGGGAGCCGTCGGCCGTGGTGCCGGCCGCCGTCCGGTTGCGTCCCGAGGCGTTCGTCAGCGCGTCGACGACGTCCCGGGCCAGCACCGGCTCGTCGGCCGGCGTGCTCTGCGGCGACCCGCTCGGCGGGTCGGCGGGCTCCTGCAGCCCGGAGACGTACACGCCGCCGAGCTGGTCCGCCTGCTCGCGGGAGTCGGCCGCGACCCGCTCGAGCTCGGCGACCAGCCGCCGGCGCCGGTCGCCCAGCTCCTCGATCGCGGCGTCGGCCTGCTCGGCGACGAACAGGGCGTCCGTGACGGCGGTGCGACGCACGATCTCGAGCGTGTCGGGCTCCGGCTCGGCGGGCGGAGGAGTCTCCAGCCGGAGCCCGCAGCCGGCGAGCAGGAGCACCACGAGCAGGCCGCCGACCACACCCCGGCTCCGGCGGCGGGTCGGGTCGGGGGCAGGCTGCAGCGTCATCGTGCCCTGATCTTGCCACGTCCTGGTGTGACGTTCCTCCACCTGCCAGGGTGGTTCGTTCGGCGCCCGGTGCGCGGGTCGTTCGTTACGCTGGTCGACGCACAACGACACACCGCCGCGGGAGGTCCCGGCGCGGGAGACCCACGGGAGGCAGCGATGGCAGCAGGAGAGGACCGGACCGCGGACGGTCGCGTCCGAGCGGTGGTCGCTCCGGTGGTCGACGACGTCGGCCTGTCCCTCGAGGACGTCCGGGTGACCCGGGCGGGAAGCCGCTCGGTGGTCCGCCTGACGATCGACCTGCCCGAGGACGCGGTGGGCAGCCTCGACTCCGACACCCTCGCCGAGGCCTCGCGGTCGCTGTCCGCGGCCCTGGACGACGCGGACGCGGTGCGCGGCCAGTACACGCTGGAGGTCTCCACCCCGGGTGTCTCGCGGCCGCTGACGGAGCTGCGGCACTATCGTCGGGCGCGGACGCGCCTGGTGCGTCTGACGCTCGACGACGGCCAGGTGGTCACCGGGCGGCTGACGGACGTGGACGGCGGCGGCGACGACGCCGTGCTCGTCCTGGACGACGAGCGACGTGTCGGGCTCGGGCAGGTGCGGCGTGGCCGTGTCGAGGTGGAGCTGGACCGGCGCGAGGACGACGAGGCGGGGACCTCCCGCCAGGGCGAGGAGAGCTGACGTGGACATCGACATGAGCGCGCTGCGGATGCTGGAGCGCGAGCGGGAGATCAGCCTGGACCTGCTGGTCGGGGCGATCGAGGACGCGCTGCTGTCCGCCTACCACCGCACCCCGGACGCCTACCACCACGCGCGGGTCGAGCTGGACCGCACGTCCGGTCACGTCACCGTGTGGGCGCGCGAGCAGATCCGCACGCCCGACCCGGAGGACCCGGAGGGGCGGGGCACGGTGGAGCTGGGCCCGGAGATCGACGACACGCCGGAGAACTTCGGGCGCATCGCCACCGCCACGGCCCGCCAGGTGATCGTGCAGCGGCTGCGGGACGCCGAGGACGACCAGGTGCTGGGCACCTTCCGCGGCAAGGAGGGCGAGATCCTCGCGGGGGTGATCCAGCAGGGTCACGACCCGCGCACGGTGCTGGTCGACGTCGGCGAGACCGAGGCGGTGCTCCCGCACCACGAGCAGGTGCCCGGAGAGAAGTACGTCCACGGTGAGCGCCTGCGCGGCTACGTGGTGGAGGTCGCCCGCGGCATGAAGGGCGCCAAGGTCACGCTCAGCCGGACCCACCCGGGCCTGGTACGCAAGCTGTTCGAGCTGGAGGTCCCCGAGATCGCGGACGGCTCGGTCGAGATCACCGCCGTCGCCCGCGAGGCCGGGCACCGCTCGAAGGTCGCGGTGCGCTCGCGGGTGCCCGGCCTGAACGCCAAGGGTGCCTGCATCGGACCGATGGGGTCCCGCGTGCGCGCCGTGATGGCCGAGCTGCACGGGGAGAAGATCGACATCGTCGACCACAGCGACGACCCGGCCCGGTTCGTGGCGAGCGCCCTGTCGCCGGCGCGTGTGAGCTCGGTCACCGTCGTGGACGCCGAGGCCAAGGCCGCGCGCGCCGTCGTGCCCGACTACCAGCTCTCCCTCGCGATCGGCAAGGAAGGGCAGAATGCTCGGCTTGCGGCCAAGCTCACGGGGTGGCGGATCGACATCCGGTCCGACGAGGGCACACCCGGGGCGGTGGCCGACGGTGACCGGGTCGAGGGCGCCTGAGCTGGTCGAGGCCCATGAGCAGTCGCGTTAGACTGGAGCAGATCGGGTCGCGCGACCCTCTTCCGGCGTGCTCGCCGACCGTCCCTCCCTCCGCGGCGGGTCCGGTGCGGACGTGTGTCGGATGTCGGATGCGTGACCTGCGGTCGCAGCTCCTGCGGCTGGTCCTCGCGACGTCGGACGACGCCCAGCGTGTCGTCGTGGACGTCCGCGGGTGCCTGCCGGGGCGGGGTGCCTGGCTCCACGAGGACCTCGCCTGCTGGGAACGTGCCGTCCGGCGACGGGCCGTCCCGCGCGCACTGCGTGCGGACGGGCCGGTGGACCTGGACCCGGTCCGGGCATATCTGGAGCACCAGGACCGTTGAGAGAACCGGGGCGGCACCACGGGTGCCGCCCACGTCGCGACCGGGCGTCACCGCCCGGCCGCACCACGCGTACGTCGACAAGGAAGCGGGTCAGAAGCCGATGGGCACCCGATGAGTCCCCAGCGATGAGTACTCAGTACTAGCGACGGTCCTGCCTGTCTCGGTGGGGCCGAGACAGGAGAGATGTGGCGAAGATCCGCGTCCACGAGCTGGCGAAGCAGCTCGGGGTGGAGAGCAAGACCCTGCTGGCCGAGCTGAAGGCCTCAGGTGAATTCGTCCGGTCGGCGTCCTCGACGCTCGAGGCACCGGTCGAGCGCATGATGCGCGGCAAGTTCGCGTCGTCCGACGGCGGCGCGTCGAAGGGCGACAAGCCCGCCAAGCCGGCGCCCAAGAAGTCGGCCGCGCCCAAGCCGGGTGCGCCGAAGCCGGGAGGCGAGAAGGCCCCGAAGCCGGGTGCCCCGACGCCCGCGGCGGCGCCCAAGCCCGGTGCCGCCACGGCCCCGAGCGCCGAGACGGCCCCGCCGGCCGCCCCGAAGCCGGCCGGCGAGCAGGCCCCGACGTCCGGCGCCCCCACGCCGGGTGCGCCCACGCCGGGCACGGCCCCGAAGCCCGGTGGCGCGCCCAAGCCGGGTGGTGCCCCCAAGCCGGGTGGCGCGCCCAAGCCGGGTGGTGCCCCCAAGCCGGGCGGCCAGCGCTCCGGCGGACGCGGTGGCCCGCGTCCGGGCAACAACCCGTACTCCTCCCAGCAGGGCATGCAGCGTTCGGGCGGTGGCCCGCGTCCGGGCAACAACCCGTACTCCTCCCAGCAGGGCATGCAGCAGCGTCCCGCACGCGGTGAGGGCAAGCAGGGCGAGCGCTCCGGCGGTCCCCGTCCGGGCGCTCCGCGTCCGGCGGCCCCGCGTCCGGGCGCCCCGCGCCCCAACCCGGGCATGATGCCCGGCAAGACGAGCATGCCGCGTCCGGGCGAGCGTCCCGGCGGCGGCGGTCGTGGCGGCCGTGGCCGCGGCGGCGGTCCGGGCGGTCCCGGTGGTGCGGGCGGTCCCGGGGGTCCCGGCGGCGGTCGGGGCGGTTTCCGCCCCGGTGGCGGCGGCGGCTTCCGCGGTCGTGGTGGCGCCGGCCGCGGCAGCACCCAGGGTGCGTTCGGTCGCGCCGGCGGCAAGCCGGTCCGGGGCCGCAAGTCGAAGCGGGCGAAGCGTCAAGAGTTCGAGCAGATGCAGGCCCCCACGCCGGGTGGCGTGTCGGTCCCTCGGGGCAACGGCAACACCCTGGTGCGCCTGCGCCACGGCTCGTCGCTGAACGACTTCGCGGACAAGATCGACGCGAACCCCGCCGCGCTCGTCACGGTGCTGCTGCACCTCGGCGAGATGGCGACCGCGACCCAGTCCCTGGACGAGGAGACCTTCGTCACGCTCGGGTCCGAGCTCGGCTACAAGATCGAGATGGTCTCGGCCGAGGAGGAGGACCGCGAGCTGCTCGAGTCCTTCGCCATCGACCTGCAGGCCGAGGAGGCCGAGGAGACCGACGAGGACCTCGTCGCCCGGCCGCCGGTCGTGACCGTCATGGGTCACGTCGACCACGGCAAGACGAAGCTCCTGGACGCCATCCGGTCCACGGACGTCGTCGCGGGCGAGGCCGGCGGGATCACCCAGCACATCGGTGCGTACCAGGTGCACACCGAGCACGAGGACATGGACCGTGCGGTCACGTTCATCGACACCCCGGGTCACGAGGCCTTCACGGCCATGCGTGCCCGTGGTGCCAAGGCGACGGACATCGCGATCCTCGTGGTGGCCGCGGACGACGGCGTGATGCCGCAGACGATCGAGGCGCTGAACCACGCCCAGGCGGCCGACGTGCCCGTCGTGGTCGCGGTGAACAAGGTGGACAAGGAGGGGGCCAACCCCGCCAAGATCCGCCAGCAGCTCACCGAGTACAACCTGGTGGCCGAGGAGTACGGCGGCGACACGATGTTCGTCGACGTCTCGGCGCTGCAGCGCAAGGGCATCGACGACCTGCTCGAGGCCGTGCTGCTGACGGCGGACGCGGCCCTCGACCTGCGGGCGAACCCGACCAAGGACGCCCGTGGTGTGGCGATCGAGGCGCACCTGGACAAGGGCCGCGGCTCCGTGGCCACCGTCCTGGTGCAGTCCGGCACCCTGCACGTCGGGGACGCCATCGTGGCGGGCACGGCGCACGGCCGGGTGCGGGCCATGTTCGACGAGCACGGCGAGTCGGTCACCGAGGCGGGTCCGGCGCGTCCGGTCCAGGTCCTGGGGCTGGCGTCGGTGCCGAGCGCGGGGGACACCTTCCTCGCGGCGCCCGACGAGCGCACCGCCCGGCAGATCGCCGAGAAGCGTGAGGCGGCCGAGCGTGCCGCCCTTCTGGCCAAGCGCCGCAAGCGCATCAGCCTGGAGGACTTCACCAAGGCGCTCGAGCAGGGCAAGGTCGAGACCCTCAACCTGGTCCTCAAGGGCGACGTCTCCGGTGCCGTCGAGGCGCTGGAGGACGCCCTGCTCAAGATCGACGTGGGCGACGAGGTCGACCTGCGCGTCATCCACCGCGGTGTCGGTGCGATCACGCAGAACGACGTCAACCTGGCCACGGTCGACAACGCCGTGATCCTCGGCTTCAACGTCCGCTTCGGCGAGCGTGTCGAGGACCTCGCCGAGCGCGAGGGCGTCGAGGTCAAGTTCTACTCGGTCATCTACCAGGCGATCGACGACATCGAGGCGGCCCTCAAGGGCATGCTCAAGCCGGAGTACGAGGAGGCGAAGCTCGGCAGCGCCGAGATCCGCCAGGTCTTCCGGTCCTCGAAGTTCGGCAACATCGCCGGTTCGATCGTCCGGTCGGGCACGATCCGTCGCAACACCAAGGCCCGCGTGCTGCGCGACGGCCGCGTGGTGGGCGACGAGCTCACGGTCGAGTCGCTGCGACGCGAGAAGGACGACGTCACCGAGGTCCGCGAGGGCTTCGAGTGCGGTATCGGTCTCGGGTCGTACAACGACATCGTCGAGGGCGACATCATCGAGACCTTCGAGATGCGCGAGATCCCGCGCGACTGAGAAGGTCGAGACGGACGACGGCGCCCCGTTCCACCCCGCCACGCGCGGAGGGGGGGCGGGGCGCCGTCGACGTCGTGACAAGGAGGACGGATGAGCGAGAACCCGCGGGCGCGCCGGTTGGCGGACCGCATCAAGGAGATCGTCGCGCAGATGCTCGACACGCGGATCAAGGACCCCCGCCTCGGGTTCGTCACGGTCACGGACGTGCGTGTCACCGGCGACCTGCAGCAGGCGTCGGTGTTCTACACGGTCTTCGGCAGCGACGAGGAGCGGACCGGGACCGCCGCCGCGCTGGAGAGCGCCAAGGGGATGATCCGTTCCGAGGTCGGCAAGCAGACGGGCGTGCGGCTCACGCCGACCATCGAGTTCCACCTGGACTCGGTGCCGGAGACCGCGGCGCACCTCGACGCGGCGCTGTCGCAGGCCCGCCTGCGCGACGCCGAGCTGGCGGCGCTGCGCGAGGGCAAGTCCCCGGCGGGCGACGCGGACCCGTACCGCACGAGCGACGAGCGCGCCGACGACGAGTGACCACCACCCCGACACTGTGGGCATGAAATCTGCAGTGCTGGACCCGTCCTGGCCTGCAGATTTCATGCCCACAGCTGTGGGGGAGAGGGGAGGAGCCGTGGCCGAGGAGAGCTCCGGCCGTCCCGCGCGGCGCCCGACGGCGCCCGACGGTCTGCTGGTCGTCGACAAGCCGGCCGGCTGGACCAGCCACGACGTCGTCGGGCGGTGCCGTCGTTTGGCGGGGACGCGCAAGGTCGGCCACGCCGGCACGCTGGACCCGATGGCCACGGGCGTGCTGGTGATCGGCGTCGGGCGGGCCACCAAGCTGCTCACCTACGTCGTGGGGGCCGACAAGGCCTACACCGCGACGATCCGTCTCGGCGTCGCGACCACCACGGACGACGCCGAGGGAGACGTCGTCGACGCCCCCGGCGTGGACGACGGTGTGGACCCGGCGGCGCTGGACCGCGAGATCGGCCGGCTCACCGGGGACATCCAGCAGGTGCCGACCACCGTCAGCGCGATCAAGGTGGACGGCCGGCGCGCCTACGCGCGGGCCCGGGCCGGCGAGGACGTGGAGCTCGCCGCCCGCCCGGTGACCGTGAGCACCTTCGAGGTGACCGCCACCCGGCCCGCGACGTCCCACGACGGGACCGCGGTCCTCGACCTCGACGTCGTCGTGGTCGTCTCCTCCGGCACGTACGTGCGCGCCCTGGCGCGGGACCTCGGGGCGGCGCTCGGCGTCGGCGGGCACCTGACGGCGCTGCGGCGGACGCGTGTGGGCGGCTACACGCTCGACCGGGCCGCCACCCTCGACGAGCTCGAGGCGCAGGCCGACGCGGACGGCGTGCTCGCCACGCTGCCGCTCGGCGACGCGGCGCGCAGCACCTTCCCGGTGCGTGAGCTGACCGAGGCCGAGACCCGCGCCCTGGGCTACGGGCAGTGGGTGACGCCGACCGGGATGCGCGGGACCGTGGCGGGCCTGGGCCCGGACGGCACCCTGGTCGCCCTGCTCGAGGACACGACCCGGCGTGGCGAGCGCCTGGCCAAGCCGGTGCTGGTGCTCGCCCCGGCCTGAGCCGGACTATCCTGATCCGTCGGCGTCGCCCGGGCGCCGAGAAGTCTGCTGACGAGGAGCGCGATCGGCGTGCAGGTGTTCACGGACCTCGCCGAGGTCCCCGACGACTTCGGCCCGTCGGTGGTGACGATCGGCAACTTCGACGGCGTCCATCGCGGCCACCAGGCCGTCCTGGGACGTCTCGTCCGGCTCGCCCGGGCGGACTCCCGCGCCGCCGTCGCCGTGACCTTCGACCCGCACCCGGCGCTGGTGCACCGCCCGGAGTCGGCCCCGGAGCTGATCACGGGCCTCGCCGACCGCCTCGAGCTGCTGGCGCGGACGGGTCTGGACGCGGTGCTCGTGGTCCGCTACTCCCTCGAGTTCGCGGAGCAGAGCCCCGAGGAGTTCGTCACCCGCTACCTCACCGGGGCGCTCGGCGCGCGCAGCGTCGTCGTGGGCCACGACGTGCGTTTCGGCCGGGCCAACGCCGGGACGTTGGCCACCATGGTCGACCTGGGCGGGCGCCACGGCTTCGAGGTCGTGGCCGTCGACGACGTCGGCGAGTGCGCGCCGCAGGACGACGGCGCCGGGGACCGCTGGTCCAGCTCGGCCGCCCGCGCCCTGATCGCCGAGGGCGACGTGGCCCAGGCCGCCGACGTCCTGGGCCGGCCCCACCGGGTGCGCGGCGTCGTCGTGCACGGGGACGCCCGCGGCCGCGAGCTCGGGTTCCCCACGGCGAACCTGGGCGGCATCGACGGCATGGTGCCCGCCGACGGCGTCTACGCCGGATGGCTGCGCCGGCCGGGTCTGGCCGACCGCGAGCCCGACCACCCCGACGTCGTGCTGCCGGCGGCGATCTCCATCGGCACCAACCCGACGTTCGACGGTGTCGAGCGCCGCGTCGAGGCGTACGTCCTGGACCGGACCGACCTCGACCTGTACGGCGAGGAGGTCGTGCTCGAGATGGTCCAGCACCTGCGTCCCACCGTCCGGTTCGACGGCATCGACGCCCTGGTGACCCAGATGACCGACGACGTCGTGCGCGCCCGGGCCGCCCTGCTCTCCTGATAGGATGGTCGCTGCCGTAGAACGGCCGCGGATCCAGAGCGCCCGGTGAAGAAGTCCCGGAGCACCGCGCAACGACACCAGAAGGAGAGCCATGCCGCTCGACGCTGCCACGAAGCAGTCCATCATCACCGAGTACGCGACTCACGAGGGCGACACCGGCTCGCCGGAGGTGCAGATCGCTCTGCTGACCCGGCGGATCACCGATCTGACCGAGCACCTCAAGGAGCACAAGCAGGACCACCACTCCCGTCGTGGTCTGCTCCTCCTGGTCGGTCAGCGTCGCCGTCTGCTGAGCTACCTGCAGAAGGTCGACATCCAGCGCTACCGCGCGCTCATCGAGCGCCTCGGTCTGCGTCGCTGACGTCCCGCCCTCAGCCCGGTCCCTCTCGCAGGGACCGGGCTGATCTGGTGTGATGTCCTTGTAGTCACACAGCACACCGCGCCGCCGGGCCGTCGTCCGGTCCTCGGTAGTGGCCCCCCGATCCGCCGGTCCGCACCGGCGTGCTCCGGGGGCCTCGATCGAAGACCGTCGCTCGGGCGGGCGGCGCCTTCGAGAGCAAGGAGGGCACCCGTGGAGGGTCCCGAGATCCAGTTCGCCGAGGCCGTCATCGACAACGGCCGCTTCGGCACCCGTACCGTCCGCTTCGAGACCGGCCGACTGGCCCGGCAGGCCGCCGGCGCCGTCTCCGCCTACCTCGACGGCGAGACCATGCTGCTGTCGACCACCGCGGTCGGCAAGCACCCCAAGGACCAGTTCGACTTCTTCCCGCTGACGGTGGACGTCGAGGAGCGGATGTACGCCGCGGGCCGCATCCCCGGCTCGTTCTTCCGCCGTGAGGGCCGCCCGTCGACCGAGGCGATCCTGACCTGCCGCCTCACCGACCGCCCGCTGCGCCCGCTGTTCGTCAAGGGCCTGCGCAACGAGGTCCAGATCGTCATCACGGTCATGGCCCAGCACCCGGACGACGCCTACGACGTCCTGGCGATGAACGCGGCCTCCGCGTCCACCCAGATCTCCGGCCTGCCGTTCTCCGGCCCGGCCGGTGCCGTGCGCATCGCGCTCATCGACGACCAGTGGGTCGCGTTCCCGAAGTACTCGGACAAGGAGCGCGCCGTCTTCGAGATGGTCGTCGCGGGCCGCAAGGTCACCGCCGCCGACGGCTCGGAGGACGTCGCCATCGCGATGATCGAGGCCGAGGCGACCGACGACGCGTGGAACCTCGTCAAGAACGAGGGCGCCACCGCCCCGACCGAGCAGGTCGTGGCCGAGGGCATCGACGCGGCCAAGCCGTTCATCGCCGCCCTGTGCGACGCCCAGCTCTCCCTGGCCTCGCAGTCGGCCAAGGACGTCGCCGAGTTCCCGCTCTTCCCGGACTACGCCGACGACGCCTACGCCGCCGTCGAGTCCGCGGCGTCGGCCCCGGCCACCGAGGCGCTGGCGATCGCCGACAAGCAGCAGCGCGAGAGCCGTCTCGACGAGATCAAGGCCGGCGTCCTCGAGCAGCTGGGCGAGCAGTTCGAGGGCCGTGAGAAGGAGCTGTCGGCCGCCTACCGCAGCCTGCAGAAGCAGCTCGTGCGTCAGCGCGTGCTCACCGAGGGCGTGCGCATCGACGGCCGCGGTCTCGCGGACATCCGCACCCTGTCGGCCGAGGTCGAGGTGCTGCCCCGCGTGCACGGCTCGGCGCTGTTCGAGCGCGGCGAGACCCAGATCCTGGGTGTCACCACGCTGAACATGCTGCGCATGGAGCAGCAGATCGACTCCCTCGGGCCGGTCACGCGCAAGCGCTACATGCACAACTACAACTTCCCGCCGTACTCGACCGGTGAGACCGGCCGGGTCGGCTCGCCGAAGCGTCGCGAGATCGGCCACGGTGCGCTCGCCGAGCGCGCCCTGGTGCCGGTGCTGCCGAGCCGCGAGGAGTTCCCCTACGCGATCCGCCAGGTCTCCGAGGCCCTCGGGTCCAACGGGTCGACCTCGATGGGCTCGGTCTGCGCCTCGACGCTGTCCATGCTCAACGCCGGCGTGCCGCTCAAGGCCCCCGTCGCGGGCATCGCGATGGGCCTGGTGTCCGACACGGTCGACGGGGAGACCCGCTACGCGGCCATGACGGACATCCTCGGTGCCGAGGACGCCTTCGGCGACATGGACTTCAAGGTCGCCGGCACCCGCGAGTTCGTCACCGCCATCCAGCTCGACACCAAGCTCGACGGCATCCCCGCCTCGGTGCTGGCCGCCGCGCTGGGCCAGGCGCACGACGCCCGCCTGACGATCCTCGACGTCATCGCCGAGGCCATCGACACGCCGGACGAGATGTCGCCGTACGCGCCGCGGGTCATCGCGGTCAAGGTCCCCGTGGACAAGATCGGCGAGGTCATCGGGCCCAAGGGCAAGATGATCAACCAGATCCAGGAGGAGACCGGCGCCGACATCTCCATCGAGGACGACGGCACGGTCTACATCGGCGCCACGGACGGTCCGAGCGCGGAGGCGGCGCGGGCGTCGATCAACGCGATCGCCAACCCGCACGTGCCGGAGGTCGGCGAGCGCTTCGTCGGCACCGTGGTCAAGACGACCTCCTTCGGCGCGTTCATCTCGCTCGCGCCGGGCAAGGACGGCCTGCTGCACATCAGCCAGCTGCGCAAGCTGGTCGGCGGCAAGCGCGTGGAGAACGTCGACGACGTGCTCTCCATCGGCCAGAAGATCCAGGTCGAGATCGGTGAGATCGACTCCCGCGGCAAGCTGTCGCTGGTCGCGATCACCGAGGAGGACGACAAGGCGGCCGACGCCGACGAGGCGCCGGCCACCGAGGCGAGCGAGGCCTGATCGCCCGTATGAGCCAGCACCTGCCGCTCGTCGGAGCGGATCAGCCGGGTGCGGAGCTGACCGCCGGGCAGGACGGTGCGACGATCCGTCGCACCGTCCTGCCCGGCGGTGTGCGTGTGCTCACCGAGCACATGCCGGGGCTGCGCTCGGCCACCGTCGGCGCCTGGGTCGGCGTCGGGTCCCGCGACGAGACGGACGGGCACCACGGGTCGACCCACTTCCTGGAGCACCTGCTGTTCAAGGGCACGGCACGACGCACGGCCCTGGACATCGCCGAGGCGTTCGACGCCGTCGGGGGCGAGGCCAACGCGGCGACCGGCAAGGAGCACACGTGCTACTACGCCCGGGTGCTCGACGCCGACGTCCCGATGGCGGTCGACGTCGTCAGCGACATGATGACGTCGGCCCGGCTGGACCCGGACGAGCTCGAGACGGAGCGGGGAGTCATCCTCGAGGAGCTCGCCATGGCCGAGGACGACCCGGGCGACCTCGTGCACGAGCGGTTCGCCGCCGCCGTGCTCGGCAGCCACCCGCTCGGCCGTCCCATCGGTGGCACCCCCGAGGCGATCCGCGGCGTGCCGCGCGACGCCGTCTGGGAGCACTACCGGTGGCACTACCGTCCCGAGACCCTCGTCGTCGCGGCGGCCGGCGGGGTGGACCACGACCGGCTCGTCGGTCAGGTCGGCGAGACGCTGTCCGCCGGCGGCTGGGACCTGTCCGGCACCGCGGGCCCGCGGGAGCGCCGCTCCGGCGCTCCGGAGTCCGACGGCGTGCCGGCCGAGGGCGCCGAGGTCACGGTGCGGCGCCCCACCGAGCAGGCGAACGTGATCCTGGGCACCACCGGGCTCAGCGCGACCGACGAGCGCCGCTTCACCATGACGGTGCTCAACGCGGTGCTGGGCGGCAGCATGTCGTCGCGGCTGTTCCAGGAGATCCGCGAGAAGCGGGGTCTGGCGTACGCGACCTACTCCTTCGCCCAGGGGCACGGCGGCCTGGGGACCTTCGGGCTCTACGCCGGGTGCGCTCCGGCCCGTACCGACGAGGTCGTGGCGATGCTCGGCGCCGAGCTCGACCGACTGGCCGAGGACGGCATCACCGCCGCCGAGCTCGAGCGCTCGGTGGGCCAGCTCTCCGGCGGGCTCGTGCTCGGCCTGGAGGACACGGGGTCGCGGATGAGCCGGCTGGGCAGGTCGGAGCTCGTCCTCGGTGAGCTGATGACCGTCGACGAGTCGCTGCAGCGCATCCGGGCCGTCACCCGCGAGGACGTCCGGGAGCTGGCCGCCGACCTGGCCGGGCGTCCGCGGTCGGTCGTGCGGGTGGGACCTTTCGCAGAACAGGGAGAGCAGTGAGCATGAGCAGCGCGACCAGGGTGGCCGTCATCGGTGCGGCCGGACGGATGGGCAGCCAGACGTGCGCCGCGGTGGAGGCCGCCGAGGACCTCGAGCTCGTGGCCCGCGTCGACGCCGGTGACGACGTCGCGGCGACGGTCCGCGACTCCGGCGCCCAGGTGGCCGTGGACTTCACCGTCCCGGCGGTCACCGAGGCCAACGTGCACGCGGCGCTCGACGCCGGTGCCCACGTCGTGGTCGGGACGACCGGCTGGGACGACGACTCGCGCGGCCGGGTCACCGAGCACCTCGAACGGCTCGCCGCCGGGCAGGTGGGCGACGGGCCCGGTGTGCTCATCGCGCCGAACTTCGGCCTGTCCGCCGTGCTGGCCATGACGTTCGCGGCCAAGGCGGCCCGGTACTTCGAGTCCGCCGAGGTCGTCGAGCTGCACCACCCGAACAAGGTCGACGCCCCGTCGGGCACGGCCCGGCACACGGCGGCCGCGATCGCCGCGGCGCGCGCGGACGCCGGCCTCGGGGCCTCGCCCGACGCGACCCAGGACGGCTGGGAGGCGCGGGGTGCCGACGTCGACGGCGTGCGGGTGCACGCGGTCCGGCTGCGCGGCCTGGTGGCCCACGAGGAGATCCTGTTCGGCAACGCCGGGGAGCAGCTGACGATCCGCCAGGACTCGTTCGACCGGGCCTCGTTCATGCCGGGCGTGCTGCTGGCGGTGCGCGAGGTCGGGTCGCGCCCGGGTCTGACGGTCGGGCTCGAGCACGTGCTGGACCTGTCGTGACCACCGAGGACGGCTCCTCGCCGCCCGCCCGGAGGCGTCCGCCGCGGGGACTGGTCGGCGCGCTGGCGGTGACGTTCCTGCTGGCGATCTACGTCTGGGCGATCGCCGGGCGCGGCGTGGCGATGGTGGCCAGCGGCGAGCCCGTGCTCGTCGCCATCGGTGCCGCCGCGCTGGTCGTCCCGCTGCTCGTCGTGGGGCTCATCGCGCGCGAGTTCTGGCTCGCGGCCCGCGTCCAGCGGATGGCCGACGTCCTCGCCGACGCCGGGGAGCTCCCCGTGGACGACCTGCCCCGGTCCCCGGGAGGACGGATCGACCGCGACGCCGCCGACGCCGCCTTCACCGAGGCGCAGGCCGCCGTCGAGGCCGAGCCGGAGAGCTGGCGGGCCTGGTACCACCTGGCCTTCGCCTACGACGCCGCCCGCGACCGCCGTCGGGCCCGGGCCGCCCTGCGCCGGGCCTCCTCGCTCTTCACGGGCTGACGTCTCAGCCGGACGGCCACCGGGTCCAGCAGTACAGCTCGTGGCGGACGTCGGCGGCCCGCCAGGCGAGCTCGCCCAGGTCCTCGAGGGAGCGGGCCAGCGCCGCGGCGTCGCCCGTGTGCTCGACGCGCCGTGCCCACTCGCGGGCTGCCTCGGCGAGCTGCTGCGGGGAGGCGGCCGCCAGGTGGTCGGCGAGCTCGGCGGCCACCGTCACGACGAACGGACCCTCGTCCTGCCCGCCGACGACCTGACCGTGCCGGGGATCGGCCGTCACCTCGCCGTAGGGGAGGCCGAAGGTCACCTCCGCCAGCACGGCCAGCGCGACGAAGGGGTCGATCGACGGCAGCGCCACCGTGTCGAAGAGCGGCTCGCCGGACCCTCGCGTCGGCGTGCTCGGCCCGGTCTCGACGTGCAGCACCGTCGCGGCGAGCGCGTCGGACGGCGCGGCGAAGTAGTCGGTGAGCATCGGTTCCGTCGGGCTCGCCAGACGCCGGTGCCTGGTGCTGGATCGTGCGGACCGTTCTCCGACGTCGGACATGGATCCAGCCTGCCAGCGACGTGCTACGACGTGGTCACGCGGGAGTTACCGTGCGGGGTCGCGCGGGAACGCTCGCCGGGCGACCAGCACCACGACGCCGGCGGCGGCCATGGCCGCCGCCCCGGTCCAGGCGAGGGCGGGGAGTCCCGGGCCGGCGACGACGACGGCCCCGACGGCCGCCCCGAGACCGATGCCGAGGTTCGAGGTGGCGTTGACGAACGCGCCCGCGACGTCCGCGCTCGCGCCGCGGGCCCGCAGCGCCAGGGTCTGGAACGCGGCGGGCACGGCCCCGAACGCAGCGAGCCACACCGCCGCGGCGACCAGCACGGGGAGCCGCTGCGGCAGTGCCAGCCCGAGGACGACCAGGGCGAGCACCATCACCCCGACGGTGGCGAGCGTCAGGGCGCGCGGGCGGCGGTCCAGGTAGCGCGCTGCCGCCCAGAGCCCCACGATCCCCAGCGCGCCGAAGACGAGCAGGGCCGGGCCGACCGCGGCCTCGGTCAGGCCGGTCGCGAGCAGCAGCAGGGAGACGAAGGTGTAGACCGTGTACTGGCCCACGAACAGCAGCGTGTTGGTCCCCACGACGATCCCGAGACGCGACCGCCCGCGGTGCGGCGAGCCGCCCGGCGCGACCTGCTCGACCCCGACCGGGGGCAGGAGCCGCGCGACGAGGAGGGCGGTCAGCGCGCACACGCCGGCGAGCACCGCGAAGGACCACCGCCACCCGACGGCCGCGCCGAGCGACGTGGACAGCGGCACGCCGAGCACGAACCCGAAGGTGCCGCCGGTGGTCACCAGCGTCACCGCGCGGCCGGTGTACAGCGGCGAGACCAGTCGCGCCGCGTAGGCGATCGAGACCGAGAAGAACAGCGCGTGCCCGAGCCCGCCGAGCGTCCGTGCCGCGACGACGACGCCGAACGTCGGCGCGACGGCGGCCAGCACGTTCGCGACGGCGTAGACGACCACCGTGGTGAGCAGCAGCGGCTTGCGGGCCAGGCGCCGGGTGAGCAGCGTCAGCGGGACCGCGCACGCCGCCACGACGAACGCGTACACGGACACGAGCAGCCCGGCCGTCGACTCCGGCACCCCGAGGCCGGCCGCGAGCTGCGGCAGCAGCCCGACCGGGAGCACCTCGGTGGTGATGGCGACGAAGTTCGCGACCGCCAGGATCGTGATCCCCGCCAGGGCGTCGCGGACGGTGCGGTGTTCCACCGGCTCATCCTGTCACCGGTGCGGCGACCGCGACCGCCCGGGGGGCGGCCGCGGGACGGCACGCAGCTCAGACCGACAGGCCGTGACCGCAGCGGAACAGCGGGTCCGCGGTGTCGAACGGCACGTCCTCCCGGGAGGCCTCGACGGCGGCCATCGAGCG
This sequence comes from Isoptericola sp. AK164, assembly GCF_029643425.1. GTDB lineage: Bacteria > Actinomycetota > Actinomycetes > Actinomycetales > Cellulomonadaceae > Isoptericola > Isoptericola haloaureus. Next base: position 1,407,511 of record NZ_CP119106.1, read on the forward strand.
GGGCAGGTCGAACGGCAGCCTGCCCTCGGGCCGCACGACGCCGGTCAGGGCGTCGAGCAGCGCGCCGGTGGAGGCCCCGAAGTTCGCCACGAGCGACCCCGTCGACCCCAGGGCGTCGAGCACGGGGGCGAGGACCGCCGGGCGGTCGAGGTAGACGTCCACGACGGTCGGGACCCGGGACGAGACCGCGGCGACGTGGGAGAGCACCTCGGCGGGGAAGTCCAGGGACCCCGCGTGGAAGAACGCCTCGAAGCCGTCCCCGCGTGCCTCGTAGGGTGCCTTGAGGCGCAGCAGCGCCACGTCGGCCTCCTCCGGCGAGTCGACGAGGGTCACCAGGCCGGGGGAGACGTCGGTGACGTCGTCGGCCCCCTCGAGCCAGACGCGCAGGCCGCGAGCGGCCGGCAGTGCCGCCGGACCCCTCCGGGCGGCGGACAGGACCGTCACCGAGCGGGACTGGGCCCGGCGCCCTGCCGCGACGAGCTCGGGATGCCCGACGACGGCGCTCGCGGCGTCGACGTCCACGTACCGGGCGTCGTCGAACAGCCCGAGGACGAACTTCTCGCGCAGCAGGCGGGCGACGGAGACGTCCAGCCGCTCCTCGGGGACCCGGCCGGTGCGGACGAGCTCGACGACGAGCTCGGGGCAGGCCTCGCCGCCGAGCTGGTCGGCTCCGGCGGCGAGGATCCTCTCGACCCGCTCGAGCGGGTCGAGGCCCTCGACGCCCCACGCGCGGGCGGGGTACTCGGTGCCGAGGATCTCGGCGTCGTTGACCAGGCCCCAGTCCGTGCAGACGATGCCGTCGAACCCGAGACGCTCGCGCAGCAGCCCGGTGAGGACCTGCCGGTTGAAGGCGAAGCCGACGGGTTCGACCGCCTCGCCGTCGACCTCGAGGCCCACCGGCATGCCGTAGTAGGGCATCATCTGGCGGGTGCCGGCGGCGATGAGCTCGGTGAACGGTGCGAGGTGCGTGGCGAAGGCGCCGCCCGGGTAGACCTGCTCGCGCCCGTAGGCGAAGTGGGGGTCCTCGCCGTCGGCCTGCGGGCCGCCACCGAGGAAGTGCTTGGTCATGGTCGACAAGGAGGACGGGCCGAAGGTGCCGGGCAGCCCGGCGCGGCGTGCGACCGCACCGGTGCCCTGCAGCCCGTGGACGGCGGCGGCGCCGAGCCGTCCGGCGGCCGCGGGGTCCTCGCCGAAGGTCCCCGCGGCCCGCGACCAGCGGGGTTCCGTGGCGAGGTCCACCTGCGGGTGCAGCGCGGTGCGGATCCCCACGGCCAGGTACTCGCGCCGCACGGCGTCGGCCTGCTCCTCCACGAGCCCGGGGTCGCCGACGGCCGCCAGGCCCGGCGTCTCGGGCCACTGCGAGAACGGGCCGGCCAGCAGCGCCGTGCCGGGGTTGTCGGTGAACGCGTGGCGCGGGTCGCTGGACACCGTCACCGGGATGCCCAGCCGCGTCGAGGCGGCGAGGTCCTGGAGCCGGTTGTGCCAGCGGGCGAACTCCTCGGCGGTCGCCGGCGAGGCGAGCACGTTGAAGTGCGTCATGTGCCGACCCAGGAGCATGTCGCTGGTGGCGGGCACGCCCATGGGCGAGGGCTCCTCGGCGAGGGTGCCGCCGGGGCCGGTCTCGATCATCGTGTGGAAGAGCTGGCCGGCCTTCTCGGCCACCGTCATCCGACCCAGCAGGTCGGTGACGCGCTCGCCGACGGGGCGGGTCCGGTCCCGGTACGGGGCGTCCGGCGGGACGGCCCCGGTCCCCACGGCGTCGTCGGTCGCGGTCCTCAACGCACGCCCTTGATGCGGTAGACGAGCACGGCGCCGAAGAAGGCGACGAACGCTCCGAAGAGGAACCAGGCGGTGTAGCCGCCGATGCCGACGGCCGTGCCGACGGCGATGATGCTGGGGGCCATCGCCGGGGCGAGCGACTGGGGCAGGGCGTTGGCGATGTTGAGCACCCCGAGGTCCTTGGCGGCGTCCTCCGCGTTCGGCAGCACCTGGGTGGCCAGGGCCTGGTCCACCGAGAGGAACGAGCCGGCGCCGAAGCCGACGACGCCCTGGGCGACCACGACCATCGCCACCGACGGGGCCAGCGCGAGGAGCAGGAGACCGAGCACCATCACCAGACCGGCGGCGGTGACGAAGGGGCGGCGCTTGCCGAGCTTGTCCGACAGCCAGCCGCCCAGGGGGCTCGAGACGAGCATGGCCACGGTGGAGGCCATGTTGGCCGCCAGGATGACCTCGGTCGCCTCGGCCTCGGCCAGGCCGAAGGTGTCGGTCAGGTAGTAGGGGATGTAGGTCGCGATGCCGGCGTAGCCGAACATGACGAAGAACTTCGTCAGCCAGGTCCAGCCGAAGTCCCGGTGGGTGCGGGGGTCGAAGACGAAGGAGCCGAAGAACTCCTTGACGCGGAAGGGCTCCACGGGCGGGACGGTGCGCACGACGTCGTCGAGCACGACGGCGAACACGATGCTCGCCACGGTGGCGACCAGGCCGGGCAGCAGGAACCGCCACAGGTCGGCGGCGACGAGGTTGGCGAGCACCGAGGCGCCGAGGATGGCCAGCGGCGTGCCGATGCCGATGAGCGCGGAGTAGCGCCCGCGGCGGGCGGGGGCGACCTGGTCGTGCAGGGTCGCGATGATCGCGGCCAGTGCCCCGTTGTAGGCGGCCTGCGCCAGGCACCACGCGACCAGGACCATCGGCACCGACTCGGTCACGCCGATCACCGCCATGGCCAGGGTCCCGACGAGAGAGCCGCCGACGATGAACGGCCGCCGCTTGCCGAAGCGCGCCGTGGAGCGGTCCGACAGCCGGCCGGCCAGCGGGTTCGCGACGAGGGCGAACGCGGCGCCGACGCCGAGCACGAGCCCGAGGCTGCCGACGGCGCCCTCGGGGTCGATGTGCTGGATCTTGAACGCCATGGCGACCATCACCGGGGTGAACAGCGCGAAGTACACGCCGAACGCCGCGATCGTCAGGCCGGATCCGTAGCCGCGCGGCGTCGTCGCCGGACCGGGGTCCTGGGACAGTGCCCGGCCGTCGGCCGGGGTGGGGGTGGCGGTCATGGTGGACATCCTCGTCGTCGGGGTCGGAACCCATTACTTACCAACTGGTCGGGACCTATGGTTACCGATTGGTCGGGTTCTGCGCAACCCTGGCATGATGGTGGCCGTGACGGACGAAGGAGTGCGATGACGACCACCGGTACGACACCCCAGGCCAGCGGCTCGCGGGCCGGTGGCTACGCGCGCGGTCGCCGGAAGCGCGAGCAGATCCTGCAGGCCGCGATCTCGCTGTTCGGCGAGGCCGGCTTCCACGGCACCTCCCTGCGCGACATCGCCGCGGCCGCGGGGATCTCCCACCCCGGGCTGCTGCACCACTTCCCGACCAAGGCGGCGGTGCTGGAGGCGCTGCTGGAGCACCGGGACGAGGTCGACGAGGCGGACCTCGAGGCGGAGCTGGACCAGGGCACCGACTTCTTCGCCGCGATGATCCACCTCGTGGAGCGCAACGCGCTGCGCCCGGCGATCGTCGACCTCTACACCTCCGTCGCCGCCGAGGCGACGTCCCCGGACCACCCCGCGCACGCCTACTTCGAGCAGCGGTACGCCGCCACCGTCGCGCGGATGCTCGAGGAGCTGGAGACCCGGCGGGACGCCGGCGGCCTGCGCCCCGGCATCGACCTGGAGGCCTCCGCCCGCTCGATCGTCGCCATCATGGACGGGATGCAGCTGCAGTGGCTGCTCGCCCGCGACCTCCCGCGGGCGCAGCGGCCGGACATGGCCGGTGCCCTGCGGGCCTACCTCGACCTCGTCCTCGTGCCCGAGGATGCCCGCGCGGCGGACTGACGGGCGGCGGCCCCGAGGCGTGCCTCCTGCGCCTCCCGGGCGCGCCGGCACGCGGGCGCCTAGCATGGCCGCAGGTCAGCAGGCATCGACGAAGGGCTCGCATGGCACGCGACGACGGAACGACCCAGGACGAGGCCACCGCCGAGGCACCCGGTGCCGCACGCAACCCGTTCCGCCGGGTGTGGTGGCTCCCCGTGCTCCGGGGGATCTCCTACATCGTGCTCGGTCTGCTGCTCATGATCGAGCCGCTCGAGGAGCTGGAGATCCTGCGCCTGCTCATCGGGATCTTCCTCGCCTTCGACGGCGTGCTGGTCCTGGTCCAGTGGCTGGTGCACCGCCGGCAGGTCGGCTCGGCCTGGTGGCTCGCCCAGGCCGGGGTCAACCTCGGCTTCGGCGCCGCCGTCGCCCTGTGGCCCGAGCTGTCGCCGACGCCGTTGTACTACGTGCTCGCGGTCTGGACGATCGTGCTGGGCATCGTGGCGATCATCGGCGGTGCGGCGCTGTCGAGGAACCGGGACCTCGGCTGGCCGTGGATGGTCGCGTTCGGCATCACGGCCGCCCTCTTCGGCCTCCTGCTCGTGACGCGGCCGCTGGACTCCTTCGACGTCCTGCGGCTGGTGACGATCGTCTTCGCGCTGTTCGCCTTCGTGGCCGGATCGCTGAACATCGTCTCCGGGTTCGCCGTCCGCTCGGTGTCGCGCGAGCTGCAGGGCCTGCGCGAGCAGGCCGAACGCGTGGGGGTCGTGGTCACCGGTGGCTCCGTGCTCGGCGCCGCCAACCCGCAGGCCGCGCCCGCCCGTGCCGCCGGCCCGCGTCCCGCGCCCGGCGGCCAGGAGGTCGGCGCGACGTCGGCCGGTGACGCTCCCGGGACGCCGTCGACGCCCCGGGACGAGGCGGCCTCGCCGACCGCGGCACCGGACGGCGGGACCGGTGCTCCCGCCGCCGAGGGGACGGGTACGCCCTCCGAGGGCGGCACCCCGCCCGCGCCCGACGCCCCGTCCGGCCCGGACGGACCGTCCGGCGAGGACAGCCCCGCGACGGGCACGCCCGCGGACGGCGAGGACCCGGGCGCGGGGTCGCCCGGAGGGACCACCGGCCGGTGGCGCCGCCGCCCCTGAGGCTCAGATCGTGGCGGACCAGCGCCGCTCGACGACGTCGCGGACCCCGGTGGCCAGGGCGCGCTCCGTGCCGTCGGGACCGAGGCCCGAGGAGGACAGGAACCGTTCACGGCCGTCGTCGCCGTCGAGCACCCAGGTGACGACCTCGGACTCGCCGTCGGTCCGCAGCCGGTCCACGGCCGCGGCCAGCAGCCGTGAGCCGTGACCGCCGCGCCGGGCGTGGGGCGCCACCTCCAGGGACATCACCTGGCCCGGGGCGACGGCGGCGAAGCCGACGACCGTCGGTCCGTCCAGGGCGACGAGCACGGCGAAGCCGGGACCCGGCGGCCGGGAGATCGCGTCGGCCCACCGGTCGGTCATCGCCGTGGTGTCCAGGGCGTCGACGGCGCCCCCGAGCACGTCGGCGTGCGTGGTGCGCCAGGCCTCGACCTGGATGCGGGTGACGGCCTCCTCGTCGCCGGGGACGGCGGGGCGCACCGAGACGTCGGCGGTCTCCTGGAACAATGCCATCGGGCCACCCTAGTGGGCCGCTCAGCCCCAGCCGAGCGCGCGCAGGCCCGCGGCCACGGCGGCGGCGACCACGATGACCACGACGAAGGGTGCGCGCAGCGCGAGCGCTGCCGCCGCGGCGGCCAGCGCCGGCACGCGCGCGTCCACCGTGAGAGCAGGGCCGGTGGCGAAGGTCTGCACCACCACGAGGGCCACGAGCAGCGCTACCGTGACCAGCCCCGAGGTGCGCTGCACCCGGTCGGTGGCCAGCCAGTGCTGCGGGACGAGGTGGCCCGCGAGCTTCAGGGCGAAGCTCGCCACGGAGGCGACCAGCACGGTCGCCCACAGCACGGTCGGGGTCATCGCGCACCTCCACGCCGGGCACGGGGTGCGGGGGACAGGAACCCGGCCGCGATCGCCGCGGCGGCCGCACCCAGCACGGGGATGCCCGCGGGGGTCACCGGGACCAGGGCGGCGGAGACGACGACGGCGAGAGCGGCCACCAGGCGGGCGTCGCGGGAGGCCAGGCGCGGCCAGACGAGCGCGAGGAAGGCGGCCCCGGCGGCCGCGTCCAGACCCCAGGCCCGCGGGTCCCCGAGCGCGTCGCCGGCCAGGGCCCCGAGCAGGCTGCAGACATTCCACAGCACGAAGACGCCCAGCCCGGTGGCCCAGAACCCGACCCGTACGGCCTGCGGGTCGCGCTGGGCCACCGCGACCGCGGTCGACTCGTCGATCGTGACCTGCGCGGCCGCCCAGCGGCGCCACCCGCGCACGTCGAGCAGCGGGGAGACCACCGCGCCGTAGAGGGTGTTGCGCACGCCGAGCAGGCTCGACGTCGCCACGGCGGCCAGCGGGGAGCCGCCGGCGGCCACGACCCCGACGAGGGCGAACTGCGAGCCGCCCGAGAAGAGCAGCAGGCTCAGCGCGGCGGTCTGGGCCACGGTCAGACCCGCGACCACCGCCAGCGCGCCGAACGAGACGCCGTAGAGCCCGGTGGCCACAGAGACGCTGACGCCCTGGCGGACGGCGGCCGAGACCGCGGGGGAGCGGGGGCGGGACACCGGGTCATCGAACCACGGGACCCGCGGCCGGTCACATCGCCACGTACACGGTCTCGAGGTACTCCTCGAGACCGGCCTCGCCGCCCTCGCGGCCCAGCCCGGACTGCTTGGTGCCGCCGAACGGCGCGCTCGCGTCGCTGACCATGCCCCGGTTCACCCCGATCATGCCCGCGTCCAGCTCGTGCGCCGCGCGCATCGCCAGGTCCAGGTCGCGGGTGTAGGCGTAGGCCGCCAGCCCGTAGGGCGTGTCGTTGGCCAGGGCGATGCCCTCGTCGTCGTCGGCGAACGCGACCACGGGGGCCACGGGCCCGAAGATCTCCTCGTGCACGCAGCACGCGTCCCGGGCGACGTCGGCGAGCACCGTGGGCGGGTAGAAGTAGCCGGGGCCGGCGGGGCGCTGCCCCCCGGTGACCACGCGGGCGCCGTGGTCCACGGCGTCGGCGACCAGCGCGTGCACGGAGTCCACCGCGTCGGCACCGATGAGCGGCCCGACGTCGTTGCCCTCGGCGCCGGGCCCCACGGTCAGGTCGGCGAAGCGCGCACCGAGGCGGTCGGCGAACTCGGTGGCCAGCGACTCGTGCACCAGGAAGCGGTTGGCCGCCACGCACGACTGGCCGCCGTTGCGCAGCTTGGCCACGGCCGCACCGTCCACGGCGGCCTCGAGGTCGGCGTCGCCGAAGACGACGAACGGCGCGTTGCCGCCCAGCTCCATCGAGCAGGACAGAACCTGGTCTGCCGCCTGGGCCAGCAGCCGCCGCCCGACACCCGTGGACCCGGTGAACGACAGCTTGCGCAACCGGTCGTCCGCCAGCAGCGGGCCCGTGACGTCCCCGGCCGAGGAGGTGGGGACGACGTTGACGACGCCGGCGGGCAGCCCGCGGCGCTCCAGCTCGTCACGCAGGATCTCGGCCACGGCGAGGGTGGTCAGCGGGGTGAGCTGGGCCGGCTTGATCACGACCGGGCACCCGGCGGCCAGGGCGGGACCGATCTTGCGCGTCGCCATCGCGATGGGGAAGTTCCACGGGGTGATGAGCAGCGCCGGCCCCACCGGCCGCCGGTGGACGAGCTGCTGGTTCGCGCCGGCCGGTGCGCGGCGCAGCAGGCCGGGCGCGCGCACCGCCTCCTCGGCGAACCAGCGGAGGAACTCGGCGCCGTAGGCGACCTCGGCGCGCGACTCGGCGAGGGTCTTGCCGCACTCGGCGGTGATGAGGGCGGCCAGCTGCTCGGCGCGGGCGGTGACGGTCTCGAAGGCGGCCCGCAGCAGCTCGGCGCGCTCGCGCGGGGCGACCCGCGCCCACTCCGGGGCGGCCGCGTGCGCCGCGGCCAGGGCCGCCTCGCCGTCCTCGGGACCGGCGTCCGCCACCGAGCACAGGGTCTCCTCGGTCGCCGGGTCGACGACCTCGAACGTGCCGCCGCCGGTGGCCGCACGCCAGCGGCCGTCGACGAGCACCTCGGTCGGGACGTCACGGACGGGAGAGGTGGTCGGCGTCGTCGCAGTCATACGGCCAGTATGTGACGCGCGTCGCGGCACCGCAGCAGCGCGTGCGGCCGCCCGGGCCCTCGGCCCGGGGCCGCGCCGTCGCGCCGACGACACGCCGTGCGACAGCCGCTGGACAGCGCCGCCGCCGCGACCCCTCGACAGGTACGGTGTTCCCATGACGCTGCCCGGTACCCCTGCGCGCCCTTTCGGCGCCGTGCTCACCGCAATGGTCACGCCCATGTCGGGGTCGGGCGCGATCGATCTCGACGCCGCTGCGCAGCTCGCGACGCGGCTCGTGGACGCGGGCAACGACGGCCTCGTGCTGTCGGGCACCACGGGCGAGGCGCCCGTGACGCACGCCCCGGAGAAGGCCGACCTGGTGCGCGCCGTCGTCGAGGCCGTCGGTGACCGGGCGACCGTCCTGTCCGGTGCCGGTTCGAACGACACGGCGCACGCCGTGCGCATGGCCGAGCAGGCGGCCGAGGCCGGCGCCGACGGGCTCCTCGTCGTCTCGCCGTACTACTCCCGCCCCACCCAGGAGGGGCTGTACCAGCACTTCGCGACGGTGGCCGACTCCACCGACCTGCCGGTCATGCTCTACGACATCCCCGGCCGGGCCGGGGTGCGCATCGCACCCGCGACGTACGAGCGGATCTCCGCCCACCCCCGCGTGGTGGCCACCAAGGACGCCACCGGGGACGTGGGCTCGGTGCCCGCGCTGCAGCGGCTGACCGGCCTGGCCTGGTACTCCGGCGACGACGGGCTCCTGCTGCCCTTCCTCGCCCACGGCGCGGCGGGGATCGTCTCGGTCTCCGCGCACCTCGTCGGCGACCGGTTCGCCGAGGTCGTGCGGCGCTTCGACGCCGGCGACCACGTCGGTGCGCTCGAGGTCTTCAACACGACGATGCCCGTGCTGGCCGCCATGAACGGCGCCGGCGCGCAGGCCGTCATGGTCAAGGCCGCCCTCGAGCTGCTCGGCGTCCACGACAACCGCGAGCTGCGCCTGCCGAACGTCGCCGCCACGGACGACGACGTCGCCGCGGTGCGCGCCGCCCTCATCGCCGGCGGGGTCATGGAACCCGCCACCACACCCCAGTAACGACACAGGCCAGGAGGCCCCGTGAGTCACCCTCACCCCGAACTTCCCCTGCCCCCCGAGCTGCCGGCCGACGGTCTGCGGATCGTCGCCCTCGGCGGGCTGGGAGAGGTCGGCCGCAACATGGCCGTCCTCGAGCACCGCGGACGGCTGCTCATCATCGACTGCGGCGTCCTCTTCCCGGAGGACCACCAGCCCGGCGTCGACCTCATCCTGCCCGACTTCGAGTACATCGCCGACCGCATGGACGACGTCGAGGCGATCGTGCTCACCCACGGCCACGAGGACCACATCGGTGCCGTGCCGTACCTGCTGCGCCTGCGCCGCGACATCCCGATCTACGGCTCGCAGCTGACGCTGGCGTTCATCGAGGCCAAGCTCAAGGAGCACCGCATCAAGCCGGTCACCCACGTGGTGGCCGAGGGCGACTCCGTGCAGCTCGGGGAGTTCGGCTGCGAGTTCGTGGCCGTCAACCACTCCATCCCGGACGCGCTCGCCGTGGCCGTCACCACGGCCGCCGGTACCGTGCTGCACACGGGCGACTTCAAGATGGACCAGCTGCCCCTGGACGGTCGCGTCACCGACCTGCGGGCCTTCGCCCGGCTCGGCGAGAAGGGGGTCGACCTGTTCATGGTCGACTCCACCAACGCGGAGGTCCCCGGCTTCGTCACCAACGAGGCGGAGATCGGACCGGTGCTGGACAACGTCTTCGCCCAGGCGGAGAAGCGCATCGTCGTCGCCTCGTTCTCCTCCCACGTGCACCGCGTCCAGCAGGTCCTCAACGCCGCGCACGCCCACGGGCGCAAGGTCGCGTTCGTCGGCCGCTCGATGGTGCGCAACATGGGGATCGCCGCCGAGCTCGGCTACCTCGACGTCCCGCCCGGTGTGCTCATCGAGCTCAAGCAGGCCACCAACCTGCCCGACGACCAGGTGGTCTACATGAGCACCGGGTCGCAGGGCGAGCCCATGGCGGCGCTGAGCCGCATGGCGAACGGCGACCACAAGGTCAACGTCGGCCACGGCGACACCGTGATCCTCGCCTCGTCGCTCATCCCGGGCAACGAGAACTCCGTGTTCCGCGTCATCAACGGACTGACCCGGCTCGGCGCGCGCGTGGTGCACTCCGGCAACGCCAAGGTGCACGTCTCCGGGCACGCCAGCGCCGGCGAGCTGCTGTACTGCTACAACATCCTGCGGCCCAAGAACGTCATGCCGGTGCACGGCGAGGTGCGCCACCTCGTGGCCAACGCGGCGCTCGCGGTCAAGACCGGGGTCCCCGCCGACCGCGTCGTGCTCGCCGAGGACGGCGTCGTCGTCGACCTCGTGGACGGCAAGGCCGCCGTGGTGGGCGCGGTCCCGTGCGGGTACGTGTTCGTGGACGGCTCCTCGGTCGGCGAGGTGACCGAGAGCGAGCTGAAGGACCGTCGCACGCTCGGCGAGGAGGGCTTCGTGTCCGTCTTCGCCGTGGTCGACACCGCCACGGGCAAGGTGCTCGCCGGGCCGCAGCTCCTGGCGCGCGGCATGGCCGAGGACGACGCCGTGTTCTCCGAGATCCAGCCGGACGTGGTCCAGGCCCTCGAGGACGCGATCGCCGGCGGCGCCACCGACACCTACCAGCTCCAGCAGATCATGCGGCGCGTCATCGGCCGCTGGGTCAACCGGCGTCTGCGCCGCCGCCCGATGATCGTCCCCGTCGTCGTCGAAGCCTGAGCCTGAGACGGAGCGAGCGTGCGAGCGCAGGCGCAGGCTGACCGGGGGGCCGGGGTCTGAGTCGGAGCGAGCGTGCGAGCGCAGGCGCAGGCTGACCGGGGGACCGGGGTCTGAGTCGGAGCGAACGGACACGCGACGCCGACGTGCGGCGTCGTGACCAGGGTCGCGGGTACCGTGGTGACCATCATGGCGACCCGGATCCCTGCCCGGAAGACTTCCGGGACCTCGCGGTCGACGGCCCGTACGGGGCGCAGCGCCTCCGTGTCCGCGCCGTCACGCAGCACGTCCGCGCGCTCGTCGTCGCGCTCCTCCACGGGCCGGTCCTCCACGGGCCGGTCCTCCGGGGCGCGCGGCGGGCGCTCGTCCGGCTCCGCCCGGAACCGTCGGCGGACCGGGCCACCGTGGCCCGTGAAGATGGTGCGCGGCGCCTACCTGGGCGTCGCGCACGGCCTGGGTGCCCTGACCCGCACGATCACCAAGGGAGCGAGAGACCTGGAACCCGAGCACCGCCGAGACGGCGTCGCCTTCTTCCTCATCGCGATCGCCCTCGTCGTGGCGGCCCGCGAGTGGTGGGGCATCCCCGGGGCCTTCGGCACCTGGGTCCACGCGGTCGTCGCCGGGACGGTCGGGCTGGCGGGCGTCGCGATCCCCGTCCTGCTCATCTGGATCGGCGTGCGGATCATGCGTCACCCCGAGCGGGGCCACGCCAACTCCCGCGTGGCCATCGGGGTGAGCCTGCTCGTGGTCTCCGTCTGCTCGCTGGTGGCCATCGCCGAGGACACCCCGTCCCCGCGGGACGGGTTCGACCAGGTGCAGGACGCCGGCGGCATCATCGGCTACCTCGCGGCGACGCCCGTCGTCATCGGCGTCACGGCGTGGGTGGCCGTGCCGTTGTTCCTGCTGCTCGGCTTCTTCGGGCTCCTCGTCGTCACCGCGACCCCCGTGCACCGCATCCCCGAACGGGTGCGGGGGCTGTACGACCGCCTCACGGGCAACCACGGCTCCGCCGCGGACGACGGCGGGCTCGAGCTCGCCGACGGCGTCTCCCAGCACGACGGCACCGACGAGAAGCCCGCCCGCAAGAAGCGCACCAAGCGGGTGCGCTCCACCCGCGCCGAGCGCGCCGCGAAGGCGGCCGCCGGCGACCTCGACGAGTACGCCGGCGACCAGGCCTTCGACAAGGCGGCCACCCTCGACCCGGCCGGCCCGTCGGCGCCGGCCGGCGCCGACGACCCGGGGGCGACCCAGGTGATCGCCACGGGGGCGACGGCGTCGCCAGCCCCGGCGGACAGCGCCCCAGCGGCGCCGTCGGGGCCGGCCGCACCGGAGCCGTTGCCCGCTCCCCAGGGGCGGGCGGAGCAGCCGATGCTCTCCGGCGACACGGTCTACCTGCTGCCGTCGGAGGACGCGCTGGTCCAGGGCGCGCCGCACAAGAGCCGCTCGGCGGCCAACGACCGCGTGGTGGCCGCCCTCGAGCAGACCTTCGAGCAGTTCGGCGTGGACGCCCAGGTCACCAACTTCACCCGGGGGCCCACGGTCACCCGGTACGAGGTGGAGGTCGGCCCGAAGACCAAGGTCGAGCGCATCACCGGGCTGAGCAACAACATCGCCTACGCGGTCGCCAGCGCCGACGTGCGGATCCTGTCGCCGATCCCCGGCAAGTCCGCGATCGGCATCGAGATCCCGAACACCGACCGCGAGACGGTCGTGCTCGGGGACGTGCTGCGATCGTCGGCGGCCCGCCGCACCGAGCACCCGATGGTCATGGGTGTGGGCAAGGACGTCGAGGGCGGTTTCGTCGTGGCGAACCTGGCCAAGATGCCGCACATCCTCGTCGCCGGTGCGACCGGCGCCGGCAAGTCGAGCTTCATCAACTCGATGATCACCTCGATCCTCATGCGTGCCACCCCCGAGCAGGTGCGACTGATCCTCGTCGACCCCAAGCGGGTCGAGCTCACGCTGTACGAGGGCATCCCGCACCTGATCACGCCGATCATCACGAGCCCGAAGAAGGCGGCCGAGGCGCTGGACTGGGTCGTGCGCGAGATGGACGCCCGGTACGACGACCTGGCGACGTTCGGGTACAAGCACATCGACGACTTCAACGCCGCCGTGCGGGCCGGCAAGGTGACGCCGCCGCCGGGCTCCGAGCGCAAGGTCGCCGCCTACCCGTACCTGCTGGTCGTCGTGGACGAGCTCGCCGACCTGATGATGGTCGCGCCGCGGGACGTCGAGGCCGCGATCCAGCGCATCACCCAGCTCGCGCGGGCCGCGGGCATCCACCTCGTGCTGGCCACGCAGCGTCCCTCCGTGGACGTCGTGACCGGTCTGATCAAGGCGAACGTGCCCTCGCGGCTGGCGTTCGCGACGTCGTCCCTGGCCGACTCCCGCGTCGTGCTCGACCAGCCGGGCGCCGAGAAGCTCATCGGTCAGGGTGACGCGCTGTTCCTGCCGATGGGCGCCTCCAAGCCGATGCGCGTCCAGGGGGCGTGGGTCAGCGAGTCGGAGGTGCACGCCGTCACCGAGCACGTGAAGTCGCAGCTCAAGCCGATCTACCGCGAGGACGTCACCGCCCCGGCGGCCGCCAAGAAGCAGATCGACGAGGACATCGGCGACGACCTCGACGTGCTGCTGCAGGCGACCGAGCTCGTGGTGTCGACGCAGTTCGGTTCGACGTCGATGCTGCAGCGCAAGCTGCGCGTCGGGTTCGCCAAGGCCGGCCGGCTGATGGACCTGCTCGAGTCGCGCGAGATCGTCGGACCCTCCGAGGGGTCGAAGGCGCGCGAGGTGCTCGTCCAGCCCGAGTCCCTGTCGTCCGCGCTCGCCCTGATCCGCGGGGAGACGCCGTCCGCCTACGACCAGGACGCCGAGACCGCGGCCTCGGGGGACCGGTACTCCGACGGCACCGACGGTCACCGGCCGCCCACGGCGACCGACTACCACGACGGCGCCGACACCGACGCCGAGCACCCCGTCCGCTGAGCTCCTCGTCCACCGGGCCCCGGGGGCGGGCTCAGCGGTCCCGGACGGCGGGGTCCCGGGGCAGGACGGCGGGGTCCCGGGGCAGGACGGCGGGGGTCCCGCCGGTCGGCTCCGGCGGGCGCCGACGCTCACGGGCCTGCGGGCCGACCGCCTCGGCGACCCGGTCGTGGCGGGTCCTCAGCTCGCGGCGGTCCAGCGTCGTGGCCCCGGCGTCGAGCCGGCGTCCCAACGCGTGCACGCGGTGCCCCGCCGGGATGTCCACGGTCGTGGCCGTCCAGCGGACGTCGGTGACGAGTGCCGGCTCGGCCGGCCGTTCCTCGGTGACGGTGGCGGTCAGCAGCACACCGCTGCTGCTCCGGGGGTCGCAGCAGGACGCGCTCTGGTTCGACAGCAGGTTGCCCAGCCCGTAGGCGACCCACATGCCGGCCCGGTGCGGCCCGCCGTCGAGCCGCTCGATCCGCTGGGGTACGTGCGCGTGGTGCCCGACGACGAGGTCGACCGCACGCGAGGCGGCCAGGGCGGCGGCCACGTCCTCCTGCTGGGCGGTGAGCCGCTCGGTGTACTCGGTGCCGGCGTGCAGGCTGACGAGCACGACGTCGGCACCGTCGTCACGCCGGGCGGTGCGCGCAGCGGTGACGAGCGCCTCCGCGTCGATGAGGTCGACCGCCCACGGCGCCTCGGCCGGCACCGGGAAGCCGTTGAGGCCGTAGGTGGCCGACAGGTGCGCCACGACCAGGTCCCGGTCGGACCGCTGGAGGCGGTAGTGCTGGGCCGACCTCTGCTCGCGGTGTGAGCGGGCCGTGCCGGCATGGCCCATCCCGGCGTCGTCGAGCGCGTCCAGGGTGGTCACGACGCCGGTGTAGCCCCGGTCGAGGGCGTGGTTCGACGCCGTCGAGCAGCCGTCCCACCCCTGCGCGGCCAGAGCCGGGACCAGCTGTCGCGGAGCACCGAAGACGGGGTAGCCGCTCGGTGCGGTGCCTCGCGGCGCGACGGGCGCCTCGAGGTGGCAGAGGGCGAGGTCGGCCCCGGCCACCCACGGGTCCAGGTCGGCCAGCAGCCGGCCGAAGCGGTCGCCCCCGCGGGCGGAGCGCACGACCGGCCCGTGCGGGAGCAGGTCACCGGCGGCGAGCACCGTGAAGACCGCCGGCAGGACGGGGTCCGGGCACGGGCGGTGGACGGCGCGACCGTCGTCGTGGGCGCCGGTGCGGGCTCCGGCGGTGCGACCAGCTCGCAGGCCGTCGTCGCCGCCACGGCGGCGACCACGAGGACCCGCAGGGTGACCCTGCGTGGGACGTCGTCGGCCACGCTGCGAGATTATCGCGCGGCCGGTCCCAGTAGGCTGATGGCATGCCGGACGCCGCACCTTCGCCCTGGAACATCGCGAACATCGTCACGATGATCCGCATCGCTCTCGTCCCCGTCTTCGCGGCGGCCCTGCTGGTCGACGGCGGCGATTCGATGCTCTGGCGCCTCGTGGCGACGGGCATCTTCCTGCTGGCCGCGCTCAGCGACAAGGTCGACGGCCACCTGGCGCGGTCGCGCGGGCTCGTGACGGACCTGGGCAAGCTCCTGGACCCGATCGCCGACAAGGCCCTGGTGGGGACCGCGCTCGTCCTGCTGTGGTGGCCGCTCGGCGAGCTGCCCTGGTGGGTGCCGACGATCATCCTTGCGCGCGAGCTGGGGATCACGCTGATGCGCATGGCCGTCCTGAAGTACGCGGTGATGCCGGCCTCGCGCGGCGGCAAGATCAAGACGGTGCTGCAGGTCGTGGCGATCTCGCTGTTCCTGCTGCTCCTGGCCCACCTGCCGGCCGAGGTCCGGGACGTCGCGTGGGTCGCCATGTGGGCGGCGATCGCGGTCACCGTCGTGACCGGTGTCGACTACGCCGTCCAGGGGCTGCGCCTGCGGCGCCGAGCCCGGCAGGAGGGCACGGACTCCGCCCCCGAGGACGGGCCGGCCGACGGTGCGTCGGGAGCGCCCCGGACCGAGGGATGACGGCCCGCGAGGTCCTGGCGGCGGTGGCCGCGAGGGGATGGACGCTCGGCGTCGCCGAGTCGCTGACCGCGGGCATGGTCGCGGCCGAGCTCGCCACGGTGCCGGGCGCCTCCGCCGTCCTGCGCGGCGGTGTCGTCGCCTACGCGACGGACCTGAAGGCGTCGTTGCTGGGGGTGGACGCGGACCTGCTGGCCGCCCGGGGGGCCGTGGACCCCGACGTCGCCGGTGCGATGGCCACGGGCGCGCGTTCCGCGACGGGGGCGGACGTCGGGCTCGCCACGACCGGGGTCGCCGGGCCGGACCCCCAGGACGGCCGGGCTCCCGGGCTCGTCTTCGTCGCCGTGGCCACGCCGACGACCATCGAGGTGCGCCGGTGCGACCTGGACGGCGACCGCGCCGCGGTCCGTGCGGGGGCGGTCGCGGCGGTCCTGGACCTCTGCGCAGCGGTGCTGGGTGACGCAGCCGCGTGAAGGAAGGGTGCGGATCCCGGACGTCGTGCCGTGGTGGGAACACAGCGGGGGTGCCGGGCGTTGGGCAGGTGTGATCGCCAACAGGCCACGAACCGGTATCGATGCCCGTCCCGGACGACGCACCACGCGCCCGTCGGGGTACGGTAGTCATCCCACGCCCCGTCCCGGGGTGTCGGA
Source organism: Isoptericola sp. AK164 (assembly GCF_029643425.1). Taxonomy (GTDB): domain Bacteria; phylum Actinomycetota; class Actinomycetes; order Actinomycetales; family Cellulomonadaceae; genus Isoptericola; species Isoptericola haloaureus. Next base: position 1,423,928 of record NZ_CP119106.1, read on the forward strand.
GGAAGAGAGGGGGCGCGACATGGTCGTCCTGCGACAGGAGATCGGTGACGTGCTGCGCGACGCGCGGCAGCGTCAGGGGCGCACCCTGCGAGAGGTGTCCTCGGCCGCACGGGTCTCGCTCGGCTACCTCAGCGAGGTCGAGCGCGGGCAGAAGGAGGCCTCCTCCGAGCTGCTGGCCTCCATCTGCGAGGCCCTCGACATCCCGCTGTCCCTCGTGCTGCGCGAGGTGAGCGACCGGATCGCGGTCGCCGAGGGGCTGCTGGTCCCGGACACGATCCCCACGGACGTGCTCGCCGGGATGCTCTCCCGCGGCGCCGTCGAGCGCGAGGACCTCACGCCGGTCGGCTGACCGCCTGGCACGTGGGGCACCAGAACACCGGCCGCTCGTACGGCGGCTCGTTGGCCTGCCCGACGGCGATCGGCGTCCGGCACCGTCGGCAGGGTCGGCCCAGTCGCCCGTGCACGGACCGCGGCACCTCGCCCAGATCACGGCGGCGGCCGATCTCGACGCTGCCCCCCACGAGCCGGCGCGCCGTGACGAGCAGGCCGCGCACCTCGTCCTCGGACAGGGAGTCGGCCGGGATCCACGGGTGCAGCCGTCGCGCGAAGAGCGACTCCGCCATCCAGATCGTCCCGAGCCCGGCCACGACGGCCTGGTCCAGCAGGACGTCGCACAGCGGGCGGTCCCCCTGGGCATGCCACCGGTCGAGGGCCTCGGGCAGCCCGTGGGTGCCGAAGTCGTCGGCGAGCACGTCCGGTCCCAGATGAGCGAGCAGGCGCGGCTCGTCCCGGGTCCGCAGCAGGTCCAGCATGCCGAGCCGCCACCCCACGGCGGTCCAGCGGGCGGTCGACAGCACGGCGCGCACCTGCGGATGGCCCGCGGCCGAGGTGCGGCCGTCGGTCGGCACCACCCGCCACGCGCCCTCCATCCGCAGGTGGGTGTGCAGGGTGCGGCCGTCGTCGAAGCGGGTCAGCAGGTGCTTGCCGTACGAGACGCAGCCCGTGACCGTCCGACCCGTCAGCTCGGCCCCGCCGACGTTCGGCCAGCGCAGCTCGGCGCGCACCAGCGGCCCGCCCCGCAGCGCCTGGTCGAGGCGTTCGGCCGTCAGCCGCAGCACGTCCCCCTCGGGCATCAGACCGCCACCCGCAGGCCGCGGGGCGTGACCGAGAAACCCGCCCCCAGCAGCGCCCCGACGGCCGCGGACGGTGTCCGGACGGCCTCCAGGGACGCCACGCCGTCGATCCGCTGCACCACGAGCCGGCCCAGCCGCCCCTGGCGCGCATGGTCGGCCAGCGTCGCCGCCGCGACCTCGAGGGCGGCCGGCTCCGTGGTGAACGTCAGCACCGTGCGGCCGCCCCGTTCGACGTAGATCGCCGGCTCGCCGTTCGTCAGCACCACCACGGCCCCCGCCTTGCGGCCGGGCCGGTGGCCGCCGGGGGCGTCACCCGGCCCCGGGGTGGTGCCCGGCCACGGCAGCGCCGCCCCGTACGGGTTGGCGGGGTCGGTCGCGGCGAGCAGCAGGCCGGGCGGTGCGGCGTCGGGGTCGTCGCGGACCCGGTCGCGGTCCCCGGCGTCCACGCGCAGCCGGTCGACCGCACCGGGCAGGGCGAACTGCGCGCCGCCCAGCCGTTCGACGAAGTACCCGCGCCGGACCGCCCCGCGCTCCTCGAGCCCGGTGAGCACCCGGTAGACCTCCCGGAACTGTCCGGCCACGTGCTCGGACGGCGCGACGGCACGCGTCAGGACGCCGTGCCGGTCCAGCAGCATCTGGGCCAGGGCGTGCGTGCGCACCGTCGCGTCCTGCTCTCGGGTCGGCAGCGCGGACCAGCGGCCGGCTCCCGCCGGCGGCACGGTGGAGCGGGCCATGGCGAAGCGGGACCGCCGCACGGGGCGGGCGCGCCCCGGCTGCCGGGGTGCCCGGTGCGCGCCACCGCCCGTGCCGAGCCGCGCCCGCAGCACGGCCAGCCCGTCGTTGGTGACGTGCCCGCCCCAGACGAGGTCCCACAGCGCCTCGAGCACGTCCTCGGCCGAGGCGTCCGCGAGCTCGACGAGGCGGGGCAGGAAGAAGCCGCCCGACGACGTGAGCAGGTCGAGCAGCACCCGGTGCAGGTCGGTGTCCAGCGTCCCCTCGGGACCCAGGGGCGCCGGCTGCGCCAGCGTCAGCGGGGCGTCCTCGGCCAGGTGCAGGCTCACGGTGCCGTCCGTGCCGGGCAGCGCGGCGTGGCCGGCCCAGACGACCTCGCCGGTGGTGGTCAGCTCGTCCAGCAGCGCGGGGGAGTAGTCGGCGACCCGGGCGGGGAGCACCAGCGTCTCCAGCGCCGAGGCGGGCACCGCGGCACCCGCGAGCTGCTCGACCGCCCGGAGCAGACCGTCGGTGCCCCGCAGCCGCGGTCCGGTGGTGCCCTGCCAGCGGGGCAGGAACACGCCCAGCGCCTCCGGCTCCACGGGTTCGACCTCGGCGCGCAGCGCGGCCAGGGAACGCCGCCGCAGGGTCCGCAGCACCTGCGGGTCGCAGAACTCGTCGCCGGTGCCGCCGATCACCTCGGGCCGCAGGGCGCCGCGGGTCAGCCGGCCGTCCCGCTCCAGCCGGGACAGCACCGCGGTCACCACGGCGATGCCGAGCCCGAACCGGTGCGCGGCCCCGGCCGCCGTGAACGGCCCGTGCGTGCGGGCGTGGCGGCGCAGCAGGTCCGTCAGCGGGTCGGCGGCGGGCGCCATGACGGCGTCCGGCAGGCCCGCGGGCGGTGCCACCCCGAGCGCGTCGCGCAACCGGCCGGCGTCCTCGGCGACCGCCCACTGCTCGGTGCCGGCGACGCGGACCCGGATGGCCCGGCGGTCCCGTTCCAGCGCGGCGAGCCAGTCGGGGACCGCGCCGGTGACGTCGTCGGCCACCCGGCGGCGCACCTCCTCGAGCCCGTGCGGTCCGGTGCGGCGCAGCAGGTCCCAGACCCCCTCGGCGTCGGTCGCACGGCGGTCGGGGGCGAGCCCCTGCAGCTCGGCCTCGGTCCGCTCGACCACCTGGGGATCCAGCAGGTCGGAGAGGTCGGTCGCGCCCTGCTCGCCGAGCAGCTCGGCCAGCAGCGTCGGGTCCAGCGAGAGCGCGGCGGCCCGGCGCTCGGCGAGCGGCGCGTCGCCGTCGTACAGGAACTGGGCGGTGTACCCGAACAGCAGCGACCGGGCGAACGGCGAGGGTCCCTCGGTGGAGATCTCGACGAGCCGGACGTCTCCCGCGGCCAGGTCGGTCATCAGCGCGCGCAGGGCGGCGACGTCGAAGTCGTCCTGCAGGCACTCGCGGGCCGCCTCGAGCATGATCGGGAAGTCCGGGTAGGCCGAGGCGACCTGCAGCAGCTGGGCGGCCCGCTGGCGCTGCTGCCACAGCGGGGCGCGGCGGTCGGGACGACGGCGGGGCAGCAGCAGGGCGCGGGCCGCCGCCTCGCGGAACCGGGACGCGAACAGCACCGAGGAACCGAGCTCGGCACGGACGGCCGCGTCGACCTCGTCCGGCTCGACGAGGAGGTCGGCCGTGGTGACCTCGGGCCGTGCCGTCGCGGCCTCGAGGTCCCACGGCGAGTCGCCGGGCAGGCGCAGCACGATCCCGTCGTCGGCGGCCATGGCGGCGACGTCGGTGCCCAGGCGCTCCCGCAGCCGCGCGCCGACCACCAGCGCCCAGGGCTCGTGGACGCGGGCGCCCAGCGGGGAGTGGACCACGACCCGCCAGTCGCCGAGCTCGTCGCGGAAGCGCTCGACGACGACGGTGCGGTCGTCGGGGACGCGACCGGTCGCGGCGCGCTGCTCGGTGAGGTAGCCGGCGAGGTTGTCGGCGGCCCACGCGTCCAGGCCCGCCTCGCGCAGGTGGGCGCGGCCCTTCTCGGCGTCGTCGGCGAGGTGCTCGTCGGCCTCCCGCAGGAACGCGCCGACGGCCCGCCCCAGAGCGACAGGACGGCCGGGGGAGTCGCCCCGCCAGAACGGCAGGCGGCCGGGCAGGCCCGGTGCCGGGGTGACCAGCACGCGGTCCGGGGTGATCTCCTCGACCCGCCAGGTCGAGGACCCGAGGGTGAAGGTGTCCCCGGCGCGGGACTCGTAGACCATCTCCTCGTCGAGCTCGCCGACACGCTTGCCGCCGCGCCCGCCGTCGTCGCCGGCCAGGTAGACGCCGTAGAGGCCGCGGTCGGGGATGGTCCCGCCGCTGGTGGCGGCCAGCCGCAGGGCACCGGGACGGGCCGTGAGCCGCCCCGTGGCCCGGTCCCACACGATCCGCGGCCGCAGCTCGGCGAACTCCTCGCTGGGGTAGCGCCCGGCCAGCATGTCGAGCACCGCGTGCCACGTCGCGTCGCCGAGGGCGGCGAAAGGCGCGGCCCGACGGAACGTGCCGAGCAGCTCGTCGGCGTCCCAGTCGTCGACGGCGAGCGCGGCCACGACCTGCTGGGCGAGCACGTCCAACGGCGTGGACACGACCCGCAGGGGCTCGATGTCGCCGGAGCGCATGCGCTGGGTGACCACCGTCGCCGGGACGAGGTCGCCCCGGTGCGTGGGCAGGACCACGCCGCGCGAGACGGCCCCGACCTGGTGCCCGGCCCGACCGATGCGCTGCAGGCCGCTGGCCACCGACGGCGGGGCGCCGACCTGGACGACGAGGTCCACCGCCCCCATGTCGATGCCGAGCTCCAGGGACGACGTCGCGACCACGGCGGGCAGCAGCCCCGCCTTGAGGTCGGACTCGGTCCGCGTGCGCTCGGTCCGGCTCATCGAGCCGTGGTGGGCGCGGGCGAGGACCGGGACCCCGGGCTCCAGGGCCGCCGCCGTGCCCGACTGGCCGGGTGTCCCGGCCGCCTGCTCCGCCCCGGCGTCGGGCGCGGCCGTCCCCTCGCGCTCCGCCCAGGTCTCGTTGACGCGGGCGGTGAGCCGCTCCGCCCCGCGCCGGGAGTTGGTGAACACCAGGGTCGAGCGGTGGTCGGTGACGAGGTCGACGACCCGGTCGGTCACGTGCGGCCAGATCGAGGCCTGCCGCTGCGGACCGCTCGCGGCCCCGGACAGGTCGGGCTCCTCGTCGCCGCCGAGGTCGGTCAGGTCGGGGACGGGGACGGCGACGTCCAGGTCCCAGCGCTTCTCGGACGGCGGCTGGACGACGACGACCTCGCGGCCGCCCTCCGTCGTCGGACGGCTCCCGCCGAGGAACCCGGCGACCTCCTCGGCCGGACGCACGGTGGCCGACAGGCCGATGCGCTGGGCGGGGCGCGGCAGCAGGGCGTCGAGCCGCTCGAGGCTGACGGCCAGGTGCGCGCCACGCTTCGTGCCCGCCAGCGCGTGGATCTCGTCGACGATCACCGTCTCGACGCCGGCCAGGCCGGCGCGGGCCGCCGAGGTCAGCACGAGGAACAGCGACTCGGGCGTCGTGACGAGGACGTCCGGGGGACGGGTGGCGAAGGCGCGGCGCTCGGCGGGAGGCGTGTCGCCGGTGCGCATCCCCACGTGCACCTCGTGGGCACCGACCGCCAGCCGGTCGGCGGCCCGGCGGATCCCCGTCAGGGGAGCGCGCAGGTTGCGCTGGACGTCGGCCGCCAGCGCCTTGAGGGGGGAGACGTACAGCACCCGGCAGCGGTGCGCGGGCTCCGCCGGCGGTGGCGTGGACGTCAGGCGGTCGATCGCCCAGAGGAACGCGGCCAGCGTCTTGCCCGAGCCCGTGGGCGCGACCACGAGCGCGTGCCGGTCCGCCTCGACGGCCTCCCAGGCGCCCACCTGCGCCGTCGTGGGGCCCGCGAACGCGTCGCGGAACCAGGCCCGGGTCGCGGGGGCGAAGCGGGCGAGCGGGTCGGTGGCCACCAGCCCATGGTGCACCCGGGCACCGACATCGGGGCGGCCGTGGCAGGCTGGGCGCGTGCTCTACTCCGACTTCACCCAGCTCGTCGACGAGGTGTTCGGCCGGGCCTACGGGCGCACCCTCGTGCGCGAGCAGGTGCTGCCCCGCCTCGGCGACCGGACGCCCGCCGAGGCGCTCGACGCCGGGACGGACCCCCGCGACGTGTGGCACGCCCTGTGCGACGCCCTGGACGTCCCGGACCGCGAGCGGTGGGGGACCGACGAGCACCGGCAGGCCCCGCCGCCGCGCTGACGGCCGCCGCGCTGACGGCCGCCCGCGGCGAGGCCGACACGCCGAGCGTCGAGCCTCTCGCGTCGAACAGATGTTCGGCTAGAGTGTGTCCACAGGACGGCCTCGCGGGCTCGTCGTCCACAGGTCGACGGGCCCGGCCGGGGTCATGTCGGTGGCGGCGCGTAGCGTCGTCGTCGACATGAGCAGCAGACCGAAGACGCGCGGCCGCGCGCAGAACACGAAGGTGACCGACATGCCAGCACCGGAAGACCGTGAGAAGGCCCTCGAGGCCGCGCTCGCCCAGATCGACCGCAGCTTCGGCAAGGGCTCGGTCATGCGGCTCGGCCAGGAGGGGCGCGCCCCGGTGGACGTCATCCCCACCGGCTCCATCGCCCTCGACGTGGCCCTCGGCATCGGCGGCCTGCCCCGTGGCCGCGTGATCGAGGTCTACGGCCCCGAGTCCTCCGGCAAGACGACCGTCGCCCTGCACGCGGTCGCCAACGCCCAGAAGAACGGTGGCATCGCCGCCTTCGTCGACGCCGAGCACGCCCTGGACCCCGAGTACGCCAAGAAGCTCGGCGTGGACACCGACGCGCTGCTCGTCTCCCAGCCCGACACCGGTGAGCAGGCCCTGGAGATCGCGGACATGCTGATCCGCTCGGGCGCGCTCGACATCATCGTCATCGACTCCGTCGCCGCCCTGGTGCCCAAGGCGGAGATCGAGGGCGAGATGGGTGACAGCCACGTCGGTCTGCAGGCCCGCCTGATGTCGCAGGCGCTGCGCAAGATCGCCGGTGCGCTGAGCTCGTCGGGCACCACGGCGATCTTCATCAACCAGCTCCGCGAGAAGATCGGCGTGTTCTTCGGCTCTCCCGAGACGACCACGGGTGGTAAGGCGCTGAAGTTCTACGCCTCGGTGCGTATGGACATCCGCCGCATCGAGACCCTCAAGGAGGGCACCGACTCCGTCGGCAACCGCACCCGCGTCAAGGTCGTCAAGAACAAGATGGCGCCCCCGTTCAAGCAGGCCGAGTTCGACATCCTCTACGGGGTCGGGATCTCCCGCGAGGGCGGTCTGATCGACATGGGCGTCGAGCACGGGTTCGTGCGCAAGTCCGGGTCGTGGTTCACCTACGGCGGGGACCAGCTCGGTCAGGGCAAGGAGAACGCCCGCTCGTTCCTGCGGGACAACCCGGACCTGGCGAACGAGCTGGAGAAGAAGATCAAGGAGAAGCTCGGCGTCGGCCCGCAAGTGGATGCCCCGGCCGACGGTGACGCCCCCGCGGGCGAGACCGCAACGGCCGGCGCGGCCGGCGCGGCCGACGAGAAGGCGCCGGCGAAGGCGCCCGCGGCGAGCAAGAGCGCCGGCCGCATGGCCGCGAAGAAGAAGGCGCCCTTCTGAGCAGCGCGGAGACCGGACGCGGACGGTCGGGCGACGGCGACGGGCGGACCCGTCGCCGTCGCCCGACCGTCGTCGAGCGGCTCGAGGCCGGTGAGCTCTCCCGCGACGAGGCCATGGAGCTGACGCGGGAGGCCGTCCTGCGCACGCTCACCGCTGCGCCGAAGAGCCGGGTCGAGCTGGCACGGTCCCTCGCGCGCAAGGGGTACCCGGAGGATCTGGCGGAGCAGGTGCTCGACCGCCTTGAGGACGTCCACCTCGTCGACGACGCCGCGTACGCCGAGATGATCGTGCGGACCCGGCACGCGGAGCGTGGGCAGGCCCGGCGGGCGATCTCCGCCGAGCTGCACCGCCGGGGCGTCGACACCGAGACGGCGGCCACCGCCCTCGAGCAGATCGACGGCGACGACGAGCGCGCCGCCGCGGCCGAGCTGGCCCGCAAGCACGTCGCGCGGACGCAGGGTCTGGACCGGGACAAGCGCGTCCGGCGTGCCGTGGGGGCGCTGAGCCGGAAGGGGCACAACCCGTCGGTGGCCTTCGCCGCGGTCAAGGAGGCCCTGGCCACCGAGGGCGAGAATGACGACCTGGACGACATGGTGTCGTTCGACGACTAGCCTGCGTCGGGGAGCACTCGCGGCTCTCGTCGACACGAAGGAGCGGGGAGCCATGCGCGCTGCCGTGCACGATCGGTACGGGCCGCCCGAGGTCGTGCGTGTCGAGGAGGTGCCCGACCCGGCGCCGGGCCCCGGTGAGATCCTCGTCCGGGTCCGGGCGACGACCGTGAACCGCACCGATACCGCGTACCGTGCGGGCCGTCCCTGGTTCGCCCGGGCGATGTACGGGCCGCGGCGCCCGCGGGCACGAGTGCTGGGGTGCGAGTACGCGGGCACAGTGGAAGCCGTCGGGGACGGCGTGCACGACCGCGGTGTCGGGGACCGCGTCTACGGCTACGTCGAAGGTCCCTTCGGGGCGCACGCCGAGCTGATGACGGTCCGCAGCGACGGTTGGGTCGAGACGATCCCCGACCACCTCTCCTTCGCGGAGGCGGCCACGGTGACCGAGGGCCCGCACTACGCCTGGGCGTTCTGCGAGCGGCTCCAGATCGGCCCGGACACGGACGTGCTCGTGCACGGCGCGACCGGGGCGATCGGTGCGGCTGCCGTCCAGCTGGCGGCGTCCTGCGGTGCGACGGTGACGGCGGTCTGCGACGCCGCGCACGCGGATCTCGTGCGCAGCCTGGGCGCCGACCGGGTCATCGCGCGCGACGAGGTGGACTTCACCCGCGACGCCGCCCGCTTCGACGTCGTCATGGACGCCGTGGGCAAGAGCTCGTTCGCCCGGTGCCGACGTCTGCTGCGTCCGCACGGCGTGTACGCCTCGTCGGAGCTCGGTCCCGGCGGCGTCAACCTCCTGCTCGCGCTGGCGCCGTGGGCCCGCGTGCGCTTTCCGGCGCCTGTCCCGGACGGACCCACGCGCCGCGTGCTGCACGAGCTGGTCACGGCTGAACGTCTCGTCCCGGTCGTCGATCGGCACTACGCGCTGGAGGACATCACGGCGGCGCACCGGTACGTCGAGTCCGGCCGCAAGGTGGGGCAGCGTCGTCGTCGACGTCTCCTGAGTCAGGTCCACCGTCCCGGTCGGCCGGGGTCCCCGGGACCGGCGTCGGGTCCCTCGTCGACCCCGTGCGGGCGCTCGGCGGCCTGGGCCGTCGCGCCCACCCCGACACCGGCGTCCAGACCGGCCGCCATCGTCCCGGTCCGCCCCGAGGTGCGCCGCAAGGAGTTGCCCAGCCGCTCCGCCAGCTTGGTCAGGCTCCAGTTGATGAGGATGAACAGCACGGCGGCGACGGCCAGGGTCTGCAGGATGTTGCCCTCGCCGGAGCCGAGGCGCCGGGCCTCCTGCAGGAGCTCGCGGTAGGTGATGATCGCGCCGAGGGCGGAGTCCTTGAGCACGACCACGAGCTGGGAGAGCAGCGCGGGCAGCATGGCGATGAGGGCCTGGGGGACCTCGACGGACCGCAGCGACTGGCCCCGCGTCAGTCCCGTCGACAGCGCGGCCTCGCGCTGACCCGAGGGCAGGCCGTGGACACCGGAACGCACCAGCTCGGCCACGACGGACCCGTTGTAGAGGATCAGCCCGATGACGACCCCCCAGAAGTCCGAGTCGTCGACGCCGGCGTTGGCGAGCAGCAGCCAGAAGAACACCATCATGAGCAGCACCGGCACGGCGCGGAAGAACTCCACGACGGCGCCGCACACCACCCGGACCGGCAGCAGCGCGGAGAGCCGGCCCACGCCGAAGAGCAGGCCGAAGGCGAAGGCGCCGACGATCGCGACGGCGGCCGCGCGCATGGTGGCCAGGAACCCCGGCCAGTAGTAGTAGGCCCAGGCATCGGCGTCCACCGCGGCGAGCCACAGGTCCGCGTCGAGCTGGCCCTTGTCGGCCAGACGGGCGAGCACGAGAGCCGCGATGCCGGCGACGACGACGGCACCGACGATGTTGCCCAGCAGGATCCGGCGCTTGGCACGGGGACCGGGCGCGTCGAAGAGGACGGTCTGGGCGCTCATCGGGCCACCGCCAGTCGACGCGAGAACGAGGTGGACAGCAGTCCGACGGGGGTCACGAGGATCACGTAGCCGATCGCGAAGGTGAAGAAGATCGCGTAGATGTAGTCGGGCCGGAACTCGATCATCGTCCGCATCACCGAGGAGGTCTCGGTCGCCACCGAGGCGGCCGCCGCGACCGTGGTGTTCTTGATGAGGGCGATGAGGACGTTGCCGAGCGGGGCGATCGCGCCGCGGAAGGCCTGCGGCAGGATGACCAGCCGGGCCGAGGGCAGGAACGACAGGCCGATGGAGCGTGCCGCCTCGGCCTGGCCGACCGGCACCGTGTTGACGCCGGAGCGGATCGCCTCGCACACGAAGGCCGCGTGGTAGATCGACAGCCCCACGACCGCGAGCCAGAAGAAGTTGAGGTCGAAGTCGGTCGCCAGCGTCAGCTCGAGCTGACCCCAGGCCCCGAGGACCATGAAGACCATGATGATCGTCAGCGGGGTGTTCCGCAGGATCGTCACGTACGCGGACCCGGCCCACTGCAGGCTCCCGATGGGGGAGATGCGGAACAGCGCCAGCACCGACCCCAGGGCCAGGGAGAGCAGCGCCGCCCAGAAGGCGAGCTGGATGTTGACCCAGAACGCCCCCAGCACGTCGTACTGGCGGACGATGTCGAGATACTCCTCCACGCGGCGGACGCTCCTTCGGCTCGGTCACGGCGGTGACGGGCACCGGGCCGACGGCCCGGGTATCGGATCGAGGGACCGGGTCGGGCCCGCCGAGCGGTGCGGCGGGCCCGACCCGGACTCATCCGGGGATCACATGTCGCAGGGGTCGAACTCCGGCGGGTTCAGGTCGGAGTTCGGCGTGTAGCCGGTGCCCTCGGTGGCGGCGTCGATGTACTCCTGCCACGAGCCGTCCTCGATCATCTGCGTCAGCGCCGCGTTGATGTCCTCGCACTGCTCGGACTCCTGCGGGATGCCGACGCCGTAGCGCTCCTCGGAGAACGTGTTGCCCACGACCTTCACCTGGCCGGCGTTGGCGGGCTGGGCGCCCAGGCCGGCGAGGATGATGTCGTCGGTGGTCACGGCGTCGACCTGCCCCGAGGTGAGCGCGGTGACGCACTCGGCGTACCCGGGCTGCTCGAGGAGGTTGACGCCCTCGGAGTACTCGTCCTTGATGCGCTGGGCGGACGTCGAACCGGTGACCGAGCACAGGTTCTTGCCGTCCAGGGCGTCCGGGCCGGTGATGTCGGTGTTGTCGGCCGCGACGAGGAGGTCCTGGCCGGCCACGAAGTACGGGCCGGCGTAGGAGACCTGCTCGCGGCGCTCGTCGGTGATCGAGTAGGTGGCGAAGATCATGTCGACCTGGCCGGTCGAGAGCAGCGTCTCGCGCTGGGCGGACGGGGCCTCGACCCACTCGATCTGGTCCTCGGAGTAGCCGAGCTCGCTCGCGACGTACTTGGCGACGTCGACGTCGAACCCGGAGGGCGTGTCGCCGTCCATGAAGCCGAGGCCGGGCTGGTCGAACTTGATACCGATGGTGAGGCCCTCACCGCCGGCACCTTCCTCCTCCTCCATGGTGTCGGTCGTCTCGCTGCCGGCGTCGGCGTCGGTGTCTCCTCCGCCGTCGTCGGAGGAACAGGCGGCCAGCGCGAGCGCGGCCGTGGCGGCCAGGGCGATCACCCCGGTGGTGCGTGTGCGTCGCATGGTTCGTCCTTTCGTCGGGTGGTGCCGGTGCGGAAGATCAGTGGGTGAGGATCTTCGACAGGAAGTCCTTGGCGCGGTCGCTGCGCGGGTGGTGGAAGAACTCCTCGGGGGTGGCCTCCTCGACGATCTGGCCGTCGGCCATGAACACCACCCGGTCGGCCGCCTTGCGCGCGAACCCCATCTCGTGCGTGACGACGATCATCGTCATGCCCTCCTTGGCGAGCTGCTCCATCACGTCGAGCACCTCGTTGATCATCTCGGGGTCGAGTGCCGACGTCGGCTCGTCGAAGAGCATCACCTTGGGGTGCATGGCCAGCGAGCGGGCGATCGCCACGCGCTGCTGCTGCCCGCCGGAGAGCTGGGCGGGGAACTTCGCCGCCTGGTTCTTGACCCCAACCCGGTCGAGGAGCCGCAGGGCCTCGGCCTCGGCGTCGGACTTGCTCAGCCCGCGGACCTTGCGCGGGCCGAGCGTGACGTTGTCCAGCACCGTCTTGTGGGCGAAGAGGTTGAACGCCTGGAAGACCATGCCGACGTCGGCGCGCAGCCGGGCGAGCTGGCGGCCCTCGGCCGGCATCGGCTGCCCGTCGATGGAGATGTCGCCGCTGTCGATCGTCTCCAGCCGGTTGATGGCACGGCACAGCGTCGACTTGCCGGAGCCCGACGGGCCGATGACGACGAGCACCTCGCCGCGTCGCACCGTCAGGTTGATGTCCTGCAGCACGTGCAGGTCCCCGAAGTACTTGTCGACCGCCTCGAGCTCGACGAGCGGGGCGCCCAGGTGCGAGTCGTCCGCCGGCGGGTGCTGGTCGTCCGCCGGAGTCGTTCCGCTGTGATCCATGTCATGAACCTAACCAGCCGATTGTTTCCATGGGATGCGAAGACGCGCCGAGTCGGCAACGAATCGGTAACGACTGTCCGGAACGTGAAGAATCAGCATGCTTGCGACGTCGGATTCGTCGCGCGCGGGACCGTACCCTAGAAGGCGATGTCCACCACCATGCCGTCACCCCGCGAGACCGTCACACCCCAGCCCTCCGACGGGGCCGGCCGGACGTACACGGTCCGCACCCTGGGGTGCCAGATGAACGTCCACGACTCCGAGCACATGGCCGGGATGCTCGAGCAGGCCGGCTACACGCGGGCGTCGGCCGCCGACGAGGCGGCCAGCAACGCCGACGTGGTGGTCATCAACACCTGCGCGGTGCGCGAGAACGCCGCCACCCGCCTCTACGGCAACCTCGGCCAGCTCGCCGGGCTCAAGGCGGAGCGGCCCGGCATGCAGATCGCCGTCGGCGGCTGCCTGGCGCAGAAGGACCGCGGCGAGATCGTCGACAAGGCGCCCTGGGTCGACGTGGTCTTCGGCACCCACAACCTGGACGCGCTGCCGGTGCTCCTCGAGCGGGCACGGCACAACGCGGCCGCGCAGGTCGAGATCGCCGAGTCCCTGCAGGTCTTCCCCTCCACGCTGCCGACCCGCCGCGAGTCGGTGTACGCCGGCTGGGTCTCCATCTCCGTGGGCTGCAACAACACCTGCACCTTCTGCATCGTCCCGCACCTGCGGGGCAAGGAGCGCGACCGCCGGCCGGGGGAGGTCCTCGCGGAGGTGCAGGCCCTGGTGGACGCCGGAGCCGTCGAGGTTACGCTGCTGGGTCAGAACGTCAACAGCTACGGCGTCGAGTTCGGCGACCGGGGGGCGTTCGCCAAGCTGCTGCGCGCCTGCGGGAACATCGAGGGACTGGAGCGCGTGCGCTTCACCTCGCCCCACCCGGCCGCGTTCACCGACGACGTCATCGAGGCGATGGCGGAGACCCCGAACGTCATGCCGCAGCTGCACATGCCGCTGCAGTCGGGCTCGGACCGCGTCCTGCGCGCCATGCGCCGCAGCTACCGGTCGACCAAGTTCCTCGGGATCCTGGACCGCGTGCGCGCCGCGATGCCCGACGCCGCGATCACCACCGACATCATCGTCGGCTTCCCCGGGGAGACCGAGGAGGACTTCGCCGAGACGCTGCGCGTCGTCGAGGAGTCGCGATTCAGCTCGGCCTTCATGTTCCAGTACTCCCCGCGCCCCGGGACGCCGGCGGCGGAGATGGACGACCAGCTGCCCAAGGAGGTCGTCCAGGAGCGCTTCGACCGGCTGCTGGCGCTCCAGGAGCGGATCAGCGCCGAGGAGTCCGCGCGACAGACCGGCCGGACCCTCGAGGTGCTCGTCTCGGAGGGCTCGGGGAAGAAGGACGGTGCCACCCACCGGCTGTCGGGCCGGGCCCCGGACAACCGCCTGGTCCACCTCGCGGTGCCGGCCGGCGTGCTGCCCGAGGGCGGCCTGGCCGACCAGCCGGCCTCCCTCGACGACCCGCGGCTCGTCGACGTCGCCGACCTGGACCCTGCGCTCCCGCGCCCGGGGGACATGGTGACCGTCGAGGTCACGCGGGCGGCGCCGCACCATCTCATCGCCGACTCCGCGCTCGACGGCGGCACCTACACGGTGCGGCGCACGCGGTCCGGCGACGCCTGGGTGCAGCGGGAGTCCGCCCGCCTCGGCGGCGGCCACGACGACCACTCCCACGGCGGCGGTGGCGAGCCCGGCGCGCCGGTCACCCTGGGGATGCCGACGCTACGTCGCTGACGTGCCCCGGCCGGGGCCGGACTCCCGGCCGAGGTCCGGACCGGCGGCCGGGGATCAGTCCTCGGCCTCCGGGCCGACCAGGGCGCCGAGCCCCGAGAAGAACTGGGACGTCGTCACCAGGCCGCACGACAGCGTCTCGGCGAGCTGCTCGTCGGTCGCGCCGTGCTCCAGGTCGACGGACACCTCGCCGTAGAGGGCGAGGCCGCCCTGCTCGGGGCGCGTGTAGACCTTCGGCCAGATGCGCTCGCGGTTCCAGTCGTTGCACGCCTGCAGCACCGCCGGCCGTGCCGAGTCGGGCACGGTTCCCGACCAGCGTCCGCGGACCTGGAGGATCTCTCCGGCGTCGCCCAGCAGCAGGAACCAGAACCGGTGGCCGTCCCACGTCCCGGTGAGGTCGCCGTCGTCGTCGGTGCGGAACCGGTAGCCGCGCCGCGCGAGGTCGGCGCCGATGCGTCGGGCCGTCACCGGGGTGGGGCGTGCGGCCGGGGGCTCGGTGTCGTCGGCGCGCCGACGGCGCGCCACCTGCAGCACCGCCGTCGCGGCTCGTCGCAGCGGCCCGCTCACGGTGCCACCTGCAGCGGGTCCGGGAACACCGAGTCCAGGTGCTCGAAGAACATCACCCCGGTCGACAGCCCGCACTCCAGGAGCTGGCCGAGCTGGTCGTCGGTGGCGCCGTGCTCGAGGCTCGTGGTGACCTCGGCGCAGACCACGACCGCGCCGTCGTCGCGCACCCGCGCGTACGTCGTCGGCCAGATGCGCTCGGCGTTCCAGGCGTTGCACACGTCGAGGATCTCCCTGAGCCGCTCGATGGTGGCCTGGCGGTGCCACTGGCCGCGCACCTGCAGGACCTCGCCCTCGTCGCCCAGCACGAGGAAGGAGAACTGCCGTCCGTGCCAGATGCCGCCCGGGTCGCCGTCGTTGTCGACGGCGTAGGTGAACCCCGAGGAGTCCAGCCAGGCACTGACCCGTTCTCGCGTCACGGGGCGGGGGGTCGCCCCGGCGAGCTGCCCGACGGGCCCGGCCAGCAGCACGTTCTCGACGTCGCTGCGCAACAGGTCCGCGTCGAGGGGCTCCTCACGCGATGCGGCTGACGATCTGGCGATCCGGCGCGACCCGAAGAACCTCACACCACCCACGCTACACGTCCCGGTAGGTTGGCAGCGTGCCCGCTCGTGCCGTCGTCCTGCCCGCGACCCCGCTCCTGGTCCCCGGTGCCGCCGGGACGGCACGGCCCCTGGGCGACCTGCGTGCCGCCGTCGCGGACGCCCTGGCCGCCGTCCGGACCCCGCACGGAGCCGTCCCGCAGCGCTGGGGGGTGCTCGCGCCCGGTCCGCGCACCGCCGCCGGCGCCCGGCGGGCCTCCCTCGCCGCGGCCGGCGTCCACGACCGCTGGCTGCCTGGTCCCCCCACGGGCGTCACGCTCCCGGCGGCACACGTTCCCGCCTCGGTGGCGCTGCTGGTCCTGGCCCGCGCGCTGGGCGACGACGTCGCGGCCGGGGCGCACGTCGTCGAGGTCGCCGACGACGATCCCGGGGCCGTGCGCGTCGGCCTGCGCGAGCTCGCCGGGGTCGACGCGCTCGTCGTGGCCGGCGGTTCCCCCGCCGACCCGGCGGCCGGACCCACGGCCTGCACGACGGCGGTCGCCGGCGTCCTGGCCGGGCTCGCGGACCGCGGCGGCTGGTCGGCGACCACCCGGACCGTCGCCGCGTCCGGGGACCACCTGCCGGGTGCCTACGACGTCGTGACCTGGGCCGACTGACTCACCCGGCGAACCAGCCGACGCCGGCGAGCAGCAGCCAGAACCGCACCGTGCGGCCGACCAGGAGGGTCGGGACGTAGACGGCCATGGGCACCCGCAGCGAGCCGGCCACGACGGCCATGATCATCAGCGGCGGGAAGCCCGCCGAGGCCGACGCGAGAAGCACCGCGGCGCTGAGCCAGGGCCGGCCCTGGATGCGGTCCTGCCACCGGTCGAAGGTCTCGCGGCGTCGCTTGACGGCCAGCTTCTCGCGCACCCACCGCGTCTCCATCGACCGGGCCGCGCCGAGGTACCACACCACCTTGGACACGGTCTGGCCGATCCCGGCCACGAGAGCGATCAGCGCCACCCGGACCGGGTCCGACGCCGCGTCCGTCACCGCCGCGACGCCCCCGAGGTACACCTCGATGCTGACCACCGGGACGAGCCCGGACAGCAGGCTCACGGCGAGCACGGACAGCAGCAGCACCCGCAGAGCCTAGCCGGGGGGTACGGCGACCCACGACGTACGGTAGGTCCGTGATCGTCGCCGTCGTGGGACCCACCGCCACCGGGAAGTCGGACCTCGCCCTGGACCTCGCCGAGGCGCTGTCCGGACCGCGGGCGCCGGCCGAGATCGTCAACGCCGACGCCTTCCAGCTCTACCGCGGCATGGACGTCGGCACCGCCAAGGTGCCGCCGGCCGAGCGCCGGGGGATCGTCCACCACCAGCTCGACGTGCTGGACCCCACCCAGGACGCCTCCGTGGCGCACTACCAGGCGGCGGCCCGCGCGGACCTCGACGCGATCGCGGCCCGCGGCGCCCGCGCCGTCGTCGTCGGCGGTTCCGGGCTCTACGTGCGCGCACTGCTGGACGAGATGAACTTCCCGGGCACCGACCCGCAGGTGCGCGCCCGCCTCGAGGGGCGCGCCGAGACCGAGGGGCGCCGCGCGCTGCACGCCGAGCTGGTGCGCCGCGACCCCGATGCCGCCGCGTCCATCGGCCCGGAGAACACCCGGCGCCTCGTACGTGCGCTGGAGGTGATCGAGATCACCGGGCAGCCGTTCACCGCCAACCTGCCCCGCCAGGAGTACGTCCGTCTCGCCGTCCAGATCGGTCTCGACTGCGACCGACCCACGCTCGACGCCCGGGTCGCGGGGCGGGTGGACCGCATGTGGTCCGCCGGGCTCGTCGACGAGGTGCGGTCGTTGGCCTCGCCCGCGCAGGGCGGGACCGGTGCCGGACTCGGCACGACGGCGGCGCGCGCCGTGGGGTACGCCGAGCTGCTGCGCTGGTTCGCGGGCGACCTCACCGAGGACGCCGCGCGCGAGGCCGTGGTGACCGACACCCGGCGGCTCGCGCGCAAGCAGATGGGATGGTTCGGCCGCGACCCGCGCGTGCAGTGGCTCGACGCCGGTTCGCCGACCCTGCTGGCCGACGCCCTCGCCGTGGTCCGGGCCGCCGATGCGGAGACCCTCCCGGCGCCGGAGGACCGACCCGTGCGCCGTAGTCTGGGCTCATGACCGTACGTTTCACCAAGGGGCACGGCACGCAGAACGACTTCGTGCTCGTCGCCGACACCCGCGGCGACATGGACCTCACGGCCGAGCAGGTGCGGCGTCTGGCCGACCGGCGCAGCGGCATCGGCGCCGACGGCGTCATCCGCCTGGCGCCGACGGCCGCGGTCGCCCAGGCGGGCGAGCAGGTGGCCGACGACGTGCTCGCGGCCGCCCCGGAGGCCATCTGGTTCATGGACTACCGCAACGGTGACGGCAGCCCGGCCGAGATGTGCGGCAACGGCGTGCGGGTCTTCACCGCGTTCGCCGAGAGCCTGGGGCTCGCCGACCTGTCCGACGGCGCCGAGCTGGCGCTGGGCACCCGCGGGGGCGTCAAGCGGGTCCGGCGCGAGCAGAACGGCTGGTACGCCGTCGACATGGGGCCGTGGTCCCTCACCGGGGGCGACGACGCGGCCGCTGCCGGAGCCGACGCCATGGTGCTCACGGCGGGCTGGGACGCCCCGCGTCCGGCGCTGAGCCTCGACCTGGGCAACCCGCACACGGTGGTGGCGCTGTCCGACGTCGCCGAGCTCGACGCGCTGGACCTCACCCGGGCCCCGGCCGTCGAACCCGTCCCGCCGCACGGCACCAACGTCGAGCTCGTCGTCCCGCTCGGGGAGGAGGCCGGTCCCGAGGGGCGGCCCGTCGGGCGGATCCGCATGCGGGTGCACGAGCGCGGCGTCGGCGAGACGCGGTCGTGCGGCACCGGTGCGTGCGCGGCGGCGCTCGCGGTGCGCACTTGGGCGGCGCACGGCGTGGACGACCCCCACGGGGTGCCGTCGACCTGGTTCGTCGAGGTGCCCGGCGGCGAGGTCCGCGTCCGGCTGCTGCACGGCGGGCACGTGGAGCTCGCCGGTCCCGCCGAGCTCGTCTTCAGCGGCGAGATCGACCTGTAGTGCCGGACGTCACCGCGGTCGCCGGTCAGGTCCCGCGTCCGTCGGTCGAGCGTCCCGGACGCGCGAGATTCGTCTGCTGATCCGCCGCAGAACCGGGACGCTCGTCCCCTCACGGGACGTGCCCGGCCGCCCGGCGCGCCCTCAGCGCGTCACGTGCAGGACGCGGAAGCCCTTCGACGAGGCCGCGCGCCGCGTGGGTTGCCCGAGCTCGGCCTCGATCCACCGGGCCAGGGAGTCGGCGCCGAGGTTCTTCTGCACCACCAGCCACGCGCCGCCGTCGGGCGGGCACGGCGCCGTCAGCCGCGGCAGCCAGCGTCGCAGCATGTCGTGCAGCACCTGCTTGCCCACGCGGATCGGCGGGTTCGACCAGATCGCGGCGAACGTGACGTCGTCGGGCACCCCGTCCGGCGTCACCGCCCGGACCCGGTCGGAGACCCCGAGCCGGTCGGCGTTGCGGCGCACCAGGTCCAGCGCGCGCTCGTTGACGTCGACGGCCCAGACGGTGCTCGCCGGGTTCTCCAGGGCCGCCGTGAGCGTGATCGGGCCCCAGCCGCACCCGAGGTCCAGCAGGTCGCCCGCCGGCGGGGCGGGCACCTCGTCGAGCAGGATCCGGGTGCCCTTGTCGACCCCGCCGGGGGAGAAGATGCCGGCGGCGACCTCGACGGTCGCCTCGCGTCCGGCGAGCCGCACGTCGAGGGTGCGACGCTCGTCGTCGGAGGCCGGTCGGGCCGTGAAGTAGTGGTCGCTCACAGCAGGAAGCGTAATGGGCTTCGTCGGGACGAAACCGCGTGGGATCCTTGTTGACGACGGAGAACCCATCGAGAGGACCGACTTGACCCACACCCCCACCGACCCCGAGCAGACCGCGACGGGCGCCGAGGCGACCGAGGAGCCCCGGGACGCGCAGTCGATCGCTCACGACGTGGTCGCACGCGTCCTCGCGAGAGCAGGGACGGCGCGGGCCGAGGGCGGGACCGTGCACTCCGCGTACGACGGCGACCAGCTCGACCTGGCCGAGCGCTCGGCGCTGCGCCGCGTCTCCGGGCTGTCCACCGAGCTCGACGACGTCACCGAGGTCGAGTACCGCCAGCTCCGGCTGGAGAAGGTCGTCCTCGTCGGCCTGCACTCCGGGGGCGAGGTCGCCTCCCGCGACGCCGAGATCTCGCTGCGCGAGCTCGCCGCGCTGGCCGAGACCGCCGGCTCCCAGGTCCTCGACGGGCTGCTGCAGAAGCGGGCCACGCCCGACCCGGGCACGTTCCTCGGCTCCGGCAAGGCGGCCGAGCTCGCCGACATGGTCGCGGCCAGCGGCGCCGACACCGTCGTCGTCGACTCCGAGCTCGCCCCGTCCCAGCGGCGTGCGCTGGAGGACATCGTCAAGGTCAAGGTCGTCGACCGCACCGCGCTGATCCTGGACATCTTCGCCCAGCACGCCAAGTCGCGGGAGGGCAAGGCGCAGGTCGAGCTCGCCCAGCTCGAGTACCTGCTGCCGCGTCTGCGCGGCTGGGGCGAGTCGATGTCCCGGCAGGCCGGTGGCCAGGTCGGCGGCGCGGGCGCCGGCATGGGCTCGCGCGGCCCCGGTGAGACGAAGATCGAGCTCGACCGCCGCCGGATCCGCAACCGCATGGCCAAGCTGCGCCGCGAGATCGCCGCGATGGCGCCCGCCCGGGAGACCAAGCGCCTCGAGCGTCGTCGCCACGCGGTGCCCAACGTCGCGATCGCCGGGTACACCAACGCCGGGAAGTCCTCGCTGCTCAACGTCCTCACCGACGCCGGGGTGCTGGTCGAGAACGCCCTGTTCGCGACGCTCGACCCCACGGTGCGGCGCGCCCGCACCGAGGACGGCCGCCTGTACACGCTCGCCGACACCGTCGGGTTCGTGCGGCACCTGCCGCACCAGCTCGTCGAGGCGTTCCGGTCCACCCTCGAGGAGGTGGGCGACGCGGCGCTGCTGCTGCACGTCGTCGACGCCTCCCACCCCGACCCCGAGGGGCAGATCGACGCCGTCCGCGAGGTGCTGTCCGACATCCCCGGGGTGGAGGACGTCCCCGAGATCGTCGTGCTGAACAAGGCCGACCTCGCCGACCCCGTCACCGTGGGCCGGATCCAGCGCCGCGAACGGCGCACCGCCGTCGTCTCGGCGCACTCCGGCGAGGGGATCGCCGAGCTCAAGGCGCTGATCGCCGACGCGCTGCCGCGCCCGGCCGTGGAGATCGACCTGGTCGTGCCGTACTCGCGCGGCGACCTCGTGCACCGGGTCCACGAGCACGGCGAGCTCGCCGACGAGGAGTACCTCGCCGAGGGCACGCGCCTGCGCGGACGGGTCGACGCGGCGCTCGCGGCCGAGCTGGACGCCGCGGCCGTCTGAGCGCTGTGGACCCGTCCGGCGGGGTCGCCGGGCGCCCGTAGGATCGCACGGTGACCTCGTCCGACCCCGCCGCCGCACCCGACGTCTCGACGCTGCTCGACCGCGCGGTCGGGGCCCTCGGAGGCAGCCCGCGCGAGGGCCAGCGGGAGATGGCCTCGGAGGTCGCGCGGGCCATCGACGACGGGCGGCACCTGCTCGTGCAGGCCGGCACCGGCACCGGCAAGTCCCTCGGCTACCTCGTGCCCGCCGTGCGCCACGCGGTGACGCAGGACGAGCGGGTCGTGGTGTCGACCGCCACGCTCGCCCTGCAGCGCCAGGTCATCACCCGGGACCTGCCCCTGGTGGCCGACGCCGTGGCGCCGGCCTTGCCGCGGCCGCCGCGGGTCGCCCTGCTCAAGGGGTGGCACAACTACCTGTGCCGGCACAAGATCACCGGCGGCTACCCGACGGACGACGCCACGCTGTTCGACCTGCCGCCCGACCCCGGCCCGGGCGAGGGGGCGGCCGCCGAGCAGCACCCGGCCACCCCGCGCGGCGGGGACGCGGCGTCGGACCGGCTGGCCGACCAGGTGCGCCGGCTGCACGCCTGGGCCGAGGAGACCGACACCGGGGACCGGGACGACCTGGTCCCCGGCGTCCCGGACCGTGCCTGGCGGCAGGTGTCGGTCACCTCCCTGGAGTGCCTCGGCCAGCGGTGCCCGGTCTTCGACGAGTGCTTCGCCGAGCAGGCGCGCGCCACCGCCCGCGAGGCCGACGTCGTGGTCACCAACCACGCCATGCTGGGGATCGCCGCGTCCGGGAACCAGCACGTCCTGCCGGAGCACGACGTGCTGGTGGTCGACGAGGCCCACGAGCTCGCCGACCGCATCACCTCCGCCGCGACGGTCGACCTGTCGGCCGGCACGGTCGAGCACGCGGCCCGGCTCGCCCGCCGCCACGGCGGCCGGACCACGGACGACCTCGACGCCGCCGCCCAGGGCCTGGCGCAGGTGCTCGCCACGGTCCCGGCCGAGCGCTACCCCCAGGGGCTGCCGGAGTCGTTGCACACCGCCGTGTCCGCGGTGCGCGACGCCGCCCGCGGCCTGCTCGCCGAGCTGCGGCCGGAGCCCGGGGCCGAGCCCGACGCCGGCATCCGCATGGCGCAGTCGGCGATCCAGCAGCTCTTCGACGTGGCCGAACGCATGGCGGCCGAGGACACCAGCGACGACGTCCTGTGGTGCTCCCGACCGCCCGCCGACGCGCCCTGGGGTGACGGGGTCGCCCGGCTGCACGCCGCGCCGCTGGCCGTCGCGGGGCTGATCAGCTCCCAGCTGCTCACCGAGCGCACCGGCGTCCTGACCTCGGCCACGCTGACGCTGGGCGGCAGCTTCGACCCGCTGGCACGGTCCCTCGGGCTCGCCGCCTCCACCGGCGACGACGACGGCGACTGGCGCGGCATCGACGTCGGCAGCCCGTTCGACTACCGCCGCCAGGGCATCTGCTACGTGGCCAAGCACCTGCCCGCGCCCGGGCGCGAACCCACCACCGAGGCGCAGCTCGACGAGATCGCCGGCCTGATCGAGGCGGCCGGCGGGCGCACGCTGGGGCTGTTCTCCTCCCGCCGCGCCGCGACGGCCGCGGCCGAGGCCATGCGTGAGCGCCTGGACGTCCCGGTGCTGTGCCAGGGCGACGACCAGCTGCCGAGCCTGGTGGCACAGTTCGCGGCCGATCCGGCGACCTGTCTGTTCGGCACGCTGTCGTTGTGGCAGGGGGTGGACGTGCCGGGGGACGCGTGCCGGCTGGTCCTGATCGACCGGGTGCCGTTCCCGCGCCCCGACGACCCCGTCAAGGCGGCCCGTGCCCGCGCGGTCGAGCAGTCCGGCGGCAACGGGTTCATGCAGGTCGCCGCGACGCACGCCGCGCTGCTGCTGGCGCAGGGAGCCGGTCGGCTCATCCGCTCCCAGGAGGACAAGGGCGTCGTGGCGGTCCTGGACCCCCGCCTGGTCACGGCCCGGTACGGATCCTTCCTCACCCGGTCCCTGCCCGACTTCTGGCGCACCACCGACCAGGATCTGGTCCGCGGTGCACTGCGGCGGCTCGACACATAGTCTGTCCTGCGTGAACGCACCCCGCAGCACGACCAAGCTCGCCGTGGTCGGCGCCGGTTCCGTCGGCGCCACCCTCGCCTACGCCGCGCTGGCGCGCGGTACCGCGCGGACCGTCGCGCTGATGGACGTGAACAAGTCCAAGGTCGACGCCGAGGTGCTCGACCTGCAGCACGGCGGCATGTTCGTCCCGGAGGCCGAGGTGATCGGCTCGGACGACGTCGAGGTGTGCCGCGGCGCCGACGTGGTCGTCGTGACCGCCGGGGCGAAGCAGCAGCCGGGGCAGTCCCGCCTGGACCTCGCCGAGGCCACCATCGGCCTCACGCGCAAGATCCTGCCCGGTCTGGTCGAGGTGGCCCCCGACGCGATCTACCTGATGGTCACCAACCCGGTCGACGTCGTCACCTACGCGGCCCAGCAGATCTCCGGCCTCCCGCCGGAGCGGGTCTTCGGGTCGGGCACCGTCCTGGACTCCTCGCGGCTGCGTGCCGCGCTGGCCGAGCACTGCGGCGTGGCGACGGCCAACGTGCACGCCTACGTCGCGGGCGAGCACGGCGACTCGGAGATCGCGCTGTGGAGCTCGGCGCGCATCGCGGGCGTCCCGCTGCTGGAGTGGGAGCACCTGCCGGGCCGGCCGCCGCTGGACGACGCGGCGCGGGCAGCCATCGCCCGCGACGTCGTGGAGTCGGCGTACAAGGTCATCGCCGGCAAGGGGGCCACCAACTACGCGGTCGGTCTCGCGGCGACCCGCATCGTCGAGGCGGTGCTGAAGAACGAGCACCGGGTCATGCCGGTCTCGACCCGCGTGGACGGGTTCCACGGGATCGACGGCGTCTGCCTGTCGATGCCCACGCTGGTCGACTCGCGCGGCGCGACCACCGTGATCGACACGCCGGTCTCCGACGAGGAGGCGGCCGGTCTGCGTGCCTCGGCCGAGAGCGTGCGCGCCGTGCTGCACCGCTTCGGGCTCTGACCCGCCCCGGTCCGGTGCGGAGCACCGCACCGGACCGCCGGGCGCCCGGTCGACCGACCGGACGCCGCGCGGTCAGAGGCTGCGGAGCACCGCCACCACGCGACCCAGGACCTGCGCCTCGTCGCCGGCGATGGGGGAGTAGGCGGGGTTCTGCGGCAGGAGCCAGGTGTGCCCGTCCGCCTGCTTGAAGGTCTTGACCGTCGCCTCGCCGTCGATCATGGCGGCCACGATCTCGCCCTGCTCCGCGACGTTCTGGCGTCGGACCACGACCCAGTCCCCGTCGCAGATCGCGGCGTCCACCATCGAGTCGCCGGCGACCTTGAGCAGGAACAGCTCCCCGTCGCCCACGAGCTGGCGCGGCAGCGGGAAGACGTCCTCGACGACCTGCTCGGCCAGGATCGGCCCACCGGCGGCGATCCGGCCGACGAGGGGGACGTAGGACGGTGCCGGCGTCTCCTCGCCCTCGCCGTCCGGCGTCGGCGCGGCGGGCACGGGCGGTGCGGGGGGCGCTGTGGTGCTGGCGGTCCGGCCGGTGTCCGGGTCGACGACCTCCATCGCGCGCGGCCGGTTCGGGTCGCGGCGCAGGTAGCCCTTGCGCTCGAGCACGGTGAGCTGGTGCTTGACGGACGAGGGGCTCGCCAGGCCGACGGCCTCGCCGATCTCCCGCATGGTGGGCGGGTAGCCCCGTGACTCGACCGACTCGCGGATCGTGGTGAGCACGCCGCGCTGGCGCGCGGTGAGCCGGTCCGGTCCGGGGGCGAGCTCCGAGACCGACGCCAGGCCGTCGCCGGTGCCAGTCCCGTCGTTGTGCTGTCGCGTCGTCATGCGTCGCTCCCGTCGTGCCGTGTCTGGGTGCGGGGACAGGCCCGCCGGGGTGAACCCGACATTCCTGCCATCCCGCTGCGGTCAGCCTAGGCCAGATCACCTGCGACATCAAACATCTGTTCGACATCTCTCGACTCGTGTCGCCGTGTCGTGGTATCAATAAAACACGTGTTCGACGAACATGTGTTCCACGAACGTCTGTACGAACGAACTCGAGCCGGAGGGACGGGCGTCATGACCACGATGACGGCACACCCGAGCAGCGTGCAGGACAGGTGGGGGCTGACCGGGCTGCGGCTGACGGTCCGCGGACGCGTCGTGCTGGCGGTGCTGGCGGTGGCGGTCAGCCTCCCGCTGGCCTTCGCCGGGGGGCAGGCGGTGGCGGGCTCGCCCGGCGAGCCGCTGGAGGTCCGCCTGCACACGGTCGCGCCCGGGGAGACGCTCTGGGACTTCGCGACGCCCCTGACCGATCCCGGCCAGGACGTGCGTGACGTCGTCGCCGAGCTCCGTGACCTGAACGGTATGACGGAGTCGTCCCTGCGGGTGGGGCAGGTGCTGGTGCTGCCGAGGTCGTAGCCGGCGCGGGCTGTGTTGCACCGGAGGCGGGCCTGCGCATACTTTCGTCGGGCAGCCGGGCAGGGGCCCGGCACCGACCGCAGGAGACCTCGGATGCACTGCCCTTTCTGTCGGCACGCCGACTCGCGCGTCGTCGACTCGCGGACCTCGGACGACGGTGCGTCGATCCGCCGACGCCGTCAGTGCCCCGAGTGCCAGCGCCGGTTCACGACGATCGAGACCGCGAGCCTGTCGGTCGTCAAGCGCTCCGGCGCGACCGAGCCGTTCAGCCGCGAGAAGGTCGTCTCCGGGGTCCGCAAGGCCTGCCAGGGCCGGCCCGTCAGCGGCGACGACCTCGCGCTGCTCGCGCAGCGGGTCGAGGAGACGTTGCGCTCCAGCGGCAGCGCCGAGATCGATGCCTACGAGATCGGTCTGGCGATCCTCGGACCGCTGCGGGAGCTGGACGAGGTGGCGTACCTGCGGTTCGCCTCGGTCTACCAGGACTTCGACTCCCTGGAGGACTTCGAGGCGGCGATCACCTCGCTGCGGGCGGAGCGACTCGAACGCGAGTCGTCCGCCGCGCAGCGTACGGAGGGGTGAGCGCGCCTCAGTGCGCGGCCGGACCCGGAGGGAACTCCGGCCGGTCGAACGCGTCCCGGATCCGCAGGCGCACCGTGGTGTCCATCGCCATGAGCTTGCTCGAGGCGCCGCGGTGGGTCACGTCGGAGATGTCGGTGACCACGTAGCCGAGCTCGCCGTGCGTGGCCAGCATCTGGGCCTCGATGTTCGCGCCGTGGTCGGCGAAGACCTGGTTGACGGCCGCCAGCACACCCGGCACGTTGCGGTGCAGCAGGGCGATGCGGCCCACGCCGGTGTGCTCGAGCTGCAGGTTGGGCAGGTTGACGGACAGCGTGGTCGATCCCGTGAGCAGGTAGTCACGCAGCTTCTTGGCCACGAACAGACCGATGTTCTGCTGGGCCTCCTCGGTCGACCCGCCCACGTGCGGGGTGAGGATCACGTTGTCCAGGCCGCGCAGCGGCGACTCGAAGTGGTCCCCGCGCTTCTTCGGCTCGGTCGGGAAGACGTCGACGGCCGCACCGGAGAGGTGGCCGCTGAGGATGTGCTCGCGCAGCGCCTCGACGTCGACGACGAAACCGCGCGAGAGGTTGAGGAAGATCGCGCCCGGCTTCATGCGGGCGAACAGGTCGTCCCCGAACAGCCCGGCGTTCCCGGCGCGTCCGTCGACGTGGATCGTCACGGTGTCGGAGACCTCGAGCAGCTCGCCGAGGGTCTCGACCCGGCGGGCGTTGCCGAGGGCCAGCTTCTCGGAGGTGTCGAAGAAGACCACGTTCATGCCGAGGTTCTCGGCCAGCACCGACAGCTGGGAGCCGATGTTGCCGTAGCCGATGATGCCCAGCGTGCGGCCGCGGACCTCGTGCGACCCGTCGGCCGTCTTGTCCCACACGCCGTCGTGCAGCGCCTTGTCGCGCACCGTCAGCCGGCGGGTCAGGGCGATGATCTCCGAGACCGCCAGCTCGACGACCGAGCGGGTGTTGGAGAACGGGGCGTTGAACACGGCCACGCCGTGGCCGGCGGCGGCCTCGAGGTCGATCTGGTTGGTGCCGATCGAGAACGTCCCGACCGCCAGCAGACCGGGGGAGGCCTCGATCACCCGGCGGGTGACCTGGGTCTTGGACCGGATGCCGAGGATATGGAAGTCCGCGAGAGTCTCGATCAGCTCGGACTCGTCGAGGGCACCGGGTCGGGTCTCGACCTCGATGCCCGCCGCTTCCAGGATGGCGACGGCGTCAGGGTGGATGTTCTCGAGAAGGAGGGCGCGCAGCACGACCCTATGGTGCGCCTCCCGGGGCGTCGGGGCCAAACGTGTCTCACCCCTCGTGCACGAGCCCCGCCGGCAGGTCCGCGGCGTGCACGACGACCAGACGCTGGGTGGGGCGCGTCATGGCCACGTAGAGGTCTCCCCAGCCGCCGGCCCCGGCGGCCACGGCCGCCGGCTCGACGACCACGACCGCGTCGAACTCGAGCCCCTTGATCTCCCGCGGCGGTGCGACGAGGACCTGGGCGTCCTCGGGGCGCTGCCGGTCCAGCCGTGCGGCCTCGTCGGCGCCGAGGGCGTCGGCCACCGCGGCGGCGACCGGTGCGCGCAGTCCTGCGACGGCGTCCTCGGGGGCGATGACGGCCACCCGTCCGGCGCCGTCGGGGTCGACGTGCTCGCGCGCCTCGGCGGCGACGCGGCGTGCGGTCTCGGCGACGAGGTCGTCGGTCGGCGCGACGACGAGGGCGTCGGCCACGTCGCGGGCGGCCGTGAGCGGGGACACGGGCAGCCCGGCCTCGACCGCGACGCGCTGCGCGGTCGTGGCGACCTCGGCCGGGGTCCGGTAGGAGACCGTCAGCTCGTGCAGGCGCCAGCCGTCGCGCAGGACCGACCCGAGGGTCTTCTGCCACGAGCGGGACCCGGCCGCGGACGAGGTCTGCGCGACGTCCCCGACGATCGTCAGGGAGCGGCTGGGCACCCGGCGCACCAGGGTGTGCCACGCCATCGGGCTGAGCTCCTGCGCCTCGTCGACCACGACGTGCCCGTAGGTCCACGACCGGTCCGACGCCGCGCGCTCCGCCGTCGTCAGGGTGGGTCCGGACTCGGCGAACCGCGCCGCCAGGGTCTCGGCGTCGACCATGCCCTGGCCCGCGCCGGAGCTCTCCAGCATCTGGCGGGCGTACTCGACCTCGGCCGCGCGGCGTGCCTCGGCGGCCTGGGCCTCGGCCCGCGCGACGGTGTCGTCCTCGCCGAGCAGCTCGGCCGCCTCGTCGAGGATCGGCACGTCGGACTCGGTCCAGCGGGCGCCGCGGTCGCGGCGCAGCGCGGCCCGCTCGTCCTCCGTCAGCTCCGGTGCTGCCTCCGCCAGCCGGTGCGGCTTGGCCCACAGGTCGGCCACGAGCCGCTCGGGCGTGATCGGGAACCACGCGAGGTTGATCGCCACCCGCACGTCCCGGTCCGAGCGCAGGTCCTCGGTCAGCACCGCGAGGTCGTGCTCGGTCACCTCGCGCTGGGTGCGCTCGCGGTACTGCTCGACCAGCTTGCCGAGCATCTCGCGCACGAAGGTCGCGCGCGCCTCGTTGTGCGGCTTGTGCGTGCGGCGGGCGCGCGCCATCGCGTCGCGCACGTCCCGGCGGCGCACGTGCAGCTCGACACCGTCGATGCGCACCGGCACGTCCTGCGCGGGGACGCGCTCGCGGGCGCGCACGGCCCGCTTGATCGCCGCGCGCCACAGCAGCCGGCCCTTGATCTCCGCGGCGGCGGGCGTCTCGACGCCGTCCGCGGTCAGCCCGGGCAGCAGCTCGGCGATGGTGGTGGACACCACGCCCGTCTCGCCGAGGGAGGGCAGCACCTGGTCGATGTAGCGCAGGAACGCGCGGCTGGGACCGACGAGCAGCACGCCGGAGCGCTCGAGGAGCCGGCGGTGGGCGTACAGCAGGTAGGCGGCGCGGTGCAGGGCCACGGCGGTCTTGCCGGTGCCGGGCCCGCCCTGCACGACCACGGCCCCGCCGAGCTCGTCGCGCACGATGCGGTCCTGCTCGCCCTGGATCGTCGCCACGATGTCGGACATCCGGCCGGTCCGGCGCCGCGCCAGCGACGCGAGCAGCGCGCCCTCGCCCGACAGCGTGGAGACGTCGAGCCCGTCGTCCACGGCGTCGAGGTCCAGGACCTCGTCCTCCAGTCCGGTGACGGTCCGCCCCGTGGTCACGACGTGACGGCGCCGACGCACGCCGTCCGGGTGCCGTGCGGTGGCGCGGTAGAAGGCCTGGGCGGCGGGCGCGCGCCAGTCGGTGAGCAGCGTGCGGTGCTCGTCGTCGGTCAGGCCGATCCGGCCGATGTACCGCTCCTCGCCGGTCTCGAGGTCCAGCCGTCCGAAGGCGAGCCGGTCCTCGACGGCGTCCAGGCGGGCCGCCCGGTCCGCGTACATGGTGGCGAAGGCGTCGCGCTCGCTGCGGTTCTGCGGCGATCCCGACGGCCCCTCGCGCCGGACCACCGCGAGCCGCTCGCGCGCGGTGGCGCGCAGCTCGTCCAGTCGCTCGTAGAGGCGGTCGACGACCACCTGCTCGCGCGCCAGCTCGTCGTGCCTGCCCGCCACGCGTCCTCCCGGTGCTGCTCGGTGTGCGGCCGACCATCATTCCACGTCCGGGCGCCCTGTCGTGCGTGCGGTCGGGGTGATGTGCCACGACGCGCCGCCCGCGGCCGGTGACGTGGAGCACACTGGCGCATAGGATCACCCGCATGAGCAGCGGCGACGGGGGTCACGACGGCGCCGAGCCGGCGGACGGGTCGCCGCCGTGCGTCCTGCTGGTCGAGGACGACGACGGCGACGCGGTGCTCGTCGACGAGCTGCTCGCCGACGCCGAGATCGACGTCGAGCTGCGCCGTGTCGTCTCGGTCTCCGAGGCCGAGGACGAGGTCGCCACCGGCGCGGTGGACTGTCTCGTGGTCGACCTCGGGCTCCCGGACGCCGTCGGTCTGGACGCCGTGCAACGGCTGCGGCGGGCGGGCACCCGGCACGCCGCGCCGCCCGCCCTGGTGGTGCTGACCGGTCTCGGCAGCGTGGACCGGGGCGTCGAGGCGGTCGCGGCCGGCGCCGACGACTACCTCGTCAAGGGCGAGGTCGGACCGGACCTGCTCGGGCGGTCGTTGCGGTACGCCCTGCAGCGGCGCCGGTCGGTGGCCCAGGAGCGCGCGCTGTACCGCAGCGAGGTGCGGGCGGCGGAGACCGAGCGGCTCGAGAAGGCGCTGCTGCCCCGGCCGCTCGTCGAGGACCCCGCGGTCTCGGTGATGGTGGGCTACCTGCCCGGCGGGGAGGGGTTGCTGGGGGGCGACTTCTTCGACACGGTGGAGACGGCGGACGGCCGGGTGCTCTCGGTCATCGGCGACGTGGCGGGTCACGGGCCGGACGAGGCGGCGCTCGGGGCGACCCTGCGCACGGCGTGGCGGACGCTGGTGCTCACCGGGACGCCGCCCGAGGAGATCTTCGCGGGGCTGGAGACGGTGCTGCGCACCGAGCGGGCCCGGCCGGAGATCTTCGTGACGCTGTGCCAGGTGACGATCGCCGCCGACCGGTCCACCGTCGACGTCTGCCTCGCCGGGCACCTGGCGCCCATGCTGCTCACGGGGCCCGTCGGCGCCGTGCGCTGCACCGTCGTGCGTCCGGTCGAGCGCGGCCGGGCGCTGGGCGTCCCGGTGCCCGGGGAGTGGCCGACGCAGCGGATCCCCCTCGGCGAGCCCTTCGCCGTGCTGACCTACACCGACGGGCTCGTGGAGGCGTCGCTGGCCGCCGAGGATCCTCCCGGTCCCGCGGCGGGCGGACGACGGCGCGGGGCGCTGCGCGTGGGCGTGGCCGGCCTGGCCGACCTGGTCCAGGACGAGCTGGACACCGACGGGATCGTCGGGATCGTCGAGCGCGTCCTGCGCCGGGTGCGGCGGCTGCACGGCGGCCCGCTCGTCGACGACGCCGCGATGCTGGTCGTCGGGTGGACCGGTGCCGACGACGTGCCGGGGGAGCGGTCCTCGACCCTGGCCGACTCGGTGGAGTGGGCCCGATGAGCGCGTCGAGCTCGGTGCTGGACCGCGTGCGTCGGCTGCTGCGGTGGGCGACCGCCGCTCTCGTCGGCGGCCTCGTGGTCGCGGTGGTCGCCACGCTGTTCTCGCTGCAGCTGCTGACCGCGGGGGCGGACGCCGAGGCCATCGACGACGCCAGGGTCTGGAACGAGGTGCTCCTCGCGGTCGTGCTCCTCCTCGGCGGTGTCGGCGTCGCGGTGGCGTTCGCGGTCTGGCGGGAGGTGCGCGTGGGCCTCACGACGCCGCTGGCCACCCTCGCCGCCGAGGTGCGCGCCGCCAGCACGGGCGAGCACGACCACGAGATCCCCCTGGTCGGCTCGGGCGAGGTGGCGGCGTTGTCGCGCGACGTCGAGGACATGCGGCGCGAGCTCGTCGCCCAGGTGGCGGACGCCCGGGCGGCCCACCAGGAGGTCGAGGACGCCCACGTGCGCCTGCGGCAGCAGGCCGCCGAGCTGGAACGGTCGAACCGTGACCTGGAGCAGTTCGCCTACGTCGCCTCCCACGACCTGCAGGAGCCGCTGCGCAAGGTGGCCAGCTTCACCCAGCTGCTGCAGAAGCGCTACGGCGACCAGCTCGACGACCGCGCCGACCAGTACATCGCCTTCGCCGTGGACGGCGCCCACCGCATGCAGCGGCTCATCCAGGACCTGCTGAGCTTCTCCCGGGTCGGCCGGTCGGGGGAGAAGCGGGAGCGGGTGGACCTGGCGGACGCCCTGGACCACGTCCTGGCCGACCTGTCCGAGCGCATCGCGGACAAGGGGGCCGAGGTGACCACCGACCCGCTGCCGGTGGTGGAGGGCGAGCGGGGACCGCTGACCATGCTGCTGCGCAACGTGGTGGGCAACGCCCTGAAGTTCTCCCACCCGGACCGGCCGCCCCGGGTGCACCTGTCGGCCCGTCGGGTCGCCGGACCGGAGGGCGACGAGTGGGAGCTGACCTGCGCGGACAACGGGATCGGCATCGACCCGCAGTACGCCGACCGGGTCTTCGTGATCTTCCAGCGGCTGCACCCCAAGGAGGTGTACAGCGGCACCGGCATCGGCCTGGCCCTCGTCAAGAGGGTCGTGGAGCACCACGGCGGCCGGGTGCGGATCGACACCGGCGTCACCGAGGGGACGACGATCCGCTGGACCCTGCCGGCGTCCGACTAGGGTGTCGTCCATGACGGATCAGCAGGTCGGAATCGAGGTCCTCCTGGTCGAGGACGACCCGGGTGACGTGCTCATGACCCGGGAGGCCTTCGCCGAGCACAAGGTCGCCAACCGCCTCTGGGTGGTGTCCGACGGCGTCAGCGCGCTGCAGTTCCTGCGCAAGGAGGGGGAGCACGCCGAGGCGCCCACCCCCGACCTGGTCCTGCTGGACCTGAACCTGCCGCGCATGGACGGCCGCGAGGTGCTGGCCGAGGTCAAGCAGGACGCGGCGCTGCGGCACATCCCCGTGGTCGTCCTGACCACGTCGGAGGCGGAGGAGGACGTCCTGCGCTCCTACAGCCTGCACGCCAACGCGTACGTGACGAAGCCGGTCGACTTCGAGCGCTTCATCGACGTCGTGCAGCAGATCGACGAGTTCTTCGTCTCGGTCGTGCGCCTGCCGCAGCGCTGAGCGTCCCGGCCGGGATGATCTGACCGCCGCCGTCGGTTGTGGCCCGCGAGGGGTGCGACCGCACCCGGCAGCTGGTGCGAAGGAGGAACGGTGCAGGACCCGCAGAGCATCTACGAGGTGGATCACGACGCGGTGGAGCGCACCCTGGGGACGTCCGAGGACGGCGGGCCCGCGTCGGCGCCCGTGCTCGTGCACGCCGTGCGGGGCTTCGTCGACGCCGGCGCCGCCGGTGAGCTGGCGGCGGAGCACCTGCTGGAGCGGTTCACGGCGACCCGGCTGGTCACCTTCGACGTCGACCGGCTCGTCGACTACCGCTCGCGACGGCCTCCCATGACGTTCGACGCGGACCGGTGGGCCGGCTACGACGCCCCCGAGCTCGTCGTCGACCACCTGGTCGACGACGAGGGCACGGGCTTCCTGCTGCTGCACGGCGTGGAGCCGGACCTGCAGTGGGAGCGCGCCGCGGCGGCGGTGCGCGGGATCGTCGACGAGCTGGGCGTCTCCCTGACCGTCGGCCTGCACGGCATCCCGATGGCGGTGCCGCACACGCGCCCGCTCACGCTGACGGTGCACGGGACCCGCGAGGGTCTGGTCGACGACCACGCCTCCTACTTCGGCCGGGTCCAGGTGCCGGGGTCCTGGGAGGCCCTGCTCGAGTACCGGCTCGGGGAGACCGAGCACGACGCCATGGGGTTCGCGGTGCACGTGCCGCACTACCTGGGGCAGTCGCGCTACGTGCCGGCGGCCGTGGTGGCCCTGCAGCAGCTCGAGAAGGCGACGGGGCTCGCCCTGGCCACGGGCGGGCTCGACGAGGCCGCCGGGCAGGCCCGTGTGGAGGTGGCCGAGCTGGTCGCCGACAACGAGGAGGTCGCCACGGTCGTGCACCAGCTCGAGGAGCAGTACGACGCCTTCGCCCGGTCGGTGGGGCGCACGAACCTGCTCGCGGAGGACTCCGCGCTGCCCACGGCCGACGAGCTGGGCGCCGAGTTCGAACGGTTCCTCGCCG
This sequence comes from Isoptericola sp. AK164, assembly GCF_029643425.1. Lineage (GTDB taxonomy): Bacteria > Actinomycetota > Actinomycetes > Actinomycetales > Cellulomonadaceae > Isoptericola > Isoptericola haloaureus. The sequence continues at coordinate 1,457,530 of NZ_CP119106.1, forward strand.
AGCGCGGGGACGAGTAGCACGGGGCGGCGTGGGTCGATGAATCATGATGTTTCGCCTGGGTGACACCTGGCGGTCATGGGGCACGATTCCGTGCAAACCGACGTGATCCGTGCCACACTGACCGGCGTCGCATCGGCGTAGCAGCGCACGAACCGGCGTCGGCGTCCGGTGCGGCGGCGGGTGCCCGTCCGGGGCGCCCGTGCACCGGACGGAAGGTCGAAGGATCAGCATGGCGCAGGGTTCCGTGAAGTGGTTCAACGCTGAGAAGGGCTACGGGTTCATCGCCCAGGACGGCGGCGGTGCCGACGTCTTCGTGCACTACTCGGCGATCCAGACGCAGGGGTACCGCACCCTGGACGAGGCCCAGCGGGTCGAGTTCGAGATCACCCAGGGTCCGAAGGGCCCGCAGGCGGAGCAGGTCGTCCCTCTCTGAGGCGAACCGCACCAGCGCAGGCCGTCTCCCGCGTCGGGAGGCGGCCTGCGTCGTTCCCGGGCGCCGCTCGCCGCCCGTCCGGTCGGACGTTCGCCCCGGGGGCTCAGGGCAGCGGCGCGGCCCCCGCGACGAACCGGGACAGCTCCGCTCCGGCGAGGACGTGGGCGGGGACGGCCAGCGACCGCAGCGCGCGCCCGAGGTCGGCGGCCCGCACGTCGAGCGACCCCGGTGCGTCCGGCGCGGCGTCCGGCGCGGCGTCCTGCTCCGGCGAGGTCACGGCGACGATCGTCACGTTGCCGTACCGGCGCCCCTTGAGGATCGCCGGCTCGGCGACCAGGGCGAGCCGGCCCTGACCGATCGGGTCGTCCCCGAGCGCGTCCGCGACGGACGCCACCTCGCGCCGGGCCGTCGTCAGGGGTGGCCGGTCGGCGCAGTTGGCCAGCAGCAGCCCGCCCGGTCGCAGCGCCCGGACGCACGCGTCCGCGAACGCCCTGCCGACCAGGTGCTCCGGGGTGGTGTCGCCGTCGAAGACGTCGCGGACCACCACGTCGGCCAGGCCGGGCGTGAGGCCGGACAGCGCGCGGCCGGCGTCGTCGGCGCGCAGGCGCAGGGCGGGGGAGCGGGGCAGGTCGAACCAGTCGCGCACCAGCCGCAGGAGCTCGGCGTCGATGTCCACGCCGATCTGCCGCGACCCGGGCCGCGTGTGCTCGACGTACCGGGGCAGGGCGCAGCCGGCCGCTCCGAGATGGACGGCCCGCACCGGTCCGGCGGGCAGCGCGTCGACGACGGCGGCCATCTGCTGCAGGTACTCGAAGGCGAGGAAGCCGGGGTCGGCCAGGTCCAGGCAGGAGCTCGGCACGCCGTTGACGTGCAGGGTCAGGCGCTGCGGGTCCTCCGGGTCGACCTCGACGCGCGCCGTGCCGGTGTCGATCGGCACCTCCTCCCGGGGCAGTGTCGGTGCCTCGCGGGAGGATCGGTCGCGACGGGCGCGGCGGGAGCGTCTGGCCATGGCCGACATTCTCTCGCGACCCGGGATGTTGACAGGAGTCGAACAGGTGTTCGACGATGAGGGTGCGGGGCGAACCCGCCCGGGGTCAGGAGGTCTGTGATGTCCGCACGTGACGGAGTCCCGGCGCCGGAGCGCGTCCAGCAGCTGCTCGCCCGCGCCGACGCCGAGCTCGCGGCCGCCGTGGAGGCGCACGACGCCGGCGACCGTTTCGTGCATGCCCACCTCGCCGCGCTGCGTGCTGCGGCCGCCGTCGTGGCCTGGCACGGGGACGCACCGCGCAGGGGTCGTGCACGGCCCGTGTGGGAGCTGCTGAGCGGGGTCGAGCCCGAGCTGGCCGCGTGGAGCGTCTACTTCGCCTCGGGGGCGCGGCTGCGTGCCGTGGTCGACTCCGGCCACGGGGACGAGGTGCCGGCTCGTCGCGCCGACGAGCTGCTGGCCTGCGCCGAGGACTTCCGCGACGAGGTCGGTCTCCGGCTCGACCCGCAGGCCGGCTTCACGCTCACCGGCGTGCACGGGCCGTCGACGGCGGCGTCATGAGCCGCGGTCCCCGCTCCGCCGCCGTCCGCCGGGACTGGGGGACGGACGAGGAGGGCGCGACGGTCCTGCACGTGGACATGGACGCCTTCTTCGCCTCGGTGGAGCTGGCGCGCCGGCCGGAGCTGCGTGGTCGACCGGTGATCGTGGGCGGGCGGGACCGGGGCGTCGTGCTCGCCGCCACCTACGAGGCCAGGGCCTACGGCGTGCGGTCCGCGATGTCGATGACGCAGGCCCTGCGGCAGTGCCCCCAGGCGGTGGTGGTCCGCCCGGACCACCACGCCTACCGTGACGTCTCCCGGTCGGTCATGGAGATACTCGGCGACATCACCGCGGTCGTGGAGCAGGTCTCCGTCGACGAGGCCTATCTCGACGTGGCGGGTGCTCGCCGTCGGCTCGGGCCCCCGACGGCGATCGGGGCGGCGCTGCGCGAGCGCGTGCGCGCCGAGCACGGGGTGACGTGCTCGGTCGGGATCGGGCGGAACAAGCTCGTCGCCAAGCTGGCCTCCACGCACGCCAAGCCCGACGGCATGCTCCTCGTGCCCCGGGACGCGACGGAGCCGTTCCTGCGCGCCCTGCCCGTGGGGGCCCTGAACGGGGTCGGGGACAAGACCGAGGCGGTGCTGGCGCGGTGGGGGATCACCACGGTCGCCCAGCTGGCCGACACCGAGGTGGACGTCCTGCGGGCCGCCGTCGGGCCCGTGGCGGGACAGCACCTGCACAACCTCGCCTGGGGCCGGGACCCGCGGCCGGTGGTGGCCGGCCGCGCGGAGCGGAGCATCGGCGCGGAGACGACCTTCGAGCGTGACGTGGCCGACCGCGAGGAGCTCGTGCACCGGCTGCGCGAGCTGGCCGACCGCGTGGCCGCCCGGCTGCGTCGCCACGAGGTCGTCGCCCGGACGGTCACGCTGAAGGTGCGCACCAGCGACTTCCGCACCGTGACCAGGTCCCGGACGGTGGAGACCCCGACGGACGTGGCCCAGGAGCTGTTCGCCGTGGCCCGCGAGCTGCTCGTCGGTGTCGACCTGGGCGGGCTGGCCGTGCGGCTCGTCGGGGTGCGCGGGGAGAACCTGCGACCCCGGACGGGGCTCTCGAGCCAGCCGACCCTGTTCGACGCCGAGGACGACCGCAGCGGGGCCCGTCGCGAGGCCGAGCTCGCCGTCGACGCGGTGCGCGCGCGCTTCGGGACGTCCGCCGTGGCGCTCGGTGCGTCGTTCGCCCCCTCGTCGACTACCATCCATGGTTCAGCGGGCATATCCTAGAAGCACGTCAGTCGACCACACAGCGAGATCGGGGGGCCCGATGCCTCTGTCGGAGTACGAGCAGCGCGTTCTGGAGCAGATGGAGCGCGCGCTGGAGAGCGACGACCCCCGGCTCGCGACCACCCTCCAGCAGTCGCGGCGGCGTTCCCCGCTGCGTTTCGTGCTCGCCGGGGTCGGTGTCGTCCTCGGCCTGCTGCTCCTCGTGATCGGTGCCGCCTCGCAGATGGCGTGGCTCGGGGTGGTCGGCTTCGCGCTGATGTTCGCCGGTGTCGCGTTCGTCTTCGCCGCGCCCCGCAAGAAGGGCCCCCAGGGCGTCGTCAAGGACGACGGCAACGTGACTCCCTCGGCGGCGGCGTCCGGCGGTACCCGGACCGCCAAGCCCAAGCCCAAGAGCGCCGGGTTCCTCGACCGGCTCGAGGAGCGCTGGAACAAGCGTCGCGACGAAGGTCGCTGAGCTCGGCGCGTCCCTGACGTCCCCGACCTGAAGCCGGGCGGACGCCTCTCGTCGGACGGTCTCGCCCCCGGCCCCGACGATCTCGTCGGCCGACGCGGTCGCGTTGCCCGGCTCGGCCCGGCCTCATCGCTCGGTCCGCCCGGACGCCAGGGTCGCGCGGTCAGCGCCCCGAGGTCACGCCCCGCCGCGCACGCCGCGCCTCGGCCAGTCCGTCGGTCACGGTCTCGGCCAGGGCCGCGAGGTCGGTGTCGGTCTCGGCCTCGTCCGGGGCGGCGTACCGGCTGTGCTCGACGGCCTCGGCGATGCGGTGGAGCCCGTCGCGCACCTCGGGGGAGGGCTCGCGGCCGTGCGCCGCGGTGACCGCCGTGACGATGGCCTCCGGGGCCTGCCGGGGCGTGGTCGGGGGAGGCAGCGTCACACCGTCGCGGGCGAGCGCCGCCAGGACCCGTTCCCACGCCCTCTCGGCGTCGACCGGGCCGTCGTCCCGACGGCGACGCAGGAGGACGACGCCGGCGGCCGCGGCACCGAGCACCACGAGACCGACGACGGCCCACACCCAGACGGCCGGACCGTCGGCGTCGGCGCCGCCGGAGACCGCGATCGGGGGTGCGGACGCCGCCGGCTGCTGCTCCTGGCGCTCCTCGGGCGGCACCTGCTCGGGCACCGGCGGGACCTGGTCGGCCTGCTCCTGGGCTGAGGTGCCGTCGTCCCGCGGCGTGGTGTGCTCCGGCGGGGCGCCCGTCTGGATCGCCGGCGTCGGCTCGAACCGGACCCAGCCGGCTCCCTCGAAGTAGAGCTCGGGCCAGGCGTGCGAGTCCTGCCCGGTGACCTGCCAGGTCGACGAGTCCTCGGACTCCTCGACGGTGTCGCCGGGCAGGAACCCGACGCCGAGGCGGGCGGGGATGTCCAGCGTGCGGGCCATCATCGTCATCGTGGTGGCGAACTGGACGCAGTAGCCCGTGCGGTGCTGCAGGAAGTCCCACACGGGGTCACCCGTCCCGCCCCGCGGGAGCTCGGTCGAGTAGGTGAAGGACGACGGGTCCCGCAGCCACTGCTGCAGCGCGACCGCCTGGTCGTAGGCGGTGGGGGCCTCGCCCGCCACCTCCGCGGCGAGCGCGGCGACGTCAGCGGAGTGCTCCGTCTCGGGCACCAGCAGGTAGGCGTCGACGGCCGTGCCGGGGCCGGCGGCGCGCAGCCGCTCGGGGTCGAGGTCGCGGGGGCGGACCGAGACGGCGAAGGTCTCGCCCTCGTCCGTCCGGTCCCCGACGACCTCGTCACGGATCCCGTCGTAGCCCCAGGTCCCGGTGGCGTCCACCCGGCGCGGCTCGCCGGGCACCGGGAGCTGGTCGTCGCGCAGCGACCCGATCGTGACCGCCACGTCACGCGCTCCGGCGAGGTCGCCCTGGTCGACGTCGTCGGGCCACAGCAGGTCGTCCGGGCCGAACGGCTCGCCGGTGCGCTCGTCGCCCCGCTGCCAGCGGCGGCCGTCGAACGCGGAGGTCGTGTAGGTGCGCCAGGGGCCGACGCCCTCGGACGGCCCGGTGTAGGTCAGCACCACCTCGCCCGACCGCTCGGTGAGGCTCCCGAGCACGTCCAGGTCCTCGGAGAGCTGGATGGCGTCGCCGGAGGTGGTGAACGCCTGGTACCAGGCGCCCGCGTACCCCGGCAACGAGTCCGAGGCACTGGCCACGAGCCCGGCGCCGAGGGCCACCACGACGGCCACCGCGGTGGTGACCACCGAGCGGAACCCCTCGGCGCGGCGCACGGAGGCCGGGGGGCGCTCGGGGCGGCGTGGCCGTGGGCCCCCGCGCGGCGAGACCGTCAGGAGGAGCAGCAGCGCCGCCACCACGACGACGAAGACGGTGCGGGGCACCTCGCCGACCAGCACCAGGGGCGGGGCCCACAGGGCCAGCAGCGGCAGCCCGACCCCGGCGTACCAGTGCAGCCCGCCGGCGAGGGCGTCGGCCAGCAGCAGCACCGCGAGCGTTCCTCCGACGGTGAGGAGGGCGATCGGCAGCGTGCCCGGCACGGGCGCGACCTGGGAGCGGATGATCTCCCCGGCCTCGCCCAGGCGCGCCACCACCCGGCCGAGGTGCTCGGGTCCGACGAGCAGGTCGGGGTCCGACGTCGGCGCCCCGAAGCGCGACAGGACGAACCAGCCGGCGACCGCGGCCCCGGCGAGGGTGGGCAGCGCCGACCCGGACCCGGTCTCGGTGGTCCCGCGACGGCGGGCCCGTGCGTCCGTCAGCCCGCGGGTCACGGTCGTGGCGACCGAGACCAGCACGATCCCGAGCAGGCCGGTCCGCACCCACGGGCCGGGCAGCACCAGCTCGGTCAGCGCCGTCATCGACGCGGCGACGGCCAGCGCGACGAGGAGGCCGGTGGCCACGAGCCGCACGACCGGACCGGTGTACGGGGGGATCATGCGACACGCTCCGTGACGGCGGACCACACCCGTTCCGGCGGGGTGCCCGGTGCGCAGGTGGTCACCCGCCAGCCGGCGGCCCGCAGGTCGTCCGCCGTCGGGTCGACGTCGTGGCGCATCCCCTCGGCCCGCGGGACGACGAGCAGCGCCCACGACACCCCGTCCGCCCCGAGGGAGGCGATCGCGTGCCGTGCCGCGCCCGCGGTCGGGCCGAGGACCGCGACGGTGATCTCGGACTGCGTCCGGTCGGCGCGCAGGGCCGCCACGGACTGCTCGAGGGCGCGTTCGGCCGCGGTGCCCCGCAGCCCGCTGAGGTCCACGGTGGCGTCCAGCACCACGGCCCGTCCGGTCTGCACGCCGGTGACGTGCGTGAGCGGGTGGTGCGCGCCGCCGGTGGCGGCCAGGCGGGTCGGGTGGCCCGCCTCGAGGAACGAGGTGGCGATCGACGCCGCCAGCTCGACCGCCCACTCGCCGTCGGCGACGGCGGCGTGCGTCGGCGCCCGGCCGCCGGGACGGTCCTCCGCGGCCGGCGCGAGCAGGCCGCTGTCGAGCAGGACGGTCACCGGGCGCAGCCCCGCGCTCTCGTCGGCCCGCACCATGAGGCGTCCCTGGCGCGCCGAGCCGGCCCAGTGGACGCGGCGCGGGTCGTCGCCGGCTACGTACTCCCGGATCACCGAGTCGTCGGAGGAGGCGAGGCGTGCACCGGCGGCGGCGCGGTCGACGTCGCCCAGGGCGGCGTTGCGCGCGGCCACCCGGGTGGTCCGGGGCCACACCGACACCGCGGTGCTGGTCCCGAGCGGTTGCGTGGTGCGGGCCAGCCCGAAGACGTCGGTCCGCGTGGTCAGCACCGGACCCAGCGCCCAGCGCCCGCGTCGCACCGGCGCGATCGCGTACTGCACCGCCACATGGTCGGGGTGCGCGCGCACCTGCGCGCGGATGCCGTGCGGCCCGGCCAGCTCGTGCGCGGCCTGCTCGGACAGCCGCAGCCGGGCGAGCCGTTCGAAGGCTGCCCCGGTGCGGGCGCGGGCGCGCACGACCAGACGGGTGGTGGCCTGCTGCCCCGCGACCACGGGGTGGGGTGCCAGGTGCCGTTCCACGTCGAGGGCGCCGCGGCCGGCGTCCAGGCGCTGCAGTCCCAGGGAGACCCAGGCGGCCGCCACGACGAGCAGGGCCGCGGCCCCGAGGCCGACGAGGTCCGGCAGGTCGAGCACGACGCCGACCACGGCGAGGACGAGGCCGGCGCAGACCAGCAGGGCTCCCCGTGCGGTCGGGCGCACCCGCACGAGACGCCGGAGCGCGTCCCGGACCTGCTCGACCGCCATGGTCAGCGGGGCTGGTGGTGGGCGGCGGCGCCGCCGACGGGGACGTCCGCGCGGGTCGGCACCGGGGTCTGCCGGACGACCTCCTCGACGATGCCGGAGGCGTCGAGGCCGCTGAGACGGGACTCGGTCGACAGCACGAGGCGGTGCGCGAGCACGGGGACCGCCAGCGCCTGGACGTCGTCCGGGAGCACGTGCATCCGGCCGGCCATGGCGGCGTGCGCCTTGGCGACCTTCAGCAGCTGCAGCGACGCGCGCGGCGAGGCCCCGAGGCGCAGCCCGGGGTGCTCGCGGGTCCGTCCCACCAGGTCCAGGATGTACTGCTTGACCGCAGGTGCCGCGTGCACGGCACGGATCCAGCCCGCGAAGCGCAGCATCGTGTCGGCGTGGGTGACCGTCTCCAGGTGCGCCAGGGGGTCCGCCGACGTCTGGGCGTCGAGCATGCGCATCTCGGCCTGGTTGTCGGGGTAGCCCACCGACAGCCGGGCCATGAACCGGTCCCGCTGCGCCTCGGGCAGCGGGTACGTGCCCTCCATCTCGACCGGGTTCTGCGTGGCGACCACCAGGAAGGGCTGCGGCAGGGCGTAGGTGGACCCGTCGATGGTGACCTGGCCCTCCTCCATGCACTCCAGCAGCGCCGACTGCGTCTTCGGCGAGGCGCGGTTGATCTCGTCGCCGATCACGACGTTGTTGAACACCGGGCCCGGCCGGAACTCGAACTCCCCGGTGGTCGACCGGTACACGTTGACGCCGGTGAGGTCGCTCGGCAGCAGGTCCGGGGTGAACTGCACCCGGCCGACGCGGGAGTCGATCGTGCGCGCCAGCGCCTTGGCGAGCGTGGTCTTGCCCACGCCGGGCACGTCCTCGACCAGCAGGTGCCCCCCGGCGAGCAGGACCGCGACCGTCAGCCGCGCCAGGTCGGGGCGTCCGGTGACGACGCTCTCCACCTGGTCGCGCACGCGGGCCGTGGTGGCCACCAGCTCGCCCAGCCCGGCCCGCAGGGCCTCCTGCCCGCCGTCGGGCGGCGTCTGCGGCAGGGTGCCGGTGACGTGGTCGGTCTGCACGATGCGGCCTCCGGTGATGTTGCGGGTACGCCTCGCAGCCTATCCGGTCCCACGCCAGGTCCGTGACCCGGGTCACGCGTCCGACGTGGTGCGCAGCCGTCGAGGGGGCCTCGGTGGCGCCTCGGCCCTCCACTTCACCCCCGACGCTCTGACCTGCGACGACGCGTGGCACCGGTGCCCAGGTGGAGGAAAGAGGGCCGAATCGCCGCGCCTGGTGGAGGAAAGTGGAGTAGCGTGGAGGAAGCGGGAGCCCGAGGGGAGGTGCGGACCGTGGCAGGAGCGCTGGGGGACCAGTTCCCGGGTACCGGGCTGCTGCTCGGGACGTACACCCCGAGGCTCGACGAGAAGGGACGGCTGATCCTGCCGGCGAAGTTCCGTTCCCGACTCGCCGCCGGGCTCGTCATGACCAGGGGGCAGGAACGCTGCGTGTTCCTGCTGCCGATGGACGAGTTCTCCCGCATTTACGAGCAGGTCCGGCAGGCGCCGGTCACCAGCCGGCAGGCACGCGACTACCTGCGCGTGTTCCTGTCGGGGGCGAGCGACGAGGTGCCGGACAAGCAGGGCCGCGTGGTCATCCCCGCGAACCTGCGCGAGTACGCGGGCCTCGGCCGGGACGTCGCCGTCATCGGCGCCGGCACCCGGGTCGAGGTCTGGGACGCCGGTGCGTGGGAGAGCTACCTGTCCGCGCAGGAGGCGGACTACTCCGACGTGGCCGAGCAGATCTTCCCCGACCTGCAGTTCTGAACCGACCGACGACGACACCAGCACAGCAGCGGCCCCGCACGGCGAGGCCTCTCCCCGCGAGGGTCTGGCGCACTTCCCCGGCGCCAGAACGACGCGGAGGGAGACCTGGTCGGGCGGGGCCGCGACAGGAAGGAGGGGCCCGTGGTGGACGAACGACCGGACGACGCGGCGCGGCCGACGAGCGACCGCCACCTGCCGGTGCTCCTCCAGCGGTGCGTCGACCTGCTCGCCCCGGCCCTGGCCGAGCCCGGCAGCGTCCTGGTGGACTGCACGCTCGGGATGGGCGGGCACACCGAGGCCGTGCTCGAGCAGGTCCCGACCGCCCGGGTGCTCGGTATCGACCGGGACCCGCAGGCCCTCGAGCTCGCCGGGCGGCGGCTGGCCCGCTTCGGCGACCGGTTCACCCCGGTGCACGCCGTGTACGACGAGATCGCCGACGTCGTCGACGAGCACGCCGACGGCGCGGTCCAGGGCGTCCTGATGGACCTGGGCGTCTCCTCGCTCCAGCTCGACGAGCCGGAGCGCGGGTTCTCCTACGCCCAGGACGCCCCGCTGGACATGCGCATGGACCCCTCGCGGGGCATCACGGCCGCCGACGTGCTGAACACCTACGACGAGGCGGACATCGCCCGCGTCCTGCGTCGCTACGGCGAGGAGCGGTTCGCGCCGCGGATCGCCCGCGCGGTGGTCCGACGCCGGGAGCGCGAGCCGTGGGCCCGGACCGCCGAGCTCGCCGACGCGGTCCGCGCCGCCATCCCGGCGGCCGCGCGGCGCACCGGGGGCAACCCGTCCAAGCGGACGTTCCAGGCGCTGCGGATCGAGGTCAACGGCGAGCTCGAGGTGCTCGAGCGGGCCGTCCCCGCCGCGATCGAGGCGCTCGCGGTCGACGGCCGCATCGTCGTGGAGTCCTACCACTCGTTGGAGGACCGCATCGTCAAGCGGGCCATCACCCGCGGCACCACGTCCAGCGCGCCGCCCGACCTCCCCGTCGAGCCGGAGACTCACCGGCCCTACCTCGAGGCCCTCACCCGCGGCGCCGAGGAGGCCGACGAGGCCGAGCGGGAGCGCAACCCGCGGTCGGCCTCGGTCCGCCTGCGCGCCGCCCGCCGACTGCGACCCACGCCCGCCCACCTGCTCGGCCCGACCCGGAAGGAGTCACGATGAGTGCTCTGCGAGCCTCCACCGTCCACCCGGTGCCCCGTGGCGAGCCCACCCCGCGCCGCGCGCCCCTGCGCGCCGTCGAGGGAGGAGCCGGCCGTCGCTTCGACGCCGTCCGGGCGCCGTTGCAGGCCACCTCCGGGGTCCCCTTCATGCTGCTGTGCGCCCTGGTGCTGGTCGCCGCCCTGCTGGCGGCGCTGCTGCTCAACACCACGATGGCGCGCGGGTCCTACGAGATGTCCCGGCTGCAGCGCGAGGCGGGCCTGGTCGCGCAGGACGTCCAGGAGGTGCGGTCCGAGCTGCGGGCCGCCGAGGCCTCGCTGCCGCAGCAGGCCGAGCGGCTCGGCATGGTGCCCGCCGAGGAGATGACCATGCTGTCCGCCGCCGACCGGGCCGTCGTGCCGGGACCCACGGAGCCCGCGGAGGAGCCGTGAGCCCGACACGCCCGGTGCGCCGCCGCGGCGGACGGCCGTCGGGGGCGCAGGATCGTGCTGTGCAGACCAGACGACCCGGGGGAGCCCGGGCCGGTGCGGCGGGCGCGTCGCGCGGTGCGGCGACGGCCGGCCGCGGGCGGACGCCCCGGGCGCAGGGACGCCTGGCCGGCGACCCCGAGCGTCGGCAGCGCTGGCTGATCGCCCTGGCGGCCCTCGTGGTGACGGTGTTCGTGGGCCGGCTGGTGGACGTCCAGGTCGTCCAGGGACCCGCGCTGGCGTCCACGGCCCAGCAGGCCCGGCTCGCCACCCAGGTCACCCAGGCCCACCGCGGCGACATCCTCGACGCCGAGGGGCGCGTGCTGGCGACGTCCGTGGACCGCTATCGGATCGTGGCCGACCAGGTGAACATCCAGGGGTTCCGCGGCAACGGCCGCCGCGACGCGGACGGCGACCCCGTGCAGGACGGCGCCCTGGGCATCGCCCAGCTGCTGGCCCCGGTCCTGGGCGAGAGCGAGGCCACCCTCGGTGCCCGGCTGAACGGCGAGGACAGGTACGTGGTCCTGGCCCGCGACGTCGTGCCGGAGGTGCAGCGCGCCGTCTCGGCCCTCGGCCTGTACGGCTCGGTGTTCTCCCACCTGACGTCGGAGCGCACCTATCCCGCCGGCACCGTGGCCGGCCCGCTGCTCGGGCACGTCAACAGCGAGCAGGTCGGCGTGGGCGGTCTCGAGGCCACCTTCGACGACGTGCTCGACGGCACCGACGGCACGTTGACCTACGAGCGCGGCCGGGACGGCGCCCGGATCCCGGCGTCCGAGCTGGAGTCCGTCCCCGCCGAGCCCGGCGAGGACGTCCAGCTGACCCTCGACTCGGACGTGCAGTGGAAGGCGGAGGAGCTGCTCGACCAGGCGGTCTCGGACACCGGGGCGAGCTACGCGATCGCCGTCGTCCAGGACCTGCGGACCGGGGACGTCGTGTCGATGGCCGACTCCGGCGAGGTCGACCCGAACGGGACCTCCGGCGACGTCGCCGACGGCTCGCGGGCGGTGAACGTCGTCTTCGAGCCGGGGTCGACCGGCAAGGTCATCTCGATGGCCGCCGCGCTCGAGGGCGGCTACTGGGAACCCACGGACGAGTTCGAGGTGCCGGACCGCTACACGGTCGACGGCGAGACGTTCCGCGACTCCCACCCGCACCCCGTCGAGCGCTGGACCCTCGCGGGCATCCTCGCCCAGTCCTCCAACGCCGGCACCGTGATGATGGGCGAGGAGATCCCGTTCGCGGTGCGCTACGACTACCTGCGCAAGTTCGGGTTCGGCCAGCGGACGGCGCTCGGGCTGCCGGGGGAGAGCGCGGGCATCCTGCCCGACGAGAACATCGACGAGATCGAGAACCGCACGCCCTACACGGTGCTGTTCGGACAGGGCGTCGCGGTCAGCGCCATGCAGGCCACCCAGGTGTTCTCGACCATCGCCAACGACGGCGTGCGCATGCCGGCCACCCTGGTCGCCGGCACCCGCACCGCGACCGGCGAGCTCGTCCCCGTCGAACGCGACGAGGGCACGCGCGTGGTGTCCTCGCAGACCGCGAACGACGTGCTGACCATGATGGAGGCCGTCACCGCCGAGGACGGCACGGGGACGGCGGCCCAGGTCCCGGGATACCGGGTGGCGGGCAAGACCGGCACCGCCCAGATGTTCGAGGGCGGCGGCACCACCTACGTGGCCTCGTTCATCGGCGTGGCGCCCGTCGACGACCCCCGCTACACGGTGTCGGTGTTCCTCAAGAGCCCCCGGTCCTCGATCTACGGCGGGGTGGTGGCCGCTCCGGTCTTCAGCGAGCTGATGGGCTACGTGCTGCGTGCCGACGGCGTCCCGCCGTCCGACGAGCCGGCCGACCTGTTCCCGCTGACCTGGTGACGAGCCGGCACCAGGTAGGTTCTTCCCCGTGACATCCCCGACCGATCGCATCCGGCCCGCGGTGCTCGTCCCGCGACGCGTGGCCGACCTCGTGGCCCGGTTCGACCTGACCACCGCCGTCCCCGGCCCGGACGCCGCGGCGGAGGTGACCGCGGTCGCCAGCGACAACCGTGCCGTGGCCGCCGGCGACCTCTTCGTGGCGCTGCCCGGCGCGCGCGCCCACGGCGCGGCCTTCGCCGCCGACGCCGTGTCCCGCGGCGCCCACGCCGTGCTGACCGACCCGGCGGGCGCCGACCGGCTGCGCGACCTGACGGTGCCCGTGCTCGTGACCGACGACCCGCGCACCCTGCTCGGTCCCGTCGCCGCGTGGGTGCACGGTGCCCCCGCCGAGCGGCTGACCACGTTCGGCATCACCGGCACCAACGGCAAGACCACCACGACCTACCAGCTCGACCACCTGCTGCGCTCCCTGGGACGCCGCGGCGGTCTCGTCGGCACGGTCGAGACGCGGTCGGGCGACCGGGTGCTGCCCAGCCGGCTGACCACCCCGGAGGCCTCCGACCTGCAGGCGGTGCTCGCCGCGATGTGCGAGGACGGCGTCGACTCGCTGTCGATGGAGGTCTCCTCGCACGCCATCGCGATGCACCGCGTCGACGGCGTGGTCTACGACGTCGCCGGCTTCACCAACCTCAGCCAGGACCACCTCGACTTCCACGGGGACCTGCCCACGTACTTCGCCGCCAAGGCCGAGCTCTTCACGCCGGCCCGCGCCCGCCGGGGTGTCGTCGTGGTCGACGACGCGTGGGGCGAGCGCATGGCCGCCGCGGCCACGGTCCCGGTCGAGACCGTCCGGACCACGGCGCCCGCACCGGACTCCCCGGCGGCCGACTGGACCGTCTCCGAGGTCGTCCCGCACGGCACCGGCTCGGCCTTCACCCTGACCCGGACCGACGGGCTCTCCCTGCGGACGTCCACGTCCCTGCCGGGACACTTCAACGTCGCCAACGCCGCGCTGGCCGTGGTGATGGTGCTCGCCTCCGGCGTCGCCCCGCAGGACGTCGTGGCCGCGCTCGAGGCGGGGGACGGGCTGTCCGCGCGGGTACCCGGCCGGATGGAGGTCGTCGGCCCCGGGGGCGACGGCCACCCCCGCGTCGTCGTCGACTTCGCGCACAACACCGACGCCCTCGAGCTGGCCCTCGCGGCGCTGCGCCCGACGACGACCGGGCGCCTGGCCGTCGTGTTCGGCGCCACCGGCGACCGTGACCCGGGCAAGCGCCCGGCGATGGGTGCGGCCGCCGTCGCGGGTGCCGACGTCGTGGTCATCACCGACGACGACCCGCACGACGAGGACGCCGCCGCGGTCCGTGCCGCCGTGCGCGCCGGCGCCGAGGCGGCCCGCGAGAGCGCGGCGGCCGCCGGCCGCGAGGTGACCGTGACGGAGGTCGCCCCGCGCGGCGAGGCCGTCCGGCGCGCCGTGCTGGAGGCCGCCGGCACCGACACGGTGCTCGTCGCCGGCCGCGGGCACGAGACCTTCCAGGAGGTCCGCGGCGTGGACCTCGAGCTGGACGACCGCGTCGAGGCGCGCGCCGCGCTGCGCGCCCGCGCAGAGAGGACCCCCACCGCATGATCGAGCTCACCGCCGCCGAGGTCGCCGCCGCGACCGCCGGGTCGCTGCACGGCGCCGGGGACGACGCCGTCGTCACCGGTCCCGTGGTCGTCGACTCCCGGCAGGTGTCACCCGGCGCGTTGTTCGTCGCGCTGCCCGGCGAGCACGTCGACGGGCACGACTTCGCCGCCTCCGCGGTCCGGGACGGCGCGTCCCTGGTGCTGGCCGCCCGCGCCGTCGACGGCGTGCCGTGCGTCGTCGTCGACGACGTCCAGACGGCCCTCGGCGAGCTCGCCCGGGCCGTGCTGGCCCGCCTGCGCGAGGCCGCCGAGGTCCGCGTCGCCGCCGTCACCGGCTCGGTGGGCAAGACGACCACGAAGGACCTCCTGGGGCAGCTGCTCGTGCCCGCGCTCGGCGAGGACGCCGTGGTGGTGCCCCTGGGCTCGTTCAACAACGAGATCGGGCTGCCCCTGACGGTGCTGCGGGCGACCGCGGACACCCGCCTGCTGGTGCTGGAGATGGGCGCCGACCGGCCCGGCAACATCGCGGACCTGACCCGGATCGCGCCCCCGGACGTCGGCATCGTCCTGGCGGTCGGCACGGCCCACCTCGGGGTCTTCGGCGACGTCGAGACCATCGCGCGCACCAAGGGCGAGATGGTCTCCGGCGTGCGTCCGGGCGGCGTCGTGGCCCTCAACGTCGACGACACCCGTGTCGCGGCGATGGCCGACCGTGCCGAGCCCGGCACCGAGGTGGTCGGCTTCGGCACGATCTCCTCGGCCGACGTGCGCGCCCAGGACGTCACGGTCGACGGCGGCCGGGCGCGGTTCACGCTCCGCGCCGGCGGCGAGACCGCCGACGTCGCGCTCCGGCTCGTCGGCGCGCACCACGTCACCAACGCGCTCGCGGCCGCGACGGCGGCCCTGCGGCTCGGCGTCGACCTGGCGGTCGTGGCCGAGCGGCTGTCGGCGGCGACGCCGCAGAGCCCGCACCGCATGGCGGTCACCGAGCGGGCGGACGGCGTGACGGTGGTCGACGACTCGTACAACGCCAACCCCGACTCGATGCGGGCCGCCCTGCGTACCCTGGCCGTGATGGCCGGTCGCTCGCGGCGGTCGGTCGCCGTGCTGGGGGAGATGCTCGAGCTCGGGGACGTGGCGCGGACCGAGCACGACGCCATCGGCCGCCTGGCCGTGCGGCTCAACGTCAAGCTGCTGGTCGTGGTGGGCGAGGGGGCCTACCACATCCACGAGGGAGCCCAGCAGGAGGGATCCTGGGGAGAGGAGTCGGTGTTCGTGCCCGATCTGGCGACGGCGCGCTCGCTGCTGGCCGAGACCCTCACCGACGGTGACGTCGTCCTGGTCAAGGCCTCGCACGGCTCCGGCCTGTGGAGCCTGGCCGACGAGCTGGTGGAGGTCGCCGGATGATCGCCGTCCTCGCCGCCGCCGGCGTCTCCCTCCTGGTCGCCCTGCTGGGCACCCCGCTGTTCATCCGGTTCCTCGTGCACCGCAACTACGGCCAGTTCGTCCGGCAGGACGGTCCCACGGCGCACTTCACCAAGCGCGGCACGCCCACCATGGGCGGGGTCGTCATCATCGCCGCCACCCTGCTGGGCGTCGCGGCGTCGATGATCTGGGCCGGCCGCCCGCCGAGCGCCTCGGCGCTGCTCGCGCTGTATCTCATGACGGGGCTGGGGCTCGTCGGCTTCCTGGACGACTTCACCAAGATCCGCAAGCAGCGGTCCCTGGGGCTGACCGCGAAGGCGAAGATCGTCGGCCAGGGTTTCGTGGGCATCTCGTTCGCGGTGCTGGCGCTGCAGTTCCCCAACGCGAACTCCCGCACGCCCGCCTCGACGAAGATCTCGTTCCTGCGGGACACCGACCTGGACCTCGCCTTCGCGGGGACGACCATCGGGCTGATCCTGTTCGTGATCTGGGCGAACTTCCTCATCACCGCGTGGTCGAACGCCGTGAACCTCACCGACGGCCTGGACGGCCTCGCGACCGGGTCGTCCCTCATCGTCTTCGGCGCGTACATCCTGGTGGGCATCTGGCAGCTGAACCAGTCCTGCCAGCGGCTCGCGGCCGCCGGACCCGGCTGCTACGAGGTGCGCGACCCGCAGGACCTCGCGATCGTCGCGGCCGCCGTCATGGGCGCCTGCTTCGGCTTCCTGTGGTGGAACGCCAGCCCGGCCAAGATCTTCATGGGGGACACCGGGTCCCTCGCCCTCGGCGGCGCGCTCGCGGCGCTGTCGATCCTGACGCGCACCGAGATCCTCGCCGCCGTCATCGGCGGCCTGTTCGTCATCATCGTGCTGTCGGACATCATCCAGATCGGCTCGTTCAAGCTGACCGGCAAGCGGGTGTTCAAGATGGCCCCGCTGCACCACCACTTCGAGCTGTCCGGGTGGGGCGAGGTCACCATCGTCATCCGGTTCTGGCTCATCGCGGGACTGTTCTCCGCCCTCGGCATGGGCATCTTCTACGCCGAGTGGGTCGTCAGTTGAGCCCTCGGGCGCGCGACGTCGACCTGGCCGGCGCCCGGGTCGTCGTCGCCGGGCTGGGCGTCACCGGCCGCGCCGTCGTCGAGGCGCTCGCCGGCCGGGCCGGCACGGTGACCACCGTGGACGGCCGTGCCGCGGACGCGGACGTGACCGGCGCGGACGCGGCCGACCCGGCGGTGGCCGCCGACCTGGTCGCGCGGTCCGACCTCGTCGTCGCGTCCCCGGGGTGGGCACCGACGACCCCGCTGCTGGCCGCGGCGCAGCGGGCCGGCGTCCCCGTGTGGAGCGAGGTCGAGCTGGCCTGGCGGCTGCGCAGCGGGGCCCCGTGGCTCGCCGTCACCGGCACCAACGGCAAGACCACGACCGTGCAGATGCTGGCGTCGATCCTGACCGCCGCCGGGCTGCGCACCGCGACGGTCGGCAACGTCGGCACCCCGGTGCTGACCGCGGCGCAGGACTCCGACCTGGACGTGCTGGCCGTGGAGCTGTCCAGCTTCCAGCTGCACCACACCCTCACGATGGCGGTCGAGGCCGGCGCGGTGCTCAACGTGGCCGACGACCACCTGGACTGGCACGGGTCGGCCGCGGCGTACGCGGCCGACAAGGGCCGGATCTACCACGGCGCGCAGGTGGCGTGCGTGTACAACGTGGCGGACCCGCGCACCGAACGACTCGTGCGCGAGGCCGACGTGGCCGAGGGCGCCCGGGCGGTCGGCTTCACCCTCGGAGCGCCCGGCCCCGGCCAGCTCGGCGTGGTCGAGGACGTGCTGGTCGACCGCGCCTTCCACACGGCCGCCGACGCCCCCGACCGGCACCGCACGGCCGCGGAGCTGGGCACGCTCGCCGACCTGGCCCACCTGGGCGGTCCGCAGGGTGCGCCCCCGCACGTCGTGGCCAACGCCCTGGCCGCCGCCGCCCTCGCCCGCGCCCACGGGGTCGAGGCCCGGGCCGTGCGCGACGGTCTGCGCCGCTTCTCCGCGGACGCGCACCGCGCCGCCGTCGTGCGCACGCTCGACGGGGTGACCTACGTCGACGACTCCAAGGCGACCAACGCCCACGCCGCGGCCGCCTCGCTGGCCGCCTGCGCTCCCGGCACCGGCGTGTGGATCGCCGGCGGTCTGGCCAAGGGGGCGACCTTCGACGACCTGGTGGCGAGCCGGGCCGACCGGCTGCGTGCCGCCGTCGTCATCGGCACCGACCCGGAGCCGTTCACCGACGCACTGGCCCGACACGCGCCCGAGGTGCCGGTCCGCGTGATCGATCCCGGCGACACTGGCAGCGTGATGCGTCGCGCGGTGTCCGCGGCGCGGCAGGCCGCCCGGGAGGGCGACACCGTGCTGCTGGCCCCGGCCGGCGCGTCCATGGACCAGTTCGCGTCCTACGCGGCGCGGGGGGAGGAGTTCGCCTCCGCGGTGCAGGACCTGACGTAGGGGAGCACGATGGCGGTCACGCCCGCGGCGCGCACGCGCAGCACCGACCGGCCGTGGCTGGGGCAGTGGAACTCCGCGGTGACGAGCTACTACCTCGTCGTCGGGGCGACCGGGCTGCTGCTGCTCATCGGTCTGGTCATGGTGTTCTCCAGCACGGCCGTCACCTCGATCGCCGCGGGCGAGTCCCCCTACGCCGCCGGGCTGACGCAGGCGCGCTTCGCCCTGATCGGACTGCCCGTGCTGCTGGTCGCCGCCCGGCTGCCGGTGCGGTGGTACAAGCGGCTGGCCTGGCCGGCCCTCGCCGTGGCCGTCGTCCTGCAGTCGCTGACGCTCGTGCCGGCGCTGGCGCGCGCGCAGGGCGGCAACGTCGGCTGGATCTCCCTCGGCGGCGTCACGGTGCAGCCGGCCGAGGTGAGCAAGCTCGCCCTGGCCGTCTGGCTCGG
Source organism: Isoptericola sp. AK164 (assembly GCF_029643425.1). Classification (GTDB taxonomy): domain Bacteria; phylum Actinomycetota; class Actinomycetes; order Actinomycetales; family Cellulomonadaceae; genus Isoptericola; species Isoptericola haloaureus. The sequence goes on from NZ_CP119106.1 coordinate 1,476,264, forward strand.
GGTCGTGCTCGGGCGCAAGCAGCACCTGCTCGGGTCCTGGGCCCACGCCATCGTGCCCGCCGTGCCCGGGGCGCTGATCGTCCTGGGACTGGTCATCGCCGGGAACGACCTGGGCACGATGCTGGTCATCGCCGGGCTCGTGGCGGGAGCGCTGTGGGTCGCCGGTGCGCCGTGGCGCATGCTCGCGCTGGGCGGTGCCGCCGCCGTGACGGCGATCGTCGGGCTCTTCGTGCTCGGCAACTCCAACCGCATGGGGCGCATCCTGGCGACCTACGGCGAGTGCACCGACGCCGAGGGCCTGTGCTACCAGTCCCTGCACGGCATGTACGGCCTGGGTACCGGCGGGCTGTTCGGCGTCGGGCTCGGGGCCAGCCGCGAGAAGTGGCGGTACCTGCCCGAGGCGCACAACGACTTCATCTACGCCATCATCGGCGAGGAGCTCGGCCTCCTCGGCACCCTGCTCGTGCTGTCCCTGTTCGTGGTGCTCGGGGTCGCCATGGCACGGATCGTGCGGCGGCACGACGACCCGTTCGTCAAGATCACCACCGCCGCCGTGGCGTGCTGGATCGTGGGCCAGGCGTTCGTCAACATCGGCGTCGTGCTGGGGCTGCTGCCGGTCATCGGCGTGCCGCTGCCGCTGGTGTCCGCCGGCGGGTCGGCCCTGGTGACGACCATGGCGGCCCTGGGCATGGTCATCAGCTTCGCGCGCTCCGAGCCGGGTGCCGCGGAGGCGCTCGCGGCGCGCCCGAGCGTCGTGCGCCGCTCGCTCACCGTGCTGAGCGGTGCGCGCCGCCGGGGCCGGTAGGGTCTGCGCGTGTGAAGACTTCCTCCGTGCGCTCTGTCGTGCTGGCCGGTGGAGGGACCGCCGGCCACGTCAACCCGCTGCTCGCCGTGGCCGACGAGCTGCGGGCCCGTGACCCCGAGACGTCGTTCCGGGTGCTGGGCACCGCGGCCGGCCTGGAGGCCGACCTCGTCCCCGCCGCCGGCTACCGGCTGCACGAGATCCCCCGGGTCCCGCTGCCGCGCCGGCCGAGCGTGGACCTGCTGCGGCTGCCGGGCCGCCTGCGCGCGGCCGTGCGGTCGGCGCAGGACGCCATCACCGAGATCGACGCCCGGGCCGTGGTCGGCTTCGGTGGCTACGTGTCCACCCCGGCCTACCTGGCGGCGCGACGTCTCGGCGTGCCGGTGGTGATCCACGAGCAGAACGCCCGCCCGGGTCTGGCGAACCGGCTCGGGTCCCGCTGGGCGGCCGCCGTGGGCACCACCTTCGCCGACACGACGATCGCCGGGGCCACCTGCGTCGGGCTGCCGCTGCGCCCGGCGATCGCCGCCCTGGTCGACGAGCGCCGGGCGGACCCTGCCGGTTCCCGGAACCGCGGGGCCGCCGCGCTCGGCCTCGACCCCGACCTGCCGACCCTGCTGGTCACCGGGGGGTCCTCGGGCGCCCTGAACGTCAACCGGGCGGTGACGGGTGCCGCCGCCGCGCTCCTGGACGCGGGCCTGCAGGTGCTGCACCTGACCGGCCGGGACAAGGACGCCGAGGTGCGCGAGGCCGTGGCGGCGCTGGCCGGCGACCACGACGTGTCCCGCTACCACGTGCGCGAGTACCTGTCGGACATGCAGCACGCGCTGGCCGCCTGCGACCTCGTCGTCGCGCGCTCCGGGGCCGGGACGGTCTGCGAGCTCGCCGCGCTGGGGTTGCCCGCGGTGTACGTCCCGCTGCCGATCGGCAACGGCGAGCAGCGGCTGAACGCCCGCGACGTCGTCGGGGCCGGCGGCGGGATCGTGATCGACGACGCCGCGTTCACCCCGGAGCGGGTCGCGGCCGAGGTGCCCGCCCTGCTCCAGGACCGGGCACGGCTGGCCGCCATGGCCGAGGCCGCCGGCTCGGTCGGGGTCCGCGACGCGGCGGCCCGGGTCGCCGACATGGTCGAGGCGGCCGCGGGGGCGGCACGATGAGCGCCCCGTCCGCCGTCGCCGCGCTCGGGCGCGTCCACCTCGTCGGCGTCGGCGGAGCCGGGGTGTCCGTCGTCGCCCGTCTGCTCGCGGCCCAGGGCGCCCCGGTCCAGGGGTCGGACGCCGTCGAGAGCCCCGCGCTGTCCGCGCTGCGGGCCGACGGCGTGACCGTGTGGGTCGGGCACGACGCCGACCACGTCGTCGCGCCGGACGGCACCCCGCGGGTCGACACCGTCGTCGTCTCCACCGCCGTGCGGGAGAGCAACCCCGAGCTGGCCGCCGCGCGTGCGGCGGGCCTGCGGGTCCTGCACCGCTCCCAGGCGCTCGCCGCCCTCATGCAGGGGCGGCGCACCGTGGCGGTCGCCGGCGCGCACGGCAAGACCACGACCTCGGCCATGGTGGCCACCGTGCTCGCCGCGGTCGGGGTGGACGCCTCGTTCGCGATCGGGGGCACGGTCCGACGGCGGGACGCGACGGGGGAGCGGACCGTGCCGGGCGGCCACGCCGGCAGCGCGGACGTGCTGGTGGCCGAGGCCGACGAGTCCGACGGGTCGTTCCTCAACTATGCCCCGACGGTGGCGGTGGTGACCAACGTCGAGGCTGACCACCTCGACCACTACGGCTCCCAGGAGGCGTTCGAGCAGGCGTTCGTGGACTTCGCCGCGCGGATCACCCCCGACGGGGCGCTCGTCGCCTGCGCGGACGACGCCGGCTCGGCCCGGTTGGCCGCCGCGCACCGCGAGGCCGGCCGACGCGTGGTCACCTACGGCACCGCGGACGGTGCCGACGTCCGCGTGCGGGACGTCGTCGTCGGCGCCGGGACCGTGCGCGCCGTCGTGTCCGGCGGGCCCCTGGGTGCGACGGACCACGTGCTGGCCCTCGACGTGCCGGGGGCGCACAACGCCCTGAACGCCACCGCCGCGGTCGTCGCCGCCGTGCTGCTCGGGGCGGAGCCGGCGGCCGCCGTGGCGGGCGCCGGCATGTTCGTGGGGACGGGTCGACGCTTCGAGCCGCGCGGCGAGGTCGCGGGCGTGCGGGTGTTCGACAGCTACGACCACCACCCGACCGAGGTCGAGGCGCTGCTGCGTGCGGCCCGCCCGGTGGCCGGCGACGGACGCGTGGTCGTGCTGTTCCAGCCCCACCTGTACTCACGCACGCGGATCTTCGCCGACCGGTTCGCCGCGGCCCTGGCGCTCGCCGACGAGGTCGTGGTGACCGGGGTGTACCGGGCGCGGGAGGACGTCGACCCGCAGGTGACGGCGCGGACCATCACCGACCGGGCCGGCGCGACGGTCTCCGGGGGGCGGGTCCGCCCGGTCGAGGACCGGCTCGCGGCCGCGCACGCCGTGGCGGAGCTGGCCCGTCCCGGTGACGTCGTCCTGACCGTCGGCGCCGGCGACGTCACCGAGCTCGGCCCCGTCGTCCTCGCGGACCTGGCGGCCCGTCACGGCGTGGCGGACCCCTCGGGGCCCGCGCCGGACGCGACCATGGGGTGATGCGTCCTCCTCCTCGTCCCCGCGCGCCCGAGCGGTCCCGGCCGGACCCGGCGGGGACGTCCGCGCCGTCGGCGGGGGCGCGGGGCCGTGCCCCGCAGCGGTCGGGCTCCCGTGCTCGTGCGGGCGACGGTGCGCGGTCGAGCGGCAGCGCCCGCTCCTCCGACAGCGCCCGCTCCGCCGCGAGCCCGGCGCGCGCCCGGCCGTCGGCTCCCGCGCGGGCGCCGCGCCCGGCGCCGTCGCCGGCGGCCGACCCCCGGGTGTCGACCACCATGGCGGAACGGCGGGCCGAGCGGTCGGCGATGCGCCGTCACCGGTCGTGGCGCACCGTGCTCGTGGTCGTGCTGGTGCTCCTGCTCGCCGGGGGAGCCGGCTGGGTGGTCGGGTGGTCCGACCTGCTGGCGCTCGAGGCCGGTGAGGTGGCCGTGACGGGGGCCGACTCGTCCGTCGTCGACGGCGAGCGGGTCCACGAGATCGCCGTCGCGGCCGCCGGCACGCCGCTGGCGCGGCTGGACGCCTCGGGCATGGCGGAGGAGATCCGCGGATTGCGCGGTGTCAAGGACGTCGCGCTGGAGCGGTCGTGGCCGCACGGTCTGCAGGTGTCCGTCGTGGCGCGCGAACCGGTCGCCGCGGTCCCGGACGACGGTGACTTCGTGCTGCTCGACGACGAGGGGGTCCGCCTCGGCCGTCGCGGCGCGGTGCCGGAGGGGCTCCCGGTGGTCTCCGTGCCGCTCGAGCAGGAGTCCGTCCGCGCGCTGCGGGCGGCGCTGGCCGTGGTCGCGGCGCTGCCGCCCGGTCTGGCCGCCCGCGTGGAGACGGTGAGCGCCCGCACCCAGGACGACGTCGAGACCGTGCTCCGCGACGGACTGAGCGTCCGGTGGGGCGGCGCGGAGCGGCTGCCGCTGAAGGTGGAGGTCGTGCGCACCCTGCGTCAGGTCGGCGGCGACGTCGCCGTCATCGACGTGTCCTCGCCCGAGCTTCCCGTGACCCGTTGAGAGCCGTCACACCGCTCGCGACACGCCGAGGCATGTGCGGCCCGCGTGGGTGTCGGCGAAATACCGTCGGTGGCAAGCAGCAACCTGACATAACACTCACCTTCAACTATAACCTGAAGGTTTGGTCGGTGGCAGTCAGGACCGGAACGACCCGAGAGGCAACGACGTGGCAACTCCGCAGAACTACCTGGCAGTGATCAAGGTGGTCGGCATCGGCGGTGGCGGCGTGAACGCCGTGAACCGCATGATCGAGGTCGGCCTCAAGGGTGTCGAGTTCATCGCCATCAACACCGACGCGCAGGCCCTGCTGATGTCGGACGCCGATGTCAAGCTGGACGTCGGCCGCGAGCTGACGCGCGGGCTCGGCGCGGGGGCGGACCCCGAGGTCGGCCGCAAGGCCGCCGAGGACCACGCCGAGGAGATCGAGGACGTCCTGCGCGGGGCGGACATGGTCTTCGTCACGGCGGGCGAGGGCGGCGGCACCGGCACCGGCGGCGCGCCGGTCGTGGCCCGCATCGCGCGGTCGCTGGGTGCGCTGACCGTGGGCGTGGTCACCCGGCCGTTCACCTTCGAGGGGCGTCGCCGCTCGGTGCAGGCCGAGCAGGGGATCGAGCAGCTCCGCGAGGAGGTCGACACCCTCATCGTGATCCCGAACGACCGGCTGCTGTCGATGTCGGACCGGAACGTCTCGGCGATCGCCGCGTTCCACTCGGCCGACCAGGTGCTGCACTCCGGCGTCCAGGGGATCACCGACCTCATCACCACCCCCGGCCTGATCAACCTGGACTTCGCCGACGTGAAGTCCGTGATGCAGGGGGCCGGGTCCGCCCTCATGGGCATCGGCTCGGCCCGCGGGGAGGACCGCGCCGTCCAGGCCGCCGAGCTCGCGATCTCCTCGCCGCTGCTGGAGGCCTCCATCGACGGCGCGCACGGCGTGCTGCTGTCGATCCAGGGCGGCAGCGACCTCGGCCTGTTCGAGGTGCACGAGGCGGCACGCCTGGTGCAGGAGGCGGCCCACCCCGAGGCGAACATCATCTTCGGCACGGTCATCGACGACGCGCTCGGCGACGAGGTCCGGGTCACGGTCATCGCCGCCGGCTTCGACGGGGGACTGCCCAAGCCGCGCGAGGACTCCCGGGCGCTCGGGCAGGTCACCGGCAGCTCCGCGGCCGGCCGGCCGGCCGTCGACGACGGTGCGGCCGGGCGTCCGGCCCCGGCCTCCGCGACGAGCCCGGCGTCGCCGGCCGGTGGTCAGGGCGTCTCCCCGGCGACCGCCCCGGTGCCCGCCGCCGAGCCCGCGCACGCCCGTCCGCGGCCGATCCCGGCGGACCCGGACGACGTGCCGGCGAGCCTGGAGCCGGTGGGCGGCAGCCCGCGCCCGGCGCAGCTCGGTGTCGTCGAGGAGGGCAACGGCGAGGGCGTGACGGTCGAGCGTCCGGTGGACGTGCCCCGGATGGTCGACCAGTCCCGGCCCGCCGAGGACCTCGACGTCCCCGACTTCCTCAAGTGACCTCACCCGTCCCCTGGGCCCAGGAGGCCATGTTGCCCGAGGACTTCGGCGCGGGTCTGCTGCGGGCAGACCTGGGCGAGGGTGTGGTGGCGGGGTTCACCACGCGGCACGGCGGCGTCTCGCCGGCGCCGTGGTCGTCCCTCGACCTGGCCGACACCACGGGTGACGACAGCGCGCGCGTCCAGCGCAACCGCGACCTCCTGGCCGAGTGGGTCGGGGCCCCCGTGGCCTTCGCCACGCAGGTGCACGGCGCGGACGTCCTCGATCTCGGACCGGCCGAGCGTGCCGAGTGGTCCGGTGCGCCCCCGATGAGCGCCGGTACCGCGGACGGCCTGGTCACCGCGGAACCGGGACTGGGGCTCGGCGTGCTCGTCGCGGACTGCGTCCCGGTGCTGCTCGCCGACCCCGTGGCCCGGGTGGTCGGCGTCGCCCACGCCGGACGCCGGGGACTCGTCGCCGGCGTCGTGGACCGGGTCGTCGACCGCCTGCTGGCGCGCGGCGCCGAGGTGGACCGGCTGCGCGCCGCCGTCGGGCCGGCGGTGTGCGGGGCGTGCTACGAGGTGCCGGAGGACCTGCGTGACGAGGTCACCGCCGTCGTGCCCGAGAGCTGGTCGACCACGGCGCGCGGCACCGCCGGGCTGGACCTGCCTGCCGGGGTGACGGCCCGGCTCGCCGCGCGGGGCGTCGCCGCCACACGGGTCGATCGCTGCACGATGACCGACGCGGACCTGTTCTCGCACCGTCGGGCCACGGCCGCCGGCGAGGTCGCGGGACGCCAGGCGGGTGTCGTCGTCCTGTCGTGACGTCGGCGTGTCGCGATCCGCCTAGCGCGTCGTGCTGGATACCGTCAAGTCACTGACGTACCGACGAAACGGAGCAGGGCGATGGGCGGAGCGCTTCGCAAGACGATGCTGTACCTGGGGCTGGCCGACGACCAGCGCCCCGACGGGGAGTACCTCGACGACTACGACGAGGAGCTGGAGCCGGTGCGTGACGACGACTACCAGGCCGAGGTCACGCCGCTGCACCGTGACGGGGTGCCGGCCGACGCCCTCGTCGGCGGCGACCTGCGTCGCATCACCACCATCCACCCGCGGTCGTACAACGACGCGCGGCTGATCGGCGAGGCCTTCCGCGGCGGGACGCCGGTCATCATGAACCTGTCGGACATGGACGACTCCGACGCCAAGCGGCTCGTCGACTTCTCGGCGGGACTGATCTTCGGCCTGCGGGGCTCCATCGAGCGGGTCACGAACAAGGTCTTCCTGCTCTCGCCTGAGCACGTCGAGATCGCGGGCGAGGAGCAGGTTGCCCCGCGGCCGACCGAGGCACGTGCGGGAGCCTTCTACAACCAGAGCTGAAACCACGACCACGACGCGCGGCCCGGGCACGCCCCTCGGGCTGCGCGTCGTGCGTCGGGTAGGTTGCCCTCGTGAGCGTGATCTTCAGCCTCGTCGGCTTCGTCCTGCTGCTGTTCCTGCTGTGCCTCATCGTCCGGCTGGTCTTCGACTGGGTGCAGTTCTTCGCCCGTGACTGGCGTCCGCGCGGCGTCGTCCTCGTGATCGCCGAGGGTGTGTACACCGTCACAGACCCGCCGCTGCGCGCGCTGCGCCGGATCATCCCGCCGCTGACCCTCGGCAGCGTGCGCCTGGACCTCGCCTTCCTCGTCCTGTTCCTGGCGACGTCGATCCTCATGCAGGTCGCGAACGGTCTGGCCGCGAGCCTCTGAGCCGCCCGGGGCGCCGCCGGGCGCCTCGCCCGCACGGGAGGAGCGGTGGCCCGGGGGCGGGCGCCGACCGCCCCGCCACCTGTGAAGACGTCGTGTGCTCGGCGTCCTCGGAGGGCCGCGTCGGCGCCCGTGGGCTACCGTGGGCACCCACGGACGCTCCGGGTCCGTGCATGGATCGCGCTACGGCAACGAGGTGACACGATGGCACTGCTGACGGCAGAGGACATCCTCAACAAGAAGTTCTCGGCGACGAAGTTCCGCGAGGGCTACGACGTCGAAGAGGTCGACGACTTCCTGGACGAGGTCGTCCGGACTCTGACGGCGGTGCAGGAGGAGAACGACGACCTGCGGTCGAAGCTGTCCGCGGCCGAGAGCCGGGTCGCGGAGCTCAGCCGCAACGAGGCCGCGGCGCAGTCGGCCGAGAAGCCCGAGGCCCCGGCTCCGGCCGCCGCGCCCGCTCCTGCGCCGGCCCTGGCCGAGGCGGCCGCCGGCAAGCAGGGCGCCGAGCCCGAGTCCGCCACGGGCATGCTGCAGCTCGCCCAGAAGCTGCACGACGACTACGTCCGCTCCGGCCAGGAGGAGGGCGACCGGCTCATCGCCGAGGCGAAGGCCGAGGGCTCCCGCATCGTCCGCGAGGCCGAGGAGACCAGCCACCGCACGCTGTCGCAGCTGGAGCAGGAGCGGTCGCTGCTCGAGCGCAAGATCGACGAGCTGCGCCTGTTCGAGCGGGACTACCGCACCCGCCTGAAGAGCTTCCTGCAGAACCTGCTCGGCGACCTGGACGCCCGCGGCTCGGCCCTGCCGCCGCAGCGTCAGAACGCCGCGGCGGGTCGTTCGCAGGACGTCTGACGCACCACCCGGAGCACGCGGCGCACGGATCGGCCCGCACCAGCAGACACGCCCGGTCGGCGCGTGCTGTTGTGCGGGTCGATCCGTGCGTTTACTCTGCGGTGACCTCGAAGAACGGAAGGGCGCCGAATGTCCAAGCTCTCCACCTCCCAGCGGGCGACGATCCGCGAGGAGTTCCCGAACCTGACGCGTGACGTCAAGGAGTTCCCCGTGCGTGACGGCGAGGAGCCGTGGACCCTCCAGGAGGTCTCCGAGCTCGCGCTGCTGCTCCTGGAGGACAAGGAACGCTTCACCGCCGAGCTGGCCGCTGCCGACGCCGAGCTGTCCGACCTCCTGCGCAACTCCGGCGACGGCGCCGGTGACGACCAGGCCGACTACGGTTCCAGCGCGCTCGAGCGCGAGCAGGAGCTCACGCTCGTGAACAACCTGCGCGACCTGCTGGACCAGACGACCCACGCGCTGGACCGCATCCGCAACGGCGCCTACGCCACCTGCGAGGTCACCGGGGCGCCGATCGGCAAGGCACGGCTGCAGGCCTTCCCGCGGGCCACCCTGTCGGTCGAGGCGAAGGCACGCGAGGAGCGTCGGTAGCGCCGTAGACTCTGGCGCGATGTCCACGACGCCCGCCGGGTCCGACCCGGTCCCCGACCCTCCCCACGAGACCGCGTCCTCGGCGCCCCAGGACGCCGACGACGCCGTCGCCACGCACGACGCCGCGGCGGCCGCCCGTCGCCGTCGGCTCGGCGTCGGCGCGCTGAGCCTCGCCGCCGTCGTGCTGGTCACCGACCAGCTGACGAAGTGGTGGGCGCTGGCCGCGCTGACCGAGGGCGAACGGATCGCGCTGCTCGGCGACCTGCTGGGGCTGACCCTGGTGTTCAACCCGGGCGCCGCGCTGTCGTTCATGGCGAACGGCTACACCTGGGTCCTGACGATCGTCGTCGTGGTGGTCGTCGTGGTGATCCTGCGCGCGATGCGTCGCATCGGGTCGCTCGGCTGGGCCGTCGCGCTGGGCCTGCTCCTGGGCGGCGCGCTGGGCAACCTCGTCGACCGGATCTTCCGGCAGCCGGGCTTCGCCCGCGGCGAAGTGGTCGACATGATCGCCTACGCCGACTTCTTCGTCGGCAACGTCGCGGACATCGCCATCGTCGTCGCCGCGGGGCTGATCATCCTGCTGTCCTTCCGGGGCGTCGGGCTCGACGGCACGCGCCAGACCTCCGACGACACGGAGGACGAGGACTGATGGCGCTGCGTACGCTGCCCGTGCCCGACGGCCTGGCCGGCGAACGGGTGGACGTCGCCCTGGGCCGCATGCTCGGGTTCTCCCGCAGCCAGGCGGCCGAGCTCGCCGCGTCCGGCGCGGTGCGCGCGGACGGGCGCACCGTGAGCAAGTCCGACCGGCTGGTGCCCGACACGCTGCTCGAGGTGGACGTCCCGGACGCCCCGGCCGAGGCCGTGGAGGTCGTCGCCGAGCCGGTGGAGGGCATGTCGATCGCCTACGACGACGACGACGTCGTGGTCGTGGACAAGCCGGTCGGGGTGGCCGCGCACCCGTCGCCGGGGTGGACCGGCCCGACCGTGGTCGGCGCGCTGGCCGCCGCCGGCTACCGCATCGCCACCTCCGGCGCCGCCGAGCGGCAGGGGATCGTGCACCGCCTCGACGTCGGCACCTCCGGCCTGATGGCGGTGGCCAAGTCCGAGGCCGCCTACACGGGGCTCAAGCGCGCCTTCAAGGAGCGCACGGTCGACAAGGTCTACCACGCGCTCGCCCAGGGCCACCCGGAGCCGACGACGGGCACGATCGACGCGCCGATCGGTCGGCACCCGCACCACGACTACAAGTTCGCCGTGGTCGCCGACGGCAAGCCCTCGGTGACCCACTACGAGGTGCTCGAGATGCTGCCGGCCGCGTCCCTGGTCGAGGTGCACCTGGAGACGGGCCGCACCCACCAGATCCGGGTGCACTTCGCCGCGCTGCGCCACCCGCTCGTCGGCGACCTGACCTACGGGGCCGACCCCACGCTCGCCGCCCGCACGGGGCTGCAGCGGCAGTGGCTGCACGCGATGCGCCTGGGGTTCACCCACCCCGTCACGGGCCGGGACGTCATGGTGGAGTCCGAGTACCCGCAGGACCTGGCCGACGCCCTGCGGACGCTGCGCGACGCCTACCTGTGAGCCGGTGAACCTCGTCACGGCGGGGCAGGACGGGGACGTCGGGGGCCGCGCCTAGACTCGGGGCATGCCGGACGCCGCCACCTCGAAGACCGACGACTTCGTCCATCTGCACGTGCACACCGAGTACTCCATGCTCGACGGCGCCGCGCGGATGGACGACCTCTTCTCCGAGGTGGCGCGGCTCGGCCAGAAGGCCGTCGCGATCACGGACCACGGCTACCTGTTCGGCGCCTTCGACTTCTGGAGCACGGCCCGGAAGTACGACGTCAAGCCGATCATCGGCGTCGAGGCGTACGTCACGCCGGGCACCAGCCGTCACGACCGCACGAAGGTCCAGTGGGGCGAGCAGCACCAGAAGCGCGACGACGTCTCCGCCGGCGGTGCCTACACCCACATGACCCTGTGGTCGCGGAACAACACCGGGATGCACAACCTCTTCCGGGCGTCCTCGCTGGCCTCGCTGGACGGCCAGATGGGCAAGTGGCCCCGCATGGACCGCGAGCTGCTGGAGACGTACTCCGACGGGCTGATGGCCACCACGGGCTGCCCCTCGGGGGAGATCCAGACCCGGCTGCGGCTCGGCCAGTGGGACGAGGCGGTCCGGGCCGCCGGCGAGTACCAGGACATCTTCGGCCACGAGAACTACTTCGTGGAGCTGATGGACCACGGGATCGAGATCGAGTCCCGGACCTCGAAACAGCTCCTCGAGCTCGCGAAGCACATCGGTGCCCCGCTGGTGGCCACCAACGACCTGCACTACACCAAGCGCGAGGACTCCCACGCCCACGAGGTGCTGCTGGCGGTCAACTCGGGCTCGACCCTGGACGAGCCCACCTACGACCAGGGCGGCAGCCGGTTCGCGTTCAGCGGCGACAACTTCTACGTCAAGTCCGGCGCCGAGATGCGCCGGCTCTTCGCCGAGATGCCCGAGGCGATCGACAACACCCTGCTCATCGCCGAACGGTGCGAGGTCTCCTTCGACACCGGGGCGAACTACATGCCCAACTTCCCGGTCCCGGCCGGCGAGGACGAGGTCTCCTGGTTCGTCAAGGAGGTCGAGAAGGGCATGCACGCCCGGTACCCGCAGGGGATCCCGGACGCCGTGCGCGCCCAGGCGAAGTACGAGACCGAGGTCATCGTCCAGATGGGCTTCCCCGGGTACTTCCTCGTGGTGGCCGACTTCATCAACTGGGCCAAGGAGCAGGGCATCCGCGTCGGCCCGGGCCGTGGCTCGGCCGCCGGGTCGATGGTCGCCTACGTCATGGGCATCACGGAGCTCGACCCGATCGAGCACGGCCTGATCTTCGAGCGCTTCCTCAACCCCGAGCGCGTGAGCATGCCCGACGTCGACGTGGACTTCGACGAGCGCCGGCGCTCCGAGGTCATCCGCTACGTCTCCGACAAGTACGGCGACGACCGCGTGGCCATGATCGCCACCTACGGGTCCATCAAGGCCAAGCAGGCGCTCAAGGACGCCTCGCGGGTGCTCGGGTTCCCGTTCGCGATGGGGGAGAAGCTCACCAAGGCGATGCCGCCGCCCGTCATGGGCAAGGACATCCCGCTGTCCGGCATCTTCGACCCGGACCACGACCGGTACTCCGAGGCCGGCGAGTTCCGCCAGCTGCACGACACGGACCCCGAGGCCCAGCGCGTCGTCGAGACCGCGCGCGGCATCGAGGGGCTGAAGCGGCAGTGGGGCGTGCACGCGGCCGGCGTCATCATGTCCAGCGACCCGCTGATCGACGTCATCCCCATCATGCGGCGCCCGCAGGACGGCGCGGTCATCACGCAGTTCGACTACCCGACCTGCGAGGGCCTCGGCCTGATCAAGATGGACTTCCTCGGGCTGCGCAACCTCACGATCCTCGAGGACGCCCTGGAGATCATCGAGGCCAACGGCAAGGACCCCGTGCAGATCGAGACGGTGGCGCTGGACGACAAGGCGTCCTACGACCTGCTCGCCCGCGGCGAGACCCTCGGCGTGTTCCAGCTCGACGGCGGGCCCATGCGCTCGCTGCTGCGCCAGATGCGGCCCGACAAGTTCGACGACCTCTCCGCCGTCATCGCCCTGTACCGACCCGGTCCGATGGGCATGAACTCGCACGTCAACTACGCGCTGCGCAAGAACGGCATGCAGAAGATCGAGCCGATCCACCCCGAGCTCGCGGAGCCGTTGTCGGAGGTGCTCGACGAGACCTACGGCCTCATCGTCTACCAGGAGCAGGTCCAGCGTGCCGCGCAGGTGCTCGCCGGGTACTCGCTGGGCCAGGCCGACCTGCTGCGCCGCGCCATGGGCAAGAAGAAGCCCGAGGTGCTCGCCAAGGAGTTCGTGAACTTCGAGGCCGGCTGCAAGGAGCGCGGCTACTCGGACGCCGCGATCCAGGCGGTGTGGGACGTGCTGGTGCCCTTCGCCGGGTACGCCTTCAACAAGGCGCACTCGGCCGGCTACGGCCTGGTCGCCTACTGGACCGCCTTCCTCAAGGCGAACTACCCGACCGAGTACATGGCGGGTCTCCTGCAGTCGGTGCGGGACGACAAGGACAAGATGGCGCTCTACCTCAACGAGTGCCGTCGCATGCGCATCACGGTGCTGCCGCCGGACGTCAACGACTCCGCGGCCAAGTTCACCGCCGTCGGCGAGGACATCCGCTTCGGCCTGACGGCGGTGCGCAACGTCGGCGCCAACGTGGTGGACGCCATCGTCGCGGCCCGCGAGGAGCACGGGGCCTTCACCTCGTTCACCGACTTCCTGGACAAGGTGCCCGCCGTGGTGTGCAACAAGCGCACCATCGAGTCGCTGATCAAGGCCGGAGCCTTCGACTCCCTGGGCCACCCGCGGCGGGCCCTGCTCGTCGTGCACGAGCAGGCCGTGGACTCGGTGATCTCGGTCAAGCGCAAGGAGGCGGAGGGGCAGTTCGACCTTTTCGCCGACTTCGGTGCGGACGGCGCCGCGGACGACGCCGTGTCGTTCGCCGTCGACGTGCCGGACCTGCCCGACTGGGACAAGAAGCAGCGGTTGTCCTTCGAGCGGGAGATGCTCGGCCTGTACGTCTCGGACCACCCGCTGTCCGGGCTGGAGCACGTCCTGGCCCGCGCCGCCGACACCTCGATCGCGCTGCTCATGGCCGACGAGACCCGGGCCGACGGGTCCTCGGTCACCGTCGCCGGCCTGCTGACGTCGGTGCAGCGCAAGATCAGCAAGAACGGCAACCCGTGGGCCGCGGTGACGATCGAGGACCTCGAGGGCGGCGTCGAGGTGATGTTCTTCGGCGAGACGTACCTGGCCTACTCCACGGTGCTGGCCGAGGACCAGGTCGTCACGATCCGTGGCCGCGTGCGGCGCCGGGACGACCAGATGCAGCTGCAGGCGCAGGAGGTCTCCCTGCCCGACACCTCGGCGGTGGCGGACGCCCCGGTGCACGTCACCGTGCCGCACACCCGGTGCGTCGAACCGGTGATGCTGCGCCTGCGCGAGGTGCTGTCGACCCACCCGGGGTCCTCGGCCGTGCACGTCGCCGTCGCCGAGCCGGGCAAGAAGACCCTGGTGCAGGCCGGCGACGGGCTGCGGGTCGAGAGGTCGCCCGCCCTGTTCGGCGACCTCAAGGCGCTCCTCGGCCCGAGCTGCCTGTCGTGACCGGCACCGGGGACGACGGCAGCGCCGACCACCGGTTCCGGGTGGTCCCGGCGGCGTACCTGCTGCTGCGCCGGGAAGGCCAGGTGCTCCTGCAGCTGCGCCGGGGCACGGGGTTCATGGACGGGTACTGGGCGGCCGGCGCGGCCGGGCACGTCGAGCCGGGGGAGTCCGCGGTGGCCGCGGCGGTGCGCGAGGCGGCCGAGGAGCTCGGCGTCACCGTCGCGCCGTCGGACGTGGTACCGCTGACGGCGCAGCACCGGGGCGTCCCCGGCGGCCCCGCGCTCGAGCAGCGCGTCGACTTCTTCTTCGCGGCCGACCGCTGGACCGGCGAGCTGCAGGTCCGCGAGCCGGCCCGGACGGCGGACCTGCGCTGGTTCCCCCTGGTCGCGCTGCCCGAGCCGGTCGTCCCGCACGAGCTGCCCGTGCTGCGCGGCCTGCACGACGGCGTCCTGCCGGCCGTGATGACCTTCGGGTTCGGCCCGTAGGGTGTGCGGGTGAAGCGACTCAACCCCGAACAGCTCGTGTTCGTCACCGAGCGGCACCTGGCCACCCTGACGACCCTGCGCGCGAACGGGACCCCGCACGTCGTGCCGGTCGCCTTCACGTGGGACCCCGACCTCGGCATCGCTCGCATCACGGCGCGACGCGGATCGGTCAAGGCGCGGAACGCCCGGCGCCCCGGCCCGGACGGCGAGCCGCCGCGGGCCGCGCTGTGCCAGGTCGACGGCGGCCGCTGGCTGACGCTGGAGGGCACGCTGGAAGCCGTCGAGGACCCGGACGCGGTGGCCGAGGCCGTCCGCCGCTACGCCCAGCGGTACCGCCAGGTCCAGTACGACCCGGACCGGATCGTGCTGCACCTGCACGTCGACCGGACCATGTCCTCCGCCTACATGGCGTCCTGACGCCGTTCCGACCTCGACCCTCAGGTCCGGGTCGAGGTCGGGTCTGACCCTCAGGTCGAGGTCGAGGGTCAGGCCACGACGACGGTCTCGTCCCCCTCCGGGCCGGCCACGGTGACCCGCGTCCCCCGGGCGAGCTGACGGCCGCGGCGCGTCTCCACCTCGCCGTCGACGCTCACGTCGCCGTCCGCGACCAGGTCGCGGGCGTGCGTGCCCGACTCGGCCAGGCCGGCCAGCTTGAGGAACTGTCCCAGCCGGATGACGTCGTCACGGATCGGGACCTCGATCGGGGTGTCCATGCGCCCATTGTCCGGGACGCCAGGACGTGCTGCGTCCCGCCGGACCTAGACTGGTGGGGTGATTCGACGCATCGATCTTCGGGGTCGTTCCCTGTCCCGCCGTGACCTGATCGGGGTGCTCCCGCGCCCCGAGGTCGGCGTGGAGCAGGCGACCGACGCCGTCGCCCCGGTCCTCGCCGACGTCCGGTCCCGCGGTGCTGCCGCGCTGCGCGACCTGGCCGAGCGTTTCGACGGGGTGCGCCCGGAGCATCTGCGGGTCCCGGCCGAGGCGCTGCGCACCGCGCTGGCCGAGCTGGACCCGGCGATCCGGGCCGGGCTGGAGGAGTCCGTGCGCCGGGTGCGGGCGGTGCACGCCGACCAGGTCCCGCGCGAGCACACCACGGTGCTGGCCGACGGCGCGGAGGTGCGCCAGCGCTGGGTCCCGGTCCAGCGCGTCGGCCTGTACGCGCCGGGCGGGCTCGCGGTCTACCCCTCGTCGGTGATCATGAACGTCGTCGCCGCCCAGGAGGCGGGCGTGCCCGGTCTCGCCGTCGCCTCCCCGCCGCAGCGGGACGCCGGCGGGCTGCCGCACCCGACGATCCTGGCCGCCTGCGAGCTGCTCGGCGTGGACGAGGTCTACGCCGTCGGCGGCGCCCAGGCGGTCGCGATGTTCGCCTACGGCGCGGTCGGCTCCGACCCGGTCGACGGCGAGCAGCTGTGCGAGCCGGTGGACGTCGTCACCGGCCCCGGCAACGTCTACGTCGCCGCGGCGAAGCGCCTCGTGCGCGGCGTCGTGGGCATCGACGCCGAGGCCGGGCCGACGGAGATCGCCGTGCTGGCGGACGACACCGCCGACGCCGGTCACGTCGCGCTCGACCTGATCAGCCAGGCCGAGCACGACCCGATGGCCGCCGCGGTGCTGGTCACCCCGTCGCCGGAGCTGGCCGGGGCGGTGGAGTCCAAGCTGGTCGACCTCACCGAGGCCACGAAGCACACCGAGCGGGTGACCACCGCGCTGTCGGGACCGCAGTCCGCCGTGGTGCTCGTCGACGACCTCGAGCAGGGTCTCGCGGTGGTGGACGCCTACGGCGCCGAGCACCTGGAGATCCAGACGGTCGACGCCGCCGCACGGGCCGAGCGGGTGCGGTCCGCCGGCGCGATCTTCGTCGGGCCCTTCGCCCCGGTGTCGCTGGGGGACTACCTGGCCGGGTCGAACCACGTGCTGCCCACGGGCGGCACGGCGCACTTCGCCAGCGGGCTGGGCGTGCACGCCTTCCTCAAGTCCGTCCAGGTCGTCGAGTACAGCCGCGAGGCCCTCGCGGAGGTGGCCGACCGGATCGTCGCGGTCGCCGACGACGAGGACCTGCCCGCGCACGGCGAGGCGGTCCGCGGGCGGTTCTGAGCGCTGCCGGCCCGGTGCCCGTCCGGGCGCCGGGCCGGGTTCGGGCGCGACGTCGTACGCTGAAGAATAGTGTGCCAAGCACGTGCCTGCCCCGACCGCTGCTGTCGGGAAAGCGTGACAGCATGGACGCCATGCCCGCCGCCCCGCCACGCCTCGATCCGCTGGAGATCGGCGCCCTCGTCGGGACGGCGACGTTCCGGCGGGCGCAGGGGTACGAGCGGGGCGGCATGGTCGTCGCCTGGAGCTGGGACGAGGACGAGCGTGTCCTGTCCGCCCGGGTCGCGGGCAGCGAGACCCGGCCGTACGGGTGCCGGGTGCGCTTCGGCCTCGACGCCGACGGCCGGTACGCGTTCGGTTCCTCGACGTGCAGCTGTCCGGTCGGTGCGGACTGCAAGCACGTCGCCGCCGCGCTGCTGCACGTGGGCCGGGACGGCGTCGACGGCCCGGACGGGCCGCCGGCGCCGTCCGGGTGGCGCGGCCGTCTCGCCGCCGTCACGGCCCCCGACCCGGGGTCCGGCGCGGGCGACGGGACGGTCCTGCCCGTCGGCCTGCGCTTCCGGGTGGACGGCGCCTTCGGCGACGAGCCGCCCGAGCTCTCGGTCCGACCCGTCGTACCGGCGCGCCACGGCGGGTGGCGGACCGCCCCGGAGGCGAGCTGGGACGCCCTGGCCCGCGGGCTGTACGCGTTCGCCGACGTCCGCGCCACCCCCGCCCCGGCGGTGCGGCGCTGGTTCGCCGACCTCGGCGCCGCGACGAGCGACGGGTCCTCCCGGGTCCGCGAGGTGTGGCGACCGCTGGCCACGGCGGGGCGTGGGCTCTGGCCCCTCCTCGCCGAGGCGGCCGCGCTCCAGATCCCGTTCGTGGGTCAGGGGAGCCGCGACGAGGTGCTGCTCGCCGGGTCGGCCTCGGTGCGCCTCGTGGCCGCGCAGACCCAGGACGGTGTCCGGCTCGATCCCGTGGTGCGCATGGACGACACGGACGTCGAGGCTCCCGACCGGCAGGGCGCCGTCGGCACGACCGGCCTGTTCACGGTCGAGGCACGGCGCGGGGGCACCGTGCTGCGCCTGGGACCCAGCTCCCGCCGGCTGTCCGACGGCGCGCGGCGGCTCGTGGCCGGCGGTCCCGTCGACGTGCCGGCCGCCGACGTCGACGAGCTCCTCGCGGAGCACCTGCCCGGGCTGCGCCGTGCCGTGCCGGTCGTGTCGGACGGCAGCGTCCGGCTGCCCGAGCCCGCGCGCCCGGTGCCGGTGGCGCGCGCCGAGTTCGCGTCCCCGCAGCGGGCGCTGCTGCGGTGGTCGTGGCGGTACCCCCGGCCGTCGCCGGGCGAGGCGCGGGAGGTGCCCTGGGAGGGGTCCGCCCACGACCCGGCCCGTGACCCCGCGGCGGAGGACGAGCTGCGCTCCAAGGCGGTCGCGGCCGTACGGGCGCTGCCCGGCTTCGAGCGCTTCGACCCCGTCGACCGGCAGTCCTTCACCGGTCTGGAGGCCCTCGACCTCGCCGGCGAGGTGCTGCCCGCCCTCGCCGGCGCCGGCGTCGTCGTCGAGGCGCCCGACCTGCCCGACTACCGGCACCTGGACGCCCCGCCCCGCGTCGTGGTCGACGGGGCACCGTCCGGCGACGCCGACTGGCTCGACCTCGGCATCTCGGTCACGGTCGCCGGTCGGGAGATCCCCTTCACCCGGCTGTTCACCGCCCTGGCCCGCGGCCAGCAGCGGCTGCTGCTCACCGACGGCTCGTGGCTGCGCCTGAACCACACCTCGTTGCGGCGCCTGCGCCACCTCATCGACGAGGCCTCCGCCCTCGACGACGGCTCGCGCACCCTGCGCGTCAGCCGGTACGACGCCGAGCTCTGGGGCGACCTGGAGGACCTGGCCGACACCGTCGACGTCTCGCAGGAGTGGCGGCGCACGGTCGCCGACCTACGCGCCCTCGCGGCCGGGGAGCGGACCGTCGCCCCGGTCCCGCCACCGCCGGGGCTGCGGTCCGAGCTGCGTCCCTACCAGCACCAGGCGTACGAGTGGCTGACCTTCCTGCACCGCCACGGCCTGGGCGGGATCCTCGCCGACGACATGGGGCTGGGCAAGACCCTCGAGGTGCTCGCGTTCGTCGCGGGCGCCCGCGCCCGGGCCGCGACCGAGGACGCGCCGCTGCGGCCCGTCGTCGTGGTCGCTCCCGCCTCCGTCGTCGGCAACTGGGTCGACGAGGCGAGCCGGTTCACTCCCGACCTGCGGGTCGTCACGGTGCCCACCACGACGGCGAAGCGCGGCCGGCCGCTGGGCGAGCTCTGCGCCGGCGCCGACGTCGTCGTGGTCTCCTACGCCGTGTTCCGGCTGGACTTCGCCGCCTTCCAGGACCTGCCGTGGGCGGGTCTCGTCCTCGACGAGGCCCAGTTCGCCAAGAACCCCCGCACCCGCGCCCACCAGACGGCACGGCGCCTGCGCGCGCCCTTCAAGCTGGCCGTCACGGGCACCCCGCTGGAGAACAACCTCACCGAGCTCTGGGCGATGCTCGCCGTCGTCGCCCCGGGGCTGTACCCGTCCTCGCACCGGTTCCGGGCCGAGGTGGTCCGTCCGGTCGAGGCGGCGGGCCGCGACGACGACCCGCAGGTCGTCGCCGCCGGGAACCGTGCGCTGTCACGGCTGCAGCGGCGGCTGCGCACCCTCATGCTGCGGCGCACCAAGGAGCAGGTCGCCCCGGAGCTGCCGGCGCGGACCGAGCAGGTGCTGCGGGTGCCGCTCACGGCCGACCACCGCAAGGTCTACGACACCCACCTGCAGCGCGAGCGGCAGCGCCTCCTCGGCCTGCTCACCGACTTCGAGGCCAACAAGGCGGCGATCTTCCGTTCGCTGACGACGCTGCGGCGGCTGGCCCTGGACGCCGCCCTCGTCGACGACGCCTACACCGGGGTCACGTCGGCCAAGCTCGACCTCGTGGTCGACCAGCTCGTCGAGATGGCCGCCGAGGGGCACCGGGCCCTGGTCTTCTCCCAGTTCCCCTCGTTCCTGCGCCGGGTCGAGGCGCGCTGCGAGGAGGCGGGACTGCCGACGGCGTTCCTCGACGGCGCCACCCGCGACCGGGCCGGGGCGATCGCCGGCTTCACGGACGGGGCGACCCCCGTGTTCCTCATCAGCCTCAAGGCCGGCGGGTTCGGGCTCAACCTCACCGAGGCCGACCACGTCTACCTGCTGGACCCGTGGTGGAACCCGGCGGTGGAGGCGCAGGCGATCGACCGCACGCACCGGATCGGCCAGACGCGACCGGTGCAGGTCACCCGGCTGGTCGCCGCCGACACCGTCGAGGAGAAGGTCATGGCCCTGGCGGCCCGCAAGGCGGCACTCTTCGACGCCGTCGTCGACGACGCGACGGGCCGGTTCGCCGGCGGTCTCGACGCCGACGACGTGCGCGGTCTGCTGGGGGAGTAGGCGGGCCGGTCGCTCAGCGCACGCCGAGCACGAACGGGTGCACCGCCTCCGCGCCCGCCTGGCGCAGCAGCCGTGCGGCGACCGTCAGGGTCCACCCGGACTCGGTCCAGTCGTCGACGAGGAGCACACGGCGCCCCGGCAGGCCCGCCAGGGCCGCCTCGTTCAGCTCGAGCCGGAGGCGGCGGGCCACCCCCGCCAGGCGCATGGCCGAGTTGACGTCGTGCCGGCCGGGCTCCTCGGCCCCCGGGGCGGGGCCGACGGCGCCGATGAGCGGCACGCCGAGATACGCGGCCAGGCCGTGGGCCAGGTGGTAGGTCAGCTGCGGTCGGGTCACCGACCGCACGGCGACGACGCCCTCGACGAGCAGCGGCCGGTCCGCCCCCTCCTCCGCGGCCTCGGCGCGCAACGCGTCCCAGTCGTCCAGCACGCGTGCCGCCGCGCCGCGCAGCGGGACCGGGGTCTCGCCGTCGGCGGTGGTGGGGGCGAACAGCTCGCGCACCGGGTTCGACCAGCCCAGTCCGTCGAAGCGCGCCACGGCCCGTCCGGGCTCGGCGCGTTCGGCGTCGCCGATCTTGCCCTTCAGGTCCAGCCCCAGCGTGGCCAGGCCCGACGGCCACATCTTGCGGGGCTCGACCGCGACCCCGGGCCGGTCCATCTCGGACCGTGCCTCGGCGACGGTGTCGGCCGAGGGCGGCGGGGGCAGCGTCACCCCGCCGCAGCGGTCGCAGCGTCCGCACGTCCAGCCGTCCGGCAGCTCCGGGTCGTCGAGCTGCTCGCGCAGGAACCGCATGCGGCAGCCCGGCGTGGCGATGAAGTCGAGCATCGCCTGCTGCTCCGTGCGGCGGGTCTCGGCCACGCGGGCGTAGCGACCGGCGTCGTAGACCCACTCGACGCCGGTGGCGACCCAGCCGCCCTGGACGCGGCGCACGGCCCCGTCGACGTCGAGCACCTTGAGCATCGTCTCCAGCCGCGACCGCTTGAGGTCGACGTGGGTCTCCAGCGCGGCGGTCGACATCGCCGCGCCGGCGTCGCTCAGGGCGGACAGCGTCGCGCGGACCTGCGCCTCGGCGGGGAAGGCCTGCGCGCCGAACCAGTCCCAGATGGCCTTGTCCTCGTGGCCGGGCAGCAGCACCACGACGGCGTCGTCGACACCGCGACCGGCGCGGCCGACCTGCTGGTAGTAGGCGATCGGCGACGACGGGGCGCCGACGTGCACGACGAAGGCCAGGTCCGGCTTGTCGAAGCCCATGCCGAGCGCCGACGTCGCCACCAGCGCCTTGACCTCGTTGGCCTTGAGGTCCTCCTCGAGCTGGGCGCGCTGCGTCGGGTCGGTGCGCCCCGTGTACGCCGCCACGGCCAGACCCGCGGCCCGGAGCTGGGCGGCGACCTCCTCCGCGGCCGAGACCGTCAGGCAGTACACGATCCCGGACCCGTCGATCTCCTGCAGCGCCTCGACGAGCCAGGCCACGCGGGTCGGCTGGTCCCCGAGCTCCAGGACCGCCAGGTGCAGCGACTCCCGGTCCAGGCCACCGCGGAGCACGAGGACGTCGTCGCTGGTCGCCAGGGCGCCGTCGACGGCGGTGACCCCCTCGCCGTGGACGGCCATCTGCTCGGCCACGTCGCGCGTGACGCGCTCGTTGGCGGTCGCGGTGGTCGCCAGTACCGGGATGCCCGGCGGCAGGTCGGCCAGGAGCGTGCGGATACGCCGGTAGTCGGGCCGGAAGTCGTGCCCCCAGTCGGAGATGCAGTGCGCCTCGTCGACGACCACCAGGCCGGCGTCCGCAGCCAGGCGCGGCAGCACCTCGTCGCGGAACGCCGGGTTGTTGAGCCGCTCGGGGGAGCACAGCAGCACGTCCACCTCGCCCGCGGCGATCTGGGCGTGGATCGCGTCCCACTCGGTGACGTTCGAGGAGTTGATCGTCACCGCGTGGATGCCTGCCCGCTCGGCGGCGGCGATCTGGTCACGCATGAGCGCCAGCAGCGGCGAGACGATGACGGTCGGCCCGGCGCCGCGGGCGCGCAGCAGCCGGGTGGCGACGAAGTAGACCGCCGACTTGCCCCAGCCGGTGCGCTGGACGACCAGCGCCCGGCGGTGGAAGGCGACGAGCGCCTCGATGGCGCTCCACTGGTCCTCGCGCAGCTCGGCGTCGTCGCGCCCGACCAGCGCGCGCAGGGCCGTGGCGGCCTCCTCGCGCAGCGTGCTCGATCCGTCGCCGCTGCCGGCGGTGTCCATCAGGCCCCGCAGCATCGCGAGCTTCGCGCGCCGGGCGGCCTCGGCCCGGTCACCCGCGCCGGTTCCCGGTGCCCCGGCCGCGGCCGCCGCGGGTGCCGGGACGGCGGCCGGGCGCGCCAGGTGCGCGTCCGCGGGAGGGTCGAGCTCGTCCTCGGGCGGCGGGACGTCGTCGTCCGGCGGCACGTCGGCGTCGGTCCAGACCGGCTCGAGGCCGGCGTACGGGTCGTCGGAGGAGGTCACCCTGCGATCGTAGGGGGCGACGGCGACACCGCGAGGCGCCCGTCCACAGCGGTCAGCGGGACGGCTCGCGCAGCAGCGCCACGGTCGAGGCGACCACCGCCAGCACCTCGGCGACGGCCGCGATCGTCTCGTTGCGGCCGAACATCAGCGGACCGGACACGTCGAAGAAGCCCACGGTGCCCGAGGCCACGAACGCCAGCAGCGTGAGCGCGCCGAACGCGATGCCGCCCACCAAGGGGAGCCAGTGCCGCCAGACGACGAGCAGCACGGCGAGCGCGAAGCCTCCGACGGCGTTGAGCAGGAACAGCGGGCCGACGACGTCCAGGTCCCGGTACCCGTCGCTCCACAGCACCAGGTGCACCACGGCGGAGACGGCCACGCTCACGGCCGCGAGGGAACGCCACACCCAGGCGACGCTCGGCGTGCCGCGCGTCGCTGGCCCCGGTCCGGTGGGTGCGTCCATGATGGTCATGCTGCCACCGGACCGTGAGGTTCGTCACCCCGACCCCAGGAGTCGCCATGACCTCGTCCACCCCGTCCTGCTGCTCGCGCCGCCAGCTGCTGCGCGGCGCGGGCGCCGTCGCCGGCACCGCGGCCGTCGGCGGTGTCCTCGTGGCCTGCAGCGAGGGCACGGACCCGGCGGAGTCCGTGGACGACGTCGCCTCGACCGGTGCGGGGGAGGCGATCGTGGCGCTGGCCGACGTGCCGGTCGGCGGCGCGGTGAGCGCCGAGGTCGGGGGCGTCCCGGTCCTGGTCACGCAGCCGGCGGAGGGTGAGGTGCACGTCTTCAGCGCCGTGTGCACCCACCAGGGCTGCACCGTCACGCCGGGCGACGGCGTGCTCGAGTGCCCCTGCCACCGCTCGGTGTTCTCGCTCACCGACGCCGCCGTGCAGTCGGGGCCCGCGCCCGAGCCGCTGGGCGAGATCTCCGTCGAGGTGTCCGGGGGCGACGTCGTGGTCGCCTGACAGTTCGTAGACTGGTGCGGTGTCCACCCCCGATGCACCGGTCCTGCCGCTGCGCCCCGAGCTCGCCGACGAGGTGCCCTACGGCGCCCCGCAGCTCGAGGTGCCCGTGCTGCTGAACGTCAACGAGAACCCGTACCCGCCCTCGGAGCAGGTCGTGGCGAGCATCGCCGCCGGCGTCGCCGACGCCGCGCGATCGCTCAACCGCTACCCGGACCGCGACTTCCCCGCGCTGCGCCAGGACCTCGCCGACTACCTGGCCGTGGAGTCGGGCGTGCGCGTGGCGCCGGAGCAGATCTGGGCGGCGAACGGGTCGAACGAGGTCATGCTGCACCTGCTGCAGGCGTTCGGCGGCCCCGGGCGCACGGCGCTGTCCTTCGCCCCGACCTACTCCATGTACCCGGAGTACGCCCGGGACACCCACACCCGCTGGGTCACGGGCCGCCGGGCCGAGGACTTCACCATCGACCCGGACGCCGCGGCCGCGCTGGTCGAGGCCGAGCAGCCGTCGGTGATCCTGCTGGCCAGCCCCAACAACCCGACGGGGACCGCGCTGCCGCGCGAGACCCTCGAGGCGGTCCTGGACGCCGCGGCACGGGTCCCCGCCGTCGTCGTGGTCGACGAGGCGTACGCCGAGTTCCGGCGCGCGGGCACGCCGTCGGCCCTGGAGCTGCTGGAGGCGTACCCGCACCTGGCGGTGACCCGCACGATGTCCAAGGCGTTCGCCGCGGCAGGCCTGCGGCTCGGCTACCTCGCGGCGTCGACGGCGCTCGTCGACGCCCTGCGCGTGGTGCGGCTGCCGTACCACCTGTCGGCCGTCTCCCAGGCGACCGCGCGGGCCGCGCTCGCCCACCGCGACGCCCTGCTGGCTCAGGTCGCGGACCTGCGTGCGGAGCGTGACGCCCTCGTGGCATGGTTGCGTCGGCAGCGCAGCGCCGCGGGTCCGGTGCAGGTGGCCGAGAGCGACGCCAACTTCGTGCTCTTCGGGACCTTCGCCGACCGGCACGCCGTCTGGCAGGGCCTGCTGGACCGTGGCGTGCTGATCCGTGAGACCGGCCCGGACGGCTGGTTGCGCGTCTCGGTCGGCACCCGCGAGGAGACCCAGGCGTTCCAGGACGCGCTGACCGACGTGATCGCCGAACAGGAGCAGGGATGACAGGCCGCACCGCGCGCATCGAGCGCGCCACGAGCGAGTCCACCGTCGTCGTCGAGCTGGACCTCGACGGGACCGGGCGCACCGACATCTCCACCACGGTGCCTTTCTACGACCACATGCTCACCGCGCTGGGCAAGCACTCGCTGATCGACCTGACCGTGCGGGC
Organism: Isoptericola sp. AK164; assembly: GCF_029643425.1. Lineage (GTDB taxonomy): Bacteria > Actinomycetota > Actinomycetes > Actinomycetales > Cellulomonadaceae > Isoptericola > Isoptericola haloaureus. The sequence goes on from NZ_CP119106.1 coordinate 1,501,361, forward strand.
CACCGGCGACACCGAGATCGACGCGCACCACACGGTCGAGGACACCGCGATCGTGCTGGGCGAGGCGCTCAAGCAGGCGCTGGGCGACAAGAGGGGCATCGCCCGGTTCGGCGACGCCCTGGTCCCGCTGGACGAGGCGCTCGCCCAGGCCGTGGTCGACGTCTCCGGGCGCCCCTACCTGGTGCACTCCGGCGAGCCGGCGGGGCAGGAGTACCACCTCATCGGCGGTCACTTCACGGGTTCGCTGACCCGGCACGTGCTCGAGTCGATCGCCCACCACGCCGACATCTGCCTCCACGTGCGCGTCCTGGCCGGCCGGGACCCGCACCACGTCGTCGAGGCCCAGTTCAAGGCCCTGGCCCGCGCGCTGCGGGCCGCCGTCGCCCTCGACCCGCGGGTCGAGGGCATCCCGTCGACCAAGGGAGCGCTGTAGGTGCCCGACTACCCCGAACCCGACCAGCCCGGCCGGTCCGAGCCCGAGCTGCCGGACGACCTGGAGATCCCGGACGACCTGTCCGGCCTGACCGGCTCCGACGAGCCCGAGATCGCGGTGCTCATCACCCAGGTCGCCGACGCCGAGGCGCTGGCGGCGGCCTGCGTGCTGGCGCAGATCGAGGTCGACGCGGTGCCCACCCCCGTGGGGTCCCTGGCCGTCCTGCGCGACCGCACCGGCGACGCGCCGCGCACGGCGGCGGCCCGCATCTCGCAGGTCGTCAAGGGCGTGCCGCTCGTGCTGGTGACGCGCGACGGCGAGCAGCTGACCTGCCACCGGTACGCCGACGGCGCCGACGACGGCGAGCTGCCGCCCGGTCTCGTGCTCGGCGGTGCACCGGAGGCGCTGGAGGACCTGCTCACCGGCCACCTGAGCCTCGACGAGCTGCCCGGCGTGGTCTCCTCCGACGGCATCGGCCGGCTCAAGGCCGTCCGCATGCTCTCCGCCGTGTCCCGCAAGGTCCGGAAGAAGAAGTGATGGAGTCCTCCGAGAGCTCCGGGCTGCTGCCCGACGACGGGGCGGCGGCCGAGCTGAACGCGCGCCCGGCCCCCGCCGCCCGCAGCACCCACCGCCCGAGCGTCGTCGTGCTCGACTACGGGTTCGGCAACGTGCGCTCCGCGGTGCGCGCCCTGGAGCGCGTCGGCGCGGACGTCGAGCTGACGGCCGACCGGCACGCGGCCGGCGAGGCCGACGGGCTCGTCGTCCCGGGTGTCGGCGCCTTCGCCGCGTGCATGGCCGGACTGCGCGAGGTGCGCGGCGACCAGGTGGTGGACCGGCGGCTCGCCGGCGGACGCCCGGTGCTGGGCATCTGCGTCGGCATGCAGGTCATGTTCGACGCCGGGGTCGAGCACGGCGTGCGGGCCGAGGGGCTGGGGGAGTGGCGCGGCGTCGTCGACCGCCTGGACGCCCCGGTGGTGCCCCACATGGGGTGGTCGCGGGTGGAGGCCGCCGCGGGCTCGACCCTGTTCCGCGGGGTGGAGGACGAGCGCTTCTACTTCGTCCACTCCTACGCGGCGCAGTCCTTCACCCAGGGCCACGACGACGGCGCCGACCCGCGCTTCACCCCGCCGCGCGTCACCTGGTCCTCCCACGGCCCGGCCGGGTCGGCGGCGCGGTTCGTCGCCGCCGTCGAGGACGGCCCCCTGTCCGCCACGCAGTTCCACCCCGAGAAGTCCGGCGACGCCGGCGCGACCCTGCTCGAGAACTGGGTGCGCTCGCTCTGACCGCCCTCTCCCACCACGACTGGAGAACCCCCGCATGACCGAACGCCTCGTGCTGCTGCCCGCCGTCGACGTCGCCGACGGCCAGGCCGTCCGCCTCGTCCAGGGCGAGGCCGGCTCCGAGACCTCGTACGGCGACCCGCTGTCCGCCGCGCTCGACTGGCAGACCGGCGGCGCCGAGTGGATCCACCTCGTCGACCTCGACGCCGCCTTCGGGCGGGGCTCGAACGCCGACCTGCTGGCCCGCGTCGTGGGGGAGGTCGACGTCCAGGTCGAGCTGTCCGGCGGCATCCGGGACGACGCCTCGCTCGAGCGGGCGCTCGCGACCGGTGCGCGGCGCGTCAACATCGGCACCGCCGCGCTGGAGGACCCCGAGTGGACCGCGCGGGTGATCGCCGAGCACGGTGACGCCGTGGCCGTCGGCCTCGACGTGCGCGGCACGACGCTGGCCGCGCGGGGCTGGACCCGCGAGGGCGGTGACCTGTGGGAGGTCCTCGAGCGCCTCGACGCGGCCGGCTGCGCACGCTACGTCGTCACCGACGTCACCAAGGACGGCACGCTGCGCGGTCCGAACGTCGACCTGCTGCGCGAGGTCGCCTCGCGCACCCCGGCCAAGGTGGTCGCCTCGGGCGGCATCTCCTCCCTCGACGACCTCGCCGCGCTGCGCACCCTGACCGGTGACGGCGTCGAGGGCGCCGTCGTCGGCAAGGCGCTGTACGCCGGTGCCTTCACGCTGCCGCAGGCGCTCGACGTGGCGGGCCGGCCATGAGGTCGATCCAGCCCACGAGCCAGTTCTCCGGCGACGACGGCTCCGCGGACGTCGAGCTGGTCCGCCGGCTCGACGGCTGGCGCGCCGGCACGGTCCCGCTGCGCGACGTCGTGGCCCGGCTGGCCGAGACCCGCGTGCTCGTCCCGGTGCTGGCGGAGGTCGAGTCCGAGGCCACCGTGCAGCACGACGGCGAGGAGCTCACGGTGGACAAGGAGGCCTCGGCCGGCGTCGTGGCGCTCGAGTCGCCCGACGGCCGCCGGGCCCTGCCGGTCTTCTCCTCCGTGGCGGCGATGCAGGCCTGGCGCCCCGACGCCCGACCGGTCCCGGCCGAGGCGGTGCGCGCCGCGCTGTCGGCGGTGAACGAGAAGTGGTCCCTGCTGGTGCTGGACCCGTCGGGTCCGGTCACCGTCCAGATCCCGCGACCGGCGGTCTGGGCGCTCGCCCAGGGCGTCGAGTGGCGTCCCGCGCTGGTCCCGACCGACGACGGCCTCGAGGTGGACGCGGAGGTGTCCCGGGCCATCGCCGACGCGGCCGCCCCGGTGCAGCACGTCGTCCGCGCGACGGCGGTCCCGGGTCGGTCGGCGGAGGTGGCCGTCCGGCTGGAGCTGAACCCGGGCCTGGACCGGGCCGGTCTCGACACCGTGCTGGGCCAGGTCAACGCCCGTCTCGCCGCGGCCAAGGTCGTCGCCGAGCGGGTGGACTCCCTCGAGCTGCGGATCGCCGCCGCCCGCTGAGGCCGCGGCGTCGGCCTCAGCAGGCCGGTAGCGGCGTGAACGCGCTGGTGTCGTCGAGCATCTCGCGCAGCGTCGACTGCGGCACCACCAGGGAGCGTCCGTCGGTCGTCTTGGCGTACACCACGCCGATGACCCGGCCGGACTCGTCCAGGGCCGCGGAGCCGGAGGACCCGGGCTCGACGGGGGCGTCGGTGACGAGCACCTCGCCGAGGTTCTCGTTGAGCGGGTCGGTCGTGGTGCCGATCACCTCGCCCGCGGTCACGGTCAGCCTGCCGCCCGACGGGTAGCCGACGACGCTCACCCGGGCACCCGGCTCGGGGTCCGCCTCGGCGAGCTCGGGGGAGGACGGCAGCTCGTCCTCGGTGCGGACCACGGCGAGGTCGGCGAGCGTCGCGGTGCTCGCCGCCGAGACGTCGATGTCGCGGCCGTCGTAGGTGTTGACCTGCAACGACTCCGAGTCCGCCACGACGTGCCGGTTGGTGATCAGCGTCGTGGCGTCGAGGGCGAACCCGGACCCGGTGGACAGCCCCTCGCAGCCCACGTTGCGGATCCGCACCGCCATGCGCTGCACGGCGTCGAAGCCGTCGGGGGAGAGCCGTCCGGACTCGGCCGCGTCGAGCGACGGTGCCGCCACGCTCGGGACGATGTCGGCCGGCACCGACGGGGGCATGTCCGGCAGCGTGCCGCACGCCGCGACGACGGCGACGCCCGCCGCCGCCAGGGCGCCCCGCACCGGCGCCCTCACTGGGCCAGCTCCTGCTGCAGCTGCTCGTTGGCCTCGCCGGCCTCGTTGCACAGCGCCTGCACGTCGTCGCCGAACCGGTCGAGGTCGGCCGGGTCGTAGGCCTCCCGGTTCTCCAGGTAGCCGATGAGCTGGAACTGGGCCTGGGTGCACTGCTCGAGCGCCGTGGCCACGACCCCCGCGGCCTCGCTGACCCGGCGCTGGTAGTCGAGGTACTGCTGGCTGGCGACGTTCTCGTCGCCGAGCTGGGCCTTCTCGTCGGCCAGCTCGGTGATCCGCTCCGTGGCCGTGTCGAGCTGCTCGCGGGCCGCGACGAGCTCGGCCGTGACGCCGTCGAGCTCGACCTGCAGCGCCGCGACCTCGTCGGCGTACCGCTGGGCCTCGGACTCCCACTCGGCGGCGTGGTCCTCCCAGGCCGTCGTGGTCTGCCACAGGTAGCCCGCGGTCGCGAGGGTCACGATGAGGGCGATCCCGAGGACCACGGCGGTGACGCGCGCCCCGCGGCCGGGACGGCGGGGCGCGCGACGTCCCGGTGCGGGGTCCTCGGGCCGGTGCACCGGCCCCGCGGCCTCCCAGGACGGCGTGGGGGAGGTCATGTCAGACGACGGAGCCCGTGAAGGCCTCCCCGGGCCCCTCGCCGGGGGCGTCCGGGACGACGGAGGCCTCGCGGAAGGCGAGCTGCAGGGAGCGCAGGCCGTCGCGCAGCGAGCGGGCGTGCTGGTTCCCGATGTCGGGGGCGCTGGCCGTGACGAGCGCGGCCAGGGCGGTGATGAGCTTGCGGGCCTCGTCGAGGTCGAGGTGCTCGGGGGCGTCGTCCTCGGCGGCGAGGCCGCACTTGACCGCCGCGGCGCTCATGAGGTGGACCGCGGAGGTGGTGATGACCTCGACGGCGGCCACGTCGGCGATGTCGCGCGTGGCCCCGGTCGCGTCGAGGGGGTCGGTGCTGGCGTTCATGGGGTCCATCTTGGCACCTCCCGGCGCCCGGACGACCGAGGCCGGACCCGCGCGTGCGGGTCCGGCCTCGGTGCGGGGGCGACGCCGGCGAGATCCGGCGCCGACGGCGCCCCCGGGACGTCAGCGCGTGAGCGTCACGCGGCGACCTCGGAGCGCAGCTTCGCCCCGAGCTCGGCGTCCACGTTCGTCCAGTACTGGAAGAACCGCTCACGGATCTCGTCGATCGTGATGGCCTTGCCCTGGCCGGTCAGCGTCTCGAGGAAGCGCGCCTTGGCCGCGTCGTCGAAGACCTCGCGGTACAGGGTGCCGGCCTGGCCGAAGTCGTCGTCCTCGGCATGCAGGGTGTAGGCCGAGCGCATGAGCTCGCCGTCGGTCTCCCAGCTGCCCTCGGAGGCGCGCGCCGGGTCCGCGGCCGGGCCGCCGAACGAGTTCGGCGTGTAGACCGGGTGCTCGGGACCGTTGAAGTGGTACTGCATCGGCCCCTGGTGCATGTAGGTGTGCACCTCGGAGGCGTGCGGCTGGTTCACCGGCAGCTGGTTGAAGTTCGCACCGATGCGGTGGCGGTGCGCGTCGTTGTACGAGAACACGCGCGCCATGAGCATCTTGTCGGGCGAGATGTCGGTGCCGGGCACCTGGTTGCCCGGGGAGAACGCGGCCTGCTCGATCTCCGCGAAGAAGTTGCGCGGGTTGCGGTTCAGGGTGAACGTGCCGACCTTGATGAGCGGGTAGTCCGCGTGCGGCCAGACCTTCGTCATGTCGAACGGGTTGAAGCGGTACGTCTTGGCGTCCTCGTACGGCATGACCTGGACCTTGACGTCCCACGAGGGGTGCTCGCCGCGCTCGATCGCCTCGTACAGGTCGCGGCGGTAGTAGTCCGCGTCCTCGCCGGCGATGCGCTCGGCGTCGGCGTTGCTCATCATCTCGACGCCCTGCTTCGCGATGAAGTGGTACTGCACCCAGAAGCGCTCGCCCTCGGCGTTGATCCACTGGTAGGTGTGCGAGCCGTAGCCGTTGAGGTGCCGCCACGACCGCGACAGCCCGCGGTCGCCCATGAGGTAGGTCACCTGGTGGGCGGACTCGGGCGACAGGGTCCAGAAGTCCCACTGCATGTCCGCGTCCCGCAGCCCGGAGGCGCCGAGACGCTTCTGGGAGTGGATGAAGTCCGGGAACTTCATCGCGTCGCGCAGGAAGAACACCGGCGTGTTGTTGCCGACGACGTCGAGGTTGCCCTCTTCCGTGTAGAAACGCAGCGCGAACCCGCGCACGTCGCGCCAGGTGTCGGGGGAGCCCTGCTCGCCGGCCACGGACGAGAACCGCAGCAGGGTCTCGGAGGTCGCACCCGGCTGGAACACGGCGGCGGAGGTGTACTGCGAGACGTCCTCGGTGACCACGAACTCGCCGAACGCGCCGCCGCCCTTGGCGTGCGGGTTGCGCTCGGGGACGCGCTCGCGGTTGAAGGACGCGAGCTTCTCGACCAGGTAGCGGTCGTGCAGCACGGTGGGGCCGTCGGCGCCGACGGTGAGCGAGTACTGGTCGCTCGCGACCGGGCTGCCGGTCTGCGTCGTCGTGTGGGGGGTCGTCATGGGGGACGTCCTTTCTCGGGGGATCTTTCAGGAGGCGTCGGTGCACGCGGGGCACATGCCCCAGAACGTCACCTCGGCGAGGTCGACGGAGAAGCCGTGGGCGTCGCCGGGCACGAGGCAGGGAGCCGGCCCGACGGCGCAGTCGACGTCGGCGACGGCGCCGCACCCGCGGCAGACCACGTGGTGGTGGTTGTCGCCGACCCGTCGCTCGTAGCGTGCGGGGTGCCCGGCGGGCTCCACGCGGCGCAGCAGGTCGGCGTCGGTCAGGGTGTGCAGGGAGTCGTAGACCGCCTGCACCGAGGCGGAGCCGAGCTCGGCGCGCACGGCCCGCACCACGGTGTCGGCCGTCGAGTGCTGGTGCTCGCCGAGCGCGCGCAGGACGGCGAGGCGCACACCGGTCACGCGCAGACCGGCGTCGCGCAGCAGGCGGCGCTCCGTCGACGTGTCGGCCGGTGTGGTGCTCATGGCAACCACCCTAGGTGCTTCTCTGGAATGATTCCAGTCTTCGCGAGAGCGGCGGCGTGACCGAGCCGACACGTCGGGTGCTCGCCGGGCGCGGGGGGTTCCGTGCTACAGTCAGTGGTCGACCGACCCGGCTGCCCAGTGGCCGGGTGCATGCAAGTGGAGATCATCCCACCCGAGCACCGACAGGCATTCGCCGACAGGGGCCGGGTCCGGTCGGACGGCGCGACGTCGTCCCACCACGGTCGTTCGTCGGCGCACGCCACGGACGGACGGTATCGATGGCCTCCACCTGCTCCTCGGGTCGGGGGCCTTTCCCGTACCTGACGGTCGTCACGACGAGCACCTAGGAGCATCACCATCAGCGAGCCTCGCATCAACGACCGGATCCGCGTCCCCGAGGTCCGGCTCATCGGCCCGGGCGGGGAACAGGTCGGCGTGGTCGCCACGGGAGTCGCCCTGAAGCTTGCCCAGGACGCGGACCTCGACCTCGTCGAGGTCGCCCCGGCAGCCCGTCCTCCCGTCGCCAAGCTCATGGACTTCGGCAAGTACAAGTACGAGTCGGACATGAAGGCGCGCGAGGCGCGGCGCAAGCAGGCGAACACTCTCCTGAAGGAGATCCGCTTCCGCCTCAAGATCGACCCGCACGACTACGCCACCAAGAAGGGGCACGTCGAGCGGTTCCTCGCGGCCGGCGACAAGGTCAAGGTCATGATCATGTTCCGTGGTCGTGAGCAGTCCCGCCCGGAGGCCGGCGTGCGCCTGCTGCAGCGGCTCGCGGACGACGTCGCCGAGCTCGGCTTCGTCGAGTCGATGCCGAAGCAGGACGGGCGCAACATGACCATGGTCCTCGGACCGGTCAAGAAGAAGTCCGAGGCCAAGAGCGAGCAGCGCAAGCGGTCCGCCGAGGTCAACGCCCAGCGCAAGACCAAGTCGGAGGTCAAGGCCGAGCGGCGCGCCGCGGAGGGCCAGCCCGAGCCGGAAGAGGCACCGGAGGTGGCCTCGGAGCAGGCCCCGGAGCCGACGGTCTCCGAGTCCGGCGCCGGTGCGTCCGGACCCAAGCCGGGTCCGAAGCCCGGTCCGCGCCAGGGCTGATCGCCGCACGAACCAACTGGCACCGGGCCGGCCCTACCGGCCCCGGTCAGCACCACGTCCCCGCCTCCGGGCGGGTGACCGACACGAGGAGAGACGGCAGTCATGCCGAAGAACAAGACGCACTCCGGCGCCAAGAAGCGCTTCCGGACGACCGGCAAGGGCAAGCTCATGCGCGAGCAGGCGAACCGTCGCCACCTGTTCGAGCACAAGCCGACCAAGCGCACCCGCCGGCTGGCCTCCGACGAGCCGGTGGCCAAGGCCGACGTCCAGCGAATCAAGAAGATGCTCGGTAAGTGATCCTGTCGGCGGCCCCGGCCGCCGAGATCGCTTGTCGACCCGAACTGCAAGGAGCATCACGTGGCACGCGTGAAGCGGGCGGTCAACGCCCACAAGAAGCGCCGTACGACCCTCGAGCGCGCCAGCGGCTACCGCGGCCAGCGTTCCCGTCTGTACCGCAAGGCCAAGGAGCAGGTCACCCACTCCTTCGTCTACTCGTACCGTGACCGGAAGGCCAAGAAGGGCGACTTCCGCAAGCTGTGGATCCAGCGCATCAACGCTGCGGCCCGCCAGCAGGGTCTGACCTACAACCGGTTCGTCCAGGGCCTCAAGGCCGCGGGCGTCGAGGTCGACCGTCGCATGCTCGCCGAGCTCGCGGTCAACGACACCGCCGCGTTCAACGCGCTGGTCCAGGTCGCCAAGGACGCCCTGCCCCAGGACGTCAACGCGCCGAAGGCCGCCTGAGCACCCGCTCGGTCACCCAGGACGCCCGGACAGCCCGCCTGCCGATGCCCCGCATCCCCGACGTGACGCTCGCCAACCCGCGAGCAGGTCGCGTCAAGCAGGTCAGGGCGCTGTCCGGGCGTTCTGCGCGTTCCAAGCACGGCCAGTTCCTCGTCGAGGGCCCGCAGGGCGTCCGGGAGGTCGTGCGGCACGCCCCGCAGGACGTGCGCGACCTCTACCTCACCGCGGACGCGGCCCGCCGCTATCCCGAGATCCTCGACGCGGCGCAGCACGCCGACCTGTACGTCCACGTCGGGACCCCCGAGGTGCTCGACGCCATGAGCGCCGACGCCCAGGGCGTGCTCGCCGTCGTCCGCGTCCGGGCTCCCGAGCTGGAGCCCGCGCTCGCCGCGGCCGGGTCGCCGGACCGCGCCCTGCTCGTGGCCGTGCTGGCCTCGGTGCGGGACCCGGGCAACGCCGGCACCGTGATCCGCGCCGCCGACGCCGCCGGGGCGGACCTGGTGGTGCTGGCCGGCGACAGCGTCGACGTCCACAACCCGAAGGTCGTCCGCTCCACCGCGGGGTCCCTCTTCCACCTGCCGGTCGTGACGGGGGTGACGCTGGCGCAGACCGTCGACGCGGCCCGCGCCGCGGGCTGCACCGTGCTCGCCGCCGACGGGACCGGCCGCCACGACCTCGACGACCTGCTCGACGTCGCCGGCAGCGACGCCGCGGACGCGCCGGACCTGGCGCGCGGCACGGCCTGGGTCTTCGGCAACGAGGCGTGGGGCCTGCCGGCGCCGGACCGCGCGCTGGCCGACGCCGTCGTCCGCGTCCCGATCCGCGGGCGGGCCGAGTCCCTCAACCTGGCGACGGCCGCGACGGTCTGCCTCTACGCCTCGGGACGCGCCCACCGCTGAGGCGTCCGACCCCGGACATGACCGAGGGCCCCGCGTGGGACGAACACGCGGGGCCCTCGGCCGGTCGATGGCCCGGGGTCAGGCCGGGCAGGCGGCGTCGATGGCGCCGTCGACGTCCGCGCCGGGCAGCAGCACGTCCGCATAGGCCTTCAGCACCACGTTCGCGGTACCGGGGTCGGTGCGGTGGATCTGGAGCACGGTGCTGAAGGGCAGGTAGTCGCCGCTCCCGATCGGCCACTCCAGCCCGTTCGCGGCCACGCCGCTCAGGACTCCGGTGTCCTGGAGCACGCCGATGCCGAACTGCTGGCACTCGATGCCGGTGGGCTTGCCGCCGTCTCCCGCTCCGACCGGGGCGGCGGCGGAGGCCGAACCGGCGGCTCCCACCGTGGCCAGGGCGGCGAGGGCCGCGGACACGCCGGCGATCGCGATGCGCTTCATGGGTCTTTCCTCTCCTTCGGGGCCATGACACCCGGGTGTTCGGCGTCGGGGCGCGGATCGGATGCAGACGGATCGATCTTTTTCGCCGGGCCGTTCCCGACCCACGCCGCCGCCTCCCGCTACCGCCTCCCGCCGCCTCGACACGGACGCCCGGGCACGGAGGGCCGCCGTACCATCGGCGGGTGCGACTGTTCACGGCGGTGTACCCGCCCCGGGAGGTGCTCGAGCACCTCGACCTGGCGCTGGGCGGGGTCGGAGGACCGTCGGCGTCCGCACCGGGCAGCGGGCTGCGCTGGGTCCCGTCCGCGCAGCGGCACGTGACGCTCGCCTTCCACGGGGAGGTCCCCGACGGCGCCGTGGAGGACTACGTCGACGAGCTCGCCACGGTGGTGGCACGCGCTGCGCCGTTCGAGACGGCGCTGGTCGGCAGCGGCACGTTCGGGGGTCGCACGCTGTGGGTCGGCGTCGGCGGTGAGGTGGACCGGCTGCGGGCGCTGTCGCACGAGGTGGCCCGCGCGGCGGACGCCGTGGGGATCGCAGGTGCCGACCGGGCCGGCGGCCGCCCGCACCTGACCGTGGCGAGGGTCTCGGCCGCGCGGCGAGGCAGGGACCGGCACGGTCGCGGCCGAGGCGCCCCGCGCGAGACGGACCCGGCGACGCCGTTCGCCCGCTGGGCCCGCGCGCTGGCGGTCTACCGGGGTCCGACCTGGCCGGTCCGCACCGTGCACGTGGTCGCCTCGCGCCTCGGGGCGGGTCGCTCGGGCGGTCCGGCCCACGAGGACGTCGCGGTGCTGCCCCTCGGGTGACCATAGACTGTGCGGTGCCGCTCTCCCACCACGCAGGAAGGCACGCATGACTGCGCCCGAACCGCTGCCCGACCCGCTGGACGTCGCCGCCCTGGACGCGGCGGTGGACGCCGCGCTGGCCGACGTCGCCGCAGCGACCCGGCTCGACGAGCTGAAGACCGTCCGTACCCGGCACACCGGCGACAAGAGCCCGCTGGCCCTGGCGAACCGTGCCATCGGCGGCCTGCCCGGCCCCGACAAGGCCGCCGCGGGCAAGAACGTCGGCCCCCGGCGCGGACGGATCAACCAGGCGCTGGCCGCCCGCCAGACCGAGCTCGAGGCCGAGCGGGACGCCCGCGTGCTGGTCGAGGAGACCGTGGACGTCACTCTCCCGACGCACCGGGCCCCGGTCGGTGCCCGGCACCCGATCGAGCTCGTCCAGGAGCGCGCCGCCGACTTCTTCGTCGGGATGGGGTGGGAGATCGCGGACGGTCCCGAGGTCGAGGCCGAGTGGTTCAACTTCGACGCCCTCAACTTCGGGCCCGACCACCCGGCCCGGCAGATGCAGGACACCTTCTACGTCGCGGGCACCGACGGACCGGGCACCGACGGCACGGACGCCGGCGAGGATCCGTCCGCGGCGCCGAACCTGGTGCTGCGCACGCACACCTCGCCGGTGCAGGCGCGCTCCCTGCTGGCGCGCGGCGTGCCGCTCTACATCGCCTGCCCGGGCAAGGTGTTCCGCACCGACGCCCTGGACGCCACACACACCCCGGTGTTCCACCAGGTCGAGGGTCTCGCCGTCGACAAGGGACTGACGATGGCCAACCTCGTCGGCACGCTGGACGCCTTCGCCCGGGCGATGTTCGGGCCGGAGGCCAAGACCCGCCTGCGGCCGAGCTTCTTCCCGTTCACCGAACCCAGCGCCGAGATGGACCTGTGGTTCCCGCAGAAGAAGGGTGGGGCCGGCTGGATCGAGTGGGGCGGCTGCGGCATGGTGCACCCCAACGTGCTGCGGGCCGCCGGCGTCGACCCCGAGGAGTACTCCGGGTTCGCGTTCGGCATGGGGATCGAGCGCACGCTGATGCTCCGCCACTCGATCGCTGACATGCACGACATCGTGGAGGGCGACGTGCGCTTCTCCACGCAGTTCGGGACGGAGATCTGATGCCCCGCATCGTTGCTGACTGGCTCGCCGACCACGTCGAGCTGCCGGCGGACCTGAGCGCCGAGCAGCTCGCCGCCGACCTCGTCCGGGTCGGCCTGGAGGAGGAGGAGATCCACCCCGCCGCGGTCACCGGGCCGCTCGTGGTGGGTCGCGTCCTCGAGCTGACGCCCGAGGAGCAGAAGAACGGCAAGACGATCAACTGGTGCCTGGTCGACGTCGGCGGCGAGCACAACGCGGCGCAGATCGCGGGCGTCGACGACGCCGACGTGCCCGCCGGGGGAGCGCGGGGCGTCGTGTGCGGCGCGCACAACTTCGGCGTCGGGGACCTGGTGGTGGTCTCGCTGCCCGGCACGGTGCTGCCGGGCGGGTTCGCGATCGCCTCGCGCAAGACCTACGGGCACGTCTCGGACGGCATGATCTGCTCGACCAAGGAGCTCGGTCTGGGCGAGGACCACGCCGGCATCCTGGTGCTGACGGAGGCCGGCTTCGACGCCGCGGACCTCACCCCCGGCCAGGACGCGGTCGCGCTGCTCGGCCTCGGGGACGAGGTGCTCGAGATCAACGTCACCCCGGACCGCGGCTACGCGTTCAGCTACCGGGGCGTGGCGCGCGAGTACGCCCACTCCACGGGTGCCGCGTTCACCGACCGCGGCCGGCCGGACGCGCTGCCGACGGCACCGCCGGCCGCCACGGACGACGGCTTCGCCGTCGAGGTCGACGACGCCGCCCCGATCGACGGGCAGGTCGGCTGCGACCGGTTCGTCACGCGCGTCGTGCGCGGCATCGACCCGGCCGCGCCCACCCCGCCCTGGATGAAGCGCCGGCTCGAGGGCTCGGGCATGCGGTCGATCTCCCTGGCGGTGGACGTCACGAACTACGTGATGCTCGACCTCGGCCAGCCGCTGCACGCCTACGACCTGGCGCAGGTCGCCGCACCGATCGTGGTCCGCCGGGCCACGCCGGGGGAGCGGCTGACCACGCTCGACGACGTCGACCGCGCCCTGCACGCCGAGGACCTGCTCATCACCGACTCGCCCGACGGCGCCCGGGGAGCACGCGTGCTGGGCCTGGCCGGCGTCATGGGCGGGGCCTCCTCGGAGGTGTCCGACGCGACGACCGACGTCCTCGTCGAGGCCGCGCACTTCGACCAGGTCACCGTCGCCCGCACGGCACGCCGGCACAAGCTGCCCTCCGAGGCGGCCAAGCGCTTCGAGCGCGGCGTCGACCCGCTGCTGGCGCCCGTGGCCGCGCAGCGCGTCGTCGACCTGCTCGTCGAGCTCGGCGGCGGGACCGCGGACCCGGCGGTGAGCGACCTGGACACCACCACGTCGCCCACGCCGATCGAGATGGACGTCGCCCTGCCCGCGCGCACCTCGGGCGTGTCCTACTCGCGGGCGCAGGTCGTGGGCATCCTCGAGCAGATCGGCTGCACGGTGACCGGCGAGGAGACGCTGACCGTCACCCCGCCGACCTGGCGCCCGGACCTCACCGAGCCGGCCGCCCTGGTCGAGGAGGTCGTGCGCATCGCCGGCTACGACCAGATCGCCTCCGAGCTCCCGGCGGCCCCCGGCGGCCGGGGCCTGACGCCCGAGCAGCGTGTGCGACGGTCGGTCGCCCGCGCGCTCGCGGACGCCGGCCTGGTCGAGGTGCTGTCGTACCCGTTCGTCGGCCCGCAGGACCTCGACGCCCTCGGGCTGCCCGCCGACGACCCGCGTCGTCGGGCGCTGCGGCTGGCGAACCCGCTGGCGGACGACCGTCCCCTGATGCGGACCAACCTGCTGGTCAGCCTGCTCGAGACCGCGCGACGCAACGTCTCGCGCGGGATCGACGACGTCGCCGTCTTCGAGGTCGGCCAGGTGACCCGCCCGGCCGTCGACGCCCCGGCGGCCCCGCAGCTGCCGGTGGGCGTGCGGCCCTCGGCGGACCAGCTCGACGCGCTGGCCGCCGCCACGCCGGACCAGCCCCGCCGGGTCGCCGGTGTCCTGGCGGGGAACCGCGCGCCGGCCGGCTGGTGGGGCGAGGGCCGTCCCGTCGACTGGGCCGACGCCGTCGAGGCGGCCCGGACGGTGACCGACCTCGTGGGCGTGGAGGTCGTGGTCGCGAACGACCCCGAGCACATGCCGTGGCACCCCGGGCGGTGCGCCCGGTTCGCCGTCGCCGACGGTGACGGATCGCTGCGGACCGTGGGTCACGCCGGCGAGCTGCACCCCAAGGTCCTGGAGGAGCTCGGCCTGCCGCGTCGCACGGCCGCGTTCGAGCTCGACCTGTCGGCGCTGGTCGCGGCGGCGGACACGGCGCCCCGCACGGCCGCGCCGGTGTCGGCCTTCCCCGCGGCCAAGGAGGACTTCGCCCTCGTCGTCGACGCCGGGGTCCCGGCCGCCGAGGTCGAGGCCGCGGTCGTGGCGGGTGCCGGGGACCTGCTCGAGCGTGTGGAGCTCTTCGACCTCTTCACCGGCGAGCAGGTCGGCGCGGGAAAGAAGTCGCTGGCCTACTCCGTCCGGCTGCGCGCCGCGGACCGGACGCTGACCGCCGACGACGTGCGCGCCGTCCGTGACGGCGTCGTGCGCGCCACCGCCGAGCGCGTCGGGGCGGTCCTCCGTGGCTGAGCCGCACCAGGTCCCCGCGGCGCGGACCGCGCTGGTCACCGGGGCGACGCGCGGCATCGGCCGGGCCGTCGCGCTGGGTCTGGCCGAGGCCGGTCTCGACCTGGCGCTGCTGGCCCGCGACGCCGACCGGCTGGCCGAGGTCGCCGGGCTCGTCCGGGCCGCGGGCCGGACGGCGGTCGTCCTGCCGTGCGACGTGACGGACCCGCGGGCCGTCTCCGCCGCGGTGGGCCGTGCCGGGGACGAGCTCGGCCCGATCGACCTGCTGGTCAACAACGCCGGGCGCATCGACGCCGAGGTCCCCGTGTGGGAGGCGGACGCGGAGGAGTGGTGGTCGGTCATGGCCACCAACCTGCGCGGCCCGTTCCTCCTCGTGCGGAACGTCGTGCCGGCGATGCTCGCCCGCGGGGGCGGCCGGGTGATCGACCTCAACAGCGGGGCGGGTTCGCACGACATGACCTACTCCAGCGCCTACAACCTGTCCAAGACCGCGCTGATGCGCCTCGGCCAGCAGCTGCACGCCACGGGCCACGACCAGGGGCTGCGGACGCTCGAGCTCGCGCCGGGCGTGGTGGCCACGGACATGACCGCCGGGATGCGGACCCACGAGGGGCGCACGGAGTGGACGCCCGTGGAGCGCACCGTGGACGTCGCGGTCGCCTTCGCCCGCGGCGAGCTCGACGACTGCTCGGGCTGGTTCGTGCGCGTCTCCGACGACACCCCGGAGTCGTTGCGGGCGGTCGCCGCCGAGGCGACGGCCGCCGTGCCGCGCCGGCTGCGGGTGCTGCCGGCCGGCGACGACGACCCGCTGCGTCAGACCCTCACGGAGCGCTGACCGCTCAGCCCTGGGCGTCGCGCCAGGCGACCCAGTCCGCGACGGTGCTGAGGTCGTAGTCCGGGCCGCCGACGCCGATCGTCAGCAGGGTTGCTCCGGCCGCGACCAGGTCGGGACCGGTCGCGTCGGGCGCCCCGTGGACCCCGACGGAGCGCTCGACCAGCCGGGCGGTGTCCCGGCCGACGGCGGCGCCGTGCTCGTCCAGGATCGCCGACTTGCGGCGCAGCGTGTCGACGTCGCCGAAGGAGTGCCACACGTCCGCGTGCTCGGCCACGATCCGCAGGGTCTTCTTCTCCCCGCCGCCACCGATGAGGATCGGGATCTCGCGGGTGGGCGCGGGGTTGCCGACGGCCAGCCGGTGGCGGAGGCGCGGCATCGCCTCGGCCAGGCCGGCGATGCGCGAGCCGGCCGTGCCGAACTCGTAGCCGAACTCCCGGTAGTCCTTCTCGAACCAGCCGGCCCCCATCCCGAGGATCAGCCGACCGCCGGAGACGTGGTCGACCGTGCGGGCCATGTCGGCCAGCAGGTCGGGGTTGCGGTAGCCGTTGCCGGTGACCAGGGCGCCGATCTCGACGCGCTCGGTCTGCTCGGCCCAGGCACCGAGCATGGTCCAGCACTCGAAGTGCTTGCCGTCGGGATCGCCGGACAGGGGGTAGAAGTGGTCCCAGTTGAAGACCACGTCGACGCCCAGGTCCTCGGCGCGCAGCACGGCGTCGCGGATCTGGCCGTAGTCGGCGTGCTGGGGCTGGAGCTGGACGGCGACGCGCACGGGTCGCTCGGGGGTGGTGGAGGTCATGGCCGCCACGCTACGCGCCCCGGCGCCGGGGTTCAGGGGATGAGCAGCACCTTGCCGGTCGTGCGGCGTCCTTCCAGGGCACGGTGCGACTGCGCGGCGTCGGCCAGCGGGTACGTCGCGCCGATCCGCACGTCCAGGTCCTCGGCCACCGCGGCGTCGAACACCTCGGCGGCCCGCCACTCCAGCTCGGACCGGCCGGCCGTGTAGTGCACGAGCGAGGGCCGGGTCAGGTAGACGGATCCGGCCGCGTTGAGGCGTTGCGGGTCGACCGGCGGCACGGGGCCCGAGGCGGCGCCGAACAGCGCCAGCGTGCCGCGGGGGCGCAGCGCGGCGAGGGAGGCGTCGAAGGTCGCCGCTCCGACGCCGTCGTAGACGACGTGCACCCCCTCGCCGTCGGTCAGGCGGCGTACGACGGCGGGCAGCTCGGCGGTCAGGTCCGCCATCGCGGCGTAGTCGACGGTGTGCGCGGCCCCGGCGGCGGACGACAGGGCGGCCTTCTCGGGGGAGGAGACGGTCGTCAGGACGCGACCGCCGCGGGCGACGGCGAGCTGGGTCGCCAGCAGCCCGACACCGCCGGCGCCGGCAGTGAGCAGCACGTCGTGCCCCGGCCCCACCTCGAAGGTGGAGGCGACCAGGTAGTGCGCCGTCATCCCCTGCAGGGGCAGGGCGGCCGCCGTCGTGAGGTCCAGCTCGGCCGGGACGTGCACGGCGCCCGCGGCCGGGACGCGGGCCAGCTCGGCGTACGAGCCGGGTGCGGCGTGCCACGCGACGCGGTCGCCGACGGCGAACCCGACGACGTGGTCGCCGACCGCCTCGACCGTGCCGGCACCCTCGACGCCCACGACGTGCGGGAACTCCATCGGGTAGGCGCCCGACCGCCGGTAGGTGTCGATGAAGTTGACGCCGGCGGCGGCGACCCGCACGAGCAGGTCGTCCGGACCGGGCGTGGGGTCGGGACGTTCGGTGTACTCCAGGACCTCGGGACCACCCGCGGCGCGGGCCACCACTGCGCGCATGGCTCGAGCCTACGACGTCAGGCGGTGCGGGGGACCGGCTCGAGCTCGGCCAGGAGCAGCGAGTCGCCGCCGTCGTGGTCCCAGGTGCGGTGCCGCGTCACGCGCAGGCCCGCGGGCGCGACGGTCCGGGAGAGCGCGGCCGGCGAGGCCGTCCGCGTGTGGAACGTGGGGAAGCCGCGGGATCCCGCCGGGCGGTCCGCGATCCGGAACGTGGCCGTGACCGCGCGCCCGCCGGGGCGCAGCACGCGCGCCCACTCGCGCAGGACGGGCGTCGGGTCCGGCGGGAGGTGCAGTGCCGTGACGCAGGTGACAGGTCGGCGCAGCCGCTGGCCAGGGGGGAGCGCGGCGGCGTCGGCGCGGAGCAGGGTGGCGCGCGGTGCACGGCGCTCACGTCGTCGGTGCGTGCCACGATGGGGCCGTGATCACCGACCCCTCGCCCGGTGCGCCGCCCCTGACGATCCGGACGGCCCGCCCGGACGACTGGCCCGCCCTGTGGCGGATCGTCGAACCGGTCGTGCGCGAGGGGGAGACGTACACCTATCCCACGGACCTGACGAGCGACGAGGCGCGCGACCTGTGGCTCGCCGCGCCACCCGCCCGCACGGTGCTCGCGGAGGCCGGCGGCGTGGTGCTGGGGACGGCCCGCATGGGCCCGAACAAGCCCGGCCACGGCGACCACGTCGGCACCGCGGCGTTCATGGTCGCGCCGGCCGCGCGGGGGCGCGGCGTCGCCCGTGCGCTGGCCGAGCACGTGATCGCCTGGCACCGTGCCGAGGGCTACCGCGGCATCCAGTTCAACGCGGTCGTCGAGACCAACACCGCCGCCGTGCGGTTGTGGCACTCCCTGGGGTGGCGGACGGTGGGGATCGTGCCGGGCGCGTTCCGCAGCCCGGCCCACGGCGACGTGGGGCTGCACGTGATGTTCCGGTCCGTGGACACCTAGCCGAATAAGTTCAGCGCAGGGTGCATAGATATGTATAGTGGCGCCATGGCCAGCACGCACCCCTCGCAGAAGCCGCTGCGCGTCGCCGTCGCCGGTGCCTCCGGGTACGCCGGCGGGGAGTTCCTCCGTCTCGCCGTGCAGCACCCGCACCTCGAGATCGGGACGCTCACCGCGCACTCCAACGCCGGCAGCCGCCTCGGCGCGCTGCAGCCGCACCTGCGCTCGCTGGCGGACCGCGTGCTCGAGCCCACCGCGGCCGAGGCGCTCGCCGGGCACGACGTCGTCGTCCTCGGTCTGCCGCACGGCGCCTCGGGCGAGATCGCGGCCCAGCTGCCCGACGACGTGCTCGTCCTCGACCTCGGGGCGGACCACCGCCTCGCCTCGGCCGCGGACTGGCAGGCCTTCTACGGCTCCGAGCACGCCGGCACCTGGCCCTACGGGCTGCCCGAGCTCGTCCTCGACTCCTCCGACGGCGATACCGGGACCCAGCGGGACCTGCTCGTCGGTGCCCGCCGCATCGCCGTGCCGGGGTGCAACGTCACCGCGGTGACCCTCGGCCTGCAGCCCGGGGTGGCCGCCGGGCTGCTCGACCCGACCGACCTCGTGGCCGTGCTGGCGAACGGGTTCTCGGGGGCCGGCAAGGCGCTCAAGCCGCACCTGCTCGCCGCCGAGGGGCTCGGGGCCGCGTCCCCGTACGCCGTCGCCGGCACGCACCGCCACATCCCCGAGATCACGCAGAACCTGCGCACGGCCGGCGCGTCGGAGGTGTCGATCAGCTTCACCCCGACGCTCGTGCCGATGTCGCGCGGCATCCTGGCCACCGCGACCGCGCGGATCGCCCCCGGGCGGGTCGCGGACGCCGACGCCGTGCGGGCCGTCTGGGAGGCCGCCTACGCCGACGAACCGTTCGTCGAGCTCCTGCCCGCCGGCCAGTGGCCCTCCACCGCGGCCACGCTCGGCAGCAACTCGGCCCTCGTCCAGGTCGCCCTCGACGCCGCTGCCGGCCGCGTCGTCACCGTCACGGCGATCGACAACCTCGTCAAGGGCACCGCCGGGCAGGCGGTGCAGGCGATGAACATCGCGCTCGGCCTGCCCGAGACCGCCGGCCTCGTCACCGAAGGAGTCGCCCCGTGACCGTCACCACCCCCCAGGGTTTCCGCGCCGCCGGCGTCGCCGGCGGGCTGAAGTCCTCCGGCGGGCGCGACGTCGCCCTCGTCGTCAACGACGGTCCGCTGCGCACGGCCGCCGCCGTGCTCACCGGCAACCGGGTGCAGGCCGCGCCCGTGGTGTGGACCCGGCAGGCCGTCTCGGACGGCGCCGCCCGCGCCGTCGTGCTGAACTCCGGCGGTGCCAACGCCTGCACGGGTCCGGAGGGCTTCGCCGACACCCACCGCACCGCCGAGCACGTCGCGGCGGTGCTGTCCGCCGCGGCCACCGCGCCGCAGGACGAGGTCGGGGCCGGGGACGTGCTCGTCTGCTCGACCGGTCTCATCGGCGTCCGGCTGGACATGCCCGCCCTGCTCGGCGGGATCGACTCCGCCGCCGGGTCGCTGGCCGCCGACGGCGGCGCGGACGCCGCGCACGCCATCATGACCACCGACACCGTCGCCAAGACCGCCGTGGCCGAGCGTGACGGCTGGAGCGTCGGCGGCATGGCCAAGGGCGCCGGGATGCTCGCCCCCGCGATGGCCACCATGCTCAGCGTCGTCACGACCGACGCCGTCGTGGACCCGGAGACCGCCCGGGCCGCCCTGCGCGCGGCAACCGGCCGGACCTTCGACCGGGTCGACTCCGACGGGTGCCAGTCCACCAACGACACCGTGATCCTGCTCGCCTCCGGCGCGTCCGGCGTCGAGGTCGACGAGGACGAGCTGACCGCGGCGCTCACGGAGGTGTGCGCCGACCTGTCGCGTCAGCTCGTCGCCGACGCCGAGGGGGCCGGCCACGACGTCGCCGTCACGGTGGTGAACGCGAGCACGGAGGACGCCGCGGTCGCGGTCGCGCGCGCGGTCACCCGCTCCAACCTGTTCAAGACGGCGATCTTCGGCAACGACCCCAACTGGGGCCGGATCGTCGCGGCCGTCGGCACCGTGCCCGAGGACGTCGCCCCGTACGACCCGCTGGCCCTCGACGTCTCCGTCAACGGCGTCCAGGTGTGCCGCGCCCAGGGCGTCGGCGAGCCCCGCGAGCTCGTCGACCTCGCCGCCGACCGCGAGGTCCAGGTCGAGATCGACCTGCACGCCGGTCCGGCGAGCGCCACGGTCTGGACCAACGACCTGACCCACGACTACGTCCACGAGAACAGCGCGTACTCCTCATGAGCGACACGAACCCCGCGACCCCCGACGACGCGTTCACCTTCGACACCCGCACCGACCTGCGCCCCGACCAGAAGGCCGAGGTGCTGATCGAGGCGCTGCCCTGGCTGCAGGAGTTCGCCGGCGCGCTCGTCGTGGTCAAGTACGGCGGCAACGCCATGGTCGACGACGAGCTCAAGGCGGCCTTCGCCCAGGACATGGTCTTCCTGCGCCAGGTCGGCCTGCACCCCGTCGTCGTGCACGGCGGCGGCCCGCAGATCTCCACGATGCTCGACCGCGTCGGCATCCACTCCGAGTTCCGCGGCGGTCTGCGCGTCACGACGCCCGAGGCGATGGACGTCGTGCGCATGGTGCTGACCGGCCAGGTCCAGCGCGACCTCGTCGGCCTGCTCAACGCCCACGCCCCGCGCGCCGTCGGCCTGTCCGGGGAGGACGCCGGCCTGTTCGGCGCGGTGCGCCGGCACGCCATGGTCGACGGGTCCCCGGTCGACGTGGGTCTCGTCGGTGACGTCGTGCGGGTGAACCCCGGTGCCGTGCAGGACCTGCTCGACGCCGGGCGGATCCCGGTGGTGTCCACCGTCGCCCCCGACGTCGACGACCCCACCCAGGTGCTCAACGTCAACGCCGACACCGCGGCCTCGGCGCTCGCGGTCGCGCTGGGCGCGAAGAAGCTCATCGTGCTGACCGACGTCGAGGGTCTGTACACCGACTGGCCGGACCGCGGCTCGCTCGTCGAGGAGATCACCGCCGGCGACCTGCACCAGCTCCTGCCGACGCTGAGCGCCGGCATGGTGCCCAAGATGGAGGCCTGCCTGCGCGCCGTGCAGGGCGGCGTGCCCAAGGCGTCGGTCATCGACGGACGCCAGCCGCACTCGGTGCTGCTGGAGGTCTTCACCACGCGCGGCAACGGCACGATGGTCGTCCCCGACCCGACGGGGGAGGCGGCATGAACGAGATGGCCACCCGTCGCGAGCTGACCACCGCCGAGTGGCAGGACGCCTACACCGGCGCCGTGATGGACACCTTCGGCCCGCCGCAGCGCATCCTCGTGCGCGGCGAGGGCGCCTACGTCTGGGACGCCGAGGGCACGCGCTACCTCGACCTGCTGGCCGGGATCGCCGTCAACTCCCTGGGGCACGCCCACCCCACGCTGACGGCGGCCGTCAGCGCCCAGCTCGGCACGCTCGGGCACGTGTCGAACTTCTTCGGCACGCCCACGCAGATCACGCTCGCCGAGCGGCTGCTGGCGCTCGCCGAGGCGCCGTCGGGGTCGAAGGTGTTCTTCGCCAACTCCGGGACCGAGGCCAACGAGGCCGCATTCAAGATGGCGCGGCGCACGGGCCGCACCCGGATCCTCGCGCTCGAGGGCGGCTTCCACGGCCGGACCGTCGGCGCGCTCGCCCTGACCCACAAGCCCGCCTACCGCGAGCCGTTCGAGCCGCTCCCCGGCGGGGTCGAGCACGTCCCGTTCGGGGACACGGCCGCGCTGGAGGAGGCCTTCTCGCCGGCCGCCGTGGCCGAACGCGGCGAGGTCGCGGCGCTGGTCGTCGAACCCGTCCAGGGCGAGGCCGGGGTGCGCGAGCTGCCCGCCGGCTACCTGGTGCTGGCCCGCCGGCTGACGCACGACGCCGACGCGCTGCTCGTCCTCGACGAGGTGCAGACCGGCGTGGGACGCACCGGGTCGTGGTTCGCCTACCAGCAGCCGGAGATCGGCGGCGGCATCGTGCCCGACGTCGTCACCCTCGCCAAGGGCCTGGGCGGCGGCTTCCCGGTCGGCGCCGTCGTCGCCTACGGCGAGCGTGCGGCGACGCTGCTGGGCCGCGGCCAGCACGGGACGACGTTCGGCGGCAACCCGGTGGCGGCCGCCGCGGCGCTGGCGACGATCGGCGTCATCGAGCGGGACCGGCTGCTGGCCCAGGTGCGTCAGGTCGGCGAGACCCTGCGCCGGGCGATCACCGCCGCGGGCAACCCCCTGGTCGCCGAGGTGCGGGGCCGAGGGCTGCTGCTGGCGGTCCGGCTCACCCGTCCGGTGGCGGCCCAGGTGGCGGCTGCGGCGCTGGAGGCCGGGTTCATCGTCAACCCCGTCGCCCCCGACGCCGTCCGCCTCGCCCCGCCGCTGATCCTCACCACGGACCAGGCCCTGGACGCCGCACGGTTCTTCGCCGAGGTCACCGTGCCCGAGACCCCGAAAGAAGGCTGAGATGCCCCGCCACTTCCTGCGCGACGACGACCTCACGCCCGCCGAGCAGCGCGAGGTGCTCGGTCTGGCGCTCGAGCTGCGGGCCGAGCCGTTCGCGCGCACCCCGCTGGCCGGTCCGCAGAGCGTCGCGCTGCTGTTCGACAAGCCCACGCTGCGCACGCAGGCCTCGTTCTCGGCCGGGATCGCCGAGCTCGGCGGCTTCCCGATGGTGGTCGACGGCAGGCTCGCCCAGGTGGGCGTGCGCGAGTCCGTCGCGGACGTCACGCGCGTGCTGGACCGGCAGGTCTCGGCGATCGTGTGGCGCACCTTCGGCCAGGAGCGCCTCGACGAGATGGCCGCCGTCTCCGCCGTCCCCGTGGTCAACGCGCTGACCGACCAGTTCCACCCGTGCCAGATCCTGGCCGACCTGCTCACCGTCGCCCAGCACCGCGGCGGTCTCGACGCCCTGCCCGGGCAGCGGCTGGCCTACGTCGGCGACGCGGCGAACAACATGGGCGCCTCGTACCTGATCGGCGGCGCGACGGCCGGGTTGCACGTGCTGGTCGGCGGGCCCGAGGGCTACCAGCCGGACGCCGACGTCGTGCGCCGCGCCGAGGAGATCGCGGCCACCACGGGTGGCTCGGTCACGGTGACGACCGACCCGGCCGCGGCGGTCGCCGACGCGGACGTCGTGGTGACCGACACGTGGGTCTCGATGGGCGACGAGGAGTCCGCGGCGCAGCGCGTCCAGGACCTCTCGCCGTACCAGGTGACGCCGGAGCTCATGGACCGCGCGCGGTCCGACGCGATCTTCCTGCACTGCCTGCCGGCCTACCGGGGCAAGGAGGTGGCCGCGGAGGTCATCGACGGGCCGCGGTCGGCCGTGTGGGACGAGGCGGAGAACCGCCGGCACGCCCAGAAGGCCGTCCTGACGTTCCTGCTGGAGCAGCGATGACCACGCCGTCCGGTCACGCCCCCGCCACCAAGGCGGCCCGCCAGGCCCGTATCACCGAGATCCTGCACCGCACCGCGATCCACTCCCAGGCCGAGCTCGCCCGCGAGCTCGCCGCCGAGGGCCTGTCCGTCACGCAGGGCACGCTGTCCCGCGACCTCATCGAGCTGCGGGCCGAGAAGGTGCGCAGCGCCTCCGGCGCCCTCGTCTACGCCGTCCCCGGCGAGGGCGGTGACCGCACCGTGCGCGCCGCCGGCGTGGACGGGTACGACGGCGGCTACCTGGCCGCCCGGCTGGCCCGGCTCTGCGCCGACCTGCTCGTCTCCGCCGAGGCGTCGGGCAACCAGGTGGTGCTGCGCACCCCGCCCGGGGCGGCGAACTACCTCGCCTCGGCCATCGACCACTCCGTCTTCCCCGGGGTCCTCGGCTGCATCGCCGGGGACGACACGATCCTCGTGATCGCCCGGGACCCGGCCGGGGGCGACGATCTCGCCCACCGGTTCCTCGAGCTCACCGCGCCCCAGGACGCCTGAGCCCGCGAAAGCCTGCCAGACTCGACATCGACCGCAACGCAAGGAAGAAGACCCTCATGACTGATCGCGTCGTGCTCGCCTACTCCGGCGGCCTGGACACCTCCGTGGCCATCGGCTGGATCGCCGAGGCCACCGGGGCCGAGGTCGTCGCCGTCGCCGTCGACGTCGGCCAGGGAGGCGAGGACCTCAACGTCATCCGGCAGCGCGCTCTCGACTGCGGCGCCGTCGAGGCCTACGTGGCCGACGCCCGCGACGAGTTCGCCACCGAGTACTGCATGCCGGCCCTGCAGGCCAACGGCCTCTACCTCGACCGGTACCCGCTCGTCTCGGCGATCTCGCGCCCCGTCATCGTCAAGCACATGGTCCGCGCCGCGCGCCAGTTCGGCGCCAAGACCGTCGCGCACGGCTGCACCGGCAAGGGCAACGACCAGGTCCGGTTCGAGGTGGCCACCACCTCGCTCGCCCCGGAGCTGACCTCGATCGCCCCGGTCCGGGACCTCGCGCTGACCCGCGAGAAGGCGATCGACTACGCCGAGAAGCACGACCTGCCGATCGCGACGACGAAGAACAACCCGTTCTCCATCGACCAGAACGTCTGGGGCCGCGCCGTTGAGACGGGCTTCCTCGAGGACATCTGGAACGAGCCCACCAAGGACGTCTACTCCTACACCGACGACCCGACGTTCCCGCCGGTCGCCGACGAGGTCGTCATCACCTTCGAGCAGGGCGTCCCGGTGGCCCTCGACGGCGTCGCGGTCACGCCGCTGCAGGCCATCGAGGAGATGAACCGCCGCGCCGGCGCCCAGGGCGTGGGTCGGATCGACATCGTCGAGGACCGGCTCGTGGGCATCAAGTCGCGCGAGGTGTACGAGGCGCCGGGCGCGATGGCGCTCATCGCCGCCCACCAGGAGCTCGAGAACGTCACGCTCGAGCGGGAGCAGGCGCGCTTCAAGAAGGGCGTCGAGCAGCGCTGGGGCGAGCTCGTCTACGACGGCATGTGGTTCTCGCCGCTGAAGAAGAGCCTCGACACGTTCGTCGCCGACACCCAGAAGTACGTCTCTGGCGACATCCGCCTCGTGCTGCACGGGGGCCGCGCCACGGTCACGGGCCGTCGCTCGGAGGCCTCGCTGTACGACTTCAACCTCGCGACCTACGACGAGGGCGACGCCTTCGACCAGTCGCACGCCAAGGGGTTCATCGAGATCTACGGCCTGGCCGCCAAGCAGGCCGCCGCCCGTGACGAGCGGTTCGGCAACGGCCCGGACTTCGGCGTGGGGACCCTCTGACGATGAGCGACGAGACCCTGCCCGACGGCGTGTCGAGCGACGGACCGGTCGCCCTGTGGGGCGGCCGGTTCGCCGGGGGGCCCGCCCCCGAGCTGGCACGGCTGAGCAAGTCGACGGACTTCGACTGGGCGCTGGCGCAGTACGACATCCGCGGCTCGCGCGCCCACGCCGAGGTGCTGCACGCCGCGCGTCTGCTGACCGACGACGAGCTGACCGCCATGCACGAGGCGCTGGACCGGCTGTCCGAGGACGTCGCCTCAGGGGTGTTCGTGGCCGCCCCCGAGGACGAGGACGTGCACACGGCCCTCGAGCGCGGCCTGCTGCAGCGGGCCGGCGACGACCTCGGCGGCAAGCTGCGGGCGGGTCGTTCGCGCAACGACCAGATCGCGACGCAGGTGCGCATGTACCTGCGCGACCACGCCCGCGTCATCGCCGAGCAGCTCGTCACGGTCGTCGACGAGCTCATCACGCAGGCCGAGGCCGCCGGCGAGGCCGTCATGCCGGGACGCACCCACCTGCAGCACGCCCAGCCCGTGCTGCTGGCGCACCACCTGCTGGCGCACGCCTGGCCGCTCCTGCGCGACGTCGACCGGCTCATCGACTGGGACGTGCGGGCCGCGCGCTCGCCGTACGGGTCCGGGGCGCTCGCGGGCTCGTCCCTCGGCCTCGACCCGGCCGCCGTCGCCGCCGGGCTCGGGTTCGACGGTCCCGTGGAGAACTCGATCGACGGCACCGCGGCGCGCGACGTCGTGGCCGAGTTCGCGTTCGTGGCGGCGATGATCGGCATCGACCTGTCGAGGATCTCCGAGGAGATCATCCTGTGGAACACCAAGGAGTTCGGGTTCGTCCGCCTGGACGACGCCTGGTCGACCGGGTCGAGCATCATGCCGCAGAAGAAGAACCCGGACATCGCCGAGCTGGCGCGGGGGAAGTCCGGCCGGCTCGTCGGTGACCTGACGGGTCTTCTCACCACGCTCAAGGGCCTGCCGCTGGCGTACAACCGCGACCTGCAGGAGGACAAGGAGCCGGTCTTCGACCAGGTCGGCACCCTGACGGTCCTCCTGCCGGCCTTCGCCGGCATGGTGCGCACGCTGACCTTCGACACCGCACGCATGGCCGAGCTGGCGCCGCAGGGGTTCTCCCTGGCCACGGACGTCGCCGAGTGGCTGGTGCGCGAGGGCGTGCCCTTCCGGGTCGCCCACGAGGTCGCCGGGTCCTGCGTGCGCGTGTGCGAGGAGCGCGGCATCGAGCTGTGGGACCTGTCGGACGACGACCTCGCGGAGATCTCGGAGCACCTGACCCCGGGCGTGCGCGAGGTGCTCTCCGTGCCCGGGTCGGTGGCGTCCCGGGACGCCGTCGGCGGGACCGCACCGGTGCGCGTGGCCGAGCAGCTCGAGGCGGCGAAGGAGCGGGCCACCGAGTTCCGCTTCTGGGCCGAGGGCTGAGTGACCGTCCCCCCGCAGGTGCTCGACGTCGTCGTGCACCGCGTCCACGCCGCCTCCGCGCGGCTGCCCGGGCCGGGTGCGTCGCCGTCGTGGCGACGCACCCGGCTCGTGTGCGTCGACGGACCGGCCGGGTCCGGCAAGACCTCGCTCGCCACCCAGCTCGCGGTCGAGCTGTGCTGCCAGGTCGTGCACCTGGACGACCTGTACGAGGGCTGGGAGGACGGCCCGGACGGCGGTGCCCGGCGGCTCGCCCGACGGGTCCTGGAACCGCTGGCCCGCGGAGGGGCGGGGGAGTACCGCCGCTACGACTGGCCGGCGGGCGCCTGGGCGGAGACGCACCCCGTCGAGCCGGCGCCGTTCCTGGTCGTCGAGGGGTGCGGAGCAGCCGCCCGCAGCGCCGACCCGTGGGCCGCCCTGCGCATCTGGGTCGCCGCCGACGACGACGAGCGTCTGCGCCGGGGACTGGCGCGGGACGGCGAGGAGGCCCGGGAGCACTGGTTGCGCTGGATGGCCGACGAGGCCGAGCATTACGCTGCGGAGCAGACGCGCGAGCGGGCCGACGTCTGGCTGGACGGTGTCGGACGGTTGCGCGGCCCGGACCGGGCGGAGGAGGCGTGATGAGCGAGACGACCCACGAACAGGCCGCCGCGGTCCCGTGGCAGGTGCCCGGCACGTCCTGGTACGCGCGCAGCGTGCACGACGTGGCCCGTGACCTGCTCGGTGCGTACCTCGTGCGGCGACGTCCCGACGGTGACGTCACCCTGCGCATCACCGAGGTCGAGGCGTACGGCGGTGCCGACGACCCCGCCTCCCACGCGTTCCGCGGCCCGACCGCCCGCAACCGCTCGATGTTCGGCCGTCCGGGCAGGCTCTACGTCTACCGGCACCTGGGCCTGCACCACTGCGTCAACATCGTCTGCGGGTCGGTCGGCGACGCGGGTGCCGTGCTGCTGCGTGCCGGCGAGGTCGTGGAGGGCCGAGTGGTGGCACGAGAGCGGCGCGAGGCCGCCGGCCGCTGCGACTCGGAGCGGCAGATCGCCCGCGGGCCCGCCCGGCTCGCCGTGGCGCTCTCGCTCGACCTGCAGGACGACTCGTGCGACGTCACCGAGCCGTCCGGTGCGGTGGCCGTCCAGCTCCCGGTGGACCCGCTGCCCCGCACGATCGCGACGGGACCCCGCGTCGGCGTCGGGGGAGAGGGAGCCGACCCCGCCCGGTTCGGCTGGCGCTCCTGGCTCGTCGACGAGCCCACCGTCTCCTCCTACCGTCCGGTGGCCGGCCGGGTGCGCTGATCGTCGCTTCCGGGCTACCGGGAGTCGACGTCGTCGGTCGAGCGGCGCAGCTCGTTCCGCCACTCGTCGAAGGCGCGGTCGGCCGTGATCTCGCCGGGGCTCCGGGCGAGGACGACCGTGACGACGAGGGCAAGCGTCGACAGCGTGAGGAAGATGATCAGCGGGACGAGGAGCTCGCCGGTCGTGAGTCCGTCCGGAGCGCTCATGCCGTGGTCGGCGTGCCCTTCGACGTTCATCGCGGCCATCCCGGTGTAGTGCATCCCGGAGACGGCGACACCCATCACGACGGCTGCTGCCGCCCCGGCGGCGGTGGTCCGGACGATGAACGCGAGCCAGAGGCCCGCCGATGCCGCCACGACGCCGATCGCGACGGAGAGCGTCACGAGCCACGGGTCGTAGTCGATCGCCACGTCCGTGTGCATGGCGCGCATGCCGAGGTAGTGCATGCTCGACACCCCGAGGCCGGCGACCGTCCCGCCGACGACGACGGCTCCCGTCCGTCCACCGCTGCGGTCCACCATGAACAGGCCGATCGCGACGACGCCGATCGCGAGCACGGCGCTCGCCACGGTCAGCGGGATGTCGTAGCGGATCTCGGCGCCCTCGACCGAGAACCCGAGCATGGCCACGAAGTGCATGACCCAGATGCCGGTGCCCCCGATGGCGACGGCGCCCATCCAGAGCCACCACCGCCGCGCCCGGCCGGTGTAGAGGCGCGCTCGGGCGGTGCAGGACAGCCCTGCGGCGCACCCGAGGCACGAGAGCACGAACGACAGTGCGGGGGTCAGGAGTCCGTACGTGAAATGCTCGATCATCGTGGTCCTCGACGACGGGGGCAGGAAGAAGCATGCAGAGTAATCTTTCTGGCGGCACGGGGCAACGAAGCCGGCGGCGTCGGGCACACTAGGAGGGCGGCCCGCCCGGGCCGCGTCTGCTGACCCGAAGGAGCACCACGGTGACCGA
This sequence comes from Isoptericola sp. AK164, assembly GCF_029643425.1. Lineage (GTDB taxonomy): Bacteria > Actinomycetota > Actinomycetes > Actinomycetales > Cellulomonadaceae > Isoptericola > Isoptericola haloaureus. The sequence continues at coordinate 1,530,602 of NZ_CP119106.1, forward strand.
CGTTCTCGACGAGCTGCACTGGCGAGGCCTGGTGGCGCAGTCCACCGACGAGGCCGCGCTGCGCGACGCACTCTCGAAGGGGCCGGTCACCTACTACTGCGGGTTCGACCCGACGGCTCCGAGCCTGCACCACGGCCACCTGGTCCAGCTGATCCTGCTGCGGCACCTGCAGCTGGCCGGACACCGCGCGATCGCACTGGTCGGCGGCGCCACCGGCATGATCGGGGATCCGCGCGAGTCCGGAGAGCGGGTCCTCAACACCAAGGAGACCGTCGCGGAGTGGACCGAGAAGATCCGCGCCCAGGTGTCCCGGTTCCTCGACCTGACGGGGGACAACCCCGCCCGCGTCGTGAACAACCTCGACTGGACGTCCGGGCTGTCGGCGATCGACTTCCTCCGGGACGTCGGCAAGCACTACCGGCTCGGCACGATGCTCGCCAAGGACACCGTCGCGCGGCGTCTGCGCAGCGACGAGGGCCTGTCGTTCACGGAGTTCAGCTACCAGATCCTGCAGGGCATCGACTTCCGCGAGCTGTTCCGCCGGTACGACTGCACCCTGCAGACCGGCGGCAACGACCAGTGGGGGAACCTGCTCTCGGGCGTCGAGCTCATCCGCCGCACCGAGGGCGCGGCGGTGCACGCGATGACGACGCCGCTGATCACCAAGGCCGACGGCACGAAGTTCGGCAAGACCGAGGGCGGCGCCGTCTGGCTCGACCCGGAGCTCATGAGCCCGTACGCCTTCTACCAGTTCTGGCTGAACCAGGCCGATGCCGACGTCGTGCGGTTCCTGAAGATCTTCACCTTCCGCACGCGGGAGGAGATCGAGGAGCTCGAGCGTGAGGTCGCCGAGCGGCCCTTCGCCCGCGTGGCCCAGAAGACGCTCGCCACCGACGTGACGACGCTCGTGCACGGACAGGAGGCCACCGACGCGGTCATCGCCGCCAGCCAGGCGCTGTTCGGCCGCGGTGAGCTGACCGAGCTGGACGCCGGCACCCTGGGTGCCGCCACCGCCGAGCTGCCTCGCGCCACGGTCCGACCGGGTGTCAGCGTGCTCGACGCGCTCGTCGAGAGCGGGTTGGTGCCGTCCAAGGCGGCCGGCCGACGGGCGATCGCCGACGGCGGCGCCTACGTCAACAACGTCAAGGTCGGCGGCGACGAGGACGTGCTGCGCGACGAGCACCTGCTGCACGGTCGCTACGCCGTGCTGCGCCGCGGCAAGAAGACCCTCGCGGTCGCCGTCGTGGAGTGACGACATGCCCTCTGACCTGCGCATTTGGTGTGTGGGTCAGAGGGTGTGTAATGTTCTCGTCGTTCGCCCGGCAGGGAGCGACGGACATCAGCCCGGTAGGTCAGGGAAACGGTGGCCGGTCTCGCTGAGCGGACTTCCCACAGACCTCTCGGATCAGGTACAGTTATGTGCCCGGTCAGCTTGAGACGGGTCACCCAGTCGGTTGGATCTCGGATCCACGGTTTGACAGGGCGGATCGGTTCGGGTAAGGTTGAAGGGTTGCCCCGGACGGGGTCGGGACAGAGGTTCCGGTCTTGGATGGTGTGTGTCGGTTGTTTGAGAACTCAACAGTGTGCTTGATAGTCAATGCCAAATTTTGAACCTTCATTGGTTCCTTTGGACTAGATTGGACAGCTAGTTTTGCTAGTTTGTTTGGTCTGGCCAGTATCGATATGGCATCGCCGGCCCGTGGTGGTTGGTGGTGTTTTCTCTCTTTTACGGAGAGTTTGATCCTGGCTCAGGACGAACGCTGGCGGCGTGCTTAACACATGCAAGTCGAACGGTGAAGCCCAGCTTGCTGGGTGGATCAGTGGCGAACGGGTGAGTAACACGTGAGCAACCTGCCCTCCACTTCGGGATAAGCCTTGGAAACGGGGTCTAATACCGGATATGAGCGCCTGCCGCATGGTGGGTGTTGGAAAGTTTTTCGGTGGGGGATGGGCTCGCGGCCTATCAGCTTGTTGGTGGGGTGATGGCCTACCAAGGCTTCGACGGGTAGCCGGCCTGAGAGGGCGACCGGCCACACTGGGACTGAGACACGGCCCAGACTCCTACGGGAGGCAGCAGTGGGGAATATTGCACAATGGGCGAAAGCCTGATGCAGCGACGCCGCGTGAGGGATGACGGCCTTCGGGTTGTAAACCTCTTTCAGCAGGGAAGAAGGCCTTCGGGTGGACGGTACCTGCAGAAGAAGCGCCGGCTAACTACGTGCCAGCAGCCGCGGTAATACGTAGGGCGCAAGCGTTGTCCGGAATTATTGGGCGTAAAGAGCTCGTAGGCGGTTTGTCGCGTCTGGTGTGAAAACCTCAGGCTCAACCTGGGGCGTGCATCGGGTACGGGCAGACTAGAGTGCGGTAGGGGAGACTGGAATTCCTGGTGTAGCGGTGGAATGCGCAGATATCAGGAGGAACACCGATGGCGAAGGCAGGTCTCTGGGCCGCAACTGACGCTGAGGAGCGAAAGCATGGGGAGCGAACAGGATTAGATACCCTGGTAGTCCATGCCGTAAACGTTGGGCACTAGGTGTGGGACTCATTCCACGAGTTCCGTGCCGCAGCTAACGCATTAAGTGCCCCGCCTGGGGAGTACGGCCGCAAGGCTAAAACTCAAAGGAATTGACGGGGGCCCGCACAAGCGGCGGAGCATGCGGATTAATTCGATGCAACGCGAAGAACCTTACCAAGGCTTGACATGCACCGGACGCTGCCAGAGATGGTGGTTCCGCAAGGTCGGTGCACAGGTGGTGCATGGTTGTCGTCAGCTCGTGTCGTGAGATGTTGGGTTAAGTCCCGCAACGAGCGCAACCCTTGTCCTATGTTGCCAGCGGGTTATGCCGGGGACTCATGGGAGACTGCCGGGGTCAACTCGGAGGAAGGCGGGGATGACGTCAAATCATCATGCCCCTTATGTCTTGGGCTTCACGCATGCTACAATGGCCGGTACAGAGGGCTGCGATACCGTAAGGTGGAGCGAATCCCAAAAAGCCGGTCTCAGTTCGGATTGGGGTCTGCAACTCGACCCCATGAAGTCGGAGTCGCTAGTAATCGCAGATCAGCAACGCTGCGGTGAATACGTTCCCGGGCCTTGTACACACCGCCCGTCAAGTCACGAAAGTTGGTAACACCCGAAGCTCACGGCCCAACCGGTTTTCCGGGGGGAGTGGTCGAAGGTGGGACTGGCGATTGGGACTAAGTCGTAACAAGGTAGCCGTACCGGAAGGTGCGGCTGGATCACCTCCTTTCTAAGGAGCACATACCTTCTGCCGGTCGGCCCCTGGGGGGTCGGTCGGGTCGCAGGGGGTCATGTACAGCCGCTGTAGGCGCCGAACGTGCGTCTGGTGGTTGCTCTGGGTGGAACATTGACCGTACGGCCGCCTGCGGGTGGGTCGGATCAGTACACCGCGTGCGGTGCCTCCTTGGGGGGTGCCGGTTCGCGGTCGGAACGTCCGGGCTGCTGGTGGGGGGTCGGTAGAGCACACTGTTGGGTCCTGAGGCAGCCGGCCACGTTGTTGGTCGGGGTCTTTGATGGATACGGGTCGTCGGTCGGTCGCAGACCGTCTTCATGCTGTTGCTGGTGGCGCGAGCTGCTGGTGGGTGTGGGGGTAGGTGCGCATCGTGGGCCGGCGGGTTCGTCCGTTGCTTGAGAACTGCACAGTGGACGCGAGCATCCCAGATGTTCAAGTACATCCCCATCGTCGTTGACGGTGCGGGGTGTGTTTTCTTGGATTTCTGTAGCAATTTTGTAGTGTGTCGAAGTTTTGAAGGGCACATGGTGGATGCCTTGGCACTAGGAGCCGAAGAAGGACGTTGTAGCCTGCGATAAGCCTCGGGGAGCTGGCAAACGAGCTGTGATCCGAGGGTGTCCGAATGGGGGAACCCGGCCGCAGTCATGTGCGGTCACCGACGCCTGAATGTATAGGGCGCCTGGAGGGAACGCCGGGAAGTGAAACATCTCAGTACCGGCAGGAAGAGATATTCCGTGAGTAGTGGCGAGCGAAAGCGGATGAGGCCAAACCGTATGCGTGTCAAGCTGTCAGGCGTTGCGTGTGCGGGGTTGTGGGACCTTCTAGGAGTCTCTGACAGGACTCCGGCCAGTAAGAAAGTCGTGTGATAGTCGAACCGCATTGAAAGGCGGACCGTAGAGGGTGTGAGTCCCGTAGACGAAATCGCGCGGCCTGGTGGAGGGGATCCCAAGTAGCACGGGGCCCGTGAAATCTCGTGTGAATCTGGTAAGACCACTTGCTAAGCCTAAATACTACCTAGTGACCGATAGCGGATCAGTACCGTGAGGGAACGGTGAAAAGTACCCCGGGAGGGGAGTGAAATAGTACCTGAAACCGTGTGCCTACAAGCCGTCGGAGCCTCCTTGGTGGGGGTGACGGCGTGCCTTTTGAAGAATGAGCCTGCGAGTTAGTGCTCGGTGGCGAGGTTAACCCGTGTGGGGAAGCCGTAGCGAAAGCGAGTCCGAACAGGGCGATTGAGTCGCCGGGTCTAGACCCGAAGCGAAGTGATCTAGCCATGGGCAGGTTGAAGCGCCGGTAAGACGGCGTGGAGGACCGAACCCACTTAGGTTGAAAACTGAGGGGATGACCTGTGGTTAGGGGTGAAAGGCCAATCAAACTTCGTGATAGCTGGTTCTCCCCGAAATGCATTTAGGTGCAGCGTCACGCGTTCCTTGCCGGAGGTAGAGCTACTGGATGGCCGATGGGCCCTACCAGGTTACTGACGTCAACCAAACTCCGAATGCCGGCAAGCCAGAGCGTGGCAGTGAGACTGCGGGGGATAAGCTTCGTAGTCGAGAGGGAAACAGCCCAGACCACCGGCTAAGGCCCCTAAGCGTGTGCTCAGTGGGAAAGGATGTGGAGTTGCCCAGACAACCAGGAGGTTGGCTTAGAAGCAGCCACCCTTGAAAGAGTGCGTAATAGCTCACTGGTCAAGTGATTCCGCGCCGACAATGTAGCGGGGCTCAAGTACACCGCCGAAGCCGTGGCGCTCACACAAGCCCAGCAGCGACTTGATCGCTGTTCAGGTGTGTGGGCGGGTAGGGGAGCGTCGTGTGGGCGGTGAAGCCGCGGAGTGATCCAGCGGTGGAGACCACACGAGTGAGAATGCAGGCATGAGTAGCGAAAGACGGGTGAGAAACCCGTCCGCCGAATGACCAAGGGTTCCAGGGCCAGGTTAATCCGCCCTGGGTAAGTCGGGACCTAAGGCGAGGCCGACAGGCGTAGTCGATGGACAAGGAGTTGATATTCTCCTACCGGCGAAGAACCGCCCATACCGAATCCGGTGATGCTAACCACCCCGAACCACCACCGACGTCCTTCGGGACGTCACCGGTGTCTAGGCGTGGGACCCGAACCGGTACTAGGTAAGCGTGTTAACAGGGGTGACGCAGGAAGGTAGCCCGGCGTGGCGATGGTTGACCACGTCCAAGGCCGTAGCCCGTCTCGTAGGCAAATCCGCGAGACACCAAGGGTGAGAGTCGACGGTGACCGCGTATGCGGGAAACGGGTGATCCTCAGCTGCCAAGAAAAGCCTCGACGCGAGGTTCTAGCCGCCCGTACCCCAAACCGACTCAGGTGGTCAGGTAGAGAATACTAAGGCGATCGAGAGAATCGTGGTTAAGGAACTCGGCAAAATGCCCCCGTAACTTCGGGAGAAGGGGGGCCTGATCCGTGAACCCACTTGCTGGGGGAAGCGGTGAGGGCCGCAGAGACCAGGGAGAAGCGACTGTTTACTAAAAACACAGGTCCGTGCGAAGTCGCAAGACGATGTATACGGACTGACGCCTGCCCGGTGCTGGAAGGTTAAGAGGACGGGTCAGCTTCGGCGAAGCCCAGAATTTAAGCCCCAGTAAACGGCGGTGGTAACTATAACCATCCTAAGGTAGCGAAATTCCTTGTCGGGTAAGTTCCGACCTGCACGAATGGCGTAACGACTTCTCCGCTGTCTCGACCACGAACTCGGCGAAATTGCACTACGAGTAAAGATGCTCGTTACGCGCAGCAGGACGGAAAGACCCCGGGACCTTTACTACAGCTTGGTATTGGTGTTCGGTGCGGTTTGTGTAGGATAGGTGGGAGACTATGAAACCGGCGCGCCAGCGCCGGTGGAGTCGCCGTTGAAATACCACTCTGACCGCATCGACCATCTAACCTCGGTCCGTGATCCGGACCAGGGACAGTGCCTGGTGGGTAGTTTAACTGGGGCGGTTGCCTCCCAAAAAGTAACGGAGGCGCTCAAAGGTTCCCTCAGCCTGGTTGGCAATCAGGTGTCGAGTGCAAGTGCACAAGGGAGCTTGACTGTGAGACCGACAGGTCGAGCAGGGACGAAAGTCGGAACTAGTGATCCGGCGGTGGCTCGTGGAAGCGCCGTCGCTCAACGGATAAAAGGTACCCCGGGGATAACAGGCTGATCTTCCCCAAGAGTCCATATCGACGGGATGGTTTGGCACCTCGATGTCGGCTCGTCGCATCCTGGGGCTGGAGTAGGTCCCAAGGGTTGGGCTGTTCGCCCATTAAAGCGGCACGCGAGCTGGGTTTAGAACGTCGTGAGACAGTTCGGTCCCTATCCGCTGCGCGCGCAGGAAACTTGAGAAGGGCTGTCCCTAGTACGAGAGGACCGGGACGGACGAACCTCTGGTATGCCAGTTGTTCCGCCAGGAGCACCGCTGGTTCGCTACGTTCGGGAGGGATAACCGCTGAAAGCATCTAAGCGGGAAGCCTGCTTCAAGATGAGGTTTCCAACAGGCTAGACCTGTGAAGGCACCCAGCTAGACCACTGGGTAGATAGGCCGGAAGTGGAAGACAGGACCAACGACTGTCGCAGCTGACCGGTACTAATCAGCCGACAACTTCAACACACCTACACTGCTTGCTCCGCGTCCACTGTGCGGTTCCCGAGAAACGGGCACCACCCCCACCCCCCCGCCACCCTGCGTGGCACCCCGGGGAAACCCGGTGGGGACCCGACAACTCGATACTGTTACGGCGGTCACAGCGAAGGGGAAACGCCCGGTCCCATACCGAACCCGGAAGCTCAGCCCTTCAGCGCCGATGGTACTGCCCTGGAGACGGGGTGGGAGAGTAGGACGCCGCCGGACACCCTTCACAGCAGGCCCCCAACCCCTCACGGGTTGGGGGCCTGACTGCTCTCTGCACGCGCATCGGGGAACGGTCGGTTCGCACGGCCGGCCGCGACCGTGGGAGAATCGGGCGTTGCCCAGTCATGAGAGGACCACAGTGAACGACACGCCGCGCGGGACGGCCGATTCCGGCGACGGGCGAGAGCCGCGCCGAGGGCCAGCACGTGGAGGATCCCGGGGTGCCGGACGTCCGGGCCAGCCCTCGCGCGACGGGCGTCCCCGTCGAGAGGGGCAGCCTCGCCGTGACGGGCAGTCTCGCCGGGACGGTCGTCCGACCCGAGAGGGTCAGCAGCGACGGACCGGGGACCCGCGTCGGCGGGAGGGGAACCACCCGCACGGCGGGCACCGTGACCGCGCGGACGACCAGCATCGTGGCAACCGGGGTGCGCCGCACGGCGACCGGTCGGCCTCGTCCGACCGTGGCCCGCGCGACCCGGAGCTGCCCGAGGACGTGCACATGCGGGACCTGCACAAGGATGCGCGGGAACGGCTGCGCGGCCTGAGCAAGGAGAACGCCGAGCGGGTCGGTGCACACCTCGTCATGGCCGGACGCCTGCTCGACGCCGACCCCGAGGCGGCCTACGCCCACGCACAGGCCGCCGTCCGGCGCGCCGGACGCGTCGACGTCGTGCGCGAGGCAGCCGGCATCGCCGCCTACCGGACCGGTCGGTTCGCCGAGGCCCTGCGCGAGCTGCGCACCGTGCGACGGCTCAACGGTTCCTCGGAGCACCTGCCGCTCATGGCCGACGCCGAACGCGGGCTGGGCCGCCCGGAGCGTGCCATCGCGCTGGCGGCCTCCGAGGAGGCGCGCACCCTGGACGCCGAGACGCGCACCGAGCTGGCGATCGTCGTCAGCGGAGCTCGCTCCGACCTCGGTGAGCACGACGCCGCACTCGTGGTGCTCGACCGGATCCCGGCCGCCGAACGGAAGGGCGACCTGGGGCTGCGCGTGCTGCAGGCCCGCGCCGTCGCCCTCGAGTCCGCCGGCCGCACGGACGAAGCAGCGACGGTCCTCGCCGGCATCGACCCGGAGGCCCTGCAGCGCGCCGTCGGCGGCGGCGAGATGCCGGCCGACGACGTCGTCGTCTTCGACGCCTACGACGAGTCGGCGGACGAGGGGAACGAGGCGGAGGCCGACGCGTGAGCGCCGGGCTCGCCGCGAGCGAGACGCCGCTGGCCGAGGCCTACGACCTCGCCCTGGTCGACCTGGACGGTGTCGCCTACCAGGGGCACCTGCCCATCGACCACGCGGCGCCGAGCCTGGCGTCGGCGCGGGCGAGCGGCCTCGACCTGCTGTTCGTGACGAACAACGCCTCGCGCGAGCCCGAGGAGGTGGCCGGGCAGCTCAGCAGTCTGGACATCCCGACGGAGGCCGGCGAGGTCATGACGGCCGCGCAGGCGTGCGCCACCCTGTTGCGCACCCGGCTCGAGCCCGGCGCCCGGGTGCTCGTCGTGGGCGGCCGCGGCCTGGTCACGGCGGTGCGCGAGGCCGGCCTCGAGGTCGTCGGCAGCGCCGAGGACGCCCCGGAGGCCGTCGCCCAGGGGTTCGCCCCCGAGCTCGGCTGGAGCGACCTGGCCGAGGCGGCGTACGCCGTGGCCGGCGGCGCCTGGCACGTGGCGAGCAACCGGGACATGTCCCTGCCGACCGCCCGAGGGTTCGCCCCGGGCAACGGCGCGCTCGTCGCCGCCGTGTCGGCGGCGACGGGGATCGAGCCCGACAGCGCCGGCAAGCCGTCGCCCACGATGTACCGCATGGCCGTGGAACGGGCGGGCGCGTCGCGTCCGCTGGTCATCGGCGACCGGCTCGACACCGACCTCGCCGGGGCCCGGGCGGCGGGATACGCCGGGCTGCACGTCCTGACGGGGGTGTCCTCCGCGCGCGACGCCGTGCTGGCCGAGCCGGGCCTGCGCCCGCACTTCGTGGGCGCGGACCTGCGCTCCCTCCTCGTCGCGCACGAGACGCCCGTCCTGGCCGACGGCTGGTGGCGGTGCGCCGACCGGGCTGCGCGCGTCGTCGACGGACGGCTCGAGCTCGACCGGCACGGCCCGGCGGGCCTCGACGTGGTCCGCGCCGCCTGCGCCGCCGCGTGGGACGTGGCGGACGCCGGTGGGCCCGTGGCGGCGGACAGCGTGCCGGAGCTGACCGCCTGAGGCCGACCTCTGTGCGTCGGCGCGGTTCCGCCGCACCGACCAGGTAGCGTTGACCAGGATCGATCGAGGGGAGTGCTATGTCGGACGACGCAGCCGACGTCGGCGAGCAGCCGGCCGGCCGCTCCACCTCTCTGACCCCGCTGGACGGGCTCGAGGACCTGCCGACCGGAGAGCACCCGTCGCGGTTCGAGGCCGTGCACCAGCACCTGCGGGCACGGCTGGACGACCCCGACCACCCCGGGACGGACGGAGCGGGGGACTGATGCCGAACCGTGCCGACTCAGAGCTCGTGCGGCGCGGACTGGCCCGGTCTCGTCGGCAGGCGTCCGCCTTCGTCGCGGCCGGCCGGGTCCGGGTCGGCGACGAGGTCGTCACGAAGTCCTCCGCCGCCGTCGCGCAGGACGCCCCGCTCACCGTCGCCCCCGACCCGGACGACCCCGGGTACGCCTCGCGCGCCGGCGCGAAGCTCGCCGGCGCCCTCGACGCGCTCGCCGCGGACGCGGTCGGGCGCGCGGTGACCGACCGTCTGCCGGGTGCGCACTGCCTCGACCTGGGCGCCTCCACCGGCGGCTTCACCGACGTGCTGCTGCGCCGCGGTGCTGCCGGCGTCGTCGCCGTCGACGTCGGGCACGACCAGCTCGTGGACACGTTGCGCGCCGACGACCGCGTCACGGTCGTCGAGGGCTTCAACGTCCGTGACCTCGGGCCCGCGGACCTGCCTCGGCCTCCCGACGTCGTCGTCGGCGACCTGTCCTTCATCTCGCTGCGCCTCGTCCTGGGCCCCGTCGCGACCTCGGTGCCCACCGGTGCCGACGTCCTGCTGCTGGTCAAGCCGCAGTTCGAGGTCGGGCGCGACCGGCTCGGCAGCGGCGGCGTGGTCCGGGACGCGGCCCTGCACGCGCGGTCCGTCACGGACGTGGTCGTCACGGCGGCGCCGCTCGGCCTCGCGGCCCGCGCGCTCGTGCCCAGCCCGCTGCCCGGACCCAGCGGGAACCGTGAGTACTTCGTCTGGCTGCGGCGTACGCCGGCGGCCGTCCCCGCCGACGGCGACGCCGTTCGGTCCGTCGCCGACCGTGCGGCCGCCTGGCTGCCGGACGGTCAGCTGCCGCCGGTCCTCGCCCTGGGCGGGCCCGGCACCGGAGGTGAGAGATGACGCGCCGCGTCCTGATCGTGACCCACGGCGGGCGGCCCCGTGCCGTGGCCGCGATGTCCGAGGCGGTCTCCGAGCTCGAGTCCGCAGGGTTCGAGGTCACGCTGCACGACGACGACCTCGCCGAGACCTTCGGCGACCGGATCTCCTCGGTGCGCCTGCGCGAGGGCGTCGCCGAGTCCGAGGTCGTCATGGTCCTCGGCGGTGACGGCACGATCCTGCGCGCGGCCGAGCTGACGCACGGGACCGAGGTGCCCCTGCTGGGCGTGAACCTGGGGCACGTCGGGTTCCTGGCCGAGTCCGAGCGGGAGAACCTGCACGACGCCGTGCGCCGGCTGGCGGCCCACGACTACGTTGTCGAGGAGCGCCGGGTGGTGGACGTCGTCGTCCACCGTCCCGGGGAGGACGAGCCGGTGACCGGCTGGGCGCTCAACGAGGCCACCATCGAGAAGGGCGACCGCGAGCGCATGCTCGAGGTCGGCATCGCCGTGGACGGCCGGCCGCTGAGCTCCTTCGGGTGCGACGGCGTCCTCGTCTCGACCGCGACGGGGTCGACGGCGCACGCCTTCAGCGCCGGCGGACCGGTGATGTGGCCGGACGTCGACGCCGTGCTGCTCGTCCCGCTGTCGGCGCACGCGCTGTTCTCGCGGCCCCTGGTCATCAGCCCGCGCTCGGAGTACGTCGTGGAGGTGCTGGAGCGCAGCCCGATCCCCGGGGTGCTGACCTGCGACGGGCGCCGCAGCATCGACCTGCCGCCCGGCTCCCGCGTGCACGTCCGCAGCGGCGCCGTGCCGCTGCGGTTCGCTCGGCTGATGCCGGCGCCGTTCACCGACCGGCTCGTGTCCAAGTTCAACCTGCCCGTCGTCGGCTGGCGGCAGGCCGCCGACGGTGCGGCACGGCGGTCCGTGCCCACGGAACCGGGTCCGTCCGAGGACTCCGCCCCGGGCCCGACCCCGGTCCAGAAGGAGGTGTGAGGGTGCTCGAGGAGATCGCGATCGAGGACCTCGGGGTGATCCGCTCGGCGCGGGTCCCGCTGTCCGCCGGCCTGACCGTGATCACCGGTGAGACCGGAGCGGGCAAGACCATGGTGCTCACGGGCCTGGGGCTGCTCATGGGCGGCAAGGCCGATCCCGGCAGCATCCGGCCGGGTGCCTCGCGCGCCGTCGTCGAGGGACGCCTCGACCTGGCCCGTCACCCGGAGGTCGTCGGTCGCGTCGACGACGCCGGGGGCAGCGTGGACGACGACGGCACGGTCGTCGTGCTGCGCACGGTCGCCTCCGGACGGTCGCGGGCCCATCTCGGCGGACGGGGGGTGCCGCAGGGCGTCCTCGCGGAGGTCGCCGACGAGCTCGTCACCGTGCACGGGCAGTCCGACCAGCTGCGGCTGCGCACGCCCGCCAAGCAGCGCGAGGCCCTCGACCGGTTCGCCGGGACGGAGCACGCCGAGGTGCTCGCCGCCTACCGGGCGGCCTGGAGCGAGCGGGCCGGGCTGCAGGCGGAGATCGACGACCTGACCTCGCGCGCCGCCGAGCGGGCACGCGAGGCCGAGCTGCTGCGCCTCGGGCTGGCCGAGGTCGAACGCGTCGACCCCCAGCCCGGGGAGGATGCCGAGCTGACGGCGCTGACCGCCCGCCTCGGCAACGCCGAGGCGCTGCGGCAGGCGGCGCAGCAGGCGCACGACGCCGTCGTCGGCCTCGACATGGAGACCGAGGGCTCGGCGGTGCACGCCCTGGAGCAGGCCAAGCGTTCCCTGGACGCCGTCGCCGAGTCCGACCCCGCGCTGGCCGAGCAGGCCGGTCGCCTCGCCGAGGCCGCCTACGTCATCACCGACGTGGCGACCGAGCTGTCCGGCTACGTCGCCGACCTGCAGGCCGACCCGGCCGCGCTGGAGACCGCGCACCAGCGTCTGGCCGAGCTCGGCGCGCTCACCCGCAGCTACGGCGAGACGATCGACGACGTCCTGCAATGGGCGTCCGACGCCGGGCTGCGGCTGCTGGACCTGGACGACGGCGACGAGCGGGTCACCGCGATGCGCGACCGGGTGACCGAGCTGGACGCCCGGCTCGTCGACCTCGCGGCCCGGGTCACGGCCGGGCGACGTACCGCCTCCGACCGGCTCGCCGAGGTCGTCACGACCGAGCTGGCCGGGCTGGCCATGTCGGGGGCCCGCCTGCAGGTCGACGTCGGCGAGGCCGACCCCGGGCCGTCGGGGGCGGACCAGGTGGTGTTCCTGCTCGAACCGCACCCCGGCGCTCCGGCCCGCCCGCTCGGCAAGGGCGCGTCCGGCGGTGAGCTGTCCCGCGTCATGCTCGCGGTCGAGGTCGCCCTGGCCACCGCCGGCGAGGACACCGTGCTGCCGACGTTCGTCTTCGACGAGGTCGACGCCGGCGTCGGGGGACGAGCGGCGGTCGAGGTCGGGCGACGGCTCGCCCGGCTGGCGCGCAGCACCCAGGTGGTGGTCGTCACCCACCTGGCGCAGGTGGCGGCCTTCGCCGACACCCACCTGGTGGTGACGAAGGCCACCGAGGGCGACGACGTCACCACCGTGACCGGCGTCCACGAGGTCGCGGAGGACGAGCGGGTCCGTGAGCTGGCCCGGATGCTGTCCGGCCAGGACGACTCGGCGACGGCGCGGCAGCACGCCCTCGAACTTCTCGAGTCCTCGGCCGTGGGACGATAGGCGGCGATGAGAATGATCCTGCGCCGGGCCGACCGCAGCCCCGACACCAGCGACGACGCCGCCGACGGCGGTGGGACGGCGCGTGTCGGCGCGCGGACGAAGGACCTCACCAAGCGGCTCCGCCCGGGCGACGTGGCCGTGATCGACCACGCCGACATCGACCGGGTGGCGGCCGAGGCGCTGGTCGCCGCCGGACCGTCCGCCGTGCTGAACGCGGCCGCCTCGACGACCGGCCGCTACCCGAACGCCGGTCCCGACATCCTGCTGCAGGCCGGCATCGTCCTGGTCGACGACATCGGCCCGGAGATCATGACCGTGCGCGACGGCGCCCGCGTGAGCGTCGAGGGCGGCGAGGTCCGCGTGGACGGCCAGGCCTTCGCGTCCGGGACCCGCCAGACGCCAGAGACCGTCGCCCGCGACCTCGCGGAAGCCCGCGAGGGCCTGTCGGACGAGATCGAGCGGTTCGCCGAGAACACGCTGTCCTACCTGCGCCGCGAGCGCGACCTGCTGCTGGACGGCGTGGGCGTGCCGGACGTGCGCACCACGGTCGAGGGCCGGCACGTCCTCATCGTCGTGCGCGGTTACCACTACCGCGAGGACCTGGCGATGCTGCGGTCCTACATCGCCGAGAACCGGCCGGTGCTGGTCGGTGTCGACGGCGGCGCGGACGCGATCCTCGACGCCGGGTACCAGCCGGACATGATCGTGGGCGACATGGACTCGGTCTCGGACCAGGCGCTGTCGTGCGGCGCCGAGATCGTGGTGCACGCCTACCGGGACGGCAACGCCCCCGGCCTGGAGCGCGTACGCGCCCTGGGGGTGGACCCCGTGGTGTTCCCGGCCACCGGGACCAGCGAGGACATCGCGATGCTGCTCGCCGACGACAAGGGTGCCGAGCTGATCGTCGCCGTCGGGACGCACGCCACGCTCGTGGAGTTCCTCGACAAGGGCCGCGCCGGCATGGCAAGCACCTTCCTGACCCGGCTGCGCATCGGCGGCAAGCTCGTCGACGCCAAGGGCGTCTCCCGGCTGTACCGCACCCGGATCTCCAACCTGCAGCTCACGCTGCTGTCGCTGGCCGGCGTCGCGGCGGTCCTCGCCGCCCTGTGGTCGACGGCGGCCGGGCAGACCGCCTTCGGGCTCGTCGGAGCCCAGATCGACGACCTCGTGTCGTGGATCGGCAGCCTCTTCGGCGGCTGACCCGGCCCGCGACCCACCTGACCTAGGAGCACCCCGACCCCGTGATCGACTTCCGTTACCACCTCGTCTCGCTGATCAGCGTCTTCCTGGCGCTCGCGGTCGGCATCATCCTCGGCGCCGGTCCGCTGCAGAACGCCATCGGCGACCAGCTGACCGACCAGGTGGAGGCCCTGCGGACCGAGCGCACCGCGCTGCGCGACAGCCTCGGGCAGACCGAGGCGGAGCTCGCCGACCAGCAGGCCTACGCGCTGGCGGCGGGCGCCGAGCTCGTCGACGGGTCCCTCGAGGACCTGAGCGTCGCCGTCGTCGACCTCGACGGTATCGCCGAGACCCTGGAGCTCGACGTCGTCAACCAGCTCGAGGCGGCGGGCGCGCGCGTGGTGGCCCAGTCCTCGATGACCGACGCCTGGAGCACCGTGGACGACTCGGTGCTCCGTGACACCGTCGCCGACGGGCAGCGCGGTCAGCTCGAGGACATGGTGCCCGAGGACGCGACGACCCCGCAGGTGCTCGGCACGGTGCTGGGCGTCGCGCTGACCGAGGGCGACGATCAGGTCCCCGGCACGCGCAGCGACCGGGCCGTCGAGCTCTACCAGCTCCTCGCGCAGGTCGGCCTGGTCGACTCCCGGTTCGCGCCGTCGGCACCGGCCGACGCCGTGCTGCTGCTGACCGCAGGGCTCCCGGAGGAGAACGGGGCCTCCACGTCCGAGACGCCCGAGGTCGGCGAGGACGTCGACGTCGCGAGCACCGTCACCGCCGTGCAGGCCGTGGCCGGGACGGTCGTGGTGGCCGGCCCCACGGCGACCGACGGCGACCTGCTCACCGAGCTGCGCGCCGTCGAGGACGTCACCGCCTCCACCAGCACGGTCAGCGGCATCGAGCAGGAGGTCATGCGGATGAACGTGCCGCTGGCGATCGCCGCGCAGGACGACGACCAGGTGGGGCACTACGGCTTCGAGGAGGGTGCGCAGGTCATCCCGCCGGTGGTGCGGACCCCGCCCACCGAGGACGACGCCGAGGGGACGGTCGACGGCCCGACCGACGCGACCGAGGACTCCGCCGACGGCGCCGCCGCGCCGGACGACTCGTCCGCCGACGCGTCCGCCGACGCCGACAGCACCCAGGACTCCTGATGCGCGCGGCGCGGGTCCTGGCGGCCGGGCTGGTCGCCGCGGCCACGACCGCCGTCGTGCGCCGTGCCCTGAACGCGGCGCCCCCCGGCGGGCCCGACCGGTGGACGCGGACCAACCACCGCGACGAGCCGGTCTCGATGCTCGAGGGCCCGGCCGCGGCCGCCGGGCTGGTCGCGGGAGCCACGGCCTGCGGTGCTGCGCCGCGGACCCGGGCGGCACTGGTGATCGCCACCGGCGCGGCCGGGGCCTTCGGCGTCGTCGACGACCTCGCCGAGGACGCCGCGACGCGCACCAAGGGACTGCGCGGGCACCTCGGGGCGCTGGCGCGCGGCGAGCTCACGACGGGCGGGCTCAAGGTCCTCGGGATCGGGACGACGGCCCTCGTCGTCGCCGGGGTCGGTACGCCGCGCCGGCGGAGCGCGGTCGGGCACGTGGCCGACGTCGTCGTCAACGGCGCGCTCATCGCCGGGACGGCCAACCTGGTCAACTTGCTCGACCTGCGTCCGGGCCGTGCCCTCAAGGCCTCCGCAGCGCTCACCGCCCCGGTGCTCGCCGCTCGGGAGCCGGGGTCGACCGGGGCGCTGCTCGGGGTCGTGGCGGCCTCGGCCCCGGCCGACCTGGCCGAGCGCGACATGCTGGGCGACGGTGGAGCCAACGCGCTGGGCGCCTTCGTCGGCACGCAGTGGGCGTGCGCGGCCTCCCGCCCGGTCCGCGTGACGGCCCTGGCGACCGTGGTCGGGCTGACGCTCGCCTCGGAGCGGGTCAGCTTCTCCGCCGTCATCGACCGCACCCCCTGGCTGCGTCGTGTCGACCGGCTCGGCCGACGTCCCGCCGAGCCGGCCGCCGGCGCCCCCGACTCCGGAGGCACGGCGGGGTGAGCGCACCGGGCGGTCGCCGGGTCGGGGCCACGGTCGCCGGGGCGGCGGTGCTCATCACCGTCGTCACCCTGGCGAGCCGCGTCGTCGGGTTCGGGCGGTGGCTGGCCCAGGCCCGGTTCGTGGGGACCGACGGCGTCGACGCCCCCCTGAACGCCGCCAACCTGCTGCCGAACGTCCTCTTCGAGATCGCGGCCGGCGGCGCCCTGACCGGTGCGGTCGTGCCGCTGCTGTCGGGCTTCCTCGTGCGCGGCGACCGGCCCAACGCCTCGCGCACCGCCTCGGCGCTGCTCGGGTGGACCGTCGTCGTGCTGGTCCCGGTCGCGGGCCTGATGGCGCTGCTGGCCGACCCGCTCGCCGAGCACGTGCTCCGCCTGCACGACCCCGTCAACGTGGCCGTGGCGGCCGACTTCCTGCGCGTCTTCGCCGTGCAGGTGCCGCTGTACGGGCTCGCGGTGGTCCTCGGCGGGATCCTGCAGGCGCACCACCGCTTCTTCTGGCCCGCCTTCGCGCCGCTGGTGTCCAGCCTCGTGGTCATCGGCGTCTACGCCCGGTTCGGCACCCTGGCCGACGGCAACCAGCAGGACGTCGCCGAGCTGACGTCCCAGGCGCTCGGCTGGCTGGCCTGGGGCATGACGGCGGGCGTGGCGTTCCTCGCCCTGCCGCTGGTGGTGCCCGTGGCCCGCACGGGGCTGCGGATCCGGCCCACGTTGCGCTTCCCGGACGGCGAGGGTCGGCGCGCGGCCCGGCTCGCCTCGGCCGGCATCGGAGCCCTGGTGGCGCAGCAGCTCGCGCTGCTGGCCACGATGGCGTCCGCGAACGAGGCCGGCGGCGACGGGACGTGGACGATCTTCCTGTACGCGCAGAACGTCTACTTCCTGCCGTACGCCGTCCTGGCGTTCCCCATCGCCACGAGCGCCTTCCCCCGCTTCTCCGCGCTGGCGTCGGAGGGACGCGGCGACGAGCTCGCGCGGCTGGTGTCGTCGACCACGCGGGTCCTCGTCGTCGTCTCGGCGGCCGGCGCCGCCGCGCTCGTCGCGGCCGCGCCCCTGGTCGAGAACGTCTTCGCGGGCGTCGCCGACGGTGACGCCGACGGCCTCGCGGCCGCGTTGGCCTGGATGGCGCCGGGACTGCTCGGGTACGCGCTGATCCTGCAGCTGTCCCGGCTGCTGTACGCGGTCGGCGCCGCTCGGGCCGCGTGGATCTCCACGGCGGCGGGCTGGGCCGTCGTCGCCGTCGGGGTGGGACTCGCGGTCCCGGTGTTCGCCGGGGGAGTGGACGTCGAGACGGCCGTGCTGGCCTGGCTCGGCGGCGCCACGACGGTCGGCATGACCGTGGCCGGTGCCGCCCTGCTGCTCGCGGTGCGGCGTCGGGTCGGCGCACCCGCCCTGGACGGCGTGCTGCGCACGGGCGCCGTGACGGTGGCCGCGGCCGCGGTCGGGGCGTTGGCGGGCCGCTGGGCCCTCCCGGTGGCCGACCGGGGCGCGGGCGACGACGCCGCCCTCGACGCCGGGTGGATCGCGGCCGACGTCGGCTGGGGGCTGCTCGCGGGGCTGCTCGCCGCCGCCGTCGTCCTGGTGGTCGCCGCGGCCACCGACCCGGCCGTGCGCTCGCGCGCCGCGGGCGTCGGCGGGCGCCTGCTGCGCCGGCGGTGATCCTCGCCGCTGTGCTGCACGGCACGGTGCGCGCGGGGGTGTCCCGCACGCCGGGAGGGCGGAGGTCGGTTAGCATGGAGTTCCGTGGCTGACACCGTGAACCGAACCTCGTCCCGTTCCTCGAGCCGCGCCGGTGCCACGCACCCGACGCGCCACATCTTCGTGACGGGCGGTGTCGCCTCGTCGCTCGGCAAGGGGCTGACCGCCTCCTCCCTCGGCCGTCTGCTCCGGTCCCGCGGGCTGCGGGTCACGATGCAGAAGCTCGACCCCTACCTCAACGTCGACCCGGGCACCATGAACCCGTTCCAGCACGGCGAGGTGTTCGTCACCGAGGACGGCGCCGAGACCGACCTGGACATCGGCCACTACGAGCGCTTCCTCGACGTCGAGCTGCCGGCCTCGTCGAACGTCACCACCGGCCAGGTCTACTCCCGCGTCATCGCCAAGGAGCGTCGCGGGGAGTACCTCGGCGACACCGTGCAGGTCATCCCGCACATCACGGACGAGATCAAGGCGCGGATGCGCGACCAGGCCGGCCCCGACGTCGACGTGATCATCACCGAGATCGGCGGCACCGTCGGCGACATCGAGTCCCAGCCGTTCCTCGAGGCCGCCCGCCAGGTCCGTCACGAGCTCGGCCGCGACGACTGCTTCTTCCTGCACGTCTCGCTCGTGCCCTACATCGGGCCGTCGGGCGAGCTCAAGACCAAGCCGACCCAGCACTCGGTCGCCGCCCTGCGGTCGATCGGTATCCAGCCCGACGCCATCGTGCTGCGCTCGGACCGCACGGTGCCGACGTCCATCAAGCACAAGATCGCGATGATGTGCGACGTCGAGAACGAGGCGGTCGTCAACGCGGCGGACGCCCCGAGCATCTACGACATCCCGCGGGTGGTGCACTCCGAGGGCCTGGACGCCTACGTGGTGCGACGGCTCGACCTGCCGTTCCACGACGTCGAGTGGGGCGGCTGGAACCGTGTCCTGGAGCGGGTCCACGAGCCGGAGCACAACGTCGAGATCGCCCTGGTGGGCAAGTACATCGACCTGCCGGACGCCTACCTGTCGGTCACCGAGGCGCTGCGCGCCGGCGGATTCGACAACGACACCCGGGTCGCGATCCGGTGGGTCGCGGCCGACGACTGCAGCACGCCCGCCGGCGCGCAGGAGGCGCTGTCCGGCGTGGACGCCATCCTCGTGCCGGGCGGCTTCGGCGTGCGCGGCATCGACGGCAAGGTCGGCGCGCTGCGCTGGGCGCGGGAGAACCTCGTGCCCACCCTCGGCATCTGCCTCGGCCTGCAGTCGATGGTCATCGAGTACGCGCGCAACGTCCTCGGCCTGGCGCAGGCCTCGTCGACCGAGTTCGACCCGGACTCCTCGGACCCCGTGATCGCCACGATGGCCGAGCAGCTCGCGATCGTCGGCGGCGACGGCGACCTGGGCGGCACGATGCGCCTCGGTGCCTACCCCGCCACCCTCGCCGAGGGCTCCGTGGTCGCCAAGACCTACGGCGCCACGGACGTCTCCGAGCGTCACCGCCACCGCTACGAGGTGAACAACCTCTACCGCGACCGCCTCGAGGAGGCCGGCCTGCGGATCAGCGGCACCTCGCCGGACGGCGACCTCGTCGAGTTCGTCGAGCTGCCCGCCGACGTCCACCCGTACTACGTGAGCACCCAGGCGCACCCGGAGTTCAAGTCCCGTCCCACGGGCTCGCACCCCCTGTTCTCGGGTCTCGTCGCCGCGGCGCTGGTCCGCCAGGGCGCGACCGCGTGAGCGACCGCGGGACCGCCGGCCCCGGCACGGGGGTGGACCAGGTCGCGCCGCGGCCCGTGG
The DNA here is from genome assembly GCF_029643425.1 of Isoptericola sp. AK164. Classification (GTDB taxonomy): domain Bacteria; phylum Actinomycetota; class Actinomycetes; order Actinomycetales; family Cellulomonadaceae; genus Isoptericola; species Isoptericola haloaureus. The sequence continues at coordinate 1,550,432 of NZ_CP119106.1, forward strand.
TCGGGCGCTCCGCTCTGCACGCCGGGCGCATCTTCGACGTCGTCCGGGACGACGTCGATCTCGGTGACGCCGGGGTCGTGACGCGGGAGTACCTGGACCACCCCGGCGCCGTCGCGATCGTCGTGCTCGACGCCGACGACCGCGTCCTGCTGCTGCGCCAGTACCGGCACCCGGTGCGCACGATGATGTGGGAGGTCCCGGCCGGACTCCTGGACGTCCCGGCGGAGCCGGCCGTGGAGGCGGCCGCTCGCGAGCTGGCGGAGGAGGCGGACCTCGTCGCCGACCGCTGGGACGTCCTCGTCGACTACGCCACGACGCCCGGGGCGAGCAACGAGTCGGTGCGGGTGTTCCTCGCCCGGGACGTGCGTGAGGTGGCTCCGGAGGACCGCCACGAGCGTCACGGCGAGGAGGCGGAGATCGTCACCGCCTGGGTCCCGCTGGACGACGCCGTCGCGCGGGCGCTCGCCGGCGACCTGCACAACCCCTCGGCGGTGGTCGGGATCCTGGCCGCGGCCGCGAGCCGCGCCGGCGGGTGGGCGTCGCTGCGACCCGTCGACGTGGAGTGGCCGTACCGCCGGGGCGTGCTGCCCGACTGAGCCCGGGCGTCGGCTCGCCTCACCCACCGGTGTCCCCCGGCGTCCACCGCTGTGGGCGTGAAATCTGCAGCCCTCCGTCGAGGAGAACTGCAGATTTCACGCCCACAGCGGCGGGGCGGCGCGGTGGGGTGGCGCGGGGAGGTGCGTGCGGGTCGGGCCGCGGTCAGGCCCGGGCGCGGAGCCGCAGGACGGCGCTCGCGGTCGCCCAGGTGAGCAGCCCGGCCCCGAGCATGTGCAGGCCGACCAGCAGCTCGGGAAGCCCGGTGAAGTACTGGGCGTACCCGATCGCTCCCTGGGCCAGGGTGACCACGAGCAGGACCCGGGCGCCCCGACGCGCCCGCTGCACGAGCCGGTCGTCGGCGCTCGTCGGCGTCCGGTGCAGCAGGACCAGCAGCAGCACCAGGACGCCCGTGAACAGCCACACCGAGGCCGAGTGCGCGCGAGTCATCAGCAGCGGGTCCACCGCGAGGCGGTAGCCGACCTCCGCGTCGCCGGAGTGCGGTCCGGCGGCGGTCACCACGACGCCCAGCACGACGACGGGGACCACCAGCAGGCCGAGGGCGCGGCCCGCGACCGTCGCCCCGCGCGACGCGACCGGCGTCGGGGTCCCGTCGCCCTCGCCGTGCCGGTGCAGCAGGTACGCCGAGAGCCAGACCAGCGCGGCCGAGACGACGAAGTGCAGCGACACCCAGGCCGGGTGCAGGTCGAGCAGCACCACCACGCCGCCGATGATCGCCTGGGCGGCGACGCCGGCCAGCGGGACGACGCCGAGCGCGCGGTAGGCGCGCGTGCGCCGGCGGTCCGTCACCACGAGCACCAGCACCGCGATGGCGATCGCGGCCAGCACGAACGTCAGCAGGCGGTTGCCGAACTCCACGTAGGGGTGGATGCCGGCCTCGGCGTGGAAGACGGGGGTGAAGCTGCCCGGTTCGCACTGCGGCCACGTCGAGCAGCCGAGCCCGGAGCCGGTGAGCCGCACGGCACCGCCGGTGACGATGATGCCGATCTGGGCGACCACGTTGGCGACGAGCACGCCCCGGGTCGCGCCACGCAGACGGGCGAGCCGGTCACGGCGTGCGGGGGTGCGGGAGGCCTCGGCGGGCGCGGTCGAACTCACGTCACCACGGTAGCCGGTGCTGCGGACCGTTCCCGCGCCCGCGGGGGTCGGCGGGTGTGAGATCGGTCAGTGCCAGCGGAAGAGCCGCCCGGCGCCGGCCCCGAAGGCCGCCGTCCAGGCCACGAGGACCACGACGCTGAGCGCCGGCACACCCGTCCCGAGCAGCGCGCCGCGCAGGCCCTCGCCGAGCGCGCCGGACGGCAGGAACGCCGCCAGGTGGGCGAGCGCCCCGGGCAGCTCGGACGGCGGCACGATGAGCCCGCCGCCGACGACGAGGAGCACGAGCACGAGGTTGGCCACGGCGAGGACCCCCTCGGCGCGCAGCGTGCCCGCCAGCAGCAGGGCCAGTGCGGTGAACGCGGCGGTGCCGAGCAGCAGGAGCCCGGCGGCGGGCAGCAGTCCCGCGAGGACCGGCTGCCACCCGAGCGCGAGAGCCACGCCGCCGATGACGACGACCTGCACCACCTCCACGGCGAGCACACCGAGGATCTTGCCCGCCAGCAGCCCGCCGCGGCCCAGGGGAGTGGTGGCGAGCAGCCGCAGCACGCCGTTGCGGCGGTCGAAGGCGGTAGCGATGGACTGCGAGGTGAAGGCCGTGGTGACGCAGGCCAGGGCGAGCACGCCGGGGGTGACGAAGTCGATGCGCGTCGCGCCGGCGGTGTCGAGCTCGACCAGCGAGGTGCGCACCAGGCCGACGAGCAGCAGCACCGGGACGACGATCGTCACGAGGAGCTGTTCGCCGTTGCGCAGGATCGCGCGGGTCTCGAACGAGGCCTGCGCCGCCACGCGGCGGGCGGGTGAGGCCGCGCCGGGGTGGGCCGCCGTCGGGTTCGCGGTGCTCATCGCAGGTGCCGTCCCGTCAGGTCGAGGAAGACGTCTTCGAGGGTGCGCCGGCCGACGGCGATCCGACGGGCCAGGACGTCGTGGTCGGCGAGCCAGGCGGTGAGCGCCGCGAGCGTGGCGGGTCCGGTCCTGCCTGCCACGGTGTACTCCCCGGGGGACGGCTCGGCGACCGTCCAGGTGCCGCCGTCGAGCGCGCCGAGGTGCTCCTGCAGGGCGTCGACGTCCAGGCCGGGCCGCGCGTCCAGCCGGATCGTGGGGGAGGTGCCGGGACCGCTCGCGACGAGCTCGGGCACGCTGCCGGAGGCGATGACGCGCCCGTGGTCGACGACGTGGACCCGGTCGGCGAGGTCCTCGGCCTCGGCCATCAGGTGCGTGGTCAGCACGACGGCGACGCCCTCGGCGCGCAGCTCGCGCACCAGGTCCCACACGGCGTGCCGCGACTGCGGGTCCAGGCCGGCGCTGGGTTCGTCGAGGAACACGACCTCGGGACGCCCGACGACGGCGGCCGCCAGGGCGAGCCGCTGACGCTGCCCGCCGGAGAGACGGCGCACCGTGGTCCGGGCGAAGGCGTCGAGGCCCAGCCGGGCGGAGAGCTCGCCGAGGTCGCGCGGTGCGGCGTACATCGCCGCCACGTGCCGTAGCATCTCCCCGGCCCGCACGCCGGTGGGCAGCCCGCCGTCCTGCAGCATGACGCCCACGCGAGGCCGCAGGCGCACGGCGTCGGCCACCGGGTCGAGGCCGAGCACGCGCACCGTGCCGCCGTCGGGGGTCCGCAGACCTTCGCAGCACTCGACGGTGGTGGTCTTGCCGGCGCCGTTGGGCCCGAGCACCGCGGTCACCGCTCCGGCGGTAGCCTGCAGATCGAGCCCGTCGACGACGTCACGGCCGCCGTACGTCTTGCGCAGGCCGCGCGCGACGACGGCGGCGCCGGATGGCGCATCGGTGGTGGGCACCCGAGGATTCTACGAGTCGACGGAACGCAGGAGAGACGATGAGCTTCTACACCTTCGCCCAGCCCGCCGATCTGGCGCAGCTCGCACGCCGCATCTGGTACTGGCCCGTGGTCCGCGGCGTGCTCGCCGTGGCCTTCGGGCTGCTGGCGATGTTCCTGCCGCGTGACGTGCCCGGTCTGCTCGTGCAGGTCTTCGGCGCCTTCGTGCTGGTGGACGGCATCGTCTCCCTCGTGGACGGGCTGCGGCGCCGCGGGACGCAGGCCGGCTCGGCGAACCTGGGCATCGGTGTCGTCGCGATGGCTTTCGGCGCGGCGCTGCTGTTCCTGCCCGAGGTGTTCCTGACGATCGCAGTGGTGCTGATCGGCATCTGGGCGATGATCTTCGGTCTGCTGCAGATCGTCGGGGCGTTCGCCGTGCGGGGCCGCGGAGGTGCGTCGTGGGTGCTCAGCCTGCTCTCGGGACTGCTCTTCGTGGCGCTGGCGCTGGTCTGCTTCGCCAACCCGGGGACGGCGATCACCGCGATGGCCTTCGTGGTCGGGGCGTTCGCCGTCGTGATCGGGGTCGCCCTGGTCGCGCTGGGCCTCAAGCTGCGCTCGCTGGGGCAGCAGGGCGGCACCGGTGGCTCCGGTGGCTCCCGCCCGGACGTCATCGAGGGCGAGATCGTCGACGAGTGATCCTCCCGAGGCCCTGCGACGTGAACCGTCGGTGAAACCTCTGTGACGTCGGTCCCGCCGCCCGCGTGACGCTGCCGGTCACGCGGGTGTGGTGAGGCATGCCTTGCTTGACATTCGCAATTTCGCAACAAGGATGTTCTTTATATCGACGTCGCATCCGGGCTGCAGGACGCCCCGGACGGACCCCGGGAGGTGAGCACGTGACGACGAACCCGACACCCGTCGGCACCGTGACCCACGTGACCCACGCCGGGGCGGACACCGACGGCACGCGCCGCCGGGTCCTCGAGCTGGTCGCCACCGAGGGCCCCGTCACCGCCGGTGACCTGGCCCGCACGCTCCGGCTGACCTCGGCGGCCGTGCGCCGGCATCTGGCCTGCCTCGAGCAGGACGGCACGATCGCGGTGCACGAGACCGCTCCGGCGGCCCGCCAGGCACGTCGTGGCCGCCCCGCGCGGCGCTACGTGGTCAGCACGGCGGGGCAGGCCGAGCTCGGGGGCGAGGACGTCGAGCTCGCGACGCAGGCGATGCGCTACCTGCGCCGCACGGCCGGGGACGCGGCGGTGGCGGAGTTCGCCGCCGAGCGCAACGACGCCGTCGTCCGCCGCTACGCCCCGCGCCTGACCGGCGCCGACCCGCACGAGCGGGCCGCCCAGCTGGCGGACCTGCTCGCCGCCGACGGCTACGCCGCCTCGGTACGGCCCGTGGCCGGGCCCCAGATCCCCACCGTCCAGCTGTGCCAGGGCCACTGCCCGGTCCAGCACGCGGCGGAGGACTTCCCCGAGCTGTGCGAGGCGGAGGCCGACGCCTTCGCCCGGCTGCTCGGTACGCACGTCCAACGGTTGGCCACCCTCGCAGGCGGCGCGCACGCCTGCGTGACCAACGTCCCGCTTGCTCCCCCCACCCCCGCCGGCCGCTCCCGCGGTACGCAGGAAGGAACACGATGAGCGTCCCCACCCAGGCCGCCGCCCAGGCGGCGCAGGAGCAGCGCACCGACGAGGAGATCATCGCCTCGATCGGTGCCTACGAGTACGGCTGGCACGACGAGGACTCCGCCGGCCAGACCGCCGAGCGCGGGCTGAGCGAGGCCGTCGTGCGCAACATCTCGGACATGAAGGACGAGCCGGAGTGGATGCGCAAGCGTCGGCTCAAGGCGCTGCGCCTGTTCGACAAGAAGCCGATGCCGAGCTGGGGTGCCGACCTGACCGGCATCGACTTCGACCGCATCAAGTACTTCGTGCGCTCCACCGAGAAGCAGGCCACCAGCTGGGAGGACCTGCCCGACGACATCAAGGCGACGTACGACAAGCTCGGCATCCCCGAGGCGGAGAAGCAGCGCCTCGTGGCCGGCGTCGCGGCGCAGTACGAGTCCGAGGTCGTCTACCACCAGATCCGCGAGGACCTGGAGGCCCAGGGCGTCATCTTCGTCGACACCGACACCGGTCTGCGCGAGCACCCCGAGCTGTTCGAGGAGTACTTCGGCACGGTCATCCCGGCCGGCGACAACAAGTTCTCCGCGCTGAACTCCGCGGTGTGGTCGGGCGGCTCGTTCATCTACGTGCCGCCGGGCGTGCACGTCGACATCCCGCTGCAGGCCTACTTCCGGATCAACACCGAGAACATGGGCCAGTTCGAGCGGACGCTGATCATCGCCGACGAGGGCTCCTACGTGCACTACGTCGAGGGCTGCACGGCGCCGATCTACTCCACCGACTCGCTGCACAGTGCCGTCGTGGAGATCGTCGTCAAGAAGAACGCCCGCGTGCGGTACACGACCATCCAGAACTGGTCGAACAACGTCTACAACCTGGTGACCAAGCGCGCCACGGCCGAGGCCGGCGCCACCATGGAGTGGGTCGACGGCAACATCGGCTCCAAGGTCACCATGAAGTACCCGGCGATCTACCTGCTGGGCGAGCGCGCCCGCGGCGAGACGCTGTCCATCGCCTTCGCCGGCGAGGGTCAGCACCAGGACGCCGGCGCCAAGATGGTGCACGCCGCCCCGCACACCTCGAGCTCGATCGTCTCGAAGTCGGTGGCCCGTGGCGGCGGCCGCACCTCCTACCGCGGTCTGGTGCAGGTGCTCGAGGGCGCCGAGGCGTCCGCGTCGAACGTCCTGTGCGACGCGCTGCTCGTCGACCAGATCTCCCGGTCCGACACCTACCCGTACGTCGACGTCCGCGAGGACGACGTGTCCATGGGGCACGAGGCGACGGTGTCCAAGGTGAGCGAGGACCAGCTGTTCTACCTCATGTCCCGAGGCATGGAGGAGACCGAGGCCATGGCCATGATCGTGCGCGGGTTCGTCGAGCCCATCGCGCGCGAGCTGCCCATGGAGTACGCCCTCGAGCTCAACCGCCTCATCGAGCTGCAGATGGAAGGGTCCGTCGGCTGAAATGACTCTCACTACCGATCACTCCCGCGCGACCGCCGACGGCGCCCACACGCACGGCACCGTGCCGGCCGGTTCGCGCGCCGAGCGCAAGACCTCCTTCGACCTGGCGGACATCCCCGTGCCGTCGGGCCGCGAGGAGGAGTGGCGCTTCTCGCCGGTGGCGCGCCTGCAGCCGCTGTTCGCGGACGACCTCACGGGTGACGGCGTCGCCGTCACCGTCGACGCGGCCCCCGAGGTCGTCGTCGAGACCGTGGGCCGCGACGACGAGCGTCTGGGCCGTGCCGGCAAGCCGGGCGACCGGGCCGCCGTCACCGCCTGGAACGCCGTGCGCGAGGCCACCGTCGTGACGGTCCCGGCCGAGGCGGTCGCCACCGGTGCGACGTCGGTGCGCATCGACGGCACCTCGAAGGACGCCACGGCCTCGCACCTGCTGGTGCGCGCCGAGCGGCACTCCGAGGCCGTCGTGGTCATCGACCACCGTGGCGACGCGCTGCTGAACCAGACCGTCGAGATCCTCGTCGAGGACGGCGCCCACCTGACCGTCGTCTCCGTCCAGGACTGGGCCGACGGCGCCGTGCACGCCTCCTCGCACCGCGCGAGCATCGGCCGCGACGCCAAGCTCAAGCACGTCGTGGTGACCTTCGGCGGCGACGTCGTGCGGGTGACCCCCGACGCGACCTTCACCGCCGAGGGCGGCGAGGTCGAGATGGTCGGGCTGTACTTCGCCGACGCCGACCAGCACCAGGAGCACCGGCTCTTCGTGGACCACGCGGTCCCGCAGTGCAAGTCGCGCGTGACCTACAAGGGAGCGCTCCAGGGCGCCTCCGCGCACACGGTGTGGGTGGGTGACGTGCTCATCCAGGCCGACGCCGAGGGCACCGACACCTACGAGCTCAACCGCAACCTGGTGCTCACCGACGGCGCCCGCGCCGACTCGGTGCCGAACCTCGAGATCGAGACCGGAGAGATCGCGGGGGCGGGGCACGCCTCGGCCACCGGCCGGTTCGACGACGAGCAGCTCTTCTACCTCATGGCGCGCGGCATCCCCGAGATCGACGCCCGCCGTCTCGTGGTGCGCGGCTTCTTCGCCGAGCTGATCGACGAGATCGGCGTCGAGTCCGTCGAGGAGCGCCTGCTCGCCTCCATCGAGGCCGAGCTGGAGAAGTCGATGAGCGTCATCACCGGCGCTCCGGCGCAGTGAGCCCGTCGTGACCGCACAGATCGCCTGCGCGACCGACGACCTCGGCCCCGAGGAGACGCTGCTCGTCGAGCTCACGTCCGCCGACGGCGCCTCCGTGGCCGTCGCGGTCGTGCGGGACGAGGACGGCGAGTTCCACGCCATCAGCGACGTCTGCTCCCACGGGGCGGTGTCGCTGTCCGACGGCGAGGTCGAGGGCTGCCGCGTGGAGTGCTGGTTGCACGGTTCGCAGTTCGACCTGCGCACCGGCCGGCCCCTGCAGCTGCCCGCGACCCGGCCCGTACCCGTCTACCCGGTGACGGTGGACGGCGACAAGGTGCTCGTCGACATCGACGCACCGCTCGCCGCCGCGTCCTGACCCCGCCTTTTCGAGAACAGACCTGGAGAACCACCTGATGTCCACCCTGGAGATCCGCGACCTGCACGTCAGCGTCGACACCAAGGAAGGCGCCAAGCCGATCCTGCGCGGCGTCGACCTGACCATCAACTCCGGCGAGACGCACGCCATCATGGGCCCGAACGGCTCCGGCAAGTCCACGCTCGCCTCCGCCCTGGCCGGGCACCCCAAGTACGAGGTCACCTCGGGCACCGTGACGCTCGACGGCGAGGACGTCCTCGCCATGAGCGTCGACGAGCGCGCCCGTGCCGGCCTGTTCCTGGCGATGCAGTACCCCGTCGAGGTGCCCGGCGTCTCGGTGGCGAACTTCCTGCGCACCGCCAAGACCGCCATCGACGGCGACGCGCCGTCGCTGCGCCACTGGGCCAAGGAGGTCCGCGGCGCGATGGAGAACCTGCGCATCGACTCCTCCTTCGCCGAGCGCTCGGTCAACGAGGGCTTCTCCGGCGGTGAGAAGAAGCGCCACGAGATCCTGCAGATGGAGCTCTTCAAGCCCGGCTTCGCGATCCTCGACGAGACCGACTCGGGTCTCGACGTCGACGCCCTGCGCGTCGTGTCCGAGGGCGTGAACCGCGCCAAGGAGTCCACGGACGTCGGCGTGCTGCTCATCACGCACTACACGCGCATCCTGCGCTACATCAAGCCGGACTACGTCCACGTCTTCGTCGACGGCAAGATCGCCGAGGAGGGCGGGCCCGAGCTCGCCGAGCGTCTCGAGGAAGAGGGTTACGACCGCTTCCTGCCCGCGGGCGCGTCGGCCTCGGCCTGACGGAGGACGCCATGACCGCCACCGACACCGTGCGCCCGCACCAGCCGATGGGCTCGCGCGAGCTCGCCGCCGTGCGGGCCGACTTCCCGCTGCTCGGGCGCACGGTGCGGGGCGGCAAGCCGCTGGTCTACCTCGACTCGGCTGCGACCTCGCAGAAGCCGAACGTCGTGCTCGAGGCCGAGGTCGACTTCTACGAGCAGCGCAACGCCGCCGTGCACCGCGGGGCCCACCATCTCGCCGAGGAGGCCACCGAGGCCTTCGAGGACGCGCGGGCCGCCGTCGCGTCGTTCGTGGGCGCCGACGTCGACGAGATCGTGTGGACGTCGGGGGCGACCGCGGCGATCAACCTCGTCACCTACGCGCTGTCGAACGCGACGGCCGGGCGCGGGGGAGATGCGGCCGAGCGGTTCCGGCTCGCCCCGGGCGACGAGATCGTCGTCACCGAGGCGGAGCACCACGCCAACCTCGTGCCGTGGCAGGAGCTGTGCGCCCGCACCGGTGCCACGCTGCGCTGGTTCGGCGTGACCGACGACGGCCGGCTCGACGTCTCGGACGTCGACGCGGTGATCACCGACCGCACCCGGGTCGTGGCCTTCGGGCACGTGTCCAACGTGACCGGCGCGGTGGCGCCGGTGGCCGAGATCGTCGCTGCGGCGCGTCGCGTCGGGGCGCTCACCGTGCTGGACGCGTGCCAGTCGGTGCCGCACCTGCCGGTCGACCTGCACGAGCTGGGCGTCGACCTCGCGGCGTTCAGCGCCCACAAGATGCTCGGCCCCACGGGCGTCGGCGCGCTCTACGGCCGGCGCGAGCTGCTCGAGGCGATGCCGCCGGTGACCACCGGCGGGTCGATGGTCGAGGTCGTGACGATGACCGACACGACGTACATGCCTCCGCCCCAGCGCTTCGAGGCCGGCACCCAGATGGTGGCCCAGGCCGTCGGCATGGGCGTGGCCGCGCAGTGGCTCGACGAGCTCGGCATGGACCGGGTCGCGGCGCACGAGCGCGAGCTCGCGGCCGAGCTGCTGCGGATCACCGAGATCCCGGGTGTCCGCGTCCTCGGTCCGACGGACCCGACGGACCGGATCGCCGTGGTGTCCTTCGTCGTGGACGGCGTGCACGCCCACGACGTCAACCAGGTGCTGGACGACCAGGGCATCGCCATCCGGGTGGGGCACCACTGCGCGCAGCCCCTGCACCGCCGCTTCGGCCTGGCCGCCACGGCGCGTGCCTCGGCCTCGGTGTACACAGGTGTCGAGGATATCGTCGCGTTCCGCGAGGCCCTCGCGGGGGTCCGCGCGTTCTTCGGTGAGGAGTGAGGAAGCCGGCATGAGCTCGCTGCAGAACCTGTACCAGCAGGTCATCCTGGACCACGCCAAGCATCCGCACGGACACGGCCTGGTCGACGTCCCCAGCGGTCATCTGGCGGGGGAGTCCCACCAGGTCAACACCACCTGCGGGGACGAGGTCACCCTGCGCGTGGACGTGCGGAGCACCGACGACGGCGCCACGCTCGAGCGCGTGTCCTGGGAGGGACAGGGCTGCTCGATCTCGCAGGCGTCGGCCTCAGTGATGACCGAGCTGGTCACCGGCCAGGACCTGAGGGAGGTCGAGCGGCTGGACGCCGCCTTCCACGCCCTGATGGGCTCGCGGGGCAAGGGGCTCGACGACGAGGAGGTGCTGGACGCCCTGGGCGACGGCACGGCCTTCACCGGCGTCTCGCAGTACCCCGCCCGCATCAAGTGCGCGCTGCTCGGCTGGGCAGCGTTGAAGGACTCGCTGGCGCGCAGCGGCGCGCTGGCCGACCGACCCGGAGGATCGGATGACTGACAACCCGACCGACACCGCCCCCGAGCAGGCGCCGGCGGCGCCGGGCGCGACCACCGCGGCCGACGTCGAGGAGGCGCTGCGCGACGTCATCGACCCCGAGCTCGGCATCAACGTCGTCGACCTCGGCCTCGTCTACGGCGTCGAGGTGGACCAGAACAACCACGCCACCATCGACATGACGCTCACGTCCGCGGCCTGCCCGCTGACCGACGTCATCGAGGACCAGTCCGCCCAGGCACTGGAGGGCATCGTCACCGGGCACCGGATCAACTGGGTCTGGATGCCGCCGTGGGGCCCGGAGAAGATCACGGACGACGGTCGCGAGCAGCTGCGCATGCTCGGCTTCAACGTCTGAGAGCCGTCCGACGACGCGGGCCGGGTGCACCGATCGGGTGCACCCGGCCCGCGTCGTTCCCGGGGGCGGGCGCCCCGGTCAGTCCCGGTCGCGAAGCGTGGCGGCCGGCTCGGGACGGTGCACGCCCCGCGGACGGTAGCCCAGCGCGTCGGAGACGCCGGCCAGGTCGGCCAGGAGCCACACGATGGCCAGCCACATCTCCGTGCCCTGCAGACCCGGCCGTGCCTGCGGCAGCGACGCCGTCGAGGCGTCCGACGCCCGGAAGGCGAAGCCCTGGTCCGGCTCCCAGCGGCCGAGCGCCTGGCCCAGGAGCGTCCGGGCGACGTCGACGACCTCGTCCGACCGGTGGCCCGTGGCGCGCGTGAGCCACAGCGGGTGGGCCACGTCGAGGACGTTGCAGGCGTTCTGCCGTCCGGGATGGAAGTAACGCGCGTCGCGCACGTGCGCCAGGACGGTGTCGACGACGCGCTCCGGGTACGGGACGGGCACGCCGTGCTGGGCGAAGGTGCCGCGCGTGGTGCGGTAGTAGCCGTTCACCGTCAGCAGCAGGTCGCCGTCCGGGCCGGGCCGGCCCCACATGCCGGTCCGCGGGTCGGCCTGTGACAGCAGTCGGCCGAGCAGGGCCTCGGTGGCGCCCGGCGGCGTGTCGACGCCGAGCTCCCGGTTGCGGTGCAGCGCCGTGCCGAGCACGTCGACCCAGTGACCCGTCGCCCAGGGGTCGGCGAGCCGGTCCTGCTCCCGCAGCCCGTGCAGGACGTCCTCCAGCGACGCGTCGGACACGACGGCGACCGGGTGCGCGAAGCGCGAGCCGAGCAGCTCCAGGGCGTACCCGACGCTGAGCACGTGGTAGGCGGCCTCCGGGTCGAACAGGCCGGTCCCGGGGCGGCGCGGGACGCCGTCGGGACCCAGCTCGCCCACCATCCCGGTGCCGGCGTCCTGCCACGACCGCAGGCGGTCCACCTGTTCGGTGGCGGGGAGCTGCGGGGGTGGCCCGTCGAGCAGGAGGTCGGCCACCTCGACGGCGTCGCACTGCGCGCGGACCGTCGCCGAGACGCCCGGAGCGTCGAGGAAGAGTCCCGTCGCGGGGTCCCAGCACCGGTCCAGCACCGCACGGGCCTGCGCGCGGGCGGCGTCCGCGAACCGCGCCACGGCGGCCGCGAGGTCGTCGCGCGGCGCGGCCTCCGGCGTGGGCGGTGCCGTGCGCCACTTGAGGACGCGCGCGGGGTTCCCCCCGACGACGGCGCCCGGCGGGACGTCCTTGGTCACCACGGCCCCGGCCGCCAGCACGGCCTTGTCGCCGACGCGGACGCCGTCCAGCACCACCACGTGGGAGCCGATCCAGACGTCGTCGCCGATCGTGATGCCCTGCACCCGCAGCGGCTGGCGGTGGATCTCGGTGTCCGGGTCGTCCATCGTGTGGTTGAAGCCGAGCAGGGAGGTGTGTGCACCGATCCGGACGGCGTCGCCGATCCGGACCTCGCCACGCACCACGGTGTACGGGTTGACCGAGCAGTCGCGGCCGGCCCGGACGTCGCCGGAGAGCACGGCGCCGGCGGCGACGTAGGTGCGGTCGCCGAGCTCCAGGACGTCGGTGGTGACCGACGCCAGCGCGGAGACGAAGCAGCGCTCGCCGCACCGGACGCCGCGCCCCGCGAGCTCCGCCTGGAGAGCCTGCTGCCGGTCTCGCTGCGCGGCGTCGGCCTCGGACCAGAACCGCCAGGGCTCGTAGTCCAGGTCGTGGCGGCCGGACGTCGTCGTCGGCTGCGTGGTGGTCGTCGGGCTCATCGCTCTCCCTCGTGCGTGGTGTCGTCGTCCGAGTCTCGGACCGGGCATGCTGGGACGACCAGCAGATCGCCCAGGAACGAACAGACTCGAACAGCGAGTGAACGGGGAACCCATGCCGACCGGCCCGTCCCAGCCCGGTGCGCCGCCCGCCCAGCTCGGCGCGCGGCGCCGGGAGCACGTCCTGCGCCGGTTGCGGACCGACGGCACCGTCCGGGTGAACGACCTCGCCGCCGAGCTCGGTGTGTCGGCCATGACCGTCCGGCGCGACCTCAACGCGCTCGCGACGCGCGGGCTGCTCGACCGCGTCCACGGGGGCGCCACGCTCCCGGACCCCTTCGTCCCGGCGTCCGAGCGGGGGACGCCGGACGGGCGGTCACGCTTCACCGTCGGGCTGGTCGTGCCGCAGCTCGACTACTACTTCCCGCCCCTGGTGGCCGGGGCCCGGGCGGCCGCCGCGGCGGCGGGGGTCCGCCTCGTCATCCGCACGACCGCCTACGACCCGGACGAGGAGCGGCACCAGGTCCGGCGTCTGGCCGAGACGCCGGGCATCGACGGTCTCGTCGTGGCTCCCGACGTCCGCGGTGCCGCCGGGGCCGAGCTGCTCCGCCGGCTGGACCGCCTGCCGCTGCCCGTGGTGCTGGCCGAGCGGCAGCCGCCCGGCCCGATGCCGCTCGCCCGCCTGGAGTGGGTGGCGGCGGACCACGTGGCGGGCGCGGCGACCGCGGTGTGGCACCTGCACGCCCAGGGCCACCGGAGCATCGGGCTGCTCACGCTGGCCGCGTCGACGACGTCGGACCTGCTGCACCACGGGTGGTCCGACGCCCTGCGGTCGCTCGACGTCGATCCCGCGCAGCAGCTCACCGGTCCGACGGACGGGTTCGGGGCGCCCGGCCGGGCCGAGGTCCTGGCCGGCGTCCTCGACGACGTCGTCGCGTCCGGGACGACGGCGGTGGTGGTCCAGGGCGACCCGGCCGCCGTGAACCTCGCCCAGTACTGCGCCGAGGCCGGTGTCGTGGTGCCGGACGACCTGGCGATCGTGGCCTACGACGACCAGGTGGCCGAGCTGGCCGACCCGCCGTTGACCGCCGTCCGCCCGCCGCTGCCGGAGGTGGGGCGCCTGGCCGTGGAGACCGTCGTCGCGCGGCTGGTCGAGGGTGCGGAGCGGTCGGTCCACCGGTCGCTCATCGCGCCCGCGCTGGTGGTGCGGGCGTCCAGCACGGCCGTCGCCCGGTCGTCCGATGCCGTAGAGTCCTGCCCGTGACCTGCACCGATGCGCCGCCGCTCCGGGCGGACGTCGCGACCCGTCGTCCTGCGCCACGGTGACGGCCCACGCCCCCCCGGGTCTCCCGAGCGATCTCGGCCGCCCTCGCCGCCACGACGATCGTGGTCGGCCTGGCCGGGCGCACCGTCCTCCCCGAGGCGGTCGGCGGCCCGCTCGGCGACGCGCTCTCCGCGGTGCTGGTCGTCTGGCTCGTGGTGCTGCTGGCTCCCCGGACGCCCCCGGCGGTCGCGGCCTCGGTGGCGCTCGCGGTCTGCGCGGTGATCGAGGCGTCCCACCTCACCCCGCTCGCCCCCGCGCTCCTCGACCGGTGGCCCACGGCCCGGTTCGTCGTCGGCACGACCTTCGCGGTGCAGGACCTGGCCTGGTACGCGCTGGGGGCGGCCCTGGCCGGGACGCTCGTCGCCGCCGTGACGCCCCGCCGGGGTGGGACCGGCCAGACGCTGCGGCACGCGCCCACCGCCGCCGCGGTGCGGGGCCGCCGTGCCGCCTCGGTGGTCGCCCCGCTGACGGTCCTCGGTCTTCTCGTGGCGGGCGGTCTCGTCCTCGGCCGGATCGTCGAGGCCGAGGCCGTCGAGCTGACCGCCGAGGTCACCACCGCGCAGCGGGAGCTGGGCACGTCCGCGGACAAGGTGGCCGACGACGCCGTCCGGGAGCGGCTCGCCGCGGCCCTCGACAGCGCGGGGTCGGTGCTCGAGGCCACCCCTGTGCTGCACCGGTTGCCGGGCGACGCCCGGGCGGCGGCCGCCGGCCTCGAGGACGCGATCGAGGCCGTGCAGGCGTCCCGTCGGGAGCACGCGACCGACCGGGCGACGACCGCCCGCGAGGAGGCGGCCCCCGTGCGCCGCCGTGCCGAACGCGTGCTGGATGCGGCCGACGCGCTCGCCGAGTCGGGGCAGGACGCCGGTGAGGCGACCCGGGCAGCGGTCCGTGACGCGCTGGGAGCCGTCGACGACACGGTCGCCCTCGCCGACCCGGACCGCCTCGCCCAGATGCCGCTCGCCGACCTCGAGGAGGTCGCCCCCGTGCTCCGGGCGCGTCAGGACGCCGTCGGCACGGCGACCGCGAGGCTGATGTCGGCCCAGGACGACGTCGTCTGCCCGTTCCCCGACCAGGTCTGGTTCCCCGAGGGCGGCCGGATACCCGCCGACGACCTCGCGCCGATCCCGTGGGCACCGCAGCACTCGGTGCGGGCCGACCTCCTCGACGGCCTCGTCGCGCTCGACGAGGCCTACCTCGCGCAGTTCGGGGCGCACCTCGTCGTGAACTCCGCGTACCGGAGCATGGACGAGCAGCGCGAGGTCTACCGTCCCGAGAACCCGAACCCGCTGGCGGCGCCGCCCGGATGCTCGAACCACGGTCTGGGCACCGCCGTCGACCTCAGCGTGGGACCTGAAGGGTTCGACGGCGCGCGGTTCGCGTGGCTGGCGGAGCACGCCGAGCAGTACGGCTGGACCCACCCGGACTGGGCCGGACCGACCGGCCGCCTCCCGGAGCCCTGGCACTGGGAGGCGGTGGCGACCCCGGACGCCTACTGACCGCCGCGGCCCGAGGGGGCGTCAGACCTCGGTGTCCGCCTCGGTCCCGGTGCGGGCGCCCTGCTTGCGCAGGTATCGCCGGTCGTCGTTGGCGAACGAGTAGTAGTAGCCGATGAGCAGCCCGCCGCCGATGAAGTTCCCCGCCAGCACGACGGCGAGGTTGCCGAGCGCGAGTCCGACGTCGATGCCGTCGTGGAGACCGACCATGAGGAACAGCGCGGTGTTCGCCACGGAGTGCTCGAAGCCGACGAACGCGAAGACGAACACGCTCATGATCATCATGAGCGCCTTGGTGCCGTCGTTCTTCACGAAGCCGTTGTAGACGAGCAGCATGCCGAGGTTGATCATGAAGTTGCACAGCACCGCACGGACGAACAGGTCCGACCATCCCGCCAGACCCTCGGTGAGGTAGCCGAGCTTGTGGTCCACGGAGTGCTGCATCTGCTCGCCCACCGCGCCGTCGCCGAGCGTGGAGCCGAGCACGGCCAGCGCGACGGCGAGGCCGCCGAGGATGTTGCCCAGGTAGCACAGGAGCAGGACGTGCAGCCCGCGCCAGGCGGAGATCTTCTTGTAGTACCGACCGACCGACACGATCATCATGTTCGACGTCAGCAGCTCGGACTTGCTGAAGTAGATGAACACGAGCGCGAAGCCGAACACGAGCGCGCCGACCATGCTGCCGAGGCCGGCCAGGTCGCCGTCCCCGATCCCGGCGAACGTCGCGATCACCGTGTAGTAGGTGATGTACATGATCCCGATGAGTGCACCGGCCATCGCGGCACGCATGAGGTAGATGTGTGCCAGCCCGCCGCTCATCGTCGACTTGGTCCGCAGCGCGTCCAGCACCGTGGAGATGAACTGCTTGCCAGGGAAGAGCCTGCCCTGATCATCCATGGTCTTACCTTAGACGTCGCACCGTGACGACGTCGGCCGACCACGGGGTCCGGTGACGTGACATGGGTCGCTGCCGGAGCGGGCGCCGGGCCGTAGACTGGCGCGCGACCCCGCACTCTTTCGAAGGACACCCCTGCCTTGATCACGGCCCACGGCGTCGAGCTGCGCTTCGGCGCGCGCACCCTGCTGCACGAGGCCACGTTCCGCGTGGCCCCGGGCGACCGTGTCGGCCTGGTCGGTCGCAACGGCGCCGGCAAGACCACGCTCACCAAGACCTTGGCGGGCGAGACGCTGCCGGCGGGCGGGACGATCACGCGCGGGAACGAGATCGGCTACCTGCCGCAGGACCCGCGCACCGGTGACCTCGACGTCGTGGCGATGGACCGGGTGCTCAGCGCCCGCGGCCTCGACGTCATCGTGACGAGGATGCGCCAGGCCGAGAAGGAGATGGCCAGCGAGGACCCGCAGGTCCAGGCCGCGGCGCTGGAGCGGTACCCGAAGCTGGAGACGCGCTTCCTCGCGGCGGGCGGGTACTCGGCCGAGTCCGAGGCGCACCGCATCACGAGCAACCTGGCGCTCGACGACCGGATCCTCGCTCAGCCGCTGCACACGCTCTCCGGCGGCCAGCGCCGCCGCGTCGAGCTGGCGAGGATCCTGTTCTCCGGGGTGGACACGTTGCTGCTCGACGAGCCCACCAACCACCTCGACGCCGACTCCATCGTGTGGCTGCGCGAGTACCTGCGGTCCTACTCCGGGGGGTTCATCGTGATCTCCCACGACGTCGAGCTGCTGCGCGCCTGCGTGAACAAGGTCTTCCACCTCGACGCCAACCGCGGCGAGCTCGACCAGTACAACCTGGGCTGGGACAAGTACCTGGAGCAGCGCGAGCAGGACGAGCGCCGTCGTCGGCGCGAACGCGCCAACGCCGAGAAGAAGGCCGAGACGCTCATCGCCCAGGCGAACAAGATGCGCGCCAAGGCGACCAAGGCGACCGCCGCGCAGAACATGCTCAAGCGGGCCGAGCGGATGCTCGCCGGCACCGAGGGCGAGCGGCAGACGGACAAGGTGGCCGCGCTGCGGTTCCCGAAGCCGTCGCCCTGCGGCAAGACGCCACTGATGGCACGGGAGCTGTCCAAGAGCTACGGCTCGCTGGAGGTCTTCACGGGCGTCGACCTGGCGATCGACCGGGGGTCACGGGTCGTCATCCTCGGGCTCAACGGTGCGGGCAAGACGACGATGCTGCGGATGCTCGCCGGTGTGGAGACACCGGACACGGGCGAGATCCTGCCGGGCCACGGGCTGAAGATGGGCTACTACGCCCAGGAGCACGACATGCTCGACATGGACGCCACCGTCGTGGAGAACCTGCGGCACGCCGCCCCCGACCTGACCGACACCCAGGTGCGCACCACGCTGGGGTCGTTCCTGTTCAGCGGCGACGACGCCGACAAGCCGGCGCACGTCCTCTCCGGCGGGGAGAAGACCCGCCTGGCGCTGGCCACGCTGGTCGTCTCGAGCGCGAACGTGCTGCTGCTCGACGAGCCGACGAACAACCTGGACCCGGCCTCGCGCCGGGAGATCCTCGGGGCGCTGAACACCTACGAGGGTGCCGTCATCATGGTCACCCACGACGACGGCGCGGTCGACGCGCTGAACCCGGAGCGGGTGCTCCTGCTGCCGGACGGCGACGAGGACCTGTGGTCGGACGACTACGCCGAGCTCGTCTCCCTGGCGTGACGCCGGTCGCGAGATCGACCCGTCCGTCCCGGGACCGACGCACCGTCCGTCGGTCTCAGTCCGGGTACGTCGATCTCGCGGGGGCCTGGTGGGCGGCGTCCAGGACGGCGTCCTCGTAGTCCTCGTCGACGTGCCGACGGCGCGGTCGCCGCGGTCGTGAGGTGCCCTCGGGGTCGTCGGCGGCCAGCAGCTCGCCGGCCGTGACCGTGGCCGCCCGGGTCTCGCGGCGCCACAGCAGCACGTAGCCGCCGACGGCCCCGAGCGCGAAGATCGCCCACTGGAACGTGTAGCTCAGGTGCGATCCGGGGTCGGTGTCGGGGCGGGGGAGCGCCACGGGCGTCTCGGCCGCCGCCGGGTCCTCGCTGCGCATCTGGCCGTAGGCCCCGACCGTCGCCGCCGCCGTCGTCGCCGCGCCGTCGGCGGCACCCTGGGCCAGCACCTGCTCGGTGTTGATCCGCACGACCGTGCCCGACGGCGCGCCCCGGTCGGACGCCGGCTCGTCGGCCCGCAGCGTCATGGTCACGGTCACCTCGCCGTCGGGCGGGTCGGGCACGAACGCCGGCTCGCCGGCGTCGGCGCCGAGCGGGACGAACCCCCGGTCGACGACGAGGACGACCTCCTCGCCCCCGAGCTCCGTGCGCAGCGGCACCAGGAGGTGGAAGCCGGGCGTGCCGCCGACGGGGCGGTTGCGCAGCAGCACCGTGCCGGCGGGGTCGTACTCGCCGGTGACGACGGCGGGGCGCCACACGTCCCGCGGCGCCAGCTCCTCGTCCGGTCCGCCCACGAACGTCGCCAGGGGCTCCGGGTCAGCGGTGTAGTTGGCCTCGACGAGGTCGATCTGCGCCTGCCGGTCGGTGTAGCGGTGCCACTGCCACAGGGCCGCCAGGACGCACAGGGCGGCAAGCAGCACGGCGGCCAGACCGAGCGTGACCCACTGCCGGCGGGTCCGCCTCACGCACGCTCCAGCTCGTCGACGCCGACGGTCTGCTTCCAGAAGCCTCGGGCGCCGAGGAACCGCTCGAGGTGGTCACGGTGGTCGGAGCAGGCGAGCCACACCTTGCGCCGCTCCGGCGTGTGCAGCTTGGGGTTGTTCCACAGCAGGCCCCAGCGCGCCTCGTCACGGCACCCCTTGGCCGAGCAGACCAGGGCGTCGTCGGCGACGGGGTCGGCCCCCAGGCCGAGCACGTCCATCAGTGGTCCTTCCGGTCGGAGTCGTCGGTGTCGTCGGTGTGCTCCACGATGCGCACGTCGTCCGGTGGCGCCGCGGGCGTCGTCGGCAGCTCGCGCGGCATCTCCGGCGGCAGCGACTCGACGTCGCGCGCGCTGCGGTCGCGGCCCGCGTTGGCGAACAGCACGGCCGTGTACGGCAGGATGACGGCGCCGGCGATGCAGGCCCACAGCAGCCAGCCGTCGACGAGCAGCACCGCCGTCAGGATGAGGACCACGCGCAGGCCCATCTGGATGAGGTACGCCCGCATGCGTCGGTGCTGGTCGTCCGACAGGTTCGTCGGGACGGCCGTGATCGAGTGCACCTCGGACGGGCTGGACGTACTCACCTCGTCAGTCTACGGCGGCTCGGCGATGGTCCGGTCTTTGGAGGTTTCCCACAACGCGGACGCGCGACATGTGCCACGGCGTCAGCGCGGCGCACCACGTCCGACCAGGTACCGTCGCAGCGGCGTACGTCGTACGTCCGGGCCCGGCCCGTCGTCGAGAGGAGCATCCCGTGGCAGAGCAGGCAGCAACCGGTGGCCGCACCGTGGTCGTGACCGGGGCCGCGCGCGGCATCGGGCGGGCGATCGCGGAGCGTTTCGTCGCCGCCGGCGACACCGTCGCGACGATCTACCGCGGGGGAGACCTGCCCGAGGGGGTGCACGGGTTCGTCGCCGACGTCACCGACAGTGCGGCCGTCGACGCGGCGTTCACCGAACTCGAGCAGCAGCTCGGCGCACCGACGGTGCTCGTGGCCAACGCCGGCGTCACCCGCGACCAGCTCCTGATGCGGATGAGCGACGAGGAGTTCGACCAGGTCGTCGACGTCAACCTCACCGGGACGTTCCGCTGCGTGCGGCGCGCCTCGAAGGGCATGATCCGCGCCCGGTCCGGCCGCATCGTCCTCATCGGCTCCGTCGTCGGGCTCTACGGCGGCCCGGGCCAGGTCAACTACTCCTCGACCAAGGCCGCCCTGGTGGGCATGGCCCGGTCGATCACGCGCGAGCTCGGCGGGCGCGGGATCACCGCGAACGTCGTCGCGCCCGGCTTCGTGGAGACCGACATGACTGCCGCGCTGCCCGAGGACACCCAGAAGAAGTACAAGTCCTCGATCCCCGCCGGGCGGTTCGCCGACCCGGCCGAGGTGGCCGGCGTGGTCGAGTTCCTCGCCTCCGACGCCGCCGCCTACGTCTCCGGCGCCGTCGTGCCCGTCGACGGCGGGCTCGGCATGGGGCACTGACTGTCCCTCGGGCCCCGACTCCCAGTACGCTCCGGAAAGAACTTCACCGAAAGGTCACCATGGCTCTGCTCGACGGCAAGAAGCTGCTCATCACGGGCGTCCTCACGGACAGCTCCATCGCCTTCCACGCCGCACGCCTCGCCCAGGAAGAGGGCGCCGAGGTCGTCCTGACGTCCTTCGGGCGCCAGATGAAGCTCACGCAGGCCTTCGCCAAGCGCCTGCCCGTCACCGCCCCCGTCGTCGAGCTGGACGTCACCAGCGCCGAGGACCTCGGGGCGCTCGCGGAGCGCGTCGGGGAGCACACCGACCGCATCGACGGCGTCGTGCACTCGATCGGTTTCGCCCCCCAGAGCGTCATGGGCGGCAACTTCCTCACCGCCGAGTGGGACGACGTCGCCACCGCGATGCAGATCTCGACGTTCTCCTACAAGTCGCTCATCACGGCGGCGCAGCCGCTGATGACCGACGGCGGCTCCTACGTGGGCCTGACCTTCGACGCCCAGTTCGCCTGGCCGGTCTACGACTGGATGGGCGTGGCCAAGGCCGGCCTGGAGTCCGCGAACCGCTACGTCGCCCGCGACCTGGGCCCCGAGGGCATCCGCGCGAACCTCGTGTCCGCCGGACCGATCCGCACCACCGCCGCGAAGTCCATCCCGGGCTTCGAGACGATGGAGGACGCCTGGCCGCAGCGCGCCCCGCTCGGCTGGGACCAGACGACCGCCGAGCCGGCCGCCCGCGCCGTCGTCGCGCTGCTGTCCGACTGGTTCCCGGCCACGACCGGCGAGATCGTGCACGTCGACGGTGGCCTGCACGCGATGGGGCAGTGATCCCGAGCCGATGAACGTGTCGTCGACGCACTCGCCGGACGTCCCGCGTCAGGGGCGCCGTCTCGTGCTGCTGCGGCACGCCAAGGCCGAACCGGCCCGCGACCCGCTCCCGGACGCCGACCGGCCGCTCGCGCTCAAGGGGCGCAAGCAGGCCGGTCGGGTCGGGATGGCGCTCACGGCGGCCCACCTCGTCCCCGACCTCGCGCTCGTCTCGTCGTCGCTGCGCACCCGCCAGACCTGGGACCTGGCCGCCGCGCACCTCGCGGGCCGCGACGCGATCACCGTGGACGTGCGCGACGAGCTGTACGCGGCCAGCATCCGCGACGTGCTCGAGCTCGTGCGCGGGGCCGGCAGCGACGCGACGACGGTGCTCGTCGTCGGTCACGAGCCCACGATGGCGGCCACGGCCGCCTACCTGGCCGACCGGGACTCCGACGACGCCGCGCTCGCGCAGGTGCGCGTCGGCGTGCCGACGGCGACCTACTCGGTGCTGCACGCCGAGGACCTGCCCTGGTCGCAGTGGGGCAAGAAGTCCGCGACCCTGCTGCGGGTCGGCCGGCCGTCCTGAGCCGGTCCGGGCCCCGTGGCGCCGCGTCGGGCGGCCCCGCGCCGCGTCAGGAGGGCCGGGCGTCCGCGACGGGCCGACGCCCGGCGTCGACCTCGTCCACGATCTCCAGCACCGCGTCCAGCCGGGGACCGTCGAGGCAGTAGGGCGCCTGCTCCCGCACGGCCGGCTTGGCCGCGAAGGCGACCCCAATGCCCGCGGCACCGATCATGTCCAGGTCGTTGGCGCCGTCGCCCACGGCCACGGTGTCGGCCATCGACAGGCCCAGGTCGGCGGCCCACTCGCGCAGCGTCGACTCCTTCAGGGCGCGGTCCACGACCGGGCCCGTCGTGCGGCCCGTCAGCACGCCGTCGACCGCCTCGAGCCGGTTGGCGCGCCACCGGGTGATGCCCAGCGAGTCCGCCAGCGGCTCGAGGATCTCGG
This sequence comes from Isoptericola sp. AK164, assembly GCF_029643425.1. Classification (GTDB taxonomy): domain Bacteria; phylum Actinomycetota; class Actinomycetes; order Actinomycetales; family Cellulomonadaceae; genus Isoptericola; species Isoptericola haloaureus. The sequence goes on from NZ_CP119106.1 coordinate 1,573,056, forward strand.
CGAACCCGCCCGAGACGAGCCCGAACTCCCATCCGCGCCGCTGCACCTCGGCGACCAGCTCCGCGGCGCCCGGCGTGAGCACGACGGCGTCGCGGACGGCGGCCAGGGCGCTCACGGGGACACCGGCCAGGGTGGCCACGCGCTCGCGCAGCGAGTCGGCGAAGTCGAGCTCGCCGCGCATCGCGCGCTCGGTGACCTCGGCGACCTGCTCGCGGGTGCCGGCGTGCTCGGCGATGAGCTCGATGACCTCCTGCGTCAGGAACGTCGAGTCGACGTCGGTGACGACCAGGCGGCGGTGCGGTGCGTCGGACGGGTCGGGCAGGGGCGTGTCGGGGGCGCGGTCAGGCAACGTGGGAACCCTTCGGGACGACGGTGATCCCCGAGTCGGTGACGGTGAACCCGCGGGCGCGGTCCTCCTCGTGGTCGACGCCGATCCGTGCCCGCTCGTCCACCACCACGTTCTTGTCGAGGATGGCGCGGTGGACCTGGGCGTGCCGGTGCACCTGGACGCCGTCCATCACGACCGAGTCGGTCAGCGTCGCCCAGGAGTGCAGGTGCACGCCCGGGGACAGGATGGACCCTGCGACCGTCGCGCCGGAGACGAGGACACCAGGTGAGACGATCGAGTCGGCCGCGTGGCCGAGCCGGCCCGGGCCGGCGTGCACGAACTTCGCCGGCGGCAGCCCCGTGTACCCCGTGTACAGCGGCCAGTCCTCGTTGTAGAGGTTGAAGACCGGCTGGACGGCGATGAGGTCCTTGTTGGCGTCGAAGTAGGCGTCGATGGTCCCGACGTCGCGCCAGTAGTAGCGGTCGCGGTCCGTCGCGCCGGGCACCTCGTTGCGGATCATGTCGTACACGCCGGCCGTCCCCTCGTCGACGAACGCGGGGATGATGTCGCCCCCCATGTCGTGACGGGAGTCCGGGTTGGCCGCGTCCTTGGTCACGGCCTCGACCAGGGCGTCGGTGTCGAAGACGTAGTTGCCCATCGAGGCGAGCACCTCGGTGGGGGAGTCGGGCAGGCCGACGGGGTTGACGGGCTTCTCGAGGAACTCGCGGATGCGCGTGGGGTCCTGCGGGTCGACGTCGATGACGCCGAACTGGTCCGCCAGGGCGATGGGCTGGCGGATCGCGGACACGGTGGCCCGGGCGCCGGACTCGATGTGCGCGTCGACCATCTGCGAGAAGTCCATGCGGTACACGTGGTCGGCGCCCACGACGACGACGATGTCGGGGCGTTCGTCCTCGATGATGTTGAGGGACTGGTGGATGGCGTCGGCCGAGCCGAGGTACCAGTGCTTGCCGACCCGCTGCTGGGCGGGCACCGAGGAGACGTAGTTGCCCAGCAGGGCCGACATGCGCCACGTCTTGGAGATGTGCCGGTCCAGCGAGTGCGACTTGTACTGCGTCAGCACGATGACGTGCAGGTAGTGGGAGTTGATGATGTTCGACAGGGCGAAGTCGACGAGCCGGTAGATCCCCCCGAACGGCACGGCGGGTTTCGCCCGCTGTGCCGTCAACGGCATCAGTCGCTTGCCCTCGCCGCCGGCGAGGACGATGGCCAGGACCCGGGGGTGTGACGATGCCATGGGTCGACCCTAGGACCTCGCGGGCGCGCATGCCGCACGACGCGGCGGGCGACGATATGTTGAGGGTGTGAGCACCCGACCCGTCATCGACCTGCTGACCCGCGAGTACCCGCCGCACGTCTACGGCGGAGCCGGGGTGCACGTGGCCGAGCTCTCCCGCGTCCTGCGCGCCCACGCCGACGTGCGCGTACGCTGCTTCGACGGTCCGCGCCCCGACGCCGAGGACGTGACCGGCTACGACGTGCCCGGCACGCTCACCGGCGCCAACGCCTCCCTGCGCACGCTCGGGGTGGACCTGGCGATGGCCGAGGACGTCGCCGGTGCCGACGTCGTGCACTCCCACACCTGGTACGCGAACATGGCGGGCCACCTGGGCGGCCTGCTGCACGACGTCCCGCACGTGGTGACCGCGCACTCCCTGGAGCCGCTGCGGCCCTGGAAGGCCGAGCAGCTCGGCGGCGGGTACGCGGTCTCGAGCTGGGCCGAGCGCACCGCCTACCTCGGGGCCGCGGGGATCGTCGCCGTCTCGGCCGGCATGCGCGCCGACATCCTGCGCTGCTACCCCGAGCTCGACCCGGACCGCGTCCACGTCGTGCACAACGGGATCGACCTGGACGGCTGGGTCCGTCCGCACGAGGACTCCGTGGCCCGCGTCGCCGCGGAGCGCGGCATCGACACCGACCGGCCGGCCGTGGTGTTCGTCGGGCGCATCACCCGCCAGAAGGGGCTGCCGCACTTCCTGCGGGCGGCCGCCCAGCTGCCGCCCGAGGTGCAGGTGATCCTCTGCGCGGGCGCCCCGGACACCGACGAGATCATGGCCGAGGTGCGCGGGCTGGTCGACGACCTGCGCGCGGCCCGCGGCGGCGGGGCCGAGGCCGGCGTGGTGTGGATCGAGGAGATGCTGCCCCGTCCTGAGCTGTGCGCCGTGCTGGCCGCCTCGACGGTGTTCGTGTGCCCCTCGGTCTACGAGCCGCTGGGCATCGTCAACCTCGAGGCGATGGCGGTCGGGCTGCCCGTGGTGGGCTCCGCGACCGGAGGTATCCCCGAGGTCGTCGACGACGGCGTGACGGGCACGCTGGTCCCGATCGAGCAGTCCGACGACGGCACCGGGACGCCGCTCGACCCCGACCGTTTCGAGGCCGACCTGGCCGCCGCGCTGACGGACCTGGCCGGGGACCCCGTCCGGGCGGCCGCCTGGGGCGCGGCGGGCCGTCGTCGTGCGGAGGAGCACTTCGCGTGGTCCGCCATCGCCGAGCGCACGATGGACGTGTACCGCGGCGTGCTCGGCGCGTGAGCCGGCAGGGCCGCCGACGGCGGCAGGGGCTGTGGGACGACGTGCGGGTCCGTGGGCTGAGCCCCGAGGAGCAGGTCCGTCCGGCGGCGTTCCTGCGCGCGGGCACGGTGGACGCGGCGACGCTGCTGGTGCTGCGCGCGCTGCGCCGGGCGGTGTGGCCCCTGGTGGTGATCGGCCTCGCGGTGGCGTGGGTGAGCGGTGACCTCACGAACGGGGCGATGAGCTGGCTGACCGACCCGACCCAGCTGGCCGACCCGGCGGCGCTGATCGGTCTGATCCTGTCCCCGCTGGTCGTCTTCGCGGCGGGAGTGGCGCTGCGGATCATCGTCAACCTGACAGCGCTCGCGGTCGCCGCACCGCTGGCGCAGGGAGCCTGGGTGGCCGGGACGGAGGCCGTCTCCCGGGGGCGGCGGCTGATCGACCTGGCCTACCTCTCGGCGGGCTACCGGTCGGTGCGCTGGTCCTACGCGGTCCAGCGCGAGGCGGTCGCCCGGTGCGGGATGCTGGGGCGACAGCTCGCGTTCGTCGAGACGCTGGGGCGCATCGCGCTGCCCGTGTCGATCGTCGTCTTCGTCTGGATCGTCTACGACAGCGTGTCGACGGGCACCGCGGGCTGAGCGCCCGTCGGGCGGCTACCGCACCGCGGCGTAGGTCGCCGCGCCCAGCGCCCGCCGGGCCGTGCGGTCGACCTCGCGCAGCGCGGTGGAGCGCTGGTCGGCCTGCCAGAGGTTCACCGCGCCGCCGTCGTCCGCGGTGGCCAGGTCGACGATCTGCAGCAGGCGCCAGGCGAGCTGGAGCACGCGGGCACGCCGCCCCTCGAGCTCGGGGACGGGCCAGCCGGCCGTCGTCGAGGAGCGCAGCCGCTCGATGGCGTCGGCCGCGTCGTCGCGCCAGCGCGCCACGTCGAGGGAGTCCAGGGCGTCGGTGGCGACGATCAGGCTGCTGCGCAGCTCGCGCTCGGCGTCGGCGAGCGAGCCCACGGTGCCGGCCACCAGGGTCGACCACGGGGGCACGGCGATGATCTCCCAGGACACCAGGTGACCCGGTTCGAGCGCGCTGCCGAAGGCGGTCACGTGCGGCACCGCGGCCCAGGACCCCTCGGCGGTCGAGACGAGCACGCACTCGCCGGCCTCGACGGCGTCGTGGGCGGCGGGTGCGGGCACCCCGGACGGGTCGCCCGGGGCGGGCAGCAGGGCGCACACCTCGCGCGGACCCGTCGAGAACGCGGCGACGAGGTCGGCCAGGGTGCCGGACGTGTCCGCGGACCCGGGCAGCCCGACGACGGTGTGCGGCTCGTCGTCGTCGGTCACCGACCGCACGGCCACGCCGTGCGAGGCGCCGACGGCCTGGAGCCACAGCGCCAGGACGACGCTGCGGGGCAGGAGGTTGCTCGCTTCCACCCCATGCACGATAGACGGCGGCGCCCGCCGTGACACGTCGCGGTCGGCGGTCCGACGGCGAGGCAGGCTCCGGTAGGGTCGGGCACCATGAGCGCGGTACTCGACCTGCAGGGCGTCACCGTCCGACGCGGCACCTCGACCATCGTCGACACCATCGACTGGACCGTCTCCGAGGGGGAGCGGTGGATCGTGCTCGGGCCCAACGGCGCCGGCAAGACCACCCTGCTGCAGATCCTCGCCGCCCGGTCGCACCCGACCGCGGGCACTGCGACGCTGCTGGGAGAGCAGCTCGGGAAGACCGACGTGTTCGAGCTGCGTCCGCGGATCGGGTTCTCCTCGGCGGCTCTGGCCGACAAGATCCCGGCGGGGGAGACGGTGCGCGACGTCGTCCTGACGGCGGCGTACGGCGTCACCGGTCGCTGGCGCGAGGAGTACGAGGAGCTCGACGAGAAGCAGGCGCAGGACCTGCTCGCCGCCTTCGACGTCGGCGACCTGATCGACCGCCACTACGGCACCCTGTCCGAGGGGGAGCGCAAGCGGGTCCAGATCGCCCGCGCGCTGATGACCGACCCCGAGGTGCTGCTGCTCGACGAGCCCGCCGCCGGCCTGGACCTGGCCGGTCGCGAGGAGCTCGTCGGGGCGCTGGCCGAGCTGGCCGGGGACCCGGCCTCGCCGGTCCTGGTCGTGGTCACCCACCACGTGGAGGAGATCCCCCCGGGGTTCACCCACCTGCTGCTGCTCGGCGACGGCCACGTGCAGGCGTCCGGACCCATCGAGGAGGTCCTCACCGCCGAGAACCTGTCGAAGGCGTTCGGCATGGACCTGCTGGTCGCGCACGGGGGCGGGCGCTGGCTGGCGCGCGCCGCACGCCCCGCCGGCCGCTGAGGCGACCGCCGGCGACACACCCGGTGACCCCCTGCACGTCGCGGCCTCGGCTTTGGTAAATTCGGAGCAAAGCAGACGGCGAGGTCGGAGGCGTGATGGACGGCTGGTTGTGGTGGATCGCCGGGGCGTTCGTCCTGGCGATCGTCGAGATGATCTCCCTCGACCTGGTGTTCATCATGCTCGCGGGCGGCGCGGTCGCCGGTGGCCTCACGGCGGCGGGAGGTGGACCCGTGTGGCTCCAGATCATCGTGGCGTGCGTCGTGGCGGTGCTGCTCCTGGCGGTGCTGCGTCCCTGGCTGCTGCAGAACCTGCGCCAGCGCACCGACCTGGTCGAGACCAACGCCGCGGCCCAGGTCGGACGGCTCGCGATCGTGCTCGCCGAGGTCACCGAGACCGGCGGCCGGGTCAAGCTCTCCGGTGAGGTGTGGTCGGCCCGCCTGCCCGACGACGGCGTCCCCGACAGCAGCGACCGGATCCCCGAGGGCGTGGAGGTCCGGGTCGTCGCCATCGACGGCGCGACCGCGGTCGTGACACCCGCGTCCTCCCCGAGCTCACCGACCACCGACGACGGCGGTCGGCTCGTCTGATCCTCCCCGCACCACCCACAACGGAAAGAGTGCTTCGTGGAACTCGCCACCATCATCGGCTGGGTCGTCCTGCTCGCGTTCGTGATCTTCGTGATCACGGCGCTGTTCAAGATGGTCCGCGTCGTGCCCCAGGCCACCGCGCTGATCATCGAGCGCCTCGGCCGCTACCAGAAGACCTTCGACCCCGGCCTGCACTGGCTGGTGCCGTTCATCGACAAGGTGCGGGCCGGCGTCGACCTGCGCGAGCAGGTCGTCTCGTTCCCGCCGCAGCCGGTGATCACCTCGGACAACCTCGTGGTCGAGATCGACACCGTCATCTACTTCCAGGTCACCGAGCCCAAGTCCGCGGTCTACGAGATCTCGAACTACATCACCGGTATCGAGCAGCTCACCGTCACCACGCTGCGCAACGTCGTCGGGTCCATGGACCTCGAGCAGACGCTGACCAGCCGTGACCAGATCAACGGCCAGCTCCGCGGGGTCCTCGACGAGGCGACGGGCCGCTGGGGCGTCCGCGTCAACCGTGTCGAGCTGAAGTCCATCGAGCCGCCGGCCTCCGTGCAGGGCGCGATGGAGCAGCAGATGCGCGCCGAGCGCGACCGCCGCGCCGCCATCCTCACCGCCGAGGGTGTCAAGCAGTCGCAGATCCTCACGGCCGAGGGTGAGAAGCAGTCCCAGATCCTGCGGGCCGAGGGTGACGCGCAGTCGGCGATCCTGCAGGCCGAGGGTGAGGCGCGGGCCATCCTCCAGGTCTTCGAGGCGATCCACCAGGGCAACCCCGACCCGAAGCTGCTGGCCTACCAGTACCTGCAGATGCTCCCCGAGATCGCCAACGGCAGCTCGTCCAAGCTGTGGGTCGTGCCGACCGAGTTCACCGCCGCCCTGGGCTCCATCGCCAAGGGCTTCGGCGGGACGCCGGGCACCCCGGGCATCCCCACCGAGCCCGGCGACGACGAGGACGACGGCGGCGCCGGAGCGGCGCTGTCCTCCGCGCTGGGGCAGTCGGGGCTGCAGGACCCGGGCGAGGCGCTCGCCGAGGCGCGCCGCCAGGCCGAGGCGGCCACGGCCGACGCCACGAGCTCCGGCACCCGTTCCGGGTCGCCGTTCGACCCGTCGGTCGAGCGCGGGCAGCGTCCCGCCGGCGAGCAGCCGCCGACGGCGCCCCCGTCGCCGCGGCCGCGGACGGTCGGCGACGACGAGCCGCCGGCCCCGCCCCAGCAGTGACCTGACGGCGCCGACCTCGCCGTGGTCCCGCCCGAGCCCCGTCGTCCTGCGGTGGACGGCGGGGCTCGCGCCGTCCACGCTGAGGGAGCACCGCCGACCCGGACCCAGGAGTCCTGATGCTCGTCACGCTCGTCCGGCGCTACCTGCGCCCCTACCTCGGTGCCGTCGTCGTGCTGCTGGTGCTGCAGCTCGCGCAGACCCTGGCGACGCTGTACCTGCCGTCGCTCAACGCCGACATCGTCGACCAGGGCGTCGTCCAGGGGGACACCGGCTACATCCTCGAGGTCGGGGGAGTGATGCTCCTCGTCTCGCTGGGACAGGTGGTCTGCGCGATCGGGGCGATCGGCCTCGGGGCGCGGGCGGCGACGGCGTTCGGCCGTGACCTGCGGCGCGACCTGTTCGACGCGGTCCAGGGTTTCTCGGCCCGCGAGCTCGGGCAGTTCGGGGCGCCGTCGCTGATCACCCGGACGACCAACGACGTCCAGCAGGTCATGATGATGGTGCTGATGACCTTCACCATCATGGTCGTGGCGCCGATCATGATGGTCGGCGGCGTCGTCATGGCGCTGCGCGAGGACGGCAGCCTGTCGCTGCTCCTGCTCGTCGTGGTCCCGGTGCTCGGCGGTGTGCTCGGCGTGCTGCTGTGGCGGATGGTGCCCTACTTCCGGGCGATGCAGACGCGCATCGACGCGATCAACGGCGTCCTGCGCGAGCAGATCACCGGCCTGCGCGTGGTGCGGGCCTTCGTGCGTGAGCGTGCCGAGGCGGAACGTTTCGCCGCGGCGAACACGCGGCTGTACGACGTCTCGCTCGGCGCCGGCAAGCTGATGGCGCTGGCCTTCCCGGTGGTCATGCTCATCATGAACCTGTCGCAGGTGGCGGTGCTCTGGTTCGGCGCCGGAGAGGTCGCCGACGGGTCGCTGCAGGTCGGGTCCCTCATCGCCTTCCTCAGCTACATCATGTTCATCCTCATGGCGGTGATGATGTCGACGATGATGGTGATGATGGTGCCGCGGGCCTCCGTCGCCGCGGGCCGCATCGGCGAGGTGCTGGCCACCGAGACCTCCGTCGTCGAGCCCGCCGCACCGGTCGGTCTCGCGCAGCTGTCCGACGGCGCCGGGCCGCGGGGGCGCGTCGCGTTCGAGGGGGTGCGGTTCGGCTACCCGGGGGCCGACGACCCGGTGCTGCAGGACGTCGACCTCGTCGCGGAGCCGGGACGGACCACCGCGATCATCGGCTCGACCGGGTCCGGCAAGACGACGCTGCTGAACCTCGTGCCCCGGCTGTACGACGTCACCGCCGGGCGGGTCACGATCGACGGCGTCGACGTGCGGGACCTGTCCACGGCCGACCTGGGGTCCGTGCTGGGGCTCGTGCCGCAGCAGGCCTACCTGTTCTCCGGGACGATCGCCGACAACCTGCGGTACGGCAAGGCCGACGCCACCGAGGCGGAGATGTGGGACGCGCTCGAGGTGGCCCAGGCCCGCGGCTTCGTCGAGGCCCTGCCCGACGGCCTGGAGGCGTCGGTGGCCCAGGGCGGCACGACGTTCTCCGGCGGTCAGCGCCAGCGCCTGGCGATCGCCCGGGCCGTGATCCGCCGTCCGCTCGTCTACCTCTTCGACGACTCGTTCTCCGCCCTGGACTACGCGACCGACGCCCGGCTCCGGGCCGCGCTGCGCCCGCGCACCGCCCGCGCGACGGTGCTCGTCGTCGCCCAGCGGGTCGCCACCATCCGCGACGCCGACCAGATCCTGGTGCTCGACCACGGCCGGGTCGTCGGGCGGGGCACCCACGCCGAGCTGCTCGCCGAGAACGCCACGTACGCCGAGATCGTCACCTCCCAGATGTCGAGGGAGGAGGCGGCATGAGCCAGCAGACCTCCCACCGGCCGCCGCCCGGACCCCCGGCCGGCGGCCACGGGCCGCGCGCCGCGGCGGGCGTGCCCACCGCCAAGCCGCTGGACTTCGGCGGGTCGCTGCGGCGGTTCGCCGGCGTCATGCGCCCCGAACGGGTGCGGGTGGCCGTGCTGCTCGCGTGCGGGACGGTCTCGGTCGTGCTCACGGTGCTGGGCCCCAAGATCCTCGGCGACGCGACGGACGTCATCTTCACCGGGGTGGTCGGCCGGCTCCTCGGCAGCACGATGCCGCCGGGCACCACCACCGCGGAGGCGGTCGCGGCGCTCCGGGCCGCCGGCGACGAGAACCAGGCCGACATGATCGCGGCGATGAGCGGCGTCGTGCCGGGCGAGGGGATCGACGTCGAGCGGCTCGCGCAGATCCTCGCCACGGTCGTCGCGGTCTACGTCGGGGCGTTCGTGTTCGGCTGGTGGCAGTCGCGCCTGATGACGGTGGCGGTGCAGAACACGGTGCGCCGGCTGCGCGACGACGTCGAGGCGAAGCTGCACCGCATCCCGCTGAGCTATGTCGACCGGCAGGCCAAGGGCGACATCCTCTCCCGGGTCACCAACGACATCGACAACGTCGCCCAGACGACCACGCAGACGCTGGCCCAGCTCGTCACCGCGCTGCTGACCGTCGTGGGCGTGCTGTCGATGATGTTCTGGATCTCGTGGGTGCTGGCCCTGGTCGCCCTCGTCACGGTGCCGCTGTCGATCCTGCTGACCATGGCGATCGCCAAGCGGTCGCAGCCGCAGTTCATCGAGCAGTGGGCCGCCACCGGGCGGCTCAACGCGCACGTCGAGGAGATGTTCACCGGCCACGCCCTGGTCAAGGTGTACGGCCGTCAGGCCGACGCGGCCGCGACCTTCGCCCGGGAGAACGAGGCCGTCCACGACGCCACCCGGCGCTCGCAGTTCATCTCGGGCACGATCCAGCCGACCATGGGCTTCCTCGCGAACCTCAACTACGTGCTGGTGGCCGTCATCGGTGGGCTGCGGGTCGCCTCCGGCCAGCTCTCCATCGGCGACGTGCAGGCCTTCATCCAGTACTCGCGCCAGTTCACCCAGCCGCTGAGCCAGATCGCCTCGATGATGAACCTGCTGCAGTCGGGCGTCGCCTCGGCCGAGCGCGTCTTCACGCTGCTCGACGCCCCCGAGCAGGATCCCGACCCGGTCCCGGCCCGCGACCCGGAGCGCGTGCGCGGCCGGGTCGAGTTCGACGACGTGTCGTTCTCCTACACCCCCGACGAGGAGCTCATCGAGCACCTCGACCTGGTGGCCGAGCCCGGCCAGACGATCGCGATCGTCGGGCCGACCGGTGCCGGCAAGACCACGCTGGTCAACCTGCTCATGCGGTTCTACGAGATCGACGGGGGCCGGATCCTGCTCGACGGCGTCGACACCCGCGCGATGACGCGCGACGGGCTGCGGTCCCGCGTCGGGATGGTGCTGCAGGACGCCTGGCTGTTCGGCGGCACCATCGCCGAGAACATCCGCTACGGGGTGCGCGACGGACGCGAGGTGTCGGAGGAGGAGTTCCTGGCGGCCGCCCGGGCCACCTCCGTCGACCCGTTCGTGCGGACGCTGCCCGACGGGTACGACACCGTCCTCGACGACGGCGGCGCGTCGCTCTCCGCCGGCGAGAAGCAGCTGCTGACGATCGCGCGGGCGTTCCTCGCCGACCCCGACATCCTCGTCCTGGACGAGGCGACGAGCTCGGTGGACACCCGGACCGAGGTGCTGGTGCAGGAGGCGATGAACGCGCTGCGGTCGGGGCGGACCTCGTTCGTCATCGCCCACCGGCTCTCCACGATCCGTGAGGCCGACCTCATCGTGGTGATGGAGCACGGGCGGATCGTCGAGCAGGGCGACCACGACGGGCTGCTCGCTGCCGACGGTGCCTACGCCCGGCTCTACGCGAGCCAGTTCGCCGCGCCGATGACCGAGGACCCGGCCGGGTCCGGTGCGTGAGCACCGCACGGCGTGCCACAGTGGTGCGCGTGACCGCACCCGACACCCGGCCGGCCGCCGAGCCGGCATCCGCGGCTCGCCCGGATCCCGGCGCCCGGCCGCGGCGCAGCGTCCTCGTCGGCGTGCTGCTCGCCGTGGCCCTGCCGCTCGCCGTGCTCTCGGTCGGCGCCCTCGTACCGCAGGTGCCCTGGCTCGGGCACACCGGCGTCGCCGTCTCGCCCTGGGCGGTCTGGCTCGTGGCGGCCGGCATCGTCGTGCTCGTCCTCGGCACCGTCGCGCTGCTGCGCCGGCCGTCCGTGCCACGTGTGATCGCGCTCGTCGCCGGGGCCACGACGGCCGTCTGCTCCTTCACCGTCGTCACCCAGCAGCTGCTCGTCGCCCAGGACCACGGCGTCGCCGTGCGGATCGGTGAGCTGTTCACCCTCGTCCGGGGCGACGTCTCGGCCGACCTCGACGCCGAGTACGCGCAGCTCGACGGGGAGCCGCAGGAGCTGTCCGTCTGGCTGCCCCGCACGGGACAGGACGGGGCGCCGGCACCCGTCGTGGTCCTCGTGCACGGCGGCGGGTGGACCTCCGAGGACCGGCTGCAGCCGACCACTGCCTCGCACGCCGCCTGGTTCGCCGATCAGGGTTTTCTGGCGATCAGCGTCGACTACCCCCTGTCGGACGACGAGGACCACCGGTGGGACGTCGTGGAGCCGCAGGTCGCCTGCGCCCTGGTCTGGGCGGGTGAGCACGCCGCCGAGCACGGGGGCGACCCGGCCGAGGTCCACCTCGTCGGCGACTCCGCCGGCGGGAACGTCGCCCTCGACGTGGCCTACCGCGCCGAGGCCGGGGAGCTGGAGCCCGCCTGCTCCGGCGAGCTGCCGCGCGTCGCCGCGGTGAGCACGCTGTACCCCGTGGCGGACCCGGTCGCGTTCCACGACAACGACGACCCGGTCGTCGGGGACGCCGCCCGGTCGATGGCCGAGCGGTACACCGGTGGAGCCCCCGGCGAGGTGCCCGAGCGCTACGCCGCCGTGTGGCCGGCCGAGCACGTCCGGGACGGGGCGCCCCCGACGCTGATGGTGCTCGGTGCCGCGGACCACCTCGTCCCGCCGGCCGGCGCGCAGGACCTGGCGGGCGTGCTGGCCCGCCACGACGTGGAGCACGAGCTCGTCGAGCTGCCGGCGGCGGGGCACGTGTTCGACGCCGCACCCGGGGGTGTGGGGACCCAGACCTGGCGCGAGCTGACGCTGCGGTGGTTCTCCGGGGGCTGACCCCCCGTGGCGTCCGGGCGCCGGGGCGAGGGCTGAGAGAATCGCCGGGTGAACCTGCCTGCCGAGCTCGCCGCCGCCGTGGTGCCCGTGACCGATCCGGCCGACCCGCGGCTGCGGGACTACACCGACCTGACCGACGTCAAGCTGCGCACGGCCCGCGAGCCCGTCGAGGGCCTGTTCATGGCCGAGTCGTCGAACGTCATCCGCCGGGCGCTGGCCGCCGGGCACCGGCCGCGGTCCTTCCTCATGGCCGACAAGTGGCTCGACTCGATGGCCGACGTGCTCGCCGCCCACCCGGACGTGCCGGTCTTCGTCGCGGACGAGGTCGTCCTGCGCGAGATCACCGGGTTCCACCTGCACCGCGGGGCGCTCGCGGCGATGCACCGCCCAGCGCTGGCCGACGTCGGCGAGCTGCTGTCCCGCCGCGGGGCCGGTGGCGGAGCGCGGCGGGTCGCCGTCCTGGAGGACATCGTCGACCACACGAACGTCGGGGCGATCTTCCGCTCCGCCGCGGGCCTGGGCGTGGATGCCGTGCTGGTCACCCCGCGCTGCGCCGACCCCCTGTACCGGCGGTCGGTGCGGGTCTCGATGGGCACGGTGTTCCAGGTGCCGTGGACGCGGCTGCCGGCCTGGCCGGCCGGTGTGGGCGAGCTGCAGGACCTGGGGTTCACGGTCGCCGCGCTGGCGCTGAGCGACGACGCCGTCACGCTCGACGAGCTGGCGGACGAGGCGCCCGATCGCCTGGCCCTGGTGCTCGGGACCGAGGGCGACGGGCTCTCCCGCGGCGCCGTGGCCGCCGCCGACCGCGTGGTCCGCATCCCCATGGCCGGGGCGGTGGACTCGCTCAACGTGGCGGCGGCCTCGGCGGTCGCCTTCTGGGCGACCCGCACGCGCTGACCGTTCAGGAGCCGTCCTGCGCCCCGGTGCTGTGCAGCCGCTCCCGCGCGGTCCGGCCACGGCGGGCGGCCGGGACCGCTCCGGTCGCGGCGGCGAGGCCGAAGAGCGCCGGCTGGCCGGCGTAGAGGCTCTCGTGGCCGCCCGCCGGGACACGGAACGTCTCGTGCCACACGGTGACCGCGCCGGGCACGCGGCGCGCCCGGCGGTAGAACTCGACCCACGCCGGCCGGTGCCGGCGGGCGTCGTCGCCGGCGTAGGCGTAGATGTCCTCGACGCTGCGCCAGTACTGCACGGACGTCGGCCCGCGGGCGCCGACCAGCGTCGTGGCGCCCAGGAACCCGGAGCCGGGGTCGCGGGCGAGCTCGGTGAGCATCGGCCGCATCGCCGCGAGGGCGGGCCACCACCCGTCGGGACGCCACGGTCGCTCGATCCGTGCGCCGATGAGGAAGACGGCGAGCTCGCCGTCGTGGTCGTGCGTCGTCAGGGTGACCATGGCTTCTCCCGAAATGGATAGTAGGGCTATCCATTATTGGAGAGTGCTACTCTCCAATGTCAAGAACGGGAGGGAACGGATGCGGATCTCCGCGCTGGCCGACCGCACCGGGGTGCCGGTGGCCACGATCAAGTACTACCTGCGCGAGGGGCTGCTGCCGCCGGGTGAGCCGACGTCGCGCACGCAGGCCACCTACGGCGACGAGCACGTCGACCGGGTCCGGCTGGTCCGCGCGATGACGGAGTCGGCCGGGCTGTCGCTGGCCGCCGTCCGCGACGTCCTGTCCGCCCTGGACGACCCGCCGCGGTCCCGCCACGACCTGCTCGGCGCGGCGCAGCACGCCCTGGTCGCCGATGAGGCGCGGTCCGACGGCGAGGTCGACGACGCCGTCCGTCGGCGCGTGGACGCTCTCGTCGCGGCGCGGGGGTGGTACGACGACGCCGCCCTGGCCGGCCGTCTGGCGGCCCTGCTGCGCGACGCCGAGCGGGCCGGGGTGCCGGTGGGTGACGAGCATCTGGCCGTCCTCGCCGACGCCGCCGAGCTGGTGGCCCGCGCGGACCTCGCCACGGTGCCCGACGCTCCCGCCGACGCGGCCCGCCAGGTCGTGGTCGGCACCCTCCTCACGGATCCGGTGCTCGTCGTCCTGCGCCGGTTCGCCCAGCAGCAGGCGAGCGCCCGGCGGGCCGGCGGCGGTCAGGGCGCGGTCTGAGCCCGCCATGGCGGCCGGTGTGTGGCGCGGATCACCATTGCCTCGCACGGGTGATGTGAGGTTAGGCTGACCTACGTGACTGAAGCCGTGACCGACACTCGGACCGAGACCGCCGTCGCACCCCGCCCCTGGCGCATGTTCGACGTCGAGGTCCTGCGGGTCACGCGCCTGTGCCCGTCCTTCGTGCGGATCACCTTCACCGGCGAGGACCTGCACGAGTTCGCCGACAACGGTCGCGACCAGCGCATCAAGTTCCTGCTCCCGGCCCCGTGCGGCGGCTGGGAGTACCTGGACCGGCAGAACCCGGACTGGTTCACCTCCTGGCGCGAGCTGCCCGACGAGCGCCGCAACCCCCTGCGGACCTACACCGTGCGCGCCGTCCGTCCCGCGCAGCGCGAGGTGGACGTCGACATCGTCCTGCACGGCGACACCGGCCCGGCGTCCCGCTGGGCGAACGGCGCCCGGCCCGGTTCCCCGCTCGTGATCCTCGGGCCGAACGCGGCCTACGACGGCGGTCCGCACGGCGGGCGCGACTTCGCGCCACCGCCGTCCAGCCACGCGCTGCTGCTCGCCGGCGACGAGACGGCCGTCCCGGCCATCGCCTCGATCTGCGAGTCCCTGCCCGCCGACGCCGTCGGTGAGGTCTTCCTCGAGGTGCCGCACGCGGAGGACCGCTGGACGCTCGCCGCGCCGGCGGGCGTGCGGGTCACCTGGCTGCCGCGCGACGGTGCCGAGCACGGGGACGTCCTGGTCCCGGCGGTGCAGGACGCCGCCGACCGCATGCTCGCCATGGGCGTCCGGCCGTCGGCCGACGGCGGCCCCGCGACGACGGCCACGGGTGTCGACCTGGACGCCGAGCTCGTCGACGTCGACGTCGACACCGACCTCCTCTGGGAGGTCCCGACGGACGCCGAGGGGCGCCCGCTCGTGCAGGACACCGTGCTCTACGCCTGGCTGGCCGGGGAGGCCGGCGTCATCAAGACGCTGCGTCGCTACCTCGTGCGCACCAAGGGCGTCGACCGCAAGTCCGTGGCCTTCATGGGCTACTGGCGCCGCGGCCGCTCGGAGTGCTGACCGGCCGCGAGCCGGTCACCCCCGCACCACGCCCAGGTCCGCCACGACCTCCACGCCCGGGGCGCTGCACAGCAGGTCGCCGGGCATGAGCAGCTTGGACACCCGCAGGCCGCTGCCCAGGAGCGCCGGCGCCGCGCCGTCGTCGAAGCGGCTGTCCACCAGGACCCGCCAGCTCGACGGCACGCCGATCGGCGTGATCCCGCCGTAGGCCATCCCCGACTCCTCGGTGGCGCGGTCCATCGGCAGGAACGACGCCTTGCGGGCGTCGAGCAGCTTGCGCACCCGGGTGTTGACGTCCGCGAACGTCGAGGCGGGCACCACGCAGGCCGCGACCCGCTCGACGTCGCCGCGCCGTCCGGCTACCACGACGCAGTTCGCCGACGCCTCCGGCGGCAGCCCGTGCACCTCGTTGAGCGTGGCCGTGTCCGCGTGGTCGGGGTCGATCTCGGCGACCGCCACCTGGCCGGCGACCCGCTCGTCCGCCTCCGCCCAGGCGCGCAGCGCCTCGGCGACCGGGTCGGCCAGCAGGTCCGGACGCTCGAGCGCGGGCACCCAGTCCAGGTCGCCCAGCGACGGCAGGCCCGTCCCAGACGCGTCGCTCATCGGCGGTAGGTCCCGGTCAGCGTCGCGCGGGCGATGACGTGGAAGTAGACGTTGAACGCCGCGTGCACGTTGGTGTTCTCCGTGGTCAGCCCGAGCGAGTCGACGTCCAGGGCGTGCACGGCGAAGACGTAGCGGTGGGCGTGGTCGCCCGGGGGCGGGCCCGCCCCCTCGAAGCCGACCTGACCGCCGTCCGAGAGGAGCTGGAAGGCTCCGGCGGGCAGCCCGCTGCCGTCGGCCGCCCCCGCGCCGCGCGGCAGCGACGTGACCGGGGCCGGGACGTCGAGCACGTGCCAGTGCCAGTAGCCGGACGGCGTCGGCGCGTCGGGGTCGAAGCAGCTCACGACGAACGACCGGGTCTCGGCGGGGAAGCCCGACCAGGCCAGCGCCGGCGAGGTGTTGCCGCCGTCGGCCGCGTGGTCCGCCGGCATCGGGTCGCCCGCGGTGATGTCGGCGCTCGTCAGCTCGAACGTCGCCGGGACGGGGAGCAGGGAGTAGGGGTCCGGTGGGGTCGGCCGTGTGAAGTCCATCCCCCCACCCTGGTACGCACCGCCACGGGTGGCAACGGCACCCGTGGCGGTGCGTACGCCTCAGTCTTGCGGTCCTCCGGCGACGTAGAGCACCTGGCCGTTGGTGAACGAGGCCTCGGTGGAGCAGAAGAACGCCACCGCGGCGGCGATGTCCTCGGGCCGGCCGACGCGGCCGGCCGGCACGTCCTGGGCGATGCCGGCCAGGAAGTCCTCCAGCGGGACGCCGACCCGCTCGGCGGTCTCGGCGATCATGTCGGTCGCGACGACCCCGGGCGCCACGGCGTTGGCCGTGACCCCGAACTTGCCGAGCTCGATGGCGAGGCTCTTGGTGAAGCCCTGCATGCCGGCCTTGGCGGCGGAGTAGTTGACCTGGCCGCGGTGGCCCAGGGCCGAGGTGCTGGACAGGTTGACGATGCGGCCCCACCGGGCGGAGACCATGTGCTGCTGCACGGCCCGGGTCATGAGGAACGCCCCGCGCAGGTGGACCCCGAGCACGGCGTCCCAGTCGTCGGTCGACATCTTGAACAGCAGGTTGTCGCGCAGGATCCCGGCGTTGTTGACGAGCACCGTCGGGGCGCCGAGCTCGGCGACCACGCGCTCGACGGCGTCGGTCACGGACTGCTCGTCGGCGACGTCCACGCCGACGCCGATCGCGCGGTGGCCGTCGGCCGCCAGGGCGGCGGCGGTCTCGGCGGCGGCCTCCTCGCGCAGGTCGAGCAGCGCCACGGCGTGGCCGTCGGCGGCCAGGCGGGCGGCGGTGGCGGCGCCGATGCCGCGGGCGGCGCCGGTGACGATCGCGACGCGGTCGGTGGTGGGGGTCATCGAGGGTCCTCTCGTCGACGGTGACGGTCGGTGGGCGGGGGTCTCCCGCGCGCCCGGTCCAGTGTGCCAGCACCTCGTCGGCCCGGTTGACACCCGGGTCTGCGGCACGTGTACTAGAGACATGTTCGAACAAACGTTCGAACAGGCGTCGGTCGCCCACCGGCGTGTCCGACCTGGGGGAGGAGTCGTCGTGACCGTCGTCCCCGAGGCCCCGCCCCGCACCGACCGTGCCGCACGGCACTCCCGGGCGCTGGCCGCCCTGCGTGCCGCCGAGCACGGGACGACGGCGCCGCGGCGGGCGGCCCCGGTCGACGAGCGCTCGGTCGAGGAACGCCCGGACGAGGAGCGCCCGGACGACGACGGCCCGCTCGGCGAGATCCCCTACGAGGCGAGGGCGTCCGCCCTCGGCGCGGCTCCCCGGGTGCCGGTCCGCGCCGGCCGGGCCGTGCATCCCGACCTCGCAGCGCTGCTGCCCGGCGGCGTGCTGCCGACCGGCGGCGTCCTGGCGGTCCAGGGGTCGACCAGCCTGCTGCTCGGGCTGCTCGCCGCCCCCTCGCGCGACGGCGCCTGGACCGTCCTGGTCGGGGCGCCCGCCGTCGGGCTGCTGGCCGCCGCCGACGCCGGGATCGACCTGGCGCGCACCGTCGTCGTCCCCGCCCCCGGCCCGGACGCCCCCGCGGTGCTGGCCGCGCTGCTGGACGGCATGGACGTCGTCGTGGTCGGGCCGCAGGCGGCGCTGACCGACGCCGACCGGCGCCGCCTGGCCGCCCGGGCCCGGCAGCGTGACGCCGTCCTGGTCGCGACCGGCCGCTGGGCGGGGGCCCACGTCACCCTCGACGCCCGCGGCGGGGCCTGGACCGGCGTGGACGCCGGTGCCGGCTGGCTGCGCCGCCGCACCCTGCGCGTGCTGCGCACCGGGCGCGGGGCCGCGGCCCGTCCGGTGGAGATCGACGTCGAGGTGCCGCTCGGCGGCGAGGAGCCCGTCCTCGCGCCCGCGGCGGCCCGGCCCGACGTCGCAGCCCCTGCCGGGCCGACGTCCGCCGCCACGGACGACTCGCCCCAGGCCCGGCACCTGAGGGTCGCATGAGCACGGGCAGCGCAGGCGTCACCCGCACCGCGGTGCTCTGGGTCCCGGACTGGCCGGTGGTGGCCGCCCTGGCCGCCGCCGGGCTGGACGCGCACGTGCCCGCCGCCGTCCTCGGCGCGCCCTCGGGCGGCGGGACCCGGGCCGGACGCAGCGTCGTGGCGACCTCCGCCGTCGCCCGCACCGCCGGGGTGCGACGCGGCATGCGGCGCCGCCAGGCCCAGGAGGCCTGCCCCGACCTGGTGCTGCTGGAGGCCGACGACGACCGGGACGCCCGCACCTTCGAACCCGTGGCGGCCGCCGCGGAGACCGTCGTGGCCGGCCTCGAGATCGCCCGCCCCGGCCTGCTGCTCCTGCCCGCCGACGGCGCCGCGCGCTACCACGGCTCCGATCGGGCCCTGGCCGAGGCGCTCGTGACCGCCGTCGCCGGCACCGGCCACGAGTGCCAGGTCGGGGTCGCCGACGGTCTGCTCGCCGCGGTCCTCGCCGCCCGGGAGGACGCCGTCGTCCCGCCCGACGGGTCGCCGTCGGCCCTCGCCGGACGGCCGGTGGGCGAGCTCGTGCACGCCGTGTGCGACCCGGGTGTCGTGGCCGCCGTGCGCGACGCCGTCGGCCTGTGGTGGCGGCTCGGCCTGCACACCCTCGGCGACCTGGCCGCCCTGCCCGCGGCGAGCGTGTCCGCCCGGTTCGGCGAGCTCGGCACCTGGGCGCACCGGCTGGCCCGCGGCGAGGACGAACGCCCGCCCGCGCGCCGGCGCATCGAGGCCGACCTGGTCGTGGACACCGCGCTCGACCCGCCCGCCGACCGCGTCGACGTCGCCGCGTTCGCCGCCCGCCGTCTCGCCGAGGAGCTGCACGTACTGCTCGTGGCCCACGGCGTGGCCTGCGGGCGGCTGCGCATCACCGCCCGGACCACCGAGGGCGAGCTCGAGCGACTCTGGCGCACCGACACCGTCGCCGGCGGGCTGTCCGCCGCCCGGATCACCGACCGGGTGCGCTGGCAGCTCGAGGGGTGGCTGACCGACGCCGCCCGCCGGCGCACCGGCACCGAGGACTCGCCCGAGGTCGCCCCCGTGGTCCACCTCGCGCTCGCCGCCGAGGACGTCGCCCCCGCCGGGACGCACCAGCCGAGCCTGTGGGGCGCCGACGCCGGGCAGGACGAACGCGCCCGCCAGGTGCTGGACCGGGTGCAGGGGCTGCTCGGCGGCGACGGCGTGCTCACCGTCCGGCGGGCCGGCGGGCGCCACCCGCGCCACCGCGTCCGGCTCGTGCCCTACGGCGAGGAGGCCGTCGTCGACCGGCCCCCGGACCGCCCCTGGCCCGGGGCGCTGCCCAGCCCGGCCCCTGCGACCCTGCTGCCCGAGCCCGCGGCCGTCCGGGTGCTCGACACCGCCGGGGCCGACGTCGTCGTCGATGCCCGGCTGACGATGAGCGGCGTGCCCGCCCGTCTCCTCGTCCCCCGAGATACCGGCTCGTCGACCGAGAAACCGGTCGGTCGCGGCGACGATCCGGTTTCTCGGCGACCGGCCGGTATCTCGGGGGACGCGCGGGTCGTCGGCTGGGCCGGGCCGTGGCCGCTCGCCGAACGCTGGTGGGCGCCCGACGGCGGCACCCGGCGGGTGCACCTGCAGGCGGTGCTCGACGACGGCCGCGGGCTGCTGCTCGCCCAGGTCGGCGGCCGGTGGCAGGTGGAGGCGCTGTATGACTGAGCCCCACCCGGCACCCCGGTACGCCGAGCTGCACGCCCACTCGGCCTTCAGCTTCCTCGACGGCGCCAGCCACCCCGCCGAGCTCGCCGCCGAGGCCGACCGGCTCGGGCTCGAGGCCCTGGCCCTGACCGACCACGACGGGCTGTACGGCGTGGTCCGGTTCGCCGAGGCCGCCCGCGCCGTCGGGCTGCCCACGGTGTTCGGCGCCGAGCTGCACCTGCCCGTCCCGGTGCCGGGCGCCGCGCCGGTCCTCGACGATCCCACCGGCGTCCCCGACCCGCGGGCCACGCACCTGCTCGTGCTGGCCCGCGGGCCGGACGGCTACCGGAACCTGTCGCGCGCGATCGCCACCGCCCACCTCGAGGCCGGGGTCAAGGGCAAGGCCCGCTACGACCTCGACCGGCTGGGCGCCGAGGCCGACGGCCAGTGGCTGGTGCTCACCGGGTGCCGCAAGGGCGCCGTCCGGCGCGCGCTCGAGGCCCAGGGGCTCGACGGCGCGCGCCGCGAGCTCGACCGGCTCACCGCCGTCTTCGGCCGGGACAACGTCGCCGTGGAGATCACCGCCACCGGCGACCCCCGCGACGCCGACCTGCACGCAGCGCTCGCCGCGCTGTCGCAGGACGCGGGGCTGCCCCTGGTCGCCACCACCGCCGCCCACTACGCCCGCCCGCGCGACGCCGACCTGGCCGGGGCGCTCGCGGCCGTGCGCGCCCGCTCCTCCCTGGACGACCAGGACGGCTGGCTGCCCGGCGCCCCGACGGCGCACCTGCGCTCGGGCGCCGAGATGGCCCGGCTGCACCACCGGCACCCGCAGGCCGTGCCGACGGCCGCCGACCTGGCCGCCGAGTGCGCGTTCGACCTGCACCTGGTGGCGCCGCAGCTGCCGCCCTACCCGGTGCCCGCCGGCCACGACGAGGCGAGCTGGCTGCACGAGCTCGTCCTCCGGGGCGCCGAGGACCGGTACGGGCCGCGGGAGGCCGAGCGGGAGCCCGGCGCGTGGGCGCAGATCGACCACGAGCTGCGCGTCATCACCGACCTGAACTTCCCGGGGTACTTCCTCGTCGTCTACGACCTGGTCGAGTTCTGCCGCCGGGAGGGCATCCTGTGCCAGGGCCGGGGGAGCGCCGCCAACTCGGCGGTCTGCTACGCGCTGGGGATCACCGCCGTCGACGCCGTGCACCACGGCCTGCTGTTCGAGCGGTTCCTGGCGCCGGAGCGGGACGGGCCGCCCGACATCGACGTCGACATCGAGTCGGGCCGCCGCGAGGAGGTCATCCAGCACGTCTACGCCCGGTTCGGGCGCACGCACGCCGCCCAGGTCGCCAACGTCATCTCCTACCGGCCGCGCTCGGCGGTGCGCGACGCCGCCCGCGCGCTCGGGTACGACGTCGGTCAGCAGGACGCCTGGAGCAAGTCCATCGAGCGCTGGGGGTCGCTGCGCGGCCCCGACCCGACCAGCCCCGCGGCGGACCGGACGGCGGGTGCCGCGCGGGCGTCCGACGGCGCGCCGGTCACCGGTCGCGACCGGCGCCGGGCCGAGGTCGCCGCCCGCTGGCAGCACGGCGCCCCGGCGCGACCGGACGCCCCCGTGGTCGACCCGCTCGCCGTCGACGGCGGCCTGCGGCGGTCCGACGACCCGCACGACGTCGTGCCCGCGCAGCCGCCGCCGTCGGCCGAGCAGGAGGGGCAGATCCCCGACCCCGTGCTCGACCTCGCCGAACGGTTCCTCCGCCTGCCCCGGCACCTCGGCATCCACTCCGGGGGCATGGTGATGTGCGACCGGCCCGTCATCGAGGTCTGCCCGGTCGAGTGGGCCCGGATGGAGGGGCGCACCGTGCTGCAGTGGGACAAGGAGGACTGCGCCGACGCCGGGCTGGTGAAGTTCGACCTGCTGGGTCTGGGCATGCTCACCGCGATCCGGTACGCGTTCGCCTCGGTGCACGAGGCCACCGGCGAGCGGCTCGCGCTGCACACGCTGCCGGCCGAGGACCCGCGCGTGTACGACCTGCTGTGCGCCGCCGACACCGTCGGGGTGTTCCAGGTCGAGTCCCGCGCCCAGATGGCCACCCTGCCGCGGCTGCAGCCCCGGACGTTCTACGACATCGTCGTCGAGGTCGCCCTCATCCGCCCCGGCCCGATCCAGGGGCGGTCCGTGCACCCGTACATCGAGCGCTCCCGGGGCCGCGAGGAGGTCACCTACCTGCACCCGCTGCTGGAGCCGTCCCTGCGGCGCACCCTCGGCGTACCGCTGTTCCAGGAGCAGCTCATGCAGATGGCGATCGACGTCGCCGGGTTCACGCCCGCCGAGTCCGACCGGCTGCGCCGGGCCATGGGCTCCAAGCGCTCCGTGGAACGCATGGAGGCGCTGCGGGGGCGCCTGTTCGCCGGGATGACCGAGCGCGGGATCCCGGACGACGTGCAGGAGGAGATCTACGACAAGCTCAAGGCGTTCGCCGACTTCGGCTTCCCCGAGTCGCACGCCTACTCCTTCGCGTTCCTCGTCTACGCCAGCTCGTGGCTCAAGGTGCACGCCCCCGAGGCCTTCTACGCCGGCCTGCTCGCCGCGCAGCCGATGGGGTTCTACTCCCCGGCGTCCCTCGTCGCCGACGCCCGCCGGCACGGGGTGCGGGTGCTGCGCCCGGACGTCAACGCCTCGGCGGCGCTCGCGGGGGTCGAGGCGCAGCCGGACGGGTCCGTCGCCGGTCCGGCCGACGCTGTGGCCGGTCCGGCCGACCCCGTCGCCGAGGGCATGGTCGGCAGCGGGGGAGTGCCGCTCGACGTCGACGACGCGCTGGCCGTCCGGCTCGGGCTCTCCGCCGTGCGCGGGCTCGGCACCGACGTCGCCGAGCGGATGGTCGCCGAGCGCGACGCCCACGGCGAGTTCGCCGACCTGCGCGACCTCGTGCGCCGCGTCGAGCTGTCCACCGCCCGCCTGGAGGCCCTGGCCACCGCCGGGGCGCTGGCCTCGCTCGGTGTGACCCGGCGCGAGGGGCTGTGGGCCGCCGGTGCGCTCGGGCAGGAGGGGCCGGAGACGCTCGCGGGCGTCAGCGTCGGGGTGTCTGCGCCGCCGCTGCCGGACATGGACCCGCTCGAGATCGACGTCGCCGACACCTGGGCCACCGGCATCACCCCGGACTCCACCTCCCCGCTGGAGCACCTGCGCGACGGGCTGGAGCGCCAGGGCGTGGTGACCGTGGCCGCCGCGACGACGACGGAGCCCGGCCGCCGCATCGCCGTCGGCGGGGTGGTCACCCACCGGCAGCGGCCGGGCACCGCCGGGGGCGTCACCTTCCTGTCCCTGGAGGACGAGACCGGCCTGCTCAACGTCATCTGCACCCCCGGGCTGTGGCGGCGCTTCCGGACCGTGGCGCGCGGTGCCCCGGCACTCGTCGTGCGCGGTCAGGTGGAGCGGGCCGACGGCGCGGTCAACCTGCTCGCCGAGCACCTCGCCCCGCTGCGCCTGCCGGTGGCGACCCGGTCGCGGGACTTCCGCTGACCGTGCCGGACTACCGTGGGGCCATGGGCTACCGGATCGAGCCGGCCACGGCCGACAGGTTCGACGACGTCACCACGATCCTCAACCCGCGCGGGCACGAGCGGGCGTGCTGGTGCCTGGCCTGGCGCCGCCCCCGCGGGCTGCCGTCGGGTGGTGGCGGCGCGCACCTGCGCGAGCTCTGCGCGCACGACCCGCGCCCGGGACTGCTGGCCTACCTCGACGAGGACGGCGCGGAGGAGGTCGTGGGCTGGGTCGGTCTCGCCCCGCGGTCGGCGGCGCCCTCCCTGCAGCGGTCCCGCGTGCTGCCGCGGAGCGACCCGGAGACGGCGGAGACGACCTGGGTCGTGATGTGCTTCGTCGTGCGCCCCGGCTACCGGCGCCGCGGGGTCGCCCGGGCGCTGCTGCACGGCGCGGTCGAGCACGCCCGGGCACACGGCGGCCGGGTGATCGAGGGATTCCCGGTCGAGCCCGAGCCGGGCCGCCGCGTCCCCGTCGGCGCGGCGTACGTCGGCACCGTGCCGCTGTTCGAGTCGGCGGGGTTCGACCGCGTCGGCGAGACGGCCGCGACGAGCGGGCGGCTGCCGCGGTGGGTGCTGCGCCGGGTGCTGGCCGACGACTGACGGCGGTGCCGACGAGACGGGCGGCGTCAGGGCAGCGGCACGACGACGCAGACCTCGAAGGTGCCGCGGGCGCGTCGCAGCAGATAGCGCACGTGCCGGCTGGCCCTCTCCGCGGCGAGCTCGTCCCGCAGGCTCCAGCGCACCTCGACCCACAGCAGCGCCCAGCCCAGCTCGGCGCTGTCGGTCACCTCCGGCACGAGGGCGACGGCGTCGCCCGGGTCGGGGGCGTTGGCGTGCTCGCGCAGCAGGTCGTGGACCTGCTCGGGGCTCTGCAGCGCCACGGTCTCCTCGGCGAGGACCAGCACCGCGGCAGCGTCGAACCGGTCGGCCACCGCCTCGAGGTCGCCGGAGCCGAGCGCCAGACCCTGCTCGACGAAGTACGTGCGCAGCGCCTCGTGGTCGTAGTCCTCGAAGTCCGTGCCCATCTGTTCACGGTAGGCCGGGTCCCCGCCACACACGAGCCGTGTCGGGCTTTGACATCCCCGGTCGGGTCACGTACTGACTGGAGGGTGCGCGTGCTCGCGCCGTCGGGTCCGACGGGGCGGGCACGCCGCGTGCATGAGACGCCACGATCCCGGGACGATCCGGGAGAAGGGAGACCCATGACCGCCACGGTCGAGACCACGACCGACCTCTACCCGAGCCGTCTGGCCCAGCCCGGCGAGTTCATCGAGCGCGAGCACCCCACGGTGTGGGGCACGGCCGAGGACGGCCCGTTCGACGCCGACGCCCTCGACGCGCACGCGCAGCGGGGCTTCACCGTCCTCGAGGACTTCATCACCCCCGACGAGGTGACCCGCTACAGCGCGGAGCTGAGCCGGCTGTCCTCGGACGAGTCGCTGCAGGGCGACCCGCGCGTCGTGACCGAGAAGAGCTCCGGCGAGGTCCGGTCGATCTTCGAGGTGACGAAGCTCAGCGAGCGGATCGACGCGCTCGCCCGGGACCCGCGGCTGCTGGACCGCGCCCGCCAGCTGCTCGGCTCGGAGGTGTACCTGCACCAGACGCGCGTCAACTACATGCCCGGCTACAAGGGCGCCGGCTTCTACTGGCACTCGGACTTCGAGACCTGGCACGCCGAGGACGGCATGCCGGCCCCGCGTGCCGTGAGCTGCTCGATCGCGCTGACGCCCAACTACCCGTACAACGGCGGCCTGATGGTCATGCCGGGCTCGCACCGCACGTACGTGCCGTGCGTGGGCGAGACCCCGGAGAACTACCACCAGGACTCCCTCAAGGAGCAGAAGATCGGCGTGCCGTCGGAGGACGCCATCACCGAGCTCGCCTGGAGGTACGGCATCGACCAGTTCACCGGTGCGGCCGGCTCGGCGCTCTGGTTCGACGCGAACATCATGCACGGGTCCGGCAACAACATCACGCCGTTCCCGCGGTCGAACATCTTCCTGGTGTTCAACAGCGTCGAGAACGCGCTCACCGAGCCGTACAGCGCGCCCGCGCCGCGGCCCGAGCACATCGGCAGCCGCGACACCACGCCGCTGCGGTAGTCCGGGAGCCGGGCTGGTCCGGGCACGGGGTGCCCGGCTCAGGTCGGCCGCCGGTCTGTCGGTCCTGGCGCCGGTGCGCTCTCTCGCGCACCGGCGCCAGTGCTGTCACCAGGCCTGGGCCAGCAGGTCGGCGAAGACCTCGTCGGCGTCGATCTCCAGGCCGCGAGCGGCGAACCACCGGCACACGGTGCGGCAGTCGCGGTGCAGCAGCTCCGGGCCGGCGGGGTTCGCGACCAGGTCGACGACCTGGGGCAGGTCGATGACGACCAGCCGGCCGTCGTCGACGAGCACGTTGTACGGCGACAGGTCGCCGTGCGCCCAGCCGAGCCGTGCCAGCACGCTCATCGCGGCGTAGAGCTGGTCGAACCAGTCGGACAGCTCCGCCGCGTCCGGCCGGCTGCGGTCCAGCCGCGGGGCGGCCACGGCGACGCCGTCGTCGTCGACGCTGCCGACGAACTCCATGAGCAGCTCGGTGCCGTCGACCTGCACCGGGTAGGGCACCGGTGCGCCGGCGTCCCACAGGGTGCCCAGGGTCGTGAACTCGGCGTCGGCCCACTGGGTGGCGCGCACGGCCCGTCCCCAGGCGGAGCGGCGGTCCTCGACCGCACGCTGGTCGCGCGTACGGCGCACCCGGCGTCCGTCGGTATAGGTGCTGTCGCGGTGGAACTGCCGGTGATCGGGCGAGCGGTAGCGCTTGGCCGCCAGGAGCGAGCTCTGCGCGGGGTCGTCGGGCACGGCGCGCTCGACGAGGAAGACGTCGGCCTCCTTGCCGGTCTTGAGCACGCCGAGCTCGGTGTCCAGGGCAGCGGCGGCCGTGACGACCCAGTCGGGTCGTGGCATCGGGCCGCGCTGGCCCTTGGTGACCGTCGTCCAGGTCGACCAGCGCTGGTCGGGTCCGGGACCGTCGTCGTCGGAGGTGGTCAGGGTCAGGGAGAGTTTCTGGGGCACGGAAGGGTCCTTCGGGTGGTGACGGCTCGAACGGTCCGATGGGTCAGGGTCATCGCTCGGCCTCCTTCCGTGCCGGCCCGCGCACGTCGCGGGTCCGTGGTCTCGCGTGCGGTGCCAGTCTGGCCCGCCCGACGCCGCGGGCGCACGGCTTTTTCGCGCTAGCGTGCCGCCATGGCCTTCCACCCCGTGGCCGACGACGTGCTGGTCCGTTCCAGCCGGCGCGACGCGACGACGTCCGTGCTGGCGCTCGGGCCCGGTCGGCGCGGGGGTCGTCGACCCGCCCTGCTCGTGGACCCGGCGTGGGACGACGACGAGCTCGCCTCGATCGCCGACGAGCTCGACGCGCGGGCGGTGGGGGTCGCCGCCGGGCTGTCGACGCACGCCCACCACGACCACCTGCTGTGGCATCCCCGGTTCGGCGACGTGCCGCGGTGGGCCTCGGTGCGGGCGGCCCGCGCCGTGCGGCAGCACCGCGGCGCCCTGGACGCCGCCCTGACGCCCGAGCACCGCGCCCCGGACGTGCGGGCGCTCTTCGCGGCCGTCCGTCCGGTCGAGGGCGATGCCGTGCCCGATCCCCACGGCGAGCTGCCGGCGACCGAGCTGGTCGTGCACGACGCGCACGCGCCGGGGCACACCGCGCTGTGGCTGCCCGAGGCCGGGGTGCTGGTGGCCGGTGACATGCTCTCCGACGTCGAGCCGCCCCTGCCGTGGGACGAGATCTCCGGTGCCACGGACCTGGCCGGCTACCGGGAGGGGCTGGAACGGCTGGCGCCGTTCGTGGCCCGGGCGGCCGTCGTCGTCCCCGGTCACGGGACGCCGTCGTGGCGCCCGCAGGAAAGGCTCGACGCCGACCGGCGCTACGTCGACGCGTTGCTCGCCGGGCGCGTCCCGGACGACCCGCGCGGAGCGGTCCCGGGCTGAGGGTTCAGCCGAGCGACCCGGCGGCGGTCGCGACGAGAGCCGTCGCGTCGTCCCAGGCGCCCACGGTGTCGAAACCCATCTGGTCCAGGACCGCCCAGGCGACGCCGACGAGGGCGTAGAGGCTGACGGGAGTCATGACGAGCCACTCGCGCCACGACCCGGCGTCGCCGAGCAGCGGCACCGAGATGTTGCCGCGCGGGCTCCACATGTCGTCGAACGGCAGCCAGCGGTGCCGCCGCACCCAGCGGGGCGACCGGAAGCGGATCGGCCAGAGCAGCGGCACACCGCGGGTGGTCAGCATGTCGCCGAGGATGTGCACCGCGCAGCCCAGCCCGACGCAGAACGGCATCCAGTACCACTCCTCGGGCGCGAACACCGCGACGAACGCCGCCAGGGAGACCGACAGGGTCCAGGTCCACCACCGTCGCTGCCCGGTCAGCTTCAGGGCCCGGACGGCGAAGGCGATGAGCACGACCGCCATGACGCCCGGTCCGATCAGCACCTGGCCGAACGTCTCGGTGCTGATCGTCAGGAAGCTCATCGCCCAGGCGACGAGCGTGAAGACGGCGATGCCGAGGATCGAGTGGGTGGCGTTGCGGTGCCCGCCGGCGACGGTCGAGACGGCCTTGGTCATCGCCTCCGACAGCGGCGGCAGGGAGTGGGAGATCGTGCCGTTGTGGTGGTCGGCGTCGGGCAGCAGCGCGGCACCCGCGCAGACGAGGGCTCCGGTCATCACGCCCACGTCGGAGACCGGGTACCAGCCGAACGCGATCGGGGTCGTGGCGGTGACCGCCACCCAGGCGGCCGCTCCCGAGGCGGCGTGGTGCCCACCCATCATGGCGCGTGTGCTCCTTCGTCCGGTGTGACCCCGGATGACCGTTTGGTCCGGGACCGGACGAACGCTACACGTCGCCGCCGACGCGGCGGAAACCTGCCGCGTCCAGCACGCCCGCCACGTCGGGCGGCCGCCACCCGGCGGGCTTGAGGACCTTGCCGTCGGCGCGGCGCACGGCCGTCCCGTCCGGGCCGAGCTTGGCCAGGTTGGAGGCGTGGATCTCGGCGAACACGGACTCGGGGATGCCGCACTCGAGCTCGAGCCCGTGCAGCACGTAGCGCAGGTCGCCCGTGGCGTCGGCGGTGGCCACGGCGTCGGCCTTCGTCGTCGAACCCTCGACGACGCGCTCCACGGCGGCTTCGACGACGGCGCGGGCTTCCGCACCGAGGATCGCCCCGGTCAGCTCGGCGAACTCCTCGGCCACCAGCCGGTACCGCAGCCGCAGCCGGTCGTCGGGCAGGTCGAGGTCCGGGGCGCCGTCGTTCACCGGGACCTCGAAGGCGGCGTGGAACTGACGGACCATCTCGCGTTCGGTCGGCATGACGCGACGCTAGCCGCGGGGTCGGCCGAGGTCGAGCACGACCTTGACGTCGTCCTGGTGCGGCTCGAACGCCTCGGTCGCCCGGTCCAGCGGCACGCGACGGGTGACGAGGCCCGCCAACCACTCGCGGTCCGCGCGGGCGAGCACCTCGGCGCCGGCGCGGTAGTGGGCCAGGTTGGCGTTCACCGAGCCCACGATGACGTCGTTCTCCAGCACGACCGAGCGGTTGGCGGCGCCGGCGTCCACGGGGACGTGCCGACCGGCCGACGACACCCCGGTCAGGACGGTGATGCCGTACGGCCTCGTCGAGGTGAACGTGTCCACGACGACGGAGGGCGCGCCGGTGCACTCGACGATGACGTCGGGCTCGATCCGGTCGGCGACCGTCGGCAGGTCCTGCTGGTGGTAGGTGGCACCCAGCGCCCGCACCAGGTCGGGCTTGGGGCCGTCGGAGACCTGGTCCAGGACGTGCACGTCCAGTCCGCGCTGGACCCCGACGAGGGCGGCGAGCAGACCGATCGGTCCGGCACCGGTGACGAGCACGCGCTGCGGGTCGAACCACGCGCGCCCGCCGATCCGGTCGACCTGGTCCCACGCCTTGGTCACGATGCTCGTCGGCTCCAGCAGCACGCCGAGGTCGCCCAGCGACGGGTCGAGACGGACGGCGTGGTCGGCGGCGACGGTCCACTGCTCGGCGGCGAAGCCGTCGACCTCCTTGATCCCGTGCTCGGTGAAGAGCCCGTTGCGGCACATGTCCCACTCGCCGTGGGCGCAGGCGCCGCACGGGACGGGGTCGGGTCGGCGCACGACGCCGACGACGAGGTCGCCGGGCTCGAACCCGCAGCCGGCCGGAGCCTCGCGGACCCGGCCGAGCGACTCGTGGCCGAGCACGAGGCGCTCGTGACCGGGCGGCGGCGCCCCGTGCTCGCCCCGCACGATCTCGTGGTCGGTGCCGCAGACGCCGACGGCGACGCCGTCGACGAGGAGCTCGTCCGCGCCGGCGGTGCGGTCGGCGACCTCGGTGACGTCCAGCGACCCGGCGCGTCCGGGGACGACGGTCAGCGCTCTCACGGTGTTCTCCTCAGGCGGTGGGGTGCTCGGGCATGCCCGTCATGTCGGTGCCGGCGCCACGGATGCCGGACAGGATGCGCGCGGAGTTCACGACGCCCAGGTGGCTGAACGCCTGGGGGACGTTGCCGAGCTGACGCCCGGAGGTGACGTCATACTCCTCCGACAGCAGCCCGAGGTCGTTGCGCAGGCCGAGCAGGCGGTCGAACAGCGCGTGCGACTCGGCGTCGCGGCCGATCGCGTGCAGGGCGTCGACGAGCCAGAAGCTGCAGATCAGGAACGTGCCCTCGCTGCCCTCCAGGCCGTCGACGTCGTCGGCGTCCTGGCGGTAGCGCAGGAGCAGGCCGTCCCGGCTGAGCTCGCGCTGGACGGCGTCGACCGTGCCGACCACCCGGTGGTCCGACCACGGTAGGAAGCCCACCCGGGGGATGAGCAGCAGGGAGGCGTCGAGTCCGCGCGACCCGTAGAACTGGGTGAAGGTGTTGCGCTCGGCGTCGTAACCGTGGGTCAGCACGTCGGTGCGGATCGACTCGCGCAGCATCCGCCACCGGTCGATCGGTCCGTCCAAGCCGTAGCGCTCGACGCCGCGGATCATCGCGGAGACGCCCGCCCAGGCCATCACCCGGGAGTGCACGAACGGGCGCTGGGGCCCGCGCACCTCCCACAGGCCGTTGTCGACGTCGTCCCAGTGGCCCTCCAGGTGGTCCAGCAGGGACCTCTGCAACCGCCACGTGTCGTCGTCCTCGGCGATGCCGTTCGACCGGGTCAGGCTGAGGCCCACCAGGGACTCGCCCCACACGTCCAGCTGGAGCTGGTCGGCGACGCCGTTGCCGACGCGCACCGGGGTGCTGCCTTCGTACCCGGGCAGCCAGTCCAGCGTCGCCTCGGGGAGGCGACGGCGGCCGTCGAGGCCGTACATGATCCGCAGGTCGGCCGGGTCTCCGGCGACGGAGCGCAGCAGCCACTCCCGCCAGGCCTTGGCCTCGTCCCGGTGCCCCGTGCTCAGCAGTGCGAGGAGGGTGAAGGCAGCGTCACGCAGCCAGCAGTAGCGGTAGTCCCAGTTGCGGGTGCCCCCGATCTGCTCGGGCAGCGAGGTCGTGGCCGCCGCGGCGATCGCCCCCGTCGGGGCGTAGGTGAGCGACTTGAGCGTGATCAGCGATCGCCGCACCGCGTCGCCCCAGCGACCCTCGTACCGAGTCTTGCCGACCCACTCCTGCCAGAACTCCAGGGTGTCGGCCAGCGCGTCCTCGGCGTCCACCGGCTCGGGCACCGGGTCGTAGGAGCGGTGGTAGCTGAGCACGAAGGCGACGCGGTCGCCGGCCGCCACCTCGAAGCGCGAGCTGATCGTCTCGCCCGACACAGCGTGGGGCACGGTCGCCGCGAGGTTCAGTGCGTCGGGACCCGCCACCGCGCAGACGGTCCCGCTGCGCTCGGTCCCCAGGATGCTCGGCGACTCGGTGACCCACGGGACCACGGCCCCGTAGTCGAACCGGGGGCGCAGGGTGCTCTCGACCGGAACGCGGCCGCTCACCCCCTCGACGATCCGGACCAGGTCGGGGGTGCGACCGCGCGGCGGCATGAGGTCCGTCACCCGGACGTGGCCGTCGGGCGTCTCCCACTCCGTCTCCAGCACCAGGGTCTCGCCGCGGTAGCGGCGCCGCGTGCACGTCCCGGCGCCGGCGGGAGCGATGCGCCACGACCCGTGCGAGTCGTCCCCGAGCAGGGCCGCGAGGCAGGCGGGGGAGTCGATGTCGGGCAGGCAGAGCCAGTCGATCGAGCCGTCGCGCCCCACGAGGGCGACCGTCTGCAGGTCGCCGATCAGGCCGTAGTCCTCGATCCGGAGCGTCATCCTCCGTCACGCTAGGGCAGGGGCGTGACCTGCGCCACGGCTGGGCGGTTTGCAGGTCAGGGCCCTCACCGTGCTATCTTTCTTACCGCGCCGGAACGAGGCAGACGCCTCGGGAAGGTCCACTCGTCCGGGTGGCGGAATGGCAGACGCGCTAGCTTGAGGTGCTAGTGCCCGTTATAGGGCGTGGGGGTTCAAGTCCCCCTCCGGACACTCGTTGAGACAGCGACGACGAAGGCCTCCTGGGTCCACAACCAGGGGGTCTTCTGTCGTATCCGGCCACTTCCTAGGCTCGGGATGCTCCCGTGGGTGTTCCCGCGGGGAGCGCTTCCTGTTCCCGTGTGTGTTCCCACGGCGCCCCCGCTGGCCGCGTTCTCCCAGGTGGGGGTGGTGCCCGGAGGGGGACGCGTGCCCCGAGGCGGATGCCTGGCGCAGATGCTCGGCACCTGGCACACCGCAGCGTCGAGCAGTCCGGTCATCGTCAACCTCGCGGATGAGCCGGGTGGTCCTTGCGGCAGCAGGTTCTCGTGACCCGGGTGCGTCGCGAAATGTCCAAGGTCTCGCTCTCGATCACCAGCGCCTGAGTGCGGCGACAAACTTCGACGGATTCCTTGGTCACCCTCTTCGGGTCGGGCGGACGCCGGCCATGCAAGGGTGTGCCACCGCGGCCGTATACGTCAGTCGTGCTTGCCGCCGTGGGCGGGTTCTCGCCCTGGCCAACGCCGAGAACCTGACACCAGTGGACACCCGGGACGACGGCCGCGTGACGATCGGGGCGTGCACACGATTGCGTCGTGGGGACTCCTCACAGGTCAGGCCCGCAAGCAACGAGCCCTACCACTAAGTCTGACGCGCGACACCCCGCCCGCCCGTTCGTCCCCGAACCGTCGGCCGCCCCCGGTAGGGTCATCTGTGCGGGGAAGCAGGTGTTGTGTCATCCTTCTCGGCTTTTCTCTGTCACATCTCAGGAGGACACAGGCATGACCACGCAGACGACCGCGCTCGTGACGGCGGGGGTGTGGCTCTGATGGCGCGCGCAGCCAAGATGGCTGCGCAGGCCAAAACCTTGGATGAGCAAGCAGAGCTCTGCGCCTCCGTCGACGGGGGAGTGTCCGCATGACCCTCGTCGCCAAGGAGTTGACGACAGAGCGTCTGCGCGATCTGGTGCAGGACGCCCATCTCTCATTCCTGTTCGGGGCCGGCGCTTCGGCTCCCATGTTCCGCTTGCTCGGCGACATCGAGAACCTGCTAACGAGCCTGGACTCCTCCGACGCCGCGGAGGATGCGAAGGCCTTCGCCCGAGGTTCCATCTACTCGGGCTTCTTCCGCAGCGTGGTACTAAAGAACAATGACCTGCTCAACCGGAGCGGGACTGAGGCGCCCCGACTCTTGGAGCGGTACGAGGCGTTCCTCCAGACGATCAACCGGCTGCTTCTGGAGCGCCGCAGTTCGCTGCTCAACAAGCAGGTCAACCTGTTCACGACGAACGTCGACCTGGCGACGGAGATCGCCGCCGAGAGCCTCCAGGTCCACCTCAACGATGGCTTCGCAGGACGGCTGCAGCCGCGCTTCAGCACGTCGAACTTTGGCTCGGTCGTCTCGCGGCGCAGCCTCCAGTACGACAACCTGTCCGAGGTTCCGGCCTTCAACCTGCTCAAGCTCCACGGCTCGGTCGGCTGGTCAGCCACAGGGGAGGAGGCGAGCCGCCCCGAGATTGGTCTCGACACCCGTCTGCGACAGGTTGCCGCGGTCGCCAAAGAACTGGACAAGGTCGACGCGATCTTGGCCGAGGTTGCCGCCGAGACGACCTTGGAGACCTTGCTCGAAGGCCCGGTTCCCCCGGACGCTGCCGCCTTGCTGTCGCCGTTCTTGGACGCGTACAGCGAGTTGGCCATCGTCAATCCGACGAAGGCGAAGTTCCAGCAGACCGTGCTGAACCAGAACTACTATGACCTGCTTCGGCTCTTCTCGAACGAGCTCGAGAAGGAGAATGGCGCTCTCTTCGTCATCGGCTTCTCATGCCGCGACGAGCACATCCGGGAACTCATGATACGCGCCGCCCGCACCAACCCGACGCTCCAGATCGTCATCTTCGCCTACGACCCGCACGCGGCCACGGAGATCGAGCGAGCCTTCGACGGCTATCCGATCACCAACAGCAACATCTGGCTGATCGCGCCGACCGCGGATGCGGAGGGCGAAGAGCCTCTGCGCTACGACCTGCCCACCGTCACATCCGAGTTCTTCGCGAAGGTCGCGCCATCCTCGTCGGCTCCCAGGCAGACGGTCGAAGTAAAGGTCTCAGTGCAAGAGCCTCTGGTCGACCTCGATGATTGACCACGAGCTGCTTACGCGCGATGCCGTCTTTCGCGTCGGCGAGGTTGTCGGCATCCAGGGCCGGACGGTTCGCATTCGCGTTGACAAGGCCAAGAACGGTGCGCACCTGATCTACCAAGGTCGGCTGCTGCGCAACGTTGGTGTCGGTGGCTTCCTCAAGATCAGCAAGGGCTTCGCCGAGCTGGTCGGCAAGGTGGATGGCGAAGAGGTTGCTGAAGCGCGCGGCGACGACATCTACCGCAGTTCCCGAGACCGAGTCGAACGAATCCTGACTGTCAGTCTCATTGGCTTCATGTCGGGCGGCCAGTTTCGCCGCGGTGTACGCGAGCTGCCGCTCGTTGGCAACGAGTGCTTCTTGCTCGACGAGCACGAGTTCGATCGCATCCATAGCTTCGTCGACCCCAAGGACCGCGCGCTCACGATCGGCCGCCTTGCGATGGAGAAGGGGCAGGACGTTCGGGTTGGCGTCAACAGCCTTTTTGCCAGCCACATCGGCATCTTCGGCAACACCGGCAGCGGCAAGTCCTACTCATTGACCAAGCTCTACCACGAACTCTTCGCGGCCTACGGCGACTCCGAAGCGTTCAACAAGCGGGCGCGAGTACTCGTCATCGACTTCAACGGCGAGTACATCAACCGGGTTGGTGCCGCTTCCGGAGAGCAGAGCAGTTCGGTACTCACCGATAACGACCTGAAGGCCGAGTTCGTGCTTTCGACTCGGACCGACACAGGCGACCGTCTTCCTCTGAGTAAGGATGCGATGGAGGACCCGGTCATCTGGACGGTGCTCCTTGACGCAACGGAGAAGACCCAAGCGCCGTTCGTGCAGCGCACGCTCCAGCGCGACTACTGGGAGTCTCGGTTGGAGACGGGCGATGATCTCGCCGCCGCAGTCGCCGGCATCGTCTACGCCGCAATTCGCAGCTCCGACCCATCGCTCGACAAGGGCCTGGTCGTTAAGTTCCTCGAGGAGGTCGAAGGCTGCATGGGCGGGGAGGCACCTGATGCCCTGGGCGACTACATTCGCGACATCCAGTCAAACCTCGGATACCACGGGCAGAACAAGTGCTTCTACTACCGTCAAGCCAACGGCACCAACATCTACGCCAATGACCCGTCGTGCGACTACAAATTCCAAGAGCTGATCTACACCCGCATCGGCGAGCTTGGCATCGATCCGAGCGCCCTGCAGAGCGTTGACCGCATCCGGTTCAAGCTCGTGCTGCAGTACTACTCCGACATCTTCAACGGCTACGCGAACCGCGAACACCTCGGCCCGCTTATCAAGCGGCTGGAGTCGCGCATGCCGCGAGTGAAGCGCCTGATCGAAGTCTCGGACGACACGCTGTTGGACAAGCCGCTGACCGTGATCTCGCTGCGCGACGTCAATGTCGAGATGCGCAAGGTCATCCCGCTCCTAATCTGCCGCCAGCTCTACGACGAGAAGAAGCGCGATGGCGATCCTTCGCGTTATCTCAACATCGTCGTCGACGAGGCGCACAACATTCTGTCGAATGTGTCGTCCCGCGAGAGCGAGGCATGGAAGGACTACCGGCTGGAGACCTTCGAGGAGATCATCAAGGAGGGTCGGAAGTTCGGCGTCTTCTTGACCATCGCGAGCCAGCGGCCGCACGACATTTCCGAGACGATCATTTCCCAGCTGCACAACTACTTCCTGCACCGCCTGGTCAACAACCTCGACATTATGGCTATCGAGCGAGCTGTAGCGTACCTGGACCGCGTGTCGTTTGAGTCCCTGCCGATCCTTCCGACAGGCTCGTGCGTCCTCTCCGGGCTGTCGACCCAGGTGCCGGTCGTCGTCGACATCGAGAAGCTGCCGGCTGAGTACGAGCCGAACAACAAGACGATGACCTTGGCAGACGGCTGGATCCCAGGCACCGACCCAGATGACGGTGGCTCGGGCGCGGCGGCGGACGACCCGACCGACCCCTCGGAGGCCTGGCAGGATTTCGCTGGCAGCGACGAGCGGACCGGCGAGGAGCCTCCGTTCTGATGAGCACCGAGCGCGTGTCTTTCACCTGGGCCGGCAGGTCATTTGACCTGACAGCTGACGACGTATGACGTCGGCTGCAACAGCACTATCCCGAGTCGGTCGATCAGTACTGGGTCGACATCGCCGGCGTCCGCTGGCCGGTCAAGCAGGTCTTGGCGCTCGCGAAGAGGTTGGCGCGCACGAGTTCCCAATCTCAGAACAGCCGACGTCTGTTGGCAGAGCTGGGTTCACCGTCGGCACGGGATCGAAGGCGGGTCAGCCAGGCACTCGTCGCCCGGCGGCATCGCGGTCGGCGAGTGTCGACGTAGCCGACCTCCCGAACTTCGAGACGCTGACCGTGTCGGTTGCCCTGACCTGGCGCCAAGCGGGGGCCGTCATGCTCGACAACCAGGGCCTCCCACTGTTTCCGCGGCTGCGTCGGAACCGGGTTGGTACTGCTACGACCTAGGCCCGGACGAAGGCGGCACGCCCACCTGAACCGCCTGTGAGTCTTCGGGTGAATCGGCCTGGGTTCCGTTGCTATCGAAGTTCTGAGCCGGCGAGGTGTTCCCGTCGGGAACGGTGGCGTACCACTGAGAGCCTTCGGAAAGCCGGTGAGCACGGGGCCGATGCAGGTCAGCGGCTGTTCCTGCTGGTCAAGGGGATATCGGGGCGGGTTTCAAGTGGCTCAACGCAGACGAGGGTGTAGCAGCGGCCTGAAGCCGCCAGCCTCGAGCAATGATCGGGCGATGTAGTGGGTCAGGTTGCGGAAGCCGAGGGCGGAGCCGCGCAGGTGCTCGAGCCGGCCGTTGATCGCCTCCGTCGGTCCGTTGCTGGTGCCGGGCAGGTCGAAGAACGCCAGCACGTCGGCGGCGCGCTTCGTCAGGGTGCGGCCGAGGGTGATCAGCTCGGTGAGAACGGCCGGGACGCCGCGAGTCAGGGAGTCGATCACGGCTGTCATCAGTGCTCGTCCCTGTGCCCGGTCGGGGTGACGGTAGGCGGTGATCATGCGCTGGTAGATGCCCCAGGTCGCCTCGACCTCGACGTGCTCCTCGGCGGCGAACAGCGCCTCGATCCTGGCGGCCTGCTTGTCGGTGAGCAGGTCGGCGCCGGTATGCAGAGTCCGTCGAGCACGGTAGAGCGGATCCTTCGCGCGGCCGCGGTGGCCGTGCAGGTCTTGCTGGACTCGGCGGCGGCAGCGGTCCAGCGCGTCGCCGGCGAGGCGGACCACGTGGAAGGGGTCCATGACTGCGACGGCGTCGGGCAGTTCCTCGGCAGCAGCGGTCTTGAAGCCGGTGAACCCGTCCATCGCGACGACCTCGACGCCATTACGCCAGGTCTTCGGCCGGGCGGCGAGCCAGGTCTTGAACGCGCTCTTGGATCGGCCCTCGACGATGTCGAGCAGACGGGCGGGTCCGGTGCCGTCGCGGATCGGGGTCAGGTCGATCACCACGGTCACGTACTTCTCGCCGCGGCGGGTGTGCCGCCACACGTGTTCATCCACCCCGATCGTGGTGACGCCGTCGAACCGGGTCAGATCGTCGATCAGCACCCGTCGGCCCTCCGCGAGTACGCCGTCGTTCGCGGTGTGCCACGCCACCGCGAGAGCCTCGGCCACCCGCGCCACTGTCAGGTGCTGAACGACCAGGCCGACCAGCGCCCAGCGCACCGCTGCGCGCGAGAGCTTCGCCCGCGGCTCCGCAGCCGCCGTGGTGTCCTGGCGCCACACCCGCCGGCAGCCCTCGCAGCGGTAGCGACGCACCCGGACCAGCAGAGTCGTCGGCCGCCACCCGAACGGCTCGTGCGCCAGCCACCGGATCACGGTCCCTCGCGGCGTGCCCTCGGCGCCGCACCCTCGGCAGAACGCGTCGTCATCGCGCGCGACGACGCGGCACTCCAGCACCGCCCGGCCCGGCTCCAGTCGCTGTCCGACCACGACGAGGCCGAGCTCGTCCAGCCGCGCGAAGGGCGTCAGATCAGGAGGATCGAAGGTAGCGTCAGGCACGTCGAGGTCTTCCGGATGGGCAGTGTGAGAACTTCCATCCTGGGGGACCTCGACCCATCCCCCGGCCAGCTCAGCCAACTACCGCTACACCCTCGTCTGCGTTGAGCCTTTCAAGTCCCCCTCCGGACACTCGTTTGAGACAGCGACGTCGAAGGCCCCCGGTTCCACGACCGGGGGCCTTCGACGTTCTGGCCTGCGAAGAGACCCTCCCAGCGGACACACGTTCTGACCGCTTGGCCGTTCGCACACCGGGTCGGAGATGTCCCGAGGTGTTCCCGCGGGGCACGTTGTTCGTTCCCGTGGGCGTTCCCATGGGTTTTCGCCGTGACCCCGGCGGGCGGCGTTCCTGCTGGTTGGAGTGGTGTCCGGAGGGGGACTGGTGCCCCGAGGGTCGGATCTCGTTGGAGCTGATGCTCGCAGCCGGCTTCAGCATCGGTGAGCACGCGGTCTTCGGGGCGCCCTCATGTGCTCTGCACGGTCATTGAGGAGCAGACTTCTGCAGCCCGATGCGCCGCGACCATCTGCAGCGCCTGGGAGCGGCGACGAAGCCTGACGAACTCGTTCCTGTCGACGGGCGGTACCAGGATCCGCGAGGGCGGCTGAGTCGAATGCTGGTGGGCAACGGCTACGAGGCGGCAGGCCCTGTCGAGAAATCCGCGCCGTCCAGCACCACTGCGAGCATGACGACGAGGACCCCGACCCCGCTTCCTTCCGTGCCGGCGATGACCGCGATCGGTCCACGCCGTCGTCAGGCTGTGTGGCCTGAGGGGACGTGGCCCGACGGCGTGATGGGGTCAAGGCGGGCCGTCGCCCTTGAGGGGGGCGTTCCAGGACGCCCGCCCAGCCAGGTGACTTTGCAGGTGGACCTGGCTCGACCAAGCCGGATCCGGCGACGCTCGTCGGCTCCGAGACCACGGTGCTGCAGCACCGGGACGATCCATGACATGACCAGACGGTGAACGGAGCCCGTCCTGAATCGCCCTGGGTTTGTTGGAGGCTCGTGGTGTGCCCCGGCTTCCGTGGAGTCGGGTTGCTGGAATCTAGGCCACGGTGATCGTTGCTGTGTTCTCGAACTCTACGGGTGTCAGCCAGCCGAGGGCGGAGTGCCGACGTTGGCGGTTGTGGAAGATCTCGAGGTACTCGAAGATCGCGTTCGCCAGTTCCAGGCGGGTGCGCCATCGACGTCGGTCCAGGAGCTCGACCTGCATGCGGGACCAGAAGCTCTCGATGACGGCGTTGTCGTAGCAGTCGCCGATTGATCCCATCGAGGGCACCAGGCCGGACTCCTTGGCCCGGGTGGTGAAGGCCCAGGATCCGAACTGGACTCCGTGATCGGAGTGGATGATCGTCCCGGCCGGTGGCCGGCGGTTCTCGATGGCCATGCCGAGTGCGTTGGTTACCAGGGCCGCGGTGGGCGAGGAATCGATCGACCACCCGACTACCCGCCGGGAGCACACGTCGAGCACGACGGTGCAGTACACCTTGCCCTCCCGGGTCGGGTGCACGGCGGGCGTCGGTGACCCACAGCTCGTTCACGCCATCGCGGGCGAACTGCCGATCGACGAGGTCGCTCGAGATCAGGTCCGGGCGGGCGCGACGCCACTTCGGTCGCCCACCGACGCCCTTGAGGCCAGCACGCGCCATGAGCATCTCCACGGTGCCGTGCCACACCTGGACGCCGTGGCCCTTGGTCAGCTCGGCATGCACCCGCCGGGCGCCGTAGACGCCCCGAGACGCGGTGTGGATGGTGCGGATGGTCTCGGTCAGCAGGGCGTGCCGCATGTGGCGGGCCGAAGGTGCCCGGACCCGCGAGGCGTAGTAGCCGGACTCCGAGCAGCGCAGCACCCGCGCCGCGGGCTGGACCGGCAGCCCCTCGCCGGCCATCACCGCGATTGCCTCGAACCGCCTTTTGGGGGCACCACCTTGCCCAGCAGCTCGCTCGCACGCCGGTGGATCGCCAGCTCGGTCTCCAGTTCGGCGATCCGCTTCCTGGCCGCGGTCAACTCGGCCTTCTCCGTACTGGTCAGGCCCGGCTCGAGGCCCTTGTCGATGCGGTCCTGGCGCCGCCAGACATAGATCGTCTGCTCGCTGATCTCCAGATCGCGTGCCACGTCCGCGACCTTGCGGCCCGACTCGAGCAGGTCCAACACCTTGCGCCGGAACTCCGGCGGGTACCCACGACGTCCCACGAGGCCCCTCCTACAGGGTCAGGTGGCACAAGAATCCAGTAATCCGACTCCACCGAACGCGGGACACACCACCTCCATCAGACCCAGGGCGATTCACCCCGATCGTCAACCAAACCGGGGGCAGACCCCGTCGGTCAACAGCCCGATCTGGATCAGCGGCTCGACCCTGCGTTCCTTGGAGAACCCCGGGATGCGGAACTCGTCCTCGGTGCCGGTCTCGAACCACAGGTTCGTGACGTCGAACATGACCAAGCTCGCCGGCCCCAACCGTGCGGCCCGCGCGCACGCCGCGGCGAGCGAGTCGCGGAACCCCTCGGCGGAGTACAGGCGCAGGCGCCTGGCCACGGTCCGATGCGAGGCATGCGGCACGCCGATCTCGGGCAGCACCCGCTCGATCGCGGCCCGCTTGGACGTCGGCTCGATGATCCGCGCCAGGACAAGGTCACGGAACACGTCGTCGTCGGCGGCCTCGTCGAACCCGAGCGCCCGGAACGCCGTATCGAGCGCGTCCCACAGCACCTGCATCTGCGAGCCGACCTCCTCCAACGGCTCACCCGCCCGGCGCTCCTCGCTCAGCCCGAGCTCGAGAGCGCCCTGGCCGGCGTTGATGCGTTCACGCGCCTCGACCAGGAGCAGCTCGACCTCCTCGTCCGTGCGCCCCGAACCGACGTACTCGATCTTCCGCTTGCCGCCGACCTTGCCCCACGAGATCTGCACCTGACGGGTCCCGTTCGCCCGCTTCAGCACCCGTGGATGAGCCATCCCACCAGCCTATGGTGCCCCGTGGTGTCCCCTCCGACGCCGAGCACCACGCATCCGCCCAGGTCACAGCCCTACACCACGACCGACCCCATCAACATGGCAGAAGTCGGGTATGGCAGTCTGGGTAACGTGGTCACGTCTACCGATGCGCGCGGTCAGACGGTGGCGTACACCTATGACCGGCTGGGGCGTCGGACGGCGTTGCGCGATGACAGTCCGAGTGGTGTGTTGCGTGCGCAGTGGTCCTACGACACGGTGGCCAAGGGGCAGTTGACGTCGTCGGTGCGGTTCGAGGACGGCGAGGCTTACACTACGACGGTGATCGGGTACTGCGCCCTGTTATAGAAGCTTCGGTTGCGGCCCGGCAATTTCTGGTCGGAAAGCGTTCTGGAGGACCGTTCGAATTAGGTGACACCAATGGGTATCTTCCTTGTAGGAGCAGGCTCAGTGGCATGGTGGAGCTTGTATGTTTCGGATGTAAAGCACGATCGGGAGTACGAGGAGGGCCTCGGTGCTGCGCATTTGGCTATTAACCCTCGTCGCGGGCGCGAACTTGTGCGCTACCTTTCCCTTGCGTGCATCATTCTAGGGTGGTGGATTGTTGGCAGGTAGGAGGCGTCGCAGCAATTCTGGCTGGCGCCCTAGCCGTCGTGATCTCGTCCTTTGTTTAGGAGTGCCGGGGTGTCCCTGATCGTTCGCTCCGAGAAGAGAGTAGCGTTCCGCCCGGTTCTCGCTGGATTCTTGGTTTCTACCAGTATCGCGGCATTCATCGTCGTCGTTGGCGATGGGCGCGAAGCAGTTCTTGCCGCACTGTTTGTGTTCATGGTTGGACTCTTGCTCTCGTGTGTTCGAGCAATGATCTGGATTGCGGTGGCCGGTACAACGCGAGTTGTTCAACGTGGCGGCAGTGTGTTCATATCGCGATGGCCGCGGAGTGAACTGAGTATTCCATGCAGTGAACTGATCGCATTGTATGTTTCGGGCGGAGATCGGTTCCCTGAGTGGTCTCGCTGGGCTACGCATTCTCAAATTCGGATCGAGTCGAAGTCGGCATCGTTTCGCCTGAATGGTCCTAGAATCCTGGTGCCGCCAGGAAAGGAGGAGCGAACCAACGAAATTTTAGGATCTCGACTCGGTGTACGATCCCGGCCGTGACGCTGAGGTTGCGCCACAGGGCGGGGACGTGGTCTCGACGTACAGTCAGCCGGGTGCGGGTCAGGCTCGTCCGCATGCCACCACGCAGGTGGTCGCGAGCGACGATGGCGGGCCGTCAACGCAGCCACTGGGCTTACAGGTTTGGGGATGTCGGCAGTTACGGTGCGAGATTCCTTTATGGCCTACGGAGGGTAAGCGTGCCGCACTCCTGACTCATTATGTAAAGAGAAGGATGTTGAATGGCGGATCGACGGAGAGTCTATCGCATCTCGCGTGCGGGGCGCTTCTGGTGTAGGTTCTTTGTGGTGCTCTTCGGGGGGCTTACATTCCTGGTGATTGCGCTAGATGGAAGCCTAGATCGATGGATCTTTGCTGCCGTGTTTTGGGCGACTTGGTGGTTTTACGTGCTCCTTGGCGGCGGGAGAATTGAAGCGAGGGCGACGGAATTATACTCGCGCAACCTGATCTATGACTACAACATTCCATGGGAGGCTGTCGACAAGTTTGTGGCCTCTGATCGAGTGGAGGTAGTCCTCGTTGGCGGAAGAGCCATCAGACTGTGGGCGGTTCAGCGTGCGAACACCTCGTCGATGCTGAGTCGCGAGTCAAGAGTCGACCTCGTCGTCCGGGATCTTAACGTACAACTTGGTCAGCTCGGGGGCGCCACCAATGGGCAAAATAGTGCCCAAAAGCAAATTCGTAGACTGTCTCTGGTCGAGGTGAGCGCTCTTTTTGTGGCGTTTCCAGGCATAGTGGCTTGTGGTCTCGCTGTCGCGAGTTTCTCTGGCTAGTTCTTGCTCCTCGGATCATGAGGGCAGTCAGGCTATTCGTTCGCCTAACACTATCGGAAAGCCTGCATTTGGCGCTTCTCGTGTAGCGGCTACACTTGGGGCCCACTATCGCATAATTGTTCAATTCGGGCCAGCCGATTGTCGTGCTTCGTCAGGAGACGATGGTGTCAACGGCGGTACCAGTCGATAAGAGGCTCTTCGCGGATGAGGGGGGTGCCTCGGTGACACGCCGGGCGCCGGTGGTGATGGCTGGGTAAGGGTCGAGGCCTCCAGGATCGGGAGCGACCAAGCATCCTGTTCCAGAGAGGCCTCGACGTGTCCGAGCCTACGGCCTGTCGGTCGTCCTGCCCTGATCCGGCATCTGCTGATCCGTATTGCGTGCGCTGCGATCTCCTGGTGGGGCTCGAGTCGTTGCACGTGATCGACGTCGACCGTGACGACGACGGGCTCGTCGTGGCGGTCGAGTCGGCGCCCGCGGTGATGGGCTGCCCGGCGTGCGGAGTGGTCGCCGCCTCCAAGGGGCGCCGGGTGGTCGAGCTGGTCGATGTCCCGGCGTTCGGCCGCCCGGTCCGGCTGCGGTGGCGCAAGCGGCGCTGGGTCTGCCCGGACCCGGGCTGTGAGGTCGTCTCGTTCACCGAGCAGAGCCCAGGGGTCGCCGCACCGCGGGCCGTTCTGACCGGTCGGGCGATCGCCTGGGCGATCGCCCAGCTGCGGGCCGAGAACGCCTCGGTCGCGGGCCTGGCACGTCAGCTCGGCGTCTCGTGGGCGACGGTGTGGACCGCGGTCCTTGCCGTGCTCGTCGATGCTGCCGGCGACGAGTCCCGGTTCGACGGTGTCACCACCCTGGGAGTGGACGAGCACGTGTGGCACCACGTCAGCCCGAGGCAGCGAGGTCCCAAGGAGCTGACCGGGATGGTCGACCTGACCCGCGACGACCGGGGCCGCACCCGCGCCCGGCTGCTGGACCTGGTGCCCGGCCGCTCCGGCACCGTCTACCGGGCCTGGCTGGACGCCCGCGGCAAGGACTTCCGTGACCGGGTCCAGATCGCGACGCTCGACCCGTTCCACGGCTACAAGAACGCGATCGACGACCAGCTCGACGACGCCGTCGCGGTGCTGGACGCGTTCCACGTGGTCAAGCTCGCCGGCCAGGCCATCGACGAGGTCCGCCGCCGAGTCCAGCAGGCCACCCTCGGCCACCGCGGCCGGGCCGGCGACCCGCTCTACGGGATCCGCAACATCCTGCGCGCCGCCCCGGAACGACTCACCGAACGGCAGGTCAACAGACTGAACCGTGCGATCGCTGCCGACGACGCCCACGACGAAGTCCTCGTCGCCTGGCAGGCCGCCCAGCAGATCCGCACCGCCTACCGCCTCAAGGACCTGACCCAAGGGCGACGTCTGGCCGAACGCGTCCTGGCCTCCCTGCCGTCGTGCCCGATCCCCGAGATCGCCCGCCTCGGCCGCACCCTGCGCAAGTGGCGCACCGCGTTCCTGGCCTAATTCACCACCGACCGCTCCTCGAACGGCGGCACCGAAGCAGTGAACGGCCTCATCGAGCTCGCACGCCGCATCGCCCGCGGCTTCCGCAACCGCGACAACTACCGCCTCCGCATGCTCCTCGTCGCCGGCGGACTCACCCCGTGACCCCCCTCAACTGCGAAGAGCCCGATAAGAGGGCTGAGTCGCGAGTGTATTGCCTCGTCCCGGACGTGCGTCGGCGAGCTTTCCGACGCACGTGTTCCCGCCGGGAACAGTTGCAGACCATTGAGAGCCCAATAAGGGGCTTCGGCTACCGGTTCCGTGCAGGTCAGCGACTGTTCCGGCTGGTCAAGGCTACGTCGAAGTGGGTTTCAAGTCCCCCT
The DNA here is from genome assembly GCF_029643425.1 of Isoptericola sp. AK164. Taxonomy (GTDB): domain Bacteria; phylum Actinomycetota; class Actinomycetes; order Actinomycetales; family Cellulomonadaceae; genus Isoptericola; species Isoptericola haloaureus. The sequence goes on from NZ_CP119106.1 coordinate 1,617,951, forward strand.
CCGGACACTCGTTTGAGACAGCGACGTCGAAGGCCCCCGGTTCCACGACCGGGGGCCTTCGACGTTCTCGGGGTGACGTCGTGGTCCGGTCGGGTGCCGGTTGGTTCGCTCCTGGCGTGAGCCCCCCGTGACCGGCCAGTCGATCCACGTCGACGGCGGGTTCTCCGTGCACTGAGCCCGACGGCGCAGCAGACTGGTCACGACCCAGGTGGAAGGAGCGTCGTGGCCGAGGCGAGGGAGAACGTCCCGCAGTGGCTGCGCAGCGCGGCCGGGTGGTCGTGGCGGCTGGTCGCCCTGGTCGTGGCGGTGTCGCTGGTCGTGTACGCCACCGCCCAGGTGCAGTTCGTCTTCTTCGCGATCTTCCTGGCGCTGGTGCTCACCTCGGTCTTCCGGCCGCTGGCGGACCTGTACGACCGGGTGATGCCCCGCGCGCTGGCCACGACGCTCGCGCTGCTGACCGGCGTCGTCCTCTTCGGCGGGCTGATGGCCTACGTCGTGGCGTCCGTCGCCGGGCAGTGGACCGAGCTCGGCGGACAGTTCGAGACCGGCGTGCAGCAGATCCTCGACTTCCTGGAGACGGGGCTCTTCGGCCTGTCGATCAGCGCGGGCCAGCTCCAGGAGTGGCTGGACTCCGGTCAGCAGTGGGTCGCGGACAACGCCGAGAACCTCGTCGGTCAGGCGGCCGAGAGCGCCGGGTCCGTCATCGAGGGCTTCATGGTCGCGGCGCTCGCGATCTTCCTCACCGTCTTCTTCGTGCACTCGGGCGACCGCATGTGGCACTGGTTCCTGCACCAGGTGCCCTCCGCGCACCGCACCCGCTGGGTGGAGGCCGCCGGGGCCGGGTGGTACACCTTCTCCGGCTTCGCCCGCGGCACCGTCATCATCGCCTTCATCGACGGGATCCTGGCCTTCGTGCTGCTGATGATCCTCGGCGTGCCGCTCGCGGCGCCGCTGGCGGTCCTGGTGTTCATCGGCGCCTTCATCCCGCTCATCGGCGCGCCGCTGGCGATGATCATCGCCGCCGTCGTCGCCCTCGCGGCGGAGGGCTTCATCACCGCCCTCATCGTCACCCTCGGCATCGCCGCCATCGGCCAGCTCGAGGGGCACGTGCTGCAGCCGCTCATCATGGGCAAGCAGGTGTCCCTGCACCCGGTCGTGGTCGCCGTGGTCGTGCTGGCGGGCACCGTGCTGGCCGGTCTCCTGGGTGCGGTGGTGGCCGTCCCGCTCGTGGCCGTGGCCTGGACCGTGTTCTCCACCCTGCGCGGCGACAGACCCGTCCCCGTCCCGTCCGGGGCGCTGGCCACCCCGGACCCGGCCGACGACGACAGCGCCGGCACCGCCCCCGGGGCGGACGGCGCGGAAAGGGCCTGACCTGGCCCGTCGCCCGTGGCAGGATCCCGCCATGGAGCCCTTCGTCCTGCGCAGCCCCGAGGTCCTGCTCTCCGTCCCGACGGACGCCGACGTCGACCGGATCGCCGCGGTGTGCACCGATGAGCAGATCGCGTCCTGGACGACCGTGCCGTCGCCCTACTCGCGCGAGGACGCCGAGGGATTCGTGCGGGGATACGTGGCCCAGGGCTGGGCGCAGGACAAGGACTTCACCTGGGCGGTGCGCGCGCCCGGCCGGGCCGACGGCCCGGTGCTGGGCATGATGGGCGTCACCGTCACCGCGCGGCACCCGGACGGGACACCGCTGACGGGTGAGCTGGGGTACTGGACCGCGCCGGATGCGCGGGGCCGCGGCCTGACGACGGCCGCGGGTCGCCTGGTCGCCGACTGGGCGCTCGACGCGGAGGGGCTGGGGCTGCAGCGCCTGCAGTGGCTCGCCTTCGTGGGCAACTGGCCCTCGCGCCGGGTCGCGTGGAAGCTCGGCTTCCGGTTCGAGGGCACGATGCGGCGCCACGGCGTGCAGCGGGGCGAGCTGCGCGACGACTGGATCGGGGCGCTGCTGCCGGGCGACCCGCGGGAGCCGAACGAACCCTGGCCTTACGATTCCGCTGCTTCCTGAACGAATCCTGAGCACCTCCTGGGCAAGGCGCCCGCGCGCGGGTCGTACACTCCTGCGATGTCGCGACACACCACGGCGCGGCAAAGCAGGAGGAGTGCTGACGCAATGACGCTGCAACGGCGAGTCGCGGTCATCGGAGCCGGACCGTCCGGCCTGGCCACCGCCCGGGCCCTGGACCGGCACGGGGTGCCGCTGACCGGCTTCGAGGCCCACGACGACGTGGGAGGGCTGTGGGACATCGACAACCCGCGCTCGACGGTCTACGAGTCGGCCCACCTGATCTCCTCGCGCACGACGACCGAGTTCACCGAGCTGCCGATGTCGACGCAGGTCGATTACCCGAGCCACCGTGAGCTGCTGCGCTACTTCCACCAGTACGCCGACGCCTTCGACCTGCGCCGCCACTACCGGTTCGGCACCCGGGTCACCGCCGTCGAGCCCGGCGACGGCGACCCGACCGGCCGCGCCGGCTGGGACGTGTGCTCCACCGGGCCCGACGGCGCCACGCACCGCGAGCGCTTCAGCCACGTCGTCGTCGCGAACGGCACCCTGGCCGAACCGAACGTGCCGACCTTCGCCGGCGAGTTCACCGGCGAGCTGCTGCACTCGTCCGAGTACAAGCGGTCCGACGTGTTCGCCGGCAAGCGGGTCCTCGTGGTCGGCGGCGGCAACTCGGGCTGCGACGTCGCCATCGACGCCGTGCACCGGGCCGCGTCCGTCGACCTGTCGGTGCGGCGCGGGTACTGGTTCGTGCCGCGGTACCTGCTCGGTCGCCCCACGGACACGCTCAACCAGGGCCGCCCGCTGCCGGCACGGATCAAGCAGGCCGTCGACTCCCGCGTGCTGACGCTGCTCAACGGCGACCCGCAGCGGTTCGGCTTCCCGGCGCCCGACCACAAGATCTACGAGTCCCACCCCGTGGTGAACTCCCTCGTGCTGCAGCACGCCGGTCAGGGCGACCTGCGCGTGCGCCGCGACATCGAGCGGTTCGCCGGCCGCACCGTGCACTTCGTGGACGGCACCAGCGGGGAGTACGACCTCGTGCTGCTCGCCACCGGGTACAAGCTGGACTACCCGTTCGTCGACCCCAAGCACCTCTCCTGGGACGGCCCCGGCTCCGGCACCGCGCCCGAGCTGTTCTGCAACATCGTCCCGCCGTCGTTCAACGGGCTCTTCGTCGTCGGCATGCTCGAGGCCTCCGGGATCGGCTGGCAGGGCCGTGCCGAGCAGGCCGAGCTCGTCGCGCGGTACCTCGCCGCCGACGCCGCCAGCGCCGACGGCGACGCCGCCGCCCGCGACCGGGTCGCGGCGTTCCAGCGCCGGGTCGGCGAGCGATGGCCCGACCTGACCGGGGGCTACCGCTACCTCGGCCTGGAGCGGATGAGCTACTACGTCAACAAGGACGCCTACCGCCGTACCGTGCGCCGGCTCGCGGACGAGCTCGTCGCCCCGACGACGAACCGGAGCGAGCGATGAACATCGACGACGTCGTCGTGAACTTCTCGCCGGGGTCGATGGTCGCGCTCAGCGTGGTGCTGGCCCTGATCATGCTCGGCATCGCCCTGGACACCTCGCCGGCCGACTTCCGCGTGCTGCGCCGGGCGCCGCGCGCGGCGGTGCTCGCCCTGGTGGCCCAGATCGTGCTGCTGCCCGCGGTCACGTTCGTGCTGACGCTCGTCCTCGGCGTCCAGGCGTCCATCGCGATGGGCATGATCCTCGTCGCGTGCTGCCCGCCGGGGAACGTCTCGCAGATCCTCACCTACCGCTCCGGCGGCAACGTGGCGCTGTCGGTGTCCCTGACGGCCGTCGGCAACGCGTTGTACCTGGTGGCGATGCCGCTGAACATCGCGCTGTGGGGCAGCCTGCACCCCACCGGCCGCGAGATCCTGGCCGAGGTCAGCCTCGACCCGCTGGAGATGATGCTCGACATCGTGCTCATCATCGGCGTGCCCTTCGCGCTCGGCCTGCTGGTGCGCACCCGCTGGCCCGCCGTCGCCGCGAAGGCCCACCGCCCCGTCCACGTCGTGAGCATCCTGGCGCTGATCGGCTTCGTCGTGGCGGCCCTGGCCGGCAACTTCGCCGTCTTCGTCGCCTGGGTCGGCGTGGTGCTGGTCGCCGTGTTCCTGCACGACGCCGTCGCGCTGGCCCTCGGCTACGCCGCCGCCCGCGCCGGACGGCTGGACACCCGCGAGCGCAAGGCCGTGACGTTCGAGGTCGGCATCCGCAACGCCGCCCTCGGGCTCGGCCTGGTGATGACGTTCTTCGACGGCATCGGCGGGATGGCGGTCGTGGCCGGCTGGTGGGGCATCTGGGACATCATCGCCGGCCTGACGCTGGCGACCCTCTGGGCGCGGCGCACCCGCGCCCGCCAGACGCAGGAGGTGTCGGCATGAGGCGCGTGCTGGTCACGGGCGGCTCGGGGTTCCTCGGGTCGCACACCGTCGCGGCGCTCGCGGACCGGGACGACGTCGCGCACGTCGTCTCGGCGGACCTGCGCGCACCGGCGACGCTGCCCGACGGCGTCACCGCCGTCACGCTCGACGTCACGGACGCCGACGCCGTGCGGGACGCGGTCGTCGAGCACCGGGTCGACACCGTGGTGCACCTCGCCGCGATCGTGAACCCCGGCACGCTGGACGAGGACACCGAGCGGCGCGTGGACGTCGACGGCACCCGCCACGTGCTGCAGGCGTGCGTCGCCGGGGGAGTGCGGCGCGTGGTGATCTCGTCCTCGGGCGCCGCCTACGGCTACCACGCCGACAACCCGGTGCCGCTGCGCGAGACCGACCCGGTGCGCGGCAACGAGGAGTTCACCTACTCCCGGCACAAGCGGCTCGTGGAGGAGATGCTCGCCGACCACCGCCGCGACCATCCCGACCTCGAGCAGGTGATCCTGCGGATCGGCACGATCCTCGGCCCGGGCGTGGCGAACCAGATCACCGCCCTGTGGGACGCGCCGCGGCTGGTCCGCGTGCGCGGCTCCGAGGGCCCGTTCGTGTTCGCCTGGGTCGGCGACGTCACCGGCGCGATCGTCGCCGGGGCCACAGGGACCGCGACGGGGGCGTTCAACGTCTGCGGCGACGGACGCATGACCGTCGCCGACATCGCCGACCGGCTCGGCAAGCGCACCCTCGACCTGCCCGCACCGCTGCTCGCCGGGGCGCTGCGCGTCGGCCGGGCGCTGCGCCTGACCGTGCACGGCCCCGAACGGGTCGGGTTCCTGCGCTACCGCCCGGTGCTCGACAACACCCGGCTGCGCACCGAGCTCGGCTACACCCCGCGGTACACCAGCCGCGAGGCGTTCGAGCAGTGGCTGACCGTGCGCGGATGACGGGGACGAAAAACCGTGGCGGCACGGCGCGACGGCGTGCCACCCTGCTCGGGAGTCCCCGCGGGCAGGCCGCGTGTGAGAGGGGACGGACGGAAGGCGAGCAGGTGACCGACCCGGCGCACGGTCCGACGACCTCGCGCTGACCCCTGCCCGCCCGCACCCGGACCGGTGCACCTCCCGGCGGGCACGGGACGTCGGCGCGGACCGCCACGTCCCCCGGGAGCCACCCATGCCTGCACCCGCCCCCAGCCCCGCCGTGGTCCTGCAGGACCTCACCTTCACCTGGCCCGACGGCGCGACCGCGCTCGACGCCGTCACCGGCACGTTCCCGCGCGGCCGCACCGGCCTCGTCGGCGACAACGGCACCGGCAAGTCCACCCTGCTGCGGCTGATCGCCGGCGGGCTGACGCCGACCCGCGGCAGCGTCTCCGTGGCCGGCACCGCCGGCTCCGTGCCGCAGCGCCTCACCCTCGACACCCGCGCCACGGTCGCCGACCTGCTCGGCGTCCGTACCGCCGTCGACGCCGTGCGCGCCATCACCGACGGCGACGTGCGCCCCGAGCTCTTCGACGCCGTCGGCGAGGCCTGGGACGTCGAGGAGCGGGCGGTGGCGGCGCTCGCGGCCGTCGACCTGCCGCACACCGGCGGCGCGCTGGACCGTACCGTCGGCACGCTGTCCGGCGGCGAGGCCGTGCTGACCGCCGTCACGGGGCTGCGGCTGCGCGGGCCGGACGTGGCGCTGCTGGACGAGCCGACCAACAACCTCGACGCCGATGCGCGGGAACGGCTCGCCGAGCTCGTGCGCACCTGGCGCGGCGCCCTGGTGGTGGTCTCCCACGACCGCGCGCTGCTCGAGCTCGTGGACGCCACCGCCGAGCTGCGGGCCGGGTCGCTGACGACGTTCGGCGGGCCGTACAGCGCGTACGAGCAGCACCTCGCCGTGCAGCAGGAGGCCGCGGTGCGGTCGGTGCGCGACGCCGAGCAGACCTGGCGCCGCGAACGCCGCGAACGGATCAAGATCGCCGAACGGGTCGCGCACTCCCAGCGCCAGGGGCGCAAGGACGCGGCCAACGCGAAGTTCGTCAAGGCGGCGATCAACGACCGGCGCAACAGCGCGGAGAAGTCGCAGGGTGCGCGGCGCGGGGCGGCCGAGGCCGCGGAGAGCACGGCGCGCGCCGCCGTCGAGACCGCCCGGAGCGCGGTCCGGGACGACGACCGCATCACGGTCGACCTGCCGGACCCCGACGTCCCCGCGTCCCGGCGGATCGCCGTGCTGGGTTCGGCCGACGGCCGCGACGTGGTCCTCGCCGGGCCGGAGCGGGTCGCCCTGACCGGACCGAACGGCGTCGGCAAGACGACGCTGCTGGAGCGGCTGCTCGCGGGGCCGTCGCCCGCGGGCCGGCTGTGCACCGACCGGGTGGGCTACCTGCCGCAGCGCCTCGACGTCCTGGACCCCCGCGCCACCGTCCTGGACGCCGTCCGCGCCGGGGCACCCGGCGTCGCCCCGGGCGACCTGCGCGGCCGGCTGGCCCGCTTCCTCGTGCGCGGCGCCCAGGTCGACCGGCCGGTGGCCACGCTGTCCGGCGGGGAGCTGTTCCGGGTGCACCTGGCCCGGTTGCTGCTCGCCGAGCCGCCCGCCCAGCTGCTGATGCTCGACGAGCCGACGAACAACCTGGACCTGGCCAGCGTCGACCGCCTCGTCGAGGCGCTGTCGTCCTACCGGGGCGCGCTGCTGGTGGTCAGCCACGACCGGGCGTTCCTGGAGCGTCTCGGCCTCGACGCCCACGTCGAGCTGCGTCCGGACGGTCGGCTGGCGGTGGGTACGGTGTCCTCGTGAACGCACCCGGTACCGCCCCTCACCAGCCCACCGCCGCCGACGAGGTCGTGGGGATCTGCCAGGACCTCCTGCGCATCGACACCTCCAACTACGGCGAGAACCAGGGCCCGGGCGAGCGCAAGGCCGCCGAGTACGTCGCCGGGCTGCTGGCCGACGTCGGGCTCGAGCCGCAGCTGTTCGAGTCCCGCCCGGGACGGACGTCGGTGGTGGCCCGCTTCGAGGGCAGCGACCCGACCCGGGACGCGCTGGTGCTGCACGGGCACACCGACGTCGTGCCCGCCCAGGCCGCCGACTGGTCGGTCGACCCGTTCGCGGGCGAGGAGATCGACGGCCTGCTGTGGGGCCGCGGCGCCGTCGACATGAAGGACATGGACGCCATGATCCTGTCGGTCGTGCGCCAGATGGTGCGCGAGGGCCGCCGCCCCGCCCGCGACGTCGTCATCGGCATGTTCGCCGACGAGGAGGCCGGCGGGGTGCTCGGTGCCCGCTGGCTGGTCGAGAACCACCCCGAGCTGTTCGAGGGCGCGTCCGAGGCCATCAGCGAGGTCGGCGGCTTCTCCGTGGACGTCGACGGCCGGCGCACCTACCTGGTCCAGACCGCCGAGAAGGGGCTGGCCTGGCTGCGCCTGGTCGCCGACGGCCGCGCCGGGCACGGCTCGCAGGTCAACCACGAGAACGCCGTGACCGAGCTCGCGGCGGCCGTCGCCCGGATCGGCAAGCACGCCTGGCCCTACACCCTGACCCCGACCGTCGAGCGGCTGCTGCGAGGCGTGGCGGACCTGACCGGACTGCCCTTCGACCCCGAGGGCGGCGCCGACCCGGACCAGGTCGACGCCCTGGTGGACGCGCTCGGCCCCGCCGCGAAGTTCGTGGGCGCCACCGTGCGGCACACCACCAACCCGACCCAGCTCGACGCCGGGTACAAGGCGAACGTCATCCCGGGCACGGCGACCGCCGCCCTGGACATGCGCACCGTGCCCGGCCACGAGGCCGAGGCCATGGGGGTGCTGCGCGAGCTGGCCGGACCGCACGTGCGCATCGAGAGGCTGCACGCCGACCGCTCCCTCGAGGTGCCGTTCAGCGGGGGACTGGTCGACGCGATGGTGGACTCCCTGCACGCCGAGGACCCGGGCTCGGCCGTGCTGCCGTACACGCTGTCCGGCGGCACCGACAACAAGTCGCTCGCACGGCTCGGCATCACCGGCTACGGCTTCGCGCCGCTGCGCCTGCCCGCCGAGCTGGACTTCGCCGGCATGTTCCACGGCGTCGACGAGCGCGTCCCGGTCGACGCCCTGAAGTTCGGCACCCGCGTGCTGGACCGGCTCCTCACTAGCTGCTGAGCGCCGCCTCCAGCCGGTCGACCAGCGCGTCCTGGCCGCGGACCAGGAGGCGACGAGCCTCGTCGGGTGTGAACCAGGCGGCGCGGTCGATCTCGGGGACCTCGAGGTGGCGACCGGAGCGGGGTGGCCACTCCACCCGCACCGTGTTGCTGCGCACGGCCGACAGGTCCGGTCCTGGCTCCGGCCAGCAGCGGCCCCAGGCCCGCACCCGCTTGCCGGAGCGCTGCCGGATCTCCCCGAGGTCGACGTCGGGCACGACGGGGTCCGGGATCGTCAGCCCCAGCTCCTCGCCGGCCTCGCGCACGGCGGCGGCGTGGGCGTCCTCGCCGTCGCCGACCTCGCCCTTGACCACGGTCCAGGCACCGGTCTCGCGCCGGGCCCAGAACGGGCCGCCCATGTGCGCCAGCAGCACGGTCGGCCCGTCCGTGCCCGGCCGGTAGAACAGCAGCCCGGCGCTGGTGACCGGCACGGTCTCAGCCGCCCAGCGCGGCCATCGACCGCCGGGTCCCGTCGACGTACCCGCCGCCGAACAGCACCGCGTGCACGGCCAGCGGGTAGAGCTGGTGCAGCTCGACGCGCTGCTGCCACCCGGCGGCGAGCGGGTGGGTCTCGTCGTAGCCGGCGAGGATCTCGTCCAGGTGCGGCGCACCGAACAGCGTCAGCATCGCCAGGTCCGTCTCCCGGTGGCCGCCGTGGGCGGCGGGATCGATGAGCGCCGCCTCGGTGCCGCCGTCGTCCGAAGCGGTCCACAGCAGGTTGCCCGACCACAGGTCGCCGTGCAGCCGGGCGGGGGAGTCCGGCGGACCGGCGAGGTCGGGCAGCGCCCCGCACACCGCCTCCATCGCCGCGGCGTCCCGGCGGTCGAGCACCCCGCGCTCGCGGCCCTGGGCGACGACCGGCCGCAGCCGTGCCTCGGCGTAGAAGGAGGGCCAGTCCTCGAACGCGCCGGCCGGCATGTCCAGCGGGTCGTCCAGCGGCCCGAACCAGCCGTGCCCGGCGTCCGGGGGCAGGACGCCGAAGGCGGGCGCTCCGGCGTCGTGCAGCCGGGCCAGCGCGCGGCCGAACGACCGGGCCGCGGAGGCGGTCGGCCGGGCGGCCCCGAGTCGTTCCAGGTCGAGGTGCCCGGGGCCGACGTCCAGCACCGCGGCCACCCGCGGCCCGCCGTCGACGGCGAGCCAGCGCAGGCCCGCCGCCTCGGTGGCGAAGACCCCGGGCGGCGAGCCGTGCCGGGACTTGCGGAAGGCGTCCATCTCAGAGCGTGGAGGTCGCCTTGATGATCTTGCGCCGCAACCACACCCGGCGTTCGCCGCCCATGTAGAGACGCGTCCGGGCGAGCTCCCAGCGCCCGTACTCGGCCTCCTCGGTGAGCTGTCTCCGGGCGTCCGGGACGGACGTGCCCCGGTCGATCGTGACCACCCGGTACTCGTACTGCCCGTGCGTGCGCCAGCTCGAAGCCATCCGTCGCCTCCCGATCAGGCCGTCCGTCGTTCTCGTGTGCCCATTCTGCCGTGCGGGGCGCTACGGTCGGAGCATGACCGCTGACCCGCGTGCCGCGCTGGACCGATTCGTCGCCGCCCTCGAGGGGCACTTCCACGCGGTGTCGTCCCGCCGGAGCGACGAGGACCCTGCCGTGGACGACGCCTACGAGGTGCTCGCCGACGCCTTCGAGGTGTACGAGGACGCCCTGGCCCAGGCCTACAGCGAGGTGACGCCGTTCTACCTCGACGACGACGATGACGACGACGAGGACGACGACTACGACGAGGACGACGACGCCAGCGCGCGCTGAGACGGGCGGCTACGCCCGCTCGGGGTAGCCCAGCGGCAGCCCGGAGACGTCGTCGAGCGCCGCGTGCACCTCGGCGGGCAGCGCGAGGTCCAGCGCCGCCGTCGCCCCGCGCAGGTGGGCCGGGGTACGGGCGCCGACGACGGCGGAGGCCACCGCGTCACGGGCGAGCAGCCAGGCCAGCGCCACCTCCAGCGGGGCCCGGCCCAGGCCGTCCGCGGCCGTGGCCACGGCCTCCACGACCGCCGCCGCCCCGGCGTCCTCGACGTACGTCTCGACGAACCCGGCCAGCCGGTCCGAGGCGGCCCGCGAGTCCGCCGGCACGCTGCGCCGGTACTTGCCCGTCAGCACACCACGACCCAGCGGGGACCAGGCGAGCAGACCGAGGCCGAGCGCCGAGGCCGCCGGGGCGACCTCCCGCTCCAGCCCGCGCTGCAGCAGCGAGTACTCCAGCTCCAGGGCGGCGAGCCCGATCCCGTCACCGGCCTCCAGCAGCGTCGCGGCGCGCGCCGAGGCCCAGGCCGGGAAGTTCGACAGCCCCACGTAGCGGGCCCGCCCGGAGGACACGGCCAGCCGCAGCGCCGAGACGGTCTCCTCCAGCGGCGTGACGGGGTCGGGGCAGGCCACGAGGAACAGGTCGACGTGGTCGGTGCCCAGCCGTCGCAGGGAGGCGTCCAGCTCGCCGAGCAGCCCGCCGCGCGAGGCGTCCCGGTGCGTGCCCCGGGGCCCGTGCCGCACCCCGGCCTTGGTGGCGAGCACCACGTCGTCGCGGGCGACGGAGCCGTCCAGGAGCGCACCCAGCATCCGCTCGGCGTCGCCGTCCCCGTAGGAGGCCGCGGTGTCGACGAACGACCCGCCGCCGTCGAGGAAGGCCCGCAGGATCTGCGCGGCGTCGTCCGCGTCGGTGTCGCGGCCCCACGACATGGTGCCCAGCCCCAGCGCCGAGACGTGCAGCCCCGAGCCCCCCACCTGGCGTCGTTCCATGGCCGCGACCCTACCGGGGCCGGTCGTCCGGTTCCGGGAACCGCGCCGGGCCCGACCGCGACGCTGCCCGGGAACGGGCTCCCGGACGGGTAGTGTGACCGCTCGTGAGTGCGTGGGAAGCGATCATCCTCGGTCTGGTCCAGGGTTTCACCGAGTTCCTGCCGGTCTCCTCGAGCGCACAGCTGAGGATCGTCGGCGAGCTGATCGGCGGTGCCGACCCCGGCGCGCTGTTCACCGCGGTGACCCAGATCGGCACGGAGGTCGCCGTCCTGCTCTACTACCGCCGCAAGATCCGGGACATCTGCGTCGGGTGGTGGACCTCGTTGCGCGGCGACCACGGCACCACGTGGCGCGACCGGTTCGGCGCCCACGACGCCGACGCCCGCATGGCCTGGTACATCACGCTGGGCTCGGTGCCGATCGTCGTGCTGGGCGTGCTCTTCGACGAGGCGATCGAGACGACGCTGCGCAACCTGTGGATCACCGTCGCCACGCTGGTGATCTTCGGCGTGCTGCTCGACCTGGCCGACCGGTACGGGCGGCGCACCCGGTCCGTGGAGGACCTGACCCCGAAGCGCGCGATCGGGTACGGGCTCGCGCAGGCCCTGGCGCTCATCCCCGGCGTGTCCCGGTCCGGCGGCACGATCACGGCCGGTCTCGCGATGGGCTTCACCCGGCGCGCCGCGGCCGACTACTCGTTCCTCCTGGCGATCCCGGCCGTGCTGGGCTCGGGCTTCTACCAGCTCGCCAAGGCCGCCGGGGGCGACCCGGCGCCCGGGTCCGCGGGATGGTGGCCCACGCTGATCGCGACCGTCGTGGCCTTCGCGCTCGGCTACGTCGTGCTCATCGGCTTCCTGAAGATCGTCTCGACCTACTCCTACAAGCCCTTCGTGTACTACCGGTACGGCCTGGCGGCGCTCGTCGTCGTGCTGCTTCTCACGGGGGTGCTGGAGGCCGATCCGGCCGGGACCACGGCCTGACGCCGGTACTCTGGGGGCCGTGCGACCCTGGCCCACCCCCCAGATCCCCGAGCTGCCTGCTCCCACCGACGGTCACCGTCCCGTGGTGCGGATCCACGACACGACCACCGGACACCTCGTCGAGGCGGCTCCGGGTCCGACGGCGCGCAGCTACGTCTGCGGGATCACGCCCTACGACGCGACCCACCTCGGGCACGCCGCGACCTACGTCGCCTTCGACCTGCTGCACCGCGCCTGGATCGACGCCGGCAAGCAGGTCACGTACGCCTCGAACGTCACCGACGTCGACGACCCGCTGCTCGAGCGCGCCGCCGCCACCGGCGTCGACTGGCGCGACCTCGCCGCGGACCAGGTGGCGCTGTTCCGCGAGGACATGACGGCGCTCGGCGTCGTCCCGCCGGACCCGTGGACGGGTGTGGCCGAGTACGTCGGTCCCATCGCCGAGGCGGTCGCCCGGATGCTCGACGACGGCACCGCCTACCGGGTCCCGATGGAACCCGGTGCCGGCGGCGACGACCCCTGTCTGGGCGACGTCTACGCCGACCTGACGGCCGACCCCGACTTCGGCGCGGTCTCCGGCTTCGACGAGGCCACCATGGCCGAGCTGTTCGCCGAGCGCGGGGGAGACCCCGACCGGGAGGGCAAGAAGAACCCGCTGGACCCGCTGCTGTGGCGCCGCGAGCGCCCCGGCGAGCCCACCTGGGACGGTGGCCCGCTCGGCACCGGCCGCCCCGGGTGGCACGTGGAGTGCACGGTCATCGCCCGGGACGGGATCGGTCTGCCCTTCGACGTCCAGGGCGGCGGCTCGGACCTCGTCTTCCCGCACCACGAGATGTCCGTCTCGCACGGGCGGATGCTCGCCGGTGCCGGGTCCGCGCCCGGCGCGCACGCCCACGCCGGCCTCATCGCCTACGAGGGCCACAAGATGAGCAAGTCGCGGGGCAACCTCGTGCTCGTCTCCGCGCTGCGCCGCGACGGCGTCGACCCGATGGCGGTGCGCCTCGGCATCCTGTCGCAGCACTACCGCACCGAGTGGGAGTGGACCCACGACCTGCTCACCACCGCCCAGGCGCGCCTCGAGCGGTGGCGGGAGGCCGTCTCGGGCAACGGGGGACCGGCCTGGCAGGACACGCTGGCCGAGCTGCGCGCCGCGCTCGCCGACGACCTCGACGCCCCGCGGGCGCTCGCGGCCGTGGACGCCTGGGCCGACCGCGCCCTGGAGCCCGGACGGGACACCGCCGAGGACACCGAGGGTGCCCCCGGCGTCGTGGCCCGCGCCGTCAACGCCCTGCTCGGCGTGCGGCTGTAGCCCTAGCCCTTGTCCGGGCCGCCGGGGGTCCCGTGGCCCCCGCGGCCCGGACCGAGGTCCCGGCGGCGCAGGTAGCGCTCGAACTCCTGCGCGATCGCCTCGCCGGACGCCTCCGGCAGGTCCGCGGTGTCCTTGGCCTCCTCGAGCTGGGCGACGTACTCGGAGATCTCCGCGTCCTCGCCGGCCAGCTCGTCGACTCCCTGCTGCCACGCCTCGGCGTCCTCGGGCAGGTCCCCCATGTCGACGGACGTGCCCACCAGGTCCTCGACCCGGGTCAGGATGGCGAGGGTCGCCTTGGGCGAGGGCGGGTTGGCCACGTAGTGCGGCACCGCCGCCCACAGCGACACGGCCTGGAACTCGCGTGCGGCGGCCTCGTGCTGCAGCACTCCGACGATGCCGGTCGGTCCCTCGTACGTGCTCGGCTCGACGTCCAGGACGGCCTGCAGGCCGGGGCTCTCCGTCGTCGCGGTCAGCGGGATCGGGCGGGTGTGCGGCACGTCGGCCAGCAGCGCGCCGAGGGTCACGACGGTGCGCACGTCCAGCTCGGCGGCGATGTCCAGCAGCTCGCGGCAGAACGACTTCCAGCGGAAGGACGGCTCGATGCCGTGCACGAGCACGACGCGGCGGTCCGGCAGCTCCGCGACCGAGACGGTCGTGGTGGGCCAGGCGATGATGCGTCGGCCCTCCGGACCGGAGCCGATCATCGGTCGGTTGACCTGGAAGTCGTGATACCCCTCCGGATCGAGCTCGCGGTGCAGTGACGCTCCCCACACGTCGGCGAGGTGCTCGAGGGCGTCCGTCGCGGCGCTGCCCGCGTCGTTCCACCCCTCGAAGGCCGCGATCATGACGGTCTGACGTGCGGCGTGACGGCCGACCGGCTGCTCGGTGGTCATCTGGTCAGCCTATACAGGCCCGGCGGGAACCGTCCTCGCCGACACCGGCCGCCGGGTGCGGCCCTCGTACGATGTGGCGATGCGTCCTGACGAACCCGCCGCGCTGCCCGCCGCCGTCCTGTGGGACATGGACGGCACCCTCGTCGACACCGAGCCCTACTGGATCCGTGCCGAGCACGAGCTGGTGGCCGCCCACGGCGGCAGCTGGTCGCACGAGCAGGCGCTCGAGCTGGTCGGCAACCCCCTGACCGTCTCCGCGGGCATCCTGCGCGACGCCGGTGTCGACCTGAGCGTCGACGCGATCGTCGACCACCTCCTGGCCCGGGTCCGCGAGCAGGTAGCCGACTCCGTGCCGTGGCGCCCGGGCGCCCGGGAGCTGCTCGCCGCGCTCGGGGACGCCGGGGTGCCCTGCGCCCTGGTGACGATGAGCTACACGGTGCTGGCCGAGGCCGTGACCGCGCACGTGCCCGGGGCGTTCAGCACCCTGGTGACCGGTGACCAGGTCACCCACGGCAAGCCCCACCCGGAGCCGTACCTGGTGGCGGCCGAGCGGCTGGGCGTGCCCGTCGAGGACTGCGTGGCCATCGAGGACTCGCCGACCGGGATCGCCTCCGCGCTGGCCGCCGGTGCCCGCACCCTCGGGGTGGAGGCCGTCGTGCCCGTCCCGTCGCGTCCCGGTCTGAGCCGGGCGGCGAGCCTGGCCGACGTCGACCTGACCACGGTGCGGCGCCTCGCCGCCGGCGAGGTGCTCGACCTGCGGCCGGTCGCGGCCTCGTCGCGCTAGACCTCCACGCCCAGACGTCGGCGCAGCGCGTCGGCGGGGATCGGCGGGGGAGTGCCGCCGAACGCGGGACAGAGCGCCTGGTGGGCGCACCATCCGCACAGCTTGCTCTGCTTCGGGACGAACTCGCCCCGGCGCGCCGCCGTGGTGATGGCGTCCCACAGGCCGCGCACCTTCGCCTCGGTGACCTCCAGCTCCCGCTCGCGGGGCTCGGCCCGCAGGACCTGCCCGTCGCCGAGGTAGACGAGCTGGAGCATCGTCGGCAGCACGCCGCGCTCGCGCCAGACGACGAGCCCGTAGAAGCGCATCTGGAACAGGGCCGAGGCCTCGAACCCGGGCCGGGGCGAGCGTCCGGACTTGTAGTCGACGACCCGGACCGCGCCGTCGGGCGCCACGTCGAGCCGGTCCACGATGCCGCGCAGCAGCGGCCCGTCCTCGAGCTGGCTCTCCACGGCCAGCTCGCGGGCCTCGGGCTGCAGGCGGTTCGGGTCCTCCAGCGTGAAGTACGTGCCCAGCAGCTTGCCCGCGCCGTCCAGCCAGGTCTCCAGGGGCTGCCCCTCGGCGTCCCCGCCGGCGGTGAACAGCTCGGCGTAGCGGGGCTCGACCTCCACCAGACGCTCCCACTCGCCGGGCAGCAGGCCGCGCGCCGCCTCGGGAGTGCGTTCGCCCAGCGGGGCGTCGTAGAGCCGTTCGAGGACGGCGTGCACGAGCGTGCCGCGTGCGGCGGCGGACGACGGCGGCTCGGGCAGGCGGTCGACCGCCCGGAAGCGGAACAGCAGCGGGCACTGCATGAAGTCGTTGGCGCGCGACGGCGACAGCGCCGGGGGACGTGACGGTCGGGTCCCCGCCGCGTCGGGGCTCGACGCGGTGCGGTCCGGTGATCCGGTGGCGGGGTCGGCCGTCGTCGTCATGCGGGCCACCCTACGGCGGGCCGCCCACACGGCCGTCGACCCACGCGCGGGTCCCGGCGGCCGGGCCGGATAGCCTGGAGCGGTGACTCAACGCTCCTCCGGGTGGCGCATCGGCCGTGTCGCCGGCGCCCCCGTCCTGGTGACCCCGTCGTGGCTCCTCGCCGCCGTCGTCCTGACCGCGCTGTTCGCCCCGACGGTGCGTGCTTTCGCCCCCCGCATGGAGCTGGTGGGGGTGCTGGTCGTCTCCTTCGCGTTCGTGCTGCTGCTGTTCGCGTCGGTGTTCTGCCACGAGGTGGCCCACGCCCTGGTGGCGCGCGCCCGCGGACAACGCGTCGACGAGCTCGCCCTGACGCTGTGGGGCGGACACACCGCCTACTCCGGAACGGTCCGGCACCCGCGCGACAGCGCGCTGATCGCCGTCGTCGGCCCGCTGACGAACCTGGCGCTCGCCGCCGGCTTCTGGCTGCTGTTCTCCGCCCAGACCTCGGCGTCGGTGCCCGCGCTGCTGCTCTACGCCGGCGCGTTCTCGAACGCGTTCGTCGGTGCCTTCAACCTGCTGCCGGGTCTCCCGCTCGACGGCGGCCAGGTCCTCGAGGCGGGCGTCTGGGCCGCGACGGGCTCGCGCACGCGCGGCACGCTGGCGGCCGGCTGGGTCGGCCGGGCGGTCGGTGCGGCCGTCGTGCTGTGGGCGCTGGTCTGGCCCCTGGCGACCGGACGCAGCCCCGACCTCTTCACCGTGATGTGGGCCGCGCTGATCGGCGCGTTCCTGTGGTCCGGGGCGAGCGAGGCCATGCGGGTGGGGCGCCGGCGCGAGCAGCTCGACCGCCTCGACGTGCGGTCGCTGGTGACCTCCGCCGTCGTCGTCCCGGCCGGGGCGACGGTGGCCGACGCCGGCCGGGCGGCGCGCAGGCACGGCGAGGTCGCCGTCGTCGTCCTCGACCACCGGGGCGAGCCGGCCGGCTGGGTCGACCCGCAGGCCGCGGCCGCCGTGCCGGCGGACCAGGCCGCCGCGACGCCGGCCGAGTCGGCCCTGGTGCCCTTCCCCGCGGGGTCGACCGTGGACGTCGACGAGTCCGGACCCGAGCTGCTCGACCACCTGGCCCGTGTCGCCGGCGGCGCGCGCGTGCTGCCGGTGGCCGACCGTGGCCGGGTCACCGGGGTGCTGGACGTCGCCCGGGTCGCGGCGGCCGTGCGTCCGGCGGGCCGCCGGTAGACTCGATCGGCGTGACTTCCTCCTCCGCCACCGGTGCCGACATCCGCCGCGGTCCGTTCCGCGTCGGCGACAAGGTCCAGCTCACCGACCCCAAGGGTCGGATGCACACGATCACGCTCGCCGAGAACGCCACCTTCCACACGCACAAGGGCTACTTCCGTCACGAGGACCTCATCGGTCGCCCCGAGGGGTGGGTGGTCACCAACACCGCCGGGATCGAGTACCTCGCCCTGCGGCCGCTGCTGAGCGACTTCGTGCTGTCCATGCCGCGCGGTGCCGCCGTCGTCTACCCCAAGGACGCGGGCCAGATCGTCCAGATGGCCGACATCTTCCCCGGGGCCCGCGTCCTGGAGGCCGGTGTCGGCTCCGGCGCGCTGACCATGTCCCTGCTGCGCGCCGTCGGCGACGCGGGCGAGCTGCACTCGATCGAGCGTCGCGAGGACTTCGCCGCGATCGCGCGCGGCAACGTCGAGACGTTCTTCGGCGGCCCCCACCCGGCCTGGCACCTGCACACCGGCGACCTGGCCGACCGGGCCGCCGACGTCGTCGAGCCCGGTTCGGTGGACCGCGTCGTGCTGGACATGCTCGCTCCGTGGGAGAACGTCGACGCCGTCGCGCAGGTGCTCATCCCCGGCGGGGTGCTCGTCTGCTACGTCGCGACGGCGACCCAGCTGTCCCGGACGGCCGAGACGCTGCGTGCCGACGGCCGGTTCGCCGAACCGTCCGCGTGGGAGTCGATGGTGCGCGGCTGGCACCTCGAGGGGCTGGCCGTCCGGCCGCAGCACCGCATGGTCGGGCACACCGGCTTCCTGCTGACCGCCCGCCGCCTGGCCGACGGCGTCACCCCGCCGCTGCGCAAGCGGCGCCCGGCCAAGGGCTCGCGCCCGGGCGACGAGGAGCAGTGGGGCGCCGGCCGGTGGAGCGAGGAGGAGCTCGGCGAGAAGGCGGTCTCGGACAAGAAGATCCGTCGCGTGCGCCGTCAGGTCGGTCAGGAGCCCGAGCAGGAGGCCTGATGTTCCGGCCAGATTGCGGCGGAGTCACAGTTCGGTCGTCATCGTGTGAACGTGGGCGCCGCAGCGTGAAATGAGCCACAGGATGTCGGCGTTGACCCGTAGGGTGCTGTCTCTCGGGAGAAATCCCCTCGGACGGGGGGAGGCCGCCCGGGCCGCACGAGAGGGGACGTGATGACCGACCACCCTGTTCGCCCGGACCACTCGGACGCGCCGACGCCGTCCGGACGCGACGCCCAGCTGGCGCTGCTCGCGGCGAAGAACGAGCGGCTCGCCGAGGCGTTGCGCGCCGCCCGGGAGCAGATCGTCGAGCTGAAGAAGCAGATCGACGACCTGGCCAAGCCGCCCGGGACGTACGCCACCTTCCTGTCCGACCACGGCGACGGGTCGGTGGACGTGGTCTCCCAGGGCCGCAAGATGCACGTCCAGGCCAGTCCCCAGCTCCAGCTGTCCGACCTCGCCCCGGGGCAGGAGGTCAAGCTCAACGAGGCCATGACCGTCGTCGGCGCGGGTGGCTACGAGCGCACGGGCGAGCTGGTCACGGTCAAGGAGGTGCTCGACGAGGACCGCGTGCTCGTGGTCGGGCGCGCCGACGAGGAGCGCGTCGTCCGGCTCGCCGGCTCCGTCGCGGCCGACCGGCTGCGCGTCGGGGACGCGCTGACCGTCGACGTGCGCAGCGGGTTCGTCTTCGAGGTCGTGCCCAAGTCCGAGGTCGAGGAGCTCGTCCTGGAGGAGGTGCCCGACATCGCCTACGAGGACATCGGCGGTCTGGGCACGCAGATCGAGGCGATCCGCGACGCCGTCGAGCTGCCGTTCTCCCACCCGGACCTGTTCCGCGAGCACGGGCTGCGCCCGCCCAAGGGCGTGCTGCTCTACGGCCCGCCCGGCTGCGGCAAGACGCTCATCGCCAAGGCGGTCGCCTCCTCGCTGGCCCGGATGGTCGCGGAGAAGCGCGGCGGCGACCCGAACGCGAAGAGCTTCTTCCTCAACGTCAAGGGTCCCGAGCTGCTGAACAAGTACGTCGGCGAGACCGAGCGGCACATCCGGCTCATCTTCGCCCGGGCCCGGGAGAAGGCCGGCCAGGGCATGCCCGTGGTGGTGTTCTTCGACGAGATGGAGTCGCTGTTCCGCACCCGGGGGACCGGCCTGTCCTCGGACGTGGAGACCACGATCGTGCCGCAGCTGCTCGCCGAGATCGACGGCGTCGAGCGGCTGGACAACGTGATCGTCATCGGCGCCTCCAACCGCGAGGACATGATCGACCCGGCGATCCTGCGTCCCGGCCGGCTCGACGTGAAGATCAAGATCGAGCGCCCGGACGCCGAGGGCGCCACGGAGATCTTCGGCAAGTACCTCACGGCCGACCTGCCCATCAACGCCGACGACCTCGCCGAGCACGGCGGCAACCGGCAGGCGGCCGTCGAGGCGATGATCCGCTCCGTGGTGGAGCGCATGTACGCCGAGGACGAGGACAACCAGTTCCTCGAGGTCACCTACGCCAGCGGTGACAAGGAGACCCTGTACTTCAAGGACTTCAACTCCGGGGCGATGATCGAGAACGTCGTCGACCGCGCCAAGAAGTCGGCGATCAAGGACTTCCTGGCCTCCGGCCACCGGGGGATCCGGGTGGAGCACCTGCTGTCGGCCTGCGTCGACGAGTTCCAGGAGAACGAGGACCTGCCGAACACGACCAACCCCGACGACTGGGCGCGCATCAGCGGCAAGAAGGGTGAGCGCATCGTGTTCATCCGCACCATCGTGCAGAAGAAGGGCGAGAACAACACCCCGCGCACGATCGACACCGTGAACTCCACGGGTCAGTACCTGTAGCCGGGGACGTGCGGTGTGGCCGCGGCCCTCAGCCGGCGCGGTACACCACGAGCGCGACGTCGTCCCGGGCGCCGTCGGCCAGCATGTCGTCCATGAGCCGCTCGGGCAGGGCGTCCAGCGACGTCTCGGCGCGCGCCGCCCCGGCCACGGTCGCGAGCCGTTCCAGGCCGGTGCGCAGCCGCGTGTCGCGACGCTCGACGAGCCCGTCGGTGTAGAGCAGGACGAGGTCGCCGGGGGTCAGCGTCGTCTCGTGCTCGGTCCGCCCGCGGTGCGGGAGCGTCAGGGGGACGCTGCGGGCCTCGGCGAGCCACGTCGTGGAACCGTCGGCGGCCAGCAGGAGACCGGGCGGGTGCCCGGCGCTGGAGTAGGTCAGGGTCATGGCCTGCGGATCGACGATCCCGCAGAAGACCGTCGCGTTCTCCGCTCCGGGCACGGTGCGGGCGAAGTCGTCGAGCATCGACAGGGTGTGCGCCGGGCCGGACCCGGCGAGCAGCACGGCGCGTCCGGCGCTGCTGAGACGCCCCATGGACGCGGCGGCACCGATGCCGTGCCCGACGCAGTCGCCCACCACGAGACCGAACCGTCCGCCGGACAGCTCGATCACGTCGAACCAGTCCCCGCCCACGCTCAGGTTGTCGTCGGCGGGGCGGTAGCGCACCTGCCAGCGGGGCGAGGAGGGAGTGTCCGGCACCATGGCGCGCTGCAGCGTGTCGCTCACGCTGCGCAGGTGCGTCACCCGGCGGCGGTGCTCGTCCGCCTCCGCGACGGCGTTCGAGACCGTGGTGGCCAGGAGCAGGAGGAAGGCGCGCTGGGTCTCGTCCAGCGGACGGCGGTCGGTGCCCCGCAGGGTGATGCTCCCGAGCGCGGCACGGTCCGGGTGCGGGGCCAGCGGGGCGACGAGCAGGGGACCGTGCCACACCGGCTGCGCCCCCGGCGACGGCTGCGGCGACCCGGCGCCGTCGACCTGGTCGTCGGCGGCGCCGCGGTCCACGGTGCCGACCGGGACGTCGAACGAGACGTCGACCTCGGTGACGTCCTCGGCCTCGAGGAGCACCTCCGTGGCCACGCGAGCCACCGTCGACGGGTCGCTGCGATGGCCGTGCAGCGCCGTGGAGAGGCGGCTCAGCGTGGACATCCGACGCCGGTCGACGACCTGGTCGGTCGTCTCCGTGGCGATGTCCATGACGCCGCGGACGACGCCGTCGTCGTCGCGCAGCGGACTGTAGGAGAAGGTGAACCGGGTCTCCTCGAGGAAGCCGGACCGGTTCATCATCAGGGGCATGTCGACATCCCACGTGGGCAGGCCCGAGCGCATCACCTCGTCGAACAGAGGGCCGACGTCGTCCCAGATCTGGCCCCAGAGCACGGGGGCCGCGGCGCCCATCGCGCGCGGGTGCAGGTCGCTGCCGAGCATGTCGCGGTAGCCGTCGTTGTAGATCATCGTCAGCTCGGGCCCCCACGTCACCAGGACGGCGAACCGCGTGCTGAAGCACAGCTCGACGGCGCTGCGCAGCCCGAGGGGCCAGCCGGCAGGGTCCCCCAGCGGCGTCGACCCCCAGTCGACCCGGAGCGCTGCCTCGGCGCAGTCCTGGCCACGCACGGCTGTCGAGAACCAGTCCGCCATGCGGACGATCCTAGCGGCGCGGCGCGGACGGCGAGCCGCATAGGGTGGGCGTGTGACCGTGCGACGCGTGATGGGTATCGAGACCGAGTACGGGGTGCTGTCCCCGGGCCGCCCGATGGCGAACCCGATGCTGATGAGCTCCCAGGTCGTGACCACCTACCGGGCGCTCGTCCAGGACGGACGCCCCGGCCACCCGCCGGCGCGATGGGACTACGACGACGAGGACCCGCTGGCCGACGCGCGCGGGTTCCACCTCGACCGCGCCGCCGCGCACCCCTCGTTGCTCACGGACGACCCGTCCCAGCCCGCGCCGTCCGGACCGGCCAGCGCCCAGGTGGGCGCCGCACCCACCGGCGCCGCCGAGGTCCCCGCGACGCCCGAGTCGCTCGAGCGTCCCGAGACCGAGGACTACGACGACCCGAGCGCCGCCAACTGCATCCTCACCAACGGGGCCCGCCTGTACGTGGACCACGCCCACCCCGAGTACTCCTCGCCGGAGGTCACGAACCCCCGTGACGCCGTGGTGTGGGACGTGGCCGGCGAGCGGGTCATGCTGGCGGCGAGCCGGCACCTCGCGCAGGTGCCGGGCACCGAGATCGTCCTGTACAAGAACAACGTGGACGGCAAGGGCGCCAGCTACGGCACCCACGAGAACTACCTGGTCGACCGCGACCTGCCGTTCGCCACCCTGGCAGAGCTCGTCACCGCGTTCCTGGTCACCCGGCAGGTCTTCACCGGCTCGGGTCGTGTCGGCCTCGGGCAGACGGGCGACGAGCCGGGGTTCCAGCTCTCCCAGCGGGCGGACTACATCGAGGCCGAGATCGGCCTGGAGACCACGCTGCGCCGCCCGATCGTCAACACCCGCGACGAGCCGCACGCCGACCGCACGCGCTGGCGGCGCCTGCACCTCATCCTCGGCGACGCCAACCACCTCGAGGTCGCCACCTACCTCAAGCTCGGCACGACGTCGCTGGTGCTGTGGGTGCTCGAGCACCTCGACGACCTCGCCGCGGTCGGGGTCCCCGCCCGGGCCGAGCTGTCGCGGCTGCGGCTGGCCGACCCGGTCCCGGCGGTCCGGCGGGTCTCGCGCGACCTGGACCTGACCGCCGAGCTGGACCTGGCCGACGGCACGACGGCCACCGCCCTGGAGATCCAGCGCCGCTGCGTCGACCTCGTCGAACGGGCGCTCGCGGCCCTGGGCTCGGACGAGGAGTCCGACGCGGTCGTGACGCGGTGGCGCGGCGTGTTGGACCGCCTGGGCGCCGACCCGATGAGCTGTGCCCGGGACGTCGAGTGGGTGGCCAAGCTGCGCCTGCTGGAGCGGCTGCGCACGCGCGACGGGCTGGACTGGGACCACCCGCGCCTGGGTGCGCTGGACCTGCAGTGGTCGGACGTGCGACCCGAGCGCGGGATCTACCACCGGCTGCTGTCCTCCGACGCCGTCGACCGGATCACCACCGAGGAGGACGTCGCCCGCGCGGTGCACCACCCGCCGACCGACACGCGGGCGTGGTTCCGCGGCGAGGTGATGGAGCGCTACGCCGACGAGGTCTCGGCGGCGAGCTGGGACTCGGTGATCTTCGACGTCGCCGGCGCCGCGTCCCTGCAGCGGGTGCCGATGCCGGACCCGCTGCGCGGCACCGCGCAGCACATCGGCCGGCTGCTGGACGCGAGCCCGGACGCGACGGCCCTGCTGACGGGGTTGCGAGGAGATGCGTGAGTCCTGCGCGCACCACGGCCAGGACGACATAGGCTTGCCACCACCCGCAGGGAACGCGAAGGAGGCGGACCATGGCCGGTCAGGAACGGATCAACCCGCAGAACGACGACCGCACGCCCGACGACGACGCGGAGGCGCCGGCTCCGGCTCCGCAGGCCGCCGACCGCGACGCGGAGGTCGACTCGCTGCTCGAGGAGATCGACGAGGTCCTGGAGTCGAACGCGGAGTCGTTCGTCCGGGGGTTCGTGCAGAAGGGCGGGCAGTGAGTGACCTCCCCATCCGCTGAGTCCTCCGGTCGGCTGCCGGACGCCTTCCTGCGGCCGGGATCCAGCTCGTTCGTCGACTTCCTGGGCGAGCACGCCCCGGACCTGCTGCCGGGCAACCGGCCGGCGGGGACGACGGGCACCGCCGCGGAGCTGGCCCCGCACGCGACCACGATCGTCGCGCTCACCTTCGGTGACGACGAGAGCGGCCGCGGCGTGGTCATGGCCGGCGACCGACGCGCGACCATGGGCAACCTCATCGCCAGCCGCGAGATCGAGAAGGTCTTCGCCGCGGACGACTACTCCGCGGTCGGCATCGCGGGCTCGGCGGGCATCGCCCTGGAGCTCGTGCGGCTGTTCCAGCTCGAGCTCGAGCACTACGAGAAGATCGAGGGCTCCCAGCTCTCGCTGGACGGCAAGGCCAACCGGCTGGCCGCGATCATCCGCGGCAACCTGCCCCTGGCCCTGCAGGGACTGGCCGTCGTGCCCCTGTTCGGCGGGTTCGACCTCGACCGGTCCGGCGGACGCCTGTTCAGCTACGACGTCACCGGCGGACGCTACGAGGAGCACGACCACCACTCGGTGGGATCCGGCTCGGTGTTCGCCCGCGGGTCGCTGAAGAAGCGGTGGCGCCACGGCCTCGACGCCGACGCCGCCGTGGCGGTCGCCGTCGAGGCGCTCTACGACGCCGCGGACGACGACAGCGCGACCGGCGGGCCCGACACGGTCCGGCGCATCTGGCCGGTGGTGGCCACGGTCACCGCGGACGGCTACCGGCGGGTGGCCGACGACGCCCTGGCGGACGTCGTCGAACAGATCGTCGCCGAGCGGCGCGAGGGAGGTGCACGCGCGTGAACATGCCGTTCTACGTCTCGCCCGAGCAGCTGATGAAGGACCGGGCGGACTTCGCGCGCAAGGGGATCGGCCGCGGGCGCTCCGTCGTCGTGCTGGCCTACGACGACGGGATCGCGTTCGCGACGGAGAACCCCTCGCGCGCGCTGCACAAGATCTCCGAGATCTACGACCGCATCGCCTTCGCCGCCGTGGGAAAGTACAACGAGTTCGAGAACCTCCGCGTGGCGGGGGTGCGGTACGCGGACCTGCGCGGGTACTCCTACGACCGCACCGACGTGACGGCCCGGGGCCTCGCGAACGCCTACGCCCAGACGCTGGGCACGGTGTTCACCACCGAGTCCAAGCCGCTCGAGGTCGAGCTGGTGGTCGCCGAGGTCGGTGCCACGCAGGACGACGACCAGCTGTACCGGCTGTCCTACGACGGCTCGGTCGCCGACGAGCACGGGTTCGTCGTGATGGGCGGGCAGGCGGACCAGCTCACCTCGCGGGTGCGTGACGGCTGGGAGCCGGGCATGGACCTGGCCGGCGTGCTGCGGCTGGCGGTGCGGACGCTGGGTGCGGTGAACACCGACGGCTCGGTCGCCGGTGAGGGGCAGGAGCGGGAGATCTCCGCCGCGGGGCTGGAGGTGGCGGTGCTGGACCGCCGCCGCGCGCGGCGGGCCTTCCGCCGGTGGCAGGGCGACGCGTTGGCGCGCCTGCTGCACGGAGACGACTGAGGGGGCTGCGATGGACCGGAGGATCTTCGGGCTGGAGACCGAGTACGGCGTGACGTGCGCGGCCGACGACGGGCGGGGGCTGAGCGCCGACGAGGTCGCGCGCTACCTGTTCCGCAAGGTCGTGGCCTGGGGCCGGTCCTCGAACGTCTTCCTGCGCAACGGCTCGCGGCTCTACCTCGACGTCGGCTCGCACCCCGAGTACGCGACCGCCGAGTGCGACGACGTCCGCCAGCTCGTGGCCTACGACCGCGGCGGCGAGCGCATCCTCGAGGGTCTGGTGGCGGACGCGCAGCAGCGGCTGGAGCACGAGGGCCTGCCCGGCAAGGTCCACCTGTTCAAGAACAACACGGACTCGGCGGGCAACTCCTACGGCTGCCACGAGAACTACCTCGTGCGGCGGCAGGGCGACTTCTCCCGTCTCAGCGACGTCCTGGTCCCGTTCCTCATCACCCGGCAGGTGCTGACCGGCGCGGGCAAGGTGCTGGCCACCCCCCGCGGGGCGACCTACTGCCTGTCCCAGCGCGCCGACCACATCTGGGAGGCGGTCTCCAGCGCCACGACGCGCTCGCGGCCGATCATCAACACCCGCGACGAGCCGCACGCCGACGCCGAGCACTACCGGCGCCTGCACGTCATCGTCGGCGACTCCTCGATGTCGGAGACGACGACCCTGCTCAAGGTCGGGGCCACGGACCTGGTGCTGCGCCTGGTCGAGGCGGGGGTGCCCGTCCGTGACCTGACCCTGGAGAACCCGATCCGGGCCATCCGGGAGATCAGCCACGACTCCTCCGGCAAGCACGCCGTCCAGCTCGCCAACGGGCGCTCCGCGACGGCGGTCGACGTCCAGGGCGAGTACTACCAGCGGGTGCGCGAGCACGTCGACGCCCACCTGGACCCGACCCCGCAGGTCAAGCAGACGCTCGACCTGTGGGAGCGGGGCCTGCGCGCCCTGGAGTCCGGCGACCTGTCCCTCGTCGACCGCGAGCTGGACTGGGTCATCAAGTGGCGCATCATCGAGCGGTACCGGGCCAAGCACGACCTGTCGCTGGAGGACCCTCGCATCGCCCGCCTGGACCTGGCCTACCACGACATCTCGCGCACCGAGGGCCTGTACAACCTCCTCGCGGCGCGAGGGATGGTGGAACGGGTCGTGACGGACCTCGAGGTGTTCGAGTCCACGGCGATCCCGCCCCAGACGACGCGTGCCAAGCTGCGCGGCGACTTCGTGCGGGCGGCCCAGGACGCCCGGCGCGACTACACGGTCGACTGGGTGCACCTGAAGCTCAACGACCAGGCCCAGCGCACGGTGCTGTGCAAGGACCCGTTCCGCAACGTCGACGAGCGCGTCGAACGGCTCATCGAGTCCATGTGACGTCCGCCGGCCCCGGGTGCCCGGGACCGTTTCCGGGACGCCGGGGCCGTCGTGGCACACTGTGCCGGTGCCACCCCGCCGTCCCCGTCTGCTCGTCGCCGTCCTGGCGGTGCTGCTGACACTGACCGGGTGCTCGACGCCCGTGTGGGAGCGGGTCGCACCGACCCAGGTGCCCTCCCAGACCCCGGTCCAGGTCAGCGGACCCCAGGGCGAGCCGCCGGCGCTGCAGTACCCGCAGCCGTACCAGGTCGTGCAGTCCGGCTCCCGCACCCTGTGGCCCGGGACCGGTGACCCGCTCGAACCCGGCCAGCAGGTGCTGCTGCACATGTACGCCGAGGACGGCCGGGACGGCAGCGTCATCTCCTCGACCTATCTCGACGCACCCGCCTGGTACACGTTCGACGCCGACTCGCTGGGCCAGAACGTCTACGACTCGCTGCGCGGCAAGCGGGTGGGCGCGCGGGTCCTGGTCGTCGAGCAGGACGGCGACGTGCCCGTCGTGCTGGTCGTGGACGTGCTGCCCACGCGGGCCACGGGTGACGTGGTCGAACCGGTCGAGGGACTGCCGACCGTGGTCCGGGACCCGGACGGCAGCCCGACGGTGCTCGTCGGCGACGGCGACCCGCCCGGTCAGCTCGTCGTCCAGCCGCTGATCCGCGGCGGCGGCCCCCAGGTGGAGGTCGGCCAGGTGGTCACGGCCCGCTACGTGGCCGTGCGGTGGAGCGACGGGCGTGTCGTCGACACCAGCTGGGAGCCCGGCGTGGCCCCGCAGTCGGCGACGATCGGCATCGGCCGGCTGATCGAGGGGTGGGACCAGGGGCTGCTCGAGCAGTCCGTCGGGTCCCAGGTGATGCTCGTGGTGCCCCCGCACCTGGGCTACGGTGGGACCGGGAGCGAGCTGGCCGACGAGACCCTCGTCTACGTCATCGACATCCTCGACGCCCGGTTCCAGGTCACGCAGGACGCCCCGGCGCCGGAGGGCGGCGAGCAGGACTCCGACGAGGCGGCCGACCAGGACCCGCCACCCAGCACGACCGAAGGATGAGAACCGCATGACCGTGGCCGTTCGGGTGATCCCGTGCCTCGACGTCGACGCCGGACGTGTCGTCAAGGGCGTCAACTTCGCCAACCTGCGCGACGCCGGCGACCCGGTCGAGCTCGCCGACCGGTACGACCACGAGGGCGCCGACGAGGTGACGTTCCTCGACGTCTCGGCCTCCTCGGGCGGCCGGGAGACGATGGTCGACGTCGTGCGCCGCACGGCGGAGCAGGTCTTCGTGCCCCTCACCGTGGGCGGCGGCGTGCGCTCGACCGACGACGTGGACCGGCTGCTGCGGGCCGGTGCCGACAAGGTCGGGGTCAACACCGCGGCGATCGCGCGTCCCGAGCTCATCGCGGAGATCGCCGACCGGTTCGGCAACCAGGTCCTCACGCTCTCGGTCGACGCCCGTCGCGTCACGGGGGACACCACGACGCCCTCGGGGTACGAGGTCACCACGCACGGCGGCCGCCGGGGGACCGGCATCGACGCCGTGGAGTGGGCGGAGCGCGCCGCCGGGCTCGGTGCCGGCGAGATCCTGCTGAACTCGATGGACGCCGACGGCACCACCGGCGGGTTCGACCTGGAGATGCTCCGCGCCGTGCGCGAACGCGTCCACGTCCCGCTGGTCGCCTCGGGCGGGGCGGGCACCCCCGAGGACTTCGTCGCCGCGGCGCGCGCCGGGGCGGACGCCGTCCTGGCGGCCAGCGTGTTCCACTTCTCCACGTTGACCATCGGCGAGGTCAAGGACGCGATGCGCGCCGCCGGCGTCGAGGTGCGCTGAGCCACCGGGACCGGCCCGTCGGCGAGGCGCCGGACGACGGGGGCCGCGGGCCGTTGCCCGGGGCGCGCTAGGATCTGTCCGATCCCCGAGACGACTGCGAGGTCCTTCCGTGCCCGAAACTGCCCGTCCGGCGACCCTCACCGGGTCGCGCCTGCGCCGCAGCGCCGCGCTGCTGTGGCGGGGCCTGCGTGCCGAGCCGCGGCTGTTCGGGGCCGCGGTGGCGGCCTCGGCCGTGTTCGGTGCCGCGACCGTGGCGGTCAGTCGAGCCGTCGGCTGGGCGACCGACGCGGTGGTCGTGCCCGCGCTGTCGGGTGACGAGACCGCCCGGGCGGACATCTGGCTCGCCGGGGGAGTGCTCGCCCTGGTCGCCCTGACGCTCGCGCTGTCGGTGGCCGGACGGCGCATCTGGGCCGGCTGGGGCAACGTCGGGCTGCAAGCGCAGCACCGCCGCGGCGTCACCCGCCAGTACCTGCGCCTGCCGATGTCCTGGCATCGCTCGCACCCGGCGGGTCAGCTGCTGTCCAACGCCAGCGCCGACGTGGAGGCCGCCACCGGCGTCTTCAACCCGCTGCCGTTCGCCCTCGGCGTCGTGGTGATGATCGGCGTCGCCACGGTGATGCTCTTCGCCATCGACCCCTGGCTCGCACTGTCGGCCCTGCTCGTCATCCCCGCCGCCATCGTGGCCAACCTCGTCTTCCAGCGGCACATGGCGCCCGCCGCGACCCGCGCGCAGCAGCTGCGCGCCGAGGTCGCCGACGTCGCGCACGAGTCCTTCGAGGCCGCCCTGCTGGTCAAGTCCCTCGGCACCGCGGACCGCGAGGAGGAGCGGTTCGGCCGCGCGACCGACGACCTGCGCGCCGCCAACGTGCGTGTCGGGCAGGTGCGCGCGGTGTTCGACCCCGTCATCGAGCTGCTGCCCAACCTCGGCACGCTGCTCGTCCTCGGCGTCGGCGCCGCCCGCGCCGCGGCCGGCGCGGTCGACGTCGGCGACGTCGTCACGGCCGCGTACCTGCTCACCCTGATGGCGGTCCCGGTGCGCGCCTTCGGCTGGGTGCTCGGCGAGCTGCCGCGCGCCCTGGTCGGCCACGAGCGCATCACCCGTGTCCTGGACGCGCGCGGCGAGCTCGTCCCCGGGGACGAGCCGATGCCGCCCGGGGAGGCGGGGCTGGCCGTCCGGCTCGAGGGCGTCGGCGTGGACGTGCCGGCCGCCGGGCGCACCGCGCGCCTGCTCGACGGCGTCGACCTGGACGTGCCGTCCGGCACGACCGTCGCCGTGGTCGGGGCCACCGGCGCGGGCAAGACCACGCTGGTCTCGCTGCTGAGCCGCCTCAGCGACCCCACGCGCGGCACCGTGCTCCTGGACGGCACCGACGTCCGGCGTCTCGGCGACGGACAGATCCCGGCGCAGGTGTCCCTGGTCGGGCAGCAGACCTTCGTCTTCGAGGACACCGTGCGCGCCAACGTGACCCTGGCGGACGACGTCTCGCCCCAGATCGACGCCGCCGTCTGGGAGGCCCTCGCGCTGGCCCGCGTCGACGACGTCGTGCGCGCCCTGCCCGACGGTCTGGACGCCCGTCTCGGCGAGCGCGGCGCGAACCTCTCCGGCGGGCAGCGCCAACGCCTGGCCATCGCCCGCGCGCTCGTGCGGCGTCCCCGGCTGCTCGTCCTCGACGACGCCACCAGCGCCGTCGACCCCCGCGTCGAGCAGGAGATCCTCACGGGGCTGGCGACCACCACGGCCGACGGCCGCCGCGCCACCACCGTCGTCATGGTGGCCTACCGGATGTCCTCGGTGACGATGGCCGACGTCGTCGTGCACCTCGACGCCGGACGCGTCGTCGACGTCGGCACCCACGACGAGCTGCTCGCCCGCGACCCGGGCTACCGCGAGCTCGCCACCGCCTACGAGGTCGAGACGGCGCGCCGCGAGCGCGAGCTCGCCGACGAGCGGGCCGCCGGCGAGGACGCCCGCGAACCCTGGGAGACCGAGACGGAGGAGGTCCGATGAGCGACTCGCGCATCGCGTCCGCCAGCGACCTGGGGGTGCTCGCCACCCTGCGACGCGGTCTGGAGATCTCGCCGCAGATCGTCCAGGGGCTGTGGATCACGCTGGCGCTGGCCGTCCTGGCGGCCGCCGGCCGGGTCGTGGTGCCCCTGGCGGTCCAGCGCACGGTCGACGACGGCATCCTCGCCGCCGGCGGCCCGGACGCCTCGCGCGTCCTGACGCTGACCCTGCTCGCCGCCGGGGCGATCGTCGTCGCCGGGCTGTGCACCGCCGTCGTCAACGTCCGTCTCTTCCGCACCACCGAGGCCGGTCTGGCCACGCTGCGCGTGCGGGCGTTCCGCCACGTGCACGACCTGTCCACCCTGTCCCAGGGCTCCGAACGGCGCGGCGCCCTGGTCTCGCGCGTGACGACCGACGTCGACCAGATCTCCCACTTCGTGCAGTGGGGCGGGATCATGCTGCTGGTCTCCAGCCTGCAGATCGCCGTGGCCACCGTCCTCATGGCCGTGTACTCGCCGGCCCTGACCGTCGTGGTCTGGCTGTGCTTCGTGCCGCTGTTCATCGTCCTGCGCTACGCCCAGCGGTCGGTCGGCCGGGCCTTCGGGCGCTCGCGCGAGAAGGTCGGCGCGATGCTCGGTGCCGTCTCGGAGGCCGTCGTGGGCGCCGAGACCGTGCGTTCGTACGGCGTCGAGGACCGCACCGGCCGGCGCATCGACACGGCGATCGAGGCGGCCCGGCGGACCCAGGGCCGTGCGCTGCTGCTGGTGGCGAGCGTGTTCTCCTCCGGGACGTTCATGGCCAACCTGGTCCTGGCCGTCGTGGTGGTGGTGGGCTCCTACCTCGGCATCGGGGGAGGGCTCACGGCCGGGCAGCTCGTCGCGTTCCTGTTCCTGGTCCAGCTCTTCACCGGTCCGGTCCAGATGGCCACGGAGATCCTCAACGAGCTGCAGAACGCCGTGGCGGGATGGCGGCGCGTGCTGGCGGTCGTCGAGACGCCGCTGGACGTCGTCGACGCGGGCGAGGACGGCGTCGAGTCCCCCCGCGGGGACGCGCACGTCGCGCTGCGCGGGGTGCGCTACGCCTACCCCGAGGGGCCGGAGGTCCTGCACGGCGTCGACCTCGAGCTGCCCGCCCGCCGCAAGGTCGCCGTCGTCGGCCAGACGGGGTCGGGCAAGACGACGATCGCCAAGCTCGTCACGCGACTCATGGACCCCACCGAGGGTCGTGTGGAGCTCGACGGCGTCGACCTGCGGCAGATCCCGCTGGCCCGTCTGCGCGAGCGCGTGGTCCTGGTGCCGCAGGAGGGCTTCCTCTTCGACGGCACGGTGCTGACCAACGCCGCCTACGGGCTGCCCGGTGCCGTGCCCGACGACCCCGAGGTCCGTGCCCGGGTGGCCGCGGCCTTCGAGGCCCTCGGGCTGACGGACTGGGTCGAGGGGCTGGCGGCCGGGCTGGACACCGACGTCGGCCAGCGCGGCGAGGCGCTGTCCGCGGGCGAGCGGCAGCTCGTCGCGGTCGCGCGCGCCCACCTGGCCGCCCCCGACCTGCTCGTGCTGGACGAGGCGACCTCGGCGGTCGACCCGGCCACCGAGGTGCGCATCGCGCGGGCGCTGGACGCGCTCACCTCCGGACGCTCGACGATCACCATCGCCCACCGGCTGTCCACCGCCGAGGCGAGCGACCTCGTCGTGGTCGTCGACGACGGGCACGTCGTCGAGGTCGGGCCGCACGAGGAGCTGGCGGCGGCCGGCGGCGTGTACGCCCGCATGCACGCCTCGTGGGTGGCCCAGACCCGCTGAGACGCGGCCCCGTCCGGCGCCCGCGACGTGAAAGGATGCTGGCGTGCAGAACCAGAACTCCCTCGACCCGGCCGTGGCCGCCCGCCTCAAGCGTGACGAGCAGGGCCTCGTCGCCGCGATCGTGCAGCAGCACGACTCCGGCGAGGTGCTGATGCTCGGCTGGATGGACGACGAGGCCCTGGGCCGCACGCTGACGACGGGACGGGTGACGTTCTGGAGCCGGTCCCGCGGCGAGTACTGGCGCAAGGGGGACACCTCCGGACACCGCCAGTACGTCCGGTCCGTCGCCCTCGACTGCGACGGCGACGCCCTGCTCGTGCGCGTGGACCAGGTGGGCGCCGCCTGCCACACGGGCACGCGCACCTGCTTCGAGGCCGGCGGCGAGCTCAGCGCCGTCGTCGGCCGCCGCCCCGACGAGACCGCCGAGGAGAACCGGTGACCACTCCTGCCTCGACCTCCGCCCAGGCTCCTGCCGTCGCACCGACGGCCGACGAGCTCACCTGGGGCGCCACGTGGCCGGGACTGGGCACCTTCCGCGAGCTGGCGCGCGACCGGCGGGTCATCCCCGTGGTGCGCCGCGTCCTGGCCGACGACGTCACCCCGGTCGGGCTGTACCGCACGCTCGCGCAGGGACGCCCCGGCACCTTCGTGCTGGAGTCGGCCGACTCCGGCGGCGCCTGGGCGCGGTGGTCGTTCGTCGGCGTGGACTCCCGGGCGACGTTGCTGTCCGACGGCGGCCGCGCCGTCTGGCGGGGCGACGTGCCTGCCGGCATCCCGGCCGAGGGCGACGTGCTCGACGTGCTCGAGGCCGCCCTGCAGGCGTTGCGCACCGAGCCGATCGACGGGCTGCCCCCGCTGACCGGCGGCTTCGTCGGGGCGATGGGCTGGGACGTCGTCCGGCACTGGGAGCCGACGCTGCCGGCCGAGGCTCCCGACGAGCTGGACGTGCCCGAGGTCGCGCTGTCGCTGGCCACCGACCTCGTCGCGTTCGACCACCACTCCGGGTCGGTGTGGCTCATCGCGAACGCGATCAACGCCGACGACACCGACGAGCGGGTCGACGAGGCCCACGCGGACGCGGTGGCCCGGCTGGACCGGCTGGCCGCGGGTCTCGCGGCGCCGACCACGCCGGTGCGCACCGTCGTCGACCCGACCGCCGCGGAGCCCGGGCTGGAGTTCCGCTCGACCCGCGACGACTTCGAGGACGCGGTCCGGGCCGGCAAGGAGGCGATCCGCGAGGGCGAGGTCTTCCAGGTCGTGCTCTCGCAGCGGCTCGACCTCGACTGCCCGGCCGAGCCGCTGGACGTCTACCGGGCGCTGCGGACGATCAACCCGAGCCCGTACATGTACTACTTCCAACTGCGCGACCACCGCGAGCGGGACTTCGCCGTCGTGGGCTCCAGCCCCGAGACCCTGGTCAAGGTCGACGCCGGGCACGTCACGACGTACCCAATCGCCGGGTCGCGGCCGCGCGGCGCGACCGTCGAGGAGGACGTGGCGCTGGCCGAGGAGCTCATCGCCGACCCGAAGGAGCGGGCCGAGCACCTCATGCTCGTCGACCTGTCCCGCAACGACCTGGTCAAGGTGTGCGAGCCCACCACCGTCGAGGTCGTCGAGTTCATGGTCACGCGCCGGTTCAGCCACATCATGCACCTGTGCTCGACCGTCGTGGGCCGGCTGCGTCCGGGTGCCACCGCGCTGGAGACGTTCCGGGCGACGTTCCCGGCCGGGACGCTCTCCGGCGCCCCGAAGCCCCGGGCGATCGCCCTGATCGACGAGCTGGAGCCCGCCTCGCGCGGCATCTACGGCGGGACCTGCGGCTACCTCGACTTCGGCGGCAACATGGACATGGCCATCGCCATCCGGACGGCGTTCCTGCGCGAGGGTCGGGCCTCGGTCCAGGCCGGCGGCGGCATCGTGGCCGACTCGGTCCCGGCCCTGGAGTACGCCGAGTCGCGGAACAAGGCCGCCGCCGCCGTCCGTGCGGTGCAGCTCGCGGCGCGGTTCGCCGACCTCGGCACGGGGCGGGCGTCGTGATCCGCACGCGCTCGCGCGCCGTGGTGCTGCTGCTCGCGCTGGGCGGGGCGACCTTCGGCGTCTCGGCACCGGTCTGGCTGCGCACCACGGTGGCCACGGCCCTGGAGCCGGAGGTCGCGGTCGAGGTCGCGGGCACGTCGGCCGCCCCCGTGGTCAGCGCCGCGGCGTTCGTGACCCTGGCGTGCGCGCTGGCCACGACGCTCGCCGGCCGGGTCGCCCGGCGGCTGGCCCTGGTCGTGGCCGGGCTCGCCGGGCTGGCCGTCGTGGCCGGCACCGTCGCCGTGCTGCGCGACCCGGCCGGTCCGGCGGTCGCCGCCGCCGCGGACGCCGCCGGCGTGACCGAGCTGACCGCCCCCGTGGACCTGACGCCGTGGCCGTGGCTGGCCCTGGTCACCGGCGCCGCGATCGTCGTCGTCGCCGTCCTCGCCACGCTCGGCGCCGGGAGGTGGAGCGCCACCGGCGGACGGCACGAGCGGGTGCCGGCCGCCGGGCCGGTCGACGGCCCGGTCGACGGTTCCGGGCAGGCCGCGGCCGGCGCGGACGAGGCCGACCCGCAGGCCGACTGGGACGCCCTCTCCCGCGGCACCGATCCGTCGTCGGACCGGTAGTCTGAGCCCTGAACTTCGTGACGAAAGGCCTACTGCACCCATGACCGACCACAGCACCGCCGAGCCGACGTACCTGCCGGAAGCGGTCCCGCCCACCAACCACGGCCACACGCTGGCGGCGTGGACCGCGATGACCGGCGTCATCCTGGGTGCGCTCCTCGCCTCGCTCGGCTGCCTGCCGGGCGTGCCCTTCGCGCTCTTCTGGGCCGGGCTCGCCGTCGTGGTGGTCTCCTGCGTCGTCGGCCTCGTCATGCGCAACATGGGCTATGGCCAGCCGCGGCCCGGCATGCCCGCGCGGCAGGACCGGGCCGGGCACTGACGCCCGCTGCCCACGCCCCCGACGGCGCCCCGACCCACGACGGGTCGGGGCGCCGTCGTCGTGACGGGGGGACGGCGGGCGGACGGCGGAGGGACGCGCCCCGCGCGCCGCGTCACGGAGACATAACGATGTGCCGTCCGTGCCGGTCGCGAGCGGCGTCAGGATGCCGCCGGGGCGTCTCGCCCACCGGTCGGTGGTCCGTCCCGCTGCGTGACCGGCCTACCATGGCAGGAACACGTCCGGGGGAGGGGAGAGCATGACAGTCCTGGAGGACATCGTCGCCGGGGTCCGGGAGGACCTCGCCGAGCGTCAGGCACGGACCTCGCTCGAGGAGCTCAAGCAGCGTGCTGCGCGGGTTCCCGGGGCCCTGGAGTGCTGCGACATGCTGCGGTCCGAGGACCGCGTCGCGGTGATCGCCGAGGTCAAGCGGTCCAGTCCGTCCAAGGGGGACCTCGCCCCGATCAGCGATCCCGCCGCCCTCGCCGGGGAGTACGCCGCCGGCGGCGCCAGCGTCATCTCGGTGCTGACCGAGCAGCGTCGCTTCGGCGGCAGCCTGGCCGACCTCGACGCCGTCCGCGCGACCGTCGACGTCCCCGTGCTGCGCAAGGACTTCGTCGTGACCCCCTACCAGGTCTGGGAGGCGCGCGCGCACGGCGCCGACCTGGTGCTGCTCATCGTCGCCGCGCTGGAGCAGACGGTGCTGACCTCGCTCGTCGAGCGGGTGCACTCCCTGGGCATGACGGCCCTGGTGGAGGCGCACACCGCCGACGAGGTGCACCGGGCGCTCGACGCCGGCGCCCGCGTGGTGGGGATCAACGCCCGCGACCTGAAGACCCTCGAGGTGCGGCGCGACACCTTCGCCCAGCTCGCCCCCCTCATCCCCGACGACGTCGTCCGCGTCGCCGAGTCCGGCGTCCGCGGTCCGCACGACGTGATGGAGTACGCGCGGTCCGGGGCCCACGCGGTCCTGGTCGGCGAGGCGCTCGTGACCGACGGCGAGCCGCGTCGCTCGGTGGCCGACCTGGTCGCGGCCGGTCAGCACCCCTCGCTCTGGTCGGTCCGGCCGGCCGTGCAGCCCTGACCGGCGCCCGCCCGGCCCTCGACATCCCACCCGTCCCCGTTCGTGAAGAAGGAGCGCCTGTGCCCGAGCAGCCCCACCAGCCCGTGCGCGACGCGCTGACCGAGACCCTGGCCGACCAGGACGCCGGCCGCCTCGCCGACGTCCACGGGCCGTACTTCGGCCAGTTCGGCGGCCGGTACGTCCCCGAGGCGCTGATCGCCGCCCTCGACGAGCTCGAGGCCGAGTTCCGCAAGGCCCAGCAGGACCCGGCGTTCGCCGCCGACCTGAGCCGTCTGCACCGGGAGTACACGGGCCGCCCCTCGCCCCTGACCGAGGTGCCGCGGTTCGCCGAGCACGCCGGCGGCGACGCGGTGCGCATCTTCCTCAAGCGCGAGGACCTGAACCACACCGGCTCGCACAAGATCAACAACGTGCTGGGCCAGGCCCTGCTGGTCAAGCGCATGGGCAAGTCGCGCGTCATCGCGGAGACCGGCGCCGGCCAGCACGGGGTGGCCACCGCGACCGCCGCGGCCCTCATGGGCCTGGAGTGCGTCGTCTACATGGGCGAGGAGGACACCCGCCGCCAGGCGCTGAACGTGGCGCGCATGGAGCTGCTCGGGGCCACCGTCGTCCCGGTGACCCTGGGGACCCGGACGCTCAAGGACGCCATC
Source organism: Isoptericola sp. AK164 (assembly GCF_029643425.1). Classification (GTDB taxonomy): domain Bacteria; phylum Actinomycetota; class Actinomycetes; order Actinomycetales; family Cellulomonadaceae; genus Isoptericola; species Isoptericola haloaureus. The sequence goes on from NZ_CP119106.1 coordinate 1,655,036, forward strand.
AACGAGGCGCTGCGCGACTGGGTCACCAACGTCGAGTCCACGCACTACCTGCTCGGCACCGTCACCGGCCCGCACCCGTTCCCCGAGATGGTGCGCGAGTTCCACCGGATCATCGGCGCCGAGGCCCGCGAGCAGATGCTCGAGCGCGTGGGTCGCCTGCCGGACGCCGTCGCGGCGTGCGTCGGCGGCGGGTCCAACGCGCTCGGCATCTTCAACGCCTTCCTCGACGACGACGGCGTCGACCTGTACGGCTTCGAGGCCGGCGGCGAGGGCATCGAGTCCGGCCGCCACGCCGCGCGGTTCTCCGGCGGCGCCCCCGGCGTGCTGCACGGGGCACGGTCCTACCTGCTGCAGGACGACGACGGCCAGACCCGCCCCAGCCACTCGGTGTCCGCGGGGCTGGACTACCCGAGCGTGGGCCCGGCCCACTCGTGGCTGCACGACATCGGCCGCGCCACCTACGAGCCGGTGACGGACGCGGAGGCGATGGAGGCCTTCCGGCTGCTGTGCCGGACCGAGGGCATCATCCCCGCCATCGAGTCCGCGCACGCCCTGGCGGGCGTGCTGCGCGTCGGCCGCCGGCTGGCCGACGCCGGGCAGCGCGACCAGGTGCTCCTGGTCAACCTCTCCGGACGCGGGGACAAGGACGTGGCCACGGCGGCACGCTGGTTCGGGCTGCTGCACGAGGAGCCCGCGACGGAGGGAGACCAGTGACCCGGACGGTGACGACGTCGCCGACGGCGACGCGCCTGGACGCGCTGCGCGCGCAGGGCCGGCCCGCGCTCGTGGGCTACCTGCCCGTGGGCTACCCGGACGTGGAGCGGTCGGTGCAGGCCATGACGACGATGGTCGACGCCGGCGTGGATGTCGTCGAGATCGGCGTGCCCTACTCGGACCCGGTCATGGACGGTCCCGTCATCCAGCAGGCCGCCGAGGCGGCGCTGGCCGGCGGCGCGCGCGTGCGCGACGTGCTGCGCGTGGTCGAGGCCGTGGCCGAGCGGTCCGGCGGCGAGGTCCCGGCGCTGGTCATGTCGTACTACAACCCCGTGCTGCGCTACGGCGTGGCCGCCTTCGCCCGGGACCTCGCGGCCGCGGGCGGAGCGGGCATGATCACGCCCGACCTCATCCCGGACGAGGCGGACGACTGGAACGCCGCCGCCGACGAGCACGGGCTGGACAAGGTCTACCTCGTCGCGCCGAGCTCGACGCCCGAGCGGCTGCGCCTGACCGCGCAGGCCTCGCGCGGCTTCGTCTACGCCGCCTCGACGATGGGCGTCACCGGCACCCGTGCCTCGGTGGGCGACCGCGCCGAGCAGCTCGTCGCCGACACCCGGGCGGCCGGGGCCTCGCACGTGTGCGTCGGCCTCGGCGTCTCGACGGGGGAGCAGGCCGCCGAGGTCGGCCGCTTCGCCGACGGCGTGATCGTCGGCTCGGCGTTCGTGCGCACGCTGCTGGGCGAGGAGCCCTGGCCGGAGCGTCTCGAGGCGCTCGGCGAGGTCACGCGCGAGCTGGCCGCCGGCGTCGCGCGCGCCCGCACCGGCGTCGCCGGGGGTGACGCATGAGCGCGGACCGTCTCGTGACGCTGATCCCCAGCCCGCCCGAGCACACCTGGTACCTCGGTCCCGTCCCGCTGCGCGCCTACGCCCTGGCGATCCTCGCCGGCATCGTCGTCGCCGTCTGGATGACGATGCGCCGCTGGAAGGACCGCGGCGGCGACCCCGACGACGTCCTCGAGATCGCGTTCTGGGCCGTCCCCTTCGGCATCGTCGGCGGGCGGATCTACCACGTGATCTCCACGCCGGACCCCTACTGGGGCGAGAACGGCGACCCCGTCTCGGCGCTGTACATCTGGCAGGGCGGACTGGGCATCTGGGGAGCGGTCGCGCTCGGAGCCGTGGGCGCCTGGATCGGCTGTCGCCGCCAGGGGGTGCGCCTGAGCAGCTTCGCCGACGCGCTGGCCCCGGGCCTGCTCGTCGCCCAGGCCATCGGACGGCTCGGCAACTGGTTCAACCAGGAGCTCTTCGGCGCCCCGACGGACCTGCCGTGGGGGCTGGCGATCGACCCCGCCTACCTGCCGATCGACCCGGCCACGGGCGTGCAGTACGCCGAGGGCACGCTGTTCCACCCCACGTTCCTGTACGAGATGCTGTGGAACCTCGCGGCTGCCGCCCTTCTGATCTGGCTCGATCGCCGGTACAGGCTCGGTCATGGGAGGGTATTCTGGGCCTACGTCGCGGTCTACACCCTCGGTAGGGTGTGGATCGAGATGCTCCGCATCGACACCGCTGAGATGGTGCTCGGGCTGCGGCTGAACGTGTGGACGTCGATCGTCGTCGGCCTGGGTGCCCTCGTCGCGTTCGTCGTCATCGGTCGGCTGCGTCCCGGTCGCGAGGACGGTGTCGCACTGCCGGGTCGTGCGGACGACACGCGGCAGGTCACCGATGCACAGACCGAGACCGACGACGCTCCCGCGGGGACGGCCGACTCCGGCCCCGGCGAGGAGGTCACCGACACGAGAGCCACGACCGACCAGGACGCGTCGTCGGCCGGGACCGACCAGGACCCGGCCTCGCGCTCCTAGAGCGGTGCCGGCGGGGGAACCACCCCGGCCGGCTCGCTCGACAGTCCCGACGGGCCGACGACGTCCCGCACCACCCATGGAAGAGACGCGCCCGCGTGCGGGTGCACAGGAGGACGGTGTTGATGACCACGCCGCAGCACTGGGTCGCGCCACCCGAGGCGCAGGGCCTCTACGACCCCGCGAGCGAGCACGACGCCTGTGGCGTCGCGTTCGTCGCGACACTGCGAGGGACCCCCGGGCGCGACATCGTCGACGCCGGCCTCACCGCCCTGCTCAACCTCGACCACCGCGGAGCGGTGGGTGCCGAGGAGGACAGCGGTGACGGAGCGGGCATCCTGACCCAGATCCCCGACGCCTTCCTGCGCGACGTGGTGGACGCCGAGCTCCCGCCGGCGGGCCAGTACGCCATCGGCATGGCGTTCCTGCCGCAGGAGCTCGAGGACGCGGACAAGCTCGCCCGGCGGTTCGAGACGATCGCCGCCGAGGAGAAGCTCGACGTCCTCGCCTGGCGCGACGTCCCGGTGACGGTCGACCTGGTGGGTCCGACCGCCCGGGCCTCGATGCCGACGTTCCGCCAGGTCGTGGTCGCCGACCCGCAGCGCGAGCTGGCGGGCATCGAGCTCGACCGTCGCGCCTACCGGCTGCGCAAGCGGGCGGAGAACGAGCTGGAGCTCTTCCTCGCCTCGCTGTCGGCCCGCACGCTGACCTACAAGGGCATGCTGACCACGGCCCAGCTCGAGCCGTTCTTCCCGGACCTGTCCGACCCGCGGTACGCCTCGGAGATCGCGCTGGTCCACTCCCGGTTCTCGACGAACACGTTCCCGTCGTGGCCCCTGGCCCAGCCGTTCCGCCTCATCGCCCACAACGGCGAGATCAACACCGTGCGCGGCAACCGCAACTGGATGGCGGCCCGCGAGGGCAAGCTGGCGAGCGAGGCGCTGGGCGACCTGGGCCCCCTGCTGCCCGTGTGCAGCCCGGGGTCCAGCGACTCCGCGAGCTTCGACGAGGTCCTCGAGCTGCTCCACCTCTCGGGCCGCTCGCTGCCGCACTCGGTGCTGATGATGGTCCCCGAGGCGTGGGAGAACCACGACGAGATGGACCCCGCGCGGCGCGCCTTCTACCAGTACCACGCGAACCTCATCGAGCCGTGGGACGGCCCGGCCTGCCTGACCTTCACCGACGGCACGCTGATCGGTGCCGTCCTGGACCGCAACGGTCTGCGTCCGGGCCGGTTCTGGGTCACCGAGGACGGGCTCGTCGTGCTGGGCTCCGAGGCGGGCGTGCTCGACCTCGACCCGGCCACGGTGGTGCGCAAGGGCCGCCTCGAGCCCGGCCGGATGTTCCTGGTCGACACCGCGCAGGGGCGCATCGTCGAGGACGACGAGGTCAAGTCCCAGCTCGCGTCCCAGCGCCCGTACGGCGAGTGGGTCGAGCAGAACTCGATCTCGCTGGACTCGCTGCCGGAGCGTGAGCACGTCGCCCACTCGCCGGCGTCGGTGCAGCGGCGCCAGCGGGCGTTCGGCTACACCTCCGAAGAGCTGAAGATCATCCTGACGCCGATGGCCAACACCTCGGCGGAGCCGCTCGGCGCGATGGGCTCGGACACCCCGGTGGCCGTGCTGTCGAACCGGCCGCGGCTGCTGTTCGACTACTTCACCCAGATGTTCGCCCAGGTGACCAACCCGCCGCTGGACTCGATCCGCGAGCAGCTGGTCACCTCGATCGGCAGCGCCATCGGCCCGGAGCCGAACCTGCTGGAGGCGACGCCGCAGCACGCCCGCAAGCTCGAGCTGCCGTTCCCGGTGCTGGACAACGACGAGCTGGCCAAGATCGTGCGCATCGAGCGCGACCAGCGGCTGGAGGGCGAGTTCCGCGCCGTCATCGTGCGCGGTCTCTACGACGTCTCGGGCGGCGGACGTGCTCTGCAGGCCCGGCTGGAGGAGATCTTCGCCCAGGTCGACGCGGAGATCGAGGCCGGGGCGACGCACATCGTGCTGTCGGACCGGGACTCGGACGCCGAGCGCGCCCCGATCCCGTCGCTGCTGCTGACCTCGGCCGTGCACCACCACCTGCTGCGCCGGCACACCCGCACGCAGATCTCGCTGGTGGTCGAGGCCGGAGACGTGCGCGAGGTCCACCACGTCGCGCTGCTGATCGGCTACGGCGCGGCGGCCGTCAACCCGTACCTGGCGATGGAGACCGTCGAGGACCTCGCCCGGCGCGGGTACCTCCAGGTCACCCCCGAGGCCGCGGTGAAGAACCTCATCACGGCGCTGGGCAAGGGCGTGCTCAAGGTGATGTCCAAGATGGGCATCTCCACGATCATGTCCTACCGGGGCGCCCAGGTCTTCGAGGCCGTCGGTCTGTCCCACGAGCTGGTCGACGACTACTTCACGGGCACCACGAGCCGCCTGGCCGGCATCGGCCTGGACGTGATCGCCGCCGAGACCGCCGCGCGGCACGCCGAGGCCTACCCGGCCTCCGGCAACCACACGCCGCACGAGCGCCTGACCACCGGTGGCGAGTACCAGTGGCGCCGGGACGGCGAGGAGCACCTCTTCGACCCGGAGACCGTGTTCCGGCTGCAGCACGCGACGCGCTCGGGCCGCATGGACATCTTCCGCCAGTACACCCAGCGGGTGGACGAGCAGTCCGAGCGGCTCATGACGCTGCGCGGCCTGCTGGAGTTCACCGGCGACCGCGAGCCCGTGCCGATCGACGAGGTCGAGCCGGTCAGCGAGATCGTCAAGCGCTTCAACACCGGCGCGATGTCCTACGGGGCCATCAGCCAGGAGATGCACGAGACGCTCGCCATCGCGATGAACCAGCTCGGCGGACGGTCGAACTCCGGCGAGGGCGGCGAGGACACCGAGCGTCTCTACGACCCCGAGCGCCGCTCGCGCGTCAAGCAGATCGCCTCGGGCCGGTTCGGCGTCACCAGCGAGTACCTCACGCAGGCCGACGACATCCAGCTCAAGCTCGCCCAGGGCGCCAAGCCCGGCGAGGGCGGCCAGCTGCCCGGACCCAAGGTCTACCCGTGGGTGGCCAAGACGCGTCACTCGACGCCGGGCGTCGGGCTGATCTCGCCGCCGCCGCACCACGACATCTACTCGATCGAGGACCTCGCGCAGCTCATCCACGACGCCAAGAACGCGAACCCGAGCGCCCGGGTGCACGTCAAGCTCGTCTCCGAGTTCGGCGTCGGCACCGTGGCCACGGGCGTGTCCAAGGCGCACGCGGACGTCGTGCTCATCTCCGGGCACGACGGCGGCACGGGCGCGAGCCCGCTGACCTCGCTGAAGCACGCGGGCACGCCGTGGGAGATCGGCCTGGCCGAGACGCAGCAGACCCTGGTGCTCAACAACCTGCGCGACCGCATCACGGTCCAGGTCGACGGGCAGATGAAGACCGGGCGCGACGTCGTCGTGGCCGCGCTGCTCGGTGCCGAGGAGTTCGGTTTCGCCACCGCGCCGATGGTCGTCTCGGGCTGCATCATGATGCGGGTCTGCCACCTGGACACCTGCCCGGTGGGCGTGGCCACGCAGAACCCCGAGCTGCGCCGCCGGTTCACCGGCAAGCCGGAGTTCGTCGTGAACTTCTTCGAGTACATCGCCGAGGAGGTGCGCGAGCACCTGGCGGCGCTCGGCTTCCGCTCCGTCGAGGAGGCCGTGGGCCAGGTCCAGCGCCTGGACACGCGCCGCGTCGTCGACCACTGGAAGGCCCAGGGCCTCAACCTGGCCCCGGTGCTGGAGCGGGTCGAGCCCGTGGAGGGGTCGTCGCTGCACCGCACGCACGACCAGGACCACGGCCTGGACAAGGCGCTCGACCAGCAGCTCATCGCCCAGGCCCGGCCCGCCCTCGAGGACGGCCGGCCCGTGCGGATCGAGCTGCCCGTGCGCAACGTCAACCGGACGGTCGGCACCATGCTCGGTCACGAGGTGACCAAGCGGTACCGCGGCGACGGCCTGCCCGACGGCACCGTCGACGTGACCCTCACCGGGTCCGCGGGGCAGTCGTTCGGCGCGTTCGTGCCGCACGGTGTCACGCTGCGCTTGTACGGGGACGCGAACGACTACGTCGGCAAGGGCCTCTCCGGCGGCCGGCTGGTCGTCCGTCCGGACAAGGCCGCGGTGCTCGAGGGCGCGGCGAACGTCATCGCCGGCAACGTCATCGGCTACGGCGCCACCCGGGGCGAGATCTTCCTGCGCGGTCGCGTGGGGGAGCGCTTCGGCGTGCGCAACTCGGGGGCGACCCTCGTCGTCGAGGGCGTGGGCGACCACGGCTGCGAGTACATGACCGGCGGCGAGGTCCTCGTCCTGGGTCCGACCGGACGCAACTTCGGCGCCGGCATGTCCGGCGGCATCGCCTACGTGCTCGACCTGCGCGACGCGGCGATGAACGCCGCCGCCGTGGCGTCCGGCGAGCTCGTCGTCGGCGCGCTCTCGGACGAGGACTGGGAGCGGGTGTCCGCGCTGCTGCAGCGGCACCTGGACGAGACCGGTTCGCCGGTGGCGGCCGAGCTGCTGGCCGACGAGGGCACGCGGGCCCGGTTCTCGCGCGTCCTCCCGCCCGGATGGGCCAACGTGCGCGTCGCGCTGGCCGAGGCCGAGTCGGCGGGCACGCCGCTCGGCGAGGGCGACGACTTCGACCCGACGCTGTGGGAGCGCATCATGGAGGTGGCTCGTGGCTGATCCCCGTGGATTCCTCAAGGTCCGGGAGCGCGAGCTCCCGCCGAGCAGGCCCGTCGAGGTCCGCCTGCGGGACTGGAAGGACACGTACGCGATCCGTGAGGACGGTCAGCCGTTCCTCAAGGAGCAGGCCGGACGCTGCATGGACTGCGGCATCCCGTTCTGCCACCAGGGGTGCCCGCTGGGCAACCTCATCCCGGAGTGGAACGACCTCGTGCGCACCGGCCAGTGGGCCGACGCGATCGAGCGGCTGCACGCGACGAACAACTTCCCCGAGTTCACCGGCCGGGTGTGCCCCGCGCCGTGCGAGACGAGCTGCGTGCTGGGCATCAACCAGCCCGCGGTGACGATCAAGAACATCGAGGTCTCGATCATCGACGAGGCGTTCGAGCGCGGTCTGGTCGTCCCGCAGGTCCCGCAGCGGCTGACGGGCAAGACCGTCGCCGTGGTCGGGTCCGGTCCGGCCGGCCTCGCCGCCGCCCAGCAGCTCACGCGTGCGGGCCACACCGTCGTCGTGTACGAGCGCGACGACGCCATCGGCGGTCTGCTGCGCTACGGCATCCCGGACTTCAAGCTCGAGAAGCACCACATCGACCGCCGGATGGCCCAGATGGAGGCCGAGGGCACGCGGTTCCGCGCCGGCGTGGAGATCGGCCGGGACGTGACGTGGGACGCGCTGCGCCGCCGCTTCGACTCCGTCGTGGTGGCCACCGGGGCCACGGTCCCGCGCGACCTGTCGATCCCGGGCCGCGACCTGGCCGGCGTCGAGTTCGCGATGGACTTCCTCACGCCGTCGAACAAGGCGGTGGCCGGCGGCGCGGTCGAGGGCGCGCCGACGGCCGAGGGCAAGCACGTCATCGTCATCGGCGGTGGCGACACCGGGTCGGACTGCGTCGGCACCTCGCTGCGCCAGGGCGCCGCGAGCGTGACGACGCTCGCGATCGGCAAGAAGCCGCCGACGGAGCGTCCGGCGCACCAGCCCTGGCCCACGGACCCGATCCTGTTCGAGGTCTCGAGCTCGCACGAGGAGGGTGGGGAGCGCTCGTTCCTCGCCTCGACGGTGGAGTTCCTGAGCGACGAGCAGGGCGCCGTGCGTGCCCTGACGGTCGCCGAGACGGAGTACCTCGAGGACGGTCGGCGCGTGCCCAAGGCGGGGACGGAGCACGAGATCCCGGCCGACCTGGTGCTCATCGCGATGGGCTTCACCGGGCCGGAGATCACGGAACTGGTGGACCAGACCGGCGTCGAGACGACCTCGCGCGGTCTGGTGCAGCGGCAGGACGACTACGCGTCGTCGCTGCCGGGCGTGTTCGTGGCCGGCGACGCCGGCCGCGGGCAGTCGCTGATCGTGTGGGCGATCGCCGAGGGCCGCGCCGCGGCCGCCGCGGCCGACGCCTACCTGCAGGGGACCACGGAGCTGCCGGCCCCGGTGGGCCCCCGCACCGTCGCCCTGAGAGGATGACAACGGACCCGGGCGCCGCCGTGGCGTCCGAGCGCGCCCCGGAAGTCCAGGGGCGGTACGACGATGAGGCTGGAGACATGCGCAGAGCGAAGATCGTGTGCACCATCGGACCCGCGACGGCGTCCCCGGAGAAGCTCCGGGAGCTGGTCGACGCAGGTATGGACGTGGCCCGGATCAACCGGAGCCACGGGGAGCAGTCGGAGCACGAGACCGTCTACCACGGGGTGCGCACGGCGGCGAAGGAGGCGGGACGCAACGTCGCCGTCCTCGTCGACCTGCAGGGCCCGAAGATCCGCCTGGGGCGGTTCGACGGCGACGAGAAGCACTTCCTCAACGAGGGTGACACCCTCACGATCACGACCGAGGACGTCGTGGGGACCCGCGAGCTCGTCTCGACGACCCACGAGGGCCTCCCGCAGGACGCTCGCGTCGGCGACCCGATCCTGATCGACGACGGCAAGGTCCGGGTGCGGGTCACCGCCGTCGAGGGGCCGCGCGTCGTCACCACCGTCGAGGTCCCGGGTCCGGTCTCCAACAACAAGGGCCTCAACCTGCCCGGCGTGGCCGTCTCGGTCCCCGCGCTGAGCGAGAAGGACACCGACGACCTGCGCTGGGCGCTGCGCATGGGCGCCGACCTCATCGCGCTGTCCTTCGTGCGCAACGCCGCCGACTACGACGACGTCCGCAAGATCATGGACGAGGAGGGCCGGGTCGTCCCGGTCATCGCCAAGATCGAGAAGCCGCAGGCCGTCGACAACCTCGAGGAGGTCGTCGCGGCGTTCGACGGCTTCATGGTGGCCCGCGGCGACCTCGCGGTCGAGATGCCGCTCGAGCAGGTCCCGCTGGTGCAGAAGCGCATCGTGGAGATGGCCCGTCGCAACGCCAAGCCGGTGATCGTGGCCACCCAGGTGCTGGAGTCGATGACCACCAGCCCGCGCCCGACCCGTGCCGAGGCCTCGGACTGCGCCAACGCCGTCCTCGACGGTGCCGACGCGGTCATGCTCTCCGGCGAGACGTCCGTCGGCGACTACCCGATCCTCACGGTGGAGACGATGGCCTCGATCATCGAGGCCACCGAGGGTGCCGGCCGCGAGCGCATCGCGCCGCTGGGTTCGACGCCGCACACCCGCGGGGGGATCATCACGCGGGCCGCCGCGGAGATCGCCAACTCGCTGGAGGCCAAGTACCTGGTCACCTTCACCCAGTCGGGCGACTCGGCCAAGCGCATGTCGCGCCTGCGCTCGGGCATCCCGCTGCTGGCCTTCACCCCGGAGGAGTCGGTCCGCAACGTGCTGGCCCTGACCTGGGGCACCGTCAGCTACCAGGTGCCGAAGGTCGGTTCGGTCGACGCGATGGTCGGTCAGGTCGACCAGACGCTGCAGGCCAACGGCCTCGCCGAGGTCGGCGACCGGGTCGTCATCGTCTCGGGTGCGCCGGTGGGCGTCCCCGGCACGACGAACTCGATCCTCGTGCACAAGGTGGGCAGTCACACCGACGCCCACGCGATCGCCGAGTGACACCTCCCCGCCCCGGCGGGTGAGACGACGAGGGGCCCGGACCGCTGCGGCGGTCCGGGCCCCTCGTCGTCTGGTGCCCCGGGTGGGATTCGAACCCACACTGGATCGGGTTTGAGCCGAACGCCTCTGCCGGTTGGGCTACCGGGGCGCTGAGGCTGCGCACCATCGAACCACACGGTCGTGCGGGCGCCCAATCCGGTCTCGCCGCCGCCGAGGCGTGCGCACGGTCACACCACGCCCGGAGCGCCCGGGGTGCACGACCTGCGGTCCGGGGGATTACGATGTCTCCTGTGACCGACGAGAAGCTGCCGCTCGACCTGCCCCCGATGATCGACCAGGAGTCCGCCGAGTCGCCGGAGCCGGCGCCTGCGGCGGGCAAGCCTGCCCGCCGGGCGGTGGTGGCCGAGGACGAGGCCCTGATTCGCATGGACGTCGTCGAGACGCTCCGCGAGGCGGGCTTCGACGTCGTCGGTGAGGCCGGCGACGGCGAGACCGCCGTGAACCTCGCGACCGAGCTCAAGCCGGACGTCGTCGTGATGGACGTCAAGATGCCCGAGCTGGACGGCATCTCCGCGGCGGAGCGGATCGGCAAGGCCCACGCCGCCCCGGTCGTGCTGCTCACGGCCTTCTCCCAGACCGAGCTCGTCGAGCGGGCGCGCGACGCCGGCGCGATGGCCTACGTCGTGAAGCCGTTCACACCGGCGGACCTGCTGCCCGCGGTGGAGATCGCCATCTCCCGCTACCAGCAGATCGGCGCCCTGGAGTCCGAGGTCGCCGACCTCCAGGACCGCTTCGAGACCCGCAAGCGCGTCGACCGGGCGAAGGGCCTGCTCATGACGAAGATGGGTCTCAGCGAGCCGGAGTCGTTCCGCTGGATCCAGAAGACGTCGATGGACCGTCGTCTGACCATGCGCGAGGTCGCGGACGCCGTGATCGACCAGGTCGGCGCGTCCTGACCCACGTTTGTGCAACTCCCCGGTGACGACTATCGTCGCCGGGGAGTTGTTATCTTTCCGTGATCTCTCGGACGAGGGATCCGCTGTCGGGAGGGAGCGTCGATGCGTGCAGCGGTCGAGGTCCGCACCGCCGACGAGGACGACCTGTGGGCCGTGGCGGACATGTCCGCCGCGCTCGGGCCCGAGGGGGCGAACGGCGCGACGGCCGAGCCGGCGCGCGTCCGCGAGCACCTGAGCGTCTTCGTCGCGGCCGGGGGCGAGGTGCTCGTCGCCCGTTCGGAGCACGGCGTCGTCGGCTTCCTCCTCGCGCGCCCGCTCGCGCCGCAGCTGTACTCGACCACGCCGAGCCTGTACGTCGACGCGATCCTCGTCGCACCCCAGGCACGGCGCCAGGGCGTCGGCCGTGCCCTGCTCGCGGCCGCGCTGCGGACGGCGGTCGTCCACGGCGCGGAGTCCGTCTACTGCGCCCCGGCGCCGGGCGCCCGCGAGATGCAGCGCTTCCTCGCGCGCGTCGGCTTCGCGCCCGCGGCCGGCCACCGGGTGGTCCCGGTCTCCGTGCTCGAGCGCTGGCTCGCCCAGGAGCCGGGCGGCGGCCCGACCGTGGTCCGGCGGCGCGACGGCGGTCGCCGTCGGCGGGACCAGACGCGCGCGGCGATCGAGGACCTCGTGGCGCGCCGCCGCCGGGCGCGGGAGGCGGGCCTGCCGACGGGCCCGGTCGACCTGCGGGCGTTCCAGGAGCAGCGCACCGCCGAGCACGAGACGCCCGACGGCTCCCCGGCGGAGCCGACCTCGCACGTGTCCTGACTCAGGTGTCCAGCACGAGGCACGTCAGCCGGGCGCTGGCGACGCGACGTCCGTCGTCGTCCACGACCTCGATCTCGTAGCAGGCCGTCGACCTGCCCCGGTGCACCGCCGTCGCCACGCCGTGCACCGACCCCGAGCGCACGCCGCGATGGTGGGTGACGCTGAGCTCGGTGCCGACCGCCGCCCGTCCCGGTCCGGCGTGCACCTGCGCGGCCACCGAGCCGAGCGTCTCGGCCAGCGTCGCCGTCGCGCCGCCGTGCAGCAGGCCGGCGGGCTGGGTGTTGCCCGCCACGGGCATGCTCGCCCGGGCCCCGTCGGCACTCACCTCCACCAGGTCGATGCCGGTGCGCTCCAGGAGGGTCCCCGCGGCAGCCTCCCGCCAGGCGTCCACGTCCTGGGGGAAGGAATCTCTGTCAGACATGGCAGATAGATTGGCACCCGTGACGACCTCAGCGCGAACCGCCGGCCGCCCCCGCCTCCTGCTCGTCGACGGGCACTCGATGGCCTACCGGGCCTTCTACGCCCTGCCGGACAACCTGGCCACCACCAGCGGGCAGGTCACCAACGCCGTGTACGGCTTCACCTCGATGCTCACCAACCTGCTGCGCGACGAGGAGCCGACGCACGTGGCCGTGGCCTTCGACGCCGGTCGCGTGACCTTCCGCACGGAGCGGTTCGCGGAGTACAAGGCGCAGCGCGAGGCCACGCCCGAAGTGTTCCGCGGCCAGGTGCCGCTGATCCACGAGGTGCTGGAGTCCCTGCGCGTGCCGGTGCTGCAGCGCGCGGGCATCGAGGCGGACGACATCCTGGCGACGCTGGCGCGGCGGGGGACCGAGGCGGGCCTGGAGGTGCTCGTCTGCTCGGGCGACCGCGACGCCCTGCAGCTCGTGACCGACGACGTCACCGTGCTGTACCCGAAGAAGGGCGTCTCGGAGCTCACGCGGATGACGCCGGAGGCGGTCGAGGCCAAGTACAAGGTGCCGCCCGCGCGCTACCCCGACCTGGCGGCGCTCGTCGGCGAGACGAGCGACAACCTGCCGGGCATCCCCGGCGTCGGTCCCGGGGTCGCGGCCAAGTGGATCACCCAGTTCGGCGACCTCGACTCCCTGCTGGAGCGCCGCGACGAGGTCGGCGGCAAGCGGGGCGAGGCCCTGCGCGAGCACGTCGAGCAGGTCCGGCTGAACCGCGAGCTCAACGCGCTGCTGACCGACGTGGACCTCCCGCTGGGGATCGACGACCTCGCGGTGGCCGGCTTCGACCGCGAGGCGGTCCACCGGGTGGCCGACACCCTCGAGTTCGGCGCGCTGCGCGACCGCCTCCTGGCGGTCGACCCCGCCGGCGGCGACGCCACGGTCGCGCCGACGGCGTCCCTCGAGGTCGACCGGCACGACGGCCCCCTCGCGGACTGGTTGACCGCCCGGGCGGGCGCTCTCGTGGGCGTCGACGTCACCGGGGTGCGGTGCCCGGGTGCCGGCGACGCGTGGCAGGTGGCCCTGGCCACCGCGAGCGACGGGGGTCGGGCCGACGCCGTCGTCGTCGACCTCGCCGACGTCGACGACGCCGACGAGCGGGCCCTGCGCGACTGGCTGTCCGACCCCCGGGCGCCGAAGGCCGTGCACGGGGCCAAGGCGGCCTGGCACATGCTGTCCGCGCGGGGGGCGGACCTCGTCGGTGTCCAGGTGGACACCGAGCTCGCGGCGTACCTGTGCTACCCCGACCAGCGTGGCTACGACCTCGGCGACCTCGTGGTCCGGCACCTGGGACGCGAGCTGACCGTCGAGGACGGCGGCGCCCAGGGCGCGCTGGACCTCGCGCTGGAGGCGGGGCCCCCCGGCGCCGACGCGGCGGGCCGTGCCGTGGCCGTGGTGGACCTGGCCGCGGCGCTCGGCGAGCGACTCGTGGACCGGGGCGCGCGCGGGCTGCTCGACGACGTCGAGCTCCCGCTGTCCGGGGTGCTGGCCCGCATGGAGGCCACCGGCATCGCGGCCGACACGACGTTCCTCACCGAGCTGGAGCAGCACTTCGCCCAGCGTGTGGGGACCTCGGCCGCCGAGGCCTACGACGTCATCGGCCGCGAGGTGAACCTGGGCAGCCCGAAGCAGCTGCAGGAGGTCCTCTTCGACCAGCTCGGCATGCCGAAGACGAAGAAGATCAAGACCGGGTACACGACGGACGCCGCCTCGCTGCAGGACCTGTTCGTCAAGACCGAGCACCCCTTCCTGGCCCACCTGCTGGCACACCGGGACGCGGCCAAGCTGCGCACGACCGTCGAGGGGCTCCTCAAGGCGGTGCACCCGGACGGCCGGATCCGCACCACGTTCCAGCAGACGATCGCGGCCACCGGACGCCTCAGCTCGACCGACCCGAACCTGCAGAACATCCCGATCCGCACCGAGGCCGGTCGGCGCATCCGGCGCGCGTTCACGGTCGGGGAGGGGTACGCCGAGCTCGTCACGGCGGACTACAGCCAGATCGAGATGCGGATCATGGCGCACCTGTCGGGCGACGCCGGGCTCATCGAGGCGTTCCGCTCCGGCGAGGACCTGCACCGCTACGTCGGGTCGCGCGTGTTCGACGTCGAGCCGGCGGCGGTGACCCCCGAGATGCGCGCCAAGGTCAAGGCGATGAGCTACGGGCTCGCCTACGGGCTCAGCGCCTTCGGGCTGTCCCAGCAGCTCACCATCCCCACCGGTGAGGCGCAGGCCCTCATGGACGACTACTTCACGCGGTTCGGGGGCGTGCGCGACTACCTGACCGGGGTCGTCGAGGAGGCGCGCGCGACCGGGTACACGGCGACCCTCCTCGGGCGCCGGCGCTACCTGCCGGACCTGACCAGCGACAACCGTCAGCGCCGTCAGATGGCCGAGCGGATGGCGCTGAACGCCCCGATCCAGGGCAGCGCCGCCGACATCATCAAGCTGGCGATGCTGGGCGTGCAGCGCGAGCTCGACGAGAAGGAGCTGCGCTCGCGGCTGCTGCTGCAGGTCCACGACGAGCTCGTGGTCGAGGTCGCCGCGGGGGAGCGGGAGGTCGTGGAGGACGTGCTGCGCCGGCAGATGGGCGGCGCGGTCGAGCTCGACGTGCCCCTGGACGTCTCGGTGGGCGCCGGTCAGACCTGGCACGACGCAGCCCACTGAGCGGCTCGGCCCGGCGCGGGCGCGGGTACCGGCCCGGTCGTCAGTCCTTCGTGGCGACGAAGACGGCGGTGCCGGGCAGGTAGTGCCCGCGCTCGGGACCCCAGCCGCCCCACGTCTGGGCGTTCCAGGCCGGCCACTCGGGCTCGACGACGTCGCGCAGCCGCAGCCCGGCCGCCGCGACGTCGCGGACGTGGTCGCCCAGGGTGCGGTGGTACTCGGCGTAGACCACGTGACCGCCCTCGGCCTCGACGGAGGGGCGGCGGTCGAAGTAGGACCGGTGGGCGGTCAGCCCGGCGAGCGTCGGGTCGTCGGGGAAGGCCCAGCGCACCGGGTGCGTGACGGAGAAGACCCAGCGACCGCCGTCGTGCAGCACCCGCGCGGCCTCGGCGTGCACGCGGTGGGCGTCCGGGACGAAGGGGATCGCGCCGAACGAGGTGAAGACGACGTCGAACGAGCCGTCGGCGAACGGCAGGTCACGGGCGTCGGCCTCCACCAGCGGCACCGGCGTGCCCGACCGCCGGGAGATCTCCGCCGCGGCGTCCAGCATCGCGGGGGCCACGTCGGTCGCCACGACGTCCGCGCCGCGGGCGGCGAGCCAGCGCGAGCAGTGGGCGGCCCCCGCGCCGACCTCCAGCACCCGGGCGCCCTGCGGGGGCCCCAGGAGCCCGGCCTCGGCCTCGGTCAGCCCCTCCGGCCCCCAGCGGAAGCCGGCGTCGCCGAGGAAGTCGCCGTGGTCGTCGAGGTACTCCTCGGCGTGCGCGTCCCACCACCGCCGCGCGGCGGTGCCGTCGTCGTCGGTGGTGCGGTATCCGAACCATGGATCGCTCACGTCCCACATCCTGTCACCTGTCACCTGGACGACACACGGAGCCGATAGCCTCGGGGTGCCCGTCCCCAGCGAACCGGAGGAGAACACCGTGCGCGTAGGACTGCTGACCGGAGGCGGGGACGTCCCCGGGCTCAACGCGGCGATCAGGGCCGTGGTCAAGCGGGGAGAAGGCGAGCACGGGCACACCATCGTCGGTTTCCGCCACGGGTGGCGCGGGCTGGCCGACGGCGACGTGATGCCCCTGACCCGGTCCCACATCCGCAACGTGCTCCCGACGGGCGGCACGCTGCTCGGCACCGCCCGCTACCACCCGCACGCCGACGACGGGGGGCTGGACGCCGTGCGCGCCACCCTCGAGGAGGAGCGGATCGAGGCGCTGATCTGCATCGGCGGCGACGGCACGCTCCACGCGGCGAGCAAGGTCGCCGAGTCCGGCGTCCGCATCGTCGCCGTGCCCAAGACGATCGACAACGACGTCTGGGGCACGGACCGCTCCATCGGTTTCGACACGGCCGTCAACATCGCCACCGAGGCCGTCGACCGGATCCACACGACGGCGGAGAGCCACAACCGGGTGATGATCGTCGAGGTCATGGGCCGGCACGCCGGGTGGATCGCGACGACGGCCGGCATCGCCGGAGGCGCCGAGCTGGTGCTCGCCCCGGAGGAGCCGTTCGACATCGACCGGGTCGTCCGCTTCCTGCAGCACCGCCACCGGGCCCACGCGAGCTTCTCCATCATCGTGGTCGCCGAGGGCGCGGTGCCGCTGGAGGGCTCGTCGATGCAGTACGAGACGCAGCTCGGCCCGTTCGGGGAGATCGTGGCGGGCGCGATCAGCGAGCGCCTCGGCGCCGAGATCGCCTCCCGCACCGGGTTCGACACCCGTGTGACGATCCTGGGCCACGTCCAGCGCGGCGGGACGCCGACGCCGGCCGACCGGATCCTCGGGTCCCGGCTCGGGGTCGCGGCGATCGACGCGGTCTCGGCGGGGGAGTCGGGTGTCATGACGGCCCTGCGCGGCGACGACGTGGTCCTGGTCCCGCTGACGGACATCGCGGGCAAGGTCAAGCAGGTGCCGGCCGAGATGCTGGAGGTCGCCCGCGCGCTCGCGTGAGCGGGACCGGCTCCGGGGCACCGGGTGACCGGGTGACCGGGTGACCAGGCTCTCGGGTGAAGGTCGGGGCAGCGGCGTTGACCCTCTCAGGTCACCCCGATAGGATTGTGGGCGGTGCAGTGCGCCTGTGCGCGTGCGTCATCCCCGATGATCCGGCCTCGCCGTCGGACGTGCGTCGCCGGACGTCGTGATCGGGTCGCCGTCG
This sequence comes from Isoptericola sp. AK164, assembly GCF_029643425.1. Classification (GTDB taxonomy): domain Bacteria; phylum Actinomycetota; class Actinomycetes; order Actinomycetales; family Cellulomonadaceae; genus Isoptericola; species Isoptericola haloaureus. The sequence continues at coordinate 1,672,329 of NZ_CP119106.1, forward strand.
CCGGGAGGGTCTGCACCACGACCATGTCCGTACTACGCCCTGTCCGCATCGGAGCTACCACTCAATGACCATCTCCACCACGAAGTCCGCCCCGCAGGTCGCCGTCAACGACATCGGCACCGAAGAGGACTTCCTTGCCGCCGTCGACTCCACCATCAAGTACTTCAACGATGGTGACATCGTCGAAGGCACGATCGTCAAGGTCGACCGCGACGAGGTCCTCCTCGACATCGGCTACAAGACGGAGGGCGTGATCCCGTCTCGTGAGCTGTCCATCAAGCACGACGTGGACCCGGGCGAGGTCGTCGCCGTCGGCGACGCCGTCGAGGCCCTCGTCCTCCAGAAGGAGGACAAGGAAGGCCGTCTGATCCTGTCCAAGAAGCGCGCCCAGTACGAGCGCGCCTGGGGCACGATCGAGCAGATCAAGGAGGACGACGGCGTCGTCACCGGTACCGTCATCGAGGTCGTCAAGGGTGGTCTCATCCTCGACATCGGCCTGCGTGGCTTCCTGCCGGCCTCCCTCGTCGAGATGCGTCGCGTCCGCGACCTCGCGCCGTACGTCGGCCGCGAGATCGAGGCCAAGATCATCGAGCTGGACAAGAACCGCAACAACGTGGTCCTGTCCCGCCGCGCCTGGCTCGAGCAGACGCAGTCCGAGGTTCGCTCCACCTTCCTGCAGACGCTGCAGAAGGGCCAGGTGCGCCCGGGTGTCGTCTCCTCGATCGTCAACTTCGGTGCGTTCGTCGACCTCGGTGGGGTCGACGGCCTCGTGCACGTCTCCGAGCTGTCCTGGAAGCACATCGACCACCCGTCCGAGGTCGTCGAGGTCGGCCAGGAGGTCACGGTCGAGGTGCTCGACGTCGACTTCGACCGCGAGCGTGTCTCCCTGTCGCTGAAGGCGACGCAGGAGGACCCGTGGCAGACCTTCGCCCGCACCCACGCCATCGGCCAGGTCGTGCCGGGCAAGGTCACCAAGCTGGTGCCGTTCGGTGCGTTCGTCCGCGTCGAGGACGGCATCGAGGGCCTGGTGCACATCTCCGAGCTGGCGGTCCGCCACGTCGAGCTGCCCGAGCAGGTCGTCCAGGTGGGTGCCGAGGTCTTCGTCAAGGTCATCGACATCGACCTCGAGCGTCGCCGCATCTCGCTGTCGCTCAAGCAGGCCAACGAGGGCATGGACCCGGAGTCCGAGGACTTCGACCCGGCGCTCTACGGCATGGCCGCCGAGTACGACGAGAACGGCGAGTACAAGTACCCGGAGGGCTTCGACCCGGAGACCAACGAGTGGCTCGAGGGCTTCGAGACCCAGCGCGAGGCCTGGGAGGCCGAGTACGCCAAGGCGCACTCGCGCTGGGAGTCGCACCGCGAGCAGGTCCGTGCGGCGCTCTCGGCCGACGCCGAGGCCGCGGCCGGCGACGTCGTCTCCAGCAGCACCGGCGGCGCGTCCGCGTCCTCGTCCTACTCCTCGGCGGCCCCGGCCCCGCAGGAGGACACCGGCGGCACGCTGGCGTCCGACGAGGCCCTGGCTGCTCTGCGCGAGAAGCTGACCGGCAACTGATCCGGCTCCCGGTGGGTCCTCGGACCCGCCTGGCCTGATCGACGGCCCGTCGCCCCTGTCCGGGGCGGCGGGCCGTCGTCGCGTTCGGGGCACGAAGGTTGTGGGCATGAAATCTGCAGTGGGAAGACCCTTCCCCCTGCAGATTTCATGCCCACAGCTGTCCAGGCGACGGTCAGGCCCGCTCGTGGTCCGCGAACTGCGCCCGGTACACCTCGGCGTAGTGCCCGCCGGCGGCGAGCAGGTCGAGGTGCGTGCCCTGCTCGACGACGCGTCCGTCGTCGAGCACGACGATCCGGTCGGCGTGGCGCACCGTCGACAGGCGGTGGGCGATCACGAGTGCCGTGCGCCCCTGCAGCGCCACGTCGAGAGCCGCCTGGACGGCGGCCTCCGACTCCGAGTCCAGGTGCGCCGTGGCCTCGTCCAGCACGATGACGTCGGGCCCCTTGAGCAGCACGCGCGCGATCGCGAGCCGTTGCCGCTCGCCGCCCGACAGCCGGTAGCCGCGGTCGCCGACGACCGTGTCGAGGCCGTCGGGCATCTGCGCCACGACGGGCCACAGGTGCGCGGCGTGCAGCGCCTGCTCGAGATCGTCGTCCGTGGCGTCGGGCCGGGCGTACCGCAGGTTGGCGGCCACGGTGTCGTGGAACAGGTGGGCGTCCTGGGAGACCACGCCGACCGTGGCACGCAGGGAGGCGAAGGACGCCCGGCGCAGATCGGTGCCGGCGACCCGGACGGTCCCGGCCGTCGGGTCGTACAGCCGGCTGACCAGGTGGGAGAGCGTCGTCTTCCCGGCGCCGGAGGGCCCGACGAGGGCGACCATGGCGCCCGCGGGGACGACGAAGGAGACGTCGCGCAGGGTGTCCCGGTCGGGGTCCTTGCGGGCCGCGGCGACGGACTCCAGCGAGGCCAGCGAGACCTCGTCGGACCGGGGGTAGCGGAACGTCACGTGGTCCAGCTCGATCCCGGCGCCCTCGCGGCGGACCGCGTCGCGCAGGTCGTCGGCGTCCGGGGCCTCGGTCAGCGCCGGCCGGAGGTCGAGCACCTCCAGGACCCGCTCGAAGCTGACCAGCGCGGTCATGACGTCGACCTGGACGTTCGACAGGGCCGCCAGGGGTGCGTACAGCCGCCCGAGGTAGGCGGTGAGCGCCACGAGCGTGCCGACGGTGATCTGCCCGGTGAGGGCCTGCAGCCCGCCGACACCGTAGGTCAGGGCGATCGCGACGGAGGCCAGCGTCGTCAGGCCCACCCGGAACCACGTGGCGTACACCGCGCGGCGGACCCCGACGTCGCGCAGCAGACGGACCTGGTCGGCGTAGGCCGCGGACTCGCGGTCCGGAGCGCCGAAGACCTTGGCGAGCTGGGCACCGGCGACGTTGAACCGCTCGTTCATCGTCTGTCCGACGTCGGCGTTGAGGTCGTAGGTGGTCCGGGTCAGCGCCGCCAGCCGGCGTCCGAACCAACGGGCGGGCAGGACGAAGGCGGGGACCAGCAGCAGGGAGAGCAGCGTGAGCTGCCACGACATCACCAGCATGGCCGCGAGCGTGAACACGACCGTCAGACCGTTCGAGACGACCGACTGCAGGGTCGCGGTGAACGCCTGCTGCGCCCCGAGGACGTCGCCGTTGAGGCGCTGCACGAGAGCGCCGGTGCGGGCGCGGGCGAAGAACGCCAGCGGCATGCGCTGGACGTGGTCGAAGACGGCGGTGCGCAGGTCGACGATGAGACCTTCGCCGACCAGGGCGGCCACCCAGCGCTCGGCGAGGGAGAGCCCGGCGCCGGCGAGGGCGAGCCCGACCGCGGCCGCGGCGAGGCCGACGACGAGCTCGCGGTCGCCGCCGGCGATCCCGTCGTCGATGATGCGGCGGAACAGCAGCGGTGTGACCGCGCCGGCGGCGGCGCTGAGGGTCAGGAGGCCGACCAGACCGGCCAGGTGGCGGCGGTAGGGCCGCGCGAACGCGAGGATGCGGCGCAGCGTCGACCGCGACAGCCGCCGGTCGGTGACCGACCGGTCCTGGAGGAAGGACCGCATGGGTCCGCCGCCGGGTCCGCCGGTCGGTCGCGCCGGGCCGGGCCCGGGTCCGCTCGCACTCATGGCGGGAAGCCTACGGGCCGGGCAGGATGGTGCCCATGTTTCGCATGGGGCTCACGGGCGGGATCGCGGCCGGCAAGTCCGTCGCGGCGCAGCGGCTGGCGGACCTCGGGGCGGTCGTCATCGACCACGACCTGCTGGCCCGGGACGCCGTCGCGCCCGGGTCCGTCGGTCTGACCGAGGTCGTCGACGCCTTCGGACCGGGGGTGCTGTCCGACGACGGATCGCTCGACCGGCCCGCGCTCGGACGCCGGGTCTTCGGTGACGACGACGCGCGCCGCCGCCTGGAGGAGATCGTCCACCCGGAGGTCCGACGGCTGGCCGCGGAGCGCGAGGCCGCCGCCGGTGCGGCGGACCCGCGGGCCGTCGTCGTGCACGACATCCCCCTGCTGGTCGAGACGGGGCAGGCGGACCACTTCCACCTGCTCGCCGTGGTCGACGCCCCGGCGCAGCAGCGGGTGGACCGCCTGATGGCGACGCGCGGGCTCGACGAGGGCGAGGCCCGCGACCGCGTCGCGGCGCAGGCGAGCGACGCCGAGCGCCGCGAGCTGGCGGACGTGCTGCTGGACGGCACGGGGACGCCGGACGACCTGCGCCGCCAGGTCGACGAGCTGTGGGCCCGGGTCCGCCAGGAGGTGGCCGAGGAGCTCGACGCCGAGGAGCTCGAGCACTGAGTCCCGGTGGCTGCCGGTAGGGTGCCCGGGATCGGAGGTGTGCTAGTGCGGGTGCTGGTGACGGGGTTCGAACCGTTCGGCGGTGACACGGTCAACGAGTCGTGGCAGGCCACCACGGCGCTGGCCGCCGACTGGCGTGCGGCGCGCGACGGCGCCGAGCTCGTCGTCGCGCCGCTGCCGGTGACGTTCGCCGCGGGGCCCGCCGAGCTGCTCCGGCTGGTCCGACGCCACGCTCCGGACGTCGTGGTGGCCACCGGCCTGGCGGGCGGGACCGAGTCGGTGCGGCTCGAGCGCGTCGCCGTCAACGTCGCCGACGCGCGCATCCCCGACAACGCCGGGGCGCAGCCGGTCGACGAGGCGGTCGTCGGCGACGGCCCGGCCGCCTACTTCTCGACCTTGCCCCTCAAGGCCGCGTGGAGCGCGGTGCGGTCCGACGGCGTGCCCGCGACCGTCAGCAACACGGCGGGCACGTACGTGTGCAACGCCACCTTCTACGCCCTGCAGCACGCCCTGGCGGGCCGGCCCGCCGTGCGTTCCGGGTTCGTGCACGTCCCGCGCGCCGCGCAGCTCGACGCGGCGTCCTCGGCCCGCGGCCTGAGGGCGGTGGTGCTCACGGCGACGGCGGCGGTGCGGGGCGAGCTGTCCGAGCCGCGGATCGCCGCCGGCGCCGAGCACTGACCGCTCCCGCTGGGACCGCGGGGCCCGTCGATGTCGGTCGCGGGACGTACCGTGGTGGCATGCGACCCGTGACCGACCTGCAGCGGACCGTGGCCCCGTTCGAGGTGGTCTCGGAGTACCAGCCCAGCGGCGACCAGCCCACCGCCATCGCCGAGCTCGCCGAGCGCATCCAGGCGGGGGAGAAGGACGCCGTGCTGCTCGGCGCCACCGGCACCGGCAAGAGCGCCACGACGGCCTGGCTCATCGAGAAGCTGCAGCGCCCGACGCTCATCATGGCGCCGAACAAGACCCTCGCCGCCCAGCTCGCCACGGAGTTCCGCGAGCTGCTGCCGCACAACGCCGTCGAGTACTTCGTCTCGTACTACGACTACTACCAGCCCGAGGCGTACATCGCGCAGACGGACACCTACATCGAGAAGGACTCCTCGATCAACGACGAGGTGGAGCGGCTGCGGCACTCGGCGACGTCGTCGCTGCTGACGCGGCGCGACACGGTCGTGGTGGCGTCGGTGTCGTGCATCTACGGCCTGGGCACCCCGCAGGAGTACGTCGACCGGATGGTGCGCCTCTCCGTCGGCGACGTCGTCGAGCGCGACGACCTGCTGCGCCAGTTCGTCCAGATGCAGTACACGCGCAACGACATGTCGTTCACGCGCGGGACCTTCCGGGTCCGCGGCGACACGGTCGAGATCATCCCGGTGTACGAGGAGCTCGCGGTACGCATCGAGATGTTCGGCGACGAGATCGAGACGATCCAGACGCTGCACCCCCTGACGGGGGAGGTCGTGCGCACCGAGCAGAGCATCTACCTGTTCCCCGCGACCCACTACGTCGCCGGCCCCGAGCGGATGGAGCGGGCGGTGTCGAGCATCGAGGCCGAGCTCGAGGCACGGCTGGCCGACCTGGAGAAGCAGAACAAGCTGCTCGAGGCGCAGCGGCTGCGCATGCGCACCACGTACGACATCGAGATGATGCGCTCCATCGGGACCTGCAACGGCATCGAGAACTACTCGCGGCACATCGACGGCCGCGAGGCGGGCTCGCCCCCCAACACCCTGCTCGACTACTTCCCCGAGGACTTCCTGCTCGTCATCGACGAGTCCCACGTGACGGTCCCGCAGATCGGCGCGATGTTCGAGGGCGACATGTCGCGCAAGCGGTCCCTGGTCGACCACGGGTTCCGGCTGCCCAGCGCGACGGACAACCGGCCGCTGCGCTGGGAGGAGTTCGTCGAGCGGATCGGTCAGACCGTGTACCTCTCCGCGACCCCGGGCGACTACGAGCTGTCCATGTCCGACGGCGTGGTCGAGCAGATCATCCGTCCCACGGGGCTGGTCGACCCGGAGGTCCACGTCAAGCCGACCACCGGGCAGATCGACGACCTCCTCGGCGAGATCCGCGACCGCGTGGACCGCAACGAGCGCGTCCTGGTGACGACGCTGACGAAGAAGATGGCCGAGGACCTGACCGACTACCTGCTCGGCAAGGACGTGCGGGTGCGCTACCTGCACTCCGAGGTGGACACGCTGCGCCGGGTGGAGCTGCTGCGCGAGCTGCGGCTCGGGGAGTACGACGTGCTGGTCGGCATCAACCTGCTGCGCGAGGGTCTCGACCTGCCCGAGGTGTCGTTGGTCGCGATCCTCGACGCGGACAAGGAGGGCTTCCTGCGCTCCGAGCGCTCCCTGATCCAGACGATCGGTCGCGCGGCCCGCAACGTCACCGGTCAGGTCCACATGTACGCCGACAAGGTCACCCCCGCGATGCAGTTCGCGCTGGACGAGACCGACCGGCGCCGGGAGAAGCAGCTCGCCTACAACGCCGAGCACGGGATCGACCCCCAGCCGCTGCGCAAGAAGATCGCCGACGTCACCGACATGCTCGCCCGGGAGGACATCGACACCGCCGAGCTGCTCGCCGGCGGCTACCGCAAGGCGCCGGACCGCGGCGGCCGCGGGGGTGCGCCGGTGCCCGGTGCGCCCAAGGAGGGCGCGACGTCCGGCAACCGGCTCGCCGGTCTCGCCGCGACCGAGCTGGCGGAGCTCATCCAGGAGCTCAGCGACCAGATGCACACGGCCGCGGCCGAGCTGCAGTTCGAGGTGGCGGCGCGCCTGCGGGACGAGATCGGCGGGCTCAAGAAGGAGCTGCGGCAGATGCGCGAGGCCACCGGCTGACCGCGGACGGCCGAGTGGTCGTCCCGACGTCGTGCCGTATGCTGGCACCTCGTTGAAGGGGAGTATTCCCGAGCGGTGACGTCGTCATCACGGCCGGCGCGGACGTCGGCCCGGCGCCACCGGTCTCGCAACCACCAGCCCGCGCCACCTGCGGGTGCGCGTGGCGGTGCGTGGCGGAAGAGACCTTCGGTCACAGTGCTGCGTACCGGAGGAACCACGCATGGATGTCGCCCCCTGGGTCTGGATCGTCACCGTCGGGATCATCCTGGCGATGCTCGCCGTCGACTACGTCGGGCACGTGCGCACGCCGCACGCGCCGACCCTGAAGGAGTCGGCCTGGTGGTCGATCGCCTACGTCGCCGTGGCGCTCGTGTTCGGCCTCGTCGTGCTCGCCGGGTGGGGACCCACCTACGGCGGCGAGTACTTCGCCGGCTACATCACCGAGAAGTCGCTCAGCGTGGACAACCTGTTCGTGTTCGTGCTGATCATGACCAGCTTCCGCGTCCCGCGCCAGCACCAGCAGCGCGTCCTGCTCATCGGCATCACCATCGCCCTGGTGCTGCGCACGATCTTCATCCTGGCGGGCGCCGCGCTCATCGCGAACTTCGCCTGGATCTTCTACCTCTTCGGGGCGTTCCTCATCTGGACGGCGATCGCCCAGGCCCGTGCCGGGACCGACCACGACGAGGAGTACACCGAGAACGCCGTGCTGCGGCTGACCCGCCGGATCCTGCCGACGACCGACGACTACGTCGAGCACCACATGTTCACGAAGGTCGACGGCAAGCGGTACGTGACGCCGATGCTCATCGTCATGATCGCCATCGGCAGCGCCGACCTGCTGTTCGCCGTCGACTCGATCCCGGCCATCTTCGGGCTCACCCAGGAGACCTACCTCGTCTTCGCGGCCAACGCCTTCTCGCTGCTCGGTCTGCGCCAGCTCTACTTCCTCGTCGACGGCCTGCTGGACCGCCTCGTGTACCTCAACTACGGGCTCGCGGCGATCCTCGGGTTCATCGGCGTCAAGCTCGTGATCCACGCGCTGCACACCAACGAGCTGCCGTTCGTCAACGGCGGGGAGCACATCGAGGTCGTCCCCGAGATCCCCACCAGCGTCTCGCTGTCGTTCATCGTGGTGGTCCTGGCGGTCACCACCGTGGCGTCGCTGATGAAGAGCCGGCGGGAGGAACGCGTCGGCGTGTCGTCCTCGGGTGACGCGTGACCCACGAGCTCCCGGTCTGGTTCGAGGCCGCGTCCCTCGCCCTGATAGTCGCGGTCCTCGTCACCGACCTGGTCGTGGTCGGCCGCCGGCCGCACGTGCCCTCGATGCGGGAGTCCGCGACCTGGGTGGCGTTCTACGTCGGCCTCGCCGCGCTCTACGGGCTCGTCGTGTGGGCCGTCGGCGGCTCGCAGCCCGCGGGGGAGTTCTACGCCGGTTGGGTCACCGAGTACTCCCTGAGCGTCGACAACCTCTTCGTGTTCGTGCTCATCATGTCGCGGTTCGCCGTGCCGCGGGAGCACCAGCAGCGGGTGCTGATGGTGGGCATCATCATCGCCCTGGTCCTGCGCGGGGCGTTCATCCTCGCCGGGGCAGCCCTGCTCGAGCAGTTCACGTGGCTGTTCTACCTGTTCGGCGCGTTCCTGGTGTACACCGCCGTCAAGCTCGCCGTCGGCGGGGACGACGACGAGGAGTTCCGGGAGAACGCCGTGATCCGCGCGCTGCGCCGCGTGCTGCCGCTGAGCCCCGGGTACGACGGCGCCAGGGTGCGCACCGTCGTCGACGGCCGGCGGGTCTGGACCCCGATGCTCGTGGTGTTCGTGGCCATCGGGACCACCGACCTGCTGTTCGCCTTCGACTCCATCCCCGCCATCTTCGGCCTGACCCAGGACCCCTTCATCGTGTTCGCCACGAACCTGTTCGCGCTGATGGGGCTGCGCCAGCTGTACTTCCTGCTCGGCGGGCTGCTGGACCGGCTGGTCTACCTGCCGGTCGCGCTCGCGGTCATCCTCGGCTTCATCGGCGTCAAGCTCGTGCTGGAGGCGCTGCACGCCAACACGCTGCCGTTCGTCAACGGCGGGGAGTCCGTCCCGTGGGCGCCGGAGGTGCCCATCTGGCTCTCGCTGGTCGTCATCGTCGGTGCGCTGGGCATCGCGACGGCGGCCAGCCTGCTGCGGACCCGCCGCGGCCGGGCGGTCGCCGACCGCGAGGACGCCGACCGCGACTGACGGTGGACCGCGACTGACGGGGGTCAGCCGGCGAGGGACCCGATGACGGGGACCCAGCGGCGCACGGTCGCCTCGACGACGAGCTCCTCGCGGCGGAACGGGTCGTCGTCGAGCAGCGCCAGCGCCGCGGTCTCGTCCTCGGCCTCGAGCACGATCAGGGCGCCCGCCGCAGCCTGCCCCGTCGGCGGCAGGGGCCCGGAGACGACGACCGACCCCTCCTCGTGCAGCGCGCCGAGGAACGCGCGGTGCTCGGGCCGGACGGCGTCGAGCCGTTCGGCGTCGGGGGAGTAGGTGTACGTCACGACGAAGGTGGCCATGACGCCATCCAAGCACGGCGGCGCGGCGTCGGGCGCGGTCGTCCGCGACGCCCTAGCATCCGGTCCAGGTGCTGCCGTCGGGGCGGCCGAGGCCGAAGGGACCGTGCCGTGACCCACAGCAGACAGCCGACCAGCTCCCGGACCGTCGGGGCGTGGGTCGCCGCCGCGCTCGTCCTCGTGGGCTTCCTGCTCGGCCTCGTCCTGTCGTACGTGCTCGAGGGAGTGCTCGCGGGGTCGACGGTCGGCGACGAGCGGTCGCTGACCGCCGACCTCGTGGGTGCGCTGCTGACGATCGTGCTCGTCCTGGTGCCGGCGTCGGTGGCCTGGAGGCAGGGGCGTCGCGCCGAGACGGACGGGGACCCGCGGGGCGCCTACCCCCGGCTGGTCGGTGCGGTGCTGGGGGGCCTCGGCATCGCCGTCGTGGTGGTCCAGCTCGTCGTGAACGCGTCCTCCGGCGCCTACTGAGCCGCGTCCGCGTCCGCGTCCGCGACGGCGCCGGGGCCTGCGGTGACATGGAACACCTGTACGAATGTCAGCCGTCGGCCGTAGGATGCTGCGGTGAGCAATCGCCTCGTCGTCTCCGGTGCCCGCGAGCACAACCTGCGCAACGTCGACCTCGACCTGCCGCGCGACCGTCTCATCGTGTTCACCGGTCTGAGCGGCTCGGGGAAGTCCTCGCTGGCCTTCGACACGATCTTCGCCGAGGGGCAGCGCCGCTACGTCGAGTCGCTCTCGGCCTACGCCCGGCAGTTCCTGGGGCAGATGGACAAGCCGGACGTCGACTTCATCGAAGGACTGAGCCCGGCGGTCTCGATCGACCAGAAGTCGACGAACCGCAACCCGCGCTCGACGGTCGGCACGATCACCGAGGTGTACGACTACCTGCGGCTGCTCTTCGCCCGGGCGGGGACGCAGCACTGCCCCGTCTGCGACGAGCCGATCCAGGCCCAGACGCCGCAGCAGATCGTCGACAAGATCCTCGAGCTGCCCGAGGGGACCCGCTACCAGGTCCTCGCCCCCGTGGTCCGGGGGCGCAAGGGGGAGTACACCGAGCTGTTCGGCGAGCTGCAGACCCAGGGTTTCGCCCGCGCCCGGGTCGACGGCGAGGTGGCCCAGCTCAGCACGCCGCCGACGCTGGAGAAGAACCTCAAGCACGACATCGAGGTCGTCGTCGACCGGCTGGTGGCCCGCGACGGCGTCCAGCGCCGGCTGACCGACTCGGTCGAGACCGCCCTCGGGCTGGCCGGCGGGCTCGTGATGATCGAGCTCGTGGACGCCGACGTGGACGACCTCGACCGGGTCCGCAAGTACTCCGAGAAGCGCGCCTGCCCGAACGACCACCCGCTCAGCCTGGACGAGATCGAGCCCCGGACCTTCTCCTTCAACGCGCCCTACGGCGCCTGCCCGGAGTGCACGGGCATCGGGTTCCGCCTCGAGGTCGACCCCGAGCTCGTCGTGCCGGACCCGGAGAAGACGCTGCGCGAGGGCGCGATCGTGCCCTGGGCGCAGACGTCGTCGGAGTACTTCGAGCGGGTCCTGACGGCGCTCGCCGACGAGATGACCTTCTCCCTCGACGTGCCGTGGCGTGCGCTGCCGCAGCGTGCGCGGACCGCCGTCCTGCACGGCCGGAACCACAAGGTGCACGTGCGCTACCGCAACCGGTGGGGGCGTGAGCGCCAGTACTCGACCGGCTTCGAGGGGGCCGTGACCTTCATCGAGCGCCGGCACTCCGAGACCGAGTCCGACTGGTCGAAGGAGCGTTACGAGGCCTTCATGCGCCAGGTGCCGTGCCCGGTGTGCCAGGGTGCCCGTCTCAAGCCCGAGGTGCTGGCCGTCCGGGTCGGGTCGAAGTCGATCTGGGACGTGTGCCGGCTGCCCATCGCCGAGGCCAAGGAGTACCTGGACGCCCTGGACCTGGGCGAGCGGGAGCGCGCGATCGCGGGCGAGGTGCTCAAGGAGATCCACGCGCGGCTCGGCTTCCTGCTGGACGTCGGCCTGCACTACCTCACGCTCGAGCGGGCGGCGGGCACGCTGTCCGGCGGGGAGGCACAGCGTATCCGCCTGGCGACCCAGATCGGGTCCGGCCTGGTCGGTGTGCTGTACGTGCTGGACGAGCCGAGCATCGGTCTGCACCAGCGGGACAACCGTCGACTCATCGACACCCTGAGCCGGCTGCGCGACCTCGGCAACACCCTCATCGTGGTCGAGCACGACGAGGACACGATCCGGTCCGCGGACTGGATCGTCGACGTCGGACCGGGTGCGGGCGAGCACGGCGGGCAGGTCGTGCACTCCGGCGACTACGCCGGCCTGCTCGAGACCGAGGCGTCGATGACCGGCGCCTACCTGTCCGGGCGGCGCAGCATCGCGCTGCCGGCCACCCGGCGCGGGGTCGACCCGCAGCGGGAGCTCACCGTCGTCGGAGCCCGCGAGAACAACCTGCGCGACATCGACGTGTCGTTCCCCCTCGGTGTGTTCACCGCCATCACGGGGGTGTCGGGCTCGGGCAAGTCCACGCTGGTCAACTCGATCCTGCACACCGTGCTCGCCAACGAGCTCAACGGCGCGCGCCAGGTGGCCGGCCGGCACACGCGCGTGACCGGCACCGACCACCTCGACAAGGTCGTGCACGTCGACCAGGGGCCGATCGGCCGGACGCCGCGGTCGAACCCGGCCACCTACACCGGCGTGTGGGACCGGATCCGCAAGATCTTCGCCGAGACCGAGGAGGCGAAGGTCCGCGGGTACGGACCCGGCCGGTTCTCCTTCAACGTCAAGGGCGGACGGTGCGAGGCCTGCTCCGGTGACGGCACGCTGAAGATCGAGATGAACTTCCTGCCGGACGTCTACGTGCCCTGCGAGGTCTGCCACGGGGCGCGGTACAACCGCGAGACCCTCGAGGTGCACTTCAAGGGCCGGACGGTCGCCGACGTCCTCGACATGCCGATCGAGGAGGCCGCCGAGTTCTTCTCCGCGTTCCCGGCGATCTCGCGGCACCTGACCACGCTGGTGGAGGTCGGCCTCGGCTACGTGCGTCTGGGACAGCCGGCCCCCACGCTGTCCGGCGGCGAGGCGCAGCGCGTCAAGCTCGCCAGCGAGCTGCAGAAGCGGTCGACGGGCCGCACCGTGTACGTGCTCGACGAACCCACCACGGGCCTGCACTTCGAGGACATCCGCCGGTTGCTGTCGGTGCTGCAGTCCCTCGTCGACAAGGGCAACACCGTGCTCGTCATCGAGCACAACCTGGACGTGGTCAAGAGCGCCGACTGGATCATCGACATGGGACCCGAGGGCGGTTCCGGCGGCGGGGTCGTCGTGGCCCAGGGAACCCCCGAGCAGGTCGCGGCCGTGCCCGAGAGCCACACCGGCCGCTTCCTCGCCGAGACGCTGGCGCCGCACGCCGACGTCCCGGTCGAGCCGCAGGTCGCGGCCCCCGCGGCGGCGGCCGCGCCCGCCCGGCGGCGCAAGACGGCCAAGGCACGGGCCACCAAGCACGACGCCGCCTGAGGTCCTACGGTGTGGCCATGGGAGCCCACCACGAGTACTCCGTGACCGTCCGCTGGCCCGTCACCGGCGTCGAACCCGGCAGCGCCGCCGGGGCGACGACGTCGTACACCGCCTACACCCGCGACCACGACGTCGTCGTGCCCGGCCGTCCGGTGCTGGCCGGCACGGCCGACCCGTCGTTCCGCGGGGACCCGGAGCGCTACAGCCCCGAGGACCTGTTCGTGGCGAGCCTGTCCCAGTGCCACATGCTGTGGTTCCTGCACCTGGCCGCTGAGCGCGGCCTGGTGGTGCACTCCTACCGCGACGCCGCGACGGGCACGATGCGCGTCGAGTCGCGGGGCGAGGGGCAGTTCAGCGACGTCACGCTGCACCCGCGCCTCCTGGTCGCGCCGGGGGAGCAGGCCACCGAGGAGGTCGTGGCCGAGCTGCACGAGCGGGCGCACGCCCTGTGCTTCCTCTCGCGCAGCGTGAACTTCCCCGTGCTCGTCGAGCCGGCGCCGCTGCACGTGGCCGACGAGGCGGCCTGACCGGCACGTCGGTGGCCTGACCTACCCTGGGCGCATGGCCGACCCAGCGACCTACCGCCCTCGCGCGGGCGAGATCCCGACGTCCCCCGGGGTGTACCGGTTCCGCGACCCGCACGGGCGCGTGATCTACGTCGGCAAGGCGAAGAACCTGCGCCAGCGGCTGTCGAACTACTTCCAGGACGTCGCGAACCTGCACCACCGCACCCAGCGGATGGTCACGACGGCGGCCTCGGTCGAGTGGACCGTCGTCGGCACCGAGGTCGAGGCCCTCGCCCTCGAGTACTCGTGGATCAAGGAGTACGACCCGCGGTTCAACGTCAAGTACCGCGACGACAAGTCCTACCCCTACCTCGCCGTGACCATGGGGGAGGAGATCCCCCGGGCGCAGGTGATGCGGGGGACCAAGCGGCGCGGCACGCGGTACTTCGGCCCGTACGGGCACGCCTGGGCGATCCGGGAGACCCTCGACCTGCTGCTGCGCGTCTTCCCCGTGCGGACCTGCTCCGCGGGCGTGTACCGGCGGGCCCAGCAGTCCGGCCGGCCCTGCCTGCTCGGGTACATCGACAAGTGCTCGGCGCCGTGCGTGGGCCGCGTCAGCCCCGAGGAGCACCGCGACCTGGCGAGCGACCTGTGCGACTTCATGGCCGGTGACACCGGGCGGTTCGTCCGGCGGCTGGAGAAGGAGATGACCGACGCCGCGGCCGCGATGGAGTACGAGCGCGCCGCCCAGCTGCGCGACGACCTCGCGGCGCTGCGTCGCGTGACCGAGAAGAACGCCGTCGTCCTCTCGGACGCCACCGACGCGGACGTCTTCGCGCTGGTCGGCGACGAGCTGGAGGCCGCGGTCCAGGTGTTCCACGTCCGCGGGGGCCGGATCCGCGGCCAGCGCGGCTGGGTCGTGGAGAAGGTCGAGGACGTCACCGACGCGGAGCTGGTCGAGCACCTGCTCCAGCAGGTCTACGGCGCGGTCGACGAGGTCCAGGACCCCACGCTGGCGCCCGAGCAGTCCCGGGCGGCCACCCGGGACGCCGTGCCGCGCGAGGTGCTCGTGCCCGTCCTGCCGCCGGACCTGGCGGAGGTGACGACCTGGCTGTCCGGGCTGCGGGGCGCCAGGGTGGACGTCCGGGTCCCGCAGCGCGGGGACAAGCGCGAGCTCGCCGAGACGGTCCGCACGAACGCCGAGCAGGCGCTGGCGCTGCACCGGACCCGCCGCGCCGGCGACCTGACCACCCGCAGCCAGGCGCTCGCCGAGCTCCAGGACGCCCTCGGGCTCGACGAGGCGCCGCTGCGCATCGAGTGCTACGACGTCTCGCACACCCAGGGCAGCTACCAGTCGGCCTCCATGGTCGTCTTCGAGGACGGCCTGCCGCGCAAGAGCGAGTACCGCACCTTCTCCGTCCGGGGCCCGGCCGGCGACGGCGCGGCGGACGACACCGCGGCGATGCACGAGGTCATCACCCGCCGGTTCAAGCGCTACCTCTCCGACCGGCACGCCTCGGGCGAGGTGGACGGCTCGGGCCCCGTGGGCGCCGAGACCGAGCCGGAGGAGCGGCGGCGGTTCGCCTACCCGCCGAACCTCGTCGTGGTCGACGGGGGCCCGCCGCAGGTGGCCGCGGCGGCACGCGCGCTGGAGGAGCTGGGCGTGACCGACGTCGCCCTGTGCGGGCTGGCCAAGCGCCTGGAGGAGGTCTGGGTGCCCCACGACGACTACCCGGTCATCCTCGAGCGGGCCTCCCAGGGGCTCTACCTGCTGCAGCGTGTGCGCGACGAGGCCCACCGGTTCGCGATCGCCCAGCACCGCAAGCGGCGCAGCAAGGGCATGGTGTCCTCGGTGCTCGACGAGGTGCCGGGCCTGGGGCCGGCCCGGCAGCGCGCGCTGCTGGACGCCTTCGGCTCGGTCAAGCGCCTGCGCGCCGCCACCGTGGACGAGGTCGCACGGGTCAAGGGCATGGGCCCGGCCACCGCGCAGGCCGTGGTGGACGCCCTGGCGGGCGCGACCGCCTCCGCCGCCACGCCGGCCGAGGCCGAGGCTCCGGGCGCCGGGGCCGCGTCATGACTGGCATGCTGTGTCCATGAGCGAACCGTCGCCCATCACCGTCCCGCAGGGCATCCCCGAGATCGAGGCCGCCACCCCCGCCCCTGACCGTTCCGACCCCGAGGTGCTCATCATCACGGGCATGTCCGGAGCGGGGCGCACCCGTGCCGCCGGCGTCCTGGAGGACCTGGACTGGTTCGTGGTGGACAACCTGCCACCGATGATGATCGTGCCGCTGGTCGACCTGATGACGAAGGCCGGGTCCTCCGTGGAGCGGCTGGCGGTCGTCGTCGACGTGCGTGGCCGGGAGTACTTCGGCGAGCTGGCGCAGGCGCTGCAGCACCTCGACGACAGCGGCGTCACCCACCGCATCCTGTTCCTCGACGCCCGCGACGACGTCCTGGTCCGCCGCTACGAGAGCGTGCGGCGGCCGCACCCCCTGCAGGGCGACGGGCGGATCCTGGACGGCATCGAGGCCGAGCGGCGCATGCTCGCCTCGCTGGCCGAGCGCGCCGACGTCGTGCTGGACACCTCCGAGATGTCCGTCCACGACCTCGCCAAGGAGGTCCGGGACGCGGTCGCGGCGGGCGCTGCCGACTCCCTGCGCGTGAACGTCGTGGCGTTCGGATTCAAGTACGGGCTGCCGCTGGACGCGGACCACGTCGCCGACGTGCGGTTCCTGGCGAACCCCTACTGGATCACCGAGCTGCGGCACCTGACCGGCCAGGACGAGGCCGTGCGCCAGTACGTGCTGGCCCGGCCCGGGGCGAGGGAGTTCGTCGACCGCTACGTCGCGGCCCTCGAGCCGGTGCTGGCCGGCTACCTCGCGGAGGAGAAGCGCTACGTCACGATCGCCGTGGGCTGCACCGGCGGCAAGCACCGGTCCGTGGCCATCGCGGGCGAGATCGCCGACCGGCTGCGCCAGGACGGCCAGCGGGTGACGGTCACGGCACGTGACCTCGGGAAGGAGTAGACCCTGTCCGCGACGACACGGGGTCGGACGCCGTCGTCCGACCGGGACGGACCGTCCGACGTCGGCCCCGCCGTGACGGCGCTCGGCGGCGGCCACGGGCTGTCCGCGACGCTGGGAGCGCTGCGACTGCTCTCCGACCGGCTGACGGCGGTGGTCACGGTGGCCGACGACGGCGGGTCCTCGGGCCGGTTGCGCGAGGAGCTGGGCGTGGTGCCGCCGGGCGACCTGCGGATGGCGCTCGCCGCCCTCTGCGACGACTCCGACTGGGGCCGCACGTGGAGCGGGCTGCTCCAGCACCGGTTCGCGTCCGGCGGCGAGCTCGACGGGCACGCCATGGGCAACCTGCTCATCGTCTCGCTCTGGGAACGCCTGGGGGACACCGTGGCGGGGCTCGACTGGGTGGGCCGGCTGCTCGGCGCCCGCGGCCGGGTGCTGCCCATGGCGTCGGTCCCGCTCGTCGTCGAGGCCGACGTCTCCTCGCACGGCCGGTGCTCCACGGTGGTCGGGCAGAGCAAGGTCGCCGTCACCGACGGGCTGGTCGAGCAGCTCCGGCTGGTGCCGGCGGACCCGCCGGCGTGCCCGGAGGCGGTCCGCGCGGTGCAGGAGGCCGACTGGGTCGTCATGGGCCCGGGCTCCTGGTACTCGTCGGTGCTGGTGCACCTGCTCGTGCCGGAGCTGGCGGCGGCGCTGCACTCGACGGCGGCGCGACGCTGCGTGACGCTGAACCTCAGCGCCGAGCGTGGCGAGACCCACGGGCTGTCGGCGCCGCAGCACCTCGAGGCGCTGCGCAAGCACGCCCCGGGGCTGCGGGTCGACGCCGTGCTCGCCGATCCCTCGACGGTGGACGACCGCGACGCGCTGGAGCGCGCCGCCGCCGAGCTCGGTGCCCGGCTGGTGTTGCGGCAGGTCCGACGGGGTGACGGCACCCCGCGGCACGACCCGTTGCGCCTGGCGGCGGCCTATCACGATGTCTTCGAGGGCGTGGCAGGATGACGCCATGGCGCTCACGGCAGAGGTGAAGGACGAGCTGGCTCGATACCAGGTGACGCGCACGTCGTGCCGGAAGGCCGAGGTGTCGGCGATGCTGCGCTTCTCCGGAGGGTTGCACATCATCTCCGGGCGGGTGGTCATCGAGGCCGAGCTCGACGGCGACGCGGTGGCGGCGCGGCTGCGCCGCGCGATCGCCGACCTGTACGGGCACCAGAGCGAGCTCATCGTGGTCAAGGCGGGCGGCCTGCGCAAGAACGACCGGTTCGTCGTCCGCGTGGTGCGCGACGGGGAGTCGCTGGCCCGTCAGACGGGCCTGCTGGACGGTCGTGGGCGGCCGGTGCGTGGTCTGGCCCCCGAGGTCGTCTCGAGCGGCGCCGACGAGGCCGAGGCCGTCTGGCGGGGCGCCTTCCTCGCGCACGGCTCGCTGACCGAACCGGGGCGCTCGATGGCCCTGGAGATCACGTGTCCGGGCCCGGAGTCCGCGCTCGCCCTGGTGGGCGCCGCGCGGCGCCTGGGCGTCCAGGCCAAGTCGCGCGAGGTCCGCGGGATCGACCGCGTCGTCGTGCGCGACGGTGAGGCCATCGGGGAGATGCTGCGCCGGATGGGCGCCACGGCGACCCGGCAGACCTGGGAGGACCGCCGCGCCCGCCGCGAGGTCCGCGGCACGGCGAACCGGCTGGCCAACTTCGACGACGCGAACCTGCGACGCTCGGCACGCGCGGCCGTCGCGGCCGGGGCCCGGGTGGAGCGCGCCTTCGAGATCCTCGGGGACGAGGTGCCGGACCACCTGCGCGAGGCGGGCGAGCTGCGACTCGCGCACAAGCAGGCCTCGTTGGAGGAGCTCGGGCGCCTCGCCGAGCCGCAGCTGTCGAAGGACGCGGTCGCCGGCCGTATCCGCCGGCTGCTGTCCACGGCGGACAAGCGCGCCATGGAGCTCGGGATCCCCGACACGGAGGCCGGGCTGAGCGCCGACCTGCTCGACCTGTGACCTCGCCGGTGGTCGGCCCACCTGTCTCACCGTGCACTGAGGTCGGCGTCGGGCAACGGATGGGTATAGGCTCGGAGCCGTCAGGTGACGACGGTGTGACCCTGGACTACGGCTCCCGGGACGGCTCGTCGCGGGACCCCCGGGGTGGCGCCGAACTCATCAGCGCGCTGTGTGCGCGCCAGTGATTGGCATCTACCGTGTGCGCCGGTCCAGATCCGGCGCGCCCTGAGGAGGGCTAACGTGACCATCCGCGTCGGTATCAACGGCTTCGGCCGCATCGGACGGAACTACTACCGGGCTCTGGTCGAGTCCGGTGCGGACATCGAGGTCGTGGGCGTCAACGACCTCACCGACAACAAGACGCTCGCCCACCTGCTCAAGTACGACACCGTGCTGGGCCGGTTCGGCAAGACCGTCGAGTTCGACGACGACAACATCATCGTCGACGGCGCCAAGATCCGCGCTCTCGCCGAGCGCGACCCGGCCAACCTCCCCTGGGGCGAGCTGGGTGCGGACATCGTGATCGAGTCCACCGGCTTCTTCACCGACGCGACCAAGGCCAAGGCGCACATCGACGCCGGCGCGAAGAAGGTCATCATCTCCGCCCCGGCGAAGAACGAGGACGCGACCTTCGTCATGGGCGTCAACAGCGACCAGTACGACCCGGCCGCGCACCACGTGATCTCCAACGCCTCGTGCACCACGAACTGCCTCGCGCCGCTGGCCAAGGCCCTCAACGACGCGATCGGCATCGAGCGTGGTCTGATGACCACGATCCACGCCTACACGGGTGACCAGAACATCCAGGACGGCCCGCACAAGGACCTGCGTCGCGCCCGCGCCGCGGCCCAGAACATCGTGCCGACCACGACCGGCGCCGCCAAGGCCGTCGCCCTGGTCCTGCCGGAGCTCAAGGGCAAGCTGGACGGCTACGCGCTGCGCGTGCCCACGATCACCGGTTCGGCGACCGACCTGACCTTCGAGTCCCCCAAGGAGGTCTCGGTCGAGGAGGTCAACGCCGCGGTCAAGGCTGCCGCCGAGGGCCCGCTCAAGGGCGTGCTGTCCTACGTCGAGGACGACATCGTCTCCTCGGACATCGTGACGGACCCGCACCAGAGCATCTTCGACGCCAAGCTCACCAAGGTGATCGGCAACCAGGTCAAGGTCGTCTCCTGGTACGACAACGAGTGGGGCTACTCCAACTCGCTCGTCTCGCTGACCGAGCTCGTCGGCGAGAAGCTCTGACGAGCCCGACCGCCCCGAGGTGACCACGACGTCCGCGGGCGCGCGGCCCGCCCGTCCCGAGGACGAGCAGGTCTGCGCACCCGCGGACGTCGTCGTGTCACCACCCGTCCGACCCCCAGAACTTCTCACGAGGTGAGCTCATGAAGACGATCGATTCGCTCGGCGACCTGCGCGGCCGGCGCGTCCTGGTCCGTTCCGACTTCAACGTGCCGCTCGACGGCACGACCATCACCGACGACGGCCGCATCCGCGCCGCGCTCCCGACGCTCACGCGTCTGGTCGACGCCGGCGCCCGCGTCGTGGTGATGGCGCACCTGGGCCGGCCCAAGGGCACGCCCGACCCGGCGTTCTCCCTCGCCCCGGTCGCCGCCCGCCTGGGCGAGCTCCTCGGCCAGGACGTCGCGCTCGCGCAGGACCTCGTCGGCGAGTCCGCCCGCGCCGCCGTCGCGGGTCTGGCCGACGGCCAGGTGGCCCTGCTGGAGAACGTCCGCTTCGACCCGCGCGAGACCTCCAAGGTCGACGCCGAGCGGGCCGAGCTCGCCGGTGAGTTGGCCGAGCTGGGCGACGCGTTCGTGTCCGACGGCTTCGGCGTCGTGCACCGCAAGCAGGCGTCCGTCTACGACATCGCCGAGCGGCTGCCCGCCGGTGCCGGTGAGCTCGTCCTCGCCGAGGTGGAGTCGCTGTCCCGCGCCACGACCGACCCGGAGCGCCCCTACGCCGTCGTGCTCGGCGGCTCGAAGGTGTCCGACAAGCTCGGCGTCATCGCCAACCTCCTGACCAAGGCGGACCGGCTCCTCATCGGCGGCGGGATGGTGTTCACCTTCCTGGCGGCCAAGGGCCACGCGGTCGGCTCCTCGCTGCTGGAGGAGGACCAGATCGACACGGTCAAGGAGTACCTCGCGCAGGCCGAGGCCAACGGTGTCGAGATCGTGCTGCCCACCGACATCGTGGCGGCCGAATCCTTCGCGGCCGACGCCCCCCACGAGACGGTCGCCGCCGACGCGATCCCCGACGGCAAGATGGGCCTGGACATCGGCCCGGACTCCGGCGCGCTGTTCGCGGCCAAGCTCGCCGACGCCCGCACGATCGCCTGGAACGGCCCCATGGGAGTCTTCGAGTTCGCGGCGTTCGCCGGTGGCACCCGGGCCGTGGCCCAGGGCATCGTCGACGCCACCGCGGCCGGCGCCTTCTCGATCGTCGGCGGCGGCGACTCGGCGGCCGCCGTGCGCAAGCTCGGCTTCGACGAGGCGGGCTTCAGCCACATCTCCACGGGCGGCGGCGCGAGCCTCGAGCTGCTCGAGGGCAAGCAGCTGCCCGGCCTGACCGTGCTGGCCGACTGACCCACCCCACCGAACGACAGAAGGACACGACTGTGGCCACGAACCGCACGCCGCTGATGGCGGGCAACTGGAAGATGAACCTGGACCACGCCGAGGCGATCGCCGCGGTCCAGAAGCTCGCCTGGACCCTCAAGGACGCCGGGCACGACTACTCCGCGGTGGAGGTGGCGGTCCTCGCACCGTTCACGGACCTGCGGTCGGTGCAGACCCTGGTCGACGCCGACAAGCTCGACATCCGCTACGGCGCCCAGGACCTCTCCCCGCACGAGAAGGGCGCGTACACCGGCGACGTCTCGGCCCCGATGCTCGCGCGCCTCGGGTGCACCTACGTCGCCGTCGGCCACTCCGAGCGCCGCGAGCACCACGGCGAGGACGACGCGCTGATCAACGCGAAGGTCAAGGCGGCCTTCGCCCAGCAGATCACGCCGGTGCTGTGCGTCGGCGAGGGCCTCGACGTGCGCGAGGCGGGCGACCAGGTGTCCTACACCCTGGCGCAGGTCGACGCGGCCCTCGAGGGCGTCCCGGCCGAGCAGGCGAAGACCGTCGTCATCGCCTACGAGCCCGTCTGGGCGATCGGGACCGGCAAGGTCGCGACCCCGGAGGACGCCCAGGAGGTCTGCGGGGCGATCCGCGGCCGCCTCGCCGAGCTGTACGACGCCGAGCTCGCCGTCGGCGTGCGCGTGCTCTACGGCGGCTCGGTGAAGTCGGGGAACGTCGCGCAGATCATGGCGCAGACGGACGTCGACGGCGCCCTCGTCGGCGGCGCGAGCCTCGACGCCGAGGAGTTCGCCAAGATCGCGCGCTACCAGTCGCACGTCTCCTGATCCGGTGCGGGGCCGACGCCCCGCGTCAGCGGCGCCTCCCGTGGCGAACCCCGGTCAAGACCGGGGTTCGCCACGGGAGGCGTTCGTCACCTAGTCTTGACCGCGCCGGGCAATCCCGGCACCGACAGCCCGCCGTGAGGCGGCCGAGAGCCGAGGACACGATGTTCGCAGCGTTGACGATCTTCCTGAACGTGCTGCTGGTGCTCACCAGCGCCTTCCTGATCCTGCTCATCCTCATGCACAAGGGGAAGGGCGGGGGACTGTCCGACATGTTCGGCGGAGGGATCTCCAGCGCGGCGGGGAGCTCCGGCGTCGCGGAGCGCAACCTGAACCGCATCACCGTCGGCATCGCCGTCGTGTGGTCGGTCGTCGTGGTCCTGCTCGGGGTCGCCACGCGCGTGAGCTGACGGCACGAACCGCCGGGGGAGCGGCGCCGGGCGGTGGTACGGGGGTACCGCCGGGCACGAGGATCGTCCGCGGGGGACACACCCCGCAGACTCGAAGGTGAGGACGACACGTGGCATCTGCCGGACACGCCATCCGCGGCTCGCGGGTCGGTGCAGGACCGATGGGAGAGCAGGAGCGCGGCGTGCCCGCGCCCCGGAACCAGGTCTCGTACTGGTGCCTCAACGGGCACGAGACACGACCGAGCTTCGCGGCGGTCGACGAGATCGAACCCCCGGAGCAGTGGGACTGCCCCCGGTGCGGCTTCCCCGCCGGGCAGGACCCGGCGAACCCGCCGGCCCCGCTGCGCAACGAGCCCTACAAGACCCACCTGGCGTACGTGAAGGAGCGTCGGTCCGACGAGGACGGCGCCGCGCTGCTCCAGGAGGCTCTGGACACCCTGCAGGCGCGTCGCCGGGGTGTCGCCCCGGCACGCGGCTGAGAACGCTCCCGCCCCCCGGGACCGCGGCCGGGGCCGGGACCGACGAACCTCGCGGGTCGTCGGTCGGCCCCGGCCGGCGACCCGGTCAGTCGCGTGCGGAGGCCGCCGCGGCGTCCACCAGCCACAGCGTGCGGTGACGACCCACGGCACGCACGGCGGGCACCTGCGTCACGGGGCCGTCGGCCAGCGCGGCCGCGGCCTGCTCCGCCTTCTCGCCGCCGGCCGCCACGACCCAGACCTCGTCGGCCCGCCCGATCGCGGCGAACGTCAGCGAGACCCGCTCCGGGGGCGGCTTGGGCGAGCCGTGCACGCCCACCGTGTACCCGGGCGCCTCGAGGGCGTGGTGCTCGGGGAACAGGGAGGCCACGTGGCCGTCGGGCCCCATGCCCAGCAGCAGCACGTCGAAGTGCGGCGTCGTGCCGACCTCGGAGTGCTGCGCGAGCTCGTCGGCGTACGCGGCCGCGGCCTCCTCGGGCGTGGCCGCCTCGGACGGGGCGTCCCCGCGCGCCGGCATCCGGTGGATGTTCACCTCGGGCAGGGCGCCGGTCGCCACGAGGTCGTCGAGGAGCGCCTCGCGCGCCTGCGTCTCGTTGCGGTCGGGGTCGCCGGCGGGCAGGAACCGCTCGTCCCCCCACCACAGGTGGACGCCGGACCAGTCGACGGCCGACCGCAGCGGGCTGGCGGCCGCTGCGGCGAGGGTCCTGATGCCGACCGTGCCGCCCGTCAGCACGACGTGGGCGGGGCTGCGCACGGACTGCACGTCGAGCAGGCGCGTGAGCAGCCGCGCCGCGGCGGCCTCGGCGAGGACGGCGGCGTCGGGGTGGACGACGACGAGACGGGTGCTCATGATGCCGACTCCACTGTCTCGACGCGCTCCAGCGCTCGCAACACCTGCCCGTAGACCTCGTCCGGGTCGAGACGACGCAGCTCCTCGATGAGGGCCTCGGACAGCGCACGGATCGGCAGCGAGACGCGTCGGTCCGGCTTGCCCGGCTGCGTGATGGTGACGACCCGTCCGTCCGGGCGGTCCAGGACGATGGGGCCGCTCTTGCGCTCCAGGACCACCCGCGTGATGGCGTCCGCGTCCTCGGTGCGGACCACGCGCGCGGGGCAGCGCAGCTTGGCACCGAGCCAGGACGCGAGCAGGTCGAGCGAGGTGTGCTGGTGCTCGCCCTCGACACGCACGGCCGTGACCGGTTCGTACGGGGGCTGGTCCACGGCGGCGGCGATGAGTCCGCGCCACAGCGTGACCCGGGCCCACGCCAGGTCGGTGTCGCCCTCCGTGAACGCCTCCGCCAGCCGGCCGAGCATGTCGACCGGGTCGTGCGCCCGGGTGGTGTCGGTGATGCGACGTTGGGCCATGGCGCCCAGCGGGTTCCCCGTCGGGTCGTCGGGTCCGCCCGCGGGCCACCACACCACGATCGGGGCGTCGGGGAGCAGCAGCGGCATCACGAGGGTGTCGGGGTGCTCGCGCAGCGGGTCGGAGCAGCGCAGGACGACGACCTCCGAGGCGCCGGCGTCGCCGCCGACCCGGATCTCGGCGTCGACCCGGCCGTCGGTGGCCCCGCCGGCCAGCGGCGCCACCACGACGACGCGGCACGGGTGCTCGTGGCTGGCCTCGTTGGCCGCGTCGACGGCCGCCTCGATGTCGTCCTCGCCGGCCACGACGACGAGGGTCAGGACGCGTCCGAGCGCCACGGCGCCGCCCTCGTCGCGCAGGCTGTCGAGCCGCTTGCCGACCGCGTTGGTGCTGGTGTCCGGCATGTCGATGATCATCAGTTCACTCCTTGGTGCGGCCGGCGGGTCAGGGTCGACGCCAGGTGCGGCCGTCGCGGGCCATCATGGCGTCGGCCGACTGCGGTCCCCAGGACCCGGCCGGGTAGGTGTCCGGCTTGCCCTTGCCGGCCCAGTGCGCGATCACCGGGTCGAGGATCTTCCAGGAGAGCTCGACCTCCTCGCGGGTCGGGAACAGCGGCGGGTCGCCCAGCAGCACGTCGAGGATGAGGCGTTCGTAGGCCTCGGGGGAGGACTCCGTGAAGGAGTGCCCGTACCCGAAGTCCATCGTGACGTCGCGGACCTCCATGGCCGTGCCGGGCACCTTGGCGCCGAAGCGGAGCGTCACGCCCTCGTCGGGCTGGACGCGGATGACCAGCGCGTTGGAGCCCAGGTCGGAGGTCAGGGAGGACTCGAAGGGCAGGTGCGGAGCCTTCTTGAACACCACGGCCACCTCGGTGACGCGGCGCCCGAGGCGCTTGCCGGTGCGCAGGTAGAACGGCACGCCGGCCCAGCGCCGGTTGTCGATGTCCATCCGGACGGCGGCGTAGGTCTCGGTCGTGGACTCGGGGTTGAACCCCTCCTCCTCGAGGAACCCGGGGACCTTCTCCCCGCCCTGCCAGGCCGAGGCGTACTGCCCGCGGGCGGTGTGCCGGGACAGGTCCCGCGGCAGCCGGACGGAGGACAGGGCCTTGATCTTCTCGGCGCGCAGCGCGTCGGCGTCGAAGTTCACCGGCTCCTCCATGGCCACGAGGGCCAGGAGCTGCAGCAGGTGGTTCTGGATGACGTCCCGCGCCGCACCGACGCCGTCGTAGTAGCCGGCCCGGCCGCCGATGCCGATGTCCTCGGCCATCGTGATCTGCACGTGGTCGACGTAGTTGGAGTTCCACAGCGGCTCGAAGAGCTGGTTGGCGAACCGCAGGGCCAGGATGTTCTGGACCGTCTCCTTGCCGAGGTAGTGGTCGATCCGGAACACCGACTCCGGCTCGAAGACCTGGGACACGACGGCGTCCAGCTCCTGGGCCGAGGTCAGG
The DNA here is from genome assembly GCF_029643425.1 of Isoptericola sp. AK164. Classification (GTDB taxonomy): domain Bacteria; phylum Actinomycetota; class Actinomycetes; order Actinomycetales; family Cellulomonadaceae; genus Isoptericola; species Isoptericola haloaureus. The sequence goes on from NZ_CP119106.1 coordinate 1,698,161, forward strand.
TCGTGGCCGAACGGCTTCTCGATGACCACCCGGCGCCACGCGTCCTCGGCGGACTCCGACAGCCCGGAGCGGGACAGCTGCTCGCACACGAGCGGGAAGGCGCTGGGCGGCACCGACAGGTAGAACGCGTGGTTGCCGCCGGTGCCGCGCTCGGCGTCGAGGGTCTCGACGGTGCGGCGCAGCTCCTCGAACGCGTCCGGGTCGTCGAAGCTGCCCTGGACGAAGCGGATGCCCTCGGCGAGCTGCTTCCAGGTCGCCTCTCGGAACGGCGTGCGGGCGTGCTCCTTGACGGCGTCGTGCACCACCTGGGCGAAGTCCTCGTCCTCCCAGTCGCGCCGGGCGAAGCCCGTGAGCGCGAACCCGGGCGGCAGCAGGCCGCGGTTGGCCAGGTCGTACACGGCCGGCATGAGCTTCTTGCGCGACAGGTCGCCGGTGACCCCGAAGATCACCAGGCCGCACGGGCCGGCGATCCGGGGGAGTCTCAGGTCGAGCGGATCGCGCAGCGGATTCTGCTCAGCGGTGATCTTGGCGGGTCTCACGGTGTCCCGTCTCTCTCGTGGGCGGTGGTGCGGTGCGGGGGCGCGGCAGGTCAGGCGCCCGCGGCGTCGAGCCCGGTCTTGGTGGTGGTGAGCAGCTCGTCCCAGCTCTTCTCGAACTTGCTCACGCCCTCGGCCTCGAGCTGCGCGGTCACCTCGGCCATCGAGATCCCCTGGGCCTCGATGGCGGCGATCGTGGCCGCGGCGCTGTCGGCGGTGCCGGTCACGGTGTCGGCGGGGATCTCGCCGTGGTCGGCGACCGCGTCGAGCGTGGCCTGCGGCATCGTGTTCACGACCCCGGGGGCGACGAGCTCGGTGACGTAGAGCGTGTCGGGGTAGTCGGGGTTCTTCACGCCGGTCGAGGCCCACAGCGGACGCTGCGGGTGCGCCCCGGCCTCGCGCAGCGCGGCCCAGCGTCCCGTCGCGTCGGCCTCGAAGACGTCCTGGTAGGCGGCGTAGGCGAGGCGAGCGTTGGCGATCGCGGCGGTGCCCTGCAGCGCGGACGCCTCGTCGGTGCCGACCTCGGCCAGCGCGGGGTCGACGGCGGCGTCGACGCGCGAGACGAAGAACGACGCGACCGACCCGATCACGGACAGGTCGTGACCGTTGGCACGGGCCTGCTCGAGACCGGCGAGGAACGCCTCCATGACGGCGCGGTAGCGCTCGATGGAGAAGATGAGCGTGACGTTGACGCTGATCCCGGCGGCGAGGGTCTCGGTGATCGCCGGCAGACCCTCGACGGTGGCGGGGATCTTGATCATGACGTTGGGGCGGTCCACGGTGCTCCACAGCCGCCGGGCGGTGGCGACCGTCGCCTCGGTGTCGCGGGCCAGCCGCGGGTCGACCTCGATCGAGACCCGGCCGTCGACGGTGTCCGTGCGGTCGTGGACGCCACGCAGCACGTCGGCCGCGGCGCGCACGTCGTCGGTGGTGATGCGCTCGACGGCGGCCTCGACGTCGGTGCCGGCGAGGTCGGCCAGCGCGGAGTCGTAGGCGTCGCCGCCGGCCAGGGCGCCGGCGAAGATCGTGGGGTTGGTGGTCACGCCGACCACGTCGTGGGAGTCCACCAGACCGGCGAGGTTGCCGGTGTCGAGCCGCTCCCGGGAGAGGTCGTCGAGCCAGATGGACACACCGGCGGCTGACAGCTGTGCGGTGGGGCGGTTCGTCTCGGTCACGTCGGTCTCCTACCTCGTCGGTGCGCGTTCGCAGGTCTCATCGTGGACGACGGCGGGGGCCGGCGCGCGCCGACCCCCGCCGTCGTGGACGTCACTCGCCGCGGACGGTGGCGAGCGACTCGCGGGCCGCCGTGGCCACGGCGTCGGCGGTGATGCCGAACTCGCGGTACAGCGTCTTGTAGTCGGCCGAGGCGCCGTAGTGCTCGAGCGAGACCGAGCGGCCGGCGTCGCCGACGACGTCGCGCCAGCTCAGCGCGATGCCGGCCTCGACCGACACGCGGGCCTTGACCCCGGCGGGCAGCACCGACTCGCGGTACTCGGCGTCCTGGCGGTCGAACCACTCGCGGCTGGGCATGGACACCACGCGGGCGGCGATGCCGTCGGCCGCGAGCTGCTCGCGCGCCTCGACGGCGAGCTGCACCTCGGAACCGGTGCCGACCAGGATGACGTCCGGGGTGCCCTCCGTGTCGAGCAGGGTGTAGGCGCCCCGCAGGGTGCCCTCGGCCGGCGCGAAGCCGTCCTCGCCGCGGGGGTAGGTGGGCACCCCCTGGCGGGTCAGCACCAGGCCGGCGGGGTTCGAGGTGTTCTCGATGATGCCGCGCCAGGCCCATGCGGTCTCGTTGGCGTCCGCCGGACGGACGACGTCGAGACCGGGGATCGCGCGCAGCGCGGCGAGGTGCTCGACCGGCTGGTGGGTCGGGCCGTCCTCGCCCAGACCGATGGAGTCGTGGGTCCACACGAAGGTGGTGGGGATCTCCATGAGCGCGGCCAGGCGCACCGAGGCACGCATGTAGTCCGAGAACTGCAGGAAGGTGCCGCCGTAGGGGCGGGTGAGGCCGTGCAGCACGATGCCGTTGAGGATCGAGCCCATCGCGTGCTCGCGGATGCCGAAGTGCAGCGTGCGGCCCTGCGGGTTGCCCGGGAACTTCTTCGTGGCGTGCTCGAACGGGATGAAGGACGGCTCGCCGTCCATCGTGGTGTTGTTCGACCCGGCGAGGTCGGCCGAGCCGCCCCACAGCTCGGGCAGCACGTCGGCCAGCGCCGAGAGCACCTTGCCCGAGGCGGCGCGGGTGGCGACGCCCTTCTCGGAGGCCTCGAAGACGGGCAGCGACTCGGTCCAGCCGGCGGGCAGCTCGCGCGCGCCGAGCCGCTCGAGCAGCGCGGCGCCGTCCGGGTTGGCGGTCTTCCACGCCTCGAAGGCGGTGTCCCAGGCGTCGCGCTCGGAGCCGTGGCGCTCGGCGACCGACCGCGTGTGCTTGAGGACGTCGTCGTCGATGGTGAACGTGGCCTCGGGGTCGAGACCCAGGGTCGTCTTGAGCCCGGCGACCTCGTCGGCGCCGAGCGCCGAGCCGTGGATGCCGCCGGTGTTCTGCTTGGTCGGCGACGGCCAGCCGATGATCGTGCGCAGCGCGATGATCGACGGCTTGCCCGTCTCGTTCTTCGCGGCGTCCAGCGCGGTGGCGAGCGCGTCGGTGTCCTCGGCGTAGCCCGTGCCGCCGTTGGTCCAGTCGACCCGCTGGGTGTGCCAGCCGTAGGCCTCGTACCGGGCCAGGACGTCCTCGGTGAAGGCGATCTCGGTGTCGTCCTCGATCGAGATCTTGTTGTCGTCCCAGATCACGACGAGGTTGCCGAGCTGCTGAGTGCCGGCCAGCGACGAGGCCTCGGAGGTCACGCCCTCCTGCAGGTCGCCGTCGGAGGCGATGACGTACACGTGGTGGTCGAACGGCGAGGTGCCGGCCGCGGCGTCGGGGTCGAGCAGCGCCCGCTCGCGGCGCGAGGCGTAGGCCATGCCGACGGCGGAGGCCAGCCCCTGGCCGAGGGGGCCGGTGGTGATCTCGACTCCGGGCGTGTGGCCGTACTCCGGGTGGCCCGGCGTCTGGGAGTTGAAGGTGCGCAGCGCGGCCAGGTCGTCCATCTCCATGCCGTAGCCGGCCAGGAAGAGCTGCAGGTACAGCGTCAGGGACGAGTGCCCGGCCGAGAGCACGAACCGGTCGCGACCGACCCAGGTCGGGTCGGAGGGGTCGTGCCGCATCGTCTTCTGGAAGAGCAGGTAGGCGGCCGGGGCGAGGGAGATCGCCGTGCCCGGGTGACCGCTGCCGCACTTCTCCACGGCGTCGGCGGCGAGCGCCTTGATGGACTTGACCGCCCGCTCGTCCAGGTCGTTCCACTCGAGCGGTGCCGGTGCGGGATCGAACGCGTTCACGAATGCCTCTTTCCTGCCCGAGGCGCTGCCCCGGGTTGCTCTGCTGCTGTACCGGTGCCGGGCGCGGCGGTCCCGCTCTCTCGGGGGAGGCGAGGTCCTGGCGCCGTGCGCAGCGGTCGATCCGGTGCGCACGACGGCACCGATGCCCTGCGTTGTGCTCCTCCACACTAGCGGGCGGTGCCGCGGGCCGCGCTCACCGTCTCAGAATGTCCCACCATGTGAGCGTCACGCACGGGCCTCGCCCCGCGGGCGGAGGAATCTCACAGGTGACGGCGGGCACGGCGGGCGCACCGGACGCCCCGGCGGCGCGTAGCATGGGACCCGCCCGGACCACCTTCGCGAACGGAACCCTGCGCGCGTGAGCACCATCAGCCGACCGACGGACTCCTCGTCGACCCCGACACGCGCTGCCGTGCACGGGTCGGCCGCGCGGCGCTCGACCGGCTGGCGCGACCGCGTGGGCGCGTACGTGGCCCTGACCAAGCCCCGCATCATCGAGCTGCTGCTCGTGACCACGGTGCCCACGATGATCCTCGCCGAGGGCGGCCTGCCCGACCTCTGGCTCGTCGTGGCCACGCTGATCGGCGGGGCGCTCGCGGCGGGCTCGGCCAACGCCTTCAACTGCTACCTCGACCGCGACATCGACGAGATGATGAACCGCACCAAGCGGCGTCCGCTCGTCACGGGGGAGATCCGGCCCCGCAACGCGCTCGTCTTCGCCACGGCGCTCGGCGTGGTGGCGCTGGTGTGGTTCGCCTGGCTGGTCAACGTCCCGGCCGCGTGGCTGACGTTCGGGGCGATCGCGATCTACGTCGTGGGCTACACGATGATCCTCAAGCGCCGGACCCCGCAGAACATCGTGTGGGGCGGCATCGCCGGCTGCATGCCGGTCTTCATCGGCTGGGCGGCCGTGACCGAGAGCCTGAGCTGGGCGGCGCTCGCCCTGTTCGGCGTCATCTTCTTCTGGACGCCCCCGCACTACTGGCCGCTGTCGGTGAAGTTCAAGAAGGACTACGCCACCGCCGGCGTGCCGATGCTGCCCGTGGTCGCCACGGACCGCCGCGTGGCCGCCGAGATGCTGGGCCACACGATCGCGATGATCGCGTGCTCCCTGGCGCTCGTCCCGCTGGCCGGGATGACCTGGGTCTACACGGCGGTGGCGGCCGGCCTGGGCGGCTGGTTCCTGTGGCTGACGGTCTCCATGCTGCGCAAGGCGCAGGGTCGCGCCCGCAAGGGCCCCGGCGCGATGAAGGTCTTCCACGCCTCCATCACCTACCTCACCCTGCTGTTCGTCGCCGTCGCCGTGGACGTCTTCCTGCCCTTCTGACGTCCGAGGCGGCATGATGGCCGGATGACCGTCGCCCCCGCCGACCTGCCCGACGCGCTGGACTCGGCGCTGCGCGACTACCTCGCCCACCTCCGGGTCGAGCGGGGGCTGTCAGGCAACACCGTGCAGGCCTACCGCCGGGACCTGACCCGCTACGCCGCCTTCCTCGACGGTCTCGGCCGGTCGGGCCTGGCACAGGTCACCGAGCCCGACGTCGAGGCGTACCTGGACGCGGTGCGCGAGGGGGACGACGGCGGCCGGGCGCTCTCGCCCGCCTCGACGGCCCGTGCCCTGGCGGCCCTGCGGGGCTGGCACCGGTTCGCCCAGGCCGAGGGCGACGCCCCCGACGACCCCACGGTCGAGGTCACCGCACCCACCCAGACCCGCCGGCTGCCGCACGCCCTGAGCGTCGACGCCGTGGCCCGCCTCCTCGCCGCGGCGTCCGCCGTCGAGGGCGCGCCCGGCCTGCGCGACCGCGCTCTGCTCGAGCTGCTCTACTCCACCGGGGGCCGCATCAGCGAGGTGGTCGGGCTCGACGTCGACGACGTCGGCACCGAGGCCGTCGTGCGGTTGTTCGGCAAGGGCGGCAAGGAGCGAGTGGTCCCCGTCGGGTCCTACGCACGTGACGCGGTGGACGCCTACCTCGTCCGGGCCCGGCCGGTCCTGGCCACGGCCGGGAGCGCCCACGGGCGCAGCACCCCGGCGCTGTTCCTCAACTCCCGTGGCGACCGGCTCTCGCGCCAGAGCGCCTGGGCCGTGCTGCAGCGCGCGGCGGACCGCGCCGGGCTGGCCGAGCACGTCTCGCCGCACACGCTGCGCCACTCCTTCGCCACCCACCTGCTGGCCGGGGGAGCGGACGTGCGGGTCGTCCAGGAGCTGCTGGGCCACGCCTCGGTCACCACGACGCAGATCTACACGATGGTCACCCCGGAGGCGCTGCGGGAGGTCTACGCCGCCGCGCACCCCCGGGCCCTGTCCTGACGCGGCGGCGCGCCGAGGCGACGACCGGTCGCGACGGGTGGCGCGGTGTAGCGTGACAGCGTGACCGAGGCACCCGGGGGAGTGACACGATGACGCAGCCGGCGACCGCCGAGAACACCTTGCCCGGGGTCCCGGGCGCGGAGGCGAACCAGGACGGCCCGGCCACGGACGTGGTGGGACGGCCGCTGCCCGAGTTCCCCCCGCCCGCACCGCGTTCCTCCCACGGACCCGCGCGCATCGTGGCGATGTGCAACCAGAAGGGCGGGGTGGGCAAGACCACGACGACCATCAACCTCGGGGCGACCCTCGCCGAGTACGGCCGCAAGGTGCTGCTGGTCGACTTCGACCCGCAGGGCGCGGCCTCCGTCGGCGTCGGCGTGAGCCCGCACGACCTCGAGCTGAGCGTCTACAACCTCGTCATGGAGCGTGACGTCACCCTCGACGACGTGGTGCGCCCCACCGCGATCGCGGGGCTCGACGTCGTCCCGGCGAACATCGACCTCTCGGCCGCCGAGGTGCAGCTCGTGGGCGAGGTCGCCCGCGAGTCCGTGCTGTCGCGCGCTTTGCGCCCGGCGCTGGACACCTACGACGTCGTGCTCATCGACTGCCAGCCGTCGCTCGGCCTGCTCACCGTCAACGCGCTGACCGCCGCGGACGGCGTCCTCATCCCGCTGGAGTGCGAGTTCTTCGCCCTGCGCGGCGTCGCCCTGCTCGTGGAGACCATCGACAAGGTGCGCGACCGGCTCAACCCCGACCTGGCCGTGGACGGCATCCTGGCGACCATGTACGACTCGCGCACCCTGCACTCGCGCGAGGTGGTCCAACGCGTCCACGAGGCCTTCGGCGACACGCTGCTGCACACCGTCATCGGCCGGACCGTCAAGTTCCCCGACGCCTCGGTCGCGGCCGAGCCGATCACCTCCCACGCCCCGTCGCACGCGGGTGCGGCGGCCTACCGGCAGCTGGCGCGTGAGCTCGTCGCCCGTGGCAGCGCCACCTGAGCGGGCCCCGGCGGAGGCTGCGGCGGGGCGGGCCCGCGCCGGGGCGTTCGAGGTCCACCTCGACAACTTCGACGGACCGTTCGACCTGCTGCTGTCGCTGATCAACGCCCGGGAGCTGGACCTGACCGAGGTGGCCCTGGCAGAGGTGACCGACGACTTCGTCGCACACCTGCGCGCCGCCGAGTCCGCCGCGCTCGAGGCCGCCGACCGCGGCGAGGAGCACCCCTCGTGGGACCTGGGCGCGGCGAGCGAGTTCCTCGTCGTGGCCGCCACGCTGCTCGACCTCAAGGCGGCGCGGCTGCTGCCCGGCACGGCCGAGGAGGACGCCGACGACCTCGAGCTCCTCGAGGCGCGCGACCTGCTGTTCGCGCGACTGCTGCAGTACCGCGCCTACAAGGAGATCTCGGCGGTGTTCGCCGACCGGCTCGCCGACGCCGGACGGCGGGTGCCGCGGTCGGTGCCGCTGGAGGAGCACCTGACCGCGATGCTCCCCGAGCTCGTGTGGACCCTGGACGGCGAGCGCCTGGCCGAGCTGGCCGCCCGCGCGCTGGAGCCGAAGCCGCCGCCCGTGGTGGGGCTGAGCCACCTGCACGGCGCCGCCGTGAGCGTGCGCGAGGAGGCGCTGATCGTGGCCGACCAACTGCGCCGCGAGCACGCCGCGACCTTCCGCGCCCTGACCGCCGGTGCGGAGCGGCTCGTGGTCGTCGCGCGGTTCCTGGCGCTGCTGGAGCTGTTCCGCAGCGGGCAGGTCGCCTTCGACCAGGCGGCGGCCCTCGGCGAGCTGACCGTGCGCTGGACGGGCGGGACCGACGACGACGTGGGCGACGTCGAGGAGTTCGACGGCGCCCAGGAGGGAGCCGCATGACCGAGTCGACGCAGAGCGTCCCGGCGCCGCAGGACGTCGCCGGACCGGCGTCGGGGGACAGCCCCGACCAGGTCGACGTCGACGACCTGCCCGGCGGCCTGCCCGCCGCGCTGGAGGCGATCCTCATGGTCGCCGAGTCCCCCGTCCCGGCCGAACGGTTCGCCGCGGCCGTGGCACGCCCCACCGCCGAGGTGCACGCGGCGCTGACCGACCTGGCGCAGGAGTACCAGGGGGCCGACGGCGCCCGGCCGCGCGGGTTCGAGCTGCGGCGCGGCGCCGAGGGGTGGCGCTTCTACTCCCACCGGGACCTGACCGACGTGGTGGCCCGCTTCGTGCTGGAGGGCCAGTCGTCCCGCCTCAGCCAGGCCGCCCTGGAGACCCTCGCGGTCGTCGCCTACCGCCAGCCCGTCACCCGCGGGCAGGTCTCGGCCGTGCGCGGGGTCAACGTCGACGGGGTCGTGCGCACCCTGCTGGCCCGCAACCTGGTGGCCGAGGTCGGCCAGGACCCGTCCACGGGCGCGGTGCTGTTCGGCACCACCGGGGAGTTCCTGGACCGGATGGGCTGGTCGTCGCTGGACGAGCTGCCGCCGCTGGCCCCGCACCTGCCCGGCGTGGAGGCGCTCGGCGGGCTGGAGGACCTCGGCGTCGACTGAGGTCGGCGTCGCGCCGCGGTCCTGCGACAATGGGGTCCATGCCCACCTCACGCCGCGGCGGGAGCCGCCGCTCCTCGCGCCGCCAGGCCCCCGCGTCCCCGACCGTCGACGTCCACGTCCCCGACGGCGTGCGCCTGCAGAAGGTGCTCGCCCAGGCCGGGCTCGGCTCGCGGCGCGCCTGCGAGGCGCTGATCGCCGACGGCCGGGTGGAGGTCGACGGCCAGGTCGTGGTCGAGCTCGGCGTGCGGGTCGACCCGGCCACCGCCGTCGTCCACGTCGACGGGCTGCGCGTCCAGCTCGACGACTCGAAGATCACCGTCGCGGTGAACAAGCCGCTCGGGATGCTCTCGGCGATGAGCGATCCCGAGGGTCGTCCCACGATCGCCGAGCTGGTGCAGGACCGCCCGGAGCGCCTGTTCCACGTCGGACGCCTGGACGCCGACTCCGAGGGCCTGCTGCTGCTGACCAACGACGGCGAGCTCGGCAACCGGCTGTCGCACCCGCGCTACGAGATCCCGAAGACCTACCTGGTGACGGTCGAGGGCGGCGAGTTCTACCCGCGCCACGCCAAGGAGCTGCTGGCCGGCGTCGAGCTCGACGACGGCCCCGCCCGCATGGACAAGGTCCACGTCGTCGACGCCGTGCCCGGCCGGACGATGATCGAGGTGGTCCTGCACGAGGGCCGCAACCGCATCGTGCGGCGGATGTTCGACGCGATCGGCTTCCCGGTCACGCGACTGGTGCGCACCCGCGTCGGGCCCGTCACCCTCGGCGACCTGAAGGTCGGCCGCACCCGCGTGCTCGGCCGCACCGAGCTCGGCACGCTGATGCGCGCCGTGGACCTCTGAGTCCGTCGGCCCCCCACGTCCCCTCCCGTCCCCGACAGAGAGCGAAGAACCTGTGGTCACCATTGCCGTCGACGGCCCGTCCGGGTCCGGCAAGTCCAGCGTCTCGAAGGCCGTCGCCGGCCGTCTCGGCCTGGCCTACCTCGACACCGGTGCGATGTACCGGGCCGCCACGCTGTGGTGCGTGCGCACCGACGTCGCCCTGGACGACGCCGACGCGGTCGCGCGGTCCGTGCGGGAGATGCCCCTGGAGATGGGCGTCGACCCCGCCGCGCCCGGCGTGGTGCTCGACGGCGACGACGTCGCCGCGGCGATCCGCACCACCGAAGTCTCCTCGGCGGTGTCGCAGGTCGCGACCAACCTCGAGGTCCGCGCCGAGATGAAGCGCCGCCAGCGCGCCGTCATCGACACCGAGAACACCGACGGGTTCTCCGGCGGCCGTGGCATCGTCGCCGAGGGCCGCGACATCACCACGGTCGTCGCCCCCGACGCCGACGCCCGCGTCCTGCTGACCGCCAGCGAGGAGGCGCGCCTGCGCCGCCGGTCGCTGGAGGTGCACGGTGCGGCGGACGCCGCCGCCGTGGACGCCACCCGCGACCAGGTGCTGCGCCGGGACCGGGACGACTCGACCGTCAGCCAGTTCCTCACCGCGGCGGACGGCGTGGTGACCGTCGACTCCAGCGAGCTGGATCTGGACCAGACCGTCGCGGCGGTCCTCTCCGTCGTCGATCGCCTGGGACAATGGCAGGCATGACCACACCCGCCGACGGTCCCGAGCCCCTGCCCGCCGACCCTGTCGACACCGCCGAGGTCCCGGCCGAGGACCTCGGTCCCGTCGTCACCGAGTTCGCCGACGACGAGGCCCGCGAGCGCGCACTGCGCGCCGGCCTCGAGGAGTTCGAGCTCGACGAGACCGACCGCGAGCTGCTCGACACCGGTTGGGAGGACCTCGACGCCGCCCCGGCCGAGGCCCCGCTGCCGGTGCTCGCGGTCGTCGGCCGGCCCAACGTCGGCAAGTCGACCCTCGTCAACCGCATCCTCGGACGGCGCGAGGCCGTCGTCGAGGACACCCCCGGCGTCACCCGCGACCGGGTGACCTACGCGGCCGAGTGGTCGGGCACCGACTTCACGCTCGTCGACACCGGCGGCTGGGAGGTCGACGTCGCGGGCATGGAGTCCAAGGTCGCCGAGCAGGCCGAGGTCGCGATCGACCTCGCCGACGCCGTCGTGTTCGTCGTGGACGCCCAGGTGGGTGCCACGGCCACCGACGAGCGCGTCGTCGAGCTGCTGCGCCGCTCGGGCAAGCCGGTGATCCTGTGCGCCAACAAGGTCGACGGCCCCTCCGGCGAGGCGGACGCCGCCGCGCTGTGGGCGCTGGGCCTGGGCGAGCCGATGCCCGTCTCTGCGCTGCACGGGCGCGGCCTGGGCGACATGCTCGACGCCGTGCTCGAGGTGCTGCCGGACGAGTCGGCGCGCGGCGAGCTGCGGCCCGAGGGCCCGCGTCGCGTCGCGCTCGTGGGACGTCCCAACGTCGGCAAGTCCTCCCTGCTGAACAAGCTGGCGGGCGCCGAGCGCGTCGTGGTCGACTCCACGGCGGGGACGACCCGCGACCCGGTCGACGAGCTCGTGGAGATCAAGGGGATCCCGTACTGGTTCGTCGACACCGCCGGCATCCGCCGCCGGGTGCACCAGACCCGGGGCGCGGACTTCTACGCCTCGCTGCGCACGCAGGCCGCCATCGAGAAGGCCGAGATCGCCGTCGTGCTCGTCGACTCCTCGACACCGCTGACCGAGCAGGACCTGCGGGTCATCTCCCAGACCGTCGACGCCGGCCGGGCCCTCGTCATCGCCTACAACAAGTGGGACCTGATGGACGACGACCGCCGGCACTTCCTCGAGCGCGAGATCGACAAGGAGCTCGTCCAGGTCACCTGGGCGCCCCGGATCAACGTCTCGGCACGCACCGGCTGGCACACCGACCGGCTGGTCCGGGCGCTGGAGACGTCGCTGGCCTCCTGGGACACGCGCATCCCCACCGGGCGCCTGAACGGGTTCCTCGGCGAGCTGGTCTCCGCCCACCCGCACCCGGTGCGCGGCGGCAAGCAGCCGCGCATCCTGTTCGCCACGCAGGCCTCGACGCGCCCGCCGCGCTTCGTCATCTTCGCCACGGGGTTCATCGAGGCCGGCTACCGCCGGTTCATCGAGCGCCGGCTGCGCGAGGAATTCGGGTTCGAGGGCTCGCCGATCCGGATCAGCGTCCGGGTGCGCGAGAAGCGCCGCCGGCGCTGAACAGCACTGATCGGCACCCGTCGGCACTGAGCGCCGGTGTGACCCACGCCCCACCGGCGTGCCGGTCGGGTGCGGTAGTCTCGCAGGTGAACGAGCAACAGCTCGCGTGCTCTGGGGTCGGTGAAACTCCGAACCGGCGGTAACAGTCCGCGACCCGGTCACAGCCAGTGACCGGTTGACCAGGTGGAACTCCTGGACCGACGGTCAAAGTCCGGATGGGAAGACGCACGCGACGGCACCCGTTCGCTCGCCGAGGGCGTGGACGTCCACGCCCCGCCGGGGCGTTCCGACCCCCCGTGCACCTCGGCGGGTGACGACGCCGCCGAGCCCCGGAGTCCGCGACCGGACGACAGGGGCAGGACATGACCACCGCCACGGCGGGTCCCACGGTGACACCGGCCGAGCAGGCCGCGCTGGAACGCGCGCTGACCCTCGCCGCGACACCGGGACTCGACCTCGGGCCCAACCCGCGCGTCGGGTGCGTGCTGCTCGACGCCGACGGCGCCACCCTGGCCGAGGGATTCCACCGGGGCGCCGGCACGCCGCACGCCGAGGCGGTGGCGTTGACCAACGCCCGGCACGCCCACGGCCCGGCTGCGCTGCGCGGCGCCACCGCTGTCGTCACCCTCGAACCCTGCGCGCACACCGGCCGCACCGGCCCGTGCACCGACGCGCTGCGCGACGCCGGCGTGTCGCGCGTCGTGTTCGCCCAGCCCGACCCCAACCCCCAGGCCGCCGGGGGAGCAGAGGCCCTGCGCGCGGCCGGGGTCACCGTCGTCGGAGAGGTCCGGGCCGACGCGGCGCGGGCACTGAACCACGCCTGGTCCGCGGCGGTCTCGCTCGGGCGGCCGTTCGTCACGTGGAAGGTCGCCACGACGCTGGACGGCCGCACCGCCGCCGCCGACGGCACCTCGCGCTGGATCACCTCGGCCGCCGCCCGCCGCGACGTGCACCGCCTGCGCGCCGAGGCCGACACCGTCCTGGTGGGCACCGGCACCCTGCTGGACGACGACCCGTCGCTCACGGTCCGGGAGGCACCCGGGCCGCAACCGCTGCGGGCGGTCATGGGCCTGCGCGAGATCCCCGCGACCGCCCGGCTGGCCGGCCCAGGCCCGGACGGTGCCGCCGCCCGCCACCTGCGCACCCGCGACCCTCGCGCGGCGCTCACCCGGCTCTGGGACCTCGACCGCCGTCACGTGCTGCTCGAGGGCGGCGCCACGCTGGCGGCGGCCTTCCTGCGCGCCGGGCTCGTCGACGAGATCGTCGCCTACGTGGCCCCGACCCTGCTCGGCGCCGGCACCGCCGCCGTCGGAGACCTCGGCATCACGACCATCACCGACGCCGCACGGTTCGACCTCGTCGACGCCAGCGTCGTCGAACCGGCGCCCGACGACCTCGCTACCCCCGACGGCCCCGCCTCCGGCCTGGCCGCCACGAACCTGCGGCTCACCCTGCGGCCGCGGAAGGAGTCCTGATGTTCACCGGCATCGTGTCCGAGCTCGGCACCGTGGTGGCCCTGACCAGGACCGCGGACGCCGCACGCCTCACCGTGCGCTCGCCGGGCGTGCTCGACGGCGTCCGCACCGGCGACTCGATCGCGGTCGACGGGTGCTGCCTGACGGTCTCCGACCACGACGACAGCACCTGGACGGCCGACCTCATGGCCGAGACCCTCGAGATGACCACGCTCGGGCACCGGCGTGCCGGCGACCGGGTCGACGTGGAGCCGGCGCTCGCGGTCGGCGACCGGCTCGGCGGGCACATCGTGCAGGGCCATGTCGACGGCGTCGGCACCGTCCTGGCGCGCACGCCCGGCGAGCGGTGGGAGGTCGTGGAGATCTCCCTGCCGGCCGACCTGGTGCGGTACGTCGTGGCCAAGGGCTCGATCGCGGTCGACGGCGTGTCCCTGACCGTCGTGGAGGCCGGTGCGGACCGGTTCACGGTCAGCCTGATCCCCGAGACGCTCGCGCGCACCACCCTGGGATCTCGTGCCGTGGGCGAGCAGGTCAACCTCGAGACGGACGTGCTCGCCCGGCACGTCGAACGGCTGCTGGACGGGCGCCTGGCCGGGCCGGCCGTGCCGCCGGCCGAGATCGCGGAGGTGCTCCGATGAGCGTCGTCGACCCGGACGTGCGCGAGCGCGTCGATCGTGCCGTGGCAGCGGTGGGTGCCGGACAGGCGGTCGTCGTCGTCGACGACGAGAGCCGGGAGAACGAGGGCGACCTGATCTTCGCCGCGGAGGCCGCTACGCCGGAGCTCATGGGCTTCACGGTGCGGCACACCAGCGGGCTGATCTGCGTCGCCGCCGACGGCGCGACCCTGGACCGGCTGCGCCTGCCGCTGATGGTCACCGAGAACCGGGACGCCTTCCGGACCGCGTACACGATCACGGTGGACGCCGCCGAGGGCGTCACGACCGGGATCTCCGGCGCGGACCGGGCGCGCACCGCCCGGGTCCTGGCCGACCCGGGGGCGACGCCCGCCGACCTGACCCGGCCCGGGCACGTGCTGCCGCTGCGGGCCCGCGACGGGGGCGTCCTGGAACGCACGGGGCACACCGAGGCCGCCGTCGACCTCGCCCGGCTGGCCGGGCGCGGCAGCGCGGGCGTGCTGGCCGAGGTCACCCACGACGACGGCACCATGATGCGCCGGCCGGCCCTGAGGGAGTTCGCCGCCGAGCACGGACTGGCGCTGGTCAGCGTGGCCGACCTCGTCGCCTACCGCCGCGCCACGGAGTCGACCGTGGACCGGCTCGCCGTGACCCGGCTGCCCACCCGGCACGGGGAGTTCACGGCGGTGGGCTACCGCGACCGCGTCACGGGCGACGAGCACGTGGCCCTGGTGGCCGGAGCACTCGCCGACCTCGACGGGGCCGGGCCCGTGCTGACCCGCGTGCACTCGGAGTGCCTGACCGGGGACGCCTTCGGCTCCCTGCGCTGCGACTGCGGCCCGCAGCTGGACTCCGCGCTGCGTGCGGTGCAGGAGGCCGGCCGGGGCGTCGTCGTCTACCTGCGGGGCCACGAGGGCCGGGGCATCGGTCTGGTCGCCAAGCTGACGGCGTACAGCCTGCAGGACGGCGGTCACGACACGATCGACGCGAACCTGGCCCAGGGGCTGCCCGTGGACTCGCGGGAGTACACGGCGGCCGCGCACGTGCTGCGCGACCTGGACGTCGAGTCCGTCCGGCTGCTGACGAACAACCCGGCCAAGGTCGACGGCCTGCGGGCCGGGGGAGTCGCGGTGGCCGAGCGGGTGCCGCTGGCCATCCACCCGGCCCCCGACAACGTGGCCTACCTGCGCACCAAGCGCGACCGGATGGGACACGACCTGCCGAACCTTGAACCTGAGGTCGAACCTCGACCCGGGATCGACCCTCACCCTCGACTCGAACCTCAAGGAGAACCGATGACCGGCACGACGACGGCGCACGAGGTCCTGCGATGAGCGGGGCGGGGGCGCCCGCCACGCACGCCGTGGACAGCTCGGACCTGCGGGTGGCGGTGATCGCCGCCTCCTGGCACGACACCGTCATGGACGGGTTGCTCGACGGCGCCCGCCGCGCGTGCGCCGACCACGCGGTCGCGCCGGACGTGCTGCGCGTGCCCGGGTCCTTCGAGCTGCCGGTGGCGGCCCAGGCCTGCGCCGCGGCCGGCTACGACGCCGTCGTGGCGCTCGGCGTCGTCATCCGGGGCGGCACCCCGCACTTCGACTACGTGTGCGCCGCGGCCACCGACGGGCTGAACAGGGTCGCGCTGGACCACACGGTGCCGGTCGGGTTCGGTCTGCTCACGTGCGACGACGAGGCGCAGGCCCTCGACCGTGCCGGGCTCGAGGGCTCGCACGAGGACAAGGGCTACGAGGCCGCGGCGGCAGCGCTCGCGACGGCGCACGTGGTGCGCGGCGTGCGGACGGCCGCGTCGGTGCCCGCCCGCTGACCCCCGCGGTGACCCCGGACACACCAGCCCCGCGGAGTGGACGAGCGGTGCCCGGTCTGGGGTAGTATTTCGGTCGGCCCTGCGGGGCCGCACCGGCCGTCCTTCCGCGCATCGTCGCGGTGGTGGGGGCCGGACGGGCTGTGGCGCAGTTTGGTAGCGCACACGACTGGGGGTCGTGGGGTCGCAGGTTCGAATCCTGTCAGCCCGACATGCACGCGAGGGTCTCGAGCAACGTGCTCGAGGCCCTCGTCGTACGTCGGGGGCACCTTCTAGCGTTCCACCCATGGCGGCTCAGCGGCGGTACTCGGACGAGCAGCTCGAGCACGCCGTCTCGGCGGGGACGTCGTGGCGCGGGACGCTGCGCATCCTCGGCCTCAGCGCGACGTCGGCGTCGGCGATCCGCTCGGTCCGCGCGCACGCCGATCGTCTGGGGCTGGACTACGGCCACTTCACCGGGTCTCGCCGCTGGACCGACGCCGAGCTGAAGCAAGCGCTCGTCGGGGCCACCGACTGGGAGGACGCTGCCCGTCGGCTGGGTCTACGGGGAGGCTCCCGTGTCGCGGTGGTCAAGCGCCATGCGGCGCGCCTCGGCCTCGATGTCGGCTCGTCGTTCCCGGGCCACGTACCGGCGCCGCCGCCGGCTGCGCCGGTACGTGGCGAACCTGCACCGCGCCGGACCGCAGCTCGCCGCGGCATGGTTCACCCTGTGCGGGAAGGACGTGTGCTGGCCCCTGGAGCCCTGTCGCTACGACCTCGTCGTCGACGTCGCCGGACGCGTCAGGCGCATCCAGGTCAAGACGACAGTCACCCGGAGCGGCTCGACGTGGCAGGTCTTCCTGTCGTCCGGCGGGAGCGACCGGAAGGTCTACTCACCCGACGAGATCGACGACTTCTTCATCATCGACGGCGACCTGCGGTACTACCTGGTGCCGATCGAAGCTGTCCGAGGCATGCACGCCATCCATCTCAGCGCCTATGAGGACCATCGGCTCCTGCAGCTCCCGGCGCCCGATGCGACGTGACGATGGTGCGACGGGGGAGCGGAGGTGCGCACCACCGTGCCCGGCAGGGCCCGCGGCAGCCGGGGCACACCAGAGCCTCCATCAACCCCAGGGCGGTTGACACCCCACCACCGGCCGCGTTGTCCGGGATCACACCCGCGACAGCGTGTCCGGGATGTCCTGAGACTGGACACCGTCAGCCCGACCGCGAGAGACCGCCCGCCGGACGATGGTCCGGTGGGCGGCCTCGGTGTCGTGACGGCCGCGGGTCTCGGTCAGACGGTGTTGCCCGTCCCGGAGACGGTGCTGACCTCGATGTCCCAGCTGCCCCAGATGGGGTGCTCGCCGGTGTAGCGCGGGACCTCGGACCTGACGTAGGTGCTGTTGTACGTCGTTCCGTCGTCGCAGCGGATGTTGTTCTTGATCCATCCGTCGTCGAGGCTGGGGTCGTCGCCGAAGTCGCCGCGGTAGATCACCTGGTAGTCGCAGGTGACCACGGTGTCCGGGTCGAGCTCGTCGACGCCGTCGACGGTGCCGTCGCGTCCCTGCTGGCCGGGAACGGTGGTGCTGTCGTCGGCGGCGTGGGCGGTACCCGCGACGCCCAGCGTCGCGAGGGTGGCGACGGCGGCGCCCGCGAGTGTGCGCTGGATCTTCAGGCAGAATCCTTCTATCACCACGATCTGTTGACCTTGTCGAGAACCTCTCGAGATCGCGACGTGGCGATCCGCCGCCATTGTGTCCTCGCGCTGTCGCAGAACGCATCAGCGCACCGGGTGACAAGGTGTGCCCGAGGGCACGTTCACCCGGTGCGCCTCCGGACCGCACGCCGGGGGCGGCCCCCCGGGACGCGGGGGACCGCCCCCGGCGCGGGACGGGTCCGGCACCTACGACGGGCTGCCGACGTCCTCGGGCGGCGCGTCGGCGTCCGCCACGATGGCGGCGTCGGATCCGGCGGACCCGAGATCCTCGGGAGGCGCCTCGTCGTCCGAGCTCGCCTGCGCGTCGTCGGGAACGCCGACGTCCTCCGGCGGGGCGTCGTCCTGCGCGTCGGAGGTCCCGTCGTCGGCCAGGACCAGCCCCTCGGGCGGCGCCGCCTCGTCGGCGTCCTGGGTCGAGACCGTCGTCGAGCCGCCGAAGGAGCCGGACCGGCCGACCGTGATGGTGATGGTGATGTCGTCGTTCACCGCACTCGACTCCTCAGAAGTAGGCCTTGGTGATCTTGTCCCCGTCCTGGACGACGTGGGCCTGCTTGCCGCTGGCCTTCGCCGCCACCAGCATCAGGAACACGTTCGTCACGCCGTCGGACGAGCTGGGCTTGATCCTGCGCCACCCGGTGTTGTTCTTCTTGAGGTGGGCCCACGCGTTCTTGCTGCCGCTGGTGGCGTAGGTCTGGTTGATCACGGTCCACATCGTTCTTCTCCTTGTCGCTAGAGTTCGCTAGAGGTCGCTAGAGCATGTAGGCGCGGTAGATGTGCCGGCCGTCGGCGTAGACGGTGAGCTTGCGCCCCTCGGCGCGCGCCCAGACCGCCTGGGCGAACACGTCCGTCACGCCGTCGGACGCGTTCGGGTCGATGCGTCGCCAGCCCATGCCGACGAGGTTGACCCAGGCGTTCTTGCTGCCGCTGGTGGCGTAGGTCTGCGCCACGTTCATGTGGGTGTGCCACACGCGGTACATGTGGTGCACGGTCGCGATGTCCCCGGCCGAGAGCCCGGAGCGCTGCCCGATGGTGACGCCCGACTGCTTGGGCGTGATCGTCGGCTGGCCGTTCTTGGAGAACGCGAACCGGCCGTAGTGCATGATCGAGCCGTAGTCGTACGCCCCGACGTCGTTGCCGTCGGAGATGTGCTGGTTGAAGTTGTGCTCCTTGCCCGAGGTGATGTTCGCCCAGCGGATCGTGACGAACCCGTCGCGGTCCTCCCGCGACTGCTCGTGCCAGATGCCCCAGGCGTGGCCGAACTCGTGCACCGCCGCTCCGAAGCCGCAGCCGTCGGCCAGGCTGAGCTCCTGCTTTCCGCCGCGCATGCCGACCTTGGACCAGCACCCGTCCCCCCGGATCACGCGCACGTAGTTCGGATACTGCGAGGCGTTCGCCGACGTGCGGCGCACGAACCGCATGTGGGTGTTCTGCTCCCAGTGCTGGATCGCGGCCGCGACCCGTGCCTCGCCGTTGGTCACCGCCGGGTCGATCTCGTAGGGCATCAGGGCGTTCGGCCAGCGTCGGCTCTGGCTGGGGTGCACCACGCCGTGGGCGACGTCGTCGCCGGCCTGCGCGCGCCCGGACAGCTGCGCCGTGGCGCTCTCCATCTCGTCGACGGTGCCGAGGACGATGTCGCCCTCGAACACGGCCAGGCCGTCCACCGCCGCGTACTGCACGGCCCGGGTCTCGCCGCTGGACAGCACCACCAGGCCGGTGCGGACGTCGTCCCCGCCGAGGAGTCCGACGTTGTCCTCCTCCATCTGCTGCGCGCTCCCCGCGCTGTCGTCGGTCACGGTCCGTCTCCCTTCGCGCTCGTCACCTGTGACGTGTGCCACTGGCTCGTACGCTAGGAACGCGGCGTCACCGCGGCGTCACGCCGTCGTCACCACCGGAGCGGAGGCAGCCGATGAGGGTCCACGCCAGGGTGTTCGCCGCCGACGGTGCTGTGCCGACCCCGGGTGCATCGGTCACGGTGCGGGTCCTCGACGTGAGCCGGGCCGACGCGTCCTCGGTCCGCCTCGCCGAGACCTCCCGGGACGTGGACGCCGTGGACGGGCCCGACGGCGGCGTCGTCGTCGACCTGGACCTGACCGCGCCCGATCCCCGCGCGGACTGCGCCGTGGCCGCGCACGTCGACGTCGACGGCTCCGGTGACGTCACGCCCGGTGACCTGGTGACGGTCCAGCACGTGGGCCTCGACCTCGGCGCCGACGAGCAGACCCTGGACGTCCCGGTGCGGCGGGTCGCCGGCTGACCCGCGTCCACCCGGTGCTGGGGACACGACGCTCCGCGTCCTGCTGCCGTATCAGCCGCGCGACGGCGGACCTCTCTTCTGACAGGGCACCGGGCCGTCGGCTCCGGAGCCCGTCCGTCCCGGGGTGGTGAGAGGCGATGCAGACGACGTCGCGTCCGGCAGGGTCCCGCTCGCGCGAGGTCAGCGTGCAGCTGCTCGGCGGGTTCGCGGTGACGTGCGCCGACGGACCCGTCGACCTGCCCGTGCAGGCGCAGCGCCTGGTCGCGGTGCTGGCGCTGCAGGGCAGGACCGGTCGCCGCCGGCTGGCCGACCGGCTCTGGTGCGACGTCGCCGAGGACCGCGCGCTGGCCAGCCTGCGCACCTGCCTGTGGCGGACCAACAAGGCCCTGCCGGGACTGGTCGAGACCACCGGGTGCTCGGTGGGCCTCGGGCTGGACCCGGAGATCGACGTCCACCGGCTGACCGACGCCGCGCACTCGGTCCACGAACCCGCGCGGGTCGCCGCGGCGACCGAGGTCGCGCTCGCGGCGGGAGAGCTGCTGCCCGACTGGGAGGACCGGTGGCTCGACGAGGAGCGTGAACGACTGCGGCAGGTGCGGCTGCACCTGCTGGAGAACGGCGCCGCGCTCCTCGCCGGGCACGGACGGTTCGGGCTGGCGATCGAGGCGGCGCTCGCGGCGCTGGTCGTCGACGACCTGCGCGAGAGCGCGCACCGGACCGTCATCGCGATCCACCTCGCCGAGGGCAACGTGGCCGAGGCGCGGCGCGCCTACACGGCGTGCCGCCGCACGCTGCAGCGCGCCCTCGGCGTCGATCCGACACCGCAGACGGCGACGCTCCTCGCCGTCTGAGGGGTCGTGCCGGTCTGCCCGCTGACCGTGCCCTGCCTCGTCGGCGGCAGTAGGGTCCCGGAGGAACACCCCGACACTTCAGGAGGTCGCGATGCCGACGATGGCCATCATCGGAGCAGGTCCGAACCTGGGAGCCGCCGTGGCGCGGCGCTTCGGCCGGGAGGGGTTCTCCGTGGCCCTCGTCTCGCGCGACCAGCAGAAGCTCGACGCGCTCGCGGCCGAGCTCGGCGCCGAGGGCGTGACGGCGCGGGGCTACGCGGCCGACGTCCGCGACGGTGCCTCGCTCGAGGCGGCGCTCGGGCGCGCGGCCGAGGACCTCGGCGAGATCACCGCCCTGCAGTACAGCCCGCTGCCGGCGCGCGAGTACCTGAAGCCGGTCCTGGACCTCACCCCGGAGCTGGCGCTCGACGCGCTCAGCTTCTCTGCCCTCGGCCTCATCAGCGCGGTCCGCGCCGTCCTGCCCGGCATGCGCCGGGCGGGGGAGGGCAGCATCGTGCTGATCAACGGCGGCACGTCGGTCAAGGCCCGGGCGGGGTTCGCAGGGACCTCCGTGGCATTCCCCGCCGAGAGCGCGTACGGCGAGATGCTGCACGACGCGCTCGCCGACGAGGGCATCCGCGTCGCCCAGCTGGTCATCCCGGGGGCGATCCCGAAGCTGCAGCTCGAGAACGGCATCGACGACGTGGCCGAGCGCGTCTGGAAGCTCGCGAGCACGCCGGGGGAGTTCCGCACGATGCTGATCCCGCTCGAGGAGGGACGGGAGTAGCCACGCCGACCATGGGACCGATGAGTTCTCCCGGGCGGAGCCGTCACCACGACGACGCCCCGATGCACCGGAGGAATCATGACGACAGCGCCCACGGCCCTCGACCACACCGTCACCGCGCCGATCGGGGTGGACGTCCGCGGCGACGTCTGGCCCTGCGTCGAGCTGGCGGGTGCGGCCGAGCTCCTCGGGACGGGACGGTCGGTCCGGGTCGACGCCACGGTCGACGACGTGGAGCTGGAGAACATCGGTCTCATGCCGACCGGTCGCGGCGAGCTGATGCTGTCCCTGAACGCGCGGCTGCGCCGGCGGCTCGGCAAGGACGTCGGTGACACGGTCACGGTGCGCCTGACGCGGCGGCACGGCTGACCTCGCGCGGACCGGAGGTCAGCGCAGGACCATCCGACGGTGCAGCTCGGCGGCGTGGCGGTCGACCGACTCCGGCGGGGCGAGCGCCGGCCCGCGCGAGAGTGCGCCGACGGCGCTCCGCCGCTCGGCCGCCCGCGCCCGCCGGTCCGCCAGCAGGATCCGCAGCAGCCGGTCCGGGCGCAGCAGCGAGCTCGGCGGGTCGAGCAGGTTCTGCACGCGCTGGGTCTGCCGGGCCACCGCCGGCGACGAGTGGCAGGCGCGGAAGACACGCTCGAGGAAGCGGTTCGTCAGGTCCGTGCCGACCGGCTTGGCCCCCGAGGTGCGCGGGTCGGCGAAGTCGCCGCCCGCCGCGATGCGCCACGGCACGTCGACGACCCGGGCGGCCCGGCGGTAGAACGTCGCGGGCAGCCGGTCCGAGGCCGGGCCGAACCGGCCCACGCACTCGCCGAGCGCCAGGGCCTGGAGTGCCGCCGAGGTCATGCCCTGGCCGTAGACCGGGTTGACGCTGCACACGGCGTCGCCGAGCACGACGAAGCCCGGCGCGACACGACCGGCCCGCTCGACGTGCCGCCGTCGGCTGGTGGGCATGCGATAGCGCTGCACGGTGCCCTGCGCGTCGCCGCAGGCGAGCACCGCGGCGAGCTCCGGGGCGGGCAGCGTGCGGGCGGCGTCCTCGAAGGACGCCGGGTCCGTCGGGGCGGGGTCGCCGTGGAAGGACCCGAGGGTGACGATCCACCGGTCGTGCTCGACGGGCAGGGCCACGCCCATCCGGTGCCCCTGCCGGGGGTCGTCGATCGCGACCGCGACGCTGCCGTCGATCGTGCCGTCGTGCCGTTCGACCACCCGGGTGCGGTAGGCCATGTCGATCCGGATCGCCGAGACGTCGGGCTCCGGAAAACCTCCCGGGCGAGCGCCGAGAGCATCTGGGTGCTGCGGCCCGAGCAGTCGACCACCAGGTCGGCCCGCATCTCCCGGAAGCCGATCGCGACGCCGACCACCCGGCCGTCCTCGACGACCGGGTCGTCGACCGGGGTGCGGTCGACGACCGTGACGCCGGGACACTGCCGGAGCAGGCGCTGCCGCACCGTCGTCTCGAGCAGGGGACGCGTCATCGTCAGCGTGGGGCGACCGAGGTCGCAGCGAGCACGGTACCCGCCGCCCTGGTGCCAGACGAGGTCCCGGGTGTCGACGGCGATCGCGCCCCGGTCCACGAGGTCGCCGGTGAGCCCGGGGAACCACCGCTCGAGCACCTGCTGCCCGGCGGCGAGCAGCACGTGCGCGTGGCGGCCCTGCGGGACCCCGCGCCGCGCTCGCGGCGTCGGGGACAGGGCGTCCCGCTCCAGCACGACGACGGAGTCGACGTGCTCGCTCAGCGCCCGCGCGGCCAGCAGTCCGGCCATGCCGGCGCCGACGACGATCGCGGTGCTTCCCGGTGCTTCGTGGGTGGTGCGTGCCATGGAGGTGTCCCGTTCCGCGGCGGATGGCCGCTGGTGTCCGCGTCCGGAGCGGTTCCCCCGGACCTCACCAGCCTCGACACCTGGTCTGAGGAGCGCTCCGGGGGCGTCTGAGGACCGTGTGGCGGAGCGGGTGAACCGTGGCGACCCCGGCCGCACGGCGTCGTCGGGCATCATGGTCCCCATGACCGGCCACCGGATCTTCACCATGAGCTTCGCGAGCATCTATCCCCACTACGTGGCGAAGGTCGAGCGCAAGGGGCACACCGTCGCCGAGCTGCACCAGGTCATCACCTGGCTGACGGGCTACGACGACGCCGGGCTGCAGCGGGTGCTCGACGACGAGACCGACATGGCCACGTTCTTCGACCGCGCGCCGCGGATGAACCCGCACGCCGTGCTCATCACGGGCGTGATCTGCGGGCACCGGGTCGAGGAGATCGACGACCCGCTGATGCAGAAGATCCGCTACCTGGACAAGCTCGTCGACGAGGTGGCACGCGGCAAGAAGATGTCGTCGATCCTGCGCGAACCGGCTCGCACCACCGGGTGAAACCCGCGGCGACGCGCCGTCGGCCGGGCCGCAGGTCCGGCACGGCTCCGCTCGCGCGGCTAGCATCACGCCGTGCCCGCCGAGACCTACCGGTTCGAGGAGTTCGAGCTCGACGCCGCCCGCTACGAGCTGCGCCGCGACGGCGCGCCGGTCCGCGTCGAGCCCCGGGTCTTCGACGTGCTGCTGTACCTCGTCGCACGCCGGGAGCGGGTGGTGGCCAAGCACGAGCTGCTGGACTCGGTGTGGGGCAGCCGCTTCGTCAGCGAGGCCGCCCTGACGACGGCGCTGCGGGCCGCGCGCGCCGCCGTCGGTGACAGCGGCGGCGAGCAGCGGCTGATCCGCACGGCCCACGGCCGCGGGTACCAGTTCGTCGGCGAAGTCCGGGTTCCGGACGGCGGGGCGGAGCCGGCCACGCCGGCGGCGTCGGTCGGAGCCGAGCACCAGTCGATCCGGTGCTGCCGCGCCGGCGACGGCACGAGGATCGCCTACGCCGCGATCGGTGACGGGGCGCCGCTGGTCAAGGCGGCGAACTGGATGAGCCATCTCGACCTCGAGTG
Organism: Isoptericola sp. AK164; assembly: GCF_029643425.1. Taxonomy (GTDB): domain Bacteria; phylum Actinomycetota; class Actinomycetes; order Actinomycetales; family Cellulomonadaceae; genus Isoptericola; species Isoptericola haloaureus. Next base: position 1,722,474 of record NZ_CP119106.1, read on the forward strand.
GTCCACCCCCGTGTGGTCGCACTGGATCAAGGGGCTGGCCCGCAACCGCACCCTGATCCGCTACGACGAGCGGGGGTGCGGACTCTCGGACTGGGAGGTCCCCGACTTCAGCCTCGAGGCGTGGGTCCGGGACCTCGAGACGACGCCTGCGGCCTCGAGCGCTTCCCCCTGCTCGGCGTGTCCCAGGGCGGAGCCGTGGCCATCGCCTACGCCGCGCGGCACCCCGAGCGGGTCAGCCGCCTCGTGCTGGCCGGCGCCTACGCGCGCGGCCGCGGCGTGCGGGCGGCCGACGAGGTCGAACGCGCCGAGGCCGCCCTCGACCTGGACCTGGCTCGTGTGGGGTGGGCCCGTCAGGACCCGAGCTTCCTGAGGGTCTTCGCCTCGCAGTTCCTGCCCGACGGCACGCCGGAGGAGTGGGCCGAGTTCACCGAGTTCCAGCGCCGGACGACGTCACCGGCCAACGCGGTGCGGTTCCTCGAGGAGTTCGGGAGCCTCGACGTCTCCGCCAGCGCGCCGCAGGTGCGGTGCCCGACCCTGATCCTGCACTCCCGCGGGGACGTGCGGGTGCCCGCCTCGCAGGCGAGCGAGCTGGCCGCCCTCGTCCCGGACAGCCGGCTCGCCCTCCTGGACAGCGCGAGCCACCTGATCGGTGCCGCGGAGCCGGCGTGGCCGGACTTCCTGGCCCGGATCGACGCGTTCCTGGCGGAGTAGGCGCGCGGACTCAGACGTCGATCGTGGCGACCGCGTACACGCCGTCGTCGGGCAGGTACAGCGTGATCTGGTCGTCGTGGACCCCGGCGCGACGGATGACGCCCAGCAGCTCGTCGAGGCTGCGGGGACGGATGTACGGCCACTGCACGAGGCGCGTGACGAAGTCGAGCTGGGGACGGCTGCTGAGCATGTTGCCCAGCACGAGGGTGCCTCCGGGCTTGACGAGGGACAGCGCGGCGGACAGGAAGTCGCCGGCGGTCGGCACGCTCAGGCCCGGGAGGGCCTCGGTGGGCAGGTACTCGAAGAAGCCGAGGACGTCGACCATGTCGTAGCGGGGTCCGCCGTCAGCCAGGGCCGCCAGGTCGTACAGGTTCGCGCCCCGCACCGCGAAGTGCCCCAGCATCCCGTGCTTCTCGGCCAGGGTCTCGGCCAGCATCATCGCCTCCGGGTCGGAGTCCCAGAGCTCGACGTCCACGTCGACGCCCGCGACGCTCAACGCCACGGCCGAGGACATCACCGGCAGCAGGGCGCCGCCGGCCAGCGAGACCCACGAGGCCCAGTCGTGCCCCACGAACCGCGTCCTGAGCAGCGCCGCCATGACCGCGGCACGCGAACGGATCCCGACGGCGTCCGACACGTGCGACCAGACGGTCCAGTCGTCGTCGCTGGGCAGAGCGCCGCGGTCGAAGGACAGCCGAGGAGCGTCCGGGTTCTGCAGCGGCCACAGGGCCCGTGCCGACGGGACGTGCTCGCGCCAGCGCGGCATGTAGCAGAAGTCGGCGCCGTCGCGCCCGGGCTCGGCGGAGTCGCCCCACCACCGGTCCAGCACCGGGTGCTGGGCGGTGAGCGCGGCGCGGTCCCGGGGTCCGGACAGCGGCACGGTCCGCTCGACGCCGGCCTCGACGAGCCGGCGGACGTCGTCCTCCACCATCTGGTTGACCCACCAGTAGCCGGCGGGGTCGCGCTCGGCCACCAGGTTGCGGGTGGCGACGGCGTAGGCCTCGACGCCGACGGCGAGATGGTCGCCCTGGGCGAGGTCGGACAGGGGGTGGCAGGCCAGGATCTCGACGTGCTCGTCGGCGTACTGCAGATCCATGACGGGCCGTGAGTCCCGCGGCACCGCGAACAGGTGGCGGTCGACGCGTGCGCTGGGCTCGGACATGGTGCTCCCTCGGGTCAGGTTCGGTCGGACGGCGACCAGGACCTGTGGGGCGGGTCGCCGGTCCACGAGTCTGGAGTGCCGTGGGGCCCGTTCCTTGGTGACCGGGTGGGGGAGCGCTGAGGGGGTCCTGAGGGGAGGAGCTCAGCCGCAGCTGTCGCAGACTCCGGTGGCCGGCAGCGCCATGAAACACGACGGGCACACGGGCGTCGGCTTCTCCGGCTCGGGCGCCTTGCGAGGCGTGGCGGCGCGCGGGGCCCTCGTGGTGCTGCGGCGCGCCGACGTCGCGGCCGGCCGCCCGCCGGCCACGTCGAAACCGCGCTTGCCCAGCAGCGTCCCGACGGCGACCTTGCCGCCGGTCATCTCCTCGGGCAGGGCAGCCCGCCCGGTGGCGTACCGGTGCGCGACGGCGAGGATCGCCGTGGCGTCGTAGGTCTCGCCGTCGTGCGTCAGGGTGACGCCGGGCGTCGGGGAGAACCCGTAGACGGACAGGAACGCGGAGGCGCCCCGGTCGTCGTGCTCGGCGATCGCCGAGAGCACGTGCGTACGCGTGACGGAGGAGAAGGTGGCCATGGTCCCGAGCGTAGGTCACCCGCCGGGCCGACCGGTCGTGCGTGGAGCGCGGCGACGCCCGGTCTCCGGGCGGATCCCGGGCGTCGCCGCAGGTCAGTCACAGGCAGGCGTCGATCTCGAGGCCGAGCTCCGTGGCGACGAACACACCGAGGTCGGCCATGCCGTCGTCCTCGATGGCACCGACCTCGGCGAGATCGCGGGCCAGGTTGCGCAGCCCGACCCGCGGGGTCGGGAAGCTCGACGAGTGCTCGCCCATCATCTGCATCTGGGCGAACACGGCCGAGGCCTGGCCCCAGCACGACGGGTGGGGCCCGTGCCCGGCGGCGGCGGCCGGGGCGGCGGCCAGCGGGGCGGCGAGGAGGGCGAGCGTGGCGGCACCGACAGCGATCTTCTTCATCGGAGAGCTCCCTGAGGGTCGTGGCGGCCGGGCGGCCTCGCCGTCGAGCCCGCTCCCGCGCCGCCACGTCGACGGTAGGCAGGTCCGCCGTCGCACGCTCGTCGACGGGCTGCGGCACCCCGGGGCTGCACCCCGCTGGGGTGCGACGACGCGCCCGGCGGGACGGACGATGAGATCGTGTCGGCGTGAGCCGACCCACTGCCGCCGTCGTGCTGGCGCTCCTCGCCGTGGCCGCCACGTGCCTGGCACTGGCACCGCTCGTGCTGCCCGACTCCTACGAGGTGCTGCGGCAGCCGGTGAGCCGTGCCGGCGCCCAGGGCGTGCCCGGGGCGTGGCTCGCCCGCACCGGGTACGTGCTGCTCGGTCTCGCGGTGCTCGTCGAGGCCGCACGGGCGGGGGAGGCGTGGGGGCCCGTGGGCCGCGCCGCCCACGCCGTGTACGCCACGGCCATGGTCTGCCTCGCCGTGTTCTCGGCCAGCCCCTGGTACGGCGGGCCGGGGGACACCGTCGAGGCCTCCCTGCACACCTGGGCCGCGACCGTCGCGGTCGGGGCATTCTTCGTGGGCGTGCTCGGGGTCCGCATCCAGCGAGGACGCCGGCCCGGACGGATCGCCGTGCTGGACGTCGTCGCGCTCGCCGGCGCGCCCGTGCTCGCCCTGGCCGCGGAGACGATGCCCGGGGGTGCCGGAGTCACCGAGCGGCTGATCTTCGTCATCGGCTTCACCTGGTACGGCGTCGAAGCGGTGCGGCTCTCGCACCCGGACGCCCCGGGGCGCGTCCGCGAGATCTGACCAGCCGCCGCGACCCTCAGCGGACCCCGGGCACCCGTGCCGACCACGCCGCGACCCGGTCGACCACGGTCTCCGGCGCGGACGAGACGTCCACGGTCGTGCCGGTCTCGTCGGACGCGAGCGGCTCCAGGGTGGCGAGCTGGGAGTCGAGCAGCGCCGGGGGCATGAAGTGGTCGGTCCGGGCGGTCGTCCGCTCCACGATCAGCTCGCGGTCCGCGGTCAGGTGGACGAACGCGACGTCGCCGCCCGCACCGTCGCGCAGCATGTCGCGGTACGTGCGGCGCAGCGCCGAGCAGGCTACGACGACCGCCCGGCCGGCGTCGGCCGCCTCGGCGATCACCTCGCCGGTCCGCCGGAGCCACGGAGCACGGTCGGCGTCGGTCAGCGGCTCGCCGGCGCTCATCTTCGCGACGTTCGACGCCGGGTGCAGGTCGTCGGCGTCCACGAACCGTGCGTTCCACCGGGCCGCGAGCAGGGCACCGACGGTCGACTTGCCGCAGCCGGACACCCCCATGACGACGACCCCGCGCACAGGGCCGAGCACCATCTCAGTACCCCGTCGTGGGGTCGACCACGCCCTCGAGGGTGTCTCCGGCGACGAACCGCCGCAGGTTCTCCTCGACACGTCGGCGCAGCAGGGGCTCGACCATCTCCGGCGTGTCGGCCGTGTGGGGGGTCACCAGAGCGGTCGGCAGCTCCCACAGGGGGTGTCCGTCCGGCAAGGGCTCGGGAGCGGTCACGTCGAGCGCGGCCGCCCCGACCTGGCCGGAGCGCAGGGCCGCGACGAGGGCGTCGGTGTCGACCAGCTCGCCGCGGGCGATGTTGACCAGCGTCGCGCCGGGGCGCATCGCCGCCAGCTCGTCGGCGCCGAGCAGCGCACGGGTCCGGTCGGTCAGCGCGGCGGCCAGCACGACGACGTCCGCCCGTCCGAGCTCGTCGATCAGGCCCTCGCCGGTCACGACCCGGTCGGCGCCCGGTACCGGGTCGGGCCGCCGGCGGACCACGACGTTGCGGGTCCGGAACGGTGCCAGCAGCTCCAGGTACGTCCGGGCGATGCCGCCGGCGCCGAGGACGAGCACGTGCGCGTCGAACAACGACAGCCCGGCCTCGACGCCCCAGGTCCGGGCCCGCGCGCGTTCGGGCAGCCGCCGCAGCGCGGCGAGGGTCAGGGCCAGGGCGTGCTCGGCCACGGGCTCGGCGAACGATCCCTTGGCCGAGGTCCAGGTGCGGTCGGCGTCGATCAGCCCGGCGTCGAGCGCGGCGTCGACGCCGGCGGAGGGGAGCTGCACCCAGCGTGCCCGGGGCGCGGACCGCAACGCCGGCCCCAACCCGTCGACGCCGAGCGGTCCGAACCAGAGCAGGCCCTCGGTCTCGGTGCCGAGCGGGACGAGGCGGGCGCCCGACGCCGCGACGGCACCGGGGACCCACGCGGGCGTCTCCGGGGCGGCGCTGACGGCCGGCACGGTCCCCGGGGCGCTCATGCGGACACCTCCGCCCGCCCGCCGGTGGCGCCGACGGTCTCGCCGCCGACGACTCGCACCGACCAGGAGGCGTCCTGGGCCGACCGGGCGACCACGACGCCGCCCTCGCGGGCCACGGTGAACGGCACGGCCGCGCCGTCCGGTCCGGCGACCTCGACGGTGCGTGACCAGTCGGGCTCGGGGCCGGGGTGGACGAGCAGGGTCAGCCCGTCGAGGTGGTCGGCGTCGGGGCGGTCCTCGTGCCGGCTGAGCGGGACGACGGCGCCGGGGCGCAGGTAGACCGGCAGGGAGTCGAAGTCGTGCTGCTCGCGGACCCAGCCGCCGCCGCGGACGCGCTCGCCCGTCAGCAGACCGGCCCACTCGCCCGCGGGCAGGTAGACGTCCACGTGGCCCTCGGCGCTGAAGACCGGGGCGACGAGGAGGTCGGCGCCGAGCATGTACTGCCGGTCCAGGTGCGCCACCGTGAGGTCGTCGGGGAACTCCAGCAGCATCGGTCGCATCATGGGCGTCCCGCGCTGGTGCGCCTCCTCGCCCGTGGCGACCAGGTAGGGCGCCAGGCGGTTCTTGAGCCGCGCGAACTTCCGGGTCACGGCGACGGCGCCGGTCGGGTCGGACTCGTCCTCGCCGAACATCCACGGCACCCGGTAGGACCCGCTGCCGTGCAGGCGCGAGTGGCTGGAGAACAGCCCGAAGGCCACCCAGCGCTTGAACACGCCGGCGTCCGGGGTCATCTCGAAGCCGCCGATGTCGTGGCTCCAGTAGCCGAACCCGCTGCAGGCCAGGGAGAGCCCGCCGCGCAGGGACTCGGCCATCGAGACGTACGAGGCGGTGTTGTCGCCGCCCCAGTGCACCGGGAACTGCTGCCCGCCGGCGGTGGCCGAGCGGGCGAACAGCACGGCGTCGTCGGCCCCGCGCTCCTCGGCGAGGACCTCGTGGACCGCCTGGTTGTACAGATGCGTGTAGTAGTTGTGCATGCGCTCCGGGTCGGAGCCGTCGAAGTACTGCACGTGGGTCGGGATGCGCTCGCCGAAGTCGGTCTTGAAGGCGTCGACGCCCTGCCGCACGAGCCGGCGCAGCTTGTCCTGGTACCAGGCCGTGGCGTCGGGGTTGGTGAAGTCCACCAGCGCCATGCCGGCCTGCCAGCGGTCCCACTGCCAGACGCTGCCGTCGCGGTTCCGCACCAGGTAGCCGGCGGCCATGCCCTCGTCGAACAGCGGCGACTGCTGGGCGATGTACGGGTTGATCCACACGCACACCCGCAGCCCGCGGTCGTGCAGCCGTGCCAGCATGCCGTCGGGGTCGGGGAAGACCCGCTCGTCCCACTCGAAGTCGCACCAGGTGAACTCGCGCATCCAGAAGCAGTCGAAGTGGAACAGGCTCAGCGGGATGTCGCGCTCGGCCATGCCGTCGACGAACGAGGCGACGGTCTCCTCGTCGTAGTCGGTGGTGAACGACGTCGACAGCCACAGGCCGTACGACCATGCCGGGACGCGGGCGGGGCGCCCGGTGAGCGCCGTGTACCGCTCGAGGATCGTCTTCGGGTCCGGGCCGTAGATGACGAAGTACTCCAGCGTCTCGCCGGGCACGGAGAACTGCACCCGCTCGACGGCCTCGGAGCCCACCTCGTAGGAGACGTGCCCGGAGTCGTTGACGAAGACGCCGTAGCCGGCGTTGGTGAGGTAGAACGGGACGTTCTTGTAGGCCTGCTCGCTGGACGTCCCGCCGTCCTCGTTCCAGATGTCGACGGTCTGGCCGTTCTTGACGACCGGGCCGAAGCGTTCGCCGAGACCGTAGACGAGCTCGCCGACGCCGAGGTCGAGCTGGTCGAAGACGTAGCTGGTCCGGCCCTCGCGCTCGAGCTGCGCGGCGCCGTGGTCCACCGCGGCGTCGGGGGAGACGTCGACCCAGGCGGCGGACTTCCCGCCGGAGCGGGTCAGCGTGCGCCCCGCCGCACGGAAGTCGAGCTCCCACGACTTCCCGACCGCGAGCCGGGCGCTGAGCTCGCCCGAGGTGAGCGTGCCCTCGCCGTCGACGACGGTGGCCCGTCCTGCCCCCTCGACCTCGTCGACCTCGAAGCGGAACGGCTCGCCCGCACCCCGGTGGTGGGTGTGGCGCACCCGGATGACGTTCTCCATCGGGGCGGACACCGACGTCGTGAGCACCGGGGTGTTGAGGGTGTCGCCGCGGTCTCGGACGACGCGCGTCGGCGCGATGGCGTGCAGCTCGCCCTCGGCGGCCGTGATCCGGTCGACCTCGCGGGCGTAGTGGATGGCGACCCCTCGGCGGGCGTGCCAGAAACCGTCGGTGAACTTCATCGGGACCTTCCCAGTGGTGGTGCGTGGTGGTGGGCCGAGCGCGTCAGCGCGGTGCGGCGGTGGAGCCGGCCGGCTGGAGCTCGCCGTCGAGCAGGAGCTGCAGCGGGGGCGCCGTCGGCTCGGCGAGGCGGTCGATCAGGGCGTCGACGCTGCGGCTGCCCAGGTCGTGCCCGGGGGCGACGACGGCCGAGACCGGCGGGTCGGCGGTGGAGACGGCCTCGGCGGAGGTGGCGACGCCGAGCACGGAGACGTCGTCGGGGACCGAGCGTCCACCGGCCACGAGCCCGTTGACGAAACCTGACAGCGCGGCCTCGTTGAGGGCCAGCACGGCCGTGACCTCGGGGTGACGGGCGAGCAGCTCGTCGGCGGTGCGGTGACCGGAGCGGGGGTCCTGGGCGCCGCGGACCACGACGGGCTCGAGCCCGCGCGCGGCGGTCTCGTGCAGGTAGGCGGCCTCCGTGCGGGCGACCGGACCGTAGCCCGCCGGAGCCGTGGGGCCGAGGTCCCCGACGAAGAGCGCGACCCGCTCGTGGCCGAGTCCGACGAGGTGGTCGAGACCGGTGGCGAGCATGGCGTCGAAGTCCATGTCGACGTACGACAGACCCTCGACGTCCTCGGTGCGACCGATGAGCCCGAACGGGACGGCGCGGCGCTGCAGCACCTCCACGCGCGGGTCCTGCGCGGTGACCTCCATGAGGAGCACGCCGTCGGCGAGGCCCCCCGAGACGTAGTCCTCGAGCTGGTCGGCGCCCGTGACGGGCCACAGCACGACGTTGAAGCCCCGCCGGGTGGCGGCCGAGGCCGCCGCGGTGACGATGCTCAGGGCCGCGCCGCCGAGGCCGTGCTCGAGCGCCGGGAACACGAGCGCCACGATCCGGGTCCGCTGGCTCGCCAGCGCACGGGCCACGACGTTGCGACGGTAGCCGAGGTCGGCCATGGCCGCCTGCACCCGCGCCCGCGTCCGCTCGGCGACCGGCTTGGTGCCGTTGACGACGAACGAGACCGTCGTCAGGGAGACGCCGGCCCGGTCGGCCACGTCCTGCATGGTCACCACGTGGGCTTCCTCCGGAGGTCGTCGGTGCGGTGTGCGATCCGATGATCACACACCGACCGGGGGTTGGTAAAGCGCTTTGACCCGGGGTACGGTGTCGGCGGTAAAGCGCTTTGATGCGACGCGGGTCGTCACCCGCCCCCAGCACCACACCGAGCGAAGGAGCTTCGACCGTGCGACGAACCCACACCGCCGTCGGTGCGGCGTCGGCCGCCGCCGCCGTCGTCCTGAGCCTGTCGGCCTGTGCCGACCAGGGCCGGGCCGACGCCGACACGCTGGTCGTGACCGACACCATGTCGGCGACCAGCGCGCCCATCTACGAGGAGATCTACGACGCCTGCGCCGCCGAGGTGGGCATGCAGGTCCGGGCCAACCACGTGGCCGGCTCCGGGCTCATCGCCACCGTGCTCCAGCAGGCGTCCTCGCGCACGCTGCCCGACGTGCTCATGCTCGACAACCCGGACGTGCAGCAGATCGCCTCGTCCGGCGCGCTGAGCCCGCTGGGCGACTACGGCATCACCGGCGACGGGTTCCCGCAGGGCGTGATCGACGCCGGGACCTACGACGGTGCGCTGTACGGCATCGCCCCGGTGGTCAACAGCATCGGACTGTTCTACGACGCCGAGGCCCTGACCGAGGCCGGCCTCGAGCCCCCGCAGACGTGGGAGCAGCTGCGTGCGGCCGCCGCCGAGCTGACCACCGAGGACCGGTACGGCATCGCGTTCAGCGCGACCAACTCGTTCGAGGGCACCTGGCAGCTCCTGCCGTTCCTGTGGAGCAACGGCGCCACCGAGGGCGACCTGGACTCGCCCGAGGCGGTGCAGGCGCTCGAGCTCGTCGACGCGCTGGTCGCCGACGGCTCGGCGTCCGCCAGCGTCGTCAACTGGTCGCAGAACGACGTCAACGACCAGTTCCTCGCCGGCAACGCCGCGATGATGGTCAACGGCCCGTGGAACATGCCCAGCCTCGAGGCCGCCGAGGGGCTCGAGTACGACTCGGTCCCGCTGCCGGTCCCCGCACCCGGCGACACGCTCGTGGCGCCCCTCGGCGGCGAGGCCTTCACGGTCCCCGACACCGGCGACCCGGACAAGATGGCCCGGGCCGGTGAGTTCGTCGACTGCGTCGTCGGCGGGGAGAACCAGCTGACGATGGCCACCGGCCGCGGGGCCGTGCCGGCCGACAGCGCGGTCGCGGCGGAGGCCGCACGGACGAACCCGACCGTGGCCACGTTCGTCGACACCGTGCAGACCGCCCGCGCCCGCACGGCCCTGCTGGGCCCCGACTGGCCGCGCGCCGCCACCCAGATCTACACCGCCGAACAGCTCGCCCTGACCGACACCGAGTCCCCGGCGGAAGCGCTCGAGCGCGTCGCGGGGCAGGACTGATGCGCCCCGCACGCCCCGGGCCGACCCCGACCGATCGAGAGGACGGACGACGATGACCACGACCCTCGCCGCCGGACCGACGGGCGCCAGCGCGCCGCCGCGGTCCGCCCCACCGACACGCCGGCGCGCCCGACGGCGCGAGCTCACCGCCCAGTGGCTCTTCCTCGTGCCCGCGATCGCCTACGTGCTGGTCTTCTTCGGCTACCCGATCGTCAAGAACCTCGTCATGGGGTTCCAGGACTACTCGGTGCGCACGTTCGTCACCGGCGAGGCGCCCTGGGTCGGTCTGGCGAACTACGCCGAGGTCGTCTCGAGCGGGATCTTCCAGACCACCGTGGTCAACACGGTGCTGTTCACGCTGGGGTCCATCGCCGGGCAGTTCGTCATCGGCCTGCTGTTCGCGCTGTTCTTCAAGCGCCGGTTCCCGCTGAGCAACGTGCTGCGGTCGCTGCTGCTCCTGCCGTGGCTGCTGCCGATGATCGCCGGCAGCGCCGTGTGGCGCTGGATCCTCGACCAGGACGGCGGCATCCTCAACCAGACCCTGCAGGGCGTCGGGATCATCGACGACCCCGTGCGCTGGCTGACCAGCCCGGACATCGCGCTGGTCGCGGTGATCCTCGTGAACGTCTGGGTCGGCATCCCGTTCAACATGACGCTGCTGTACAGCGGGCTGCAGAACATCCCCGACGAGCTCTACGAAGCCGGTGCCCTCGACGGCGCCACGGGCTGGAAGGCCTTCCGGCACATCACGTGGCCGAGCCTGCGCCCCGTCGTCAACGTCGTGCTCGTGCTGGGCGTGATCTACACGCTCAAGGTGCTCGACATCATCCTGGGACTCACGGGCGGGGGACCGGCGAACGCCACGCAGACGCTCGCCACCGACTCCTACCGGCGTTCGTTCCAGGAGTTCTCCTTCGGCACCGGGGCCGCGGTGAGCAACGTCCTCATCGTGATCTCCCTGGTGTTCGCCGTCGTCTACCTGCGCGCCAACCGCCGCGCCGAGGATGAGTGAGGTTCGAGATGTCGCCGACGACCACCTCCCGCACGCTGCCGCACACGATCCTGGGGATCGTGCTCCTGGCCTTCATGCTGTTCCCGGTCTACTGGATGGTGAACGTCTCGCTGCAGGGCGGCAGCACCGCGGCCAGCAGCACGTTCCTGCCCACCGACGTCACGTTCGACGGCTACCGCACCGCGATCGAGGACCAGACCGGCAACCTGCTCACCAGCATCGTCGTGGCGCTCGGCGCCGTGGCGGTCTCCCTGGCCGTCGCCACGCCGGCCGCCTACGCCGTGTCCCGGTTCCGGCTGCGCGGTCTGGGGGTCTTCCTGTTCGCGCTGCTGCTGGCCCAGATGATCCCCGGCATCGTCATCGCGAACTCGCTGTACACGCTGTTCAACGACCTCGGCCTGCTGAACTCCTACGCGGGGCTCGTCCTGGCCAACGCCACCCACGGCATCCCGTTCGCGATCCTCATCATGAGCGCCTTCATGCGGTCGATCCCGCCGGCGCTGACCGAGGCGGCCCGGGTCGACGGTGCGAGCCACTTCCGGGCCTTCTGGTCGATCATCGTGCCGGTGAGCAAGAACTCCCTCATCACCGCCGGGCTGTTCTGCTTCCTGTTCGCCTGGAGCGACTTCATGTTCGGCCTGACGCTGACCACGGGCGCGGACATCAAGCCGGTGACCCTCGGCATCTACGACTACCTGCAGGGCAACGTGCAGAGCTGGGGACCCGTCATGGCGACCGCCGTGCTGTCGTCGATCCCGGCGATCGTGCTGCTCGTGCTGGCCCAGCGGTACATCGCCGCCGGGGCGATGGGCGGGGCCGTCAAGTAGTCGACGCTCCTATGGTTCGTCAAGGGGTGGTGGGTCCGGCTTCGAGTAGTCGGTAGAGGTCGCGGGCGATGTAGCGCTTGAGGCAGCGTCGGATCTCCCGGGGGGTCTTGCCTTCGGAGGTCCGGCGCTGGGCGTACTGGCGGCTGCGGTCGTCGTAGCGCAGCCGCGAGAGTGCGATGGTGTGCAACGCGCGGTTGAGCTGTCGGTCGCCGTAGCGGTTGAGTCGGTGTCGGTTGGTGACTCGTCCGCTGGTGGCGGGGATCGGGGCGACGCCGGCGAGCATCGCGAACGCGGCTTCGGAGTGGATGCGTCCTGGGTGGGACCAGGCACACAGCACGGTCGCTGCCACGATCGGGCCGATGCCGGGCTGGTCCAGGAGGTCGGGGCGCCAGGACCGGACGATCGCCAGGATCGCTTTCTCGTGGATGGCGGCCTCGTCGGCCAGTGCACGGGCTCGGCGGGCCAGGGATCGCAGCACGGTCACCGTCGCGATGGTCTCCCGGTCCCAGGACGCGTGAACCCGTAGCGCGGCCGCGGTGGTGAGCATCTGAGGCGGCTTCTGGCCGCGCAGCCGGGCGCGCAGTGGTTCGGGCGCGGCGATGACCAGGCTGAACACCTGCCGTTGCGCGTCGGTGCCGGCCGCGACCGCGGAACGGCGGGCGGCCATCAGTACCGACAGCGCCTGGCGGTCCCCGGCGGCTCGTGGCGTGCCCAGGCGGGTGCGTGCCAGTGCCTCGCGGGCCGCGCGGATCGCGTCCAGGGGGTCGGACTTGGCACCGTTGCGGCGTCGTGCCCGTTCGGGACGGTCGAGCTCGACGACGACCTCTTGGCGCCGTTCCAGGTAGCGGGTCAGGCCGGCGCCGTGGCCGCCGCCGGTGCCCTCGATGGCCCACACGCGCAGCATGCCGGCCGAGTCGGCGAGCTCGATGAGTCGGGCGTATCCCTCGGCGGTGGCCTCGACCGTCACCTCGCCCAGGACGCCACCGGTGCGGGCGTCGATGGCGGCAGCACTGTGGGTCAGGACGTGGGTGTCGACGCCGATGACGACATCGACCACCTCGCGTAGATCGGTCAGACTGGTCATGCGTTCTCTCCTTAGCCGGGACGGGACGTGGGTCCGGTCCGGGACGGAGAATCGGCAGGACTGTGACGGGACACGTCGGGCGCCGCGAACGCCCGACGGTCAAGCTCCTGATCAGGCCAGTCACTCCGACCGGGCCGGGGCCGGCAGCCTCGAGCGGACAAGTCGTGTGAAAGGCACGAGACCAGTCAGTCGAAGGGTCACGCTCAAGACCACCGATCCACAGCCCAGCACCATCAGGCTGCGAACGCGATCCTCACAGTCAGTCGACGCGCAGCAGCGCGGGGACGTCGGTGGGAGGACGGCCCGAGCGGGCGAACTCGGCCCAGGCGGCGCGCAGCGTCCGCCCGGTGTCGAGGAGCTCCGCGTCGGAGCGGCCCGCCACCACCGGCACCCCGCGCCAGCCGTCGGGGTCGCCGAGCAGCAGCGGCAGCTCGGTGGCGTGCGCCGCCCGGAGCGGGTGGTGCGCGTCGCCGCCGAGGTAGGTGTACCGCGCCGCCCTGCCCCCGGCGCGGCGGTGGCGCTGGACGAACCGGTCCACCGCTCGGCCGTACACCGTGCGGGTCAGCTCGTGCACCGCCGCCTCGCGCAGCCCGCGACCCAGGCCCGGGACGAGCGGCCGGGGCAGGGCCCCGTCGACGAACAGCGCGGCCTCGCGGGCGTTGGTCCCCGCCAGGACCTCGACCTGCGGGGCGACCCGCGACCAGGCGGAGGCCAGGTGGTCCTCCGGCGGCAGGGGAGCGAACCCGTACTGCGCGCCGAACGGCATCGCCGCGCGCAGCCCGTAGCGGGGCAGCACGCGACGCGCGGCGCGGTGCTGGGCGGCGAGCAGGTCCTCCAGGGGTGCGTCGTCGCGGACCGTGCGCACCTCCGCGGCCAGGGTCGCCGCCATGGCCGCGCGGTGGCGGGAGATCCCCAGCGGCGGGCTCTGCACGATCGCCCGCCGGAAGAGCCCCGCCGCGCCGTCGGCGACCATCAGGTGCGCGATCGCGTCCGCGCCCGCGGACTCGCCCATCGCCGTCACGCGCCCGGGGTCGCCCCCGAACGCGGCCACGTTGCGCGACACCCAGCGCAGCGCGGCCAGCATGTCCAGCAGACCGAGGTTCGCCGGACGCTCGGCGTCGCCGAGGAACCCCAGCACGCCGAGCCGGTACGTCACGGCGACCACGACGACGCGTTGCTCGCGCACCAGCAGGGTCGGGTCGTAGCTGATCGCGTCCCCGGCGCCGGACACGTACGACCCGCCGTGGATCCAGACCACGACGGGCAGGTTCTCGCCCGGGTCGACGTCGACGGGTGCGGTGACGGTCAGCCGCAGGCAGTCCTCGGACGGCGGCAGCGGTCGCGCGGAGCCCGGGCCGAAGACGTCGAGCCCGGCCGGGTCGTGATTCTGCGGGCACGACGGCGCGAAGCCGGTCGCGTCGACGGGGCCCGCGGCCGGTGGCTCGTCCGCGGGTGCGTCGAAGCGTGCGGCCCGGGCGTAGCGGATCCCGCCGGCGCGCAGCACGTCGGGGCCGACGTGGGCCACGAACCGACCCCCCGGCGCCTGCACGACGCGTGTCGCGCCGTCGCGTGGCCCCGCGCCGGACGCCGTCGTGGTCTCCTGGGTCATCCCGTCCTCGCCTCCCGTCCGGTGCCGCCGGGCCGGGAATTCCCACGGCCCTGTCTCGATTGTCGCCCGTATGACGCAGTCGACGATCTCAGCACAGCTCGGTTCCCTCGACCTGTCCGCGGCGCCCCTGGCGCTCGGCGGGAACGTCTTCGGCTGGACGGCCGACGACGACGCCTCCTTCTCCGTGCTGGACGCCTTCGTGGCGGCCGGCGGGCGGATGATCGACTCCGCCGACGTCTACTCGGCCTGGGTCCCCGGAAACTCCGGGGGTGAGAGCGAGACGACCATCGGGCGCTGGCTCGCGCGCGGCGGGCGCCGTGACGACGTACAGATCGCCACCAAGGTCTCCCAGCACCCCGAGTACCCCGGGCTGTCCGCGGCGAACGTCCGCGCCGCGGCCGAGGCGTCCCTGCGGCGTCTGGGCACCGACCGCATCGACCTGTACTACGCGCACTTCGACGACGCCGACACCCCGGTGGCGGAGACCGCTGCCGCGTTCTCCCGCCTCGTCGACGACGGCCTGGTCCGCGAGATCGGGATCTCGAACTACAGCGCCGAGCGGATCGACGAGTGGTTCGCCGCGGTCGAGGCCGACGGGCTGCACCGCCCGGTCGCCCTGCAGCCGCACTACAACCTCGTCGAGCGGGGCTTCGAGGAAGCCGTCCAGGGAGCCGCGCTGCGGCACGGCCTGGGCGTGCTGCCGTACTACGCGCTGGCGTCCGGCTTCCTCACCGGCAGCTACCGCGACGGGGTCGCACCCGACAGCCCGCGGGCGCAGGGCGCGGCGCGCTACCTCGACGACCGCGGCCGCCGGGTGCTGGACGCCCTCGACGAGGTCGCCGCCGCGCACGACGCGCCCCTCGCGTCCGTGGCGCTCGCCTGGCTGCGCGCGCAGCCGACCGTCGTGGCCCCGATCGCCAGCGCGCGCCGCACCGACCAGCTCGACGCGCTGCTGACCTCGATGACGCTCGAGCTCTCCGCGGCCGAGGTCGACCGGCTCACCGACGCCTCCGCCTGAGCCCGGCTCACCGGTCGCGGCCGACGTCGTCGAGGAAGGCGACGACGTCGGCCGCGACCCGTTCCGGGCGCTCCCAGAGCACGAGGTGACCCGTGCGGGCGTACACCGTGCCGCGGGCGCGGGGGAGGGCCGCCAGGAGTCGCTCGTGGCTCGGGCCGACGAGCTCGTCCAGCGCCCCGCCGACGACCAGCGTGGGCACCTCGATCGTCCCCGTGGACAGCGGCGGTTTCGAGTCGACCAGGCCGCGCAGCGAGTCGCGCCAGACGCGAGCGCCCAGGGCGGCCGACTCCGCGGAGCGCGCCGCGAGGAAGTCCGCGGGGATCGTGGCGCCCGTGCCGAACCAGTCCAGCGACGCGCGGACCCACGCCGGGTCGACGGGGTCGGTGAGCCGCTCGACGTCGTCGGCGAACGGCGGCCTGCTCCGCAGGTCCACGGGTGAGCCGACCAGGACGAGTCCGTCGAGCAGGTCCGGGCGGTCGACGGCGAGCTGCTGGGCCACGTAGCCACCGCTGGACGTCCCCAGGACGACGGTGCGTGCCACCGACGGCCGGGGCCGGTCCAGCGTCTCGGCGACCCGCGACGCGAGGGCGCGCACCGACCAGTCCGTGATCGCCGGGTCGGCCAGCTCGACCACCTCGGCCACGACCGTCCCGGGCAGCCGGGGCAGGAGTCGTGCGAACACCCCGCCCGTCTCGGCCCAGCCGGGCAGCAGGACGAGCCGGGTCGGTGCCGTGCCCATGCTCCGAGCCTACGTCCACGGCCGCCGGCCGGGAGGCGTCCGAGATGCTGACCTCACCGATCCTCGTCACCATGGGCCCACGGCAGGACCACCGGACGACGGGAGGGTCGGACGCTGATGGCCGCGGTCGGGCTCGTGCTGGGGATCGCGCTGCTCGTGCTGGGCCTGCGTGGTGCTGCCGTCGCCCTGGCCGTGGCTCGCACGCCGGTCCTCAGCCTGCCGTTCGAGTCCGGGACGCTCCCCGCGCAGCACGCCGTGTCGCGGTTCCACGTCCGCTGGTACGCGGTGAGTCTGCTCTTCCTCGCCTTCGACATGGAGATGATCTTCATGTACCCGTGGGCCGTCGTGATCGCGCAGACGGGTGCGACCTCGGTGGTCGAGATGTTCGCGTTCCTCGCGGTGCTGCTGGTGGGGGTCCTCTACGCCTGGCGCGAGGGAGCGCTGCGGTGGGTCTGAGACGGCGTCTGGTCCGGTTCGCCCTGGCGCAGCCGCGCGTGCTGCTCGTGGTCGCCCCCGACGGGGCGGCGCTCGCGCGGCAGGTGGAGTCCGTGCTGCTGCGGCGCGGCTGGCCACCGGCGACCTCGCCGGCCGACACCGACCTGCTCGTCGTCGCCGGCGCCCCCGGCCCCGAGCTCGCGGCCGCGGTCGAGGTGCTCTGGGCCCAGGTTCCCGCTCCCCGGGCGTCCGCCCGCCTCACGGCAGGGGACGACGTCGGCGTCGCCCTGGACGGCGCCGCGGAGGCGCTGCAGGCGTGGGACGCACAGCGCACCCGGGCCGGCGCGGCGGACGGCGACCCGTGGCTCGGGCGCGGGCCGGAGCCCGAGGAGGGCCACGGCGGCCACGAGGGCCACGAGGGCGGCCACGAGGGCCACGAGGGCGGCCACGAGGGCCACGAGGGGCATGATGAAGGTGGCCACGGCGGCCACGGGAGCATGCTGGTGGCGGGCCTGCCCATGGCCTCCTCGGCGCCGGACCGCGACGGCCTCGAGCTCGAGACCCTGTCCCTGACGCTCGGCCCCTGGATGCCCGGCGCCCCCGACGGGCTGCTGGTGCAGGCCGCCATGCAGGGCGACGTCCTGACCGAGCTGCACGTGCGCTGGGCGGACACCGGTCCCGGTCCGCTGCCCGAGAGGCCGGTGCGGGCGCTGGACGCGATCTGCCGCGTCCTGACCCTGTCCGGCCCTGAACGGCTGCTCGGGCGCGCCCGGCGGGTGCGCGACGCCGTCGTGCAGCACCAACCCTCCGGGGCGGACGGGGCGGTCCGGCTGGGACGCGACCTCCGCCGCTCGCGCACGCTGGCCTGGTCGCTGCGCGGGATCCCCGCGCCCGGGGGCGGTGACGTGCTGGACCGCCTGGTCGCGTGGTGCGACGTGCTCGACGGCGCCGCACCGCCCGCGGCGGCCGACCCCGCCACGGTGGCCGCCGCGCTCGACGGGTCCGAGCTCGCCGGGGCACGCCTCGCCGTCGCGTGCGTGGACGTCGGGCCGGGGGAGCCACGATGACGGAGACCACCTGGACGTCGCCCTGGGCCGGGCTCGCCGTGGCGGGCGTCGCGGTGCTGCTCGGTCTCGTGCTCGCGTCACTCGACGCCCTGGTCCGCGGGGCGCCGGCGCCCGGCGGCCGCCCCGTCCTGCGCGCCGTGACACCGCTGCGGGCCGGGGCGCGCCTGCTGCTCGAACGACGCCGCACCACGCTCGCCCCCGACCGGCTGCTGCGCACGGTGGCGCTGGTCGCGACCCCGGTGCTCGCGCTGCTGTCGGCCGCGGTCCTGCCGTTCGGCGGACGCAGCGTGGTCTCGACCTCGGCGGACCTGGTGTGGTTCAACGCCGCCGAGGCGCTGCTGTGGGCCGCTGTCTGGCTGCTGGGCTGGGGGCCGAACGCGGTGCACCCGCTGGTCGGGGCCTACCGCTTCCTGGCCCAGGGCCTCGCCTACGAGCTCCCGCTGATGTTCGCGATCATCACGGTCGGGGTGGGTGCCGGCTCGCTGCGCGCGACCGACGTGGTCGCCGCCCAGGCGGACGGCAACTGGTTCCTGTGGACGATGCCGGTGGCCTTCGTGGTCTTCCTGCTCGGGGCCGCGGCGTTCGCCTTCTGGGGGCCGTTCCGGGCCCCGGCGGGGGCCGATCTCGCCGGGGGAGTGCTCGCCGAGGTCTCGGGGGTGGACCGGCTCCTGGTGCAGGTCGGCCGGGCGGTGTTCCTCGGGGTCGCGGCCGCCACGGCCGCCGCCTGGTTCCTCGGCGGCCAGGACGGTCCGGTCCTGCCCGGCCCCGTCTGGTACGCGCTCAAGACCCTCGCCGTGATGGCCCTGCTCGTCGGGGTGGGGCGGCGCTGGCCGGTCGTGCGGCCCGAGCGCTTCGCCGACGTCGCGTGGGTCGTCCTGCTGCCCGCGACCATCCTGCAGTCCGCCGTCGCCGCCGTGCTGGTGCTGGGAGGTTTCTACCGATGACCGAGCTGCTGGTCCTGGCCGCCCTGGGCGGCGTCGCCGTGTGCACCGGGGTGCTGGTGTTCGTGGTGGACTCCATGGCGCGCGCCACCTTCTCGCTGCTCGCGTCGTTCCTGGCGACCGGTGCCGCCCTGCTGGTCATGGACCTGGCCTACCTCGGCCTGCTGACCATCCTGATGATGACCATCGAGATGGCGATCATGGCGGTGTTCATGATCATGCTGATGATGAACCCGGCCGGGCTCGTGCCCATGACGATGGTGCACAACACCACCGGGTCCGCCGTCGTGGGTGCCGCGGCGTTCGTCCTGCTCACCGTCGGCGTGTGGACGACCGACTGGCCCGACCGGCCCGGCCCGCCGCCGGACGACGCGACGGCCCAGGTCGGCGAGGCGGTCATGGGCGACTACATGCTCGTCATGATCCTGGTCGGTGTCGTCCTGCTCGCCACGATGGTCGCCGGCATCGCGCTGGCCACGCACCGCGGACGCTACGACCGGTTCGGACCCGACCTCGACCGCCGCGCGCCCGACGACCCCGTCCGAGGAGGCCTGCCGCGATGACCGAGCTGACCCTGCAGGTCGTCCTGACCGTCGCCGCCGCCCTGGTGGGCACCGGGCTGTTCGGGGCGCTGTCCCAGCAGTCGATCGTCATGGTCATGATGGGCCTCGAGCTCGTGGTCAACGGCGTGCTCCTGGCGGCGGGCGCCGCGTGGGCCTTCCTCACCCCGCAGCTGCCCGGCGCGCAGGTGCTGGTGCTGATGGCCACCGTCGTGATGGCCGTGGAGATGGCGATGGGCTTCGCCGTCGCGCTGGCGATCTACCGCGCCCGCCAGGTCGACACCGTCGACGCCGCCGAGGACCTCGCCGGATGAGCGCCGCCCTGCTGCTCCTCGTGCTGCTGCCCGCCGCGGGCGGCGCGGTCCTGCTGCTCGGACGGCACCGCCTGGACCGCGTCGGCGCGCCCCTGGCGCTCGGCCTCGGTGCCGTCGGGCTGGCGCTCGCGGTCGTGGCCGCCGTCGGGCGTCCCGTCGTCACGGTGCCGTTCCTGGGTCGCGGCGCCGCCGCGGTCGCCGACGGCGCGGACCTCGCGCTGGCCGTCGACGGCCTGTCGGCCGTGCTGACCGTGACCGTCGCCGCGGTCGCGCTGACCGTGACGGTGCCCGCCGCGGTCGACCACGAGGCCCGCACGTCCCGGGCCCGGTTCTTCGGCTACTGGCTGCTGTTCGTCGCCGCCATGCAGCTCACCGTCACCGCCGCGACCTTCCCCGTGCTCCTGCTCGGCTGGGAGGTCATGGGGGCGACCTCCTACGCGCTCATCGGGTTCCGCTGGCGGCTGGCGGGCCGGACCGCGGCCGGCACCACGGCGCTGCTCACGACCCGGGCCGCCGACCTCGGGCTGTACGTCGCGGCCGGCGCCGTGCTGGCGGGCAGCGGGGGCCTGCACCTGTCCGGGCTGGGCGGCCTGCCCGACCCGTGGGCCGCGGTGGCCACGACCGGCGTGGTGGTCGCGGCGCTGGGCAAGTCGGCCCAGCTGCCCCTGTCCGGCTGGCTGTCCGCGGCCATGCAGGGGCCGAGCCCGGTGTCCGCCCTGCTGCACTCGGCCACCATGGTGGCCGCCGGCGGCTACCTGCTGCTGCGCGTCGGACCCGACCTGACGGCGGGCGGGGCGACCGCCGCGGTCTGGGCCGGGGCCGCCACCGCCCTGGTGCTCGGGCTGGCCGCCGTGGCCCAGACCGACCTCAAGCAGCTCCTGGCGGCGAGCACCGCGGCCCAGACGGGGTTCGTCGTGGCGGCCGCGGGGGCGTACGCCGCCGGGGCGGGGACCGGCCTGCTCGCAGGGACCGAGCACCTGGTCGCCCACGCCGTCGTCAAGGCGGGCCTGTTCGTCGCGGCCGGCATCTGGCTGGGGGCGCTGGGCACGCGGGCGTTCGCCGAGCTGCGCGGCGCGGCCCGCCGCTACCCGCTCGTGGGGGCCGCCGTCGTCGCCGGGGCGGCCGCGCTGGCCGGGATCCCCCCGCTGTCGCTGTGGGTGACCAAGGACGAGGTCCTGCTCGGCCTCGAGCAGGCGCACCTGCCCGGCGGGGCCGTGCTGCACGTCGTGCTCCTGGTCGCCGGGGCCCTGTCGGCCGCCTACGCCGCCAAGGTCGTCGCGGTCGTGCTCGCCCCGACCGCCGGGCGCGACGGCGGCTCCCCGGCCCCGGTACCGGCCGTCGCCGCCGCGCTGGCCCTGGCCGCGGCCGCCGTCGGCCTGGGTGGCCTGGCCCTGCCCGGCGTGCGCGACGCCGTGGCCGGGGTGCTGGACGTCGAGCCCGGTGCCGCCCCGGCGCCGTCGGCCCTGGCGATCTCCGGCGGGCTCGCCGTGCTGGTGGCCGCGGCCGTGCTGTGGCGCCCGGGCCTGGCCCGGGCCGCCGAGCGTGCGCCGATGCAGGGCTGGTGGTCCCTGCCCGCGCTGCTCGCGGCCGCCGGGAGCGCGGCCGTGCGGCTGGCCGGTGCGGTCGACCGCGCCGACGCCGGGCTGGACCGTGCCGTGCGTTCCGTGCCGACCGGGGCCCTGGCCGCGGCCCGGGGCGCCGGGACGGCCGACGGCGGGATCGACCGGGGTGTGCACGGTGTCGCCGGGCTCGCCGTGACCGGGGCCCGGCACGCGGCGGTGGCCGACGACCGCGGCGTCGACGGCGTCGTGCGCGACGTCGCCACCGGTGCCGGTCGGGCCGGCCGGGCTGCCCGGCGTCCCCAGACCGGCCTGCTGCACCAGTACTACGCGCAGGTGGCCGCCGGCCTCGGCGCGCTCCTCGTCCTGCTGATCCTCGTGAGGTGACCCCGTGCTCCTGACCGTCGTCGTCCTGCTCCCGGTGCTCGCCGGCCTCGTGCTCGTCGCGGCGCGCGTCCCGGACCGGGTCGCGTCCTGGGCGTGGGTGGCGACGTCCTCGGCCGTCGTCGCGCTCGTGGCGTGGATCTGGTGGGGCTTCGACGCCGGCGGCGGGGTCCAGAACGACGTCAAGCTGCGCTGGATCCCGACCGTCGACGCCTCCTACCACGTCGGCGTCGACGGCCTGTCCCTGCCGCTGCTCGGGCTCACCGCGGTGCTGTTCTGGTGCTGCGCCGTGTGGTCGCTGCGCGGCACCCCGCGGCCCCGCAGCCACGCGGCGCTCTTCCTGCTGCTGCAGACCACCTGCCTGGGCACGTTCGCCGCGCTGGACCTGATCCTGTTCTTCCTCTTCTTCGACCTGTCCATCGTGGCGATGTACTTCGTCATCGCCGGCTGGGGCCACGGCGACCGCCGGCGCAGCGCCCTGACCTTCTTCCTGTACACGTTCCTCGGTTCGCTCGCGCTGCTGCTCGGCTTCATCGGCCTGTTCCTCGGCAGCGAGCCGCGCACGTTCGACATCGTGCGCCTCGTCGAGGACCCGCCGTGGGCCGGGCAGGACGCCACCGCCTCCTGGGTGCTGCTGGCCCTCTTCGTCGGGCTGGCGGTCAAGACGCCGCTGTTCCCCTTCCACACCTGGCTGCCGCCCGCGCACACCGACGCCCCGGCCGAGGGCTCCGCGGTGCTGGCGGGCGTGCTGCTGAAGCTGGGCACCTTCGGGTTCGTGCGGATCGTCATGCCGACGCTGCCCGAGGCGTGGCAGCGCTGGGGCACCTGGATCGTCGTCGTCGGTGTCGTCAGCGTGCTCTGGGGCGCCCTGGTGGCGCTGGCCCAGGACGACCTGAAGCGGATGATCGCCTACACCTCGGTCAACCACATGGGCTACGTGCTGCTGGGGCTCGGGGCGGTCGGCGTGCTCGCCCGCGGGAGCACCGACGCCGCGGACGCCGCGGGCGCGGCCGGGGTGGCCGCGACCGGGGCCGTGGTGCAGATGGTCAGCCACGGACTGCTCACCGGCGCGCTGTTCCTCGTCGCCGGCGTGCTGTGGAACCGCGGAGGCACCTACGCGTTCGCCCGCTGGGGTGGCCTGGGCCGGGTGGTCCCCGGGTTCGCGGTGCTGCTGTCCGTGGCCGCCTTCGGGTCGCTCGGGCTGCCCGGTCTGTCGGGCTTCGTCGCCGAGTTCCAGGTGTTCGCCGGGTCGCTGGCCGCGGTGCCCGTGGCCGTGGCGATCGCCGTGGTGGGCATCCTGCTGACCGCCGGGCTGTTCCTGCGGGCGCTGCAGCGGCTGCTCACCGGTGACCTGCGGGTGCCCGAGGGCCTCGACGCGACGGCGGTGGGGGACGTGACCACCACCGAGCGCGTCGCCGTCGTCCCCCTGCTCGCCCTGAGCGTCGCCGTCGGTCTGGTGCCCTGGCTGCTGGTCGACGTCGTCGGGCCGGCCGCGGACGGCCTGGTCGCCCTGGTGGCCCGGTGAGGCGCCGATGACGGGGGACGACCTGGCCGGACTGCTGCCCGAGGGCCTGCTGCTCGTCGCGGCCGTCGGGGGACTGCTGCTCGGGCTGTGGACGCCGCAGGCAGCCCAGCGCCGGGTCGCCGTCGTCGCCGCCGTGGGGTGCCTGGCCAGCGCGCTGGCGGCCGCCGCAGCCCTGGCCGGGCCGGCGCGGACGGTGTTCGCCGGGACCTGGACCGTGGACGCCACCACCGGCGTCGTCCGCCTGGCGGTGGCTGCCGCGACCCTCGGCGTGGTGGTGCTGCTGCGCACCGAGCTCGCCGGGCACCCCCGCGAGACGGAGGCGTACGTCCTGGCGCTGCTGGTCGCCCTGGGCGCCGACGCCCTGGCCGCCGCGAGCGACGCCCTG
The DNA here is from genome assembly GCF_029643425.1 of Isoptericola sp. AK164. Classification (GTDB taxonomy): domain Bacteria; phylum Actinomycetota; class Actinomycetes; order Actinomycetales; family Cellulomonadaceae; genus Isoptericola; species Isoptericola haloaureus. Next base: position 1,745,796 of record NZ_CP119106.1, read on the forward strand.
CTGCTGGTGGCCGCCTACCTGCTCGCCAGCGTGCCCGCGTACGCGCTGACCGCCTTCCGCCAGGACGCCCGCGGCACCGAGGCGGCGCTGAAGTACTACCTGCTCAGCGCCCTGGTCGGCGTGGTGCTGCTGGTCGGCGTGACCGCCCTGGTGCTCGCCACGGGCCGGACGGGCTACGCCTCCGCGGGCGCGGGGCTGCCGGACGCCGCCCCGGCGCTCGGCGCGCTGGCCACGCTCGGCCTGCTCGCCGCGGTGCTGTTCAAGGCGGGCGCGGTCCCCGCGCACTTCTGGGTGCCCGACGCCGTCGACGGCGCGAGCCCGGCGGTGGCCGCCCTGATCACCACCGTGCCGAAGGTCGGGGCGCTCGCCGCGGCGTTCCGGCTCGTCGCGGAGCCGTTCGCCGAGGCGCCCGCGGGCCTGGCGCTCGCCGTCGCGCTCGTGGCGGCGGTGAGCATGACGCTGGGGAACCTCGCGGCGTTCTGGCAGAGCTCGCTGCAACGCCTGCTGGCGTACTCCACGATCAGCCAGGTGGGGTACCTGCTGATGATCGTCGCGGTCGCCGGGACGGTGGAGCCGGCCGGCCCGGCGCTGCAGGTCTACCTCGCGGCCTACGCCGTCACCAACGTCGGCGCGTTCGCCGCGGTGGCCGCGGTGCCGCGGCGCAGCACGCCGGCGGGGTGGGCGGCCGGCGTGGCGGGACGACCGTGGCTGGTGGTCAGCCTGGTGGTGTGTCTGCTGGGCCTCGTCGGCACACCGCCGACCGCGGTGTTCGTGGGCAAGGTCGCGGCGTTCACGACCGCGGCCGACGGCGGGTACGCCTGGCTCGTCGTCCTGGCCGCCGCCAACTCGGTGGCCAGCCTCTTCTACTACCTGCGCTGGATCGCCCCGGCGTTCCGGGCGGTGTCCTCCGCCCGCCCGCGCGTGGCCGGCGTGCGGCGGCCGGCGGCCGCGACCCTGCACGTCGCGGCGGCGACGAGCCTGGTGCTGGGGGTGGCCCTCGGCGCGACGATCGGTGGCGCGTAGGATCGCAGGATGACGAGCTCGGCACCGGGCCCGGCGGATCGCCGGCCACTGCTGCGCGCGCTGCTGCTGGGCGCGGGCGTGGCCCTGCTCGTCGCTGCCCTGGTGCTGCTCGTCGTATCCCACCAGCCCTCGGCCTCCTCGGTGTCCGCGGGACACCTGCACGGGTCCGCCGGTGGCGTGGTCCACGCGGCCCCCGAGCACGCCGCGCCCGTCCCCGGCGACGGCACGGCGCACACGCACGAGAGTCCCGCCGAGGACCACGACCACGGGACCCTGGTGGTCTGCACCCTGCTGGCCGCGGCCGCGCTGCTGGCGCTGGTCGCGCTGCGGGCGCGTGCCGTGCCCTCGCCGGCCCAGGACGCACGGGCTGCGGGTCGACGCCTCGTCGGCGCCCTGGTCGCCACCACGCGCAGCGTCGCCCCGCCGGACCTCCTCGCGCTCGGGATCTCGCGCACGTGAGCGGGCGGTCGTCGTCGACGACCCGCCCCCCTGTGCCCAGAGCAGCCGGCCACGCCGGCTCTCCCGGAACGACCCCGCCGAAGGACCCCATGACCGCCCGTCGCACCGGGGCGGCGCTCCGCGCCGCCCCCGCCCTGCCCGTCCGTCCGCACGGCCGACCCGGCCGCGTCCACCACCCCGAGATCCCGCACCGCCGGATCCTTGCTCCCGCCGGCGCCGTGCTGCTCGGTCTGATGCTCCTGCTGGCCGGGGCCGTCCCCGCGCAGGCGCACACCGACCTCGACACCGTCGAGCCCGCCGACGGCTCCACCGCCGACGGGCCGGTCGAGGAGGTCGTCCTGACGTTCACCCTGCCGGTCACCCCGTTGGGCGAGGCCGTGGAGGTCACCGGTCCGGAGGGGGCCGTACCGGTGCAGGTCACCCCGCAGCAGGACGGCGTGGTCCTGCTCGCCACCCCCGAGGAGCCGCTGACCGACGGCGACTACACGCTCGACTGGAGCGTGGCGGCCGAGGACGGCCATCCTCTGGACGGCACCGTCGCCTTCACCGTCACGGGCGCCGCGCCGGACGGCGGGTCGACCGACGACGGCGACGCGGGCGAGGACGCCGCACCCGACGCGGAGGGCTCGCCGACCGCGGCCCCGGACGCCGAGGCGGCAGCCGACCCGGAGGTCGCGGCCGACGAGGAGGACGCCGCGGGCTTCGCCGCCGTGGTCGCCCGGCTCGCCGGCGCCGCGGTCCTGTGGGGCGCGCTGGTGGCCGGCGGCGGGCTGCTGTTCGCCGCGCTCGTCCTGCGCGGACGCGACCGGGAGGAAGTGCCCGCCGTGCTCACGGCTGTGCGCTGGGTCGGCGTGCTCGCGCTCGTCGGCGTGCCGCTGCGGCTGGCCGCCCGGTCGGTCGTCGTGGCGCAGGGTGACGTCGCCGCCGCGGTCAGCCCGTCCGCGCTCGCCGACGCCCTGACCGGGGACACGGGGCTGGTCCTGGGGCTCCAGGCCGCCGGCGCCCTGGCGGTGCTGCTCGGGGCCCGGCGGACGCTGGCCGGCTCGTGGCTCGCCCTCGTCGGCACGCTGCTGCTCGGCGCGGGCATCGTGCTGGACGGGCACAGCAACAGCGTCGGTCCGCACTGGCTGGTCGTCACCACCGACGTCACGCACCTGCTCGCCGCCGCCGCCTGGGTCGGCGGGGTCGTCATGGTCGGCGTCGTGCTGCGCCGACGCCGGCGCGACGCGCGCCCCCTGGACGCCGGCCTGCTGGGCAGCCGCTTCTCGGTGCTGGCGACCGCGTCCGTCGTGGTGGTGGGGATCGCGGGCGTCGGACTGACCGTCGCGATCCTCGACCGGCCCTCCCAGCTGTGGGAGACCAGCTGGGGCCTGTTCCTGCTGGCCAAGGTCGCGGTGGTCGCGGTGGTCGCGGCGATCGGCGCCCACCAGCACTTCCGGGTGGTGCCCCTCCTGCAGGCCCCTGGCCACGGGGCCCGCCGTGCGCACAAGGCGGGCAGCCTCCTGCAGCGCGGCGCCGGCCACGAGACCGGCTTCATGGTGGTCGTCGTGCTGCTGACCGCGTGGCTGGTCGCCGCCTCGGTGCACGAGTAGGCGTGGCCCGGACGGCCGGACGGCCGGACGGTCAGCCGGCGGCGCGGAGCCGGGGCAGCGCGCCGACCACGGCGTCGAGGTGCGGGCGGACGTCCCCCTCGCTGGGGAGCACGACGACGAACTCGCTCACACCGACCCCGGCGTAGGCCGCCACGAGCGCGGGCAGGTCGGCGAAATCGTGCTCGCGCAGCCGGAGCTGGACCGTGCGGCGGATCTCGGCGGGGTCGCGGCCGACGTCCTCGCAGTGGCGGGCGAGGACGTCGCCGAGCTCGCGGATCCGCTCGGGGCTGCTGGAGGTGTCGTTCCAGGCGTCGGCGTACCGCGCGACCATGCGCAGGGTGCGGCGGGGCCCCGAGCCGCCGATCCAGATCGGCGGGTGCGGGCGCTGCACGGGTTTCGGCTCGGCGACGGCGTCGGTGAGCCGGTAGTGCTCGCCGTGGAAGGTGGTGGTCGGCTGCGTCCACAGCGACCGCAGGACGACCAGCGCCTCCTCGAGACGGTCCATGCGGGTGCGCACGTCGCCCAGGTCGAGCCCGTACATCGAGTGCTCGCGCTCGTTCCAGCCGGCACCGATGCCGAGCTCGAGCCGGCCCCCGGAGAGGTGGTCGACCGTGGTGGCGAGCTTGGCGAGCATCCCGGGGTGGCGGTAGGAGTTCCCGGAGACCATGCACCCGATGCGGACCCGGGTGGTCAGGGCGGCCATGGCCGCCTGCATCGCCCAGGCGTCGAACACGGGGCGCGCCGGGTCGGGTCCGAGGGAGGCGAGGTGGTCCATCACCCACACGTGGTCGAAGCCGGCGTCGTCGGCGGTGCGCCACACCTGCTCGAAGTCGGCGACCGGTGCGTCCTGGGTGAGCTTGAGTCCGATGCGACGGGACATGGCACCATCCTGCAGCACGGCGGACCACGGGGGAGCGCCGTCCCGGCGGTGGGACGGGCCGACACGATCGCGATTGAATCGATACGATCGAGGCGTGCGACGGAAAGCCCTTACCCACACGTCCGACCTGGAGCGCATCGACGGCGCCCACCCGGTCCGCTCGATCCTGCGCCTGCTGACGGCCCAGCCGGGCAAGCTGGCGCTGGCGCTGTACGCCTTCACGCTCAAGGAGATCCCGCTCTGGTTCCTGCCGGTCATCACCGGTGCCGTCATCGACATCGTCGCCGAGGACGGCCCCGTCGGCTCGGTGATGATCTGGTTCGCCGTCGCCGTGGTGCTGCTCGCGCAGAACTATCCGCACCACATCCTGTACACGCGCAAGTTCATGACCGTGGTGCGCGACACCGGTGTGCGGCTGCGCAACGCGCTGGTCCAGCGGCTCCAGGTGCTCTCGATCGGGTACTACGCACGCTCGAGCGCCGCGCTGGTCCAGTCCAAGGTCGTGCGCGACGTGGAGAACGTCGAGATCATGCTGCAGCAGGTCACCCACCCGCTGCTGTCGGCGCTCATGGTGCTCGTCGGTGCCGTCTCGATGACCGCGATCCGGGTGCCCGAGTTCCTGCCGGTCTACGCCCTGGTCATCCCGACCGCGCTGCTCATCCGGCGCACCATGGCGCGCCGCTCCCAAGCCCGCAACGAGCAGTTCCGCCGCGAGATGGAGGGGTTCGCCTCCCGCGTGGGCGAGATGGCCTCCCTGATCCCGGTGACCCGTGCCCACGGGCTGGAGCAGACGGCCGCCACCCGGGTGGCCACGGGCGCGGACTACGTGCGGCGCGCCGGGCTCAACCTGGACCTGCTCAACGGGCGCATGCAGTCCATGTCGTGGGTGTCCATGCAGTTCCTCGGCGTGTTCTGCCTCGTGCTGGCCGCCGCGGTGTCGCTGTCGGGCGTCATCCCCATCACCCCCGGCGAGGTCGTCGTGCTGTCGACCTACTTCACGCTGCTCACCCAGGGACTGACCCAGGTCCTCAACCTCGTGCCCGTCACGGCCCGCGGCGTGGAGTCCATGCGCTCCATCGCCGAGGTGCTGGCCGAGCCCGACCTGGAGGAGAACGAGGGGCGCCGCCCGGTCGACCGGGTGGAGGGCCTCCTGCAGCTCGACCACGTCTCGCACCGGTACCCCGAGGCCGAGACCGACGCGCTCAGCGGCATCGACCTCGAGATCCGCCCGGGCGAGACCGTCGCCTTCGTCGGGCCCTCCGGATCGGGCAAGTCGACCCTGCTGAACCTCGTGCTCGGCTTCGTCCGTCCCACCGACGGCCGCATCCGGCTGGACGGTCAGGACATGTCCGAGCTCGACCTGCGCACCGTGCGCCGCCACGTCTCGGTCGTGCCCCAGGAGTCGGTCCTGTTCGAGGGGTCGATCCGCGACAACGTCGCCTACGGGCTCGACGAGGCCGACGACGAACGCATCCGCGCCGCGCTGCGCGACGCCAACGCCCTGGAGTTCGTCGACGCGTTGCCCCAGGGGTGGGACACCGTCGTGGGCCAGCGCGGAGCCCGCATCTCCGGCGGTCAGCGCCAGCGGCTGGCCATCGCCCGGGCGATCGTGCGCAACCCGAACATCCTCTTCCTGGACGAGGCCACCAGCGCGCTCGACCCGGAGTCCGAGGTCTCCGTGCGCGACGCGCTGGACCGGCTGATGGCCGACCGCACCACGCTGGTGGTGGCGCACCGGCTGTCCACGGTGCGCCAGGCCGACCGCATCGTCGTGCTGGACCACGGGCGCATCGTCGAGGTCGGGCCGCACACCGAGCTGCTGGGGCGCGGTGGGCGGTACGCCGCCCTGCACGCCGCCCAGGAGGGCGGCCTCAGCGCGTAGCGGCTCGCGTCCGGCGGCGGCCTCCGTACGATGGCCGCATGCCAGCGCCGAACCCGCCGAGCACGGCCTACCTGGACCACATCGCCGACGAGACCGACGACCGACGCCACGCGGCCCTGGCCGCCCAGCCCGCCGAGCCGGCGGGCGGGGGAGCGCCCGCGGCGCTGACCGACGCCGCCGAGGCCGCCGCGACGGACCTGGAGCCGGAGCTCGCCGCGATCGTCCGGACCCTGCACGCCCACCCGGAGACCGCGTTCGTCGAGCACGCCAGCGCACGGCTGCTGGTCGAGGTCCTGGCCCGGCACGGCGTCGAGGCCCGCACGGGTGTGGGCGGGGTGGAGACGGCGTTCCGTGCCGAGGCGGGCACCGACGACGGGCCGACGATCGCGGTGCTGGCCGAGTACGACGCCCTGCCCGGCATCGGGCACGCGTGCGGGCACAACGTCATCGCCGCCTCCGCGGTCGGCGCGTTCCTGGCCCTGCGCCGGGTCGTGTCGGCGCCAGGCGCGCCGGCCGGCCGCGTGGTCCTGCTGGGGACCCCGGCCGAGGAGGGGCACAGCGGCAAGGAGGTGCTCGCCCGGGCCGGGGCCTTCGAGGACCTGGACGCCGCGATCATGCTGCACCCCTACGGCGTCGACGTGGCCGACCAGGTGTGGCTGGGCCGCCGGCTGCTGACCTGGACGTTCACCGGCCGCAGCGCGCACGCCTCGGCGCAGCCCTTCATGGGGCGCAACGCGCTCGACGCCGCGAACCTGGCCTACACGGGGATCGGACTGCTGCGCCAGGAGCTGCCGCCCATCGACCGCGTGCACGCGACGATCACCGAGGGCGGGACCCGGCCCAGCATCATCCCCGACCGGGCCGTCATGCGGCTGTACGCCCGCTCGAAGTACCCGGACACGCTGCGCGACCTGTCACGGCGCCTGGACGACGTCGCCCGGGGTGCGGCGCTCATGACGGGCACGGAGGTCGACATCGCCTGGGACGACGGTGCGCACCCGTCGCTGCCCGTGCGCACCAACCAGGCGCTCACACGGCGGTGGGTCGCGGCGCAGCAGCGGCGTGGCCGCGACGTGCTGCCCGGCGGGGTCGTCTCCGAGACGCTCGCGGCGTCGACGGACTTCGGCAACGTCAGCTTCCGCATCCCGGGCATCCACCCGCTGATCCAGGTCGCCGGCCCGGACGTCGCCCTGCACACGGTGGAGTTCGCCGAGGCCGCCGGTGGGCCCGCGGCGGTGCGGGCCGCCGTCGACGGCGCGGCGGGTCTGGCGGCCACGGCGCTGGACTACCTGGCCGACGACGCCCTGCGCGCGAGCGTGCACGCGGAGTTCGCCGCCCAGGGCGGCGCCATCGACGTCCCGCACTACTTCGACTGACCGGCGGTCCGCCGGCGTCTCACCGGATCCGGAAGACCGTGTCGCCCAGGGGTTCGACCGTGGTCACCTCGACGCGCGAGACGCTCGCCGCCGGGGGCCCGTGGTGCAGGAACTCCACGACACCCGCGACGGACGGCTCGTCGCCCTCGAGCTCGACCGCGACCGTGCCGTCGGGGAGGTTGGTGACCTCGCCGGCCACCCCGGCGCGCTCCGCGATCCGGGCGGTGGCGTACCGGAAGCCGACGCCCTGGACCTGTCCGTGGACGACGGCGCGCAGGCGGGTGGTCACCCCTCCACGGTAGACCTCGACGCGCCGCCCCAGGCGTCGTCGGACCCGCGTGGCGCATTCGCCACCTGCACGCCATCGCACTTCCATTGCGCACAACTGGATTGCGCGAAATGGAAATGCGTGCCATACTTCTGCCATGCCAGACGTCGGTGCCTCGAAGGTCCTCGACCCGCTGCTGTGCTTCGCCGTGTACTCGTTGGAGCGCCGCATCGGGCGGCTCTACGCCGACCTGCTCGCGCCGTGGCGGCTGAGCTACACCCAGTACCTCGTCGTCGAGATGCTCGGCGCGAACCGGGGCCAGCCGCTGACCGTCGGCGAGCTCGGCCGCCTGCTCGACCTCGACTCGGGGACGCTGTCCCCGCTGCTCAAGCGCCTCGAGGCACGTGACCTGGTCCGCCGGGGGCGTTCCCCCGAGGACGAACGCGTCGTGACCGTCGTGCTGACCGAGGCCGGGCGGGCGATGCACGGCGAGCTGGCGGACGTCCAGCGGTGCCTCGCCGAGCGGCTGCCGCCGGACCACGCCGCCGCGGCCGACCTCCTGGCCCGGCTGCGCGAGGCGAACGACTACCTGGCCCTGCACGCCGACGCCTGACCGGGCGTGGCGAGTCCACCACGAAGGGAACCGCTCCGTGCTCCAGAACATCGGCTACACCGCTGACGCGTTGTCCACCGGCGCCGGCCGCGACGGCCACGTGCGCACCGACGACGGGCGCGTCGACCTCGACATGGCCGTCCCGAAGGGCCTCGGCGGGTCGGGCGAGGGGTCGAACCCCGAGCAGCTCTTCGCCGCCGGCTACGCCGCCTGCTTCCACTCGGCGCTGCAGAACGTGGCGAGGCAGCAGAAGATCCGGCTGACCGACACCTCGGTCGGGGCCCGGGTGCACATCGGTGCCGACGACGACGGCGGCTTCGGCCTGGCCGTCGAGCTCGAGGTCGTCGTGCCGGACCTGCCGGCCGCCGAGGCCCAGGCGCTCGCGGACACCGCGGAGAAGGTGTGCCCGTACTCCAACGCCACGCGCGGGAACATCGACCTGACCATCTCGGTCGTCGAGGGCTGAGGCGGCGGTCGACGGCGGGACGCCCGACGCCGGTCGGGCGCCCCGCCGTCGGCGTCCCCGGGCCGGTGCCGGCGGGGCGTCGAGCGGATGCCCGGGGTGCGTCGCGGCGCGTACAGTACTCGACGTGAACGAACGAGCGGCAGGTATCGGCCAGGTCGACAGCTCGGACCGGCTCGCGCAGGGACGTGTGCAGCTGCGGTCCGAGGACGCGTGGATCCCGGAGGGCATGGGCCAGGCGTGTCGCCGGGCCGCCGCCGAGGGCATCGTGCTGCTGACGAACGAGAACGAGGCTCTGCCACTGTCTGGGAGCGCTCCCATCGCGGTGTTCGGCCGCGTCCAGCGCGACTACTTCACCGTCGGCTACGGCTCCGGCGGTGACGTGCGCCCCCCGTACTCGTGGAACCTCGTCGACGCGCTGGCGGCCACCGACCTGCAGGTGGACGCCCCGCTCGCCGAGCGGTACGCGACCTGGTGCGACGAGCACCCCGTCGACCCCGAACCCGCCTGGGGCACCTGGCCCCGCTCCCACCCGGAGATGCCGCTGACCACCGCGGAGGTCGAGGCCGTCGCCGCCCGCACCCCGACCGCCGTCGTCGTCCTCGGCCGTGCGGCGGGCGAGGCGCGCGAGCAGTCGCTCACCGAGGGCGGCTACCACCTCACCGCCGACGAGCGCACGCTGCTGTCGCAGGTCAGTACCGCGTTCGAGCGCACCGTCGTCGTGGTCGACACCGGCAACGTGGTCGACCTCGCCTGGACCCGGGAGTACGACCTCGACGCCGTGCTGCTGGCCTGGCAGGGCGGGATGGAGTCGGGACGCGCCGTGGCCGACGTGCTCACCGGGGCCGTCCCGGCCGGCGGCAAGCTCACCGCCACGATCGCCACCGCCTACGACCGCTACCCGAGCGCCGGACACTTCGGCGGGCACGAGCACAACGAGTACGTCGAGGACGTCTACGTCGGCTACCGGTGGTTCGAGACGTTCGCGGCGCAGGACGTGCTGTACCCGTTCGGCTTCGGACTGACCTACGCGACCTTCGACGTGCGTGCCCAGGACGTGCGCGCCGACGGCGGCGAGGTCGTGGTGCGGGCCGAGGTCACCAACACCCACGCCGTCCACCCCGGCACCGAGGTCGTGCAGGTCTACGTGCGCGCCCCCCAGGGCGTCCTGGGCCGCCCGGCCCGGCACCTGGCCGCCTTCGCCAAGACCCGCGAGCTCGCCCCCGGCGCGTCCCAGACGCTCGAGCTGCGCTTCCGGCTCGAGGACCTCGCCGCGTACGACGACGGCGGGGCGACCGGGCACCGGTCCGCCTACGTGCTCGAGGCCGGCCGCTACGAGGTCCTGCTGGGCACCGACGTGCGCAGCGCCCTGCCGTGCGGCGGCGTCGACGTCGAGGACCTGCGCGTCGTGCGGCAGGTGGCCGAGGCCGCCGCCGTCGAGCCGGCGCACGCCTTCGACCGCGTCGTGGCCCGCACCGGACCCGACGGCGCGCCGCTGGTCGCGCACGCCCCGGTGCCCGTGGCGACCGTCTCGCGCCGCGACCGGGTGCTCGCCGGGCTGCCCGCCGCCGTCGCGCAGACCGGGGACGCCGGGGTCGACCTGGCCGACGTCGCCGCCGGGCGGGCCGACCTCGACACCTTCCTGGCCCAGCTCGACGACGACGAGCTCGAGGCGCTCTCGCGCGGGGACTTCACGATGGACTCGGCCCTGGGCGCCGCGGGCAACGCGGGCGCGCTGGCCGGCACCGTGCCGTCCCTGCGCGCCAAGGGCGTGCCCGCCCTGACCACCACGGACGGCCCCGCCGGGATCCGGCTGGCCACGCACACCGCGCTGCTGCCCTGCGGGACGGCGCTCGCCTCGACCTGGAACCTCGAGCTCGTCACCGAGCTCAACACCCTGCTGGCGGCCGAGATGGCGGCCAAGGGGTCCGACATCCTGCTCTCGCCCGGGATGAACATCCAGCGTGACCCCCTGTGCGGACGCAACTTCGAGTACTTCTCGGAGGACCCGCTGCTCACCGGGCGGATGGCCGCCGCCACCGTGCGCGGCATCCAGTCCGGGGGCCTGGCGGCCTGCCCCAAGCACTTCGCCGCCAACAACCAGGAGGACAACCGCGAGCACCACGACTCGCGCGTGTCCGAGCGGGCGCTGCGGGAGATCTACCTGCGCGGCTTCGAGATCTGCGTCGCCGAGTCCGCGCCGCGGACCGTCATGACGTCCTACAACAAGATCAACGGCGTCTGGGGCCACTACCACCACGACCTGGTCACGACCGTGCTGCGGGGCGAGTGGGGCTTCGACGGTGCCGTCATGACGGACTGGTGGATGCGCGAGGCCGTCGACCCCGACTTCCCGGCGGTCACCAACGACGCCTACCGGGTGCGCGCGCAGGTGGACGTTCACATGCCCGGGGCGTGGGGACGCGAGGACCGCCACGGCGACGGCTCCCTGCTGGCCTCGCTGGCCGCACCCGACGGCCTCACGCGGGGCGAGCTGCAGCGCACCGCCCGCAACGTGCTGCGCCTGGCCCTGACCAGCCCCCGGGTGACCGGCGGCGCCTGACCTCCGCGCGCCGTGGCCGCCCGCCACGGACCGATATAGGATCCCGGGACAACACCTGCTGGGAGGCGTGGAACAACTCGTGAACAAGGCTGCTGATCCAGCAGACGGAGACCATCGACGGCACAGCGCGTCGCAGCAGTCCGGCGGTGACCGGTGCTGATCACCGTCGCCACCCTGCTGCTCGGGATCGTGGTCATCGCGGTCGTCATCGCCTTCAACGGCTACTTCGTCGCCCAGGAGTTCGCCTACATGTCGGTGGACCGCTCCCGGCTGGGGGCGCAGGCCGAGGCGGGCGACAAGGCCGCCGCCAACGCCCTGGCGATCACCCGACGGACCTCCTTCATGCTCTCGGGCGCCCAGCTCGGCATCACCGTGACCGGTCTGCTCATCGGGTACGTCGCCGAGCCCCTCGTCGGCGAGTCCCTCGGCGAGATCTTCGGCGTCGTCGGCGTCCCGGCCGGTGTCAGCGTGGCCGTCGGCACCGTCGCAGCGCTCGCGATCTCCACCGTGGCGCAGATGATCTTCGGCGAGCTGTTCCCCAAGAACCTGGCCATCGCGGCGCCCGACACCCTGGCCCGCCGGCTCGCCCGCTCCACCCGGATCTACCTGGCCGCCTTCGGCTGGCTGATCACGGTCTTCGACCACGCCGCCAACGGGCTGCTGCGGCTGGTGCGCATCGAGCCCGTCGAGGACGTCGACTCCAGCGCCACCGCGCGCGACCTGGAGCACATCGTGGCCGACTCGCGCCAGAGCGGGGACCTGCCCGACGAGCTGTCCATGATGCTGGACCGGATCCTCGACTTCCCCCAGCGCGACGTCGAGCACGCCATGGTCCCGCGCGCCCGCGTCGACACGCTGGCCCCGGACGCCACGGTCGGCGAGGCGCGCGCCGCCATGGCCGCCGCGCACACCCGGTACCCGGTGATCTCCGACGATGACGAACCGGTGGGGGTGGTGCACCTGCTCGACGTGCTGGCCGCCGGCGAGGACCAGGAGGCACCGGTCAGCGACATCATGCGTCCGGCCACGGTCGTGCCGACCCTGATGCTGCTGCCCGACGCGCTCGCGGAGCTCACGGCACGACGCGACGAGCTGGCCTGCGTCATCGACGAGTACGGGGGCTTCGCCGGCATCCTCACCGCCGAGGACCTGGCCGAGGAGGTGGCCGGGGAGATCACCGACGAGCACGACGTCGAGCAGGCCGAGATCGTCGAGCCCGAGGACGAGACCTCCTGGCGCATGGGCGGTGACGTCCACCTGGACGAGGCCGAGCGCGTCCTCGAGCACGAGCTGCCCCGGGGGGACTACGAGACGATGTCCGGCCTGGTGATCGCCGAGCACGGCCACCTGCCGCAGGTGGGGGAGACCGTGACGGTCGAGCTGGCCACCGAACCCGTCGAGCTCGCCCTGCACGAGCAGGTGCAGCGCCGGCTGACCATCGAGGTGCTCACCGTGGACCGGTACGTCCCGTCCCGGCTCCGGGTGACGCTGCACGAGATCGAGCCGGCGGAGTCCGAGGACCCGGACGACGATCCCGGGGACGAGACGCCCGTGGCGAGCGACGAGGACCTCGAGAGCGAGGGGGAGCGGCGATGACGAACCCGTGGATCGTGACCGCCGTCACCACGCTGCTGCTCGTGGCGAGCGGCTTCTTCGTGATCATCGAGTTCGCGCTCCTGGGCGCGCGCCGGCACCGCCTGGAGGAGATGGCCCCGACGCACGGGGCCGCTCGCTCCGCGCTGCGCGCCACCAACGAGCTGACCGTGATGCTCGCCGGGGCGCAGCTCGGCATCACCGCCTGCACCTTCGCGCTCGGTGCGGTGACCAAACCTGCCGTGGACGGGTGGCTGGGCCCCTGGATCGAGTCCGTCGGTGCGCCGTACTGGCTCGCCGACTCGGCCGCGTTCGTCCTGTCGCTGCTCCTGGTGACCTTCCTGCACCTGGTGGTGGGCGAGATGGCGCCGAAGTCGTGGGCCATCACCCACCCCGAACGGTCTGCCATGCTCATCGCGCCGCCGGCCCGCGCCTTCATCTGGGTGTTCCGGCCTCTGCTCGGCTGGATCAACCGGATGGCGAACAAGCTGGTCGCCGCGGTGGGCGTCGAACCCGTCGACCGCGCCGCCGTCGGCGGCCAGGACGCCGAGACGATCCGCCACCTGGTGGACCACTCGGCGCGCAAGGGGTCGCTCGACGACGCCCTCAGCGCCCCGCTGGCCGGCGCCCTCGACCTGACCACCCGCGAGGTGTCCTCCTTCGTCCGCGCGGACGCCGCACCGACCGCCGTCGACGCGGACGCCGACGTCGCCGCCGTGCAGGAGGCCGCCCGGCGCAGCGGGCACCTGCGCATCCTGGTCGACACCGGTGACGGCCCGCCCGGCATCGTGCACGTGCGCGACACGCTGCTCGAACCCGCCGAGCGCCCCGTGCGCGAGCTCGCCCGTCCGGCGTACGTCGTGCGGCCCCAGATGCCGGTCCACGAGGCGCTGTCCGGCATGCGGCGCGCCAGCGTGCAGCTCGCCGTCGTGATGGACGGCGACCTGCTGGTGGGTGTCGTCTCGCTCGAGGACGCGCTCGGCCAGGTCGTCCCGCGGTCCTGAGGCGTCGGCCGGCCGGTGGCGCGGGCCGCGGCGCCGGTCGGCACGCTACGGTGGGGGACTCGACACGGGGTGCGCCCGCCAGGGCGCTGAGATCACACCCGTCGAACCTGACGCAGCTCGCACTGACGAAGGGATGTCGCCGATGACGACCCATGCCGCCGCCCTGCCGCCGACCGCGCCGCCGAGGGGCCCGGGTGCCCCGCCCCGCGTGCTGGCGGTGGCGGGCTCGGACCCGTCGGGCGGTGCCGGCGTCCAGGCGGACCTAAAGTCGATCGCCGCCGCCGACGGCTACGGCATGGCCGCGCTGACGGCGCTGACCGCGCAGAACACCTGCGGTGTGCGCGACGTCCACGTCCCGCCGCCGGAGTTCCTGGACGCGCAGCTCCAGGCGCTGTCGGACGACGTGGCGATCGACGCCGTGAAGATCGGCATGCTGGCCACCGCCGAGGTGGCCGCGGTGCTCGACGCCTGGCTGCGGCGGATCCCGGCCACCGTGCCCGTGGTCCTCGACCCGGTGATGATCGCGACCTCGGGTGACCGGCTGCTGGACGCGGCCGGGGAGACGGCCGTCCGCGGCCTGCTGTCCCGCTGCGACGTCGTCACGCCCAACCTGCCCGAGCTGGCAGTCCTCCTCGGCGAGCCACCGGCCCGGGACTGGCCGGCCGCCGTCGACCAGGGCGCGCGGCTGGCCGCTCGCGCTCGGCTGCACGTGGTCGTCAAGGGCGGGCACCTGCCCGGGGACCGCGTCCCGGACGCGCTGGTCGGCCCGGAGGGCACGGTGCGCGAGGTCGAGGGCCGCCGGGTCGACACGCCGCACACCCACGGCACCGGCTGCTCGCTGTCGGCCGGGCTGGCCACGCGCTTCGTGCGCGAGGGCGACTGGTACCGGGCCCTGGTGGGCACGAAGGCCTGGCTCACGGCGGCGCTGGCGGGCGGGTCCGACCTCGGCGTCGGGCAGGGCCGCGGACCGGTGGACCACCTCGCCGCCGTGCGCACCGCGGTCCGGGACGGCGGCACGGCGCCGGTCGGGGGCGGGTGGCAGCACGCGGGGGCCCGGGCGGGCGTGCCCGGCTGACCTCAGCGCGGCCCGGTGTCGTCGGGGGTACTGCGTGCCACGACCTCCAGGGTGTGCCAGTGCTTCGGTCCGCCGAACGAGGCACCGTCGGTCTCCTGCTCGACGACCTCGACCACGTCCCAGCCGGAGCACAGGTCGTCGAGCTCGTCGCGGGCGTGGAAGGACAGCCGCCCGGCCAGGGCCGGGTCGGCGGCCCAGGCGTCGCGAGGGCCGAACAGCGTGACGCCGCACCAGCCGCCCGGACGCAGGGCGCTGCGCAGCCCGTCCCACACGGCGGGGAAGTCCGCGGGCGGCACGAACGGCAGCGTGAACGCGGCGTGCACCAGGTCGAGCGGGGGCAGGGGCAGCGCGTCGGCGACGCCCTGGCGGCGCACAGTCAGGGCGGGGCGGTGCGCGGGCGCGACCGTGGCGGTCACCCGCTCCACGGTCGACGGGGCGGGGTCGATCGCGAGGACGCGCCAGCCGTGGTGCAGCAGGGCGGCGGTCTCGACGCCGGCGCCGGCTCCCAGGTCCAGGGCGCGGCGACCGCCGCCCGGGCCGGCACGGTCGAGCAGGCGCCGGCACAGACGACGGGGCGTCCGTCCCTCCTGGGCGGCGTTGTACGTGTCCCAGTGCTCGTCGTCGAAGCGGACCACGGCCCCAGCCTAGGCGGACGGAGGTCATGCCCGGGGCAACGATGTCGGTGCCCGGTGCGAGAATCGTTTCGATGCCCTCCTCCGCGCCCCCCGACCGACCCGACGGAACGCCGGCCCCCGCCGGCTCGCACCTGAGCACGCCGGCCTCGCTGCGACGGCTGCTGCCGTACGTGCGGCCCGCCCTGCCCCGCCTGGTGGCCGGGCTGGTCGCCGCGCTGGGCGCCAGCCTGGCGGCGCTGGCGATCCCGCGCGTCCTCCAGGAGCTGGTCGAGGGGCCGCTGGCCTCCGGCGCGGCGGCCGGCGACGTCGGCGCGCTGGTGTGGCCCACCCTGGCCGTGCTCGCCCTCGGCCTGCTGGAGGCCGGGCTGATCCTGCTGCGCCGCAACCTCGTGATGTACCCGGGCACCCGCGTCGAGGCGGCGCTGCGCACCACCTTGTTCCGCCACCTGCTGCAGCTGCCCGCCTCCTTCCACGACCGCTGGGCCGGCGGCCAGCTGCTGAGCCGCTCGATGACCGACCTCGGCCTGCTGCGCCGCTGGCTCGTCTTCGGGCTGCTGCAGCTCGTGGTCAGCACCATCACCATCGTCGTCGGCGTCGGCGTGCTCGTCTCGACCGCGGGGTGGCTGGGGCTCGTCTACCTCGCCGGCGCCGTGCCCGTCACGGTCGTCGCGTACCGGTTCTCGCGCCGCTACCGTGTCATCGCCCGGCTGTCCCAGGACCAGTCCGGGGACCTGGCCACCACCGTCGAGGAGTCCGTGCACGGCATCCGCGTGCTCAAGGCCTTCGGCCGCGGCGGGGACGCCCTGGCCTCGTTCACCGGCCAGGCCGAACGGCTGCGACGCACCGAGATCCGCAAGGCCGGCAACCAGGCCACCGTCACCACCGCCCTGCAGCTCATCCCCGAGCTGACGCTCGCGGTGTGCCTCGTCCTGGGCGTCTGGCTGACCGCCGACGGGCAGATCAGCGTCGGGGCGCTGGCCGCGTTCTTCCTCACCGCCGCCGTCATCAACGGCCCCGTGGTCGACCTCGGCATGACGTTGTCGATGACCCTGAACGCCCGCACCGCCGTCGACCGCTTCTTCGAGGTCGTCGAGACGCCCAACCCGCTGACCGACCCGGCCGAGCCGCGCGAGCTCGGCACGGTTCGTGGCGACGTGACGCTGCGCGACGTGGTGTTCCGCTACGAGGACGACGAGCCGCCCGTCCTGGACGGGGTCGACCTCGACCTGCCCACCGGGACCACCACCGCCCTGGTCGGCCTGACCGGCTCGGGCAAGTCGACCCTGGCGATGCTGCTGCCCCGCATCCACGACGTCACCGGCGGCTCCGTCCGCCTCGACGGCGTCGACGTGCGCGACCTGCGCCGCCACGACCTGCGCCGCGCGGTCGCCGTCGCCTTCGAGGACCCGACGCTGTTCTCCACCACGGTGCGCGAGAACGTCCTGCTCGGCGTCGACGACACGCTGCCCGCCACCGAGCGCGACCGCCTGCTCGCCGACGCGCTCGAGGTCGCCCGGGCAGAGTTCGTCCACGACCTGCCCCACGGTGTCGACACGCGCATCGGCGAGGAGGGGCTGTCCCTGTCCGGCGGGCAGCGCCAGCGCCTCGCCCTGGCGCGCGCCATCGCCGCGCGGCCCCGCGTCCTCGTGCTCGACGACCCGCTGTCCGCCCTCGACGTGAGCACCGAGGAGGCCGTCACGCGCGGGCTGCGCGAGGTCCTGGCCGGCACGACCAGCCTGGTCATCGCCCACCGGCCCTCCACGGTGGCGCTGGCCGACCGGGTCGCCGTGCTGGCCGACGGGCGCGTCACCGCCGTCGGCACCCACCGCGAGCTGTTGGCCCGCGACGCCCACTACCGCTACGTCGTCGCCTCTCTGGAGGAGGACTGGGCGGCCCACGAGCACGACGCCGACGTCACCGAGGAGGTCCGATGAGCACGCCGGCCGCACGGCTGCGCCCCACCGACGCGCGCGCCGACGACGCCACCGACCTGGACCGCGGCACCTCGCACGCCGTGCGCCGCCGCTCCCTGGCCCTGCTCGGCCGGCTGCTGCGTCCCCGGGCCGGCGCGCTCGCCGTGGCCGGCGCCCTGGTCGTGGTCAGCACGGCCGCCCAGGTGGCCGGACCGCTGCTCGTCCAGGCCGCGATCGACACCGCGTTGCCCGCCCTGCGCGACGGGGACCCGGGCCGGCTCGTCGCCGTCGGCAGCGCGTACGTGCTCGCGGCCGTCCTCGGCGGCCTGTGCGCCGGCGCCTACGTGCGCGCCGCCGCCCGGGTGGCCCAGAGCGTCCTGCTCGAGCTGCGGCGTCGCGTCTTCCGGCACACCCAGCGACTGTCCCTGGAGTTCCACGAGTCCTACACCTCCGGGCGGGTGATCAGCCGTCAGACCTCGGACCTGGAGGCGCTGCGCGAGCTGTTCGACGGCGGTCTGACCGGCGTCGTGTCGTCGCTGATGCTCATGGTCTTCACCGCCGGGGCGCTGTTCTACGTCGACTGGCGCTCCGGGCTCGTGCTGCTGGTCGCCCTGCTGCCCGCGTGGTGGCTCACCCGGTGGTTCCAGCGGAGCTCGCAGGTCTCCTACCGCGAGCAGCGCACCGCCTCGGCGCGCCTGATCGTGAAGTTCGTCGAGACCATGACCGGCATGCGCGCCGTCCAGGCGTTCCGCCGTGAGGCCACCGACGACGCCGAGTACGGCCGCCTCGGCGAGCAGTACCGGGACGCGAACCTGCGCATCTTCGGGGTCAACGGCCGCTACCAGCCCGGACTGGTGCTCATCGGCAACCTGACCGTCACCGCGACGCTGGCCTACGGCGGCTGGCGGGTCGTGGACGGGACCCTCGAGGTCGGGGCCCTGGTGGCCGTCCTGCTGTACGTCAAGCGGTTCTTCCAGCCGATCCAGCAGCTCGGGATGTTCTACAACGCCCTGCAGTCGGCCGTCGCCGCGCTGGAGAAGGTCTCGGGGCTGCTCGCCGAGGAACCGACCGTCGTCGAGCCGGAGGACCCCACGCCGCTGCCCGCGCCCCGCGGCGAGGTCCGCCTCGACGAGGTCACCTTCGGCTACGGCGACGGCCCGGTGGTGCTGCCCGAGCTGGACCTGACCATCCCGGCCGGCCAGACCGTCGCCCTGGTCGGCTCGACCGGGGCGGGCAAGTCCACGCTGGCCAAGCTGGTCACCCGGTTCTACGACGCCAGCGCCGGGCGGGTGCTGCTGGACGGGGTCGACGTGCGCGACGTCTCCGGCGAGGACCTGCGGAGCGCGGTGGTGATGGTGACCCAGGAGGCGTACCTGTTCAGCGGGTCGGTGCGGGAGAACATCGCGCTGGGCCGCCCGGACGCCACCGACGAGGAGATCGAGGCGGCCGCGCGCGCGGTCGGCGTGCACGAGTTCGTCCAGAGCCTGCCCGAGGGCTACGACACGGACGTCAACAAGCGCGGCGGCCGGGTCTCGGCGGGCCAGCGCCAGCTCCTGAGCTTCGCCCGGGCCTTCCTCGCCGACCCGGCCGTGCTCGTGCTCGACGAGGCGACGAGCTCGCTGGACGTCCCGGGCGAGCGGCTGGTGCAGCACGGTCTGCAGACGCTGCTGGCGGACCGCACCGCGATCATCATCGCCCACCGCCTGTCGACGGTCGACATCGCCGACCGTGTCCTGGTGCTCGAGCACGGGCGCGTCCTGGAGGACGGCTCCCCGGACGAACTGGTGGCTGCGGGCGGGCGGTACGCCGCGATGCAGCGCGCGTGGCAGGACTCGGTGGCCTGAGCCCCGGCCCGTCTCAGACCGGCGCGGCGTCGGCGGCGCCGATCGCGACGAGCTGGTCCACCAGCGCCCGCACGGGGGGCGAGGGCTCGCCCACGGTCAGCGCCCGCACGGCCCGGCGTGCGCCGGGCAGCACCGACGTGGCCACGTCGGGGTGGCGGTGCGCCCGCAGCGCCAGACCGGGCAGCAGGCTGACGCCGGCACCGGCCGCGACCAGCGCCTGGACCGCGACGTAGTCGTCGGTCTCGAAGGCGATGCGCGGGGCGTACCCCGCCACCGCGCAGCGGGCCACCAGGTCGGCACGGCACCGCTCGCAGCCCGCGATCCAGGCGGCGTCGGCGTACCGGCGCAGCACCGGTGTCGACCCGGCCCCGAGGGAGGCCTCGGGCGGCTCGGGCGTCCCTGCAGCCTCCGGAGCGTCGGGGGTCTCGGGGCCCCCGGAGGCTCCCGCGGGCCGGTCCGGGCACGTGACCAGGTGCACCTCGTCGTCGAGCACGGCGGTGGCGGTGAACGGCGACGGGTCGCGCACCGCGCGCGGGTCGGAGACGTCGACGTGGTCGAACACCAGCGCCACGTCCACCTCGCCCGCGCGCAGCGCCGCGATGGCCTCCGGTGGCTCGGCCTCGACAAGACTGACCCCCAGCGCGGGGTGGGCCGCACGCAGCCGGTGCACCGCCTCGGGCACGAGCGTGGCGAGCGCCGAGGGGAAGGCGGCCAGCCGCGCCCGGCCCGCCCGCAGCCCGGCCAGGGCGTCCAGCTCGCGCTGCGCCCCCTCGACCCGGGCGATGATCTCCTCGGCCCGGTCGGCCAGCAGCTGGCCGGCCTCGGTCAGCCGGACACCGCGGCCCACGCGCTCCAGCAGCGGCAGGCCGGCCTCCGCCTCGAGGCGGGCCAGGTGGTGGCTGACCGAGGGCTGCGCGTAGTGCAGGTCGCGGGCGGCCGCCGTCACCGACCCGGTGCGCGCCACGGCCGCCAGCACCCGCAGCCGCGTCAGGTCGAGCTGTGCCGGGGGAGGAGGGACGTCCGTCATTCCTCCAGCCTACGAGCCATTGATAGACGGATGCGATCCAAGTGCGCGAAGACCGGCATTGGACCGATGAAAGACCCCGCCGCAGCATGGATCCATGGCATCAGCACCCCCGACCGTCGACGACGTCACCGCCGCCCGCGACCGCCTCGACGGGCTCGTCGTGCGGACCCCGGCCCGCGCCTACCCCGCGCTCGACCGGCTGGTGCACGCCCGGGGCGCCGTCGGGGCCGCCGTCGTGGTCAAGCACGAGAACCTCCAGCACACCGGCGCCTTCAAGGTGCGCGGCGCCCTCCACCTCGTCCAGCGCGGCCGCGGCGTCTCCCGCGGGATCGTGGCCTACTCCACCGGCAACCACGCGCAGGCCCTGGCCTACGCGGCCGCCCGCGCCGACCTGCCGTGCACGATCGTCATGCCGCGGCACCCCAACCCGGTCAAGGAACGAGCCGTCCGCGACCACGGCGCCGAGGTCGTCCTGCACGGCACGGACCTCGCCGAGGCCGCCACCCACGCCCACGAGATCGCCCGGCGCCGCGGCGCCCGGCTGGTCAGCGCCGGGGACGAGCCCGAGCTCGTCGCGGGAGTCGCCACCGCCACCTTGGAGCTGCTGGAGCAGGAACCGCACCTGGACACCCTCGTGGTCCCCGTCGGCGGCGGCTCCGGCGCGGCCGCCGCGTGCCTGGTCACGGCCGCGCTCGCACCCAACGTCGAGGTCGTCGGCGTGCAGTCCGCCGCCGCGCCCGCCGCGCACGACTCCTGGCGCGCCGGCGCGCTGCGCACCCGGCCCAGCCGCACCCGCGCCGAGGGGCTCGCCGTCGGCCGCGGGTTCGCCCTGACCCAGCAGGTGCTGCGCGACCGCCTGCGCGACTTCCTGCTCGTGGACGACGACGCCATCACCCGCGCCCAGCACGCCTACCTCACCGCGGCACGGACCGTCGCCGAGGGTGCCGGCGCCGCGGCGCTCGCGGCCGTCATGTCGCACCCGGAGCGCTTCGCCGGGCGCCGCGTGGCGGTCGTGTGCAGCGGCGGCAACGCCCGCGAGGAGGAGCTGCGGCGCGCGTTGACGTGCGACGCGGCCGGTTCCGCGGCGTAGCCTGGCGGCATGGCGCGCATCGTCGACATCCATCCCGTGGACCCGCAGCCGCGGCTGGTCCGGCAGGTCGTGGACGCCCTCGACTCCGGTGCCCTGGTCGCCTACCCGACCGATTCGGGCTACGCGCTCGGCTGCCGGGTCGGCCAGCACGACGGCGCCGAGAGGATCCGGCGGATCCGTCGGCTCGACGCCAAGCACCACTTCACGCTCGTGTGCGCCGACTTCGCGCAGATGGGCCAGCTGGTCCGGCTGGACAACGCCGAGTTCCGCGCGATCAAGGCGGCCACCCCGGGGCCGTACACGTTCGTCCTGCCGGCCACGGCGGAGGTGCCCCGGCGGCTGGCCCACCCGAAGAAGAAGACGGTCGGGGTGCGGATCCCGGACTCGCGCCTGGTCCAGGCGATCCTGCGCGAGCTGGGCGATCCGCTGCTCAGCTCGACGCTGATCCTGCCGGACCAGGACGTGGCGATGACCGAGGGCTGGCAGGTCGCCGAGGAGCTGGACAACGACGTGGACCTGGTGGTCGAGTCCGGCGTGGTGACGGCCGCGCCGACGACGGTCGTGGACTTCTCCGGCCCGACGCCGGAGGTCGTGCGCGAGGGCGCGGGGGACCCCGACCCGTTCCTGTGACCGCGCCGCGGGCCGTTCACGCGCGGGACACCCGCGGCGGCTAGGGTGCCAGGCATGAGCGATCGTGGACTCGAGCTGGCACAGGACAAGATGCGCGCCGCGGGCGTGGCGACCGCGGCGATCGACACCTTCACCCGGTTCTACCGGTTGCTGGAGGAGGGGGCGACGGGGCTCGTCCGGGAGGACGACGTCGAACCGCTGACCGGGCTGACGCGGCACGCCGACCTCGACGTCCCGGACGAGGAGGCTGCCGAGGCGCTCGGCCGGACCGCGATCATCAAGCTCAACGGGGGCCTCGGCACCTCGATGGGGATGGACAAGGCCAAGTCGTTGCTCGAGGTCCGGCGCGACGAGGCGGGGGAGTCGCTGAGCTTCCTCGACGTCATCGTCGGCCAGGTGCGCGCCGCCCGGAGGTCGACCGGGGCCCGGCTGCCGCTGGTGCTGATGAACTCCTTCCGCACCCAGAACGACACGCTGGCGGCGCTCGCTCCCTACGGCGACCTGGCCGTCGACGGGCTGCCGCTGGACTTCCTGCAGAACCGAGAGCCGAAGCTGCGTGCCGACACGCTCGAGCCCGTCGAGTGGCCCGCCGCCCCCACCCTCGAGTGGTGCCCGCCCGGTCACGGCGACCTGTACCCGGCGCTGCACGCCGGCGGGGTCGTGCACGCCCTGCTTGAGGCGGGCTTCCGCTACGCGTCGGTCTCGAACTCCGACAACCTCGGCGCGACGCCGGACGGCGAGATCGCGGCGTGGTTCGCCCGCAGCGGCGCCCCCTACGCGGCCGAGATGTGCCTGAAGACGCCGGCCGACGTCAAGGGCGGCCAGCTCGTGGTGCGCAAGGCGGACGGGCGGATCATCCAGCGCGAGACCGCGCAGACGCATCCCGACGACATGGACGTCTCCCTGGACCCGACCCGGCACCGGTACTTCCACACGAACAACCTGTGGTTCGACCTGGAGGCGCTGGCGGCCGAGCTCGACCGGACGGGGGGAGTGCTGGAGCTGCCCCTGATCCGCAACTCCAAGACGGTCGACCCGACCGACGGCGACTCGCCCGAGGTGGTCCAGATCGAGTCCGCGATGGGGGCGGCCGTCGCGGTGTTCGACGGGGCCACGGCGCTCGAGGTGGGCCGTGAGCGGTTCCTGCCGGTGAAGACGACGAACGACCTGCTGCTGCTGCGCTCGGACGTGTACGAGCTGACCGACGACTTCCGGCTGCGGGCCACCGCGCCGGCGCCGCTGGTGCAGCTGTCGAAGACCTACAAGACGATCGGCGCGTTCGACGAGCGCTTCGCCGCCGGTCCGCCGTCGCTGCGGGGGGCCGAGGGGCTGGCCGTGGCCGGCGACTGGACCTTCGGCGCGGACGTCACGGTCGTCGGCGACGCCGTGCTCGACGAGCCCGAGGGCGGAGCCGGCGCGGTCCCCGACGGCGCGACCGTCGACGCGGAGGGCGTCCGGGCCTGACGGGTCGCCGCCCGCGGGCGCCTCAGTCCGCCGGCGGCACGTCCACGATCCGCTCGGCGCCGACCTGCGCGGCCAGCCGCCCGGCGGTGGCGGCGGCGAGGTCGGCGTCGAGCCGGTCGAGCTCGGTGGGCGGGACCAGCAGTCTCAGCCGGGCGACCTCGGCGTACTCGGGGTCGCCGACGACGGCACCGTGCGCCGCGCTCCAGTCGCGCAGCGAGTGGTCGACGCGGCCCGCGTCGGCGTGCGGGGCGTCCACCCAGACCTCGCGCACCGCGCGGCGTTCGAGGATCACGTGCCGGGAGGCGGCCTCCTCGAGCGCGCCGGCGACCGCCGCGGAGTAGGCCCGCACGAGGCCGCCCGCGCCGAGCAGGACGCCGCCGAAGTAGCGCGTCACGACGGCGACCACGTCGGTGAGGTGCTGCTGGCGCAGCACCTCCAGCATCGGCACGCCCGCGGTGCCGGAGGGCTCGCCGTCGTCGGAGGAGCGCTGCGCGTCGGCGTGCGTGCCGCGGACCATCGCCACGCAGTGGTGGCGCGCGTCCCAGTGCTGCTTGCGCACGGCCGCGACGACGGCGTCCGCCGCCGCCTCCGTCGTCGCGGGGGCGAGGTGGGCCAGGAACCGTGACTTCTTGACGACCAGCTCGTGGTCGACGGCGGTGGCCAGGGTGCGGGGCAGGGGTGACGACACGACGCCATCCTACTATTGCAACAAGTCTTTCGAAAGAGTACTTTCATCGCATGGCAGACGACACCGTCCCGGCAGGGTCCGGACCCGTGCGGCGTGACGGGCCGCCCACCCCGCCGTTCCCGGTGCGCACCGTCTCCGACCCCCGCGAGCTGCGCGCGCTGGCGCACCCGGTCCGGTTCGCCCTGCTCGACCTGCTCGCCGAAGGCCCCCTGACGGCCACGCAGTGCGCGGAGCGGCTGGGGGAGACCCCGGCGAACTGCTCGTACCACCTGCGACAGCTCGCGAAGTACGGTCACGTCTTCCCGGCCGGCGGCGGCCACGGCCGGGAGCGCCCCTGGAGCGCCCGGGAGGAGGGCATCACCTGGGACGACGCCGGTCCGGCCGGCGAGGCCGCCCGTGCCGCCCTCGACGAGGCGGTGGACGCGTTCCGCTTCGACGCGTGGCGTCGGTTCTGGCGCCGACGGTCCGCCGAGCCCGAGGAGTGGCGCCGTGCGGCGCTGTCCACCGACGTCGTGGCGTGGCTGACGGCCGACGAGCTCGAGCACGTGACGCAGGGCCTGTACGACCTGTTCGCGCCCTACGAGCACCGTGCCGCCGACGCGTCGGCGCGCCCGGCCGGGGCGCGGGCGGTCCGGTTCTTCGCCTACGGCTACCCGGGAGCTCCCGGGGGCCGGTCGGACCGGTGAGCGTCCGGGTCCCGGCCACCCTCGACGCGGACACGCTCCGTCGTCGCCTCGTGGCCCTGTCCTTCCTGCGCTGGTTCCCCACGGGGCTGACCCTGCCCGTGACGGTGCTGCTCCTGCAGCAGCGCGGCCTGGACCTGGCGGCGGTCGGGCTGCTGGTGGCGCTGCACAGCGCGGTGACGGTGGCCCTGGAGCTCCCGACGGGCGGCGTCGCCGACGTCGTGGGGCGCCGACCCGTGCTGACCGTCGCGTCGGCGCTGTCCGTCCTCGCCGCGGTCCTGCTGGCCGTGGGCACGTCCCTGCCGGTGCTGGGCGCGGCCATGGTCCTCCTCGGTGCTGCGCGGGCGCTCGACTCCGGCCCGCTGCAGGCCTGGTACGTCGACCACGTGCAGGCGCTCGACGCCGGGACCGACCTGCGCCCCGCCCTGGGGCGCACCGCCACCGCGGAGTCCCTCGGGCTGGGTGCGGGAGCGCTGCTGGCGGGCGGCGTCGCCGCCGTCTCGCTGCCGGCGCCCTTCGTCGTCGCGGCCGTCGTCGGGGTGGTGCACCTCGTCCTGGTGCGCCGCTGGGTGACCGAGGGCGCCCGCCCGGTCCGTGGGTCGGTGCGCGACGTCCTGCGGGACGTGCCGGTCACCGTGGCCCGGGGCGTCACGACGGCGGCCACCCGGGCGCCGCTGCGCCGTGTCGCGCTGGTCATGGGGGCCACGGGCGTCGCCCTGGCGGGGGTCGAGCTGCTCGCGCCGGGCGCCGTGGCCGACGCGACCGGCGGGGAGCAGCGCGCGGCCGCGCCGTACGCCGTGCTGGTGACGCTCGGGTTCTGCGCCTCGGCGGTCGGGTCGGCGCTGGCGGCCCGTGCGGCACGCGTGGCTCGTTCCGGGTCGCGCGCGGCAGCGGTGTCGACGCTGCTGGCAGCCCTCGCGCTGGGTGTCGTCGGGCTGCCCACGGTCGGCGCGGCCGTGACCGGGTTCCTGGCCCTCTACCTGCTGCTCGGGATCGCCGGACCGTTGCTCGACGACCTCGCGCACCGTGCCGTCTCGTCCCGGGAGCGCGCCACGGCGCTGTCGGTGAACTCCCTGGTGCTGCAGGCCGGGGGAGCGGCGGCCGCCGTGGGGCTCGGGGTGCTCGTGTCGGCGACCTCCCGGGGTACGGGTCTCGCGACGGCCGGTGCCGTGCTGGCGCTCGGTGCCCTGGCCCTGGTCCGGTGGCCCCGCGCCGGTCGAGGACACGCCGTGGCACATGACGAGAAAAAAGTGTGCCAAGCAGGAGAATGAGCGCATGGCACCCGACGAGACCCCCACGACGGCCCCGCACGCCGGCCGCTACCCGCGCCCGCCGGTCTCGCTGGAGGAGGCCGAGCGGGTCTGGCGCGAGCTCGCGGTCGAGGCGTTGCGCCCGGAGGCCAAGCCCGAGACCGTGCGGCTGGCCGTCGTCGCCAGCCTGACCCGCAGCACCGGGGCGCGGTACGGCGACCTGCTCCGCGTCCGGGCGGAGGACCTGGACCTCGGCCCGGACGAGCTGGCCGGGCGGGGCCGTGTCTCCGGCGCACGAGCGACGGGGGAGGGGAGGGTCCTGGTGCGGCACGGCAAGCACCGCACGCCGCGTCGGCACCGTGTGCCGGGGGACGTCGTCGTCGTGCTGCGGCACTGGTCCGTGGTGCGCACCGAGCTGGCGGCCGAGCTCGAGGGGTCGGTGCCGCGGGCGCTGCTGCTCACCGTCCACCACACGCACGACAACGGCACCACGGTCTCGAGCGGTCTGCCCATCACGCGACAGGGCCTCGTGCTCTCCTGGCGGCGCTTCGTCCTGCGGTCAAACGCCCGCCAGGGGGCCACCCGGCCTCCGCTGCCCACCCGGTTCGAGCAGGTGCGGCGCGCCTGGGTCGAGGCCGGCGTCACCGATCCCGGTGTGGTTCTCCAGGAAAAATAGTGTGCCAAGCACGGAAACAGCGCCCACGCACGGCAGCACCGGGCAGACCTGCCTGGACGAGCCGGGGTCAGCCCCGGGCGGTCGAGATCCCCAGCAGCGGGAGGTGGTCGGCCGAGGACGGCAGCTCGACGAACCCCAGCCGGTCGTAGAAGGCGCGGGCGCCGGTGTTGGCCGGGTCGTAGCTGAGATGGACCCCCGGGATGCCGCGACCCGCGAGGGCGTCGCACAACGTCTGCACGAGTCGACGGCCCAGCCCGTGGCCCTGCGCCTCGGGGACGAGGTCGATGTGCAGGTGCGCCGGGTGGGTACGGAGCTCGTCCGGGTCCAGACCGCGCACCATCCGTCCGGGGTCGGCGCCGTCATGGACGAGGGACTCCTCGGTGTACGCCGGGGTCGCCGTCGTCGCGGGCCCGGGAGCGGGGTGCCGGGCCAGGAACCCCGGGGTCCACGCGCGCTGCCACCACGCGACGAACGCCGCGGTGTCCGGCGCGGCGACGATGTAGCCGATGAGCCGTCCGTCGTCCACGGCGAGCGGGTCGGGTCCCGGCGCGACGGCGTCGTGGTCGACGACGACGAACGCGAGGTCGGGTGCGTGCTCGACGTAGGGGAGCGCGTAGACGTCGGGCATCAGCGAGTCGTCGGAGTACACCCCGCGGGCGTCGCCCCCGCCGGCTGCCGTCCGCACGCACACCTCCGCCAGCGCGGAGCGGTCGGAGGGGCGGTAGGGACGGATCTCGATGCTGGTCACGACGCCCATCGTGGCAGAGCCCACCACGCCAGCACGACGACGGCGACGGCCCCGAGGACCACCAGACCACCGACCGCCCAGCCCGAGGCGGCCCAGGCACCGGCCGCCGCCACCAGCGACACGGCGACGATCGACAGGTCCCGGCCTGCCGTGCGCCGCAGTGCCGCGAGCTCGACCCGTGCGCTCCAGCCGACGTGCTCGGCCCACCAGCCCAGCCGCACGGTCAGCAGCGCCACGGGCACCAGCCAGAGCACGGCCGGGTCGAACGGTGCCGATCGTGCGCCGAGCAGGACCAGCGCCGACGTCACGACGGTCACGTGCGCCGGCACCCGCCCGGGCCGGGCCACCGACCAGGCCCCGAGCACCCCCGCACCGACGAGGGTGAGGTCGAGCAGCAGCGGGGTACGGCTCGCCGCCAGCAGCACCAGCGCGGTGGCGACCACCCCGGCGGCCACGCGCAACCAGGCGCCCGCCACGGTGGGCCCGTGCTCCACACGGACCGACGGCAGCGGCCGGTCGTGACGCCGGTGGCGCCAGTCCTGCACCTCGGCCCGCAGCGTCATCGGGCACCTCCCGCCACCGGGGCGCGTCGCACGTGGGCGCTGTGGTGACGTTCCGAGGCCTTGACCAGCGCCTCGAGACGAGCCGCGGCGCCCGCCCGCTCCGAGGCGCGCCACGGCACGACCGGCGTCCCCTCGGCCTCGAGCCGGCGCAACCGGTCCGCACGCTCCATCGAGGTCACGCGCCAGGCGATCCGCATGTGCGGCTCGACGACCGGGCGGACCGCCGGAAGGGTGTCGACGACGACGACCCGGTGCCCCTGCTCGCGCCAGGTCCGTGCCAGGTCGACCGGCTCGTCGTCCAGCACCGTGGAGAACACGAACACGACGGCGTCCGCCGGCAGCTGCGGCGGACGCAGACGCCGCGTCGGGCTGCCCCACGGGCTGCTCATCGCCAGCCCGTGCAGGATCCGGCGCAGGTGGCGGCGACCGGCTGCGGGCGGGAGCGGACGGCGGCGGCGGCCCAGGTCCTGCAGCCCCACCCGGTCCCCGGCGTCGACGACGGCGTGGGCGACCGACGCCGCGGCGTGCCGGGCGAGGTCCAGCGACGTGGACTCGTCCACCCGCTGCTCGCCCTGGCCGCGCCAGGTCCGCAGGTCCGGCCCGACGTCGTCCCGGGAGTCGACGACGAGCATCGTGGTGGCCTCGGCGGTGGCGTAGGTGCGCCGCACGTAGAGCTCGTCCAGCTCCGGCGAGCGCCGCGCGGTGGTGCGCCAGTCGATCCGTCGCAGCCGGTCGCCCGGGGTGAACAGGTGCACGTCGCGCAGCTCTTCCCCGTCGCCGAGACGCCGGGAGGTGTGGGGTCCGGTCAGCCCCCGCATCCGTGGCGGCAGCGGGACCCGGCCGAGGGGGACGGCGGTGGGCAGCACGAGCCGGGTCGGGCCGACGGCACGGACCGGGTCCTCCGCCGTCGTGCCCGCGGCGCCGTAGCCGCGCAGGTCCACGACGAACGTGGGCTGCGGCCCGGTGCGCACGGTCGCCGACCGCACCGCGAGCTCGCGGTGGTCCGCCGCGACGACCAGGTCGCTCGGCTCGTGGCCCGGCGCGGCCGCCCGGAGCACGACGAGCTCGGCACCGGGCGGCGGGTCGAGGGTGAGGGTGCCCGACAGCTCGCCGGGTGCCGTGGGGCCGTCCTCGGAGGACAACGACGCGCGGGTGGGCGCCTGCGGGGAGGCTCCGCCGAGCGCCCCGGGCCGGCCGGTCCAGACGCCGGTCAGCAGGAGGGGCAGGCCGAGGACGCCGACGTCCGCCCGCCCCGCCAGCAGTCCGACGACGAGCACGACGACGCCGGAGACGGTGCTCAGCACGGCGGTCGGGGTCCGGCGCCAGACGGGGTCCTCCGCGGCGCGCAGGCCGCGGTCGCGCGCACGGTCCCGGACGCTCGTGCCGTACGTCACCGGGTCGCCCCGACGGTCGCCGGGCCCGGCACGGACGCGAGCAGCTCGTGCACCACGTCCTCGGGCCGGGTGGCGGCGGCCCAGGCGGTCGGGGTCAGCGTGAGCCGGTGCGCCAGGACGGGCACCGCGACGCGCTTGACGTCCTCGGGCAGCGCGAAGTCACGACCGTCCAGCACGGCCACGGCGCGCGCCATGAGCAGCAGGTTCTGCGACCCGCGCGGGGAGGCGCCGACCTCCAGGGCCGGGTGGGCGCGGGTCGCCGCCGTCAGGGCCACGCAGTAGTCGACGACGTCGTCGTCGACCGCCACGGCCTCGACGCCGGCCTGCATCGCCCGCACCAGGTCGGCGTCCACCACGCGACGGACCTCGGCCGCCTCCTGACGGCGCGCCACGCGACGCAGCAGGACGTCGCGCTCCTGCGCGGCCCCGGGGTAGCCGACGGCGAGGCGCACCATGAAGCGGTCGAGCTGGGCCTCGGGCAGCGGGTAGGTGCCCTCGTACTCGACCGGGTTGGACGTCGCGACCACGTGGAACGGCGCCGGCAGCGGGCGGGTGACGCCCTCGACCGAGACCTGGCGTTCCGCCATCGCCTCGAGCAGCGCCGACTGCGTCTTGGGCGCCGTGCGGTTGATCTCGTCGGCGAGGAACAGGCCCGTGAAGACCGGGCCGGGCCGGAACACGAACTCGCGGTCGGCGGGGTCGAAGACGCTGGAGCCGGTGACGTCGCTGGGCAGCAGGTCGGGGGTGCACTGCAGCCGCGCGAAGTCGAGGCCGAGCGCCGTGGCGAGAGAGCGGGCCGCCAGGGTCTTGCCGAGCCCGGGCACGTCCTCGAACAGCACGTGGCCGCCGGCCAGCACCGCCGCGAGCGCCAGCTCGAGGGCCTCGCGCATGCCGACGACGGCGGTGCCGATCTCGTCGAGGACGGCGCGTGCGTGGGCGGCGACGTCGGGGACGGGCAGGGCTGCGGGGGCGGTGTCGGTCATCGGGTGGGCCTTCCGGGTGGCGGGGCGTCGGTGGTGAGGCGGTCGAGGGCGTCGAGCCACTGGTGCAGGGTGCGGGCGGTGGGCGGGGCGTCGGAGGTGAGCCCGGCGAGGGTGTCCGCGCCGAGGAGCCGGGCGGCGTCGGGGCGCTGGTCGGGGTCGGTGAGGTCGACGCCGTGGGCGGCGAGGCGTCGGGCCGCGAGCGCCCGGACGCGCCGGGTGACGCGGGGTGAGACGCGGCCGTCGCGGGTGAAGGCCGCCCAGCCGAGGTCGGAGAGGTCGCGGCGGGCGCCGTGGCGTTCCTCGGTGGGGGGCTGGGGCCACTCGGCGTGGTCGCCGTCGTCGAGGGAGGTCCAGGCGTGCCAGAGGGCGAGGAGGCCGGCGGGCAGCAGGAGGGCGTGGACGGGGTCGACGGTGCCGCTGAGGGTGAGCAGGAGGGCGGTGGTCAGGGCCAGGGCACCGGGCAGCAGACGGCGGGTCATGGCGTGGGGCCCGTGGTCCGGGGCAGGTGCCGGGCGATGCGGGTCAGGGCGGTGCGGGCGTCGGCGACCTGGGCGTCGGTGGTGGGGTGGTCGGCGAAGCGTGCCTGCTGGTAGAGGCGGCGCAGGGTGGTGACGTCGGCGGCGGGTGCGGGGGTGCGGGCCAGGAGGTCCGCGGTGTACTCGGTGGGGGTCTGGGCGGGGTCGCGGGGGGCGCCCTGCTCGGCGGCGGCGTCCTCGAGGGCGACCCAGGCGGCGATGACGGCGTCGTGGGGGGTGCGGGCGGCCTCGAGGCGGCCGAGGGCGCGGGTGACGGCGTCGTCGAGGTCGGGCAGCGGTACGGAGGGGGCCTCGGTGCCGGCGAGGGCGGTGCCGGCGTCGGGCCGGTCGGGTTCTTCGGGGGCGGGCGGGGTGTCGCGCAGCAGGGTCAGCACCCGCCGGGCGACCAGGGCGAGCAGGAGGACGACGACGGCGGCGCCGAGCAGGAGCAGGACGGTGAGCACCGAGTCGCCGGGGTCCTCGGGCAGGGGGTCGTCGGCGGCGGGGCTGGCGCTGACGCTGGGGGTGGGGCCCTCGGGCAGGTCCATGTCGCCGAAGCCGGCGACGAAGGCGGGCATCTCGAGGTGCCAGGGGGTGGCCGCGGCGGCACCGAGCAGCGTCGCGGCGGCGAGCGCCGTCAGCAGCAGCGGCCGGGTGCCGGGGGAGCGGCGGGTCATGCGGTCTGCTGGGCGTGCCGGCCGGCGGCGGCGACGGCGACGAAGGCGGCCGGGTCGTCGTGCAGCCCGCGGCCCATGGTGGACAGGCGCGCGGGGGTGTGCTCGAGGGTCTCGAGCAGGTCGGTGCCGACGGGGACGTCGCTGAGGCGGTGCCGGTCGGCGAGTCCGGCGGCCTGGTCGTGGATGCGGCGGGTGAGGTCGGCGCCCCAGGCGGGTCTGTCCTGCAGGGCGTCGTCGGGGTGGGGCACGACGACGTCGGCGGGGGCGAGGGCGACGCGTCCGTAGGCGGTCAGGGAGTGGTGGGACACGCCCAGGTGCCGGTCGCGCGGGTCGGCGCCGGAGACGCGCAGGGAGGCGACGGGGCGTCCGCCGAGCGTGGCGGCGGCGTTGACGGCGTCGCCGGCGGCGACGCCGGAGAACCCCCAACGGGTGCCGGTGCCGAGGTTGCCGGGTCCCTGGGCGACGACGGCGAGGTCGGCGTCGACGACGTGGCGGGCGGCGAGCAGCCCGGTGTGCACCGTGACGGCCTCGTGGTCACCGCCGAACGCCTGCCCGACGGTGATGGTGGCGGTGAGCCAGTCGGCGTCGCGCAGCGCGGCCACGGCGCGGGAGAACGCGGCCGGCAGGGCGCCGCCGTCGGTCATGACGTAGGCGACGCGGGGGGCGGGCCGGCCGGCCTGCGCGGCGGCGTGCCGGGCACCGGCGACGATCGCGGGCAGGGCCGAGTGCAGGTCGGCGACGACGACGGGCATGCCGTGCAGGTCGTCGGCCTCGCGCAGCGCGTCGTGGTGGGGCGACTCCTGCTCGTCGACGCCGAGGACGAGGGCCTGCAGCGGGGTGTAGCGGGCCTTGACCAGGTGGCCGGGGCCGCGGGCGGGGTCGGGCGGCAGCGCCGCCGGATCCGCGGGGGCGACCACCAGGGCGTAGCCGCCGGTGCCCAGGCCGCGGGCGAGGGCGGAGACGTTCAGCGCGACGCGGTCGCCGACGGCGGGCGTCCCGACCAGCGCGGTGTAGGCCAGCGCCCGCACCTCGGTCGGCCGGTCCGTGCCGTCCGGTGCGGCGGGCAGCGGGGCGTCCAGCCGCACCCGCAGCTCGGTGGCGCCGTGCCACGACCGGCCGGTGGCGGTCACGGCGCCGGTGCGCCAGGTCACGTGGTCGGCGGCGGTTCGGTGCTGCGTCGGCCCTGTCGTCACCCGCCCGAGCGTACCGGGGGATAGCGTGGTGGCCGATGGCTGGTGAGAACGCGGCGGGCGGAACGCCGACACGTCCGGACGAGCGGCTGCTGAACCTCGTCATCGCGCTGGTGAACACCTCGGCGGCGATGACCAAGCAGCAGATCCGTGCCGGCGTGCACGGCTACGACGGCGCGTCCTCGACCGAGGCGTTCGAGCGGATGTTCGAGCGCGACAAGGACACGTTGCGCGCGCTGGGCGTGCCGATCGTCACCGTGGAGGGCACCGGGCACAGCGACGAGGTCGGCTACCGCATCGACAACGAGGCCTACGCCCTGGGCACGGTCGACCTCACCCCCGCCGAGCTCGGGGCGGTCGCCCTGGCGGCCCAGCTGTGGTCGGACAAGACGCTGCGCACCGACATGTCCCGGGCCATGACCAAGCTCGCGGCCGCCGGGGCCGGGGACGCCGTCGGCGACGCGGTCGCCGGGCTGACCCCGCGGGTGCGGGCCGCGGGCGACGCCTACGGCCCGCTGCTGGAGGCGATCTCCGAGCGCCGGGTGGTCACATTCCGCTACCGGGCGGCCTCGACCGGCGAGGTGCGCACCCGGCACGTGGAGCCGTGGCGCATCGCCGCGCGCGGCGGCGGCTGGTACGTGGTCGGCCACGACCGCGACCGCGCGGCCGAGCGCGTCTTCCGCCTCTCGCGCATCGAGGGCCGCGTCCGTCTCGGCGCGACGCCGCACGCCTACGAGCTGCCCGACCGCGTCGACGTCGACGCCGCCCTGGGCGCCCGCGTGCGCCACGACAGCACCGCCCGCCTCGCCGTCGTGCCCGAACGGGCCACCGCGCTGCGCGCCCGGGCGCTGGCCACCCCCGGCGGGGACAGCACCTCCGGGGTCCCGGCACCGCCCCCGGGCCGCGACCTGGTCACCGTGCCCTACGGCAGTCTGACCGCGTTCGCCGACGAGGTCGCCGGCTACGGCGCCGCCGTCGTCGTGCTCGAACCCGCCGCGCTGCGTGCCGAGGTGCTGCGCCGGCTGCGCGCGGCGGCCGCCCTGGCCGCCGACACCGACGGTGCCGCAGCTGCCGCCGACCCCGACGAGGAGGCCCGCCGTGGCTGAACGCGCCAACGACCGCCTGGTCCGCCTGCTCGGCATCGTCGCCTACCTCGACGGCGCCGGACCCGTCGACGTCGAGGAGCTCGCCCACCGGTTCGGCGTGACCCCCGCCCGGCTGCGCGAGGACATCGACGCCCTGTGGGTCTCCGGCACCCCCGGCTACATGCCCGACGACCTGATCGACTTCGACGCCTTCTCCCTCGAGGAGGGCCTCGTCAGCCTGACCCAGTCCCGCGGCCTGACGCGCCCGCTGCGGCTGGGCACCCGCGAGGCCGTCGCCCTCGTGGCCGCGCTGCGCGCCATGAGCACCACCCCGGCGGTGCAGGCCGACCCGGGGCGCGCCGCCGTCGTCGCCGCCGCGCTGGACAAGCTCACCGCCGCCACCGGGGAGGCCGCGAGCGCCGTGGACGTGCGGCTGGGCGGTCCGGAGGACGTCGCGACCCTGGAGGTGCTGTCGCGGGCACTGGCGACGGGCCGGCGCGTCCGGCTGCGGTACGTGGACGCCGCGGACGTGACCAGCGAGCGCGAGGTGGACCCGTGGCGGCTGCTGACGCAGTCGGAGGCGACGTACCTGGTGGGCTGGTGCCACCGTGCGGGCGGACGGCGCACCTTCCGGGTGGACCGGGTGCTGTCGGCCGAGCCGACCGACGTGCCGGTCTCGGCGGTGCCCGTCGACGCGGAGGTGGACGTGGCCGCCCAGGTGGTCGCCGACGCCGCGGGCCCCGTGGACGAGGTGCGGGTGCGGTGGGCGTCGGCGGCACGCTGGGTGGCCGAGGAGGTGCCGGTCGAGGAGGTCACGGACCTGCCCGACGGGTCGTTCGAGGTGCGGCTGCGGGTGACGAACCCGGCGTGGCTGCGCCGGCTGCTGCTGACGCACGCGGTGGACGTGCTGGCGGTGGACCCGCCGCAGGTGGCCGCGGAGGTGGCCGCGGCGGCGCGCGCGGCACTGGCCGGCTACGGGCGGGACTAGGGTGGTCGCCGTGTGGGGTTGGATCTGGACGTCGCTGGCGGTGGCCGCCGTGCTGTTCCTGGCGTGGCTGGCCTGGCGCGTGGTGCGCAGCGTCATCGCGCTGGTGCGCGGTGCCGGGCAGGCGGGACGTGTCGCGGGCGAGGCGGCCGAGCGTGTCGGGCAGGCCGCCGCCGCGGCGCAGGCGGACCCGCCGCGGGTGACGGCGACGTGGCACGACGACCCCGCGGTGCTGCGGGCGCGCCGGGACGCGATGCGCCGGGCGCGCTGGGAGCGTCGCGGTCAGCGCCGGCGGGCGCAGGCCGAGGTGTGGCGCACCTGGTCGCGGAGCACCTGGCTCGAGCGCCGGCAGGCGCAGCGCCGGGGCTGAGCACCGCGGCGGCGGGATGTGTTCCGTCCCACACACCGCTCGGCCTACACTGGCAGTGCGTGCCGGTCGCGGCACGTCCGATCGTCCTGGGAGTTGAAGTCCGTGGGTATCTTCCGCAACCCGGCAGTGATCATCACGCTGATCCTGCTGGTCGTGCTGCTGTTCGGTGCCAAGCGTCTGCCGGACGTGGCGCGCAGCGTCGGCTCGTCGCTGAAGATCTTCAAGAAGGAGATCAAGGACCTGGGCGAGGACGACGACGACACCACGACGTCGCGGCCCGAGGGGTCGGGCACCCACGCCGCGAGCTCGCAGGACGGCAGCACGCCGACCGCGGCCTCGTCGCAGGAGGGGTCGTCGCCGACACCACCGCGCGCGTCGTCGGACGACTCGGCGCAGGTCCCGGGTCGCACCGACCCGCACCAGTCCTGAGAGCCGGCTGATGGTCCGCACCCCCCGGGATCCCGAGGGGCGCATGCCGCTGCGCGAGCACCTGGTCGAGGCGCGACGGCGCATCGTGCGCATCGCCGTCGGCCTGCTGCTCGGCGCGGTGGTCGGCTGGGTCCTGTACGACCCGCTGCTGGACGCGCTGATGCAGCCGCTGCAGCAGGCCGCCGACCGGCGCGGCGCGCTGATCGGGCTGAACTTCGACGGCGTGGCCACCGCGATCGACATGCGGGTCAAGGTCTCGCTGTTCCTCGCGGTGATCGTGTCCAGCCCGTGGTGGCTGTACCAGGTGTTCGCGTTCGTGACCCCCGGCCTGACCCGCACCGAGCGCCGCTACGTGTTCGGGTTCCTGGCCGCGGCGGTGCCGATGTTCCTGGCGGGGTCGCTGCTGGCCTGGTATGTGCTGCCGTTCGTGGTCGAGGTCCTCA
Source organism: Isoptericola sp. AK164 (assembly GCF_029643425.1). GTDB lineage: Bacteria > Actinomycetota > Actinomycetes > Actinomycetales > Cellulomonadaceae > Isoptericola > Isoptericola haloaureus. The sequence continues at coordinate 1,781,869 of NZ_CP119106.1, forward strand.
ACGACTTCGTGCCCGAGGGCGGCTCGAACCTCATCGGCGCCCAGCTGTACCTGAGCTTCGTGATGCGCCTGATCCTGGCCTGCGGCATCGCGTTCCTGGTGCCGGTGTTCATGGTGGTGCTCAACCTCATGGGCACCGTGCGGGCGCGCACCTGGCTGGCCGGGTGGCGCTGGGCGATCCTCATCTCCTTCCTGTTCGCCGCGATCGTGACCCCGACGATGGACGTGCTGAGCATGTTCGGCATCGCGGTGCCGATCGCCGCGCTGTACTTCGTGGCCACCGGCATCTGCTTCGTGCACGACCGGCGGGTCGACCGCCGGCGCGTCGCCCCCGTCGAGTGACGACGGCCCCGGGGCCCGCCGCCCGGCACGTGGGCGTGGCGGTCAACCCCACCGCGGCGGCGGGCCGGGGCCGCGTCGTGGCGACCGTGCTGCACGACCGGCTGCGCCGGGCCGGGCACCGCGTCACCGACCTGTCCGGCACCGACGGGGCCGCCACCGCCGCGCGGCTGGCCGCCCGTCACGACCTGGAGGCGCTGGTCGTCGTCGGCGGCGACGGCATGGTGCACCTCGGTGCCGGCGCCACCGCCGGCACGGGCACGCCGCTGGGCGTCGTGCCCGTGGGCACCGGCAACGACTTCGCCGCCGTGCTGGGCCTGCCCGCCGACCCGCTGGAGGCCGTCGACCGGGTCGTGCGGGCTCTGCGCGACGGCACCGCCCGCACCGTGGACGCCATCGAGGTCACCGGCCCGCACCACCCGCCGCGCTGGGTCGCCGGCGCGGTCTCGGCCGGGCTGGACGCCGCCGTCAGCGCCCGTGCGCTGGGGATGCGCCGCCCGCGCGGTGCTGCCCGGTACACCGTGGCGGCACTGGCCGAGATCGCCCGGTTCCGCGCCTGGGACTACGCGCTGGAGCTCACCGGCCTCGTCGACGACGGCGGCCTGCCGGGCCTGACGGTCCACGACGACGCGAGCGCGACCTGGCAGGGCCGGGCCGCCATGGTCACCGCGGCCAACATCACCCGCATCGGCGGCGGCATCCGCGTGGCCCCGCACGCCCTGGTCGACGACGGCCTGCTGGACGTGCTCGTCGCCACCGTGACCTCGCGTGCGGCGGCGGCGAGCATCTTCCCCGCCATGTACGCCGGCGCCCACACCCGGCGCCGCGACGTGCACCTGCTGCGCGCCCGGGCCGTGACGATCCGGCCCGCGCCCGGCACGCCCGCCGGCGCCGGCCCACCCGTGGCGCACGGGGACGGCGAGGCGCTGGCGGCGCTGCCGCTGACCGCCCGCGCCGTCGCCGGGGCGCTGCACGTGCTGACCTCCGCCTGAGCCGTAGGCTGACGCCATGACGGCAGCACCCAGCCCCGCCGAACGCTACGCCGCCGCCCGGGCCCGCACGGCCCGCGCCCAGGCGGACGCCGGAGAGCTCGGCCGGTTCCGCGACCTGATCGACTTCGAGCTCGACGACTTCCAGGCCGACGCCTGCGCGGCCCTCGAGCGCGGCCGCGGCGTGCTGGTGGCCGCCCCCACCGGCGCCGGCAAGACCGTCGTCGGCGAGTTCGCCGTGCACCTGGCCCTGGCCCGCGGCGGCAAGACCTTCTACACCACGCCCATCAAGGCGCTGAGCAACCAGAAGTACCACGACCTCGTCGAGCGGCACGGCGTCGACGCCGTCGGGCTGCTGACCGGCGACACCTCCATCAACGGCGACGCCCCCGTGGTCGTGATGACCACCGAGGTGCTGCGCAACATGCTCTACGCCGGCTCGACCACCCTGGAGGGCCTGGCCTACGTCGTCATGGACGAGGTGCACTACCTCGCCGACCGGTTCCGCGGCCCGGTCTGGGAGGAGGTCATCATCCACCTGCCCGACCACGTCCAGCTCGTGTCGCTGTCGGCGACCGTGTCCAACGCCGAGGAGTTCGGCGACTGGCTGGCGACCGTGCGCGGCGACACCGCCGTCGTGGTCAGCGAGCACCGCCCGGTGCCGCTGTGGCAGCACGTCATCACCTCGCCCGAGGAGCCGCGCGGGCGCCCGCGCCTGTTCGACCTGTACGCCGGCCACGTCGACCCCACCGACCCGGGCACCAACCCGCCGATCGACCCCGACCTGGCGCGGCTGTTCCGCACCCACGGCCGGGCCGGGTCCGCGCCCGGCGCCCGCCGCCGCGGTCGGGGCGACCGCGGCTACCGGGGCCGCGGCGGGCGCGGCGGCGGCCAGGGGGCCGTGCCGCAGCGCCGCGTGCCGCGCCGCTACGGCGTCGTCGAGGCGCTCGACGACGACGCGCTGCTGCCCGCCATCTACTTCATCTTCTCCCGTGCCGGCTGCGAGGGCGCCGTCGAGCAGTGCCTGCGCGCCGGGCTGCGCCTGACCAACGCCGAGGAGGAGGCGGAGATCCGCCGGGTCGTCGAGGAGCGCACCGTGACCGTGCCGCCCGAGGACCTCGAGGTGCTCGGCTTCTGGCAGTGGCAGCACGCGCTGGCGCGCGGCGTCGCCGCCCACCACGCCGGGCTGCTGCCGGTGTTCAAGGAGACCGTCGAGGAGCTGTTCGCCCGCGGTCTGGTCAAGGTCGTGTTCGCCACCGAGACCCTCGCGCTGGGGATCAACATGCCCGCCCGTTCGGTCGTGCTGGAGAAGCTCGTCAAGTTCGACGGCACCGCCCACCAGCCGATCACGCCGGGGGAGTACACCCAGCTGACCGGGCGCGCGGGCCGCCGCGGCATCGACGTCGAGGGGCACGCCGTGGTCGTCGACCACGTGGGCCTGGACCCCGTGGCACTGGCCGGGCTCGCCTCGCGCCGGCTGTACCCGCTGCGCTCCAGCTTCCGCCCGACCTACAACATGGCCGTCAACCTCGTCGGGCAGGTCGGCGCCGAACGCGCCCGCGAGGTGCTGGAGACCAGCTTCGCCCAGTTCCAGGCCGACCGCGGCGTGGTCGACCTGGCCAAGCAGGCCCAGGCCCACGCCGAGGCGCTGCAGGGCTACCGCGGCGCCGCCCGCTGCGAGCGCGGCGACTTCGAGGGCTATCTCGCGGTCCGGCGCGCCATCACCACCCGCGAGAAGGAGCTGTCCAAGGCGGCCAAGGGTGCCCGGCGCGCCGACGCCATCGACTCCCTGACGCGGCTGCGCCGCGGGGACGTGGCCGAGGTGCCGTCCGGACGGCGGCGCGGCTTCGTCGTCGTGCTCGACCCGGGCGCCGACGAGGGCGGCTTCGACGGGCCGCGCCCCACGGTGCTGACCCAGGAGAAGCAGGTCAAGAAGCTCACCGTGGCCGACACCCCCGACGGGGTGCGCACCGTGACGCGGGTGCGCATCCCGAAGGGCTTCAACTCCCGCCGCCCCGCCGACCGCCGCGACCTGGCCTCCAGCCTGCGCAACGCGCTGGGGGAGCGGTCGGCACCCGGGGCGGACGACCCGGGGCGCGCCGCGCGCGGCGACCGCGGCGACGTCGCCTCCGACCGCGAGCTGCAGCGGCTGCGCGCCGACCTGCGCGCCCACCCGTGCCACTCGTGCCCCGAGCGCGAGGACCACGCGCGCTGGGCCCAGCGGGCCGAGAAGCTCTCCCGCGAGCAGGACGCGCTGGTGCGGCGCATCGAGGGACGCACCGGCTCGATCGCGCGGACCTTCGACCGCATCTGCGAGGTGCTGACCGAGCTCGACTACCTGCAGCGCGACCACGACGGGCTGCGCGTGACCGAGTCCGGGCGCCGGCTGGGCAGGCTGTACGCCGAGGACGATCTGCTGATGGCCGAGTGCCTGCGTCAGGGCGTGTGGGACGAGCTGCGACCGGCCGAGCTCGCCGCCGCGGTGTCGGTGGTGGTGTACTCCGGCCGGCGCGAGGAGCCCGAGACCACGCTGGCGGGCGTACCGGGACGCCGCCTGGCCGACGCCGTGGACGCGACCTTCGACGTGTGGGCGCGGGTGCGCGACCTGGAGGCCGCGCACCGGCTCGACGTCACCGGCACGCTGGACACCGCGCTGGCCGCCCCGGTGCACCAGTGGGCCTCGGGCGCGAGCCTGGACACGGTGCTGCGCGGCACCGACATCGCGGCGGGTGATTTCGTGCGCTGGTGCAAGCAGGTCATCGACGTGCTCGACCAGCTCGCGGCGGCCGCGCAGCCGCCGCTGCGCGGGCGTGCCCGCAGTGCCCAGGACGCCGTGCTGCGGGGTGTGGTGGCGCACTCCACGGTGTGAGCGGGGCGAGCGCGGCCACGGCCCGCCCCGTCGGTGCCCTAGGCTTTCGGCCGTGACCTCCACCCTGTACCGCAACGGTGTCGTCCACTCCGCCGCGGACCCCTTCGCCGAGGCCCTGCTCGTCGACGACGGCGTGGTGGCCTGGCTCGGCGCCGAGGACACGGCCGCCGGCCTGGCCGCGCGTGCCGACGAGGTCGTCGACCTCGACGGAGCCCTGGTCACGCCCGGATTCGTCGACGCCCACGTGCACACCCTGGAGACGGCGCTGACCGCCGAGGGCACCGACCTGTCCCCGGCGGGCGCCGGGACCCTCGCCGCCGCGCTGGACCGCCTGGCCGCCGCCGCACGCGACCTGGAGGCCGCCGACCCCGGCGGCGAGCAGGTCCTGCTCGCCTTCGGCTGGGACGAGGGCGCCTGGCCCGAACGCCGCGCCCCGTTCCTGGGCGAGCTGGACGCCGCCACCGGGGGGCGCCCCACGCTGGCCGTGCGGGTCGACGGCCACACCGCGCTGGCCTCGTCCTCCTTCGCCGACCGCACCGGCCTGGACCGCACGCCCTCCTGGGACGGCAGCGGGCTGGTCACCGGGGCGGACTACGCCCGTGCCCGCGCGGTCGTGCACGACCTGGACGCGGCACGGCGCGAGACGCTGTACCGGCAGGCGCTGAGCTCGGCCGCCGCGCGCGGCATCGTAGCCGTGCACGAGATGAGCACCCCCCACGTGGACACCCGTGCCGGCCTGCAGATGCTGACGGGGCTGGCCGCGGACCCAGCGTCCCGGCTGCCGCACGTGACCGCCTACCGGGCCGAGCTGTGCACCGGCGCCGACGACGCGGCCGCGCTGCTGGCCGAGCTGCCGTTCCTGACCGGCATCGCCGGGGACCTGACCGTCGACGGCACCCTCGGGTCGCGCACCGCCGCCCTGACCGCGCCGTACAGCGACCTGGAGCCCGACGCCCGCGAGCGCACCGGCCGGCTGTACCTGTCGGCGGAGCAGATCGCCACGCACCTGCTGGCCTGCTCGGCCGCCGGGGTCCAGGGCGGGCTGCACGTGGTGGGCGACCGGGCGATGGACGAGCTCGTCGAGGGGCTGGAGATCGCCGTGCAGCGGGCCGACGCCGGCACCCTGCGCGGTGGCCACCACCGCATCGAGCACGCCCTGTTCGTCGACGCCGCGGCGCTGGCCTCGCTGCTGCTGTACGGGGTGGCGCTGTCGATCCAGCCGGCCTACGACTCCACGTGGGGCGGCCCGGACGGGATGTACACCAGCCGTCTGGGCGGGCCCCGGGCGGCGAACCTGTCGCCGTTCGCCGACCTGGCCGGGGCGGGCGTGCCGATCGCGTTCGGCTCGGACAGCCCCGTCACACCGCTGGCGCCGTGGCAGGCGGTGCGGGCGGCCATCGGCCACGCCGACCCGTCCCAGCGCATCAGCGCCCGGTCGGCCTTCCGCGCCCACTCGCGCGGCGGCTGGCGGCTGGCGGGCCTGGACCACACCGGTGCCGGCGAGCTGCGCGTCGGTGCTCCCGCCCACCTGGCCGTCTGGCGCGCCGAGTCCCTGGCCGTGCAGTCCGCCCCGGGCCGGCTGTCGCAGTGGAACCCCGAGGCGCGCGCGGGCCAGCCGCTCCTGCCGGACCTGTCCGACGGCGTCCCCGACCCCGAGTGCCTGCGTACGGTCCGTGACGGCGTCGTGCTGCACGACGTGCTCGACGGCTGAGCGGATGAGCACCGTGACCGATCCCGCCGTGGCCCCGACGCCCGCGAGCGCCCCGGCCGCACCGTCGTCGTGGACGACGTCCCGGCCGGTGACGCTGCTGCTGGGCGTGGCGGCGGGGTTGAGCCTGTGGGCGTCGTTCCCGGACGTGGCCTTCTGGCCGGCGGCGTTCGTGGCGGTGGGGCTGCTGTTCGCGGCCTGGCGGCGCACGGGTCGGCGGGCGGCCGGCTGGAACGCGCTGGTGGGGCTGGTGGCGGGCTGGTCGTTCTGGCTGCCGCACATCTGGTGGGCGAACTTCGCCACGGACACGGTGCCGTGGGTGGCGCTGGCGACGCTGCAGGCGGCGTTCTGGGCGCTGCTCGGAGCGGCGTGGACCGTCGCGCGACGCCTGCCGGTCCTGGCCCTGCCCGCATCGGGCGCCCGGCCGGGGCCGGCGGTGGGCCGCACCCTGGCGCACGCCGCGGCGTTCGCCGTGCTGTTCGTGGCCGTCGAGCAGGCCCGTTCCCAGGTGCCCTTCGGCGGGTTCCCGTGGGGCCGGCTGGCGTGGACGATGGTGGACGCCCCCACGGGGCGGGCGGCCTGGCTGGGCGGCACGGTCGCGGTGTCGCTGCTGGTGGCGCTGGTCGGTGTGCTCGGCGCGGTGGCGGCGGGTCGGCTGGTCGCGGCGGTGCGCGCGGCCCGGGCCGCGCGACCGGTGCGTCCGGCGCTGCTGGGTGCGGGTGCCGCGGTGGTCGGCGGCGCGGTGCTGGTCGTGGCGCCGGCGGCGCTGCCGCTGCCGGCCGGGCCGGACCCGCTGCCGCAGGTGGCGACGGCCGACCTGGACACCGTGGTGGTGGACGCCGGCACGGCGACGCACGAGGGTGACGGGCCGGTGCTGCGGGCCGGGGCGGTGCAGGGCAACGTCGCCGAGCCGGGTCTGGGCTCGTTCGCCAACCGTGCCGAGGTGCTGAACAACCACCTGGACGGCACCGACGTGCTGGCCGACCGCGACGACGACCTGGACGTGGTGCTCTGGCCGGAGAACGGCTCGGACCTGGACCCGCAGGAGGTCACCGAGGTCGCCGGGGCGATCGACGCCGCGGCGACGCGGGTGGGCGCCCCGATCCTGGTGGGTGCCCAGGAGTTCCCCGCCACGGGGGGCCGCTACAACGTCTCGCTGCTGTGGCAGCCGGGGGTCGGGGTGACCGACCGCTACGCCAAGCAGCACCCGGCGCCGTTCGGGGAGTACATCCCGCTGCGCGGCTTCGTGCGGATCTTCTCCGACCAGGTCGACCGGGTCACCAACGACATGCTGCCCGGCACGGAGCCGGCGGTGATCGACCTGCCGCGCGCCGACGGGTCGACGGCACGCCTGGCGACGGCCATCTGCTTCGAGGTCGCCTACGACGAGATCGTGCGCGACGCGGTGCTGCGTGGTGCGCAGGTGCTGGTGGTGCCGACGAACAACGCCTCGTTCGGGTACACGGCCGAGTCGACGCAGCAGCTGGCGATGACCCGCATGCAGGCGATGATCACCGGACGCGCGGCGGTGCAGATCTCCACGGTGGGGGTCTCGGGCGTCGTGGCGCCGGACGGCACGCTGGTGGCGCGCACCGGGTTGTTCACCGCCGACCAGATCGTCGCGGCGCTGCCGCTGCGCACCACCCTGACGCCGGCGGTCCGCGCCGGCGAGTGGCCGGGTGCCGTCGTCGAGGCGGCCGCGATGCTGCTGGTCGTGGCCGGTGCCCTGTCCCCGATCATCAGCCGCCGCCGCGCGGGAGGAGCTTCGTGAGCACCCTGGTGATCATCCCCACGTACGACGAGCGCGAGTCGTTGCCGGTGACGGTGGAGCGGCTGCGCGCCGCCGTGCCGGACGCGGACGTGCTGGTGGTCGACGACGGCTCGCCGGACGGCACCGGGCGGTGGGCCGAGCGGGCCGCCGCCCACGACGAGCGTCTGCACGTGCTGCACCGGTCCGGCAAGGGCGGGCTCGGCGCCGCCTACGTGGCCGGGTTCGGCTGGGGGCTCGAGCGCGGCTACGACGTGCTGTGCGAGATGGACGCCGACGGCTCGCACCGGCCCGAGGAGCTCGAGCGGCTGCTGGAGCGCGCCGCCGCCGCGGACGCCCCGTCGCTGGTGATCGGCTCGCGCTGGGTGCCCGGCGGGCGGGTCGTGAACTGGCCGTGGCACCGTGAGCTGCTCTCGCGCGGGGGCAACACGTACGTGCGGATGATGCTGGGCATCGCGGTGCGCGACGCCACGGGCGGTTACCGCGCCTTCCGGGCGGACACGCTGCGGGCGCTGGACCTGGCGGCGGTGGAGTCGCACGGCTACTGCTTCCAGGTGGACATGACCTGGCGGGTGCTGCGCGGCGGGGGATCGGTGGCCGAGGTGCCGATCACGTTCGTCGAGCGCACGGCCGGCGAGTCGAAGATGTCGCGCGCGATCGTGGTCGAGGCGCTGACGAAGGTGACCCGCTGGGGGCTGCGCCACCGCGGCGAGCAGCTGCGCGGGTTGCTGCGGCGCGCCGACGGCGGCTGATCCTCGCCGAGCGCCGGCCGCCGTCGGCCGCCCCGCCCCCGAGCGTTGTGGGCACGAAAAATGCGGTTCCCCCTCGGGGAGAACCGCATTCTTCCTGCCCACAGCAGCACGTGCCGGGGGGTGCCCGTCGGGCGGGCGGGCAGTGCGACTCAGGCGGAGCGGCGCAGCTTGCCGGCGCGCAGCAGCTCGAGGCGCTCGTCCAGGAGCTCCTCCAGCTCGGAGACGGTGCGGCGCTCGAGCAGCATGTCCCAGTGGGTGCGCTGCGGCTTGCTCGGCTTGGCGTCGGGACGCTCGGCGTCGCGCAGCAGCGCCTCGCCGCCGCACTGGCACTCCCAGATCGGGGGGACCTCGGCGTCGGTGGAGAACGGCAGGATGATGGTGTGGCCGTTGGGGCAGTCGTAGTGCGCCTGGAATCGCGGGGCGAAGTCCACGCCCTCGTCGGACTCCATGCTCTTGCTGCCGATGCTCATGCCACGGAGGGAGCGGTCGGGCATGTCGTCCTCCACAGGTCGGGGTACAGGGGGCCGTGGGATCCAACGCGCCGTCGACGGCGGTTGTTCCGCCCGGGCGTGAAGGTCCGGTGAAGCGTACCGGTTCCCTGGGGTGGGGGCCCGGCGACGGACTCCAATGTGGCGACCAGCGGCCCTGCTCGCAAGTTGACAGCCTTGTCCGGTGCGACGATGTGGGTGACGTCACGACCTCGGTCCCGCGAGCGCCGTCGGGGTCGGGAACAATCGACCGGGTCGCCCGGTTGGGGCGGGTGCATGCAAACGCATGCAGATGATCGACAGGAGTGCACCGTGCAGTTCGGCATCTTCTCCGTCTCCGACGTGACGACGGACCCCACGACCGGCCACACCCCGGACGACACCGAACGGGTGCGGTCGATGCTGACGATCGCCCGGCACGCCGACGCGGCGGGGCTGGACGTCTTCGCCACCGGCGAGCACCACAACCCGCCGTTCGTCGCCTCGAGCCCCACCACGATGCTCGGCTACCTGGCGGGCGTGACCGAGAACATCACCCTGTCCACGGCCACCACGCTGATCACCACCAACGACCCGGTGCGCCTGGCCGAGGAGTACGCGATGCTCCAGGTGCTCTCCGGCGGCCGCATGGACCTGATGATGGGCCGCGGCAACACCGGGCCGGTCTACCCGTGGTTCGGCCAGGACATCCGCAACGGCATCCCGCTCGCGATCGAGAACTACGCGCTGCTGCGCCGGCTGTGGACCGAGGACGTCGTCGACTGGAGCGGGCAGTTCCGCACCCCGCTGCAGGGCTTCACCGCGACCCCGCGGCCGCTGGACGGCGTGCCGCCGTTCGTGTGGCACGGCTCGATCCGCTCGCCCGAGATCGCCGAGCAGGCCGCGTACTACGGCGACGGGTTCCTGCACAACAACATCTTCTGGCCCATGCACCACACCAAGCAGATGGTGCGGTTCTACCGCCAGCGCTACGAGCACCACGGCCACGGCCGCGCCGACCAGGCGATCGTCGGCCTGGGCGGACAGGTCTTCGTGCGCAAGAACTCCCAGGACGCGGTGCGCGAGTTCCGCCCCTACTTCGACGTCGCACCGGTCTACGGCCACGGCCCGAGCCTGGAGGACTTCTCCGCCCAGACGCCGCTGACCGTCGGCTCGCCCCAGCAGGTCATCGACCGCTACGGCGCATTCGTCGAGGACGTCGGCTACTACCAGCGTCAGATGTTCCTCATCGACCACGCCGGCCTGCCCCTGAAGACCGTGCTGGAGCAGATCGACCTGCTGGCCGAGGAGATCGTGCCCGAGCTGCGCAAGATCGTCGAGGCCAAGCGGCCCGCCGACGACGTGCCGCTGAACCCGCCCACGCACGCCGAGCGCGTCGCCGCCGCCCGCACGGCGGGCGCCTCCGGCGCCACCCACGTCGGCGACGGCGGCGACGCCGTCACCGGCACCCGAGCCGAGGAGGCCGTCCGATGAGCACCCGCCGCACCCTCGCCGTCGTCACCGCGGGCCTGTCCCAGCCGTCCTCGTCGCGGCTGCTCGCCGACCGGCTGGCCACCGCCACGGCCGACGGGCTGCTCGAGGCCGGCCAGGAGACCGACGTCGAGGTCGTCGAGCTGCGCGAGCACGCCCACGCGATCGTCGACGCCATGCTGACGCGGTTCCCCTCGGGCGAGCTCGCCACCGCGCTGGACACCGTCACCGGTGCCGACGGGCTGGTCATGGTCAGCCCGCTGTTCACCACGACCTACTCCGGGCTGTTCAAGTCCTTCGTCGACGTCATCGACCCCGACGCCCTGACCGGCAAGCCGGTGCTGCTCGGCGCCACGGGCGGCACGTCCCGGCACTCGCTGGCGCTGGACTACTCGATGCGTCCGCTGCTGACCTACCTGCGCACGCAGGTCGTGCCCACCTCCGTGTTCGCGGCCACCGACGACTGGGCCGGCGACGGCTCCGACGCCCTGGCGCGGCGCATCGGCCGGGCCGGGCGCGAGCTGGCCGACGCGGTGGCCGTCCGCCCGGCGGCCACCGGGCAGGAAGACCCCTTCGGCGACACCCCGGACTTCGCGCAGCTGCTCGGCGGCTCCTGAGCAGTCCGCCCACCGGGCCGGGACCCGGGCGGCACCGGCCGCCCGGGTAGGCTCGGGCCCATGCGCGTCCTCGTCTCCGGCGGTGCCGGCTACATCGGCTCCCACACGGTCCTGTCCCTGCTGGCCTCCGGTCACGACGTCGTCGTGGTCGACGACTTCTCCAACGCCAAGCCCAGCGTCATCGGCCGGCTCGAAGCCCTGTCGGGCAAGCACGTGCCGGTGCACGCCATCGACCTGACGGACGCCGAGAAGACCGAGCGTCTGTTCGCCCACGAGCGCTTCGACGCCGTGGTCCACTTCGCCGGCTTCAAGGCCGTGGGGGAGTCGGTGGCCAAGCCGCTGGCCTACTACCGCAACAACATCGACTCCACGCTGTCGCTGCTGGAGGCGATGCGCCGCCACGACGTGCACCGGCTCGTGTTCTCCTCCTCGGCGACCGTCTACGGCGAGCACGCTCCCGTGCCGTACGTCGAGGACTACGAGCACCTGTCCTCCTCCTCGCCGTACGGGCAGACGAAGGTCATGATCGAGCGCATCATGACCGACGTCGCCGCCGCGACCGAGGGACTGCGCGTGGCGCTGCTGCGCTACTTCAACCCGGTCGGGGCGCACCCCTCGGGCGAGATCGGGGAGGACCCGCAGGGCATCCCCAACAACCTCATGCCCTTCATCGCCCAGGTCGCCGTGGGCCGTCGCGAGAGGCTCACCGTGTTCGGCGACGACTACGCCACCGCCGACGGCACCTGCGAGCGCGACTACCTGCACGTGGAGGACCTCGCCGCCGGGCACGTCGCCGCGCTCGAGCACCTCGACGACATGGCCGGGCCCGTACGCGCCTTCAACCTCGGCACCGGGACCGGCACCTCGGTGCTGGCGATGCTGCACGCCTTCGAGCGGGCCGTCGGGCGCGAGCTGCCCTACGAGGTCGGGCCCCGGCGGGCCGGCGACCTGCCGGCGTTCTGGGCGGACCCCACCCGGGCGAACACCGAGCTGGGCTGGCGCGCCGAGAAGTCGATCGACGACATGTGCGCCGACACCTGGCGCTGGCAGCAGGCCAACCCGCAGGGCTTCCCGGACGCCTGACCGCCGCGCCGTCGGACGCGCCCTGGGCTGACGCCCGCGGCGGATCCCCTGGTACGCGGCGGGCTCACCGGTCCGGCAGCGTCACCGTCACGGTCCGCCCGCCGAAGCCGTGCTCCTGGTCGCGCCCCTCGACGACGACGGCCTCGACCTCCCGCGGGATCTCGACGCCACGCTGGGTGCGGGTGAACGGCTGCTCGCTCGCGTGGTCGTGCGCCAGGGTGTGCACCCCGAGCACGACGCCGTCCTCGGTCAGCACGCGCCAGCCGTCGGCGTACCGCTGCGGGGTGTCGTACGGCGAGCTGATCGTGACCTCGAGGTCGCAGGTCGTGCCCGCGCACTCGGCCACGGCCTCCAGCACGTCGGGGAAGCGCTGATCGTCCACCGGGGCCGACGCGGAGGACGACGCCGCGACCGGCGGCTCATCGGTTCCCGTGGCCTGGCACCCGGCCAGGACGCCGAGGACGACCAGCGTGAGCAGCGGGGGTCCCGTGCCGCGACGGCTCATGACACCGGTCCGGGCCGACGGTGCCCGGTCACAGCACTCCCGCGACCTCGCGGTGGTCCAGCCCGTGCGCCTCGGCGACGCCGGCGTGCATGACGTGACCGTCGTGGGTGTTCAGCCCGCGCGCCAGTGCCGCGTCGGCACCGAGCGCCTCGCGCCAGCCGGAGTCGGCGAGCGCCACCGCGTAGGGCAGGGTGACGTTCGTCAGGGCGTAGGTGGAGGTCCGGGGGACCGCGCCGGGCATGTTGGCCACGCAGTAGAACACGGTGTCGTGCACCGGGTAGGTGGGCTGGTCGTGGGTGGTGGGCCGCGAGTCGGCGAAGCAGCCACCCTGGTCGATGGCGATGTCGACGAGCACCGCGCCGGGTCGCATCTGCGCCACGAGCTCGTTCGGCACGAGCACGGGGGCCTTGGCCCCGGGCAGCAGGACCGCGCCGATGACCAGGTCCGCCTCGAGCACGGCCTGGCGCAGGCTGAGCCGGTTGGAGGTCAGCGTCTGCACGCGGCCGGCGAACTCGCGGTCCGCGGCGCGCAGCACGTCGACGTTGGTGTCCAGCAGGGTGACGTGGGCGCCCATGCCGACGGCGATGCGGGCGGCGTTCATGCCCGAGGTGCCGGCGCCGATGATCACGACCTGAGCGGCCGGGACGCCCGGGACCCCGCCGAGCAGCACGCCGCGCCCGCCGGCCGCGTTCTGCAGCGTGGCGGCGCCGACCTGCGTGGCCAGCCGGCCCGCGACCTCCGACATCGGCGCCAGCAGAGGCAGGAACCCGTCGGTGTGCTGGACGGTCTCGTAGGCCACCGCGGTGACGCGACGGGCGAGCAGCTCCTCGGTCAGGGCCTTGTCCGCGGCCAGGTGCAGGTAGGTGAACAGCAGCAGGTCCTCGCGCAGCAGCTCGTACTCGGAGGCCACGGGCTCCTTGACCTTGAGCACCATCTCGCCGGCGTCCCAGGTCGCGGCAGCGCCCTCGACGATGCGGGCTCCTTCGGCGGCGTACTGCTCGTCGGTGATGCCCGCGCCCAGGCCGGCACCGGCCTGGACGTGCACGGTGTGACCGCGTGTGGCGAGCTCGTGCACGCCGGCCGGGGTGATGGCGACGCGGTCTTCGTGGTTCTTGACTTCCTTCGGGACGGCGACGTCCATCGTGGCCCTCTCGGTCGGCTCGGTTCGCGAGCACGGACGCGCCGACCGGATGTGACGGCGCTCACTGCCAGTGTGACCCCGTCGTTCGGCATGCACGGCAGGATCGGTGGAACCTTCGGTATGGTCGAGGAATGAGCACCGGATCTTCGTCCGCGCGGATGTCTGGGGGACCTCGTTCGCAGGATCTTCGGTCCCGGGTCGACGGCGGCGCCGGCCTGGAGCGTCGTGCGCGCGCGACCGTGCGCCTGGACGGGATCGACCACCGCCTGCTGGCGGCGCTGGCCGAGGACGCCCGCATGCCGAACAACGCCCTGGCGGCCCGGGTCGGGATCGCCCCGTCGACCTGCCTGACCCGCGTGCGCCGCCTGCGCGACGAGGGGGTGATCCGCGGGTTCCACGCCGACGTCGACCCCGCGCTGGCCGGCCGGCCCCTGCAGGCGATCATCGCGGTGCGCATGCAGGGAGCGGCCCGGTCCCACCTGCCGGCCTTCGCCCGCGACCTCGCGCGGTTGCCGGGCGTGCTGGACGTCTACCTCATCGGCGGGGCGCACGACTTCTTCGTGCACGTCACCGCGCCCGACTCCGACGTGCTCAACGACTTCGTCATCGAGAACCTCTCGGCCAACCCGGGCGTGGCGCTGACCGAGACGAACCTGATCTTCCAGCACACCCGGGGCGGCTGGTACTGACGCCGTCGCCGGCGCCACCGGTGTCGCCGTCGCGCTGGCGACTCCTCACCGCACGGTCGTCAGCCACCGGTGCAGCTCGGTCGCCAGCGCGACCGGTGCGTCGAGCTGGACCAGGTGCCCGGCCCCGGGCAGCACCGTGGGTCGGCCGCCGCCGAGCGCGTCGGTGAGCCGGTGCGCCCGGTCGACCGGGATCCAGGTGTCCTCGGCGCCCCACACGACGTGCACGGGCAGGTCCAGGTTCCCCAGCAGCGGCTCGAGCTCCGCCGTCCAGTCTTCGTCGGCCTGGGCGATCTGCCGGTAGAAGGCGGCTCGCCCGGCCTCGTCGAGCCACGGCGCGACCAGCGCCTCCAGGTCGTCGGCGACCAGCGGCCGGAACGCCGCGCTGCGGACGTAGGCCTCCAGCGCACCGCGGTGCACGGCCGTCGGCAGCGCGGCGAACACGTCCGCGTGCCGACCCACGAGGGTGAAGAACGGCGAGCCCCAGGGGCGCAGCGCCACGACGTCGACCAGGCACAGCGAGCGGTACCGGGCACCGTGCAGCAGCGCCGCGCGCAGAGCGACCGCACCGCCGTAGTCGTGGGCGACGACGTGCGGACGCCGGCCGGCGGTCCGGGTGCCGGCCTCCTGCTCCCAGTGCTCCAGCAGCGCCGCGAAGGCCTCGCCCTGCACCCCGAGGTGCACGTCGTGCTCCGGGAGGTGCGACGAGGACCCGTAGCCGGGCATGTCCCACAGGTAGACCGTGAACTCGTGGGCCAGGGCCTGCGCGTACGGCGCCCAGAGCCAGGACGACCACGGCGTCCCGTGGCAGAACACCAGCGGCGGGCCCGCGCCGAGGCGCGTCCAGGCGATCTCGCGCCCGCGCCAGGTGAAGGTCCGGTCCAGCTGCGGCGGCGTCGCGGCCATCAGCTCCCCTCCGCGGGGGTGGACGCCGCGCGCACGCCGGCGAGCTCGCCCTCGGCGCGGGCCCGCGCCGCCGTCTGCACCGCTGTCTCGTGCACCGCCTCCTCGGCACGCGACCGGGCCGCGGCGAGCTCCTCGCGCAGCGAGCCGACCTCGGCCGCGGACCGTTCGGCCGTGGCACGGGCCGCCGCCAGCTCGGCGACCAGGCTCGACCGTTCGTCCTCGGCGCGCCGGTGGTCGGCCCGCACCGACTCCAGGGCCGAGCGCGCCTCGTCCAGGGCGTCCTGCCGGGCCTCGGCCGCGGCCCGCGCCTCGGCACGTTGCTCGGCCGCGTCGGTCCGTGCCGCCACGGCGGCGGCCAGGTCCCTGCGCAGCTCCTCGGCCTGGCTGCGCAGCTGCTGCAGCGTCTCGCGCAGCTCGTCGACCTGACCCGCGGACCGGTGCGCGGCGTCCGCGGCCCGCGTGCGCTCGTCGTCGGCCTGCGCGAGCCGCTCGGTCAACGACTGCACCCGGTCGGAGGTCTGGTCGCGCAGCCGTGACAGCGCGGCGCGGGCGTCGTCGCGCTCGTCCCGGGCGGTGTCCAGCGCGCGGGCGAGCCGGTCGGCGTCCTCGCGTGCGGTGGCGAGGTCCTCGTCCTTCCGGGTCGCCTGCGCGGTGTGCTCCTCGCGCGCCGCACGCACGGCCGCACCCCACAGCCCGGCCACGCCCCGCTCGACGAGCAGCTCCACCGACCGCGGCAGCTCGGGCAGCCGCGCCGCGTCGGCCTCGGCGGCGGCCCGCGCCTCGCGCCAGGCGCGCAGGTGGGTGGTGGCCGTGGCGTTGGAGCAGCCGGCCCGTTCGCGCACGGTGCTGACCGTGACGGGCTCGTCGTCGGCGAGCAGGGCGTCGGCCGCGGCGAACACGCGGTCGCGCGCGGTGACCGGTGGCGGGGGAGCGGCCGGCCCGGAGGCCTCCGGCGACGGCGGGTCGGCGGAGTATCGCGCGGCCTCGGGCTCGACGTCCGGATCCCGCGGAGTAGTCTGCGTCATCATGCCAGACTACTCCTCCTACTACTCTTAAGACACCGACACCCGCTTTTCCAAAGCGGGTGCGCAGGAATGCGCGGGAATGCCGCAGAGAGGTCGTTCCTGCAGGTCAGCGCGCCACGCGGGCGGTCAGATCGACCAGGCCAAAAGGTGCTTCTGCACCGTCAGTGAGCACATCGTGAGCGGTGTCTGCCGGGTCGTGCGCCGCGAACTGCTCGGACATCGACTCGCCGAGGCGGTCGAGGTCGTCCTCGAACAGACCGGCGTAGGTACGCAGCGTCAGCACGGGGGACTCGTGGCCGAGCATGCGCTGGACGGCCTTGACGCTCGCGCCGCTGGCGATGGCCAGGGAGGCCGCCGTGTGCCGCAGGTCGTGCAGGGTCAGCGGGGCGAAGTCCTCGGCGCCGGCGCGCAGGGTCACCCGGGCCACGACGTCGAGGCGACGGGTGCGCGCGATCTTCTCGCCACGGGTCATCCCGTCGCGACGGGTGCGGTCGGCCGCGACCAGCACCGCCCAGGTCGCGGGGTCCACGACCCCGGTGACCGGCAGCTCGTGCTCGGCCTGGACCCGGCGCACTGCGGTCAGGGCCGTCGTGTCGTAGAACCCGGTCGCGGTCAGCCCGAGCAGCTCCTGCAGCGTGCTCACCGCAGCGCCGGCGGCGCGCACGGCCGGACGGAAGGCGTGCCGGTCGAAGGACTCGCGGCGCAGCGGGCCGCCGTCGCGCGCCGTGAACAGCAGCGCGGTGCCCGGGCGGCCGCCGAGCCGGTCGGCCAGCTCGGGCTCCAGCACGCGAGGGACCGGCACCTCCCGGCGCGCGTGGGTCTTGGTGTTGCCGAGCAGCAGGGTGCCGTCGTCCAGGCGGGTGTAGGCGCGCTCGACCATGACACGACGGCGCAGCAGGTCCACGTCCCCGGTGCGCAGCGCCGAGACCTCGCCCCAGCGCAGCCCGGTCAGCCCGGCCAGCAGCACCAGCGGGCGCGCCTGGGCGGACGTGGTCGCGTCGGCCACCCGGCGCAGCTGCTCGTGGGACAGGTACCGGTGCGGCTTGGTCTTGGGCGCGCGCGGCAGCGACGGCACCCGGCCGGACGGGGTGCGCGCCGGGTTCGACGTCAGCCGGCGGGCGTCCACCGCCGCGTCCAGCAGCGCCACCAGCAACCGCACCGCGTCACGGCGCCGGGCGGAGGAGGCCGGCTCGGTGCGTCCGGGGCCGCGCATCTCGACCGCCCAGCGGGCGACGTCGTCGTGCGTCACCCGGCGCAGCGGCTCCTCGCCGAAGGTGGGGGCGACCAGGGAGCGGAACCGTTCGCGCTCGGACTCCAGGGTGCGGGGGGCGCGGTCCGCGCGGGCGGCCTGCCACGCGGAGAACCACTCGGCCACGGTGAGCATGCCGGACCTCGGGTCGACCCAGTCGCCGCGCTTGCCTGCCTCCTCGGCCCGGCGTGCCTCGGCCAGCGCGTCGCGCCGGGCCCGGAACGCCCGGGTGCTGCGCAGGCGGCCGTCGATCCGGAAGCGCCCCACGTACGACGTCGTGCCGCCGGTTCCGGTGCGCTTCTCCGTGTAGGCCATGGGGGGAGACTACTGGTCCGGGCACGGCGATGACCTGCACCGACGCAGGTCAGAGTCACCCATGTCGGCGTGTCACGGACGCTTTCAGCGGGCAACCCGGTGATGGCGGCCCGACGACTGCTCAGCGATCGCCCTCAGGAGGCGGGACAGGCAAGGCGAACGTCATGAAAACGCTGTTCGGATCGGGCACGTAGTCGGCGAACGGCTCGCACTCGACGAACCCGTGGCGGGTGTAGATCCGCCGTGCCGGGGCGAAGAACTGCTCCGAGCCGGTCTCCAGGCTCACCCGTTCGTAGCCGCGCTCGGCGGCCAGGGCGAGCAGCTCGCCCAGCAACCGGGTGGCGACTCCGAGCCCTCGAGCGCTCCGGGCGGTGCGCATCGACTTGATCTCGCCGTGCCCGCCCGGGCCCGGGGCGAGCTCGCTGAGGGCCCCGCACCCCAGCAGGGCGCCGGTCTCGTCGCTGCGGGCGGTGAGGAACGTGATGGTGGGGGCCGTGAGCGCCGCCGGGGCGAGGGCGTGGACGGACTCCTCGGGCGAAGTGGCGCGCATCTCGGTCAGGTGCTCGTCCAGCAGGGCACGGACGTCGTCGCGGGCGGGGGAGTCGACGGCGATGTTCATCCGGGCATCATCGTCCAGCCGTGTTTCGCACCGGTTGCCGCGGACACCGACCCGCGCGGGGGAGGGGTGGCGTCACGGTGCGTGCACGGTGGGGTCGTCGCGCAGCACGTCGAGCAGGAGCGGCTCGATGGCGTCGGGGTTCTCCAGGGTGGGCAGGTGGCCCGCCCAGTCGAGGTCGAGGTGCTCGGCGCTGGGCAGGGCGGCCACGAGGCGCTCGGCGACGGCGCGGAAGTGGTCGAGGTCGTGGGCACCGGAGACGACCAGAGTGGGCACGTGGATCTGGTCGAGGTCGATCGGTACGGGTCGGGGGGTGCCGACGGCGGCGCCGCGGACGTCCGCGTCCGCCTCGGCGGCGAGCTGGATGTCGAAGGCACGGTGCTGCATGCGTGCCAGCGCGGCCCGGGTGTCGTCGTCGGCGGCGGGCCCGAGCCAGGTGTCGACGTTGAGCGCGACGGCGGCCTCGAGGTCGCCGGCGTCGAGCAGGGTCTCCTCGCGGGCGATGAAGTCGTGCAGGGCGTCGCTGGGCGGCAGGTCGGGGTAGGCCGGCGAGAGCAGCACGAGCTCGCGCACGCGGGCGGGGTGGCGGGTAGCGAGCTCGAGAGCGACGCGTCCGCCGAGGCTGTTGCCGACCACGACGGCGTCGTCCATGCCGCAGGCGTCCATGACCTCGGCGACGTCGTCGGCGTCGACGTAGTCCTCGGCGGGCAGCGGAGTCTCGCCGAACCCCCGCAGGTCGGGCCGCAGCACGCGGAAGACCTGGGTCAGCCCGTGCATGACGGGGTCCCACATGTTCCGGTCGGCGACGCCGGCGTGCAGCAGGACGACGTGCGGGCCGGTGCCGGCGATGTCGTGGGCGAGCAGCATGCCCCCACGCTAGGAGCACGGGGTGCCGGTCGCACCCGGGCCGGGAATGTCGCGCCGGTCCATCGGTTGTCATGGACATGAAGCACATCGGTTTCCTGTCCTTCGGTCACTGGACCGACCACCCGTCCTCGGCCACCCGCAGCGCGGCGGACGTGCTGCACCAGTCGATCGAGCTGGCCGAGGCGGCCGAGGAGCTCGGGGCCGACGGCGCGTACTTCCGGGTGCACCACTTCGCCCGGCAGCTGGGCAGTCCGTTCCCGCTGCTGGCCGCAGTCGGTGCGCGCACGCGTCGGATCGAGATCGGCACGGGCGTGATCGACATGCGCTACGAGAACCCGGCCTACATGACCGAGGACGCCGGCGCGGCGGACCTCATCGCCGGCGGGCGGCTGCAGCTCGGCATCTCGCGCGGCAGCCCGGAGCAGGTGATCGAGGGCTACCGGCACTTCGACCACGTCCCGGCCCCGGGGGAGTCGGACGCGGACATGGCGCGCCGGCACACCGCGCGGTTCCTGGAGCTGCTGACGGGCGAGGGGTTCGCCGAGCCGAACCCGCGCCCGATGTTCCCCAACCCGCCGGGCCTGCTGCGCCTGGAGCCGCACTCGCCGGGGCTGCGCGAGCGCATCTGGTGGGGTGCGGGGTCGCGGGCGACCGCCGAGTGGGCCGCGACCCAGGGGATGAACCTCATGAGCTCGACGCTGCTGACCGAGGACACGGGGGTGCCGTTCCACGAGCTGCAGGCCGAGCAGATCCAGCGGTTCCGCGACGCGTGGGCGGCGGCCGGTCACGCGCACACCCCGCGGGTGTCGGTGTCCCGGTCGGTCTTCCCGATCACCGACGACCGCGACCGCGCCTACTTCGGGATGCAGACGGGGTCGACGGACCAGGTGGGGATGCTCGACGGCGGCCGGGCCCGGTTCGGCAAGACCTACGCCGGCGAGGTCGACCAGATCGTGGCGGACCTGGCCGAGGACTCGGCCGTCGCGGCGGCGGACACGCTGCTGCTGACGGTGCCGAACCAGCTCGGGGTGGACTACAACGCTCACGTCATCGACAACGTGGTGCGGCACGTGGCCCCGCAGCTCGGCTGGCGCTGACCGTCAGGACGACTTGGCCGCCGGGCCGCGGAACGTGGCCCGGTAGGCCGACGGCGTCACGCCGAGGCGCTCGTGCAGGTGGGTGCGCAGGGACACCGCCGTGCCGAACCCGACCTGGGCGGCCACCCGGTCGACGGACAGGTCGGTGCTCTCGAGGAGCTCGCGGGCGCGGGCCACGCGCTGGGCCGTCAGCCACTGCCAGGGCGACAGCCCGGTCTCCTGGGCGAGGCGGCGGGTCAGGGTGCGCACGCTCAGCGCCTGGGCGGCGGCCCAGGAGGCCAGCGAGAGGTCCTGGTCGAGGCGGTCCAGCGCCCAGGCGCGGGCCGAGGCCGTCACGGGCCCGTGCGGGGAGGCGGCGGGGCGCGGGATGTACTGCGCCTGCCCGCCCTCGCGGTACGGCGGCACGACGGCGGCACGGGCGACGTCGTTGGCCACCGCCGCGCCGTGGTCGCGCCGGATCAGGTGCAGGCACAGGTCGATGCCGGCCGCCTCGCCGGCGGAGGTGAGCACGTCGCCGGTGTCGACGAACAGCACGTCGGGGTCGACCTGCACGGCGGGGAAGCGGCGTGCCAGGTCGGCGGCGGAGTTCCAGTGCGTCGTGGCGCGCCGGCCGTCCAGGACGCCGGCGGCGGCGAGCACGTACGCGCCGGTGCAGATCGAGGCCAGCCGCGCACCGGGTCGCACCCGGTCCCAGGCGGCGGCCAGGTCGGGGCCCAGCGTGCCGGTGGTCTCGGTCTCGCCCGGGGCGTGGGAGGCGAGCACGACGACGGTGTCCGCCGCGGCCAGCGCCTCCGGCCCGGCGGCGACGTCCACCGTGAAGTCGGCGTCGGTCGGCACGGGACCGGGTGCGGGCGCGCACGTGGTCACGGTGTACAGCGCGCGGCCGTCCGCGTCGCGGGCCCGGCCGAACAGCTGGTGGCACAGGCCGAGCTCGAGCGGCATCACTCCGGGACGGACCAGCACGGCGACGCGGTGGGGCCGGGAGACGGCGTCGGCCCGGCGGGCGGGACCGGATCCCGGCTGGACGGACATGGCCCGATTCTTTCATCACCTGACCTTCTGGCCACTCGTGGGGCAGGTCGCCCGCCGCGCACCGTGGAGCCATGGCACTCCGACGACGCTCCCGTCCTGCACCGCACCCCGTGACCTCGCCGCCGACGGCGGGCCCACCGGTGACCCGCGCGGTGGTCGTGGCCGCCACCGCGTTCGTGGTCATCGTCTGCGCCGGGGTGTTCGTCGGCCTGCCCAACCTGCTCGTGGGCCCGCTGCACGAAGAGCTCGGCTGGTCCTACGGCACGATCTCGGTCGCGATCGCGGTCAACACGGTGCTGTACGGGCTCACCGCGCCGTTCGCCGCGGCGGCGACGGACCGCCTGGGCGTGCGCCGTGTCGCCGTGGCGGCCCTGCTGCTCGTGGCCGGCGGCGCCGTCACGACCACGGCCGTGACCGCCCCGTGGCAGCTCGTGCTGGCCTGGGGCGTGCTGGTGGGCCTGGGCTGCGGCGCGATCGCCACCGCCTTCGGCGCGCTGGTGGCCGAGCGGTGGTTCACCCGGCACCGGGGGCTGGTCACCGGCCTGCTGACGTCGGGGACGATGTTCGGCGGCATGGTGCTGCTGCCGGTGCTGGCCGGGCTGACCACGACGGCGGGCTGGCGGGCGGCGACCTGGGTCGTGGCCGGCGTGGCCGGGGCGGTGGCGCTGGCCGCTGCCGGCCTGCTGCGCGACCGGCCCGGAGCCGACCGCCCCGATCGCCGCGCCTCGGTGGGGGCGCCGTCGGCGGCCGCGTCGGCGCCCCGGGCGGCGGACCCGGCCCCGGGTGCCGTGCGCCGCAGCCTGGCCGCGCTGGCGCGCCTGGCACGCACGGGTCCGTTCTGGCTCGTGGTGGTCACCTTCGCGGTGTGCGGGGCCTCGACCAACGGGGTGATGATGAGCCACTTCGTGCCGGCGGCCGCCGACGTCGGGCTCGGCCCCGCGCTCGCCTCGACGCTGCTGGCGGTGATGGGGGCGGTCAACGTGGCCGGCACGGTCGCGGCCGGGTGGGGCACCGACCGGGTGGACCCGCGCCTGCTGCTCACGGGCACCTACGCCCTGCGGGCGGTGAGCCTGGCGGCGCTGCCCGTGCTGCTCGGGCCGGACCTCACCCCCGCGCTGGTGGTCTTCGCCGTCTCCTTCGGCCTGCTGGACCTGGCCACCGTGCCGCCCACGGTCGCGCTGTGCCGGGAGTACTTCGGCCTCGACGGCGCCGTGGTGTTCGCCTGGCTGACCGGCGCCCACCAGGTCGGGGCCGCCGGGGCCGCGCTGGGCGCCGGCGTCGTGCGCGACCTGACGGGCTCCTACGCCCCGGCGTTCGTCGCCGTGGCGGTCCTGTGCGCCCTGGCGGCGGCCGCCAGCGCGCTGATCCGCCGTCAGCCGATGGCCCCGGCCGCCTCCTCGTCCGCGAGCGCCGCGGCGATCATCCGGTGACCCTGCGCCTCCAGCGACGACGCCCCGACCCGGTGGGACCAGACCGCCGCGGCGATCGCCTCGCGCAGGCGCACGCGCCGCCAGCCGGGCCCGCGGCGGAGGTCGGTGCCGTAGCCCTCGACGAACGCGGCGGTCAGGTCCGGCCGGCCGGCGAGCTGCTGGGCGTCCAGGCGCGCCAGGTCCGTGACGGGCGGACGCCAGGCGTGGCGCCCGAAGTCGATGAGGCGCACGGTCCCGTCCTCGTCGACGACCCAGTTGCGCGGGTGGAAGTCGCCGTGGGTGGGCACCACCCGGACCGGCGGGTGCTCGTGCCGGGCCAGGGCCGCCCGCAGGCGGGCGACGGTCGCCGGGGCGATGCGGTGCTCGGCCGCGAGCAGGCCCAGGGCGCGGGAGTGCTCGGCCGCCTCCCAGTCGCCGTCCACGCGCGAGCCGGCCGCGTGCAGCCGGGCCAGCAGCGTCCCGGCCTGCCGGTAGGTCTCGGGCAGCTCCTCGGCCGGCTGGTGCTCGACGAGTCGGCCCGGGAGCCAGGCGAGCGCGAGCAGGCGGTGGTCGCGGTCGGCGCCGAGCAGCCGCGGGAAGCGGTCCTGGTCGGCCTGGTCGGCGTGGGCGGCCTGGTCAGTCATGTCGGCCAGGACCTGGGTGTGCGCGGCCAGCTCGCGCTCGAAGTGGCGGTCGGCGCCGGCGTAGCGCTTGACGGCCGCCCGGGTGCCGTCGTCGGCCCGGACCTGCCACACGCGGGTCCCGAGCAGGCCCGAGGAGTGCTCCGCCACGACGCGGACGGGCCCCAGCCACGCGGCCACGAGCTCGTGCACGACGGTGTCGAGGTCCTGCTGCTGGGGTGTCACCGGGGCACGATAACCACCGCCCGGTGCGGGGGCGACGTCCGCGCTGGTCGACGCGCCATACTGGGGCCCTCGACCCGTTCTCGACCGGGCGGCACCGTCGCCGCCGCGGAAGGATGCACCGTGGCACTGCCCAGCCCCAGCTACACCATCACCCTGCGCGTGCAGGTCCCGGCCTCGCAGCGGGCCTCGAGCACCGTCGTGGCGGCCGTGGCCGACACCGGTGCGGCGGTCACCGGCGTGGACATCGCCCACTCGACCTCGCACGGGCTGGTGGTGGACGTCACCTGCGACACCGTCGACGCCGAGCACGGCGAGCGGGTGGCGGCGGCGCTGGAGGAGATCGAGGGCGTGCACGTGCTCAAGTGGTCGGACTCGACGTTCCTGCTGCACCTGGGCGGCAAGATCGAGGTGGCGCTGAAGTCGCCGATCAAGACCCGCCGGGACCTGTCGCGGGCCTACACCCCCGGGGTGGCGCGGGTGTGCACCGCGATCGCGGACAACCCCGACGACGCGCGCCGGCTGACGATCAAGCGCAACACGGTCGCCGTCGTCACCGACGGCACCGCGGTGCTGGGCCTGGGCGACATCGGCCCGGCCGCGGCGCTGCCGGTGATGGAGGGCAAGGCGGCGCTGTTCAAGCAGTTCGCGGGGGTCGATGCCTGGCCGGTGTGCCTGGACACCACCGACACCGACGAGATCGTCGCGATCGTCAAGGCGATCGCCCCGGTGTACGGGGGAGTCAACCTCGAGGACATCGCCGCCCCGCGCTGCTTCGAGATCGAGGCGCGCCTGCGCGCCGAGCTGGACATCCCGGTGTTCCACGACGACCAGCACGGCACCGCGATCGTGGTGCTGGCCGCCCTGGTCAACGCGCTGAAGGTGGTGGGCAAGGACATCTCGCGGGTGCGCATCGTCGTCTCCGGCGTGGGCGCGGCCGGCAACGCGATCGTGCGGCTGCTGCGCGCCCAGGGCGCCGAGCACATCGTCGCCTTCGGCCGCTCCGGCGCGCTGCGCCCCGGCGCGCCGCAGGACGACCCGCACCGCACCTGGATCGCCGAGCACACCAACCCCGAGGGCTTCACCGGCACGCTGCGCGAGGGCCTGGTGGG
Organism: Isoptericola sp. AK164; assembly: GCF_029643425.1. Lineage (GTDB taxonomy): Bacteria > Actinomycetota > Actinomycetes > Actinomycetales > Cellulomonadaceae > Isoptericola > Isoptericola haloaureus. The sequence continues at coordinate 1,806,774 of NZ_CP119106.1, forward strand.
CGCCGACGTGTTCGTCGGCGTCTCGGCGGGCGACATCCTCACCGGGGCCGACGTGGCCCGCATGGCCGACGACGCGATCGTGTTCGCGCTGGCCAACCCCACCCCGGAGGTGGACCCCGTCGAGGCCTCGGAGCACGCGGCGGTGGTGGCCACCGGCCGCAGCGACCACCCCAACCAGATCAACAACGTGCTGGCCTTCCCGGGGCTGTTCCGCGGGCTGCTGGACTCCGGGGCGACCGAGATCACCGACGAGCTGATGCGGGTCGCGGCGCTGGCGATCGCCGGGGTGGTGGCCGACGACGAGCTCAACAGCGCGTTCGTCATCCCCGGCGTGTTCGACCACCGCGTGGCCGAGGCGGTGGCCGAGGCGGTGCGCACGGTCACCGGGCAGGACTGACGCCCCGCACCCGGCCGGGTGCGAGGCGCCGGCCCTGCCTGACGAGGGGCGGGGTCAGGACGTGGTGGCCACGGCCTGCTGCCAGGTGATCAGGTCGGCGACCTTGCCGGCCAGGTGCTCGGCCGCGGCGTCGTCGGCGACCAGGGCGCCGGCCAGGGCGCGGGCGGGGCGCAGGGTGCGCACCGCGTCGTCGTGCTCGCCGGCCTCGGCGTGCTCGCGCGCGGTGTCCAGGCGCTGCTCGAGCTGGGTCAGCGCGACCCGGTCGCGGGCCGTGTCGGCGGGCAGCTCGGCCACCAGCGCGTCGACCTCGCCGAAGGTGACGCAGTCCCCGCCGCCGCTGACGGTGCCGGCGGTCCACCGGATGCCGCGCAGCACCGAGGTCAGGAAGGTCGGGTCGGACCAGGACTCGTCGACGTGCCCGGCGCCCTGGTGCCAGGAGCGCCCGCCCTCGAAGTTCTGGCACCAGGCGATCGGGTGGTCGGCGCCCATGCTGCCGCCGTCGTAGGTGGACTCGTCCAGGGTCATCAGCACCTGGACCTCCCCGCGGGGGTTGAGCGTGTAGTTGTACCACTCGTCCCAGCGCTCCCAGGCGGTGGGCACGTCGAGCATGGACGGGTGCGCCGGGTTCTCCACGCGCATGGTGGCGGTCTGCTGCTGGGGGTGCCCGGCGAACCGCGCCCCGCCGCCGATGAGGTCGGTGAACCAGCTCGAGGTGTGCATCGTGTCGGTGGCGGCGTGGATGCCCACCACGCCGCCGCCGTCGTGGACGTAGCCCTGCAGCGCGGCGAGCTCGGCGTCGTCGAGCAGTCGCGGCTGGTCGGGGTCGAGGTTGTTGGTGTTGTCCACCGGGGAGACGAACACGATCGAGTCGTACTGCTCGAGGTCGGCGGCGGTGGTGAACGGGGTGGTGTCCATCGTCAGGTCGGGCTGACCGGGCGAGCCGGGGCCCCACCAGCCACCGGAGTCGTTGGGCGGGTCCCACACGTCGACGTCGAAGCCGTGCTCGGCGCCGAGGTCGATCAGGGCGTGGGTGGTCTCGTCGATGTGCGAGTGCCGGAACCCCAGGGTCTTGCCGACCACGAGGATCTCCTCCAGCTCGTGCTCGGCGGCGGCGGCCGGGGCGGTGGCCGCGGCGCACAGGCCCACGGCGACGGCGCCGGTGGCGGACGCCGCGACGAGGCGGCGCGAACGGGTCGAGGAAGTCATGACGCTCCTTTGCGCAGACGAATTGATCTCGTCCGCTCAACTTATCGGCGTCGACGGACTTTGTCAGCCGCAGCGGTCACAAGTCTGTCGACCAGCAGCGAAAGTGCCGCGCGAGCGTGCCGGGCCGCGGGGTACCGGGCGCCGCCGGGCGGGCGCCGCTAGCGTGGACGCATGTCCGACGCCGCCCCGTCCCGCCCGTGGCTGCTGTTCGCCGTCACCCCGCCGCGGCGGTCCACCGAGCCGGCCGAGGCCCGCCGCATCGCCGAGCGCACCTGCGCGCGCCTGCGCGACCTGGACCTGGACGCGCTGGTGATCTACGACATCGACGACGAGTCCGACCGCAACCCGCACGAGCGGCCCTTCCCCTACCTGCCCACCCTCGACCCGGGGGACTTCGCCGAGGAGCACCTGGGCTCCTGGGACCGGCCGGTGATCGTCTACCGCAGCGCCGGCAAGCACGACCCGCGGGCGCTGGCGGACTGGTTCGCCGCCCAGGACGCCCGCCGCGTGCGCACGGTGCTGGTGGGGGCCTCCTCCTCGGACAGCGCGGTGCGCACCACGCTGCCCGAGGCCTGGCGGCTGCGCCGCGAGCACGCGCCGGACCTGGCCACCGGCGGGGTGGCGATCCCCGAGCGGCACGCCTCGCGCGGGGGAGAGCACGAGCGCATGCGCGCCAAGCAGGCGGCCGGGGCGAGCTTCTTCGTCACCCAGGTCGTCTACGACGTCGGGGCGGCCAAGTCGATGGTCTCGGACTACCACTACGCCTGCGGCGACGCGGGCAGCACGACGGTGCCGGTGGTGTTCACGCTGTCGGTGTGCGGCTCGGAGCGCACCCTGGCCTTCCTGGAGTGGCTGGGGGTGCACGTGCCGACCTGGATGCGCAACGACCTGCGGCACACCGACGACCCGCTGGCCACCAGCTACGACCAGTGCGTGGCGATCGCCGAGGACCTGGCCCAGTTCTGCACGCGGCACCGGATCCCGTTCGGGTTCAACGTGGAGTCGGTCTCCATCCGACGCGCCGAGATCGAGGCGTCGGTGCGCCTGGCCGCGCACCTGCGCGACCGCCTCGGCGCGGGGGACGGGGCTCAGGCGGCGGCGGCCAGCGCCGCCAGCACGCCGGGCCAGCCACGGTCGTAGGCCTCCCGCGCGGCGCGGGGGTCCCGGTGCGCCGGCCATCCGGTGTGCACGAGCTCGACCCGGGTGCCCCCGGCGCCGTCGTCGGCGAAGGTGACCCGGACGTGGGTCGCGGCCTCGGGCGGGGCGCCGGGGTGCCAGGTGAAGGCCAGCAGGCCGGGCTCGGCGACGTCGGTGAGCGTGCCCCACACGGCGGTGCGCCCGTCCGGGCCGGTCTCGACGATGCGCCCCTCGGTCACGGTCACGGTGCCGCCCGCGCCGAAGACGCCGTGCTCGCCCAGCGGCCACCAGGTGCCGATGTCGTCGACGAACAGGCGGTGGGCCCGTGCCGGTGGGCAGGGCACGACGACCTGGCGCACGACGGGTTCGATATTCATGGTGACCTCCGTTGGTCGGCGTGCTCGAGGGTCTCGACGTGCTCGGCGAAGGCCCCCAGGACCTCGCCCCACTGCTCGGTCAGCCACGCCTGGACGGCGTCGCGGCCCGCCGGCGCCAGGGAGTACAGGTGTCGCGTGCCCACGGCGGTGTGCCGCACCAGCCCGGCGTCGGTCAGCACGCGCAGGTGCTTGCTGACGGCGGGCCGCCCCACGGGCAGCGCGTCGGCCAGCGCGCCCACCGGACGGGGGCCGTGGCCCAGGCGCTCGACGATCTGCCGACGGGTCGGGTCTCCGAGGGCGTCGAGCACGGCGTGGGCGGACACAAGGTTGCTCATCAGTAACCGTTACTCTACAGCAACCGATAGACGTGGCGCATTCCACACCGTTCCGGGGCCTATGGTCTGACCACAAGCGATAGACTCGTCGTGGAGCCGGGGAGCCGCCGCACGGCAGCGGCGGGCACCTCCCGAGACATCGCCCCGGCGCGACCCTAGGAGGTCACCATGAGCATGAAGGCAGCCGTCGTCACCCAGTTCGCCGCGCCGTTGGAGATCACCGACGTCGCCCTGCCGGAGCCCGGTCCCGGCCAGGCGCTGGTCAAGGTCCTGTACTCCGGCGTGTGCCACACCGACCTGCACGCCGCCCACGGCGACTGGCCGGTCAAGCCCGCCCCGCCGTTCGTGCCCGGCCACGAGGGCGTCGGCGAGGTCGTCGCCGTGGCCGACGACGTCACCCGCCTGGCCGTGGGCGACACCGTCGGCAACGCCTGGCTGTGGAGCGCGTGCGGCGAGTGCGAGTTCTGCGAGACCGGCCGCGAGACCCTGTGCCCGCACCAGACCAACGGCGGCTACAGCGTCGACGGCTCCTTCGGCCAGTACATGCTGGTCGACGCGCGCTTCGCCCCGATCATCCCCGCCGGCGTCGACCTGGCCGCCGCCGCCCCGATCCTGTGCGCCGGGGTCACGGTGTACAAGGGCCTCAAGCAGTCCGAGGTCAGGCCCGGCCAGTGGGTCCTCGTCTCCGGCATCGGCGGACTGGGCCACATCGCCGTGCAGTACGCGCGCGCCATGGGCATGCGGGTCGTGGCCGTCGACGTCGCCGACGACAAGCTCGCCCTGGCCCGCCGGCACGGCGCCGAGGCCACCGTCAACGCCGCCACCGAGCCCGACGTCACCGCCAGGATCCAGGAGGTCACCGGCGGGGGAGCGCACGGCGGTCTCGTCACCGCCGTGGCCGGCCGCGCCTTCGGCCAGGCCGTCGGCGGGCTGCGCCGCGGCGGCACCGTGTCCCTGGTGGGCCTGCCGCCGGAGGAGTTCGGCCTGGACATCTTCTCCACCGTGCTGTTCGGCCTGACCGTGCGCGGCTCCATCGTCGGCACCCGCGCCGACATGGCCGAGGCGCTGGACTTCTTCGCCCGCGGCGAGGTCGACCCGACCTACACGGTGCGCCCCCTGGGCGACATCAACGAGATCTTCGACGAGATGCTGGCCGGCGCCATCGACGGCCGCGTCGTGATGGACATGCGCGGCTGAGGCCGCGCAGCACGCCGGGCGCACCTTCCCCTCCGCGCCCGGCCGGACCCGACGTCCGGACCCGCCGACCCCTGCGGCGGGTCCGGACGCCGTCCTGGCCGCGGCACGTGGCGCCCACGGCACGTGGCACCATGGCACGCGCACGGCCACCCCGTGCCCCTGCCCGCCCACGGACCCACGAGGACCCGACCCGCCGATGACCACGCCGCCCGCGCCCGCCGACCAGCCGACCGCCCCCACCGCCGTCAAGCACACCCCGTTCGAGGACGCCCTCGGCATCCTGACCGGCACCTTCGTGGTCTCCCTCGGACTGTTCCTGCTCGAGTCCGTCTCGGCCGTCACCGGCGGCACCGCCGGACTGTCGCTGCTGGTCAGCTACGTCGCCCCGCTGCCCTTCGCCGTGCTGTTCGCCGCGGTGAACCTGCCGTTCTTCCTGCTGGCGATCACCAAGAAGGGCTGGAGCTTCACCCTGCGCACCGGCGCCGCCATCGCCCTGGTCTCCGGCTTCTCCGTGCTGCACCCGGCCGTGTTCGGCACCGTGGACCTGCCACCGCTGTACGGCGTCCTGGCCGGCAACGCCCTGGCCGGGGTCGGCCTGCTCATCCTGTTCCGGCACCGCTCCAGCCTCGGCGGGTTCAACATCGTCGCCCTCATCGCCCAGGAGCGCCTCGGCTGGCGCGCCGGGTACGTCCAGATGGCCCTGGACACCGCCGTCGTGCTGGCCGCCTTCGCCGTCGTGCCGGCCACCACCGTGCTGGTGTCCGCCCTCGGCGCCGTGCTGCTCAACCTCGTGCTGGCCATGAACCACCGTCCCGGGCGCTACACCGGCTACTGAGCCCCTGACGCGCCCCGCCCGGACGCCCGCGGGCAGTGCGCGCGTGCGCCGCCGGCACTGGCAGGATCGGGACATGACCCGCCGCGCCGCTGAGGAGCACCTGGCCGACCTCGCGCTGCTGCGCCGCGTGCGCGACCGCATCGACCGCGACCACGCCCAGCCGCTGGACGTGCCGGCGCTCGCGGCCGGGGTGGGCATGTCGGCGGGGCACCTGTCGCGCCGGTTCAAGGAGACCTACGGCGAGTCGCCCTACAGCTATCTGATGACCCGGCGCGTGGAGCGGGCGATGGCGCTGCTGCGCCGCGGCGACCTGAGCGTGACCGAGGTGTGCTTCGCCGTCGGCTCGTCCTCGCCGGGCACCTTCACCACCCGCTTCAGCGAGCTCGTGGGCATGCCGCCGGGGGAGTACCGCCGTCGGGCCCGCACCGCGCCGGCCGGCGAGCTGCCCTCGTGCGTGACCAGGCAGGTGGACCGGCCGATCAGGAATCGAGAAGCGCCGCCGTCGCCGGATGTCTAGCGTGACCGGTATGGACATCCGCATTCACACCACGTTCCTGCCACACACCCGCCCCGAGGCGTCGCTGGCCTTCTACCGCGACCTGCTGGGCTTCGAGCTGGTCCAGGACGTCGGCTCCGGCGAGATGCGCTGGCTCACGCTCGTGTCGCCGTCCCAGCCCGACGTGCGCCTGGTGCTCGCCCCGCCCGCCGCGGACCCGGGCATCAGCGACGACGAGCGCCGCACCATCACCGAGCTGATGGCCAAGGGCAGCTACCAGTCGATCATCCTGGCCACCTCGGACCTCGACGCCGCCTTCGCCCGGATCGCCGGCGCGGCGGTCGAGGTCGTCTCGGAGCCGGCCGAGCAGCCGTGGGGCGTGCGCGACTGCGCCTTCCGCGACCCCGCGGGCAACATGGTGCGCATCGACGAGGTCGGCTGAGCCGATGGCGACCCGCACCGGGACCACCGCCGCCGGCGTCCACCCGGCCGACGCCCACGACGTCATCCGCGTGCGCGGCGCCCGCGAGAACAACCTGCGCGAGATCGACGTCGACATCCCCAAGCGCCGTCTGACGGTGTTCACCGGCGTGTCCGGGTCGGGCAAGAGCTCGCTGGTGTTCGCCACCGTCGCGGCCGAGTCACGGCGCCTGATCGACGAGACCTACTCGACGTTCCTGCAGGGGTTCATGCCGTCGCTGCCGCGTCCGGACGTCGACGACCTGTCGGGCGTCACCACCGCGATCCTGGTGGACCAGGAGCGGCTCGGGGCCAACGCCCGCTCGACCGTGGGCACCGTGACCGACGCCCACGCGATGCTGCGCCACCTGTTCAGCCGTCTCGGCGAGCCCTACGTCGGCCCGCCGACGGCGTTCAGCTTCAACGTGCCCACCTCGAGGGCCAGCGGCGTGATGACGACCGACCGGGCCGGCGGCACGACCGAAAAGACCGTGGTCCGCGACCAGGTCTACCTGGGCGGCATGTGCCCCGGGTGCGAGGGCCGTGGCACCGTGTCCGACCTCGACCTGTCCGTCATCGTCGACGAGTCGAGGTCGCTCAACGAGGGCGCCATCCTCGTGCCCGGCTACAAGGCCGACGGCTGGATGGTGCGCGGTTTCTCCGAGTCCGGCTTCGTCGACCCCGACAAGCCGGTGCGCGACTACAGCGACACCGAGCGGCACGACTTCCTGTACCGGGACAAGGGCAAGATCAAGGCCCTGGGCATGAACATGACCTATCAAGGCCTCATCCCGAAGCTGCGCGAGTCGATGTTCTCGCGCGACCCCGCCTCGCTGCAGCCCCACGTGCGCCGCTTCGTCGAGCGCGCCGCCGTGTTCGGCCCCTGCCCGGCCTGTGGGGGCACCCGACTCAACGAGGCAGCCCGCTCGGCCACCGTGCACGGCGCCACCATCGCCGACGTCGCCCGGATGCAGATCACCGACGCCGCCGACTGGGTGCGCGGCGTCGACGAGCCCGGGGTCGCACCTCTGGTCGCCCACCTGGTGGCCCTGCTCGACTCCGTCGTCCAGATCGGGCTCGGCTACCTCTCGCTGGACCGGCCTGCCGGCACCCTGTCCGGGGGAGAGGCGCAGCGCGTCAAGATGATCCGCCACCTCGGCTCGGCCCTGACGGACGTCACCTACGTCTTCGACGAGCCCACCATCGGCCTGCACCCGCACGACATCGCCCGCATGAACGAGCTGCTGGTCGACCTGCGCGACAAGGGCAACACCGTGCTCGTCGTCGAGCACAAGCCCGAGGCCATCGCCGTGGCCGACCACGTCGTCGACCTCGGGCCCGGGGCCGGGTCCGACGGCGGCACGCTCTGCTACGAGGGCACCGTGGACGGGCTGCGCGCCAGCGACACCCTCACCGGCCGCCACCTCGACGACCGCGCCCGCCTCAAGGACACCGTGCGCGAGCCCACCGGCGCCCTGGAGATCCGCGGGGCGAGGCAGAACAACCTGCAGGGGATCGACCTGGACATCCCCACCGGGGTGCTCACCGTCGTCACCGGCGTCGCCGGGTCGGGCAAGAGCTCGCTGATCCACGGCAACCTCGCGGGCCGTGACGGCGTCGTCGTGGTCGACCAGGGCACCATCAAGGGCTCGCGGCGCTCCAACCCCGCCACCTACACCGGCCTGCTCGAACCGGTCCGCAAGGCCTTCGCCAAGGCCAACGGCGTCAAGCCCGCCCTGTTCAGCGCCAACTCCGAGGGCGCCTGCCCCACCTGCAAGGGCAACGGGCGCATCTACACCGAGCTCGGCTTCATGGAGACCGTCGAGACACCCTGCGAGGACTGCGGCGGGCGCCGCTTCATGGCCGAGGTGCTCGACCACACCCTGGGCGGCAAGAACATCGCCGACGTCCTCGACCTGTCCGTCACCGAGGCCCACGCGTTCTTCTCCTCCGGCGAGGCCCGGGTCCCGGCCGTCGCGACGACCCTGACCCACCTGCGCGACGTCGGACTCGGCTACCTGCACCTCGGCCAGCCGCTGAACACCCTGTCCGGGGGAGAGCGCCAGCGGCTCAAGCTCGCCATGCACAAGGGGGACTCCGGCGGCACCTACGTGCTCGACGAACCCACCACCGGACTGCACCTGGCCGACGTCGAGAACCTCCTGGCGCTGCTCGACCAGCTCGTCGACGCCGGCAAGACGGTCGTCGTCATCGAGCACCACCAGGCGGTCATGGCCCACGCCGACCACCTCGTCGACCTCGGCCCCGGCGCCGGGCACGACGGCGGTCGCGTCGTCTTCGAGGGCACCCCGGCCGAGCTCGTCGCCGACCGGTCCACCCTGACCGGTCGGCACCTGGCCGACTACGTCGTCACCGGCGGATGACCCCACCGCCGGGCGCGGCCCAGCGCGCCCGGCGGCCGGTACGGTCGGCGCATGAGCTCGCCCCGGGTCCGCCCCGCACGCCCCGACGACGCCACGGCGATGGCCCGTGTGCACGTGCGCTGCTGGCAGCAGACCTACCGCGGGCTGATGCCCGACCACGTGCTCGACGACCCCGGGTTCGTCGACGCCCGCGAACGGCTGTGGACCCACGTGCTGGCGGTCCAGGACGACCGCGGACACCGCACGGCCGTCGCGACCGCCGACGACGAGATCGTCGGCATCGCGATGTCCGGCCCACCCGTGGACGACGACGCCGCCTGGTCGAGCCAGCTGTTCGTGCTCTACCTCGACGCCGCCCACCACGGCACCGGAGCGGGCCCCGGGCTGCTGGAGGCCGTGATCGGCCCGGAGGAGTCCGCGGCACTCTGGGTCGCCGAGCCCAACCCGCGCGCCCAGGCCTTCTACCGCAAGCACGGCTTCACCCCGGACGGCGCCACCACCGTCGCCGACGGCGTCACCGACCTGCGCATGGTGCGGACCCCGGAGGCGTGACCCGGTGGCGCACGAGACCCGCTACCCGCGCCCCGACCAGCCGACGCTGGACGCCCTCGTCGCCGCGGCGCTCGCGGACGTCGGCCCGCCGGCGCGCGACGTCGAGTGGGTCGAGCACGGGTCCAACACCCTGGTGGCGCTGACCGACCGCGCGGCGGTCCGCATCGCACGACAACAGCAGGCCGGGGGAGAAGTGCTCCGGGCGCAACGACTCGTGGACGCCCTGCCCGACCTGCCGTTCGACGTGCCCCGGTCACTCGCCGCGCCCGTCAAGATCGACGGATACACCGCCCTCGCGACCCACCGCCTGCACGGCAGCCCCCAGCCGACCACCCGCCCCGACGCCGGCGCCCTGCGCGAGGTGCTCGACGCCGTGCACGAGATCGACGCAGACCCGCTCGAGCCGCACCTCGCGCCGCGTCGGGCGTTCTGCGGGGGAGAGGACTGGGAAGCGACCCTCCGCGACCGCGTCGTCCCCCTGCTCGACGCCGACCTGCAGGGCGATGCCGTCCGACGCATCGACGCGCTCGCCGCCGTCGAGCACGCGCCCCGCACGGTGAACCACGGCGACCTCGGCAGCACCAACGTGCTGTGGCACGGCGACCGGAACGGTGCGGTGCTCGACTGGGACCTCACCGCGCGCGAGGACCCCGCCGAGGACGTCGCCACGGTGGCCGCCTCCTTCGACCTCTGGTCGGCGGCCGGGGCGCTCGCGGACCCGGACACCGTGCGCCGCGCCCGGAGCTTCGCCGGCACCTTCCCGTTGCAGGTCGTCGCCTTCGCCCTGCTCCAGGACCGACCGGACGACGAGCTCGCCCGGACCGTGGCGCGGGCGCAGCGTGCGCTGCGCCGGAGCGGGGCGTGACCAGCGGCGTCAGACGTGCTGGTCGACGAGCACGGGATTGCCGTCGGGGTCGATGAGCACGAAGCTCGCCGGCCCGGTCGTCGCCTCGTCGGCCGTGGTCTCGAGCTCGGCCCCGGCCTCCCGCACCTGGCGCTGCAGCTCGCGCACGTCGGTGAACTCGCCCACGGGACGCGCCTGCTGGTCCCATCCGGGGTTGAACGTGAGGATGTTGCGCTCGAACATGCCCTGGAACAGCCCGATCACGTGGTCCCCGTTGCGCAGCATGAGCCAGTTCTGCTCGGCGTCGCCGCCGAAGACGGTGAACCCGAGCCGCTCGTAGAAGTGCCGGGACGCGTCCAGGTCCTGCAGGGCGAGGCTGACGGAGAAGGCTCCGAGGTCCATGGCTGGCTCCTGTCGAGAGGTGTCCGGTGACGTCGACCGGTCCCATCGTCCGTGACGGTCGCCGTCTCGCAACCAGGCAGGGGAGCGGCGGCGTGGTCTCGCTGCTCTAGACAGGCAAGCGCGCACTTGCCTATGCTCGATCCGTGGCCGAGGACCTCTACAAGGCGCTGGCCGACCCGACGCGGCGCACGATCCTGGACGAGCTCGCCGAGCAGTCCGGACAGACGCTGTTCGAGATCTGCACGCGGCTGACCATGAAGCACGGGTTGTCGATGTCCCGCCAGGCGGTCTCGCAACACCTGGCCGTGCTCGAGTCGGCGGGGCTCGTCACCACGCGCCGCGAAGGTCGGTACAAGTTCCACGACCTCGACACCTCACCGCTGCGACAGATCGTCGAGCGGTGGCCCGTGCCCGACGAGCGGAAGGACGCATCATGAGGATCCACCTGACGAGCATCTTCGTCGACGACCAGGAGGTCGCCCGCCGGTTCTACACCGAAGCTCTCGGCTTCGTCGTCCGGCACGACGTCCCGACGGGGGAGAACCGCTGGCTCACCGTGGCGTCGCCGCAGGATCCCGACGGCCCCGAGCTGCTCCTGGAGCCGTCCGACCACCCCGCCGTCGGGCCGTTCAAGGCCGCCCTGGTGGCCGACGGGATCCCCGCGGCCCAGTTCGCCGTGGACGACGTGCACGCCGAGCACGAGCGCCTGCGCGACCTCGGCGTGCGGTTCACCCAGGAGCCGCTGTCGATGGGCCCGGTGACCACCGCCGTGCTGGACGACACGTGCGGCAACCTGGTCCAGATCGCCGCCATGGACGTCTGATCCTCCACCCAGGGCCCGAGAGCCGATGAGTCCGGGGCGCCGCCGTCGTCCACGAGGACGAGGGCCCACGAACGAGCGGAGGAGGATCGATGCGCAGCGGACCCATGCAGCGCCTCGACGCACTGACCGGGACCTGGCGGACCACGATGCACGACGCGTGGTTCCTGGAACCTGCCGAGCAGCCCGTCGTCGGGACCACGACGATCGAGTGGTGGCACGACGCCTTCGTGCTCTGCCGGTGGACGACGCCGGGTGACGGCGCCGCCGGCAGCGCGATGAGCCTGGCCCTCGGGCACCACGACGTGCTCGACGCCTACACGGCGCTCTACCACGACGAGCGCGGCGTGAGCCGCGTCTTCGCCATGGACTTCGGCGACGGGCGCTGGACGCTGAACCGCGAGGACGACGACATGTTCCAGCGTTTCGTCGCCGAGGTGGCGCCGGACCGGATCACGGGTCGCTGGCAGGCGTCGGACGACGGCGGCACCACGTGGCGCACCGACTTCGTGCTCGACCTCGCACGGACGGACTGAGCAGCACGAACGCCGCGGGGGCCGGACCGTACACGGCCCGACCCCCGCGGCGTTCATCGCCCGGTGCCTGTCACAGCGCGGACGCCGGCGAGACTCCCTTGCCGTTGTTCTGCGAGGAGCTCTTGGCCCGCGACTGCAGGACGAACAGGCCCTCGTCGCTGCTGGTCACGACGACCTTCCCGTCACCGAAGTAGGGGTAGTTGCCCCAGGTGCCGAAGAACTCCGTCCGGTCGTCGGACGGGAAGACGTCGAAGAAGCCGCGCGACGTCACCCGACCCTGGTCGGCCTTCCAGGTGTCGTAGATCCACAGCCCGGAGGTGTAGTTGGACTGGTACAGCAGCCCGTCCTTGACGAACATGTTGTGGTCGATCGACGAGTTGCCGTCGCCGTGGATGCCGATGAGCTCGGCGTCGTCGAGGTCGGCGAAGTCCCAGATGTAGGTGGTGCGCTCCGGGGTGGTGCCGTAGAGCTCGTCGAGCTCGTCACCGAGGAAGAAGAACCGGTGGTCTTCGCTGAGCCAGCCCTGGTGGGTGTAGGCAGCCGCCTCGTAGTCGAGCCGGGACAGCACCACGGGGTTGTCGATGTCCGTGACGTCGTACAGCGTGACGGTGTCCTCGTTGGACCCGATGCAGATCTCGCGGCCCTGGTAGTCCTCGTCCGGGCCCTCGTAGACCACGCACTGGATGTCGTGGGTGTACCCGTCCTCGTTGAGGCAGCCGATGAGGCTGGGCGCGGCCGGGTCGCCGTTGAGGTCGTAGACGATCGCGCCGCCGGAGCCGCTGAACACCGGCGCAGACCCTGCGACGGCGCACTCGTTCTTGACCGAGTACACCGCGCCGACGACGTACATCCGGCCCGTCTCGGTGTTGATCGAGACGTTGTGGCTCTGGGTGAAGTCGGTGATGCGCGGTTCCTCGACGACCTCGATCTCCTCGGTCACGCCGCGGAACTGGGTCAGGTCGACGATCTGGACGCCGTTGCCCTCGAGGTAGCCGGTGGCCGGGTTATAGGTGCTGAGGTCGATCGACTCGGTGACGATGTAGGCGGTGTCCTCGAAGACGCGGACGTCGCCCCACGTGTTGCCCGAGTCGCCGGGGTCCACCGCGCCCAGCGTCCCGAGCAGGACCGGGTTCTCGCCGTCGGTGACGTCGACGAACGCGGTGCCCTCGTAGGTGCCGACGATCGCCAGCTGCATGCCGGTGACCTCGTCCTCCCAACCCCACAGGTCGTTGAGGAACGTGGAGTCCAGGTCCTGCAGCGGAGTGAAGGAGGCCAGGTCGACCTTGTGGCACGGGAAGAGGTCCGCGGCCATGCCGTCCTCGCACCGCTCACCCGACAGCGCCTCCATCGGCACGCCGCCAGGGCTGACGTCGCCGACGACGCCGTTGTCGAAGTAGCGCTCCTTGAACGGCTTGCTGTCGCCGCTGAAGTCGTGGCCAGGGTGTGCCCCGGCGACCGAGGCCCCTCCGAGAAGGAGCCCACCCACCATGAGGGCCGCGGTAGCCGCCCTGAGTGACTTTCTGCCTGACATGTTGATACCTCTCCGACGAGTGATCATTCCGAACAGACGTGCACGTCATGACTACCAGCGCAATGCTTCCTGGATGTCACCAGGATGTATCCAGATGCATCGTTCATGCTGCGGTCAAGCAATCTCGCTCGCACGCCAGGGGAGAGGTGCGGAGTTCAAGGGGACGCAAGGTCCGGCACGTACCTGCACCCGCGCGGCGTCTCGGGCGGCGCCCGCGGGTCGTCCGGGGAACGGGTCGCGGTCGCGACATCCGACCGGACGTCGTGCCGGGCCGGGCGTTCGACCGGGTCACCGTCGTCCCGTCGTCGCGCGCGGCACGCCGCGCGACGGATCCGGGTCACGATGTCGAGGCAGCGCGCAGGAGGCGGATACGGGCGATCCGGACCGGCGAGCGGCTCGAGAGGGTCTGAGGCCCGGATTCCTGCGGATCCCCAGTAGGCCGATAATGTACATTATGTCATTTTGCGGGATGAGGACCCCTGCTCGAGCGCCTGCTCCACGTCCCCCGGGTCGACCCCTGGTCGCCGGGGTCACCGCTCACTACAGTCGAACCATGCCGCACCAGGACCCCGGCTCGACGACGATCAAGGCCCTGACCCCGGACACCTGGCCGCTGTTCGCCGCGCCCGTGGAACGCCACCACGGCATCTTCGGCGGGTGCTGGTGCACCAACTTCCATCCCGACCGGGACGACCGTGGCCCGGGCTACGACGGCAACCGGGCGTTCAAGAAGCGCCTCGTCGACGAGGGTGTCGCCCACGCGGCGCTCGTGGTCCGTGAGGGCGACGACGGCGAGGAAGCGGTCGCCTGGGCCGAGTACGGGACACCGGCGGAGCTGCCCCGCCTCCACCACCTCAAGCAGTACCTCGCCGAGCAGGACCTCGAGCCGGACTACCGGATCACCTGCCTCTTCGTCGACAAGCGGTTCCGCCAGCACGGCCTGGTGACCGTGGCGCTGCAGGGCGCCCTCGACCTGATCGCACGGGACGGCGGAGGGATCGTCGAGGGCTACCCGCACATCCCCGGCGAGCGCCGCCTCTCCTCGTCGTTCCTGTACAACGGGACCAAGGCCGTCTACGAGCGCGCCGGCTTCGACTTCATCCGGCCCAAGGGCATGAAGAACACGGTGATGCGCCGCAGCGTGGCGCCGTCGCGCTAGCTGCTCAGGTGGTGATCTTCAGCCCGGCGACGCAGGCCACGATCCCCAGGATCAGCGCGATGCGCACCACGGTGACCGGTTCGGCGCCCGTCGCCATGGCGTAGCCGGCCGTCAGCGCCGCGCCGATACCGACCCAGACGGCGTAGGCCGTGCCGACCGGCAGCTCGCGGAGCGCGTACGCCAGGCCGGCCATGCTGGCCGCCAGCGCCACGCCGAAGACGATCGACGGCACGAGTCGGCTGAATCCGTCCGACCGGTCCAGCGCGGTCGCCCACACGGCTTCCAGCACGCCGGAGAGCACGAGAAGAACCCAGGACATGACCACCACTCCCCGATGCCGTCTTGTCGCGCTCCGGGTACGGCACCCCTCGTCCGGGAGTCCTGGTCGTGGACTCTGTCCCGGACGCTAGCACGCGGCCTGGACGCCAGGACGCTCGCAGAACGGCCGATCTGGTGACGTCGCGCACCACGGCGCGCACCTTGCTATCCTGAAACGGACAATCACCTCATACCATTGTGTATAGGGCAACACAGTTGTCTGAGCAGTCCTGCGCGTCGCGAGGCCGGGTGGCCCTCACTCGGCCTCGGCCCGGAGCTCGGCCAGCGTGGCCACGTCGACCGGAAGACTGCCCGGCGTCCTGCCCTGCCGCTGCGGCGGTAGCGCCTCGCCGTCGCGGCGCTCCTCCTCCGCCGCGCGCGCCGCGGTCAGCACCGGCCACGTCACCGTTCCGTCCCCGGCCACCTCCCCCAGCAGGCTCCAGTCCAGGCTGACGACCCAGCCCGTCCGCTCGGTGAACAGCGGTCGGTTCAGGAACACGGCGACCCGGTCGACGGCGACGAGCTCGTCGGCCACGTCGGCGAGGTCGCGATCCTCGAAGAAGCCGTCGGCCAGCAGCACCCGCGCGGTGTCGCCCACCGTCACGTCCGGCCCGGTCGAGACGACCTCGTCCACGGCGAGGTCGAGCACCGCTCCCCTGCTGTAGACGTCCCACTCGTCGGCGTCGCCGCTCCAGTGCACCGGCCGCCGGGGCTCGGCGGACCGCCACCCCGTGAACGTCCCGACGATCACGGCGTCGGCGACGTCCACCGGCGCGGCGCCGCCGTACGGGTCCCGGTAGCCCACGCCGGGCATCGCGCCGCGCACCGAGTCCGGCCACGGCTGGGTGTCGCCCAGCTCGGCCCCGTCGGCCAGCGCCGCACCGTAGGACGGCGGCGGCGTGCAGCCCGACAGGAGCGTCACGGACAGGACCAGCAGGGCGGCGAGAGCGCCGAGAGAACGGGGCATCCCGGTCACCCTGTCAGAGGTGCGCCCTATCGTGAGCGACGACGTCGCAGGTCACCGGCCTGCGCCCGCCCCGCCGCCGGCCGACGAAAGAGGCACCCGATGGTCGCACCGCCCCGCCCCGAACGGGTCTCCGTCGTCGACGCCGCCGAGCGCTACCTCGCCGCGGTCCGTGTCGAGACCGTCCGGGGCGTGCTCTCCGCCGCCACCGAACGCTCCTACCGTCGCGACGTGCGCGAGCTCGTCGACCTGCTCGGGCCGGACCGGGTGCTCGACGACGTCACCGGCGACGACGTCGACGCCGCGCTCGTGCGCTACCAGGCCGGACCCGACGGCCGCTTCACCGACCCCGCCCGCAAGACCGGCCCCGGCCGCTCCACGGCCACCGTGAACCGGTTCCGCCAGTCGGTGACCCGCTTCTTCTCCCACGCCGCCCGCCACGCCTGGGTCCAGGCCGACCCGATGCAGTGGGCCGCTCCCCCGGCCAAGGTCCGCGAACGCGTCCGGGTCCAGCGCACCGCCCTGTCGGCCTCGGCCGCCCAGGCCCTGCTCGGCACCGTCCAGCAGGAGGCCACCGACCCCACGCAACGCACCCGCCACGACCAGGCGCTCGCGGCCCGCGACCGCCTCGTGGTCGCGCTGCTGATGGTCCTCGGCCCCCGCGTCTCGGAGCTCGTGCGCGCCGACGTCGCCGACTTCCGCCGCGAGCCGGACCAGACGTCTTGGCGGATCCTCGGCAAGGGCGGCGGCACGCGGACCGTCGCCCTGACGGCACCCCTGGCCGGGGCGCTGGAGACCTACCTGTCCACGCTGCGGCCACGGCTGGCCGAGCGCCGTCCCGACGACGCGGACGCCCAGGACGCGCTGCTGCTGTCCTGGCGGGGCCGCCGCCTGGACACCCAGGCGGTGCGGTCGCTGCTCGCCCGGGCGGTGGCCCGGATGCCCGAGCCGTACCGTCGCCCCACGACGCCGCACGCGCTGCGGCACACCACCGCGACGCTGCTGGTCGCCGACGGGTGGGACGTCAAGGTCGTCGCCGAGCTGCTCGGGCACTCCTCGATCGCGACCACCGACGTCTACCTCGACCGCATCGACGGCGAGCTGGCCGCCGCGCTGCGCACCCACCCCCTGGCACGCTCCTTGGAGGACGCCCCGCGGGTGGACCTGTCCGATTCGCCGGGCAGATCCTCCGAGTCGTCGCTACGGTGAGCCTGTGCCCGATGGATCCTTCCGCTCCGCCCTTCCCATCGACGTCCAGGTCGACTGGCGCCGAGTCCTGCGACTCGCCGGCCGCGCCGCGGCCGTCGCGGCCGCCATCCCGGTGACCGCCGGCGCCGCCGTCATGGCGATCGACAAGGTGCGCGGCCAACGCCACCCGCTGGACGCCCGCTTCCCCACCGCACCGCCGTCGACCACCGACGTCGAGGGGTCCGACGCCACGCTCTACACCTTCGGCGCCGACCTGTACGAGGACATGATCGAGGCGATCGAGTCCGCCGAGGACACGGTCATGCTCGAGTCCTACATCTGGAAGGGCGACCGCACGGGCGAACGGTTCAAGCAGGCCATCGCCGACGCCTGCGCCCGCGGGGTCCAGGTCTACGTCGTCTACGACGGGTTCGCGAACCTCGTCGTGCCGCCGTCGTTCTTCGTCTTCCCGCCCCAGGTGCACGTCCTGCGCTTCCCCGCGTTCCGTGCCGGGCTGATGACGCTCAACATCCGCCACTCGGGTCGTGACCACCGCAAGATCCTCGTCGTCGACGACCGGGTCGCCTTCGTGGGCGGGTACAACATCGGCGACCTGTACGCCACGCAGTGGCGCGACACGCACCTGCGCATCGAGGGCCCCGCCGTGTGGGAGCTGCGCAACGCCTTCGTCGACTTCTGGAACCGGTGGCGCGGTCCGCGCCACCCGGTCCTGCAGGACAAGGGCGCCGAGCACTGGCAGCCGGCCCTGCGCGCCGCGCGCAATGCCCCCAGCGACCTCGTGTTCCCCATCCGGGGCATCTACCTCGACGCGATCGACCGCGCCACCAGCCACATCTACATCACGCAGGCCTACTTCATCCCCGACCGGGACATCCTGCAGGCCCTGCTGGCGGCGGCTGCTCGCGGCGTCGACGTGCGTGTCCTGGTGCCCGAGCGGTCCAACCACGCGCTCGCGGACTGGCTCGCCCGGGGCCGGTACACGAAGCTGCTCCGCGGCGGGGTGCGGATCATGCTGTACCAGGGCGCGATGGTGCACGCCAAGACGGCCACGATCGACGGCCGGTGGGCGACGGTCGGCACGGCGAACATCGACCGGCTCAGCCTCACCGGCAACTACGAGATCAACCTCGACATCGTCGACCGGGGGCTCGCCGCCCGGCTCGAGGACGTGTTCCGCATGGACGAGTCGAACTCGCGGGAGCTGACCTACGAGGAGTGGCTGGGCCGCTCGTTCGTCAACAAGGTCGCCGAGCGCGTGCTGGAACCGCTCGAGCCCCTGCTCTGACAGGTCCGTCCACGGCGTACCGCCGGGGCGGGCCGCCACGCGGGACCGCGGCGGTCGACGGGCGGAACGGTCAGCCGGCGGTGCGCGCGCGACGCCGCGCGGCGAGCTCGTCGCCGGCCTGCACGGCCTCCGGGTCGTCCTGCTCGAGGGACTCGGTCGGCATCTGGGACAGGGTGCCCTCGATCTCGCGCCACACCCGTCCGACGGCGATGCCGAAGACGCCCTGCCCTCCCTGGACGAGGTCGACGACCTCGTCGGGAGAGGTGCACTCGTACACCGAGGCGCCGTCGCTCATCAGGGTGATCTGCGCCAGGTCCTCGACGCCGCGTTCGCGCAGGTGGGTCACCGCGGTGCGGATCTGCTGCAGCGAGACGCCGGTGTCGAGCAGCCGCTTGACGATCTTGAGCACGAGCACGTCGCGGAAGCTGTACAGCCGGTGGGTCCCCGACCCGGTGGCGGCACGGATGGACGGCTCGACCAGCCCGGTGCGGGCCCAGTAGTCGAGCTGGCGGTAGGTGATGCCCACGACGCGGCAGGCCGTGGTCCCGCGGTAGCCGGTCCCGGCGTCCTGCTCCGTGAGGTCCTCGCCGAACAGGAGGCCCTGGGCGCCTGCCGGGGTGGGGTCGACCGAGGCGCTGGCCTCGCCACTGCTGTCCACTGTGCCTCCCGTGATGTCGCTTCCACGCTATGGCGGCCCCGGGGGGCCGTCAACGACGTCGCCTCCGGCGCACGCGGCGTGTCGCGGGCTGATGCCGAGCCGTGACCTGCGGTGCGGCCGCTCGGCATCGGCCGAGGGTGTGCTTCGAGGATACGCGCGTCCCGTCGTCGCCGGCCGCAGGGTCAGGGTGGCGTGTCGGGGCTCTCCTCCCCCTCCGGCGCCGTGAAGTCCTCGGGGTTGACGTGGTCGAGGAAGTCGCGGAACTTCTCGACCTCGCGCTGCTGGGCAAGGTCGACGACCTCCACGCCGGCGGCGGCCACGACCTCGGCCGAGCACAGCACCGGGCTGCCGGTGCGCACCGCCAGGGCGATCGCGTCCGACGCGCGCGAGTCGAGCCGGGTGCCGTTGGACAGCACGAGCTCGGCGAAGAAGATGCCACCGTCCAGGGCGACGATCTCGACCTGGTCGAGCTCGACACCGACGGCGGTGAGCAGGTCGCGCAGCAGGTCGTGGGTCATGGGTCGCGGGGTGGCCACGCCCGCCTGCGCCATGGCGATGGCCGAGGCCTCGCGGGCACCGATGACGATGGGGACGGCGAGCTCGGCGGAGGTGTCCAGGAGCAGCACGACGATCTCCTGGTCGTTCTGCTGCTGGCGCACCCCGAGCACCTCGACCGGCACCATGGGCGCCTGCGCGCCCTCGTCTCTGTCCACCTTCTCCACGGTACGACGACGCGGCGCCCTCCGCCGTGCCGGACGGCGCGTCAGGAGGTGGTCAGTCCGTGCCCTGGGTGCCCTGGCGGACCCAGGTGGTGTGCAGGCGGGCCAGCAGCTCGCCGAGCTCGGCGGCCAGGTCGGCGGCGGCCTCGGCACCGTTGCCGCGCTGCTGGCTGCGGTACGGGGCCACGGCCTGGTCGACGAGCGCGACGTGGCGGTCGGCCGAGGAGCGCAGCGGGCGCAGGTGGCGCGGCTCGATGCCGTGCTCGGTCAGGCGCTGCACGATGCGGACCACCTCGGCGGCCGAGCCGTCCAGGGCCCCGTCCGGGGTGGTGTGCAGCACGCCGGCGGTGACCAGGGACCGCACCAGCTCGGCGCTGGTGCCGGTCGTCTCGGCGACCGACTCCACGGTCCAGCGCCGCCGCGACTCCCCCGGCGCCCCGGCGGGGACGGCCAGGCGCGGCGAGGGTGCGGGCGCGGGCTCGCCGGCGTCCATGGCGGCGAGACGTTCCTTGATGACCTTCAGCGGCAGGTAGGAGTCGCGCTGCTCGGCCAGGACGAACCGCAGCCGCTCGACGTCGGCGGGGCTGTACTGCCGGTACCCGGCCGGGGTGCGCACCGGCGTGATGAGCCCCTGGTCCTCCAGGAAGCGCAGCTTGGAGTGCGACACGTGCGGGAAGTCTCCGCGCAGGTGGTTCAGCACGTCGGAGATGCGCATGCCGGCGTGCCGCGAGATGCCCCGCGGCCACGGCTCGGGCGCGTCGGGCTCCGGAGCCGAGGCAGCCCCGGAACCGGCTGTCACGACCCCGGCGCCTGGATGTCCCGGGGCGCCTGCGGGCTGGCGTGGAAGGACATGCGGAACTTGCCGATCTGGACCTCGTCACCGGTGGTGAGCACGGCCGCGTCGATCCGGTCCCGGTTGAGGTAGGTGCCGTTCAGCGAGCCGATGTCGCGCACGACGAAGCGGTCGCCCTCACGGACGAACTCGGCGTGCTTGCGGGAGACGGTGACGTCGTCGAGGAAGATGTCGGCGTGCTCGCTGCGGCCCGCCACGGTGCGGTCGGTGTCGAGCAGGAAGCGTTCGCCCACGGCGCCGGACCCGTACTGCACGACCAGCAGCGCGGAGTGCCGGGGCAGCGCGGACACGGCGGCCGACTCCTCGGCGGTCAGCGGGACGCGCGGGGTCTGCTCCTCCGTCGAGCCACCGATCCGGCCGAGGTGCGCGGTGGTGTCCACGCCGGCCTCGTGCGGCGGCTTGGAGCGCGGGTCCGTCATTCGTCCTCCTGCTGGATCACACGGTCGACGTGCACCGTCGTCCGCTCAACCTATCTTCTCACCACCCACGGACGGAAGCGGCCCTGCGGCCCGACGGGGGTGGTTCTACTCCTCGGGGCGCTGCGGCGTCGCGTACTGCGGTTCGCTCGGTACCCGCACGGCGGAGATCTCGACCTCGTCGCGCTCCACGGTGGTGGCCTCCGCCCCGTCGTTGCGCACGGCGGCCAGCGCACCGCCGGGGATCTCCAGCGCCGGAGTCAACGTCGCCGGGTCGCCGATGACCTGCCACCGGTAGGGCGGCTCGATCAGCCGGCCGTCGACGATGACGCCGCCCTCGCCGTCCATGAACCACGTGGACGTCACCAGCCGCACGTCGTTGACGGCCACGACCTCCGCGCCGGCGTTGCGCAGCTCCTCGAGCATGTTGAACAGCTTCGACGCCGCCAGCACGCGCTGCGGGTCGCTGATGCGGATCTCCAGGCCCGGCCCGACGGCGGGCAGCCGGCCCGACAGGATGCCCTCCGACGTCGCGCGGTTCTCGGCCAGCTCCAGGGCGGCCTGGGCCTGCCCGGTGCCCGAGGCCAGCTCGTCGCGCGTCCGGGTGAGGTCGGCCACCTCGTCGCCGAGCTGCTCGGCGCGCTGCGTCACCTCGTCCAGCAGACGCACCAGGTCGTCCTGGCGGGCCGAGGACAACGGGTCCTGGGAGGACTGCTGGACCTGGACCACGAGCGCGAAGCCCAGGGCCGCGCACAGCACCGCCGCCAGCAGCTGGGACCGGTTGCCGCGCGGGTGCATGGCCTCGCCGAGCGCACGCCACCCGGTGGCCGGGGTCGCTGCCTGCTCGGCGTCGGCGGGCT
Source organism: Isoptericola sp. AK164 (assembly GCF_029643425.1). Lineage (GTDB taxonomy): Bacteria > Actinomycetota > Actinomycetes > Actinomycetales > Cellulomonadaceae > Isoptericola > Isoptericola haloaureus. The sequence continues at coordinate 1,828,723 of NZ_CP119106.1, forward strand.
CGTCCGCGTCCGCGGACTCGTGGGCGTCCTGCTCAGCAGGCGCTCCCCGCTCGTCCTCCGGCCGCTCGTCCTCGGGCTGCTCGTCCTCGGGAGCGCTCGCGGCGGCGTCCTCCGGCCGCTCGTCCTCGGGCTGCTCGTCCTCGGGAGCGCTCGCGGCGGCGTCCTCCGGCGAGGCGTGCTCGGGCGGGGTGTCCTCGAGCTCGGAGATCCCGGTGTCGGCCCCGTCGGTGTCCCCCGCAGGCGCCTCGGGGGCGTCCGCGGCCTGCGCCGGTGCGCGGTCCTCCAGGCGCTCCACGGGGACCGACCGGTCCAGCGGGTCCACGGCCGGCTGCGGCCCGTCCGCGACCTCGGGCGCCTCCGGGGTGTCCTCGCGCGGCTCCACCGGCTCCTCGCGCTCGTCCTTGTCGTTCATCCTCACGCCTTGAACAGGTGCCGTCGGATCGCGGCCGCGTTCGAGAAGATCCGGATACCCAGCACGACCACCACCGCGGTCGACAGCTGCGACCCAACCCCGAGCTGGTCGCCCAGGAACACGATGAACGCCGCCACCAGCACGTTGGACAGGAACGAGACCACGAAGACCTTGTCGTCGAACATCCCGTCCAGCTTGGCGCGCAGACCACCGAACAACGCGTCCAGCGCCGCCACCACCGCGATGGGCAGGTACGGCTGCAGAGCCACCGGCACGGTCGGCTCCAGCAGCAGACCGGCCACCACGCCGATCACGAGCCCGACGACGGCGATCATGAGTTCCCCTCCTGGTCTGCGTCCGGACCCACCGGCTCCGCGTACCGCAACAACTGGCTGCCCACGCCGGGCAGGTCCAACGAGTCCGCCGTCGAGACCGACGACGCGATGCCGTACTGGGACGACAGCAGCTGGGTGTAGGCCGGCGCGTCGGTCCGAGCGTACGCGGTCTGCATCGCCTCGGGGTCACCGATCGCCCGCACCTCGTAGCTCGGTCCCGGCAGCGGCACCAGGTCGACCATGATCGCCTGACCGGCGTGCCGGATCGCCGACACCGACGTCAGGCGCTCGCCGCCGACGCTGATGGCCTCGGCGCCCGAGGCCCACAGCGCGTTCACCACCCGCTGCAGGTCCACGGCCTGCACCGGCGCCGACGACGCCGTGCCGTCCGGCGTCGTGCCCGCGGCGCCGTCGCTGAGCGTCACCACCAGCCCGGGCCCGGAGACGGGCACCGACCCGGTCGTCACCCCGTCCAGCCGCACCCGGTCCAGCAGCTCGGCGTCCTGCGCCGCCAGCGCCTCCTCGTTCAGCGTCGCGATCTCCGCCGACAACGAGGCCGACCGCTCCCGCAGGTCGTCGGCGATCGCCTGGCGCTCGGTGATCTCCTCCTCGAGCACCTCGCGGGCGGAGACACCCTCCACCGGCGCTCGCAGCTGCTGCGCGGCGGCGACCGTCATCAGCCCCAGCAGCACCGCCACCAGACCGAGCAGGAGCCAGGTCGCACGGCTCGGGCGCTCGCCGGCCGCCCGGCGCTCGGCCGCCTGCGCGTACCCGGGGTCCAGCGGGCGCTCCATCACCTCGACCAGCAGCGTCATCGACTCGTCAGGGCGCCGCTGCGTCGGAACACTCATGCCGCACCCTCCGTCTGCGCGTCGTCTCGGTCGTCGTCCACCAGCCGGCGCACATGACGCACGTACTGCAGACCTGCCCACCAGTACAGGCCGATGCCCCACCAGGCGAAGGCCCAGCCGACCACGTGCGCCACCGCACCGACGCCACCGGGCATCGAGGCCAGCAGCAGCAGCGGGAACGCGTACAGCAGGGCGAACGTGCCGGCCTTGCCGACGAAGGTCACCGGCACCGGACCGTACCCCCGGCGTGCCAGCGGCCGCACCAGGAAGGCCAGCATGACGTCGCGCGACACGATGACGGCCAGCACCCACCACGGGATGACCTCGCGCCACGCCAGGCCGATCAGGGTCACCAGGATGAACAGCCGGTCGGCGGCCGGGTCGAGCATCTGACCCAGCTTCGTCACCTGGTTCAGACGACGCGCCAGTACGCCGTCGAGCCAGTCCGTCGCCCCGGACACGGCCAGCACCACCAGCGCCCACACGTCCTCGCCCGTGACGATGAGGACCGCGAACACCGGGACCAGCGCCAGCCGGAGCATGCTGACGACGTTCGGCACCGTCCACACCGCCGAGTCGGCCTGCCGACCTGCCTGCACGTTCACCGCCTGCGTCCACCGGGCTGCTACCCCGCACATCCTACGCACCGGCGGCCACCGCACGACGTAGTGGGCAAACTCACCGGACCGGGCACTGCCCACGGCGAGCCCCTCCCCGTAGCATGGAGGGACATCCTTCGGAGTTCGTCGTCTTCCCGCGTGTTCAAGGGTCCCGTCATCAGCGGCGGGGCAGGTGTGTGTCCGGGACCGAGCGACCGCCTCGCCGTCACGGCGACGCAGGACTCCCCCGCACCCGACGAACGGTCATCGCTCATGAGCACCCCTGACTCCACGCTGCCCACCGACGCCCAGCCCACCTTCCGCGACCTCGGCCTGCCTGCGCCGCTGCAGAGCGCCGTCGACGACCTGGGCTTCACCACGCCCTCGCCCATCCAGGCCGAGGCCGTCCCCGCGCTCCTCGCCGGCCGCGACATCACCGGTGTCGCCCAGACGGGCACCGGCAAGACCGCCGCCTTCGGCCTGCCCCTGCTGGCCGCCCTCGACGCCGACGCCGACGTCTCCCGCGGCCACGTGCAGGCGCTCGTGCTCGCCCCCACCCGCGAGCTCGCCATGCAGGTCGCCGAGGCCGTCGAGTCCTTCGCCACCCACCTGCCCGGCGTGCAGGTCCTGCCCGTCTACGGCGGGGCCCCCTACCAGCCGCAGCAGCGCGCCCTGCGCGACGGCGTCCACGTCGTCGTCGGCACCCCCGGCCGCGTCATGGACCACCTCGACCGCGGCGCGCTCCACCTCGACACCGTGAAGTTCCTCGTCCTGGACGAGGCCGACGAGATGCTGCGCATGGGCTTCGCCGAGGACGTCGAGACCATCTTCGGCCAGGCACCCGCCGAGCGGCAGGTGGCCCTGTTCTCCGCCACCATGCCGCCTGCCATCCGCCAGGTCGCCGACACCCACCTCACCGACCCCGTGCAGATCGCCGTCAGCCGGCAGTCCAGCACCGTCACCACCGTCGAGCAGACCTACGCCGTGGTGCCGTTCCGCCACAAGGTCGGCTCCCTGGTCCGCGTCCTGGCCACCTCCGACGCCGACGCCACCATCGTCTTCACCCGCACCCGTGCGGCCGCCGAGGAGGTCGGCGTCGCCCTGGTCGAGCGCGGCGTCTCCGCCGCCACCATCTCCGGCGACGTCGCCCAGAAGGAGCGCGAGAAGATCGTCGAGCGGCTGCGCAGCGGCGCCCTCGACGTCCTGGTCGCCACCGACGTCGCCGCCCGCGGTCTCGACGTCGACCGCATCGGTCTCGTCGTCAACTTCGACCTGCCCCGCGAGGCCGAGGCCTATGTCCACCGGATCGGCCGCACCGGCCGCGCCGGCCGCACCGGCAAGGCCCTGTCCTTCGTGACCCCCCACGAGCGCGGCAAGCTCAAGCACATCGAGCGCACCATCCGCACCCGCCTCGTCGAGGCCGAGATCCCCTCCCCCCGGGACGTCTCCGCCCACCGGGCACGCACCATCCTGTCCACGGTGCCCACGCGCCTCGAGGCCGGCCGGCTCGACCTGTACACGCAGCTCCTCACCGAGCACCTGACGCCCGGCGAGGACGGCACCACGCCCGACCCCACCCAGGTCGCGGCCGCCCTGCTGGCGCTCGCGGTGGGCGACGACGGTCCGCAGCACCTCGCCGCCCAGGCCGAGCACGAGAAGGAGCGCGCCGAGGTCAAGGGCGGTCGCACCCGTGAGACGAAGCGCGCCGAGCGCTCGGACCGCGACGGCGACCGCACCCGGCGCCACCCCCGCGCCGACCGCGACGGGGACCGCCCCCGCGGTATCCGCCGTGCGGCCGAGGGCACCCGCTACCGGGTCGCCGTCGGCCACGCCCACGGCGCCCAGCCCCGCGGCATCGTCGGTGCGCTGACGAACGAGGGCGGCCTGCGTGGTGCCGACATCGGCAAGATCGACATCTTCGGCAGCTTCTCGCTGGTCGACATCACCAAGCCGCTCGACGACGCGGCCATGAACAAGATCGGCCGGGCCAACGTGGCCGGCCGCCAGCTGCGCATCGCTCCGGACAAGGGTGCGCCGCAGGCTCGCGCCCCGCGCAGCGAGCGTCGCCCGGCGCACACGGCCTGACGACGAGGCGCCCGGCGTCAGTCGACGTCGGGCGCCTCGCCCAGCCGCTGCACGAGGGACTGCAGCCGACGCGCCTCGGCCATGCCCCGTTCACCGTCGGCGCGCTGGATCGCCATGACGGCGAGCGTGCCACCGTCGGCCAGGTCCAGGACGACCCACGGGTCGTTCGGAGTCATGCGCACGGCGACGATCTCCGGCCAGGCGACCCGCCGGGTGCGCACGACGTTGCGGACGGTCAGACCGTCGTCGTCGGGCCGGGCGTGCACGCCGCCCAGCCGCCAGAGCAGCCAGACGACGAACACGGCGAAGAGGACGAACGTCAGCCGGGTGCCCTCCCCCAGGAGGACTCCCGTCGGTGCGAAGAGCCCGACCAGCAGGCTGCCTCCGGCCGCGACGGCACCGGTGATCGCCACCGACACCCTCGCCCAGAACGGACGGAACGTGCGGTACGCGGGCCCGGTGCCGTCGTCGGACATCGGGTCAGAGGCGCGAGGCGAGGATCGAGGTCACCAGGATCCCGCGGGCGCCCACCTCGTAGAGGGCGTCCATCACCCGGTTGGTGTCGGCGCGACGCACCATGGACCGCACGGCGGCCGAGTGGCCGTTGTGCAGCGGGGACACGGTGGGCGACTCGAAGCCCGGCGTGACGGCGACCGCGGCGTCGACGAGCTCCATCGGCACGTCGTAGTCCAGCAGGACGTACTCGCGGGCGGTGATCACGCCCTGCAGACGGCGGGTCAGGACGTCGAGGCCGACGGGCTCGTCCTGGTGGGCGTGCCGGATCATCACCGCCTCGGAGCGCAGGATCGGCTCGCCGAAGACCTCCATGCCCGCGGCACGCAGCGTGCTGCCCGTCTCGACGACGTCGGCGATGACGTCCGCGACGCCGAGCCGGACCGAGCTCTCCACCGCACCGTCCAGGTGGACGATCGCCGACGGTTCGATGCCCTGACGGGCCAGGTAGCCCGCGACGAGCGTCGTGTACGACGACGCGACGCGCTTGCCGGCGATGTCCTCGACCTGGGTCGCGCTGCCCGCCGGCGCGGCGAAGCGGAAGGTGGAGCCGGCGAACCCGAGCGGCAGGTGCTCGACCGCCTCGGCGCCGGAGTCCAGCAGCAGGTCGCGGCCGGTGATCCCGACGTCGACGGTGCCGGCACCGACGTAGACGGCCACGTCGCGAGGACGCAGGAAGAAGAACTCGACGTCGTTGTCGACGTCGGTGAGCACCAGCTCACGGTTGTCACGGCGCTGGCGGTAGCCCGCCTCGCGCAGCATCTCGGTGGCGGGCGTGGACAGCGAACCCTTGTTGGGGACGGCGATGCGGAGCAACGGTTTACCTCGTTCTGGGACGGAGCGGCAGGAAGACGTCGGAGCGCGCTGCCCGGGTGCGCGGGAGCACCCGAGGGCGCTCACAGATGGTCGTAGACGTCCTCCAGCGTGAGCCCCTTGGCCAGCATCAGCACCTGCAGGTGGTAGAGCAGCTGCGAGATCTCCTCGGCGGCCGCCTCGTCGGACTCGTGCTCGGCCGCCATCCAGACCTCGGCGGCCTCCTCCACGATCTTCTTGCCGATCGCATGGACGCCGGCGTCCAGCTGCGCGACGGTCCCCGACCCGGCGGGACGGGACTCGGCCTTGGCTGACAGCTCGGCGAACAGGGAGTCGAAGGTCTTCACACCCCCAGCCTAGACGGCGGGTCCCTGGCGTCCTTGCCTCGTTCCGTCGTGTGGACGGTGAGGTGCGTCATCAGGGTGCTTGGCACACTATTTTTCAGGATGCGGCGATCACCGACGACAGGCGTCGGTGCCCCGACGCCTCTCAGTGGGTGTGCTGGTCCGCCATCGCCCGCAGCGTCTCGATCTCGGCCGGGACGTCGTCCGCCCCGTAGACCGCGGAGCCGGCCACGAAGACGTTCGCCCCGGCCTCGGCGGCCCGCTCGATCGTGGAGCGGGACACTCCCCCGTCGACCTGGATGTGCACGTCGAGGTCCTGCTCGCTGATCGCCGCCCGGGCGCGGCGGATCTTGGGCAGCGTGCCGTCGATGAACGACTGGCCGCCGAACCCGGGCTCGACCGTCATGACGAGGATCATGTCGACCTCGGCGAGCAGGTCGAGGTAGGGCTCGACGGGCGTCGCCGGACGCAGCGCCACCCCGGCACGCGCACCCAGGCGGCGCAGCTCGCGGGCGAGGCGCACCGGAGCCTGGGCCGCCTCGGCATGGAAGGTCACCGACGCCGCACCCGCCTCGGCGTACGCCGGCGCCCAGCGGTCGGGGTCGGCGATCATCAGGTGGCCGTCCACCGGCACCGGGGAGACCTCCACGAGCCGCTCGAAGACCGGCAGGCCGAGCGTCAGGTTCGGCACGAAGTGGTAGTCCATGACGTCGACGTGCGCGGCGTCCGCCGTCGCGATGGCGTGCAGGTCGCGCTCGAGGTTCGCGAAGTCGGCCGACAGGATGCTGGGGTGGATCAGCGCAGGCATGGGCACAGCCTAGGACGCCCACGGTCTACGCTCGCCCCGTGGCTGCCCTCCCCTCCCCCGACGACGCCTCCACGACGGTGATGCGCCCGCACGTGCGGCGCGCCACGGCGGCCGATCTCGACGCCGTCGCCGCGGTCCTCGCCCCGTACGTGGCGCGCACCGCCGTCACGTTCGACGAGCAGCCGCCGACCGACGCCGACTGGCGCGGCCGTCTGGCCGAGGCCGACGCCCGCGGCCTGCCCTTCCTCGTCGCCGAGCTCGACGGCGGGGTGGTCGGCTACGCCTACGCCGCGCCGTGGCGCCCGAAGGCCGCGTACCGCGACACGGTCGAGGACACGATCTACCTGACCCCGTCGGCGCAGGGCCGCGGCGTCGGGACGCGGCTGCTGTCGGCGCTGCTGGACGCCTGCACGGTCGCCGGCGTGCGCCAGGTGATCGCCGTGGTCGCCGACGACCCGGCGGCCGCCGGGTCGGTGCCGCTGCACCGCCGGCTCGGGTTCGAGGTCGTCGGCGTGCTGCGCGACGTGGGGCGCAAGCACGGCCGGGACGTCAGCACGATGCTGATGCAGCGCACGCTGCACTGACAGTCGCCGAGGGCCGACCGGGTCAGGACAGATCGCCGCGCAGCGCGTCGGTGCGCGCCTGCACGGTGCGCCACGCCGCCGCTCCCACACCCGGGTGCACGTCCCGGTCGATCTCGGCCAGCGCCGTGCGCAGGTCGTCGAGCGTGGTGGTGACGACGCGCGTCGCCCGGCGGCGCGGCAGGCCCCACGAGACGCCCTCGTCCACGAGGTCGGTGCCGGTGATCGCGTCCATGTCCCGGCGTCCGACGATGTCCATCGCGAAGATCCGCGAGGCGTGGTCGTGGTGCAGGTGCATGGAGATGTCGTACGCCGGCGCCAGCGAGACCGTGCCGTCGGCCCGGCGCAGCATGGAGACGTTCTTGGCGTGGGCGTCGGTGTTGCCGAGGGCCAGGTTCAGCGTGGTCAGGGCGAGCAGGCGGTCCGGGCGGGTGCCGTCGTCGCGCAGCACCTGGGCGATCGCCTGCAACGAGGGGATCGACCGGCCGTGCTGGAACTTGCGCTCGGGGTCACGGGTGTTGATCCCGAGCGCCTGGGCGGCGTCCTCCTGGTGGATGCGGCGCAGCCCGCCGGGGGCGTCGTCGTCGGGCACGCGGTCGTAGCGGGACACCACGAGGCAGCGCACGTCCTCGAACGTCTCGACGTGCGCCTGGATCGTGGTGAGCCCGAGGCGTCGTGCGAGGTCGAGGGCGGCCGCCTCGGTGTCCACGAGGTCGGCCGTCGGCGAGTCGGCGTCGCGGGCCACCTTGAGGATGTGCGTGGTCGCCTCGTCGGGCGCGGCGCGCCACCAGGCGCCCTCGTCGCGCACGAGCCCGATCTTCGGCTCCATCCCGGGCAACGAGCTCGTGAGGCGCTGGCTGCGCGCCTGTCCCCCGGCGCGGGCGATGCTCGCGCGCAGCAGGTCCGCGACACCGGCGTCGTCGAGGCGCACCGCTTCACGGTCGTGTTCTCGCGGTTCGACCCCCACGGCGACGAACCGGAGTGCTCCGACGGTGTCCCCGCCGTAGGCGCCGAAGAAGCCCACCGGGTCGTCCGGGTCGACGCCGGCGTCCATGGCCATGTGGTCACGGACGCGCCCCTCGGGCATCAGCCCGTCGAGCCAGGCGGTCACCCGCGCCGGCGCGGGCGCACCGTCGGGATCCATCGGCAGCAGGTGGGACAGGACCCGCGAGCCGTACCCCCAGCGGTCGACGGCGCCCGGGTCCCACGTCAGCTCCACGCGCGGGGCGCCGCGACCGGTGTCCCGCGCGGAGAACCGGGCGATGCGTGTGCCGTAGAGCCACGCGTCCAGCTCAGGCGCGGTCATCGCTGCCCCGCTGCTCGAGACGGACCTCGATCCCCAGCTCGTCGAACATCTCGAAGAGCCGCGTGATGTAGAGGTTTCCGACGCCGGACTCGACCTCGGAGACGTACTGGCGCGTCAGGCCGAGCTCGTCCGCGAGCGCCGCCTGGCTGAGTCCGTGCTGCTTGCGGGCTTGCTGGACGAAGCGGCCGAGGTCGCGGGGGCCGCGGGCGTGGGTCCAGCGGTCGGTGGTGTCCATACCGCCTCCGTTGTCAGGTTTTGCTGACCGGTGTTGCTGTCAGATTATCCCGACACCGCATCATGCGCAAGGAATTCCTGGCACCCGTCGATCCTCAGGCCGCTCGCCGCAGCAGCGTCAGGTGCATGGCGTCCGTGCCGTGCACGTGCGGCCAGAGCTGGACGTCCAGGCCGTCCGCGCCGCCGTCGTCGGCCCCGAGGTCGATCTGCGCCCCGGGCACGAGCACGTCGCGCACGGCCGCCCGGGCGTCGATCCGCTCGACGTCGTCGCGGCGGCGCAGCACGTCGTCGACGACGAGCCGGGTCTCGGCCAGGTGGGGCGAGCAGGTGACGTAGGCGACCACTCCCCCGGGCCGGACGGCGTCCAGGGCGGAGCCGAGCAGCTCGCCCTGCAGGCGCGTGAGCACCCCGAGGTCGGCGGGCGTACGTCGCCAGCGGGACTCGGGTCGCCGCCGCAGCGCGCCCAGCCCCGTGCAGGGGGCGTCGACCAGGACCCGGTCGTAGCCGCCGGGCTCCTCCGTGCCGAGCTCGCGCCCGTCGGAGGTGCGCACCTGCTCCACGACCCCCTCGAGGGCGGCACGCAACCCGCGGCGCACGAGGCGGGCGCGGTGCGGCTGCAGCTCGTTGGCCACCAGCCGGGCGTCCCGCTCGCCCGCGAGCGCCGCGAGGAGGGCGGCCTTGCCCCCGGGGCCGGCGCACAGGTCCAGCCAGCGCGCGTCGGGTCCGTCCAGGGCCACGGCGGCCAGGGCGAGGGTGACCAGCTGCGAGCCCTCGTCCTGGACACCGGCGCGGCCGTCGGCGACGGCGGGCAGGTCGGCGGGGTCGGTGCCGGCGGCGAGCACGCGCGCGGTGGGCGCCCAGGCACCGGGCTCCAGGCGCACCGCGTCCGGTGCGCCGTCGTCGAGCGCGTCCGCTGCGACGAGGCCGGGCCGGGCGACGAGGGTGACCCGCGGGGGCGTGTTGTCCGCCTCGAGCAGGTCGGCGATCTCGCCCGCGTCGCGGCCGTGCCCGTGCAGGGCCTCGCGCAGGGCGCGGGTGATCCACACCGGGTGCGAGCCGGTCCGGGCGAGCCCGGTCACGGCGTCGGGGGCGTCGGCCCGCAGGTCGTCGAGCCACTCCTCCAGCGGGCGGCGTCCGACGGCGCGCAGCACGGCGTTGACCATCTGGGCCGGTCCGGCCCCGACGCGGTCGCGGCACAGCCCCACGGTCTCGGACACCGCCGCGTGGGCGGGCACCCGCATGCCGAGCAGCTGGTGGGCGCCCAGGCGCAGCACGTCAAGCACCTCGGGGTCGAGCTGGTCCAGGGCGCGGCTGACGCAGCGCGCCAGGATCGCGTCGTAGCGGCCGCGCAGTCGCAGGGTGCCGTAGGCGAGCTCGGTGGCGAACCCGGCGTCGCGGCCGCTCAGACCGCGTTCGCGCAGCAGCGGGGGCAGCACGAGGTTGGCGTAGGCGTCCGAGCCGTCCACCTCGCGCAGCACGTCGTAGGCGGCGGTGCGGGCCGGGTCGGTGGACCGGCGGCGCTGCGAGGGCGCCTGGCCGCTGCGGTGGCCCTGCCCGCGGCTGCGAGCGGCGCCGCGCTGGCGGCCGCGGTCGTTGCGGCGGTCGTCCCGGGGCTGGTCGCGTCCCGGGCGGTCGGCGCTCATCGGGCCCCTCCCAGCGGGGCGTCGGCCTCGACGACGACGCGTCCGGCGCCGCGCGCCCAGTCGGCCGCCGCCATGGGCTTCTTGCCCACGGGGCGTACCTCACCCAGCTCGACGGCGTGCGTGGCGGTGCCCACCAGCACCTCGGACTTGGAGGCCCGGACCTGTCCCGGGGACAGGTCGGCCACGTCGGGGCGCGGGCGCACCGGGCCGAGGCCGAGCCGCGCACCCGGCGTGCCGTCGTCGGCGTCGGGCAGGGTCGTCCACGCCCCCGGGGCCGGGGTGACCGCCCGGATGCGCCGGTCGACCGCGAGCGCCGGGGCGTCCCAGCGCACCAGGGCGTCCTCAGCGGTGATCTTCGGGGCGTAGGAGGCGCCGTCCGGGCTCTGGGGCTGCGGGGACAGGGTGCCGGCCTCCAGGGCGTCCAGCGTGGCCACGAGCAGCCCGGCACCGGAGGTGGCGAGACGGTCGAGCAGGTCGCCGGAGGTGTCGCGGGGCCGGATCGTCTCGGTGGAGGTGCCCAGCACCGGGCCGGTGTCCATGCCGTCGTCGAGCAGGAACGTGGTGGCGCCGGTGACCTCGTCGCCGGCGAGGACCGCGTGCTGGACGGGGGCGGCGCCGCGCCAGGCGGGCAGCACCGAGAAGTGCAGGTTGACCCAGCCCAGGCGCGGCACGGCGAGCACGTCGGGGCGCAGCAGGTGGCCGTAGGCGACCACGGGGGCGGCGTCCACCTCGAGGTCGCGCAGCCGGGCCACGAAGTCCTCGCCGCGCGGGACGTCGGTGATCACCTCGATGCCGGCCTCCTCGGCGGCGACGCGCACCGGGCTCGGCACGAGCCGGCGCCCGCGACCGGCGCGGGCGTCGGCGCGGGTCAGCACGGCGACGACCTCGTGGTCGGAGTCGATCAGTGCCTTCAGGGCGGGCACGGCGGGTTCGGGGGTTCCGGCAAACAGCAGACGCACCGTGCAAGTCTAGGGCGGGGCGGCACAGGGAGAGGGCATGGCGCGTGAGCACCGCCGCGAGGGCGCGGCGAGCGGGACGAGGATCACGCCGGCGGCGGTCGGGCTCGTGGGCGTCGTGCTCGTGGCGGGTGCGTGCTCCGGACCCGAGGAGGCGTTCGCCGAGCCGATGGCGGAGCACGCCCTGTTCGACGACGTCGCGTTCTCGCCGACGTCCCTCACCGCCACGCTCCCCCAGGTGACCTACCGCGACGGCTCGTCCGCCACGACGTTCTCGGACCTCGTCGTGGCCGGCGAGATCACCGGTTGGCAGCGCGGGCGGGCCACCGACTGGTCCACGGACGGCGGGCGCGAGGTCGCCTGGTCCGGCGACGCCGACAGCCGCGAGGTCGTCGTGGCACTGGAGGTCGACGAGGTCGTGGCGGCAGGGGACGACGACCTGGACGGCGTCGACGTCGCGCCCGGGGACACGATCGAGGTGGTGGCCACGCTGGGCGGGGACGCCGACGCCGCGGGCGACGCGCTGGCCGGGCTCGGCGACGTCGTCGTCCTGGTCGCCCACGGTCCCGGGGAGCACCGGGACGAGTGGTGGGTCGGCCTGGGCGGGATCCTGCTCGGCGACCTGGACGACGGCGACCTCACCTGGCCCGTGCTCGAGGCCGCCGGTGGGGACCTCGATGTGCGCGACGACGTCGCCGACCTGGACGCGTTGCGTCGCGCCGCCGAGGCCGCCCCGCGGACGATCGCCGTCGGCGACTCCTGAGCCGGCGGGCGGCTCTCAGTCCGCCACGGGCAGCCCGAGGTCCGCGAGCGCCCGACGCAGCGCGGGCGTGCCGGTGAAGTGCACGGCGTGGAAGCCGACCTCCCGGGCGGCACGGACGTTGCGCAGCGTGTCGTCGACGAAGACGGTGCGGGCGGGGGCCACGTCGAAGCGCTCGGCGGCGAGGCGGAAGATCGCCGGGTCGGGTTTGGCCAGTCCGACGCGTCCGGAGACGAGCACGTCGCGCAGCAGCCCGATGGCGGGGGCGGCGGGCTCGGCGGCGTCGAAGGTGTCGGCGGCCCAGTTGGTCAGCCCGTACAGCGGCACCCCGGTGGCGTGCAGCTCGGCGACGAGCTCGGCCGACCCGGGCACGGGCCCTGCCGCCAGGGTGCCGGCGTAGTCGCGGGCGTACCGGGCCGCCATCGGGGCCAGCTCGGGCCGGGTGGCCTCCAGGTGGGCGACGGCCTCGGCCCAGGTGCGCCCGGCGTCCTGGGCGTGGTTGAAGGCCGGGAAGTCGACGGCGTCCATCCACCGGTCCACCTCGACCCGGTCGAGACCGGCGAAGGCACCGTACGGGTCCCAGCCGACCAGCACGTTGCCGAGGTCGTAGACCACGGCGTCCACGGCGGGGCGGGCGGCAGCGGGCATCAGAGCATCTCCTGGGGGTCGACCTGGACACGGACGGTGCCGCCCTCGCGGCGGGCGGAGCGCACGGCCAGCGAGGCGCGCAGCTGGGCGGCGAGCTCGGCACCGGCGGCCGGGGGCACGCGCACCACGACGCGCACGCGGGCCTCGAGACGGTCGTCGACGGGCAGCTCCACGGGTCCGAGCACCGTCTCGGGCGTGGCGAGCTCGACGCGGTCGACGACGGCGCGCACGGCGTCGGCGTCGCCGGTCACCGCGGCGATGCGCACGGCGGGCGGCAGGTCGAGCTCGCGGCGCTCGTCGAGCTCGCGCTCGGCCAGGCCGGCCGGGTCGAACCGCACCAGCGCGCCGGTGGGTGCGGGGGCGGCGTCCCCGACCAGCAGCACCTGACCGTCCGGTCCCGGGCGCACGAGCGCGGCCGCGGCGATCCAGCGGTGCAGGGCGCGGGTGGCCATCGCCAGGTCGGTGCCGGCCGTGGCGGTCGCGGCGTCGAGCAGCAGCGCGGCGGCGTACCCGTCCTCGGCCACGGGTTCGGCGCCCGGGGTGGCCACCACGAGTGCGGGGTCGGCGGCCACGCTCGCCAGGATGCCTCCGGGGGCCGAGGACGCCGAGACCCGCACGGGCACACCGGCGAATGCGCGGCCCAGCTCCTCGGCGGTGCGTTCGGACCCCACGCGCACGGCGCGCACCCGGTCGTGACCGCACTCCTCGCAGCGCCAGGCGCCCGCCAGGCGTCCGCACCAGGTGCACTGGGGGATGCCGCGCGCCCCGCGCAGGCCGAGCGGCCCGTGGCAGTGCGTGCAGCGGGCGGCGGTGCGGCAGGCGGCGCACGCCACCACCGGCAGGTAGCCGGTACGCGGCACCTGGACGAGCACCGGACCGCGCTCCAGGGCCGCCCGGGCGGTGCGCCAGGCAGCCGTGGGCAGCCGGGCGGCGGCGCCGGGCCCCTCGGCGGCGAGCTCGACCGACGTCAGGGCCCGCCCGCGCGGGGCGCGCGAGCGCACCACGTCGCGCGTCGCGGCGATCTCGGCCGCCCAGCCGCGCGCCAGCATCGCCTGGGCCTGCACGGTCCGGCCGGGCGAACCCAGCAGGAACCCGGCACCCTCGGCCTCGGAGCGCATCGCGAGGACCTCGCGGGCCGCCGGGTAGGGGGCGTGCGGCTCGTCGAGGGTCTCCTCGCCGTCGCCCCACAGCACGACCAGCCCCAGGTCCGGCACGGGGGCGAACATCGCCGCCCGGGTACCCACGATCACCGACGCCAGGCCGTGCCGGGCGTGCAGGAACGCGCGGTAGCGCGGTGCCGGACCGTCGTCGGCCTGCAGCCGGCGCACCGCGTCGACCCCGGCGGCCGCCAGCGCCGCGCACACGCGCTCGACGTCGCGGGCGTCCGGCGCCACGACCAGGGCGCGCCGTCCGCCGGCCAGGGTGGCGCGCACCGCCTCGGCGATCGCGGCGGCCCAGTGCGGGACGCGCGCCGTGGCCTCCTGCCCGGCGGGCGCCTGCAGCCCCGGCAGCGGGCTCCACACCGCCCGGGGGGCCTGGCCGCCCAGCAGGTGGCGGCAGAAGGCCTCCCCGGTGCGGTAGGGCGCCCACACGTCCGGCCAGCCCTCGCCGCCGGGGGGCGACGGCGGCGGCACCACGGGTGCGCCGGCCGTCGCCGACGCGGCAGCCCCGTCCTGCCCGGCGTCGTCGGCGTCGTCGGCGTCGGCCGTCTCGTCCGCCACGGCAGCCGCCTCGTCGGGGGCCGCGGCCCGCTCGGCCAGGTCGGCGAGCACCTCGGCCTCGACGCGGGCGTGCCGCGGCGGCACGGCCAGGCGCAGCACGTCGGCGACGGTGCCGGCGTAGCGGGCGGCGACCCGGCGGGCCAGGTCGAGCACCTCCGGGGTCAGCACCGGGTCGGGCGAGACGACGCGGCGCAGCGGCTGCAGCCGGCCCTCGTGCTCGGAGGTCGCGGCCCGGGCGACGACGAACCCGGCCACGTCCTGCGGGCCGAACCGGGTGCGCACCCGCACCCCGGGCACCGCGTCGTCGGCCAGCGCCGCCGGCACCAGGTAGTCGAACTCGCGGTCCAGGTGGGCCGGGGCCAGGTCGAGCACCACGCGGGCCACCGGGTCGACGGCGGCGGGCTCTCGGCCCGGCTTGCGCCCGGGTGCGCGGCCGCGGCGCGGGGCGGCCGGGACGTCGTCGAGCCCGAGCAGGGCGCCCTGCTCGGGCTCGTCGGGGGAGGTCACGGCGCTATGCCATCACACGACACCGACACCTCGCCGCCCTCAGACCGCGGCGCGCAGCGCCTCGACGCGGTCGGTGCGCTCCCAGGTGAACGCCTCCAGCTCGCGGCCGAAGTGGCCGTAGGCGGCCGTGGCGGCGTAGACGGGGCGCAGCAGGTCCAGGTCGTGGATGATCGCCGCCGGGCGCAGGTCGAAGACCTCGCGGATGGCGGCCTCGATCCGTGCCGGGTCGACGGTCTCGGTGCCGAACGTCTCGACGTAGAGCCCCACCGGCTGGGCCTTCCCGATCGCGTAGGCGACCTGCACCTCGCAGCGGCGCGCCAGACCCGCGGCGACGACGTTCTTGGCGACCCACCGCATCGCGTACGCGGCCGAGCGGTCCACCTTCGAGGGGTCCTTGCCGGAGAACGCCCCGCCGCCGTGACGGGCCATGCCGCCGTAGGTGTCCACGATGATCTTGCGGCCGGTCAGCCCGGCGTCGCCCTGCGGGCCGCCGATGACGAACTGCCCGGTGGGGTTGACGATGACGCGCACGTCGTCGGTGGTGATGCCGGAGGCCGAGGCGACCTGGGCCACCACGGGGTCGATGACGTGGGCGCGCATCTCCTGGGCGAGCTTGTCCTGCTCCAGGTCGGCGTCGTGCTGGGTGGACAGCACCACGGTGTCCAGGCTGACCGGCCGGTCGCCGTCGTAGCCGACGGTGACCTGCGTCTTGCCGTCCGGGCGCAGGCCGGAGACCTCGCCGGTGCGGCGCACCTCGGCCAGCCGCTCGGCGAGCCGGTGGGCCAGGAAGATCGGCAGCGGCATCAGCGACGGCGTCTCGTCGGTGGCGTAGCCGAACATCAGGCCCTGGTCGCCGGCGCCCTGGGCGTCGTACGGGTCGACGTCGGCGGCGTTGGTGCGCCGCTCCAGCGCCGTGTCCACGCCCTGGGCGATGTCGGGCGACTGCTGACCGATGGAGACCGACACCCCACACGAGTCGCCGTCGAACCCGATGGAGGACGAGGTGTAGCCGATGCCGCGCACCACCTCGCGCACGATCTGCGGGATCTCGACGTAGGCCTCGGTGGTGACCTCCCCGGCCACGTGCACCAGCCCGGTGGTGACCATCGTCTCCACGGCGACGCGCGAGCGCGGGTCCTGGGCGAGCAGCGCGTCCAGGATCGCGTCCGAGATCTGGTCGCACACCTTGTCCGGGTGGCCTTCGGTCACGGACTCGGACGTGAAGAGGCGCAGCGCATCGGTCATGGGGCCCAGCCTACGGTTCACACGGCGTCGGGCACGTCATCAGCACCGTCAAGTCGCTCACATCCTGAGATTATCTCACGATGCGGTCATTCGGGTCGCCACGGCGTCCCAGATGGCGTCGGCGACCTCCCGCTTGGACCCGGCGGACTTGGCCACCGTGTCGCCGCGCTCGTCCAGCAGCGTGACCTCGTTGACCTCCGTGCCGAACCCGCGGTCCGGGCCGACGGCGTTGACCGCCAGCAGGTCGGCACCCTTGCGGCGCGCCTTGGCCCGGCCGTGCTCCAGCACGCTGCCGGTCTCGTCGCCCGTCTCGGCCGCGAAGCCGACCACGACCTGCCCGGCACGGACCCGGTCGGCGGCCAGCTCGGCCAGCACGTCCGGGTTCTCGGCCAGCTCGATCGCCGGCGGCGACTGCCCGGCGACCTTCTTGATCTTCGCTTCCGGTGCGGCCAGCGGCCGGAAGTCCGCCACCGCGGCCGCCATGACGACCGCGTCGGCCGAGGCCGCCGCCCGTCGCACGGCGTCGCGCAGCTCGGCCGTGGTGGACACGGCCACCACGTCCACGCCGTCGGCCACCAGCGGGTCGGTCAGCGGGGCGTCCACGTGCGCCGCGACCAGGGTCACCTCGGCGCCGCGCGCGCGGGCCGCGGCCGCCAGCGCCGCGCCCTGGCGGCCGCTGGAGCGGTTGCCGATGAACCGCACGGGGTCGATCGGCTCACGGGTGCCGCCCGCGGAGACGACCACACGACGCCCCGCCAGGTCCCGGACCCGCACCTGCTCGGCCGGGTCGGCGGCCACGGCCAGGGCGACCCGGGCGATCTCCTCCGGCTCCGGCAGCCGGCCCGGGCCGGTGTCGGTGCCGGTCAGCCGGCCCGAGGCCGGCTCGACCACGTGCACCCCGCGGGCGCGCAGCGTCGCGACGTTGGCGCGGGTGGCCGGGTGCTCCCACATCTCGGTGTGCATCGCCGGGGCCATCACCACCGGGCAGCGCGCCACGAGCAGGCTGGAGGTGAGCAGGTCGTCCGCCCGTCCGGCGGCGGCCCGGGCGAGCAGGTCCGCCGTCGCGGGGGCGACGATCACCAGGTCGGCGCCCTGGCCGAGCGCCACGTGCTGGACGTTCTCGACGTCGTCGAACACCTCGGTGCTCACCGGCTCCCCGGAGAGCGCCTCGAAGGTCGGGGCGCCGACGAACCGCAGCGCGGCCGCCGTCGGCACCACGCGCACGGCGTGGCCCTGCTCGCGCAGCAGGCGGAGCAGCAGCACCGCCTTGTAGGCGGCGATGCCGCCGGAGACCCCGAGCAGAATCCTCATCGACGACGCCTCGAGGGGTGTCTCAGACGATCTCGTCGCCGGCGGCGTGCTCGGACTCCGCCGTCGGGTCGGCCGGCGTGGCGGCGGTGAGTTCGCTCGGCTCCGGGGCCGGCTCGGCCGTCAGCAGGCCCTCGTTGATCTCGCGCATCGCGATCGACAGCGGCTTCTCCTGGTGACGCGCCTCGACCAGCGGGCCGACGTTCTCCAGCAGGCCCTCGTTGAGCTGGGCGTAGTAGGCGTTGATCTGGCGGGCACGCTTGGCCGCGTACAGCACGAGGCCGTACTTGGACTCGCTGTGCTGCAGCAGGTCGTCGATGGGCGGGTCGGTGATGCCGATCGGCTGCGGCGTCGTTCCTGCCATGTGTCTCACTCCAAGCAGAGGTCGGGGCCGGTGGCGAGCGCCACCGGGGAAAGGTCTGGGGTTCAGCAGGTCAGTCTACCGCCCGCCGTGCGAGGCCTCGGGGCGACGTCGCTCACCCCGCGCCCCGGGCACGCCGAGCAGCCCGGCCAGCTCGTCGGTGGCGCGCGTGACGTCGTCGTTGACGATGGTCACGTCGAACTCCGGCTCGGCGGCCATCTCGACCTCGGCCGTGGCCAGCCGGCGGGCGCGCTCCTCGGCGTCCTCGGTGCCACGCCCCACCAGGCGGCGCACCAGCTCCTCGGTGCTGGGGGGCGACAGGAACACGAACTGCGCGTCCAGGTCGCTGTCGCGCACCGCCTCACGGACCTGTCGCGCCCCCTGCAGGTCGATCTCGAGCAGCGTCGGACGCCCGGCGGCCAGGTGCTCCTGCACCGGCCCGCGCGGCGTGCCGTACCGGTGCCGGCCGTGCACGACCGCCCACTCGAGCATCTCGCCGTCGGCGACCATCCGGTCGAACTCCGCCGGCGAGACGAACAGGTAGTGCACCCCGTGCTCCTCGCCCGGGCGCGGGGGCCGGGTGGTCGCGGACACCGACAGCCAGACCTCGGGGTAGCGGGCGCGGATGTCGGCCGAGACCGTCCCCTTGCCCACGGCCGTGGGCCCGGCGAGCACGGTCAACCGTGCCGGGCCTCGCGGGTCGTCGGTCTCGGCGGCGTCGCGGGGTGCCGGCACGGCGGCGGATGGTGCGGAAATCTCAGCCAAACCTCTCGATCAGCGCCTGGGCCTGGTGCGGTCCGAGACCACGGACCCGGCGGGTCTCGGCGATCCCGATCTCTTCCATGATCGCCCGGGCCTTCACCTTACCGACTCCGGGCAGGGACTCGAGCAGGGAGACGACCTTGAGCTTGCCCACGACGTCGTCCGTCTGACCCTGCTCGATCACCTCCTTGAGCGACCCCTGGGAGTACTTCAGACGGTTCTTGATCTCGGCGCGCACCCGACGCGCCTCGGCCGCCTTCTCGAGAGCCGCCGCACGCTGTTCCGGGGTGAGGGGAGGGAGGGCCACGCAAGTCACCTACTCAGTCGGACCGACAGGGAGTTACTGCTCCCTCGAAAGTAGCCACGACCTGCGGAAGCGGCAATCGCAGGCGGGGCCTGTGGGAAAACCCACCGCCGCGCGGCCCCGACATTCGGGCCGAACCGGATGCAACCGGGCGCCGCGACGGCGTCCGGGCCGGTCAGCGCGCCGGACGCAGCGCCGCGGTCACCTCGGCGGCCGCCGCCGCGGCCGCCCGGCGCAGCGCCGCCGCGTCCGGCCCGGCGGCCAGCACGCCGCGAGAGGACGAGGCCAGCACCTGGCCCCGCGCGGCGCCGAACACGGCCGCCAGCTCGCGCTCCCCCGCGCCCTGGGCGCCCACGCCGGGCGCCAGCAGCGGGCCGTTGACCGCCGGCAGGTCCGTGCCCGTGGTGCGCGCCGCGTCGCCCACGGTCGCGCCGACCACGAGACCCACCGAGCCCAGCGGCCGCGCCCCCGCGTTGAGCGACGCGGCCTGGGCCGCGACGGACGCGGCGACGCTGCGCCCGTCGGGGCCGACGGCGTGCTGGACCGCCGCCCCCTCGGGGTTGGACGTCAGGCACAGCACGAACACCCCGCGACCCGTGGCCGCGGCCAGGTCGAGCGCCGGGCGCAGCGACCCGACCCCGAGGTACGGCGTCAGCGTGACGGCGTCGCCGGCCAGCGGCGAGGCGTCCGCGAGGAACGCCTCGGCGTAGCCGGCCATCGTCGAGCCGATGTCGCCGCGCTTGGCGTCCACGACCGTCAGGGTCCCCGCCGACCGCGCGGCGGCCAGGACGTCCTCCAGGGCCGCCAGGCCGCGCGAGCCGTGCCGCTCGAAGAAGGCCGCCTGCGGCTTGAGCGCCGCCACCCGCCCCCCGAGGGCGTCGACGACGCGCAGCCCGAACTCGCGCACGCCGGAGGCGTCGTCCGGCAGGGACCACGCCTCCAGCAGCGCCGCGTGCGGGTCGATGCCCACGCACAGCGGACCGTGGTCGTCCATGGCCGCCGCGAGGCGGGCGCCGAACGGCGCCGGTGCGCTCATGCGCCCACCCCGACGGACCCGCCGGCCTCGCGGCGGGCCACCGTGGCCGCGGTGTGCTCCTGCAGGCTCGCGACGTCGAACGGCCCCCCACGCACCGCCTCGATGCCCTGCACCGCCGCGGCGAGCTGGTCGACGGTGGTGACCATCGGCCGGTCCGCGGCGGTGGTGGCCGCGCGGATCTCGTAGCCGTCGGCGCGGGCGCCCTGGCCGGACGGGGAGTTGACGACCAGGTCGACCTTGCCCTCGCCGATGAGGTCGACGACGGTCGGCTCGCCGTCCGCGCCCGGCCCCTCGGAGTACTTGCGCACCGTGGTGGCCGTGATGCCGTTGCGGGCCAGCACCTGGGCGGTGCCGGCCGTGGCCAGCACCTCGAAGCCGATGTCCGCCAGGCGCTGGACCGGGAAGACGATCGAGCGCTTGTCCCGGTCGGCCACGGAGACGAACACGGTGCCCGCCGTCGGCAGCCCGCCGTAGGCCGCCGCCTGGGACTTGGCGAACGCGTGCGGGAAGTCCTTGTCGAAGCCCATGACCTCGCCGGTCGAGCGCATCTCCGGACCGAGCACCGTGTCCACCACGTGCCCCTCGGCGGTGCGGAACCGCTTGAACGGCAGCACCGCCTCCTTGACGGCCAGCGGCGCCCCCAGGTCGAGGGTGCCGCCGTCGCCCGTGGGCGGCAGGACGCCCTCGGCGCGCAGGTCCGCGATCGACTCGCCGACCATGACGCGCGCGGCGGCCTTGGCCAGCGACGCCCCCGTGGCCTTGGACACGAACGGCACGGTGCGCGAGGCGCGCGGGTTGGCCTCCAGGACGTAGAGCACGTCCGAGACGAGCGCGTACTGGACGTTGAGCAGACCGCGCACGCCCACACCCCGGGCGATCGCCTCGGTCGAGCGGCGGATGCGCTCGACCTCGGCCTGGCTCAGGGACACCGGCGGCAGCACGCAGGCCGAGTCGCCCGAGTGGATGCCGGCCTCCTCGATGTGCTCCATCACGCCGCCGAGGAACAGCTCGTCGCCGTCGAACAGGGCGTCGACGTCGATCTCCATCGCGTCGTCGAGGAAGCGGTCGATGAGCAGCGGCGCCGGCAGCACCCCGGGAGCGCGGGAGGACACCGCGTGGGCGGCCGCCGCCTCCAGGGCCCGCTCGACGTAGCCGGTGAGCTGCTCGGCCGAGTACACGATCTCCATGCCCCGCCCGCCGAGCACGTAGGACGGCCGCACCAGCACCGGGTAGCCGATCCGGTCGGCGACGTCGCGCGCCTCGCCCAGGGAGCGGGCGGTGCCGAACGCCGGGGCGGGCAGGCCCGCCTCGGCGAGCACCTGGCCGAACAGCCCGCGGTCCTCGGCGGCGTCGATCGCCTCGGGAGGGGTGCCCAGGATCGGCAGCCCGGCGTCGGACAGCCGCTGCGCCAGCGACAGCGGCGTCTGGCCGCCGAGCTGGACGATGATGCCCTTGACCGGGCCCGCGGCGAGCTCGGCCTCGTAGACCTCCAGGACGTCCTCGAACGTCAGCGGCTCGAAGTACAGCCGGTCGGAGGTGTCGTAGTCGGTCGAGACCGTCTCCGGGTTGCAGTTGACCATGACGGTCTCGTAGTCGTCCTTGAGCGTCAGGGCGGCGTGCACGCACGAGTAGTCGAACTCGATGCCCTGGCCGATGCGGTTCGGTCCCGAGCCCAGGATGATGACGGCCTCGCGCTCGCGCGGGGAGACCTCGGTCTCGGTGTCGTAGGACGAGTAGTGGTACGGGGTGCGCGCGGCGAACTCCGCGGCGCAGGTGTCGACCGTCTTGTAGACCGGCCGCACCCCCAGGGCGTGGCGCGTCTCGCGCACGCCGGCCTCTCCCCCGGGCCCCATCGAGCGCAGCGCGGCGATCTGGACGTCGGAGATCCCGTGCCGCTTGGCGGTGCGCAGCACGTCGGCGGTCAGCGTCTCCGAGGCGGCCACCTCGGCGGCGACCTCGTTGATCAGCAGGATCTGGTCGAGGAACCACGGGTCGATCTTCGTCGCGTCGAAGACCTGCTCCAGGGTCGCGTGCCCCGCCTCGACGGCGCGCAGCGCCTGCTGGACCCCGACGAGCCGCTGCTCGGTGGGTCGCCGCAGGGACTCCAGCAGCGCCGTCAGCTCCTCGCCGGCCGGCGCCTCGCCGGACCAGTGGAAGTCGACGCCGCCCTTGTCGATGCTGCGCAGCGCCTTGCCGAGCGCCTCGGTGAAGTTGCGGCCCAGCGCCATCGCCTCGCCCACCGACTTCATCGTGGTGGTCAGCGTGTCGTCCGCCGCCGGGAACTTCTCGAAGGCGAACCGCGGCACCTTCACCACGACGTAGTCGAGCGTCGGCTCGAAGCTGGCCGGGGTGACCTGGGTGATGTCGTTGGGGATCTCGTCCAGCGTGTACCCGACGGCGAGCTTGGCCGCGATCTTCGCGATCGGGAAGCCCGTGGCCTTGGAGGCCAGCGCCGAGGAGCGCGACACGCGGGGGTTCATCTCGATGACCACCACGCGCCCGGTGTCCGGCTCGACGGCGAACTGGATGTTGCAGCCGCCGGTGTCGACGCCGACCTCGCGGATGACCGCGATGCCGATGTCCCGCAGCGTCTGGTACTCGCGGTCGGTGAGGGTCATCGCCGGGGCGACGGTGACCGAGTCGCCGGTGTGCACGCCCACCGGGTCGACGTTCTCGATGGAGCACACGACCACGACGTTGTCGTTCTTGTCGCGCATCAGCTCCAGCTCGTACTCCTTCCACCCGAGGATCGACTCCTCGAGGAGCACCTCGGTGACCGGCGAGTAGTGCAGGCCCTGGCCGACGATGCGGCGCAGGTCCGCCTCGTCGTAGGCCAGGCCCGAGCCGAGCCCGCCCATGGTGAACGAGGGGCGCACGACCATCGGGTAGCCGAGGTCCTCGGCGGCCTCGAGCGCGCCGTCGATGGAGTGGATGATGCGCGAGCGGGCGGACTCGCCGCCGCAGACCTCCACGACCTCCTTGAACTCCTCGCGGTCCTCGCCCTTGCGGATGGCGGGGATGTTGGCGCCGATGAGCTCGACGCCGTACTCGTCCAGCACGCCGGCCTCGTGCAGCTCGATGGCGGCGTTGAGAGCCGTCTGGCCGCCGAGGGTGGGCAGCAGGGCGTCGGGACGCTCCTTGGCGATGATCGAGGTCAGCACCTCGCGGGTGATCGGCTCGACGTAGGTGGCGTCGGCGAACTCCGGGTCGGTCATAATCGTGGCCGGGTTGGAGTTGACCAGGACGACGCGCAGGCCCTCCTCCTTCAGCACGCGGCAGGCCTGGGTGCCGGAGTAGTCGAACTCGCAGGCCTGGCCGATGACGATCGGGCCGGACCCGATGACCAGGACGGAGGAGAGGTCGGAACGGCGGGGCATCAGTTCTCCTTCTCGCCGGAGGTGGCGCCGCCCAGTGCGGCGAGCGCGCTGTCGGGGACGGCCACGGGCTGGCGGGTGGTCATGAGCTCGACGAAGCGGTCGAACAGGTAGGCGCTGTCGTGCGGCCCGGCGGCCGCCTCGGGGTGGTACTGCACCGAGAAGGCAGGCAGGTCCAGGGCGGTCAGGCCCTCGACGACCCGGTCGTTGAGGCCGACGTGGGAGACGATCACGCGCCCGTAGCGCACGTCGTCGTCCCGCTCGGCGTCGTGCGGCGCGGTGCTGACGGTCTCGACGGGGGCGTCGACGGCGAAGCCGTGGTTGTGCGCGGTGACCTCGACCTTGGTGGTCGTGCGGTCCAGGACGGGCTGGTTGATGCCGCGGTGGCCGTAGCCGAGCTTGTAGGTGCCGTAGCCGAGGGCACGGCCGAGGAGCTGGTTGCCGAAGCAGATGCCGAAGAACGGGATGCGGCGGTCCAGCACCTCGCGCAGCAGGTCGATCTCCGCGGTGGCGGCGGACGGGTCGCCGGGACCGTTGGAGAAGAACACGCCGCCGGGCGCGTCCTCGGGCAGGAGCGCGGCGACGTCGTCGAAGGTGGCCGACTGCGGCACGACGTGCACGCGCACGCCGCGCTCGGCGAGCCGGGCGGGCGTCATGGCCTTGATGCCGAGGTCGACGGCCACGACGGTGGCCACCGGCTCGGCGCCGGCGAAGTCGCCGGCGGGCTCGACGGTGTAGGTCTCGGCCGTGGAGACCTCGCGGGCCAGGTCGGCGCCGGCCATGGGCGGGGCGGCCTTGACCTCGGCGACGAGGTCGGCGACGTCGCGCTCGACGCCGTCCTCCACCAGCGCCTCGCCGGAGAAGATCCCGGCGCGCATGACCCCGAGCTCGCGCAGGTGCCGGGTCAGGAACCGGGTGTCGACGCCGGCGATGCTCACCACGTCCTGGGCGGCCAGGTCGTCGTCGAGGCTGCCGGTGGCGCGCCAGTTCGAGGGGCGCCGCGCCGGGTCGCGCAGGACGTACCCGGCGACCCAGATGCGGTGCGACTCGGGGTCGTCGGTGTTGATGCCGGTGTTGCCCACGTGCGGGGCGGTCATCACGACGATCTGGCGGTGGTAGGACGGGTCGGTGAGGGTCTCCTGGTAGCCGGTCATGCCGGTGGAGAAGACGATCTCGCCGACGGTGGCGCCGCGGGCGCCGTAGGCGGTGCCACGGGCGACGGTGCCGTCCTCCAGGACGAGGATCGCCGGTTCGGTGCTGCGGGTGGTGGTGCTCACGGGTGATCCTTCGCGCTCGGCTCGGACGGGATGATGAGGGGCCGCACGGCCTCCAGGAGGCGGTCGCTGTCGGCGCGGTGACGCGTGCGCAGGCCGGTGTCGACGGTCGTGGCCTCGACGGCGCCGTCGCTCGGCACCTGCCACGTCAGCACGACCAGGCCGTCGCGGCCGACGTACTTGCCGGCCATGCCGGGCGCCGTGCCGGCGGCACGCAGCGCCGCGGCGGGCAGCAGCAGCGGCTCGGCGCCGTCCCGGTCGACGACGACGCCGCCGGCGTACACGCCGACCTCGGCGTGCGACCGGTCGCCGAGGCCGTGGGCGCCGAGGCGGGCCAGCCAGTCGCCGTGCAGCGTGCTGGAGACGTAGACGGCCTCGACCGGGCCGACGACCAGCTCGCCGAGCTCGCCCTCGGTCAGCGGCGGCTGCGGCGGGGCGGGCACGAGATGGCGGGTGCGGGTGGCCAGCCGGCGGCGGCCGGTCAGGACGAGCAGGAGCAGCGCGAGGCCGACGACGACCCAGATCGCGACGGCGACGGGCAGGGGCAGGTTCATCGGACCGCCTCCCCCGCCACGACCGGGGTGCCGTCCAGCACGGTCGCGCGGCCGCGCAGGAACGTCGCGCGGACCTGACCGGGCAGCTCGCGGCCCCGGAACGGGGTGTTCCCGCTGGCGGTGACCTGCGTGCCGCCGTCGACGGTCCGGCGGGCGGCCGGGTCGACCAGGGTCAGGTTGGCGGGCTCGCCGACCGCGACGGGTCGTCCCTGCGCGGCGGGGCCCGTGTCGACGCGGCCGATCCGGGCGGGTGCGGCGGACAGCACGCGGGCGACGTCGGACCAGGTCAGGCGGCCGGTGTCGACCATGGTCTCCTGCACGACGCTCAGCGCCGTCTCCAGCCCGGTCATCCCGAAGGCGGCCGCGCCCCACTCGCAGTCCTTGTCCTCGCGGCTGTGCGGGGCGTGGTCGGTGGCCACGATGTCGATGGTGCCGTCGGCCAGGCCCTCGCGCACGGCCTCGACGTCGGCGGCGGTGCGCAGCGGCGGGTTGACCTTGAACGTCGGGTCGTAGCTGCGGGCGAGGTCGTCGGTGAGGATCAGGTGGTGCGGGGTGACCTCGGCGGTGACGTCGATGCCGCGGGACTTGGCCCACCGCACGATCTCCACCGAGCCGGCGGTGGACAGGTGGCACACGTGCAGCCGCGAGCCGACGTGCTCGGCGAGCAGCACGTCGCGGGCGATGATCGCCTCCTCGGCGACGGCGGGCCAGCCGGTCAGGCCGATCTCGGCGGAGACGATCCCCTCGTTCATCTGGGCGCCCTCGGTCAGCCGGGGCTCCTGCGCGTGCTGGGCCACGACGCCGTCGAAGGCCTTGACGTACTCCAGGGCGCGGCGCATCAGCACGGGGTCGGCGACGCACCTGCCGTCGTCGGAGAAGACGCGCACGTGCGCCGCCGAGTCGGCCATGGCCCCCAGCTCGGCGAGCCGTTCGCCGTCGAGCCCGACCGTCACGGCGCCGACGGGGTGGACGTCGGCCCAGCCGGCCTCCTGCCCCAGCCGGTAGACCTGCTCGACGACGCCGGCCGTGTCGGCCACCGGGGAGGTGTTGGCCATCGCGTGCACGGCGGTGAACCCGCCGGCCGCGGCAGCGCGCGTCCCCGACGCCACGGTCTCGGCGTCCTCGCGGCCGGGTTCGCGCAGGTGGGTGTGCAGGTCGACCAGACCGGGCAGCAGGACCTGCCCCGCGGCGTCGACGACCTCGGCACCGGTGGTGTCGGCCGTGCCCGCGGCGGTGATCTCGGCGATCACGCCGTCGCGCAGCACGACGTCGGCGGCGTCGCCGCCCAGGGGGCGCGCCCCCCGCAGGACGTAGGTGGTGGACTCCAGGCTCACAGGTCGTTCCCTTCCGCCGAGTCCTCCCCGGCCATCAGCAGGTAGAGGGCCGCCATGCGCACCGCGACGCCGTTGGCGACCTGTTCGACGATGACGGCGCGGTCGGAGTCCGCCGCCTCGGCGGAGATCTCCAGGCCGCGGTTCATGGGGCCGGGGTGCAGCACGATCGCGTGGTCGGCCAGGCGCGCCAGGCGCCGGGCGTCCAGTCCGTAGTAGCGGGTGTACTCCAGCGGGCTCGGGAAGAACCCGCCGGCGCCGCCCGACATGCGCTCGCGCTGGACGCGCAGCATCATCACGGCGTCGGGCCGGAACTCGGCCAGCGTCTCGTCGAGGTGGTACGACACGGCGCACGGCCACGTCTCCACGCCGACGGGCACCAGCGTGGGCGGGGCGACGAGCGTGACCTCGGCGCCGAGGGTGTGCAGCAGCGCCACGTTCGCCCGTGCGACCCGGGAGTGCAGCACGTCGCCGACGATCGCGACCCGCAGCCCGGCCAGGTCCGCGCCGACACCCTCCCCGGCACCGCCGCGGAGACCCACGAGGTGACGGCGGATCGTGTAGGCGTCCAGCAGCGCCTGGGTCGGGTGCTGGTGGGTGCCGTCGCCGGCGTTCAGCACGCCCGCGTCGAGCCAGCCGGCGTGCGCGAGCTGGTACGGGGCACCGGAGGCCCAGTGCCGCACGACCACGGCATCGGCGCCCATCGCGTGCAGCGTCAGGGCCGTGTCCTTGAGCGACTCGCCCTTGGACACGCTCGAGCCCTTGGCCGAGAAGTTGATGACGTCGGCGGACAGCCGCTTGGCCGCGGTCTCGAAGGAGATGCGGGTGCGGGTGGAGTCCTCGAAGAACAGGTTGACCACGGTGCGGCCGCGCAGCGTCGGCAGCTTCTTGATCTCGCGCGACTGGGTCGCGGCCATCTGCGCCGCGGTGTCCAGCAGCAGGACCGCCTCGTCCTTGCTCAGGTCGGCGGTCGAGAGCAGGTGCTTCATCGCGCGTCCCCCTCGGTGTCCTCGCGGCCGGAGATGACCACGGCGTCCTCGACGCCGTCGACCTCGCTCAGCAGGACGCGCACGCGCTCCGAGGTGGAGGTCGGCAGGTTCTTGCCCACGAAGTCCGGGCGGATGGGCAGCTCGCGGTGCCCGCGGTCGACCAGGCAGGCCAGGCGCACGGCCCGCGGCCGGCCGAGGTCGCCGATCGCGTCCAGCGCGGCGCGGATGGTCCGCCCGGAGTACAGCACGTCGTCGACGAGGACGACGGTGCGTCCCTCGATCCCGGCCTGCGGCAGGCGGGTCACGCCGACGGCGCGCGTGGGCTGGCGGCGCAGGTCGTCGCGGTACATCGTCACGTCGAGCTCGCCGGTGCTGGCGGCGGCGTCGAAGGCGGGCTCGATGGCCGACAGCCGCTCGGCGAGCCGGTGGGCGAGCGTCACACCGCGGGTCGGGATGCCGAGGAGCACCACGTCGTCGGCGCCCTTGGCGCGTTCGACGATCTCGTGGGCGATGCGGGTCAGGGCGCGAGCGACGTCGCTCGCGCCGAGGACGGTGGTGCCGTCAGGGTGCGGGTCTGCGGGCAGGGCAGGTCCAGGGCGCAACGGGACTCCTTCTCCGCCTCACGGGACGGCATTAAAGGGGGTCTGTCCGGGTCAGCGTAACCCGGATCGTCGGCGTCCGGCACCGGACGCCCGCAGGACGGACGTCCGGTGCGTCACACCGGCCGGACGGTCAGTCCAGCAGCGTCGGCTTGATCTCCATCAGCCGGCCCAGGACGCCGTTGACGAAGCTCGGCGAGTCGTCCGTGGACAGCTGGCCGGCCAGGTCCACCGCCTCGTCGACGGCGACGGCGTCCGGCACGTCGTCGTTGTAGAGCAGCTCGTAGGCGCCCACGCGCAGCAGCGACCGGTCCACGGCCGGCATGCGCGCCAGCGTCCAGTCGCGCGAGTAGGTCTCGAGCAGCTCGTCGATGCGCTCGCGGTGAGCGACGACGCCCTCGACGAGCTCGACCGTGTACTGCGGCACGCTCGCCTCGGCGTGCGGCTCGATCACGCGGTCCGCGAGGAGCACCAGCGGGTCGATCTGGCGCTGCTCGGACTCGAAGAGGATGTCGGCGGCGCGCTTGCGCGCCTTGGTCCGTGCTCCCACGTCAGTCGTTCACGCGGCCCAGGTACGACCCGTCGCGGGTGTCGACCTTGACCTTGGTGCCCTGGTCGAGGAACAGCGGGACCTGGACCTCGGCACCGGTCTCGAGCGTGGCGGGCTTGGTGCCACCGGTCGAGCGGTCGCCCTGCAGGCCCGGCTCGGTGTAGGTGATCTCCAGGACGACCGACGGGGGCAGCTCGACGTAGAGCGGCACGCCCTCGTTCATGGCCACCATGACGCTCATGCCCTCGAGCATGTAGTCCTGGGCGCCGCCCACGACGGTGGTCGAGACCGGGATCTGGTCGTAGGTGTCGGTGTCCATGAAGACGAAGTCCTCGCCGTCCATGTACAGGTACTGGTAGTCGCGACGGTCGACGTTGGCCGTCTCGACCTTGGCGCCGGCGTTGAACGTCTTGTCGACCACCTTGCCCGAGAGCACGTTCTTGAGCTTGGTGCGGACGAACGCGCCACCCTTGCCCGGCTTGACGTGCTGGAACTCGAGAACGGACCAGAGCTGGCCGTCGATGCGCAGCACGGTGCCGTTCTTGATGTCGTTGGAGGTAGCCACGGTGTTGTTCGTCCTCGACAGGTCTCGGGAAAGGATGGTCAGCCGGAGGGCCCGGCGGGGTGCCAGCACCCCGGGCAGCAGAACGGCCCGGGACAGTCTACAGGGACACCAGCAGCGCCTGCCCCGCCATCCCGAGCGACCCTGCCCACACCAGCGACGCCAGGCTGCCCACGACGAAGCGCTCGCCGGCCACGGGGTGCTCGCGCAGCTCGGGCAGCCGGCCCAGCGCCTTGACCGCCACCACGACGGCGACGCCCTCCGGGTAGCCGGCCAGCAGCGTGCCGCTGATCGCGAACCGCTCCAGCAGCCCGATCCAGGTCCCGTTGCCCAGCACCGCCAGTGCCTCGGCCTGCGCCTGCGCCGCGGTGCGCGACTCGGCGTGCCGCAGCACGAGCGGGACGAGCCAGGCACCCAGCCCGACACTGAGGGCGAGCGTGGCCACCCAGATGCCGACCGTCCACCACACGTCCATCGCCTCAGTCCTCCCCCGCGCCGTCGGCGGCGCCCGCCGCCGCGTCGGCCGCCCGCAGCAGCCGGGCCGCCAGCGGGCGGACCGCCTGCTCCTCGGCCCACAGGGCGGTGCGCAACCGCTGGCTGACCGCCTGCTCGCTCACGCCCAACGCCTCCGCCGTCTCCCGCTGCGGCGCCGCCGACGCCTCGTGCCGCCCGAGCGTATCGACGGCTTCCCAGCCGGCCGCGGACCGACGCGCCGCGACCGCACCCAGCAGCCGCAGCAGCGCCTGGGCGTCCGCGGCGATGGTGGCTCCCGGCTCCTCCGCCGTCCCCACGACGGCGACGGGGACGACGTGCCCGCGACGCTTGGCGTCCTCGACGGCCTCGCGCGCCCGGACGAAGGCGGGGCCGGAGGCCGCACGGGACGCGGCGGGCAGCGGTTCGTGCACGACGCCGACCCCGACGCCGACCGACCAGCCCCCCTCGCGCAGCAGGTCGGCGACGACGGCCACCGCCAGGGCCGCCCCGTCGTCGCCGTCGAGCACCCCCTGGACCTCGTCGCCGACCGTGCGGTCGAATGCGACCCGGACCCCGGCCCGCGGGCGGCCGCCGTCGGTCGTGCGGTCGCCGAGCAGCTCGAGCACCTGCGGCACCAGGTCGCCGCGGGAGGTGCTGCCGCGCTGGTCGACGGTCAGGACGATCATGCCTCAAGCATAGAGGCTTGATGATTGCCGATCAAGACTCGGTGCTTGATAGATGCTTGTCTAGCGTGAGAGCTTGTGCGCCACGGCCTCGAGGGCCAGCCGGTAGGAGTCGAAGCCGAACCCCGCCACCGTGCCCGTCGCGATCCCGGCGACGACGGAGTAGTGCCGGAACGACT
Source organism: Isoptericola sp. AK164 (assembly GCF_029643425.1). Lineage (GTDB taxonomy): Bacteria > Actinomycetota > Actinomycetes > Actinomycetales > Cellulomonadaceae > Isoptericola > Isoptericola haloaureus. The sequence goes on from NZ_CP119106.1 coordinate 1,859,424, forward strand.
CCCGGGCGGCCGGGTTCGACAGGTGCACCTCCACCAGCAGCAGCGACGACGTCGTCACCTGGGCCGCCGCGTCGCGCAGCGCGTAGCTGTAGTGCGTGAAGGCCGCCGGGTTCAGCACCACGTGCGACCGCGTGTCCACCGCCTCGTGCAGCCACCGCACGAGCTCCGCCTCGTCGTCGGTCTGCCGCACCTCGACGTCCAGGCCCAACCGGGTCCCCCACCCGTCGGACTCGACGCGCAGGTCCGCCATCGACGCGTGGCCGTAGATCTCCGGCTCGCGGACGCCGAGCCGACCGAGGTTGGGGCCGTTGAGGATCATCACGTGCGGCGTGTCAGTCATGCCCCGAGCCTAGCCAGCGGGGGCGGCGCCGGCGGTGTCACCGTGCCGACCAGCCGCTCCACCGCGTCGGCACGAGCCGGACCACCGTGCCCTCGGGTCGCCGACGGCGGTACGGGGCGTACCGCTGCGCCAGCGCGTCGAGCGCCTCCTCGCGACCGGCGCCGTCCAGGCGCACGAGACCGTCGACCCGGACCCACCACAGCCGGTCCCAGTCGTCGTCGTAGCGGTCGACGAGCAGCGCCGCGCGCGGGTTGGCCCGCAGGTTGCGCAGCCGGCGCAGGTCGGTCGACCGCTTCGGCTTGTGGTCCACGGCGGTGACGACGTCGACCCGCTCGGGACCGGCGTCGAGGCCGGGCGCGAGCGCGAAGGTCACCGGCACCAGGTGCGGGACGTCCCCGGCCGACGTGGCCAGGACGGCGCGACGCTCCGCCGCGAACCGGCGCCGGCAGGTCTCGGTGTCCAGGGTCGGCACGGCTAGCCCGGTCGCCCGGCGTGCATCGCGTCGATCTCCTCGCGACGCAGCACCACGAGGCGCTCCACGACGTCGTCGGGCAGCGGATGCCCGGGACGGAACCCGACGGATCCCTTGGTGACCCGGAAGCCTTCCAGCCGGTCCGCGAGCGCCGCGACCACCGCCGGGCTGAACGGGTACACCCCGACGTGCCGGGCCGTGGCGACGACGCTGAGCAGCGGGCTGTCGCGGTACCGCAGGGCGGGCATGCCGTAGCTCCTGCCCTCGGTGGCCTCCGGGACCGTCCGGCGGGCACGGTCCAGGACGTCGGCGACCGCCTCCCGGTCCGGGCCGTCCAACGACTCCACGTACGCGCTGACCTCTCCCACCGCGTCCATGCTGGGCCGTGCCGGTCGTGCTCGCCAGCGCGGGCGGTCCCGTGGTCGCGGCTCAGCGCTCGGCGGGGTCGGTGACCACGAGCATGAGCACGAGCCCGGCCAGGAGCACGGCGACGATCGCCAGCGTGCCCCAGAGGGTGGCGCCGGTCAGGGCGATCACGGCGGTCCACAGCGCCGGGGTGAGGAAGGAGACGGCGCGCCCGGTGGTGGCGTACAGGCCGAACACCTCGGACTCGCGGCCCGCCGGGGTGACGCGTGCCAGGAAGGACCGGGAGGCGGACTGGGCCGGTCCGACGAACGCGGTCAGCGCCAGGCCGGCGACCCAGAACACGCCGGTGCCCAGGGGGTAGAGCGCCACGATGACGGTGCCGCACAGCACCAGGGCCGCCAGCGACCACAGGATGACGGTCCGCGGCCCGAGCCGGTCGTCGAACAGCCCGGCGACGATGGTGCTCACCCCGGCGATGAGGTTCGCGGCGATGCCGAAGACGATGACCTCGGTGTCGTCGAACCCGTAGGAGACGGCGGCGACGATCGCGCCGAACGTGAACACCCCGGCGAGCCCGTCGCGGTAGACGGCGCTGGCCAGCAGGAACCAGAAGGTGGTGCGGGCGTGCCGCCACAGGTCGACGACGTCGCGCCACAGCTCGACGTACCCGGCGAAGAACCCCACCCGCGGCCGGTCGGCGGCGGGCGCCTCCGGCACGCGGCGGAACAACGGCCAGGCGAAGGCCACGGCCCACAGGCCGCACCCGAGGGCGATGGCGCGGTAGCCCCAGCCGTCGGAGGTGTCCATGCCGAAGAAGTCGGCGCCGTCGGCCACGACGACCAGCACCAGCGCGACGATGCCGCCCACGTACCCCAGTCCCCAGCCGAGCCCGGAGACCCGACCGACCGTGTCGCGGGTGGAGACCTGGGTGAGCATGGCGTTGTAGTTCACCCCGGCGATCTCCCCCGCCACGCTGCCCAGCGACACCAGCGCGGCCCCGAGCGCGAAGTACGCCGGGTCGGCCCGCACGAAGCCGAGACCGAACATGGCCGCGACGAGCACCACGGTGCCGCCGGCGAGCCAGGCCTTGCGGCGCCCGGTGACGTCCGCGCGACGGCCGAGGACCGGGGCGAGCAGCGCGACCAGCACTCCCCCGACGGTGATCCAGGCGCCCAGCCCGCTGGACAGCGTGGCCAGGGCGCTGTCGCGGGCCGGGTCGTCGGCGGCCAGCGCCGCGGCGTCGGGCTCCAGGAAGGCGTCGCTGGTCAGGTACAGGGCCGTGAACACGAAGGTGACGATCACCGTGTTGAACGGCTGGGTCGCCCAGTCCCACAGCGCCCAGGCCACCACCCGGCGGCGGCGCTCGGTCGGGGGCAGCGCGGCGAACGCGGCCGAGGCGTCGTGGCCCGAGGGTGCCGCCGGTGTGGGGTCGCTCATGGTCGGTGAGTCTTCCGCATCGCGGTGAACACCGGGTAGCGCGCCACGCAGGCCCGGACGGCGCGGCCGCCGCGCGTCAGGCCGACCGGCGCGGCGGCGGGTCGCCCGCGAGCGCCCAGCGGATCGCCCGGGTGGCCACGTGCCCGCCGGCACGCACGAGGGCGGGTTCGCCGTGCAGCGGCCAGGGGGCGGGCGTCAGCTCCTGCGCCCAGCGCGGCATCGAGGCGTACGAGGCGGCACCGAGCAGGGTGTAGGGGGCGCGGGCGAGGCGCGGCAGGGGCGGCTCGGACAGCAGGAAGCGGGCGACGTCGCGGGAGGCGTCGGTGGCCTCGAGCTCGTCGCGGTACTCGCCGAGGGCGGCACGCAGCGCGGCGAGGGTGCGCGGCGGCCGCTCGGCGCCGAGCCGGTCGGCGACGGTCGCGGTCTGGGCGAGGTAGGCGTCGCAGCCGGCGCGGTCGAGGGGGCGGCGTCCGTAGCGCTGGTGGGCGGCGAGGAAACTGTCGACCTCGGCGACGTGCACCCAGCGCAGCAGCCACGGGTCGTCGGCGGCGTAGGGGCGGCCGTCGGGGGTGACGCCGCGGACGCGGGCGTGCACGGCGCGGACGACGTCGACGGCCTGCTGGGCGTCGTCGGCCGTGGCGAACGTGGTCTCGGCGAGGAAGGTGCTGGTGCGCCCGAGGCGTCCCCACGGGTCGCCGCGGTAGCCGGAGTGGTCGGCGACGGCGGCCATGGCCAGGGGGTGGAGGGACTGCAGCAGCAGGGCGCGGACCCCGCCGACGAACATCGAGGCGTCGCCGTGCACGCGGGCGACGGCGGAGTCGTCGGCGAACCAGCGTGGCCCGGGGCTGGTGTGGATGCGTTCGCGCGCGTCGCGGCCGGCGCTGCCGCCGGAGACCTGTTCGAACAGCAGGCGGCCGGCTCGGCGCTGGAGGCTGCGCAGGGGAGATCGCACGGCACCATTCTGCGTGCCCGCGGGCGATGCTCGGGTAGGTTGCCCGTGTGCGCGAGGACACCGTGGCGACGACCTGGCGGCGCGACGACCTGCTGGGCGCGCCGTTCGAGAGCACGGCGCTCGGCGCCGCGACGCTGGTGCGCTCGGCGTCCGCCCCGGCGCGTCCGCGGGCGGTGGTGCTGCACGTGCACGGCTACAACGACTACTTCTTCCAGGACCACCTCGCCCGCGCCATCGAGGAGCGCGGGCACGCCCTGGTGGCCGTGGACCTGCCGGGGGCGGGACGCTCGCTCGTCGAGGGCCGGGTCCCGCACTTCGTGACGGACCTGCGCGACCAGGGGCCCGCGCTGACGGCGGCGGTCGGCGCCGCGCGCGAGCTGGCCGGCGGCGCCCCGGTGGTGCTGCACGCCCACTCCACCGGCGGGCTGCTGGCCGCGCTGTGGGCGCACGCGCACCGCGGCCGCGGCGAGATCGACGCGCTGGCGCTGGACAGCCCGTTCCTGGACCTGCACGCCTCGTGGCTGCAGCGCACCCTGGGCACGTGGGTGCTCGACGCCGTCGGGCCGTGGTCGCCGACGGCGGTGCTGTCGGCGACGCCGTCGGTGTACGCCACCCACCAGCTCGCGGCGCACGGCGGCCGGTGGGAGTTCGACGTCCGGCTGAAGAAGCCTGGCGGCGAGCCGGTGCGGGCGGGCTGGCTGCGGGCGGTGCGCCGCGGTCAGGCCCGCGTGGCACGCGGGCTGGCGATCGACGTGCCGGTGCTCGTGGCCCGCTCGGACCGGTCGGGGCCGGACTCCGTGGCCAACCCGGACCTCGACGTCCAGGACACGGTCCTGGACGTCGCCCAGATCGCCCGGCTGGCCCCGCGGCTGGGCGACCGCGTCGACATGCTGACGGTGCCGGGCGGCGTGCACGACCTCCTGCTGTCCCGCGAGGAGCCCCGGCTGCGCTACCTCACCGGTCTGATGGGCTGGATGGACGACGTCGTGGCAGGGTCGGGGGCATGACCCGCAGCCACACCACGCACCCGTACTTCGATCCGCACCCCGGATCCCCCGGCCGGGGGGTCGTCGCGCTGGCGCACCGGGGCTTCTCCCACGAGCAGCAGAACCTCGAGAACTCGATGGCGGCGTTCGCCGCCGCCGTCGACCTCGGCTACGGCTACGTCGAGACCGACGCCCACGGCACCCGCGACGGCGTGGCGGTGGCCCTGCACGACTCGTCCCTCGACCGCACGACGGACAGCTCCGGCGAGGTCGCCGACCTGACCTGGCAGCAGGTCTCCCGGGCCCGGATCGGTGGCGAGGAGCCGGTCCCCCGGCTGGACGACCTGCTGGGCACCTGGCCGGACCTGCGCGTCAACATCGACGTCAAGGGCGACTCGAGCATCGAGCCCGTGGCCGAGGCGGTCGAACGCACCGCGAGCCACGAGCGGGTGTGCGTCACCTCGTTCTCCCCGGGCCGACGCCGGCGGACCCTGGCCAGGATGTCCCGGCCGGTGGCCACCAGCGCGGGCACGAGCGAGGTGCTCGGGTTCCTCGCGGGAGCCCGACTGCGCGTCCCCGGCCTGGTGCAGCGGGCGCTGCGCGACGTCGCCGCCCTCCAGGTGCCGCCCGCCCAGGGCGGCGTGACGGTCGTGGACGCCGCCACCGTCGCCGCGGCGCACCGGGCGGGCCGGCACGTGCACGTGTGGACGATCGACGAGCCGGACGAGATGCGCCGGCTGCTCGACCTCAACGTCGACGGGATCGTCACCGACCGTGCCGACCTGCTGCGCGACGTGCTGCGCGAGCGCGGCCTGTGGCCCTGACGACCGATACCGCCCGTTGTGGGCATGAAATTCGCAACCCCGAACGGGTTCGGGTTGCAGATTTCATGCCCACAACGAGCCGGCGGGCGGGTCAGGCGCCGAGCTGGACGGTGACCCCGGGGCTGCCCGACGGCGGCTCCTTGGAGATCTCCGCGTAGGCGGCGGCCAGCACGGTGGGGTCCGGGCCCTCGAGCCGCACCGGCTTGGCGACGTCGTCCAGGACGACGAAGCGCAGCAGGTCGCCGCGTGCCTTCTTGTCGCGGCGCATCGCGGCCAGCAGCTGGTCCCACCGGTCCCCGCGGTACGTGGTCGGCAGCCCGACGGCGGTGAGGATCTCCCGGTGGCGGTCCACGACGGCGTCGTCGAGCTTGCCGCCGAGGCGCCCCAGCTCGGCGGCGAAGACCATGCCCACGGCCACCGCCGCGCCGTGCCGCAGCTGGTAGCGCTCGACGAGCTCGACGGCGTGCCCGAGGGTGTGACCGTAGTTGAGGATCTCGCGCAGGCCCTGCTCGGTGAGGTCCTCGCCCACGACGCGCGCCTTGACGCGCACCGACCGCTCGATGAGCTCGGTCAGCACCGCCCAGGTCTCCTCGGTGGCGTCCGGGCCGGCCCACTCGCGGAGGGCCTCGGCGTGCTCCTCGACCAGCTCGAGGATGCGCTCGTCGGCGATGAAGCCCGTCTTGATCACCTCGGCCATGCCGGCCACGAGGTCCCATCGCTCCAGCGACTCCAGCGCCGCGAGGTCGCACAGCACCCCGGCCGGCGGGTGGAACGCGCCGACGAGGTTCTTGCCCTCGGCGGTGTTGATGCCGGTCTTGCCGCCGACGGCCGCGTCGACCATGGCCAGCAGCGTGGTGGGCACGTGCACGACCTTGATGCCGCGCAGCCAGGTGGCCGCGACGAACCCGGCCAGGTCCGTCGTCGCGCCGCCGCCGACGGCCACGATCGCGTCGGAGCGCGTGAAGTCCGCCTGGCCCATGACCTGCCAGCAGAACGCCGCGACCTGGGCGGTCTTCTGCTCCTCGGCGTCCGGCAGCTCGGCGGCGAAGGCCTCGTAGCCCTGGGCGGCCAGGTCCTCGCGCACGGTCTCGCCGGTGGCCTGCAGCGACGCCGGGTGCATCACCAGCACGCGGCGCACCCCCTCGCCGAGCAGCGTGGGGATCTCCCCGAGCAGGTGGCGGCCCACGACGACGTCGTAGGGCTGGGCGCCGGACACGGTCACGCGGACCGTCATGAGCGGACCTCCTGAAGGATCTCGTCGGCGACCTCGGCGGCGGTGCGGTCGTCGGACAGCACCGCCACGGTGGCCAGCCGTTCGTACGTGGGGCGGCGGGCCTGCATCAGCTCGGCCCACCGGGCGCGCGGGTTGCCGACCAGCAGCGGCCGGGAGCGGTTGAACCCGACGCGGGGCGCGGCCTGGGCCAGGGACACGTCGAGGAAGACGACCGTGCCGCCGTCAGCGGCGTACCCGGCCAGCGCGCTCTGGGTGTGGGTGTCCATGACGGCGCCGCCGCCGAGGGCGAGCACGCCGTCGTGGGTGGCCAGCGCCGTGGTGACGGCCTCGCGCTCCAGGTCGCGGAAGTGCGGCTCGCCGTCGTCGACGAAGATGTCGGCGACCGGCTTGCCCGCGGTCGCCTCGACGTCGGCGTCGGTGTCCCGGAACGCCAGGCCGAGGCGCTGCGCCAGCAGGGTGCCGACGGTGGTCTTGCCGCTGCCGGGCGGGCCCGTGAGCACCACCCGCGGTCGTGTCGCCGTCATCGCAGCAGCTCGGGGATCGACGCGAGGTAGGACTCGGCGTTGCGTCGCACCTCGGCCACCGAGTCGCCGCCGAACTTCTCCAGGACGACCTGCGCCAGCTCCAGGGCGACCATCGCCTCGGCGACGACGGCGGCCGGCGGCACCGCGCACACGTCTGAGCGCTGGTGGTGGGCGGTGACCTCCTCGCCGGTGGCGACGTCCACGGTCGCCAGGGCGCGCGGCACGGTGGAGATCGGCTTCATGGCGGCCGAGACCCGCAGCACCTCGCCGTTGGTCATGCCGCCCTCGATCCCGCCGGCCCGGTTGGAGCGGCGCACGATGCGGCCCTCGGCGTCCCGCGCGATCTCGTCGTGCGCGGCCGAGCCCCGGCGCTGCGCGGTGCGGAAGCCGTCGCCGACCCCGACGCCCTTGATCGCCTGGATACCCATGAGGGCACCGGCGAGGCGGGCGTCCAGCCGGCGGTCGGAGTGGGTGTACGTGCCCAGGCCGGTCGGCACGTCGTAGGCCAGCACCTCCACGACCCCGCCGAGGGTGTCGCCGTCCTTGCGGCAGGCGTCGATCTCGGCCACCATCGCCTCGCTGGTGGGCCCGTGGAAGCACCGCACCGGGTCCGCGTCCAGCGCGGCGACGTCGTCGGGCGTGGGCAGGTCGGCGTCCTCGGGGACCTCGACCGGGCCGATCGCGGTGACGTGGCTGACCAGCCGGATGCCGAGCGCCTGCTCGAGGAACTTCGCCGCGGCGGTGCCGAGCGCCACGCGCGTGGCGGTCTCGCGGGCGCTGGCCCGCTCCAGGACCGGCCGGGCGTCGTCGAAGCCGTACTTGCGCATGCCCACCAGGTCCGCGTGCCCGGGACGGGGCCGCGTCAACGGGCGGTTGCGGGCGATCTCGCGCTCGTCGCCGGTGCCGGCGTCGCGCAGCAGAGCCTCCCGGGGCACCGGGTCGGCGGACATCACGTCGACCCACTTGGGCCACTCGGTGTTCGCGATCTCGATCGACAGCGGACCGCCCTGGGTCACACCGTGGCGCAGCCCGCCCAGGACGCGGACCGCGTCCTTCTCGAACTTCATCCGGGCGCCGCGGCCGTAGCCGAGACGACGCCGGGCCAGGGCGTCCTGGATGTCCGAGGTGACGATCTCCACCCCGGCGGGCAGGCCCTCCATGAGGCCCACCAGGGCCTGACCGTGCGACTCTCCCGAGGTCAACCAGCGCAGCATGGTCGCGATTCTGTCACGCCTGCCCGGCCTCCGGCGCCGACGGTCGGATGGCGGACGTCACGCGCCGCGGCCCGCGCCGACGGGTGCTCAGGCCGCCTCGGCGCCGAGGGCCTGCTGCAGCGCCGCGTCCATGGCGTCCACCGGTCCGGGTCGGCCGGTCATCAGGCGCACCTGCTCCACGGCCTGGTGCAGCAGCATCCGCTCGCCGCCGACGACGGTGCCGCCGGCCGCGGCCCAGGCCTGGGACAGCGCGGTGGGCCGCGGGTCGTAGACGGCGTCGAGCAGCACCCCGCCGGCGCGCACGCCCTGGGAGCGCAGCGACGCGGCCACGGGGTCGGCGGCGTAGGCCGGCATGGTCGAGACCACCACGTCCGCTCCGGCGAGCACCTCGGGGGCCGTGCCGGCGTCGAGCACCTCGTAGCGGGGCGTGACGCCCATGCGCGCGGCCGCCTCCTGCAGCGTGGCCGTGCGGGCCAGGTTGCGCGCGAGCACGCGCGGCGCGGTGCAGCCGAGCTCGCCGAGGGCGGCCAGCGTCGAGGCGGCCGTCGCTCCCCCGCCGAGCACGACGGCGCGCCGCACCGGGGCCGCCAGGGTGCCGTGGCGCTCGGCGAGGCCCTCGCGGATCGCCTGGACCAGTCCGTGCACGTCGGTGTTGGTGCCCGTCAGGCTCACCCCGCACTGCGCGGGCGACACGAGCACCGTGTTCACGGCACCGACGGCGCGGGCCAGCGGGTCGACGTGGTCGACCAGCTCCATGACCGCGTGCTTGAGCGGCATCGTCACGCTCAGGCCCGCCCAGGAGAGGTCCAGGCCGCGCACGAGGTCGGGCAGCTGCTCGACGGTGGTGTCGATCGCCGTGTACCGCCACCCGTCCAGGCCGAGCGCCTCGTAGGCGGCGCCGTGCAGGGTGGGCGAGAGCGAGTGCGCGACCGGGTGCCCCAGGACGGCCGCGCGACGGGTCGCGGGCATCAGTAGCCGTTCTCCTCCTGCCAGGCACGCAGCTCGGCGACGTTCTGCTGGTGCTCGTCGAACGTCTCGGCGAACTTGGTCTCGCCGGTGTCGAGGTTCACCGTCGTCCAGAAGATCCAGTCGCCGTCTGCGGGGTCGACGACCGCCTCGACCGAGGCCGCTCCCGGGTTGGCGATGGGCCCCGGCGGCAGGCCGGCGTGCTGGTAGGTGTTGTAGGGGTTGCTCGGGTCGTTGGTGTCGTCCCGCGTCAGCTCCGTGCCGGGGATCCCCAGCCCGTAGGCCACGGCGGCGTCGATCTGCAGGCGCTGGTCGACGTCGAGCCGGTTCTCGATGGCCCGGGCCATCCTCGGCCGGTCCTCGGCCGCCCGCGCCTCGCGCTCGACCAGGGACGCCTTGATCAGGACGTCCTGACGGTCGCCGTTGTCCACGCCGAGCGAGTCGAGCTCGGCCTTGGTCTGGTCGATCATCGTCGACAGCAGGTCCTCGGCCGTGTCGCCGGGCTGGACCGCGTAGGTCTTCGGGAACAGCCAGCCCTCGGCGTCGCCGTCGGCCTGGCCCGGCAGCCCGATCTTCTTCGGGGTGCCCAGCGCGGCCTCCATCTCGTCCCGCGTGATCGGCGTGACCGAGGCGACCTTGTCGATGATCTGCTCGACCGTGTACCCCTCCGGGATGGTCACGTTGGTCTCGACCTTCTCGTTCGCGACCAGCGACTGCACCGCGTCCGCGGCGCTCATCTGGGTGTACAGCTCGTAGGTGCCGGGCTGGATGCCCGAGGCGCCCGGCGTGGACTCGAAGGCCTGGTTGAAGGCGCCCACGCTCGCCACGACGTCGGCCTCCTCGAGGACCGACCCCATCATCGACCCGGTCGCGCCCTCGGGGATCTCGATCTGCACGGGCTCCACCCCCGGCCCGGCGTAGTCCTCGGGCGCGGAGTCGAAGAGCTCGAATCCGGACAGCATGCCGCCGACCCGGTCGATCAGCAGGTAGCCGCCGACGCCGAGCACGCCGAGCAGCACGACGAGGATGATCGCGGTGCGGCGCTGGCGCTGCCGTCGGCGCTTGCGCGCGGCCCGCTTGCTCGCCGCCGAGCGCGCCCGCGACGTCGACGGCGGCGGTGCCTGCCGCTGGGCGGTGGTGGGCTCGAAGAGTTCCGTCACGCCGGAATCATCCTTCTCCAGAAGCGGTCACTGGTCATGATGCCACGCTCGCTCGACGAGTTCGCCGACCCGGTCCCCCGCGGCCCGTTCCGCCTCGAGAGCGTGTTGCAGAATGATAACGGCTGCAGCCTGGTCGATGACAGGCCGGTGCTTCGCCGTCTTCCTGCCCGCCGAGCGGAGCTGGGCGTGGGCCGTCACCGTCGTCATCCGTTCGTCGACGAGCCGGACCGGCACCGGGGCGACCCGGGCGGCCAGGCGGTCCGCGAACGCCCGGGCGTCCGCGGTCGCGGCGCCCTCGTGCCCCGACAGGTGGCGCGGCAGGCCGACGTAGACGACCGCCGCGAGCCGGTCGTCGACCTCGGCGGCGATCCGCGCGACGTCGGCCGTCACCGCGGGTGCCCCGCCGTCGTCCGTGGGGACGGCGAGCACCCGCGGCACCGTCTCGACGGGCGTGGCGACCAGCCCGTCCGGGTCGGACCCGGCCAGCCCGATGCGGGCCTTGCCGACGTCCACGCCGAGGCGGGCGCCCCGAGGAAGGGCCTCAGGCACCGGCGGCCTCACGCACCTGGGTGCGCACGCCCTCGAGCGCGGCCGCCACGGCCGCGACGTCCGACCCGCCACCCTGGGCGAGGTCCGGCTTGCCGCCGCCCCCGCCACCGAGGGTCCGGGCCGCCGCCTTGACGAAGTCGCCGGCCCGCAGACCGGCGTCCCGGGCGGCGGAGTTCGTGGCGACGACGACGAGCGGACGGCCGTTCGCCGCACCGGCGACGGCCACGACCGCGGCGTCGCCCTCGCCCATCCGGCCCCGCACGTCGAGCGCGAGGGTGCGCAGGTCGTCGGCCGAGCCGACCTCGCCGGCGTCGTGCGCCACGACCCGCACGTCGCCCTCGCGGGGCGCCTCGGCGGCGAGCGTGGCGGCCTGGGCCAGCAGCTGGCCCTGCCGCAGGGTCGCGAGCTCCTTCTCGGTCTCCCGCAGGCGGCTCATGAGCGAGCCGACGCGGTCCGTGAGCTCCTCGGGACGCGCGTTGAGCATGCCGGTGAGCTGACCGACCAGCGCGTGCTCCTTGGCGTGGAAGCCGTAGGCGCCGGCGCCGACCAGCGCGTCCACGCGGCGCACCCCGGAACCGATGGAGGACTCGCCGAGCAGCGCCACCCGACCGACCTCGCCGGTCGCGCCGACGTGCGTGCCGCCGCACAGCTCGCGCGACCACTCCCCACCGATGGAGACGACCCGGACGTTCTCGCCGTACTTCTCGCCGAAGAGCGCCATCGCGCCCAGCTCCTTGGCCTTCGACAGCGACATGACCGCGTCGGTGACCTCGAGGTTCTCGGTGAGCCGCTCGTTGACCCGCTCCTCGATCTCGCTGAGCTGGGCGGCCGAGACGGCCGTGGGCGAACGGAAGTCGAACCGCACCCGGCTCGGCGCGTTCTCCGACCCGGCCTGGGTGCGGTCCTCGCCGACCATCTCGTGCAGCGCCTTGTGGATCATGTGCGTCGCCGAGTGCGCTCGGCTGATCGCCACCCGCCGGCCGGAGTCGATCGCAGCCGTGCCCGGGTCCCCGAGCGCCACCGTGCCCTCGGTGAGACGACCGCGGTGCACGGACAGCCCCGCCACCGGGCGCTGGACGTCGTCGACCTCGATCGTGGCGCCGGAGTCGAGGGTGATGGTGCCCTGGTCGGCGAGCTGGCCGCCGGCCTCGGCGTAGAACGGCGTGCGGTCCAGGACCACCTCGACGTCGGCCGGGGCGGTGGCCGCCGGGGCCGGCGCGCCGTCGACGAGCAGGCCCTCGACGTGCACCGAGGCCTGGTGGTCGCCGTACCCGAGGAACTCCACCGGCGCCGTGAGCTGCTGGGCCAGCGTCTCGTAGGCGCGCAGGTCCCCGTGCCCGGTCTTCTTCGCCAGCGCGTCGGCCCGGGCCCGCTGCTTCTGCTCGGCCATGAGGTCGCGGAAGGCCTTCTCGTCGACCTGGACGCCCTGCTCGGCGGCCATCTCGAGGGTGAGGTCGATCGGGAAGCCGTAGGTGTCGTGCAGCTGGAAGGCCTCGTCGCCGCCGAGGACCACCGGCCCGCCGTCGGAGCTCTTCTTCGCCCGCTGCACCGCCGTGTCCAGGATCGTGGTCCCGGAGGCGAGCGTGCGGCGGAAGGCGTCCTCCTCGCCGTAGGCGACGTCGGCGATGCGGCCGAAGTCCGTCTCCAGCTCCGGGTACGACGCCTTCATGGCTTCCTTGGACACCGGCAGCAGCGCCGGCAGGGCGACCTCGTCCACGCCGAGGAGCCGCACGGCGCGCACGGCGCGGCGGATCAGGCGGCGCAGCACGTAGCCGCGCCCCTCGTTGGCCGGGCGGACGCCGTCCCCGATGACCATCAGGGCCGAGCGCACGTGGTCGGCGACGACGCGCATGCGCACGTCGTCCTCGAGGTTCGCGCCGTAGCGCTTCCCGGTCATCTCCTCCACGGTGGCGATGACGGGGTACACCTCGTCGATCTCGTAGAGGTTCTCCTTGCCCTGGAGCAGGTAGGCGATCCGCTCGAGGCCGGCCCCGGTGTCGATGCTCTTGTGGTCCAGCTCGCCGAGCAGCGGGTAGTTCTTGCCCTGGCCCTCGCCGCGGACGAACTCGTCGAAGACGAGGTTCCAGATCTCCAGGTAGCGGTCGCCGCCGGGGTCCACGGTGCCGCCCTCGGCCTCGGGTCCGTAGGCCGGGCCGCGGTCGTAGTGCCACTCCGCGCAGGGGCCCGCGGGGCCGGGCTGACCCGTGTCCCAGAAGTTCTCCTCGCGCGGCAGCCGCACGACGTGCTTCGGGTCGAGGCCGATGCCGTTCGTCAGCGCGTCGAAGGCCTCGGTGTCCTGCTCCCAGATGGTGACCCAGAGGCGGTCGCCGTCGAAGCCGTAACCGCCGGCGGACTGCTCGGACGTCAGCAGCTCCCACGCGAAGTCGATGGCCTCGCGCTTGAAGTAGTCGCCGAACGAGAAGTTGCCGTTCATCTGGAAGAACGTGCCGTGCCGGGTGGTGCGGCCGACGTTCTCGATGTCGTTGGTGCGGATGCACTTCTGCACGCTGGCGGCGCGCGGCCAGGGCGCGGCCTCGGTGCCCAGGATGTACGGGATGAACGGCACCATGCCGGCGATCGTGAACAGGATCGACGGGTCCGGCGAGACCAGCGGGACGCTCGGGACGATCTCGTGGTCCTTCGAGCGGAAGTAGTCCAGCCAACGCTGGCGGATGTCGGCGGTGCGCATGGTGTCCTTCGTCAGTGTCGTTGCCTGGTGGCCCTGGGGCCATTGTCCCGCGCCGGGCAGGTGCCGGCGGCGGGCTCAGAACGAGTAGCCCAGCTCGTCCTCGTCGGCGCGGGTGGCGGCCTCCGGGTCGACGGCGGCGTGCCGGCCGCGGCGGGTCCGCTCGACGTCGTCCGGGTGCGGCTGGCCCTCGGCGAGCAGCGCGGCGACCAGCTCGTCCTCGCGCGAGGCGCGGGCGGCGGCGAACTCGCTCCGGAACGTGGTCAGGAAGGTCTCGGCGCGCCGGGAGACGTCACGGCCCAGGTCCCCCGCGCGCTCGGCGACGGCCTCCGGGGTGTACCGCGCGACCAGCCGGCGCCCCCGCTGGATGACCACGACGGTGATCGTCACCCCGACACCGACCCAGAACAGCCGACGGGTCACCGGGACGCACCGCCCTCGGGCGAGGAGGAGCGGCGCCAGGCCTTGCTCAGGCCCTGGCGGACCCCGTAGGAGAACGCGGCGACCTTCACCAGGGGGCGACCCAGGGTCGAGGCGTACAGCCCCGAGAGGGCGGAGACGTTCTCGCTGACCTGGGCCGCGGCGGTGGTGATGGTGTCGACCTTGACGAGCTGGTCGTTCGTCGAGGACACCGTGGTCGCGGCCTCGTCGAGGATCGGCACGGAGTGCTCCGTGAGCTCACGGATGCTGCGCGAGGTCTCGTCGAGCGTGCGCCCGAGCTTGACCAGCGGCACGGCCAGCAGGCCGACCAGCAGCACGAATGCGACGGCGGCGATCAGTCCCGCCACGTCCCCCACGGACATCTCTCATCTCCTCGGTCGGGTGCGACGCCACCCTATCCAAACGACGACGCCCCGTCCCCGATCGGGGACGGGGCGTCGTGCCTGCTGAGCGCGGTGGCGCAGATCAGCGGGCGTAGTACTCGACGACCAGCTGGACGTCGCAGGTCACGGGGACCTCGGCGCGCTTGGGGTCGCGGGTCAGCGTGGCCGACAGCTTCTCCAGGTTGACGTCCAGGTAGCCCGGGACCTCGGGCAGCACGTCGCGGTGGGCACCGGCGGCGGCGACCTGGAACGGCGTCGTGGTCTGCGACTTCGGCTTGATCTGCAGGGTCTGGCCGGCCTTGACGCGGAACGACGGGCGGTCGACGATCTTGCCGTCCACCATGACGTGGCGGTGCGTGACGGCCTGGCGGGCCTGCAGGATCGTGCGGGCGAAGCCGGCGCGCAGGACCAGCGCGTCGATGCGCGTCTCCAGGTCCTCGACCATGACCTCACCGGTCAGGCCCGGGTGCTTGCGGGCGTTCTCGTAGACCTTGAGGAGCTGCTTCTCGCGCAGCGCGTACTGGGCGCGCAGACGCTGCTTCTCGCGCAGACGCACCGCGTAGTCGGACTCGGTGCGGCGGCGGGCGCGGCCGTGCTCACCCGGGGGGTACGGACGCTTCTCGAAGTGGCGGACGGCCTTCGGGGTGAGGGCCAGACCGAGCTTGCGGCTCAGGCGCACCTGGCGGCGCGACTTGCGGACTGCAGTCACAGTGGTTCTTCCTGTCCTGTCGTGGATGCTGAGGTCACACCCGAGGCGCACGGGTCCGGGGACCGGTTCGTCGGGTGCGGGACCAGCCGACGGAGCCCTCCGGAGCATCGGACCGATGCCGTGGTGAGGGTCTCGCAGGGCCGAGGTCCCAGGTGGTCGCCGCGAGGGCAACCCCACCATGCTACCGCATGCCGACCGCCGCTCCGCGCCGCCGGCCCGCTCCCCCGATCCCCACCTCTCCGGCCATCCCCCTCCCCCGCCGAGATACCGACCCGTCGTCGACATACCGGCCCGTCGTCGAGATACCGACTCATCGCCGTCCGGCACGTCGATCCACCGGTACGTCGGCGACGGGTCGGTATCTCGGCGCAGGGTGGCCGGACCGGACCAGCACCCGTCGCACACGCTCGAGCAAGACCTCGCGGTCCTCCAGGTCGGCCCACGAGACCCTCAGCACGAGCCACCCGGCCTCACGCAGGGCGTCGTGCCGACGCTTCTCGTCGTAGACGGCCTGATCGGCACGCACCGTGCCCGACGCGGCGTACTTTCCCCTGCCGTCGAACTCGAACCCCACCTTCAGCTCCGGCCACCCGAGATCGACCCACCGGGTCCCCATCCACGTCGCCACGGGAACGGCCGCCTCGGGAGCCGCGAGCCCCTCGTCGGCCAGGATCCAGCGCAACCGTGACTCACCAGGGGACTCCACGCGCCCGTCGGCCACCGCCAGGGCGCGTCGCGCGGAGCGGATGCCCCGCGTGCCGGCCGACTCCGCCATGAGCGTCCCCACGACGTCCGGGTCAGCACCCAGGCGCATCGCGGAGTCGACGACGACGACCGCCTGCTCGCCGGGCAGCGCGCGGGCGCAGTCGACCGCGGTCCGCTCCAGCGTCGTCACGGGAACGCCGTCGAGGGTCGTCCGGTCCCGCGGAGACAGGGCGGTCCAGTGCCGGCGCAGCCCGACACTGCCCCGGCGCACGTCGGGAGGGCCCAGCTGGGTCACATGTGCCGTCGTGCCCAGGCGGTAGGTCCAGCAGCCCCAGAGCAGCGCCGCACTGGTGTGGCTCGCCCAGACCGGCGTGCGCAGACCCGCGAGCGCCGCCGCGAGCCGGACCAGGTGAGCGTGCTCACGCCGCACGGCCGGCGAGTCCGTCGCCGACAGGTCCGGCGGCGCGTAGATCCCGGGCCTGACCCGCACCAGGTCACCCCGGCGTCGTCGACGACGTGTCTCGGTCTCGCGCTCGCGGGTCGCGCGGTACACGGTCGGCAGGTCTCGACGTCGCGGGCGATCGCTCCCGGGACGCCCCGGCGGTGCAGAAGTCGTCATGCCCACCGAGCCTGGACCGGTCGTCGAGGGGTGCCAGGGCCTGCGCGCCGTTCCTGTGGACGGCGCGTGAGCGTCCACAGGGCGACGTCGAGGTCCGAGAGCCTGTCGCGCGCCGTCGAGGTACCGGTCCGTCGTCGAGATACCGGCTCATCGTCGTCCGGCACGTCGACCGGCCTGTACGTCGGCGACCGGGCGGTATCTCGGGGTACCAGGAGCCCGGGGGTACCAGGAGCCCGGGAGTCCGTCAGTCGGCGGAGTCGAGGATCTGCCGGATGCGGTCCAGCCGCTCGGACACCTGGCGCTCGAACCCGCGGTCGCTCGGCTCGTAGTAGCGCCGACCCGCGAGCTCCTCGGGCAGGTACCGCTGCGCGGCGACGCCGTGCGGCTCGTCGTGGGCGTACCGGTACCCGGTGCCGTGACCGAGCTTCTCCGCGCCGGCGTAGTGGGCGTCGCGCAGATGGGCGGGCACCACCCCGACCCGGCCGGCCGAGACGTCCGCGAGCGCCGCCCCGATCCCGGCATAGGCACGGTTGGACTTCGGGGCCGTGGCGAGGTGGACGACGGCCTCGGCGAGCACGATGCGTCCCTCGGGCATCCCGATGAGCTGGACGGCCTGTGCGGCCGCCACGGCGGTCTGCAGCGCCGACGGGTCGGCCATGCCGACGTCCTCCGCGGCGGAGATCACGAGGCGGCGCGCGATGAACCGCGGGTCCTCCCCCGCGGCCACCATGCGGGCCAGGTAGTGCAGGGCGGCGTCGACGTCGGAGCCGCGGATCGACTTGATGAAGGCGGAGACGACGTCGTAGTGCTGGTCGCCGTCGCGGTCGTAGCGCACGGCGGCGACGTCGACGGCCCGTTCGACGGTGTCGAGGTCGACGGTGACGGGCCCCTCGGGCGCGACCTCGTCGCGGGCGTCGCTGAGGGCTGCCCCGGCGGCGGCCTCGAGCACGGTCAGGGCCTTGCGCGCGTCGCCGCCGGCCATGCGCACGAGCTGGTCCTCGGCGTCGTCGGCGAGCGTGACGGCGCCGTCGAGCCCGCGCGCGTCGGCGAGGGCGCGGCGCACGAGACCGCGCACGTCCTCGCCCGTGAGCGGTCGCAGGGTCAGCAGCAGCGAACGGGACAGCAGCGGGGAGTTGACGGAGAACGACGGATTCTCGGTGGTGGCCGCCACGAGGGTGACCCACCGGTTCTCCACGCTGGGCAGCAGGGCGTCCTGCTGGGTCTTGGAGAACCGGTGCACCTCGTCGATGAACAGCACGGTCTCCTCGCCGCCGGTGGCCAGGCGACGGCGGGCGTCCTCGATGACCTGGCGGACGTCCTTGACGCCGGCGGTGACGGCGGACAGCTCGACGAACCGCCGCCCGGAGGTGGTGGCCACGAGGTAGGCCAGGGTCGTCTTGCCGACGCCGGGCGGGCCCCACAGGATCACGGATCCGGGGGCGGCTCGGCGGGCGGCGTCGTCGGCGGGCTCGACGAGCCGGCGCAGCGGGGAGCCGGGCACGAGCAGGTGCCCCTGGCCGGTCACCTCGTCGAGCGAGGCCGGGCGCATGCGCACGGCGAGCGGGGCGCCGGCCCCGCGGCGCGCGGTCACCGGCGTGCCGTGCTCACGGGTGGTCGCGGCGTTGAACAGGTCCATGCGGGCGAGCCTAGTTCGCGCGGCGGGGCGTCGCACACCTGTTCGACGCTGGTCGGGCCCGTGCGCCACGGCCGTCGGCGCGTCCCCGTGGTCACGACGCCGCGCAGGCGGGTGCCGCTGCTAGCCTGTCGCGGCGGTGCCCGGCCGGCGTTGACCGCTCGGGGGTGCCGGTCCTTCCTCCCCACTCCGGGACGACAGACAGGGGCGTGACCGTGACGCTGGACGCTTGGCTGACGCTGGCCGTGGTGCTCGGGGTGCTGGCCACCCTGGTGCGCGGGCGGGTCTCTCCCGCCGTGACCGTGTTCGCCGGCGCGGTGGCGGTCATGATCCTCGGCGTGGTGCCGGCGCAGGACGCCTTCTCCGGCTTCTCGAACCCGGCGCCGATCACGGTGGCGGCCCTGTACGTGCTGGCGGCCGGGATCGAGAAGACCGGCGCCCTGACGCCGGTGATGCAGAGCACGCTGGGTGAGAACGGCTCCTACCGACGTCCCCTGATCCGCACGCTCGCGCCGACGATGGCGGCCTCGGCGTTCCTCAACAACACGCCGATCGTGGCGATGCTGGTGCCGCAGGTGACCGCCTGGGCGAACCGTCGCCGGCTGGCCGTGTCCAAGATCCTCATGCCGGTGTCGTTCGCGGCGGTGCTCGGCGGGCTGCTGACGGTCATCGGCACGTCGACGAACCTGGTGGTCTCCGGCCAGATGTCGACGCTGGGCCTGGAGCCGATCGGGTTCTTCGAGATCGGCAAGGTGGGCCTGCCGATCGCGCTGGTGGGCTTCGTCGCGCTCATCGCCCTGTCGCCCGTGCTGCTGCCGGACCGGCGTTCGGCCCGGGCGGAGATGGAGCAGGAGGGCCGTCGGTTCTCCTTCGAGATGATCGTCGAGCCCGGCGGTCCGGTCGACGGGCGCACCGTCGAGCAGGCACGCCTGCGCGACCTGTCCGGGCTGTTCCTGGCGTCCGTGGACCGCGGCGACACCACGATCGCCCCGGTGCGGCCCGACACCGTGCTGCGCGGCGGCAACCGCCTGCACTTCGTCGGCCCGCTGGACCGGGTGGTCAAGCTGCAGGAGATGCGGGGGCTGCGCTCGGCGGAGATGGAGCACGTGCTCGACCTCGCCGAGCCGTCGGTGCGCTACTACGAGGCGGTCGTCGGGAGCCGCTCCCCGCTGGTGGGACACACGCTGAAGGACGTGGGCTTCCGCGCCACCTACCAGGCGGCGGTGCTCGCGATCCACCGGTCGGGCCAGCTCGTCGAGAGCCGGCTGGGCACCGAGCGCATCCGGCTGGGCGACACGCTCATCCTGGTCAGCGACCCCGACTTCCGCGAGCGGTGGCGCGACCGGGCCGACTTCCTGCTGGTGGCCGAGCTCGACGGCAGCCCGCCGTCGGCGACGTCGCGTGGCTGGGTCCCCGTGGGGCTGTTGGCGGCCGTGGTCGTCCTGGCCGCGACGGGGCTGGTGCCCATCCTGCACGGCTCGCTCGTGGCGGCGATCGCCCTGGTGGCCACGAAGGTGCTCTCGCCGCTCGAGGCCCGCCGGGCGATCGACGTCGAGGTGATCGTCGTCATCGCCTCGGCGTTCGGTCTGGCCGCGGCGATGGAGGCGTCGGGTCTCGCCCAGGTGGTGGCCGACGGGATGGTGGGCCTGTTCGGCGGGTTCGCACCCTACGGGGTGCTGCTGGGGCTGGTGCTGGCCACGGTGCTGCTCACCGAGCTGGTGACCAACAACGCGGCCGCCCTGCTGATGCTGCCGGTGGCGGTCAGCACCGCCGGGGCAGCAGGCCTCGACCCGCGCGGCGCGGCGATCGCCGTCGCCGTGGCGGCGTCGGCGTCGTTCCTGTCCCCCATCGGCTACCAGACCAACATGATGGTCTACGGCCCGGGCGGCTACCGGTTCACCGACTACGCCCGGCTGGGATGGATCCTGACGCTGGTGACGGTCGTGGCCACCGTCCTGCTGGTGCCGACCCTGTGGCCGGCACCAGCCTGACGTCGCCGCGGGGCGAAGGCCTCAGCCCTCGGCGCCCTCGGGCTCGGCGTCCACGCCGGCCTCCTGGCGCTGCTCGGCCGTGATCGGCGCCGGCGCGTCCGTCAGCGGGTCGTAGCCGCCGCCGGACTTGGGGAACGCGATGACGTCGCGGATCGACGGCGCCTTGGTCAGCAGCGCGACGATGCGGTCCCAGCCGAACGCGATGCCGCCGTGCGGCGGAGCGCCGAACTTGAAGGCGTCGAGCAGGAAGCCGAACTTCTCCTGCGCTTCCTCGTGACCGATGCCCATGACCTCGAAGATGCGCTCCTGGACGTCGCGGCGGTGGATACGGATGGAGCCGCCGCCGATCTCGTTGCCGTTGCAGACGATGTCGTAGGCGTAGGCCAGCGCGTTGCCCGGGTCGGACTCGAAGGAGTCGAGCCACTCCGGCTTCGGGGACGTGAAGGCGTGGTGCAGCGCGGTCCACGCCGAGGTCCCGAGATCCACGTCGTCGTCCTCGCCGGCGGGCTTGAACAGCGGGGCGTCCACGACCCAGACGAAGGACCAGGCGTCCTCGTCGATCTGGCCGGTGCGGTGGGCGATCTCCACGCGGGCCGCGCCGAGCAGGGCGCGCGAGTCCGTCGTCTTCCCTGCGGCGAAGAACACCGCGTCACCGGGCTGGGCACCGGTGACCTCCGCGAGGCCCTCGCGCTCGGTCTCGGACAGGTTCTTGGCGACCGGGCCGCCGAGCGTGCCGTCCTCGGCGAACGTGACGTAGGCCAGACCCTTGGCGCCGCGCTGCTTGGCCCAGTCCTGCCAGGCGTCGAACTGGCGCCGCGGCTGCGAGGCCCCGCCCGGCATGACGACCGCACCGACGTACTCGTTCTGGAAGACCCGGAACGTGGTGTCGGCGAAGTACTCGGTGAGCTCGACCAGCGGGTTGCCGTAGCGCAGGTCCGGCTTGTCCGTGCCGTACAGGCGCATCGCGTCCGCGAAGGTGATGCGCTCGAAGGGCCGCGGGAGCTCGACGTCGACGAGCTGCCAGATCTCGGCGAGCAGGTCCTCGGTCAGGGCGAGCACGTCGTCCTGGTCGACGAAGCTCATCTCGACGTCCAGCTGGGTGAACTCCGGCTGCCGGTCGGCGCGGAAGTCCTCGTCGCGGTAGCAGCGCGCGATCTGGTAGTAGCGCTCCAGGCCGCCGACCATGAGCAGCTGCTTGAACAGCTGCGGCGACTGCGGCAGGGCGTACCAGGAACCGGGCGACAGCCGCGCGGGCACCAGGAAGTCGCGCGCACCCTCGGGGGTGGAGCGGGTCAGCGTCGGGGTCTCGACCTCGACGAACTCGTGGGAGTCCAGCACCCGCCGGGCCGCGGCGTTGACCTTCGCGCGCAGCCGCATGGCGTGCGCGGGCGCGGGACGGCGCAGGTCCAGGTAGCGGTGCTTGAGACGCGCCTCCTCGCCGATGGTCTCGGTGTCCGCGATCGCGGTGGAGACCTGGAAGGGCAGCGCCTCGGAGGTGTTGAGCACCTCGACGTCGCTGGCGATGACCTCGATGTCGCCGGTGGCGAGGTTCGCGTTGGCGTTGCCCTCGGGGCGGCGGGAGACCTCACCGGTGACGCGCAGCACGAACTCGGCGCGCAGCGGGTGGGCGACCTCCTCGTCGCGGATGACGACCTGCGCGATGCCGGAGGCGTCACGCAGGTCGATGAAGGCCACTCCCCCGTGGTCCCGGCGACGATCGACCCAGCCCGTGAGGGTGACGGTCTGGCCGATGTGCTCGGCCCGCAATGAGCCGGCCGTGTGGGTGCGGAGCACGGAAGGTTCCTTTCGCACGATGTCGGGGATCACGCCGTCGGGTCCGCCGCCGGCGCGGGCGCACGCGACGCCCGTGACATCCTACTGGGGCACCGCCACCGCACCGCGAGGAGAGACTGATGGCCCGCCAGATTGCGACGAACACCACGGTGGAGCGCGACGAGCTCACGGAGTTCTTGCGCAGCCGCCACAACGGGGTCCTGGTGACCACCCGCGACGACGGGCGCCCCCAGCTCAGCCCCGTGACTTACGGCGTCGACCCGGACGGCCGGGTCGTCGTCTCGACC
Organism: Isoptericola sp. AK164; assembly: GCF_029643425.1. GTDB lineage: Bacteria > Actinomycetota > Actinomycetes > Actinomycetales > Cellulomonadaceae > Isoptericola > Isoptericola haloaureus. The sequence continues at coordinate 1,881,696 of NZ_CP119106.1, forward strand.
TACCCCGAGCGGGCCAAGGCCGTGAACCTGCGCAAGCGTCCGCAGGTGTCGTTCATGGCCCAGGGCGACGACTTCGGCGACGCCTGGGTGCAGGTCGACGGCACCGCGGAGGTGCTGGACATGCCCGAGTCGCTGGAGCCGCTGGTGGAGTACTTCCGGGCGGCCGCCGGCAAGGAGCACCCGGACTGGGACGAGTACCGCGAGGCGATGGCGAAGCAGGACAAGTCCGTGATCCGGATCACCGTCGAGCGCTGGGGCCCGATCGCGACGGGCGGGTTCCCGGCCCGGCTGGTCGAGGAGGGCTGACCGGCGCGCCGCGACGGTCAGAAGAGCGTCGCGGCGCTCCCGGGCTCCCCCGCCGGCGCGGCGGCGACCATCGACCCGGCGGGGTAGTCGGCGTCGCCGTGCGGGCGCAGGTCGTCGTCGTACCGGCCGGTCGCCCCGGAGGCGGCCCGGTGCCCGGAGTCGGCGAAGCCCCGTTCCTCCAGCAGGGGACGCACCCGCTGCCACAGCCAGTCCCGGTACCCGTCGTGCGCGTCGGCGCCGCGGGCGAAGACCCGGCGGTACCCCGCCACCCGCTCGGGGTGCTCCCGGGCGAGCCAGCGCAGGTACCAGTCGCGGGTCCCGGGCTTGAGCCGCAGCGGGACGACGGTCACCCCGGTCGCTCCGGCGTCGGCGATCGCGTCCAGCAGCCGCGTCAGGTGGTCCGTGGAGTCCGTCAGCCACGGCAGCACCGGGGCGACCATCACCCCGCACGGCAGTCCCGCGGCCCGGATCGCGCGCACCAGGTCCAGGCGCGCCTTGGGCGTCGGCGTGCCTGGCTCGACCGACTGCTGGAGCTCGACGTCGGCGAACGACAGCGACACGCCGAGGCCGACCTCGACCCGGTCGGCGGCGTCGGCGATCAGCGGCAGGTCGCGGCGCAGCAGCGTGCCCTTGGTGAGGATCGAGAACGGCGTGCGGGCGTCCGCGAGCGCCGTGATGATCCCCGGCATGAGCCGGTAGCGACCCTCGGCGCGCTGGTAGGGGTCGGTGTTGGTGCCCAGCGCGACGGGCTCGCGCCGCCACGAGGGCCTGGCGAGCTCGGCGCGCAGCACCTGGTCGACGTTCGTCTTGACCACGACCTGGGAGTCGAAGTCCTCCCCCGCGTCCAGGTCGAGGTACTCGTGCGTCGGCCTCGCAAAGCAGTTGTGAGCGACCACACCGTTGGCGACGAAGTCGCCCGTACCCGTCGTGATGTCGACCATCTCCTCGTCGAATCCACAGGCTTCGACCGTCACGACACCGAGGTCGACGGAGGTCTTCAGCGCCATACCTGTCACGGAGAGCTTACGGACGATCGCCGGACGGACGAGTTGGAAGAACCGCTCCCGCGCCGCGAGACCGCCTCGCACACGCACGCACGTCACGCCGTTCGGTCGTGGAGGCTCGAGCGTGTTGTCCAGGTCGAACCGCCGGAGGGCATCGGCTACCCGGGACAGGATCTCCTCGTCCTTGTTGGAGATCCTCAAGATCCCCCGGGAGCAGGAGCCCTCGGCGTCGAAGATCCCTGCCAGGAATCCCCTCGTCCACTCCGCACTCGGCACCGCCGGCCACTCGACCAGCCCTCTGATCGCATCGACGTCTGCCGTCCGTGCGGTGTGCAGTGCACTCATGGCGCGACGTGTCTCCGACGCGGCCACGAACGGACGACGCCTCGTCACGATCCCCTCGGTGGCGAGGTATCGAGCGGTCCGGTCGAGCCCTTCCCGGTCGGCCAGGGCGAGGCGGAACATGCACACGCGGGCACCGCCCCGCGATGTCCTCGGATAGGTCTTCTCGAAGATCATCCCGTCACGCCGGATCATCCCGGTGAGATAACCGCGCCGGTAGTCGGGCGACTCGGTACTCCCCGTGTCGGCCGCCGGGCGGCCGGTACCGAACCCCATCAACGAGTCGTTCGTCGTGAGGTACGGGCGCTGCTTGCCCGGTGGCCCGGCCGCGACGTGCTTCCATCCGCGACCACGCGCCAGGAACCGATGCTCGGCGCTCGCCACGATCTCGGTGCCGTCGCGCAGGATCACCCGGTAGGCGGGCTTCACCGACGTCCATCGAGCCAGGACCGTGGTCCCGACGAACCGTCGGTAGGTCCCCTGGCGGCGCGTGCCGACGATCCGGTCACCGACCGAGACCTGGCTGATCGGTTTCTGCGTGCCGTCTGCCATCAGGACCAGCGTGGACGGAGAGACGCAGTAGGCGCAGGCATGAGAGCAGCCACGGTAGGGGTTGATCGTCCACCGGAACGGCATGCGCGAGGCGGCCGGCACCTTGGACAACGCGCTCTTGGCCATCACCTCGTGGAAGGTGATGCCGGCGAACTCCGGGGTGCGCGTGCTGCGCACGAGGCCGAGCCGGGCCAGCCCCGGGCGCTCCAGACCGGGCAGCGCGCCGTCGTCGGCGGTCGTCGCCTGCCCGTCCCATCGCACCCCCGTAGTCGAACACGTGTTCGATGAGGGGTCAAGGGCGTCGGGTCACGCGGCGTGCCGGGACCTCACTCCCCCGGCACGACGCGGGGGTGCAGGTCCTCGGCGGACGGCGACCAGGTCGCGGGGTCCGCGGCCGACTGCTCGCCGGTGCGGATGTCCTTGACCTGGTGCTCCTCGCCCGGGAACCACACGAACGGGATGCCGCGGCGGTCGGCGACCTTGATCTGCTTGCCGAACTTCGCCGCGGTGGGTGCCACGTCCGTCGGCACGCCCCGGGACCGCAGCGCGGCGGCGACGGCGTCCGAGGCGGCCCGCGAGTCCTCGTCGGTGACGGCGACCAGCACCGCGGTCGGCACACCCCGGGTCGCGGTCATCAGGCCAGCTGAGAGCACCCGCGAGACCAGGCGCGAGACGCCGACGGACAGCCCGACGCCGGGATAGGTGTTCTTGCCGTCCGAGGCGAGGGTGTCGTAGCGGCCCCCGGAGCAGATCGAGCCGAGCTGCTCGTGCCCGACCAGGACGGTCTCGTAGACGGAGCCGGTGTAGTAGTCGAGCCCGCGGGCGATCTTGAGGTCGGCGACCACGACGCCGGGTGCGCGGGCACCCGCCGCCTCGATCAGCGCGCCGAGCTCCGCCAGGCCGGTCTCGAGCAGGTCCGTGCCGGCGTCGTAGCGCGCGGCGAGCTTGCGCACGTCGTCGACCACGGTGGTGTCGCTGCCGTGGATCGCGGCCAGGTCGAGGCAGGCCGCGGCCTGCTCGGGCGTGGCGCCCTGCTCGGCGACGAGCAGCGCGGCGACCTTCTCCACGCCGATCTTGTCGAGCTTGTCGATCTGGCGCAGCACGCCCTCGACGTCGGTCAGGCCCAGCCCGCGGTAGAAGCCCTCGGCGACCTTGCGGTTGTTGACCAGCACGCGCACCTCGGGCAGGCCCACCTCGCGCAGCGCGCCCAGGGCCTCGGCCATGACCAGCGGCAGCTCGACCTCGTAGTGGTACGGCAGGTCGCCGGCGCCGACGACGTCGATGTCGGCCTGGACGAACTCCCGGAACCGGCCCTCCTGGGGCCGCTCGCCGCGCCAGACCTTCTGGATCTGGTAGCGCTTGAACGGAAACGCGAGACGGCCGGCGTTCTCCAGCACGTACCGCGCGAAGGGCACCGTGAGGTCGAAGTGCAGCCCGAGCTGCTTCTCGGAGCGCGCGCCGCCGTCGCCCGCCGCGGCGTCGTCACCCTCCTCCTGCAGCCGCCGCAGGACGTAGACCTCCTTGGACGTCTCGCCCTTGCGCAGCAGCTGGTCGAGCGGCTCGACCGCGCGCGTCTCGATGCCGGCGAACCCGTGCAGCTCGAAGGTGCGACGCAGCACGTCCAGGACGTGCTGCTCCACCACGCGACCGTCGGGGAGCCATTCGGGGAAACCGGAGAGAGGGGTGACGCGAGCCATGGGGACGATCTTCCCACGACCCCGGACCGGGGCGCGGACCCGTCCGGGCCCCGGTCAGGCCGGCAGGAACGGGTTGGTGGCGAGCTCGCGCCCGACCGTGGTCGTCGGGCCGTGGCCCGGCACGACGCCGAGGGCCGGGTCGAGCGGCCGCACGACCTGGCGCAACGTGGTCAGCATCGCCTCGACGTCGGCGCCCGGCAGGTCGGTGCGCCCCACCCCGCCGGCGAAGAGCACGTCCCCGCTGAGCAGGACGCCGGCGCCGCCGTCGGACCCGTCGACGAGGTAGAGGGTCGAGCCCTCGGTGTGGCCCGGGGCGTGCCGGGCGTGCAGGGTGACGTCACCGGCGACGACCTCGGCCGTGGGCCCCTCGAACGGCTCGATCCGCTCGGGGGCGGCGTAGTCGCGCGGCGTGCACCCGAAACCGTCGAGCGCTTGCACCAGCGCGTCGCTGACGCTGGTCGCGGCGGCCGAGCCGCCGCCGCGGCCGATCGTGCCGAAGGGGTCGGCGATCCGGTAGACGTCGGCGGCGTGCAGGCGCAGCGGGACGTCGAAGCGGCGGCACAGCTCGGCGGCGTCCCACGTGTGGTCGACGTGCCCGTGGGTGGCCAGCACGGCCCGTGGCAGCAGGGACCGTTCGGCCACCAGCTCCGTGACGGGGCCCGCGGTCCCGGCCCCGGCGTCGACCACGACGCAGTCGCGCCGGCCGTCGGGGTGCGCGGTGTCGGCCACGACCACGCAGCAGTTGGTGCCGAACACCGGGGCGACGACCACATGCACGTCCATGGCGCCCACCGTAGTGGTCCGGATCCGGCCGCGGCGGGCCCGACGTGCCCGGATGCCGGGGTTCGTGCGGATGACACCGGTCTCGCGCCCTAGACTGTCGCAGGCGCACGAGTGTCGTGCGCCCAGGATCCGAGGAGGACGACCGACGGTGGCGCCCAGCAAGCGCGAGCGCGAGTACGCCCGCAAGCGCGAGGCCAAGTGGGACGAGCGGCGACGCGCCAAGCAGGAGCGCCGCCGCCGGATCGGCGTGATCGTGGCGATCGTGGCGATCTTCGGCCTCGTCGCCGGTGGCGCCCTCGTCGCGGGCCTGACCTCCTCCGACGACCCCGCGCCGGCGTCCGGCGCGCAGGACGAGCAGGCGGCCGCCGGTGCGTGCCCGCCCGGCGCGACCGAGGCGCGCGACGGCGGCGAGGTGCCCGACCCCGCGGTGGCCGAGGACCGCGCCTGGACCGCGTCGGTCGACCTCTGCGTCGACGGGGCCACCGAGACCGTCGGGCTCGAGCTGGTCGGCGCCGAGGCACCGCAGGCGGTGGCGAGCTTCGTGTCCCTGGCCCAGCAGGGCTACTTCGACGGCACGCAGTGCCACCGGCTGACCACGCAGGGCATCCACGTCCTGCAGTGCGGCGACCCGACCGCCACCGGCACCGGCGGCCCCGGCTACTCGTTCGGGCCGGTGGAGAACGCCCCCGCCGACGACGTCTACCCTGCCGGCACGCTGGCCATGGCCCGTCGGGGCGGCGACGCCGCGTCGATGGGCTCGCAGTTCTTCCTCGTCTACGAGGACTCGACCATCCCGTCCGACGCAGCAGGCGGGTACACGGTGTTCGGCACCGTGACGTCCGGCCTGGACACGATTCAGGCAGTCGCTGACGCGGGCACGGCCGACGGAGCCGGCGACGGCTCCCCGGCGAGCCCCGTCATCATCGAAGGAGTGGAGACCCAGTGAGCGAGAGCACCCCCGGCTCGACCGGCCCCGAGGACGTCGAGGCCACCGAGCAGGCACAGGCCGAAACTCCTGGCGCCGGGACCGAGGAGTCCGCGACCCCGCCGCCCGCACCCGCCCCGGCGGCGCCCGCGCCGAAGCCGTCGGCCCCCAAGCCGGCCCCGCCGCGCCCGGGCGCGCCCAAGCCCTCGGCGCTCAAGCGGCCGACGCCGGCCACGGCGCCGACGCCCACGGCTCCGGCCGCGCCCGTCCCGCCCGTCCACGACGCGGCGGAGTCCGCGGCGGCCGCCGAGTTCGGCCGCGTGGACGACGACGGCACCGTGCACGTGCGCGACGGCGACACCGAGCGCGTCGTGGGCCAGTACCCGGGCGTGTCCACCGAGGAGGCGCTGACCCTGTACGTGCGGCGCTACCTGGACCTCGTGGCGAAGGTGGCCCTGTTCGAGACGCGCCTGGACAGCGCGGACCTGTCGATCCGCGAGATCGACCAGACGCTGGGCAAGCTGGCCGACGAGACCACCGAGCCGGCCGCCGTCGGCGACCTCGACGCCCTGCGCCGCCGCGTGGAGCACGCGCGCACCCGGGCGGCCGAGCGCCGTGCCGCGCTCGAGGCCGAGCGCGTCGCCGCCAAGGAGCGCGCGGTCGAGGCCCGCACCGAGATCGTCGAGGCCGCGGAGAAGATCGCCGGCACCGACCCGGACAAGATGCAGTGGCGTCCCGCCGGGGAGGAGCTGCGCCACCTGCTCGAGCGCTGGAAGGAGTCCCAGCGCAACGGGCCGCGCGTCGACCGCCCGACCGAGGAGGCCCTCTGGAAGCGGTTCAGCCAGGCGCGCACCGCCTTCGACCGCGAGCGCCGGCACTTCTTCGCCGAGCTGGAGCAGCGCAACGCCGCGGCCAAGGTCACCAAGGAGAAGATCGTCGCCGAGGCCGAGGCCCTGCAGCACTCCACGGAGTGGGGGCCCACGACGCGGGAGTACCGCGAGCTGATGAACCGCTGGAAGGCGGCGGGCCGGGCGCACCGCAAGGACGACGACGCCCTGTGGGCGCGGTTCCGGGCGGCGCAGGACGTGTTCTTCGGCGCGCGGGACGAGGCGAACGCGGCGATCGACGCGGAGTACGGCGAGAACCTCCAGGTCAAGGAGGCGCTCCTCGCCGAGGCGGAGGCGCTGCTGCCCGTACGGGACATCGACGCCGCCAAGGAGGCGCTGCGCGGGATCCAGGACCGTTGGGAGGAGGCCGGCAAGGTGCCGCGGGGCGACCTGTCGCGCGTCGAGGGGCGCCTGCGTGCGGTCGAGAGCGCGGTCCGCGACGCCGAGGACGACAAGTGGCGCCGCACGAACCCCGAGACGCAGGCGCGTGCCGAGGGCGCGGCCGCCCAGCTCGAGGAGGCGATCACGGCCATGGAGTCCGAGCTCGCCGACGCCGAGTCCTCCGGCGACACGCGGTCCGCCGAGGAGCTGCGTGGCGCCATCGCGGCGCGCCGGGCGTGGCTGGAGCAGGTCGTCAAGGCGGCGGAGGACTCCCGCGGCTGACGGCACGGCCTGTGGACGCCCGCGGGTGTCCACAGGCCCTGCCGTCCGGACCGTCGTGCGCGGCAGCCGGCTCCTAGGGTCGCCGGCGGAGGACGTCCCCACGACGCCGGAGGTGATCGGGTGCCCGCTGCCGCCACGACGGCTGCGCGACCGCTGCGCGAGCTGCTGCACGGTCCCGGCGGGGACGTCACGGTCGTGCGTCCGGCGGACGTGGGCGGCGCCGCCGCCTGGCAGACCCTGGTGCGCGAGGGCGTGCTGCGGGTGCTGCGCGGCGAGGCCGCCTGCCCCGCGGACCGGGTCGTCGACGCCGGGCTGCGCGGCGCGGTGCTCGCCGCCGACGTCCCGCACGGCGCCGTGGTCACGGCCCGCACGGCCACCTGGGTCCGCACCGGCTGCGGCCGCCCGGACCCCCTCGACCTGACCTACCCGGCGGGCCGCCACCGGCCCGACCGGCCGCCCGGCGCCCGGTTGTGGCAGGCCCGCCTGCTGGGCCCGGACGTCCGCGACGTGGGCGGCGTGCCCGTGACCACGACGCAGCGCACGCTGGTCGAGCTGGTGCTGCACGGCACCGATCCCGCCGCGACGGTGGACCTGGCCGTCGCCCTGCTGCGGGCCGGCGCGCGGGTCGAGGAGGCGCACGGCAGCATCTCGGCCCGGACCCGCGTGGCCGCCCGCGCTCGCGCCCACGACCTGCTCGACGCGGCCGCCGCGGTCCTGGACCCCGACGGCGCCCGCGCACCGGCGGACTGCCCGGCGTAGGTTGACCCCATGCCTTCCGCGCGAGCAGTCGAGGTCGACGCCGCCGGGCGCTCCGTGCGGGTGTCCAGCCCGGACCGGGTCGTGTTCGCCGACCTGGGGGTCACGAAGCTGGAGGTGGTCGAGTACTTCCTCGCCGTCGGCGACGGCATCCTCGGTGCCCTGCTGGACCGTCCCACGACGCTCGAACGCTGGCCCAAGGGCTACTCCCCCGACGCCGTGATGGCCACCCGCACGGACTCCCACGGCGACGCCTTCTACCAGAAGCGGGTCCCGAAGGGAGCACCCGACTACGTGCGCACGGCGCGGATCGCGTTCCCGTCGGGGCGCAGCGCGGACGAGGTCGCCCCGAGCGAGCTCGCCGTGGTCGCCTGGGCCGCCCAGCTGGGCACGCTGACCTTCCACCCCTGGCCCGTGCGCCGCGACGACGTCGAGCAGGTGGACCAGCTGCGCATCGACCTCGACCCGCAGCCCGGCACGGACTACGCCGACGCGGCCCGGGTGTCGCTGACGCTGCGCGAGGTCCTCGGCGAGCTCGACCTGGTCGGTTACCCGAAGACCTCCGGCGGACGGGGCCTGCACGTGTTCGTCCCGGTCGCACCACGGTGGAGCTTCGTCCAGGCGCGGCGGGCGACCATCGCGATCGGCCGCGAGCTGGAGCGTCGGCTGCCCGGGACGGTCACCACCCGCTGGTGGAAGGAGGAGCGCGGCGAGCGGATCTTCGTCGACTACAACCAGATGGCACGCGACCGCACGATGGCGTCGGCCTACTCCCTGCGACCCAACCCGCGCGCGACGGTCTCCACGCCGCTGGACTGGGACGAGGTGACCGAGGTGCACCCGGACGACTTCACGCTGCGCACGGTGCCGGACCGGTTCGCCGAGCGCGGCGACCTGCACGCGGCGCTGCGCGCCGACCGCGACCCGGATCTCGACTGCTCGCTCCAGGCCGCGCTGGACCTGGCCCGGCGCGACGAGGAGGAGCACGGGCTGGGCGACCTGCCGTACCCGCCGGAGTACCCGAAGCAGCCCGGTGAGCCCAAGCGGGTCCAACCCTCGCGGGACACCGACCGTCCCCGGGCGACGGACGGCTGAGCCCTCGCGCCGGGCGACCGGTGCCGCTCAGGCCCGCTCGTACCGCAGCAGCACGGTCCCGTTGTCGAACCGGCGCGTCTCGGCGAGCTCCAGGGCCAGGTCCATGCCCGCGGGCAGGGCGCGCAGACCGCCGCCCAGGGCGCGCGGCGCCACGAACAGCTGCAGCACGTCGACCATGCCGGACCGCAACGCGTCGGCGGCCGTCGTCGGCCCGGAGACCTCGACCGTCCCGTCGGCGTCGGCGACGATCTGGGCCAGCCGCCGGGTCGTCAGGCGGGGCTCCACCGTGGTCCGGGGGGCGTCGACGCCCGTGGCCGCCAGCCGGTCGGAGCAGACGATCTTGTCCGCCGCGGCCCAGATCGCGGCGTAGTCGTCCTCGACCGCGCTCCGCCCGGCGGGCCAGGTGTCCCACACCCGCATCGTGCCGAACATGCGGCGGCCCATGACGTAGGTGCCCACGTCACGCAGCCGGTCGTTGAAGAAGGCGTGCAGCTCGTCGCTCGGGGCCGTCCAGTCGATGCTGCCGTCGGCGTCGGCCACGAACCCGTCGATCGAGCAGGTCGTCGAGTACAGAAGTGTTCCCATGGACGGACGGACCCTCCCGGGAGCCAGGACTCATCGGTCCTCGACGCCGGGAGCGCCCGGCAGGATCTCCGCCAGGTCGTAGCCGACCGGTTCGACGAGCTGGTCGTAGGTGCACGACGCCGGCTCGCGGTCGGGGCGCCACCGCTTGAACTGGGCCGTGTGGCGGAACCGGGCGCCCTCCATGTGGTCGTAGCCGACCTCGAGGACCCGCTCGACGCGCAGCGGGGTGAACGACAGGTCCTTGCCCGCGCTCCAACGCGACTGCGCACCGGGCCGCCGCTCCCCCGCGCTGCCGTCCGCCACCGCGGGGTCCTGCCAGTCGGCCCAGGGGTGCGCCGCGGCCTCCGGGCTGCCGGGGACGACCTGCAGCGGGGCGAGCTCGTCGTACAGCGTGGCGCGCCGGGCCGCCGGGAAGGAGGCGGCGACCCCGACGAACTGCAGCGAGGGGCCGACGTCGTCACCGTCGGCCGCGCGGTACAGCCCGAGCAGCAGCGACCCCACCAGGGGGCGGTCCGGGGTCGAGGTCTTGTGCTCGCGCAGCCCGGCGAGGACGATGTCGGCCGTGCGCGCGTGCTTGATCTTGAGCCAGCCGCGCTTGTTCGGCTCGTAGACCCCGTCGGCGGTCTTGGCCACCACACCGTCCAGGCCGGCGCCCTCGAACGCGGCGAACCACTCGCGCGCGGTCCCGGCGTCGGCCGTGCGCGGGGTGGCGTGCACCTGGGGCCCGGAGAGGCCGAGCCCGTCCAGCCGGGCCAGCCGCTCGGTCAGCGGTCGGGAGGTCAGGTCCTCGCCGTCGAGCGCCAGCAGGTCGAAGACGACGAGGCTGGCCGGCACCTCGCCGGCGAGCATCTCGACCCGCGAGGCCGCCGGGTGGATGCGCTGGCTCAGCGTGTCGAAGTCGAGGTGGGCGGCGTCGCGGTCGCGGTCCGGGGGACGGGCCACGACGATCTCCGCGTCGACCACGCACCGGGTCGGCAGGGCGTCCAGCACGGCCTCGACGAGCTCGGGGAAGTAGCGCTGCATCGGGCGGGCGTTGCGCGAGTCGATGCGGACCTCGGCGCCGTCGCGGTAGACGATCGCACGGAAGCCGTCCCACTTGGGTTCGTAGACCCAGCCGGCACCGTCGTCGGGCTGGTCGGGCACCGAGGCGACCGACCGGGCCAGCATGGGCCGGACCGGCGGGCTGAGCGGCAGATCCATGCTGGCGAACCTACGCCGACACGGGCCGTCGTGCCCGGTCGGGCCGGTCGGGTCGCGTGTCGACCGGTCGGACGGCGACCGGTCAGGCGTCGACCGGGGCCTCCGGTGCGGTGGACCCGACCTCGTCGGCCTTCGTGCCCGTGATGCGGTAGACGTCGAAGACGCCGTCGATCTTGCGGGCGGCGGCCAGCACCTGCTGCAGGTGCGCGGGCTCGGCCATCTCGAAGACGAACCGCGAGATGGCGATGCGGTCGGTCGAGGTCGACACGGTCGCCGACAGGATGTTGACGTGGTGGTCGGACAGCACCCGCGTGACGTCCGACAGCAGCCGCGACCGGTCCAGCGCCTCGACCTGGATCTGGACCAGGAACATCGTGTTCGCCCCCGTGGTCCAGGAGACGTCCACGATGCGCTCGGGCTGCTCGCGCAGCTGGGCGAGGTTCGCGCAGTCGGACCGGTGCACGCTCACACCGGCCCCGCGGGTGACGAACCCGACGATGTCGTCGCCGGGCACGGGCGTGCAGCACTTGGCGAGCTTGACCCAGATGTCGTCCATGCCCTTGACGGCCACCCCGGGGTCCCCGGTGGAGCGCGACCGCCGCACGGCCTGGCCGGGCCGGGCGACCTCGGCGGTGTCCTCGGCCGTGCCGTCCTCGCCACCGAGGGACTTCACGAGCGTCTCGACGACGTGCTGGGCGGAGACGTTGTTCTCCCCCACCGCGGCGTACAGCGCGGAGACGTCGTCGTAGCGCAGCTCGTTGGCCAGCCCCACGAGCGCCTCGTGGCTCAGCAGCCGCTGGATCGGCAGGTTCTGCTTGCGCATCGCCCGCGTGATCGCGTCCTTGCCGCGCTCGATCGCCTCGTCGCGGCGCTCCTTGGTGAACCACTGCCGGATCTTGTTGCGCGCCCGGCCGGACTTCACGAAGTTCAGCCAGTCGTGCGACGGGCCGGCGGTCTCGGCCTTGGAGGTGAGCACCTCGACGACGTCACCGTTCTGCAGCGGCGAGTCGAGCGGGACGAGCCGGCCGTTGACCCGCGCGCCCATGGTGCGGTGTCCGACCTCGGTGTGCACCGAGTAGGCGAAGTCGACGGGGGTGGCCCCGGCCGGCAGCGCCATGACCTCGCCCTTGGGCGTGAACACGTAGACCTCGGCCGCGCCGATCTCGTAGCGGAGCGAGTCGAGGAACTCCCCCGGGTCGGCGGTCTCGCGCTGCCAGTCCACGAGCTGGCGCAGCCAGGTCATGTCGTTGGCCCGCGGGTCCTCCGACCCGCCCTTGCCGGCGCGGGCCGTCTCCTTGTACTTCCAGTGCGCGGCGACGCCGTACTCGGCACGGCGGTGCATGTCGTGCGTGCGGATCTGGATCTCGACCGGCTTGCCGCCGGGGCCCACGACCGTCGTGTGCAGCGACTGGTACATGTTGAACTTCGGCATCGCGATGTAGTCCTTGAACCGGCCGGGCACCGGGTTCCACCGCGCGTGCAGCGCACCGAGCGCCGCGTAGCAGTCGCGTACCGAGTCCACCAGGACGCGGCTACCGACCAGGTCGTAGATCTCCGTGAAGTCGTGGCCGCGCACGATCATCTTCTGGTAGATCGAGTAGTAGTGCTTCGGACGTCCGGTCACCGTGGCCCGGATCTTCGCCCCGCGCAGGTCCGCCGCGATCTGCTCGCGCACCACGCCGAGGTACTCCTCGCGGGCCGGCGCGCGCTCGGCGACCAGGTGCACGATCTCGTCGTACACCTTGGGGTACAGGGTCTGGAAGGACAGGTCCTCCAGCTCCCACTTGATCGTGTTCATGCCCAGGCGGTGCGCCAGCGGGGCGTAGATCTCCAGCGTCTCGCGCGCCTTGCGGGACGCCGACGACCCCGAGACGTACTTCCAGGTGCGCGCGTTGTGCAGCCGGTCGGCGAGCTTGATGACCAGCACGCGGATGTCCTTGGCCATGGCCACGACCATCTTGCGCACGGTCTCGGCCTGGGCAGCGTCGCCGTAGGTGACCTTGTCGAGCTTGGTGACGCCGTCGACGAGCATCGCGATCTCGCCGCCGAAGTCGCGCGTCAGGTCGTCGAGGGAGTACTCGGTGTCCTCGACGGTGTCGTGCAGCAGCGCGGCGGCCAGCGTCGCGCCGTCGAACCCGAGCTCGGCCAGGATCGTGGCGACCGCGACGGGGTGGGTGATGTAGGGGTCGCCCGACTTGCGCTGCTGACCGCGGTGCGCCTTCTCCGCGATGCCGTAGGCACGCTCCAGGACGCTCAGGTCGCTCTTGGGGTGGTTGGTGCGCACCGCCTGCAGCAGCGGTTCGAGGGCGGGAGTCGACGGCGTCGCGCCGCGCACGCCGAGGCGGACGAGCCGGTTGCGCACGCCCCTGCCGGCGCCGTTGGACGCGGGCCGTGGCGCCTCGTCCGCGGACCGGACCTGCGTGTCGTCGCTCACGAGCACCTCCTTCGCCCATCGTCGCCGGGGTGACCTCCGGGACGGCAAGTCTACGTCTCCACCCGCAGCAGGGTCTCGACCGTGTGGTCGGCGAGCCGCTCACGACCACCCAGACCGGCCAGCTCGAGCAGGAACGCCAGCGCCACCACGGTGGCGCCGCTGCGTTCGACGAGCCGCGCCGCGGCCTGTGCGGTCCCGCCCGTGGCCAGCACGTCGTCGACCACCAGAACACGCGCACCGGGTGCCAGTGTTCCCCGGCGAAGCTCGATGGACGCGTGGCCGTACTCGAGCTCGTAGTCCTCGCGCTCGACCGGCGGGGGCAGCTTGCCGGCCTTGCGCAGCGGCACGAAGCCCACGCCGAGCCGGGTGGCCAGCGGTGCACCGAGCAGGAACCCGCGCGCCTCCATCCCGGCGACCACGTCGACCCCGCCGTCGGCCTCGACCAGCGCCGCGAAGGCGTCGGTCACGTCGGCCAGCGCCGCACCGTCCGCCAGCAGCGGCGTGATGTCGCGGAAGACGATCGGCGGGTGCGGGTAGTCCGGGACGTCGTGGATCAGGTCCCGGATCTCGGTCGCCCTGGCCGGGCCGAGCCCGGCCAGGGCGACCAGCGAGATGTCGTCGGTCACGCGCCGCGTCACCGGCCGCGCTTGCGCCGGGGCTGGGACCCGTGACCCTGGTGGTGACCGGGGATGAGCTGGGACCGGCCGGCCGCGACCGCGGCGAGCTCGGCGTCGTGACCGCCCTCCGTGGCCAGACGCTCGCGCTCGGCCAGGACCTCGGCGGTGTGCTGACGGATCTTCGGCTCCCGCTCGCGCAGGGACACGTCCAGCGGGGTGGCCAGGAAGATCGACGAGGCCGCGCCGACGGCGATCCCCACGAACAGCGACAGGGACAGGTCCCGCAGCGTGCCCGCACCGAGCACGAACGCGCCGAGGAAGAGGATCCCCGCCACCGGCAGCAGCGCCACCACGGAGGTGTTGATGGACCGCACCAGCGTCTGGTTGACGGCCAGGTTGGCCCGCTCGCCGTAGGTGTTGCGGGACTGGTCCAGCACACCGGTGGTGTTCTCCCGGACCTTGTCGAACACGACCATCTTGTCGTACAGCGAGAAGCCGAGGATCGTCAGGAAGCCGATGATCGTCGAGGGCGTGACCTCCCAGCCGATGAGCGCGTACACGCCGGCGGAGATCAGCAGGTCGCTGAGCATCGCGAGGATGCCGGCGACCGACATGCGCCATGCCCGGAAGTAGACGGCCATGAAGGCGGCGGCGAGCAGGACGAAGACGACCACGCCCCACAGGGCGCGCTCGGACACCGCCGAGCCCCAGGTCGGCCCCACGAACGAGGCGTCGACGTCCGCGGGGTCCACCCCGTAGCCCTCGGCGAGGGCCTCGATGACGGCGGTCTGCTCCGCGCCGGAGACCTGCGTGGTCTGCACGCGGACGGCCTCGCCGCCCACGACCGCCACGCGCGGCTCGTCCTCGGGCAGGACCTCCTGCACGGCGTCGACGGCCACGGACTGCTCCGTGGTGGTCGTGCTGGTGACCGTGAACTCCGAGCCACCGCGGAAGTCGATGCCCAGGGTCAGGCCCTTGGTGAGCAGGATGATGATCGAGGCGATCCCGAGGACGCCGACGATCGAGAACCAGACGCGCCGCTTGGCGACGATCGGGTAGGAGCGACGGCCCGTGTACAGGTCGTTGCCCCACTGGGCGAAGGTCATGCTGCCGGCCATCAGCGGCTCTCCTCGTTCTCGCCGGGGACGGCGTCGTGGCTGCGGTCGTCGGTCCCGGGGTCGTCCGGCGGTCCGTCGGCCGCGGCCGCACGCCGCTGCGCCGCACGACGCTCGGCGATCGTCAGCCGGCGACCGGAGTCGTCCGTCGTCGGTGCCGGGGAGGACGCCGCGCCCGCCATGGCCGGGACCGGCTCCTCGGCCGTCTCGGGCTCGGGCGTCGGGCGGGCCACCCGGCCGGCGCCCACGTACCGCGGGCCGCCGGTGCTGCGCAGCCGCTCGGGCGACAGCCCCGACAGCGAGTGTCCGTCGCGGAAGAACGGCACCTTGGTCAGCAGCTGCAGCGTCGGGTGGGTGAACCAGAACACCACGGCGATGTCGATGATCGTCGTCAGACCCAGGGTGAACGCGAAGCCCTGCACCCCGCCGACGGCGAGGAAGTACAGCACGATCGCGGAGATGAGGGTGACCGACTTCGCGGCCAGCACCGTGCGCTTGGCCCGGCGCCACCCGCGCTCGACCGCCATCGCCATCGAGCGCCCGTCGCGCATCTCGTCGCGGATACGTTCGAAGTACACGATGAACGAGTCCGCCGTGAACCCGATGGCCACGATCAGACCGGCGACACCCGCCAGGGACAGGCGGTAGTCGATCGTCCAGGACAGCAGCGCGATGGACACGTAGGTGATCGCGGCGGCGATGAGCAGCGAGCCCACGGTCACCAGACCCAGCGTGCGGTACTGGAACAGCGAGTACACCACGACCAGGGCCATACCGATCAGACCGGCGATCAGACCGTTGCGCAGCTGCTCCGAGCCGAGCGTCGCCGAGATCGTCTCCTGGCTCTGCACCTCGTAGGCGATCGGCAGCGAGCCGAAGCTGAGCTGGTTGGCCAGCGTGGCCGCGGAGTCACGCGTGAAGTTGCCCGAGATCGTCGCCTGGCCGTCGGTGATGATGACGCCGGGGTCCAGCGAGGGTGCCGAGATCACGAGACCGTCGAGCACCATCGCGAACTGGTTGCGCGGCGACTCCAGGCCCTGCAGGCGCTCGGTGACCGTGCGGAACTCCGTGGTGCCCTGGTCGTCGAACTCGATGAAGACGCCCCACTCGTTGGTGACCGAGCCGTTCGGGCCCGGCACCAGGCCGGAGCTGGCGTTCGACAGGCTCGTGCCGTCGACCTCGACCGGGCCGAGGACGTACTTGAGCAGGCTGCCGTCGTTGGAGCAGGTCACGAGCACCTGGTCCGGGTTCGCGCCGCCACCGCCGACCAGGTTGGCCGGGTCGGTGCAGTCGAGCGCGGCGAACTTCTCCTCCACGGCGGGCGTGATCTGCGCGAGGTCGGAGGCGTCGGTGGGGTCGACGTCCTGGGCCTCGGTGGCGATCTGCTCGTCGAACGCGGCGAGCTCCTCCTGCGTGGCGCCCTGCGGAGCCTCGTCCTCGGTCGCCTCGCCCTCGGCGTCGCCGTCGGCGGACCCTTCGGCGTCGGCCGAGGCCTCGGCCGTCGGCTCCTGGGCCGGAAGGCCGAGCTCGTAGGTCAGGACCGGCCGGAAGCGCATCTGCGCGGGCTGGGAGACGAGGTCGATCGTCGCCTGGTCCACCTCACCGGGGATGGAGACGACGATGTTCTCCCCGCCCTGGTTGACGATCTCGGCCTCGACGACGCCGGAGGAGTCGATGCGCTGCCGGATGACGTTGATCGACTCGTCGATCGCCTCCGGGGTCAGCTCCGAACCATCCGTGGACGTCGGCGTCAGGATGATCTGGGTCCCGCCCTGCAGGTCGAGAGCGAGTCCGGGTGCCAGGCTGGCGCCGCCGGGGTTCTCGTCGCTCTTGGGGTCCAGGTACGTCCCGACGAGGAGTGCCACGAACGGCACCACCATCGACAGGAGCGCGAAGACCACGAGCGTGCGTACCGGACGCGAACGCCGCGTGCTGGAGTTGGCCACTTGGTTCTCTTCCCGTGTGCGCGCCGCCGGAGCGGAGCGTGATGGCGCCGGCCGGGTTCAGGACCCGGCCGGCGCAGAGGTCACTTGTCGTCGGTCTCGCCGTGCTCCCGGCGCTTGTCCTCCTGGACCTTCCGCTCCGCGGTGTCCAGCTCCGACAGGTCGTCCGGGACCTCGACGGGACCGTCTGCCGGGGCGATGCTACCGGTTTCCGACGTGTCCTCGGTCACCTCGGTCTCCTCGGCCTCCTCGACCGGCTCGTCCATCCGCTTCACGACGGCGGCGCGGAGCCAGCGGGTGCGCGAGCCCGGGGTGGACTCGAGGGTGACGATGTCCGACTCCTCGTCGACCTCGATCACGGTGCCGACGAGGCCGGATCCGGTCATGACCTCCTGGCCGGGGGCGAGCGAGGACCGGAACTCGGACTGCTTCTTCTGCTGCTTGCGCGTGCGCGAGCTCATGAAGAGCATGAGGGCCGCGAGCACGGCGAAGAGGATGATGATCGAGAAATCCACGGGGATTCAGTCCTTCAATCGGAAGATCGAGTGTTCGTCTCAGTCTAGGGCGCCGCGCGGGCACCCTAGGCCTCGTCGAACAACGTCCGCGACGTCGTCCCGGTTCCCCCACCGGTCGTCGGGGCCGGCGCGGCCCACGTCCCGGCCGGCGGCTCGATGCCCAGATGCTCCCAGGCGGCCGCGGTCGCGACCCGGCCCCGCGGCGTGCGCGCCACGAGCCCCTCGCGGACGAGGTAGGGCTCGGCCACCGTCTCGACGGTGTCCGACTCCTCCCCGACCGTCATGGCCAGGGTCGTCAGGCCGACCGGTCCCCCGCCGAACCGGCGGCACAACGCCGTCAGGACGGCGCGGTCCAGCCGGTCCAGGCCGATGGGGTCGACCTCGTAGACCTCCAGGGCGGCACGGGCCGCGCGCAGGTCGAGCACGCCGTCGCCCCGAACCTGCGCCCAGTCCCGCACGCGGCGCAGCAGCCGGTTGGCGATCCGGGGGGTGCCGCGGGAGCGCCCGGCGATCTCGTGCGCGGCCTCGTGGCGGATGTCCACACCGAGGAGCCCCGCCGAGCGCAGGATCACGCGCTCCAGCTCCTCCGCCTCGTAGAAGTCGAGGTGCCCGGTGAACCCGAAACGGTCGCGCAGCGGTGCCGGCAGCAGCCCCGACCGCGTGGTCGCGCCGACGACCGTGAACGGCGGCAGGGTCAGGGGGATGGCGCTGGCGCCCGCCCCCTTGCCGACGACGACGTCGACGCGGAAGTCCTCCATGGCGACGTAGAGCAGCTCCTCGGCCGGGCGGGCGAGGCGGTGGATCTCGTCGATGAACAGCACCTCGCCCTCCTCCAGGGAGGACAGCACGGCGGCGAGGTCGCCGGCGTGCTGGATCGCGGGGCCGCTGGTGACCCGCAGCGAGGTGCCGAGCTCGGCGGCGATGATCATCGCCAGCGTGGTCTTGCCCAGCCCCGGCGGACCGGACAGCAGCACGTGGTCCGGGGCGGTGTCCCGGCCGATGGAGGCCTGCAGCACCAGCGAGAGCTGGTCGCGCACGACCCGCTGCCCGACGAAGTCGTCGAGCTTCTTGGGCCGCAGCGCCGCCTCCGCGGCCCGCTCGACCTCGTCGGCGCCCGCGCCGACGAGCCGCTCGCCGAGGTCCTGGGGGTCGATCGCGCCGTCAGCCATGACGCGGCCCCAGCTGTCGCAGCGCGGCCCGCAGGGTGGCCGGCACCTCGGTGGGGCCGACGCGGTCGGTCCCCGCCTCCGCCAGCGCCTTCTCCACCGCGCCCTCGGCCACCTTGGCCGCCCAGCCCAGGCCGACGAGCGCCTCGACGACCTGGTCGCGCTCGTCGCCGGCCGCGGAGGTCGCCGCACCGGAGGCGGCGCCGTCGTCGGGCCCGGGCGCTCCCAGACGGCCGGACAGCTCCAGCACGATGCGCTGCGCGCTCTTGGCGCCGATGCCCGGGACCCGCCGCAGCGCGGCGGTGTCCTCCTGGTCGACGGCGCGGCGCAGGGCGGAGGGGGTGAGCACGGCCAGCATCGCCAGCGCGATGCGCGGACCGACGCCGGACACGGACTGCGCGGTCTCGAACACCTCGCGCTCCTCGGTGTCCGCGAAGCCGTAGACCGTCATCGAG
Source organism: Isoptericola sp. AK164 (assembly GCF_029643425.1). GTDB lineage: Bacteria > Actinomycetota > Actinomycetes > Actinomycetales > Cellulomonadaceae > Isoptericola > Isoptericola haloaureus. The sequence goes on from NZ_CP119106.1 coordinate 1,900,736, forward strand.
TCCTCCCGCACCACGAGGGTGGTGTGCAGGAGCGCCTGCTCACCGACGCGCAGCCCGGCCAGGGTCGCCGGGGTCGCGTGGACCAGGTAGCCCACCCCACCGACGTCGACGACGGCGCGGTCCAGGGCGACCTGGGCCACGGTGCCGGACAGCGAGGCGATCATCGGACGGTCTCCTTCCGTGGGGTGCGCGGACCGCGCTGGGCGCCCCGCGCACGGTGCTCGGCGGCGGCCCAGGCGCGCTGCGCCGGGGTGAGCTCGTGGCGGTCGCCGCCCTGCAGGGCGCCCGCCGGGCGCCACAGGTGCGTGATGGCCAGGGCGAGGGCGTCGGCGGCGTCGGCGGGGCTGGGCGCGGTGTCCAGCCGCAGGATGGAGGCCACCATGCGCTGGACCTGGGCCTTCTCCGCCCGGCCCGACCCCGTCACGGCCGCCTTGACCTCGCTCGGGGTGTGCATGGCCACGGGCACGCCGCGGCGGGCGGCCGCGACCATCGCCAGCCCGGCGACCTGGGCCGTGCCCATGACGGTGCCGCGGTTGTTCTGGGCGAAGACCCGTTCGACCGCCACGACGTCCGGGGTGTGCTCCTCCATCCAGCCCTCGAGACCGTCGGCGATCTCGAGCAGGCGCAAGTCCGTGCTCGTCGCCGGCGCCGACGTCAGCACACCCACACCCACGAGGGCCGCCCGGCGCCCGCGCCGGGAGTCCACGACCCCGACACCGCACCGGGTCAGCCCCGGATCCACTCCCAGCACTCGCACGCCGTCACTGTCTCACGCACCGGTGACAGGCCTGCCGAGGCGCGCCTGGACGGGACGACGCCCGCACCCTGCGGTGCGCTCCGCGTCGGCCCACGCACCACCGGGTCGGACCGTCGCTGCACTCCCCTGCGGGCACGTGCCTCGTCCCTCGACCCGCACCCTGCGGTGCGCTCCGCGTCGGTCCTCCGCGTCAGTCGTCGGAGTCGAGGGCGGCCATGACCTCGTCGGTCGCGTCGAAGTTCGCGTAGACGTTCTGCACGTCGTCGCTGTCCTCGAGCGCGTCGATGAGACGCATGATCTTGCGCGCACCCTCGACGTCGACCTCCACCTGCATCGACGGGTGCCAGATCGAGTCCGCCGAGTCGTACTCCATGCCGGCGTCGACGATCGCGCTGCGCACGTCGACCAGGTCGGTCGCCTCGGACAGCACCTCGATGTAGTCGCCCTGGTCGGTGACCTCCTCGGCCCCGGCGTCCAGTGCCGCCAGCATCACGTCGTCCTCGGTGACGCCCTCGGCCTTGGGGACCACGACCTGGCCCTTGCGGGAGAACAGGTAGGACACCGAGCCCGGGTCGGCCAGCGACCCGCCGTTGCGGGTGAACGCGGTGCGCACCTCGGCCGCGGCACGGTTCTTGTTGTCGGTGAGGCACTCCACGAGCACTGCGATGCCGTTGTTGCCGTAGCCCTCGTACATGATGACCTGGTAGTCGACGGCGTCGGCGCCCTCACCGGAGCCGCGCTTGACCGCGCGGTCGATGTTGTCGTTCGGCACCGAGGACTTCTTGGCCTTCTGGATGGCGTCGAACAGCGTCGGGTTGCCCGTCGGGTCGCCGCCGCCGGTGCGTGCCGCGACCTCGATGTTCTTGATCAGCTTCGCGAAGAGCTTGCCGCGCTTGGCATCGATCGCCGCCTTCTTGTGCTTGGTCGTGGCCCACTTCGAGTGACCGGACATGACCTGACTAACTCCTTCGCGTGGCGTTGACTTCACGGACGAACTGCGCGTGCACCCGCCAGTCCCCGGTGACCTCCGGATGGAACGCGGTCGCGAGCAGTCGCCCCGAACGGGCTGCCACGATCTTACCGGCGGCCTCGCCGAGGCCGGTCCCGTCGGTCGACCGCTCGGGGATGCGGGCGAGGACCTCGACGTCGGGCCCCGCCGTGGAGATCCAGGGTGCGCGGATGAACACCGCGCGCACCGGACCGCCCTCGATCCCCCGCATCGCCAGGTCCGCCTCGAACGAGTCGACCTGACGACCGAATGCGTTGCGCTGCACGGTGACGTCCATGCCGCCGAGGGTCTGCTGGCCCTCGATGCCGCCGGTGATCCGGTCGGCGAGCAGGATCATGCCGGCGCACGAGCCGTACACGGGCAGCCCCTCGGCGATCGCGGTCCGCAACGGGTCCCGCAGCTCGAACACCCGCAGCAGCTTGTCCATCGTGGTCGACTCCCCGCCGGGCAGGACCAGCCCGTCCACCGCCTCCAGCTCGGAGCGGCGACGGACGCGGACGACGCGCGCACCGGCGCCCTCGAGGGCCCGGGTGTGCTCGCGCACGTCACCCTGCAGGGCGAGTACTCCGATCGTCGTGGTCACCGCGGCAGTGTACGCACCGGGGCGCGACCGGCGCGGAACCGTTCGTCGGCCGTGCGGCCCGGACCGGCCGGGCCACCGTCAGTCGGCGGACTCGAGCGGCTCGTCGTCGTTCTCCTCGCCGAGGTGCCGGACCACGCCGTCCCAGCCCCGGACCAGGTGGTCGACGAGGTCGGGCAGGACGCGGGGGAACACCTCGCGCGTCTCGCCGCGCAGCTCGTCGGGGGTGAGCCAACGCATCTCGTCGAGGACGTCGCGTTCGCCGTCGGTCCAGCCGTGGTCGCTGGGTTCGTGGCCACCGTCCACGCACGCCAGGAAGAACACCTCGTCCTGCCGGCAGGTCTCGGCCAGGAAGCGGAAGATCCCGGCACGGGTCATCACCGGGCCCACCAGGTCCTCGGCCGCCAGCGTCAGCCCCGCCTCCTCGTGCAGCTCCCGCAGCGCGGCCTCGACCTCGGTCTCACCGTCGTCGATGCCGCCGCCGACGGTGAACCACCAGGACCGGTCCGGGTCGTCGGCGTCGTGCCCGCGCACCAGCAGCACCCGGCCCCCGTCGTCCAGGAGGATGACGCGGGCCGCCCGCCGGTGTCGCAGGCCGTCCGGGCCGGGGACCCAGTCGGGACCCAGCGACGCGGACGCCGAGGGCACCGCGGAACCGCTCGTCGTGACACGTTCGTGCATGCCGGTCAGCGTATCCCTCCGGGGACTCACCGACGTCGCGTCGGACGTGCGGTCGGAGCGGCGGCGAGGGGGTCCTCCGGCCACGGATGGCGCGGGTAGCGGCCCCGCAGGTCGGCCCGGACCTGGGAGTAGCCCTGCTGCCAGAAGGAGGTGAGGTCGCTCGTGATCGCGACCGGGCGCCGCGCGGGCGACAACAGGTGCAGCACGACGGGGACCCTCCCGTCCGCGACGGCGGGCGTGGCGGTCCAGCCGAACACCTCCTGGAGCTTCACCGCCAGGACCGGCGGCTCGGCACCGTCGTAGGTCAGCCGCACCTGAGAGCCCGACGGGACGCGGAGCCGCTCGGGCGCGAGCTCGTCGAGCCGGGTCGCCGCCGGCCACGGCAGCAGTCGCCGCAGCCCCGACAGCACGTCGATGCGGGCCAGGTCCCGCCCGTCGCGCACCCCGGCGAGCTCGGGACCGAGCCAGTCGTCGAGCCCGGCCAGCAGCGCGTCGTCGTCCACCGCGGGCCACGGGGCGCCGAGGTGGGCGTGGCAGAACGCCAGGCGCTCCCGCAGACCGAGCGCGCCCTGCGACCAGCGCAGCACGGACAGGCCGCTGCGCCGCAGGCCGTCGCGGGCGGCGGCCTGGACGAGCAGCGGGTCCGGCCGTGCCAGCGGGACGTCGTTCAGCACGATCGCACCGAGCGACTCGACCCGCCGGGTCACGACCCGGTCGTCGTCCCAGCGGATCCGGTCCGAGGTCTCCACGAGGTCGGCCGCGACCTCGCGCGCGGTCGCCTCGTCGATCGGTGCCGCGGAACGGATCCTGGCGTCCGCGCGACCAGGCGCCCGGTCGGCGACGGCGACGGCCAGCCAGGTCGCCGGCCGCAACGGCGACCGCGCGTCCAGCGCGGCGCCCGTCCCCCCGGACATCTGGTAGGACACCGACCCGGTCCCCCGGGCCCGCGCGATCCGGTCCGGGTACGCCAGCCCCACGACGATCCCCGCCGCGAGGTCGTCCGGCACCCCGTCCCCACGGTGGAGAGCCGGCCCGCCGCGCGCCAGGTCGTCGGGCGCTCCCCGGCCCAGGCGCTCGACCTCGCGGCGCCAGCGGTCGGTGGCCCCGCGGTCCTCGCCGCGGCGCAGGGCGCGCCAGCGCGCCGGCAGGTCGTCCCCGGCCCCGCCGCCGGCGTCGTCCGACAGCAGGGCGACGACCTCGCGCGCCCGGGCGGCACCGACCCGCGGCGTGCCGTCGAGCAGCGCGCGCGCCAGGCGTGGATGCACCCCGAACCGGGCCATCCGGCGTCCCCGCTCGGTGATCCGGCCGCCGTCGTCCAGCGCGCCGAAGCTGCGCAGCAGCGCGGTGGCCGCGGACATCGCCGGCGTCGGTGGCGCGTCGAGCAGGGCCAGACCGTCACCGCCGGGCGCGCCCCAGGCCGCCAGGTCGAGGGCGAAGGCCGCCAGGTCCGCGATCGCGACCTCGGGCGCGGCCTGGTCCTCGAGGCGCGCGTGGTCGGTCCGCGACCAGCACCGGTAGACCCGGCCGGGCGCCTCCCGCCCCGCGCGACCCGCCCGCTGCTCGGCCGAGGATCTCGAGACCCGGCAGGTGACCAGCGCGCCGAGACCACGGGACTGGTCGGTCCGCGGCTCCCGGGAGAGCCCGGAGTCCACGACGACCCTGACGCCGGGCACGGTGAGCGAGCTCTCCGCGACCGACGTCGTGACCACGACCCGTCGCTCGTCGGACGGCGCCAGCGCGCGGTCCTGCTCGGACCGTGACTGGCGCCCGAACAGGGGCAGGACGTCGTGACCCGCCAACCGGCGGGTCACACCACCGATCTCCGCCTCCCCCGGGACGAACACGAGGACGTCGCCGTCGTCATCGGTCAGGGCACGCTCGACGACGGCCGCCACGTGGTCCAGCAGGCGCGGGTCGACCCGCCCGCCGGGGAGCAGCGGGGCCGCGACCGGCGGGGGCGCCCACTCGACCTCGACGTCGAACGCCGTGGCGGTCGCGGTGATCACGGGCGCCGGGGCGTCCGTGCCCAGGACCCGGCTCAGCCGGACCGTGTCCGCGGTGGCCGACGTCGCGACGATCACCAGGTCGTCCCGCAGGTTCTCCCGGACGTCGGCGCAGAACGCGAGGAGCAGGTCGGCGTCGAGATGTCTCTCGTGGCACTCGTCGATCACGATCGCCGCGACGCCCGGCAGCTCCGGGTCCTGCTGCAGACGGCGCACGAGGAGCCCGGTGGTCACGACCTCGACGCGCAGGTCCTTCCCGCCGCGGCGCTCACCGCGCATCGCGTAGCCGACCCGCGTCCCGAGAGGTTCGCCCGTCAGTGCCGCCAACCGCGTCGCGGCCGCGCGGGTCGCCATCCGTCGCGGCTCGGCGACGACGACCGTCCCCTCGAGCGCGTCGGCCAGCGCGAGCGGCAGCAGCGAGGTCTTGCCCGATCCGGGGGGTGCGACCAGCACGGCGGCGCCGTGCGAGCGCACCGCCTCGGTCGTGGCAGGAAGCACCGCCCGGACAGGCAGGTCCGCACCGGGCACGGACACGTCCGGCAGGAGCGCGCCCCGACGGTCGCCGACCACCGCGACGCCGACCGGCTTGCGCCGGGTCAGGAGAGCATCACCAGCCGCGCTCGGCGAGCCGCACCGGCTCGGGGTCCTCCTCGACGTTGATGCCGACCATGGCCTCCCCCAGCCCTCGCGAGACCTTGGCGATGACGTCCGGGTCGTCGTGGAAGGTGGTGGCCTGCACGATGGCCTTGGCACGCGAGGCCGGGTCGCCCGACTTGAAGATCCCGGACCCGACGAAGACACCCTCGGCACCGAGCTGCATCATCATCGCGGCGTCGGCCGGGGTGGCGATCCCGCCGGCGGTGAAGAGCACCACGGGGAGCTTGCCCGTCCGCGCCACCTCGGCGACCAGCTGGTAGGGCGCCTGCAGCTCCTTGGCGGCGACGAACAGCTCGTCGGTGGGCAGCGACGTCAGCCGCCGGATCTCCTGACGGATCTGCCGCATGTGGGTCGTGGCGTTGGACACGTCTCCGGTGCCGGCCTCGCCCTTGGAGCGGATCATCGCCGCACCCTCGGTGATGCGGCGCAGCGCCTCGCCCAGGTTGGTCGCCCCGCACACGAACGGCACGGTGAACTGCCACTTGTCGATGTGGTTGGTGTAGTCGGCCGGCGACAGCACCTCGGACTCGTCGACGTAGTCGACGCCGAGCGACTGCAGCACCTGCGCCTCGACGAAGTGGCCGATGCGGGCCTTCGCCATGACCGGCACCGACACCGCGTCGATGATGCCCTCGATCATGTCCGGGTCGCTCATCCGCGCCAGACCGCCCTGGGCGCGGATGTCCGCGGGGACCCGCTCGAGCGCCATGACCGCGACGGCGCCGGCGTCCTCGGCGATCTTCGCCTGCTCGGGGGTGACGACGTCCATGATGACGCCCCCGGTGAGCATCTCGGCCATCCCGCGCTTGACGCGGGCCGTGCCCACCTCGCCGACGCCCGTGGAGGGGGCAGGTGTCCCGGTGGTCTCGCTCAACGCAACCTCACAGAGTTCTTCGAGCACGGCGCGGCGACCTCGGCCGCGCCCGTGCCGGCGTGGTCCCACGCCGTAGGTCCCATCCTACGGGGGTTCAGGCCCCCTCGAGCCCGGCCGGCATCTGGTCGTCGAGCTCCACCGTGCGCGGCAGCGGCGCCCTGCCCGCGAGGCGCAGCCAGCGCACGGCGCGCGGACGGCGGGCCCGCCGTGCCTGGGCCACCGCCTCGTTGTGGAACCGCCGGGCGAGCTGGGCCCGGTACCAGGACGAGTACAGGTCGCCGACCAGGTCGTCACCGGTGGCCGTGCTCCGCAGCTCGGCGACGTCGTCGGGGTCCTCGAGCACGGAGCGCAGCGTCATCGACAGGGCCGACTCGGCGCGCTCGCGCTCCGCCGGGAGGCCCGTCAGGGCGAACGCCTCGCTCGGTCGCGGCTCGGCGGGACGGTCCGGGGAGTCGAGCGCGGCCAGGGCGGCGTCGGCGAGCAGCACCGCGCTGGCCGGGTCCAGCAGCCCCGAGGAGGCCAGGTCCACGCACACCCGCCCGCGGCGGTCGAGCTGTGCCTGCAGCGCGTGCCGGGACGCGACGACCTTGCGGTGCAGCCGGTCCAGGCGCGAGGCCGTGAGCCAGACCAGCCACAGCACGAGCCCGAGGAGGACGACGACGAGCAGCGCCGTCTCGGACCAGCTCCAGGTCATCGGTCCTCCCCTCCGCGCAGGCGCGGACCGCGGCCCAGGAGCCACGTGGCCCGCCCGGCGAGCAGGTCCTGGCGCACCGCACCGTCGCCGAGCGCCTCGGACGCGGCCACGGCCATCTCGTACACGGCCAGCACCCGGGCGGTGACCTGCGACCAGTCGAAGCCGCGCACGAACCGGTGGGCCCGCCGTCGGCGCTCCTCGGTCCCGTCCGGGTCCGCGAGCGCCGCCAGGACCGTGGCGGCCAGGTCCTGCGGGTCGCCGGTGCGGAACAGGCGTCCGGCGGCACCGTCGTCGAGCACGCGGCGGAACGCGCCCAGGTCGCTGGCGACGACGCCGGCGCCGGCGCTCATCGCCTCGACCAGGACGATGCCGAAGCTCTCGCCGCCCGTCTGCGGGGCGATGTAGAGGTCCGCGGACGCCAGCAGCGTGGCCTTGTCGGCGTCGCTGACGCCGCCGAGCCACTCGAACGCGCCGGCGTGCTCGCCCAGGGCGGCCTCGGCGTCGGCACGACCCTCGTCGCCGCGCCCGGCGACGAGGAAGCGGGCGCCCGGCACCTCGGCCAGGATGCGGGGTGCGGCGGCGGCCAGGACCTGCAGCCCCTTGCGCGGCTCGTCGAGCCGGCCGAGGAACGCCACGGTGGGCGCCTCCGGCGTGCCCTGCCAGCGGGGCGCGGGCGGCACGTCGAAGTCGTCGACGTACACCCCGTTGGGCACCACGACGGCGTCCCCGCCGAGGTGCTCGACCAGCGTGCGGCGCGCGTCCTCGGACACCGCGATGCGCGCCGAGATCTTCTCCAGCGACTGGCGCAGCAGCGGGTGCGCGATCTGCAGGGCGCGCGACCGCACCTGGGAGGTGTGGAAGGTCGCCACCACGGGGCCGTCGGCGACCCACAGGGCCAGCATGGACAGCGACGGGGTCATGGGTTCGTGCAGGTGCAGCACGTCGAACCGCCCCGCGTCGATCCAGCGCCGCACGCGAGCGGCGGCGCGGGGCCCGAAGGCCAGGCGCGCGACCGAGCCGTTGTAGCGCACCGGGACCGCGCGGCCGGCCGGGGTGACGACGTCGGGCACCTCGGTGTCCTCGTCGGCCGGGGCCAGGACGGAGACCTCGTGGCCGCCGTCGCGCAGCGCCTCGGCGAGGTCGCGCACGTGGAACTGCACGCCGCCGGGGGCGTCGAAGGAGTAGGGGCACACGATGCCCACGCGCAGGGGCCGCATCAGATCTCCCCCGCCCGCGCCCTGGTCCGGGCGTAGCGCTCGGGGTCGAGGTCGTCGACGAAGACCTTCTGCAGCATGTGCCAGTCGGCCGTGCGCTCGACGAGGAACTCCCCCACGGCGTCCACCCAGCCCTGGGTGAGCCGGGCGATCTGGGTGCGGCGGTCGCCGGCGTCGGGCACCGGGACCGGCGGCAGGAACCGGACGACGATCCCCCAGGCCGACCCGGCCCGCCGACGACGCTCGCCGTGCAGGCGCTCGTGGAAGACGCCCACGGGGACCAGCGGTGCACCGGCGGCCAGGGCGAGAGCGGCGGGGCCCGCCGCGACGCGCGCGCGGTGACCGCGCAGGTCGACCTCGACGCCCCGGGCCGTCAGGTCCCGGTCGGCCAGCAGCGGGACGAGCCGGGGGCCGTCCTCGGCGCCGCGCACGAGGTCGCGGAAGACCCCGTCGTCGCCCAGGGCCAGCACGTCGATGCCGATCGAGCGGCGGAACGCGACGAACTCGGTGAACAGCGCGGCGGGCTCGAGCCGTTCGGCCACCGTCAGCACGGGCGCCAGGTGCGGGGTCGCCCACGCGCCGGCGAGGTCCCAGTTGCCCGCGTGCGTCAGTGCCAGCACCACCGAGCCGCCGTCGTCGAGCACCGGCCGGACGTTCTCCTCGCCCTCGGCGCGCACGCGGGCGGCGAGCTGGTCGGCGTCGGCGCCCTGGAGGGTGAACGCCTCGCGGAAGTAGCGCAGGTAGCGGCGCATGCCCTCGCGGGACAGCCGGCGTACGGCCCGGGCGTCCAGGTCGGGCCGGATACGGGCGTAGTTCGCCTCCAGCCGGCGCACCCCGGCGCCGTGGCGCAGCCAGGTCAGGTCCGCGGCCAGGGTGGCGGCCGCCCGCAGCACCGGTTCGGGCACCCGGTGGGCGTGCCGCCAGGCGAACGTGTACAGCGCGGCGACGTCCATCAGGCCTCCTCGAGGTCCGGGCGACCGCCCAGGTGGATCTGGCGGCGGACCGTCGCGATGCGCTGCACCACGGTGACCAGGCTCGCCGCCGCCAGCAGGGTCAGCACCACGACGGTCACCAGGACGGGCAGCCCGACCTGCACGAACGCGGTGGGCGCCAGGGCGATCACCAGGCGGTCGGTGCGCGCGGCGATGCCGACGTCCGCCGTCGCCCCCACCGACTCGGCGCGCGCCCGCGCGTACGGCACCACCGAGCCCAGCACGAGGCAGGCCAGGGCGGCCGTCGTGCCCCAGGTGGCGTACGGCACCTCGGGGTGCAGCACGAACCACAGGGTGATGCCCGCGAAGACGGCGCCGTCGGAGATCCGGTCCAGCGTCGAGTCCAGGAACGCACCCCACGGGCCGGTCCGCCCGCTGAGGCGCGCCATCACGCCGTCGAGCGAGTCGGTCAGGGCGAACAGCCCGACGAGGATCCCGCCGAGCAGCAGGTGACCGGTCGGCAGCAGGGTCAGGGCGAGCACGGTCACGACGACGGTCCCGGCGACGGTCACCGCGTCCGGGGACACGCCCCGGCGGAGCAGCAGGTGCGCCAGCGGGGTGAACAGTCGCTGCATGGTGGCCCGCAGGCGGCCGAACATGGGTGCTCCTCGGTCTCTCGTGACGCCGGCGCCGACCGGCGCCGCCAGGGTAGCGGTCCGGTCGGCTCAGGCGGCGGGCCACGCCGCGGCGAGGCGCTCGCGGGTGTCCGCGAGGAGCTCCGGCAGCGACTTCGTCCGCCCGACCACGGGCAGGAAGTTCGCGTCGCCGAGCCAGCGGGGCACCACGTGCTGGTGCAGGTGCGCGGCGATGCCGGCCCCGGCGACCTCGCCCTGGTTCATCCCGAGGTTGAACCCGGCCGGGGCGTAGAGCTGCCGCACGACCTGCATCGCCGTCTGCGTCAGCTCGGCCAGCTCGAGCGTCTCCTCCGGCGTCAGGTCCGGGTAGTCCGAGACGTGCCGGTACGGCAGCACCATCAGGTGTGCGCTGTTGTACGGGTACAGGTTCAGCACCACGTAGCACGTCGTCCCCCGGGCGACGAGGAGGCCGTCGACGTCGTCGCCCGCCGGGATGCGGCAGAACGGGCACTGCGCCACCGAGGAGTCGGCCGGCTTGTCCTGCCCACCGATGTAGACCATGCGGTGCGGCGTCCACAGCCGCGCCATGTCGTCCTCCGGCGGGCCGAACCGGTCCGCCGGCACCAGCTCGGGTCCGGTCTCCGGGTCCGTCACGTCAGACCTGCTCGCGCTCGCGGACGGCGGTGACGATGCGCTCGACGGCCTGGTCCACCGGCACGCCGTTCTCCTGGGTCCCGTCGCGGAACCGGAACGAGACCGCGCCGGCCTCGGCGTCCTCTCCCCCGGCGATGAGGACGAACGGCACCTTCTGCTTGGCCGCGTTGCGGATCTTCTTGCCGAACCGGTCGTCGGAGACGTCGAGCTCGGCCCGGATGCCCTGGGCCCGCAGCCGGGCCACCACGTCGCCCAGGTAGTCGTCGAAGGCCTCGGCCACGGGCACGGCCAGTACCTGCACGGGGGCGAGCCAGGCCGGGAAGGCCCCGGCGTAGTGCTCGAGCAGGACGGCGAAGAACCGTTCGATGGAGCCGAAGAGCGCGCGGTGGATCATCACCGGGCGCTGCCGGGTGCCGTCCGCGGCGGTGTACTCCAGGTCGAACTTCTCCGGCAGGTTGAAGTCGAGCTGGATCGTCGACATCTGCCAGGTGCGGCCGATGGCGTCCTTGGCCTGCACCGAGATCTTCGGGCCGTAGAAGGCGGCCCCGCCCGGGTCCGGCACGAGGTCCAGGCCGGAGGCGGTGGCGACCTCCTCCAGGGTGCGGGTCGCCTCCTCCCAGGCCTCGTCGTGGCCGACCGACTTCTCCGGGTCGCGGGTGGACAGCTCGAGGTAGAAGTCGTCCAGGCCGTAGTCCTTGAGCAGGTCCAGGACGAAGGTCAGCGTGGTGGCGAGCTCGTCGCGCATCTGGTCGCGGGTGCAGTAGATGTGCGCGTCGTCCTGGGTGAAGCCGCGGGCGCGGGTCAGCCCGTGCACGACGCCGGACTTCTCGTACCGGTAGACGGTCCCGAACTCGAACAGGCGCAGCGGCAGCTCGCGGTAGGAGCGACCGCGCGAGTCGAAGATCAGGTTGTGCATCGGGCAGTTCATCGGCTTGAGGTAGTAGTCCTGGCCGGGCTTGCGCACGGTGCCGTCGTCGTCGAGCTCGGCGTCCAGGTGCATCGGCGGGTACATCCCGTCCGCGTACCAGTCCAGGTGCCCGGAGGTCTCGAACAGCCGTCCCTTGGTGATGTGCGGGCTCGCCACGAACGAGTAGCCGCCCTCGACGTGCTTGCGCCGGGAGTAGTCCTCCATCTCGGTGCGCACGATGCCGCCCTTGGGGTGGAACACCGCCAGCCCGGAGCCGATCTCGTCGGGGAAGCTGAACAGGTCCATCTCGCTGCCCAGGCGGCGGTGGTCGCGGCGCTCGGCCTCCGCGAGGCGCACGAGGTAGGCCTTGAGCTCGTCCTTGCTCGGCCAGGCGGTGCCGTAGACCCGCTGCAGCTGCGGGTTCTTCTCGCTGCCGCGCCAGTAGGCCGCCGCCGAGCGCATGAGCTGCACGCCGTTGCCGATGAGCTTCGTCGAGGGCAGGTGCGGTCCCCGGCACAGGTCGGACCAGACGACCTGCTCGCTGTCGCGACCGGCGCCGCGCACGTTGTCGTAGATGGTCAGCTCGCCGCCGCCGACCTCGACCGACGATCCGTCCTCGTCGGAGGAGCCTCCCTTGAGGCCGATGAGCTCGAGCTTGTACGGCTCGGCGGCCAGCTCGGCGCGTGCCTCGTCCTCGGTCACCACGCGACGGCGGAAGGTCTGGCCCTCCTTGACGATGCGGGCCATCGCCTTGTCGAGCTTCTTGAGGTCCTCGGGGGTGAACGGCTCGACGACGTCGAAGTCGTAGTAGAAGCCGTCGGTCACCGGCGGGCCGATACCGAGCCGCGCGTCGGGGTTCACCTGCTGCACCGCCTGGGCCAGCACGTGCGCCGCGCTGTGGCGCAGCACCGCCAGGCCGTCCGGCGAGTCGACGGTCACGGGCTCGACGACGGTGCCGGCCGCGAGCTCGCGGGACAGGTCCAGCAGCTCGCCGTCGACGCGCATCACCACCACCTCGCGCCGGTCGGCGAAGAGCTCGGTGCCCGTGGTCGTGGTCTCCACCGTCACCGCATCAGAGGGCCGGGTGGGGTTCGCGACGACGTCGGACACGGTGGTGCTCCTTGTGCTGGTGGTCGGGGGTGGCGGCCCTGGGGACCGCCGAGGGGCGCCGCCCGGTGGCGACGCCCCCTCGATCGTACCGACCCGGCGCCCGCGGGAGCGACGTGCACGGTCCCGCGCGCGTCCACCCGGAGGGGCGTGTCGGGCGACCGACGCCCCGAGCATTCCTGTGAAGGGATTCACATGCTCCCGTCTTCCCAGGTCAGCAGTTGTGGTCTTACCATAGAGACAGGCGCCGGATCGGCGTCGAGAAACCGGCCGCGAGGGACGCGACCCGGAACCTCGGAGGGGAACATGACCACCATCGACCGCACCACGACCACCAGCACCACCGGCAACCGCGCGGTGCGCATCGTCGGCATCCTCGGCCTCGTCGCCGGGCTGGTGATGATCCTCGCCGGCGCCGTCACCTGGGCCACGGTCAGCTCGCAGCTCAGCGCCCAGAACATCACCGTCTCCGAGGACGCCGCGTTCCTCGGCGGGGACGTCGTCGACGGCCCGTTCTCCGCCTACGCCCAGGCGCAGATCATCGACGAGCACGCGCTGGCCGCGACGGACGGGCTCACCTACGCCGAGCTCGACCGCGAGGACCCGCTGCGCGACACCGCGATGAACGCCTCCTTCCTGCGGGCGTCGCTGTTCACCTCGGTCGTCGCCTACGGCGTGAGCGCGCTGGTCATCGGTCTCGGCGTCGTGGTCGGGGTCTTCGGCTGGTCGCTGCGCTCGCTGGCCGCCGAGCCGGCCGCGAAGCCCGCCGCCACCGCCTGACCACCACGGCCTGACCGGCCTCGCGCAGGGCCCGCTCCCCCACGGGGGGCGGGCCCTCGCCGTGCCCGGACCGACCCGGCAGGATGGCCCCGTGGAGACCTCCGACGGATCCGGCGGCCCGCCCGCGGCGGCCCGGACGGCACCGACCCTCGACGAGCTCGACGCGCTCGTCGTCTCGTGCCGCGCCTGCCCTCGCCTCGTCGCCTGGCGCGAGCAGGTCGGCCGGGAGAAGCGCGCGGCGTTCCGCGACCAGACCTACTGGGCCCGCCCGGTCCCGGGCTTCGGCGACACCCGCGCCGCCGTCGTCGTCGTGGGCCTCGCCCCCGCCGCCCACGGCGCGAACCGCACGGGCCGCATGTTCACCGGCGACCGCAGCGGCGACTTCCTGTTCGCCGCGCTGCACCGCACCGGGTTCGCCAGCCGGCCCGACGCGACAGGGCGAGACGACGGCATGGTCCTCGACGGCGTGCGCCTGGTGGCGCCGGTGCGGTGCGTCCCGCCCGACAACCGGCCCACCCCTGACGAACGCCGCCGGTGCGCACCCTTCCTGGCCCGCGAGCTGGAGCTCCTCGCGCCGACGCTGCAGGTCGCGGTCGCGCTCGGCGCCCTCGGCTGGAACGCGCTGCTCGCCGCCCTGGCCGGCCAGGGCTGGGCGGTGCCGCGGCCACGACCGCGGTTCGGGCACGGGGCCGCGATCGATCTCGCACCGGACGACGGCGGACCGGGACGCCTCGCGGTGCTCGGCAGCTACCACGTGTCCCCGCACAACACCTCGACGGGTCGGCTGACCCCCGCCATGCTCGACGCCGTGCTGGACCGGGCGGCGGCGCTCACCGGCCGGGGACGTCCCCCGGCTCCACCGGCTGCCCCGCCGACGGTGCGGCAGCCACCGCGGTGACGGTGCCGCTGACCTCGCACACCGCCGCCAGGGTGTTGTAGACCGTGCCGAACTTGCGCAGGTTGGCGTGCACCAGCTCCACCCGGCGGGCCGGCTCCTCGGTGACCACCCGCAGGTCGTAGCGGATCGCCACGAACCGCGGCGGAGAGTCCTGGCGCCGGAGCTCGACGTCGACGGCGGCCGCGTCGTAGGCGAAGTCCAGCAGCGCCCCGGACCGCGCCAGGTTCTTGAGCAGGCAGGCGGCGAAGGCCCCGCCGAGCAGGTCCGCCGGACCCGGCGCCCCGGTCGACGGCGACGCCCAGGCCGCGTCCACCGGCACGGCCGTCCCGCCCGCGACGACCTCCGCGTCGCCCCGGGCCACGGATCGCGCCGAGACCCGGTACACGAGCGGTGCGGCACCCGAGCCGCCGGCCGGCGTGCTCACGACGGGCACCCCGTGGTCGCGGCCGCCCGTGTCGCGCCGGCGCAGCACCGGCCCGGACGCTCGCCGGAGCAGGGCATGGTGGTCCGCACGTCGACGCTCCTTCCGCTGCCCCCGATCGTACGCCGCACGGCTAGGGTCGGGCCGTGACCCACGCACCCGATCGCGCCGAACCACCGCTCCGCGCCGACGAGGCGACGACGCTGCGCGCGTTCCTCGACTACCACCGGGACACGCTGCGCCGGAAGACGTCCCGGCTCACCGACGTCCAGCTGCGCACCCCGCTGGCGCCCTCGACGATGACGCTCGGCGGACTCCTCAAGCACCTGGCCCACGTCGAGAGCGTCTGGGTCGCGGTGCGACTGCGCGGCGGGGACCACCTGCCCCCGTTCGACACCGTCGACTGGTCGGACGACCCCGACTGGGACTGGCACTCCGCCGCCGACGACACCGGCGACGCGCTGCGCGCGCTGTACGACCGCACCGTCGCCGCGGTCGACGGGCTGCTCGACGCCGCCCTGGCCACCGACGGGCTCGAGCAGCTCTCCGTGCGGGAGGACCGGCACGGCGGCGGCTCGTTCAGCCTCCGCTGGATCCTGGTGCACCTCGTCGAGGAGTACGCCGGGCACAACGGTCACGCCGACCTGCTGCGCGAGGCGCTGGACGGGCAGACCGGGGAATAGGCCTCAGGCGGGGCGCCGGCCGCGCTGGGTGGCGATGATCTGCTCGGAGACGAAGGCCACCACGACGGCGATGAGGACCACGGGCGTCATCGCGGCGGCGTTCGAGCCCAGCAGGATGACCACCAGCACCGCGGACGCCACGGGGTACGGCAGCACGGCGGCCGTCGCGGCGGCCATGCCGGCCGCCATGGCGGGGATCGCCCCGTAGCCGGGCAGGCCCGACACCAGCACACCCGCGGCCGCGCCGAGGAGCACGGCGGGGAAGATCGCCCCGCCGCGCAGCGCCCCGAGCGACACCCCGTAGCCGAGCGACTTGAACGCGATCAGCGCGATCAGCACCGGGACGGACCAGGCGGCCGGGTCGGAGGCCAGCGGGGCGAGCATGCCCTGGCCGCTGAGCGTGACCTCCTCGGGCGAGCGCCCGGTGAGCAGCGAGTAGGCGGCGGCGCTCAGGCCGACGACCAGCGCGGCGCCGACCGCGGCCGCCATCGGACGGGACGACGCGAGCGTGCGGGTCCACCGCCCCAGGTGGTGCACCTGCCGGACGGCGAAGGCCGTCGCGACGGCGAACGGCACGGTCCACAGCACGTCGCCCAGGTCCGGGCGGGCGGGGCCGTCGAGCGGCGGGAGCGACAGCGAGGCGATCTCCAGACCCGTCCAGGACCCCATCCCGGTGAAGACGAGGAAGCCGACGCCGGAGGACAGCAGGGCGGGCAGCACCACCCGCGCCAGCCGGGGGCCGCCGAGCCCCGCGGCCTCCAGCACGAAGATCGCGGCCACCAGCGGGCTGCCGAAGATCGCGGCGAGCGCGGCCGCGGCACCGGCGAGGGTGATCAGCGCCCGGGCGGCCGGATCCTCGAGCGCGGCCAGCGGGCGCACGACGATGAGGGCGAAGGCGGAGCCGAGGGCGAGCAACGGCGCCTCGGGGCCGAGGACCACACCCAGCGGCAGGCCGCCGAGGGCGGCCAGGAGGATCCCCGGCACGGCACGTGCGGCGACCGGGTCGATGCCCAGACCGTCGATGGGGACGTGGCCGCCCTTGCCCGGGAGCCACTTGATCGCCACGCCGACCAGCACGCCACCGAGGAGGAGCCACGGCACGGCCCACCACCAGGGCACGTCGGCGTACCCCAGGTCCTCGGGCAGGGTGACCCAGACGGCGTGCTCCAGGGCGTGCAGGAGGGCCAGGAAGCCGAAGGCGACGAGCGACACCGGGATGCCGACCCCGGCGGCGAGCAGGAGCACGCCGACGTACCCGCGCGTGCGGGCCGCCTGCTGCTCGTCGGACAGCGTCTCCTCGGACGGCGGTGCCGGCGCTCCCTGGTCCTCGGTCGTCACCGTCGCGTCAGCCGAGGATCTTGGCCTTGGCGGCGGCGAACTCGGCGTCGGTCAGCAACCCGGCCGAGCGCATGTCACCGAGCTGCTGCAGCTGGGACATCGTGTCGCTGCCGGTGCCCGACGGCGACGGGGCCGCGGGCTGGGCCTGCTGCATCTGCTGGGCCTGCTGGGCGAGCAGCTGCTGCATCTGCTGCTGCTGGGCCAGCTGGGCCTGCTGGGCGTTGTACGCCTCCGCCGAGGCCTGCTGGGCGCCCCGGGCTTCGGCACGGTTGTTCATGCCCCGGCTCACGGCGTTCGCGGTACCGGCGATCACGGCGGTGCGCGCCATCGTGCCGATCAGCCCCGGACGGCCGACTCTCCTGACCATCTCAGTCCTCCTCGCTCAGAGCGGCCGCGAGCTCCTCGATCGCGGCCGCGGGCACGGTCGTCATGTCGATCAGGCGTCCGCCGGCGTCGCGGACGGCGCCGGCCAGCCCGGTCGCCCAGGTGTGCTCGAACACCAGCATGCCGACGGCGCTGCCCGGTGCCAGGTCCTCGGCGATGGCGTCGACGTCGTCCTCGGCGAGCAGGCCGGCGGGCTCGCCGACGAGGTCGCCGAGCTCGGAGCCGGCGTCGACGGCCTCGAGCCACTCCACGTCGCCGTCGAGGTCCCGACGGATCGCCAGGGCGTCCAGGACGTTGATCGTCCCGGCGTCCTGCAGGCGGGTCAGCTCGGCGAGGATCTCGCCGGTGAACTCGGTGTGCGGAAACTCGACCAGAAGGAGCTCCACGGGTGCGGTGACTTTCATGACCTGCCTTTCCGTCGGTCCTGGGCGGCGACCGGCCGTCCCGGGCGAGAGTCGCTCGCCGTGGGCGAACGCGCTGGTCACCCGCGACGATCATGGTGCGCCCGTGGGCCCGGCGCAACACGAGCACCGGCCGCGTGAGGACGACCGCCCGGGGACGGTTCGGGCGCGTTTGGTGAGACGGCTGTGAACGCCGTCGTGTCGTCCCGACACGCCGCCCCGGGCAACGGACCATGGTGGGGTGCCCCGCGACGACACCCCCATCTACGACGCCCTCGCCCGCGAGTTCGAGACCGGGCGCCCGCTGCTGCACGTGGCGCGCGCGCTCGGCGGTGATCCCCTCGGCGACCCCCTGGCGCGGACGCGGGCCACCGAGGTGCGGTTCACCACCGAGGACGCGGACCGCCTGCCCCGTCGGTCGCGCCGGAACCGCCCGAGCGACGCCCGCGACTGAGCGGGATCTGCCGGGGTTCGAACTTTTTTCATCCATGTGCATCCAAACCGGTCCGGGGACGCGAACACCGGGTGTCAACAGGACGAGCGCCCCGCCGATGGCGGTGGGGCCGACACCAGGAGGACACATGCGTACGACCCGAACCACGGCCGCGATCGGGGCCACCGCGCTGGCCGCCGTCGCCGGCACCGCCTTCGCCCTGCCCGCCTCCGCCGACGGACATGCCGCGATGCTGTCCGTCCTGCACGGCGTGCCGGACACGACCGTGGACGTGTACGTCAACGGTGACCTCACCCTGGACGACTTCGAGCCCGGCGACCTGGCCGGCCCCCTCGAGCTCGACCCGGACACCTACACGGTGGCCATCACCGCTGCGGACGCCGAGGACGACTCCGACCCGGTCATCGGGCCGGTCGACCTCCCGCTCGAGGGCGGCATGAGCTACACGGCCGCCGCGCACCTCGACGCCGAGGGATCGCCGACGGCGACGCTGTTCACGAACGACACCTCGGAGATCGCTGCCGGCGAGGGACGCCTGACCGTCCGGCACGTGGCTGCGGCCCCGGCCGTGGACGTCCTGGCCGGCGAGGACCCGGTCATCGAGGGCCTGGAGAACCCGGACGAGGCCGTGCTGGACCTGCCGGCCGGCACGGTGCCCGCCGCGGTGGCCGCCGCCGGGACCACCGACCCGGTGCTCGGGCCGGCCGACGTCGACGTCGCCGAGGGTGTCAACACGATCGTGTACGCCTGGGGTTCGCTCGAGGACGACTCGCTGGCACTCGCGACGCAGACGGTCGAGGGCATGCACTCCGCTCCGGACGGCGTGGACGCCGGCACCACCGGCGCGGCCGCGACCGACCACCACGGGTTCTTCACGCCGTTCACCATCGGCGCGATCATGAGCCTGCTGGCCGGCTTCGTCATCGTGGTCGCTCTCCGGGAGGGCGTCCGGGCGCACCGGGCACGCCGGTGACACGCACGCACCGCACCGCGGCGGGCCGGGCCGTGCGCCCGGTCCGCCGCATCGCGGTCGCATCGGTGGTCGCCCTCGTCGTCTCGACGCTCGCCGGGGTCCTGCTGGTCACCGGCGACGACACGGCGACGGTCGGGGCCGACGTGCCGCGGGCCGACGCGACGACGGTCACGACTCCCCCGGCGTCGGCGGCCCCGGCCGCGCCGTCCGCGACACCCGAACCCGCGCAGCAGGACGGGGCGGACAGGGCGCAGGACCGCAGCGGGCTCGACCTGCCGGAGGTCCCCGTCGCGTCGGCCGCGCTGACCGAGGCGGCTCCCGCGCCGCCACCCGACCGGCTGGTGGTCCACGGACTGCTGGAGACACCCGTCCGCCCGGTGGGCGTGGACCCCGACGGCACGATGGAGCTCCCGGAATCGGGCGACGTGGCGGGCTGGTACCGCTTCGGCCCTGCACCGGGAGACCCGGAGGGCGCGACGGTCCTCGCGTCCCACGTCGACACCCAGGACGGCGTCGGGCAGTTCGCCCGGCTCACCGAGGCCTCGGCGGGCGACGACATCACGGTGACCGACGCCGACGGGACCCGGCACCGGTACACCGTCACGGACATCACGCGCTACTCGAAGGAGGCGGTGCCCCTGGACCAGTTCTTCGACCGCTCGGGCGAGCGACGACTGGTGCTGGTCACCTGCGGCGGCCGCTGGGACGCCGAGGCCGGGCACTACGAGGACAACCTGGTGGTCACGGCCGTGGCGACGTGACGCACGACGGCGGAGGCGCTAGGTTCGATGCACAGCCGCCGACGAGCGGGACGAGCGGGAACACGGAGGTTCTGTGACCACTGGGGCCGAAGGCGCCGCACCGGCGGCCGCCGACCCCGACGCAGACGTCCAGGCCGCGTTCGCGGCCGGGACCGAGGACGGCCTCGCGGCGGCCTACCGTCGCTGGTCGGCCCTCGTGCACACGGTCGCGCTGCGGTCACTGGGCGAGGCGTCGGACGCCGAGGACGTCACGCAGCAGGTGTTCGTCGCCGCCTGGCAGGCCCGGGGTTCGTTCGACCCCGGCCGGGCCACGCTGTCGACGTGGCTGCTCGGCATCGCGCGGCACAAGATCGCCGACGTGCACGCCTCGCGCGAGAAGCTCCGACGGCAGCGCCAAGCCGCCGAGGCGTTCACGCCGAACCCCGTGGGAGAGAACGATCCCGTTGGTTCTCCCGTGGTGGACCGCGCGATCGTCACCGACGAGCTGGACCGTCTCGGCGACCCGGCCGGTACGATCCTGCGGCTCGCGTTCTACCGGGACATGACGCACACGCAGATCGCCGAGGAGCTCTCACTGCCCCTCGGCACCGTCAAGAGCCATGTCAGACGAAGTCTGACCCGGCTGCGGACACGATTGGAGGTGGATGGTGCAGCACGTTGACCCTGAGCTCCTCGCGCTCCTCGCGCTCGGGGAGCAGGACGCGGTCTCCGACGACGAGCGCGCCCACCTCGAGGCGTGCCCGACCTGCCGGGCGGACCACGACGGCCTCGCCCAGGTGGCGACGACCGCGCGCGATCTCGGCCCCGACGAGCTGGTGGCGCCGCCGCCGGCCGTGTGGGACCGGATCCGCGCCGAGATCGCGGAACCTGAGGCTCCGGACGCCGGCGCCACGACCCACGACGTCGAGGCCGCCGAGGCCGAGGTCGTCGACCTGGCCTCGCGCCGCCGCCCGGCGGCTCTCTGGGCCGCTGCCGCGGCGAGCGCGGCCCTGGTGGTGGGCGTCGGTGGCGGTGTCGCCTGGGAGCGCGCACGTGGTCCGCAGGAGACCCCGGCACCCACGCCCGTCGCGGTCGCGGAGGCCGAGCTCGAGGCGTTGCCCGACTGGCCCGGCTCCACGGGCAGCGCCACGGTCGCACAGGCCGCCGGCGGCGAGCGGGAGATCGTCGTCTCCGTCGCGGGGGCCGACGGGTCCACCGCGGACGCCTACCGCGAGGTGTGGCTCATCGCCGACGACCTGAGCGGCATGGTCAGCCTCGGCGTGCTCGAGGGCGACTCCGGCACGTTCCCGGTCCCCGAGGGCCTCGACCTGGAGCGCTACTCCCTGGTGGACGTCTCGGAGGAGCCGTTCGACGGCGACCCGACGCACTCGGGCGACTCCATCGTGCGCGGCGGCCTGACGCAGGCCTGAGCCACCGGTGCGGGCCACGACATCGTGGCCCGCACCGTGAGCACCGTCACAACTTCTCGGCGCGCTGCGCCCTCGAGCACGGGGCTACGTTCGAAGGACAGGGAGGACGACGACGGTCCTCCCGTCGAGAACGGAGGCTCGTCATGAAGGCTGTCCAGTACCGCGCCATCGGATCTCGACCGGAGGTCGTCGAGATCGACCGCCCGGACCCTGGTCCGGGCGAGGTCCTGCTGAAGGTCACCGCGTCCGGCCTGTGCCACTCGGACGTGTTCGTCATGGAGATGCCCGAGGAGTCCTACACCTACGGGCTGCCGCTCACGCTGGGGCACGAGGGCGCCGGCGTGGTCGAGGCGGTGGGCGAGGGCGTCGACCCCGACCTGGTCGGGACCGGCGTCGCGGTCTACGGCCCGTGGGGCTGCGGCACCTGCTACCGCTGCGCGGCGGGCGAGGAGAACTACTGCGAGCGCGCGACCGAGCTGGGGATCGCCCCGCCCGGGCTCGGTTCCCCCGGCTCGATGGCCGAGTACATGATCGTCGACTCCCCGCGGCACCTGGTGCCGATCGGCGACCTCGACCCGGTGCAGGCCGCGGCACTGACCGACGCCGGGCTCACGCCGTACCACGCCATCAAGCCCGCGCTGCCGCGACTCGTGCCGGGGTCCACGGCCGTCGTCCTCGGCGTCGGCGGTCTCGGCCACCTCGGCATCCAGATGATCAAGGAGCTCTCCGGCGCCCAGGTCGTCGCTCTCGATGTCACCGAGGACAAGCTGCAGCTCGCCCGCGACGTCGGCGCCGACCACGCGATCATGTCCGACGAGGACGCCGCGCAGAAGGTCTCGGAGCTCACCGGAGGGCGCGGGGCCGACCTCGTCGTGGACTTCGCCGGCGCCCAGGCGACCATCGACCTCGGCCAGCAGATGCTCGGCGTCGGCGGCCGGTTCAGCCTGGTCGGCATCGCCGGCGGCGGTCCCGCCGCCCGGGTCGGGTTCTTCCAGGTGCCGTTCGAGTCCGAGTTCGTGGTGCCGTACTGGGGCTACCGGGACGAGCTGTTCGAGGTCCTGCGCCTGGCCCGGCAGGGACGGTTGACCGTCCACACCGAGGAGTTCGCGATCGACGACGCACCGGCCGCCTACGACAAGCTCTGGGACGGGACCCTGCGAGGTCGCGCCGTCGTCCGGCTCTGAGCCGCCGGCGGTGACGGCGCCGGTCCGTCCTGCGCCGTCACCGCCGTGACTTGTCGTCGATGTCTTCTGTTCCCCGCGTGCGGGGCGTAGAGTCGGCCTCATCACAACCGGACACGGATGTCCGGTGAGTGGAGAGGAGAGGTCGATGGACAACAGCTTCGACGACACCTACGACGTCGTCGTCGTCGGGTCGGGCGCCGCAGGACTCACGGCCGCGCTGGGCGCGGTGGACGAGGGGCTCACCGTGCTGGTCGTGGAGAGCACCGAGAAGTGGGGCGGCAGCACGGCGATGTCCGGCGGCGGTCTCTGGCTGCCCGACAACCCGGTGATGCGGCGCCAGGAGGTCGGCGACTCCCGGGCGGAGGCGCTGGACTACCTCGAGCGGACCGTGGGCGACGAGGGCACCAGTACGTCGCGCGCCCGCAAGGAGGCGTTCGTCGACGGGGTCCAGGACTACGTCGAGACCGCGGAGAAGTACGGCGTGGAGTTCGTCCGCGCACGCAACTACCCGGACTACTACCCCGAGACCCCCGGCGGGAAGATCGGCCGCGCCGTGGAGGTCAAGCCCTTCAACGCCCGCCGGCTCGGCACCCTCGCCCGGACCCAGCGCGCGCTGCTCCCCCTGCCGGCCATGACCGACGACGTCTGGCAGCTGCAGCGCGCCTGGTCGACGTTCGACGGGTTCCTCCGCGGGGCGCGGTTCACCTTCCGCACCCTCGGCGCCCTGCTGACCGGGCAGCGGAAGATGGGCATCGGCGGAGCCCTGACCGGCGCCCTCGGGCACGCGGTCTTCGTCGATCACGGCGTCCCGCTGTGGATGTCCTCCCCCGCCCAGCGACTGCTCACCGACGGCGGCGCCGTCGTGGGCGTGGAAGTGCTCCGCGACGGTTCCCCGGTACGGGTCGGGGCCCGCCGAGGCGTCGTGCTCGCCACCGGCGGCTTCGACCACAACGCCCCGTGGCGGCGCAAGTACCACGGCGTCGAGAGCCACCCGTCGGGCAACCCCGGCAACCTCGGGCAGGGGCACGAGATGGCCGAGGAGGTCGACGCCGCGTTCGAGCTCATGGACGACGCCTGGTGGGGAGCGTCGGTCCGCCCGCCGGAGGGGCACCCCGCCTCCTTCCTGGTCGGCGAACGCTCGCTGCCGTACTCGATCATCGTCGACAGCGAGGGCCGGCGGTTCACCAACGAGGCGGAGTCCTACGTCGACCTCGGACACAGGATGCTCGAGCACGACACCGACGGCACCTACTGGTTCGTCCTCGACCGGCGGTTCGTGCGCCGCTACCTGCGGGCCTTCGCCATGGACCCCCGCGCGACGCGCGCCATGAAGGAGCAGGGCATCATCGTCGAGGCGGACACCCTCGCCGAGCTGGCCGACACCCTGGGCTTCGACCACGACGTGTTCCGCACCACCGTGCAGCGCTTCAACGGGTTCGCCCGCAGCGGCCGGGACCAGGACTTCGGTCGCGGGGACTCGGCCTACGACCGGTACTACGGCGACCCGACGGTCCGGCCCAACCCCTGTCTCGGCCCGCTGGAGAAGGGCCCGTACGTGGCCTACGAGGTCGTGATCGGCGACCTCGGGACCAAGGGCGGCGTCGTCACCGACACCGAGGGCCGCGCGCTGCGCGAGGACGGCTCCGTCATCGCAGGTCTCTACGCGGCGGGCAACGCCTCGGCGTCCGTCATGGGCCGGACCTACCCGGGCCCCGGCTCCACGATCGGCCCGGCCTCGGTTTTCGGCCTGCGGGCCGCGCGCGACATGGGGCGGCGCGTCCCCCGGTAGCAGCCCGGCACGCGGGACCGGTCACCATCCCCGCCCACGGGTCGTCCCCAGCCCCTCCGCGCCGTCCCCGTGTCGCCCGTCCAGCTCGCCGACCGTGCTCAGCGCGGCGGCGTAGCCGGCGACGGGCGGCTCGACGTCGCCGGGAGCAACGCCTTCGGGCTGCCGTGGCCGCGGCGTCGGCAGCACCACGGCGTGCGTGAGTTGCTCGACCTCGTCGGCCTGCCCGCCGAGGTCGCCGACCGGCTTTCCAGCGGTCAGCAGCAGCGGGTCGCGCTGGCAGGACGAGCCGCCGCCCTTGGTCGACGTGGCCGAGTTCCTCGGCGACGCCCTGCCCCCTGGGCACCCTGCCGGTGCGGAGCCAGACGCACCCGTTCACCTACCGTGGGGTCGTGGAACGGTTCGAGGCGTCGGCGCTGACCCACATGCTCGTCGTGACAGACGTCGAACGCAGTCGCGACTGGTACGTCCGCGTGCTCGATGCTCAGGTGGTCGGCGAGTACGGCGGGACGTCCGTCGTGCTCCAGCTGCTGGCGAGCTGGATCCTGCTCGTGACGGGTGGAGGACCTGACGCAGGGAAGCCGACCGTGACCCTGGCCCCGCCCGCCGAGCCCGACCGCCCGAGCACCCAGATCATCTTCCGCGTCGACGACTGCGCTGGGCTCTACGAGCTCCTGTCGGAGCGTGGTGCAGAGTTCGTGGCCGCTCCCGACGTTCGTGACGGCGAGACACGCGCGTTCTTCCGCGATCCTGACGGCCATCTGGTCGAGATCTCTGAGCTCACCTGAGCTCGGTCCGGCTGATCGGTGTCCTGCCGTGACACGGAGCCTGACATGCAAAAACCCCGCCTGACCTAGAACTTTGCCGGTCAGGCGGGGTTTTTCGTCGGTGGGCGATACTGGGTTCGAACCAGTGACCTCTTCGGTGTGAATAAACTCTGACCAAAGGAAGCCTGCTGAGATCGTTGAGATTCCGCCCGTTCGGGTCCGCCTGTGTACGGGAGTGTTCGTGCAGTTAAGCCAGCAGTAGCGCCAGCAACGCGAGTCACTGCACGAAGGTCGCAACCGTCCAGCGCTCCCCGCAAGACACCCGTACGGCCGAGGGGTTCCGACCGTCAAACCACTTCGGGGACGTCCGCGCTCGACCGCCCGCGGCACGGTGCTGGGGCGGTCTCGGCTGGGCTCAGGCGACCTGGACTCGCCGGTCCGTCGTGACGTACTCGATAGCGAGGTCTCCGCCTACCGCTTCGAGGTATTTGCGCACGGTCCCGACCTTCGCGTTGTCGATGTCGCCATGCTCGATCTTGGAGACCTGACGCTGCCCCACCCCGATGCGCTGGGCCAGCTCGAGCTGGGTCAGACCGAGAGCCTCGCGCAACTCGCGCAGCCGATACGCACGCACCTCGGAGAGCATGCGCCCCTTGTGAGCATCGACGAGCTCCCGGTCAACGGGTCGCTTCGCAAGGACGTCGTCCAGATCCAGGGCCATCTCCATCACTCTCCTTCAGTCTTCAGCCGGCGGATGTGGGTGTCGAGCAGGTCGTCTGCCTCGGGGATGCTCTTCTTGTACCAACGCTTCCAGTTCCCGGCCTTGTCGCCGGCAACCAGCATGATCGCCCGACGGCCGGGATCGAAGGCGAACAGCACTCGCAACTCACTTCGACCCGATGAGCCAGGCCGCAACTCCTTCATGTTCTTGTGCCTCGACGCCTTCACCGTGTCGACCAAGGGCCGGCCCAGGCTCGGGCCGCTCTGCTGCAAAAGTTCGATCGCAGCAACCACCTGGGCGTAGGAGTCCTCGTCGAGCGCCAGCAGCCACCCCTCGATCAGCTCGATGTCGACTTGCTACACAGTGGCAGCGTAGACCATGCAGGGTCTGCAAGCAATGCGGATCCGCCCGAGAAGCGGGGGGTCGATCTCGGACTGGCGTGCCCAGCGAGGACATGGCAGGACGACCGCCAGGACGACCAAGACCTTCGAGCCCGAGACACTCAAGGGGCACGAGAAGCGGCCCCTCATGCAGCACTGGTGAGAAGGGGAGGCCACTCGCCGCCTGACAGCCGCTGCCACCTATCCGTACAGAAGTCCCGAGCGAATCAGAGTAGACGCTAAATTCGAGGTGGACTATTGTGCAAGGTCAGGAAATAGGTCAACCTCCTTCGGCATGTAATCGGCAACCAGCCTGTTCCAATCCGGGTTCCATTCGCCAATGCCATAGTGTGCGCGAAGAGCTTTCTCGAGACGCACCGGGGCGAAAGTTGACCTATTGGGCAAAGTCTCAGATTCCAAAGGGCTCGCTGGCCTGCGAAGCTCTCCAGAACGATCCACTACATCTACTCGCGCACCGGATCCCGCCATGACGATTTCTTTGTAAGCGGGAAGCTGAACGGATTGCACCACACGCTCGTTTGATAGGATCGCCCAATGGCCTGCGTAGAACTTGGCATCGAGGGATAACGCAAGCAATAGAACTGGGGATTCCAGGGCCCTTCCGACCTGCTCTGGCAAACTTTCGTTCTCGACCCGAATATCGAAGATCGCCAGATAGTACGAACTCTTTTCATACTTGGCTACAATCTGCCCCACACCCGAGCTTTGTTCGTCAATCGGGATCGCGAATACGTCGCCTATTTCGAGTTTCTTCACAGTGGCGCTCCTCCACTAGAACGGTAACGCGTATCGCTCATCGCCGCGACGGACCCGAAGGACGTCACCACCCTCGACGTGTGCTCTACCTGCGCACCCACCCCGTCCCCGCGACCATCACGTCCGGAAACCGAACAAGAAACTCCGTGAAGGGGGCTCCCACCAGGAGCAAGTCCGAGCGGAGACACCGAAGAGGTCGGTGCAGATTCCCGGAGCTCGTCGCGCGCACGGGTCGAGCGGCCCGGAGCCGCATATGACGGCCGATGCGCATCGGCCGTGCGGCGTTCACCGAGGTCAGAACCAGCTCACGGCGACCCGGCAACGGTGACAGCCGCGCCTGCGGCCTCACACCGTGCGGCCGCGCCGAGCCCGACGGCCCGCTCCCCCACCTGCCCGGATCGAGTGTCGTAGACCAGCAGATAGACCAGCAGTGCTCCAACCAGCAAGGCGAAAGGCCCTCCGACCGAGCGTTTCCGCCGGTCAGGGGGCCTTTCTCGGTGGGCGATACTGGGTTCGAACCAGTGACCTCTTCGGTGTGAACGAAGCGCGCTACCACTGCGCCAATCGCCCGAGTGCGTGGTCGATACTAGCCACAGATCCGGGGTTGCTCCAAACCGGATCGGTGCGGCGTGGCCCACACCCACGCGACGACGCCCCAGGTCACGGGTCGAGGCGCTCCCGGCAGTTCTTCTCGAAGACCTCCCGCACGGCCAGCGTGATCTCCCCCGGGACGACGTCGACGCCGTCGAGCCAGGTGATGGGCTGAACGTTGCGTCCTGAGGACGTCAGCGCCAGGTGCACGCCGCCCGTGGTGACCTCGTCGAGCACGGAGAACGGCAGCTCACCCTCCCGGGCCTCGCGCACGGGCAGCCCCGCCTCGGCGCCCCACTCGAGCACGAGCGCCCGGGTGATCCCGGCCAGGCACCCCGTGGACAGCGCCGGGGTGAGGAGCTCTCCGCCGCGCTCGACGAAGATGTTCGATCCCGTGCCCTCGCAGAGCTCGCCCACCGTGTTGGGCAGGATCGACTCGTCGCCACCCTTGGCCTTGGCATCCGCGAGCGCCACCACGTTCTCGGCGTACGACGTCGTCTTGAGCCCGGCGATGGGCGACCGCTCGTTGCGAGGCCATGGCGAGCGTGCGGAGCGCGACTCCGGCATCATCACCGAGTCCTGGACGGCGACGACGACGCTCTGCGCGCCGGGGACCCGCATGGAGCCGAGCGGGCCGATGCCTGCGGTGACGGTGATGCGCAGCCGGCCGTCGAACGGACCGTCGAGGCGCACCGCCTCGTCGAGCACCGCGGCCACGCCCTCGCGCACCTTCTGCTCGTCGGGCGCCTCCAGCCCGAGACCGGTCGCCGAGCGGCGCAGCCGCTCCAGGTGCCGCGTCAGCGCGAACACCTGCCCGTCGAACACGGTGCACGTCTCGAAGACGCCGTCACCCACCGTGATGCCGTGGTCGACCGCGCTCAGCGCGGCCTCCCCGGCTCCGACCAACCGACCTTCGGCCCAGATCACGAGACTCATGGTGCTCAGTCTGCCCGACGCCGGTACACCAGATGCGTCACCTCCCCTGCGTGCCGGGCCGAGACAGCGTCGAGGTCCAGCCGGCCGACACCGTCGAACAGCCGTGTCGCACCGGCGATGTCCAGCACGACGGGCGCGACGTGCAGGCGCAGCTCGTCGATCGCCCGGGCGGCGAGGTAGGTGTTGACCGTCGAGACTCCCCCGGCGATCGAGACGTCGCCGTCGCCGGCCGCATCGACGGCCCGGCGCAGCGCCTCGTCGGCACCGTCCGCGACGAAGTGGAAGGTCGTGCCGCCGGCCATCTCCAGCGGCTCGCGCGGATGGTGGGTGAGCACGAACACGGGTGCGTGGTACGGCGGCCCGTCACCCCACCAGCCGCGCCACGCGAGGTCCCAGGGCCCGGTGTCCGGGGAGAACATGCCGCGGCCCATGACGTAGGCGTCGGCCTCCAGGATGCCGGTGACCTCCCGCGGGTGGTCCTCGGCGTGTTCGAGCAGCCACGTGTGCAGCACCTCTCCGGCGCCGATCACGTCGCCGAAGGGACGCTCACGGGTCGGGTGCGGGCCGGCGGCGAAGCCGTCCAGGGACACGGACAGGTCGCAGGTCACGGTCGTCATGCCGGTGCCGACGACGGCGGCGCCGCGGACTCATCGGTCGGCGACGGGTTCGTCCCCTCCCCCGTGCGAGGCGAGGCCGACCAGCCGGGAGGCCTTCAGCTCGGTCTCGCGCCACTCCGCGCGGGGGTCCGAACCCCACGTGATGCCGGCGCCGGTGCCGAACCGCAGCACGCCGTCGTCGGCCCCGTGGCGCTCCCACCAGAAGGTGCGGATCCCCACGGCGAGCTCGGCCCGGTCCCCGTCGACCCAGCCGACGGCGCCGCAGTAGGGCCCGCGCGGCGTGGGCTCGAGGTCGTCGATGACCGACAGGGCCGACGACTTGGGCGCCCCGGAGACCGAGCCGGGCGGGAAGGTGGCGCGCAGCACCCGGGCCCACCGGTCCGCGGCGGACGCGACGCCCGGGGCCAGGACACCCTCGACGCGGGAGACCAGGTGCACGAGGCCGGGGTGCTCCTCGACGCCGAGCAGCTCCGTGACCGCGACCGTGCCGGGTCGGCACACCCGCTGCAGGTCGTTGCGCACGAGGTCGGTGATCATGACGTTCTCGGCGCGGTCCTTACCGGTCAGGCCCGCGGCGGTGGGCGCGGTGCCCTTGATCGGTCCGGAGGCGAGCCCGTCGTCCTGCAGGGAGAGGTAGAGCTCGGGCGAGGCCGACACCACCCACACGGGGTCGACGCCGAGACCGCCGGGGACATGGACGGCGGCCGCGTACGGCGCGGGGTTGCCGGCGGCCAGCCGTGCGGACAGCGCTGCCGCGTCCGGCTCGCCGGCGGGCGTGCGCGGGTCGTCCGCGGGCAGCGGTGCGCTCAGCACCCGGCACACGTTGACCTGGTAGACGCTGCCGTCGCGGATGTGGTGCCGGACCGTACTCACCGCGGCCTCGTACCGCTCCTGGGACATCGACGTCTTCCAGTCCTGGGCCGCCGGGCCCCGCCAGCCGTCCGTCGCACCGTCGTCGTACGCCGGGGGCGCGCCGTCGGTCACGTGGGCGAACCGCCAGGCGCGCGCCCGCCCGGAGCGGCCGAAGGCCTCGAAGTCGACGACGACGAACCACGGCCCGGGCTCGGCGAGCCGCTCGGGCGCCTCGGTGAGGTCGACGCACTCGACGACGTCGGTCGCCAGGCGGCCTGCGAAGGAGGCCCAGGAGGTGGGTGCGCGCACGGCTGCACGGTATGCCAGGGACACGCTGCGGGGCGATTGGACCATTCGTGCACTGTCCACTAGTGTTTTCCTCGCGCCGGAACGCGGGGGCCAGCCCCTGCACCTGTCCGGTCGCGCGGATGTAGCTCAGTTGGTAGAGCACCACCTTGCCAAGGTGGATGTCGCGAGTTCGAGTCTCGTCATCCGCTCGGAGGCCCACTCCCCTGCGACCTCGGCGACGAGCGAGCCGGTGAGCACAGTCTCAAGGTGGGTTGGCCGAGAGGCGAGGCAGCGGCCTGCAAAGCCGTATACACGGGTTCGAATCCCGTACCCACCTCGGGCGATTGGCGCAGCGGTAGCGCGCTTCCCTGACACGGAAGAGGTCACTGGTTCGATCCCAGTATCGCCCACCACCACGAACGGCCCCGGTCCTGACACACAGGACCGGGGCCGTTCGTCGTCACTCCCCGGTCCGCACGCCGCCCCCCGAACCCGGGTGCAGCGACGCCACGCGAGTGCCCGGCCCCGGTGCTACGTTGCCAGCGCACCGACCTGGAGGGCCCATGGCTGAGACCGATCGTCCCGCTCGGCGCGACGCCCGGACGCCGGGCGGCGTCATGGCGGCCGCCACCGTCTCCACGCTCATCGTCAACGCGAACACCTCGGCCGTGGCGATCCTGCTTCCGGCGATCAGCGACGACGTGGGCATGTCCACCGAGACCCTGCAGTGGGCCGTGACGGGCTATCTCCTGGTCGGCGCAGCCACCATCGTCACGTCGGGCAGCCTCGGGGACGTCTTCGGCCGGCGCAAGGTGTTCGTCGGCGGTCTGCTGCTGTTCATCGCCTCGTGCGTCCTCATCGCCCTCGCACCCGGCGGGTGGGCCGTCATCGTCGGGCGCTGCATCCAGGGCGCGGCCGGTGCCACGCTGGTCGCCGGCGGGCTCAGCATCCTGTCCATCGCCTCGCCTCCCGGCACCGCCCAGCTGCGTGCCGTGTCCTACTGGGGCTCCGCCTCGGCGGTCGGCGCCGCGGCGGGTCCGCTGCTCGGCGGGGCGCTGGTGAACACGGTGGGCTGGCAGGGGCTGTTCTGGCTGGACGCGGCCATCGCCGTCCTGCTGGTGCCCGTCACCGTGCGCTCCGTGGCCGAGTCCTTCGACCCGACGCGCAGCCGGTCGATCGACTGGGCCGGGACCGCGCTCATCGCGCTCGCGCTCGCCCCGCTCATCCTCGGCGTCACCCAGGGCGCGACCTGGGGATGGCTGGCGCTCCCCACGCTGCTCTGCTTCGCGGTGTCGGTCGCCTCCACCGTCGGCTTCGTCGCCGTCGAGAACCGGGTGTCCGCCCCGCTGCTCGACCTCCGCCTGTTCCGCAACCGACGACTGGTCGGGGCGACGCTCGGCATCCTCATCGGCGCCGCCGCGATCAACTCCATGATGTTCGTGCTGAGTCTGTTCTTCCAGGATCCGGCCCTCCTCGGGATGGACCCCCTCCAGGCGGGGTTGGCGACTCTTCCGGCGACGGTCGGGATGGTGGCCCTCACCCCGGCGGTGCCCTGGCTCACGCACCGGTTCGGGGTGCTCGCCGTCGTCGGCGCCGGTTTGATCATCATGACCGGGGGGTTCGCCGCACTCGCGCTGGCGAGCATCTCCTGGGGCTATCTCGCGTTCCTCACCCCGATCGTCGTGGTGGCCCTGGGCCTGTGCCTGTCCAACAACCCGTGCTCCTCGGTCGCCACCGGGTCGGTCGACCCCTCCGAGGTCGGCGGGGCCTCGGGGCTGTCGAACATGGCCCGGTACGTGGGGCCGGCGATCATGACCGCGGTCGTCGCCGCGCTGTACGCCGGGATCCCCGAGAACCGACAAGCCGCGGGCGCATCGGCCGCCGAGGCGCAGATCGCGGGCTTCCAGGGTGCCGCCGTCGCCCTGGCGATCGTCTCCGCGACCGGGATCCTGCTCGTGTACCTCGTGCGCGGCTACCGCGAGCGGCACGCGCCGGACGGGGTGGAGGTCGCGATCGCGGCCGCCGCGCCGCTGCACACCATCCCGCGGCCCGAGGACTCCTGAACAGGCCGCTGCGTGCCCTGCCATCGCGGCGTAGCGTCGCCGGTATGTGCCGCAACATCACCATCCTGCGTGGCCTCGAGCCGCCCGCCACGGCGGAGGAGGTCGAGGCCGCCGCCGCTCAGTTCGTCCGCAAGGTGACCGGCGTCGCCGCCGACGCCGCTCCCGCGTCCCGGGAACCGTGCGAGGCCGCCTCGGCCGAGATCGCGGCGATCGTCACCCGGCTGCTGGACGAGCTGCCGGCCCGCCGGCAGCCGCCGGCCACGGTTCCCCCGTTGCGCCGACCCGAGGTGCAGGCGCGCCTCGCCGCCCGCGACGGCGCGCCGCGCACGGCATGACGCCCGGGTCCGGCGCGATCGACATCCAGGAGTGAACGTGAACGAGCCGGAGCACGACTTCTCGCCGCTGCGCGCCGCCTTCGTCAACTGCACCCTCAAACCGTCCCCGGAGGTCTCCCACACCCAGGGCCTCCTGGACGTCAGCGCCGCGATCATGCGCCGGCACGGCGTGACCGTGGACGAGATCCGCGCCGTCGACCACGACCTCGCCCCCGGGGTGCAACCGGACATGACCGAGCACGGGTGGGACCACGACGACTGGCCGGCACTGGCCGAACGGATCCTCGCCGCAGACATCCTCGTCCTGGGGACGCCCATCTGGCTGGGCGACAAGTCCAGCGTCTGCACCCGCGTCGTCGAGCGGCTGTACTCGCTGTCCGGGCGGCTGAACGACGCCGGACAGTACCTGTACTACGGCCGCACCGCGGGCGTCGTGATCACCGGGAACGAGGACGGTGCCAAGCACGTGGCGATGAACGTCCTGTACTCCCTGCAGCACCTCGGCTACACCATCCCGCCGCAGGCCGACGCGGGGTGGGTCGGCGAGGCCGGGCCGGGTCCGTCCTACCTGGACGAGGGATCGGGTGGCCCGCAGAACGAGTTCACGCAGCGCAACACCACGTTCATGACGTGGAACCTCCTGCACCTGGCCGCGATGCTCCGGGCCGCCGGCGGCTTCCCCGCGTACGGCAACCAGCGCAGCGCCTGGGACGCCGGCGCCCGGTTCGACCACCCGAACCCGGAGTACCGCTGAGGCCGGACCCGCCGTCCCCGGCAGAGGTCCAGGTCACACCCGACGAATTGGACCTGGGACCCGCGGTCCAGTAATGTTCCTCAGGCACCGGGACACGGGGGCAGCGCCCCTGGATCTCCGGCCGTGCGAACGTAGCTCAGTTGGTAGAGCACCACCTTGCCAAGGTGGATGTCGCGAGTTCGAGTCTCGTCGTTCGCTCCACGGGCGATTGGCGCAGCGGGAGCGCGCTTCCCTGACACGGAAGAGGTCACTGGTTCGATCCCAGTATCGCCCACCACCACGAACGGCCCCTGTACTGCCTCGGCAGCACAGGGGCCGTTCATCGTCCCGCGAGGACTCGACCTGCTCCGTGTTGCTCTTGCGGTTGTCCACCACGGTCGCCTGGAACGTGTACCCGTTCACCCACGACGCACGGCAAAAGCCCTTCGTCCGGTCGACCTCCCGGCACGCGGGGGGCGCCCGGTAGGCTCGCTGCCGTGAACGACCCCAGCGCCGACAGCCCGCCCGCCGTCTCCGCGACGATGCACCGGGCCAAGACCCGGGCACGGGCGTCTCACGTCACCGTGGGGCGCGCGCGGCTGGGGGACGACGGCACCGTCGAGATCGACTGCTCGTGCGGCATGGTGCTGCGCAACGGCCCGCAGTGGTCGCTCGACGAGCACATCCGTCTGCACCGGGCCGAGGCCCGGTACCTCGCGCTGAGCGAGGTCGCGCCGGCCGGCATGCCCCGCCTCATCGCCGTGGGCACCGACCGTCTCCCCCGCTGACCGGCCGGCGGCCGGCGGCGGGGCTCAGAGCTCGTCGGGGTCGTCCCAGCTGTGACCGCTCGAGGCGCCCTCCATCGGGCGTCGCTCGCTCTGCGACAGCGACAGCGGCGCCTTGGTGGCGTCACCGCCGATGCGGGGATCTCCGTGCTCGTCCGTGGCCGACCGCTGTCGGGGCGCGATCCGCGCCTGGGAGGCGATCGACTCGTCGAGGAGGACCCGAACTCGGTCGGAGTCGGTCTCCCGTGTGTCCTTGCTCATAGTCCAGATGTACCAGCCGGACGGTGTCTTCGCCCGCGCTTGGCACACTATTCTTTGACCAGGAACCGAGCCGACACGAGGTCGACACCCCCGCGTCACACCGCGCCGCACGACACCGCGTCGCACCGCGACACGCCAGGGCTCCCGGCGCCCCGGGCGACCGCCGTCGTGCGCACCCCGCACGTAGGGTGAGGGCGTGACCGCCGGAGATCGACTCGATGCCGAGCGCTCCCGCGCCACGCCGGCGCCCAGCGAGCGCTTCCACGAACCCTGGCCGGGCCCCCGACCGCTGGTGTGGGCGCCCCGCGCCCACACGGTCGAGGTCGTCCTGACCGACGACGACGGCGCGACCGCACGGCACCCGATGCGTCTCGTCGGCGCGCACGAGCCCGGCTACTGGCGCGCCGACGCCCGGTTCCCCCACGGGACCGCGTACTCCTTCTCCGTCGACGGCGGCCCCGCGCTGACCGACCCGGCCGCCGCGTCGCTGCCCGCGGGCGTGCACGGCCCGGGGCGGATCCTCGACGAGAGCTTCGGCTGGCACGACGACCACTGGCCCGGCGCTGACCTCGCCCAGGGCGCCCTGCTGCACCTCGAGATCCCCTCCGTGACCGCCGAGGGAACCCTCGACGCGGCCGCCCGGCTGCTGCCCGCCGTCGCCGCGCTCGGCGTCGACGGCGTCGAGCTGTCCCCGGTGGCGGCCTTCGACCCGGCGACGGGGCCCCAGGCCGGGGTGCGCCTCTTCGCCGTCCACGAACCGTACGGCGGCTCCCGCGCGCTGCAGCGCTTCGTGGACACGGCCCACCGCGCCGGCCTCGCCGTCGTGCTCACGCTCCCCCACCGCTGGGCCGTGGCCGACCCGCTGCACCTGCACCACTTCGGCCCGTACTCCGCAGGGGCTCGCATCAGGGCGCGGCGCGTGGCCGACGGTGGCGCCGACGCCCCGCGCATCAACCTCGACGGCTCCGGCAGCCGCGGACCCCGCGACCTGTTCATCGCCGACGCCCGGCGCTGGCTGCGCGACTTCCACGTCGACGGGCTGCTGCTGGACGTCGAGGTGCTGGTGGACCGGTCCACCGTGCCGTTCCTCGGCGAGCTGGGCGAGGCGGTGCAGGACGTCGCCGTCCGGACCGGACGCCCGCGCACCCTGCTCACCGACGGCCCCGGGCTCAGCGACCGGCTCACCACCATCGTGCACCGGCTCCTGACCGACGGCGTCGACGGACCGGCCGGTGACCTGCAGCGCCTCGCCGAGGAGACCGGGACGCCCGCCCGGATCCCCGTCGGGCTGCGCCGGGCGCTGCGGGCCACGCAGCGCAGCGGCGGGTTCGTCGGCGACCTGACGCGCCTGCCCGCCGCGACCCGGGCGGCCCCCTGGTCGCGGGCCGACGGCGCACCGCAGAGCGCGTCCGCCGGGGACCACGCCGCGCTGCTCGCCTTCGTCCTCCTGGCCGGCAGCCCCGCGGTGCTGGACACCGAACGGGTCCCGGTCCACCGCGACACCCCCGACGCCCGGCGTCTGACCTCATGGACCCGTCGGCTGCTCGCGCTGCGCCCGTCCGCCCTGGCCGACATCGCCCGGCCCCTGGACGTCACCACCCACGACGGCGTGCTCACGGTGCGCCGCGGCGGCACCGCCGTCGTCCTGCTCGCCGACCCCGCCGTGCGGCACGTCGACCTGTCCGGCCGGCTGCTGCCCCCGATCGGCGACTGGCGCGTGGCGGCGGCCTGGGACGAGGATGACACCCACCTGGTGGCCGGCGCGCTGCGGGCGCCACGACGCTCCGTCGTCGTGCTCCGCGCCGACGCACGCCCGGTCGCCGCCGACCTGCGCACCCCGAGCACGGAGCCCGCATGACGAAGAGCCCCTGGACCGAGCACCCGACCCGGACCCTGCGCTGGCGTCCCGGCGACCGCCTCGACGCGGTCGACCCGCGCGCCACGCCGGGTTACCACGGGGGCAAACGCGCCGGGAAGAGGCTGCTCGCCGAGCACGGCGCGGAGCTGTCCGACCTGCAGGAACGCCTCTTCGCCCACGGCCGGACCGGCGGCGTGCGCAACGTCCTGCTGGTCCTGCAGGGGATGGACACCTCCGGCAAGGGCGGGATCGTGCGTCACGTGGTCGGCATGGTCGACCCGCAGGGCGTGCGGTGCCGCGGGTTCGGCCGCCCCACCCCCGAGGAGCAGGCCCGCGGGTACCTGTGGCGGATCCGCAACGCCCTGCCCGACGCCGGGCTGGTCGGGGTCTTCGACCGGTCGCACTACGAGCAGGTGCTGGTCGTGCGCGTCGACGAGCTCGAGCCGCCCGCCACCTGGCAGGCGCACTACGACGAGATCAACGACTTCGAGGCGGAGATCGCCGACGCCGGCACGGCGATCGTCAAGGTGGTCCTGGCCATCTCCCCCGAGGAACAGCTCGAGCGGCTGGTCTCCCGCCTCGACCGGCCGCACAAGCACTGGAAGTACGACCCGTCCGACCTGCGCGCCCGCGAGCAGTGGGACGAGTACCAGGCGGCCTACCAGGACATGCTGGACCGCACGAGCACCGACGTCGCCCCGTGGTACGTCGTGCCCGCGGACCGCAAGTGGTTCTCCCGGCTCGCGGTGGGCGAGCTGCTGCGGCACACGCTGCGCGGGCTCGACCTCGGCTGGCCGGCGGCCGACTTCGACGTCCAGCGCCAGCGACGGCTGCTCACCGGCCGCTGACAATCACCCCGGGTCCGGTCAGGCGTCCAGGAGCGCCCGGCCGTCCTCGGCCAGCGCGCCCAGCCGGGACAACGCCCGGTAGTACTTCTTGCGGTAGCCGCCGCGCAGCATCTCGTCGCCGAACAGCGCCCGCGGGTCCGCGCCGGCGAGCAGGACCGGCACGTCGCGGTCGTAGAGCCGGTCGACCAGCACGACCAGCCGCAGCGCGACCTCCTGACGGGTCACCGGTCGCACACCGGTGAGCCCGACGAGCTCGACGCCGTCGAGCAGCGCGCCGTACCGGCTCGGGTGCACGGTCGCCAGGTGGGCCAGCAGGTCCTCGAAGTCGTCGAGCACGGCACCGGGCCGCTCGGTGGCCGCGGTACGGACGGCCTGGGGCGCCAGGGGCGGGGCGTCGGTGAGCACGGTGCGGTGCCGGTAGTCCTCGCCGTCGACCCGCAGCACCTCGAACCGCTCGGACAGCGCCTGGATCTCGCGCAGGAAGTCCTCCGCGGCGAACCGCCCCTCGCCGAGCGCGTCCGGCAGCGTGTTCGACGTGGCGGCCAGGGCGACGCCGCGGTCGGCGAGCTCGCGCAGCAGGCGCGACATCAGCACCGTGTCACCGGGGTCGTCGAGCTCGAACTCGTCGATGCAGACGAGCTTCTTGGTCGACAGGGCGTCCACCGTCGGCAGGAACCCGAGCGCGCCGACCAGGTTCGTGTACTCCACGAACGTGCCGTAGGCGACCGCGTCCGCACCGAGCTCCTCGCGCACCGCGTGGGCCAACGACGTCAGCAGGTGGGTCTTGCCGACGCCGAACCCGCCGTCCATGTAGACCGCGGGTGCGGGACGACGCCGGCCGAACCAGGCGCGCAGGCCGCCGGGGGCCGGGCGGGCGATCTCCTCGGCCACCTCCTGCAGGCGCGCGAGCGTGGTGGCCTGGCTGGGGTGGTCGGGGTTCGCGCGATAGGTGGCGAACCGCGCGTCGGCGAAGTGCCGCGGCGGGACAAGGTCGGCGAGCAGGCGGTCGACGGAGAAGGCAGGACGCACCGCCACCAGAGATCCGGTGGTGGTCGCGTCCGAGGACTGCACGGCTGTCACGACCCACCAGCCTATGCGGCACCCGTACCCTGAACGCTGTGAGTTCCGACACGCCGACGCTCTCCCGGCTGCTCCCCCACGCCGACGAGATCCCCCCGGACCCCGCCGAGCGCACCCTCGCGGCGCTCTACGCCCTGCCGGAGCACCCGTGGGTCCGGGTGAACATGATCTCCACCGTCGACGGTGCGGCCTGGGGCCCCGACGGGCAGTCGGCCTCGATCAACGACGCCGCGGACTGGCGCGTCTTCCGCGTCCTGCGTGCGCTGGCCGACGTCGTCCTGGTGGGTGCCGGGACCGCGCGCCAGGAGGGCTACTCGCACCTGAAGCGGCCGCACGGCCTGGAGCACCTGGCCGGGGCCCCGCTGGAGCTCGCGATCGTCACGCGGTCCGGCCGCGTGCCGTGGTCGACGCTCGACGGCCCCCACCCGCCCGTCGTCGTGACCGGGTCCGCGGGCGCGCTCGAGGCCGGTGCCGCCGTCGGCGACGACCGCGTGCTCGTCTGCCCGGACGGCACCTCCGACGGCGTCGACCTGCGCGCGGCCCGCGACACGCTCGCCGCCCGGGGCCTGGGCCGGGTGCTGTGCGAGGGCGGTCCGGGGCTGCTCGGCGACGTGCTCGCCGCGGGTCTGGTCGACGAGCTGTGCGTGACGACGTCGCCCCGGCTGGCCGGACCCGGGGCGGGCCGGATCGTCGCCGGCCCGGCCGGGAACGAGCCCGGGGGCGGGCACGACCTGCGCCTGGGCCACCTGCTCGTCGGCCCCGCGGGCACGCTGCTGGCCCGGTGGGAGCTGGTGTGACCGACGCGCGGGGCGCCGCCCGGGCACCCACGGCGACGGTGCCGTAGGTTGCTGCCATGTCTGCAGATGCCTGGACCGTCGTCGTCCTCACCGAGGACGCGCTGACCTCCGCCGACGTCGACCACATCACCGCCCTGCACACCGACCCGGACGTCGACGTCGCCTACCGGGTGCTGGTCCCCGCCGACACCGAGCACAAGGTGGTGTCCTCCGTCCTGGACCACCTCGGCATGCTCGAGCTGCGCGAGGCGTGGGACGACATCGTCGGCCGCGAGCCCACGCCCGAGCAGGCGACGGAGACCGCCGCCGAGCAGGTCACCGAGTCCGTCGAGCTGCTCCGCGACCGCGGGGTGACCGCCTCCGGCGAGGTGACCGAGGACGACCCGCTGCCCACGCTGCAGCACGCGGTGGCCGACGGCGGCAACGAGGTGGTCGTGGTGACCTACCCGCACGCCGTCGAGGACACGTTCCACACCGACTGGGCCTCGCGCGCCCGCGACGTGCTCCAGGTGCCGGTGCTGCACCTGTACGCCGGCACCAGCGAGCTCGGCTGACCCTCCGCCGCCCGCGGTCGCGGCACCGGCACCGGCCGGCACCGGGCTCAGCGCACCCGGTGCCCGGCGTGGGTGATGGTGGCGCGCACCAGCTCGTCCATCGAGTCGAGGAACGGCGGCTCGTCGAGCAGGCCGTGGTCGACGGCCGCCACCGACAGCTCGGTGCACCCGAGCACGACGACGCCGGCGCCGCGCTCGACGAGCCGGCCGGCGACCTGGCGCAGCGCGTCGGGATCGGCGGGCCGGCCCGCCTTGACCTGGTCGTAGATCACGGCGTTGACGCGGTCCTGGTCGTCCGCCTCCGGGACCACGACGTCGATGCCGTGGGCGGCGAAGGCGTCGTCGTACACGCCCGAGGCCACGGTGCCGGCGGTGGCCAGCAGCCCGACCCGCGTCAGACCCGGCACCCGGTCGCGGGCGGCCGCCACCGTGACGTCCACGATCGAGACGAACGGGACCGTCACCACGTCGAGGACCTGCTGGGTGAAGTAGTGCGCCGTGTTGCAGGGCATGACCAGGAACCGCACCCCGAAGGCCTCCAGTCGCTGCGCGTCGCGCGCGAGCACCGGGCCGGGGTCGTCCGTCGAGCGCCCGAGCACGAAGTCGGTGCGGTCGGGGATCGTGGCGTGGTTGAGCACGACGAGGTCGACGTGGTCCTGGTCCCGCTCGGCGTGGGTGAGCTGCACGACGCGCTGCAGGAAGTAGGCCGTGGCCAGGGGGCCGACGCCGCCGATCACTCCGACCGGCGGCGTCGGACCCTCGGCGTCCGGTCCGGGCGTCGTCACGCCGTCCCCCGCCAGGCCAGGCGCCGCGCCTCGGCCACCGGGTAGTGACGCGCGTACTTGCGCCACTGGTTGAGCTGGGCGACGGCGAGGTAGGCCAGCCGCCGCGGGTTCGTCTCGGCGCGGTACCACAGCGGGTTGGTGGACCGGCCGCGACGAGCGAGCCGGCGTGCCTGCGCCCGTACGTCGTCGTCCAGCACGTACCGCCGCAGCAGCGGACCGGGCAGCACCGTGTACAGGTGCTCCGCCTCGAGCTCGCCGGAGGAGGTCAGCGGCACGTCCGGGCCGAGGACGTCCCGGGGGTCGGGGTCGAGACCGGCCAGGTGCTCGTGCACGTAGAACTTGACCGCGTTCGCCCCGGCGGCCGTGATGTAGAAGTTCGAGCGCCCCAGGCGGGGGTTGAGCTCGAAGAACACGTACCGACCGTCCCGCGGGTCGTACTTGAGGTCGAAGTTCGCGAAGCCGGTCCAGCCGACGTGCTCGAGCAGCCGCGTGGCCTGCTCGACGACCTCGTGGTTGACCTGGGTGATGATCCCGGCCGGGTTCCCCAGGGCTCCCGGCGTGTGCTCCTCGAGCAGCACGTGGCCGTACGCGGAGAAGCGCACCTTCCCCGAGGCGTCGGAGTAGCACGTGAGGATGCGCATGCCGGAGTCGTCGCCGGGGATGTAGTCCTGGATCACGAACGCGCCCTGGTAGCCCGCGGCGCGGACCCGCGCGAGCAGGTCGACCAGCTCGTCCCGGGTGTCGACGAGGAAGACCTTCTTCTTCCCGGCGAACTCGACGTCGTGGTAGGCGGCCGTGCTGGCCGCCTTGGCGATGACCGGGAAGGTCAGCCCGGAGGTGTCCGGCTCTCCCCCGGTAGCCACGTCGTGCACGACCGTGGTCGGGTGGGCGATCCCGAGCTCGGCGCACAGCTCGCCGAACCCTTCCTTGTCGGTGAGCCGGTGCAGCAGCTTCTCGTCGACGTAGGGGATCTCGTAGCGGTCCTCGAGCCGGCTCCGCTGCTCGACGAGGAGCCGGACCAGCCAGTCGGCCGACCCGACCGCGACGAGGTCGGCGTCGGCGTGCTCGTCGGCGATCGCCCGCAGCCGGGCCACGACCGCGTCGGGGTCGTCGATGCCGGGCTCGACGACGTGCTCCAGGATCCGCGAGTGCCGCACGAGACCGGTCGACATCCCCGAGACCACCACGGGCCGCACGCCGTAGGCCTCGTGGAACGTCCGGGCAAGGGAGTAGGCGCCGATGTCGCCGCCGAGGACGACGGGCTGCAGCCGGCGGCTCATCGGGTCTCCTGTCCTGCGGCGGTGCGCCGCGTGGCGGAGGCCGCCCGGGCGGCCTCGAAGTTGGCCCGCAGCGCGCTGGCCGGGTAGAAGCGGCGATACTTGCGCACGTGGTTGACCAGGGCGGTGAGCACGTACAGCCGACGACGCGGCGAGGCGTCGGCGGAGTACCGCAGCGGGTGCACCGTGCGGCCGGTGCGCATCAGGCCCACGACGCGGGCGCGCAGCCCGTCGTCGAGCACGTAGCGGCGCAGCAGACGGTGCGGCACGACGCAGTAGAGCACCTCGCGCCGAGCCGTCACCGGTTCGCGGCTCTCGCCGTGGACGACGTCGTCGACGAGCACCTCGGTCGGGTTCTGGCCGCCGGCGGTCAGGTAGTAGTTGTTCCGCCCGATGCGGGGGTTCTGCTCGAAGAACTTGTAGACGCCGTCGCGCGGGTCGAGCTTGACGTCGAAGTTCGCGAAGCCCCGCCAGCCGACGTGCTCGCACAGCCGCTGGGCCGCGTCGAGGATCTCCTCGATCGGCTCGACGATCATCGCCGACGGGTTGCCCCGGGCCGCGGGCGTGCGCTCCTCGAGGAGCACCCGGGCCGAGCAGCGCAGCGTCACCCGTCCCGCGGTGTCGGAGTAGGTCGTCACCGACCGCATCTGGGTGTCGTCGCCCGGGATCATCTCCTGGACGAGGAACCGTCCGCGGAACCCGGCGCGCCGCAGGCTCCCCCACAGGCTGTCCAGCTCGGCGCGGGAGGCGATCTCGTAGATCTTCTTCTTCCCGGCGAAGTGCACGTCGTGGTAGTCGGCGCTGGAGGCCGGCTTGGCGATCACGGGGTAGTCGAAGCCGACCGGCTCCGGCTTCCACCCGGGCGCGTCCGCACCGGCGAAGTCCTGGATCACCGTGGCCGGCGTAGGGATGCCCAGCTCGGCGCAGACCGCGGAGAACTCCGCCTTGTCGCAGATGCGGTCGATCAGCGCCTCGTCGGCGTACGGCAGCACGTACCCGGCCGTCTGCAGCACCGACCGGTGCCGCGCGAGGATGCGCACCACCCAGTCCATGTTCGACTGCAGCAGCAGCGGCTGCCGGTGCCCGGCGGCCCGGCGGTCACGGGCCACCTGCTCCAGGGTGGCGACGATCTCCTCGGCGCCCGTGCCGGACAGCACCGTGTCGATGAGCTGCGAGTGCGCGATGGGCCCCGGCTCGGCGAAGGCGACCACCGTGGTGCGGAGCCCGTAGGCCTCGTGGAAGGACCGCGTCAGCGCGTAGACGCCGATGTCGGAACCGACGATCACGGGGTGGAACCCGGGGCCGCTCGTGGCGGCCCCGGGACCCGACTGGGGGGTGGTCACGGGTGCGTCAGGCCTCCTGCTCGCTGCGGTCACCGGACCAGAGGGTGTGGAACGAGCCCTCGCGGTCGGTGCGACGATAGGTGTGCGCACCGAAGAAGTCACGCTGCGCCTGGATGAGCGCGGCGGGCAGCCGCTCGGCGCGCACGCCGTCGTAGTAGGCCAGCGACGAGGAGAATGCCGGGGCCGGGATGCCGGCGGACGCGGCCTGCGCCACGACCCGGCGCCACGCGGCCAGACCGTTGCCGACGGCGTCGGTGAAGTACTCGTCCGACAGCAGCAGCGGGAGCTGCGGGTCGCGCTCGTAGGCCTCGGTGATGCGGTTGAGGAACCGCGCGCGGATGATGCAGCCACCGCGCCAGATGCGCGCCATGGCACCGCGGTCGATGTCCCAGCCGTTCTCGGCCGAGGCCGCCGCGA
This sequence comes from Isoptericola sp. AK164, assembly GCF_029643425.1. Lineage (GTDB taxonomy): Bacteria > Actinomycetota > Actinomycetes > Actinomycetales > Cellulomonadaceae > Isoptericola > Isoptericola haloaureus. Next base: position 1,943,977 of record NZ_CP119106.1, read on the forward strand.
TCTGGTCGAAGCCCTGGGAGTAGGCGACGACCTTGGAGGCGTACAGGGCCTGGCGGACGTCCTCGATGAAGGCGTCCCGGTCGGCGACCTGCAGCGTCTCGGCGTGGGCCGGCAGGGCGCGGCGACCGGCCTCGCGCTGCGGCACGCCGCCGGACAGGGCCCGCGCGAAGGTGGCCTCGGCGATGCCCGTGATCGGCACGCCCAGGTCGAGACCGTTCTGCACGGTCCAGCGGCCGGTGCCCTTCTGCTCGGCCTGGTCCAGGACGATGTCCACGAACGCCTGGCCGGTCTCGGCGTCGACGTGACCGAGCACGTCCGCGGTGATCTCGATGAGGAACGACTCGAGGTCGCCCTCGTTCCACGCCGCGAAGATCTCGCCGATCTCGGCGGCGGACGCCCCGAGCCCGGACCGGAGGAGGTCGTAGGCCTCGGCGATGAGCTGCATGTCGGCGTACTCGATGCCGTTGTGCACCATCTTGACGAAGTGACCGGCGCCGCCCGGGCCCACGTAGGTGCAGCACGGCGTGCCGTCGACCTTGGCCGAGATGGCCTCCAGGATCGGGCCGAGCGACTCGTAGGACTCGCGCGTCCCGCCGGGCATGATCGACGGGCCGAGCAGCGCGCCCTCCTCGCCCCCGGAGACGCCGGTGCCGACGAAGTGCAGACCGCGGGCCCGCAGGGCCTCCTCGCGACGCATCGTGTCGGGGAAGTGCGCGTTGCCGGCGTCGACGACGATGTCGCCCTCCTCCAGCAGCGGCAGCAGCTCGTCGATCACGGCGTCGGTGGCGGCACCGGCCTTGACCATGATGACGACCTTGCGGGGGCGCTCGAGGGAGGCGACGAAGTCGGCCATGGACTCCGACGGGACGAAGTCGCCCTCGTCGCCGGACTCGTCCATGAGCGACTGGGTCTTGCCGTAGCTGCGGTTGTGCACCGCCACCGTGTATCCGTGGCGCGCGAAGTTCCGCGCCAGGTTCCGGCCCATCACCGCGAGTCCGGTGACGCCGATCTGAGCACGTGCTGTCATTGCTTCCTGCTTCCTCGTGGAGGTCGTTCCCGGGCGTACACGACGTCGGTCGCCCGCCAGGCCGAGAACAGCCTAGTCGGACGCCCGGACCGGCACGCCGACGTGCCGGGATCCGGACAGGGTGTCCGCCGACGCCGAGGACCCCGACGACGTCCCGACCGGTGCGGGACGGACCACGACGGACCGGCGGACGACCGGCACGTCGTCGCGGCGCGGGCCCCCGCCCGGCGTACGGTGACAAGGTGACTGCTTCCCCGCCCGACGTGCCGGAGCGGTTCGCCGCCGCGCTGGCGTCGCTGCGCGGCCGTCGCACCCGGCCGGAGGTCCGCCTGTCCGAGATCCCGGGTCCGCGACGGGTCGCGCCCTTCAGCCTGGCGCTCGAGGGCGAGGTCATCAGCGAGGGTGTCGAGATCGCCACGGGGCGGTTCGTCGTCCTGCACGACCCGGCGGGCCAGGAGCAGTGGCACGGCGACTTCCGTGTCGTGACCCTGGTGCGCGCCGAGCTCGAGGCCGAGCTGGCCGCCGACGAGATGCTGGGCGACGTCGCGTGGACGTGGGTGACCGAGAACCTCGAGTCGGCCCAGGTGGGGGCGATCGCGACCGGCGGCACGGTGACGCGGGTGCTGTCGCAGAGCTACGGGGCCCTGGCCTCCACCCCGGACGCGGTGGACCTGGAGATCCGGGCCTCCTGGACGCCGACGGACACCGACCTGGGCGCGCACCTGGAGGTGTGGGCGGACCTGATGTCGACGGCGGGTGGCCTGCCCCCGCTGCCCGACGGCGTGACGGCCCTGGACGTGCGACGCCGTACCGTGGAGCCATGAGCTCCGGCGTGACCCAGGTCGACCCCGACGTCGTCCCCCTGACCGAACCCGCCGACGGTGTCGGTGACGTCGTCTCCACCCCGCAGGCGTTCGCCCGTGTCGTCGACGCGTTCGGCGCCGGGTCGGGCCCGGTGGCGGCCGACGCCGAACGGGCCTCCGGGTACCGCTACGGGCAGTCCACCTACCTGGTCCAGCTCCGGCGCGCCGGGGCCGGGACGGCGCTGCTGGACCCCGTGGGGCTGCCGGACATGTCGCGGCTCGCCGACGCGGTGGGCCCCGCGGAGTGGGTCCTGCACGCCGCCTCGCAGGACCTGCCGGGCCTGGCCGAGCACGGCCTGCTCCCGCCGCGCGTCTTCGACACCGAGCTGGCGGCCCGACTGCTGAACCTGCCCCGCGTCGGCCTGGCGGCCGTGGTCGCCGAGACGCTGGGCCTGGGCCTGGCCAAGGAGCACTCGGCCGTCGACTGGTCCACCCGTCCGCTGCCGACGGACTGGCTGCGGTACGCCGCGCTGGACGTCGAGGTGCTCGTCGAGGTGCGCGACGTGCTGGCCGCGCGGCTCGAGGAGGCGGGCAAGACCGAGTGGGCCGCCCAGGAGTTCGAGCACGTGCGCACCCTGCCGCCGCCGGCCCCGCGGCCGGACCCGTGGCGCCGGACGTCGGGCACGCACACGGTGAAGAACCGTCGCGGCCTGGCGGTCGTGCGCTCGCTCTGGGAGGCGCGCGAGCACAACGCCCGCGAGCGCGACGTCTCGCCGGGCCGGGTGCTGCCGGACCGCGCGATCGTGGCGGCCGCCAAGGCCCTGCCGCGCACCGCCGGCCAGCTCGCGGCCGTGCCGGAGTTCGCGACCAAGGGTGCCCGACGACGGATCACGGCCTGGCAGCGCGCGATCGACGCCGCGCTCGCCCTGCCCGAGGCCGAGCTGCCCCCGGTCCGCGGCCCGCGGACCGACGGCCCGCCGCAGCCGCGCACCTGGGGCGACCGAGACCCGGTCGCAGCGCGTCGCCTGCAGGCGGCCCGCGAGATCATCGCCGAGCTGTCCGAGACCCACGCCGTGCCCGCGGAGAACCTGCTGCAGCCCGACGCGATGCGTCGGCTGTGCTGGTCGCCGCCGGAGCCCGCCGGACCGGAGGACATCGCCGACTTCCTGCGCGGACGTCGCGCCCGGGAGTGGCAGATCGGCCTCGTGGCGGACCGGTTCGCCCGCGCCTTCGCCGACGCCTGAGCCCGCCCTGAGCCCGTCGCGCACCCCGGGGCCGAGGCGACACCACACCACTGATACGGCGTCTCAGGTGGTCTATGCTGTTCGTGGTACTCGCGGTAGCGTGTACCTGTGCCCGGCGTGATCCGCCGTCGCACCCGAGCGACGATGCTCCCCCAGCACCGTCGGACCCGACCACCGCAACGGACGGAGCTGCCATGACCGTGGCCCCTCAGGCCCCCGGCACCACCCGAGACCCGGCCCGGCGCGCGCTGCGCGACGTCGTCTTCGTCGAGGGCGTGCGCACCCCCTTCGGCAAGGCGAAGGCCGACGGCCTCCTCGCCGAGACCCGCGCCGACGACCTCGTGGTCAAGGCGCTGCGCGAGCTGCTGCGCCGCCACCCCGAGCTGCCGCTCGACCGCATCGACGAGGTCGCCGTCGCCGCGACGACGCAGCAGGGCGACCAGGGGCTGACGCTCGGGCGCACCGCCGCACTCCTGGCCGGCCTGCCGACGTCGGTCCCGGGCTACGCGATCGACCGCATGTGCGCCGGCGCCATGACCGCCGTGACGACCACCGCCTCGAGCATCGCCGTGGGCGCCTCGGACGTCGTGGTCGCCGGCGGCGTGGAGCACATGGGCCGCCACCCCATGGGCCTGGACGCCGACCCCAACCCGCGGTTCCTCGCCGAGAAGCTCGTGGACCCCGAGGCGCTCAACATGGGGGTCACCGCCGAGAACCTGCACGACAAGTTCCCCCACCTGACCAAGGAGCGGGCGGACGCCTACGCCGTCAACACCCAGGCCAAGTACGCCAAGGCCCTGGCCAACGGCGACATCGGCCCCGAGATCGTGCCCGTCGCCGTCCGGTCGGCCGAGAAGGGCTGGGGGCTGGCCACCGCCGACGAGCTCCCCCGCCCCGGCACCACGGTCGAGGGCATCGCCGACCTCAAGACGCCGTTCCGCCCGGGCGGCCGCGTCACCGCCGGCAACGCCTCGCCGCTGACCGACGGCGCCACCGTCTCGCTGCTCGCCGCCGGCGACACGGCCGACGAGCTCGGCCTGCCCGCCGCGATGCGCCTGGTCTCCTACGCCTTCGCCGGCGTCCCGGCCGAGATCATGGGCTACGGCCCGGTCCCGGCCACCGACAAGGCGCTCGCCAAGGCGGGGCTGACCATCGACGACATCGGCCTGTTCGAGATCAACGAGGCCTTCGCCGTCCAGGTGCTCAGTTTCCTGGACCACTACGGCATCGCCGACGACGACGAGCGCGTCAACGCCTACGGCGGCGCCATCGCCGTCGGCCACCCGCTGGCCGGCTCGGGCGTGCGACTGATGACCCAGCTCGCGCGCCAGTTCGCCCAGCACCCCGAGGTCCGCTACGGCATGACGACCATGTGCGTCGGCCTGGGCCAGGGCGGCACCGTCATCTGGGAGAACCCCCACCACGCCGACTACTCCGGCCACGTCCCGTCGACCACGGAGGGCTGAGCACGATGAGCCAGAGCACGACCACCGAACCTCGCGCCGAGCGCGTCACCCACTCCCTCGTCCGGGACGTCGAGCTCCCCGGCGGCCAGGGCACCCTGGCGCTCGTCACGCTCGACAACGGCCTGGACCACACCAAGCCCAGCACCCTCGGCCCCGAGGGGCTGGCCGAGCTGACCGCCGCCCTGCGTGCGCAGCAGCGGCGCGCGGCCGACGGCGAGATCGTCGCCGTGGCCGTCACCGGCAAGCCGTACTTCCTGGCCGCCGGCGCCGACCTGCTCGGCGTGAGCACCGTGACCTCCCACGAGCAGGCCCTCGAGCTCGGTCGCGCCGGGCACGCGGCCTACGAGCTGCTGCACACCATGGGCGTACCGACCTTCGCCTTCGTCAACGGCCTCGCCCTCGGCGGCGGCCTCGAGGTGGCCCTGAACTGCGACTACCGCACCGTCGCCTCCGACGCCGCGGCGCTGGGCCTGCCGGAGACCGGCCTCGGCCTGGTGCCGGGCTGGGGCGGCGCGTACCTCGTGCCCCGCCTGGTCGGGATCGAGAAGGCCGTGGACGTCGTCCTCACCCGGCCGGCGGCGAACAAGCCCTTCAAGCCCGCCGAGGCCCACGAGATCGGCCTGGTCGACGAGGTCTTCGAGGCGGCCGACTTCCTCGAGCGGTCGATCTACTGGGCCACCGAGGTGCTGCGGGGCGACGTCGTCCCCGCGCGACGCGAGCTCGATCCGCAGCCCGTGTGGGACGCCGTCGTGCAGGCGACCCGCGAGCGCCTCGACGCCACGATCCACGGGTCGCGACCCGCGCCGTACCGGGCGCTGGACCTGCTGGCCGGGGCGCGGACCGCCTCGCGCGAGGAGGCCTTCGCCGCCGAGGACCAGGCGCTGGCCGACCTCATCATGACCGACGAGATGCGCTCGAGCGTGTACGCGTTCCAGCTCACCTCCTCGGGCAAGAAGCCGAAGGGCGCGCCCGACAGGTCCCTCGCGAAGCCGGTCACCCGTGTCGGCATCGTCGGTGCCGGTCTCATGGCCGCCCAGATCGCCCTGCTCGTCTCGCAGCGCCTGGGCGTGCCGGTCGTCATGCGCGACCTGGACACCGAGCGCGTCGAGAAGGGCCTCGGCTACGTGCGCTCCACCGTCGAGAAGCTCGTCGGCCGCGGTCGCATGAAGCCGGAGGTCGGCGACCGTGTCGTCGCCAGCATCACCGGTACCACCGAGATCGACGAGTTCGCCTCGTGCGACGTCGTCGTGGAGGCCGTCACCGAGGTGATGGGCCTGAAGAAGAAGGTGTTCGCCGAGCTCGAGGAGATCGTGAGCGAGGACACCGTCCTCGCCACGAACACCTCGGCGCTGTCGATCACCGAGATGGCCTCCGACCTGCGCCACCCCGAGCGCGTGGTCGGCATCCACTTCTTCAACCCGGTGGCCCAGATGCCGCTGGTCGAGGTCGTCAACGCCGAGCACACCTCCGACGAGGCGCTGGCCACGGCGTTCGCCATCACGAAGAAGCTGCGCAAGACGGCCGTGCTCGTCGCCGACCGTCCGGGCTTCGTGGTCAACCGGCTCCTCGTGCTGGTCATGGGCAAGGTCGTCGAGGCCGTGGAGAACGGCACCTCGGTCGAGGTCGCCGACACCGCCCTGTCGCCGCTCGGGTTCCCGATGCCCACGTTCGAGCTCTTCGACCTGGTCGGCCCCGCCGTCGGGCTGCACGTGCTCACCTCGCTGCGCGAGGACCTGGGCGAGCGGTTCCCCCGCTCGGCCGGCCTGGAGAAGCTCGTCGCCGACGGCACCCGCGTAGTGCTCGACGCGCCGGGCCGCGGGCTGCCCAAGCCCGTCGACCCGACGATCCAGGGCGTCTTCGGCGAGGCGCTGCCCGCCGGCACCGAGGGACGCGCCGGCACGCCGGTGCTCGACGCCGACGGCGTGCTGGACTCGGTGCTCACGGCCCTGACCGTGGAGATCGGGCACATGCTCGACGAGAACGTCGTGGCCGACCCCTCGCAGATCGACCTGTGCATGATCCTGGGCGCCGGGTGGGGCTTCCACACCGGCGGCATCACGCCGTACCTGGACCGGACCGGCTACAGCGAGAAGGTGCTGGGCCGGCGTCTGCTGCCGGACGGCGTCGCGAACGTCCCCGGGGGCTCCGCCTGAGCCGAGGTCACCTGACACTGCCCTCCCCGGGGTAAGACGCACCGGAGGCCCGGTCCCGACGTCGGGATCGGGCCTCCGGTGCGTCCGGACCTCCGGTGCGTGCCGGTCCGGGCCCGGGCCCACGCCACCCGTCGCGAGGTACCGACCGGTCGCCGAGATACCGGTGCATCGTCGTCTCGGGCGGCGACGCACCGGTATCTCAGCGACGGTCCGGTATCTCGGCGACGAACCGGTATCTCGGGGACCGGGACGGCCCGGTCAGGACGCGGCGCGCTCGCCGGCCGTCGCGAGCGCCAGCACGTCCCGCGTGGTCGCGCCCACGACGTCGGGCGCCGCACCGTGGACGTCGTCCCAGGCGCGACCGTGCGACACCCACCCGGTGCGCACCCCGGCGGCCCGGCCCACGGCGACGTCGGCGTGCCCGGCGTCGCCGACCATCCAGACCTGGTCGCGGTCGACGGCGGACGCCCCGAGCCGCTCGAGCGCGATCTCGACGATGGCCGGGTCGGGCTTCTCCACGCCCTCCTCGCCGGAGACGACGACCGCGTCGACGGACGCCTCGACGCCGCAGGCCGCGATCTTGCCGCGCTGCTGGTGCGAGACGCCGTTGGTGACCACGGCCACCCGGTCACCGGCGGCTCGCAGCGCGTCGAGGTCGGCCAGCACGCCGTCGTAGGCCCGCACGTGCTCCCGGATGCCGGCCCGGAACCGGTCGATCGCCGCGGGGACGTCGTCGACCCAGCCCAACCGGGCGATGAGCTCGCGGGCGACGTCGGCCTTGGGCGAGAACCCGCCGTCGTCCGCCGCCACGATCGCCGCCAGGTCGGCCGCCGTGCCGCCGTCGGCCGCCACCGCGGAGTCCGCCCAGGCGGCGAACGCGGCGTCGCGGGAGACGAGCGTGTTGTCCAGGTCCAGGAGCCAGATCATGCGCGCAGGCTACGCGGACCGGCGCCACGGCAGCCGCCGCGTCCCGGCCAGCGGATCGGGCGGCCGGTGCCCGGGCGGCAGGTCGTCCCGCTCCCCCAGCGCGACCAGCACCGACGGCACCAGCTCCTTGGCGGTGCGGCGGTAGCCGACGGCGCTGGGGTGGAACCGGTCGAGGCTGAACGCCTCGTCCGGAGAGGAGATGAAGAACGGCCCGACGACGACCGCCAGGGACACGGCGTGCGCCCCGGCGCGCCGGGCGGCCACCGACTGCGCGGCGGCGAGCTGGCGCGAGGCCCGCGACCCCAGGGTGCGCAGCGGCTGCGGGACCGGCCGCAGCGCCCCGAGGTCGGGACAGGTGCCGACCACGACGGCGCTCCCGCGCTCCTGCAGCCGCTCGATCGTCTCGACGAGGTAGCGCACGGAGACCGCCACCGGTACCCGGTGGGTCACGTCGTTGCCGCCGACCACGACGACGGTCACGTCGGGTCGGTAGTCGTCGTCCAGCCCGTCGAGCTGCGCGGCCAGCGCGGAGGACTCGGAGCCGACGACGGCGGCGCAGCGCAGGCGCACGGGGCGCTGCAGCGTCTTGCCGACCCCGCGGGCGATGCGGGCCCCGAGGGTGTCCTTGCGCCGGTCCGCACCGAGGCCGGCCGCGATGGAGTCGCCGAGCACGAGCAGGTCCAGGGGTTCGCCGCCGTACGTGCCGCGCCAGACGCGGTCGGCGTCCGGAGCCGACTCGCCGAGCGCCTTGCCGATCCGCCGGCGGGCGATCGCGGCCTGCCGGCGCAGCATCTGGACGGTGACCGCGGCCGTCACCGAGGCGAGCAGGGAGACCGCGAGCGCGGAGACCGTGGTGCGTGTGCGACCCATGACTGCTGTTCAACCAGACTCCGCTGAACGGGGGGTGACGCACGGCTGACGTGTCGGTGGCGCGTGTCCGTGCGCGCCGCGGGGCAGCTCGGCGCGCGCTCCGGGCCCACGGACCCCATGATGCCGACATGACCGAACCACGCACCATGGGTGTCGAGGAGGAGTTCCTGCTCGTCGGGCCCGACGGCTCGCCGGTGGCCAAGGCCGCCGAGGCGCTGGAGGCCTCGGGGCACTCGACCAAGGGCGGCGGCACCGGCGCGCTGGAGCCGGAGTTCATGGAGGAGCAGCTGGAGACGGCGACGCACCCGCGTTCCGCGCTGGAGGACCTGGCCGCCGAGATCCGCGCGGGCCGCGCTCGGGCGCAGGACGCCGCCGACCGGGTCGACGCCCGCGCGGTCGCCCTGGCCACCTGCCCCGTGCGGTTCACCGGGACCACGATGCCCGGGGTGCGGTACCAGGAGGCGCGGCGGGTCTTCGGCCTGACGGCGCGCGAACAGCTCACCAGCGGCTGCCACGTCCACGTCGCGGTCGCCGACGAGGCCGAGGGCGTCGACGTCCTGGACCGGATCGGCCCCTGGCTGCCCACCTTGCTCGCCCTGAGCACCAACTCGCCGTACTGGCAGGGCGAGGACACCGACTACGCGAGCTTCCGCTCCCAGGTGCTGGTGACCATGACGTAGCCGATCCGCTTGCCCTGGGCGGTCCAGCGGGCGATGGCCGCCGCTCCCCCGAACTCCATGTCGTCGGGGTGGGCGACCACGACCAGCGCGGTGTCCCAGTCCTCGGCCAGCGGTGCGAGCTCAGCATCCATACGGCGACCCTAGGCGACCGCGGGGCCGTCCCGCCCGGCGGGCCGTCGTCAGTAGGTCGTCAGGCCGTGGGACCGGAACACCTCTCGCACGGCCTCGGTGGCCTCCGCCGTCGGCGGCTCGGTGCCCTCCAGCTCGTAGGTCCGCCCGAGCTCGGCCCACTTGTCGCGGGCCATCTGGTGGAACGGCAGCACCTCGACGCGCTGCACCGTGCCGGGCCGGACGGCCTCGATCGCGGCGGCGTGCTCGGCCACCAGCTCGACGTTGCGCGGGTCGTCGGTCAGCCCCGGCACCAGCACGAACCGGATCCAGACCGGCACGCCGCGCTCGGCGAGCCGCCGGCCGAAGGCCAGGGTGGGGGCCAGCGGCCGACCGGTCACGTGCTGGTAGGTCTCCTCGTCGCCGGACTTGATGTCCAGCAGCACGAGGTCGGTGTCGTCGAGCATCTCGTCGGTGGCGTTGGCCCCGAGGAACCCGGAGGTGTCCAGGCAGGTGTGCACGCCGCGCTCCTTGGCCCCGCGCAGGATCCGTGCCGCGAACGCCGGCTGCATGAGCACCTCGCCGCCCGAGAGCGTGATCCCGCCCCCGGTGGCGCCGAAGATGCCGCGGTACCGCTCGATGCGGGCCAGCAGGTCGTCGGCCAGCACCGGGCCGCCGTCCTTCATGGCCAGCGTGTCGGGGTTGTGGCAGTACACGCACCGCAGCGGGCAGCCCGACAGGAACACCGTCATGCGGGTCCCCGGGCCGTCCACCGCGGTGACCAGCTCCCACGAGTGCACCGAGCCGAGCGCGCCCGAGCGCATGAGGTCCAGGCGCTCGGACCGCTCGACGTCGGTGGTCGCCAGCCCTCGCAGGCCGGCACCTGCCCGGCGCACGGTGGGGGCGTCCAGGGGCACCGGGCAGGTCGTCATCTCAGATCGCTCCGTGGAAGGTCCGGGCCAGCACGTCGAGCTGCTGCTCGCGGGTCAGCCGCACGAAGTTCACGGCGTACCCCGAGACCCGGATGGTCAGCTGCGGGTAGTTCTCCGGGTGCTCCATGGCGTCCTCGAGCGTCTCGCGCACCAGCACGTTGACGTTCATGTGGTATCCGCCGGAGCCGAAGGAGGCGTCGAGCAGGCCGGAGAGGTTGGTGATCTGCTCCTGGCGCGTCCGCCCGAGCCCGGAGGGCACGATGGTGTTCGTCAGGGAGATCCCGTCCTGGGCGTCGGCGTACGGCAGCTTGGCCACCGACAGGGCCGAGGCCAGCATGCCGTGCGTGTCGCGGCCGTTCATCGGGTTCGCGCCCGGGGAGAACGGCTCGCCGGCGCGGCGCCCGTCGGGCGTGTTGCCCGTGGCCTTGCCGTACACGACGTTCGAGGTGATCGTCAGCACCGACTGGGTGGGCAGCGCGTCCCGGTACATCTTGTGGGTGCGCACCTTGGCCATGAACGACTCGACCAGCTCCACGGCGATCTCGTCGGCACGGTCGTCGTCGTTGCCGTAGGCCGGGTAGTCGCCCTCGGTGACGTAGTCGACGACGACGCCGCGGTCATCGAAGACCGGCATGACGGTCGCGTAACGGATGGCCGACAGCGAGTCGGTGGCCACGGACAGGCCGGCGATGCCGCAGGCCATGGTCCGCAGCACCTCCTTGTCGTGCAGCGCCATCTCGAGCCGCTCGTAGGCGTACTTGTCGTGCGACCAGTGGATGCAGTTCAGCGCCTCGACGTAGGTCGCGGCCAGCCAGTCCATCGTCTTGTCGAACCGGGCCCGCACGTCGTCGTAGTCCAGCGGCTGCCCCTCGGGCACCGGGGCCACGGCCGGGGAGACCTGCTTGCCGCTGACCTCGTCGCGTCCGCCGTTGATCGCGTAGAGCAGCGTCTTGGCGAGGTTGACGCGGGCGCCGAAGAACTGCATCTGCTTGCCGATCGCCATGGGCGAGACGCAGCAGGCGATGCCGGCGTCGTCGCCCCAGGCGGCGCGGATCTCGTCGTCCGACTCGTACTGCACGGCGGAGGTGTCGATCGAGACCTGCGAGCAGAAGTCCTTGAAGCCCTGGGGCAGGTCGGCCGTCCAGAACACGGTCATGTTCGGCTCGGGCGCCGGGCCCAGGTTGTACAGGGTCTGCAGCATCCGGAACGAGTTCTTCGTCACGAGCGTCCGGCCGTCGGTGCCCATGCCGCCGATCGTCTCGGTGACCCAGGTGGGGTCGCCGGAGAACAGGGCGTCGTACTCGGGGGTGCGCAGGAACCGGACGATCCGCAGCTTGATGACGAAGTCGTCCATGACCTCCTGGGCCTGGGCCTCGGTCAGGCGGCCGGCGGCGAGGTCGCGCTCGATGAACACGTCGAGGAAGGTCGAGGTGCGTCCGAGCGACATCGCGGCGCCGTTCTGCTCCTTGACCGCGCCGAGGAAGCCGAAGTACAGCCACTGCACGGCCTCGGTGGCGGTGCGCGCCGGGCCGGAGATGTCGACGCCGTAGGAGGCGGCCATCTCCTTGAGCTCGCCCAGGGCGCGAATCTGCTCGGCGTGCTCCTCGCGGGCCCGGACCACGGACTCGCTGAAGGGCTCGACGTCGAGGGTGAGCTTGTCGAGCTTCTTGGCGGCGATCAGCTCGTCGACGCCGTACAGCGCCACGCGGCGGTAGTCGCCGATGATGCGGCCGCGGCCGTAGGCGTCCGGCAGGCCGGTCACGACGTGCGAGCTGCGCGCGGCCCGGACGTTCGGCGGGTAGACGTCGAACACGCCCTGGTTGTGGGTCTTGCGGTACTCGGTGAAGACCTTCTTCAGGTCCTGGTCGACCGGGTAGCCGTAAGTGTCCAGCGCCCCTTCGACCATCCGCCAGCCGCCGTTCGGCATGATCGCGCGCTTGAGCGGCGCGTCCGTCTGCAGGCCGACGATGATCTCGCTCGCGGAGTCGATGTAGCCGGGCTCGTGGGCGGTGATGCCGGCCGGTACGTCGTAGGAGACGTCGTAGACGCCCTTCTCGCGCTCGGCGGGGAACATCGCGCTCAGCCGTGCCCACAGCGCGGTGGTGCGCTCGGTCGGGCCGGCGAGGAACGTCCCGTCCCCGGTGTAGGGGGTGTAGTTGCGCTGGATGAAGTCTCGGACGTCGACGGTGTCGCACCACGGTCCGGGGACGAAACCTTCCCATGCGGCACTCGTGGCGGTCGTACGTTCTTCCTGGACGGTCATCGCCCCGCTCCTTCACGCTCGCTGGTGATGCTTCCACGATATCGTGAAAACCTTCACAAGCAATGGTCTGACCACATGTCCGGCCGTAACGTCGATCACAGACGCCGCCGGCCGTCACGCAGGTCACGACATCTCCGCCCGGACCGTCAGGACGGTACGGGCGGAGGCACGCTGCGGCCGGACCGCGGGTCGGGTCGCGGGCCGGGCGTCAGTCCTGGGCGAGCTCGGCGAGCGCGTCGCGCACCGCGTCCTCGGCCTGCATGCGCTGTGCGGTCATGATCTGCTCGCGGCTGGCGTGGTCGAGGAACTCCACCGGCAGACCGGTGTGCACGAACGGGGTGCGCACGCCGCGCTCGGCCGCGCGCTGGGCGAGCATCGCCCCCACGCCGCCGTCGACGACGCCGTCCTCCAGCGTCACCACGAGGTCGTGGTCCCCGGTCATCTTCACCAGGTTCTCGGGCACCGGCAGCACCCACGTGGGCGCCACGACCTCGACGGCCAGGCCGTGCGCGGCGAGCGACTCCCCGGCCGCGATCGCCGTGGCGGCCATCGCCCCCACGCCCACGACGAGCACGCTCGCCCCGGTGGCGGCCTCCGGATCCGGCGCGCGCCGGGCCACGACGTCGACGCCCTCGAGCGTCTCGAGCGCCTCGATCGGCTCGTCGAGCGCGCCCTTGGGGTAGCGCACGACGGTGGGTGCGTCGTCGACGTCGACGGCGGTGCGCAGGGCGTCGCGCAGGGTCGCCTCGTCGCGCGGGGCGGCCAGCCGCAGCCCCGGCACGATGCGCAGCATCGCCATGTCCCACATGCCGTTGTGGCTCGCGCCGTCGGCGCCGGTGATGCCGGCACGGTCGAGCACGAACGTCACCCCGGCCTTGTGCAGGGCGACGTCCATGAGCAGCTGGTCGAAGGCGCGGTTGAGGAAGGTCGCGTACACGGCGACCACGGGGTGCAGCCCGGCGAACGCCATGCCGGCGGCCGACGTCGCGGCGTGCTGCTCGGCGATCCCGACGTCGAAGGTGCGCTCGGGGAACTCCTCGGCGAAGGGGGCCAGCCCCACCGGGTGCAGCATCGCCGCGGTGATCGCGACGACGTCGGGCCGGCGGCGGCCGATCTCGACGATCTCCTCGGCGAAGACCTGGGTCCAGCCGAACCGCGAGGGCGCCACCGGCAGGCCGGTCTCGGGATGGATGGTGCCCACCGCGTGGAACCGGTCGGCGACGTCCTCCTCGGCGGGGATGTAGCCGCGGCCCTTCTCGGTGATGGCGTGCACGATGACCGGCCCGCCGAACGTCTTGGCGCGGCGCAGGGCGTGCTCCATCGCGGACACGTCGTGGCCGTCGACCGGACCGATGTACTTCAGCCCGAGGTCCTCGAACATGCCCTGGGGGGCGACGACGTCCTTGAGGCCCTTCTTCAGCCCGTGCAGCCAGTCGTAGGCGAACCGTCCGGGCGGGCCGGTGCGGTGCAGCGTGCGCTTGCCCCACTGCAGGAACGCCTCGTACCCGCGGGTGGTGCGCAGCGTGTCCAGGTGGTTGGCCAGTCCGCCGATGGTCGGCGAGTACGAGCGGCCGTTGTCGTTGACGACGATGACCAGCCGCCGGTCCGGGCCGGCGGCGATGTTGTTGATCGCCTCCCAGGCCATGCCGCCGGTCATCGCGCCGTCGCCGATGACGGCCACGACGTGACGGTCGTCGTGGCGGCCCACCGTGTTCGCCTTGGCGATGCCGTCCGCCCAGGACAGCGCCGTCGAGGCGTGGGAGTTCTCCACGACGTCGTGCTCGGACTCGGCCCGGCTGGGGTACCCGGACAGCCCGCCGCGCTTGCGCAGGTCGGAGAAGTCCTGACGACCCGTGAGCAGCTTGTGCACGTAGGACTGGTGGCCCGTGTCGAAGACCATGGAGTCCCGCGGCGAGTCGTAGACGCGGTGCAGCGCGATCGTCAGCTCCACGACACCCAGGTTCGGCCCCAGGTGCCCGCCGGTGCGCGACACGTTGTGCACGAGGAAGTCGCGGATCTCGGCGGCCAGCCGGCGCGTCTGGGCCGGTCCGAGCCTGCGCACGTCCTCGGGCGCGGTGATCGTGCTCAACAGCCCCATACGTTCCTCCTGCGGATCATCCGACAACTCTAAGTGCTGTTCGTGACGTCCTGGTGCAGCGGATGCGCGGTAGATTCGAAGGGTGCGTTTCCTGCCGGGCCAGCAGCCCACCACCGACCTGACCTACGGCGACGTCTTCATGGTGCCGTCCCGCTCGGACGTCACCAGCCGCTTCGACGTCGACCTCTCCAGCGACGACGGCACGGGCACCACGACGCCGATCGTGGTCGCCAACATGACGGCCGTCGCGGGCCGCCGCATGTCCGAGACCGTGGCCCGCCGCGGCGGGATCGCGATCCTGCCGCAGGACATCCCCGTCGACGTCGTGGCCGACGTCGTGGCGGACGTGAAGTCCAAGGACCCCGTCGTCGAGACGCCCGTCGTGGTGACCCCCGCGGACACCGTCGCCGACGTGCTGTCCCTGCTGGGCAAGCGGTCCCACGGCGCGGCCGTCGTGGTCGACTCCGGCCGCCCCGTGGGCGTGGTCACCGAGGCCGACTGCACCGCCGTGGACCGGTTCGCCCGCGTCGAGGCCGTCATGTCCACCGACCTGGTGACCCTGGACGCCCAGCGGATCGAGGACGACGGCCTGGCGGCCACCTTCGAGCAGCTGCACGCCGCCAAGGTCCAGCTCGCCCCCGTGGTGCGCGACGGCGTCCTGGCCGGGGTGCTGACCCGCAAGGGTGCCGTGCGCTCGACCGTCTACTCCCCCGCGCTCGACGCCGAGGGCCGGCTGCGCGTGGGGGCGGCGGTCGGGATCAACGGCGACGTGGCCGCCAAGACCCGCGACCTGCTCGACGCCGGGATCGACGTGCTCGTCGTCGATACCGCGCACGGTCACCAGGACAAGATGATCGCCGCCCTGGAGGCCGTGCGGTCGGTCGACCCGCAGGTCCCGGTCGTGGCCGGCAACGTGGTCACCGCCCAGGGAGTGCGCGACCTCGCCGCGGCCGGCGCCGACATCCTCAAGGTGGGCGTCGGCCCGGGCGCCATGTGCACCACCCGCATGCAGACCGCCGTCGGACGCCCCCAGTTCTCGGCCGTCCTGGAGTGCGCCGCCGCGGCCCGCGAGCTCGGCAAGCACGTCTGGGCCGACGGCGGCGTGCGCCACCCGCGCGACGTCGCCCTCGCGCTGGCGGCCGGCGCCTCGCAGGTGATGGTCGGCTCCTGGTTCGCCGGGACGTACGAGTCGCCCGGCGACCTGCACGAGGACGGGTCCGGACGCCTCTACAAGGACTCGTTCGGCATGGCCTCGGCCCGCGCCGTGGCCGCCCGCACCGCGGGTGGTTCGGCGTTCGACCGCGCACGCAAGGCGCTGTACGAGGAGGGCATCTCGACGGGCAAGATGTACCTGGACCCGCGCCGCCCGGGCGTGGAGGACCTGCTCGACGAGATCACCTCGGGCCTGCGCTCGAGCTGCACCTACGCCGGGGCGCGGACCCTGGCCGAGTTCGCCGAGCGCGCCACCGTGGGGATCCAGTCGGCCGCCGGGTTCGCCGAGGGCATGCCGGTGGCCACCTCCTGGTGACGGGCGTGCCCGGCTCCCCCGCCTCGGCGCGCGACCAGCTCGCGGCGCTGGTGCGCGACGACGCCTTCACCGGTCCGTGGCCGCACGCCCGGGGCGACCTCGACCCGCAGGTCGCCCGGCCGGCGTCGGTGCTGGTGCTGTTCGGCGTGCTGGACGGCCTGCCGGCGGACCACCACGCCCAGGCGCAGGCCGTCTCGCACGACCTCGACGTGCTGCTGCTCGCCCGGGCGGCGACCCTGAGCTCGCACGCGGGCCAGGTCGCCTTCCCGGGCGGTCGCGCGGACGCGGACGAGGACGCCGTCTCGGCCGCCCTGCGCGAGGCCCGCGAGGAGACCGGCGTCGACCCCGACGGCGTCGACGTGCTCGGCACGCTGCCGGCGCTGCCGATGCCGGTGAGCAACCACGTCGTCACGCCGGTCCTGGCCTGGTGGACCCGCCAGTCCCCCGTCGGCGTGGTCGACCCGGCCGAGTCCGCGCACGTGTTCCGCGCGCCGGTGGCCGACCTGCTCGACCCCGAGCGCCGCGTCACCACCGTGCTGCGCCGCGGCGGCCAGGTCTGGCGCGGTCCGGCGTTCCAGGTGCACGACGCCGGCACGCAGCACCTCGTGTGGGGGTTCACCGCAGGCGTCCTGGACGCGCTCTTCGACCACCTGGGCTGGACCGAGCCCTGGGACCGCGGGCGCGAGCTGGAGATCGACCCCTGATGGTCGCCGCCGAGGTCGAGATCGACGTCGCGCTGGTGCGGGCGCTGCTCGCCGCCCAGCACCCGGACCTGGCCGACCGCCCGCTGCGCGTCGTCGCCGAGGGCTGGGACAACGTCCTGGTGCTCCTCGGCGACGACCTCGCCGTGCGGCTGCCACGCCGGGAGGCCGCGGCCCCGCTGATCGAGCACGAGCAGCAGGTGCTGCCCCGGCTGGTCGAGCGGCTGCCGGTCCCCGTCCCCGCCCCGGTGCGCCGCGGGAGCCCGAGCACCGACCCGCCCTACCCCTGGTCGTGGTCCGTGGTGCCCTGGTTCGCCGGCCACCGCGCGGCCGCCGTCCCGCGGTGGCGGCGCCGTCGGCTCGCCGGACCGCTGGCGGCGTTCCTCGACGCCCTGCACCGGCCCGCCGACGACGCGCCGGTCAACCCGGTCCGGGGCGTGCCGCTGACCACCCGCGACGAGGCCGTCCGACGCCGGCTCGCCGACCCGCGGGTCCGGCACGCCGACCGGCTCGAGCGCGTGTGGCAGGACGCCCTGGCCGCCCCCGTCCACGACGGGCACGCGCTCTGGCTGCACGGCGACCCGCACCCCGGCAACCTCGTCGTCGACGACGACGCCGGCCTGGCCGCCGTCGTCGACTTCGGGGACGTCACGGCCGGGGACCCGGCCACGGACCTGGCCACGGCGTGGCTGACCTTCGACACCGCCGGCCGGGAGGCGTTCCGGTCCGGCCTCGCGCACCGCTACCCCGCCGGCGACCCGGTGTGGGTCCGTGCGCTCGGCTGGGCGGTGGCGATGGCGACCGCGATGGTCGTCGACTCCTCGGCCGAGCACGACTGGCTGCCGCCGCTCGGCGCCGCGGCGCTGACCCAGGTGCTCGCCGACTCCTGACCGAGCAGACTGGTGCCATGAGCGCACCGGAGCCCCCTGCCGCCGTCCCCGCCGACATCCCCACCGACGTGGCGGCGTTCGTCGAGTCCGTCGCCCGCCCGGCCCGACGCCGGGACGCCCGGACCCTGCTGGAGCTGATGGCCCGCGTCACCGGCGAACCCCCGGTGCTGCACGGCACGATCGTCGGGTTCGGGCGCTACCGCTACGAGTACGCCTCCGGACGGTCCGGGGAGGGCCCTGCCGCGGCGTTCGCACCGCGCGCGGCCCACAGCGTCGTCTACCTCATGGACGGCGTCGACGCACACGCCGAGGACCTCGCGCGGCTCGGCCCGCACCGGACCGGCGTCGGCTGCCTGTACCTGACGAACCTGGAGAAGGTCGACCTCGCGGTGCTCGGGACGATCGTCGCCGACTCCTACGCCACGCTGACGTCCGGCACGTACGGGCTCCGGGCCCGCGACGGGGGCGCCTGACCGCCGGGCACCCCACCCGCCCCGCTGTGGTGAGGCGCCCCGGCCGGCGTTTCAATGGAAGCAGAGCGAGGAGCGGCAGAGCCATGAGCAGCGACCGGGATCGCGCGACGACGCGGCCGGCGGGTTCCGAGCAGTCGGCGGAGGCCCGTCTCGAGAGCTGGCGGGAGGCGCTGCGGCGGCACGAGGCCGACGACGTCGAGGGACGCACCGAGCGCCTCCGGGCCCGGATGGCCACGCTGCAGGAGGCGGGCCTCGACACCGACGAGGCGTTCCTCGTCGCGATGATGCGCCAGGACCGGGACGACCCGGTCGCGCGCGACGTCGCCCGCGAGCAGGCGGCGGTGTTCTGGCGGCGGTTCGACCGGGCACCCGCCCCCGAGGGCGACACCGCGGTCGACTGGCGGGAGGTCGGTGTCGTGGCGCTGCTGGCCCTCGGTGCCGGCGTCAGCGTCAAGCTGGGGGTCGCCGAGCTCGACAGCACGGCGTTCGGGCACAACGTCGCCCTGCTCGTGGCGCCGTTCCTCGGCGCCTACTTCGCCTGGAAGCGACGGGTGTCGTGGCGCACCGCGGCCGTGCTCCTGCTCGCCACGGCCGTCCTGGCCGTCGCGATCAACGTCTACCCGTTCGACGTCGGCGGGGCGACGGGCTTCCTCGCCGCGCTGCACGCGCCCGTCGTCCTCTGGGGGCTGATCGGCGTCGCCTACGCCGCCGGGCGGTGGCGCTCGACGGCGGGCCGGCTGCGCTACCTGCGGTTCACCGGCGAGCTGGTGGTCTACTACGCCCTCATCGCCCTGGGCGGCAGCCTGCTCGTCGGGCTCACGATCGGCCTCCTGACCCTGGCCGGCGTGGAGTTCCGGAGCGTGATCGAGGACTGGGTGGTGCCGATGGGCGTGCCCGCCGCGCTGCTGGTCGCCGCCTGGCTCGTGGAGGCCAAGCAGGAGGTCGTGGAGAACATCGCCCCGGTGCTGGCGAAGATCTTCGTCCCGCTGACCACCGTCACGCTGCTCGTCAGCGTCGCGGTGCTGGGGGCGGTGGGCAGCCTGACGACCGTCGACCGCGAGTTCCTCATCACCCTGGTCTCGGTCCTCGTCGTCGCGCTGGCGCTGCTGCTGTACGCGGTGGCGGCCCGCCCGGCCGGTCAGCGGCCCGGGTTCTTCGACGGCGTGCTGCTGGCGATGGTGCTGGCCGCCGTGGCCGTCGACGGTGTCGTCGTGACGGCGATGGCGGCCCGGACGGCCGAGTTCGGCTGGAGCCCCGCCAAGACCGCCGCCCTGGGTCTCGGGGTGCTGCTGGCCGTGCACCTGGTGTGGTCGGCGTGGCGGCTCGTCGCGATGCTGCGTCGGCGTGACGGGGTCGCCGCGCTGGACCGGTCGCAGGCGGCGGTGCTGCCGTTCTACGTCGGCTGGGCCTTCGTCGTGGTGATCGCCGTCGGGCCGGTCTTCGGCTTCGTCTGAGGCGCCCCTCTTGCGATACCTCGCACCTCGAGGGTTAAATACCTCGTACATCGAGGGATAGAGGCGCTATGCACATCGACAAGGACCTCGTCGCGGCCTCCGCGACACCGCTCGTGCTCGGCATCCTCGCCGAGGGCCAGTCGTACGGGTACGCCATCGCCAAGCGGGTGGCCGATCTGTCCGGCGGCCGGATGAGCTGGACGGACGGCATGCTCTACCCCCTGCTGCACCGCCTGGAGCGCCACGGCCTGGTCGAGGCGTCCTGGGGGCGGTCGGAGTCGGGACGTCGCCGCAAGCACTACGCCCTCACCCCGGCCGGGCACGAGGCCCTGGCCGAACGGCGCCGGCAGTGGGACGTCGTCGCCGAGACCCTGGGCGAGGTCTGGCGCACGCTGTCCGACGGCGCCGCCGGCGCGGCGGCCCCGCGGCCGGCTGCGGGCCCGGCGACGGCCGGGGGCACGGCATGAGCGGCACCGACGCCCTCGAGGTGCAGGTCGACCGGTGGCGCGACTACGTGCGCCGCCATCGCGCCGTGGCGCCGGACGACGTCGACGAGATGACCGACCACCTGCGCGAGCGCATCGACGACCTGCGGGCCGCCGGGCTCGACGACGACGAGGCCTTCCTCGTCGCGGTCAAGCGCATGGGACGGCTGGACGCCGTCTCGGCCGAGTTCGCCCGCGCCCACTCCGAACGTCTCTGGAAGCAGCTCGTGCTCCTGCCCGACTCCCCCGCGCCGGACGCCGACCCGGCCCGCCGCGAGCTCGCCGTCGTCGTCGGCTGCGCCGTCGGGGCGGGGCTGGCCGTCAAGGCCGGCTCGACGTTCCTCGACGAGACGGCGCTGCTGCTGAACCTCGGCCTGCTCGTCGCCCCGTTCGTGGCCGCCTACCTCGGCTGGAAGCGTCGGCTGGCCGGGCGCACGGTAGCGGCGCTGCTGGCCGGCGCCGTCGTCCTCGGCGTCGTGCTCAACACCTACCCGTTCGACCCGGCCGGGTCGACCCTGCTGCTGGCCGCGCTGCACGCCCCGGTGGTGCTGTGGGCGTTCGTCGGCGTCGCGTACACCGGCGGCCGGTGGCGCTCGCCCGACCGCCGGATGGACTTCGTGCGGTTCACCGGCGAGCTGGCCGTCTACTACGTGCTGCTCGCCCTCGGCGGCGGCGTGCTGGTGGGCCTGACCGCCGGGCTCTTCAGCCTGACCGGCCTGGACCTGGAACCCGCGATGGAGCAGTGGATCCTGCCGCTGTGCGTGCCGGGCGCGTTCCTCGTGGCGGCCTGGCTCGTGGAGGCCAAGCAGGAGGTCGTGGAGAACATCGCCCCGGTCCTGACCCGCGTGTTCACGCCGCTGACGACGCTCATGCTGCTGGCCTGCCTGGTGGTGCTGGCCACCGCCGGGGACCTGACGACGGTCGACCGCGAGCTGCTCATCCTCATGGACGGCGTGCTGCTGCTGGTCCTGGCGCTCGTGCTGTACTCGGTCTCGGCCCGGGACCCGCTGCGCCGGCCCGGCCTGTTCGACGGCCTCCAGCTGGGGCTCGTCGTGGTGGCGCTGACCGTGGACGCGGTCGCGCTGACCGCGATGCTCACCCGGATCGCGGAGTTCGGCGCGAGCCCCAACAAGGTCGCGGCCCTGGGGCTGAACCTGCTCCTGGCGGTCCACCTGGCCCGCTCGGCCTGGCTGCTGCTCGGCCTGCTGCGCCACCGACGCGCCTTCGGGGACCTGGAGCGGTGGCAGACCGCCTACCTGCCCGTCTACGCGGCCTGGGCGGCGTTCGTGGTCGTCGCGTTCGGGCCGTCGTTCGTGTTCGCCTGAGACGCCCCGGGACGACGACGGCGGTCAGGCGAGCCGGGCGGCGTCCGCGCCGTGGGCCACCAGCACGGTGCGCACGGCGGCCAGCGCCCGGTCGTAGGCGCCGTCGTCGTCCAGCAGCAACGAGCGGTCGTTGGCCGTGCCGAGCAGGGCGACGAGCTCGAAGACGACCTGGGCCGGGTCGACGTCGGCGGCCAGCTCGCCGGCTCCGACGGCGAGCCCGACGTGGTGCTCCAGGTAGCCGTCCCACTCGCGCCGGACCGCCACGACGGCGTCGTGCACCGGTCCGGGCCGGGAGTCGACCTCGGTCTCGACCGCACGGAAGAAGCACCCGCCGGCGAACGTGCGGGTCCGGGAGTACGTGGACCATCCCTGCACGAGCGCCCACACACGGTCGAGCCCGGGCGCCGCCGCGCGGGCGGGCTCGATCACCGCGGCGAGGAAGATTCCTCGCGCGTGCTGGACGAGCGCGACCTCGAGACCTTCCTTGTTGCCGAACAGTCCCGCGATCGCGCTCTTGGTCGCCGGGGCCTCGGCGGCGAGCGTGCCGAAGGTCAGTCCGGCGAGCCCGTCCACGGAGGCGCGCTGCACGGCATGGTCGAGCACCGCGGTGCGCGTGCGGTCGCCGCGTCGCCGCCGGCCGTCCGACGACGGCACGGTGGTGGCGGTCTCCGGCTCGGCCCCGTGGATCGTCATGGCATCAGTCTACTCGAAATCTGTACGTACGATCGTTCAGATAGTGCTACGCTGAGGGAGTCCCGTCGTTCCTGGAGGTACACCGTGGTCCCTGCACCGATGCGCGCGACGTTCCGCACGCTGTCCGTCGTCGCTCCCCCCGTCGCCACCGGCATCGCCGCGCGGCTCTTCACCACCGTCGGCCCGCGGGCCCGGGTGCGCCCCGCCGACCAGGACGTCCACGACAGCGCCCGCCGCGGCACGGTGGACGTCGACGGCTCCCCCGTGACGACGTACCACTGGGGCGAGGACTCCCCGGAGGCACCGAGCGCGCTGCTGGTGCACGGCTGGCAGCGGCGCGCGAGCCGCTTCGGCGCGCTGGTGCGCGCGCTGGTCGACGCCGGGTGGTCGGTGGAGTCCTACGACGGCCCGGCGCACGGGGAGTCGCCCGGCGTCCGGCTCACCGTGCTCGAGCACATGGCGGCCATGCGGGCGATGCAGCAGCGGCACGGCGCCTACACCGCCGTCGTCGGCCACTCCCTGGGCGCCTTCACCGCGGGGATGGCGCTGCACGAGGGATTCCGCGCCGAGCGGTTCGCCGCCCTGGCCGCACCGACGAGCTTCGACTCCGTGGCCGCGACCTACATGCGGCTCGTCGGCATCGCCCCGCGCCTGCACGACCGGGTCTGCGACGACATCGCCCGGACGCTCTTCCCGGAGGTGCCGGACTTCCGCGCCCGGTTCGACCTGTGCCGGCGCACCGTCCCGGACACGGTGCCGACGCTGTTCGTCCAGGACGCCGACGACCGCATGCACGGCGCCGAGGAGGCGCAGGCGCTGCACGCCGCCCACCCGGGCAGCGAGCTGCTGATCACCGAGGGTCAGGGCCACAACGGCGTCCTGGACGACGAGGTGGTCGTCAAGACCGTCGTCGACCACCTGACCCGCGTCCCCGCCTGACCCGCCGCTCCCCCGCCCGCCCGCCTTCGTTGTGGGCATGAAATCTGCAGGTCAGGACCGAGTCCGACCTGCAGATTTCATGCCCACAACGCATGGCATGGCACGGCGCGGCACAGCACGGCGCGACCGGACCCGTGGCGGCACGACGACGCCCCGCCGCTCTCGAGGAGCGACGGGGCGTCGTCGTGCGGGCTGCGGACGGTCTCACCGTCCGCTGCGCCTCGGACTCAGTCGACCAGCGAGCGCAGCACGTACTGCAGGATGCCGCCGTTGCGGTAGTAGTCCGCCTCACCCGGGGTGTCGATGCGGACCACGGCGTCGAACTCGACGGTGGAGCCGTCGTCCTTGGTGGCCGTGACGGACAGCGTCTCCGGGGTCTCGCCGTCGTTCAGCGCCGTGATGCCCGCGATGTCGAACGTCTCGGTGCCGTCCAGGCCGAGGGAGTCGGCGGACTCGCCGGCCGGGAACTGCAGCGGGAGCACGCCCATGCCGATGAGGTTCGAGCGGTGGATGCGCTCGAACGACTCGGTGATGACCGCCTTGACGCCGAGCAGCTTGGTGCCCTTGGCCGCCCAGTCGCGCGAGGAGCCGGAGCCGTACTCCTTGCCGCCGAGCACCACCAGCGGGGTGCCCTGCGCGGCGTAGTCCTGCGCGGCGTCGTAGATCGTGTCCTGCTCGCCGGTGACGAAGTTGTGGGTGAAGCCACCCTCGACGCCGTCCAGCAGCAGGTTCTTCAGGCGGATGTTGGCGAACGTGCCGCGGATCATGACCTCGTGGTTCCCGCGGCGCGAGCCGTAGGAGTTGAAGTCGCGACGCGCGATGCCGTGCTCGGCCAGGTACTTGCCCGCCGGGCTGTCCGGCTTGATGGCACCGGCCGGCGAGATGTGGTCGGTCGTGACCGAGTCGCCGAGCTTGGCCAGCACGCGGGCACCGGTGATGTCCTCGACCGGCGCCGGCTCGGCGCCCATGCCCTCGAAGTACGGGGGACGACGCACGTAGGTCGACTCGGTGTCCCAGGAGAACGTGGAGCCCTCAGGGGTCTCCAGCGCGCGCCAGCGGTCGTCACCGGTGAAGACGTCGGCGTAGTCCTTCTCGAACATCTTGCGGTCGATGGAGGACTCGATCGTGGCCTGGACCTCGTCCGGCGTGGGCCAGATGTCCTTGAGGAAGATCGGGTTGCCGTCCTCGTCGCGGCCCAGCGGGTCGGCGTCGAAGTCGAACTCCATGGTCCCGGCCAGGGCGTAGGCGATGACCAGCGGCGGGGACGCCAGGTAGTTCATCTTCA
The DNA here is from genome assembly GCF_029643425.1 of Isoptericola sp. AK164. Taxonomy (GTDB): domain Bacteria; phylum Actinomycetota; class Actinomycetes; order Actinomycetales; family Cellulomonadaceae; genus Isoptericola; species Isoptericola haloaureus. The sequence continues at coordinate 1,968,321 of NZ_CP119106.1, forward strand.
CGTCCGGGTTGATCCGGCCCTCGAAGTTGCGGTTGCCGGACAGCACGGAGACGACGGCGAGGTCGTTCTCCTGGACGGCCTCGGAGACCTTCTCGTCCAGCGGGCCGGAGTTGCCGATGCAGGTGGTGCAGCCGTAGCCGACCAGGTGGAAGCCGAGCTTCTCCAGGTACGGCCACAGGCCGGCCTTCTCGTAGTAGTTCGTCACGACCTGCGAGCCGGGCGCCATCGAGGTCTTGACCCAGGGCTTGGAGACCAGACCCTTGTCGACGGCGTTCTTGGCCAGCAGCGCCGCGGCGAGCATGACCGAGGGGTTCGAGGTGTTGGTGCACGACGTGATCGAGGCGATCGCCACGGCGCCGTGGAACAGCTCGAACTCGCGGCCCTGGGAGTCGGTGACGGGCACCGTCGGGCGCACGTGGTCGTGGGTCGACGGCGAGTCGGAGGCCGGGAAGGACTCCATCTCGGCCTCGTCCACCGAGTCGATGACGTCCGAGGCGTAGTTCGGCAGGTCGCGGGCGAACGCGGCCTTGGCGTGCGACAGCTCGATGCGGTCCTGGGGACGCTTCGGGCCGGCGATCGAGGGCACGACGGTCGACAGGTCGAGCTCCATGTACTCCGAGAACGTCGGCTCGACGTAGTCGGGCGAGCTCGGGTCGAGCCACATGCCCTGCTCCTTGGCGTAGGCCTCGACGAGGGCCAGCTGGTCCTCGCTGCGGCCCGTCAGGCGCAGGTAGTCGATGGTGACGTCGTCGATCGGGAAGATCGCGGCGGTCGAGCCGAACTCCGGCGACATGTTGCCGATGGTGGCGCGGTTGGCCAGCGGGACCTGGCCGACGCCGGAACCGTAGAACTCGACGAACTTGCCGACGGCGCCGTGCTGGCGCAGCATCTGCGTGATCGTGAGCACGACGTCGGTCGCGGTGACGGCCGCCGGGATCTCGCCGGTGAGCTTGAAGCCGACCACGCGCGGGATGAGCATCGACACGGGCTGGCCGAGCATGGCGGCCTCGGCCTCGATGCCGCCGACGCCCCAGCCGAGCACGCCCAGGCCGTTGACCATCGTGGTGTGCGAGTCGGTGCCCACGCAGGTGTCCGGGTAGGCGCGCAGCACCGTCTCGCCGTCGACCTCGACCTCGCGGGTCATGACGGTGCGGGCCAGGTACTCGATGTTGACCTGGTGGACGATGCCGGTGCCCGGGGGGACGACCTTGAAGTCGTCGAACGCCGTCTGGCCCCAGCGCAGGAACTGGTAGCGCTCGTGGTTGCGCTCGTACTCGAACTCGACGTTGCGCGCGAAGGCCTCGGTGGTGCCGGCGACGTCGATCTGGACCGAGTGGTCGATGACCATCTCGGCCGGAGCGAGCGGGTTGATGCGGGTGGGGTCGCCACCGAGCTCCTCGACCGCCTCGCGCATCGTCGCCAGGTCCACCACGCAGGGCACGCCGGTGAAGTCCTGCATGATCACGCGCGCCGGGGTGAACTGGATCTCGGTGCTGGGCTGGGCGTCCGGGTCCCAGCCGGCCAGGGCGCGCACGTGGTCGGCGGTGATGTTCGCGCCGTCCTCGGTACGCAGCAGGTTCTCCGCCAGGATCTTCAGCGAGTACGGGAGGCGCTCGAGCCCCTCGACCGCGGAGAGCCGGAAGATCTCGTAGGAGTTCCCTCCGACGTCCAGGGTTCCCTTCGATCCGAATGTGTCCACGCTGCTCACTGCGGCTCCTTCTCGGGGGCTTTCCGGCGGACGGGACCCGACCTGCGCTGGTCGCAGCGGTTCCGACGCCGTCTCGTGCGGGGGCTGTCCCAGCGTACGCAGGGGTCGCCGGGCTGCGCCCAGCATAGCCCATATATCTTGACGTCAAGATACTTAGGCGTGCCTCACCCGGGCACACTGGGGTCATGACGACCCCCACCGCCGTCGTCGAACGGCCGATCGCGACCTTTCTGCCCAGCCCTTTCCTCGGCCCGGCCGTGTGGGAGCCGGTGGCGCAGCGACTGCGCTCGCACGGCTGGCGGACCCACGTCGCCGACACCGCCGGCACCTCGCCGGCGGAAGTCCTCGACCGGTGCGAGGCCTCGCTGCCCGACGACGACCTCCTCGTGCTCGTGCCCCACTCGAACGCGGGCCTCTACGTCCCGGCGATCGCCGCGGCGGGACCGCTCGCCGGCACGGTGTTCGTCGACGCCGCGCTGCCGCCCGCGTCCGGCACGGCTCCCCTGGTGCCGCCGGCGCTGCGGGAACAGCTGCGCGAGCTCGCGGACGCCGACGGGCTCCTGCCCCCGTGGCCGTCCTGGTGGCCGCGCGAGGAGGTCCGTCGGCTCCTGCCCGACGACGACACGCTGGACCGGCTGCGCGCCGAGGCCCCGCGCCTGCCTGTCACCTACGTCGAGTCCTCCGTGGAGGTCCCCGCCGGCTGGGAGCGCGATCGGCTCGCCTACCTCGCCTTCGGCGACACGTACGCCGCCGAGACACGCCGTGCCGAGGAGTCCGGCTGGCCGACCGCGACGCTGCCCGGCGGGCACCTGCACATGCTCCGGGACCCGGACGACGTCGCCACCTCCCTCGCCGGCCTCCTCGCCCGGATCTGAGCGCTCAGCTCTGCCCGCGGACCAGCTCCAGGTCGACCTCGAGCGCGTCCGGGTCCACGCCGTCGGGCAGCGCCACGACGCTGGTGGAGTAGACGAAGTCCATGGTGCACGCCGGTCCCCCGTCGACCTCCAGGCGCACCGTGACCCGGTCACCGTCGGCGGTGACCGACGTCGGGCGCCACGGGCACGTCGAGCTCCCGGCGGCGTAGACCGCGAGCCGTCCGTCCTCGCCCAGCACCCAGCCCGGCTCGCCGCCGGCGGCGACGTCCCCCTCGACACCGGCCGGCACGCCGTCGTACGTGGTGAGCACCGGGTCCTCGTCGGAGGACTGCCGCACCAGGAACGCCACCACCAGGGCGACCAGCGCCACCGCGGCGATCACGGCCAGCCGCAGCGGGAGCCACCGGCGCGCGCCCCGGCCTGCGTCGGATCCCATCAGCGCTCCAGCACCGCGACGGCCTCGACGTGGTGCGTCATCGGGAACAGGTCGAAGGCGCGCAGCCCCGTCAGCCCGTACCCGTGCTCGGCGAGGTAGCCGACGTCGCGGGCCAGCGCCGCCGGGTCGCAGGCCACGTACACCACCCGGGTCGGACGGCGGTCCGCGATCGCCTGCACCACGGCACGGCCCGCCCCGGCCCGCGGCGGGTCGAGCACCACGACGTCGGCGTCCCCGCCCGCGTCGCCCGCCGCGTCCCCGTCGAGCAGCACCGCGTCCACGGCACCGAGGTGCAGCTCGACCTGCGGCGCGTCGTGGGCGTTGCGGCGTGCGTCCTTGACCGCGCGGGTGTCGGACTCGACGGCCACGACGCGCCCGCGGGAGCCGACGGCGGCGGCCAGCGGGAGCGTGAAGAGCCCGGCACCCGAGTACAGGTCGAGCACACGGGCACGGTCCAGGTCGCCGGCCGCGTCGAGCACGGCGTTCGCGAGCACGCCGGGCGCCTCGCGGTGCACCTGCCAGAACCCGTCGGCGGTCACGCGGAACCGGTGCTCGACGCCGGCCACCTCCACGTGCTCCGAGACCGAGCGCCGGGCGTTGGGGCGGGTGTCGGGCCGGCCGCGCCGCCACGGCACGCCGTCGACGAGCAGCACGGGCGGGGTCCCGGACGCGGGGGCCACGAGCTCCAGCCGCTGCCCGGGACGCCACCCGCCGCCCCAGACGCCCTCGGTGTCGGCGAGCGCCGCGACGTCGGGCGTCGCCAGCGGCATCGAGTCGAGCGGGACGACGTCGTGGGAGCGGAAGGCCCGCATGCCGGCGCGGCCGGCGTGGTCGGTGACGAGCTCGACGCGGGTGCGGTAGCCGAGGCCGCCGCGGGTGTCGTCGCCCGGCGCCGCCTCGACGGTGACCTGGCGCTCGAGCCCGGCCAGACGCTGCAGCTGCTCGGCCAGCACGTCGGCCTTCCAGCGACGCTGCGCGGCCAGCGCGACGTGGGACAGCTCGGCCCCACCCACGCCGCCGGGGCCGGCGGCCGGCCAGGCGGGGGCGACCCGGTCGGGCGAGGCCTCGAGCACCTCGACGGCGTCCGCCCGCCAGAACCGCTTGCCGCCCTCGGTGACGCGGGCGCGCACGCGCTCACCGGGCAGGGTGTGGCGGACGAACACGACGCGGCCGTCGTGGCGGGCGACGCAGTGGCCGCCGTGGGCGACGGGTCCGACCTCGAGCTCGAGCTCGAGACCGACGGCCGGGTCGACGGGACGAGGGCGCGGGGCGGAACGGCGAGGTCGGGGCACGTCCCTATTCTCACCCGGGAAGGTCGGACTCGAGTCCCGTCTGCCCCTCGGAGGAGGAGAGCTGCCACGGCACGGACGCGACCACGACGCCCGGGGTGAACAGCAGCCGGCCCTTGAGCCGCAGGGCGGACTGGTTGTGCAGCAGCTGCTCCCACCAGTGCCCGACGACGTACTCGGGGATGTAGACGACTACCAGGTCGCGCGGGGACTCGCGCCGCACCGAGCGTACGTACTGCAGCACGGGCCGGGTGATCTCCCGGTACGGCGAGTCGAGCACCCGCAGGGGCACCGGCAGGTGCAGGGCCTCCCAGCGGTCGCGCAGGTCGGCGATCTCCACCGGGTCGACGCCGACGGTGACGGCCTCCAGCACGTTGGGGCGCGAGGCCCGGGCGTACGCCAGGGCGCGCATCGTCGGCTTGTGCACGCGCGAGACGAGCACGACGGCGTGCACCCGGCTGGGCAGGGCGCGGGCGCCGGAGATGTCGTCGAGCGCCAGCTCGTCGCGCACGCGCGAGTAGTGCCGGTGGATGGCCCGCATGAGGACGAACAGCACGCCCATCGCGACGAGCGTGATCCAGGCGCCGTGGGTGAACTTGGTGACCAGCACGATGACCAGCACCGCGGCGGTCAGGACGAACCCGACGCCGTTGACGGCGCGCGACCACTTCATGCGGGTGCGTTCGCGGGGGTTGGGCTCCTTGCGCAGCGCGCGGGTCCAGTGCCGCAGCATCCCGAGCTGGGACAGGGTGAACGAGACGAAGACGCCCACGATGTAGAGCTGGATGAGCGCGGTCACCTCGGCGCCGAAGCCGACGATGAGCACCGCGGCCGCGATCGCGAGGGTGACGATGCCGTTGGAGAACGCCATGCGGTCGCCGCGGGTGTGCAGCTGGCGCGGCAGGTAGCCGTCCTTGGCCAGCATGGAGCCCAGGCCCGGGAAGCCGTGGAACGCCGTGTTCGCCGCGAGGAGCAGCACCAGGGCGGTGACGCCGACGACGATCATCGCGACGATCCCGGCCCCGCCGAAGATCGTCTCGGCGAGCTGGGCCAGCACGGGGTGCTGCTCGTACTCCTCCCCCACGAGCTCGCCGCCGCGGGTGAGCTGGGTGGCGGGGTCCTCGACGAACTTCACCCCGGTGGCCTGGGCCAGGAAGAGGATGGTCATGAGCATCGCGGCGGAGATGCCGCCCAGCAGCGCCAGCGTGGAGGCGGCGTTGCGTCGCTTGGGCCGGCGGAAGGCCGGCACGCCGCTGGTGATCGACTCGACGCCGGTCAGCGCCACCGCGCCCGACGCGAACGCCCGGGCCACGAGGAACGCGCCCGCGACGCCCACGAGCCCCTGCTCGAACCCGGCGCCGGGCACGAGCTCGAGCTCGGCGCTGGCGGCCTGCGGCAGCGCGCCGCTGAGGTGCCGGACGGCGCCGACGACGGCGAGGATCCCGACCGCCCCCATGAAGCAGTAGATGACGACGACGAACACCCAGGAGGACTCCCGGATCCCGCGCAGGTTCACCACGGTCAACGCGACGACGAGCCCGGCGGCCACCCACTCCTCGAGGCCGCGCGCCGCCGGCACCACGACCGCGAGGTACTGGGCCGCGGCCGACAGCGACACCGCCACGGTGAGCACGTAGTCGAGCAGGAGGGCGGAGGCGACGCCGATGCCGGCCGTCGGCCCGAGGTTGGTCGTGGCGACCTCGTAGTCGCCGCCGCCCGAGGGGTAGGCGCGCACGATCTGGCGGTAGGACGCCACCACGACGAGCAGCACGGCGACGACCACGAGCCCGACCCACGGCGACAGCGCCGTGGCGGCCAGGCCGGCGAGGGCCAGCATGAGCAGGATCTCGTCCGGGGCGTACGCCATCGACGACAGCGCGTCCGAGGCGAACACGGGCAGGGCGACCCGCTTGGGCAGGAGAGACTTCTTGGAGCTCTCGCTGCGCAGCGGGCGTCCTACGAGCAGCCGCTTGGCGGCGTCCGCGATGTCCGACACGATGACACATGCTATGCCTCCGACGCCCCGCAGGCCGGGTCGGCGTCCGCCGTGGCCTGGGTATAGCGTCTGGTGCGTGCACTTCGTGATCATGGGTTGCGGTCGTGTGGGTTCCACGCTCGCGCCGACCATCGAGGCCAACGGCCACTCCGTGGCCGTCATCGACCAGAACCCCGACGCGTTCCGACGGCTGCCGTCGGACTTCGCCGGGCACAAGGTCACCGGCGTCGGCTTCGACCGCGAGACCCTCACCCAGGCCGGGATCGAGGACACGTTCGGGTTCGCCGCGGTCTCCGACGGTGACAACTCCAACGTGCTCGCGGCCCGCGTGGCCCGCGAGACCTACGGCGTCGAGCACGTCGTGGCCCGGATCTACGACCCGCACCGCGCCGAGATCTACCAGCGGCTCGGCATCCCCACCGTGGCGACCGTGCGCTGGACCGCCGACCAGGTGCTGCGCCGGATGCTGCCCCTGGGCGCGACGGACGAGTACCGCGACCCGTCGGGGACGGTCCGCCTGGCCCAGGTCGACCACCACCCGGGCTGGCTCGGGCTGTCGGTGCGGCGGATCGAGGCCACGACGGGCGCCCGGGTCGCCTTCATCACCCGGTACGCCGAGGCCCTGATCGTCGGGCCGGACACCCTGCTGCAGGAGAACGACGTGCTGCACGTGCTCATGCACGCCGACGACGCCGCGCGCGTCGAACGGCTGCTGACCCACACCCCGGGCCCGGAGGAGGAGGACTGATGCGCGTCGTCATCGCCGGCGCCGGGTCGGTCGGCCGGTCCATCGCCGCCGAGCTGCTCACCAACGACCACGAGGTCGTCCTGGTCGACAAGAACCCGTCGGCCATGCGCGTGGCCCAGGTGCCCGACGCGGACTGGCTGCTGGCGGACGCCTGTGAGACCGAGGCGCTCACGGGGGCCGACGTCGCCTCGGCGGACGTCGTCGTCGGCGCCACGGGCGACGACAAGGTCAACCTCGTCTTCTCGCTGCTGGCCAAGACGGAGTTCGCGGTACCGCGCACGGTGGCGCGGGTGAACAACCCCCGCAACGAGTGGATGTTCGACGACTCCTGGGGCGTCGACGTGGCGGTCTCCACGCCGCGGATCATGACGGCGATGGTCGAGGAGGCCGTCTCGGTCGGCGACCTGGTGCGCATCTTCACGTTCCACCAGTCCGGTGCGGACATCTTCGAGGTCACGCTGCCCGAGGAGTCGCCGCTGGTCGGCCTGCGGGTGCAGGACGTCAGGTGGCCGGCGGACACGGTGCTGGCGTGCATCGTGCGCGGCATCCAGCCGTTCAACCCCACGGGCGACGACGCCCTGGAGGCCGGTGACGAGCTGATGTTCGTCACGGGGCAGGAGGCCGACCCGGCGGTGCTGCAGCAGCTCGTCGTCGACGGCCCGGAGTTCGGCTGAGGCGGAGGTGCAGCGCAGGGTGGAGCCCGAGGTCTGGAGCGATCGCCCGTAGCGAGCTGGCGAGTGCAGGGAGATCGCGACCGGACAACCGAGGGATCCGCCCGCAGCGGAACCGCAGACTCAGCCGAGAAGAGCACGGCTGAGGCGGAGGTGCAGCGGACGCTCAGGCCCGGTCGTCCGCCGCGTCCGCGGCCGGCTCCTCGCGGTGCGCACCGCGCACCACGACCCAGGTCAGCCAGAGGACCAGGCCCCACAGCGGCAGGCCGAGCGCCAGGTGCATCGTGCCGAGCCAGCCGACGTCGCCGTCGAGGTAGAGCGGCACCTTGACCGCGAGACGTATGCCGAACAGGCCGACCCAGAACCAGCTGGCGATCGTGTAGCGCCGCACCAGGTCGGCGTCGGCGCGCCACGCGGCCAGCGGGGCCCACGGGCTCGCGGTCTGCGCGGTGTCGTCCGCCGCCGCTCCCCCGTCCTTGGCGGGGCGCTGCGCGGCGGACTGCTCGACGAACCCGGCCCGCACGGCCTCGACGAAGAGACCCACCAGGGGCCAGCGCACGACGATCGAGACGACGAAGGCCACCAGGTAGGCGGCGTTGGTCCACAGGCCCCAGACGTAGAAGTCCTCGGCCTCCCCCGACGTCCATGCCCAGATCACGCCGACGGCGATGCCCAGCACGCCGCCGACCGCCTGGGTGACGGGGGTGCGCTGCACGAGGCGTGCGCCGACGGTGACGAGCGCTGCGGCCCCGGAGCCGACGAGCGCGGTGGTGAGGTCGGTGGTCAGGACGTAGGCGACGACGAAGACGAGTCCGGGCAGGATCGCCTCGACGACACCGCGGACCCCGCCGATCGCCTCGCCCAGGGAGAACGAGTCACCGGTGACGGCGCGCATCCCGCGCCGGACGCCGGCGTCGGCCGGGTCGGCGGCGAGGTCGCGGTGCTCCTCGTCGTGCGGGTGGCTGCTCATTCGCCCGCCCGGGCGCGCAGCTCGTAGCGCGGGTTGAACATGGCGCGCCGCCCCTCACGGGTGGTCACCATGCCCTCGACGCGCAGCCGCCGGCCGGGCTGGATGCCGGCGATCTCGCGGCGGCCCAGCCAGATCAGGTCGATCGACCCGGAGCCGTCGTAGAGCTCGGCCTCCACGGTGGGGACCTTCTGGCGCGGGTGAAGGACCACCGACCGCAGGACCCCGGCGGCGGAGGCGCGGTGGCGGGGCGAGACGTCGGACAGGGCGGTGCACCCGCTGACCGCCGAGGCGGCGTGCCGTTCCTCGTCCGCGACCACGCTGTCCGTGGAGGCCAGCGCGGACCGGACCATGCTGCGCAGGGACATGTCAGCGCGTCTCGGTGATCTCGGGACCACGCGTGAGCGGGTCGAAGCTCGGGGTCTCGGGAGCCGTCCCGACCGGGCCGGCGGCGCCGTCGGCCGCCTGGGCACGCGTCTGCTCCGGCAGCGTCAGGGTGAGCAGGTCGCGCGGTGGGCGCGGGTTGCCGTCGCGCACGACCACGACGTTGGCGAACACCGACTCGAGCGGCTTGGCGGCCTCGGCGTCGACGGCGGCCCGGCCGGAGAGCACGCCGCGCAGGAACCAGCGCGGGCCGTCGAACCCGATGAAGCGGGCGGGACGGACACCCGTGGTGCCCTCGGCCGTCTTGGCGGGGATGCGGGCCAGCAGCTCACGACCGAAGGTCCCGGGCACGTCGTCGACGGTGCCGCCCTGCTTGGTCAGCGACGCGGCGATCTCCTCGCGCACCTCGTCCCAGATACCCATCGTCTTCGGGGCGGCGAACGCCTGGACCTGCAGGACGGAGCCCTTGAGCGAGGCCGCCACGCCGGTGACCTTCTGCGACTTCTTGTCGACCTCCATGCGCAGCTGCAGCCCGGGCAGGACCGGCAGCCAGATGGCGCCGAGGTCGACCCGCGGGCCCATGGCCGAGACCTGGGAGGCGTCGAAGGGGCCGCGCCCGCTCGGGGTGCGGCTCTCGGTGCTCGCGTCGGCCCCGGCCGCTGCCGGGGAGTCGGCCGATGCCGAAGCGGTCGAGGTGTCCTCCGCGGGAGCGGACTCCGTCACCTTCGTCGACGCCTTGCGCCGGAACAGACCCACCAGGGAGCTCCTTGTCTCGTCGGTCGGCACGGCGCACCGCCGTACCTCGTGTCCAGGGTAGACCGCTGCCACAGCGGTCGGGAACCTCGCAGGTCAGCCCTGCGCGAAGCCCCCGCTCGACCCGAAGCCGCCGGTGTCGCGCTGCGAGCCGGGCAGCCGGTCGGCGACGAGGAACCGGGCGTGCTCGACGCGCTGGACGACGAGCTGGGCGATCCGGTCCCCGCGCCGCAGGCGGACGGTCTCGGCGGTGTCGGTGTTGGCCAGGACGACCTTGATCTCGCCGCGGTAGCCGGCGTCGATCGTCCCGGGGGCGTTGACGACGGTCACGCCGTGCTTCGCGGCCAGGCCCGACCGGGGGTGGACGAACGCCGCGAACCCCTCGGGCAGCGCGATCGCCAGGCCGGTCGGCACGACGGCGCGGGCACCGGGAGCGAGGTCGACGTCGACCGTGGTGACCAGGTCGGCCCCGGCGTCGCCGGGGTGGGCGTACGACGGAGCGACCGCCTCGTCGTCGAGCAGCGTCACCAGCACGTCGAGCGTGGTCGGGTCGGTCACCGGGGGGCTCGCGTCATGAGGCACTGGCGCAGCCTATCGGACGGCGCACACCTGCGATGATGGGGCCATGAACGACGCGCCCGCCCCCTCGGAGACCCCTGCGGGGTCCGCGCCTCCCCCGTTGTTCCGCGAGCGCCTCCTGCCCGGTCCTGGTGCCTGGGTCGCGGCGTTCGGGCTCGGCGTCATCGTCGCCGTCACGGTGCTGCCGCTGGCGCCGCTGGTCGCCCCGGGCGCCGGCGTGCTGGTGGCCGCGGCCGTGGTGGTCACGCTCGTGGCCACGGCCCCGGTGGTGGAGGTGACCGACGACGAGCTGCGCGCCGGGCCGGCCCGGGTGCCGGTGTCGATGCTCGGCGGGGTGGAGCCGATCTTCAGCGCGGAGGAGATGCGGACCGCCCTCGGCCCGGAGCTGGACGCCCGCGCGTACGTGTGCCTGCGCAGCTGGGCGCGCACGGGGCTGAAGGTGGGGCTGCGCGACCCGCTGGACCCGACCCCCTACTGGCTGGTGTCCACGCGGCGGCCGGACGAGCTGGCGGACGCGCTCGTCCAGGCGGGGGCGGCGTCCTGAGGCGGACGGCGGCCGGGCACGACGAAGGCCGTCACGTCGAGGACATGACGGCCTGAGTCTCGGGGTGCCGGGTCGAGCCCGTCCGGGAGTGCGCGGGTGCGATCAGGCCGCGCACTCCGTGCAGACCATCTGACCCTTCTTCTCGTAGGCCAGCTGGCTGCGGTGGTGGACGAGGAAGCAGCTCGAGCACGTGAACTCGTCCGCCTGACGAGGCAGCACGCGCACCGCGAGCTCTTCTCCGGACAGGTCGGCGCCGGGAAGCTCGAATCCTTCCGCGGCCTCCGTCTCGTCCTCGTCGACGACACCCGAAGACTTGTCGGAGCGGCGGGCCTGGAGCTCCTGGATCGAGTCCTGGTCGCCCTCGTCCTCGTTCTTGCGGGGTGCGTCGTAGTCGGTTGCCATCTGTGGTGTCACGCTCCGTGGAGTCGGTGTCGGTACGCGCTGATAATGCTCACCGCTCAGGTTTTGTTCCCGTTCGGCCCACGGATTGTGCACCATCCGCGCCGGGCTCGCGACACCTGTTCGTGTCGCGCCGGTCACATGCCCCCTGACCGGCGCAAACAGTACGGTTCACCCTGCGCGAACGCAAGACGGATCAGGCGCCCGCTTCCTCGAGCAGCGCGACCAGCTCGGCCTGCCGCGCGGGCGTGCCGACGGCGGTCATCCGTCGGGTGGCCGGGTCGCCGTGCAGCCCGCTCACGGCGGCACCCGCCTCGGCGGCGATGAGCCCTCCGGCCGCCATGTCCCACGGGTTGAGACCGCGTTCGTAGTAGAGGTCGAGCCGCCCCTCGGCGACCAGGCACAGGTCGACGGCGGCGGAGCCCAGCCGGCGGATGTCGCGCACCTGCGGCAGCACGTGGGTCAGCACACGCGCCTGCTCGGCCCGCTGGGCGGCCTGGTAGCCGAACCCGGTGCCGACCAGGCTGGTCGCGAGGGAGTCGGGGCGGCGCACCTGCACCGGCGTCCCGTCGCGCTCGGCGCCCTGGCCGCGCGCCCCGGTCCACGTCGCCCCGTCGACCACGGAGTGCACGGCCCCGGCCAGCGGCGTCCAGACCGCGGGGTCGGGGTCACCGGCGACGACGGCGACCGAGATCGCGTACGAGGCGACTCCGTAGAGGTAGTTGACGGTGCCGTCGATCGGGTCGAGCACCCACGTCAGTCCGCTCGTGCCGGCGACGTCGTCGCCCTCCTCGCCCAGGATCGCGTCGTCCGGCCGGCGGTCGGCGATCCGGCGGCGCAGCAGCTCCTCCACCGAGCGGTCCATCGCGGTGACGGGGTCGACGTCGGTGGACTTGGTGGCGGCCACCTCGACCCGGTCGGGCCGGCCGCCCCGCACGACGGCCCCCGCCTCCACGGCGAGGGCGCGGGCCAGGGCGCGCAGGTCGGTGATCTCGGACGCGGACGGCAGGGCGGGTGCGATGCTCACCCGCCCATCCTGCCCGATCCGCGGCACACCGGCGGCACCTGCCCGTCGCACGGCGCCGACGGTGGCACGCTCGACGGAGCAGGCCCGCCGCGCGGGCGGGCGGCGAAGGAGGAACCATGGCAGAGCTCGAGCTCGTGACGCTGCACGAGGACGCCGAGCGCCTGGTCCTGCGCGGGCCGGACGGCACCGAGCACACGCTCGCGATCTCCGAGGCGCTCCGTGCCGCCGTCCGGCGGGACCGGCCCCGGACCGAGGCGCTCCAGGCCCAGTCGGAGACCCCGCTGCGCCCGCGCGAGCTGCAGGCCCGGCTGCGGGCGGGGGCCACGGTCGAGGACCTGGCCGCCGAGTCGGGCCTCCCCCTGGAGCACGTGCGCCGCTACGAGTGGCCCGTCGCGGCCGAGCGCGACCACGTCATCAGCCAGGTCCGCAACCATCGCGTCGACCCGGAGGGCGACGCGACACTCGGCGACCTCGCCGACGACCGCCTCGCCGCACGCGACGTGGACACCGCCGAGACCGTCTGGAGCGCCCGCCGCACGGGCACCGCCCCCTGGCACGTGGAGGTCCGGTTCACGGCCGGGGGTCGCGAGCGCAGCGCGGCGTGGACCTTTGACCCGCGCGGTCGCGCCGTGACCGCGGTCGACGACGAGGCGCGGTGGCTGGGGCAGCCGGACGACCCGGTCTCCCCCGAGATCCTCGGCATCCCGGCGGGCGCCGACCGCCGCACCCGCCCGTCCCCGACCCCGGACGCCGCCTCGGAGGCGACGGCGCTGCTCCTGGACGACCTGGCCGGACGCCGCGGGCACCGGACGCCGCGCTCGCGCCCGGCCCCGCGACCGGGTGAGCAGGAGCTGCCGCTGGGCCTGGAACCGGAGCACGGCGCGCGGCCGCCGGAGGACGACGGCGCCAGCGTGGTCGACCTCGGTGCCCGCCGCGACGCGCACCGCTCCTCACGGACCGACAGCGCCTCCTCCGCGCCGGACACCCCCGCGGCGTCGGAGGCGTCCGAACGGCGGGACCGCGCCGAGGACGCCGACGACTCCGACGAACCCGACCGACCCGCGCCCGCACCACCGGCGCCCGGCGACGGGCGGGCCGAGGACCGTAGGCCCGAGGACGAGGCCCCCGACGAGGCGGCGCCCGGCGCGGAGACGGCCGGAGCGGAGACGGCCGAGAACGACGCGCACGACGAGGGCACGGACCAGGGCGCCCCGGACGAGGACGGGCCCGCCCCGCGCTCGGGACCGGTGCCGGTCCCCGCGCCGGTCCCCGGACCCGCACCCCGCCCGGCCGCTCCGGACTCGGCACGCGCGGACAGCACGTCGGACGACGCCGGGCCCGAGGCGTCTGCCCCGGCGGGATCCGCGTCGTCGAGCGGGTCGGCCCCCGAGCGCGAGGCCGCGGCGGGGACCGGGACGGACGACGCCCCGCCGCCCCGCCCGCGGCGCGGTGCCCGCAAGGGACGGGCCCCGATGCCGAGCTGGGACGAGATCGTCTTCGGCGGCGCCCGGCCCTCCTCCTGAGCCGACCTGAGCCGACCTGAGCCGACGGGTCAGCGCACGTCGAGGAAGCCGTCGGCGGGGGCGAGCCGCCGGGCGACACCGGCGGTCATGCGGCGCATGTGGTGGCGCCGGCACAGCACCTCGTAGGCGACCTCGGCGGCCGAGCTGACGTCCCCGACGACGACCTGGTCGCCCGCGACGACCATCACCCCGCCGACCGTGCGCGCGTTGTGGGTGGCGCGCGCCCCGCACCAGCACAGTGTCTGCACCTGCAGGGCCTCGAGGCGGTCGGCGAGCTCGACCAGCCGGGCCGACCCCGGGAACAGCCGGGAGCGGAAGTCGGCGGTGATCCCGAACGCGAAGACGTCGATCTCGGTCTCGTCGACGAGCCGTGCGAGCTGCTCGACCTGCTCCGGGGAGTAGAACTGCGCCTCGTCGCACACGAGGTAGTCCACCAGGTGCCCGCGCTGGCGCTCGGCGGAGATCTCGTCCCAGAAGTCGGTGTCGTCGCCGACCTCGCGCGCCTCGACCTCGAGGCCCAGCCGGGAGGAGATCCGTGCCGCCCCGGCCCGGTCGTTGCGGGTGTAGATCAGCCCGTGGCGGCCCCGCGCGCGATGGTTGTAGTCGGTCTGCAGGGCCAGCGTCGACTTGCCGCTGTCCATGGTCCCGGAGAAGAAGACGAGCTCGGCCATGCCCCCGATCCTGTCAGACGCGGGGCAGGCGGGGGCTCAACGGGGTCCGACGGCGTCCCGGGCGGCCCGGGCCCGGCGCACGGCGTGCGGCAGGACGGCCAGCAGGGGCAGCGCCGCGACGCCGAGCCCCGCGCTGACCCCGACGCCCTGCGCGACGAACCCGACGCCGAGCGACCCGGCGCCCGTGCCGCCGTCGTAGGCGATGTTCCAGGCCGCGCTGGCCGTGCCGGTGCCGCCGGGGCCCGCGTCCCGGAACATCAGGACGAGCGTGTCGTTCTGCAGGGCGCCGAACCCGAGCCCGTACAGCAGCCCGGCGGCGGACGCGGCGACGAGGGCGAGGCCGCCGTCCAGCGCGCCGGCCGCGAGGGCGATCCCGAGCGTGCCGACCGCGCAGGCACCGATCGCCAGGGGCAGCAGGCCACCGACCCCCTCGGAGTCGGCCCGCACCCCGGCCCACCACCGGCCGACCGTCATCGTGACGCTGACGGCCAGCAGCACGGCCGACGCCGTCACGGCCGGGAAGGCCAGCGGGACGAAGGACGTGGCGCCGCCGAAGGCCACCGAGGCCACCAGCAGCAGGACTCCCGAGCCGGCCAGGGTCCGGTAGCGCACGGGCTCCGCGGGTTCGGCGGCGTGCGCGGGGGCGTCGTCCGCACCGGCCGGGCGGCCGCTCTCGCGGATGCCGAGCAGGACGACCGCGCCCAGCACGCCGACGCCGCCGGTGGCGGCGAAGACGACGGCGAAGCCGAGGTGCTCGGCGGCCCACACCCCGATGGGCAGCAGCAGGGCCTGCGGGACGCCGATGGCCACGCCGTAGGCCCCGAGGCTGCGCCCCCGCCGCTCCGGCGGGACGAGCTCGGCGACCAGGGCGCTGCCGGCCACGACGAACATCCCGAAGCCGACGCCGCGCACCGCGGAGACCGCCAGGACCCAGGCCACGTCCGAGGAGAGCAGGTAGGCGAAGGTGGGCGCGCCGAGCAGCAGGGCGCCCAGCACCGAGGCCCACCGCAGCGTCATCACGCGCAGCAGGCGCGGCATGGCGAGCTGGACCGCGACGGTCGCCCCCATCAGCACCCCGGTGGTCGCCCCGACGCCGCCCGACCCGGCGCCGCCGTCGGCGGCCCACAGTGGCACCACGGACAGCAGCGGGGCGAAGCCCGCGAAGGCGGCGGCCGTGCCCCAGAGCAGGAGCAGGAAGTCGCGGCGCATCCTCACCCGCCCGCGACGAGGAGGGGGACCACCATCTCGGTCTCGGTGAGCGAGCCGTGCACGCCCGGCATGTGCCGCGCGGCGGCCGGGTGCAGGCGGGAGTCGACGACGGTGGCCCGGCCGCGGGCGGCCGCGAGCACGTCCCCGACGATCGGTCGCACGTGGTCGGCCACCGGGCCGAACCACCCGGCCTCGACGGCGGCCTGGCCGGTGACCACCACCGCGTCGTCGCCCAGCTCGTCGGCCCAGCGTTCGGCGACCCGGCCGACGTCGGCGCCCGGCGTGGTGTAGACGTGCGTCATGCGCGGCTCGCCGCCCAGCAGCGCGACGTCGGCGGCGAGCGCGGGGTTCGTGGCGACGTCGTGCTGCGCCTCGAGGTCGGAGGTGACCTGGCCGTGGTCGGCGGTGACGAGCACGAGGGTGCCGCGCGGCGCGGACCGCACCAGGCGCCGCAGCTCGGCGTCGGTGTCCTCCAGGGCGTCGCCCCACTGCCAGGAGTCGGGGCCGTGCTGGTGGCCGACCTTGTCGACCTCGCCCTGGTACAGGTACACCAGACCGTCGTCGCGCAGCGCCGTCAGCGTCGCGTCGACACGGTCGGCGAACGTCTCGGCCACCACGTACCGGGGACCGCGCAGCCCCGCCCGCGTCATGCCGGAACCGGCGAACTTGCGCGGCCCCGGCGACACGACGCTGACGCCGGCGCCGGCCTGCTCCAGGACAGTCGGCTGGCGCTGCAGGACGGCGGGGTCGACGGCCAGCGGGGCGGACGTCTTCGTGCCCGGTCGGTAGGGGTCGGACTGCTCGGTCCACGAGACCATCGTGGCCAGCCCGCCGGTGTCCGGGTTGCGCTGGGTGTAGCCCAGCATCCCGGTCAGCCCCGGGCTCGTCCCGGTGCCGAGCGTGGCCAGGGCGGACGCCGTCGTCGACGGGAAGCACGTCGTCAGCGACCGCGCCTCGGGCAGCAGGCCGCGCAGGAACGGCGCGTGGCCCCCGCGCTCGGCGAGGTTGTGCACGCCGAGCCCGTCGACGAGCACGACGACGACGCGCCGCGCGGCGGGCAGGCCGAGGGCGGCGGCCGCGTCCGCCGAGCGCAGCCCGGTGGCCGTGGACAGGTCCAGGCCCAGGGCGCCGGCCGCGGCGGGCAGCACCGCGGCGAGCGAGTCCGCGCCGTAGGTCGGCGTGACGAGGGAGTCCGGGAGGTCGAGCGCCGCCGTCATCGCGAGGAGCGCCCGCTGACGCCGGTGGCGGCGGACAGCTGGCGCGCGAAGTCCACCGCGCGGCGCACGGCGTCCGCGCCCTCGGCGGCCGAGCTGACGCGCACCACGACGTCGTCGGGGGTGAGCTGGCCGGTCAGGCCGTGGTCGGCCTCGCAGCTCGGGTCGGCGCACTGCGCCGGCTCCAGGTCGATCCGCGCGACGGCGCCCCACCCGATGGCGAGGTTCAGCTCGGCGGCGCTGTCACCGGGGCGGTGGTCGGCCGGCTCGGCGACGATGTGGGTCAGCGCGACCGAGCGGATCTCGGGCAGCGGCACGGCCTCGGTGGTGGCGGCGGCCGAGGACGGGTTGGCCGCGTCGCCCTCGTGGTCGTCGACGTGCGCGGCCACGAGCCGGGTGGGGGTGAGCGCCAGCACGGTCAGGTGGCGGCGCACCTGGCTGTCGAACGTCGTCTCGGCCTGGACCAGGTGCGCCAGGACCGGCTCGTCCGCGAGCGCGACGTCCAGGACGTCGGTCACCAGGTCGGGGTAGTACCCGGCGCGGTAGACGTGGGCACCGAGCTCGTCACGAAGGTTCTTGCGTGTGGTCGCGGAAGGCACCATGGCATTGTCCCACTGTTCGGTCCCGGTGCGACGCCGTCGCGGCGCCGCTCAGCCCGGCAGCGCGCGGCGCAGGCCGTCGGCCCGGCGCCCGGCGGGCCGCAGCCGCACGGCGGCGTGCAGGACGGAGGCTCCCTGCTCGGCGACGACGACGGGGTACATCTCCAGCGACGCGAGCTCGGGCAGGTCGTCGGCCATGACCGACACGCGGGCGAGGACGTCCTCGAGGGCGTCGACGTCGGCGGGCGGCGCTCCCCCGTAGCCGTACAGCCGCGGCGCGGCCCGGACGGTGCTGACCAGCGCGGTGATGTCGACGTCGGTCAGCGGCGGGATGCCGTGCGCGACGTCGTCGAGCAGGTCGACGGCGTCGCCGGCGAGGCCGAACGAGACCATCGGGCCGAACAGGGGGTCCTCGGCCGAGCGCACGACGCACGCCACCCCGGCGGGTGCCATGGACTGCACCTCGAACTCCGGGGACTCCTCGCCCAGCAGGGCGGTGGCGACGGCGCGCAGCCGGCCGACGTCCTCGCGCAGGTCCTCGGCGTCGGTGATGTCCAGGCGCACTCCCCCGAGGTCGTTGCGGTGCCGCAGCGCGGGAGAGGTGGACTTGAGGGCGACGGGCCAGCCGAGCTCCTCGGCAGCGGCCACGGCCTCGTCGGGTTCGCGCACGGGCCGGGACTCCCACAGCCGGATGCCGTAGCAGGCGAGCAGCTCGGCGGCCTCGTGGCCGTCCAGCTCGCGGCCCTCGCCGTCGGCGAGCCACTGCTCGACCAGCGCCCGGGCGCGCCGCGAGTCCACGCCCTCCGGGGCGACCTCGTGCCCCCGGGTCTCGGTGCGCTGCTCGGCGTGCTCGACCACCTTGCCGAGCGCGACCACGGCGTCCTCGGGGGTCGAGAACGCGGGGATGCGCACGACGCGTCCGTCCGGGCCGACGGCCGCGAGCTCGTCGGGCATGCCGTGCAGCCCGAGCATCGAGGCCACGGTGGTGCGCCCGGTGCGGGCGGCGGCCTGGGCGACGGCGTGCGCGATCGCGCCGGTGCGCGGCTGGACCACGGGCACGTCGACGGCGACGACGACGTCGCACGCGTCCGGGGCGTACAGCGCGTCGACGGTGCGGGCGATGTCCTCCTCGTGGGCGTGCGGGGGCAGGTAGTCGCTGGAGGTGGCGACCTCCAGCCCGGCCGATGCCGCGGCCTCGGCCACCAGGGCCGCGAGCGCCGCCGAGGACGCGAGGATGCCGACGCGGTTGCCGGCGGGCAGCGGCTGGTGGGCCAGCACCTGGGCGACGTCCATGAGCTGGTGGGTGTTCTCGGCCTGGATGACGCCGGACTGGCGCAGCAGCTCGTCGAGCAGGCGGCGCGGGGCGCGGGTGGCGCGCACGGCGTGCCCGGGCGGGACGACGTGGCCGGAGCGCCCGGCGGTGGCGACGACGATCGGCTTGACCGCGGACAGCCGGCGCGCGATGCGGGAGAACTTGCGCGGGTTGCCGATGGACTCCAGGTAGAGGCAGACGACCTCGGTGGCGTCGTCGTCTTGCCAGTACTGCATGAGGTCGTTGCCGGAGACGTCGGCGCGGTGCCCGGCCGAGACCATCGAGGACACGCCGAGCCCGCGGCGCTCCAGCGTGGCGGTGAGCGTCACCGCCGCGGCGGCGGACTGGCAGAACAGGCCGACGACGCCGGCGGGCGGCGGACGTTCGGCCAGGCTCGCCCGCAGCGCCGAGCCCGGGGTCGTGGTCAGCAGCC
Organism: Isoptericola sp. AK164; assembly: GCF_029643425.1. GTDB lineage: Bacteria > Actinomycetota > Actinomycetes > Actinomycetales > Cellulomonadaceae > Isoptericola > Isoptericola haloaureus. The sequence continues at coordinate 1,987,658 of NZ_CP119106.1, forward strand.
CGTAGGAGACGGGGCCGACGAGCCGCATCCCGGCGGCGTGGGCGGTGCGCACGAGCTCCCGGCGGCGCTCCAGCCCCTCCGGCCCGGACTCGGCGTACCCGCCGGACAGGACGACGACGCCGCGCGCCCCGCTGCCGTCGAGCCGCCGCACGGCCGTCAGGGCGTCCTCGGGCGCGACGGCCAGCACGGCCAGGTCGATCGCGCCGACGTCGTCCCAGCCGGCGGCCTGCTGCACGCTGCCGGGCACCGCACCGGGCGGGTCCAGCACGACCAGCTCGGTGTCCCCGGGGTCGATCGAGTAGGCGTCCAGCACCCGGCGGGCGAGCAGCGACTCGGGCGTGCCGTCGTCGGCGCCGGGTCCGACGAGCAGCACCCGGCGGGCCGAGAGCAGCCCGGCCATGGAGCGCGCCTCGGTGCGGTGCTCCCGGTCGGCCATCACGGCGCGGGACTTCTCGGTGGGGTCCAGGTCGATGCTCACCGCGACGAACCCGTCGTCGAGGTGCTGGCTGATCTGGTAGCCGGCGTCGCGGAACACGCCGAGCATGGAGCCGTTCTGCGGCAGGACCTCGGCGGTGAAGCGCCGCACGCCGCGCTCCCGCGCCGCGACGGCCACGTGCTCGAGCAGCACGGAGGCCAGCCCCTTGCCCTGCAGGGAGTCGGCGATGTTGAACGCGACCTCGGCCTCGCCGTCGGAGATGACGTCGAACCGGGCCACGCCGAGGATGTCCTCGCGGTCGGCGCCGTCCTCGTCGCGACCGGGCCGCACGGCGACGATCGCGACGCGCTCACGGTGGTCGACCTCGACCAGGCGCCGCAGCTCGCGGTCGGTCAGCCGGGCGATGGGTGCGAAGAACCGCAGGTAGGTCGAGCGCTCGGACTGGCCGACGTGGAACCGCTGCAGGGTGTCGGCGTCCTCGGGGCGGATCGGGCGCAGGTGCATCGTGCTGCCGTCGCGCAGCACGACGTCGGCCTCCCATTCCACGGGGTAGTCGACGTGCGAGGAGTCCATCAGTGCAGGCTATCGGGTGGGGCCGACCCGTACCGGAGGGCCGCGCCGCTCCGTGGTGTCGCCCTCTGTCCGGCATGTCCTGACCGAAGCGAGCACCAGATGAGAAAACGCCTTCGTCGCACCCTGCAGTCTCGGGGCTCATCCGATGGATCGTCGCCCGCCCGAAGGCGTGGTGCGATCAGGGTGGAGTTCGTCGTGATGAACGGCTTCACCGATCTCAAGACCGCTGCGGCCGAGGAGCTGCCCGACGCTACAGCGGTGTTGGACTCGTTCCACGTCATGGGCTCGCCGGCAACGTCCTGGACCGCTGCCGCCAACGACTCCGACAGCCACCGCGGCCGCGCCACGGCGCCTTCCACCGCGCCAAGGGCCGCGCTCTGATAGCCGCGGTGATCGACTCGGCAACCCGCGGTGTTCCCGCCGCCTGGCCGAACTGGTCACGCTCGACCGTGAGCTGACCAAGCGCGCCGTCGACGTGCTGGCGTTCGAGTGGCCGCGGCACCAGCGACGGCCCCACCGCAGCGATCAACGGCGACATCGAACACCTACGCACCTTTGCCCTCGGCTTCCGCAACCTGACCCACTTCATCGCCTGAACACTCTTCGAGGCAGGCGGCTTCGGACCCCGACCCTCAGATCGGATGAGCCGGATACGACGATCGTCGTACTCCCCGCAGCCTGACGATCCGCGCACTGTGGAAGAACTCAGCTACAGAACCAGACCCACGAGGTGAGTTCCATGACTCTAGAAGCGAGTTCCGCCCAGGCGGACTGGGTGACACATCCGGTGGCGCTCGTCAGCGCTGCGCTCTCGCCGCCACCTGAGCCGGGAATATCCCCTGACGTGCACGAGAATCCGGACGCTCCGCCCGTTCGACAAGCGCTGATGATCCATCTCAGCGGGGTGCTTCACATCAATCTGGCCGGTCAAGGCGACGAGTGGCGGCGCGAAACCGTGCCAGTCCCCGAGTACGCTGTCGGCTACCAGGCTGCAGTTCATTCTGCAGTGAAGATATGGGGCATCAAGCACAACGAGAAGAGGCTACCCGGGGTGTACCGGGAGCCGTCCCTGCTGGTATCGCAGTGGGGCGCCCTGTTCACTGCGGGCTCGACGATCGACACCCGCAAGAACCGCGGTAGCGTGCAAGGGATCGCCGTCGACAGCTGGCGCTTCACCAAAGCCCATCACAAGTTCTTCGAGGTGGACGTTGCCGTAGCAGGGGACGGAAGCGTCCTCTATCGGCTCGGCGCGGGGTCGAACCGGGAGACGTCTCCCACGCGACGGCCGTGTCCGAGCAGCTGTGGCTGCTGTCGACCGCCCTGCACGCCCACCACGAGGGCGAGGACGAGCGCCTGTGGGACGCCCTCGCATCCCGCGCCCCGGCGTGCGCCCTGCACGTCGAGCGGATGAAGGCCCAGCACGCCCAGATGCTCGGGCACCTCACCGAGCTCGACACCGCGCTGCCCGCCTGGAAGGCGAACCCTGCTCCGGACACCGCCTGCACCGTGCTGAGCGCCCTCGACGGCATCAACGCCGCACTCGCGGTGCACCTGCCGGACGAGGAGCGGGAGATCGTGCCGGTAATGGAGACCACCCTCACCCAGGAGGAGGTCGACTGGTTCAGCGAGCACGGCAGGCGCGCGACTCCGCGCGGGCACATGTGGACCCAGCTGGGAGGCATCATGGCGGCGCAGGACGACCCCGATGCCTGGCTGCGAGCGCACCTGCCGGCGCCCGTCCGGCTCATGTGGCGCGCGGTGGGGCGGCGGCGCTACGCGGCGCAGCGCGCCGTTCTGCGCCGCTCAGGCTGAGTCTCGAGGCTTGCAGGGCTGCTCGACTGGGTCGACGTCACCGTAGGCGGGCACACAACGGTCGCCGAGACCGTGCGCCCGTCCGGTGGTGGGAGCCGTTCAGCCAGGCACCAGCGACCATCCGACCAGAGCGCACCCGAGCGCCAGGTATCGCACTGCGCCACGGCCAGGACGCGGGATCAGAACCCGGTGGGCCGCCCCCAGGCGGTCATGACCCCGGTCGTGCCTGACGTCGGAGATGTACAGCGCCCACCACACACCCGTCCCTGCGATGACCAGAACCATGGACAGCGGCACGGCGCGACGCCATCGCAGTCGGGGGACGTCGGACCGGTGTCGAGTAGCCAACGTCTGGGTCCACCGCCGTCCGGCCCGCCTGCACGGTTCCACCTCGGGCTGGCGCTACGCTTCCTTCGAACGCCCGTACGCGGCCGCCGTGCCGCCGTCGGGCCTCACGTCCACGCCGAGGATCACCAGGGAGCCGCACCGCATGGCGCGCAAGAAGGCCGCACCCGTCGCCGACGAGCCGTACGACGAGACCATCGTCGACATCGACGTCGCCGCGGAGATGGAGACGTCGTTCCTCGAGTACGCGTACTCCGTCATCTACTCGCGCGCCCTGCCGGACGCCCGCGACGGCCTCAAGCCGGTGCACCGCCGGATCCTGTACATGATGGCCGACATGGGCCTGCGGCCCGACCGCGCGCACGTGAAGTCCTCGCGCGTGGTCGGCGAGGTGATGGGCAAGCTGCACCCGCACGGCGACGGCGCCATCTACGACGCGCTCGTGCGCCTGGCGCAGGACTTCTCGATGCGCCTGCCGCTGGTGGACGGCCACGGCAACTTCGGCTCGCTCGACGACGGTCCCGCCGCCGCCCGGTACACCGAGGCGCGCCTGGCCGCGCCGTCGATGGCGATGACCGCCGGGCTGGACGAGGACGTCGTCGACTACGTCCCGAACTACGACAACAAGCTCACCCAGCCCGAGGTGCTGCCCTCGGCCATCCCGAACCTGCTGGTCAACGGCGCGTCCGGGATCGCGGTCGGCATGGCCACGAACATGCCGCCGCACAACCTCGTCGAGGTCGTCGCCGCGGCCCAGCACCTGCTGGCGAACCCCGAGGCGACGCTCGACGACGTCATGCGGTTCGTCCCCGGGCCGGACCTGCCCAGCGGGGGCAAGATCATCGGCCTCGACGGCGTGCGCGACGCCTACCGCACCGGCCGCGGCTCCTTCCGCACCCGGGCCACCGCCCGGATCGAGAACGTCACGGCCCGGCGCAAGGGGATCGTCGTCACCGAGCTGCCGTACACGGTCGGTCCGGAGAAGGTGATCGAGAAGATCGCCGACGGCGTGCGCAACAAGAAGATCCAGGGCATCACCAACGTCCAGGACCTCACCGACCGCACGCACGGCATGCGCGTGGTCATCGAGGTCAAGACCGGGTTCGACCCGGAGGCCGTGCTCGAGCAGCTCTACCGCACCACGCCGCTGGAGGACTCCTTCGGCATCAACAACGTCGCCCTCGTGGACGGCCAGCCGCGCCCGCTGGGGCTGCTGGACCTGCTGCAGGTCTGGGTCGACCACCGCATCGACGTCGTGCGCCGCCGCTCGCAGTACCGTCTGGCCAAGCGCAAGGACCGCCTGCACCTCGTCGAGGGTCTGCTGATCGCGATCCTGGACATCGACGAGGTCATCCAGGTCATCCGTTCCTCGGACGACGCCGCGATCGCCCGCGAGCGCCTGCAGTCGGTGTTCGACCTGTCCGAGCCGCAGGCCTCCTACATCCTGGACCTGCAGCTGCGCCGCCTGACGAAGTTCTCCCGCATCGAGCTGGAGTCGGAGAAGTCCCAGCTCGAGGCGGAGATCGCCGAGCTGGAGGCGATCCTGGCCGACGAGGCGCGCCTGCACGGCGTGGTCTCGGACGAGATGGCCGAGGTCGCCGCCACCTACGGCACGCCGCGCCGCACGGTCCTGCTGGACTCGGCGGGCGGGGCCGCGCAGTCGGCGGCGGCGACGCCGGCGCGGGGCAAGAAGGCCCCGGCCCTGGACCTGGAGATCAAGGACACCCCGACCCGGGTGCTGCTGTCCGCGACGGGTCTGCTCGCCCGCACCTCGGGCGAGACCGCGGACGCCCCGGTGGAGCGGGCCGGACGGCGGCACGCGCACGACGCGCTGCGGTCCGACGTCGCGACGACGGCACGCTCCCAGATCGGCCTGGTCACCTCGACGGGCCGGCTGCACAAGCTGTCCGCCCTGGAGCTGCCCGCGCTGCCGAGCGTGGACGGGCCGCCGTCGCTGTCCGGCGGGGTGCCGGTCAGCGAGATGGTGTCGCTGGAGTCCGGTGAGCAGGCGCTGGCGGTGGTGTCGCTGGCCGAGGACGCCGCTCCCCTGGCGCTCGGCACCCGCCACGGCGTGGTCAAGCGGGTGACGCCGGGCGACGCGCCGCGCAACGGCGACGTCTGGGAGGTCATCGGCCTCAAGGACGGCGACGCCGTGGTGGGGGCCGCGCCGGCCACCGACGAGGACGAGGTGGTCTTCGTCGCCTCGGACGCCAGCCTGCTGCACTTCGACGCCTCGCTGGTCCGCCCGCAGGGCCGCGCCGCCGCGGGCATGGCCGGCATCCGCCTCGGCGGGGGCCAGCACGTGGTGTTCTTCGGGGTGGCGCGGGCCGCCTCGCGCGACCTGCACACCGTGGTGACGGTGGCCGGGTCGGCCGGTGCGCTGCCGGGCACGGGCGGCGGCTCGGTGAAGGTCACCCCGTACGAGCTGTACCCGGGCAAGGGCCGCGGGACCGGCGGCGTGCGCGCCCACCGGTTCCTCAAGGGCGAGGACGCGATCGTCCTGGCCTGGGTCGGCGAGGGACCGGCGCGGGCCGTGGGTTCGGGCGGTCAGCCGGTCGAGCTGCCCGAGGAGACCACGCGCCGCGACGGCTCGGGGACCCCGGCGTCCGGTCCGCTGGCCGCCATCGGATGAGGGTCGCGACCGGTTCCCGGGTCGCGCTGCTCCTGCTGCTGGCCGGGCTGACGGCCGGCTGCGGGGCGGACGACGGTGCGGAGCCGACGACGGACCCGACGGCGACGGACGACGCGGCCGCAGCCGAGGCGCCGGCTGCAGCGACGGACGCCGAACCGGACGGCGACGCCGGTTCGGCGGACGGGACGCCGGACGACGGCGCGGGCGAAACCGACGCCGACGCGTTCTGCGCGACGGCGGCCCCGGCGCTGCAGGTCGTGGACCGCGAGATTATCGGCTCGGCCGAGCACGTGGAGATGCTGGAGTCGGTGGCGGTCTCCGCCCGGGACGACCTCGGCGACGGTGACCTGGCCGACGACGTCGCGGACCTCGCCGACCACTACGCCACGTCGGTGAGCCCGGCCGACCCGGCCTCGCAGGACTTCGACTCGTTCCCGGCCGGGGTCCAGGACACCGCGCTGGACGTCCAGGAGCAGATCAGCGCCCTGTGCTGACCTCGGGGCCGCCCTCGGGTCCGGCCTCGGCACCGGCCTCGGGCTGGTAGCGGGCGCGCAGCTCGCGTTCGCGGTCGCGCCGCGGGAAGGCGACGAGCACGAGCAGCGAGCCGAGCAGGACGGCGACGATCCCGGCGAGGTAGGCCCACTGGTCGCCGGCGAGGAACGACTCGCGGGCCGCGGCGATGATCTCGTCGCTGTACTGCGGGTGCTGCGAGGCGATCGACTCGGCCCCGGCGAACGACTTCTCCAGGGTGGCCTGCATGCTCGCGGTGAGGTCGGACAGGTCGCTGTCGTCCCCGACGGCCGTGGCCATCGACCCGGCGTACCCGGCGGCGAGCAGCGCCCCGAACGCGGACTGCAGGATGGCGCCGCCCAGGTCGCGCTGCAGGTCGGCGGTGCCGGAGGCCATGCCGACGCGCTGCACGGGGACCGAGCCCGTCAGCGAGTTCGACGCCGGCGTCCCGGACAGCCCGACGCCGATCCCGACGAGCAGGTAGGCCAGCCCGACGGCCCAGTAGCCCACGTCCTCGCGCCACAGCAGCAGCATGGCGGCGAAGCCGAGCAGGACGAACACGTACCCGGACAGCATCGTGACGCGCGACCCGTGCCGTTCGACCAGGGCGGCCGACCGCGGCGCGACGAGCACCATGCCGACGGCGCCGGGCAGGATCGCCGCGCCGGCCGCGATGCTGGAGTAGCCGAGCACGTTCTGCATGAACAGCTGGCCGACGTACATCGCACCCATCAGCGAGCCGAAGATGATCAGGCCGGCCACCGCGGCGACCCAGAACGTGGGGCGGGCGGCCACCCGCAGGTCGTACAGCGGGTTGTCGGCGTGGAGCTGGCGCAGCACGAACCAGGTGCCGGCCCCGACGACGACGGCGCCCAGCACGGCGAGGAGCACGGCCTGGTCCGGCACGGCCAGCAGGTTGATGCCCATCACCAGCGCGCCGACCAGCAGCACGGACAGGGTGCCGCCGAGGTGGTCGACGGGCTGGACGCTCTCGTGGACGTGCGCGGGCACGAGCACCAGGGCCAGCACGAACGCCAGCACCGCGAGCGGCACCGTCAGCGCGAAGACCGACCCCCACCAGAACTGGGTGAGCACCCACCCGGCGGCGAGGGGGCCGAGCGCGGCGAACGCGGCCCCGATGCCGGACCACAGGGCGATGGCGCGGGTCCGGCCGGATCCGGACCACAGGGCCGAGATCAGCGCGAGCGTGGTCGGGAACGCCATGCCGGCGCACAGGCCTCCGCCGACGCGCGCGACGAAGAGCACCTCGACCGAGGGTGACCACGCCGCCAGCAGGCTGAACAGCACGGTGAGCCCGGTGCCGGTCAGCAGCAGCGCCTTGCGGCCGTACCGGTCGCCGATCGCGCCGAAGTACAGCACCGAGGCCGACAGGCCGAGGGAGTACGCGACCGCGACGAGGTTGAGCTGGACCTGCGAGGCGTCCAGGGCGTCGCCGATGTCGGGCAGGGCGACGTTCGCCACGGACAGGTTCAGGTTGGCCACGGCGGCGACGAGGATGAGCGTGCCCAGCACGCAGCCGGACGGCGCGGTGGCGGTGGCGTCCGACGGCGTACGCGGCGTGGAGTCCTCGCGGGCGGTCCCCATGTGTTCTGACGGTAGGCGTGGTCGGGCGCACTCACGCGCCCACCGGCACCGCCCGGCGGATCTCAGCGCGCGACGGCGGCCGCGATCGCCTCGCCGAGCTCGACCGGCCGGGTGAACATCGGCCAGTGCCCGGTGGGCAGCTCGACGATCTCGCAGTCCCGCATCGCGGCGAGCTCGCGGGTGAACGGGTCGTCCTGGGCGATGAAGTGCTCGTACATGGCCCGCGGCCCGTCGAAAGAGCCGAAGTACTCGCAGGCGATGACCGTGGTCGGCACGTCGTAGCGGCGCTCGTCGGTCAGGCGCACCGGGTCCGACGCGACCCGGGCGGGAGTCGGGATCGCCATGGCTCGGAGCCGCGCCTGGAGGGCGTCGTCGAGGCCGGCGAGGTCCGGCTCGTCGAACACCGACCAGTCCGGCAGCGGGATCTCGCCGTCGACGACGGGCAGGTCGGGGTTGATCGCTCCCCCGTCGCCGAGGGGGAACGAGTCGGTGTAGACGGCGCGCGTGATGCGGGCGGGGCGGCGGTCGGCCGCGGAGTGGATCACCGCTCCCCCGCCGGAGTGCCCCACGAGCACGATCTCGGCGTCGTCGGGCAGCGCGTCGATCGCGGCGACGACGGCGTCGACGTGGTCGGCGAGCGTGATGCCGCTGCGGTCGGCCTCGACGGAGTCCATGCCGGGCAGCGTCATCGGGCGCACGGTGTGCCCGGCCGCGACGAGCGGCGGCGTGACGGCGTCCCACGCGGAGGCGTTCAGCCAGAAGCCGGGTACCAGGATGATGTCCATGCCGCCGAGCGTAGGTGTGACCCCTGACACACACTCGGACCCGGGCCGGCGTGATGGAATCGCCCGCGTGACCGCCTACGAGTTCTCCACCGACCGCGACCGCCTCGACGTCGACTGGATCCACGAGATCCTGTCCACGCAGGCCTTCTGGGCCCGTGGTCGCACCCGAGCCGCCCAGGAGACCGCCGTCGCCGGCAGCCGGAACTACGGCATGTACGCGGCCGACGGCACGCAGGTCGCCTACGCCCGTGCCGTGACCGACGGCGTCACGTTCGCCTGGGTGGCCGACGTCATCGTCGACCCGGCCCACCGACGCCAGGGACTCGGCACCCGGATCGTCGACGGCCTCATGGCCGACCTCGAGAGCCTCGAGCTCAAGCGCGTGCTGCTCAAGGCCTCCCCCGACGGCCACGAGCTCTACCGGCAGGCGGGTTTCGACACCCTCGACGAGCCGGAGACCTGGCTGCTCCGACGCCTGCGCTGACCGGCTTGCCCGGTCGGGTCGCACCCGCCTAGTTTGCGTTCATGGCGAGGAATGACCGATGACCGAGCAGCGACCTTCCCCGGCGGGAGCGGCTTCCCCGCTGCAGTGGTCCCAGCGCCCGACGCCGGCCAGCACCCAGGACCGTCGCGTCCACAGCCGTGCCGTGATTCTCCAGGCACTCGCGCTGGGCGCCTGCGCCGGAGCCGTGCTCAGCCTCTGGAACGGCTCGCTGCCGTGGCGCGGGCTCGTCAGCGTCGCGCTGCCGTGGGCCATGCTCGGCGCGATCGTCGCCGCGACGGTATACCGGGAGCGGCGGACCCGGAACTGGCCTCGACGCGCCCGGCGCACGGCGCTCGTCGGCGTCCTGGGCACAGGGGTGCTCTTCGTCGTCGTCGCGACGTCGGTGTATCTCGGTGGCGCCGCGGCACCCACGGCCTGGGTCTCGGTCGGGGTCGGCGCCGTCGTCGCTCTTCCGGGCGTTGTGGCCGGCGTCCTCATCGCCAGAGACCGTCGATGACCCGCCCCCGCGGATCAGGCGGCCCGGGCTGAGATCGCCTGCCGTGCGACGACGCCGGCGACGAGCAGCGCCTGGCCGGCGAGGTAGGTGAGCATGATCCAGAACCCGGACTGCGGCGGCACGACGTCAGCGAACGCACCCAGCGCGATCATCGCGTCCGAGAAGAGGAACAGCGCACCGCCGATCCAGGCCAGCCGGTGCACGCCCGTGGCGAGCACCGCCATCGCGGTGAGGAACACCGCGTAGACGACGACGGCGCCCGTCAGCACGCCGGGAGCGCCCGGCAGGCACAGCGCCACCAGGACGACCGCCAGTGCCACGTAGGCGAGCAGGACTCCCCGGCGCCGGTGCAGGACGGACTCGCGGCGGTACGGCCAGAATGCGACGGCGTAGACGACCTGGGCGACGAGGAACCCGCCGACCATCGCCAGGAACGCTGCGTCCCCGGTGAACAGGTCGGGCAGGGTGTCACCGACCCAGGAGAAACCGAGCGCCACCAGCACCAGCCGCACGAGGCGCGGCCGGGGTGCCGCCGTCGTGCACCAGAGCACGGCCGCGAGCGCCGGCATGACGAGCCACTGCGTCGAGTTCGCGACCGCGGCGGCGTCGAGCAGCTGGGCGACCAGGTGGACGACGGCGAGGGCGGCGAAGACGCCCGCCGCGACGCGGGCAGCGCCCGGGCGGAGCAGGGGGCGGTCGGTATGAGCGACGTCGGTCATGCGCGGCAGCGTAGCGGGCGGCCGGGGTGCGATCCTGCCGCCATGACCGACGCACCCGTGCTTCGCCCGCTCACCGCTGACGACGCCGAGGCGGTGCTGGCGGCGTTCCGTTCGGCGCCCGACATGGCACGCCAGGGCACGGTGACGACGCCGCAGGAGGCCGAGCGCTACGTGGCCCGGCTGACCGACCCCGACGGACCGCATCGCGCCTGGGCCGTTGACGACGGCGGCACCTGCGTCGGGCTCGTCGCCGTCACGGTCGACGCGGCGAACGCCACCGGCTGGTTCTGGTACTGGGTGCACGCCACCCACCGCGGACGAGGGCTGGCCCGGCGGGCCGCGGCGGCGGTGGCCGACTGGGCGCTGTCCGACGGCGGGCTGCACCGCCTGGAGCTCGGGCACCGGATGAACAACCCGGCGTCGGGAGCGGTGGCCCGGGCCGCAGGGTTCGTCCGCGAGGGCACCGAGCGCGAGAAGTTCCTCGTGGACGGTCGGCGAGTCGACGTCGCGACCTACGGCCGACTGCGCACAGATCCGGTGCCCAGCGGCGAGCGACTCGCCATCCGTCCGGCCTGAGCGCGCCGGCCCTACGTCGCTCGGGAACGACGGAGCTGTCGGCGAAGCGCCGTAGGGTCGCTCCCGGACGGAGGAGAGCCTGATGACCAGCACCACCGACCTCGTGGCGTGGGCCGACGAAACGCAGTCACGCCGAGACCGGGACCCCGGCGTGTACATCCTGGCCGCGCCCATCATCCAAGCCTCGCGCGTCGAGGACGCCCGCGAGGCGATGCAAGCACTGCAGCAGCCGCGTGAAAAGAAAATCCACTGGCGCGAGGACAGCGACAAGCGGCACGACCAGGTCATCGACACGATCCGGTCCGTGGACATCGTCGAGACCGTCGTCGTCGTCATGACCGGATTCACCGTCGACCAGCGCGAGACGCGCCGCCGCCGCAAGGTCCTCGAGCGTTTCCTGTACCAGATTGCCCAGCGCGGCTGCAGCCAGCTGACCTTCGAGTCACGCGGCTCGGTCGAGGATGCCCGAGACTTTGCTGTGGTCGATGCGCTACGTGCCGGTCAGGTGATCCCCGCCCAGCTCAGGGTCGACCACGTACCGGGGCCGGCCGATCCGGCGCTCTGGATCGCTGACGCAGTCTGCGGCGCCATCACCGAGGCGCGATGCGGTCGCCCGCGCTGGCTGGAACAGATCCAGGACGTCACGACCGTGGAGACCGTCACCTACATGTCCTGACATGGCGCGAGCCTCGGGCCCTGTCTTCCGGCAGGATCTCCCGAGGCTCACTTCCCGACGTTCCGCAGAGGCCGGGCTCGTCTCGAGACTAGCAGTTTTCGATCTCCGCTAGAAGAGCGGAAGCCGCCAGTGCGCGACTCGTCTGATCGCTGGTCACTAGTCAGAGCTCGATGCTGAGCAGCCGCGAACCGTGCGACGTGGTGTACCCGAGGCTGGCGTAGAGCCCGTCGGCGCCGGACGGGTTGGCGGTGTCGACGTCGAGGCAGGCGTACTCCATGCCGTCGGCGGCGAAGGACCGCATGCTCGCCAGCAGCGCGGCGAGCCCGGCCTTGCGGCCGCGGTAGGCCCGCCGGGTACCGAGAACCGCGGTGTAGCCGAACGAGTATCCCCGCACGGCGAAGTCCTCCTCGAACCGCTCGCTCATCGCGTACCCGACCACCAGCGGCTCCCCGGCGCGCAGCGCGGCGGCGGTCTCGTCGTCGGTGTGCTCGTCGGCCAGCAGCGCCTCGACGTCCGGGGCGTCGTCGACCACGAGGTGGGTCCACTGCGGGGCGAACCCTGTGCGTCCCCGCCGCCACTGCTCCGGGGTGTTCGGCTCGCTGCCCCAGTGGTCGCGGAAGGCGTCGTTGTGGGCCAGGCGGGCGGCGTCGTCGTACTCGGCGGAGAACGGGACCAGCCGCAGCGAACCGTCGAGGGCGACCTCCGGCAGCGGTTCGGCCTCCAGGTCGCGCAGATCGCGGCGCAGGTCGGTGTAGAAGCGGCGGGGCTCGAAACCGGCCCGCTCGTAGAGCCGCAGCTTGGACGCCGGTCCGTCGTCCTCGGCGAAGACGCCGATCCGGGCGGGCAGCTCCTTGCCCGACGCCGCGAGCACCTGCCGGGCGCGGGCGACCTGCCAGGCGAACAGCTCGCGGCCGATGCCCTCGCCGCGGCGGGACGGGTGCACCCCGCCGAACAGGAACGCTCGCAGCGTGCGGGTGTCGCCGGGCATGGTCTCGACGTGGCCGTAGGCCCGCAGCGCGCCGTCGGCGTCGAACCCGAGCACGGAGTCGACGTCGAACCGGCGCCACGGGGCGTCGAACAGCTCGGTGATCTCCTCGAGGCTCTCGCGGTACGGCTCGGCGTCGGCCGCGGCGATGGTGTTGCGCAGCTCCAGCAGCGCGGCGGCGTCGTCGGCGGTGGCCGCACGCCAGGCGAGCCCGCCGGCGGCGAGCGTCGGCAGGGTCGCCGGGGCGTCCGCGCGCTCGGCGATCGGGGCGAGGTCCGGTGAGGTCTCCACGGTGGCCATGGGGCGAGCGTAGGTCTCACCAGGTGTGCGCCGCACCCTGTTTTCGCCCGCGCGAACTAGGCTGGCCAGGTGACCTCCACGCTCGATCTCGCCGCTGCCGACGCCCGTTCCGCCGCCCTGCGCGAGGCGCTGCGCACCCGGGTGGTGGTGGGCGACGGCGCCATGGGCACCATGATCCAGGCCGCCGACCCGACGCTGGACGACTATCAGCAGCTCGAGGGCTGCAACGAGATCCTCAACGTGACCCGCCCGGACATCATCCGGGGCGTGCACGACGGGTTCCTTGAAGTCGGCGTGGACGCGATCGAGTCGAACACGTTCGGCGCGAACTGGTCGAACCTGTCGGACTACGGCATCGAGGACCGCATCCGCGAGCTGGCCCGCGTCGGCGCGGAGCTCGCCCGTGAGCGCGCCGACGTCTACGCGACGCCGGACCACCCGCGCTGGGTGCTGGGCTCGATGGGGCCGGGCACCAAGCTGCCCTCGCTGGGGCACACCACGTACGAGAACCTGCGCGACACGTTCGCCGAGCAGGCCGCCGGGCTGCTGGAGGGCGGCGCGGACGCGATCCTGGTGGAGACCAGCCAGGACCTGCTGCAGACCAAGGCCGCCGTGACGGGCGCACACCACGCGATGCGGCCGGTCGAGGAGGGCGGCGTCGGCCGCGTCGTGCCGGTGATCGCCTCGGTGACCGTCGAGACCACCGGCACCATGCTCATGGGCTCCGAGATCGGGGCGGCGCTGACCACGCTGCAGGCCGTCGGCGTGGACGCCATCGGCCTGAACTGCGCCACCGGCCCGGACCAGATGAGCGAGCACCTGCGCTACCTGGCCAAGCACGCCGAGGTGCCGGTCACCTGCATGCCGAACGCCGGGCTGCCCGAGCTCGGCCCGCACGGCGCCGTCTACCCGCTGACCCCGGACGAGCTGGCGGCGGCGCACAGCCAGTTCGTCGACGAGTTCGGTCTGGGCATGGTGGGCGGCTGCTGCGGCACGACGCCGGAGCACCTGGCGCGCGTCGTCGAGGCGGTGCGCGGTCGCCCGCTGCCGGAGCGGGAGGTGGAGCGCACATCCGGTGTCGCGTCGCTGTACTCGCACACGGACCTGTCCCAGGACGCCTCGTACCTGGCGATCGGTGAGCGCACCAACGCCAACGGTTCCAAGGCGTTCCGCGAGGCGCTGCTGGAGGGCCGCTGGGACGACATCGTCGACATCGCCCGCGACCAGACGCGCCACGGCGCCCACCTGCTCGACGTGTGCGTCGACTACGTGGGGCGCGACGGCGTCGCGGACGTGCGGGAGGTCGTCTCGCGGCTGGCGAGCGCCTCGACGCTGCCGCTGGTCATCGACTCCACCGAGCCGGAGATGATCCGCGCCGGCCTGGAGCTGGTGGGCGGGCGCGCCGTGGTGAACTCGGTGAACTTCGAGGACTCCGACGGGCCCACCTCGCGGTTCCAGCGGATCATGCCGGCCGTGCGCGAGCACGGTGCCGCCGTCGTCGCCCTGACCATCGACGAAGAGGGTCAGGCCCGCACCACGGAGAAGAAGGTCGCGATCGCCTCGCGCCTCATCGACACCCTCACTGAGCAGTGGGGCATGCGGGTCGACGACATCATCGTCGACGCTCTGACGTTCCCCATCGCGACCGGGCAGGAAGAGACGCGCCGCGACGCCATCGAGACGATCGAGGCGATCCGCGAGATCAACCGGCTCTATCCCGGTGTGCACACCACGCTCGGTGTCTCGAACGTGTCGTTCGGCCTCAACGCGGCCGCGCGCACGGTGCTGAACTCGGTGTTCCTGCACGAGGCCACGCAGGCCGGCCTGGACTCCGCCATCGTGCACGCCGCGAAGATCCTGCCGCGCACCGCCATCGACGACGAGCAGTGGCAGGCCGCCGAGGACCTCGTGTGGGACCGGCGACAGTACGACAACGAGGGCAACCTGACCCACGACCCGCTGTCGCACCTGCTCGAGGTGTTCTCCGGCGTCGACGCCGCCGCGATGCGCGACCAGCGGGCCGCCGAGCTCGCCGCGCTGCCCGTGGGCGAGCGGCTGGAGCGCCGCATCATCGACGGCGCGCGCAAGGGCCTCGAGGACGACCTGGACACCGCGCTGGCCGACGGCATGAAGGCCCTCGACATCGTCAACACCCACCTGCTGGGCGGGATGAAGGTCGTCGGCGAGCTGTTCGGGTCCGGGCAGATGCAGCTGCCGTTCGTGCTGCAGTCCGCCGAGGTCATGAAGACGGCCGTCGCGCTGCTCGAGCCCCACATGGAGAAGGTCGAGGGGGCAGAGGAGCAGTCGAAGGGCGTCATCGTGCTGGCGACGGTGCGCGGCGACGTGCACGACATCGGCAAGAACCTCGTCGACATCATCCTGACGAACAACGGCTACACGGTGGTCAACATCGGCATCAAGCAGCCGATCTCGGCCATGATCGAGGCCGCCGAGGAGCACGGCGCCGACGTCATCGGCATGTCCGGGCTGCTGGTGAAGTCGACCGTAGTGATGAAGGAGAACCTCGAGGAGCTCGTCTCGCGCGGCATGGAGAAGCGCTGGCCGATCCTGCTCGGCGGCGCGGCCCTGACCCGCACCTTCGTCGAGGACGACCTCGCCTCCGCGTTCCCCGGTGTCGTGCGGTACGCCCGCGACGCCTTCGAGGGGCTGCGTCTCATGGAGCCGCTGGTCGCCGTCGCCCGCGGCGCCGACCCCGAGGAGGTCGGACTGCCGGCGCTGCGCAAGCGCCGCCACAACGTCGTCAAGGTGACCGAGACCGCGGTCGAGGACCTGCCCGAGCGGTCCGACGTCGCGACCGACAACCCGGTGCCTGCTCCCCCGTTCTGGGGCACGCGCGTGGTCAAGGGCATCCAGCTCGCCGACTACGCCGCGTTCCTCGACGAGCGCGCCACCTTCATGGGCCAGTGGGGCCTCAAGCCCGGTCGGGGTGAGGACGGCGCGTCCTACGAGGAGCTCGTCGAGACCGAGGGCCGGCCGCGCCTGGCCCAGTGGCTCGACACGATCCGCACCGACCAGATCATGGACCCGACCGTCGTCTACGGGTACTTCCCCGTGTGGTCCGAGGGCGACGACATCGTCGTCGCCCACCACGGGCCGGGCCTGGCCGGCATCGGGGCGCCCGACGGCGGATCCGGCGGCGAGCCCGGGACCGAGCGGCTGCGCTTCACCTTCCCGAGGCAGAAGCGCGACCGGCACCTGTGCCTGGCCGACTTCGTGCGCCCGAAGTCGTGGGTCGAGGAGACCGGCCGCTACGACGTGCTGCCCATCCAGCTCGCCACCGTCGGCGACCCGGTGTCCGCGTACACGGCGAAGCTGTTCGCCGAGAACAAGTACCGCGAGTACATGGAGCTGCACGGGCTGTCCGTGCAGCTCACCGAGGCGCTGGCCGAGTTCTGGCACTCCCGGGTGCGCTCCGAGCTCGGGTTCGGCGACGAGGACCCCGTCGACGTCGAGGGCATGTTCAAGCTGGAGTACCGCGGCGCACGGATGTCACTCGGGTACCCGGCGTGCCCCGACATGGAGGACCGCACGAAGGTCGTCGAGCTGCTGCGGCCCGAGCGGGTCGGGGTGACGCTCAGCGACGAGCTGCAACTCCACCCGGAGCAGTCGACCGATGCGTTCGTGATGCATCATCCCGAGGCCAAGTACTTCTCCGTGTGACGCACGCTTGATCCGGTCGTCACCGTCCCGGTGGGCAATGCGCCAACCCAGTACATCAAAGCGTCCGTGCAGGGTGAAACGTGATCACCTTGCTTCAGGCGCTCGCCGCAACCACTCCTCGGTAGTAGCGTGCAAGGGACGAGCCTCGGCAGAGAACGAAAGGAGTCCAATGACTACCGGTATCCCAATCGAGTTCATCTGGCAGGCGATCAAGGACACTGTTCGCGATCTGGAAGAGAGTGGCCGAAAGCCCGTCGGTGCGACAGTAAAGGCACGATCGCAAATCGCACTCGGACAAAAGATCATTGAGCCCGACTATGGCTTTCGCAATTTCAAAGAAATCGCTACTGCGGCAGATCAGGCCGGATATGTGAAGATTGCGTCACTACCAGCCGACACAGACTTTACCCTCGCGAGCCGGAACATCGAATTCGACATGCTGAGAAAAGTCGTTACGCACATCGTCGAACGTGGCGGTGACGCGCTCGGCTCTCGAACAAAGCCTTTACTCACGGAAGCTCTAGGTGGCACATTTCACGAGTCGGCATTAGGATTTCGCACCTTCAAAGAGTTCTGCGTAGCCGCCCAAGAGGCGGGCTACGTAGGTATTGTCGACGATCCTCAGCAGTCAGATTTTGAACTTGAGCGACCGCAGCAGGTAAAGTTGAGTCCGCCTACCCAACCCACTAATTCCGGCAACGTCGACACACCGGACACAGTTCCGCTCGAAGAGGCATTCGAAGAGTTAGAGCGAATTGCGCGAGAAAAGCATCAGGCAGGAAAGCCCCTACCCGCAAGCTCGGCAAAGGACAACTTGCTAAAGCACAAGCCTGGATTCAGTGAGAAGCGACTGAACTACCAGCGCTTCACCGATCTCCTCCGCGACGCCGAACAGGCAGGCTACGTCACGCTCAGAGAACGCCCCGGGCACGGCAAAAGTGTAATCGATGTGTATCCGCCTGTGCCGGAAGGTATTGGTTTTGCCGACATTAGATTTGGGTTTGCGTCGGCAGGAGCAGAGAGCGTGCGCAATCCAACCTTGCTACTCGAGGGATTCTACGATTTCCGCGGGGTTACAGAAGCGGTGCTCAACGGTAGCGAATATCTAGTTCTCGGACATAAGGGGTCCGGGAAATCAGCAATCGGCGAGCATCTCGTACAGAAAGCCGATCACGACCCCACGCTGTTCGTCGACTACATTGACCTGAAGGACTTTCCGTACGGCACCCTTTCGCAGCTCGCGGACGATGACTCCTCGCAGCAGATAGTTCGAATCAGTTGGCGATGGCTGCTTTTACTCAGGGTCTTCCAGACGATGCAAGATGACGCTGGCGCGAACCCACTGGATGCCAATGAATGCCAGAGGCTGGCAAAAGATCTGCGGAAGCAAGGATTGATTCCCAGTAGAAACTTGTCCGATCTAAGCCTCAGATCTGTCAGTCTCGCCCTCAAGGGCGGCCTTAGGGATGTAGCGGAAGCGTCCGCTAGCGCCGAGTACTCGACTCGTCAGGTTCAGCTCACTGACGCCGTCGGCAGGCTTGAAAGGATTGCGAACGGCTTCCAAACGCAAAGTCGGCACATCCATGTGATTGACGGTCTGGATGAGTTGATCAACCCTGGCGACAAAACATATTCGTCGCTGTCGGCATTACTAGGTGAGATCGAGTCACTGAATGATGCGTTCTACAGAAGCGACAGCATGGTAAAGATTGTTCTGCTTTGCCGGTCGGATCTGTATGAAAGACTGACAAGTCCGAACAAGAATAAACTCCGGCAGAACTTTGCAATCAATCTGCGGTGGTCTCCGGAGGTCCTAAACGAAGACATCGACGATGCTACATTGAACGGACTCATATCTCATCGAGCAAGGCTCAGTGGATACGTCGGCAAGGACCCGGTCCGCGATCTACTCCCACTCAAGGCTCCCGACGGTACGGACATGTGGTCTTACCTAGTTGAACATACGCGCCGGACACCGCGTGACTTGATAAGCCTGCTGACGAGGATCCAGAAGAAGGCCGGGCGGGGCGCCGTCACGTCGAATCATATTCAAAGATCCTTGAATGACTACTCGTCGGAATATTTCGTCCCCGAACTCAAGGACGAGTTGGAAGGATACATTCAGCCGACCCATATTGAGAGCATCTTTGGCGTTCTATCCGCCCTCAGAAAGCGTTCATTCCTGCTGAGCGAATTGCAGGACATCGCTACGGCGCAAGGCTCGGATGTTTCCATAGCGGAGGCCGTTCAGGTGCTTTTTGAATGCTCTGCGCTTGGTCACGACCGGAGCACGGGCGGTAGAGTTCACGAGTTTCGATTCATGAATCCAAATCTGTCGTTTAATCCTCAAGTTCCGATACTTGTGCACCGTGGAGCGTGGTGGGCGTTGAACCTCGCGAGCTAGGAGCTAGTGGAACGTCAATCTCACTGCGAGGCGAAACAGATGCCTGCAACCGTCGACGCCTCCTAGTAGCGGATTCGGTCTTAGTCACGTTCATCGGCGAATCGACTAGAGTTGCGCCCCCCGGAACAGGCATCGACGCTGTGTCGGCTCTGATGAATACCGCCAGCCCCTGGGTCCACACATGCATGACTCGTGAATACCCCAGCCCATCGGTCCCAGCGATCTGGAGGGCGACGTGCGGACACAGCACAATGGCGCCTAGCCCATCCGGTTCACTGGGGGAGCAAGGACGTGCACGGCGCGCACCGACCACGTCACGATAGGGGTATGCCCTCACCGACCCGCCACGGACTCGTCGTCAGCCCGTCCCTGACGATCCCTCGGGCCGAGCTGACCGAGCGGTTCTCGCGGTCCTCCGGCCCCGGCGGGCAGGGTGTGAACACCACCGACTCCCGGGTGGAGCTGTCCTGGGACGTCGAGCGCTCGGCGGTGCTGAGCCGCGTCCAGCGGGAGCGGATCGTCGCCAGGACGGGTCACCGGCTGGTCGACGGCGTCCTCACGGTGACCGCGTCCGAGCATCGCGAGCAGCGCCGGAATCGGGATGCTGCCGCGCACCGTCTGGCAGCGCTGGTCGCCGACGCCGTCGCGCCGCCCGGCCCCGCGCGTCGTGCGACCCGACGCACCCGCGGGTCCCAGGAGCGGCGGCTGAAGGCCAAGAAGCAGCGGTCCGCAACGAAGCGGATGCGCTCGTCCCGGCCGTCACGGGACGACTGAACGCGCCCACATCTGGCGCTTTACATACATCACCGTATGATACAAGCGTGACCACTAATCCGCGGGTTCCCTTCTACGGCCGCTCCGACGTCGTCGCGGCGCTGACGCAGCATCTCGAAGCGGTCCGAACCCACGGCAAGGGGCGCATCGTTGCGATGCGAGGCCGCCGCCAGGTCGGCAAGTCCACGGCGGTCGACACCTTCGTGCGCGGTACCGACGTGCCGTACGTCTTCACTGCAGGAACCCTCGGCGCGCCGACGCGCACCCAGGTCGCCGAAGCGACCGAGGCGCTCACGTCGTCGACCCGACCGCTGCCCGGCACCGAGATGGTCGGGGGCCTCCCCCTGCGCACGTGGCGCGACTGGTTCCGCGCGGTCGAGGCCGCAGCACGCCGGGGGCCGACCATCGTCGTGCTCGACGAGTTCCCCTGGGCCGTCGCCGCCGACCCGTCTCTCGAGGGCACCCTCCAGAACCTCTGGGACCAGACCCTGGAAGGGCTTCCGGTGCTGCTCATCCTGGTCGGGTCCGACGTCGCGATGATGGACCGGCTCTCCGAGTACGGCCGAGCGCTGTTCGGGCGCGTCCGCCCGCTCGTCGTCGACCCGCTCAACCCGGCGGAGATCGCCCAGGCGCTCCCCGACGCCACACCGACCGAGGTCTTCGACGCCTACCTCGTCACGGGCGGCTACCCCCGCCTCGTCACCGACCTCGCACGGTCGGGAGGCAGCGTGCCGCGGTACGTGGCCGATTCCTTCGCCGACCTGTACAGCCCGCTGGTCTCGACCGCACGATTCACGCTCGACGCGGAGTTCCCCGACTCCCCCGCCGCTGCGCGGGTGCTGGCGGCGATCGGCGCGGACGAGACCACCACACCCCGGTTCAACGACCTCATCCCCGCCGGCCTCGAAGACTCCGAGGTGACGCGCTACCAGACCAGCACCACCCGGGCACTGCGCGTCCTGACCGACGACAAGCGGCTCGTCACGAAGGACGTTCCCGCCTGGTCGCCCGAGAAGGGACGGCTACGGCGGTACCGCGTCACCGACCCCTACCTGCGCTTCTGGTTCCGCTACGTGGAGCGGAGCCTGGAGCTGATCTCTCGCGGACGGGCCGATCACGCCTTCGGTCGCTTCGAGCGGGACTGGTCGTCCTGGCGAGGGCGCAGCATCGAGCCCGTCGTGCGTGAGTCCTTCGCGCGCCTCGCTCCGGACGACGCTCGCCTCGAGAGCATCGAGGGCGTCGGCGCCTGGTGGACCCGTGACGGGCAGACCGAGGTCGACCTCGTCGGGACGTCCCGCGAGCGCACCGTTCTGCTCGGGACCATCAAGTGGCGCCCCGACGGCGAGATCTCCCGCCGCGAGATCACGCACCTGCGCAGCGTCACCGGCACGGTGCCACGCAGCAGCGACGCCCTCATCGCCGCCATCAGCCCCGGGGGACGACCGGTCGACGGCGCCGATCTCACGCTCGGCGCGGCCGACCTGCTCGGCGCCTGGCCGGTCTGACGTCAGTCGACGATCGCGAGCCCGGTCTCGTCGGCCGCCTCCTGGACGCTGCCGGCGTTGACGACGTCGTCGAAGCCCTGCGCCTGCAGGAAGTCGAGCGCGGCGCCGGCGCGGTTGCCCGAGCGGCAGTACAGGACGTACGAACCGTCCGGGTCGAGCTCGGCGAGCTCCTGGGTGGCGTCCGGCGACTGCACGTCGATGTTCAGCGCACCCTCGAGGTGGCCGCCGGCGAACTCGGCCGGCGTGCGGACGTCGATCACCACCGTCCCGGTCTCCAGCGTCGCGGTCTCGCCTTCACCCGACGGCGCGCACGCGGCGAGCGCCACGGTTCCCGCCAGCGTCAGCCCGATTCCCAGCATCGACATCCTGACCATGCTCACTGCTCCCGTCTGTCGTCGGACGGAGTCGGCCTCCGTCCCCGGGAGCATCCTACCCGATACCCCTAGGGGTATCTAGATCGAGATCACCGTCCTCCGCACGCGACTCCGTCTCGCCGGCCTGCCCGGCCACGGGCGAGCAGACGCCGGTGACCGCGTCGCACACCGCGGCGTCGTCCGCCGTCACGAACGTCAGCGGCCCTGCGGCGCGATCAGGCATCGACCTGCTCCCACGCCTGCGCGATCGCCTGGCCGTAGGCCTCGGTCGGCACGGCGCCGGGGATCCCGAGCCGGCGGTCCAGCACGGTGAACGGCACGCCGCGAGCACCCAGCGCGATCGCCTCGTCGTGCTCGGCGCGTACGGCGTCGGCGTAGCGGTCGCCGGCGAGCACGTCGCGGATCTCGGCCTCGGGGATGCCCAGCTCGGTGCCGAGCCGCACCAGCGTGTCGGCGGCGAACGCCTCCGGGTCGCCGCTGAACAGGGCCGCCTGCATGCCCGTCATGTACTGCCAGCCCACACCGTGCTCGTTGCCCAGGTGCACCAGGCGCAGCATGTCCAGGGTGTTCTGCACGGGGTGGTTCGGTGCGTAGGCGAGCCCCTCGGCGCGGGCCAGGTCGGCGACCTGGTCCTCCATCTGCCGGGCCTGCTCGACCGGCAGGCCCTTCTTGGCCGACAGGTAGTCGACGACGGGCGTCGGCTCGGCCGGGAAGTCGGGGTCGAGCTGGAAGGTACGGATCTTCACGTCGATGCGGTCGGCCTGGGGCGAGTCCTGGATCGCGGCCTCGAGGCGCGCGTCGCCGATGTAGCACCACGGGCACAGGACGTCGGACCAGACCTCGATCTCGAGGCGGGTGTCGGTAACGTCGGTAGCAGTCACGGTCCGTACAACTCGTGTCGCATCGATTCATTCCGCGATCGAGCGGCCGGACCGACGAGTTCGCGCCCGGGTGTGAGGCGCGTCTCATCGCCCCGATTCCGGTGGCGGTCGGCAGACCCAGGCATAGCGTGGGCCAATAAGGAAACCCCACTGAACAAAAGGAGACTGCCATGCGCGCCTGGCGATTCCACGGCACCCACGAGCCGCTCACCCTCGAGGAGGTGCCGGAGCCCGAGGCCGGGCCCGGCGAGGTGGTCGTCGACATCAAGGCCGCCGGGGTCTGCCACTCCGACGTCAGCGCCCTGGACGACGAGACGTGGATGCCCCTGTTCCCCCAGCTCCCGGTGACGCCCGGTCACGAGAACGCCGGCGTCATCAGCCAGGTCGGCCCCGGCATGGAGCACTGGACGGTGGGCGACCGCGTCGGCCTTTCGCCGCTCACGGGCGACGGGTTCGCCCTCGGGTACGGCACGTGGGACGGCGGGTTCGGCGAGAAGCTGCGCGCCACCGACGAGAACCTGGTCCGGCTCCCGGACGAGGTCAGCTTCGAGATGGGCGCCATGGCCACCGACGCCGGCCTGACCTCGTACCACGCGATCGTCACCGCCGGTGGGCTCGAGCCCGGGATGCGGGTCGGCGTCATCGGACTCGGCGGCCTGGGCTACATCGGCGCCCGCGTCGGCGTCCTCAAGGGGGCCGAGGTCTACGGCGCGGACATCAGCGCCGGTGCCCGCGAGCTCGCCGACGAGATCGGCCTGGCCGGGGTCGCCGAGTCCATCGAGGAGTTCGCGGACAAGAAGCTCGACCTCATCGTCGACTACGCCGGGTTCGGCACCACCACGACCGGAGCGCTGAACACGCTGGCCGAGTTCGGCACCTTCGTCCAGGTCGGCATGGGCAAGCTGGAGTTCGAGATCAGCACCTACCCGATCATCATCAACCAGCTGACGATCAAGGGCTCGAAGTCCGGCACCAAGCAGGACCTCGTCGAGCTCTACGACCTCATGCGGTCCGGCGACCTCAACCCGCCGGTCAACCACCTCACCCACGACGAGATCCCCGGGGCCATCGACCGGCTCCGCGAGGGCGGCGTCGTCGGTCGGCTCATCGCCACCTACTGACGACACGGGTCGCGCCCCTGCCGGACGGCGTCGGAGGTCCGGCGGGGGCGCGTCGCCGTCCCTCCCGGGGTCCGACGGCGGCACGCGGTGTGGCATCATGCCTAATCATGACTGGATCAGCGCCGCCCCAGCCGATCTCCCCCACCCGTGCATTCCTCCTGGGCGCAGGCGCCGCCGTCGTCAGTCTGCTTCCCTGGATCCTGGCCGGATGGCAGCCGTCGTGGCCGACCTACCCGAACACGCCCGACCTCTTCGTCCACACGTTCCTGCCGTTCTCGCCGGACCTCCTCGCGCTCATGCTCGGGGTCGTCGTCCTGCCCGGCGCGATCGTCGGCGTCGCCCTCCGCCGTCGCGCCACAGCGATCCCGGGGCGCGTGGACGCCGCCGCGACCGCCGGACTGGTCCTGGTCATCGCCGGCGCGGCACTGCAGAGCGTCGCGGTGACGGCGCCGAGGCTCCGACCGGAGACGTCCGGTCTGCTCGATGTCGCCGTCGGCCTGGCTGCCGTCGCGGTCGCGCTCGCGATCTCCGTCCTCGTCTCCCGAGTACTGGCCCGCCGCACCGTGCCGGCCGCCACCGTCGCCGCCGCCGCTGGTGCCGCGGCTGCCGGGTACTGGCTCGAGAGCGTCCTGCACATCCCGTGGGTCTGGGGGCTTCAGCTACCGGACGAAGTCGTCGTCACGCTCGCCCTCATCACGCAGATCGTCCCCGCCGTCCTCCTCGGAGCCGCCCTGGCGTGGTGCGGCTGGACGCCCCGACGTCGGCTCTGGGCCTGGACGGTCGCCCTGCTGATCGTCTGGGTCGGTCAAGCCGTCCTGGACACGACGACGTACTGGTTCGTCACCACGCGGTCGATGGGTTCCTCGAGCCCCGCGCAGTACGTCGGCGTCGCCCTGGACGGCCTGGTCTGGAGCCTGCCGTACGCCGTCGCAGCGGTCCTGGTCGGTATCGTCGGCCGCCTCGTCCTACCCCGCCTCCAGCGCTACCGCGAGAAGGACGCCACCGCGCCGACGGCGTGAGCCCGCTCGAGCCGCTCCACCAGCGCCACGACGGCGGCGGCGACCGGCACGAGCACGAGGTTGCCGAGCAGCATGGGACGCAGGAACGGCAGCCCCGCCACGTAGCTGGCCAGCAGCCCGTCCAGACCCGCCGGGTAGAAGGTGCCGCGGCCCTGCAGCCAGACACCGAAGTTCGTCCAGAGGTAGAACACCAGCGAGGAGCCGACGCCGAACCCGAGCGCGGCCACGACCCGGCGACCGCCGCTCGACCGGCGGGTCCACCAGGCGCCGACGCCGATCGCGGCCCACGCGGTCCACGTGAACAGCAGGATCGCGGAGTTGGTCAGCAGCACGTCGCTGATCGCGACCACGACGAGCGGCGCGAGCATCGCCAGACGGTGCCGCAGCAGACCGGCCGCCGCGAACGCGGCCGCCGTGGACAGCTCCAGGTTCGGCGGGGCGCCCAGGTCGTCCTTGACGACCCGCCACACGATCGCCGCCACGACGAGCAGCACGGCGACGGCGGGCCGCCACCAGCGCTCGCCGAGCTCGCGCAGGCCCAGGTCCGGCGTCGTGCCGTCGGCAGGTGCGTGGCTCATTCCTCGATCTCCTCGAGCTTCCACTGGATCTCCTGACCGTCCTCGGTCTCCAGCGAGCCGGCACCGACCTGGGCCATCTCGCCGTCGACGGACAGCGCCCAGAACTCGTCCTCGTCCGCCGCGTGGCCCTGGATCCCGGTCACGTAGGCCATGTCGCCCTCGCCGGTCACCTCCGCCTCGGGGTCGGCCTCGAGCAGCAGGTCCAGGGCGGTCTCCCCGTCCTGGCCGGGGTAGGTGAGCTCGGTGACGTCCTCGGACGACTCCTCGGCGTCCTCCGCGTCAGCGGAGTCCTCGGCGTCGGACGTCTCCTGCGTGGCGGTGACGGAGGCCGAGGTGTCCGCGGGGTCGGCGGCGGGAGTGTCGTCCTGCCCGCAGGCGGCCAGCAGGCCGACCGACAGAGCACCGGCCGCAGCGGCGGAGAGCAGGCGGGTCGACGTCGTACGCATCACGATCTTCACGTCCACGAGCCTAGCCCGCGCCCCCCGCTCTTCCCTGCCCCGTGCCGCCATCCGGACGGCTCGCGGGTGTCCGGACCCCCGCTGTGGTGGACCTCACGGTGCGCGCCCGTCGATGATGGGCCACGTGACCCGATGGTTCAGCGCACCCGACGCCCGCACCTGGAACGCGCCGACGACGCACGACAGCCCGCGCGACTTCCACCGCACGCTGCCCGGCTACTCCCCCACGCCGCTGGTCGAGCTCCCCGAGCTCGCTACCGAGCTCGGGGTGGGTCGCTTGTTCGTCAAGGACGAGTCGTCCCGGCTCGGACTGCCCGCCTTCAAGATCCTCGGCGCCTCGTGGGCCTGTCGGCAGGTGCTGGAACGGCAGCCGGGCGCGGAGCTCGTCACGGCGACCGACGGCAACCACGGCCGGGCCGTGGCCCGCACGGCCCACCAGCTCGGCGTCCCCGCGACGGTCTTCGTGCCCGACGTCATGGAGCAGGCGACCCAGGCAGCCATCGAGGCCGAGGGGGCAAGCGTCGTGCGGCTCGACGTCGGGTACGACGACGCGGTCCGGGCCGCAGCGGACTACGCGGACGCCGCCGACACCCGGGCGCTGGTGCAGGACACCGCCTGGGAGGGCTACACCGACGTCCCCGCCTGGATCGTCGACGGCTACGGCACCCTGCTGGAGGAGGTCGACGAGCAGCTGGGCCGTGCACCGGACCTCGTCGCCGTGCCGGTG
This sequence comes from Isoptericola sp. AK164, assembly GCF_029643425.1. Lineage (GTDB taxonomy): Bacteria > Actinomycetota > Actinomycetes > Actinomycetales > Cellulomonadaceae > Isoptericola > Isoptericola haloaureus. The sequence continues at coordinate 2,014,135 of NZ_CP119106.1, forward strand.
GGCGTCGGCTCGCTCGCCGAGGCCGTGGTGCGCCACTACCGGCGGCCGGACGCCCCGCACCCGAGCGTGCTGTCCGTCGAGCCCGACACCGCGGCCTGCACGCTGGAGAGCCTCGCCGCGCACGAGTCCGTGACCGTCCCGACGGGCTCGACGGTGATGGCGGGCCTGAACTGCGGCACCGTCTCCAGCACCGCCTGGCCCGTGCTGCACGCCGGCTGCGACGCCGCCGTCTCCGTCGGCGACGACGAGGCCGAGCGGGCCGTGGCCGACCTCGCGGGGCTCGGCGTCTCGTCCGGTCCCAGCGGTGCCGCCACCCTCGCCGGGGTCCGCGCCGCGCTGTCCGAGCCGGAGCGCCGCGACGCGCTCGACCTGCCGACGCACCCCGTCGTCGTCCTGCTCAGCACCGAGGGAGCCCCGGCATGACCGCGAGCGCCAGCGGCCCGGCCACCCCCGGCCCGGGCGACGTGCCCGCGGCGCTCGTCGAGCGGGCCCGGGCCTGGCGTCACGACCTGCACCGCATCCCCGAGACGGCCTTCGACGAGTACGCCACCGCCGACTACGCCGCCCGCGTGCTCGACGGGCTCGGGTACGACGTCGTCACCGGCGTGGGCGGCACCGGGGTCGTCGCCTCGCTGACGCGCGGGTCGGCGACGCGGACCGTGGGGCTGCGCTCCGAGCTCGACGGGTTGCCGATCACCGAGGCGAGCGGCGTCGAGTACGCCTCGACCCATCCGGGCGCGATGCACGCCTGCGGCCACGACGGGCACCTGGCGATGCTGCTGGGTGCTGCCGCGCTGCTCGCCGAGGACGGCGGGTTCGACGGCACCGTCCGGGTGATCCTGCAGCCGGCGGAGGAACCCGGGCGCGGGGCGCGGGCGATGCTCGAGGACGGGCTGTTCATGCGGTTCGGCGTCGAGAGGCTGTTCGGGATCCACAACATCCCGGGCCTGCCCGCCGGGACCCTGCACACCCGCCCCGGACCGATCATGGCCGGCGAGGACAACTTCACCATCGCGGTCCGCGGACGCGGGGGCCACGCCTCGGCACCGCACCTGGTGGTCGACGCGCTCGTGGTGGCCGCCGAGATCGTCGTCGCGCTGCAGCACGTCGTGGCACGCAGCGTCGACCCCGTGCACACCGCCGTGCTGTCCTGCACCGACCTGCGCACCGACGGGGCGCGCAACGCCATCCCGACGCACGCCACGATCACCGGCGACACCCGCAGCTTCGACCCGGACGTCAGCGCCCTGCTGGAGCGCCGCATCCTGGAGATCAGCCAGGGCGTCGCCGCCGCCCACGGCGCCGCGGTCGACGTCGAGTACACCCACGAGTTCGAGCCGACCGTGAACGACGCCGACGCCGTCACGCTGGCCGGGCGCGCGGCGCGGCGGGCCCTCGGCGTCGAGCAGGTCGACGTGGCCGCCGCGCCGATCATGGGCAGCGAGGACTTCGGGGTGCTGGCCCGCCACGTACCGGCGTGCCTGGTGTTCCTCGGCAACGGCACTGCGCCCGGCGCGGGCGGGGTGCCGCTGCACAGCGCCGACTACGCGTTCAACGACGACGTGCTGGCCGCCGGCATCGCCTTCTACCGCGAGGCCGTCGTCGAGAGCCTGGCCGCACCGACCCCTTAGGCGTCGATCTGGGCGCGGTCCAGGGCATTCGCCCCGGCGACGATGAACTCCTTGCGCGGCGCGACGTCGGACCCCATGAGCAGGTCGAAGACGCGCTCGGCGGCCTCGGCGTGCTCCACGGTCACCCGGCGCAGCGTGCGGTGGCGCGGGTCCATCGTCGTCTCGGCGAGCTGGTCGGCGTCCATCTCGCCCAGACCCTTGTACCGCTGGATGTCGTCCTTGTAGCGGCGGCCGGCCTTGTCGAGCTTCTTCAGCGTCGCGTTGAGCTCGGCCTCGGAGTAGGTGTACAGGTACTCGCCCTTGCGGCGGCCCGAGCCGAGCACCTCGATCCGGTGCAGCGGCGGCACGGCGGCGAAGACGCGGCCCTCGGTGAGCAGCGGGCGCATGTACCGGTAGAACAGCGTCAGCAGCAGCGTGCGGATGTGCGCGCCGTCGACGTCGGCGTCGGTCATCAGCACGACCTTGCCGTACCGCGCGGCGTCCAGGTCGAACGAGCGACCCGACCCGGCGCCGAGCACCTGGATGATCGCGGCGCACTCGACGTTGCGCAGCATGTCGCTGATCGACGCCTTCTGGACGTTGAGGATCTTGCCGCGGATCGGCAGCAGCGCCTGGAAGTCCGACGAGCGGGCCAGCTTGGCCGTGCCGAGGGCGCTGTCGCCCTCGACGATGAACAGCTCGGAGCGCTCGACGTCGTCGCTGCGGCAGTCGGCGAGCTTGGCCGGCAGCGAGGAGGACTCCAGGGCGTTCTTGCGCCGCGAGATCTCCTTCTGCTTCCGGGCGGTGACCCGCGCGCGCATCTCGGCGACGACCTTGTCCAGCAGCAGCGCGGACTGCGCCTTGTCGTCGCGCTTGGTCGACGTCAGCAGCGCCTTGAGCTCGTTCTCCACCACGCGCGAGACGATCTGGCGCACCGGCGCGGTGCCGAGGACCTCCTTGGTCTGGCCCTCGAACTGCGGCTCGGCCAGGCGCACGGTGACCACGGCCGTCATGCCGGCCATCGCGTCGTCCTTCTCGATGCGCTCGGCGGAGTCCTTCGTGGAGACCTTCAGCCGGCGGGCGTTCGCCTCGACCTGCTTGCGGATGGTCTTGAGCAGCCCCTGCTCGAACCCGGTGCGGTGCGAGCCGCCCTTGGGCGTGGCGATGATGTTGACGAAGGTGCGCAGCTCGGTCTCGTAGCCGACGCCCCACCGCAGCGCGACGTCGACCTCGCAGTCGCGCTTGACCTCCTGGGAGGTCATGTGGCCCTTGGAGTCCAGGACGGGCACCGTCTCGGTGAAGGAGCCCGAGCCCTGCAACCGCCACGTCGAGGTGACGGGGGTGTCGGGCGCGAGGAACTCCACGAAGTCCACGGCGCCGCCGGAGTGCTGGAAGACCTCCTCGTGCGGGCCGGACTCCCCCGGCGTGCCCGGCAGGCCGCGCTCGTCGCGCACGGTGATCTGCAGGCCCGGCACGAGGAACGTCGTCTGGCGCGCCCGCGTGACCAGCTCGTCGTAGGAGAACACCGCCGACTTCGGGAAGATCTGCCGGTCGGCCCAGTAGCGCACGCGGGTGCCGGTGCGCTTGCGCGGCGCCTTGCCCACGACCTCGAGCTCGGAGTGGTCGACGAACGGCTCGAACGGGGCCTCCGGCGTCGGACCGGTGGCCGGGTCCGCGAACGTGCCGGGCTCACCGCGGTGGAACCGCATGCCGTAGGTCTTGCCGCCGCGGTCGACCTCGACGTCGAGGCGCGAGGACAGGGCGTTGACGACCGAGGCGCCCACGCCGTGCAGGCCGCCGGAGGCCGTGTACGAGCCGCCGCCGAACTTGCCGCCGGCGTGCAGCTTGGTGAAGACCACCTCGACGCCGGACAGGCCCGTCTTGGGCTCGGCGTCCACGGGGATGCCGCGGCCGTCGTCCTCGACGGTCACCGAGGAGTCGAGGTGCAGGACGACGCGGATCGCGGTGGCGTGGCCGCCGAGCGCCTCGTCGACGGAGTTGTCGATGATCTCCCACAGGCAGTGCATCAGGCCGCGGGAGTCGGTGGACCCGATGTACATGCCGGGTCGCTTGCGGACCGCCTCGAGGCCCTCGAGGACGGAGAGATGGCGTGCGGTGTAACCGGACTCGGACGTGGCTGTCACGCGCACGAGGGTAGCCGAGGCCGCTGACAGCGCCGCCCAGGCGCCCCGCAGGAGCCCGCGATCGTGACCCGAACCGCGATTCGCCGGGAGCGAACCGGGCCCCCGTCCGGGAAGAATTCACGGGCGAGATGGTTTGATGGTGGCGTGAGCACTACGACCGAAGACACGACCCAGATGACCGCCGCCGACCGCTGTGACCGCTGCGGGGCCCAGGCCTACGTGCGTGTCGAGCTTCCCAGCGGGGAGCTGCTGTTCTGCGGCCACCACGCCCGTGCCCACGCCGACGCCTACCGGTCCGTGGCCACGCACATCCAGGACGAGACCGATCGTCTGCACGCCGAGCACGGCGCCGGCTGACCACGCGCCGTCCCCGCCGGGGACGCCCCGAGACCACGAGGGCCCCGCACCGTTCGGTGCGGGGCCCTCGTCGTGCCGTCACCGGTTCCCGGCCTTCGTCCTGGTCGTGCGGGTGATCCGGACCCTGCCTAGCGTGAAGACGACGTCGACCGGCTCACCCACGGTCCGATCCTGGATCTCGCCGAGCTGCTCGACGAGTACTCCCGGGGGTGGGACCGATGCGTCTGCTCGGAAGGGTCGTCAGGTTCGCGTTCGCGATCGTCGCCGCGGCGTTCCTCGCTGCCGCGGCGTCCGCGCCGGCCGCCGCGGCGGACGTGTCGCCCGGCCCCGGCCAGCCGAGGGTCGACGGCTTCGTGACGGTGAACGGCGACGTGGCGCCGCCGGGCCTGCGCGTCGCGGTCGTCGCCCTCGACGGCGACCAGGAGACGCGGTGCGGCGACTTCGTCACCGGCGAGGGTGCCACGTTCGAGCTCATCCTTCCCGCCGAGTGCGGCCCGGGCGCGACCGCCGTGTTCCGTGTCGACACCGGGACCCAGTCCGACACCGTCGTCGAGATCACCGAGGACCAGCGGTTCACGACCACCGTCGACTTCCAGCTCTCGGCCACGGAGCTGGTGTCCCTCGGGATCCAGCCGAGCACCACGCCCGAGGTCGCAGTGATCTCCAGCTCTCCCCTGCAGGGGACGGACCTCCGCGTCGTCGTGCTGAGCACCGTCATCCCGGCGACCCTGCTGCTGGTCGTCATGGTGCTGATGAAGGCCAGCTTCTGGCGACGCGGCACGTCCTCCGGCGGCGGGTCGACGCCGGAGGACAAGGGGGACGGCACCTACCGCTCCCAGATCGAGGGCATGGTCCTGGTGATGGTGGTGCTCGCGGTCATCCTGCTGGGAGTCACGGACAAGATCGGCTCCGACGGACTCGTCTCGGTCCTGGCGGCCATCGTCGGGTACACGGTGGGCCGGCAGGTCGGCGCCCGGTCGACGTGACGCTGAGCCGCAAGAGGTTGCCGCCCTCGTTGTGGGCATGAAATATGCCGCCCTCCCAGCGGGAGAGCGGCATATTTCATGCCCACAACGGGTCGGTGGGGCCGACGAGCGCGCCGACGACTCAGTCGAGGTAGTCGCGCAGGACCTGCGAGCGCGACGGGTGGCGCAGCTTCGACATCGTCTTGGACTCGATCTGGCGGATCCGCTCACGGGTGACCCCGTAGACCTTGCCGATCTCGTCCAGCGTCTTGGGCTGGCCGTCCTGCAGGCCGAACCGCATGGAGACGACGCCGGCCTCGCGCTCGGAGAGCGTGTCGAGCACCTGGTGCAGCTGCTCCTGCAGCAGCGTGAACGACACCGCGTCCGAGGGCACGATCGCCTCGGAGTCCTCGATGAGGTCACCGAACTCGCTGTCGCCGTCCTCGCCGAGCGGGGTGTGCAGCGAGATGGGCTCGCGACCGTACTTCTGGACCTCGACGACCTTCTCGGGCGTCATGTCGAGCTCCTTGGCCAGCTCCTCCGGCGTGGGCTCGCGGCCCAGGTCCTGGAGCATCTGGCGCTGCACGCGGGCGAGCTTGTTGATGACCTCGACCATGTGCACCGGGATACGGATGGTGCGGGCCTGGTCGGCCATCGCGCGGGTGATCGCCTGCCGGATCCACCAGGTGGCGTACGTCGAGAACTTGTAGCCCTTGGTGTAGTCGAACTTCTCGACCGCGCGGATCAGACCGAGGTTGCCCTCCTGGATGAGGTCCAGGAACAGCATCCCGCGGCCGGTGTACCGCTTGGCGAGCGAGACGACGAGTCGCAGGTTCGCCTCGAGCAGGTGGTTCTTGGCGCGGCGGCCGTCGTGCGCGATCCAGCGCAGGTCGCGCCACATCTTGCGCTCGTCGGCCGTGGCCTTGGTGCGGTCGAAGTCGGCGTAGTCCTGGGCGAGGCGCTCCTCGGCGAACAGACCGGCCTCGATGCGCTTGGCGAGCTCGACCTCCTGCTCGGCGTTCAGCAGCGCGACCTTGCCGATCTGCTTGAGGTAGTCCTTGACCGGGTCGGCCGTGGCGCCGGCGGTGACGACCTGCTGCGCGGGTTGGTCCTCGTCGTCGGTGTCGGAGACGACGAAGCCGCCGCCCTCCTCGTCCTTCTTGCCCCGGCCGAGCTTGATGCCGGTGACGTGGATCTCGCGCTGCTGGTCGCCGGACTCCTCGTCCTCGACGGGGACGCCGTCGGGCTCCGGGGCCGGCTTGTGCGCCTTGGCGGCCGCCTTGCGGGTCGTGCCCGTCCCGGCAGCCTTCTTCGCGGCCGGCTTCTTGGCCGCCGGCTTCTTCGCGGCGGGCTTCTTGGCCGCCGGCTTCTTCGTCGTCGACGTCGTCGAGCCGCTGTCGTCGGCGGGCGCGTCGTCCGCGGGCGCGTCCGCCGACGACGTCGACTTCTTGGCAACCGACGTCGACGCCGGGGCCTTGGCCCGCGTCTGGGTCTTGGTGGAGGAGCTGGCCGCCGCGGCGACCTTCGCCGCCATGGGCACGCCGACCTCGACACCGGCGCCCGCGAAGGCGCGCAGCACCGCCTTCAGGCGCTTGGGGTCACCCACGGACGCGTGCTCGCAGGCAGAGCGGAAGCTCTCCGCGTCGACACGACCGTTCGCGGTGCCGCGGTCGAGCAGCTCCTGCAGGGCAGGGTGGTCGAACTCTCGGGGCAGCGGGGGGTTCTGCGCAGTGGACGCCACAAACCGACCTTTCGGCGTTCGAGGAAGACGGTGGACCGCCGTCGGAGCCTGGGGCGAGGGCCTCTCGACTCGGCGGAATACCTCTATTGTACTGGCGACACCTGGGAGGACGGTCGCTCAGGACCGTCGCCGCCTCGCCGCGGCCCACCTCCCTGGTACGTCATCGGTGGTCACGCAGGTGAACACCGGATGTCGTGCCGTGTATTCCCCGCGAGGTCAGCGGCGCGTCGTCACGGTTTGACGGCCAGCACGGGGCAGGGAGCCTCGAGCAGGATCCGCTGCGCACCGGAGCCCAGGATGAGCTTGCCCACAGGGCTGCGACGTCGCAGCCCGATCACGATGAGCTCGGCCCGGGCCTCGACGGCCTCACGGACCAGGTCCTCCGCGAGGTCGCCGGTCCCCGGGACGACGGCGTGCTCGACGCCGGCCGCCTCGAGCCGCTGCACGACCTCCTCGACCCCGTTGCCGGATCCGATGACCACGAGTCGCGTCCCGCGCTGCGCCGCCTCCGCCTCGGCAGCCGCCAGCGCCTTCGCGCCCTCGGGAGTGCTCAGGTGTCCCACGACGATCGCCATGGCTGCACGCTACCGGACGTGACCGCCCGCGGGCCTCCCCCGCGAGCCGTCGGCCGCCTGCTCCGCGCGCACCCATCCCGGCGGCAGCCCGGCCACCACGACACCCTGCACGAGTCGCGCGAGCCGGTAGTCGGCATCGGCGTCCAGGGCGTCCTCGACCCGGCGGGCGGCGCGCGGACCGTCGCCCTGCCACCAGGCCAGGAAGGCGAGCAGGGTCAGCGGCGCGACCTGCAGGCGTCGCGGCACGTGCGCCACCACCTGCTCGAGCACGGCGCAGCCGCGGCGCACCGGCGCCGGGTCGGGCGCGACGGCCCGGTCGGCGTCGACGACGGCGGAGATCGCGCGGGCCGTGCGCGCCTCGTCCTCGAGGCCCTCCAGGGCCGCCCCGGCGGCGTCGTCGCCGTGCGGCACCAGGCTCAGCAGCGCCGCGTCGCGGACCCGCCGGTCGGCGAGCCCCGCTCCCACCCGGCCGAGCAGCGCGGGCCCCAGGGGCGTCGGCGCCGGGCCCGCCGGGTCGTCGACCTGCCGCAGCGCCGCCCGCCACGCCGCCCACGCCTCGTCCCGCCAGCCCCGGGCGCCGTCGTCGTCCCCGGTCGTCGGGCGGCACGCCTCACGCCGCCGCGCGGCCCGTGCGGACAGCCCGCGTGCTGCGGTCGGGGCGGGCGGGATCCGGAACGCCTCCTCGGCCGAGCCCGCGAGCGCCCGGCCGGCGAGCACGTGCGCGGCGCCGACGTCCCCGTGCTCGAGCGCCGACGTCGGGAACCCGCCCGGCGGGCAGCAGGCGGGGTCGTCGCAGTCGAGCCCGCGGTAGGACTCGGGCGCCACGTGCCAGCTCTCCACCCGGACGGCCGGGTCCACGACGCGCCGGACGGCCTCGACACGGTCGGACACCGCGGTGGCCTCCCCCGCGGTGTAGAGCACCAGCAGGCAGAAGGCCGGGTCGACGTCGGCCACGGCCCGGGCCAGCGGCTCCAGCGCCTCGGGGCCGGCCGCGCCCGGGCCCGCCGCACCTCCGGGGCCCGCGATCCCGGCGAGGTCGGCCAGGCCGACGCGGGCGACGAGCCCGAGGCGTCCGGACGCCGTCACGCAGGCCAGGACGACGGACTCGGCGGGCCGGAAGCCGAGCCGGTACGGGACGGCGGCGAGCAGGTCGTGGGCGTCGCGCAGCCGGATGGTCTCGGGGGTGGGTTCGCAGGTGGTGGTCATGGCTCGAGCAGACCGTGCGAGGTCGTCGTCCCGCACGGCCCGGCGTCCCCGGTGGGGCCACGGTGGGGACGCGCGCGTTCTGGGGGTGAGCGCCGACTACGGTGTCCCCGTGCCCACGACCTCGCGCCAGCGCACCGCCCGTTCGGTGGGCCGGCGTGTGTCCGCCGCCCTGATGGCCGCCGCCCTGGCCGCGCTCACCGGCGGCTGCGACGCGTTCGGCAGCGACGGACCGAGTCCGGCGACCGCCGCGAGCCAGGCACCGACGCCGACCCCCGCCGACACCCCCACCGCGCTGCCGTCGTTCGACCCGTCCTCCGCCGTCGGCGACTACGCCCGCGGGTTCCCCACCGAGCTGCTCGGCGCACCGCAGCAGGCGACCGTGCTCGCCAGCTCGGCGCTGCCCGCCGAGAACGGCCTCGTCGAGGTCTCCCTGAACCTGGCGACCACCCAGCCGCCGCGCAAGATCGTCCAGCGCTACGCCCGCCGGCTGGACGAGGCCGGGTTCGCCGAGGCCGACGAGGTCGAGGCCTCGGGCCTGGCCGCCCGGTCGGTGTTCACCCGCACCCGCCAGGGCGAGGACGCCGTGGAGACGGTGCTGATCGGGGTGCTCGACGACGGCGAGCGACGACTGGTCTCGCTGTCCGGCACGGTCGCGGCCGACCCCGAGGACGCCGACGCCGCCGAGGACTGACGACTACAACCAGCCCTGCCGCGCGGCCACGACGCCGAGCTGGAGCCGGGTGTCGACGTCGGCCCGCTCCATCAGGGTGCGGACCTGGCGCTGGACGGTCCGCATCGACACCCCGAGCCGGGCGGCCACCGTGCGGTCGGTCAGGCCGGCGTTGAGCAGCTGCAGCAGGTACCGGTCGGCGGGTTCGAGGTCGGCGTCACGGGCGACGGCGGGCGACGGCTCGTCGTCGTCCTCGCCGAGCGGGGACGCGCTGCGCCACGTCTGCTCGAACAGGGCCGTCGCCATGTCGAGCAGCCCCCCGGCCTGCAGCAGCAGGGCACCGCCGGACTGGTCCCGGCTGCTGGCCGAGAACGGCACCATCGCGATCCGTCGGTCCACGACGAGCAGGCGGGTCGGCAGCGAGCGCACCAGCCGGACCTGCGCGCCGCGCTCGACGGTGGAGCGCACGGCCTCGATCACGCCCTCGCGCTCGACCGCCGGGCGCTCGATGACGAACCGGTAGGCGACCCCGCGCGCGAGCGCGGCCTCCTCCTCGACGTTCTGCGAGGGTTCGACGACGGCGACGTCGCCGCGCACGAACTCCAGCACCTCGGCCCGGGCGGAGCGCTGCAGCTGGTTGAACCGCTGCCGCACGGCCTCGCTGCCGCGGACCACGTCGACGGCGTCCTCGGTCTGCCGCGGCGCGGCCTCCCGGTAGACGGCCTCCAGCCGGCTCAGCTCGGTCCGGGCACGGCGGGTGCGCTCCTCGTGGTCGAGGAGCAGCGAGGCCAGGGCCACGTCCGGCGGCGCCGCCACGTAGCGGTCGTACCGGGCACCCGACCGGGCGACGAGACCCAGCGCCTCGAGCCGGTCGAGCTGCTCCTGGATCGCGTGACGTGCGACACCCGTGCGCACGGCCAGCTCGGCGGCGTCGGCCGAGCTGCGCCCGAGGAGCTCCTGGTAGACGCGCAGCTGGGCGTCGGTGATCCCGAGGACGTCGAGCGTCATGCCCTCTCCCGTGGTGTCGACAACCTGCCATGTCATATTTACGCCAGCATACCTCAGGGTTTGCCGTGTCATGATTCTGCAACCCCGTTTCCGAGGAGCACCCCATGTCCCTTCATCGAAGGATGCTGCGACCCGCAGGCATCACGCTCGGTCTCGCCCTGGCCGGGACGACGCTCGTCGCCCCCGCGAGCGGCGCCCCCTCCCCCGACGCGGCCGACGTCGCGCAGCGGCTCACCGACGCCCAGCGCCAGACCCTCACCCAGGCCGGCGACCTCAGCGTCCCGAGCACCGTCGTCGACACGGACATCGACACCACGTCGAGCGAGCCCGTCGAGGTGATCGTCCAGCTCGCCACCCCGCCGGCGACCACCGCGCTCGCCCTGGCCGAGGCCGAGGGCCGCGAGCTGACCGGCAAGGAGGCGCGCGCCGCCGTGAAGGCCTCCCAGCAGGCGCTCGACAGCCTGCTGAAGGACACCGCGGCCGAGGACGAGCGCCGGGCCGCGCAGCGCCCCTCGGTGCGCCAGCAGTACACGCAGGCCTTCAACGGCGCCGCCGTCGAGCTGCCCGCCACCGACGTCGAGGCGCTCGCCGCCTCCGACGAGGTCGCCGCCGTGTGGGCCAACGACACCTGGACCGTCGACCTGCCCGAGACCGCCGCGGCCGCCGTCGGCGCCTCCGCGGAGACCGACGACGTCGCCACGCTGCACGGCGAGGGCCTGACCGGCGCCGGCGTCAAGGTCGGCGTCCTGGACACCGGCATCGACTACACCCACCCGGCGCTCGCCGACGTCTACCAGGGCGGCTACGACCTGGTCGACGACGACGACGACCCGATGGAGACCACCTACGCCGACTGGCAGGAGGCCGGCGGGGCCGAGAAGGACCGCAACGGCAACACGTACTACACCCAGCACGGCACCCACGTGGCCGGCATCATCGCCGGTACCGACGAGCGGGGCTCCTGGGGAGCGGCCGGCGTCGCCCCCGAGGCCGACATCTACGCCTACCGCGTGCTCGGCCCGTTCGGCGGCGGCACCACCGAGGACATCCTCGCCGGCATGGAGCGCGCGCTCGCCGACGGCATGGACGTGGTGAACATGTCCCTGGGCGGCAACGTCAACGACACGCAGAGCCCGCTGTCGATCGCCGCGAACCACCTGACCCTCGCCGGGGTGACCACAGTGCTGGCCGCCGGCAACTCCGGCGCGAACGGCGCGTTCTCGCTCGGCTCCCCGGCCGCCGCCCAGCTCGCCCTGACGGTCGGCGCGAACGACTTCGCGATCGAGGTCGCCACGCTCGGCGCCACCGTCGGGACCGCCGGGGCCGACCTGCAGCTCCTCGCCCGACCGACCCAGGACACGATCGCGGAGCTCGACGGCACCACGGCCACGATCGTGGACGCCGGCCTCGGCAAGGCGTCGGACTACCGGTACTACGACAGCGGCTGGCAGGACGTCGCCGCCGAGGGCAACGTCGTGCTGGTCCAGCGAGGTGCGATCTCCTTCCAGGAGAAGATGGAGCGCGCCGCCGACAAGGGCGCCGCCGCGCTGCTGATCGTCAACAACGACCCCGACGAGGAGCACCCGCCGTACTACTTCGGCGAGTCGGACACGTACGTGCCGACCTTCTCGGTCACGACCGCCCAGGGCGCCGCCCTGACCGCGGCCGTCGCCGACGGCGCGGAGGTCACGTTCTCCGGTTACGGCACGACGACGACCGGTGGCGGCAACCTCGCCGACTTCAGCTCGCGCGGGCCCGCCAAGGGCAACGGCGACATCAAGCCCGAGGTCACCGCCCCCGGTGTCAGCGTGCTGTCCGCGATCCCGGCGCACATGGTCGACCCCGAGAACCTCGACGACCACTCGACGGCCTACGCCCGCCTGTCCGGCACGTCCATGGCGACGCCGTACGTGGCCGGCAGCGCCGCGCTGATGCTCCAGCACGACGAGGACCTCGACCCGATCGAGCTCAAGGCCCGCCTGATGAACACCGCGGACCCGCTCGACGAGGACCACAGCGTCTTCGCGATCGGCGCCGGCGAGGTGGACCCGTACCAGGCGGTGCACGCGGACACGTTCCTGCTGACCGCGGAGAAGGCCAGCACCCTGGCCCAGCGGGACGTCACCACCGCGACCGGCAGCACCCCGTGGTCGGCGGCGTCCGCCGACGACGCCGAGATCGGCAGCGACCTGAGCTTCGGCGTGCACGCCCTGGGCACGGAGCTCTCCGACTCCCGCCGCCTGGAGATCGTCAACGAGTCCACCGAGCGGGCCCGCTACACCGTCGACGTCGTGCTCGACCAGGGCGTCGGCACCCGGGACGCGGCCGCGCAGGGCGTGACCGTGTCGACCAAGCACCAGGTGCAGGTGGCGGCCGGCGGCTCCGGCACCGTCCGCGTCGACCTCGACGTCCCCGCGACGGCGGAGGCCGGCACCTACGGCGGCTACGTCGTGGTCACCCGCGAGGGCGACGACGGCGAGGGCTACCGCGTGCCGTTCGGGTTCCGGCTCACCGAGACCGGCTTCGCCGACTTCACGTTCGTCAAGCAGGTCATGACCACGAACGTCACCGACGTGCTCGCCCCGCAGCTCGAGTGGGGCTTCGCGCTGGAGAACCACCTGCGCACGGTCGACTTCTTCGTCGCCGACACCGAGGGCCGCGACGTCGGCTACATCGGGTCCCTGGACACGGTCGCCGCGGCCGAGGGCGTCATGTACGGCCCGTTCGGCTGGATCGGCGGCTACTACGAGCTCACCGGTGACCGTGACTTCCCCGTCAGCCACGCGCTGAGCACGATCGAGCCCGGGGCGCACGTCCTCAAGGTCGTCGGCACCGACGACGCCGGACGCACCTTCTCGGAGTCGGGCACCTTCTTCGTGGACAACACGGCACCGGAGATGGTCGTCGACCGTGAGGGCGACGTCATCGAGGTGCCGTCCGGCGAGTCCTCCTACGCCATCGGCGGCACGCTCGTCGACGGCGAGACCGCGGCGATGCGTGCGGCCGGCCTGGACGTCGACCAGAGCGCCAACCGGTTCCTCGCGTACACGTACTCGGCGTTCATGCCCTCGGACCAGATCCGCCCCGAGGCCGACGGCGCGTTCTCCTACACGTCCTCCTTCGGCCCCTCCCCGATGGCCACGCACCGCTACCGCGGCATCGACGCGGCCGGGAACGTCGCCGACCAGCTGGAGTACACCGTGCTCACCGCGGGCGACGCGTACATCGACGGCCAGAACGACGTCGAGTACGTCGCCCCGGGCGAGGACCTGACGACGACGTTCACGCACCACCACGCCGAGGACCTCGGCACGGTGCGGGTCACCTTCCGCTACGACGCCGCACGCACCGAGGTGGTCGACGTCCGGCCCGCCGAGGGCCTGGCGGCCTACGGCGACCCGACCGTCGAGATCGAGATCCCGGAGGCCGACTCCGGCCTCGTCCAGGCCTCCGTCACCCTCACGTTCGACGGCGAGACGCCGGCGACCGCCGAGGAGCTGCCGCTGCTCGACGTCGTCACCCGCACCCTCGAGGACGGCCCCTGGTCGCAGACCGCCGGCCCGGTCACGGTCTCGGTGTACGTCCACGACGCCGAGGGCGGGTTCGTCCGCACCTGGCGCCGCTTCGACGTGGCCCGGAACCTGCCGCAGACCGTGGCCGTCACCGGCACGTTCCTCGCCCAGGGCCTGTTCACCCCGGAGCTCGTCTTCGACCCGGAGCGTGACCACTCCGACGTCGGCGGCGAGGTCGTGCTCACCGCGCCGGACGGCACGTCGACCACCCCCCGGATCACCGCGGACGGGACGTTCAGCGTCCACGTGCCGGTCACCACGGAGCCGTACGTCCTCTCCGCGACCCTGCCGGGCCACCTCGACTACCGCACCGAGGTCACGGTCGGGCACGAGCTCGCCGACGGCCGGGTGCTCGGCACCCCGGCCCAGGGCGTGGTCCAGCTCTACGGCGGCGACGTGACCGGTGACGACGTCGTCGACATCCTCGACGCGCTCGCCATCAAGGACGCGGCAGGCACCGCCGACCGTGCCGCGGACGTGAACGCGGACGGCGTGGTCGACGGCCAGGACCTGACGCTCGTCGAGCGCAACTGGCTGATGCGCAACCCGTCCGCCGAGACCGTCCCGGACCCGCGCGACCGCAAGGGTTCCTGGACTCTGGAGGACGTCCAGGCGGCACTCGCCGGCTGACCCCCCGGCGCCCTCCCGGCCGTGCCCCGGTCACCGTCACGGTGGCCGGGGCACAGTCGTGTCACGAACGCGCCCCGAGACGCTCAGCACGCTTAGGCTGTGCCCATGCCTGCTGCTGCGACCCCGTTGGTCGACCTCGAGAACCTCCGCACCGACGTCGACGCGGCGCTGCGAGCCCACCTCGACCGGCTCCGGGACGAGGCCGTGGGCATCGGCGCCGGCACCACCGCCCTCACCGAGCACGTGTCCACGCTGCTCGCCGGGGGCAAGCGCCTACGAGCCGCGTTCTGCTACTGGTCGTTCCGTGCGCACGGCGGCGCCGCGACCGGGCCCGAGCGCGACGCCGTCGTCCGCATCGGCGCCGCCCTGGAGCTGTTCCAGGCGGCCGCGCTGCTGCACGACGACGTCATGGACGCCTCGGACACCCGCCGGGGCATGCCGACGGCCCACCGCGTCTTCGCCGCGCGGCACGAGGACAACGCCTGGGCCGGAGACGGCGAGCGGTTCGGCACCGCGGCGGCGATCCTGCTCGGCGACCTGTGCCTGGTCGCCTGCCACCGCGAGGCGGCCGCCGCCCTCGACGCCGTGGAGCCGGCCGTCGCCCGCGCGGCGCGCGACCTGTTCGACACCATGACGAGCGAGGTGGTCGTCGGCCAGTACCTCGACGTGCTGGTGCAGGCCGAGCCCTGGGGGCTCGACCCCGCCGGCGACGAGGAGCGCGCCCGCACCGTGCTGCGCTCGAAGTCGGCGCGCTACTCGGTCGAGCGCCCGCTCACCCTGGGCGCCGTCCTGGCCGGCGCCGACCCGGAGCAGGTCGCCGAGATCAGCGCCGTCGGGCTGCCCGTCGGCGAGGCGTTCCAGCTGCGCGACGACCTGCTCGGGGTGTTCGGCGACCCCGCCGTGACCGGCAAGCCCGCCGGGGACGACCTGCGCGAGGGCAAGCACACGGTGCTCGTCGCGCGGACCCTGGCCGACGGCGACGACGAGGCGCGCGCGCTGCTGGCCAAGCACCTCGGGGACCCCGACCTGTCCGACGCGGACGTCACCGCGCTGCGCGAGACGATCACGGCCTCCGGGGCCGTCGAGGACGTCGAGGCGCTCATCGACGAGCTCGCCAGCGGAGCGCTCGGGCGCCTGGAGGCCTCCGACCTGCGCTCCCCCGGCCGCGAGGTGCTCGCCGACCTGGCCCGGGTCGCCGTCAACCGCCGGGCGTGAGGACGCCCCTCAGCCCATCGCCTGAGCGAGCCGGCGCACCTGCGCGCGCTGGCCGGCACGCAGGGCCTCCACCGGGCTGCGTCCGAGCGTCTCGTCCGCGGTGAACAACCACCGCAGCGCCTCGGGGTCACTGAAGCCGGCGTCGCCCAGCAGGATCAGCGTGCCGCGCAGCGTCTCGAGCACGGCCGGGCCGTCGTCGGTCTCCACTACGAAGGCGGCCGGCACCTGGAAGGTGGTGCGCTCGCCCCGCTTGACGCCGACGACGTGGCGGGAGGCGACCAGCCCCCGGGCCCGGCTGACGTCGGTGCCCAGCGCGTCGGCCAGGTCGGGCAGGGTCAGCCACTCGCCGACGAGGTCGTCCAGGGGGGTCTGCGCGGATGCATCGCTCACGGCGCCAGCCTAGCCTCCGGGCCGCCGGACCCGGGTCCCCGTAGGATCGCTGCGTGGCCTCCACGACGACCGACCCTCTGCTCGGCCGCCTGGTCGACGGGCGGTACGAGATCGTCGCGCGCGTGGCCCGCGGGGGCATGGCCACCGTCTACCGCGCCAGGGACCGGCGCCTGGGCCGCGAGGTCGCGGTCAAGGTGATGCACCCGCACCTCGCCGACGGCGTGGACGGCGCCAGCTTCGTCTCCCGCTTCCGGCGCGAGGCGCGGGCCGCGGCACGCCTGTCGCACCCCGGCGTCGTCGCGGTGTTCGACCAGGGTCTCGACGGCGACACCTCCTACCTGACGATGGAGTACGTCGAGGGCAGCAACCTGCGCGCCGAGCTGCAGCAGGGACCGCTGCCCGTCGGGCGGGCCCTCGACGTGGCCGCCCAGGTGCTGGAGGCGCTCGCCGCGGCGCACCGCGTCGGTCTCGTGCACCGGGACATCAAGCCGGAGAACGTCCTGCTGGGCTCGGACGGCACCGTGAAGGTCGCCGACTTCGGCCTGGCCCGCGCCGTGACCGAGGTGACCTCGACGGCCAGCGGGACGATCCTCGGCACGGTCGCCTACCTGGCGCCCGAGGTGATCACGTCCGGCGGGACGAGCCCCGCCACGGACGTCTTCGCCGTCGGCGTGCTGCTCTCGGAGATGCTGACGGGCACCGTGCCGTACCCGGGCGAGCCACCGATCGGCGTGGCCTTCCACCACGTCCACGAGGACCTCCCGGCCCCCTCGCAGCGGGTGGACTGGCTGCCCGCGGAGCTCGACCGCCTGGTGGCGTCGTTCACGGCCCGGGACCCGCACCGCCGCCCCCCGAACGCCGACGCCGCGGGCGCGGCCGTCGCCGGGGCCCGGGCGCTGCTCGACCCGGAGATGCTCGCCCGCCGCGCGGACCGGCCGGTGCTGCCGGCCGAGGACGACCTCGACGGCGACCCGGGCACGGGGCCCGACGACGGCCCCGACGCCCTGCGGACGGGGTCCGCCGACGCCGTCGACGAGATCCCCACGGCGTTCTTCACCGAGGTGCCCACCGGCGAGCACCGCACCGAGCACCTGGTCACCGAGCCGACCCACGCCCTGGCGGGACCGGTCGGAGCCGGTCCCGCCGCCCCGGAGCGGACGCACCGGCGCGGCGCCGTGGTGTGGGCGGTGCTGCTGGTGCTGCTGCTGGGCGGGGGCGGCGCGGGCACCTGGTGGTGGTTCGCCGCCGGTCCCGGGGCCTGGACGACCGTGCCGGCGGGCCTGGTGGGTGCACCGGCCGAGGACGCCGGCGCCGCGCTCGCCGCGCTGGGCCTGGACGCCGAGACCCGGGAGCGGCACCACGACGACGTCCCGGCGGGCGACGTCGTCGCCACCGACCCGGCCTCGGGCGAGCGCGTGCGTCGCGACGGCAGCGTGGAGCTGGTCGTCTCGCTCGGGGTCCGGATGCTCACCGTGCCCGGGGACCTCGTGGGCTCGCCCCGGCAGGACGCCGAGGCCGCCCTGGACGCGGAAGGGTTCGCCGTCGAGGTCGACACCGTCCACGACGACGCCGCGCCCGAGGGCGAGGTCCTCGGCACCTCGGTCCCGGAGGGTTCCCGGCAGCGGCACGACACGGTGGTGACCCTGACGGTGTCCGACGGGCCGGCGCCGGTCAGCGTGCCCCAGGTGGTCGGGCGCTCCGCCGACGAGGCCGAGGAGGACCTGGCCGCGGCCGGTCTCGAGGTCGCCTACGCCGACCCCGAGACCTCGACGGAGGTGGCCGAGGGGCGCGTGCTCGCCCAGGACCCGGAGCAGGGCACGACGGCGCGCCGCACGGACACGGTCACGCTGACGCTGTCCGCGGGTCCGCCGCAGGCCGAGGTGCCCGACGTCACGGGCATGACCGGTGACGAGGCCACGGCCGCGCTGGAGGAGGCAGGTTTCGAGGTCGAGGTGACCGGCCTGCTCGGCGGGTGGCTGCCCGCGTTCCGCGACGAGGTGCGCGAGCAGGAGCCCACCGGCAGCGCGCCGGTGGGCTCGACCGTGACGATCACCGTCTGGTGAGCATCTCCGCGACCTGGAAGGCGGTCTCGAGGGACTGCTGGTGGTTCAGGCGCGGGTCCACGAGGGTCTCGTAGCGCTCGGCCAGGCCGGCGTCGGAGATCTCCTCGCTGCCGCCGAGGACCTCGGTGACGTCGTCGCCGGTGAGCTCCATGTGCAGGCCGCCGGGCACCGTGCCCAGGTCGCGGTGCACCTCGAAGAAACCGGTGACCTCGTCGAGCACGTCGGTGAACCGGCGGGTCTTGAAGCCGCTGTCCGAGGTGATCGTGTTGCCGTGCATCGGGTCGGTCACCCAGGTCACCGCGATGTCCGCCGCCGTCACCCGGTGCACGACGTCGGGCAGCACCTCGCGCACGCGACCGGCGCCCATGCGCGTGATGAACGTCAGACGCCCGGGGACGTTGTCCGGGTTGAGCCGCCGGGCCAGCGCGATCGCGTCGTCCGGCGTCGTCGTCGGCCCGAGCTTGACGCCCACGGGGTTGGCCACGCGGGACAGGAACTCCACGTGCGCCCCGTCGAGCTGGCGGGTGCGCTCCCCGATCCACAGGAAGTGGGCGCTGGTGTCGTAGGCCAGCCCGGAACGGGGGTCGACGCGGGTCAGGGCCCGCTCGTAGTCGAGGATGAGCGCCTCGTGGCTGAGGAAGAACTCGACCGTGCGCAGGGCGTCGAAGTCGGCCCCGCAGGCGTCCATGAACCGGATCGCCCGGTCGATCTCCGTGGCCGTGCGCTCGTAGCGGGCGTAGGCCGGGTTCTCCATGAAGCCGCGGTTCCACTCGTGCACGCGACGCAGGTCGGCGTAGCCGCCCTGCGTGAAGGCGCGCACCACGTTCGCCGTCGCGGCGGAGATCCGGTAGGCCTGCTCCAGCCGGTCGGGGTCCGGGATCCGCGACGCGGGGGTGAACGGGTGGCCGTTGACCATGTCGCCGCGGTAGCAGGGCAGCGTGACGCCGTCGCGCGTCTCGGTGTCCGCCGAGCGCGGCTTGGCGTACTGCCCGGCGAGCCGGCCCATCTTCACCACGGGGGTGCTCGCCCCGTGGGTGAGGATCACGGCCATCTGCAGGATGGTGCGGACCTTGTTGCGGATGCGCGTCGCGTTCGCGTCGGCGAACGTCTCCGCGCAGTCCCCGCCCTGCAGGAGGAACGCCTCGCCGCGGCCGGCCGCGGCGAGGCGTTCGGTGAGCGTGTCCGCCTCGGCGGGCACCACGAGCGGCGCCGCGACCGCCAGCCGGGCGGCGACGGCGTCCAGGGCGTCGGCGTCCGGCCAGACCGGCTGCTGACGTGCCTCGAAGTCGCGGAACCGGTCCAGCCCCTGCGGGTCCGTCCCGGGCGCGACGACGTCGACGGCGGTGCTCATGGTGCCCGACCGCCTCAGTGCTCGGAGGGCTGCGCCGGCACGAGCGGCTGACCGAGGTCGGCCAGCAGCGCGCCGAACCACTCCTGGTGGACGTCGAAGGCCTTGCCGCCGGCGATCCGCGGGAAGGCGATCGCCTTGAGCTTGTCCTCGTCCTCCTCGTCGTGGCCGATGACGCCGGGCTCGCCGCGCAGGGCGCACTCGACCGCCAGGTCGGTCATCGACTTGATGAGCCGCAGGTCCTCGGCGTTCGCCGCGGCGGCGCGCGAGTAGTACCCGGACTTCTGGACCATGACCTTCTCGGCGCCCAGCTTCTCGGCGAACTGCTTCGCGAACCACTGGCCCGGGTTGATCGTGTCGAGCTTGACGTGGCCGAACGGGTCGCGCTGGACCTCCTCGCCGGCCGCCTCGAGCTGGGCGACGATCTCGTGCATGCCCGCACCCTCGGACAGGAAGATGTTGACGTTGCCGTGCGTGTCCATGATCGCCTTGAGGCGCTCGGCCTCGCCGTCGATGTCGAGGGCCAGCTCGGGCAGGAACACCGCGTGCACGTCCCAGCGCTCGCGCGTGAGACCGAGCGCGGGGGCGAACTCCTGGGCGTCGAGCCACGTGCGGTACTCCGCGGCTGCGGCGGCGGTCAGCCAGCCGCAGTGGCGGCCCATGACCTCGTGCACGATGAGCATGCGCGGACCCGACCGGTGCTCGCCGATGACGTTCGCGGCGAACCCGGCGGCCTCCTCGGCCGCGGTCCAGGCGCCGAGCGACTGCTTGATCGGCACCACGTCGTTGTCGATCGTCTTGGGCAGACCGACCACGGTGAGCTCGTAGTCGTTCTCGTGCAGGTAGGCCGCGAGGTCGGCGGCGGTGGTGTTGGTGTCGTCGCCACCGATGGTGTGCAGCACGTCCACGCCGTCGGCCTTGAGCTGCTCTGCGGCGACGTGCAGCGGGTCCTGGCCCTCGGCGACCAGGCCGCGCTTGACGCAGTCGGCGGCGTTGGTGAGCTTGACGCGCGAGTTGCCGATCGGCGAGCCGCCGAAGCGGTGGAGGATGCCGGCCTGACGGCGGCCCTCGGCGTCGATCTCGATCTTCGTGCCGGTCAGCAGGCCATGGTAGCCGTACTGGTAGGCGATGATCTCGATCGACGGGTCGAGCTCGGTGTAACGCTCGATGAGGCCACCGACCGCGGACGACAGGCACGGGGCGAAGCCACCGGCGGTCAGCAGGGCCACACGACGGACCGACATGAGGGTGCAACCTCTCGTTGGGGGATGAACAGCGGTCCCCATCCTACGAGGACCGCGCCCCCCGCGCGGCACCGTCTCAGCGCTCGGGTCGCTCCGTCTCCGGTTGCGGCGACGGCTCCGGGGCGGGCCGGCGCTCCGGCGTCCCGCCCCCCGGCGTCGGGTCGACGGGCAGCCCCTGGGCGAGGCGCGCCTTGGCGGTGGCCGCGTAGACGTCGACGTACTCCTGCTCGCTCAGCCGCATGATCGCGTAGACGATCTCGTCGGTCACCGCGCGCAGCACGAACCGGTCGTTCTCCATGCCGCGGTAGCGGCTGAAGTCCAGGGGCTCGCCGATGACGACGCCGATCGGCATCGGCTTGGGCAGCACCGTCCCCAGCGGCTGGGCGACGTCCGTGCCGACCATGGCGACGGGCACCACCGGGGCGCCGGACTCCAGGGCGAGCCGGGCCACCCCGGTCTTGCCGCGGTACAGCCGCCCGTCGGGGCTGCGCGTGCCCTCGGGGTAGATGCCGAACAGGTCGCCCTCGTCCAGCACCCGCAGACCGGTGCGCAGGGCGGCCTCGCTGGCCTTGCCGCCCGAGCGGTCGACGGGGATGGTGCCGACGCCGCGCATGAACCCGGCCACCAGGCGGCCGCGCAGCCCCCTGCCGGTGAAGTAGTCGGACTTGCCGAGGAACTTCACCTGCCGGTCGAGCACGAGCGGCAGCACGAAGGAGTCGATGACGGCCAGGTGGTTGCTCGCGAGGATCGCGCCGCCCGTCGCGGGCAGGTGGTCCACGCCCCGGGTCCACGGGCGGAAGGCCAGCCGGAGCCACGGCCCCACCAGCACGTGCTTCATCACCCAGTAGAACAACGGTCCTCCTCGCGGCGTCACCGACGACAATAGAGTGTTCCCATGGCTTCATCGAACCGGGACGCGGATCCGGACGACCTCCCGGACGCCGACGTCGACGCCCGTTGGACCGACATCGTCGCACGACTGAGCGACGTGGAGCAGTCCGGCCGCGACGTCGCGCGGTCCACGCCGACCGGACCCCGGGGCGAGGACGCCGAGGGGAACGACGACGCGGGCGACGCCGACGCGGGCGACGCCGACGACACGACCGCGACGCCCGAGGTCGCCGCCCCCTCCCCCGCGCCGCGTGCGCCGGGGCCCCGCGACTGGCCCGCCTCGCCGGAGGTCGAGAGGCTGGAAGAGACTGAGTCGCACTTCGTCCCCCCGGACCCCGCGCCCATCGGGCAGCGCGACCCGCTGCTCACCCTGGCCTGGACCGTCGTCGTCGCGGTGCCCGTGCTGACCGTGCTGAGCGTCGTGCTGCGCGCCGCGCTGGCCGAGCTGTCCGTGCCCGGCTGGCTCGGACCGGCCGCCGGCGCCGCGTTCGTCGCCGCCGTCGCCGTCCTGGTCTGGCGGATGCCGAACCGTCGCGACCCCGAGGACGACGACCCCGGGGCGGTCGTCTGAGGCGTCACCGGGCCGAGCGGCTCAGCGTCGGGCCAGGTCCGCGGCGCCCACGATGCCCGCCTCGTTGCCGTGCCTGGCGAGCTCGATCTGCGCCACCGGCCGGTGGCCGAGCGCGGAGAGCTGCGCCTCGTAGGCCTTGCGGACCGGCAGGAGCAGCAGGTCCCCGGCCGCTCCGACGCCGCCGCCGATGACGAACAGCTCCGGGTCGAGCAGCGCGGCCACCGACGCGGCACCCTCGCCGATCCAGCGCCCGAGCGTGGCCAGGAGCTCGATCGCCAGCGGGTCGCCCTCCTGGGCGGCCTGCGTGACGTGCGGCCCCTGGATGTCCTCCCGGTCGCCGCCCGCCAGCTCCACCAGGCGCCGGGCCGCGTCGGGGTTCGCCACGGCGGCCTGCCGGGCGTCGCGCACCAGCGCGGAGCCGGAGGCGTACTGCTCCCAGCAGCCCTCGTGGCCGCACCCGCAGTAGTGACCGCCCGGGACGACCCGCATGTGCCCGACCTCGGCGGCCACGCCCCACTTGCCGCGCACCAGCTCGCGGTCGACGACGACGGCGCCGCCGAGACCCGTGCCGACGGTCAGCATGATCATGTCGGTGGCGTCGTGCGCGGCGCCGAACCGGAACTCGGCCCAGCCGGCGGCGTTCGCGTCGTTCTCCACCACCACCGGCACGTCCACGTCGAGCAGGTCGCCGACCCGCTGCGCCAGCGGGTACTCGCGCCAGGCGATGTTGGGGGCGAACAGCACCGAGGAGCGGTCCGGACTGACGAAACCGGCCGCGGCCAGGCCGATCGCGCCGACCTCGTGCTCCCGGGCCAGCTCCGTGCAGGCGTCGGCGATCGCACGGTCGATGCTCGCGACGTCGTCGGCGGCGGTGTCCCGCCGGACCTTGGCCAGGATGCGCCCGGCCTCGTCCACGACGCCGACGGCGATCTTGGTTCCGCCGATGTCGACTCCGATGGCGTGCATGCGTACGACCTCACGTTCGCTCGTCGGGGGCGTGGCGCGGACACGTGTCTCGCACCGGCGCCTGAGGGATCGGCGCGCGCCGACGCGCCGGGGACAGCCTACCGACCTCCACGTGGCCTGCACGCACCGTCCACCTGGCGACCCACGACGTGGACGAGACTGGTCGGCGCGGGCGCTGCGACGCGGTATCGTGACCGCCGTCGGACAGCCCTGCCACTGGAGTCAGCATGGACGAGATCACCACCCCGCAGCTCGTTGAGCTCCCCGCCACGTCGAACCTCAACGACCTCCTCGCCGAACGCATCGCGCCGGACCCGTCGGCGACGGTGGTCGAGCGCCCCGGGCCCTCCGGGTGGGAGGCGATCAGCGGGACCGACTTCGACGCGCAGGTCGTGGCGGTGGCCAAGGGACTCGTCGCACGGGGCGTGCAGCCCGGCGAGGCCGTCGGGATCATGTCGCACACCCGCTACGAGTGGACCCTCCTGGACTTCGCCGCCTGGGCGGCCGGCGCCGTGCCGGTGCCGATCTACGAGACCTCCTCGCGCGACCAGGTCGAGTGGATCGTCACGGACTCCGGCACGACGCTCGTCGTGGCCGAGGACGCCGAGATGGCCGGCATCGTCAAGCAGGTCCAGCAGACCGCGCCCACGCTGCGCGAGGTGTTCTCGCTCGAGGACGGCGCGATCGCGGACCTCACCGCCGCCGGCGCCGAGGTCGAGGACGCCGAGATCGAGCGCCGGCGCGGCCTGGCGAACCTCGACGACGTCGCCACCATCATCTACACCTCGGGCACGACCGGACGCCCCAAGGGTGCGGAGCTCACGCACGGCAACTTCGCGCTGCTGACCAAGAACGCCGTCGCGGCCGTGCCGGAGGTCTTCGCCTCCGGCGGTCGGACGCTGCTGTTCCTGCCGCTGGCGCACGTCTTCGCCCGGTTCGTCGAGGTGCTCGCCGTCGCCGGCGGCACGGTGCTCGGCCACTGGGGCGACACCAAGACGGTCACCGAGGGCCTGGCCGAGTTCAAGCCCACCTACGTGCTCGCCGTCCCGCGCGTGTTCGAGAAGGTCTACAACTCGGCGGAGCAGAAGGCCGCCGCGGGCGGCAAGCTGAAGATCTTCCACTGGGCGTCCGCCACGGCGATCGCGTGGTCGCGGGCCCAGGACACCGGCGGCCCCTCGTTCTGGCTGAACGTGCAGCACAAGGTCGCGGACCGGCTCGTCTACAGCAAGCTGCGCGGGGCGCTCGGCGGCGAGGCACGCCACGCCGTCTCCGGCGGCGGCCCGCTGGGCGAGCGGCTCGGCCACTTCTTCCGGGGCATCGGCCTGACGATCATCGAGGGCTACGGCCTGACCGAGACGACGGCGCCGACCTCCGTCAACCGGCCGGGCAACAACCGCATCGGCAGCGTCGGCGAGCAGCTGCCGGGCTGCGGGGTCAAGATCGCCGAGGACGGCGAGATCCTGCTGCGCGGCGTGCAGGTCTTCCGCGGCTACCACGGCAACCCCGAGGCGACGGCGGAGTCCTTCGACGGCGACTGGTTCCGCACCGGCGACCTCGGCTCGCTGGACGACGACGGCTTCCTGCGGATCACCGGCCGCAAGAAGGAGATCATCGTGACCGCGGGCGGCAAGAACGTCGCCCCCGCGGTGCTCGAGGACCGCATCCGCGCCCACGCGCTGGTCAGCCAGTGCGTCGTCGTCGGGGACAACCGCCCGTTCATCGGCGCCCTGATCACCCTCGACCCGGACGGCCTGCCCGGCTGGTGCAAGATGCACGACAAGCCGGAGCTCAGCGTGGCCCAGGCCAAGGAGGACCCGGACGTGCTGGCCGCCCTGGACCACGCCGTCACCCGGGCCAACGAGGCCGTGTCGCGCGCGGAGTCGATCCGCAAGTTCGCCATCCTGCCGGAGGACCTGACGGTGGAGAACAGCTACCTCACGCCCTCGATGAAGGTCCGTCGCTCCGTCGTGCTCGACGACTTCGCCGCCGACGTCGACGCGCTCTACGAGGACACCCGGGAGCAGTCCCCCAGCTGACCGGACGGCCGGGCCGGCTCGTGCCGGCCCGGCCGCTGCCTGTCGGTGGCGCCCGCTAGCGTCGCGGCCATGTCGATCACGTCCGCCCGGGCGGAGCCGGGGACGAGCGTCCAGCCGTCGTTCGCCGACCTGGGGACCCCGCTGCAGGACGTCACGTTCGTCGTCGTGGACCTGGAGACCACCGGCAGCCGCGCCGAGGACGCCGGCATCACCGAGATCGGCGCGGTCAAGGTCCGCGGCGGCGAGGTGCTCGGCGAGTTCCAGTCGCTGGTCAACCCCGGCCGCCCCGTCCCGGCGTTCGTGGCCCGCCTGACGGGCATCACCACGCAGATGGTGGCCACGGCCCCCGACCCGGACCTGGTCCTGCCGAGCTTCCTGGAGTTCGCCCACGACGCCGTGCTCGTGGCGCACAACGCCCCGTTCGACGTCGGCTTCCTGCGCGCCGCGTGCGCCGAGCTGGGCTACGCCTGGCCGGGGTTCGCCGTCGTCGACACCCTGCCGCTGGCCCGGCGCGTCGTGACGCGCGACGAGGCCCGCAACCACAAGCTGTCCACCCTCGCGGCGCTGTTCCGCGCCGGCACCTCGCCCGACCACCGCGCGCTGGCCGACGCCCGCGCGACGGTGGACGTGCTGCACGGGCTGCTGGAACGGCTCGCCCCGCTGGGCGTGACGCACCTGGAGGACCTGGCCACGGCGTCGGACCCGGTGCCCGCCGACGTGCGGCGCAAGGCGACGCTCGCCGACGGCCTGCCGTCCTCCCCCGGCGTCTACCTCTTCCGGGGACCGGACGAGGAGGTGCTGTACGTGGGCACCTCGACCAATATCCGTCAACGGGTCCGGTCGTACTTCACCGCGGCCGAGAAGCGCCGTCGCATGACGGAGATGGTGCGTATCGCGCACGCCGTGACCCCCGTGGTGTGCGCGACGCCGCTCGAGGCCCGTGTGCGCGAGCTACGGCTCATCGCCGAGCACTCCCCGCGCTACAACCGGCGCTCCAAGCATCCCGAGCGACGCACGTGGGTGCGCCTGACCGACGAGGCCTACCCCCGGCTCTCGGTCGTGACCGAGGTCCGCGGCGACACACCGCACATCGGACCGTTCACCTCGCGCCGCACGGCGACCGCCGCCGTCGACGCCCTGCACGACGCGCTCGGGCTGCGGCAGTGCACCCAGCGCCTGCCGCTGGTGGCGCGGGAGCGGCGCAGCCCGTGCGCGCTCGCCGGCCTGGACCGGTGCTCGGCGCCGTGCACCGCCGTCGGGACGCCCGACGTCGGCTACGCCGACGTCGTGGCCGAGGCGACCCGGGCGCTGACCGGCGACCCCCAGGTCGTGCTGCGCGCCCTCGGCGACCGGGTGGCACGGCTGGCCGCCGAGGAGCGGTACGAGGAAGCGGGCCAGGTCACGGCCCGGCTGCGCGCCTTCGTCGGCGCGGCGGCGCGCGCCCAGCGGCTGGACCCCCTGAGCCGCTGCGCGGAGCTGGTGGCGGCGCGCCCGACGGCGGACGGAGGCTGGGAGCTGGTCGTCGTGCGGTACGCACGGCTGGCCGCCACCGCGGTCAGCCCGCCCGGCGAGGACCCGTGGCCGGTCGTGCACGCGCTGCGGGCGACCGCCGAGGTGGTCGAGGCGCCCGCACCGCCCGCCCCGGCCGGGCACCCGGAGGAGGCGGCGCTGCTGCTCGACTGGCTCGAGCAGTCGGACGTGCGGCTCGTCGACGTCTCGGACCCGTGGACGTGCCCGGTCCGCTCGGCCGTGGCCCACGCCGACCTCGACGACGTGGCCGCCACCGTGGCGCTGGCGGTGGGCGGCGCCGTCGATACGATGGCGGCATGCTGACCGCCATCGTGCTGATCGACACCGCCGCCGACCAGATCCCCGAGGTCGCGTCCCGGGTCACCGACCTGCCCGGGGTGAGCGAGGTCTACTCGGTCACCGGCAAGGCGGACCTGGTCGCGATGGTGCGCGTGCGCGAGCACGACGCCCTGTCCGAGGTCATCGCCGACGGGATCAGCAAGGTGCCGGGCGTGCTGCGCACGGAGACGCTCATCGCCTTCCGCGCCTACTCGCACGTGGACCTCGAGCAGGCGTTCGCCCTCGGTCTGGACGACTGACCGCCGCCCGCGGCGTCGGCTCGCCGCGGGCGGCGGGTCACCACCGTCTCAGGCGGCCGGACCTCAGCGCTGCGTCGCGGCGACCCAGCGTTCCAGCACGTCGCTCGTGCGCCCGTCGTCGATGCTGCGGGCGGCGTGCTCGACCCCCGCGGCCAGCCGCTGCGAGAGCGTGCCCTGCGCCGTGCCGGCCAACGACCCGTCGGCCACCAGCGCCGCCGCCGCGTTGAGCAGCACCGTCTCGCGCACGGGACCGCGGTCGGCGCCGGCGAACACCCCGCGCGCCACCTCCGCGTTGTGCGCGGCGTCGCCGCCGCGCAGGTCGGCGACCTCGATGCGCTGCAGGCCGAGGTCGGCGGCGGCGTCGAACCGTTCCTCGGTCACCGCGCCCTCGCGCACCTCCCACACGTCGGTCCCGCCGGTGGCCGCGAGCTCGTCCAGCCCGTCGTCGCCGCGGAACACCAGGGCACGGGTGCCGCGGGAGGCGAGGACCCCGGCCATCAACGGAGCCATCCGCGCGTCCGCGCAGCCCACGGCCGTGGCGCCCGGCTGGGCGGGGTTCGTCAGCGGCCCCAGGAAGTTGAACGCGGTGGCAATCCCGAGGTCGCGGCGCGCCGTACCGGCGTGCCGCATCGAGGGGTGGAACAGCCCGGCGAAGCAGAAGGTGATGCCGACCTCGGTGGCGATCTCGGCGACCCGTTCGGCCGGCTGGTCGAGCCGCACGCCGAGGGCCTCGAGGACGTCCGCCGAGCCGGAGGACGACGACGCCGCCCGGTTGCCGTGCTTGACGACCCGCGTCCCGGTCCCGGCCACCACGACCGCGGCCATGGTGGAGATGTTGACGGTGTGGTGGCGGTCCCCGCCGGTGCCGACGAGGTCGACCGCCGGGCCGGGGACCGCGATGCGGGTCGCGTGCGAGAGCATCGCGTCGGCCAGGCCCGTCAGCTCGGCGGCCGTCTCCCCCTTGGCCCGCAGGCCGACCAGGAAGCCCGCGAGCCGGGCCGGGGGGACCTCGCCCGCCATGACCTCGTCCATCGCCCAGGCGGTCTGCTCGGCCGTGAGGTCGTGGCCGGCGACGAGCTCGGAGAGCACGCCGGGCCAGGTGGGTGCGGTCGGGTCGCTGGTGGGCACGGCGGTGTTCTCCTGGGGTTCGCGGTCGACGGGCAGGGCGGACGGGGCAGCGGGCGCCACCGCCCGCTCAGGCCACCGGGGCCAGCGCGTCCGCGACGGTGCGCTGCACGGCGAAGGGCTCGAGCGGGCGCGGCACCACCGCGTCCGCGAGCGACCATGATGCCAGCCAGGCGTCGTCGGGGCGGCCGGTCAGCACGACGATCGGCGGGCAGTCGTAGACCTCGTTCTTGAGCTGCCGGCACAGGCCCATGCCGCCGGCCTTGTCCGCCTCGCCGTCGAGCACGAGCAGGTCGAAGCGGCGGGCGGACACCGCGGACGTCACGGCCGGGGCGGTCGCCGCCTCGAACCACTCGATCGACGGAGCGTCGGCACCCAGCCGGGGTCCGACGGCGAGTCGCACCTGTTCGCGCACCGTGCGGTCGTCGCTGTACAGCAGGACCCGGGGGCCGTTCGTCATCGAGCATCCCTTTCGCAGTCGTTTGGTGGCATCGTGGCACAGGTCCGTCACCTCGGTCAGCCCGATCGGGTGGCGTTTTCGTGGCACTGTCCTGGTATCCGTCACGATAGACCGCCGCAGCCGCTCATTTCTGCAGATTCGGTGGTGGTGGTCTCCACGGAAAGCGCGGTTCTGGTCCTCGAACCTTCCGCACGTCGGCCATAATGGGTCGCGTGTCGACCGCAACGGCTGCTGCCCCCCACGCCCACCAGCACGTGACCGTGAACCGACCGAACACCGTCTCGGTCGGGACGATCGTGTGGCTCGCCAGCGAGCTCATGTTCTTCGCGGGCCTCTTCGCGATGTACTTCACGGTGCGCTCCGTGATGCCCGAGGAGGAGTGGGCCGCCCAGGCCGACAACGTCTCGCTCGTGTTCCCGGCGATCAACACCACGATCCTGGTCCTGTCCTCGGTGACCTGCCAGCTGGGCGTCTGGGCCGCCGAGCGGTTCCAGCCGGTGCGGACCGGCTCGCTGCTGCAGGTGAACCGGTGGGGCATGAACGAGTGGATGACGCTCACCTACCTCATGGGCTCGTTCTTCATCGCCGGGCAGATCTTCGAGTACGCCGAGCTCGTCGAGCACGGCCTGACGATCTCCTCCAGCGCCTACGGCTCCGTCTTCTACCTCGCCACCGGGTTCCACGGTCTGCACGTGGTCG
This sequence comes from Isoptericola sp. AK164, assembly GCF_029643425.1. Classification (GTDB taxonomy): domain Bacteria; phylum Actinomycetota; class Actinomycetes; order Actinomycetales; family Cellulomonadaceae; genus Isoptericola; species Isoptericola haloaureus. Next base: position 2,043,729 of record NZ_CP119106.1, read on the forward strand.
GCGGCCTGATCGCCTTCCTGTTCCTGCTCGGCCGGTCCTTCCGCGCCAAGCGGTTCACGCACCACGAGGTGACCACGGGACTCGTGGTCTCCTACTACTGGCACTTCGTCGACGTCGTGTGGATCGCCCTCTTCGCGGTGATCTACCTGCTGAAGTGATCACACCGGCTCGGCGCGGTCGCCGACCCCACGTCCCTGCACCATTCACCTTCGAGACGAGGACAATTTCGTGAAGGCACTCGCCGCCCGCCGGCACCACCGGGCCGCCCCGGTCGTGCTGATGCTGCTGGCGCTGCTGCTCACGGGCGGCGTGTACGCCGTCCTGGCACCGAGCTCGGCCACGGCCGACACCGCCAGCACAGCGAACGACGTGGAAGAGGGCGAACGCCTCTTCCAGGCCAACTGCGCCACGTGCCACGGCCCGAACGCCGAGGGCACCTCCGAGGCGCCCTCCCTGGTGGGCGTGGGTGCGGCGTCGGTCGACTTCCAGGTCTCGACCGGTCGGATGCCGATGCAGATGAACGGCCCCCAGGCGGCACCCAAGCCCCCGCAGATGGACGAGGAGCAGACGGCGCAGCTGGCTGCCTACGTCGCGTCGCTCGGCGCGGGCCCGGCGATCCCGACCGACGAGCAGGTGGACGGCGCCGAGGGTGACCCGTCGAACGGCGCCCTGCTGTTCCGCACCAACTGCGCGATGTGCCACAACGCCGTCGGCGCCGGTGGCGCGCTCTCCGAGGGCAAGTGGGCGCCGCCCCTGTACGACGTCTCGGAGCGGAACATCTACCAGGCCATGCTGACCGGCCCGCAGTCGATGCCGGTCTTCAACGACGCCAACATCACGCCCGACGAGAAGCGCGACATCATCGCGTACCTGATCGAGCAGCGCGACGGGTCGGCCGGTGGGCTGTCCCTCGGCTCTCTCGGGCCCGTCAGCGAAGGCGTGTGGGCATGGGTCGTCGGCCTCGGGCTGATGATCGGTGCCGCTGTGTGGATCGGAGCGAAGTCCTCGTGAGCGAGAACCAGAACCCCACCCCCGGCCGCGACGTCAGCACGACGTCGGAGGCCCAGCACCCCGAGCGGTTCACCGACCCGGGCGTGCCCGAGCACAAGCCGCGGCTGACCGACACCGACCCGGCGGCGCGCAAGCGCAACGAGCGGATCGTCGTGATCCTGTTCGCGATCTCCTGCCTCGGTGCGATCGCCAGCATCGTGGCCTACTTCGCGTTCCGACCCGACGGCACCACCGAGGGCACCCGGCTGTCCACGGTCATGCTGGGCACCACGATGGCCGTGTCGCTGCTCGGCATCGGTATCGCCGCGATCCACTGGGCCAAGTCGCTCATGAGCGACCACGAGCACGTGGACGAGCGGCACGAGCTCGCGAGCTCGCCGGAGGTCCGCGAGGTCGCCGTCCAGCACCTCACCGACGGTGTCGAGGACTCCGGCATCGCCCGCCGCGGCGTGCTCAAGGGGGCCGCGGTCTCCGCGCTCGCCCTCTTCCCGCTCACCTTCGCCGTGCCGCTGATCTCCAGCGTCGGCGGTGACTGGGACATCTCCAAGTTCCGGCACACCCTGTGGGAGCGGGGCAAGCGCCTCGCCTACGACCCCACGGGTCGGCCGATCAGGGCCGCCGACCTCACCGTCGGCTCCGCGGCGCATGTCATCCCGGAGGAGTCCGAGGAGTACATGCAGTCGCACGACTGGATCACCGAGAAGGCCAAGGCCGTCGTGCTGCTCGTCCGGCTCAACCCGGAGGACCTGCGTTCCGACCAGTCCCCCGAGGGCGAGACCTGGTCGTACGACGGAATCGTGGCATACTCGAAGATCTGCACCCACGTCGGATGCCCGGTGGCACTGTACGAGCAGCAGACGCACCACCTGCTCTGCCCGTGCCACCAGTCCACATTCGACATGGCCGATGGCGCGAAGGTCGTCTTCGGACCGGCGAACCGGCCGCTGCCCCAGCTGCCGATCACGGTCGACGACGAGGGCTACCTCATCGCGCAGGACGACTTCGCCGAGCCCGTCGGACCGAGTTTCTGGGAGCGACTGAAGTGAGCACCGAGACCACCGCGTCGAGCAACGACGCCCCGAAGACCGCGGCCGGCAAGACCGCCGACTACCTCGACCAGCGCACCAGTGTCGGCGGCGCCGTCAAGGAGTTCGCGCGCAAGGTCTTCCCGGACCACTGGTCGTTCATGCTGGGCGAGATCGCCCTGTTCTCGTTCGTCGTGCTGCTGCTGACGGGCGTGTTCCTGACCATGTTCTTCGACCCGTCGATGGCGCTCGAGGAGTACCACGGCGCCGGCCCGGAGACGATGCAGGGCCAGCTCATGTCCGTGGCCTTCGCCTCGACGCTGGACCTCTCGTTCGAGGTGCGCGGCGGTCTGCTCATGCGGCAGATCCACCACTGGGCGGCCCTGATCTTCATGGCCGCGATCGTGGTGCACATGATGCGCGTGTTCTTCACCGGCGCGTTCCGCAAGCCGCGCGAGATCAACTGGCTCGTCGGCACCGTCCTGCTGATCCTGGGCCTGGCCGCCGGCTTCTCCGGCTACTCCCTGCCGGACGACGTGCTCTCCGGCAACGGCCTGCGCATCACCGACGGCGTCATCAAGTCGATCCCCGTGATCGGCTCGTACATGTCGTACTTCGTCTTTGGCGGCGAGTTCCCGGGCGAGCACATCATCCCGCGCCTGTTCACCGTGCACATCCTGCTGGTGCCGGCGCTGATCCTCGCTCTGATCGGTGTGCACCTGTTCCTCATGGTGCTGCACAAGCACACCCAGTTCCCGGGCGGCGGCCGCACCGACAAGAACGTCGTCGGCTACCCGCTCTTCCCCGTCTACATCGCCAAGATGGGCGGCAACTTCTTCATCGTCTTCGGCATCCTCGCCCTGATGGGTGCCACGATGAGCATCAACAACGTCTGGAACTATGGGCCGTACGACCCCTCCCCCGTCGGCGCCGGTGCGCAGCCCGACTGGTACATGCTGTTTCTCGAGGGATCGTTGCGTCTGATGCCGGGTGCGGGGACGGAGTGGGTCCTCTTCGGCTACACGCTGTCCCTCAACGTGCTGATCCCCGCCGTGGTGATCCCGGGTCTGCTGTTCACGTTCCTGTTCGCCTACCCGTTCGTCGAGGCCAAGGTGACCGGTGACAAGCGTGAGCACCACGTCCTGGACCGCCCGCGCAACGTCCCCGTCCGCACGGGCCTGGGAGTCGCGTTCCTGACGGCGTTCATCATCCTGGCGCTCGCCGGGTCGAACGACCTCATCGCGACGCACTTCGGGATGTCGCTCAACCAGATCACCTGGGCCTTCCGCATCTTGTTCTTCGCCGGACCGGTCATCGCGTTCTGGATCACCAAGCGGATCTGCCTCGGCCTGCAGCGCAAGGACCGCGAGCTTGTCCTCCACGGGCACGAGACCGGTCGGATCGTGCGGTTCGCCAACGGCGAGTACATCGAGGTCCACCGTCCGCTGGACGAGCAGGAGCGCTGGCTGCGCGTCAACTACACCGCGCACAAGCCGCTCGAGATCGAGCCCGCCACGGACGCACGGGGCGTCAAGCGTCCGGGCTACAAGGCCGAGAAGCGCTGGCAGCGTCTGTCGCGGTTCTTCTACGAGGACCGCGTCGAGCCGGTGACCCCGGCCGAGCTCGCCGCCGCCCACTCGCACGGTGAGCACGACGAGATCGCTGCCGCCCAGACCTCCCCCGAGGTGACCTCGGGGGCGACGAACGTCGAGCAGGAGCGCTGAGACTCCTGCCAGGTTCCGACAGAGGCCCGCGTGCCCGATGACCCGCTCCGGCGGGCACGGCACGCGGGTCTCTGTCTATCCTGCACCGGGGGTCGGTACGGCTGACCCACCGGGACGACGAGACACACGCCGCACACGTTCGACGTGGTGCGGCCCGACACCGGAGGTACACCAGCATGGCCGTCTACACGCTGCCTGACCTGCCCTACGACTACAGCGCCCTCGAGCCGCACATCAGCGGCAAGATCATGGAGCTGCACCACGACAAGCACCACGCCGCCTACGTCGCCGGCGCGAACACCGCGCTGGACAAGCTGGCCGAGGCGCGCGAGTCGGGCGACCTCGCGGCGGTCAACCTGCACGAGAAGAACCTCGCGTTCAACCTCGGCGGGCACACCAACCACACCATCTTCTGGAACAACCTGTCCCCCGAGGGCGGCGGCGAGCCCACCGGCGAGCTGGCCGAGGCCATCAAGGACCAGTTCGGCTCCTTCGCCGCGTTCCAGGCGCACTTCGCCGCCACCGCCACCGGCATCCAGGGCTCCGGCTGGGCCGTGCTCGGCTGGGACTCCATCGGCCAGCGGATGCTGATCTTCCAGCTCTTCGACCAGCAGGCCAACGTCCCGGTCGGCATCACCCCGCTGCTCATGCTCGACATGTGGGAGCACGCCTTCTACCTGGACTACCTCAACGTCAAGGCCGAGTACGTCAAGGCGTTCTGGAACCTCGCCAACTGGCAGGACGTCGCCGCCCGCCTCGAGCGCGCCCGCACCGCCACGAACGGCCTCCTGACCGCCTGAGAGGCCGCACGGGCCCACACAGGGCCTTGGCGAACCGCGAGAGCCCCGGACAGCTGTGCTGTCCGGGGCTCTCCTCGTCCCGCCAGGTAGGCAATCTCCAGCCGAGGTAGGCATCCTCCAGCCGAGGTAGGCAAGTTCCGGCCGAGGTAGGCAACCCCGGCCGGGAATGGGGCTCCATCCCGCGAGGCGGACGACCTTCCGGCGAGGCAGTGCGCCGTGTCCGTGAGGTCCGGTGAGGCCGACGCACTGACCGGGCGGGCGACGTCCGGCTTGGTCTGCCGGCCCTCGTGGCTGGGAAGCCTTCCCGGATGGCCCGAGGCAGGGTACGCGGACGGCCGGCCCCCACATGGCCCGGTGCGACAAGACCTCCCAGATCTACCGCACGGCCACACGGTGGCCTACTTCGGAGGGATGTTGCCTACTTCGGCCGGAGGTTGCCTACCTCGGCCGGAGGTTTGCCTACCTGGTGGGGACCTTGCCTACCTCGGCCCAGAGTTGCCTACCTCGCCGGGAGGTTGCCTACCTCGCGGGACGACGAGAGGGGCCCTGCACCATGCGGTGCAGGACCCCTTTCGAGGAACGCTGTGGATCAGTGGGCGTGCTGTCCCCGGCTGAACTCGAAGACCCAGCCGACGAGCCCGATGACGCCGACGATCGTGGCGATGTAGAACACCCACCAGCCGACGGCGAGCCCCAGGAAGGCGGCGGCCGCGGCGGCACCGATGACGAGCGGCCACCAGGACCACGGGGCGTAGACGCCCTGGTCGCCGGCACCCTGCTCGATCTCGCCGTTCTCGTCGTCCTCCGGACGCGGGTCGGTGTGCTTCGCCTGGACGACCAGGTAGGCCCCGATCATGGCCATGAGGGCTCCGACGAGCGGGATGCCCAGGTAACCCACCGGCTCCGTGAAGCCGGTGAACAGCCCGTACAGCACACCGACGACCACGAAGAACGGCGCGGTCCAGACGAAGAGCCGGATCTCGATCTTCACTTGGAGTCCTCCTCGCCCTCGGCCGGGCGGTCAGCGTCGAGGACGGTCGTGCTCGACTGGTGCTTCTCGGGGTAGTCCTTCCAGCTGAGCTCCTCGACCATCTCGTGCTGGCCGGTGCGGTCCGCTCCGCCGTAGACGCGCTCCAGGGCGCCCTCGTTCAGGTGAGGGTCCTCCATCGCGGCGACCTCCGGGTGGTGGAGGTCGAACGCCGGCGACTCCGAGCGGATCCGCGGCAGCGAGGTGAAGTTGTGCCGCGGCGGCGGGCAGGACGTCGCCCACTCGAGCGAGCGGCCGTAGCCCCACGGGTCGTCGACCTGCACCTTGGGGGCGTTCCGCCACGTGGTGTACACGTTCCACAGGAACGGCAGCGTCGAGGCGGCGAGGATGAACGCACCGACCGTCGAGAGCTGGTTCTCCCAGGTGAAGCCCTCCTCGGGCAGGTAGTCCGCGTACCGGCGGGCCATGCCCTCGACGCCCAGCCAGTGCTGGACGAGGAACGTCATGTGGAAGCCGACGAACAGGATCCAGAAGTGGATCTTGCCGAGGCGCTCGTTGAGCATGCGCCCGGTGAACTTCGGCCACCAGAAGTAGAAGCCGGCGAACATCGCGAACACCACGGTGCCGAAGACGACGTAGTGGAAGTGCGCCACGACGAAGTACGAGTCGGACAGGTGGAAGTCGAGCGCCGGGCTGGACAGGATGATGCCGGTCAGACCACCGAAGAGGAAGGTCACCAGGAAGCCGATCGACCAGAGCATCGGTGTCTCGAAGGTGATCTTCCCTCGCCACAGCGTGCCGATCCAGTTGAAGAACTTCACGCCGGTCGGGATCGCGATGAGCATCGTCATGAAGGCGAAGAACGGCAGCAGCACCGCACCGGTGACGTACATGTGGTGGGCCCACACCGTCACCGACAGGGCGGCGATCGCGATCGTCGCGTAGACCAGGCCCTTGTAGCCGAAGATCGGCTTCCGGCTGAAGACCGGGAAGATCTCGGACACGATGCCGAAGAACGGCAGCGCGATGATGTACACCTCGGGGTGGCCGAAGAACCAGAACAGGTGCTGCCACAGCACCGCTCCCCCGTTGTCCGGGTTGAACACCTGGGCGTCGAACCGGCGGTCCGCACCGAGGGCGAACAGCGCCGCGGCCAGCGGCGGGAACGCCATGAGGACCAGCAGGCTGGTGACCAGGGTGTTCCAGGTGAAGATCGGCATCCGGAACATCGTCATGCCGGGCGCACGCATGCAGATGATCGTGGTGATGAAGTTGACGGCACCGAGGATGGTGCCGAAACCACCCAGGGCGAGGCCGAAGACCCACAGGTCTCCCCCGAGGCCTGGACTGAACGTCGTGTTCGACAGCGGCGCATAGGCGAACCAGCCGAAGGAGGCCGCGCCCTGCGGGGTGAAGAAGCCGCCGGCGGCGATGAGCCCGCCGAACAGGAACAGCCAGTACGCGAACATGTTCAGACGCGGGAACGCGACGTCCGGCGCACCGATCTGCAGCGGCATGATGACGTTGGCGAAGCCCGCGAACAGCGGCGTCGCGAACAGCAGCAGCATGATCGTGCCGTGCATCGTGAAGAGCTGGTTGTACTGCTCCTTGCTCTGCACGAGCTGGATGCCCGGCTCGAAGAGCTCGGCGCGGATGAGCAGCGCGAGGATGCCTCCCACGGCGAACCAGAGGAACGACGTGATGAGGTACATGTACCCGATCGTCTTGTGGTCGGTGGAGGTGATCCACTTGACCACGGTGCGACCCAGCGTCTGGCGCCTCGGCTGCAGGCCGGGGACGACCTCGGCGCCGTAGGCGGTCTCGGTGGTGGCCATCAGCCCTCGACCTCCGGGATCGTCTCGTCAGTGGAGAACTCGGAGTGCTGCTGGCGGTTCAGGTCCAGACCGAGCTCGCCGGTCTGACCCTGAGCGCGCAGCTCCTCCATCTGTGCGTCGTACTCGGCGCGGTCGACGACCTCGACGTTGAAGAGCATGCCGGAGTGGAACTCGCCGCAGAGCTCGGCGCACTTGCCGGCGTAGGTGCCTTCACGCTCGGGGACGACCTGGAACGTGTTCGTCTTGCCCGGGATCATGTCCATCTTGAACAGGAACGCCGGGATCCAGAAGGAGTGGATGACGTCACGGGAGTCGACGGTGAACTCGACGCGCTCACCGACGGGCAGGTACAGCGTCGGCAGGTCCTCGGAGGTCCCGGGAGCGTCGTTGACCGTCTCCTCCTCCGTCACGGAACCCGGCTCCAGCAGGTGCTGGCCGGTCTCGTAGACGTCGTCGTCGAGGTAGTTGAAGTCCCAGCTCCACTGCTTGCCGATGACCTGGATGTTGACGTCGGGCTCCTCGGAGGTGTCGAGGATCGCCGTCATGTCGCGGTTCGTGTAGAAGAACAGCACGAGGATCATGAGCGTCGGCACGATCGTGTACATGATCTCGAGCGGCATGTGGTACCGCGTCTGGACCGGCAGTCGCTCGTCGCCGCGGCGCTTGCGGTAGGCGGCGACGCACCAGAGCATGAGGCCCCAGGTGATGACGCCGACGGCGAGCGCGGCGACCCACGAGCCGTTCCACAGGTTGGTGATCCGCTCGGTCTGGTTCGTCACCTCCCCGTCGGTGTATCCCGGGAGGTATCCGCGCTGGACGGCGTCGCTGGCGCAGCCGGTGGCGAACGCTGCGACCGCGACGGCGAGCGCCGTCGCACGCAGCGCCATCGACCGCCGGGTGCGGGTGGTGCTCTTCGAGTGCAAGGGAGGCCTTTCACGTCTCGTCCGACCGCCGCGTCCTGAGGCAGGGCGCACGGGTGGGACCTTCGTCCTCGATGGGAGCAGCCTAGCGCGACCTTCACGGTTTCGACGCCAGAAGACCCCCCTTCCTACGTGACGGGACAGGGTCCCGACGTCGCCATCCGCCCTGTTCGCGACGCCCGGCTGGGCCGTGTCAGATCGCACCGGGGTTTCGCGACACCGAGGACGTCGGCGGCATGATGGTGACGACGCTGCGACGCCCATCGAGAGGCCCCTGTGACACATCCCACCTCGCCGACGCCGACCCGGACCCCTCTGGACAACGGCGGCTCGGCGCCCCTGCACCCCCTGGCCCGGCAGGCGCTGGTCCAGGCCCTCGACGAGGGCTGGGCGGACCCCCGGCGCCTGCACGCCGAGGGGCGGCGCGCGGCCGCACTGCTCGACGGCGCGCGCGAGGCCGTGGCCGGCGTGCTGGGCGTGCGCACCGAGGAGGTCCGGTTCACGCCGTCGCACACGGCCTCGCTGCACTCCGCGGTGGCGCAGGTGGTCCGGGCCCGACGGCGGCACGGACGCGGCGTCGTCGTCGGTGCGGCCGAGCGCGCGGCGATCCTGCACGCGGCCGACCACGCCGCGGGCCCCGGCGGACGCACCACGACCGGCGTCGACCGGCAGGGGCGCGTGGACGCCGACGAGCTCTCCCGGACCGCCCGCGCCGACGGCGTCGCCCTGGCGGCGCTGCAGCACGCCAACGGCGAGGTCGGCACGCTCCAGCCCGTCGCGGCGGTGCACGCCGCGCTGGGGGGCTCGGGCGTGCCCCTGCTCGTGGACGCGGGCGCGTCGGTCGGGCACACGGAGCTGCCGACGGCGTGGGACCTGCTGGCGGCGGACCCGGCGGACTGGGGCGGGCCGCGGGGCGTGGGTGTCCTGGCGGTGCGGCACCGCACCCGGACGGTCCCCGACGGGCCCGAGGACCCGGATCCCTGGGCCCCCGGCGGCGTCAGCGTGCCCGCGGCGTTCGCCGCCGCCGTCTCCCTGCAGGCGGTCGCCCAGGACGTCGCCGCCGAGGACGCACGCCGCCGCGCCCTGGTCGACCGGATCCGGGCCGCCGTCGCACAGATCCCGGACGTCGAGGTGGTGGGCGACCCGGTCGACCGGCTCCCCCACGTCGTGACGTTCTCTTTCCTCTACGTCGACGGCGAGGCGATGGTGACCGAGCTGGACCGCGCGGGGTACGCCGTCGGCTCCGGGTCCGCCTGCACGGCCGGCACCCTGGAGCCCTCGCACGTCCTGGCGGCGATGGGCGTCCTCACGCACGGCAACGTGCGTGTCGCCCTGGACCGGTCGACCACGGCCGAGGACGTCGACCGGTTCCTCGCCGTGCTGCCGGGCGCGGTCGCGCACGTGCGCGACGCGCTGGGGGTGTCCGGGCTGTGAGCACCGTGCCGGAGGTCGTCGACGCGCGCGGGCTGCGCTGCCCGCTGCCCGTGGTGCGGCTGGCCGCCCGCGCGAAGGAGCTGGCCGCCGGCAGCGAGGTCACGGTGCTCGCCACCGACCCGGCCGCGCGGTACGACGTGCCGGCCTGGGCCCGGCTGCGGGGCCACGTGATGGTGGCCGAGGAGCACCACCCCGTGAACGACGAAGCGGACGGCGGGCCCTGGTGGGCCCTGACCGTCCGCCTCGAGGACTAGCGGCCGGCTCGACGAGCCGGCGGGGTCGATCAGCCGAAGGAGCCGCCGCAGGCGCAGGACTCGCCGGCGTTGGGGTTGTCGATCGTGAAGCCCTGCTTTTCGATCGTGTCGGCGAAGTCGATCTTCGCGCCGTCGAGGTAGGGCACGCTCATGCGGTCCACGACGACCTCGACGCCGTCGTAGTCGCGCAGCGCGTCCCCGTCGAGCAGGCGCTCGTCGAAGTACAGCTGGTAGATGAGGCCGGAGCAGCCGCCGGGCTGGACGGCGACGCGCAGGCGCAGGTCGTCGCGCCCCTCCTGCTCGAGGAGGCTGCGGACCTTGTTCGCGGCGACCTCGGAGAGCTCGACGCCGTGCGTGGCGATCTCGGTGGTGTCGGTCATGCTTCCTCCAACAGGTGGGCCGGTACGGCTGTTCCCGATCCTACGCCCGAATTCTCCGGCGTCGATGACGTGGCTCACATCACTCGTCGTCGGCGGCCCACGCGGGCGCCCAGGTCCGCGCGACGCGGGCGACGGCGTCCTCGGCGGGCACGGGACCGACCTCGTGCGCCCCGGCGACCCCTGCTCCGGCGAGCTCGCGGCGCGTGGCCTCGCTGCGTCCGGCCAGCACGACGACGGGCACGGCGTGGGGGGCGGCGGCCTGCGCAGCGGAGTGCACCGGTCCGGCGTGCAGCGCGGCGCCGTCCAGGACGGGGGTGTGCACGACGACGAGGTCGGCCTCCGCGACGCGCTCGTGCAGCAGCCGCACCTCCGGCCGCGGGGCGGGCGGCACGACGCTGGACAGCCCGAGCTCGGTCGTGGGGACGAACACCCCGGGCGACGGCGACCCGTCGGGCGGGCCGGTCGACGCCGCGGGGCCGGGCGGCAGCACCATGGGTTCGACGACGCAGCGGGGAGCGGCGGCGGTCCAGGCGGCGGCCAGCGCCGTCGCGGCGGTGCGGTCGGGGTCGTCCGGTCCACCGTCGGCGGTGGCCAGCAGCAGTACGTGCACGAGACCGATCGTGGCACACGACGCGGGCGTGGGAGGATGAGGGCGTGACTGTGCTGAACGAGACGTCGAACTTCGTCGAGCCGGCGCCCTCGGCGCTGCTGCTGCTCGGTCAGGGCCGCGACCTCGCCTCCGAGCGCGGGGTGGAGTGCACCGGCGCGCTGCCGGCGCCGTCGGACCCCGACCTGGTGGACCGCGCCCGCGCCGCCCGCGCCGCGCTGGGTGAGCGCGCCTTCGTGCTGGGCCACCACTACCAGCGTGACGAGGTGATCGACTTCGCCGACGTCACCGGTGACTCCTTCAAGCTCGCCCAGCGGGCGGCGGCCCGCCCCGAGGCCGAGTTCGTCCTCTTCTGCGGCGTGCACTTCATGGCCGAGTCGGCCGACATCCTCACCGCGGACTCCCAGCAGGTCGTGCTGCCGGACATGGCGGCCGGCTGCTCGATGGCGGACATGGCCGAGATCTCCCAGGTCGAGGAGGCCTGGGAGGTGCTGGCCGACGCCGGGGTCGCGGGTGACACCGTGCCGGTGACCTACATGAACTCCTCGGCGGCGATCAAGGCGTTCACCGGCCGCCACGGCGGGACCGTGTGCACGTCGTCGAACGCCCAGGTGGCCCTGCGCTGGGCCTTCGACCAGGTCGGCGGCGTCGACGGCACCGGCAAGGTGCTGTTCATGCCGGACCAGCACCTGGGCCGCAACACCGCGGTGAACCAGCTCGGCCTGTCCCTCGACGACTGCGTCGTGTTCGACCCGCGCAAGCCGAACGGCGGCCTGACCGACGCCGAGCTGCGCGACGCCCGGATGATCCTGTGGCGCGGGCACTGCTCGGTGCACGGACGGTTCTCCGTCCAGAACGTCGAGGCGATCCGCGCCACGGCGCCGGACGTCAACGTCATGGTCCACCCGGAGTGCCGCCACGAGGTCGTCGCCGCGGCCGACCGGGTCGGCTCGACGGAGTACATCATCAAGGCCCTCGACGCCGCCGAGCCCGGCTCGACCTGGGCGATCGGCACCGAGCTGAACCTGGTGCGCCGGCTGGCCAAGGCCCACCCCGACAAGCAGGTGCACTACCTGGACTCGACGGTGTGCTTCTGCTCCACGATGAACCGGATCGACCTGCCGCACCTGGTGTGGGCGATGGAGTCGCTCGCCGAGGGACGCGTGGTCAACCGGATCGTCGTCGACGCCGACGACGCCCACTGGGCCCGCGTGGCCCTCGACCAGATGTTGGCGCTGCCGGGGATCTGACCGGGGCGCTGGGAGGCGACAACGTGTGAGTACCGACGGCGGGCTGCACATCGGGATCTTCCTGTTCGACGACGCCGAGGAGCTCGACGTCGTGGGTCCCTTCGAGGTCCTGGCGGCGTGGGAGGAGCACTCCGCGCTCAAGCCGCACGTGAGCACCTTCTCGCGCGACGGCGACGGCGTGCGCCTCGCCAAGGGGATGCGGCTGGTGCCGGCTCGGTCGGCGGACGACGTCGGCCCCCTGCACGTGCTGGTGCACCCCGGCGGGTGGGGCACCCGGGCCCTCGTCGGCGACCACGGCCACCTCGAGTGGCTGCGCCAGGCCCACGCCCAGACCGCGGTCGTGGCGAGCGTGTGCACCGGGGCGCTCGTGCTCGCCGCCGCGGGGCTGCTGGCGGGACGTCCGTCGACGACCCACCGTCACCACTACGACGAGCTGGCGCAGATCGATCCCTCGACGGTCATCGACACCGAGGCGCGGTTCGTCGACGACGGCGACGTCGTCACCTCCGCCGGCGTGACGGCGGGGATCGACATGGCGCTGCACCTGGTCGAGCGCCTGGAGTCGGCCGAGGTCGCCGACGCGGTGCGCGACGCCCTGCAGTACGGGGATACCTGATACCGCTCGTCGCTGGTATAGCGTCGCCCGCATGACCCGGATGCTCCAGCTCGCCCAGGCCTCCCTCCTGCCCCGTCGGGCCCGCCCCGGCATGGCACCCCTGGACACCTCGACCACGGTGCTGCGCGTTCACCCGGGCGACCTGGACCTGTACCTCCACGTCAACAACGGCTCGTACCTGCAGATGATGGACGTGGCCCGGTCCAACCTCCTCGCCGATCTCGGCGGCCTCGCCCGGCTCAAGGCGCACGGCTGGTACCCCGTCGTGGCGGCCTCCACGATGACGTACAAGCGGTCGCTGCAGCTCTTCGACCGGGTGACGATCGCGACGCGGGTCGTCGGCTGGGACCAGCGGGTCGTCTACCTCGAGCAGGTCTTCACGCGGCGCGACGGCGAGCTCTGCGCGCGCGGCTGGGTCGCGGGACGGTTCCTCGGCCGCGACGGGATCCGCGTGTCACCGCGGGAGGTCGTCGCCCTGCTCGCCGACGCCGAGCTCGACAGCCCCGAGCTGCCGGCCGACCTGGCGGCCTGGGCCCGCTCGGTCGACGTCGCGCACCGCGACGTCGACCGAGCCTGAGCCTGAGCCTGAGCCTGAGCCTGAGCCTGAGCCTGAGCCTCAGCGTCCGCCGAGTCCCCGCAGGAGCAGCGCCTCGGCCACCAGGACCTTGCGCAGCTCACCGAGGTGCACCGACTCGTTCGCGCCGTGGGCGCGCGAGTCCGGGTCCTCCACGCCGGTGACGAGCACGGCCGCCTCCGGGAAGGCCTCGAGCAGGTCGGCGATGAACGGGATCGAGCCGCCGACGCCGATGTCGACCGGGTCGGTACCCCACGCCGCGGCGAACGCCGAGCGCGCGGCCCGCATGGCCGCGGAGTCGTCCGGCGCCCCGAAGGCCTTGCCCTGCTCCCCCGGCGTCCACGTCACGCGGGCCCCGAACGGGGCGTGCGCCGTCAGGTGCGCGCGCAGTGCGTCCTCGGCGGCCTGGGGGTCCAGGCCCGGCGGGATCCGCACCGACAGCTTGGCCGCCGCCCGCGGCGCCAGCGTGTTGGACGCGTGGGCGACGTCGGTGGCGTCCACGCCGATCACCGAGATCGCGGGCTTGGTCCACAGCCGGCCCGCGATCGTGCCCTCGCCGGCCAGCCGCACGCCGTCGAGCACCGAGGAGTCGGCGCGGAAGTCGGCCTCCGCGTAGTCCACCTCCGGCTCGCCGGCGCTGGTCAGGCCGTCGACGGCCACGGTGCCCGCGTCGTCGTGGAGCGTGGTGAGCAGTCGCGCCAGCAGCAGGTTGGCGTCCAGCACGGGCCCGCCGAACATGCCGGAGTGCACGGCGTGGTCGAGCACCTCGACGCCGACCACGCCGTCGACGAGGCCGCGCAGCGACGTCGTGAGCGCCGGGACCCCGACCTTCCAGTTGGTGGAGTCGGCCACCACGATGACGTCGGCGGAGAGCAGCGCGTGGTGGTCGGCGAGGAAGCGCGAGAAGCTGGGCGAGCCGGCCTCCTCCTCGCCCTCGACGAACACGGTCACGCCGACACCGGGCTCCTCGCCCAGCGCGGCCAGGGCCCGCAGCGCACCGACGTGCGCCATGACCCCGGCCTTGTCGTCGGCCGCGCCGCGTCCGAAGAGCCGCTCGCCGCGCTGGACGGGTTCGAAGGGCTCGGTGTCCCAGGTGGCGGCGTCCCCGGGCGGCTGGACGTCGTGGTGGGCGTAGAGCAGCACGGTCGGCGCCCCGGCCGGAGCGGGTCGCCGGGCGACGACGGCGGGCGCGCCGGGGGTACCGTCGGGCCGCTCGGAGCGCAGGATCCGGACCTCGGGCAGCCCGACGTCGCGCAGCAGCGCGGCCACGGCCTCGGCGCTGGCCACGACGTGCGACGCGTCGAAGGCGCTCGCCGAGACGCTCGGGATGCGGACCAGGGACTCGAGGTCGGCCTGGACGGCGGGGAACAGCTGGTCGACGTGCGCGCGCAGGGCGGCGACGTCCGCATCGGTGTGTGTCACGGCGCCCACGGTACCGGGGTGTCCCGAGGCACCCCGTGACTCCACTACCCTGGAGGGGTGTTCTCCCGCAAGCGTGATCTCGCCGATTCTCCCGCGACGTCCCCCGCAGCGGGGCAGTCCGCCTCGTCCGCCGACGTCGCGGCGACGTCCTCCGCCGCCGACTCCACCGACACGCCCTCGTCCGGGGCGCCGTCGAAGGGCCGCCCGACGCCGAAGCGCAGCGAGTCCCAGGCGAAGAACAAGCGCCCGCTGGTCCCGAACGACCGCAAGGCCGCCCGCAAGGCGTCCAAGGAGAAGGTGCGCGCGGAGCGCAACCGCGAGTACCAGGCGATGCAGACCGGTGACGAGCGGTTCATGCCGGCGCGCGACAAGGGCCCCGTCCGCCGCTACGTGCGCGACTACGTCGACGCCCGCTGGAACGTCGGCGAGTTCTTCCTGCCGGTGGCGTTCGTCTTCATCTTCATGAACCTGATCTTCCTGCAGAACCCGACGATGGCGACGCTGGTGCTGCTCGCGCTGTACGCGGTGGTGTTCATCACGCTGATCGACGTCGTCGTCATGTGGCAGCGTCTCAAGCGCCGGCTGCGCGACAAGTTCGGCACGCTCGGCACGGACGGGAAGAAGGAGTACTTCGTCCCGCGCGGCACGATGATGTACGCGGCGATGCGTGCACTGCAGATCCGTCGGTCCCGGCTGCCGAAGCCGATGCACAAGAAGCACGGTCACTGGCCCGAGTGATCCGCGTAGGGTGACCGGATGGTCAACTACCGGTACCTCGGCAACAGTGGTCTCAAGATCTCCGAGATCACCTACGGCAACTGGCTCACCCACGGCTCCCAGGTCGAGAACGACGTCGCCACGCAGTGCGTGCGCGCCGCCCTCGACGCGGGCATCACGTCCTTCGACACCGCGGACGTCTACGCGAACACCAAGGCGGAGCAGGTCCTCGGCGACGCGCTGAAGGGCGAGCGCCGCGAGTCGCTGGAGATCTTCACCAAGGTGTGAGGCTTTGGCCAACCGCCCTCGTTGACGGTGGGCCAGGAAACTTTCACTGCCCCACGGTTGGCCAGTACACATCCGGCGATCGATAACGGGCGCGCACTAACCAAGCTGCCGCACCCAGTCCTCCAGGTACATGCGTAGCCTCTGGACTTCGCGGTCCTCCAATGTATTGCTGTGCGCGATGATATTGCGAGAGTTTTCAAGCTCGCGCATTCTTTGCATCACCCAGTTTTGATCTGGAAACAGGTCTTGAAACGACTGCCAGTTGCCTTGGATGATTAGGGATAGATCGCCAAAGTCGGTGTAGTAAATCTCGCGGGCGCCACGTTGCGCATGCCATCTATTCTTATCTTCCTTCACTCGCCGGCCAGCAACTCGGTCTCGAATCGCCTTTCCAACGCTCTCCTCCCACCAATCCGACCCCAGAGTGTCGTCCAGTCTCTGCACCACAAGCTCGCGCACAGCGTTCTCAAGACAGAAGAACGCTAGGTAGGCTGCCATCGAGTCGACCGCCGATCGCCGAATTGCGCGCGAGAAGCCCTCTATCGGAAGCACGCGTTGAACCGCCCCGACTTCGACGTCAGATCGGACACGCAGCCCTTCCTGCTCCAGCTCGTCGAGTCGAGACTCCGCCGAGAGCCCCTTGAAGAGCCAGTTCCTTACTTCATCCAGATCAGTCACATGAGCTCCTCGCGCAAAGCCTGAAATATTGCACGATAGACACTTACGTCGCTAGTCGGCGGAAGGTGGACGTGAATATCCTGGTGAAGCCCGATCCCAACCGCCTGCCCCGCGACCGAACCTCCCTGGGGAATTTCTGGCGCCACCTCGTCCGCACTGTCGCCGCCACCGGGCGCGGGATCTGACCAGTCCGCTAGATTCGCCAGGGCGACGAACGTTGTGGCCATCTTTTGCGCTACGGAATCCCCGGTTCCCGTGACACTCTTGCAGATATCAGCAATCTCGCCAGAGTTGAGTCTGTAGACGCTCTCGTTTGCCAGAAACAGATCTTTCCAGCCTTCGCGCAATCCTTGCGCAAGCGCGCGGCCACCACGGCTCGTGGACTTGTAGTCGTTGTAGCGCTGTGTTGGAGTCCCATCTTGCGACAGGAATCCGAGGCGCTTCAGAATCTTGTGCATTCCTCGGTCTTGGGAGCTATTGAAGCCCAAGGTCTTCGAGAGGAACTCCAGGTTGAACTTGGGAGGAGTCCCAGCAGTCCGCATCTTTTCGAAGATGCCCGGAATATTCGTTGCGGACGGAAGATAAGGAAAGTCGTCGGCCATACTGCTCCCTTCGTCGCGTGACATGCTGCCTGCATCGCACCGATCCGCAACCCGCACCGTGGTGTTTCACCCCGTTAAAACACACGTTCGACAGCGATCCGAGGCACCAGACGGCCGTAGGGTGACGGCATGGTCAACTACCGCTACCTCGGCAACAGTGGTCTCAAGATCTCCGAGATCACCTACGGCAACTGGCTCACCCACGGCTCCCAGGTCGAGAACGACGTCGCCACGCAGTGCGTGCGCGCCGCGCTCGACGCCGGCATCACCACCTTCGACACGGCGGACGTCTACGCCAACACCAAGGCTGAGCAGGTCCTCGGCGACGCCCTCAAGGGCGAGCGTCGAGCTTCGTTGGAGATCCTTACCAAGGTCTACTGGCCCACGGGCCCGGGCGGCCCCAACGACACCGGCCTGTCGCGCAAGCACGTCATGGAGTCGATCAACGGCTCGCTGCGTCGCCTCGGCACCGACTACGTCGACCTGTACCAGGCGCACCGGTACGACACCGAGACGCCGCTCGAGGAGACGATGCAGGCGTTCGCCGACATCGTGCGCCAGGGCAAGGCGCTCTACATCGGCGTCTCGGAGTGGTCGGCCGACCAGATCCGCGCGGGCGCCGCGCTGGCGAAGGACCTCGGCTTCCAGCTCATCAGCTCCCAGCCCCAGTACTCGATGCTGTGGCGGGTCATCGAGGACGAGGTCGTGCCGGCCTCGCGCGAGAACGGTCTGTCCCAGATCGTCTGGTCCCCCGTCGCCCAGGGCGTGCTGACCGGCAAGTACGTGCCCGGCCAGCCGCTGCCGTCCGGGTCCCGCGCCACGGACGACAAGGGCGGGGCCAAGATGATCCAGCGGTTCATGAACGACGACGTCCTGGGCCGCGTGCAGCAGCTCAAGCCGGTCGCGGACGAGCTCGGCCTGACGATGGCCCAGCTCGCCGTGGCGTGGGTGCTGCAGAACGACAACGTCGCGGCCGCCATCGTCGGTGCGTCGCGTCCGGAGCAGGTGGCCGAGAACGTCAAGGCCTCCGGCGTCGAGATCCCCGCGGCGCTCATGTCGCAGATCGACGAGGCCCTCGGCGACGTCGTCGAGCGCGACCCCGCCAAGACTCTTGAGGGGGCACCGCAGACGCGCGTCGTCTGACGGTCCCTCCCCCGGACCTCGGGCCGTGCGCGGCGGGTGCCGCGCACGGCCCGAGGTCCGTCCGGGGTCAGAGCGTGCGGTCCTGGTCGCCGAACGTCTCCAGGGCCCGCGCGATCTGCCGGGCACGGCGGCGCCGCTCGGCGTGCCGGCGCTCGGTCTCGCCGTCCCCGGCGCCGTCCGGGGCCCGGCGGGCCGCGGGCCCCGCCGGCACCCGCCGGGCCGGCGTCCGCCGCGCGGGAGCCGCCAGCCCGTCGGGCACGAGCCACCGCCACCGGGCGGCCGCCTGCACGACGGGCCCCACCCCGAGCGCGTAGGCGACGGTCATCCAGCCGAAGGTGCCGCCGAGCACCCAGCCCACGGCCACGACGCTGATCTCGATGCCGGTCTTGACCCCGCGCACGGACCAGCCCGTCCGTGCGACGAGGCCGGTCATGAGCCCGTCCCGGGGCCCCGGCCCGAGCCGCACGCCGACGTAGGCGGCGGTGGCGAGGCCGTTGAGCACGATGCCGCCGAGGCCCAGCAGCACCTCCGCGGCGACGCCGGGGGCGGGCACGAGCCGCTCGACCAGCGCCAGGCAGGGGCCGATCAGCACCGAGATCACCACGACGTTCGCGACCGTCCCGACCCCGGGCCGCTGCCGCAGCGGGACCCACAGCGCCAGCACGGCGAGGGACGTCAGCGCGACGGCGACGCCGAAGGACCACCCGGTGGTGCGCACGAGGCCCTGGTGCAGCACGTCCCAGGGCATCCCGCCCTGGCCGGCCTGCAGCATCATGGCCATCGAGACGGTGTAGGCCGTCAGACCCAGCAGGAGCTGGGCCGCGCGGCGCACCGGGCGCATGCAGGTCCGGACGTCGAGGCGGGTCGGGTGGTGCACGTCTGCGGTCATACCCGCCACCCTGACGATGATTGGCCTGGACTTCCATAGCCAATCGAGGGAGAGTGGACCGGTGACCACCACCACATCCGGTCCGCCCGCCGCTGTCCGGTCCGTCTCCCCGCAGGCCACGGTGCGGCTGCTCGGCGCGTGGCACACGACCGGGCCGGCCTACGCGGCGCTGGCCGACGCGCTGCGCTCCGCCGTCCTCGCCGGCTCCCTGCCCGTGCTGACCCGGCTGCCGAGCGAACGCGAGCTCGCCCGGGCGCTGGGCGTCTCGCGGGCCACGACGTCGGCCGCCTACGCCCGGCTGCGGGACCTCGGCTTCGCCACCAGCCGCGTGGGCTCCGGGACGGTCGCCGCGCTGCCGCGGGACGCCTCCCGGCACGAGGTCGCCGCCCCGCCCCCGGCCGGCGACGCTCCCGCGAGCGACACGCCGTCGGCGGACCCGACCACCCCCGCCACGGACGACACCATCGACATGTCCCAGGCGACCCCGTCCGCGTCCCGGGCCCTGCACGGCGCCTACACCCGCGCGCTCGAAGCGCTGCCCGCCTACCTGGACGGCGGCGGGTACGCCCACCTCGGCGTCGAGCCGCTGCGCGCCGCCGTGGCCGCGCGGTACACCGCCCGCGGGGTGCCGACCGACCCCGACCAGATCCTCGTGACCACGGGCGCGCAGCAGGCGATCGCGCTGCTGGCGACCACGCTGGTGGCGCGCACGGAGCACGTCGTGGTCGAGTCCCCCACCTACGTGCACGCCCTGGAGGCGATGCGACGCACCGGCGCCCGCGTCGTCGGCGTGCCCGTCGGCGACGTCGAGGCGATCGAGTCGGTGGTCCGGCGCACCGGCGCGCGGTTCGTCTACCTCGTGCCGGACTTCCACAACCCGACCGGACGCTCCCTGTCCGCCGACGAGCGCCGTGCCCTGGCCGACCTCGTCGCCCGCCACGACGTGACCGTCGTCGGCGACGAGACGCTGACCGACGTCGACCTCGTCGGTGCCGGGGTGCCCGCACCCGTGGTCGGCGACGGGACCGACCCGCGGCTCGTCGCGGTCGGCTCCGCGTCCAAGTCGTTCTGGGGCGGGCTGCGCGTCGGCTGGGTGCGCGCCGACCCGCAGCTCGTCCGTCGGCTCGCGCACACCCGCCAGGTCCTGGACGTCGCCACCCCGGTGCTCGAACAGCTCGCGGTGACGGACCTGCTCGAGCACCGTGCCGCGATCCTCCCCGACCGCCTCGCGGCCCTGCGGGCCCAGCGGGACGACCTGGTCGACCTGCTGCACGAGCGGCTCCCGGCCTGGGACGTGCCCCGGCCGGACGGCGGGCTGTGCCTGTGGGTCGGCGTGGGCCGGCCGGTCGGGCGGGCGCTGGCCGCCGCGGCCGTCACGGAGGGCCTGCGCGTCTCCCCGGGTCCGCTGTTCACCCCGGACGGCTCGGGGCAGGACCGGGTGCGCCTGACCTACACCCGGCCGGCCGGGCAGTACGAGCCGGTCGTCGACCGGCTCCGGCGAGCGTGGGAGCGGGTCGGCGGGCGCTGAGCCCGACGACGGGACGGGCCCGCCGGGACGCGGTGCCCGCGCGGTGTCACGGTTTGCGCAGCTCCACCGTGGGGGTGGCCTGGGTGCCGTCGTGCAGCAGGCGCGCCTGGGCGGCACCGGCGGAGGCCAGGGCGCGCCAGTGCTCGCCGAGCCACTCCTCGGCGTCGAACTGCGTGGTGAAGGCGGGGCTCAGGGCCGCCGCCAGCGGCGTGCCGGCGTCGTCGTCGAGGGCCCACTCCCAGCGCGGCCGGATCATGCGACCCTCCCGGCGCTCGACGAGCCCTGCGACCTGGTCAGGGCGCGGTTGATCGCGGACGGCCAGAACGGGCCGCGGTAGACGAAGGACGTGTAGCCCTGGACCAGGTCGGCCCCGGCCCGCAGGTACGCACGCACGTCGTCGGCGCCGGTGACCCCGCCCACGCCGATCACCACCGGGTCGGGTCCGAGGCGGTCGCGCAGGCGCCGCACCACCTCCAGGCCCCGGGGCAGCAGCAGCGGCCCGGACAGCCCGCCGGGTCCGCGGTCGTGGCCGATCGTGGTGTTGACGGCCACGACGCCGTCGAGCCCCAGCTCGGTCACGAGGTCCGCGGCCGCGTCGACGTCCTCGTCGGCCAGGTCCGGGGCGATCTTCACCAGCAGCGGCGTGCGCCGCACCCCCGCGGCCCGCGTGGCCTCGTCGGCCGCGGTCCGGGCCGCGACGAGGATCGGCCGCAGCTCGGCGGTGGTCTGCAGGTCCCGCAGGCCGGGGGTGTTGGGCGAGGAGACGTTGACCACGAGGTAGTCGGCCTCCACCGCCAGCAGCCGGGCGCACCGGGCGTAGTCGTCGGCGGCGTGCTCGGCCGACGTGGTCTTGTTCTTGCCGATGTTGACGCCGACGACGGCGGCACGACCGGCGGGCGTGGACCGCAGCCGCCGCAGCCGCTCGGCCATCTCGACGGCGCCGTCGTTGTTGAAGCCCATCCGGTTGCGCACACCGTGCAGGTCGAGCTCGCGCCACATCCGGGGTGCGTCGTTGCCGGGCTGCGGGCGCGGCGTGACCGTGCCGACCTCGACGAACCCGAAGCCGAGCATGGTCAGCCCACGCACCGCGCGGGCGTTCTTGTCGAAGCCGCCGGCGAGCCCGAAGGGTGCCGGGACCGTCCGACCGAGCACCTCGACGCTGCCGGGGCCGCCCGCGCCGCGGCCGAGGTAGGGGGCGAGGGCACCCTGGACGACGTCGCGCAGCACCGGCACGCGGCCGGCGGTCTCGATGGCGCGGAAGGCGAGCTCGTGCGCGCGCTCGGGATCCATCCGCCGGAAGACGGTCTGGAACAGCAGGGTGTAGGGCGTCATCAGGCCTCCGTCGGTCGGGCCGGCGCGGACGTCGGGGCGTTGCGTCCGGGGCGAGTGTGCCAGAGCCACCACAACCCCACGAACGGCAGGACGAGCGGGACGTACCCGTACCCCTGGCCGAAGCCGGACCAGACGGTCGGCTCGGCGAAGTACGCGGGGTGCGTCAGCGAGAGGGTGCCCACCGTCAGCACGCCGACCGCCTCGACGACGACGGCGGCCCAGGCGGCCCGCCGCCAGCCGGGGCGCGCGCCGAGGGCGAGGGCGACCGTGGCCACCACGTAGACGACGGCGGCCAGCAGCGACAGCAGGTAGGCCGCGGGCGCGTCGGCGAGCTTGGTCAGCACCTGGTAGCTCGACCGGCCCAGCGCGGCGAACGCCAGGATGCCGTAGACGGTGACCAGCAGCCGGCCGAAGCCGCGGCCGGTCGCCGGGGCGTGCTCGTCGCTCACAGTCCGGCCTCCCAGATGATCCACAGGCGCCACTCGAGGAACGCGACCGTCAGCGCGGCGACGCACAGCACCACCGACGACCACTTGGTGCGCTCGGCGAAGGCCCACACGGCGGCCAGCGGCAGCAGCAGCGCCGCGGTGAGCAGGTAACCCCAGAACAGCGGTCCGTCCACGGCGTGCCCCTGGACCTGCAGGACGCCGGCGACGACGGCCTGGACGACCAGGACGGCCTCCACCGCCGCCGCGCCGAAGAGCTGGCGCAGGATCACCGCGCGGTCCCGCACCACGAACCACGCCGCCCAGCCGGCGAGCAGGGCGCACAGCAGCAGGGCGAGGAACAGGAGCGGAAGGACCACGTCGGCAGACTACCGCTCACGGTCGGACGCGGTGGTCGGGGCGACCGGTTAGCCTGGTGCGCGTGGCTGACCTCACTCTGACCGGTAAGAACCCGACCTCCCTGACCGCTGACGCCCTCGTGGTGGGCACCTGCTCGACCTCCGACGGCGTGGCCGTCGTGGCCGACCAGCTCCCCGCCGCGCTGGTCGAGCAGCTCGAGACGCTCGCACCGCGACTCGGTGTGACCGGCGCCCGGCAGGAGGTGCGCACGGTGCCGGCCGGCAAGGACGTCTCGGCCGACGTGCTGGTCCTGACCGGGCTGGGCGAGCGGGACGCGGACGGCACCTTCGACCGCGAGACGCTCCGCGGCGCCGCCGGTGCGGCCGTCCGCTCGCTGGCCGGTTCGCGGTCGGCGGTCGTGGCCCTGCCCGCGGTCGACGAGGAGGAGCTCGGCGCCGTCGTCGAGGGCGCCCTGCTCGGCGCGTACGCCTACACGGCCTACCGCGAGGAGAAGGCCGCGACGAAGCTCGCCCCGGTGGAGACCCTGCAGGTCGCCACCCCGTTCGCCCGCTCGGCCCGCGCCAAGGCGGCCGTGGCCCGCGCCGAGGTGCTCGCCGCGGCCGTGCACGGCACGCGCGACCTGGTGAACACCCCCGCCAACGACCTCTACCCCGCCTCCTTCGTCGACGCGGTGAAGTCCGCCGTCAAGGAGCTCGGCGTCAAGGGCGTCAAGGTGTCGGTCCTCGACGACAAGCAGCTCGCCGCCGGCGGGTACGGCGGCCTGACCGGCGTCGGCCAGGGCTCGGCCCGCGGCCCGCGCATGGTCAAGCTCTCCTACTCCCCGCCCAAGCCGACCGACAAGGTCGCGCTGGTGGGCAAGGGCATCACCTTCGACACCGGCGGCATCTCCATCAAGCCGGCGGCCAACATGGGTGCGATGAAGTCCGACATGGCCGGCGCCGCCACGGTGCTGCACGCCGTGCTCGCCGCGGCCCGCCTGGGTCTGCCGGTGGCCGTGACCGGCTACCTGTGCCTGGCGGAGAACATGCCCGGCAGCAACGCCACCCGTCCCGGTGACGTCCTGACCATCCGCGGCGGCAAGACGGTCGAGGTGCTCAACACCGACGCCGAGGGCCGCCTGGTCATGGCCGACGGCCTCGTCTCGGCGGTCGAGGACGGCCACGACGTCGTCCTCGACATCGCCACGCTGACCGGCGCGCAGATGGTGGCGCTCGGCAAGCGCGTCGGCGGCGTCATGGGCACCGACGACGTGCGCGACGAGGTCAAGGTCGCCGCGGACACCGTGGGCGAGCTGTTCTGGCCGATGCCGCTGCCCGAGGAGCTGGCCGACGGTCTGAAGTCGAAGACCGCCGACATCGCCAACGTCGGCGAGCGCTGGGGCGGCATGCTCTCGGCGGGGATCTTCCTGCAGTCCTTCGTCGGCGACACCCCGTGGGCCCACCTGGACATCGCCGGCCCGTCGTTCAACGACGCCGGCGCGTTCGGCTACACCCCGGTCGGCGGCACCGGCGTCGGCCTGCGCACGCTGGTCGGCTTCCTCGAGGGCCGCGGCACCACCGACTGACCGGACTGTTCCGGTACCGCCACGGACAGGGCGGCCGGGGGATCTCGCGGACGGTCGTCGGACCGGAAGCGGAGGGCGCGCAGCGCCCGTGAGCGCGCCCGTGCGCGAGATCTCCCGGCCGCCCTCTGGTGTGTTCGGTGCGTGGTGTCCGAGGCTCAGCGGCGCTTGCGCGCCTGGCGCTGGGCGGAGTTCCAGTCGCGCATCCGCTGCGGGTATCCCGTGAAGCGGACGTTGTAGACCGGCACACCGAGCGAGCGGGCGACCTCGAAACCGGTGCGCTCGTCGGGCACGCGCCGCCGTGTCCACTCCCCCGTGGTCGCCACGAGCAGCACGGTGGTCGGCGTCTGCGCGTTCGGCGGCTCGACGTAGGCCTCGACGCCGACGCGCGTGCGGGCGAACTCCTCGAGGTGGCCGACGGCGGCGGCTCGACCACCCCCGGCGGGCGCGGCGGCGGGCGACGACGGTGCGGACCGTCCGAGGAGACGGTCCAGCGCAGACCTCAACGACATGGTGGCGAGACTACCTGCCGACGCCGCACCGTGGCGGAACGCGCTCGGACCGCACAGGTGCCCGACGGGAGCGCGGCACGCGCTCTTTTCACGACGTCCGTGCTGCCGACGCCAGCAAAACGTCTCCGTGTGCCGACGATGTACCCAGTGTCACAGTTCTGCGGCACCCCCCGATTGGGGGGCGGACCCAGGTAGTGACAAGATGGCACGCAGTGACCCAGGAACGCGGCTACCGGACAGGAGGCGGTCGAGCCTCCGGCCGACCGGCTCCGGCGCCTCGCTCGACCCACTGATCGAAGGAGACTCCACAGGTCATGTCTGAGAACGTGCAGCTGCCGGCACTCGGCGAGTCCGTCACCGAAGGTACCGTCACGCGGTGGCTGAAGTCCGTCGGTGACACCGTCGAGGTCGACGAGCCCTTGCTCGAGGTCTCCACCGACAAGGTCGACACCGAGGTCCCCTCCCCCGTCGCCGGCGTCGTCGAGCAGATCCTGGCCGAGGAGGACGAGACCGTCGAGGTCGGCGCCGTGCTCGCCGTCATCGGCGACGGTTCCGGCTCCGGCTCCTCCGACGGCGGCTCGCAGGAGGCGCCCGCCGAGGAGTCCGCCGCCGAGTCCGCCCCCGCCGAGGAGTCTCCCGCGGAGTCCGCGCCGGCCCAGGAGCCCGCGGCCGAGTCCGCCCCGGCCGCCGAGGAGTCGGCGCCGCAGCCGTCCGCCGGCGGCGGTGACGGCACCGAGGTGACCCTGCCCGCGCTGGGCGAGTCGGTCACCGAGGGCACCGTGACGCGGTGGCTCAAGGAGGTCGGCGACAGCATCGAGGTCGACGAGCCCCTGCTCGAGGTCTCCACCGACAAGGTCGACACCGAGGTCCCCTCCCCCGTGGCGGGCACGGTGCAGGAGATCAAGGTCGCCGAGGACGAGACCGTCGAGGTCGGCGCCGTGCTCGCGATCGTCGGTTCGGGCGCCGCCCCCGCCGCCGAGAAGCCGGCCGAGAAGAGCGAGCCCGCGCCCGCTCCCCCGGCCGAGAAGCCCGCCGAGAAGTCCGAGCCGGCCCCCGAGCCGAAGGCCGAGAAGCCCGCCGAGTCGCCGGCGCCGGCCGAGTCGCCCGCCCCGACGAAGTCCCCGGAGCCGGCTCCCGCGGCGGAGAAGCCCGCGGGCGGCCGCAGCTCGTACCTGACGCCGCTGGTGCGCAAGCTCGCCGCGGAGAAGGGCGTCGACGTCTCGACCGTCGAGGGCACCGGTGTCGGCGGACGCGTCCGCAAGGAGGACGTCCTGGCCGCGGCCGAGAAGGCCGCCGCTCCGGCCGCCGAGCCCGCGCCCGCGTCCGCACCGTCGTCGGCCCCGAAGAAGCCGACCGTCCCCGAGGTCTCGCCGCTGCGCGGCACCACGGAGAAGATGTCGCGCCTGCGCAAGGTCGTGGCCGAGCGCATGCACGAGGCGCTGCACACGCAGGCCCAGCTCACCACCGCGGTCGAGGTCGACGTCACCAAGGTCTCGAAGCTGCGCCAGCGGGCGAAGGCCGACTTCAAGGCGCGCGAGGGCGCGAACCTCACGTTCCTGCCCTTCTACACCCAGGCCGCCGTCGAGGCGCTCAAGGCCTTCCCGAAGGTCAACGCGTCGATCGACACCGACAAGGGCGAGATCACCTACCACTCCTCGGAGAACGTCGGCATCGCCGTGGACACCGAGCGTGGCCTCGTCGTGCCGGTGATCAAGAACGCCGGTGACCTGAACCTGGCCGGCATCGCCCGTCAGATCGGTGACCTCGCGACCCGCACCCGCGACAACAAGATCGGGCCGGACGACCTCAGCGGCGCCACGTTCACGATCACGAACACCGGCTCCGGCGGTGCCGTGTGGGACACCCCGATCGTCCCGGTGGGCCAGGTCGCGATCCTGGGCACGGGCACCATCACGAAGAAGCCCGTGGTCGTCACCACCCCGGACGGCGAGGAGACCATCGCGATCCGTCAGATGGCGATGCTGTTCCTGTCCTACGACCACCGCCTGGTCGACGGCGCCGACGCCGCCCGCTTCCTCACCGCGGTGAAGAACCGCATCGAGGAGGGCGCGTTCGAGTCCGAGGTCGGTCTCTGACCCGCTGACCGCACCCACGACAGGGGCGAGAACCGTGAGGTTCTCGCCCCTGTCGTCGTCCCGGGCGGTGCTGCCGCGGCGGCCCAGCCTCACACGACGTCGGTGACCCGCCACCCGTCGGCGGTCCAGGCGAGCCGGACCGTGTCGGTGCGGGGCGTGCCGGCCGGCACGGTGGTGGCCGCACCGTCGCCGTCGACCTGGGTGTGCTCCTCGACGACGTAGCGCACCACGACCTCGGCGGTGCCGGTCGCCGGTTCGGCGGCCAGCCGCGCCGACAGCACCGTCACCTCGGCCCCGACGAGCCGGGTCCCCGACGCCGCCGCACGCTCGACCAGCGCCGTGTCCGCGCCGTGGGCGTCCGAGCCGGGCAGCGCCACCTCCGCCACGGCGTGCTCGCCCGTCAGCAGGCCGGCACGGCGCCGGGTCAGCTCGGCCGCCGCACCGGCCGGGTCGTCGCGGTCGGTCGTCGTCGCACCCTCCACGGCCCCCGGACCTGCGGCGGGCTCGGGACCTGCCGAGGACGCCGTGGCCGGCGACGACGCCGCCACCGGGATCGACGGTTGGCCCGTGGACCCCTGCCCGGCCGTCAGCGCCAGCCCCCCGGCCACCAGCACGCCCAGGGAGACCAGGACGCCGGCTCCCGCCAGCACCGGCCGCCACGGCGAGACCGGAGGCCGGGCCGTCGTCCGCCGGGCCCGCCGCTCGGCCCGTGACGGAACGCGGCCGCCGGCGCCGGGCGGATCGACCGGGCCCGCTGCTCGTCGCGCCCGCCGATGCCGTGGCTCCGAGCCCACCGCGTCCACCTCGCCACCGGGCCGTTGCCGGTGCGCACCCAGCGCCGCGGCGGCGAGCGCCGCCGGCTCGGGCAGCCGGACCGGTTCCGGGCTCGCGGTCTCGTGGACGCGAGCGGCGAGGGTGCCCGCCTCGGGACGCACCCGCGGGTCGTCCGCGAGCGCCGGGGCCAGCACGGCGCGCAGCGCGGTCGCGGCGTCCGAGGGGTCGTGGCCGCGCAGGGTCTCCACGAGTCGGGCCAGGGCGTGCACGTCCGCGCTCTCCGTGGTGTGCGCGGGGTCCGCCGGCGGGGTCAGGCGCGGCCTCAGCAGGGCCCGGCCGGTGAGGTCGACGAGGACGTCGGCGACGTCGAGCCCGCCGTGCACGACGCCCGCGCTGTGCAGCGTGGCGAGCCCCTGGGCGAGGTCGGCGGCGAGTCCCGCCGCCTCGGGCCCGTCGCAGCGCCCGCGCACGGCGAGCACGGTGGCGAGGTCCGTCGCGGACGTCGAGCCGCGCGGCACGACGAGCGCTCCGTCCGGGCGTGCCACGGCAGCTCCGACGGGTTCCACCCGGGCGGCGTCGATCGTGGCCAGCCGTCGCAGCCGGTCCAGGAGCGCGTCGCGGGCGGTCGCGTCGGAGGGGACGGTGAGCACGGTGTCGGTCTGCACGCGACCATGCAACACCGCGGGCCCGGGGTCCTGCAGGCGTCGTCCACAGGCCCGGCGGGGGTGGGCCGGGCGGTCGGTGCGGCGCAGGCGAGGCGGGCGGTGCCGTCCTCAGAGCTCGACGCGGCGTCCCTGACGGGCAGCCACGCGGGCCGCGTCGAGGACCTCGGCGGTACGCACGGCGTCGGCCGGGTCGACGGGCGCGGGCTCCTCGCCGTCCAGCCAGGGGCCGAGGGCCCGGTAGAAGTCGGCGTGGCCGCCCGCCGCGGCGGGGACGGGCCGCCGCTCGCGCCCGCGCGTGAACCATCCGTGCGTGCCGGCCGGGGCGTCGTCGTCGAACCGCTCGAGCGGCGAGGCGTCCTGCTCGAAGGTGGTCACGAGGTAGGCGCCGTCGGTGCCGAGCACGCGGGTGCGCGGCCCGGGCGCGGCGACGACGGAGCCGGCCCACAGCCGCGAGGTGACGGCGTGCGGGCTGGCGGCCAGCCCGCCCCCCGCCTCGTGCGTCAGGACGAGGAAGACGTCGTCCTCGGTCGGCGTGGTCAGGGCCCGCAGCTGGGCCCACACGCCGGTCACCCGGCCGAAGAGCCGGGTGGCGGAGTCCACGAGGTGCGGTCCGAGGTCGAGCAGGAGACCGCCGCCGTCGGGGTCGTTCTCCTTCCACCGCTTGCGCGGTACGGGCCGCCAGCGCTCCCAGTGCCGTTCGAAGGTGTGCACGTCGCCCAGCTCTCCGCGCCCCAGGAGCGCGGAGAGCGTGAGCTGCTCCGGGTCCCAGCGCCGGTTCTGGAACACCGTGAAGGGGGTGCCGGTCGCGTCCGCCTCGGCGACCACGGCGCGCGCCTCGTGGGCGTCGACGCCGATCGGCTTGTCCAGGACGAACGGGACGCCCGCCCGGGCCAGCGCCGCGGCCTGGGCGGCGTGGAGCTGGGTGGGGCTGGCGACCACGACGACGTCGTAGGTCGAGCGCGCGGCCAGCAGGGCGTCCAGGTCGTCGTACAGCCGGGCGCCGGGCCAGTCGCCCGCGGCCTGGGTGCGGCGACCCTGGTCGCGGGTGACGACACCGGTGACGGGGAGACCGGCCTCCCGTGCGAGGGCGGCGTGGATCCCCCGGCCGGCTCCCCCGTACCCGATGATGGCGACGCGTGGCGTGATCATGTGCCCATGGTGCCCGACCCCTGCTCGACCGCCACCGGGCGACGCGCCAGGTGGGACGGCCACCACGTGCGGTCGCCGATGTCGTGGACCAGCGCCGGCACCAGCAGGCTGCGGACCACGAGGGTGTCGATCAGCACGCCGAAGGAGACGATGAAGGCGAGCTGGGCGAGGAACGCCAGCGGGATGACGCCGAGGGCCGCGAACGTCGCCGCGAGCACGACACCGGCCGAGGTGATGACCGATCCCGTGACCGCGAGCCCGCGCAGCACCCCCGGCCGCGTCCCGATCTTCAGGCTCTCCTCCCGCACGCGGGTCATGAGGAAGATCGAGTAGTCGACGCCGAGCGCGACGAGGAACGCGAACGCGTACAGCGGCACGCTGGGGTCGGTCGCCGGGAAGTCGAAGACGGTGTTGAACAGGATCGCCGAGACGCCGAGGGCGAAGCCGAACGACAGCACGTTCGCCCCCATGAGGAGCGCGGCGGCCAGCACCGAGCGCAGCAGCAGCATGAGGATCAGCAGGATGACCACCAGCACGACGGGCACGATGACCTGCAGGTCACGCTGGCCGGCGAGCTGGGTGTCCAGGCGTTCGGCGGCGGCGCCGCCGACGAGGGCGTCGGGCGAGACGTCCTGCAGCGAGTCCCGCAGGGCCGACACGGCCTCGGTGGCCTCCTGGCTGTCGGAGGGCGCGTCGGTGACGACGTCCACCCGGACCAGGCCGTCCACCACGAGCGGGTCGCCGCCGGCCGGCGCCCCGGGCGCCGGGGCCGGCTGGTCGGTCACCGGGGCGGCCTCGGAGACCCCCGCGGTGCCTTCGGCGGCCTCCACGACGGCGTCCAGGTCGCCCTCGGGGACGATGACGGTGGCCGGCTGGGTGGACACGCCCTCGAAGTGCGCGGTGAGGACCTCCTCGCCGTCGACGGAGTCGACCTGGGTGAGGAACACGTCGGAGTCGCCCGTCCCGCCGGCGTTCAGCGTGGGCACGAAGGCGGCACCGGCGAGGAGCACGATCGCGGTGACGATCCAGACGGGCCGGTCGTGGCGACCGACGAAGCCGGCCACGCGGGACCACAGGCCGTGCCCGGCCACGGCCGGGGCGTCGTCCGTCGCGCCCGCGGCGCTGTGGCGGCCGTGGCGCGGCGCGGCGCCGTGCGTGGCGTCCTGCTCGGCGTCGTGCTCGGCGGACGTGCCGGCGTCGGACGCCGTCGCGCCCTCGGCGGTGGCCGGCACCCGGGGGATCCGGGGCCAGAACACCCAGCGGGCACGCTTCCCGCCGACGAGCAGCAGCGCCGGCAGCAGGGTCAGCGCGGACAGGAACGCCGCGACGATGCCGATGGCGGCGACGGGCCCGAGGCTGCGGTTGGACGACAGGTCGGACAGCAGCAGGCAGAGCAGGCCGGCGATGACGGTGACCGCGCTGGCCGTGATGGGTTCGAACGACGCCCGGACGGCGCGGCGCAGGGCGGTGTAGGGCGACGACAGCCGCCCCAGCTCCTCGCGGTACCTGGCCACGACGAGCAGGGAGTAGTCCACGGACGCGCCGACCACGAGGATCGACAGGATGCCCTGGGACTGGCCGTTGAGGGTCAGCACGTCGTTCGCCGCCAGCTGGTAGACGGCGAGCCCGGCGAGGGACAGCGCGAGCACGGAGGTGAAGATGACCACGAACGGCAGGAACGGCGAGCGGTAGACCAGGGCGAGGATGACGAGGACGGCGCCGAGGGCGACGAGGAGCAGCACGGTGTCGATGGCGCCGAACGCGTTGGTGAGGTCGGCGACGAAGCCGGCCGGTCCGGTGACCCACGCCTCGAGCCCGGTGTCGGCCAGACCGCCGTCGCCAGCACCCTGCTCGGCGAGGTCGCGCAGCGCCGTGACGGCGGCCTCGGTCACGCTGGACTCCTTCTCGCCGACGACCTCGTCGGCGAGCGAGGCGTCGAGGGAGACCAGCACCAGCGCCGCCTCGCCGTCCTCGGACGGGATGACCACCGGGTCGGCGACGCTGGCCTCGCCCACCGTGGCGGGCTCGTCGCCGGTGGCTCCCTCGAGCGGCGCGTCCGGCACCGCCTCGGCGTACGCCTGCACGTCCGCGAGCTGCTCGGGGGTCAGGGTGGCACCGTCACCGGCCTCGGCCACGAGCAGGGCGGGCAGGGTCGTGTCGTCGGTGAACTCCGCGGCGAGCTCGGCCGCCCGGGTCGACTCGGCGCTCTCGGGCAGGAACGCGGCGGAGTCGTTCTCCTGGACGCTGCTCAGGTTGCCCTGGGCCTGGCCACCGAACGCCCCGATGGCGAGCCAGACGCCGATCGCTGCCAGAATGACCAGACCGCGGGCGATACCCGCCCACCTTTTACTCAGCATGCTTAGTATGATGGAGAACCCGAGGACGGAACGCAAGTGATGACACCGCAGAGCCGATCCGGCACGGAACCGGACCCGATGAGCGAGGACCCGCGCCAGTGGCCCACGGGGCGCCTCCTCTTCTCGGTCGCGCGCCGGATCGAGCAGGACTGGAACGCGCACCTGGCGACCTGGGACCTCAACCACGCCGGGCACCCCGCGCTCCTGCACCTGATGGGCGGACCGCTCACCCAGCGCGAGATCGCCGCCCGCAACGGGGTCACCGAGCAGACCATGAGCCGCATCGTGGCTCGTCTCGAGCGCTCCGGCTACGTGACGCGGGACGACGACCCGCGCGACCGCCGTCGTCGCGCCGTCACCATCACCGACCTCGGCCGGCGCGTCGCGCTGGAGGCGGCGCAGTTCCAGCCCGCCGAGGACCTCACCGCGCGCGGCCTCGACGAGGACCAGGTCGAGGCCCTGCGCGAGCTCCTCGTGGCGATGGTGCGCGCCCAGCGCGCGGAGCCCCGCAGCCCCGCCGAGCAGTAGGCTGCCGGACATGGACGTCGTCTCCCTGCCGGGCCCGGTCGACTACCACGAGGCCTGGGACCTGCAGCGCCGCACGCACGCCGCCGTGCACGCGGGCCAGGACGCCGGACGCCTCTTCCTGCTCGAGCACGCCTCGGTGTACACGGCCGGGCGACGGACCCGCCGGGCCGAGTACCCCACCGACGGCACCGCGGTCGTGGACGTCGACCGCGGCGGCAAGATCACCTGGCACGGGCCCGGCCAGCTCGTCGCCTACCCGATCGTCCCCCTGCGCTCCCCCGTCGACGTCGTCGCCTACGTCCGCACGCTCGAGGCCGCCGTCATGGACGTCTGCCGCGGGCTGGGGCTCGAGCCGGTCCGCGTCGAGGGCCGGTCCGGGGTGTGGTTCGCGGCCGACGAGGGCGCCGAGGGGCCGGACGGCGGCGCCCCGCGCCGGGCCCGCAAGGTCTGCGCGATCGGCGCCCGCGTGGCCCGCGGCGTGACGATGCACGGCCTGGCCCTGAACTGCGACCCGGACCTGACCGCGTTCGACGCCATCGTGCCCTGCGGCATCGACGACGCCGACGTCACCTCGCTGACGGCCGAGACCGGACGGCACATCACGGTCGACGACGTCCGGGACGCCCTGACCGAGGCCCTGGTCGGGCACCTGACACCCCTGGTGACCCACCTCACGCCCACGCAGCAAGACGTCGCGCCGGGGACGCGCGACGCCGTCGTAGGCTGACAGACGTCGACGAAGGGAACGACGCCGTGACCATCGCACCCGAGGGCCGCCGCCTGCTGCGCGTCGAGGCCCGCAACGCCGAGACCCCCATCGAGAAGAAGCCCGAGTGGATCAAGACCCGCGCGGTCATGGGCCCGGAGTACAAGGAGCTCAAGGGCCTGGTCAAGGGCGGTGGGCTGCACACCGTCTGCGAGGAGGCAGGCTGTCCGAACATCTTCGAGTGCTGGGAGGACCGCGAGGCGACCTTCCTCATCGGCGGTGACCAGTGCACCCGCCGGTGCGACTTCTGCCAGATCGACACCGGCAAGCCGGCCGACTTCGACGCCGACGAGCCGCGGCGCGTCGCCGAGTCGGTCCAGCAGATGGGCCTGAAGTACTCCACGGTCACGGGCGTCGCCCGCGACGACCTGGCCGACGGCGGCGCCTGGCTCTACGCCGAGACCGTCCGGCAGATCCACGCGCTTAACCCGGGCACCGGCGTCGAGCTGCTCATCCCGGACTTCAACGCGATCCCCGAGCTGCTCGACGCGGTCAACGAGTCGCGCCCCGAGGTGATGGCGCACAACGTCGAGACCGTGCCGCGCATCTTCAAGAAGATCCGCCCCGCCTTCCGCTACGAGCGGTCGCTGTCGGTGCTGACCCGTGCGCGCGAGGCCGGCCTGGTGACCAAGTCGAACCTCATCCTCGGGATGGGCGAGACGATCGAGGAGGTCAAGTCCGCGCTGGACGACCTGCAGTCGGCCGGGTGCGACCTCATCACGATCACCCAGTACCTGCGCCCGTCCGTGCGCCACCACCCCGTGGAGCGCTGGGTGCGCCCCGAGGAGTTCGTCGAGCTGAGCGAGTACGCCGAGGAGATCGGGTTCCTCGGCGTCATGGCCGGCCCCCTGGTGCGGTCCTCGTACCGCGCCGGACGCCTGTGGGGCCAGGCCATGACCAAGCGCGGCCAGGCCGTCCCGGAGGCCCTCGCACACCTGACCGAACCCACGACCGCACGCCAGGAGGCGGCGAGCCTCGTCGCTCCCCGCGCCCAGTAGACTGGACCACCATGGCCCGCACGAAGTCCGACGCCGGCGAGCCCGCCGACGCGTCCACGAAGAAGCAGAAGAAGCCCAAGAAGCAGCGCTGGTACCACCAGGTGTGGTCCGCGTACCAGATGACCAGGCGCCAGGACCCCATGGTCACCTGGATCATGCTGGCGGTCTTCCTCGGCGTCCTCGCCGTCGCGCTGCTCATCGGCGCCCTGACCGGCAACGTGATCTACGCCTCGATCATCGGTCTGCCGTTCGCCCTGCTCGCCGCGATGTTCGTCCTGACGCGCAAGGCCGAGCGGGCGGCGTACACCCAGATCGCCGGCCAGCCGGGCGCCGTGCGCGCCGCCCTGGGCACCGTCCGCGGCGGCTGGAACTTCGACGACGAGCCGGTGGCGGTCAACCGCCACCAGGACCTCGTCTTCCGCGGCGTGGGACGCCCCGGCGTCGTGCTGGTCTCCGAGGGCCCCGCGCACCGCGTGCAGCGGATGCTGGCCGACGAGCGCAAGCGCACCACGCGCATCCTGCCCAACGTCCCGGTCGCCACGATCCAGGTCGGCGACGAGGAGGGCCAGGTGCCGCTGCCCAAGGTCGCCCGCAAGGTCCAGCGCATGAAGAAGCAGCTCACGCGGGCCGAGGCCGGCGAGGTCGGCAAGCGCCTCAAGGCGCTCGGCGGGGTCCGCCTGCCGGTGCCCAAGGGCGTCGACCCCATGAACGCCCGGCCCGACCGCAAGGGGATGCGCGGGCGCTGAGCCCCGGACCGAACCACCCGCAGGCGGCCGGGACCGTCATCGACGCACGATGACGGCCCCGGCCGCCTTGTCGTGCAGGCCGCGGCCGTCGGCGTCCCACACCACGGCGGGGATCACCAGGCAGAGCAGCACGGCACGGATCGCGCCGGCACCGAAGCCGACCAGGTGCGGGCCCGCGGTGTGCAGCCGGCGCACCCGCAGGCCGAGCAGTCGGTGGCCGAGAGTGGTCCCGACGGTGCTGACCAGGATCAGGTTCATCGCGAAGAACAGCCCGAGCGTGGCCCCGGCGTCGTAGGAGAAGAACGCGTAGCTCATGCCGCTCACGGCCGCCCAGTCCACGACGAGGGCGACGACACGACGTCCGAGCGGCGCCGGCGACCCCGGCCCCGAGCTCGGCAGACCGAGCCGGTCGGTGCCCGGTGTCTCATCTGGTGGAACGTTCTGTCCGGAGAGCCAGGACCCGAAATCGTCGCGTGACGGCATGAAATCACCCTACGTCGGCCACCAGGTCGCGTACGTAACGCGGACGAAACACTCGCGCTATGCAAGGGTAATCCCACGGCTCTAGCGTCAAGGGCGCCGAGCCACCTGGCACCGTCTCATCAAGGAGCGCATGCATGTTCACCAATGCCGAGGAGGCAATCGCCTTCACCCGCAACGAGGGGGTGGAGTTCATCGACGTCCGGTTCATCGACCTGCCGGGCGTCATGCAGCACTTCAACATCCCCGTGGCGCAGTTCGACGAGGACTCGTTCACCGACGGCCTCATGTTCGACGGCTCCTCGATCCGCGGGTTCCAGGCGATCCACGAGTCGGACATGAAGCTCGTCCCGGACGTGAAGACCGCCTTCATCGACCCGTTCCGCAAGCGCAAGACGCTCGTGATGAACTTCTCGATCGTCGACCCGTTCACGGACGAGCCCTACGCCCGTGACCCGCGCAACATCGCGGCCAAGGCCGAGGCCTACCTCGCCTCCACCGGTCTCGCGGACACCGCGTTCTTCGCGCCCGAGGCCGAGTTCTACATCTTCGACTCCGCTCGCTTCGAGACCAACTCGCAGCGGAGCTTCTACGAGATCGACTCCGTCGAGGCCGCCTGGAACACGGGCCGCGACGAAGAGGGCGGGAACCTCAGCTACAAGACCCGCTACAAGGGTGGCTACTTCCCCACCTCCCCCAGCGACCGCTTCGCGGATCTGCGCGACGACATGGTCGCGACCCTGGGCCAGGTGGGCCTGGACGTCGAGCGTGCGCACCACGAGGTGGGCACCGCCGGCCAGCAGGAGGTCAACTACAAGTTCAACACCCTGCTGCACGCCGCCGACGACCTGATGAAGTTCAAGTACGTCATCAAGAACGTCGGCTTCAACGCCGGCAAGTCGGTGACGTTCATGCCGAAGCCGATCTTCGGTGACAACGGCTCGGGCATGCACTCCCACCAGTCGCTGTGGCTGAACGGCGAGCCGCTGTTCTACGACGAGAAGGGCTACGGCGGCCTGTCCGACATGGCCCGCTGGTACATCGGCGGTCTGCTCAAGCACGCCCCGTCGCTGCTGGCCTTCACCAACCCGTCGGTGAACTCGTTCCACCGCCTGGTCCCCGGCTTCGAGGCCCCGGTCAACCTGGTCTACTCGGCCCGTAACCGCTCGGCCTGCATCCGCATCCCGGTCACCGGCTCCTCGCCGAAGGCCAAGCGCGTCGAGTTCCGCGTGCCGGACCCGTCGTCGAACCCGTACCTCGCGTTCTCCGCGATGCTGCTCGCCGGCATCGACGGCATCAAGAACCGCATCGAGCCGCCGGCCCCGGTCGACAAGGACCTCTACGAGCTCCCGCCGGAGGAGCACGCGGAGATCGCCCAGGTCCCGAGCTCGCTCGAGGGCGCGATCAACAACCTCGAGGCGGACCACGAGTTCCTCACCCAGGGCGACGTCTTCTCCGAGGACCTCATCGCCACCTGGGTCGACTACAAGCGCACCAACGAGATCGACCCGATCCGTCTGCGCCCGCACCCGCACGAGTTCGAGCTCTACTACGACATCTGAGTTCGTCACGATGTCGTCGACCAGCACGACATCTGATCGGTAGCGCTCCGCCGTGAGCTCGTCGAAGGCCCCGGAACCCCTGAGGGTTCCGGGGCCTTCCGCGTCGGCGCACGCCCGGCAGGATGCCCTGTGGCCGCCCCCCTCCCAGGCGGGAGGAGGGCGGCCACGGGAGCCGGGGCTCTCGTCGACGAGTCCTACCCGGCCTGCTCCTCGCTCCGGGTCGCCGCGGCCACCGCCGCCGCGTCCGGGACGTAGCCGGCGACGTGCCGCTCGCCCACGCCGTCGTAGGCGCTGAGCGGACGGATCAGGGCGTTGTCGGCGTACTGCTCCTGGACGTGCGCGGTCCAGCCGGCGATGCGCGAGGCCACGAAGATCGGCGTGAAGAGCTCGGTGTCGAAGCCGATGAGGTGGTAGGCGGGGCCGGAGGGATAGTCGAGGTTCGGGTAGATCCCCTTGCGCTCGACGAACTCCGTCTCGAGGGCCGTGGCGAGCTCCGCGAGATCGGGCCGGTCGTCGTGCGCGACGAGTGAGTCAAGCGCCGCCTGCATCGTGGGCACCCGGGAGTCGCCGCGCTTGTACACGCGGTGCCCGAATCCCATGATCTTGCGCTTGTCCGCGAGCGCGGTGTCGAGCCACGGCACGACGTTCGCTGCGGTGCCGATCTCGTCGAAGGTATGCATCACGGCCTCGTTCGCCCCGCCGTGCAGCGACCCCTTGAGGGCGCCCACGGCCGCCACGATCGCGCTGTGGTAGTCGGACAGCGTCGAGGCGACCACCCGGGCGGTGAAGGTCGAGGCGTTGAACGAGTGCTCCGCGTAGAGCGTCATCGACACGTCGAAGGCCTGGCGCACGACCTCGTCGGGTTCGTCGCCGAAAGTCATCCACAGGAAGTTCGCGGCGTAGCCCAGGTCGTCCCGGGGCGGGACCGGGGCCAGCCCCCGACGCCGTCGCTGGACGTGGGCCACGACGGCAGGGAGCTTCGCGTAGAGCACGAGCGCCTTGCGCAGCACCGTCTCGGGGTCCTGGTCGGCGACGTCGGGGTCGTCAGCACCGATGACGCTGACGGCGGTGCGCACCACGTCCATCGGGTGGGCGGTCCGCGACAGCCCGTCGATGACGTCCGTCAGGTGCGCGTCCAGCGCTCGGTGCTTCCGCTCGGCCGCCCGGAAGCGGTCGAGCTCCTCGGCGGTGGGCAGGTCGCCGTACCAGAGCAGGTGCACGACCTCCTCGAACGAGGTGGTCGCCGCGAGCTCCTGCACCGGGTACCCCCGGTAGAGCAGCGAGTTGCTCTCGACGTTGACGTGGGAGACGGCGGTGCGGTCGACCGTGACACCGGCCAGACCCTTCCTGATCTCGACGGTCTCGCTCATGATCACTCCTTCGTGACTGCGGGTGGTCGGACGGGGCTCAGCGCCGGCTGACGGTGCCGAACCGGCGGGCGACGGGCGCGAGGAGGACGGGGCGCAGCGCGGACGCGGCCGCCACGATCACGACGAGCGAGGCCACGAGCATCCAGAAGCCGAACCAGCTCACCTCGTCGCGTCCGCCGTACATGTGGTTGAGGTTGCGCAGCGCACCGGTCGAGAGCACGAGGGCCACGTGGACGACCGTGAACGCGACGAAGTAGAGCATCACCGGGAAGTGGAGACGGCGGGCCGTCGCGACGGGGAGCACCCGGTCCCACCGGCTGCCCTCGCGCCACGCGGAGCTCATCCGCACCCCGCTGGCGATCGCCAGCGGCGCCGCGACGAACACGGTGGTGAAGTAGGCCAGCTGCTGCAGGCTGTTGTAGTGGACCCAGCCGTTGTCGGTGGGCCAGCTCAGCGAGAGGTACTGGAGTCCCGCGGAGAGCGCGTTCGGGACCACGCTCCAGTCGGTCGGCACGATGCGCACCCACTGCCCGGTCGCGAAGAGCAGGACCAGGTAGAGCGCGCCGTTGGCGATCCAGAAGACGTCCAGCGCCTGGTGGGCCCAGGACATGATGCTGACGCGGGAGGTCGGCGCGGACCGTGGGGCCCAGTACGCCTCGGGGCGCTGCTGGCGCCGCACCATCCAGCCGGTGCGCACGATCATCACCAGCAGGAACACGTTGAAGAAGTGCTGCCACGAGAGCCAGGCGGGGATCCCCACCGGCGACCCCTCGGGCAGGGGGTAGTCGCCGGGGTACGTCGCCAGGAAGCGCTGCACCGGCTCGAGGTCGACCAGCCACCGCGCCACCAGGACGGCGACACCGACCAGCACGACCGCCACGGCGACCAGAGCCAGAGCACGGGCCGCGCGGCGCGGCAGTCGCGGGCCGGTCCTGGCGGAGGGCTCGTCACCGCCGACCGTGCCCGGCTGCTGCCGTGCGACGGGGACGTCGTCCCCCGCCCCGACCGGAGTCGGCACCGGTTCCGGCCCCGCCTCGGGCTCGGGCACCGGTTCCGGCCCCGCCTCGGGCTCGGGCACCGGTTCCGGCCCCGCCTCGGGCTCGGGCTCCGGCTCGGGCTCGGGCACCGGTTCCGGCCCCGCCTCGGGCTCGGGCTCCGGCTCGGGCTCGGGCTCCGGCTCGGGCGGTCGGTACGCCCAGGCCGGCGCCGTCCCCGCCGGCGGCCACGGCTCTCCCCCGGCCACGCGCGGCAGGCCGCGGCGCAGCGGGACACCGTCGGCGACCGGCTGCGCAGGACCCTGGGCAGACCCACCGGACGCGGCTGCCGGCCGGGCGGACGTCGCGCCGCCCGTGCCCGCGGCCGAGGCCTCCGGCTCAGCGACGCCCTCCTCCGGGCGCTCGATCGTCCCGGTGGCCACGGACGCCTCCGGCGCGGCCACGACGCCCGCCGTCCCGGGCGCCTCGCCGGCCGGCGGCCACGGCGGCCCGCCCGGACGACGCGGCAGCCCTCGCCGCAGCGCGGTCATGCGCCCCTCCGCTCCTCGAGCGCGGCCACGAGCTGCGGCACGACCTCGAACACGTCACCGACCACCCCGAAGTCCGCGATCTCGAACAGGGGCGCGTCGGCGTCGTTGTTGACGACGACGATGGTCTGGGCGGTCTGCATCCCGGCACGGTGCTGGATCGCGCCCGAGATGCCCAGGGCGACGTAGAGGCGCGGTGACACGGACACGCCCGTCTGCCCCACCTGGGCCGACGCCGGGGCGTACCCGTTGTCCACCGCGACGCGCGAGGCGCCGACGGCGGCACCGAGCGCGTCGGCAAGGCGCTCGACCAGCTCGAAACCCTCCGCCGAGCCCAGTCCCCGACCGCCGGACACGACCTTCTCGGCCCCGCGCAGCTCGGGTCGTTCCGAGGTGACCTCGACCGGCTCGACCGCCACGATCTCGGCACCGGGCAGGCCCGAGTCCTCGACCTCGATCTCCTCGACGGCGGCGTCGTCGACGGCCGGTGCCCGGTCGTCGATCTCGCCGGGCCGGACGGTGATGACCGGCGCGCCGAACGTCGGTGCGGCGTCGACCAGGTAGGTCCCGCCGTAGACCGAGTGGTGGGAGACGATCCCCTCGTCGTCGCGGGAGACCCGCACGGCGTCGACCGCGAGCGCCGACCGGGTCCGGACCGCGTAGCGGGCGGCCACCTCGCGCCCCTCCACGGAGTGCGCGGCGAGCACCGCCGCCGGGCGGACGTGCCGTGCCGCCGCCGCGAGGGCGTCCACCTGGGGGACACCCAGCGTCTTGGCCGGCGTGGAGACGGTCAGCACCCGCCGCGCCCCCAGCGCGCCGGCCGCGGCGGCCTCGGTCTCGGCACCGGGTCCCACGAGCAGCGCGACGGGCGTGCCGATCGTGGCGGCCGCCCCGAGCAGCTCGGCGGACGACGCCGCCGGTGCACCGTCGGGCGTGCGGTCGAGGAGCACCAGGATCGGTGCGTCGTGGACGTCGGTCATCGTGGTGTCCTCCCTCATGCCAGCCGGTTCTCGAGGAGGAACGCCGCCAGCTGCTCACCGGCGTCCCCGCGGTCGACGATCTTGGTGCCCGCCGTCCGCGCCGGCCGCTCGGCGACGGCGAGCATGATCGACCGGGCGGCGTCGGCCGGCTCGGGGTCGACGCCGAGGTCGGTGGCGGAGACGGTCTCGATGGTCTTCTTCTTGGCGGCGATGATCCCCTTGAAGCCGGCCATGCGGGCCTCGGGCAGCGCCTCGGTGACGGACACCACGGCCGGCAGGGGCGCGGTGAGGCGCACGGTGGCGCCGTCGGAGGCGCGCAGGCCGGTGACCTCGGTCGCGGTCAGCTCCACCTCGGCCAGCGCGGTGGCGCACGGCAGGGCGAGGAGCTCGGCGACGGCGGCCGGGACGGCCCCGCCGGACCCGTCGGTGGACGCGTCGCCGGCCAGGACGAGGTCGAAGCCGACGTGCTGCACGGCCGCGGCGAGGATCTCGGCGGTGAGCACGACGTCGGCCCCGAGGAGACGGTCGTCGACCACCTGCAGCGCCGAGGTCGCCCCGAGGGCGAGCGCCTTGCGCAGGCTGGTGACCCCGGGTTCCGGGGTCATGGCGACGGCGACGATCTCGGTCTCGGGGTCCTCGTCGGCGTGGGCCAGGGCC
Source organism: Isoptericola sp. AK164 (assembly GCF_029643425.1). Taxonomy (GTDB): domain Bacteria; phylum Actinomycetota; class Actinomycetes; order Actinomycetales; family Cellulomonadaceae; genus Isoptericola; species Isoptericola haloaureus. Next base: position 2,085,275 of record NZ_CP119106.1, read on the forward strand.
ACCTCGAGCGCACGCTCGTCGATCTCGTCGAGGACGAGGTCGGCGGTGGCACGGTCGGCCAGCCCCGTCTCGAGCGACAGCGTGCGGTCCACGTAGGTGTCCGGGACCACCTTCATCAGCACGACGATCTTCATCGTCTTCCTTCCTCGGCACGAGACAGCGCCTGGGCGGCGACGTCGGCCATCAGCGGGACGCCCTCGGCCAGGCCGGGGGCGAAGGTGTCGTCCGGTCGCTGCCCGTCGAGCCATCGTGTGTAGATCGCCTCGCAGAAGATCGTCGACTTCCACAGGGCGAGCGCCTCGTACCAGGCCAGGTTCTCCAGGTCCGCACCGGTGCGGGCAGCGTATCGCTCGACGAGCCCCGCCCGGGACGGGAACCCCGGGCCGGCGGTCACCGGGGTGAGATCCATCGGCGTGCGGACCTCGCCGGCCGCGGAGTAGGTGGCGACGAGGTAGCCCAGGTCCGCGAGCGGGTCCCCGAGCGTCGCCATCTCCCAGTCCAGGACGGCGGCGAGCCGGTCGGGCGCGGCGAACAGCAGGTTGCCGAGGCGGTAGTCGCCGTGCACGACCGTCGCGCGGGCGGACCGCGGCACGGTGGCGGCGAGCCGCTCGGCCAGCCGGTCGACGACCGGGACGGAGCGCCGCGTGTTCACCGGCCAGAGCTGGGCGAAACGCCGGACCTGCCGGTCCAGGTAGCCGGCGGGCCTGCCGAGGCCGGCCACCTCGCCCTCGAGCGGTACCTGGTGCAGGTCGGCGAGGGTGTCGACGGCGGCGTGGACCAGGGCGGTCCCGGCGCCCGGGCCGTCGAACCCGGGCGGCAACGACGTCGTGACGACCTCGCCCTCGACGTAGTCCATGAGGTAGAAGGGCACCCCCAGCACGGCGAGGTCGTCGCACACCGCGCGGACCCGCGGCACGCGTACGCCTACGGCGCCCAGCGCGGCGACGACGCGGGCCTCGCGGACCATGTCGTGGGCCGACGGCGGGAACGGGGGGCGCGGTCCGCGGCGCAGCACCATCCGCTCGCCGCCGCGCCGCACCTCGTAGGTGACGTTGGCCTGGCCGTCGCCGATGCGCCGCCAGGCGAGCGTGCCCGCCGGGACACCGAGGCCGTCGAGGTACCGCTGCAGCGGGTCGAGCACCAGCAGCGGCGGGCGCGGGGCCGCCGCGGCCTCGGCCGCGTCCTGCACGACGTCGGCCCGGTCGGGTCCGGTCACGAGCGCGCTCACCGGTCGGCCTCCGCTCGGTCCAGGACGCGTTCGCCGGCGTCGACCTCCCGCTCGCGGCGTGCCACGGCACGACGCGCGATGGCCCACCGGTGCGTCTCGCTCGACCCGTCGTACACGCGGAAGGGGCGGACCTCGTTCTGGAACGCCAGCAGGGGCAGCTCGAGGGTCACGCCGTCGCCGCCGCAGAGCTGGACGGCCCGGTCGACGACCCGTCCGACCGCCTCGGAGCAGTGCACCTTCGCGATGGACGACGCCTGGGCGCCGGCCCGTGCGTCGTCCTCGAGCGTGCGGGCCGCCCGGTCGACGAGCGCGGCGGCCGTGGCGAGGTCGATCTCGGAGTCGGCGACGAGCGCCTGCGCGATGCCCAGCTCCGCGAGGGGGGAACCGAACAGCTCGCGGTGGCGCACCCGGTCCAGCGCGGTGTCGTGGGCCCGACGTGCCAGCCCCAGCCATCGCATGCAGTGCGTGAGCCGGGCGGGGCCGAGCCGGACCTGGGCGTGCCGGAAGCCTTCCCCCGGCGTGCCGAGGACGGCGTCGTCGGGGACGACGCAGTCCCGGAAGTGCACGTGCGGGTGCCCGCCGGTGATCGCCGTCTCCAGCGTGCGGATGCCGTGCCCGATCGAGACGCCGTCGGCCCCCATCTCCACGAGGAACATCGTGGCGGCCTCGGGGCCGACGTCCGGCGTCCGGGCCATCACGATCGCGACGTCGGCCTCCTCGGCACCGGAGATGAACCGCTTCTCCCCGTCGATCGCCCATCCCCCGTCGACCCGGCGCGCCGTGGTCGTCAGGGCGGCCGGGTCCGACCCGGCACCCGGGTGCGGCTCGGTCATGGCGAAGCACGACCGCGTCTCGCCCGCCGCGAGCGGGGCGAGGTAGCGCTCCTGCTGCGCGGGGGTGGCGACCCGCTCCAGCAGCAGCATGTTCCCCTCGTCGGGCGCCATGCAGTTGAGGACCGCCGGGCCGATCGGCGAGTAGCCGGCCTCCTGGAAGACGGCGGACCACTCGCCGAGCCGCAGCCCCTGCCCGCCGAACCGGGTCGGCACGTGGGGCGCGAACACGCCGGCCTCCCGGGCCTGTCGCTGCAGGGACCGGCGGGCCGCGGGTTCCAGGGGGGTGCCGACCGGCGGTTCCGCCGGGACGACGACGTCCCGCACGAACCGCCGTGTGCGCTCCACCAGGTCCGTCGTCGTCATGCCGTTCCTCCTGCCGCGAGCAGCCCGCCGTCGAGCGTGAGGACCTGCCCGGTGATCCAGCTCGCGTCGTCGGAGCACAGGAACGCGGCGGCGGAGGCGACGTCGACCGGCTCCCCGAGGCGCCCCAGCGGGTAGCGTGCGGCGACCTCCGCCTCGCGCCCCTCGTACAGCGCCCGGGCGAACCGGGTCCTGACCACCGCGGGGGCGAGGGCGTTGACGCGGACCGACGGGGCGAGCTCGACGGCGAGCGTCGTGGTGAGGTGGGCGACGGCGGCCTTGCTGACGCCGTACCAGCCGATGCCCGGCGACGGCACCTGCCCGCTCACGGACGAGAGGTTGAGGACGGCGGCGCCCTCGCGGTCGCCGAGCCCGGCCGCGAGGGCCTCCTGGACCCAGCCGAGCGTGCCGACGACGTTCACCTCCAGCACCTTGCGTGCGGCCTCGGGATCGAGCCCGACGAGCGGCCCGTAGACCGGGTTGATGCCGGCGTTGTTGACGAGCACATCCAGCGCCCCGAGCTCGCGCACGGCGGTCTGCACGGCCGCGCGGCGGTGGTCCGGGTCCTGGGCGCGTCCGGCGACGACCCGGACGCGGCCGGGCGGCAGCGTCGCCGCCGCCGACTCCAGGTCCTCGGCGGAGCGCGCGGTGAGCACGACGGACGCGCCCTCCGCGACGAGTCGTCGCGCGACCGCGAGGCCGATGCCACGGCTCGCGCCGGTCACGAGTCCCACACGGCCCTCGAGGCGCGTGCAGCTGCCCACCCGGGGCGCTTCACCCTCCGTCATGCCACGCTCCCTTGCGTGATCGCTTAACGCCGGTTCAATCCTTCGCACCCGCGCGACGAGAAGATGCTCGGATCCGGGCCTCGCCATCGCGGTTTCTAATATGGTATAAAAAGTTGAGGTCGAGATCAAGGACGATCGGAGACAGCATGAGCCAGATCATCGGACCGCGATCCCTCTACGAGGACGAGCACGAACAGCTGCGCGAGATGGTGCGAGCCTTCGTCGAGCAGTACGCCCGCCCGCACGCCGCACGCTGGGAGCAGGAGGGCCGGGTCGACCGCAAGCTCTTCGTCCAGGCCGCGGAGGCCGGGATCCTGGGCTTCGGCATCCCGGAGGAGTACGGAGGCGGGGGGTCGGACGACTTCCGCTTCAACGCCGTCATGGGCGAGGAGCTCGCCCGCCACCCCGTGTCGGACGGCATGGCGGGCATCGCCCTGTCGAACGACATCGTCATCCCCTACTTCACCGACCTGACGGACGACGAGCAGAAGGAGCGCTGGCTGCCCGGCATCGCGGCCGGGGAGTCGATCGTCGCCGTGGCGATGTCCGAACCCGGCACCGGCAGCGACCTCGCCGGGATCCGCACCACGGCCACCCGCGACGGCGACGACTACGTCGTCGACGGGTCCAAGACGTTCATCTCCAACGGGCAGAACGCCGACCTCGTGGTGACCGCCGTGCGCACCGGGCCGGACCCGCACCGCGGGCTGAGCCTGCTCGTGATCCCCGCCGACTCCCCCGGGTTCTCCCGGGGACGGCGGCTCGAGAAGATCGGCCTGCACGCCCAGGACACCAGCGAGCTCGCGTTCGAGGGCGTCCGCGTCCCGGCGGCGAACCTGCTGGGCGCCGAGGGGTCCGGGTTCGCCGGCCTCATGCGCAACCTGCCGCAGGAACGGATCTCCATCGGCGCCGCCGCCGTCGCGTCCAGCGAGGGCGTCCTGGAGCGGACGCTCGAGTACGTCAAGCAGCGCCAGGCGTTCGGCCGACCGATCGGGTCGTTCCAGAACACCCGCTTCGAGCTGGCCGAGATGGTCACCGCCGTGCGGGCTAGCCGCGCCTACGTCGACGCCTGCCTCGTGCAGCACAACGCGGGCCGGCTGAGCCCCGAGGACGCGGCCGCGGCGAAGTTCTGGGCCACCGAGCAGTACGTCGACGTGGTGGGCCGCTGCCTGCAGCTGTACGGCGGCTACGGCTACATGCGGGAGTACCGCATCGCCCGCGACTACGAGGACGCCCGCATCACCACCATCTACGGAGGCACGACCGAGATCATGAAGGAGATCGTCGGTCGAGGCCTGGGACTGTGAGGACCCCCATGACCGAGGCACTCATCTACGACGCGGTGCGCACACCGCGAGGAAAGAACCGCGACGGCGCGCTGCACGGCGTCAAGCCGGTCGACCTGGTGGTCGGCCTGATCCACGCACTGACCGAGCGGCACCCCTCCATGGACCCCGAGCTGATCGACGACGTCGTGCTCGGCGTCGTCTCCCCCGTCGGCGAGCAGGGCGGCGACATCGCCCGCACCGCCGCGCTGGTCGCCGGGCTCCCCGAGACCGTCGCGGGCGTCCAGCTCAACCGGTTCTGCGCGTCGGGCCTGGAGGCGGTGAACACCGCCGCGCAGAAGGTCATGAGCGGCTTCGAGGACCTGGTGCTCGCCGGCGGGGTCGAGTCCATGTCCCGCGTCCCGATCGGGTCCGACGGCGGGGCCTACGTGCAGGACCCGACCACCAACTACGACCTGCACTTCGTGCCCCAGGGGATCGGCGCCGACCTCATCGCCACCCTCGAGGGGTTCACCCGGCAGGACGTCGACGCCTACGCCGTCGAGTCCCAGCGCCGTGCCGAGGAGGCGTGGCGCGAGGGGCGCTTCGCCCGCTCGGTCGTCCCGGTGCGCGACATCAACGGGGTCACCCTCCTCGACCACGACGAGCACCGGCGCCCCGGGTCGACCGTCGAGTCGCTCGGGCACCTCAAGCCCGCCTTCGCCATCCCCGGCGCCCAGGCCGGGTACGACGCGGTGGCCCTGCAGAAGTACCACCACGTCGAGGCGATCGACCACGTGCACACGGCGGCCAACTCGTCGGGCATCGTCGACGGCGCCGCCCTCGTGCCCGTCGGCAGCCGGGAGATCGGCGACCGGCTCGGCCTCACGCCCCGGGCGCGCATCGTGGCGGCCGCCGTCACGGGGTCGGAACCGACGATCATGCTCACCGGCCCCGCCCCGGCGACCCGCAAGGCGCTCGCGCAGGCCGGCCTGACGATCGACGACATCGACCTGTTCGAGCTCAACGAGGCGTTCGCCTCGGTCGTCATGCGGTGGGAGCGGGAGATGGGCGTCCCCCACGAGAAGGTCAACGTCAACGGCGGCGCGATCGCCATGGGGCACCCGCTCGGAGCCACCGGCGCCATGATCCTCGGCACGCTGCTCGACGAGCTGGAGCGGCGCGACCTGCGGCGCGGGCTGGCCACGCTCTGCGTCGGCGCCGGCATGGGGATCGCCACCATCATCGAGCGGGTCGACGGAGGGAAGGCAGCATGAGCGTCATCGAGGACCGGACCGAGGCCCGCACCTACGCGTGGTCGGAGGACGCCGACGGCGTCGTCACCGTCACCATGGACGACCCGGACAGCGCGGCCAACACCATGAACGCCCACTTCGTGGCCGCGATCGAGGCGACCGTCGAGCGGCTGGAGGCGGAACGCGACCGGATCACCGGCGTCGTGCTCGCGTCCGCCCAGAAGAGCTGGTTCGCCGGCGGGGACCTCAACCTGCTGCGCGCCGCCGACCCCGAGCGGGCGGCCGAGGAGACCGCGCACATCGACCACGTCAAGTCGCTCCTGCGTCGCCTCGAGCGGCTCGGCCGGCCCGTCGTCGCCGCACTCACGGGCACCGCGCTCGGGGGCGGTCTCGAGGTCGCGCTGGCCACCCACCACCGGATCGCCGCCGGCGACGCCGCGGGGGCACGGTTCGGGCTCCCCGAGGTCTCTCTCGGGCTGCTGCCCGGCGGCGGCGGGGTGACCCGCACCGTCCGGATGCTCGGCCTGCAGAAGGCCCTCGCCGACGTGATCCTGCCGGCCACGCGCTTCACCGCGGAGGGTGCGCTGGACGCGGGGCTCGTCGACGAGGTCGTGCCCGCGGCCGAGGTCCACGACCGGGCCAAGGCGTGGATCGCCGCCCACCCGGAGCCCGTCCAGCCCTGGGACGCCGACGGCTTCCGCCTGCCCGGGGGCTCGCCGTCGTCGCCGTCGATGGCCCAGGCCCTGGCCGCGATGCCGGCCATGCTGCGCCAGCAGGTCAAGGGAGCGCCCCTGCCGGCACCCCGCGCCGCCATGGCCGCCGCCGTCGAGGGCGCGTCCGTGGACTTCGACACCGCGTCGCGGGTCGAGACCCGCTACCTCGTCCGGCTGACCCACACCCAGGTCGCCAAGAACATGATCCAGGCGTTCTTCTTCGACCTGCAGAGCATCACCGCCGGGGCCAGCCGGCCCGAGGGATACCCCACGTACCGGGCGACCCGTCTGGGCGTCGTCGGGGCCGGGATGATGGGCGCGGCGATCGCCTACGTGGCCGCGCGCAGCGGTATCGACGTCGTCCTCAAGGACGTGTCCGTCGAGGCGGCCGAGCAGGGCAAGGACTACGCACGCACGCTGGAGGAGAAGGCCCTGCGACGGGGGAAGACCACCCCGGAACGCAGCGCCGAGCTCCTCGACCGGATCACCGCGACCGGCGAGGCCGCCGACTTCGCGGGCGTGGACTTCGTCGTCGAGGCCGTCTTCGAGTCCGTCCCGCTCAAGCAGGGGGTGTTCCAGGAGATCCAGGACGTCGTCGAGCCCGACGCCGTCCTCGGCTCGAACACGTCCACGCTCCCGATCACGCTGCTGGCCGAGGGCGTCGACCGGGTCGAGGACTTCATCGGCATCCACTTCTTCTCCCCCGTCGACAAGATGCCCCTGGTCGAGATCGTGCGCGGCGAACGCACGAGCGACGCCGTGCTGGCGAAGGTGTTCGACTTCGTCCTGCAGATCCGCAAGACGCCGATCGTCGTCAACGACGCCCGCGGGTTCTTCACCTCGCGCGTGATCGGCAAGTTCATCGACGAGGCGGTCGCCGCCGTCGGCGAGGGCGTCGAACCGGCGAGCATCGAGCAGGCGGCGCTCCAGGCCGGGTACCCCGCAGGCGCCCTGCAGCTGCTCGACGAGCTCACGCTGTCGCTCACGCAGAAGATCCGCACCGAGACCCGCGCCGCCGAGGAGGCCGAGGGCCGCACCTGGGTCCCGCACCCCGCCGAGACGGTCGTCGACTGGATGGTCGACTCCCAGGACCGGCCGGGACGCAAGGCCCGCCGGGGCTTCTACGAGTACGACGAGTCCGGGCGGCGCGTCCGGCTCTGGCCGGGACTGCGCGAGAAGTACGACGCGGGCAGCGCCGACGTGCCGCTCGTGGACCTCCAGGAGCGGATGCTCTTCGCCGAGGCCCTCGACGCGATCGCCTGCCTCGACGACGGCGTGCTCACGACCGTCGCCGACGCCAACATCGGCTCGATCTACGGCATCGGCTTCCCCGCCTGGACGGGGGGCGTGCTGCAGTACGTCAACCAGTACGCCGGCGGGCTCGAGGGGTTCGTCGGGCGCGCCCACGAGCTGGCGGACACCTACGGCGAGCGGTTCCGCCCCCCGGCCTCGCTCGTCGCCCGGGCCGCCGCCGACGAGACCTACGCGTAGGAGGCGAGCCATGGTGACGACACGTCTGACCGAGGCGCTCGGGATCGAGCACCCCGTGATCCAGGGCGGGATGATGTGGGTCGGCCGTGCGGAGCTCGCCGCGGCCGTCTCGGAGGCGGGCGGCCTGGGCATGATCACGGCCCTCACCCAGCCGACGCCGGCCGACCTGGTCGCCGAGATCGAGAAGGCTCGTGCGCTCACGGACAAGCCCGTGGGCGTCAACCTGACCATCCTGCCCGCGATCGACCCCCCGCCGTACGACGAGTACCGCCGCGCGATCCTCGACGCCGGCGTCACGATCGTCGAGACGGCGGGCGCCAACCCGGAGCCGCACATGGACATGTTCACCGCGCACGGCGTGCGGGTGATCCACAAGTGCACCAGCGTGCGGCACGCGCTCAAGGCGCAGAGCGTCGGGGTGACCGCCGTGTCGATCGACGGCTTCGAGTGCGCCGGGCACCCCGGGGAGGACGACGTCCCGGGCCTGGTGCTCGTGCCCGCGGCGGCGGACCGGCTGACGATCCCCTTCACCGCCTGCGGCGGGTTCGCCGACGGGCGCGGGCTCGCCGCGGCGCTCGCGCTCGGCGCCGACGGCATCACGATGGGCTCGCGGTTCATGTGCACCCAGGAGTCGCCCGTCGCACCGACCGTCAAGGAACGGATCGTGGCGGGCACCGAGCGCGACACGAACCTCATCTTCCGGCAGCTGCGCAACACGGCCCGCGTGGCGAAGAACGCCGTGAGCGACGAGGTCGTCGAGGTGCTGGCGCGCGGCGGGGACTTCGCCGACGTCCGCGAGCTCGTCGCGGGCCGCCACGGGCGGAAGGTGTTCGAGGACGGTGACCTCGACGCGGGTATCTGGACGGTGGGGCTCGTGCAGGGCCTCATCCACGACGTGCCGGCCGCGGGCGAGGTCGTGCGGCGCACCGTCGCCGACGCCGAGCAGATCCTGCGCGACCGGCTGGCGATGTTCGCGAGCCCTGCTGCGGTGTGAACGGCTGATCACACGTCGGCACCGTCCGAGCGACCGGTACCCGACCACTGGCGCGACCCTCTCCCCCCGGAGGGTCGCGCCAGTGCTGCTGTCACGGGACGGTCACGGATTCGAACCGTGATTCGACAAACCCTTGCCGGGGCCACGCCGAGGCCCTAGCATGTGAAGCGCCATTAACTTGCTGCTCAACGGAGAGTAGGAGACCGGCGATGATCGACCACGGACAACCGACCGACGGCGGTCCCGTCCGGCACTCGCCCGACGCCGTGCCGCGCGTCCCGGCGGACCGGGACTCCACCGGCGGGCACCCACGGTGCGCACCGCGCCGTTCCCGCCACGCCCAGCAGGCCCGCCCCCGAGGAGGAACCATGTCCATCGTCCGCACCGCAGGACGCGCACGACCCCTGACCACGCTCGCGGCGGGGATCGCCGTCGTCGCGCTCACCCTGGCGGGGTGCTCCGGGCGCGACGCGGCCGACGACGCCCCCGCCGCGTCCGGGGAGGACGCCGGCGACGACACCACGACCGCGGCCGCCGCCGAGGACTGCAGCCCCGGCTTCACCGAGACCGAGGTGCGGATCGGCAACAGCATCCCGCTCTCGGGACCGGCCGCCGCCTACGGCGCGATCGGTCAGACGCTCCAGGCCTACTTCGACGACGTCAACGCCGCCGGGGGGCTCGAGCTGGCCGACGGCACGCAGCGCGACGTCTCGGTCAGCGTCGTCGACGACGGCTACGACCCCGCGAAGACCGCCGCGAACGTCCGCTCGCTCGTCGAGCAGGAGGAGGTGTTCGCCCTGGCGGGCGTGCTCGGGACGGGCGCCGCGATCAGCGTCGCACCGTACGTGGAGGAGGCCGGCGTACCGAACCTGTTCGTGGGCACCGGCACGGACGCCCTCCAGTCCCTGCACGCCGAGGACCCCTGGACGACCGGCTTCATGCCCCAGTACGGCTTCGAGGTGCAGGCGCTCGCCGAGTACCTCGTCGCGCACCACCCCGGCGCGACCGCCGCGATCCTGTACCAGAACGACGACTTCGGCGAGAGCGTCCGCGCGGGCTTCGAGGAGGCGTTCGAGGGCACCGACCTCGAGATCGTCGCCGCCGAGCCGTACGAGCTGGCCAGCGCCTCCGTCGACAGCCAGGTCACGACCCTCGCGGCGTCCGAGGCGGACATCTTCCTGGACTGGGCCGTCGGGTCGTTCGCGACGCAGTCGCTCAAGAAGAAGATGGAGCTCGGGTGGGACGCGACGACCGTCGTCAGCGCCCCGGCGGCCGACGCGACGTTCTTCCTCAAGCCCGCCGGCGAGGGAGCCGCCGACGGCGTCGTCTCCGTCGCCTACACCAAGGACATCACCGACCCGTCGTCCGCCGGCGACGCCGGCTTCGACGCCTGGACCGATTTCGCCACGGCGCACGACGAGGTCGACCCCCTCTCCGCCCCCGCGGCGGCGGGCTACCAGACCGCGCAGCTGCTGGAGGCCGCGCTGCAGCAGATGCAGGGCTGCACCCGCGAGGCGCTGCTCGAGGCGGCGACGACCTTCGAGGGCCTCGAGCTCGACCTCGCGCCGGTCGCCGTCACCACGACGCCGGACTACCCGTACGTCTTCCGGGAGATCAAGGTCCAGGTCTTCAACGGCGAGAACTGGGACCTCGCCGAGGGGGACTACACCGTCGACTGACCGAGCACCCGGGGCCGGCCACGACGGCCGGCCCCGGTGGTGACCCACCGGACACGGCCCAGGAGGATGCGATGGACGCGTTGCTCGAGGTGCACGACGTGCACCTCTCGTTCGGCGGGCTGCAGGCGCTCGACGGACCGAGCCTGACGGTCGCCGACGGCGAGGTCGTGGGCCTCATCGGCCCCAACGGCGCGGGCAAGACCAGTCTCTTCAACTGCATCAACGGCTTGTACCGACCGCAGTCGGGCAGCGTCCGGGTCCTCGGACGGGAGGTCGCGGGCCTGCCGCGCCACCGCATCGCCGGGCTCGGCGTCGGGCGGACCTTCCAGAACCTCGGTCTGCTGGCGAGCCAGACCGTGCTGGAGAACGTGCTGGCCGGCGCGTACCACGCCACGCGCGGCGGCTGGTGGGCCACCGTGCTCGACCTGCCCGACGTCCGTCGCACCGAGGACCGGCTCCGCGCCCGCGCCCTGGAGCTCCTCACCGAGCTCGACCTCGCCGACGTCGCGGGCCGTCCCGTCGGCACGCTCCCGTTCGGCACGCTCAAGCGCATCGAGCTGGCCCGTGCGCTCGTCGGCGAGCCGCGTCTGCTGCTCGTGGACGAGCCGGCCAACGGACTGGTCCACAGCGAGGTGGCCGAGCTCGGCGCGACGCTCCGACGGCTGGCCACGGACCGCGGGGCGGCGATCCTCCTCGTGGAGCACCACATGGGTCTCGTGACGTCCGTCTGCGACCGCGTCGCCGTGCTGGACTTCGGCCGCCTCATCGCCGAGGGCGACCCCCGCGAGGTCGCCCGCGACCCGCAGGTCGTGGCCGCCTACCTCGGGACCGCCGCATGAGCGCGCTGACGGTCGAGATCGAGGCCGCGGGCTACGGTCCCGCGACGGTCCTCCGCGACGTGCGCTTCGAGGTGCCCGACGGCGGGCGGCTGGTGCTCCTCGGGGCCAACGGGGCCGGCAAGACCACCGTGCTGAGGACCATCTCCGGCCTCTGCGACGCCGTGGGGTCCGTCCGGCTCGGGGAGACCGAGCTCCTCGGCCTCCCGCCGTACCGTGTCGCCGGGGCGGGCATCGCCCACGTGCCGCAGGGCCGCGGGACCTTCGGGGACCTCACGGTGCGCGAGAACCTGCTCGTGGGCGGGGCGACGCGACCCCGGAGAGAGGCGGTCGCGGCAGCGGACCGCTGGATGGAGCGCTTCCCGCGGCTGAGTGAACGCAGCGGCCGTCCGGCGTCCGGGCTCAGCGGCGGCGAGCAGCAGCTGCTGGCCATCGCCCGCGCGTTCATGTCGGCGCCGCGGATGCTGCTGCTGGACGAGCCCTCCCTGGGCCTCGCGCCCAAGATCACCACCGACCTCTTCGTCACCCTCGACGAGCTGGGCCGCGAGACGGGCACGGCCATGCTGCTCGTCGAGCAGAACGCCGAGGTGGCCCTCGGCATCGCCGAGGACGCGGTCGTCATCTCCAGCGGCCGGATCACCGTGCGAGGTCGGGCGGACGAGCTCCGGGACAACGACGACGTGCGCCGGGCCTACCTGGGCGTCTGAGAGGACGACGGATGCTGCTGCAACAGCTCGCCGACGGGGTCGCGACCGGAGCGGTCTACGGCGCCCTCGCGCTCGCGATCGTGCTGGTCTACCGCGCGTCGCGGACGCTCAACTTCGCCCAGGGCGAGCTCGCCCTGCTCGGGGCGTACGTGTCGTGGCAGCTGACGGCCTGGGGCCTGCCGATCTGGGCCGCACTGCTGGTCGCGACCGCCGCGCTCGCCGCGCTCTCCGCGGGGGTCGAACGGGTGCTCGTCCGCCCCCTGGTGCGCCGCCACCAGGCGCTCCCGCTCATCATCGTCACGCTCGGGCTGATGATCGCGCTCAACGCGATCATCGGCTGGGTGTGGACCTACCAGACCAAGGAGGTCCCGGCGCTCTTCGGCTCGGGAGCGGTCGAGATCGGCGGCGTTGCGGTCTCGCGCCAGGACGTCGGCATCGTCCTGACCGTCCTGGTCGTCGCCGTGGCCCTCGGCGTGCTCTTCGAGCTCACGCCGGTGGGGCTGCGCATGCGGGCCGCGATCTCCGCCCCCGAGTCCGCCGAGCTGTCGGGCATCTCGACCGGTCGCACCATGACCGCCGGCTGGGCGATCGCCGGCGCGGTGGGTGCGGTGGCCGGCACGCTGATCGCCCCCGAGCTGTTCCTGCACCCCGGCATGATGACGCCGGTCCTCATCTACGCCTTCGCGGCGGCGACGCTCGGCGGCCTCGACTCGCCGCCCGGAGCGCTCGTCGGCGGCATCGTCGTCGGGGTCATCGAGAACCTCGCCGGCAGCTACCTGCCGCACGGCTCCGACTTCAAGCAGGTGGTCGCGCTGGCGATCATCGTGGTCGTGCTGCTGGTGCGACCTCAAGGACTCCTCGGACGACGAGAGGTGGTGCGCGTATGAGCACGACGGCGACCCGTCCGGCCCGGACGTCCGGCGGCGGAACCACACGTCGCGGCGGCGGCACGGTGGCGGAGTGGCTGCGACGACCGCGGCCGCCCCTGGCACCACCGCGCTGGCTGGCGGTGCTGAGCACCGTGGGAGCGGCCGCGGCGCTCCTCGTCGTGCCGCTGGTCAACCCCAGCTACGTCAACCTCACGGTCACGCTGGTCATGGTCTGGACGATCGTCGGCCTCGGGCTCAACCTGCTCGTCGGCTTCGGGGGCCAGGTCTCGCTCGGACACTCGGCGTTCTTCGCGATCGGTGCGTACGCCGTCGCGGTGGCCGGGGAGGCCGGGTGGGCGCAGCCCGCCGCACTGCTCGTCGCGGGGGTCGTGCCGTTCGTCGTCGGCTACGCGATCGGCTTGCCGGCGCTGCGTCTGCACGGCCTCCAGCTCGGCCTCGTGACGCTCGCGCTGGCGATGGCCACCCCGGCCGCCATCCGCGCGTTCGAGCCGCTGACGCACGGCAGCCGAGGGATCGGGATCGACGGCACCCCACCGGCGTGGGTACCGCTCGACCACGACCAGTGGGTCTACTACCTCGCGCTCGCCGCGGCGTCGCTCGGCTACGTCGTCACCCGTCGGCTCGCGCGCGGTCGTCTGGGCCGGTCCTTCGTCGCGGTGCGGGACGCCGAGCTGGTCGCCGAGACGCTCGGCGTGAACACGTGGCAGACCAAGACCCGGCTCTTCGCGACGTCCGCCGCGTACGCGGGCGTCGCCGGGGGTCTGTACGCGCTGCTCCTGGAGTTCGTCGGGCCCGAGAACTTCAACCTCACGCTGTCGATCTCGTTCGTGACCCTCATCGTGGTCGGGGGGCTCGCGACGGTCCCCGGCGCCGTGCTCGGCGCGATCTTCGTCCAGTACGTCCCGACGCTGACCTCGAGCATCAGTCCGGCGGCGACCGGGGCGACCTACGGCGTCGTCCTCATCCTGTTCGCGTTCTTCGTGCCCCACGGACTCGCCGGGCTCGCGCGCGCTGCGCTCGGTCCCCTGGTCCGCCGGGTGCCGGGCCGGCCGAAGGCCTGAGGCGTCGCCCCGGCGCACCGTCCGCCGTGGTCAGGCGACCCCGGCGCCGTGCCGGACCATCCCCTGGGCGGTCGCGACCAGCTCGTCGAGCGACCGCGTGCGGGGGTTCCACCACTCGACGACCCAGTTCATCGCTCCGAGAAGCAGCAGCCGGAAGATGTTGATGTCGAGGTCGGCACGCACCTGGCCCGCCTGCTGGGCGGCCACGAACAGGTCGCGCCACAACCGGCTGTACAGGGCCTCCTCCGCGGCGGGACGGACGCGGAGCTGCTCCGGGACGTGACCGGCGTTGCGCACCGAGGCGGTGGCGTAGTCCGAGAGCTGCAGCTCGTAGCGCAGGTGCGCGTCGACGGCGACCAGGAGCCGGTCCATCGGCGAGGCGTCCTCGGGCACCGCCGCCAGCCGCTCCTCCACGTGGAGCCGGACACGGTGGGCACCGACCCACATCACCTCCTCGACGAGCTCGTCGCGTGAGGCGAAGTAGTAGTAGATCGCCGGGGCCTGCACGCCCGCCGCAGCGGCCACGTCGGAGAGCCGGGTCCCGGCGTAGCCCTTCCTCGACAGCACCTCGGCAGCCGCGTCGAGGATGCGCTGCCGGGTCTGCGCGGACTTCGACGCCGCGCGGGTCGGTGGCGGGGCGGGCTCGGTCACGTCCATGGCACGATTCTAAGCCAGATTAGAGAATCTCTTGCAGGGCGCGCCGGCAAACGCTAGCGTGTGACTCGCCATTTACTTCGCTGCTCGACGACGAGTAGGAGACCAGGCCATGACACTCGCGGACCAGGCACCGGCGGCCCAGCAGGTGACGACGCACAACCCGGTCGACAGCGAACCCGTCGGCCACTACCCCCTCGCGCAGGGCGCGGACGTCGAGGACGCCGTCCGCCGTGCACGCGCCGGGGCCACGTGGTGGCAGAACCAGGGCTTCGCCGCCCGGCGCGCCCACCTGCTCCACTGGAAGTCCCGCATCGCGGCCGGGGCCGAGGAGCTCGCGACCCTCATCTCCGCAGAGACCGGCAAGCCGCACGGCGACGCCCTGCTCGAGATCATGCTGACGCTGGGCCACCTCGACTGGGCCGCGAAGAACGCGCGGCGGGTGCTGCGCCGGCGCAAGGTGTCCGCCGGGCTGATCAACTACAACCAGCACGCCACCGTGGGCTACGAGCCCTACGGCGTCGTGGGCGTGATCGGTCCGTGGAACTACCCGCTATACACCCCCATGGGGTCGATCTCCTACGCTCTCGCCGCGGGCAACGCCGTGGTCTTCAAGCCCAGCGAGCTCACCCCCGGCCCCGCCGTGTGGCTCGCCGAACGCTGGGCGGAGGCGGTCGGCCACGACGTGCTCGTCGCCCTGACCGGCGACGGGGCGACCGGCGCACAGCTGGTCCGCTCGGTCGACAAGATCGCCTTCACCGGGTCGACCGCCACGGCGAAGAAAGTCATGTCCGTGGCGGCCGAGCAGCTCACCCCGATCGTGGCCGAGTGCGGCGGCAAGGACGCCATGCTCGTCGCCGCCGACGCCGACCTGGACTCCGCGGCCGACTTCGTGGTCTTCGGAGCCATGGGCAACGCCGGGCAGACCTGCGTCGGGGTCGAGCGCGTGTACGTCGTCGACACGGTCCGCGACGACCTGGTGGCGCGCGTCGTCGAACGGGTCGAGCGGCTGCGCATCGACGGACCCGACCCGCACTACGGTCCGATGACGATGCCGTCGCAGGTCGACGTCGTGCGCGACCACGTCGACGACGCCCTGCGCACGGGGTCGGCCGCGTTCGGCGGACGCGACAGCGTCGCCGGCCGGGTCGTCGGACCCGTCGTCGTCACCGACGTGGCCGAGGACTCCGCCGCCGTGCAGCACGAGACGTTCGGCCCGCTCGTCGTCATCAACACGGTCGCGTCCCTCGACGAGGCCGTCGAGCGCGCGAACGCCACGGTGTACGGCCTCGGCGCCGCCGTGTTCACGAAGGACAAGGGCGCCGCGACCCGGGCCGCGGACGCGCTGCGGGCGGGAGTCGTCACGATCAACTCGGTGCTCGGGTTCGCCGGTGTGGCGGCGCTGCCCTTCGGGGGCGTCAAGCAGAGCGGCTTCGGGCGCATCCACGGGGCCGACGGGCTGCGCGAGTTCTGCGCGGTCAAGTCCGTCGCGCGGCAGACCCGTCGGGCGGCGCTGAACCTGCTGACCATGGAGCGCACGGACAAGGACATGCACACGGTCGCCCGGATGATCCCGATGCTGCACGGCAGAGCGAAGCCGCCGCGCAACTGAGGACCCCGCGCGTCAGACCCCCAGGGTCGCCTCGAGGACGGGTTCGATCCAGCCCTTGGCGTCCGCCGCGGGCGCGTGCCGCAGCGCCACGCTCAGGTCGGCGACCACGTTGAACCCGGCGTGCACGAGGAACCGCCGCTCGCGGGCGTCGAGCTCCGGGCGGACACGGCCCAGCAGCTCGACCCAGTCGTCGACGTGCGCCCGCTGCAGGCGCCGCAGCCGCCGCTGGTCCTCGGCGTCGAGAGCGCCGACGTCCGCCGTGTACACCTCCATCAGGCCGCGGTCGTCCACGGCGAACCCGATGTAGGCCGTGGCGAGCAGCCGGAGCGCCTCCCGGGGCTCGGTGTACCGCAGCGCGTCCTCCGCGGCCGCGTCGAGCGCCGCGGCCGCGCGCTCGCAGGCCGCCCGCAGGATCTCCGACTTGCCGCTGAAGTGGCGGTACACGCCGGACGGGGTGAGCCCGACGGCCGCCGCGATCTCCTCGATGGTCACGTCGTGGTAGCCGCGCCGCGCGAACATCGCGATGCCGGCCCGGGCCAGCTGGTCGCGGCGTCGCCGGGGCGGCGCGGGAGCCTCCACCTCCTCCGGACCGTCGGCGGGCGCCGGGCCCGCGGTCCGGGCCAGCACCCGCACCGCCGCCTCGCGCAGGAGCACCCCGAGGCGGGCGGCCGGCATCGCGGTGCGGTGCGTCGTGACGCTGGCGACGGCACTCAGGGCCGCGAGCGCCGCGAGGTCGAGCGTCCGGGGGTCCAGGTCGGGCCGGAGCACGGCGCCGGGGCCGGCCAGGCGGCGGCGCAGCGCGGCGAACTCGCCCGCGAGCACCCGGCGGTCCTCGGGCCGCAGGCAGCGGCTCTCCCACCGGTAGATGCTCCCGGTCGACCGCATCGCGAGCGTCGCGCCCACGACGGCGTCCAGCAGGACCTCGAGCTCCTCCTGGGCGGCCGCAGGCGACCGGCCCTGCCCCGCGTCGACGGCGGCGGCCGCGGCGGAGATCCGGTGCACGTGGTCGAGCGCGACCTCGCGGAACAGCTCGTACTTGTTGTCGAAGTGCCGGTACAGGGCTGCCGCCGTGATCCCCACCTCGTCGGCCACGTCCTGCATGGCCACGCGGTGGTACCCCCGTTCGGCGAACGCGACCGCGGCCGCCGCCTCGATGACCTGACGGCGGTCACGGGGTCGCCGCCGGACCGGCGTCGTCGCACGCGTCTCGCTCACGCTGCTCACACTAACCCGCCGGCTTCACCCGGCACACACGGTAGCCATCCGATGTGAATCATGAGTAACATGTTGCTCGAAGGGACGGGGCGGGGCAACGAAGCCCCTCCGTCGAGGGCTCGACGTACAACGAGGTGCAGGTCATGAGCGAAGCCACCAGCGTCATTCCTGCGGCGGTCCGCCGCAACCACTGGATGAACCAGGTCCTGATCCATGCCGGGATGAAGCCGGACGCGACGGCCTTCAAGTACCTGGGCGAGGTGACCACCTGGGCCGACACCGCGCGCCACATGGACACGCTCGCCGCGGCCCTCCAGCGCCGGGGCGTGTCCTTCGGCGACCGCGTGCTGCTGCTGACCCTCAACCACCCCCAGGTGGTCGAGACCGTCTTCGCGGTCAACCGGCTCGGCGCCATCGCGGTGCCGGTCAACGTCCGGCTCTCCCCGGCCGAGATCGCCTACATCGTCGACGACGCCGACGCCGACGTGATCGTCGTCGACCAGCCCCTGGCGCCGCTCGTCGCCGCGGTCGGCCAGTTCACCGACCGCCTGCAGCGGGTGGTCGTCGTCGGCGAGGCCGGCGAGGGCCAGGAGAGCCTGGCCGACCTGCTGGCCGAGGCGCCCGGCGACTTCGAGGCCCCGGACGTCCCCGAGGACACGACCTGCCTGATCATGTACACCTCGGGCACGACGGGCAAGCCCAAGGGCGCGATGCTCGACCACGTCAACATGGCGGCCCAGGCGCTGACCTGTCTGCGGGTCAACGAGATCGTCACGGAGGACGACGTCGCCTTCCTGACCGCTCCGATGTTCCACATCGCGGGCCTGGGCTCCATCGCCCCCAACTTCATCGTCGGCATCCCGACCGTCATGCACCCCCTGGGCGCGTTCGATCCCGTGGCCCTCATCGACGCCTGGGAGCGCGAGCGGGCCACGATCGTCTTCAACGTGCCGCAGCAGTGGCAGGCGATCTGCGCGGTCCCGGGCATCCGGGAGCGCGACCTGCCCCTGCGCGTGATCAGCTGGGGCGCGGCACCGGCGTCGGACAGCCTGCTGCGCACCATGTCGGAGACGTTCCCCGACGCGCTCAACGTCGCGGTGTTCGGCCAGACCGAGCTCTCCCCCATCACCTGCGCGCTGCGCGGCGAGGACGCGCTGCGCAAGCTCGGGTCGGTGGGCCGCCCGATCCCCACGATCGAGACCCGCATCGTGGACGCCGAGCTGCAGGACGTCGCGCCCGGCACGGTCGGCGAGATCGTCTACCGCGGCCCGAACCTCATGAAGGGCTACTGGCGCAAGCCGGCCGAGACCGCCGCCGCCTTCGAGGGCGGCTGGTTCCACTCCGGGGACTTGGTGCGTCAGGACGAGGACGGCTTCGTGTGGGTGGTCGACCGGCTCAAGGACATGATCATCTCCGGCGGGGAGAACGTGTACTGCGCGGAGGTCGAGAACGCGCTCTACGCGCACCCGAAGATCGTCGAGGTCGCCGTCTACGGCCGGGCCGACGAGCGCTGGGGCGAGGTGCCCGTGGCCGCCGTCGTGCTGCGGGAGGGCGAGTCCCTGGAGCTCGCCGAGCTGAAGGACTGGCTGGGCGACCGGCTCGCCCGCTACAAGCAGCCGGCGGACGTCCTGTTCCTGGACGAGCTGCCGCGCAACGCCGCCGGGAAGCTGAACAAGATCTCGCTGCGGCGGAACGACCACCCGGTCGCGGTGGTGTCCTAGCCGCGGGGGTGCACGATGGAGGGACGCGGGTCCGGCCCGCGTCCCGCACCGAGGAGCTGCTCGACCATCACGACGACGCCCGACCTCCTGGCCGCCGGGATCGACCTCTCGGCCGACCCGCGCAAGACCGGCGTGGCGACGATCGCCTGGCACGGCGACGACGCCACCGTCGTCGAGGTCGCCGTGGGCCGGCACGACGACGCCGCGCTGTGCGAGGTCGTCCGCGCGGCCGGGACCACGGGCGTCGACTGCCCGATCGGGTGGCCCGACGCGTTCGTGGACTACGTGGTCGCGCACCGTGCCGGCGGGCACGACCTGGAGATTCCCGAGACCCGCAGGCCGCTGACCTACCGGGCGACCGACCTGCACGTGTGGCGACGGACGGGCGTGCGACCGCTCGCCGTCTCGGCCGAGCGGATCGGCTCTGCCGCGATGCGCTGCGCGGCCCTGCTGGCGACGCTCGCCCGGTCCGGGACCCTCGTCGACCGCGCGGGCGGCGGTCCCGTCCTCGAGGTGTACCCGGCGGCGTCCCTGAAGATCTGGGGGCTGCCGCACCGCGGGTACAA
Source organism: Isoptericola sp. AK164 (assembly GCF_029643425.1). Classification (GTDB taxonomy): domain Bacteria; phylum Actinomycetota; class Actinomycetes; order Actinomycetales; family Cellulomonadaceae; genus Isoptericola; species Isoptericola haloaureus. The sequence goes on from NZ_CP119106.1 coordinate 2,105,144, forward strand.
GGGACGCGACCCGGCGGCCCGCCAGGTGCGCGAGCGGCTCGTCGACGCGGTGGCGACCACGTTCCCCTGGCTCGACCTCGCGGGGTTCGCGCAGGACTGCCGCGACTCCGACGACGCCCTCGACGCCGTGCTGTGCGCCGTGATCGCGGGTCTCGCCCACCGCGGCCGGTGCGAGCGGGTGCCGGAGGAGCTGCGGGACACGGCGTCGCGCGAGGGGTGGATCGTGCTGCCGCTCGACGCGTCGGTCTGACGCGGCTCTCACCGCGACGGCACGACCAGCGCGTCCGCCAGGTCGAGGAGCGAGGCCGCCTCGACGTCGGCCGGGGCGAAGTGAGCGGGGTAGGCGGCTCCGGTGCGGTTGATCCACGCGGTCCGCAGACCGGCCCGCCGAGCCCCCTCGACGTCCCAGGGATGGACGGCGACGAGCATCGCGTGCTCGGCGGCGACGCCCGTGGTCGACAGCGCGTGGGCGTACGCGCGCGCGTCGGGCTTCCATGCCTCCGTGTCGGTGACCGCGAGGCAGTCCTCGACGACACGCTCCGCCGGGGTGTCGCGGAGCAGCGCGCGGGCCACGTCCGCGGACCCGTTGCTGAGGGCCACCAGCCGGCAGCCCCGCCGCGCCAGGGCGAGGAGTCCGGGCACGACGTCGAGATGGGTGCCGAGCGCGGCGAAGCGCGCCATGACGTGCGCGGCGCCGCCGGCGGGGTCGGGGCTCCCGGCGGCCGCCAGGCGGGCCCGCAGGGCCGAGTCCGCGACCTCCGCGAACCGCGGGTTGTCACCGAGCACGGTGAGGGCGAAGGCGTCCCGGAGCACACCGGCGAACCACGCCTCCGTGTCGTGCGCGGGCAGGCCCACGTCGGCGAAGGCCTCGCCCAGGGGTGCGAGGTCGGACAGGGTCTCGTTGACGTCGAGGACGACCAGCTCGGGGCGGACCGGCGCGGCGGTGCCGGGCTCAGTGCTCATCGGGCCGGCCCCCACCGGGGTGCGCCGTCCCGCCGTCGGCGGCGACGTCCGCACCGTGCCCCACGGGCTCGTCGCGCGGGTCGTCGTCGTGGCCGAACGGCAGCAGGTGCATCACGGCCACGGCCACGGCCCCGACGACGAGCCCGATCACCGCCGAGCACAGCGTGTTGAAGCACCAGGCGAGGAACCCGCCGATCCCCGGCACCGCGGCGGCGATCGCCTCCTCGCCGTGGTGGACCAGGTCGTACAGGCCGTGCCAGCCGAGCTCGTCGACGCCGACCAGCAGGATGTGCCCGCCGACCCACAGCATCGCGACCGTGCCCACGACGGAGATCGCCGCGAGCACCTTCGGCATGCCGGTCACCAGGGCGCGCCCGACGCGCTGCGCGACGTCGGACTCCCGCTGGGCGAGGGAGAGCCCGACGTCGTCCATCTTCACGATGAGCGCCACCACGCCGTAGACGATCACCGTGATCACCAGGGCCACCACGAGCAGGATCGCCAGCCGCGCCCAGAACCCCTCGTCGGCGACCTCGTCCAGGGCGATGACCATGATCTCGGCGGACAGGATGAGGTCGGTGCGGATCGCCCCGGCCACGAGCGTCTTCTCGGCCTCCGGGCCGACGGCGGCGGCCGGTTTCTGGTGGTCGGTGTGGCCGCGCACGCGCCGCCAGATCTTCTCGGCCCCCTCGAAGGCGAGATAGGTGCCGCCGAGCATGAGGATCGGGGTCAGCAGCCACGGCAGCCACTCGCTGAGCACCAGCGCGATCGGCAGGATGACGAGGACCTTGTTGCGGATCGACCCCCAGGCGATCTTCTTGACGATCGGCAGCTCCCGGTCGGCGGCGACCCCGTGCACGTACTGCGGCGTGACGGCCGTGTCGTCGACCACCACGCCGGCCGCCTTGGCCGTCGCGCGCCCGGCCGCCGCGCCGACGTCGTCCAGGGAGGCCGCCGCCAGCTTGGCGATCGCCGCGATGTCGTCCAGGAGCCCCAGCAGACCTGCGCTCATCGTGTGCTCCTCAGTCCTCGCCGTAGACGAGGCGCTCCATCACGGTGCGGGCCCGCCGGGCGTGCCGCAGGTACAGCTCCTCCAGCTCCTGGCCGGTGTCCACGTCGCCGAGCAGCCGCGCCAGCCCGCTCAGCGCCCAGGCGTCCGCCGGCAGGACGTCCGCCCGCGGGCCCCCGACCTTGCCGGACCACAGCACCAGCGCCGACCGCAGCCGGGAGGCGAGCAGCCACGCCTCGAGCAGGCAGTCCGCGTCCTCGGCCTCGACCAGGCCGGCCTCCTGCGCCGCGGTCAGCGCGGAGACTGTCTCCGTGGTGCGCAGCCCGGGCACCTCGTGGGCGTGCTGGAGCTGCAGCAGCTGCACCGTCCACTCGACGTCGGCCACTCCCCCGCGGCCCAGCTTCAGGTGCCGGCTGGGGTCGGTGCCGCGCGGCAGCCGCTCGGACTCGACGCGTGCCTTGATCCGCCGCACCTCGCGCAGCTTGGGCTCGGAGAACCCGCCGGACGGGTAGCGCAGCGGGTCGACGATCGCGGCGAACCGCTCGGCGAGGTCGCGCGCCGATCCCTCGGCGCCCGCCACCGGCCGGGCCCGCAGCAGCGCCTGCTGCTCCCACACGCTGGACCAGCGCTCGTAGTACTCGGCGTAGGAGGCCATCGTGCGCACCAGAGCGCCCTGGCGGCCCTCGGGACGCAGGTCGGCGTCCACCGGCAGCGACGGCTCGGGCCCGACGGCGGAGAGCATCTTCTGCAGCGTCCGCGCGGTCAGCAGGGCGAAGTCGTGGGCGTGCTTCTCCTCGACGCCGGGCAGCGGGTCGTGGACGAACATCACGTCCGCGTCGGAGCCGTAGCCCATCTCCCGGCCGCCGAGGCGCCCCATGGCGACCACGAGCATGCGCGTCGGGTTGGCCGCCGGGTCGGGGCCGAGGCCCATCTCGGCGCGTGCCGCGTACTCGGCCACGCGCAGCCCGCCGACGAGCACCATGTCCGCGGCGTCGGAGATGGCGGCCTGCGCCTGGACGGGGTCGAGCACGCCGAGCACCTCGCCCGCGCCGGTGCGGGCGAGCTCGCGACGGCGCAGGGCCCGCAGCTTCGTGGCCGCCGGCCCGGGGTCGTCCGACCGGGTCAGGACGGCGTCCGCCTCGGCGGCGAGCCGCTCCGGGCCTCGCGGCTCGAGCCGCGAGGTGTCGGCCAGCCACTGCACCGACTCGGGCGACCGGGACAGCGCCTCGGCGAGGTAGCGCGACGACGACAGCAGCTGGGCGAGGTGGTAGGCCGCGTTGCCGGAGTCGCGCAGCAGCCGCAGGTACCAGGGGGTCGACCCGAGGTTCTCGGACAGCTTGCGGAAGGCCAGCAGCCCGGCGTCCGGGTCGGCTCCCTCGGCGAACCAGCCGAGCATGACCGGCAGGAGCTGGCGCTGCAGCTTGGCGCGGCGCGAGGTGCCCTCGGTGAGGGCGACGACGTGCCGCATCGCGCCGTCGGGGTCGCGGTAGCCGATCGCGGCGAACCGGGCCCGCGCGGCCTCGGGGGCGAGCGAGAGCTCGTCCTCCGAGAGCTGCGCCCAGGCCGGCAGCAGCGGGCGGTAGAAGACGGCCTCGTGCAGGGCGCGCACCTCGCGGCGGGTGTCCCGCCACCGCTTGCGCAGGTCGTCGGCACCCTGGCCGCGCATCCCCAGCGACCGGGCCAGGCGCCGCAGGTCGTCGTCGTCCGTGGGCAGCAGGTGGGTGCGCTTGAGCCGGAAGAGCTGGACCCGGTGCTCCAGGGACCGCGAGAACCGGTAGCACGCGCTCATCTTCGTGGCGTGCTCGCGGCCCACGTAGCCCCCGGCGGCCAGCGCGGCGAGCGCCGCGAAGGTGTTGCCGGCGTGGATCGTGTCGTCGGTGCGCCCGTGCACGAGCTGCAGGAGCTGGACGGTGAACTCCACGTCCCGCAGCCCGCCCTTGCCGAGCTTGATCTGCCGGTCCGCCTCGGCGTTGGGCACGTGCGCCTCGACCCGGCGCCGCATCGCCTGGGCGTCCTCGACGAAGTGGTCCCGGTTGGCGGCGGCCCACACGAACGGGTCGAGGGCCTCGCGGTAGGCGGTGCCGAGCGCGACGTCGCCGGCGACCGGGCGGGCCTTGAGCAGGGCCTGGAACTCCCAGGTCTCGGCCCAGCGCTCGTAGTAGGCGACGTGGCTCTCCAGGGACCGCACCAGCGGCCCCTGCTTGCCCTCGGGACGCAGGGCGGCGTCGACCTCCCACAGGGCCGGCTCCAGCGAGGTCCCGCCGCAGACCTTCTGCAGCCGGGTGGCGAGCTGGGTCCCGGTCCGCATGGCCGTGGGCTCGTCCACCAGGGGTTCGCCGTCGTCGCCGGTGGCGGGCTCGCACACGTAGACGACGTCGACGTCGGAGACGTAGTTCAGCTCGCGCCCGCCGGTCTTGCCCATCCCGATCACCGACAGCCGGGCACCGGCGCCGTGGTCGGGCAGCTGGGAGCGCGCGACGGCCAGCGCGGCCTCCAGCGCCCCGGAGGCCAGGTCGGCCAGCGCCGCGGCGACGTCGGGCAGGGTGGCCGACGGGTCGGGGGCGGTCAGGTCGGTGGCCGCGATGCGCAGCAGCCGCTCGCGATAGGCGCGCCGCAGGGCGTCGGTCGCGGTGGGGGCGTCGGTGTCGGGCCAGCCCGATTCCCCGTCGCCGGCCGCCTGCTCGGCGGCCACCGGGGCGACCGCCTCGGGATCCGCCCCGACGGCGCGCAGCAGCTCGGCCCGGACGTCGGCCGGGTCGACCCCGAGGCCGCCGTCGCCGTCGCCGAGCACGTCCAGCAGCGCCGGACGCCGCACGATCTCGTCGCCGAGCGCCGAGGACGCCCCGAGCACCGCGAGCAGCCGTCCGCGCGCGACACCGTCGGCCGACCGGGTGTCCGCGGCGAGCAGCCGCTCGACGGTCCGCTCGGCGGCGGGCACGGCGGCCAGCCGCACGAGCTGCAGCAGCGCCATGTCGGGGTCGGCCGTGACGCCGAGCGCCTGCAGCACCGCGTCTCCCCCGCCGTCGTCGGCGGGGAGGCGGCGCTGCAGCTCCGCGTCGTCCCAGAGCGTCGCCGACCGCGTCAGGTCGGCGAACCCGGCCCGGAGCAGCCTCCGGGTCGGGGTCTGCGGTCTACCGGTTCCGGAGGTCGTCGAGCTCACAGGTCGACCCTAGCCGCCGACGCCGCGCCGCGGGATCCCCGTCCGGCCGTCGGAGGAGATCCCGCGGAGGAACACCGGACGCAGCGGCTCAGAGGAACTGCAGCGAGGCCTTGAGCTCGTAGGGGGTGACCTGGGAGCGGTAGGCATCCCACTCGTTGCGCTTGTTCTTCAGCACGTAGTCGAACACGTGCTCGCCGAGGGTCTCGGCCACGAGCTCGGAGGACTCCATCAGCTCGACGGCCTCGTCGAGCGACTCCGGCAGCGGCGCGATGCCGAGCGCGCGGCGCTCCGCCCCGGTGAGCTCCCAGACGTCGTCCTCGGTGGCCTCGGGCAGCTCGTACCCCTCCTCGATGCCCTTCATCCCGGCGGCCAGCAGCACCGCGAACGCGAGGTAGGGGTTCGTCGCCGAGTCCAGCGCCCGGTACTCGATCCGCGACGAGTTGCCCTTGCCCGGCTTGTACATCGGGACGCGCACCAGGGCCGAGCGGTTGTTGTGCCCCCAGCAGATGTAGCTCGGCGCCTCGGCGCCGCCCCACAGCCGCTTGTAGGAGTTCACGTGCTGGTTCGTCACCGCGGTGATCTCGCCGGCGTGCACGAGCAGGCCCGCGATGAACTGCCGGCCGGTCTTGGACAGCTCGAACTGCGCACCCGGCTCGTGGAAGGCGTTGTGGTCCTCCTCGAACAGCGACATGTGGGTGTGCATGCCCGAACCCGGCTGGTCGGCGAACGGCTTCGGCATGAAGGAGGCGAAGACGCCCTGCTCGAGCGCGACCTCCTTGACCACGGTGCGGAAGGTCATGAGGTTGTCCGCGGTGGTCAGCGCGTCGGCGTAGCGCAGGTCGATCTCGTTCTGCCCCGGACCGGCCTCGTGGTGGGAGAACTCCACCGAGATGCCCATCGACTCGAGCATCGAGATCGCCGCGCGGCGGAAGTCGTGCGTGCTGCCGCGGGCGAGGTGGTCGAAGTAGCCGCCCTCGTCGACCGGCACCAGGGGGCCCTCCGCGGAGGCCATCTGGTTGAAGAGGTAGAACTCGACCTCGGGGTGGGTGTAGAAGGTGAACCCCTTGTCGCCGGCCTTGGCCAGCGTGCGCTTGAGCACGTTGCGCGAGTCGGCGCGCGACGGCTCGCCCTCGGGGGTGAGCAGGTCGCAGAACATGCGACCGGTGCCGTGGCGCTCGCCGCGCCACGGCAGCACCTGGAACGTCGTGGGGTCGGGCTTGGCGATCATGTCCGCCTCGTAGACCCGGGTCAGACCCTCGATCGCGCTGCCGTCGAAGCCGATGCCCTCGACGAAGGCCTGCTCGAGCTCCGCCGGCGCCACCGCCACGGACTTGAGCACCCCCAGCACGTCGGTGAACCAGAGTCGGATGAAGCGGATGTCGCGCTCCTCGACCGTGCGAAGCACGAACTCCTGCTGCCTGTCCATGACCTCATCCTGCCCGATACCTGTTAACCATGGGTGACGGACTGCGCACAGTCCGTCGCATCGGCCGAGGACCAGGGCCTCGGCCGGCCGTCGCCTACGCTATCGACCATGGAACCAGCAGGCCACAACCCCTCGGCCACCACCGCTGACAACTCCGCTGTGAGGTCGGTCACCGGCGACGACGCCCCGGCCGGTATCGCCGGCGGCGCCCGCCGCGTCCGCGTCCACCACCTGCAGCGCGCGAAGGAGCGCGGCGAGCGCATCACGATGCTCACCGCCTACGACGCCACGACGGCCGCGATCCTCGACGCGGCCGGCGTCGACACCCTGCTCGTGGGCGACTCGATCGGCAACACGATGCTCGGGCACGCCACCACCCTGCCGGTCACCCTGGACGACATGGTCCGGGCCGGCCGGGCGGTGGCCTCGGCGACGCGGCACGCGTGGGTCGTCGTCGACCTGCCCTTCGGCAGCTACGAGGCCGGCCCGGAGCAGGCCCTGGCCTCGGCGGTACGGGTGATGAAGGAGACCGGCGCCTCGGCCGTGAAGCTCGAGGGCGGACGGCGTTCGGCGGCGCAGATCCGCGCGATCACCGACGCCGGGATCCCCGTGGTCGGTCACCTCGGCTACACCCCGCAGTCGGAGAACGTCCTCGGCGGCCCCCGCGTGCAGGGCCGCGGGGACGACTCGGCCGAGGAGCTGAGCCAGGACGCCCTCGCCGTCCAGGAGGCCGGCGCCGTGGCGGTCGTGCTGGAGATGGTGCCGCGCGAGGTCGCGGCCCGCATCACCGAGTTCCTCGTCATCCCCACGATCGGCATCGGCGCCGGTCCGGAGGTCGACGGCCAGGTGCTCGTGTGGACGGACATGGCGGGGATGACCGACTGGTCCCCGCGCTTCGCCCGCCGCTACGCCGAGCTCGGCCGGGCGCTGCAGCAGGCGGCGGCCGACTTCGCCGCCGAGGTCCGCGACGGCGCCTTCCCCGCGGACGAGCACACCTTCGACCAGTGACGAGCGGCCGGCGGCGCTGCCGGTGTCAGCGCCGCCAGTCCTCGTCCTCGGCGTCCCACGCCTCGTTGCGGCGCTCGGCGTTCTCCAGGGCGTGCTCGGCGGCCTCGCGGGTCGGGTAGGGCCCCAGCAGGTGGGTCCAGCTCGACTTCTCCGTCGAGGTCTCCACCTGCCCGGTCTCGGTGTTGTACCAATACTGCGTGCGACCGGTGCTGTACTCGCTCATGACACGATCCTGCCGCAAGATGGGGTCCATGGCTGAGCAGAACGACCATCAGGTGGCCTTCGGCATCGACATCGGCGGTTCGGGCATCAAGGGCGCTCCCGTGGACCTGGCCACGGGTGAGTTCGCCGCCGACCGGCTGCGGATCCCCACCCCCGACAAGTCCACGCCGGAGGCGGTCGTCGAGGTGCTCGCCGAGCTCGTCGGCAGCTTCGACCTGCCCGACGACGCACCGATCGGCGTCGCGTTCCCGGCGCCGCTGGACCACGGGGTCGTGCGGTTCATCGCGAACCTGCACAAGTCCTGGAAGGGCGTCGACCTGCCCGCGCTGGTGCGCGAGGCGACCGGGCACGAGGTCGTGGCCGTCAACGACGCCGACGCCGCCGGCGTCGGCGAGGACCGCTACGGCGCGGCGGCGGGCAAGGACGGCGTGGTCCTGATGGCGACGCTGGGCACCGGGATCGGCTCGGCGCTCCTCGTGGACGGTGTCCTCGTGCCGAACACGGAGCTCGGCCACCTGGAGATCGACGGCCACGACGCCGAGACGAAGGCGTCCGAGGCCGCCCGCGACCGCGAGGACCTGTCGTGGGAGAAGTGGGCGAAGCGGCTGCAGCGCTACTTCTCCACGGTCGAGATGCTCCTGTCCCCCGACCTCATCGTGGTCGGCGGCGGCGTGAGCAAGCACCACAAGAAGTTCCTGCCGCTGCTCGACCTGCGCGCCGAGATCGTCCCGGCCACCCTGCGCAACCGGGCCGGGATCGTCGGCGCGGCCTCCCTCGCGGCCCGCCCGCACTGACCCGACGCACGACGACGCCGCGCCGCCCGGACCAGGGCGACGCGGCGTCGGTGTCGGGGTCGGGGATCAGCCGGCGACGGGCACGTGCACGTGCAGCGTGCCCAGCGCCCTGCTGACGACGGACGGCGGGTCGTGCAACGTGACCGAGAGCCCCTCGTCCTGCCCGATGCGGCAGAGCTGGACGAGGAAGGCGATACCCGCGGAGTCGAGGAAGGTCACCTCGGAGGCGTCCACGACCACGGGCAGGTCTCGCTGGAACGCCCCGGCCAGCGCGGCCGAGGCTTCGTCGCGCAGGGCGATGTCGATCTCGCCCCACAGGGTCACCACACTGGCCTCGGGAGCCTCGTTCAAGACGATCCCACCGGCCCGAACCTCATGCGTGAGGGTCACTGTGCCACCTTCGTCCCTGGTGTCCTCGCCCCCTGCGTGCCGCGGCGCGACACCGGCGTTCAGGACTCGCGACCTCGTCGTCGCGATGCCGCCAACCTACACCACAACCCCCGTCGGGTGAAGTCGAACACAGAGCATTCCTTGACCGAACATTCACGATTCCATCATGTCCGGCCGGAGGGCGGGGTGCGGGCCGTCCCTCCTCAGAGCTCGATCCGCATCACCCGGCGGCGCGACGTCGGCGCCGCGACCTCGCTCAGCCCCGCCGCCGCGAACACCTGCGGCACACCGACGCTCGCCTCGTCCCAGATCACCTCGCCACCGTCCGCGGCGACGATCGGATACCCCTCCAGCGCCCGCGCGCCCCGGGCCCGTGCCAGGTCGACGGCGCAGCGCGCCAGCTCGTACATCAGCCCCTGGCCGCGGAACCCCGCGCGGACGACGAAGCACGCCGCGAGCCACACGCCGTCGTCGTCGCGATCCTCGTGGCGGCCGCGCCAGGCCACCGGGCTGCGCCCGTAGTAGCGGCGGTAGGTGGGTCGTGGACCGACGGCGACCCAGCCGGCCGGGTCCTCGTCGACGTACAGCACGACGCCGCTGGTCACCGGCGAGTCCGGGTCGCCGGCGCAGGTCAGCTCGGCCAGCCGGAGCCGACGCTCCTCGAGGGGCATGAACCACCAGTCCCGGTCGCCGAGCACCTGGCGCTGGCACTGGCACCGCCCGGCCTGCGAGGTGCCCAGCACCGTCTGCAGGTCCTCGAACGGGACCTCGTCGGCCGGTCGTGCGGTCAGCGTCGCCACGCACCGAGGCTACGAGAAGGGTCCGACGCTCGCCGCCGGGGGCGGCGGGCGTCGGAGGCGGACGAGCCGGTCTGTACGCCGGGTTCTGTTCCCGCGCCGGGTCACCCCTGCGCGGGCGACGGTCATCCATCTAGGACCTGCGTCGCCGCAGGCCTCCAGCGGTCTACCCGACTGCGCTCCTCCGGAGAGGATCGGGCGGGCCGCCCTCGAACACAGTCTGTCCGACCTTGCTCCTGGTGGGGTTTACCGAGCCGTGCCCGTCACCGGGCACGCTGGTGGTCTCTTACACCACCGTTTCACCCTCACCCGCGCGCCGAGGCGCACGGGCGGTCTGTTTTCTGTGGCACTGTCCCGCGGGTCACCCCGGGTGGCCGTTAGCCACCACCATGCCCTGCGGAGCCCGGACGTTCCTCGGCACCGCCGCAGCGGTGACGCGACCGTCCGACCGACTCGTCCGCGTGGCCAGGATACCCGGACTCAGACCTCCACCGGGTACGTCAGGACCAGCTCGTCGGCCGACCGCCCCCGGATCCCCCAGTTCTCCGGCCGGCTCTCGAGGATGACGACCTCCAGGTCGTCGTCCGCGATCCCCAGGGCCGGGGCGACGTCGTCGTACATCGCCCGCACGAGCGCCCTCTTGGCGGTGGTGGACCGCCCGGAGAAGCACACGACCTCGATCACGAGGTACGCCGCCGACCGCGGCGCGACCAGGTCGCCGTCCTCGAGCAGCAGGAACCGGTGGAACCTCTTGTCCTCGGGGATCCGCCAGGCTCCCACGAGCGCCGCGTGCACGGCGTCGGACACCTCCCCGCGGCGATCGCCCCAGACGGTCCGGTTCCCGTAGATCTTCACCTGCGCCATGACGGGACCGTACCGCCCCGGCGACGGTCCGTCAGCAGGCGGTCGGCCGGAAGCGTGCACGAACGATCGCCGGACGACGACCTAGGGTGTCCGAGTGCTGATCTGCCTGCCGCCCTCCGAGGGCAAGACCCCCGCGCCCGTCGACGGCGCCCCCGCCGACCTGGCCACGCTCACGGCCCCGGGGCTCACCGCGCAGCGCGAGACCGTCCTGGACGCCCTCGCCGACGCCAGCGCCCGCGAGGACGCCACCACCGTGCTCAAGGTCGGGACGAGCCTGGCCGACGAGGTCGCCCGGAACACCCGGCTGCGCTCCGCTCCCGCGGCCCCGGCGACCGAGGTCTACACCGGCGTCCTGTACGCGGCAGCCGGTCTCGGGGACCTGTCGGTCGAGGCGGCCGCCCGGGCGGCCGCCGACGTCCTGGTCTTCTCCGGGCTGTGGGGCGTCGTCGCCCCGACCGACCGGATCCCCGCCTACCGGCTCTCCATGGGCGTGTCCCTGCCCGGCGTCGGCGGGCTGGCCGCCGCGTGGCGGCCCCACCTGGAGGCCGCCCTGGCCGAGCGGGCCGCCGGGGACGTCGTCGTCGACTGCCGCTCGGCGGCCTACGTCTCCGCCTGGAAGCCCGCCACCACCGGCGACGGCGCGGCGGACTGGGTCACGATCCGCGTGGTGCGCGAGACCGACGGCGTGCGCTCGGTCGTCTCGCACCACGCCAAGCACACGCGCGGGGTGCTGACCGGCCACCTGCTGCGCCGCCCGGGGCCGCCCCCGACGTCGGCGGCCGAGCTGCTGGCGGCCGCCCGCGAGCTCGACGGCACGGTGATCGGCACCGAGGCCGGCACCGGCCTGAGCTACCGCATGCTGGCGGCCGAGCTGCACGAGGCCACCGGCCCGCGCCGCCCGCACACGCTGGAGCTCGTCATCTCCTGAGCGCCCGCCCCCCGCCCGAGCGGGACGCCCCCGATCGACGCAGACTGGCGCCATGGCGTACGACGAGGAGCTGGCCGACCGGGTCCGGGAGTCCCTGTCGCCCCGGGACGGCCTGACCGAGCGGAAGATGTTCGGCGGCATCGCCTTCATGCTGTCGGGGAACATGGCGGCCGGGGTCCTGCGGGACGAGCTGATGGTGCGCGTGGGCCCCGACGGGTACGACGCGGCGCTGGCCGACGGGGCCGCCCCGATGACGATGGGCGAGCGGACGATGGGCGGCTTCGTGACGGTGGGCGCCGACCAGGTCGCCGACCCCGCGACGCTGGACGCCTGGGTCGCCCGGGGCGCCGACCACGCCGCCGCACTGCCGCCGAAGTGAGCCTGCTCGCGCCGGTCAGTCCGCGGCAGGGTGCCCGACGGCGGTGACCTCGCGGTCGCCGTCGGCCCAGAGGCGCACGATCGACAGCGAGCACGGGGGCACCCGGAGCCGTCCCCACCCGGCCGGCGGCGCGTCCAGCGCCCGTCCGACCACGGAGCGGATCACCGCGGCGTGCGCGACGACGACCGTGGTGCGACCGACCGTCCCGGCGGCCAGCTCGTCGACGGCCGGACCGACCCGCTCGCCCAGGTCCGCGTACGACTCCCCGTCCGGCGGGGCGAAGGATCCGCTCGTGACCCACTTGGCCAGGTCGCCCGGCCAGGACTCCTCGACCTGCTGCGGGGTCAACGACTCCCAGGCTCCGAACCGCACCTCGGCGAAGCGGTCGTCCGTCGCCACGTGCACGCCCAGCCGGCGGCCGATGGCCGCGGCCGTCTCCTGGGTGCGCACCATCGGCGAGGCCACCAGCAGCTCGGGGCGTGCGAGGTCGGCCCACCGCTCGGTGCCCAGCCGGAAGACGGCGTCCGCCGCCTGGGCCGCCTGACGCCGTCCGACCGTGGTCAGGGACGGACCGGGCACGTCGCCGCCGGACAGCGCGCCGACCTCGGTCAACGGCGTCACGCCGTGCCGGACCAGGACGAGGGTCGCCGGCACCGCGCCGTCGTAGCGGGCCAGGGCTCCGGACGCGGGCCTGCGCATCAGGAGCCGTCGGGGTCGCGCACGAGGATCCGCCCGCACTCCTCGCAGCGCACCACCTGCTCGGGGGCCGCGCCGCGTGCCGCGGCCAGGTCGCCGGGGTTGAGCTCGAGGCGGCAGCCCTCGCACCGGTTGCCCCGCAGGGCGGCGGCGCCCAGCCCGCCGAGCTGGCTGCGCAGGCGGTCGTAGAGGGTCACCAGGCCGGCGTCGAGGCCGTCGGCGAGGCGGGCCCGCTCGGCCTTGACCTCGCGCGCCTCCGCGTCGATCTCGGCGAACGCGGCGTCGCGCTCCCCGGCCGCCTTCTCCTGGGCCGCGACCAGCTCGCCGTGGGCGGCCTCCACCTGGGCCAGCGACTCCTGGTGGGCCTCGAGCCGCTCCATGATCTCCAGCTCGGCCTCCTCCAGGACGTTCTGGCGGCGGGCGAGCGACTCGAGCTCGCTGACCACGGCCTGGGCGTCCTTGGCACCGAGCGCACCCGAGTCGAGCCGCTGCTGATCCCTGGTGGCACGCGTGCGCACCTGCTCGACGTCGACCTCGGCCTTGGTGACCTCGCGCTCGAGGTCCGCCACGGCGGTCCGCGAGTCGACGAGCGAGGAGTGCAGGTCCGCGAGCCGGTCGTCGAGCTCGGCGAGGGTGGTCAGCGAGGGGTGCTTACGGCGCTGGTGCGCGAGCTGCTGGAGCTTGGTGTCCAGCGCCTGGACCTGGAGCAGACGACGCTGGTCCTCGACGGGTGCGGTAGCCATGGACGGGGTCCTCTCGGTCTGCTCTTCAGGTGCCGGTCAGCGCTCCGGGCTCCCGAGACGGTGCGTCCACGGGTCGGTGACCAGAGTGCTCACCTTGGTGGTCACCGTACCGTCTCCCAGTCCGGTCGCGAGATCCGCGGCGGCGTAGGCCAGCCAGGGCCACTCCGAGGCGAAGTGGGCCACGTCGACCAGGTAGGGGGTGCCCGCCTGCGGCCGCTCGGGGTCGGGCGACTCGAAGGCGGCGCGCTCGCGCAGCTCGGAGGCCGGGTGGTGGCGCAGGTCGGCGGTGACGTACACGTCGGCGGCCGTGGCCCGCACGGCGTCGAACAGGGAGTCCCCGGACCCGCCGACCACGGCCGCCGTCGACACCGGCGCGTCCAGGTCCCCGGCCACGCGCACGCCCTGGGCGGTGGCGGGCAGCACCTGGGCGACCCGCTCGGCGAACTCGCGCAACGTCGTCGGGTGGTCCAGCCGGCCGACCCGGCCCAGGCCGCGGTCGACGTCCTCGACGTGCGCCACGAGCGGACGCCGGTCGGTCAGCCCGACCAGGTCGGCCAGGGCGTCCGCGACCCCGCGCGGGGCGGAGTCGGCGTTGGTGTGCGCCACGTAGAGCCCGCACCCGGCGGTGAGGAGCCGGTGCACCACGGCACCCTTGAACGTGGTGGCCGCCACCGAGTGCACGCCCCGGAGGAACAGCGGGTGGTGGGTGACCACGAGGTCCGCTCCCCAGTCGACGGCCTCGGCGACGACGTCGGCCACCGGGTCCACGGCGAACAGCACCTTGCGCACCGGCCGGGACGGGTCGCCCGTGACCAGCCCGACCGCGTCCCACCCCTCGGCCGTGGACGGCGGGTACAGGTCCTCCAGGACGGAGACGACGTCGGCCAGCGTGGGCGGTGCAGCGTTCATGCCCTCGAGCCTAGGACCTGCGGCGCCGGTGTCACTCCATGTCCTCGAGCTCCTTGTCGCGCGTCTCGGGCACGAAGCGCAGGACGAAGAACAACGAGGCGAGCGCCGCGATCGTGTAGAAGCCGTACGCGAACCACAGGCCGATCTCCGCCATGGACGGGAACGAGCTGGAGATGGCGAAGTTCGCCAGCCACTGCGCCGCGGCCGCGATGCCGAGCGCCGTGCCGCGGATCTTGTTGTTGAACATCTCGCCCAGCAGCACCCACACCGCCGGCCCCCACGACATCCCGAAGAAGACGACGAACAGGTTGGCGGCGATGAGGGCGACGATCCCGCCGGTGTCGCTGAGCACCGGCTCCAGCTCGCCGGCGTCGTTCGCGACCAGGGGCGCCTGGCTGAACACGATCGTCATCGTCCCGAGCGCGACGAACATCCCGGCCGACCCGATGGTGAGCAGCCGCCGTCGACCGATCCGGTCGATGAGCAGGATCGCCACGACGGTCACCACGATGTTGGTCACCGACGTGATGACGGTCTGCTGCAGCGCGTCGTCCTCGGTGAACCCGACCGCCTGCCACAGCGTCGAGGAGTAGTAGAAGATGACGTTGATCCCGACGAACTGCTGGAACACGCTCAGGGCGATGCCGATCCACACGATCGGCAGCAGGCCGCCGGTGGGCTTGACCAGGTCGCGCAGCGAGGTCGCCCGGTCACGGATGATCGTGCGACGGATCTCGCTGATGCGCTCGTCGACACCCTCGGTCAGCACGCTGGAGAGGACCTCGCGCGCCTCCTTGTCTCGTCCCTGGTGGACGAGGAAGCGTGGCGACTCGGGGATGCTCAGAGCCAGGGCACCGTAGACGACGGCGGGGACCACCTCGGTGAAGAACATCCACCGCCAGGCCGCCAGGCCGAACCACAGCTCGTTCTCGGCGCCGCCCGCGGCGGCCGCGATCGCGTAGTCGCTGAGCAGCGCCACGAAGATGCCGGTGACGATCGCCATCTGCTGCAACGAGCCGAGGCGGCCGCGGATGTGCGCCGGCGAGATCTCGGCGATGTACGCCGGCGCGATCACCGACGCCGCGCCGACGCCGAGACCGCCGATGACCCGCCAGACGATCATGTCCACGGGCCCGAACGCGAACGTCGAACCGACCGCGGAGAGGGTGAACAGCGCCGAGGCGATCACCATCACGCGCACGCGGCCGATCTTGTCGGACAGCCGACCGGCGAAGTAGGCCCCGACCATGCAGCCGAGCAGGGCGGAGGAGACGACGAAACCGGTCACCCCGGCACCCATGCCGAAGTCCTCCTGCATGGGTGTGACGGCACCGTTGATGACCGCCGTGTCGAATCCGAAGAGGAAACCGCCCAGCGCCGCGGTGACCGCGAGCTGGATCACGCGTGCTGCGTGGAAACCCTGTTCATGGGTCTGAGTCGTGCCGGACATCGTCGCCCTCCCGCCGCCGTCGCCAGGTGCGGCCAGGTTAGGCCCCTGCGGCCGTCACCGCCCGCTGACGGCGCGACGTCGCTACTTCGCCTCGTCGTACGCCGCCACGGCGGCGACCGTCAGCGGGAAGGCGACCGGGAAGTCGCCGAACATCAGCCGGCCGGCCTCGGCCGCGGCCTCGCGCACCTCGTGCGCCACCGCGTCGGCGAGCCCCGCCGGGGCGTGCACCACGACCTCGTCGTGGACGAAGAACACCAGGTGCGGACGGTCGGCGAACGGCGCGGGCGCCCGACCGGCGGGCCCGGCGGTACCGAGCGCCCACAGCCGGCGCCGGATCGAGGCGAGCCAGCACTCCGCCCACTCCGCGGCGGTGCCCTGGACCACGAAGTTGCGCGTGAACCGGCCCCACGCACGGGCCGAGGACCGCGCGAGGGTCGCCGCACCCTCCGCGGCGCCCTCCCCGAGCGCCCCGGACTGCGCCTCGTCCCAGGCCTGGCCGGGCGGTGGGGAGGACCGTCCCAGCCAGGTGGTCACCACGCCCCCGCCCTCACCGGTGGCCGCGGCGTCCTCCACCAGCCCCATCGCGTGCGGGAAGGCGCGCCGCAGCCGCGGCAGCACCTGCCCGCTGACGCCGGTGGTCCCGCCGTACAGCGCGCCGAGCATGCCCACCTTGGCGTGCTCGCGGGTGGCGACGGCACCGGAGGCCACGATGCCCGCGTACAGGTCGCCGTCCCGCCCGGCACGCGCCATCGCCTCGTCGTGCGCCATCGCGGCCAGCACCCGCGGCTCGAGCTGGGCGGCGTCGGCCACGACGAGCACCCAGCCGGGGTCGGCCCGCACGGCCCCGCGCACGCCCTTCGGCAGCTGCAGGGCGCCGCCGCCGGTGGAGGACCAGCGCCCGGTGACGACGCCCGCCACGACGTAGTCGGTGCGGAACCGGTCGCCGCGGACCCACTGGTCGAGCCAGTGCCAGCCGTTGGCCGTCCACAACCGGTACAGGCTCTTGTACTCCAGCAGCGGCGCGACCACCGGGTGGTCGATCCGTTCGAGCTCCCCCTTGCGCAGGCTGCGGGCACCGACGCCCGCGTACTCCAGGGCCCGCAGCAGGTCCGGGTGGGAGTCGGGGTTGAGGGTCGGCGGGGCGTCCAGCGCGGCACGGACGTCGGCCACGAGCTCCTCCAGGCGGGCCGGGCGCTGCCCGGGCGTCGGCCGGGGTCCGAGGGCCTCGGTGAGGATCGCGTCGTGGACGTCGGCGCGCCAGGGCAGCCCCGCGTGGTGCATCTCGGCGGCCGCGAGCGCCCCGGCGGACTCGGCGGCGAGCAGCAGCCGCAGCCGGCCGGGGTCGGAGGAGCCGGCGACGGCGGCCCGCTGGACCTCGAGCTCGCGCTGCGGGTCCGCCCCGTCCGCGGGCGGGGCGGCCGGCGCGACGTCGTCGAGGTCGAACAGGGACTCGTGCTGCCGTGCGCGGACGACGGACGTGTCGCCCCCTCCCCCGGCCGCCGCCGGCTCGAGGGCGTCCCACGGGCCGGGCGGGGCCCCGGCCAGCTCCGTGGTGCGCGCGAGCTGCGAGGTGCGCAGCACGCGGTGGGCGAGCCGCAGGTCATGGGCGCGGTCGAGCCGCTCGCCGGCGGTCAGCAGCGCCGGGTACCACCGGTTGGTGTTGTCCCAGGTCCACCGCGGGTGGCCGGTCTCCTCGAGCCGGTGCACGACGGCGGGGACGGCGTCGGCGTCGACGTCCTGCGGTGCCACGGCACCGGTGTCGGCCGGTGCGCCGTCGTCGGACGGGTGGACCCGGACCCGGCCGCCGGGAAGTCGCGTGAGGAGGACGTGCACCGGGCGATCCTCCCGCACGCCTCCGACAGCGGCTCCCCGACCGGCACCGTGAGGTGCACGACAGACGGGTCGTCGGGCCGCCCACGACCGTGCGGCCGCGGCACCCACCACTTACTCTGTGATGGCCCATGACTGAGACGATCGAGACCAGCGCCCCGCCGGCGCCGAGGCACGCGGACGCCCCGCGCGGGACCGCACCTCGACGACGGTGCCCGGCGTGACGCCCCCGGGACCGGCCGACGAGGCGTCCGGCGGCCACGTCGTGCTCGGCGGGGCCTACGTGCTGGGCGACATCCTCGGCACCGGTGGCACCTACACGGTCTACGAGGCCTCCCGGGTCGGCGCGACCGGCACGGACGGGACCGCGGAGGACACCGAGCCGCTGCTCATCAAGGTCCTGCACCCGCACCTGGTCGACGACGAGCCCACCCGCGCGGCCCTGGCCCGCGAGATCGCCGCCTCCGACCAGGTCGACCACCCGGGCGTCGCCAAGGTCCTCGACACCGGTGAGGACGAGATCGCGGGCGCGACCGTCCCCTGGCTGCTCACCCGGCGGCTGCCCGGGACCACCCTCGCCGAGCAGACGCCCTCGACGGGCCTGCCGTGGCCCGAGGCGCTCGGGGTCGCCGGCGGGCTGCTCGCGGCGCTCGCCGCCGTGCACGCCGCCGGGCTGGTGCACCGCGACGTGAGCCCGCGCAACGTGGTCGTCGACCGGCACCCGGACTGCACCGTCCAGGTCGGGCTGATCGACCTGGGCCTCACCGCCCCCGGCGGCCGGGACGGCGACGGCGGGACCGTCGTGGGCTCGGCGGCGTTCATGTCGCCCGAGCAGGCCCAGGGCAGGCCGCTCGACGCACGCAGCGACCTGTACTCCGTCGGGGCGCTGACCTACTTCGCCCTCACCGGGCACGCTCCGTACGAGCGCGCCGAGCCCGCCGACGTGCTGCGCGCCCACGTCGGGGCGCCCGTACCCGCGCCGTCGGCCCGCCGGGCCGGCGTGCCGACCTCCGTCGACCGGTACGTCGCGCAGGCGATGGCCAAGGACCCCGACCGCCGGTTCACCGCCGCCGGCACCATGGCGGCCGCCGCCGCGTCCGTGCTGGGCCTCGCCGCGAGCGCCGCCGCGGGCCCGGGGGCGGACCCCGACCAGACGATGAGCCTCGCCGAGGTCGACGCGCAGGACCCGGACCGGACCGCCGCGCTGGGAGCCGCCGGCACGACGGCGGCGCTCGCCGCGGCAGCAGCGGCGGCCGCGAGCGACGCCGAGCTGCAGCGGACCCGGCAGCTCGGCGCGGTCGGCGCCGGTGCCCCCGGCGACGCCGGCGACACAGGCGAGGCGACCGGCGCTGCCGGAGCGGCCGCGGCGGTCACCGGGGCGACGCCCGCCGACCCGGGTGCCGCGGCGCAGGACGCCCCGCCGTCGTCCGCCCGCCGGTGGGTCCCGGTCGCGCTGGTGGCCCTCGTGCTGGCCGTCGCCGCCGGCGCCGTCGTGTCCTGGCCCCTGGGCGACGCGGACCGAGGAGACCCCGTGCCCGTCGTCACGGTCAGCCCCTCCCCGACCACGGACCGCACGACGCCACCTCGCCCGGACGACCCGACGACGGCACCGCCCGCCGCACCGGCGCCCGAGCCCGAGCCCGAACCCACTCAGGAGCCGTCGCCCAGTCCGTCGCCGAGCCCCACGCCGTCGGACGAGCCGTCGCCGGAGCCGACGACGGCGTCGCCCACGGCACCGGAGCCGGACCCCACGGACGACACCACGCCGGCACCGCCGCCGACGCCCGACCCGGACCCCACGGACGACACCACCACGGCGCCGGCGCCGGCACCCGAGCCGACCGACGACGCTCCCACGGCGCCGTCGGACGCCGAGGCGTCACCGGCGCCGGGCGGGAGCACCCCCGCGCCGTGACCCGACCGACGCCGGTCAGTGCGCCCGGCCGCCGGTGATGTAGTCGGTGAGCTGGTCGCGCTCGGCCTGCACCTCGGCCATGCGGCGCTTGACGACGTCGCCGATGCTGACGATCCCGACCAGCCGGCCGTCGTCCAGAACCGGCACGTGGCGGACCCGGCGCTCGGTCATCACGGCCATCAGGTCGTCCAACGGCGTCTCGGGCCCGCAGGTGTGCACGTCGACCGTCATGAGCTGCGCCACGGAGGCGTCGAGCACCCCGTCGCCGTCGTGGTGCAGCCGACGGACCACGTCGCGCTCGCTGACGATGCCGTCGACGTGGGTGCCGTCGCCGGACACGACGACCGCACCGATGCGGTGCTCGGCCAGCAGCGCCAGCAGGTCCCGCACGCTCGCCCCCGGCGCGACGGTGACGACCTCGTCACCCTTGTGCCGCAACGTCTCTGTCACCCGCATCCCGGCACCTCCGCCGTGTCAGCGCCGGGCGCCGTCGCCACGGCCTCCTGCGTCGACCGTACGGCATCCGCACGCGCTCGCCCGGCGGGCCTGCGGCACGCGCCGCCCGGCGCGCGAGTCGCCGCACCCTCACTACGCTCGATCCCAGGAGGCGTCGCGCCGCGGTCCGTCCGCTCCGACGCGACGAGGTCGTCGACACCAGCGAAGGAGCAGGTGATGACCGAGCTCACCACGATCGACGGCGGCACCACGCGGCTCGACGCCGAGCTGGACGCGCTGGCCGCCGACCTGACCGGCGGGCTGGTCCGGGCCGGGGACCCCGACTACGACACGTCCCGCGCGCTGTGGAACGCCGTGACCGACCGGCACCCGGCCGCGATCGTGCGGTGCGCCACCACCGAGGACGTGGGCCGCGCGGTGCTGCTGGCCGCCGAGCACCGCCTGCTCGTCGCGGTGCGCGCCGGCGGGCACAACGTCGCCGGCACCGCGGGCGTCGACGACGGGCTCGTCATCGACCTCGGGCAGATGCGCGACGTGTCGGTCGACCCCGGGACCCGGCTCGCCCGGGTCGCCGGCGGGGCGCGGCTCGGCGACCTGGACGCCGCCACCCAGGAGCACGCTCTCGCGGCCCCGGCCGGGGTCTTCTCCGACACGGGGATCGGCGGGCTGGGGCTGACCGGCGGCATCGGGTGGCTGCGGCGCCTGCTCGGGCTGACGTGCGACAACATCGTCGGGGCGACGGTGGTCGCCGCGGACGGGACCGTCCACGAGGTCGACGAGGAGAACGACCCCGAGCTGCTGTGGGGCCTGCGCGGCGGGGGCGGCAACCTGGGGGTCGTCACCGAGCTCGTCGTGCGGCTGCACCCGGTCGGACCGGAGGTCTACGCCGGGTTCGTCCTCCACCGCGCCGACCGGGCCCTGGAGGTCCTGCACGCCTACCGGGACTGGTCCGCCGACCTGCCCGACGAGGTCTCCTCCATGGCCGTCCTCGGGGCAGCACCCGAGGACGAGGCCGTCCCCGCCGAGCTGACGGGACAGCCGTGCGTGATCGTGCTGGCCTGCGTGGCCGACCCCGACCACGGGGAGGAGCTGCTGGCGCCGATCCGCGACCTGCCCGACCCGGCCGCGGACCTCAGCGGCCCGGTGCCGTACGTCGAGCTGCAGCAGCTCTTCGACGCCGACTACCCCGAGGGGATGCGGTACTACTGGCGCTCGGTGCACCTGCCCGAGCTCTCCGAGGAGGCGCTGCTGCGCAGCGTGGACCAGATGCACCGCCGTCCCTCGGCGCTGTCCACCATCGACCTGTGGCACCTGGGTGGCGCGATGTCGCGGGTCGGCGCCGAGGACACCGCGTTCGGCGACCGCAGCGCGCCCTATCTCGTGGGCATCGAGGCGAACTGGACCGATCCGGACGACGACGAGGCGAACATGCGCTGGGCCCGGGGCTGCGCCGCCGACCTCGACGAGCTGTCCACGGGACGCGAGTACCTCAACTTCCCCGGTTTCCAGGAGGGCGGCCAGGAGACCCTGCGGGCGGCCCACGGCGAGGCGAACTACGCCCGGCTGCGTGCGCTCAAGCAGCGCATGGACCCGCAGAACCTCTTCCGGCTGCACCAGAACATCGCACCCTGAGGAGCTGATCGCGGTGATCGAGAAGAGCGAGATCTGGTCGCGCGGCGTGGTCGTCGGCGTGGACGGGTCCCCCGAGAGCTACCACGCGTTCGACTGGGCCCTGGCCGCCGCGGCGCGCCACCACGCGACGCTGACCGTGACGCACGCCCGGACGGTGCCGGCCGGGCCCGTCAGCCCCGTGCCGGCCTACGACCCCGAGCAGCTGCGTGCCGAGGCCCAGCAGGTCGTGGACGACGCGCTCGGCAGGATCCGGCACGACCCGCAGGACATGCCGGAGGTGCGGTCCGCGGCCAGCATCGGCGCTCCCGACTCCGTGCTGACCGCGTACTCGCGCGACGTCGACCTGGTCGTCGTAGGACGCCGCGGCGCGGCCGGCTCGCGGCACGCCCTGGGGTCGGTGTCCGCGGCGACCGCCGCGCACGCCCGTGGTCCGGTCGCGATCGTCCCCACCGGCGCCCACGGGCCCACCCCGGAGCGGGTCGTGGTCGGCATCGGGTTCGACGACGACCCCACCGCGGCGCTCGACCTCGCGTTCTCCGAGGCGGACCGCAGCGGCTGCCCCGTCGTGCTGGTGCACGCCGTGCAGCCGTCGACGCAGGTCGCCCACGAGGCGGGACCCGCGCAGGACGAGGACGTCCAGGCCGCGCTGCGCGGGCTGGCCAGCCACTGGGCGACGGCCCACCCCGAGGTCGAGTGCCTCCTGCGGACGCGGCCCGGGGACGCCGCCGAGGCGCTCCTGGACGAGGTGACGGCGTCGGACCTGCTCGTCCTCGGCGGGCACCGGCACCGGCGCTTCCTCGGGCGGCTGCTCGGCTCGGTCCCGGACGCGCTGCTGGGCGAGGCCCCCTGCGTCGTCACCGTGGTGCACACCGACCGGCCGCACCCCCACGAGGACTGAGGACCCTCGTGCGGGCCTGGACGACCGGCGACCAGGCCGGGAGCCTCACCCTGTCCGAGCTGCCCGTCCCGGAGCCGGCGGCGGACGAGGTGCTCGTGCGCGTCGAGGCCTCCGGGGTGTGCCGCACCGACCTGCACGTGGTCGACCGCGAGCTCGCCGTGCACCGACCGCACGTCGTCCCCGGCCACCAGATCGTGGGGACGGTCGAGGCCACCGGGTCCGCCGTCCGTCGGCTGCGCCCGGGCGAGCGCGTCGGCGTCGCCTGGCTGCGCCGCACCTGCGGGGCCTGCCGCTGGTGCCGCGAGGGCCGCGAGAACCTCTGTCCCGACTCGGCCTACACCGGGTGGGACGCCGACGGCGGCTTCGCGGAGCACACCACCGTGCCCGAGGCCTTCGCCTACCCGCTGACCGCCGACCACGACCCCGTCACGACGGCGCCGCTGCTGTGCGCCGGCATCATCGGCTACCGCGCCCTGAGCCGGGCGAACCTGCCGCCCGGCGGGCGCCTCGGCATCTACGGGTTCGGCTCGAGCGCGCACCTCACCGCCCAGGTGGCGACCGCCCGCGGGGCCGAGCTGTTCGTCATGACCCGCGGCGAGCAGAACCGCGAGCTGGCGCGACGCGCCGGGGCCGCCTTCGTCGGCGGCGCCACCGACGTGCCCCCGGTGCGGGTCGACGCCGCGATCGTGTTCGCCCCGGCAGGCGAGCTGGTCCCCCTCGCGCTGCAGGCCACCGAGCGTGGCGGCACCGTCACGCTGGCCGGCATCCACATGAGCGAGATCCCCGCGATGGACCACACCCGCGACCTGTTCGACGAGCGCGACCTGCGCACGGTGACCGCCAACACGCGGGCGGACGGTGCCGCACTGCTGCGGCTGGCCACCACGATGCGTCTGACGCCGGCCGTCACGCGGTACCCGTTCACCGCCGCCGACGCGGCCCTGGACGACCTGCGAGCAGGACGTGCCTCCGGCTCCCTGGTGCTCGCGCCGGCGTGAACCTCAGGCGCGCTGCAGCATCTCCAGGGAGCGGACGGCCAGCCGTTCGCCCCACTCGCGGGCCCGGTCGCGCTCGTGCGGCAGGAGCGGCCCCTCGGTGTCGGCGACGTAGAACGACGCCCCCCGGTCCACCACGCGGTGCCCCTCGTGCCGCAGCGCGCGTGCCGCGGCGTGCGCGGCCGACCCGGGCAGGTGGCGGACCTTCTCGACGCGCGTGTCGAACGTGGCGTACAGCCGCAGGTCGCGGTCCGGTGAGAGACGGTCGATCCACTCCCGGATGCCCGGGTAGTCGGAGGGGCGGTCGCCCAGCCGTTCCTGCGCCTCGTGCCGTGTCTGGGGCCGGCTCATGCCGAAGGCGTGGGTCGGGCCACCGACGACGACGAGGTCCTCCCCGTCGGCCTCGTCGTCGCCCAGGCTGCTGACGGAGCGGACGCGCACCGGCATGCGGGTGGCGATCCCGTCCCCGACGGCACGCGCCACCAGGGCGGTGTTGCCGAAGCTGGTCTCGTAGATCACGAGTGCGGACATGACGATCAACTCCTCGGCGCCCGAGCGCCCTCAGCCGGCCTCGACGGCCGGACCGCTGACCGGCATGACGATCCGGGTGCGCCAGGTCGCCGGGTCGGGGTCCGACTCGGGTCCGGCCTCGTAGAACTCCCACGACTGGTCCAGGGGATGCACGTCGTGCTCGGTCATCCAGGTCTCCAGCCGTGCGTAGGTCGCCGCCAGCCCGTCGTAGGCCCCGTCTTGGAGGGTCTCCACGACGCGCGCCTCGGGCAGGACGCCGGAGACCGGCCTCCCGGGGCCGGGGTCGGCCACGGTGAGGTCGGCCGGTTCGGCCAGCGGGAACCCGATCTCGATGTCGAAGCCCCCGGCCATGGGCCCGCGGTAGCGGGCGTAGGGCGGACCGGCGGGCTGCACGCCGCCGTGCTCCAGCGCGGCGACCACCTGGGGCAGGACCCGGGCGAACAGCGCGGGCACGTCCTCCTGGCTCACCATCTGCCGCAGCCCGAAGGTGGGCTGCTCCACGGACTCGATCAGTCGGATCTCGTGCGTCTCGTCCATCGCTGCTCGACCTCCCTGCCGGACTGCGGCGCGTCGCCGTCGACCGCTGGTTCCCACGATCGACCGGGCGCCCCGCGTCCGGACAGGGCCCTAGGTCCCGACTCGACCCGCCGGAGGTCCCGGACCCCGGGGCCGGGAGCCGTCAGTCCACGAGCACCTTCTCGCCGGCGCGCGGGACGACGGCGGGACAGCCGACCTCGTCACGGATGCGCTCGGCCAGTGCCGCCGACGCGCGTTCCTCGCCGTGGACGACGTAGACGGCCTCCGGAGGCTCGGGCATCTGCCGGAGCCAGTCGACCAGCTCGCTCGCGTCGGCGTGGACGGAGAACTCCTGGTCCTCGACGATCTCCGCGTTCACCGGCACGTACCGGCCCATCATCTTCACCTCACGCGCGCCGTCGCGCAGCATGCTGCCCCGGGTGCCGTTCGCCTGGAAGCCGGTCAGGACCACGCAGTTCCGGCGGTCCGGGAGCAGATGGCGCAGGTGGTGGACCACGCGGCCCCCGGACGCCATCCCCGAGGCGGAGACGACGATGCACGGCTGCCGCGGCGAGTTGAGCCTCATCGACTCCTCCGGGGTCCGGGCCGCGTGCAGCGACGGGAGGTCGACGAGGTCCGACATCCCCGGGCGCAGCTCTCCGGCGACCCCGGCACGTCGGTAGACGTCGAGGGCGGCCAGCGCCATGGGGCTGTCGACGAAGACCGGGACCGGAGGGATCTGGCCCTCGCGGACCATCGTGGACAGGGCGTGCAGGACCAGCTCCGTGCGGTCGACGGCGAACGCCGGCACGAGGACCACGCCGCCCCGACGGATCGTGCGGCGTACGGCGTCCGCGAACGCCGCGTGCGCCCGGGGCGGCTCACGGTGCTCGCGGTCGCCGTAGGTGGACTCGATCACCACCGTGCGCGCGGCGGGCGGGTCGGCGCGTGGTCGCAGCACGGGGTGCTCGGTACGCCCGAGGTCCCCGGAGACCAGGACCCGGGCGGACCCGACCCGAGCCAGCACGCTGGCCGAGCCCAGGACGTGACCGGCCCGGACGAGTCGCAGGCTCGACTCGCCCCCGAGGTCGACGTCGACGTCGAAGGGCACGGTCTCGAACCTCTCGATCGCGCGCTCGGCGTCCTCGACCGTGTAGAGCGGCAGGGGCGGGTCGTGACGGGACCACCCGCCGCGTCGCGCGAGGTCCGCGTCCCGCTCCTGCAGGTTGGCGCTGTCCCGCAGGACGATCGCGGTGAGCGCGGCCGTCCCCTCGGTCATCCGGATCGACCCCGCGTAGCCGTCACGGACGAGGACGGGGAGGAAGCCGCAGTGGTCCAGGTGGCAGTGCGTCAGGACCACGTCGTCGATTGTCTCCGGCGGGACAGGGAAGGCGTCCCAGTTCCTCCGCCTCCACCGCCGCTCGCCCTGGTAGAGACCGCAGTCGACCAGGAGCCGTCGATCGTCGGACTCGAGCAGGAACCGGCTCCCGGTCACGGTCCCGGCGCCACCGAGGAACGTCAGCGCGACCGATGCTGTACCCACGCTCCCCATCGTCCGCCCCTCGCGGCTCGGTCAGCAGGGCCGATGGTCCCGAGACGGTCGGCCGGAGGTCCCGGCGTCGGACGTCGCCCGGCGGCGAGCCGCCGCGGCCGGACGGACGATGGGAGGAGCCACCCGAGGAGCAGGCCATGGGCACCGCGGACGCCGAGCGGCCCGCCGTCCGGCACGGTCCGGACGTGCGGGGGCGGGTGGCCGCGCACCCGCTGGCCACCTACGTCCTCCTCGCGTACGCCTTCTCGTGGGCGTACTGGGTCCCGCTCGCGCTCGGCGAGCAGACCGTCGAGGCCGGGGTGGGTCGACCGAGCCAGCTGCCGGGTCTGCTGGGCCCCGCGCTGGCCGCCGTGGTCGTCACGGCGGTCGTCGGCGGGCGGGCAGGGCTGGCGGACCTGGGCCGCCGGCTGGTCCGCTGGCGGGTGGGCTGGTGGTGGCTGTCCGTGGTCGCCGTCCTGGGGGTCGGTGCGGGCGCGCTCGCCGTCGTCGGCGGCACGACCGATGCCGGGGACCTGACCCGCTACAGCGGGATCGACGCCGCGGCGGGCCCGGTGGGGACCGTCGCCCTGGCCCTCGTGGTCAACGGGCTCGGGGAGGAGACCGGGTGGCGCGGCTTCCTCGCGGACCGTCTGCTGCGTCGGCACGGCCTGACCGTGACCGCGCTGCTGGTCGCGGCGGCGTGGGCGCCGTGGCACGCACCACTGTTCGTCCTCATGGGCTCGTTCGCGGGATTCACCCCGGTCGAGACCGTCGGGTGGGTGATCGGTCTGACCGCGGGGTCCGTCGTGCTCACGTGGCTGTACCGCGGGGCGTCGGCGAGCATCCTGCTGGTGGCGGTGTGGCACGTCGCGTTCAACCTGACGTCCGGCACCCCGGGCACCGCGGGCACCGTCGCCGCCGTCAGCTCCACCGTCGTCATGGTGGCCGCGGTGGTGATCGTCGCCGCCGACCTCCGCCGGCGGCGGTGATCAGCCCCAGACCGCGAGCGCCACGGTCCCGACGTAGATCGCCGGGATCGCGATGCCCTCGAAGCCGATCCCCCGCCGGTCGCGCACGATGAGCCCGGCGGCCAGCGTGGCGGTCATCAGCAGGGTCCCGCCCACCAGCACCAGGCCGGTCGACCCCGCGTCGGTGTAGACGGACCCGGGCAGGTACGCCGCGTCGGCGACGGACACCATGAGCATGTCGTAGACGTTGCCGCCGATGACGTTGCCGATACCGAGGGTGAGCTGGCCCATCCTGACCGCGGTCACCAGCACCACGAGCTCGGGCAGGGAGCTGATCCCCGTCGTGAGGGTGAAGCCGACGACCCCGCCGTCGAGCCCGGTCGCCTCGACCACGGACAGTCCTGCCCGGCCGACGATCCAGCCCGCGACGCCGACGACGAGCCCGAGCCCGGCCAGCAGCCCCCACAGCCGCCGGGTCGAGCGGGAGTCCTCCACGCCGTCGTCCCCGTCGCCCTCGTCGTCGTCCGCCGTCTGCGCGGTCCGGATGGGCTGCCACATCGGCGCCTTGTGCATCTGGCGCAGCAGCACCAGCCCGTAGCCGTAGAGCACCGGGATGAGCAGCGTGAGCCAGTGCACCCAGCCGATCGTCAGGTCCGGCGTGGCGGCGGCGACCACCGGCACGGCCAGCAGGGCGACGAGGATCAACGACTGCAGGACGTTCTGCAGGGAGGCCGCCGCGTGCTCGAGGTTGACCCGACGGTAGACCAGGTCGGCGATCGCGAGCCAGACGGTCTGCACCGCCACCCCGCCGACCGGGTTGGCGAGCGCGAAGCCGGCGTCGCCGCCGAGAGACCCCGTGAGCACCGTGACCAGGCCGGGCAGGGAAGTGACCGCCCCGAGGAGCAGCGCACCGCCGACCGCGTCGCCCAGGCCGGTCCGCTCGGACAGCGTGTCGGCGACCCGGGTCAGCCGCACGCCCGCGAGGACGATCACCCCGGACATGGCCGCCAGCGCGACGAGGCTGGGCAGGAAGTCCCACGGCATGCTGAACATCGCCCCGACGCTACCGGTGCAGGTCGTCGGGCGCCGGACGGCCCGCGCGGCCCGCCCTGGCCGAGGTCGCCCCGCGGTGCACGCGGCGACCTCGACGGAGGTCTCGGTGGGCCCGGAGGGACTCGAACCCCCGACATCCACGGTGTAAACGTGGCGCTCTGACCAACTGAGCTACAGGCCCCGGCAGCGCAGGACAGGATACCCGCCCGCGCCCCCGACGCGGACACGGCCGCGCGGCTCAGACCTCCGCGAGCGCCGCCAGGTAGTCGTCGAGGTCACGCCGGGCGCCCCGCGGGAGCACCACGGACCAGCGCACGATGCCGTCGGCGTCGATGAGGAACGACCCCCGCAGCGCGTGCCCGGACGAGTCGTCGAAGACGCCGAACGCCTGGGCGGCCCGGCCGTGCGGCCAGAAGTCGCTGAGCAGGTCGAAGCCGAAGCCCTCGACCTCCTGCCAGGCCTTCAGCGTGAAGACCGGGTCCGTGGACACGGCCAGCACCCGGACGCCGGCGGCCTCGAACTCGCCGGCGTGGTCGCGCAACTCGCCGAGCTCGGCGGTGCAGGTCCCCGAGAAGGCGAACGGGAAGAACACCACGAGCACCGGCCGGCCGCGCAGGTCGGCCAGGTGCGTGGGGGTGCCGTGCGTGTCGGGCAGCGTGAAGTCGGGTGCCGGTGCGTCGGCAGCCGGCACGACGCCGTCGACCACGGGTCTACCGACCGCGCGAGGCGAGCCGCGTGGCCGACCAGTCGTCGCCCGCGGAAAACGTGCTCGTCGCGTGCAGGCCGGCGGTGGTCGACGCCTCCTGGATCTCGCTGTGGCCCACGTGGCCGTCCCGACCCGGCTTGCGGGTGAGCAGCCAGATCTGGCCGCCGTCGTCGAGCGCCGTCTGGACGTCGACCAGCATGTCCGTCAGGTCCCCGTCCTCCTCGCGCCACCAGATGATGACGCCGTCGACCACGTCGTCGAAGTCCTCGTCCACGAGCTCGTCGCCGACCACCGCCTCGATCGCCCCGCGCAGGGGCTCGTCGACGTCGTCGTCCCACCCGAACTCCTGCACGACCTGACCGGTGGTGAACCCGAAGCGCGCCGCCAGGGTGTCCGCCTGCTGTCCCACGAGGACCTTGGTTCCTTCCGTCATACGTCCGACGCCGTGACCGGCGTCCTGTCTGCGTTCTGCTGTGCGTCAAGGTAATGCACTCGGCCCCCGGATGCCCGCCCAGTCCACGACATCGAGCCTCCTGACCGCTTGCGCACGGGGTGACATGACGTAGATCACGGATTCTTGACCGCTTCCTGGTGTCCGTGCGGAGGAACTCGGGACACAATGTGTAGTGACCCCCTGTGGGTGCACCGCGCCGTCGCGATCCCGACGACGTGGGCGACGCGCACGGGACGCCTGACACGGGCGCTCGCCGGACCCCGGCGACGGCCCGCAGAAGAGAGAGGTTGCTGGTGGCTTCGTACGACGAGACCGGACCGCTGATCGACGGTCTGCTCAGCGCTGTGCCGGACATCGACCCGTCCGAGACCTCGGAGTGGGTGGAGTCCCTCGACGGGCTGATCGACGACAAGGGCGGCCCGCGCGCCCGCTACGTCATGCTCAACCTGCTGCGGCGTGCCCGCGAGCGCAACGTGCAGATCCCGACGTCGGTGGCCACGCCGTACGTCAACACCATCGGTGTGCACGAGGAGCCGTACTTCCCCGGCGACGAGACGATGGAGCGGCGCTACCGCTCCTGGATCCGCTGGAACGCCGCGGTGATGGTGACCCGCGCCCAGCGCCCGGAGATCTCGGTGGGTGGCCACATCTCCTCCTACGCCTCCGTGGCGACGCTGACCGAGGTCGGTCTCAACCACTTCTTCCGCGGCAAGGACCACCCGGGCGGCGGCGACCAGGTCTACTTCCAGGGGCACTCCTCCCCCGGCCAGTACGCCCGCGCCTACCTCGAGGGTCGCCTGTCCGCGGACCGGCTCGACGGGTTCCGCCAGGAGAAGTCCCACGAGGGCGGCGGCCTGCCCTCCTACCCGCACCCGCGCCTCATGCCGGAGTTCTGGGAGTACCCGACGGTCTCGATGGGCCTCGGCCCGGCCTCGGCGATCTACCAGGCCTGGACCAACAAGTACCTGCACAACCGCGGGATCAAGGACACCAGCCAGCAGGACGTGTGGGCCTTCCTCGGCGACGGCGAGATGGACGAGCCCGAGTCGCGCGGCATGCTCCAGCACGCCGCCCACCAGGGGCTGGACAACCTGACCTTCGTGGTCAACTGCAACCTGCAGCGCCTGGACGGTCCGGTCCGCGGCAACGGCAAGATCATGCAGGAGCTGGAGGCCCAGTTCCGCGGCGCCGGCTGGAACGTCATCAAGGTCGTCTGGGGCCGCGAGTGGGACGCCCTGCTCAACGCGGACAAGGACCGCGCCCTGGTCAACCTCATGAACGCCACGCCGGACGGCGACTACCAGACCTACCGCGCCGAGTCGGGCGCGTTCATCCGCGAGCACTTCTTCGGGCGCGACCCGCGCACGAAGGCGCTCGTGGAGAACATGACCGACGAGGACATCTGGAACCTGCGCCGCGGCGGCCACGACTACCGCAAGATCTTCGCCGCCTACTCGGCCGCGCGGGCGCACACCGGACAGCCCACGGTGATCCTGGCCCAGACGGTCAAGGGCTACGCGCTCGGGTCGAGCTTCGCCGGCCGCAACGCCACGCACCAGATGAAGAAGGTCAAGAACGAGGACCTCAAGGCGCTGCGCGACAACCTGCGCATCCCGCTGACCGACGAGCAGATCGACGCCGAGCCGGGCCTGCCCCCGTACTACCACCCGGGCATGGAGGACGAGTCGATCCAGTACATGCTGGACCGTCGCCGTCACCTCGGCGGGTTCGTGCCGGAGCGCCGGTCGTCGCCCAAGGCGCTGTCCCTGCCGAAGGACAAGTCCTACGAGATCCTCAAGAAGGGCTCGGGCAGCCAGCAGGTCGCCTCGACGATGGCCTTCGTGCGGCTGCTCAAGGACCTCATCAAGGACAAGGAGTTCGGCAAGCGCATCGTGCCGATCATCCCCGACGAGGCGCGCACCTTCGGTCTGGACTCGATCTTCCCGAGCGCCAAGATCTTCAACACCGTCGGGCAGAACTACCTGGCCGTGGACCGCGAGCTCATGCTGAGCTACAAGGAGTCCGAGGCCGGGCAGATCATGCACACCGGCATCAACGAGGCCGGTTCCGCCGCCGCGTTCCAGTCGGTCGGCACGGCGTACGCCACCCACGGCGAGCACATGGTGCCCGTCTACATCTTCTACTCGATGTTCGGGTTCCAGCGCACCGGCGACCAGTTCTGGGCCGCCGGTGACCAGATGACCCGCGGGTTCATCATCGGCGCCACGGCCGGCCGCACCACGCTGACCGGTGAGGGTCTGCAGCACGCCGACGGCCACTCCCCGCTCATCGCGGGCACCAACACCGCGATGGTGCAGTACGACCCGGCCTTCGGCTACGAGATCCGCCACATCGTGCGCGACGGCATCGAGCGCATGTACGGCGACGGCTCCGACGGTCGCGACCAGAACGTCATGTACTACCTGACGGTCTACAACGAGCCGATGGTCCAGCCGGCCGAGCCGGAGGACGTGGACGTCGACGGCATCCTGCACGGCATCCACCGCATCGCCACCGACGACGGCGAGGGCCCCAGGGCCCAGCTGCTCGCCTCCGGCGTGGGCGTGCCGTGGGCCCTGGAGGCCCAGGAGCTGCTGCGCGAGGACTGGGGCGTGTCGGCCGACGTGTGGTCGGTGACGAGCTGGAACGAGCTGCGTCGCGACGCGCTCGCCGCCGAGCAGGCGGCGCTGGTCGACCCGGCCGCGGAGCCGCGCGTGCCGTACCTGACCCAGAAGCTGTCCGACGCCGCGGGGCCGTTCGTCGCCACCAGCGACTACGACCACCTGGTCCCCGACCAGATCCGGGCGTGGGTGCCGGGCGACTACGCCGTGCTGGGTGCCGACGGCTTCGGGTTCTCCGACACCCGCGCCGCCGCACGCCGGTTCTTCCTCATCGACGGCCCGTCGATGGTGGTCAAGACGCTGCAGCAGCTCGCCCGCCGTGGCGAGGTCCCGCAGGACGTCGTGGCCAAGGCCGTCGAGAAGTACCGCCTCACCGACGTCAACGCCGGCACCTCCGGTGTCGCGGGCGGGGACGCCTGACCCGCGAGGCGCCTGCCCGCACGCCGAAGGCCCCGCCATCCTCGCGGTGACGGGGCCTTCGGCGTGTCGGCAGCAATCGACGGACCGCCGGGCCGTGCTCGGGTGGTGCCGACGGGTCAGGTGGAGGACTGCCGGGCCTCGGCGGCCTCGATCGCGACCACGAGGTCGCGCCGCATCGCCTCGACCTGCCCGGACTCGGGGTGGGTGTCCAGGGCCTCCAGGTGCTGCCGCGCCTCGAACAGGCGGTCCGCCTCCACGGCGGCCAGCACGAGCTGGCGGCCCACCTCGGGCACCTGCTCCCGCGTGCGCCAGTGGCCGACGCCCAGGCCGAGGGCCTCGACGGGCATGTCGGCCTCGCGCAGGATCTCCAGGCTCGTGGCCAGCGCCACCCCGGACGGGTCGCGCTCGGCGGCCGTGGTGAAGCGGCGCACCGCACCCTCGGGGTCGTCACCGACCGACAGGCGGCCGAGCTCGACCAGGGGGCGCCAGGCCTTGGGATGGCCCGCGAGCTCCTCGGCGAGCGACCAGAGCGCGAGGTCGGCGGCACCGACCGGCTCCTCCTCCGGCTCCGCCGTCAGCGGGTCCTCGGGGTTGTCGGGCTCGGTCGCGTGACGACGCACCAGCTCGGCGAGCGCGCTGAAGGCGCGCTCGTCGTTCGGGTCGTCGTGGAGCATCGCCCGCAACGCGTCTTCGTGCACGGTGTCACCTCGCCGTCGGGTCTCGGACGGGCGCCGGACACCCACCATCGAGGTGGACCGTGGCCGGCGGATGAGCTGGCGGAGCCGAGACATCATGGCCATGACCCGACCCTATCGCCTGGTGTTCGTCGGGGTCGGGCGAACATGCCACGCGCCCGCGAACAGATGCATTTGTGCATTCCCCACAATGATGGCCCTATCCTCAGGAGCATGTCGACCACGACCGTCTCGCGCGACGAGAACGTCCAGCGCGTCCGTGAAGGGCTCGGGCTCCTCACCAACGCCGCCATGCGCCGCCTCGACGAGGAGGTCTCCTGGTACCGCCAGCTGCCCGCCGAGGACCGCTCCTACGTCGCCCTGGTCGCCCAGAGCGGCATCAACTCCTTCGCGACCTGGTTCGCCGACCCGACCCAGAACCCGCACGGCGTGGGCGAGATGTTCGCCGCCGCTCCCCCGGAGCTGACCCGGTCGATCTCCCTGCAGCACACGCTGCAGCTGGTGCGGCTCATGGTCGACGTCGTCGAGTCCTACTCCGACCAGATCGCCGCCCCGGGCTACGAGCGCGAGCTGCGCGAGGCCGTGCTGCGGTACTCCCGCGAGGTCGCGTTCTCCGCCGCCGAGGTCTACGCCCGGGCGGCCGAGGTCCGTGGCGCGTGGGACGCCCGCCTCGAGGCGCTGGCGGTGGACGCCCTGGTGCGCGGCGACACCGACGACGCGCTGCGCTCGCGCATCTCCGCCCTGGGCTGGAGCGGGCGCGGCCAGGTGCTGGTCGTCGTCGGCGAGGCCCTGGACGGGCTGGACGACGTCGGCACCGCCGAGCTGCGGCGCGCCGCCCGCCGCGCGGCCGGGGACACCCTCGTGGGCATCCACGGCGACCGCCTCGTGCTGGTCCTGGGCGGCGAGACCGACCTGGTCGCGGCCGCCACGAGCCTGATCGGCCGGTTCGGGCCGGGGCCGGTCGTGTTCGGGCCGGTCGTGCCCACGATCGCCGAGGCGACGTCGTCGGCGCGCTCCGCCCTGGCCGGGCTGGCCGCAGCGTCGGCGTGGCCGCAGGCGCCGCGCCCGGTCCTGGCCGACGACCTGCTGCCCGAACGGGTGCTCACCGGCGACCGCGCGGCACGCCGCACGCTCGTCGCGCAGGCCTACCTGCCGCTGCAGCAGGCCACCGGTGCCGTCCTGGAGACGCTGTCGGCCTACCTCGGCACCGGGCGCTCCCTGGAGGCGGCGGCCCGACGGCTGTACGTCCACCCCAACACCGTGCGCTACCGGCTGCGCAAGGTCTCCGAGATCACCGGCTGGGACCCGCTGGACGCCCGCGAGTCGTTCGTGCTGCAGATCGCCCTCGCGCTGGGGCAGCTCGACGACGCCTGAGCGCCGCGTCACGAATTGCGGATTCCCACAACCGGGGGTGTCCAGGTTGGTGCACGTCGCGACGCTCGGGGTATCCGCCCAGGTGGCACCGTGGTGTCGTGCTCGCCGTCGTCTGCCCTGGACAGGGCTCTCAGAACCCCGGGATGCTCAGCCCCTGGCTGGAGCTGCCCGGCACCGCCGACCTGCTCGACTCCTTCTCGGCCGCTGCCGGGACCGACCTGACCCAGCACGGGACCACGTCGGACGCGGAGACGATCCGGGACACCGCCGTGGCCCAGCCGCTGATCGTCTCGGCCTCCCTGGTCGCGCTGCGCACGATCCTCGACGGGCGTGAGGCCACCGAGGTCGTCGACGTCACCGCCGGGCACTCGGTGGGCGAGCTGTCCGCCGCCGCCGTCGCCGGAGCGCTCGACGACGCCGGCGCCGTCGGTCTCGTCTCCCACCGCGGACGGGCGATGGCCGACGCCGCGGCCGCCGCGCCGTCGGGCATGAGCGCCGTTGTCGGCGGCGACACCGACGAAGTCATGGCCGCCATCGAGGCTGCCGGCCTGTACCCCGCCAACGTCAACGGCGGCGGCCAGATCGTGGCCGCCGGGTCCCGCGAGGCCCTCGAGGCCCTGGCCGAGCAGCCCCCGGCGCGCACCCGCGTCGTCCCGCTGCCCGTGGCCGGTGCCTTCCACACCCCGTACATGGAGCCCGCGCGCAGCCGCTTCGAGCAAGTGGCCACCACGTGGCTGGCCACCGACCCGCGGCTGCCGCTGCTGAGCAACGCCGACGGCGCCGACTACGGCTCGCTGGCCGAGGGCTCGCGCGGCCACGGCACCTCCGCCGACGTCCTGTCCCGCCTGACCGCCCAGATCACCGCGCCGGTGCGCTGGGACCTGTGCCAGGCGTCGCTGGCCGAGCGCGGCGTCACCGGGCTCCTCGAGCTCGCCCCCGGCGGCGTCCTGGCCGGCCTGGCCAAGCGCTCGCTCAAGGGCGTCGAGTCCGTCGCCGTGAAGTCGCCCGACGACGTCGAGGCGGCGCGCGACCTCATCACCCGGCACTCCACCGTCGGCGGCGCGGCATGACCGCGCGCGCGGTGCTGCGCCAGGCCGAACCGGTGCGCCACTCGCGCATCCTGGGCATCGGCGGCGAGCGCGGCAGCCGGTCGGTCACGAACGACGAGATCGCCGGCCCGATCGACTCCTCGGACGAGTGGATCCGCCAGCGCACCGGCATCGTGACCCGGCGTCGCGCGACCGACGACGTCGACGTGCTGGACCTCGCCGAGGCCGCCGCCCGCCGGGCGATGGACGCCGCGGGGGTGACCGGCGCGGAGATCGACACGATCGTGCTGTCGACCATCACGTACTTCCACCAGACCCCGTCGGCCGCCGCCGTGCTGGCCGACCGGCTCGGCGCCACGCCGGCCGCCGCGTACGACATCTCGGCCGCCTGCGCCGGGTACGCGTACGGCATCGGGCAGGCCGACGCGATGGTCCGCGCCGGGACGGCGCGCCACGTGCTCGTCATCGGCGCGGAGAAGCTCAGCGACATCATCGACCCCACCGACCGGTCGATCTCGTTCCTGCTGGGCGACGGCGCCGGTGCCGCCGTCGTCGGCCCCTCGGACACCCCGGGCATCGGCCCGACGGTGTGGGGGTCCGACGGCGCGAAGTCGCAGGCCATCCGCCAGACCCACTCCTGGTCGGAGCTGCGCCGCGACGCCGACCTCGGCTGGCCCACGCTGCGCCAGGACGGCCAGACCGTCTTCAAGTGGGCGAGCTTCCAGATGGCCCCGGTCGCCGCCAAGGCGATGGCGGAGGCCGGGGTGCAGCCCGAGGACATCCAGGTCTTCGTGCCGCACCAGGCGAACATGCGCATCATCGACCAGATGGTCAAGCAGCTCGGGCTGCCCGAGTCCGTCGTGGTCGCCCGGGACATCGCCGACACCGGCAACACCTCGGCGGCCTCGATCCCCCTGGCCGTCGACCGGCTGCTGACCGAGGGCAAGGCCCGCTCCGGCGACCTGGCCCTCCAGATCGGCTTCGGGGCCGGCCTGGTCTACGCGGCCCAGGTGGTCGTGCTCCCGTAACACCAGACCCGTAGAGTCCGACCCTGGTGGTGCGGAAGAATCGCACCGCCCCATCACGACCCGGTGCCGGAGGACCGGTACCCCGTTCAAGGAGAGAAGCACCCCATGGCTCACACTTCTTCCGAGATCCTCGAGGGCCTCGCCGAGATCGTCGCCGAGGAGACCGGTCTGCCGACCGACGCCGTCGTGCCCGAGAAGTCGTTCACGGACGACCTCGACATCGACTCGCTGTCGATGATGACGATCGTGACCCACGCCGAGGACAAGTTCGGCGTCCGCATCCCGGACGACGAGGTGAAGAACCTCACCACCGTCGGCGACGCGGTGAAGTACATCGAGGGCGCCCAGAGCTGATCGGGCTCGTCCGCCCACGCGGGCAGACCGGCACGGCCGGTCTGCCCGCGTCGCCCGTCCACCGTCGTCCCTCGTTCTCAGGAGCCCCGTCATGACCGCCCCAGCCACGCGCGACGTCGTCGTCACCGGCCTCGGTGCCACCACCCCGCTCGGCGGGGACGCCCCCTCGACGTGGGCGGCCGCGCTCGCCGGTGAGTCCGGTGCGCGCACGATGGACAACGACTGGTCGGAGAAGTACGGCATCCCCGTCACCTTCGCCGCGACGATCAAGGAGGACCCCTCCGAGAAGCTGTCGCGCCCCGAGACCAAGCGGATGGACCCCTCGACCCAGTACGCGATGATCGCCGCACGGGAGGCCTGGCAGGACGCCGGCGCCCCCGAGGTCGACGGCGAGCGGCTCGGTGCGGTGGTCTCCTCCGGCATCGGCGGCATCTGGACCACGCTGGACGGCTGGGACACGCTCCGCGAGCGGGGCGCCCGCCGCGTGCTGCCGATGACCGTCCCCATGCTCATGCCGAACTCGCCGGCGGCCTACGTCTCCCTCGAGCTCGGCGCCCAGGCCGGCGCGCACGCGCTGGTCTCGGCCTGCGCCTCCGGCGCCGAGGCGATCGGCTACGGCCTGGACATGATCCGTGCCGGCCGTGCCGACGTCGTCGTCTGCGGCGGGACCGAGGCCACGATCCACCCGATGCCGATCGCGGCGTTCGCCGCCTCGCGCACCCTCTCGCTGCGCAACGACGACCCGCAGGGCGCCTCGCGTCCCTACGACGTCGACCGCGACGGCTTCGTCATCGGCGAGGGCGCGGCCGTCGTGGTGCTGGAGAGCGCCGAGCACGCCGCCGCCCGCGGCGCGCGCGTCTACGCCAAGATCGCGGGTGTGGGGCTGTCCGCCGACGCCTACCACATCACCTCCCCCGACCCGGAGGGCAAGGGGCAGGTCGCGGCGATGCGCCGCTCCCTGGCCGACGCCGGGGTCACGGGCGCCGACGTCGTGCACGTCAACGCCCACGCGACCTCCACCAAGGTGGGCGACCTCACCGAGACCCGCTCGATCCGCACCGTGCTGGGCGAGGACACCGACCACGTGCGCCTGTCCGCGACGAAGTCGATGACGGGCCACCTGCTCGGTGGCGCGGGCGCGCTGGAGGCCCTGTTCACCATCAAGGCGGTGCACGAGCGCCTCGCCCCGCCGACGATCAACGTCGTCACGCCCGACCCGGAGCTGCAGGTGCCGCTGGTCCGCGACGAGCCGGCGACGCTGCCCGACGGCGACATCGCCGCGGTCAACAACTCCTTCGGCTTCGGCGGCCACAACGTGGCGCTCACCGTCACCAACGCCTGAGCCCCCCGCACGCACGACGGCGCCCCGCCGGTTCGGTCGAACCGGCGGGGCGCCGTCGTCTGCGGAACCTCGGGACCGCCCGGTCGCGGGCGGGGGTGCGCTACCCGACGCGGTGCAGCCAGCGCACGGGGGCGCCGGCTCCCGCGTACCGGAAGGGTTCGAGCTCGTCGTCCCAGGCGCTGCCGAGGGCGAGGTCCATCGCCTCGCGCAGGGCACGCGGGTCGTGCGAGCTCTCCATGGCGGTGCGCACGCGGTCCTCGGGCACGACGACGTTGCCGTGGATGTCGGTCATGGCGTGGAAGATGCCGAGGTCGGGAGTGTGCGACCACCGCGCGGCGTCGCTGCCGTGGCTGGCGTCCTCCGTGACTTCGTAGCGCAGGTGGTCCCAGCCGCGCAGCGCAGAGGCCAGGCGCGCACCCGTGCCCTGGGCGCCCTGCCACGCGTACTCGGCGCGGTACAGACCTCGTGCCGCGGGCTGGGGCGTCCAGTCCAACGACACGTCAGCGCTCAGCACGTTGCCCGCCGCCCACTCGAGGTGGGGGCACAACGCGCGCGGCGCGGAGTGCACGAAAAGTACACCGCGGGTGATGACGCCAGCCATGTTGTCCTCCCTGGTTCCGAGACCCGTCTTCCCCTACGTCCTCGGTAGCCACGAAGTTCCTGGTCAGGCCATCTGTTGCGGCGTGTCCTCTTGCGTACTGGGTCACATCTTGCCGCACCCCCGCGGCACGCGCGAGAGTGATCCGGACATTTGAGGCGCCTCAGAGGCGCTCGCGCAGCTCCCGCATCGCCTTCTTGCGCACGCTGCGCTCCAGACGGTCCAGGTAGAGCTTGCCGTCCAGGTGGTCGCACTCGTGCTGCAGCGCACGCGCCATGAGGTCCGTGCCCTCGACGACGACCTCGTTGCCGTCCAGGTCGATCCCCTCCACGCGGGCGTACCAGGCGCGCGTCGTGGGGTAGAACAGCCCGGGCACCGACAGGCAGCCCTCGTCGCCGTCCTGCTGCTCCTCCGAGACGTCGACCAGCCGCGGGTTGAGCACGTAGCCGATCTCGTCGTCGACGTTCCAGGAGAACGCCCGCAGGTTCACGCCGATCTGGTTCGCGGCCAGACCGGCACGGCCCTCCGCGTCGACGGTCTCGAGCAGGTCCGCGACGAGGCCGCGCACACGGTCGTCGATCGTCGTGATCTCGTCGCACGCCGTGCGCAGCACGGGGTCGGGCACCACCCGGATCTCTCGCATCGCCATGGCTGGCATTCTTCCACGACGCCGCCCTGACCAGCGCCTCGGCGCCGCACCTGCGGGCAGACGTCACAACCGCTCCACACCGCGCTTCCGGTAGGCTCACCGCCGCGCCCCGTTAGCTCAGTCGGTCAGAGCAGTCGACTCATAATCGATCGGTCGCCGGTTCAAGTCCGGCACGGGGCACCACCCCCGGTGCTTCGTCCCGATCACCCGGCTGTCGGCGCGCAGCGTGCTGACGGCCACGCACGACGAGGGGCGGGTGCCGTCCCGGCACCCGCCCCTCGTCGATCCGGCGCTACTTCCTGAAGGCGTCCTTGACGTCGTCGCCGGCCTGCTTGAGGTTCGCCTGCGACTGCTCGCCGCGCCCCTCGGCCTCCATCTGCTCGTCGTCCGACGCCTTGCCAAGACCCTCCTTGGCCTTGCCGATGGCCTCTTCCGCGGCGTGCTTGGCCTTGTCACCGATGCTCATCAGATGCCTCCTCGTGCGGTGCGATCGACGCTACGGGGGTGATCGCACCGGCGCATCCGCAGCGCTCAGTCCTGCACGGTCGTCACCTTGTAGACCACACCGCCGCGGTCGTAGGTGGTCCACTCGCCGACCCGGCGCCCCCGGTCGAAGTGACCGGACCGTTTGCGCGTGCCGTCGGTCCGGTACCACTCCCAGTAGCCGTGCAGCTCGCCGTCCAGGAACTGCCCCGTGGCGCACACGCTGCCGTCGCGGTGGTGCTCGGTGTGCGAGACGAGTCCCGGTGCCGAGGGGTCGCCGGAGTGTGACGGTGCCATGGTCCCATCATGCCGCGCACCGACGACTACGGTGTCCCCATGTTCCGACGACGCCAGCTCCCGCCCTCCGCCCGTCAGGTGGTGCCGCTGATCGGTACCGAGCGGCTGCTCGCGAGCGCCGAGACGGCCGACGGCGGCTGGGTCGTCGCCACCACCGCCGACCTCGTACTGCTCTCCGGCGACGACGACGCCCCGCGGGTCGCGACGCGGCGCCCCTGGTGCGACGTCGACCGCGCGGCCTTCGACCCGGAGCGGTCGGTCCTCACGGTCGAGTGGGTGGACGCGGCACCGGACCTGCGCCCGATGCTCTCCGACGCGGCCGGCACGAACCTGCCGGCGGTCGTGCGCGAGCGCGTGCTGTGGTCCGTCGTCCTGGCCGAGACGGTCGACGTCCCGGGCGGGACGGTCCGGGTCGCGGTGCGGCGCCGACTGGACGGCACCCTCTTCTCCCAGGCCGTCGCGGGCGACGGGGTCGACCTGGCGCGCGCGGACGTCGCGAACGTGGTGGACGCCACGGAATCGAGGGTGCGGGCGGCGTGCGGACTACCCGGTTGAACCTGGTATGGTTTTCACCGGTTCGCCGCTCCACGGAGCAGACGGACACGATCCCGCGTAGCTCAGCTGGCAGAGCATCCGACTGTTAATCGGACGGTCACTGGTTCAAGTCCAGTCGCGGGAGCACTCCACGAAAGGGCCCCTGAACTGCGCAAGCGCAGGACGGGGGCCCTTTGCCGTTCCCGTCTTGCATCCTCCGTGCATCCTTCACGCGCTCTGCAACGCGTCCGAGACCACCCGATCCGGAGCACTGGCGCCCCTCTGGCCGACCGGAGCACATCGGACCCCGAACCCGGCTGTTCGGCGCCGGCCTGTGCACATCACTGTGGACGGAGACCTCGAAGGTCGTACCGCGAACCATGGCGCACCACGGCCCACCATGAACACAGAAAGTGCTCTGACCTGCACAAACGCTCGGAATGCTAGTTCTCTGTGCTCGTAAGGTTGTGGTGACAGCGCATGACGGAACTACACCGCAGGAGCTTCCCGTGGCTACAGCACCGGTCGAGCAACGTCGACTCGCCACCCTCGCCGAGACCGCCCGTCGCTATGGCGTTGC
Source organism: Isoptericola sp. AK164 (assembly GCF_029643425.1). Taxonomy (GTDB): domain Bacteria; phylum Actinomycetota; class Actinomycetes; order Actinomycetales; family Cellulomonadaceae; genus Isoptericola; species Isoptericola haloaureus. Next base: position 2,146,391 of record NZ_CP119106.1, read on the forward strand.
CGAGCGGACCATCCGCCGACGCGTCTACGACGGCACCCTTCGCGCCTACAGGATCGGCCGCCTCCTGCGAGTCGATCTCGACGACGCGGAGGCATCGTTCCAGTACACCCCCGCGACAAGAGTCGAGCACCCGAACGTCCCCGCACCGCACGAGCCCCGACCCACCTCGACGCGCACGAACTCCACCCCGACCACAGTCGCCGGCATCCGCGCGAAGCTGGCCGGGAGCCGCGCGTGATCGGCCCCGGACACGGCGACGCCCCCGGAATGCAGGCCGGGGGCGTGATGATCGCCGAGCGAGGATCGAACGACGCGACCACGGTAGCGCACCGTGCAGACACGATGCCTCGGGGCACACAAGCCGTCGAGACCGTCAAGCGCACGACGATGCGGTTCCTTTGGGAGCGTGCTCTCCGCAACCGCCTTGTGTTCGAGTACGGCCGGGAGAACCCCGAGGCCGCACTCACCTCGCAGGCGAAGCTTCTCGGGCTTCTCCTGGCCACGTATACCGACCCGGATCTCTCGATCCCCGCGCGGTTCTCGCCCTCCTTGAGCACGCTCATGAAGGCAGGGAGCATGAGCCGCGCTACCGCCGTCAAGCACCTTGGGGTGCTCGAGCACACCGGGTGGATGGTCTCGGTGCGCCCGGACCGCGGTACCGCTGCTCGTGACCATGTGAGCAACCGCTACCGGCTGACGTTCCCGAGCTGGCTCGTCGAGCGTGCCGGCGGGACGGTGGAGGGCATCGAAGACCTCCTCCGAGGATCCGGTTCACCTCATGAACTGGGTGCAACTTCGCCCTCGCCTAGTGAACTGGACCGGGCTACGGGTTCTACCGGCGCCGGTTCGCGAGGTAGACACAACCAGCACTCCCCATCACCTACCAGCACCGGAAGCACGCTCCGCGCGCCGGCCGTGACCGTCGAGTACTTCACGGCACCGGACGACTGGACACCGGAACAGGACGAACGGGCCATCGTCCAGGCCCGAACCTGGGGCATCGACCGGCTCGAGGCGCTGACGCAGTTCCGCAAGCACGTCGCGGCACCCGAGGGCTCCGACTGGGACTGGCTGTTCGACGAGTGGGTCGAAGAAACCGGCGGCTGCTACCTCGAGGGCGACATCAGCGACTACTTCCGCGCACTGCCCGCGGGTGCCGCGATCCGCATCTGACCATCCCGCAACCACCACACCACAGACCCGGGAGGACCCATGAACAGCCCGATCACCGCGCACGAGGCCGACCACGCACAGCACGCCCTCTACGAGCTCGACCGGCTGCCTACCCGCGAGCTGCTGTTCGACGTCATCGACCGTGCGCGCCAGCTCGCCGGACTCGTCGACGTGGCAGAGCCCGACGCTGCGGCCGGCCTTTACCGCATGGCCTCCGAACTGGTCCTCGCTGACACCGCCCGAGTCCACGCCGGCGCTCACGCCCGCGCACGAGTCCGTACCCGATAGGAGCGCCGAACGATGACCATCCGCCTGCCGGATCCCGGCAACAGGTGCACCACCTGCGGCGAGTGGCTCCGAGAGCCCGCACTCACCAGCCGCTGCGCACCCCGCCACACCCACACCTCGCGCGCGCCCGCGCGTTTAGTGGGACGGACGTCCCGCGCGAGGTCCATGCACCACCGATCGAAGGAGACGCGATGAGCACGAAGACCTTGCCGGAGAAGGCTGCCGCGGTGGCCGAGCTCGAGGAAGCGACGTCGGCGGCCGCGGAGGCCGAGTCGGCTGCCCGGGACGTGTCGGCTGCTGTGGAGGCCGGCACGGTGACCGACCCGGCAGAGTTCGAGCAGGCGGAGTCGCGGAAGCGGTTCGCGTTCCTGCGGAGGAAGGGCGCGCAGGCTCGTGTGGCGGCTGCGGAGGCTGCGGAGCGGGCGGAGGCGCTGGAGGCGCTGGACGCGGCTGTGAGCGGCTACGACGGCCCGGAGCGTATCCGAGCCGCGCGGGAGGCGTTCGGGGCGGCTGTGGAGGATGCGGCGGCCCGTTACGCGGCCGTGGTGTCGAAGGCGCGCACGGACGCCGGCGCGCTGCTCGCGCAGGCACGGACCGCGGGGGTCGAGCAGTCGACCCAGCCCGAGGCGCGACAGGCCGGCCTGCAGCGGTTCCTGTTCGGTGACCAGCTGTTCCTCTCCGGTGCCGGCCGCGCGGCGTCGCTGAAGATGCCGTTCCCGGCGAAGCACAGCGACACGGAGCGCGACCTGACCAAGACCGCCACGAACGCGCTGCGTCGTGGCCTGACCAACGGAGGCAACTGATGGAAGTGACACCGCTGCAGGAGGCACTGCAGGCCCGGTTCACGGCCCAGGAGACCGAGCATGAGGCCCGGAAGGCCGCCCGTGTGAGCGAGAGCGACGGGAAGCCGCGACCGCGGTCCCTGGACGAGGCGCTCAAGCCTGTTCTCGCGCGTGCTCAGGCGGGCAAGTGATGAGCCGCGCTGGCGCCGTCCTCGCGCGCATGGCCGACGAGGGAGGCCTTGACCAGCTTGGGGCCGACCTGCGGCGCCGCGTGCGCGCCCTGGAGACCTCGTTCGGGCCGTACTGGCCGGACTACGCCGACCCCGGCGACGTGATGGCAGTGCAGTCCCTCGCGAACGTGCTTGGCCTCGCGGACCCGACCGAGCAGGTCGATGTCATGGAACCGACCTGCTGACCGTCTCCCCTGCTGGCGGGCCCCCGGAGCGCGGGCCCGCCAGCCACCCCACCCACGAACGGAGCAGCACCACGATGAAGATTGCCGGACTGGACGACTTCCTCGCCGATGTCGAGGAAGCCAACACGCTCGAGCTGCCCTACCGGGGCCGCACCTACCGTCTACCGCAGCCCAACCTGCACCGCATGGAGCGCTGCGTCGAGGTGTGGAACGCGCACCTGGGCGACGACCGCGCCACTCAGCAGGCGGCCCTTGGCGAGGCTCTGGGCGACGACACGATCCCGCGGCTCGCTCTCGGTGCCGACGTCGTCGAGCAGATGGAAGCCGACGAGGTTCCGGGCGTAGTCGTCACCGAGTTCGCGGCCGTCGCGTTGACGGCTTGGGTCCGGGGTCCCGAGGTCGCGCAGAAGCTGGTCGACATGCGGGTGCAGCGCCGCAAGGCCGCCCAGGATTCGGCCATGCCGAGCAAGACGAAGACCAAGGCTCGCCAGTCGGCGAAGAAGCGAGGTGCATGATGCCGCTGCGTGTCGCGGAACTCGACACCCTGTTCACGGCCACGATCGACGACTTCGAGGCCAAGACCCGGAAGGTCGAGAAGAAGCAGGCCGAGATCGACGGCAGCCGCACCGAGGCCGAGATCGTCGCGGACGTCGCCGCGGCAATGCGGCACCTGGACGGCCTGCAGGCCGACCTCGAATCGATCGCGACCACGGAGACGGAAGCGGTCATCGGGACGGACTTCTACCAGAACCTGCGCGACATCGAGGAAGTCCGGGCCGAGCTCGAAGAGATCCACCTGTCGCAGACCGAACCGCAGATCGACCCCGACGTGTACGAGGCGCGGCGAACGCTCGACGACATCAACGACGAGCTCGACGAGATCGACGACCTCGAGGTACGGCCCAAGGTCGACGCCGACGTGAGCCGTGCCCGCAGCGCGCTTGGCAACTTCCGCGACGAGGCCGCGGACTCCGGGCGAGAGGCCGCGGCGTCGTTCTCAGGCGAGTTCGACGACATCGGCGACTTCGCCCAGGAGGCCCTCGCCGGACTGGGTGCGGCGGGCGGCCCGGTCGGACTGGCTGCCGGCATCGCGGGCGGTGTGGTGGCCGGCTACTTCGTGAACGACTTCATGGAGAGCGCCGAAGAGCTCGAAGAGCTGACCGGCGAGATCTTCGACGCCCTGGCCGACGACGGCGCGGCGAGCTTCGCGCGCATGAGCGAGGAGGCCCGTCAAGCGTTTATCCAGACGCGGGCAGACGCGCTGCTGGCCGAGCACGGGGTCGACGACATCGCGGGCGCGGCCGAGGCGCTGGGCGTCTCCGCGGACATCGCGCTGGCGGCCATGGCCGGCGACACGGAGGCCCTCGCCGAGGTGTCGGCCGCCTACGAGAGCAAGGTCGCGGACATCGGCGACCAGTGGGGCTATTCGAGCGAAGTCGGCACGGGCAAGATCCGCGCGCTCGACGACGCGACTCGCATCCTGTCCGACGAGACAGGTGCCCTGGACGACGCCACCCGCGAGGCGAACAAGCGCCAGGACCTCATGGGCCAGACCATGGACGAGGTCACCGGCAAGGCCGAGGTGGAGGAACAGGCCGCCCGCGACCTCGCCGCCGAGATCAACGCCATTCCTGACGACGCCTACACCGACATCCACGTGAACACGGACGGCGCGTTCGACCGGATCCGGGCACTGAACAGCACCCTGAACGCGGTCAACGGCCGCACCGTCACAGCTCATGCAGCGTCGGCGATGTACGGGCAGGGCGCCTACGCCGGCGGTGGCGCGGTCTACGGGCCCGGCACCGGCACGTCCGACTCCATCCTCGCGCGCGTCTCCAACGGTGAGCACGTGTGGACCGCGGCCGAGGTCGACGCCATCGGCGGGCACTCCGAGGTCGAGCGCATGCGCCAACTCGCGCTGGCCGGGGACCTGCCTGAGTTCGCCGACGGCGGGGCCGTCCTCGTAGGCGGCAGCCGGACCGCGGCCCAGGTGACACCCGCGCCACGCGTGTCCGTGAGCGCGCCGTCGCTCAACGGCGTGCACGTCGTGCTCGAGGTCGACGGGCGATCGGTCACCGGGGTGATGCGCGAGGTCGCACGCGGAGAGCTGCGGGACGCGGCCCTGCAGGGTCCAGTCGAGGTGTCCCTGTAGCGGTGCCGCTCATCGATGCGCTCTCCCACGCCCCGGGAATGCACGTCGAACACCGGCATCGATCCTGGCCAACGCCAACTGTCCGCGCACTGCATGGACGACGCCCCCGTCCATCCTTGGTAGTCCCATAGGGGGCGTCTTCACGGTGCGATGCTCGCCGGGAAGGGTGGCTCCTCGCGCCGGTGAAGAGAGTGGCGCGATGCTGCGATTCCACTCAGCGACATTGCCACTTGGATGAAGCGGTCCCAGACGAGGGAGTGGACGCTCCGCGTGATCTCGTTCTGCTCAGCTTCGGAGATCGCTGCGAGCTCCTCCTTGTCAGCGATCTTGCTGATCAGTGCCACTTGAACCGTGAAGGTGTACCCCTCGTCCACCACGCGGCCGTGGCCGATGACCAGAAGCCGGTCAGAACCCTCCGGCAACAGCGGATAGCAGTTCCAGCGTTCCGCCCCCGGCTCACTATCCCAGCGGGCGCTAGCCGACATGACAAGGAACTCGTCCCACTGGAGCGGTTCCCTAAGAGTCATCGAACACCCAGAATCGCAGGTACCGCCAGCCGCGGATCCACATCGGGCGCGTCGTCAGGAGCATGCATCTGGCCACGAATCGCGAACTCCTCGTACGGCGTGATCTCGTAGTCAATGACGACACCTAGTGCGCTGGCGTACCGGCGCAGAGAAGACCAGCGTGGGTCGGACCCGAGTCGCTCGAGATTGGAGACGACGGAAGGATCCCGTCCCATGCGACTGGCAACGTCACGCTGCCGGAGCCCCAGCCGGATTCGACGGTCTCGGAGTTGCTCGATGAGGGCGTACGCGCCCTCAGTTTGTCGAGCATGGACCTGCTCGGTGTTGTCTCGGTCACCAGCGGCGACGTCGTCGAGGCGGGTCATGACATGAAGATAACCCCATGCGAGCCGTCTTGCATAGGGGGAATATCACATGTCGGAGCGCCGAGCGTAGGCCGCAGCCGCATCACGGTTCTGCCGCTCCCGCTGAGCGTTGCGATCCCCGGTTGGCTTGACGGCCAGCATGAGCCCGACGGCGTGCACGCCGTCGTCATGGCTCTCTTCGACGAGGTACAACCTCAGCCGCGGCCGCGTCGTGTCGAGGGTGAGTTCGTAGAGCCAGGGCTCGTCCACGACCATCTGGAACTGCTTGTAGTCCTTGTTCCTGCGCAGGCGCCCTTGTTCCAGGCGCCGGATCAACGGGCGGAGTTCAGAGCGGGCCATCGGGTCGAGCTCAAGCAGCGCCTCCGCCTCCGCCTCGGCCTCGTCGTTGACCCAGCCGAAAACACATCCGACACCGACCGAGCGCAGTGACCTGGTCGGGCTCATCGTCGCCCAACCACCCGAGTCACCCGCATGTCCAAGAACGTAACAAAACACGTTTGGCTGTACCGACACTAGCAGGCTGAGCCGACCGTCACTCGACCAGAATTCACCCACACTCCGGAGTCCTCGCTCACAACGGCCGCCGCACAAGGGTTGGAGGGTGCATCAGATTTTCTACATCATTCAGCCCCAAGGTGGGGCACTGGGGAGCGGTCAGATGCCCCTCTGTGCAGCTCGGCGGTGCACCAATGCGCACTGTTCTGACCTGCACAAATACGCCTTGTACTGGATTCGCATCCGTGGTTGGCTGGTGCCACAACACAGCGGGCCCGGCAGGTGCGCCAACACCAGACCGGGCCCTCGACCGGCACCTATCCAGGAGGAACCAGCCGTGACTACCATCATGCCGCACCCGGCCAACACCACCCCCGAGCCCGACGACAGCGGCGCCCGCCACTCGTACACGCGCCGCACGATCGCTCTCGACGTCCAGCCCTCCCCCGATACCGACCCGTCGGACGCCGTCGTCCAGGGCATCCGGTGGACCGAGCACGAGGCGCCCACCGTTCACGTCTACGTGAACGACGGGCTCGCCGTGCAGCTCACGCCGGCCGAGGCCCGCACCGTCGCCGCGATGCTCAGCCTCTCCGCCGCGGAGATCGACGGCAGCGGCCCTTCCGCACCCGCACTACGCGCCGTCGCCTGACACACACGGGTACAGGACGCCCTCGTTGCCCACCTGGCAACGAGGGCGCTGTGCGTAAGCGTGTTCGGCTTGGGCGCCGTAGCGTCTAGGTATGGCCGAGTACCTCATCCGCAGCATCCCGCCCCGCCCCGACGACCCGCCGCCATTCCACGCCGAGGATGTGCAGGGGCATCAGTCGACGAGCGACGAGGCTGCAGCGTGGCTGGTGCTCGGGCGCTACTACGAAGATGGACGGGCGCCCGAGCGCGGTGAACTCGTCGAGAACCTCCATGGCGCCGAGCCGATCGTGGCGTGGGAGAGTCTCGCCGACCTCGGGGACAAGCTCGACGCGTAGTGCTTCCGCTCGGATATCTCCCGGCACGTCTCGCTACCCCAGGGGCCCCACGACTGATAGCCCGAATGAGGCTCTCGGATACGACCCGAAGCGCGTTGCTCACCTTGCCACACGCTGGACGTGGGCCCAGGCGCGCCTGCAGCGACAGCGCCGATTCGCGCGCGGATCTCCCGGGGATCTAGCTCAAATTCTCGGCGATCCAGTCCTCGCTGAGGTCGCCGGCCTTCATGACATCGACAGAGACATCCGCTTTGAGCGAGTTCCCGCGAACGTAGCCGTGCGCTGCTGCCACCTTGCCGGCCGCCTCGAGCCGGTCGACGACGGGTAGGAGGTCTGTCGACGTCACGGCAGACAGCATCCCGCACCGCTGACCGTCGATCCGGACTTCGACGACACGCTTGCCCGTTCGGGTGCCTGGCTTCTCGATGCCGTGCAGTGAGACCCAAACTCCCGTCCGAGTGCCCCGCGCGAATGGGGCGATGGCCTCTACGTGGTCTTCTTCGCCCGTCACCTGTACCTGACGCGAGTTGGGAGGCAGCTCCACGACCTCACCATCAGGTCGTCCGTTGGCCGGCACGATCTCGCCCGGTTCACCGAGTGCGATCGTGACCCGTGCACGCCACGTCCCGTCGCTGTTGGTGGCCCACACCCGAACTGGGGTGACGGCAGCGCGGCCGTCCTGCAGCAGCCGATCGAGGACCGGGCGGTATCGCTGTGCTTCCTCGCGCGGCAGGTAGCCCACCTCGAACTCGTCAACGTCGACTCGCACGGCCTGGGAGTCGTGGGGGTTGTTCCGCTCCGGCACTAGCACCGCATCGCCGTAGTACTCCTGGCCCGAGGCAAGCGCGTGCTTCTTGAACAGCTTGCGGAAGGAGTCGCGACGGTACGCCTCGCCGACGATCTCCGTGTCCGGGAAGTTTGAGCCCCACAGCTCAAACGCGCCGAGCGTCAGAGTCTCGCGCTCGGGCGGTTTCCCCGCCGCGGGGCTGCCAGTCGTGGGAGCAGCCTCAGGCGTTCTGACGGGCGAAGCCGGATCCTGTCGTCGTCGGCGCGAGGACCTCCCGGCGAGCCAGAACAGTAAGGCGCTTACCAGGATTAGAACGACGACGAACTCCATTCGGCGAGGCTATCGTTGCCTAGCGCGAGCATTCATCCGACGCACGGGTGAATTCGCGGGCGATCTTCCACGTAGGCGAGATCATTCCTGCCTGACGGGCTACGGTCGAGCGTGATTGTGCGCCAAGGAGGGCAGCTGTGATGAAGGATGTCGGTTCCGTGGAGAAGATGGCCCTCTACTGGGCCGCGCTGACCTTCGGGGGAGGGCTCGTGATCGGGGCCGGCCTCGTGACGGAGACGGTCGGACTGGCCGGATTCGGCTACCTGGTGGCCGCCGTCGGGTCGGTCTTCGGGATCATGCTCGTGGTTCGCGCCGCTCGGGCCATGGACGAGGTCGCCGCTCGCGTGGCCCGCCTGGATCGGACCCCTTAGCGCCCCGCCACGGGCCCCCTCCTAGCTCGCCTGACTCCCACTCCCCCGCGTCGCCGTCACTGCCAACCGCTCCGCGATCAGCTGCTCACGTGAGTCCGTGCTGTGCTGATACCGCATCGCCGCGGCAGCGGTGGAGTGGCCGGCGCGCGCCATGAGCTCGGCGAGCGTGGCGCCCTCGTGAGCCGCCAGCGTCAGGCCGGTGTGCCGCAGGTCGTGGAATCGCAGATCGGGGCGTCCGGCCGCCGCTCTCGCCTTGTTGAAGTGCCACTTCATCGCCGAGTTCGCCAGGTGCCCGCCTGACGACGCCGGGAAGAGCAGAGCGTCCCCTTCCGGCTCGACGTGAGTCGCGAGGTGGCTGGCCAGCACGGGCACGATGTGGAACGGGATCGTGACGTCTCGCACGCCGGCATCCGACTTGGGCTTGCCGACGACGTGCTCTCCACCGACGCGCGCGACCGCGCGACGAACATGCACCACGCCTGTGGGCCGCGGGCCGTCCATGTCGAGCTCGAGGTCACGCCGCCGGAGTTCGGCCGCTTCGCCGTACCGGAGGCTGCACCACGCCGAGATCAGCACCATGGCGCGCAGCCGATCGGGCATCGAGTCCACGATGGCGTCCAACTCGGCGAGCGTCGGCACCTTCGTCTCCGAGGCACGCGCAGCCGTGCCGGCGCCCTTGATGACGCACGGGTTGGCAGCGATGAGCTGATCCCCGACCGCGGTCGACAGGATGGCGCGCAACAGCGAGTAGGCGTGAGAGCGGTAGGTGCGGCCGGTCGTGTCCCGGAGCCCGTTCCACCAGTCGCGGACCGCGGACGGCGTGATCTCGTCGAGCCGGTGGTCGGCGAACCTCGGCAGGATGAACCGCTCGAGCAACCGCTCGTAGTGGGCCACGGTCCGGGGCTTGAGCGGTCGGCCCCGCACCTCCCGGTGATCCAGCCACTGCACCGCGTACTCGCCGAGGACGGGGGCCGGCGTGTCGTCCGGTGTCTCGCTCACGCGGGACCAGGTGCCGTTGCGGATGGCGCGGTGCACCTCGGCGAGCCAGCCCTCGGCGTCCTCGCGATGCTCGAACGTGTGGGGACCCGTGTGCCTGGCGCCGTCCGGGCCGGTGTAGCTCGCCTGGTACCGGCCCGAGCGCATGGCCTGGATCTTCCCGAACGCTCGCCGCGTCCGCCGCTTCGAATCTGCCACCGTTCCCCCGCATCCTGTCTGCATCTTTGCGGCCGTCCACAGGGTCATCCTGTGACACCTACAGTCACATCCTATCGGCACGGCAGCCGCATGAACAGGCGGTTTACGGTGTGATCTCGCGAGATCCGACCGAGACTTGTCACTGGTTCAAGTCCAGTCGCGGGAGCCCACGGAGAAAGGCCCCTGACCTCGCGGTCAGGGGCCTTTCTCGTGTCGGTGGACGGTGGGTCAGCCGGCGTCGCGCTCGGCCTCCCGCGCCTGCCGGGCGGCGGCGATCTCCGAGGTCGCCCCGGCGGTCGACAGCTCTCCCCCGGCGGTCTCGAGGTGCGCCCGCACGAACCAGTGGAACTGCTCCAGGTCGCGCAGGTTGCCGATCAGCAGGTCGTTGGTCACGTCGTCGAGCTCGGCCGTGGTCTCGGCCGCCTGGCGGTGCGCGGCGATGACGCCCTGGTACACCTCGTCCAGCGCCCCGAGGTGCTCGATGGTCGTGGCCCGGCCCAGGTGGTAGTCCTCCCAGGTGCGGTGGGCGACGAGCGCCCCGGGGGTGCCCTGCGGCACCCCGCCGAGCGTGGCGATGCGTTCGGCGACGTCATCGGCCATGAGCCGCACGGCGTCGACCTGCGGGTCGAGCATCTCGTGCACGGCGATGAAGTGCGGCCCGACGACGTTCCAGTGGACGTGCTTGAGCGTCAGGTGGAGGTCGGTCAGCGAGTTGAGGCGGTCCTGCAGGATCTCGGCGACCCGGGCGCCGTCCTCGGCGGTCATCGACGGGACCGTGTAGGTGGGTTGGTGCGTGCCGTCAGCCATCGGATCTCCTTCTGTCGGTCGTCCTTCCATGCTCACGCCCAGCCCCACCGACCGCGACCCGAGAGCGTCCGGCGTACGGTGATCCCATGAGCGAGGACGACCTGGACGCCGGTGTCCCGCAGGTGGACCCGGCGGTCCGCGACGCGCTGACCACGGCCGAGGGCTGGATCGGGCCGGAGATCCAGGGGGTCGCCGTCGGCGAGACCGCCCAGGGCGACCCCTGCCTGGTCGTGTACGCGCCCGACCCGGAGTCGCCGGCCGTGCGCGAGCTGCCGCCCGCCGTCGGCGACGTCCCGGTGCGCGTCGAGGCCGCCGGCCCCTTCGCCGCGGAGTAGCCCCGCGCGAGCCGGCGGCCTCGACGCCGCGCACGACGGTCACGGCCAGAGGCGCACCCCGAGCAGCCGCTGCACGTAGGCGATCGGGTTGAGGATCGTCGCCGTGCTCGACCCCGCGAACAGCAGCCCCACCGGGTTGTTCTGCAGGTCCAGCACGAGCGACCCGGAGTCGCCGCCGGCGGACATGTCCGTGGTGACGATCTGGCGACCGAACTTGGCCACCTTGCCCCCGCCGTAGTTGACGTTCACCGTGGCGTTGAGCGCGGTCACCCGGCCCGTGGTGAAGTGCGTGGTCCGCCCGGTCTTCTTCAGCACCATCCCGACCTGCGCCGCCTTGACCAGCGACTGCGGGTACCCGGTCCAGTAGATGTCCCGGTCGATGGTGTCGAAGGGGACCTCGGCGATCGCCGCGTCGACCAGGTTCGTCGTCCCGTCGAACTTGATCGGCACGTACCGTGCGAGGCGCCCGATCACGTCCGCCGGGAAGGTGCCGCCGTCGAACGCCCCCGGCTGGATGATCGGGTCGCCGATCTTGGCGTCGTTCGAGTTGGCGAGCACGTGGTTGTTGCTCAGCGCGTAGTAGCGCGGCGGCTTGCCGGGCACCGTGCCGCGCAGGTCGTAGGCCCCGGCACCGAGCGTGCCGGCCGTGACCTTCAGGTGCCCGATGCTGTAGCCGGGCCGCGCCGGGCGCACCCGCGTGGCCAGCTTCTGGACGCCCACCTCGGCGGCGGGCTCGGCGTCCCCACCCGCCTGCAGGACGCCGACCTCCATCAGGTCGGTCGGCTTGCCGCCGATGGTCTTGGGCACCGGCTTGCCGGACAGCAGCTCGGGCGGCAGCTTCTGCTCGACCAGCACCATGACGCTGGGCTTGTCCGTCTGGACCCCGCCGGTGATCTTGTAGCCGAGGCCGACCCCCACCACGTTCTCGGTGGCCAGCAGGTCGTCCTCGGCCGCGTCGCGCGTCGGGGCGACGGCGGAGAACGCCTCCGGTACGTCGGCCTCGACGTCGAACAGCTCGTCGTCGTGCATGGTTCCTCCCCCACGGGGAGACCGGAACGCCGGTCCGGGCGGGCCGCGACACCGCTCCGGCACCCCTGCCAGGAGGGAGCCGGCGCGCGGACGACCCGATACGGGGCCCGCGGGTGAATCAGGCGCTCTCGCGCAGCTCGCGCCGTTCCTTCTCGATCGCGACGAGCTCCTCGAACGCCGCCCGGTAGGCGTCCGGGTCGGCCTGGGCGTCGAGCCGCTGCACGCGGCTCTTGGCGTCGGCGATGCGGCGGGTCAGGCCCAGGTCAGCGACCTTGCGCACGACGTCGGCCACGAACGCGGCGATGGCGCTCTCGCGGTCCTCGGGCACCGGCGCCACGGCGAGCTCGGTGACCAGCGGCGAGACGGCGTCGCCGGCCTCCTCGACGACGGTCTCCACCCAACGGTTGCCGCCCAGGCCGGCCCCGGTGCGCACTCCCCCGGCGGCACGGATCGCCGCGTGCACGGCCCGCCACGCGGGGGTGGCGAAGGCGTCCGGGCCGAGGTCGTCGAACGTGACCGGCACGTGCTGCGGGTACTGCAGCACGACGACCAGGGCGAGCCGTTCGATGCGCGCCACCGGGTCGGCCGGGTCGGGGGCGCTGAGGACGGGACCGGCCACAGGCCCGTCCGACGGCGTCTCGACGGCGCGCTCGGGACGTGCGGTGCGCTCGTCCCGGCGTCGGGCCGGCCCCGGTGTGCTGTGCGCCCTGCCCACCTCGCGGCGGACCTCGTCGGTGTCGATGCCGATCCAGCGGGCCAGCAGCCGGGCGTAGCCGAGCTGCATGGACCGGTCGCGGATGCCGGCGACCATCGGCGCCGCCGCCCGCAGCGCGTTGACGCGACCCTCGACCGTGTCGAGGTCGAAGCCGTCGAGGGTGGTGCGGATGACGAACTCGAACAGCGGCACACGGGTGTCCACCAGCGTGCGCACCGCGTCGGGGCCGCGCTCCATGCGCAGGTCGCACGGGTCCATGCCGCTGGGCTCGACGGCGACGAACGTCTGGGCGTGGAAGCGCTGGTCCTCGCCGAAGGCCCGCATGGCGGCCTTCTGACCGGCGGCGTCGCCGTCGAACGTGAAGATGATCTCCCCGCCGAGCGACGCGCCGGAGGCGAGCTGCAGTCCGCCGCCCGCGGTGGTGTCGCCGAGCAGGCGGCGCACGACCTTGGCGTGCTCGGCGCCGAACGCGGTGCCGCAGGTCGCCACCGCCGTGTCCACGCCGGACAGGTGCGCGGCCATGACGTCGGTGTACCCCTCGACGATGACGACCCGCTTGTTCTGGGCGATCGCGCGCTTGGCCAGGTCGATCCCGTAGAGGACCTGCGCCTTCTTGTACAGGGTCGTCTCGGGGGTGTTGAGGTACTTGGGGCCGGGGTCGTCGTCGAAGAGCTTGCGCGCCCCGAACCCGATGACGGCGCCGGTCACGTCCCGGATCGGCCACACGAGCCGTCCGCGGAACCGGTCGTAGATCCCGCGCTGCCCCTGGCTGACCAGCCCCGAGGCGACGAGCTCGGGCTGGGTGAACCCGCGGCTCTGCAGGTGCCGCAGCAGCGCGTCCCACCCGGTCGGGGCGTACCCGAGACCGAACGTCTCGGCGTCGGCCCGCTCGAAGCTGCGCTCGGCGAGGAACGCCCGGGCCGCCTGCGCACCGGGCGCGAAGAGCTGCTCGGCGTAGAACGCGGCGGCGACGCGGTGGGCCTCGAGCAGGCGCTGGCGACGGCCGGGCTCCTCGCGCGGCCCCCGCTGGGCGGCGGCGCCGGTGCGGGAGTCCTCGTAGTGCAGCTCGACGCCGACCTTGTCGGCGAGGTACTCGACGGCGTCGGTGAACCCCATCCCGTCGATCTTCTGCACGAACGAGATGACGTCGCCGCCCTCGCCGCAGCCGAAGCAGTGCCAGCGGCCCACGCCCGGCCGGACGTGGAAGGAGGGGGTGCGCTCGTCGTGGAACGGGCACAGGCCCTTCATCGAGCCGACGCCGGCGGACTTGAGGGTGACGTGCTGGCCGACGATCTCGTCGATGCGCGCGCGGTCGCGGACGGCGTCCACGTCGTCGCGCTTGATCAGGCCTGCCACGGGCGCGAGTCTATGCCCCTGCACGCCCCTGCGTTGTGGGCAGGAGATCTGCAGCCCCGGACCGGTCCGGAGCTGCAGATCTCATGCCCACGACCGAGGGGAGGTCTCAGTCGTCGCCGCGCACCAGCCGGCCGTGCATCTGGACCGCCGAGACGTCCGTCAGCGAGGCCACCTGGTCCACCACGACGCGCAGTCGGGCGGCGTCGTCGGACGCCGCCCGCCAGTCCGCGGCGAACTGGGGCTCGAGCGCCACCGGGGCGCGGTCCGCGAGCACCTTGACCAGGTCGGCGACGATCTCGCGCTGGGCCGCGTACAGCGGCTCGGACTCCCGCGGCGCCATGACGTAGGTGACGGCCACGCCCTTGAGCGCCAGGATCTCGTCGGCCGTCTCGGGCGGGACGACGAGCTGCGCCGAGTACCGGGTCAGCGGCCCCTCGCCGTACACCTCGCGGGTGGCCCGCTGGGCCGCGCCGCTGAACCGGCCGATGAGCTGGCTGGTGGCGTCCTTGAGCCCGGCCAGGGCACCGCGCGACCCGTCGAAGTCGGTCACGAGGTAGCCCGTGTCCCGCAGCCGGCACAGGGCCGCGTCGAGGGCGTCAGCGTCGTGCCAGGCGCCGTACCAGGACCGCACGTGCTCGACGATGCGGGCCCGCTCGGCCTCGTCGTCGAGCACTCGCAGGTCCAGGCGGCTGCCCACCACGGCGTCCTCGACGTCGTGCACGGAGTAGCTGATGTCGTCGGCGAGGTCCATGACCTGCGCCTCCATGCAGCGCACCATGGACTGCGGTGCGCCGCGGCGCAGCCACGCGAAGACGGGGGCGTCGTCGGGGTAGACGCCGAACTTGCCGGTACGGGACCCGTCCGGCCGCGGCGGGCCCTCGTGGAGCCGCCACGGGTACTTCACCGAGGCGTCCAGCGAGGCCCGCGTGAGGTTCAGGCCGCGCGGGGCGCCGTCGGCGTCGAGGATCTTGGGCTCGAGCCGGGTCAGCAGGCGCAGGGTCTGGGCGTTGCCCTCGAACCCGCCGATCTCCGCCGCGAGCTCGGCCAGCACCCGCTCGCCGTTGTGCCCGAACGGCGGGTGGCCCAGGTCGTGCGTGAGGCAGGCGGTGTCGACCAGGTCCGGGTCGCAGCCCAGCGCCCGGCCCATCTCCCGCCCGACCTGGGCCACCTCGAGCGAGTGCGTCAGCCGGGTCCGCACGAAGTCGTCGCTGCCCGGCGTGAGCACCTGGGTCTTGGCACCGAGGCGCCGCAGGCCCGAGGAGTGCACCACACGGGCACGGTCGCGCTCGAACGGGGTGCGGTCCTTGGACTTGGGCGGTTCGGCGGCCCACCGCTCGGTGTCGGCGTCGGTGTACGACGCCGGACCTTCCTCGCCGGGGGCAGGACGGGGTCCGGTGCCGACCACGTCCGGGTCGAAGGCCTCCTGCGAGAACGTCTGCACGAGGGCAGCCTACCGAGCGCCGCCCACGGGCTCGACGGCCGACAGCCCGCGGTAGACGGCGGTCCGCAGCTCCTGCGCCCAGGCGGCGTACTGCGGCATGTCCGCCTCACGGGCGACGGCCAGCTCGGCCTCCACGTCGTAGGACAGACGGACGACCTGCAGGCCGAAGGGCGCCGGGTCCTGTCCGGGGACCCCCTCGAGGACCACGTAGGCCGCCGAGGGTTCGTCGAGCGCGTTGCCGACGCTGCCGGCGTTGAAGAGGGTGCGCCCGCGCCGGGTGCGCTGGTAGGCGGCGTGGACGTCGCCGTAGCCGACCAGGTCGGGTTCCGGCCCCGGTCCCGTGAGGTCCGTGGCGGCGAACATCCCGGCGAACTCCTCGCGGGTATGGTCGACGTGGACCCGCGTGTGCACACTCGTCGCCGAGGCGTGGAAGAGCCGGATCCGCCGCCCGGAGAGCTGCAGGTCGTGGCACAGCGGCCGGCGGCGGATCAGCTCGCGCTGTTCGGGGCGCAGCTCGTCGCGCCACCAGACCATCTCGTCGGGCCCGTCGTCGGCGATCGCCGGCAGGAAGTCGTCCCAGTTGCCGCGGACGTTGACCTCGCAGACCTGCTCCGTGCGGTCCACGACGGCGCGGCCGCGCGGCCCCTTGCCCACGTCGTCGCCCAGGTTCAGGATCCGGGTGATCCCGCGGCGCTCGATGTCCGCCAGGACCGCCTCCAGGGCGGTGAGGTTGCCGTGGACGTCGGACAGGATCGCGATCTGCTCGGTGGCCACGCGTCGATGCTACGCGCGCCCGGTGCGCTCGAGGACGCCGCGGACGTACGCGATCTGCGCCGCGTGCTCCAGGGAGTCGTTCGCGACGCTCACGAGCCGCGCCCCGCGGGTGACCGGCGGGTCCCAGGCGTCGTCGACCACCTCGTCGAGGTCGTCGTCGGTCAGCCCGGCGAGCACGTCGAGCGACTCCGCGGCGACCGCGTCCACGTAGCCCAGCAGCAGCTCGCCCGGCGCGCGGACCCTCGCGACGTCGTCGGAGGTGTGCCCGTAGCCGGTGTCGTGCAGGCCGAACGGCAGGTCGAACCGGTCCGCCCAGCCACGCGAGTACACCTGGTCGCGGCCGACGACGTCGGCGACCTGGACGTCCTGGTCGCGGCCGATGTGCCAGGTGAGCCACGCGATCGTGTTCGCCGCCGGGTCGAGCCGCTCGACGAGCGCGGCGTCGCCGAGCCCGTCGACCGCGCGGTGCACCGTGGGCGCGATCCGGGAGTACAGGTCCTGCAGCACCGCGACGCCGTGCATCGTTCCTCCGTCGGTCGGGGTCGGTGGTCCCGCTGCCCACCGTGCCCCGGACCGCCGGCCGGCGCGACCGGGCCCCGTGACGGACCTCCCGGTCAGGCATCGGCCACCCGATGCCTGACCGACGGCGCCGTCATGGGGCTCAGAACAGGCGGAAGACGCCGACGGCCGGGCCGTCGCCGGAGATCGTCAGACCGTCCGGGCCGACGGCGAGACCCACCTCGCCGTACAGCCGCTCCGGCTCGCCGCCGGGAACCAGCAGACGCCCCGGCAGCACCGCGCCGGCCCACGGGGCACGGGCGAGCACGACCAGGACGCGCTCGGTCGGCGACTCGCGCAGGAACACGACCGCGTCGTCCTCCACGACCGCCCAGCGCAGGCCACCCTGCCGCAGGGCGTCCGACCCGCGCCGCACCGCCGACAGCCGGCGGTACCGCTCCAGCGTCCCGGCGTCCCAGCGCGGACCGCCGCCGCGAGCGCCCTGGTCCCAGGCCATGGTGGTCCGGGCGTGCTCGCCGTTGTCGCCGGTGGCGCCGACCTCGTCCCCGGCGAACACGACGGGCGTGCCCGGGTAGGTGAACAGCAGCGTGGCGGCCACCTCGGTCAGCTCGTCCGAGCCGACGGCGGTGCGCAGCCGCGGCGTGTCGTGGGAGCCGAGCATGTTCCACTGCGCCGCCGTGACGGACCACGGCACCGCGGCGTCGAACTCGCGCATCGCGTCCACCATGGCTCCGCCGGGCCGACGGGTGCCCGCCACGGGCAGCCCGTGCGCCCCGGCCGGTGACCCCTCGGTCGCCAGCCAGGACCAGGCGGGCCGGGTGAACCCGGTGTAGTTCATGTTGGCGTGCCAGCCCCCGGCGCGCAGGTCGGCCCCGGCGTCGTGGAAGTGCTCGGCGATCAACGCGCCGTCGGGGCGCTCGCGCTCGACGGCGGCCCGCAGCTCGCGCGAGACGGCGTGCGTGCGGTCCTCGCTCCCCCACCGGCCGGTCATGTTGGCGACGTCGACCCGCCACCCGTCGAGCGCGAACGGCGGACGCAGGTACCGGCCGATCGGGGCATCGGGGCCGGTGACCATGCGGTGCCAGGTCTCGGGGGCGGCCCAGTCGAGCTTGGGCAGGGAGCCGAACCCGAGCCAGCTCGCGTAGCCCTCCCCGGAGGCGGTGGTGGCCACGTCGGTGTTGTCCGACGCCGGGTCGGCCCACACGTACATGCCGTGCTCGGGCGAGGCGGGGTCGGCGAGCGCGGCGGCGAACCACTCGTGCCCCTCGCCGGTGTGGTTGGTGGTGATGTCGCCCATCAGCCGCATCCCACGGGCGTGCACGGCCTCGGAGAGCCGGGCGTAGGCCTCGTCGCCACCGAGCAGCGGGTCCACCTCGGCGAACGTCGAGGCGTCGTAGCGGTGGTTGGAGCGACCCGGGAACACCGGCGTGAGGTAGACGGTGCCGACGCCGAGCGCGGCGAGGTGGTCGAGGTGCTCGACGACGCCGTCCAGGTCGCCGCCGTAGTACTGGGTGCCGGCGAGCACGCCGGTCCCGGCCGGCTCGTCGTCCCAGGCGGCGGGCACGGCCCAGTCGGGCGTCGGCCGTCCGTCCGCGGCGCCGGACCGGGCGAACCGGTCGGGGAAGATCTGGTACACGAGCCCGTCGCCCAGCCACGACGGGGCCGGGGCGTGCGTGGTCAGCCGGAAGTCGCCGTCGTCGGACACGTCCCGGTCGTGCACGCCCCGGCCGTCGAGCCACCGGTAGCCGCCGGGTCCGTCGAGCAGGAACCGGTACGGGGTGACGGGGTTGTGGACCACGACCTCGCCGGTGAACCACTGCTCGGCGTCCGTGCCGCCGTCGGGCACGGCCTCGGAGAGACGCGGCTCGCCGTCGCGCACGGACCGCACCCAGACCCGCTCGACGCCGGAGGCCCGGGGCACGCGGACGCGCACGGGCACCGCGTCGCCGAGCGCCGGCGTGCCCGGGGGCACGTGCACGGCCGAGCCGTCGTGGTGGGGCAGGTCGAGCAGGTGCGGTGCGTGCGTCATGCGGTCCTCTCGGTCGGCGGCCGCCCGCCGCCGACCGAGCCGGCGCACGGCTCGTTCAGCGGCGGCGACCGATCGCCCACCCGGCGGCGAGCGCGATCGCGATCCCGACGACCTGTCCGCCGAGGATCGCCTTGTTCAGGTCGAGCACGGGCTGCCAGCGCGTGCCCGCGGAGCCGACGACGTAGACGCCGAGCGGCTTGACGTGCAGGCCGTAGCCGCCACCGCCGCCACCGCCCTCGCCCGAGCCCTCGCCGTGCAGCTCGCCGTGGGCCTCGCCCCGGGTCTCCCCGGACGCGTCCCCGGCGTCGGACCCGTCACCGTCGCCCTCGCCGTCGGCAGCCTCGGTGGCCTCGGCGCCGCGGTGGAAGGACGTCGACCATCCGGCCAGGTGGCCGGACCCCTTGCCCGAGCCGGTCCCCTCCCCGGACCCGTTGCCCGAGGTGGCGCCCGCTCCCCCGCCCGAGCCGGTGCCGATGCCGCCCCACACCCGGGCCACCGGGATGATGAGCTGGCCGTCGTGCTCGTACGGTTCGCCGTACGCGCGGCGCACGGTGAACGAGTCGTCGGCGGCGGCGGTGAGCCGCCCCAGGTCCGGGCTGTAGCTGCGCGTCTCGGTCATGCCGACCAGGCTAGGGCGCAGGTGTGAGGCCCGCCACAGGCGACGGGCCTGTTCATCATCCCTTCACGGAGCCGGCCGTCAGTCCGCCGACGATGTACTTCTGCAGGAACAGGAACAGCACGAGGATCGGGATCGTGGAGATCACCGCGCCGGCGGCGAACAGTCCCCAGTTGGCCTCGAGCAGGCTGGAGACCCACGAGTAGAGGCCCACGGCGAGCGTCCAGTTGGCCTCCGACTGCAGGAGCACGCGGGCGATGACGAACTCGCCGAAGGTGGCGATGATCGACAGCAGCGCCACGACCGCGAGGATCGGGGTCACCAGTCGCAGGATGATCGTCCAGTACGTCTGGGCGTGCGTGGCGCCGTCGATCTTGGCCGCCTCGTCCAGCTCGCGCGGGATCGTGTTGAAGAACCCGTACATGAGGAACGTGTTCACGCCCAGCGCGCCGCCGAGGTACACGCAGATGAGCGCGACCCGGGAGTTCAGGCCGAGCGCCGGAACCACCTCGCCGAGGCTGATGAGCAGCAGGAAGATCGCGACGAACGCGAGCATCTGCGGGAACATCTGGAGGATCAGCAGCGTCGTCAGGCCCACGCGGCGCCCGGTGAAGCGGAACCGGCTGAAGGCGTACGCCGCGGCGGCGCCCATGAGCACGGTGCCGATCGAGGTGGCGACGGCGATCAGCACCGAGTTGGCGAACCACGACCAGTACACCGTGTCGGCCAGCCGGGCGTAGTTCTCCGTGCTGAACGAGTCGAAGAGCTGGTTGGACCCGGTCAGGGTGCCGCTCTCGGCCACGGAGGCCGACAGGACGTACACGATCGGGAAGGCGGCGTAGACGACGAACAGGACGCCGACGACGTGCCGCCAGCCGAGCTCGGAGAACCAGCGGCCCGCCGTCCTGCGACGGGTCGGCGTCGACGGGGTGCGGACCGCGGGGGCGGTCGAGGTGGCAGTCATGTCAGTTGATCTCCTCGAGCGAGCGGGTCCGCTTGAAGGCGATGGCCGAGATCGTCGCGATGATCACGAAGATGACGATGGACAGCGCGCTGGCCAGGCCGAAGTCCTTCGGGGCGTTCCCGTCCAGACCGGCCACGGAGTAGACCATCGTGATCATGATGTCGGTGTGCCCCAGCGGCACCGAGGCGTCCTCGAACCGTGGTCCGCCGCCGGTGAGCATGTAGATCAGGGCGAAGTTGTTGAAGTTGAACGCGAAGCTCGAGATGAGCAGCGGGGTTGTGGAGACCAGCAGCAGCGGCATGACGACCGAGCGCCAGGTGCGCAGCCGGCCGGCGCCGTCGATCTTCGCGGCCTCGAGCACGTCGGTGGGCAGCGACTGCAGCGCACCGGTGCAGATGAGGAACATGTAGGGGAACCCGAGCCACAGGTTGACCCCGATGATCGACAGCTTGGCCAGCCACGGGTCGGTCAGCCACGGGACGGCGGCGCCTCCGAGCAGCACCTGGTTGACGAACCCGAAGCTGCGGTTGAGCAGGCCGGACCACAGCAGCGGGGCGACGAACCCGGGGATGGCGTACGGCAGGATCAGCAGCGTGCGGTAGATCTTGCGCCCGCGCATCGGGGTGTTGAAGACCGTGGCCAGGAACATCCCGAGCAGGAACGTCGTGGCCACCGAGGCGAAGGCGAAGACGAACGTCCACACCACGACCTGGAGGAACGGCCCGGAGTAGCGCGAGTCGGAGAACGCGGTGGTGAAGTTGTCGAACCCGACGAACACGCGCCAGCCGACGTTGAGCGTGGAGCCGTCCGCGGCCTCGAACTGTCCCTCGTCGTTGGGCGTGTAGACGGTGCCGGTGGTGGTGTCCGTCATCGTGTCCGCGGCCTCGTCGTACACGAGCGTGGACTCGTAGACGTAGCCGGTACGGGCGTCCTGGGTGCGCACCGACCCGGCACCCGGGTCGTCCGAGACCGGGACCCGCAGGTCGGTGACCTCGCCCTGACGGGCGAGCACCTCGGCCCGGTCGAGGACCTCCCAGCCGTCGACGGCGGTGATCCGGCCCTCGGCGACGGTGGCGTCGACGGCGGACAGCGGCGCCTCGGCGTCGCCGACGGTGGCCGTGCCGTCGGGCTGCACGACGGCGAACCCGAGCTCCTCGCCGTCGGCGACGACGGTCAGGGGCAGCGCGGGCGACCCCTCGACGCGCCGCTCGTTCTGGATGAGCAGGGCGGCGACGGCGTCGTCCTTGGTGGAGTTGTGGCCGTCGCCGTAGTTCGTGAACGCCACCCAGCCGGTGTAGCCGATGGTGAAGATCTGGAACGTGAACAGGAAGATCAGACCGGGCAGCACGTACTTCAGCGGCACCGTGCGACGCGAGAAGTACACCCAGTTCGCCACGGCGAGCATGACGAGCATGGCGCCGAGGATGATCCACGACTCGGCCAGCCACGCGGACCAGAGCACGTAGACGCCGAACGCGTTCGCGACGGCCATGAGGGCGAGCTTGGCGAGGAACCCGGCGCCGTAGCGGCCGGCGGGTGACTCGTCGCGACGGCCGAGGCGACGTCGGCGGGTGGAGTCGGGCG
Organism: Isoptericola sp. AK164; assembly: GCF_029643425.1. Lineage (GTDB taxonomy): Bacteria > Actinomycetota > Actinomycetes > Actinomycetales > Cellulomonadaceae > Isoptericola > Isoptericola haloaureus. The sequence goes on from NZ_CP119106.1 coordinate 2,168,428, forward strand.
GGGCGGGAGCGTCACCCGGCGCCTCGTCCGAGGCGGTGCGGGTCTGCTGCAGGTCTGTCATCGAGGAGCCTTCCGGGATCGCGCGACGGGCCGTGGTCGCACCACGGCCCGTCGCGAGAGGTCAGGACGTCAGGAGTCGAGCGCGCCCTCGATGTCCGAGATCATCTTGCTCCAGGCCTCGGCCGGGTCGGCCGAGCCGGAGATGATGTTGGCCTCGGTGACGCCCCAGAAGGCCCACACCGAACCCATCTCGGGGATGGACGGCATCGGCACGGCCTCGGCGCCGACCTCGCGGAAGCCCGCCACGATCGGGTCCGACGACGCGGCGTCGGCGGCGGCGGTGAGCGCCGGCGGGCGGCCGCCGGCCTCGAACAGCGCGGTCTGGGCGTCCTGCGTGGACAGGAAGTTCACGAGGAAGTCGTTGGCCAGCAGGGCGTTCTCGCTCTGGGCGCTGACGTAGAAGCCCTGGACGCCCACGAACGGCTGGGCGGCCTGGTCACCGGCGGCGGGGACCGGGTCGATCGCGAGGTCCAGGTCGGCGAACTGCTCGAGCATCCACGGACCGCCCACGATGAACGGCGACTGGCCCTTGGCGAAGGCCTCGACCGCGATGTCGTAGGTGATGTCGGTGGTCAGCGTGCCGGCCTCGCCCTGCTCGGCGAGCCACTGGGCGTAGGCGTCACCGGCCTCACCGCCCATGGCGAGCTCCGGGGAGTACGAGCCGTCCTCGTTCTGCTCGAACACCGGGGCGCCGAACGACGTCTGGAACGGGTAGTACGTGTACGGGTCGCCCTCGGTCCCGGTCTGGATGAGGAACGGGTACTTGGTGTCGGCGTCCTCGCCCATCGAGATTGCGTCGTCCCACGTGGCGGGCGCGGTGTCGGCCAGCTCGGTGTTCCGGATCAGGGCGATGTTCTCGATCGCGTACGGCAGGCCGTAGACGGCGCCGTCGGCGGTGAAGGCCTCGACCGCGACGTCCTCGAACTCCTCGGCGGTGGCACCGAGCTCGACCGGGGCGACGACGCCGTTGGTGATGAGCTCGCCCAGCCAGTCGTGCGCGCCGACGGTGACGTCGGGGCCCTCGCCGGTGGGGACCTGGGCGATGAAGTCGGAGCGGATGTCCTCGAAGTTCTTCAGGACGATCTCGACCTCGGCCCCGGTCTCGGTCTCGAACGCCTCGGCGGCGGACTCGACGGCGCTCTCGCGCGTCTCGTCGACCCACACGGTCAGCGAGCCGGTCGCCATGTCCTCGCCGGCGTCGGTGGCCTCGGCCGTGCTCTCGTCGGTGGTGTCCTCGGCGGCGTCACCGGCGTCGTCGGCCGACCCGCAGGCCGACAGGGCGAGAGTGGTGACCAGGGCGGACGCGATAAGGATGCTCCGTCGCATCGGGATCTCCCAGCTTCTTTCGGGGGTGGTGGCCCGTGGGCAATGCACGCCGGTGGGCCCTGCTGGGGACGAATCTAGAGCAGGATGTTCGCGATTTGCAAGATCTTGCAATAACGTTTCTGCAAACGACGATCCAGGAAGCGTCCGAACCGCGGTCGCCCGAGGACGAGGAGGTCCCGTGTCCCTTACGATCGCAGGCGTGCGCACCCGACTGAGCGACCTGGCCGACCAGGCCGGGGTCTCCACCGCGACGGTGTCGCGCGTGCTCAACGGCAAGCCCGGTGTCGCCAGCTCCACCCGCCAGGCCGTCCTGGCGGCCCTGGACGTGCTCGGCTACGAGCGCCCGTCGGCGCTGGCCGGCCGGTCGGCCGGCCTCGTCGGCCTCGTGGTGCCCGAGCTCACCAACCCCGTCTTCCCGGCGTTCGCCCAGGCGGTGGAGTCGATCCTGGCGCAGCGAGGCTACACGCCGCTGCTGTGCACCCAGGCCCCGGGAGGGACCACCGAGGACGAGTACGTCTCGACCCTCGTGGACCACTCGGTCGACGGCATCATCTTCATCTCCGGCCTGCACGCGGACACCCGCGCCAGCCACGCGCGCTACGAGCTGCTGCGCGGCCAGGGCGTGCCGATCGTGCTCGTCAACGGCTACGCGCCGGGCATCGACGCCCCGTTCATCTCCCCCGACGACGCCGAGAGCATCGACGTGGCGGTCCAGCACCTGGTCACGCTGGGTCACCGCCGCATCGGGCTCGCCATCGGACCCGAGCGGTACGTGCCCGCCCAGCGCAAGGTCGCGGCGTTCTCCGCGGCCCTGGTCCGGCACGGCCTGGCGTCCGACGAGGCCGCGGCCCGCTCGCACGCCATCAACACGCTGTACACCCTCGAGGGCGGCCAGGCCGCCGCGGCCGACCTGTTCGCGTCGGGCCACACCGCCGTCGTCTGCGGCTCGGACATCATGGCGCTCGGCGCGGTCCGCGCCGCGAGGGCCCAGGGCCTGGACGTGCCCGGGGACGTGTCGGTGGTGGGCTACGACGACGCCCCGCTCATCGCCTTCACGGAACCGCCGCTGACCACGGTCCGCCAGCCGGTGGACGCCATGGCCAACGCGGCCGTCAGCGCGCTGCTGACCGAGATCGGCGGCGACCGCGCCCCCCGCACGGAGCTGCTCTTCTCCCCCGAGCTGGTCGTGCGCGGTTCCACCGGCCCCGCGCCCCGCGACTGACCGCCCGTCAGACCGCCCGGCGAGGGTTGCCACCGCGACGGACCCGTCGCAGGCTGGGACGCGCCACCGACGCGTCCAGGACGGCCCTCGCAGCAAGAAACTTGCAGCAACGCTTACACTCGATCGCCGTACCCGCCACCGACCACAGCTGAGGACCCTCATGGCCACCACCGAGCCGACCATCCCGACACCGGAGCGCCTCGCCGCGGGCGCCACGGTCCACGTCGGGTCCGAGACCGCCCGCGAATGGTGGCGGGACGCCGTCATCTACCAGGTCTACCCGCGCTCGTTCGCCGACGGCAACGGGGACGGCATCGGCGACATCCCCGGCATCACGGCACGCCTCGACCACCTCCAGACCCTCGGCGTCGACGCCGTCTGGCTCTCACCCTTCTACCGCTCGCCGCAGAACGACGCCGGGTACGACGTCGCCGACTACCGCGACGTCGACCCGCTGTTCGGCACCCTCGCCGACTTCGACGCGATGCTCGCCGGCGCCCACGCGCGCGGCATGCGCGTCGTCGTCGACCTCGTGCCGAACCACACCTCCGACCAGCACGTCTGGTTCCAGGCGGCACTGGCCTCCGCCCCGGGGTCCCCGGAGCGCGCGCGCTACATCTTCCGCGACGGCCGCGGGCCGGGCGGCGACGAGCCGCCGAACAACTGGCAGTCCATCTTCGGCGGCCCCGCCTGGACCCGGCTCGAGGCCTCGAGCACGGCCGACGGTGATGCCTACGACGAGCCCAGCCCGCAGTGGTACCTGCACCTGTTCGACTCCACCCAGCCCGACCTCGACTGGAACCACCCCGAGGTGCGCACCGAGTTCACCGACGTGCTGCGGTTCTGGCTGGACAAGGGCGTCGACGGCTTCCGCGTCGACGTCGCCCACGGCCTGGTCAAGGCCGACGGGCTGCCCGACTGGCACGGGCACGTGTCGATGGTCGACGGCGGCACCTCCGACGAGGCCGACCCCGGTGCCCCGGAGGACGGCTCGACCGGCGCCGGCAACCAGGGCCCGATGTTCGACCAGGACGGCGTGCACGAGATCTACCGCACCTGGCACGACGTGCTCGCCGAGTACGACGGCGACCGCTGCCTGGTCGCCGAGGCCTGGGTGGAGCCGCTGTCCCGCCTGGCCCGGTACGTGCGCCCGGACGAGATGCACCAGGCGTTCAACTTCTCGTTCCTCACCACCGGCTGGGACGCCGCCGCGCTGCGTCGCGTCGTCGCGGCGTCGTACGAGGCCAACGACGAGGTCGGCGCACCCACCACCTGGGTGCTGTCCAACCACGACGTCGTCCGCCACGTCACGCGGCTCGGCCTGCCCGACGTCGGGGTGCGGCCGAACGGCGTCTTCGCCACCGACCCGCAGCCCGACGAGGAGCTGGGGCTGCGCCGCGGCCGCGCCGCCACGCTGCTCATGCTCGGCCTGCCCGGCTCGGCGTACCTCTACCAGGGCGAGGAGCTCGGCCTGCCCGAGCACACCACGATGCCGAACGACGTGCGGCAGGACCCGGCACACTTCCGCACCGAGGGCGCCGAGGCCGGCCGCGACGGCTGCCGCGTGCCCCTGCCCTGGGCGGCCGACGCCGAGGGCTTCGGTTTCGGCCCGTCCGGCGAGCCCTGGCTGCCCCAGCCCGACTCCTACGCGCGCTACGCGGCGGACGTCCAGTACGGCGTCGAGGGCTCGACCTTCGAGCTGTACCGGGCCGCCCTGGCGACCCGGCGCGCCGAGGGCCTCGGGCACGGCAGCCTGACCTGGCTGGCGGCGTTCGAGGACTCGGCCGACGTCGTCGCGTTCCGCAACGGCGACGTCGTCGTGCTGGCCAACCTCGGCACCGCACCGGTGGCGCTGCCCGACGGCGCGACCGCGCTGCTGGCCTCGGGCCCGGTGGACGGCGAGCTGCCCGCCGACACCACCGTGTGGCTGCGCGCCTGACCCTCGCCCTCCGCCCTCCGCCCTCCGCCCCCGGCATCCGCTGTGGGCGTGAAATATGCAGGTCTGGATCGGTCCAGACCTGCATATTTCATGCCCACAGCACGCGACGGCGGGCCGGCGAGCATGTCATAGGCTGCTGGCGATGAGTACCACCGGGTCGTCGCGCCAGGTCCGCGTGCTGCGCGGCACCCTGGTGGCGACCCTGACCACCGGCGTCGCGCTGGCGTCGCACGTCGCCGGCGGCGGCTCCGTGCCCGGCTGGCTCGGTGTCGCCGCCCCCTGGGCGCTGTCCCTGTGGCTGTCCACGCTGCTGGCGGGTCGCCGGGTCGCGCGCTGGCGGACGACCGCGTCGGTCGTCGTCGGCCAGGTGCTCTTCCACACGCTGTTCGTGCTCGGCACCCCGACCGAGGCGGCCTACCCGTCCGGCCCGCACGCCGGGCACGCCGTGCTCGCGCCCTTCACGCCGTCGGCGACCACCGTCGACCTGATCCAGGCCGACGCCCGCATGTGGCTCTGGCACGTGGCGGCCGCTGCCGCGACGGTCGCCCTGCTCTTCCGGGGCGAGCTGTTCCTGCTCCGGCTGCGACGGGCCGCCACGACGGTCGCAGCACGGCTCGCACCCCGCTGGGTCGACCCGGCGGCCGTGGGGTACGAGGCCCCCGCCGTCCGGACCCTCGTGCCGGCCCGACGCCGCACGTCGAGCCTCCCCCGCCCCGAGCTGCGACCTCTGCAGCGCCGTGGACCCCCCGCCCTCTCCGCGCTCTGAACCCTTCCCCCGGGTCCGTCGAGCGACGGGCCCCGGACGCGCCGCGCCCGCACGCCATGGGCGGTGCCGCGCAGCGCGCCGACCCCAGAGACCTGAGAGGCACACCTGTGACCACCCGACGCACCACCACCACGCTCGCCCTGCTGCTCGCTGCCGGCTCCCTCGGCCTGGCGGGCTGCTCCACCGACGACGCCGCGGCCGAGGCGACCTCGACCGGGACCCCGACGACCGCCGCCGACGCGGTGTCGATCCAGGACGCCTGGGTCAAGGCGGCCGACGAGGGCATGACCGCCGGGTTCGGCGAGATCACCAACGGCGGCGAGGACGAGCTGACCATCGTGGCGGCCTCCACCGGGGCCGCGGCGATGATCGAGCTGCACGAGACCGCCGCCGACTCCTCCGGCGAGATGTCCATGACCGAGGTCGAGGGCGGCTTCGTCGTCCCCGCCGGGGACACGCTGATTCTGGAGCCCGGCGGGCACCACCTCATGCTCATGGACCTGGCGGATCCGATCCAGGCCGGCGACGAGGTGACGTTCACCCTGACCTTCGCCGACGACTCGACGACCGAGCTCACCGCGACGGTCAAGGACTTCACCGGCGCCGAGGAGAGCTACGAGGGCGACGACCCCGACGGGGACCACGACACGGAGCACGAGGACTCCTGATGGCGGCGTCCGACGAGGGCGCCCGCGGCCGGTCCGGTTCGACCCGGCGGCAGTTCCTCCTCGGAGGGGCTGCCGCCGGGTTCGGCGCGGTCGCCGCGCTGGGCGCCGAGCACGTCCTGGACCGGCCCGGGGCAGCGGCGCAGGACGCCCCCGTGCCGGTGCACGGCACCGAGACGGTCCCGTTCCACGGCGTCCACCAGGCCGGCATCACCACCGACGCCCAGGCGTACGCCACGTTCGTCGCCCTGGACCTGCACGACGACGTCGACCGCGAGGCGCTGGGACGCCTCATGCGGATCCTGTCCGACGACGCCGCCCGGCTGACCCAGGGCGAGGCGGCGCTGGCGGACACCGAGCCCGAGCTCGCGGTGGCGCCCGCACGGCTGACGGTCACCTTCGGGTTCGGCCCCCGGTTCGTCGAGCGGGCCCGGGGTGCCGCGCCGTCGTGGCTCCACCCCCTGCCCGCGTTCGAGATCGACCGGCTCGAACCCGGCTTCAGCGACGGTGACCTGCTGCTGCAGGTGACCGCGGACGACCAGCTCACCGTGTCCCACGCGACACGGATGCTGCTCAAGGACGCCCGCGGTTTCGCCGACGTGCGCTGGACGCAGCGCGGGTTCCGCCGCGCCCACGGGTCGGTCGCCCCCGGCACGACGATGCGGAACCTGTTCGGCCAGGTGGACGGCACCGCCAACCCGGTGCCGGGCACGGCCGACTTCGACGAGGTCGTGTGGGTCACCGAGGGCTGGATGGCCGGCGGCACGAGCGCCGTCGTGCGCCGCATCCACATGGACCTCGACGAGTGGGACACGGTCGGTCGGGCCGGACGGGAGCAGTCGGTGGGCCGCACCCAGGCCACCGGCGCCCCGCTGACCGGGACCCGGGAGCACGACGAGCCCGACTTCGCCGCGCGGACCGACGCGGGCTTCTCCGTGATCCCGGAGTTCTCGCACCTGCGGCGGGCCCGCGGAGTCGACGAGGGTCGCCACGACCGGATCTTCCGGCGCGGCTACAACTACGACGACGCCCCGAGCGGGGACCACGTGTCGGACGCGGGGCTGATCTTCGCGTGCTTCCAGGCCGACGTGGACGAGCAGTTCACGCCGATGCAGCGCAGGCTCGCCGAGCTCGACCTGCTGAACCGGTGGACGACGCCGATCGGGTCGTCCGTGTTCGCGATCCCGCCGGGGTGCGAGCCGGGCGGGTTCGTCGGCGACACCCTGCTCTCGTAGCCGTTGTGGGCATGAAATCTGCAGGTCTGGACCGGTCCAGACCTGCGGATTTCATGCCCACAACGAAAGAGGGGCGGTCGGTCAACCGCCGGAGACGCTGAGCTCGGCCTCGCGCAGCTTCGCCTCGAACTCCGCGTCGAGCTCGCGCGAGTCCAGCCAGCCGTAGGGCAGGTGCGGCTTCTTCGGGCTGCCGGCGCGGCCGCGCGGCCCCTCGGCCTCCTCGCCCGGGTACGGCAAAGAGAGGTCGAGGCCGTCCAGCCGATCGCGCAGCTCGGCGAGGGTGGAGATCATCGCCAGCCCGCGGCGGGCGTCTCCCCCGACGGGGTACCCCTTGAGGTACCAGGCCATGTGCTTGCGCAGGTCGCGCATGCCCTTGTCCTCGTCGCCGTCGTAGTAGGCGATCATCAGCTCGCCGTGGCGGTAGATCGTGTCCGCGACCTCCCGCAGGCCCGGCCGGACCCGCAGGTCGGAGCCGTGGAACGCGGCGGCGAGGTCGGCGAACAGCCACGGGCGGCCCTGGCAGCCCCGGCCGACGACGACGCCGTCCGCGCCGGTCTCGCGCACCATGCGCACGGCGTCCTCGGCGGCCCAGACGTCGCCGTTGCCGAGCACAGGGATGGTGCGCACCTCCTCCTTGAGCCGCGCGATCGCGGTCCAGTCGGCGGTGCCGGAGTAGTGCTGCGCGGCGGTGCGCGCGTGCAGCGCGACGGCGGCGGCGCCGAGCGACTCGGCCGTCCGGCCGGCCTCGAGGTAGGTCAGGTGGTCGTCGTCGATGCCCTTGCGCATCTTGACCGTCACCGGCAGACCGTACGGCTCGGCGGCGTCCACGGCGGCGCGCACGATGCCGGTGAAGAGCTCACGCTTCCACGGCACCGCCGCGCCGCCGCCCCTGCGCGTCACCTTGGGAACCGGGCAGCCGAAGTTCAGGTCGATGTGGTCGGCGCGGTCCTCGCCGGCGATGATCCGCACGGCCTCGCCCACCGTGGCCGGGTCGACGCCGTAGACCTGCGCCGACCGCGGCGTCTCGTCCTCGCCGAAGGTGACGATGCGCAGCGCCTCGGTGTTGCGCTCCACCAGCGCGCGCGAGGTCACCATCTCCGCGACGTACAGGCCCGGGTCGAACCCGGTCGACTCCCCGGCCTGACGGCACAGGGTGCGGAAGGCCCGGTTCGTCACGCCCGCCATGGGGGCCAGCACCACCGGGGTGTCCACGGTGATCGGACCGATCTGCAGCGGCGGGAGCACACGGGTGTCCGACGCCGGAGCGTCCGTGGCGGGCGCGGGCTGCGGCGTCGTGCGGGTCGGGTCGAGCGTGGAAGTCACGCCCGCCATTGTCCCATCGGGACCGCACCGCGCGCTGTGACGCCGACGACGTGGCGCCCGTCACCATCCGGCGCTCTCGGGTCGCACCGACCGATCCCCGCTGACATGGTGGCGCGAGCCCCCGAACGAAAGGAAACGCATGGCACTCTGGCTCATCCTCATCATCGCCGGGCTCGTCTCGCTCGTCCTCGGCCTGGTCGGCCTCGGCCAGTTCTTCGTCTGGGCCGGCGTCATCGCCATGGTGGTGGGCGTCGTGCTCGTGGTCGTCGGCAAGGGGAACCGCAAGGTCGGATGACGGTCGGGCGGCGCGGACACCCGTCCTCTCCGCCCCGAACATGCGGTCCGTCCCGCTTCGTGACAAGGTCACGTGATGCGCGGCAGGACCTGCCGCCCTCAACGAAGGAGGTCAACGTGCCCCTCTGGCTCATTCTCATCATCATCGGTGTCGTGCTGCTGGTCCTCGGGCTCACCGGCATCGCAGAGTTCCTGCTCTGGGTCGGTGTCGCCGTGCTGGTCGTCAGCCTGGTCCTGGCCCTGGTGAGACGAGCGAAATGACGTCCTGAGCACCCGGCGACCTCGCCGGACCCGCTGACGCGGGACACGCAGAACGGGGGCCGTCCCACCAGGACGGCCCCCGTTCGTGCGTCGGCGCAGCGATGCGGGTCAGGAGACCCCGGGCATCTTCTCCGCGAGGTAGCCGGCGACCTTGTCCAGGGAGACGCGCTCCTGGCTCATCGTGTCGCGGTCGCGGATCGTCACGGCCTGGTCGTCGAGGGTGTCGAAGTCGACGGTGACGCAGTACGGCGTGCCGATCTCGTCCTGGCGGCGGTACCGCTTGCCGATCGCCTGGGTGACGTCGTGGTCGACGTTCCAGTACTGCCGCAGGTCCGCGGCGAGCTTCTCGGCCGTGGGCAGCAGCTCGGAGCTCTTGGACAGCGGCAGCACCGCGGCCTTGACCGGAGCGAGGCGCTTGTCCAGGCGCAGCACGGTGCGCTTGTCGACGCCGCCCTTGGTGTTGGGCGCCTCGTCCTCGGCGTAGGCCTCGACGAGGAAGGCCATGAGCGAGCGGGTCAGGCCGGCGGCCGGCTCGATGACGTACGGGAAGTACTTCTCGTTGGTCACCGGGTCGCGGTACTGCAGGTCCTTGCCCGAGTGCTCGGCGTGCGTCGACAGGTCGAAGTCGGTGCGGTTGGCGATGCCCTCGAGCTCGCCCCACTCGCTGCCGGTGAAGCCGAAGCGGTACTCGATGTCCACCGTGCGGGTGGAGTAGTGCGAGAGCTTCTCCTGCGGGTGCTCGTACAGGCGCAGGTTCTCCGGGTCGATGCCCAGGCCCGTGTACCAGGCCATGCGGGTGTCGATCCAGTACTGGTGCCACTCGGCGTCGGAGCCCGGCTCGACGAAGTACTCCATCTCCATCTGCTCGAACTCGCGCGTGCGGAAGATGAAGTTGCCCGGCGTGATCTCGTTGCGGAACGACTTGCCGATCTGGGCGATGCCGAACGGCGGCTTCTGCCGGGCCGCGGCGGCGACGTTGGCGAAGTTCACGAAGATGCCCTGGGCCGTCTCCGGGCGGAGGTAGTGCCGGCCCGACTCGTCCTCGACCGGGCCGAGGTAGGTCTTGAGCATCATGTTGAAGTCGCGCGGCTCGGTCCACTCGCCGCGGGTGCCGCAGTTCGGGCAGGCGATCTCGGCGAGGCCGCCCTCGGGCTCGCGGCCCTTGCGCTCGGTGAACTCCTCGATCATCTGGTCCTCGCGGAACCGCTTGTGGCAGCTCAGGCACTCGGTCAGCGGGTCGGTGAAGGCGCCCAGGTGACCGGAGGCCTGCCAGACCGGCGTCGGCAGGATGACCGACGAGTCCAGCCCGACGACGTCGGGACGACGCGTCATGGCCTTCCACCACTGCTTCTTGATGTTCTCCTTGAGCTCGACGCCCAGGGGGCCGTAGTCCCACGCGGAGCGGGTCCCGCCGTAGATCTCGCCGGACTGGAAGACGAATCCTCGGCGCTTGGCGAGGGAGACGACGGCGTCGAGCTTGGCGGTCGCGGACGGTGCTGCCACGGATCACTCCTGGGTGTCGACCCCGCAGGTGGCTCCGGCGGGGCGTACGTTCACGGTGGGGTTCGGTGCCACGACGGGCACCGGTGGTCCAGCGTACCGGTCGGTGCCGCACCCCCGCCGGGACGCTCACGGGTGCGTGCGCCGCGCAGCCTGCGGAGCACGCCGGCGGTAGCGTGACTCACGTCGCACCCGACAGCTTTGACTTTCATTCTCAACAAGGTCGAGAATCGTTCTCATGAACCGTCGTGCCACGCTCGGCCTCGCCGCCGCGCTCCCCCTGAGCCTCGTCCTGACCGCCTGCGCCACCGACAGCGGCGGCAGCGACGACGCAGGGGCCGACGGCGTGCAGGTCCTCGCCTCGTTCTACCCGCTGCAGTACGTGGCCGAGCAGGTCGGCGGCGACCTCGTCAGCGTCGACAACCTCACGCCCCCCGCGGCGGACCCGCACGACCTCGAGCTGGCGCCCGCCCAGGTGCGCGAGCTCGGCGAGGCCTCCCTCGTCGTCTACCTGTCGGGCTTCCAGCCCGCCGTGGACGAGGGCGTGGAGGCACGTTCGCCGGAGCACGTCGTCGACGCCGCGGACGTCGTCACGCTGGAGGAGAACCCCGGGACCGTCCTGCACATGGACGAGGTCGACGAGGAGGGCCACGAGGGCGAGACGGCCGAGGAGCACGCCGAGCACGCCGAGGAGGGCGAGGACGACCACGACCACGGCGCCCTCGACCCGCACTTCTGGCTCGACCCCACCCTGCTGGAGCCGGTCGCCGACGCCGTCGCCACCGAGCTCTCCGCGGCGGACCCGGACAACGCCGAGACCTACGCGGCCAACGCCGAGGCGCTGAAGTCCACCCTGGACGACCTCGACGCCGAGTTCGCCACCGCGCTGGAGCCCTGCGCCGGCGAGACGCTCGTGACGAGCCACGCCGCGTTCGGGTACCTCGCCGAGCGCTACGGCCTGACCCAGATCGGCATCGCGGCGATCGACCCGGAGGCCGAGCCCTCCCCCGCGCGCCTGCGCGAGATCGGCGAGGTCGTCGCGGACAACGACGTGCAGACGATCTTCACCGAGACCCTCACCAGCCCCAAGGTCGCCGAGACCCTCGCCGACGACCTCGGCGTCGCCACCGCCGTGCTCGACCCGCTCGAGGGCCTGTCCACGGAGGACCTCGACGCCGGAGCGGACTACGTTGCTGTCATGGACGAGAACCTGGTGACGATCACCGACGGCCTGGGGTGCGCATGACGGCTCCGGCCATCGACGTCCGCGACCTCCACGTCCACCTGGGCGCCAGCCACGTGCTGCGCGGGGTCGACCTGCGCGTGGACCACGGCGAGGTCGTCGCGCTGCTCGGCGCCAACGGGTCGGGCAAGTCCACCCTGGTGCGGACCGTCGTCGGCGTGCTGGAGCCGACCCGCGGCGAGGTGGACCTGCTGGGCCACCGGCTCGGCGACGACGTGCCCTGGCAGCGCGTGGGCTACGTGCCGCAGCGCGTGAGCGCAGCTGCCGGCGTCCCGTCGACCGCGGCCGAGGTCGTCGCCTCCGGGCTCCTGCACGGCCGCCGGCTCGCCCTGCCGCGCGGATGGCGCCGTCTGGCACGCGAGGCGCTGGAGCAGGTCGGCCTGGCCGACCGCGCCGACCACGCCACGGGCCAGCTCTCCGGCGGCCAGCAGCAGCGGGTCCTCATCGCCCGCGCGCTGGTCCGCAAGCCGGAGCTGCTCGTCCTGGACGAGCCGGTCGCCGGCGTGGACCGGCCCAGCCAGGAGGCGTTCGCCGCCACCATGGCCCGCCTGGTCGACGACGGCCTGACGGTCCTCGTCGTGCTGCACGAGCTCGGCGAGCTCGCCGGCCTCATCAGCCGCGCCGTCGTCCTGCGGCACGGACAGGTCGTGCACGACGGCGCTCCTCCGCGCCCGCACGCCGAGCACGGGTCGCGCGAGCACGAGCACGTCCACCCCCACACCTCCGAGGTACCGGTCGTCGGCGCCCACGACGTCGGGCTCTCCGACGGCCCGCTGCTGACCGGCGAGCAGGAGGCCCGCCCATGAGCGAGATCGCGTCCATGCTCACCGACCCCCTCATGCAGCGCGCCCTGCTGGCCGCCCTGCTCGTCGGGGCTGCCGCCCCGGTGGTCGGCACCTACCTCGTCCAGCGCCGTCTCGCCCTGCTCGGCGACGGCATCGGCCACGTCGCGCTGACCGGCGTGGCCCTCGGCTGGCTCGTCGGCTCGGCCATGGGCCTGGTCCCCAACGACGTGCTCGCCATCCCCGGCGCGGTGGTGGCCGCCGTCGTCGGCTCCGTCCTCATCGAGGTGGTCCGGCGGCGCGGGCGCACCTCGGGCGACCTCGCCCTGGCCATCATGTTCTACGGGGGCATCGCCGGCGGCGTCCTCATCATCACCGTCGCCGGCGGCTCGTCGGGCAGCCTCATGGCCTACCTGTTCGGGTCGATCTCGACGGTCACCACCACCGACCTGATCCTCACCGTGGTGCTGTGCCTGGTGATCCTCGCCGTCGGCGTCGGGCTGCGTCCGGCGCTGTTCTCGGTGAGCCACGACGAGGAGTTCGCCGTCTCCTCCGGCCTGCCGGTGTGGGCGCTCAACATGGCCGTGGCCGTCCTCGCCGCGCTGACCGTCACGGTCGCGATGCGGGTGGTCGGGCTGTTGCTCGTCTCCGCCCTGATGATCGTGCCGGTCGCGATCGGCCAGCTCGTGACGCACTCGTTCCGCCGCACCATGGGCGTGGGCTCCGTGGTCGGGGTCGTCGTGTGCGTGACCGGCCTGAGCATCAGCTACTGGTACCCGCTCTCCCCCGGCGCCCTCATCGTGGTGCTCGCCATCGGCGTCTACGCCGTCGTGGCGGGACTGCACCCGCTCCTCGCACGCCGCCGCCCCGCCGGCGACCCGCACCCGGACATCCCCGACGACGTCCAGGTTGCCCCCCGGGCACCCGCGGACGCAGACTGCACACCATGAACCAGCCGCTGCGCATGACCAAGCAGCGGGCCGCCGTCGCCGAGGTCCTGGACGCCAGCGACGAGTTCCGCAGCGCGCAGCAGCTCCACGAGCTGCTGCGCGACCGCGGCGACACCGTCGGGCTCGCCACCGTGTACCGCACCCTGCAGGCCCTGGCCGACGGCGGGGACGTGGACGTGCTGCGCACGGACGACGGCGAGGCGCTCTACCGGCGCTGCGCACGCGCCGAGCACCACCACCACCTGGTGTGCCGCTCCTGCGGGCGCGCGGTGGAGATCGACGGCCCCACGGTCGAGGCCTGGGCGGCCGAGGTCGGGGCGTCCCAGGGCTTCTCCGACATCGAGCACACGATCGAGCTCTGGGGCACCTGCGCCCAGTGCCGCGCGAACGTGACGAAGTCGAGTTAGGTCAGGCATACCTTCCTCGGGCAGAATGGGGCCATGCTCACCGCCCCGCTGCTCGCCGCCGCGTCCTCGGACGCCGAGCGGCACGGCGTGTTCACCCTCGAGGGCTTCCCGTACTGGATCGTCTACGTCGCGGCCTTCGGCATCGTCATGGCCCGCGCCCAGGCGACGTACTGGCTGGGGCGCGGCGTCGCCCGGGGCGTCGGCGGCACGCGGGTCGCCCGGCTGCTGACCGGGCCGCGCGCCGCCCGCGTCATCGAGCAGATCCACCGGTGGGGCCCGCCGGCGGTGACCTTCTCCTTCCTGACCGTCGGGGTGCAGACCGTCGTCAACCTCGCCGCGGGCTACCTCCGCATGCCGTTCGCCCGCTACCTGGTCGCCCTGGTCTTCGGCTGCCTGATCTGGGCGGCGATCTGGACGACCGTCGGCACCGCGGTCGTCTGGGGCGCCATCCTGCTGTTCCTGCACCAGCCCGCCGTGCTGGCGGCCCTGGTCGTGCTCGGCCTCGCCACGACCGCGTGGCTGCTGTCCCGCCGTCGTGCCCGCGACAAGGACCCCCAGCCGCAGCCGGAGGAGGTCTGATGCTCGCCGCCCCCGCCGCGGTCCCGGTCTCCGGGGCCGAGCAGGTCGCCCGACGCGCGCGACGCCGGGTCCTGGCGTGCGTGCTCGCCCTCGTGGCGCTGGCGCTCGTGGTGCTCCTGAGCCTGGTGCTCGGCGTGCGGGACGTGTCCCTGCCCGTCGTGTGGCAGGCGCTCACCGACCCCGTGGCGGGGAACGTCGACCACCAGGTGATCGCCGGCCAGCGGGTGCCGCGCGCCCTGGTCGGCATCGCCGCCGGGCTCGCCCTCGGCGTCGCCGGCGCCGTCATCCAGGGCGTCACCCGCAACCCCATCGCCGACCCGGGGCTGCTCGGACTGAACTCCGGCGCCTCCTTCGCCGTCGTCTGCGCCGTCTGGCTGCTCGGCCTCACCGCACCGTCGCAGTTCGTCTGGTTCGCCTTCCTGGGCGCCGCGGGGGCGGCCGCGCTGGTCTTCTCGATCGGTGCCGGACAGCCGGTCAAGCTCGCCCTCGTCGGGGCGACCGTCACCGCGCTCATCACCCCGCTCATCACGCTGGTGCTGCTGCGCGACCAGCAGGCGTTCAACCTCTACCGCTTCTGGGCCGTCGGGTCCCTCACGGGTCGCGGGACCGAGACGCTCCTGGTGGTGCTGCCGTTCCTCGCCGTCGGCGTGGTCCTGGCCGCCGGCCTCGCGCACCGGCTCAACATGCTCGCCCTCGGCGACGACATCGCCCGCGGGCTCGGCCAGCGCGTCGGCGTCACCCGGACCGTGGCCGGCGTGACGATCGTGCTGCTCGCCGGGGCCGCCACCTCCCTGGCCGGGCCCATCGCCCTGGTCGGCCTCGCCGTCCCGCACGCCGCCCGTCGCCTGGTCGGCACCGACTACCGCTGGGTGATCACGCTGTCGGCGCTGCTCGGACCGGTGATGCTGCTCGGCGCCGACGTCATCGGCCGGCTGGTGCTGCCGCACAGCGAGCTGGAGGCCGGCGTCGTCGCCGCGGCGCTCGGCGCCCCCGTCCTCGTCGCGGTCGCCCGCGGCAAGAAGGTCGCGGGGGTGTGAGATGACCACGACTCTCCCTCCCGCCACCGCCGTCTCCCCGGTCGTCCGGCTCCGCGCCCGCCGCCGCCGTCGGCGCACGCTCGTGCTCGGCGTGCTCGCGGTGGTGATCGTCGCGCTGGCGGCCCTCGCCCTGACGCTCGGCGCCGCCTCGCTGTCCCCGGGCCGGGCGCTGCTGGCCGCCGTGGGCGTCGGCGACGACGGCGACCTGTTCATCGTGCAGCGGCTCCGGCTCCCCCGGCTCGCCGCCGCCCTGCTGGCCGGCGCCGCGTTCGGCCTCGCCGGCGCGCTGTTCCAGTCGACGCTGCGCAACCCGCTGGCCAGCCCCGACATCCTCGGCATCGCCACCGGCGCGTCCGTCGGCGCGGTGTACGCGATGCTCGGACTGGGCCTGACCGGGCTCGCCGTGTCGGCGGGCGCGTTCGGCGGCGCGGCCGTCATCGCGCTGCTCATCTGGTTCTTCGCCTGGCGCCAGGGACTGCACTCCATCCGGTTCGTGCTCGTCGGGGTGGGCTTCGCCTACCTCGCCTCGTCGGTCCTGGCCTGGATGCTCGCGAGCGCCGACCAGCGCGACGCCGCGTCGGCCCTGGTGTGGACCGTGGGCAGCGTGGCGGACGTGCGCGGCACCCCCCTCGTCGTGCTCGGCCTGGGCCTCGCCGCCCTGGCGCTGGTCGTCGCGCTGATCTCCCGGTGGCAGGCGCCCCTGGCACTCGGCGACGACCACGCCCGCGGACTCGGCGTGCCAACCGACGCGGCCCGGATCGGCTCGCTGCTCGCCGCGGTCGGGCTCGTCGCGCTGGCGACCTCCGTCGTCGGCCCCCTGGCGTTCGTCGCGCTCGTCGCCCCCGCCATCGCCCGACGCCTCCTCGACGACGGCGGTCCCGCCCTGTCCGTGTCCGTCGCCACGGGCGCCACCCTGGTGCTCGCCGCCGACATCGTCGCGGAGAACGGCCTGCTCGGCGTGGCCGCCCCGACCGGCATCGTCACCGGGCTGGTCGGCGCCCCGTACCTGCTGTGGCTGCTGGCCACCCACGAGAAGAGAACTCGCGCATGATCGACATCCCGCACCGCCCCGACGTCCGCCCGGCGCCGACCGCCGCCGGGGCGCTCGTCGCGCACGGCGTCTCGATCGGCTACGACGGCCACCGGGTCATCGACGGTCTCGACCTGACGCTGCCCGCCGGGAAGGTGACCGCCGTCGTCGGCCCGAACGCCTGCGGCAAGTCCACGCTGCTGCGTGGACTGGCCCGCCTGCACCCCCTGGAGGCCGGGCGCGTGACGCTGGGCGACCGGGACGTCACCTCGATGCCCCGCAAGGAGCTGGCCCGGTCCGTCGGCGTGCTGCCGCAGACGTCGGTCGCGCCCGACGGCGTCCGGGTCGCGGAGCTCGTCGGGCGGGGCCGCTACCCGCACCAGGGCTGGTTCGGGCGGCACTCCAGCGACGACGACGCCGTGGTGCTGCGGTCGCTGGAGGCCACCGGGGTCGCCGACCTCGCCGACCGGCCCGTGGCCGAGCTGTCCGGCGGCCAGCGGCAGCGGGTCTGGGTCGCCATGGTGCTCGCCCAGGAGACCGACGTCGTACTGCTCGACGAGCCGACGACGTTCCTCGACGTCGCCCACCAGGTCGAGCTGCTCGACCTGCTGACCGACCTCAACGCCGAGCGCGGCACGACCGTGGTGATGGTGCTGCACGAGCTGAACCTCGCCGCCCGCTACGCCGACCATCTCGTGGTGATGAGCGCCGGCCGGGTGGTGGCCGAGGGGTCTCCGGCCGAGGTCCTCGACGCCCGCACGGTGCTCGACGCCTTCGGCCTCGACGCGAAGGTCGTCCCGGACCCGGTCGCGGGCACGCCACTCATCGTGCCGGTGGGGCGGCACCGCCGCGCCGACGGGTCCCTCGCGCCGGACGGGTCGGCCGAGCACGGTCGCTGAGGAGTGCCGCTGGGCGCGGCCCGGTGAGACACCTCACATCACGATTCGTCCACGAGGCGGCCACGGGGTTCCGAGGAGCACCGAGATGAGGTTAGCCTTCCCTCATCTGAACGCCGTCGCGGCGCGCCGCGACCACACCGAGGAGAACCCGTGCTTCGTCGCCGCTCCCTGACCACCGCCGTCGGCCTCGCCGCCGTCGGCGCCCTGACGCTGACCGCCTGCTCCGGCGGGAGCGACCCGGAGACGGACTCCGCCGAGGAGACCGCCGCGGCCGAGGAGTCGACCGAGGACGCCGGCGGCGCCACGGACGAGTTCCCGGTCACGATCTCCCACGCCCTGGGCGAGACGACGATCGAGTCCGAGCCGCAGCGCGTGGCCACCTGGGGCTGGGGCTCCACCGAGGCGGCGCTGGCCGTCGGCGTCGCACCCGTCGGTGTCGCCGAGCAGGTCTTCACCGTCGGCGAGCAGGCGCTCGTGCCGTGGGTCGCCGAGGAGTACGAGGCGCTCGGCGCCGAGGAGCCGGTCATCTTCACCGATCCCGAAGCGGGCGCGTCCGTGCCCTACGAGGAGTTCGTCGAGGCCGACCCCGACCTCATCCTGGCGCCCTACTCCGGTGTGACCGAGGAGCAGTACGAGGTGCTCTCCGACATCGCGCCCGTCGTGGCCTACCCGGAGGGCCCCTGGACCACGCCGTGGGACGAGATCATCACCATCACCGCCGAGGCCCTGGGCCGCTCCGCGGCCGGTGAGCAGGTCCTGACGGACATCGACACCTATTTCGCCGACCTCGCCGCCGAGCACCCCGCGTTCGAGGGCAAGACCTTCGCCGCCGTCGTCGACTCCCCCTCCGAGGGCCTGGTGTACGTCTACACCCCGGCCGACCCCCGCGTGAGCATCCTCGAGGGCCTCGGCGTCGTCTCGGCCCCGTCGGTCACCGAGCTCGACTCCTCCGACGGCGGGTTCTTCTACACGCTGTCCTACGAGGAGCTCGACAGGCTCGAGTCGGACTTCCTCATCGCCTACACGTACACCGAGGAGGAGGCCGAGACCTTCGGCGAGTCCGACGAGCTCCAGGCGATCCCCGCGATCGCCGACGGCAACGTCGTCAAGGTCGTCGGCAACGTCGCCGTCTCGTCCGTCTCGCCGCCCACGGCCCTGTCCTACGACTGGCCCGACGGCGTGCCCGCCATCGTCGACCAGCTCGCGGAGCTCTACCCCGAGAGCTGAGCCGGCACGGCACGTCGCCGCACAGGTGATGCCCGTCCGAGGTCGTCGATCCCGAAGTGGAGGGCCCCCTGGGGCCCGTGAACGCGACCGCGGACGGGCATCACCTGTGCGGCGTCAGGCCGAGGCGCCCGGCGTGTCCACCGCTCCCCCGTAGCGCCGGTCCCGCCGCGCGAACTCCTCGACCGCCCGCCACAGGTGCCGCCGGTCCACCTCCGGCCACGGCTCGGGCAGGAACACCATCTCCGCGTAGGCCGCCTGCCAGATCATGAAGTTGCTGGTGCGCTGCTCGCCGGAGGACCGCAGGAACAGGTCGACGTCGGGCAGGTCCGGCTCGTCGAGGTACTGCTGGACCGTCTTCTCGGTGACGCGGGCCGGGTTGATCTTCCCCTCGGCGGCGTCCCGGGCGATGGCGGCCGCGGCGTCGGCGATCTCGGCCCGCCCGCCGTAGTTGACGCACATCGTCAGCGTGCAGCGGTCGTTGTCCTTGGTCATCTCCTCGGCACGCTGCAGCTCGTCGATCACGGAGCCCCACAGCTTCGGCCGGCGGCCGGCCCAGCGGATCCGGACTCCCCAGGAGGCCATCTCGTCCCGGCGTCGGCGGATGACGTCGCGGTTGAAGCCGAGCAGGAACTTCACCTCCTCGGGCGACCGCTTCCAGTTCTCGGTGCTGAACGCGTAGGCCGAGACGTGCTTGACGCCGATCTGCACGGCGCCCGCCACGACGTCGAGCAGGGACTTCTCGCCCTCCTTGTGCCCCTCGATCCGGGACAGCCCCCGCGCGTTGGCCCACCGGCCGTTGCCGTCCATGACGATCGCGACGTGGTTCGGCACGAACTGGGCGGGGATGTCCGGCGGGGTGGCACCTGACGGGTGCGGGTACGGCTCGTCGTAGGGGCGGGCGGCGCGGGGCATCAGGCCTCTCTCTCGATCAGACGCAAGGAGCGCAGGGTGCGCTCCAGGTAGAACTGCGAGTAGGCGGCGACGAGGCCGTCCGCCTCGCTGCGGTGCCGGGAGTCCGCGGCGTCGGCGACGTCCCAGTCGCCGGCGAGCAGCGCGGCCAGCAGCACGAAGGTCTCCGGTGCGGGCGACGGCGAGCCCGGCGGACGGCAGCGGGTGCACACGGCACCGCCCTGGGCGACGGCGAAGGCGTGGTGCGGTCCCGGCTCGCCGCAGCGGGCGCACTCGGTGAACGACGGCGCCCACCCGGCCACGGCCAGCGCCCGCAGCAGGTAGGAGTTGAGCACGAGTCCCGGGGCGTGCGCCCGCGCGGACAGGGCCCGCAGGGCGCCGACGAGCAGCCAGTACTGCTGGACGGCGGGTTCGTGCTCCTGCGAGACGAGCCGGTCGGCCGTCTCCAGCATGGCGGCGCCCGCGGTGTACAGCACGTAGTCGGCACTGATCTGCCGGGCGAAGGGCCCGATCGTCTCGACCTGGGTCACCGAGTCCAGGCTGCGTCCGGTGTGGAGCTGGACGTCGACGGCCATGAAGGGTTCGAGCCGGGCGCCGAACTTCGACGACGTGCGCCGCACCCCCCGCCCGACGGCGCGGACCTTGCCGTGCTCGCGGGTCAGGAACGTGATGATGCGGTCGGCCTCGCCCAGCTTCTGGGTGCGCAGCACGATCGCGTCGTCTCGGTACAGGGGCACCTGGTCATTGTCCCAGGTGCCCCTGTCAGCGCGGGACTCAGCCGTGCTCGGCGCGGTTCACCGCGGAGACGATCGCCTTGAGCGAGGCGGTGGTGATCGACGGGTCGATCCCGACGCCCCACAGCACGTCGTCGCCGACGGCGCACTCGACGTAGGCGGCCGCCGTCGCGTCGCCGCCCGCGCTCATCGCGTGCTCGCTGTAGTCCAGGACCGTGACGTCGACCCCGACGCCGGCGATCGCGGTGACGAACGCGTCGAGCGGGCCGTTGCCGGTGCCGACCAGGGTCTGCTCGGTGCCCTGGTCGACGACGTCGGCCTCGAGCGTCGTGGTCCCGTCCTGCACCGCGCGGGTCCGGATCTCGCGCAGCTTCAGGCGGCCCCACGGCTGCAGGTCGGCGTGGCCGTTCTCCTCGACGGGCAGGTACTCGTCGGTGAACATGCGCCAGATGTCGGCGCCGGTGACCTCGCTGCCCGCGGTGTCCGAGAACTTCTGCACGACGCCGGAGAACTCGATCTGCAGCCGGCGCGGCAGCTCCAGGTGGTGCTCGGTGCGCAGCAGGTAGGCGACGCCGCCCTTGCCGGACTGGGAGTTCACGCGGATGACCGCCTCGTACGACCGGCCCAGGTCCTTCGGGTCGATCGGCAGGTACGGCACGCCCCAGGTGATCTCGTCGACGGCCTTGCCCTCGGACTCGGCCCGGGCCGCCATGTGCTCCAGGCCCTTCTTGATGGCGTCCTGGTGCGAGCCGGAGAACGCCGTGAAGACCAGGTCGCCCACGTAGGGGTGCCGCTCGGCCACGGGGAGCTGGTTGCAGTACTCGACCGTGCGGCGGATGGCGTCGATGCCGCCGCCGACGGTGAAGTCGATCTGCGGGTCGATGCCCTGCCCGAACAGGTTCATGCCCAGGGTGACCAGGTCGACGTTGCCGGTGCGCTCGCCGTTGCCGAACAGGCAGCCCTCGATGCGGTCGGCCCCGGCCTGGTAGCCCAGCTCGGCCGCCGCGACGGCGGTGCCGCGGTCGTTGTGCGGGTGCAGGGACAGCACGACGTGCTCGCGGTGGTTGAGGTTGCGGCTCATCCACTCGATGGAGTCGGCGTAGACGTTGGGCGTCGCCATCTCGACCGTCGCCGGCAGGTTGACGATCACGGGGCGCTCCGCCGTCGGCTCCAGGACCTCGAGCACCTCGTTGCAGATGCGGGCGGCGTACTCCAGCTCGGTGCCCGTGTACGACTCCGGGGAGTACTCGTAGTAGACGGTGGTCTCGGGGACGGTCTCCTCGAGCTTGCGGCACAGCCGCGCGCCCTGCAGGGCGATGTCGATGATCCCGTCCTGGTCGGTGCGGAAGACGACCTCGCGCTGCAGGATCGAGGTGGAGTTGTAGATGTGCACGATCGCCTGCTTGGAGCCGCGGATCGCGTCGAAGGTGCGCTCGATGAGGTGGTCGCGGCACTGGGTCAGCACCTGGATGACGACGTCGTCGGGGATGCGGCCGGACTCGATGAGCGTGCGCACGAAGTCGAAGTCGGTCTGCGAGGCCGAGGGGAACCCGACCTCGATCTCCTTGTAGCCCATCTGGACCAGCAGCTCGAACATCCGCAGCTTGCGCTCGGCGTTCATCGGCTCGATGAGGGCCTGGTTGCCGTCCCGCAGGTCGACCGCGCACCAGCGCGGGGCCTTCTCGATGCGGCGGTCGGGCCAGGTGCGGTCCGGCAGGTGGACGTCGATCTGCTCGTGGAAGGGCAGGTACCGGTGGTACGGCATCTGCGAGCTGCGCTGCGGATTCTGCGCGGCGATGCCGTTGGTGGCGTGGGTGTGCTCGGTCTTCATCAGGAGGGTGTCCTTCGGGTGGTGTGGCTCGGTGACGGCCGGCGCACCAACGTCCCCCGCGGCGAGGTACCGGCCTCTGCTAGGCCTCGCCGCGGCACCGAAGGAGGAGGCTCACCACGTGCTGCACCCTCACACCGTACACCGTCTGTGTGCCGGGTCACCCTGGCCGTCCACGGCTGTGTCACGTCGCGGGAACGTTGCCTACCTCGCCGGGAATCTGCCTACCTCGCGGGGCGTTTCAGCGGCGGGTGCGCAGCGCGGCGTCGACCGACGGGTCGCCCAGCGCGCCCAGCCAGTCGAGCAGCGCCGGGTAGGTCGAGGGGTTCGCCGCGACGTGCGGCCGCAGGTGGGGTGCCTCCTGGACGATCTGCGCGAGCTGCTCCAGCGGCGTGTGCGGGTCGAGCGCCTGCTCGGGGGTCCAGGGGCTGCCGGGCACGTGGGTGACCGGCGGCAGCATCTGCGTGGACTCGGCCGGCGCCGCACCCTGCTGGACCGGCTGCTGCACGGCGGTCGCGTCGGCCACCGACGGGGCCCCGTGCGCGGACGGCTGCTCACCCGTCGCGGCCGAGCGCACCGGCGACATCTGCTGCGTCGCGTCCGTGCCCGCCGCCCAGGTTCCCCGCCAGCGCGAGCCCGGCTCGGTCTCGGCTGCCTGCGCGGGCTCGGGCTGTGCGGGCTCGGGCTGTGCGGCCTCCGCGTAGCCGGGGTGCGCCGGCTGTGCCGGCTGCGCGGGCTCGGCGTAGCCCGGCTGCGCGTAGCCCGGCTGCGCACCGAACGGCTGCTGCGGCCGGCCGGGCACCGGCTGCGCGGAACCCTGCGGGTCGGCCGCGAGGAACGTCGCAACCGACGGCGGCACGATGAGCGCGGCGAGCACCAGGGCGGGCAGCGCGAGCGCCAGCAGCAGCTCCTCCACCCGCGAGGCCGTCCCGATCCCGGCACGTGCCACGAGGATGACGACGCCGAGCACGACGACGACGCACGCGGCCCCGACCGCCGTCGCGTGACCGCCGCGCGGGTCGCGCAGCAGGGCGCGCCGCGCCAGGAGCGCCACCACGACGACGAGCACGCCGACGATCAGCCGCAGCACCGGCTCGACCTCGATCCGCCCGGCCACGAGCTGGACCACGGCCACGACCACGACGAAGGCCGCGACCAGCAGCATCAGCTCGAACGCCTGGACCGCGACGCGGATCCAGCGCGACGCGGTGGCCACGACCGGTTCCCCGACGACGGCGTCCCACCGGGCCAGCACCGGCACGACGGCGGTCGCGGCCACGGCGGGCAGGAGGAGCAGGCCGAAGCGCAGCCCGTGGACCGACTCGAGCCAGACCCCGACCGCACCGCCGCCGAGCATCGTCACCTCGACCGCCACGGCGGCCCCGAGGACGAGGAGCACGACGCCGGCCGCGTCGTCCCCGCGCAGGAACCGCCGCGCGGTCGCCCAGAGCAGACCGAGGACCAGGAGCGCGCCGAGCGCGGATCCGACCACGTCGGGCCAGGCCACGCCGTCGACCAGGGTCAGCACGGGGGTCGCGACGGCACCCACGGCGACCACCACGGCGGCCCCGGTCATCAGCCGCACGTCGGGTACCGCGGCGGCGAGCACGGCTCCCGCCAGCCCGACGGCGAGCCCGCCGCCGACCGCACCGGTGTCGGCGGACGCCCGGACGAGATCGAGCACGAGGTACAGCAGCGTGACCAGACCGTAGGGTGCCAGGCCCCACCACCGCGCGGTCGGTGCGGCGAGACGCTTCCAGCCCCCGGTCAGCACCCCGGCACGGTCGGCGTAGGTGGCGACGATCACCACGACGGCGGCGACCGTGGCCAGCACGACCCAGAGCAGGTCGCTGCCTCGCGCGGCCACGGCGCCGTCGACACCGCGCAGGGTGACGATCGCCCAGGGCAGCGGCAGGGCCACCAGCAGCGCGACCACGGCGACGACGTCGCGCACGATCTCCCGGGTCGGCACCCCGGCGAACGGCGAACGGCGCTGCTCGACGACGACGACGTCGGACATGTCGGTGACTCCTTGCGTTGACCTACCCGGACCGGAACCGGTCCTGGACGTTTCTACCCGACCGGACCGTGCCACGTCTCCCCCGGACGCGGCACGGTCAGATCCCGAGCTGGTACACCCCCCAGTACGCGGCCGTGACCAGCAACAACGCCGACCCGACGAGCACGGCCCACAGCGTGAGGTGCGCCACGGCACCGCGGGCGACGACGACGTCGCGCTCGGCGCGGTGGCGCACCCGGACGTCGCCGACACGCTGCAGCAGGACGGCGGCGGCCACCGCGGCCACGGCGCCGAGCAGCCGCACGGCGATCCAGCCGCCCTGGACGACGAGGGCGTCGCGCTCGTAGTCGATGGCGAGCCGCGCCACCGCGACGAGGTAGACGGCCAGGCCGCACACCGTGGCCACCGACACCACACCGAGGGCGACCAGCGGCGGTCCCACTCCCGGCGCGAAGCGCCCGTTCGGCGGCGCGGAGCGGTGCAGCACCCGCCGGGCCAGCGACACCACGCCCCAGGCCACGAGCGCGAGCACGACGAGGCCGGTCCCCCCGACGACGACGGCGACCACGACGTCGCCGTTGCCCCACCAGCGCGGCTGCGGCACGGGGGCGGCCAGGTAGAGCTGCTGGGGAGCGTCCCCGGCGATGCGCGGTGCGGCGTCGGCGGTGCCCGGCAGCCCTTGGACCCACGCGGCCAGGTCGCGGGGGAAGTGCGGGTGCAGCGGCGCCTCGGCGTCCTTCGGGGCGTCGGCGGGGAGCTCGTCCCGCAGCCGGATGCCGTGGTCGGCGCCGGCGTAGTACCGCACCGTCACCGGCGCCCCCGACCCGACGGCCGTGTCGGCGAGGATCAGCCGCACGCCCTGCTCGATGGGCATCGACGGGTCGGCCGTGCCGTAGACGACCAGCAGCGGCGCGGTCTGGTCCTCCAGCCACGGGCGCACGTCGAAGTCGGCGTAGTCGAACCCGCCGCCGGGGAGCTGCATCCCGACCGCACGCGGGATGGCGCGGAACACCTGGCCGGGCACCCCGGTGTTGCGCAGATAGTTGTCGACGGCGAAGGCGGCCTGCTCGCGGGGCGGCACGACGGGCGCGGAGACCAGCACCGTGAAGGCGACGTCGGGGTCCTCGACCTGCATCACCGGGACGATCCAGGTGCCCTCGGACTCGCCGTAGGCGCCGACCCGCTCGGGGTCCACGCCGTCGACGGTGCGCAGCAGCCCGACCGAGCGCAGGTAGTCCTCGGCCATCGCCTCGTAGTCGCGCTCGCGGGTGGAGTAGGTGTCCAGCCGCTTGTCGGGCACGAGCGTGGCCACGCCGGCGCTGGCCAGCAGCTCGGCGGTGTCGACGAACGCCTCCTCGGCGGCGCCGGTCCCGGCGCCGTGCACGAACACCACGCCGGGGCGGTCCGGCAGCACCGCGCCGTCCGCGTCCAGCGGCCGGCGCAGCAGCCCGTCGACGGTGGTGTCCCCGAGGTCGACCGTCACCGGGGTGGTGCGCACGGCGTGGTCGCCGACCTCACCGACGTCGCCGGTCGCCGCGGGCTCGGTGGACTCGATGGTGGTGGCGGACCGCGTCGGCACGATGTGGTCGCGCACGGGGACGGGGTGCCACTGCGGACCGGCCAGGGAGCCCACCACGGCGAGCCCGACCAACAGGGCCAGGCTGGCCGCGAACGTCCGGAACACCACCTACCGGATGCTACTCGGGAGGCCCCGGCCGGACCGCCGTGACGCCCCGGAGTACACGGAAGGTCGTCAGAAGCCGAGGCGCTGGAGCTGCTTCGGGTCGCGCTGCCAGTCCTTGGCGACCTTCACGTGCAGGTCGAGGTAGATCCGCGCGCCGAGGAGCTTCTCGATGCCCTCCCGGGCCTGGGACCCGACCTCGCGCAGCCGCGAGCCGCCGCGGCCGATGATGATGCCCTTCTGGCTCTCGCGCTCGACGAACAGGTTCACGCGCACGTCCAGCAGCGGCGGCTTGCCCGAGGAGTCGTCGCCGGAACCCTCGCGCGGCACGATCTCCTCGACCACGACCGCCAGCGAGTGCGGCAGCTCGTCGCGGATGCCCTCCAGGGCCGCCTCGCGCACGAGCTCGGCGATCATCGTCTCCTCGGGCTCGTCGGTCAGCTCGCCGCCCGGGTAGAGGTCGGGCCCCTCGGGCAGGTGGGCGACCAGGACCTCGGTGAGCTCGGCGACCTGGAAGCCGTCCTGTGCCGAGACCGGCACGATGGCCGACCAGTCCCGGTCCATCGACCGGGCGAGCTGGTCCACGGCCATGAGCTGCTCGGCCAGCGCCGCGCGACCGACCAGGTCGGCCTTGGTCACGATCGCCACGACGGGGACGGCGGTGCGCCCCTCCATGAGCGGGGCGAGCTGGTTCGCGATGTACCTGTCCCCGGGGCCGATCTTCTGGTCCGCGGGCAGGCAGAAGCCGACGACGTCCACCTCGCTGAGGGTGTCGACGACGAGCGTGTTCAGCCGCTCCCCCAGCAGGGTGCGGGGCCGGTGCAGCCCCGGGGTGTCCACGAGCACCATCTGGGCGTCGTCGCGCTGGACGATCCCGCGGATCGTGTGCCGGGTCGTCTGGGGACGCGCCGACATGATCGCGACCTTCTGCCCCACCAGCGCGTTGGTCAGGGTCGACTTGCCGACGTTCGGGCGGCCGACCAGGCAGGCGAAGCCGGAGCGGTGCGGGTTCTCGTGGGTCATACGGCGTCCTTCTGGTCGTGCGGCACGAGGTCGTCGTCCTCGTCCGCTGCTGGTAGGGCGATCCGGCGCACCAGCAGGCTGGCGAGCTGCTTGCGGCGTCCCTCGACGCGCTCGGCCTCGAGCCGCAGAGCGCCGACGTCGGCCGAGGACCCGGCCAGCGGGACCTTGCCGAGGGCCTTGGCGAGCAGGCCGCCGGCGGTGTCGACGTCGTCGTCGTCGAGACGCAGGTCGAACAGCTCGCCGAGCTCGTCCACCGGCAGGCGGGCGGGGATGCGCCACAGGCCGTCGCCGAGGTCCTCCGGCTCGGGCTCGGCGACGGTGTCGTGCTCGTCGGTCAGCTCGCCGACCAGCTCCTCGACGATGTCCTCGACCGTGACCAGCCCGGCGACGCCGCCGTACTCGTCGACGACGATGGCGATGTGCGAGCGGCGCGCCTGCATCTCGCGCAGCAGGTCGTCGGCCGGCTTGGACTCGGGGACGAACACGGCCTCGCGCGCCACGTCCCGCACGGGCCAGTCCGCCGCCCCGGGGTCGTTCTCGATCCGCCGGGCGACGTCCTTGAGGTAGACGACGCCGACGAGGTCGTCGACCGTCCGGCCCACGACGGGCACGCGGGAGAAGCCGGAGCGCAGGAACAGCCGCATCGCCTTCGCCAGCGACGTGTCGGTGCCGGTGGTCACCATGTCGGTGCGCGGCACCATCACCTCGCGGGCGAGGGTGTCGCCGAGCTGCAGGGCCGAGCGCAGGAGCTCGCGCTCCGGTTCCTCGATCGCCTCGTTCTCCCGGACGCGGTCGGCCATGTCCTGCAGCTCGTCGGTCTCCGGGATCGCCACGTCGGCGGCGCGGTCGCGCCGCGGCACCCAGGACACGGCCCGGTGCACCACGGACAGCGGCCCGGCGAGCATCACCAGCGCGGTCGTCGGACGGTGGTGGGCCCACGTGCGCGGGCTGAGCCGCACCACGAGGATCCCCGCGAGCACACCGACCACGGCGGCCCCGACCAGCACCTCCCACCACCGGTCGAACCAGTGCGCGAGCAGCAGCGTGGCCGAGGCGACCGACAGGGTCTCGGCCAGCACGCGCACCAGCGCGAACGAGCCCGCGGCCCGGGGGTCGGCCGCGAGCAGCTGGGCCCGCCGCACGTTGCGCCGTCGACGCGGCCCGGGCGAGCCGCCGTGGGGTCCGGGCTCCTCGAGGGCGAGGGCCAAGGAGACCTTGGTGACCCGTTCGACGGCGGCCTCGCCCGCACTGAGCAGGGCGGACAGGCCGAGCGCCACGACGAGCACGGCCCACAGCAGCAGGTCGGGGACGTCCACCGCGCCGCTCACCGCCCGGCCAGGAAGGTGAGCAGGAGCCGCCGCTGCAGCGCGAACATCTCGCGCTCCTCGTCGGGTTCGGCGTGGTCGTAGCCGAGCAGGTGCAGGATCCCGTGCGTGGTCAGCAGCAGGAGCTCCTCGACCGTGGAGTGCCCGGCGGCGCGGGCCTGGGCGGCCGCCACCTCGGGGCACAGCACGATGTCGCCGAGGGTGCCGGGCGGGGTCTCCTCGCCCTCGCGGCCGGGCCGCAGCTCGTCCATGGGGAAGGAGAGCACGTCGGTGGGGCCGGGCTCGTCCATCCACTGCACGTGCAGGTCGGTCATCGCAGCCGTGTCGACGAGCACGATGGACAGCTCGGCGGCGGGGTGGACGTGCAGCTCGTCGAGGGCGAACCGGGCCAGCGCGGCGAACTCGGCCTCGTCGACCTCGACGCCGGACTCGTTGTTGACCTCGATGCTCACCGGCGTCCTCCTCGGTCGTGGCGGCCGGGCCGACGGCGGTCGTCGGCCGGGCGGGTGCTGTCCCAGCGGGCGTAGGCGTCGACGATGTCGCTGACCAGGCGGTGTCGGACCACGTCGGTGCTGGTGAGCCGGCAGAACTCGACGTCGTCGACGCCGGTGAGGATGTCCTCGACCACGCGCAGGCCCGACGTGGTGCCGCCCGGCAGGTCGACCTGGGTGGCGTCGCCGGTGATGACCATCGTCGAGCCGAAGCCGAGCCGGGTGAGGAACATCTTCATCTGCTCGGCCGAGGTGTTCTGCGCCTCGTCCAGGATGATGAAGGCGTCGTTGATGGTGTTGTGCGTGACGAGGAAGTCGTCGGTGACGTAGAGAGAGTCCTCGGCGGCGACCTGGATGCACATCGTGTCCTGGACGCCCGCAGGCAGGATCGAGTCGACGGCGCGCATCGGACGTCCCCCTCCGAGCGCGGCGTACGTCCGCGCCTTGCGGGTGAGGCGGAACGGAGTGACGCCGTCGGGCAGGCGGATCTCGACGACGTAGGCGTCGCAGCGATACGGGACCGGTCGTTCCCTGGCCCGTCCGGGCTTCCGCCCCTCGGCCTCCCGCACGCGGGTCGTGGCGACACCACCGAGCGACCGGACGAGATGGACGACGTCGTCCCGGAGTCGGCGCGACGTGGTCGTGTACTGCACCCGGCAGGTCCGCCCGTCCTGCGTCACCGGTCCGCCGTCGGTGTCCAGGAGTCCCTGCAGGACCGCCAGGCGCACCTCGACGGCGTTGATCTTGTACGCCTCGGGCACGAACTTCGTGGCCGACTTCCGACCGTCGAGACCCAGCTCGCGCAGGATCGTCTTCACCGGGTTCGCCACGATGACGCCACCGCGGTGCCCGTGGACGTGTCGCAGCACGTAGCCGTACTCCCCGTGCGGAACCAGCTCGATGTCGGGCAGTGCGGACTCCAGGGCGTCGGCGAGCTCGGGGTCCGCCGTCGTGTACGACGGCGTCGCACGCGAGGAGAACGATCCGTCGCCGAGCATCAGGCCCAGCGCGTACGGGTCCATCGGCACGTCGCGCTCCGGCATCTCGACCGGATCGACGACGGGTAGTTCGAATCGGCGTGTGTGTCCGTACCACTCACGCCCGATCATCTCCTGCGTCTCCAGTGTCCGGCTCCGCCCCCGACGCTTGTCCGACTGGGTCCGGACGGTCCACAGGTGCTCGCCGCAGCAGACGGTCGACGACCCGTCCGACGCCGTCACCCGATAGGTCTGCTTCGGCCCCTGCGGGTAGATGCCGACGACGGGTGTCGGACGCCCGTCGGACCCCACCACCAGGTCACCCACCTGCAGCGATCCGAACGGTCGGAAGCCGTCAGGGGTCAGGACCTCGGCGTCGTAGGGCTGGGCACGGCCGCGCATGTACGCCAGCGGCGCGACCTCGATGGTGCCGGACTCGACCAGCCGTGGGATCGCGTCGGGGTCGAGCATGTCGTGCAGCGCGTCGTACAGCGGCCGCAGGTACGGGTCGATCTTGTCGCTCAACGATCCGGGCAGGTAGCCGAGCTTCTCCCCCGCCTCGACCGCGGGCCGGGTGAGCACGATCCGGTTGATCTGCTTGGCCTGCAGCGCCTGCACGGCCTTCGCCATCGCCAGGTAGGTCTTGCCGGTCCCGGCGGGGCCGATGCCGAAGGTGATCGTGTTGGCCGCGATGGCCTCCACGTAGCGCTTCTGCCCGACGGTCTTCGGGCGGATCGTGCGACCGCGCCCGGAGAGGATGTCGTGGGTGAGCACCTCGGCGGGCCGCTGCGCGGCGGCGGAGGTCAGCATCGAGACCGAGCGGGAGACCACCTCGGGGGTCAGCGGGGTCCCGGCCTCGACGACCTCGACCAGCTCGTCCAGCAGGCGAGCCACCAGGGCGACGTCGCCGGCGGGGCCGTGGACGGAGATCTCGTTGCCGCGGGCGTGCACGTCCACGCCACCGAACCCGTCCTCGATCGCGCGGAGCACCGTGTCGCCGCTGCCCAGCAGCGCCACCATCGGCACGTGCGGGGGGACGACGACGCGGTGCTCGGTGGCGTGCCGCGGGTGGTCGGTCAGGGGGCTGTCGGAGGCGGCGGACGTCATGCTCAGGCGGGACTCCATCCCAGCTGGGTGCCGGCCAGGACGTGGCCGTGCACGTGGAAGACGCTCTGGCCCGCGCGCGGGCCGGAGTTGAAGATGAACCGGTACTGGCCGTCGGCCAGCTCGTGCGCCACGTTGTCGGCGACACCGACGACCTCGGCGAGCAGGTCCGGGTCGGCCGCGGCCAGGACGGACACGTCCCCGTGGTGCTCCTTGGGCACCACGAGCACGTGGACGGGAGCCTGCGGGTCGATGTCCCGGAAGGCCACGACCCGGTCGGTGTCGGCCACGACGTCGGCGGGCAGGTCGCCGGCGACGATCTTGCAGAAGAGGCAGTCCGCCTCGGTCTCCGTCGTCATGCGTCCACGCTACCGCCAGCGGCCCGTGCGGTCGCTGAGAATCGCGACGGCGACGGGTCCGGCGGTCGAGGTGCGCAGCACGTGCGGACCCAACCGGGCCGTCACGGCACCGGCGTCGGCGAGGGCGGTGACCTCCTCGGCGGAGATGCCGCCCTCGGGACCCACGACGAGGTCGACCTCGGGCGCCTCGGCCGAGCCGTCCGCCGCCGTGGGCAGCGGGACGTCCGCGAGCGGCGTCACCGCCTCCTCGTGCAGCACGACGACGGCACCGCCCGCGGCGACGACCTCGCGCACCCGGTCGGCGAGCCCGCGGGTGGTCACGTGCTCGTGCACGGGCGGCAGCCAGGCCCGACGGGACTGCTTGACCGCCGCGAGCACGGTCGCGGCCCACTTGGCGCGCGCCTTCTCGGCCCGCGGGCCGCGCCAGACGACCACGGACCGGTCGGCCTGCCACGGCACGACGGCGTCGACCCCGACCTCCACGGCCGCCTCGACGGCCTGGTGGTCGCGGTCGCCCTTGGCCAGCGCCTGGACCAGCGCGAGCCGCACGGCAGGGGCGGGCTCGTGCCGCACGTCCTCGACGCGCAGGGTGACCTCGCCGCCGTCGACGGCCTCGACCACACCGAGCACGCGGGTGCCCGCGCCGTCGACCACGTCGAGCCGCTCCCCCGGGCGGCGCCGCTGGACGACGCCGGCGTGCCGGCCCTCCGGCCCGCCGAGGACGTAGGTCGCCCCCGGCGCCGGCGCAGACGCCACGCCGGCGTCGACGAAGACGGGCGCGCTCACGACGCACGCCCCTCGCGCGAGCCCTGCGGTGCCTCGCTCCGGCACACCTCGTGCCTCGGCGTACCTCCTCGGGAGCTCCTCGCGCTCACGGTTCCTCAGCGCCCGGCGAACTTGTCCCGCAGGCGCGAGAACACGCCGGGGTGCGCGGCCGCGAGCCGCGGGTCGGGACGCTCCTCGTCGCGCAGCTCGGCGAGCTTGCGCAGCAGCTCGGTCTGCTCCTCGTCGAGGGAGGTCGGGACCTGCACGTCGATGTGGACGTTCAGGTCGCCGCGGCCGTTCGCGTGCAGGTGCCCGACGCCGAGACCCTTGAGCGTGACGACCTCGCCCGGCTGCGTGCCCGGACGCAGGTCGATCTCCTGCTGACCGTCGAGGGTGGACAGCTCCAGCACGGTGCCCAGGGCGGCCGCGGTCACCGGCACCGGCAGGGTGCAGTGCAGGTCGTCGCCGCGACGCACGAAGGTGTCGTGCGCCTTCTCGCGGATCTCGACGTACAGGTCGCCGGCCGGGCCACCGCCCGGGCCGACCTCCCCCTGGGAGGACAGCTTGATGCGCGTGCCGGTGTCGACACCGGCGGGCACGTTCACCGTCAGCGACCGGCGCGAGCGCACCCGGCCCTCGCCGGAGCACTCGGCGCACGGCTCGGGGATGACGGTGCCGAAGCCCTGGCAGGCCGCGCAGGGCGCGGTGGTCATGACCTGGCCCAGGAAGGACCGGGCCACGCGCTGGACGTTGCCCTGGCCGTGGCAGACCTCGCAGGTGCGCACGTCGGTGCCGGGCCGGCAGCCGTTGCCGCCGCACGTCCCGCACACCACGGCCGTGTCGACCTGCAGCTCGCGCTTGCCGCCGAACGTCGCCTCGGTGAGGTCGATGTCCATGCGCACCAGGGCGTCCTGGCCGCGCCGTGCGCGCGGCACGGGGCCGGACGGCTGGCCGCCGCCGAAGAACGTCTCGAAGATGTCCTGGAACCCGAAGCCCTGGCCGAAGCCGGCGCCGGCGCCGCCGCCGGGCGCGCTCGGGTCGACGCCCATGTCGTACTGCTCGCGCTTGTCGCGGTTCGACAGCACCTCGTAGGCACGGGCGACGTCCTTGAACTTCTCCTCGCCCTCGGCACCCGCGACGTCGGGGTGGAGCTCGCGGGCCAGGCGACGGTACGCCTTCTTGATCTGCTCGGGGGTGGCGTCACGCTCGACGCCGAGGATCTCGTAGTAGTCGGTCACAGGTCTCTCTTCGATGACGTGGAGAAGGTCTGGTCAGGGATACCGGTGGTCAGTTCGGCAGGACGCGCGACAGGTAGCGTGCCACGGCGCGGACCGAGGCGATGGTGCCCGGGTAGTCCATGCGGGTCGGGCCGATGGAGCCGAGGGAGGCGACGGTGTCGCCGTCGCTACCGTATCCGGAGGCGACGACGGAGGTCTCGGTGAGACCGTCGAGGCGGTTCTCCCGCCCGATGCGGACCCCGACGCCGTCGCCGGCCATCTCGGTCAGCAGCCCCAGCAGCACCACCTGCTCCTCGAGCGCCTCGAGCACGGGACTGAGCCCCTGCTCGAACGTGGCCTCGGAGCGGACGAGGTTGGCGGTGCCCGCCAGCACGATCCGCTCCTCGTTCTCCTCGCCGAGGGTCTCCACGACGAGGTCCGCGACGGCCTGGGTCACCCCGCTCAGGTGGGGGCCCACGGACTCGACCAGGCCCGCGAAGGCCGCGGGGAGGTCGGCCAGCCGCTTGCCCGCGGCGGCCGCGTTGAACCGGGCCCGCAGCTCGCCGAGGGTCGCCTCGTCGAGGTCGTCGCCCGCGTCGGAGCCGTCGGGACGCACGGGCAGCTCGCAGTAGCGCTGCTCGACCCGGCCGGTGTCGGTGATGACCACGACCAGGATCCGGGACTCCGCCACGGGCACGAGCTCGAGGTGACGCAGCCCGGACCGCCGCAGCGACGGGTACTGCACGACGGCGACCTGGCCGGTGAGCTGGGCGATGAGCCGCCCGGCCCGGGTCAGGACGTCGTCGAGGTCCACGGCCTCGGACAGGAAGGTCTCGATGGCCCGCTTCTGGGGCACGTTGAGGGGTCGCACCTCGGCGAGGCGGTCGACGAACACCCGGTAGCCGGCGTCCGTGGGCACGCGCCCGGCGGACGTGTGCGGCTGGGCGATGTACCCGGCGTCCTCGAGCGCGGCCATGTCGTTGCGGATGGTGGCCGGGGACACGCCGAGGCCGTGGCGTTCGGTGAGCATGCGCGACCCGACGGGCTCACGCGTGGTGACGTAGTCCTCGACGATGGCGCGCAGTACTGCGAGCCGACGTTCCTCGCTCATCTCGACCTCCCCTCGCTCGGCGCCCCGGGGGGTTAGCACTCTCCAGGGCTGAGTGCCATCTTACGCGTCTCCCCCGACGGTCCGGCCGCTCACCCCCCGTCGGTGAGGTACCTCATCCCGGCGACGACCCCACGACGGCCCGGAGCGCCACGTCTCCCCCACCGGTCCGCCGGCGAAGACCGGTCGGACGACCGATCCACGCCCCTACCTCAGGGACCGAACCTGGAGTCATCGCGGAGCCACCCCGGCCCGCCGACCAGGGAGGGTCACCATGTCCCCGGAGCAGCTTCACCAGATGTACCGCCTGCAGGAGGCCGAGGCCGTCCGCGAGGCGGAGCACCGCCGTCGGGCGGCCGAGCGCGCCGCGCAGGACGTGCCGCGGCACCGCCGCCACCCCGAACCGGCCCCGCGCCCCCGCGTCCTGGTGCTCCTCGACCGCCTGCGCATGGCCCGGGCCCGTGCGGTCCGCGCAGCCTGAGGCGTACCGCCCCGGGGGCTGGCAGCATGACTCCATGAGGGTCAGCCGGGTCCCGCTGATCGGCCGCGAGACCGAGCTCGCGACGTTGCGTGGCCTCCTCGAGGAGGCCACGCACGGCGACGGGCAGTGCGTGGTCGTGGGCGGGGAGGCCGGGATCGGCAAGACGCGCCTCGTCGAGGAGCTCCTCGACGGGTCCGGTGCCGGCCCGGCCTTCGTCCTGCGGGGCCAGTGCGCCGACTCCGGCGCCGGCCCCGTGCCGTACGCCGGGCTCGAGGGTCTGCTGCGGGACGCCGTCACCGCGCTGGGACCCGAGGCCACGCTGGAGGCCGCCGGACCGGCGGCGGACGCCCTCGGCGTCGTGCTCCCCGAGCTGGTCGCGGTCCGGGCCGACGGGGAGGCCGGGCGTCTGCCGGAGGCCCTCGCCGCACTGCTCACCACGCTCGCCGGGAGACGACCCGTCGTGGTCGTGATCGAGGACCTGCACTGGTCCGACGACGCCACCCGCGGCTGCGTGGCCCGCCTCGCCCGCACCGCCCCCGGCCGTCGGCTGCTGCTGGTGGTCACCTACCGCAGCGACGACGTCGGACGGACCCACCCCCTGCGGGCCGCGCTCGCGGAGATCGAGCGGGCCCGGCTCGCCACCCGGGTCGAGGTCCCGTGGCTCGCCGCCCACGACGTCGTCGCCCTGTTCCGGGCGCACCTCGAGGCCGGAGCCGTCGACCTCGAGGAGATCGTCGACCGCAGCCAGGGTGTGCCGTTCTACGTCGAGGAGCTCGCCACCGGGGTCGGCGTCACCCTGCCCGAGTCGGTGCGCGACCTGATGCTCCTGCGGTACTCGCGCCTCGGCCGCGACGCGCAGGAGTTCTGCCGCACCGTGGCCGCCGCCGGGCAGAGCGTCGGGCACGAGCTGCTCGCCGCGGCGCTCGGCGACGAGGCCGTCCGGGA
This sequence comes from Isoptericola sp. AK164, assembly GCF_029643425.1. GTDB lineage: Bacteria > Actinomycetota > Actinomycetes > Actinomycetales > Cellulomonadaceae > Isoptericola > Isoptericola haloaureus. Next base: position 2,204,140 of record NZ_CP119106.1, read on the forward strand.
CGCGGAGCCCGCCGCCCGCGAGTCCGTCGAGGCCGGGGTCCTCGTCGTCGACGCCGACGGCTACCGGTTCCGGCACGCCCTGATGCAGGAGGCCGTGGCCACCGAGCTGCTGCCCAGCGAGAGCCGGCGCCTGCACACCGCCTACGCCCGCGCCCTGGAGACCCGGCCGGCCACCATCGCCCGCCTCGCGGAGATCGCGGACCACTGGTGGCGTGCCCGCGTGCCGGACCGGGCGCTCGCCGCGTGCGTGGCGGGCCAGGCCGCGGCCGGCGAGTACGCGGCGACGTCCACGGCCGTCGCCCTGGGCGAACGGGCGCTCGAGCTGTGGGACCTGGTCGCGGACCCCGAGGAGGTCGCGGGCACCACCCACGCCGAGCTCATGCGGCGGGTGGCCTGGGCGCTGCACGTCGGGTCCCAGGCCGAGCGCGCGCTCGCGCTCGCGCGCCAGGCCCTCGACGAGTGGCCGCCGGAGGACCCGGCCGGGCGTGTCTCCGCCTACGTGACGCTGTCCACGGCCGCCGAGGTCACCGGGTCCGACGAGGGGCGGCGCCTGCTCGACCACGCCCTGGAGGAGATCCCGGACGACGACGTCGCCGGGCGCGCCGCCCTGCTCACGGAGTCCGCCCGGGGCGCGATGATGGAAGGGCTCGAGGACCGGGCCATCGAGCTCGCGAACCGGGGGCTGGCGGCCGCCGAGGAGGCCGGGGACCGCCGCCTGCAGGCACGGTGCGTCAACATCCGCGCGGTCAGCCGCGTGATCACCGGTGACATGGACGGGCTCGAGGACTTCGCCCTCGACCGCGCGCTCGCCGGCGACGACTGGGACGCGCTGATGAAGCACTTCGTCAACGCCTCCGAGGCCACGCTGCGCGTCGGCAGGGCGCACCGGGCGCTGGAGATCGCCGAGGAGGGGGCCGCCCGGGCGCGGGAGCGGGGCACCGGGATCGGGATGCGGTCGCGGATCGAGGGCAACGGCATCGAGGCGCTGGTCGACCTCGGCCGCTGGGACGAGGCGGCGGCCTGGTTCGAGCGCACCGTCCCCCTGCTGGGACGCAGCGTCTTCACCGTCACCCTCACCGAGCTCTGGGCCTGGCTCCTGCTGTGGCGCGGGGAGGTCGAGCAGGCGGAGTCCGTGGTCCGGACGTACCGGGCGTCCTGGGAACGGCACGGCCGGATCGAGCTGCAGGTGCGCTCGCTGCTCACCACCACGCTGGCGGACCTGGCCCTCGAGCGCGGGGACGTGGACGAGGCCCTCCGTGTCGTGGCCGACGCCGTGGCCGACCCCCTGCAGCGTCGGTCGGCGTCGTCGCTGCTGCCGATCCTCGGGATCGCGGCCCGGGCGCTGGCCGCGGCGGGGGCCGCCGGACGCGACGTGGACCGGGCCCCGTACCGCGCGGCGCTCGCCGACTGCTCCGGGTGGCCGACCCACGGCGTGTGGTCGGCGGTGTTCGCGGCCGAGCTCGGCGAGAGCCCGTGGTCCGCGGTGGCCTCCCTCGGGCCCGACGACGGCGCCCCGGCGTACCTGCGCCCCTACGCCCGCTACCGCGAGGGCGCCGGTCTCCTGGCCGCAGGGGACCGGCCCGGCGGCCGTGTCGCGCTGGAGTCGGCGGTCCGGGAGGCCGAGACGATCGGGGGCGGGCTGGTGGCCCGGCACGCGGCCGGGCTCCTGGCCGGGGCCGGTGCGGCCTCGCCGTCGCGGCGTCGGCCGGACGAGGCGGCCGACCGGCTCACCGACCGCGAGCGCCAGGTGCTGGAGCTGGTCGCCGAGGGGCTGACGAACGGCCAGATCGCCGAGCGGCTGTACATCTCCCGCAAGACCGCCTCGGTGCACGTCTCGGCCATCCTGCGCAAGCTCGGGGTGTCCAGCCGCACCGAGGCCGCCGTCGTGGCCCGGTCCGGGACGGCCGGTGCCGAGCGTGTCGACCCCACGGGCCGGGCGCCGTCTGCCTAGGCTCACGGCGTGCACGATCGCTACGGCTCCGACGTCCTGTCCTCCTCCCCCGGCGCGCCCGGCGGCTCGGCCCACCACCGCGCGCGGCCGACCACGCGGCCGCAGCCGGCCGAGCACGGCCTCGTGGTCGAGGAGGTGACCAGCGGCTGGGTCGGCGCCGTGACCCGCGTGGAGAAGTCCGGCGGCGTGCACCTCGTGGTGCTGGAGGACCGCCGCGGCCGGACCCGGTCCTTCCCGCTGGGCAAGGGGTTCTGGGTCGACGGGCAGCCGGTCGAGCTCACCGCGCCGGTCACCTCCCGGGCACCGGCCGCGCCGACGCGGACGGCCTCCGGCTCCGTCGCGGTGCACGGGGCTCGTGCCCGCGTCGCGCGCGGGTCGCGCATCTGGGTGGAGGGCAAGCACGACGCCGAGCTCGTGGAGAAGGTGTGGGGCGACGACCTGCGCATCGAGGGCGTCGTGGTCGAGATGCTCGACGGCGTGGACCACCTGGCCGAGGCCCTCGCCGAGTTCTCCCCGACGCCCGAGCGCCGGGTCGGGGTGCTGGTGGACCACCTCGTGCCGGGAGCCAAGGAGCAGCGGATCGCGGCGGAGGCGCTGCGCACGGTCCCGGACGGCACCGTCCTGGTGCTCGGGCACCCCTACGTGGACGTCTGGCAGGCCGTGAAGCCTGCCCGGGTCGGCCTGGAGTCGTGGCCGACCATCGAGCGCGGCACCGAGTGGAAGCGCGGCATCCTGCGCGAGCTGGGCTGGCCCGGAAGCTCGACCGCGGACGTCGGGCGGGCCTGGCAGCGGATCCTGGGCTCGGTACGCGACTTCCGCGACCTCGACCCGGCCCTCCTGGGCCGGGTCGAGGAGCTCATCGACTTCGTGACGGCGTGATCAGACGCTGATCAGACCATGCCGTCGCGCTGGGCGTAGTGGTTGACCTTCTCGGAGATGTTCACCACCGCCTGGAAGACCTCCAGACCGATCCGCCAGACCGCCAGGTAGACCAGCGCGCCGATCCAGCCGAACAGGATGGTGAAGAGCCCGACGTACCACTGGTCGGAGAACAGCGTGGCGATGCCGGCGATGAAGGAGAACAGCCAGCCGATGGCGACCAGGATCGTCAGGATGACGTAGACGATCTTGACGATCTTCGGCGTGACGTAGTTGCTGAACGAGAAGTCGAACAGGGAGCCGATCAGCCCCTTGGTGTCGTCGCGCGCCACGCCGGCGGCCGACGACGCCGCGCTCGCGTAGAACGGCTGCTGGCCGCCCTGGTGGCCCGACGGCGGCGGGTAGGACGCCGCCGGCTGCCCGGAGTGCTGCTGCCCGGTGTACGGCTGCTGGTACGGCTGCTGCGCGGGGTCAGGCTGCGACGGCTGCCCGCCGTAGGGGTCCTCGGGTCGTCCGGGCTGCTGCGGGGGGTTCTCGGACATCGTTCCTCCTGCTCGGGATGCGGTTGCCGAGCACCACTGTCGTGCCGCGGGCACGGCCTCGCCACCGGAGCCGCCGTCCACGGAGCCACCACGATGGGTTTTCGTCCCCCGTGCTGCCAGGATGGAGGCATGACGCAGAACCCGCCTCCCACCGGCCCGCCCGCGGGCCCACGACCGCTGTCCCCGCCCGACGAACGCACCTGGGCGATCATGGCCCACATCGGCCCGCTGCTCGTCGGGATCATCACGGCGGGGTCGCTGGGCTTCGTGGCCCCGCTCGTGATCTGGCTCGCCCTGCGCGACCGCAGCGCGTTCGTGGCCGACCAGGCCAAGGAGGCGCTGAACTTCCAGATCACGCTGCTCATCGGCCAGGTCGTCGGCTGGCTGACCGTCTGGCTGCTGGTCGGGTGGCTGGTCCTCGCCGTGGTGTGGGTCCTGGGCATCGTGTTCGCGATCATCGCGGCGATCACCGTCAACCGGTACGAGGCCTACCGCTACCCCCTGACCCTGCGGCTGGTGAAGTGACCGGGTGAAATCGCGGACCGCCGGTCCGGGACGTCCCACCGGTGCCCTCCTGCCCGGTAGGTTCGCCCGATGTGTCCGGTGCGGCAAGCGCGCCGCCCGTCGAAGGAGAGGAAGCAGATGACCGAGTCGACTCCAGACCCGCACGCCGACCAGCGCCCGCAGCAGCCCGAGGGACAGCAGCCGCAGCAGCCCCCGCAGGGCTACCAGCAGGGCTACCAGCAGCCCCCGCAGGGCCAGCCGGGCTACCCGCAGGGCGCCGCCGCACCCCAGCCGGTCGCCCCGTCGGAGGAGCGGACCTGGTCGATCATCGCGCACGCCGGCGGCATCCTCGTGGGCTTCCTCGCCCCGCTGATCGTCTGGCTCGTGTACAAGGACCGCAGCGCGCGCCTGGACGACCAGGGCAAGGAGGCGCTGAACTTCCAGCTCACGATGCTCATCGGCTACGTCGTGGGGTGGATCCTCACGATCATCATCGTCGGTGGGTTGATCGTCTTCGCCGCCTGGGTGTGCACGATCGTCTTCGGCATCCTGGGGGCGATGGCCGCCTCGCGCGACGAGTGGTACCGCTACCCGTTCAAGATCACGTTCATCAAGTGATCAGGCGGTCAGCTCGCGCACGACCGCGTCGGCCAGGAGCCGTCCGCGCCGCGTGAGCACCGCCCGGCCCCGCACGGCCGCCGCCCCGTCGAGCAGCCCGGACGCGACCAGTCCGGCGACGGCGCGGCGGCCGTCGGCGTCCAGCACGTCCAGGTCCAGCCCGTCGGCGAGCCGGACCCCGAGCATCACCCGCTCCAGGTGCGCCTCGTCGCGGGTCAGCACCTCGCGCCCCGCCCCCGGCGAGCGCCCCTGGCCGAGCAGCGTCGCGTAGCGCAGCGGGTGCTTGACGTTCCACCAGCGCACCCCCGCCGCGCCGTCGGCGGCACCGCTGCCTCCCGCACCGCCGTCGGACGCCCCGACGTAGGAGTGCGCCCCGGGGCCGATGCCCCACCAGTCGTCCCCGCGCCAGTAGGCCAGGTTGTGCCGGCACGCCTGCTCCAGGCCGCGCGACCAGTTGCTGACCTCGTACCAGCCCAGGCCGGCCGCCGTGAGCAGGTCGTCGGCGAGCTCGTACTTGGCGGCCTGGTCGTCCTCGTCCGGGAGGGTCAGCTGACCGCGCCGCACCTGGGCGGCCATCTTCGTCCCGGGCTCGACGACCAGCGCGTACGCGGACACGTGGTCGACGCCGGTGGCCAGGGCGGCCTCGACCGACGTCCGCCAGTCGTCCAGCGACTCCCCCGGGGTGCCGTAGATGAGGTCGACCGAGACGGCGAGCCCGGCCTCGCGGGCCCAGCGCACGACGTCGGGCAGCCGCGCGGGGTCGTGGGTGCGCTCGAGCGTCGCCAGGACGCGCGGCACCGCGGACTGCATGCCGAACGAGACCCGCGTGAACCCGGCCTCGGCCAGGGTCGCCAGCGAGCCGGGCGTCACCGAGTCGGGGTTCGCCTCGGTCGTCACCTCGGCGTCGGGGGCCAGGCCCCAGGCCGACCGCACGCCGTCCAGGATCCGCACCAGGTCGCCGGCCGGCAGCATCGTCGGCGTCCCGCCGCCGAAGAACACCGTCGACACGGGCCGGTCGCCCAGACCGGCGGCGTCGAGCACGCGCGCGGCCAGGTCGACCTCGCCGAGCGCCGTCGTGGCGTACTCGTGCTGCGACGCACCGCCCCCGAGCTCGGACGCGGTGTAGGTGTTGAAGTCGCAGTAGCCGCAGCGCACCGAGCAGAACGGCACGTGCACGTACACGCCGAACCGGGAGCGCGACGAGGCGTCGTCGGTCTCGGCGCCCGCCGTCCGGGCCACGAGCTCGGGCAGGGCGCCGTCCGCCGGGACGGGTTCGCCGTCGGGCAGCGCGGGCACTACTTCTTCTTGTCCTTGGTCTCCTTGCCGCCGGAGCCGTCGGAGGACAGCGCGGAGATGAAGGCTTCCTTCGGGACCTCGACGGACCCGATGTTCTTCATCCGCTTCTTGCCCTCCTTCTGCTTCTCCAGCAGCTTGCGCTTCCGGGAGATGTCGCCGCCGTAGCACTTGGCGAGCACGTCCTTGCGGATGGCGCGCACCGTCTCGCGGGCGATGATGCGCGCGCCGACAGCCGCCTGGATCGGCACCTCGAACTGCTGGCGCGGGATGATCTCCTTGAGCTTGGCCGTCATCTTGACGCCGTACTCGTAGGCCGCGTCCTTGTGCACGATGGCGCTGAAGGCGTCGACCTGGTCGCCCTGCAGCAGGATGTCGACCTTGACCAGGTCGGCCACCTGGTCGCCGGAGGGCTCGTAGTCCAGCGAGGCGTAGCCGCGGGTGCGCGACTTCAGCGCGTCGAAGAAGTCGAAGACGATCTCGGCCAGCGGCAGCGTCCAGCGCAGCTCGACCCGGTCCTCGGACAGGTAGTCCATGCCCTCCATCTGGCCGCGGCGGTCGGTGCACAGCCCCATGACCGCGCCGACGAACTCGCTCGGCGCGAGCACCGTGGCCCTGACGATCGGCTCGCGGACGTCCTTGATCTTCCCGGCCGGGAACTCCGAGGGGTTGGTGACCTTGACCTCGGTGCCGTCCTCCATCGTCACGTCGTAGACGACGTTCGGGGCGGTGGAGATGAGGTCGAGGTCGAACTCGCGCTCCAGGCGCTCGCGCACGATCTCCAGGTGGAGCAGCCCGAGGAAGCCGACGCGGAAGCCGAAGCCGAGGGCCACGGAGGTCTCCGGCTCGTAGTTGAGGGCGGCGTCGTTGAGCTTGAGCTTGTCCAGCGCGTCGCGCAGCGTCGGGTAGTCCGACCCGTCGATCGGGTACAGGCCCGAGAACACCATCGGCTTGGGCTCCTCGTAGCCGCCCAGCGGCTCGGACGCCGGCTGCCGGGCGCTGGTGACGGTGTCACCCACCTTGGACTGGCGCACGTCCTTCACGCCGGTGATGAGGTAGCCGACCTCGCCGACACCCAGACCGTTCGTCTTGATCGCCTCGGGCGAGATGACGCCGATCTCGAGGAGCTCGTGGGTGGCCTTGGTCGACATCATCTCGATGCGCTCGCGCGGGTTGAGGTTGCCGTCGACCGCGCGCACGTACGTGACCACGCCGCGGTAGGTGTCGTACACCGAGTCGAAGATCATGGCGCGCGCGGGGGCGTCCGGGTCGCCGACCGGCGACGGGATGCGGTCCACGATGACGTCGAGCAGCTCGGTGACGCCGTCACCGGTCTTGCCCGAGACCCGCAGCACGTCCTCCGGCTCCCCGCCGACCAGACCGGCGAGCTCGGCCGCGTACTTCTCGGGCTGCGCGGCGGGCAGGTCGATCTTGTTCAGGACCGGGATGATCTCCAGGTCGTGCTCCATCGCCAGGTACAGGTTGGCCAGCGTCTGGGCCTCGATGCCCTGGGCGGCGTCGACCAGCAGGACCGCGCCCTCGCAGGCGGCCAGCGAGCGGGACACCTCGTAGGTGAAGTCCACGTGGCCGGGGGTGTCGATCATGTTGAGCGCGTACGGCTCCTCGCCCCGCTGCCACGGCATCCGCACGGCCTGCGACTTGATCGTGATGCCGCGCTCGCGCTCGATGTCCATGCGGTCGAGGTACTGCGCCCGGGCGTCGCGCGGCTGCACGACGCCGGTGAGCTGCAGCATGCGGTCCGCCAGCGTCGACTTGCCGTGGTCGATGTGCGCGATGATGCAGAAGTTGCGGATCAGCTCGGGCGGGGTCGCGTTCGGCTGGATGCGTTCGCTCAGGGAGGCGGACGGGATGGGCAACACGTCTCCGTCGGGTCGATGCTGGACTGCTGGGCCCGGTCATTGTCCCACGGTCCCGCGGCGCCCCCCTGCTCGCGGCCCGGTCGGTGCCCCGAGCTCAGGACCCGAGCACGGTCCAGCCGTGGGCGGGCACCCGCACCGCGTCGCCCTCGAGCGCACCCGTGCCGGCCAGCACCTGCCGCGAGCCCGCGGCCGGGACCGTGACCTCGTCGTCGCCGAGGTGCAGGACCGTGACGACGGCGTCGGCGTCGCGCGCCGTGCGCAGCACGATCGTCGGGTTGGCCACCTGCACGACGTCGGTGACCGCGGTGCGCAGCCAGGGCCGGCGCCGGCGCAGCGCGACCAGCTCGCGGGTGACCGCCAGGACCGCGGCCGCCTCGGCCGACAGGTCCTGCGGACCCGGGGGCCGCTCGGCGAGCTCGGGCCGCACGGCGTCGTCGCCGCCGAGCCGTTCCTCCTTGACGCCGTGCAGCCCCAGCTCGTCCCCGGCGTAGAACGACGGCGTCCCCGCGACGGTGCACAGGACCGCGAGCGCGTGCGGCACGTGCCGGTCCCCGACGGCGTCGGCGATCCGGGTCACGTCGTGGTTGCCGACGAACGTGCTCGGGACGAACGTGCGCAGGAACTGCGCGTGCCGCCCGAGCGCGTGGGCGAGCTCGAACAGGTTCTGGTCGGCGATCGCGTGCCAGATCCCCTGCCACAGCTCGTACTGGGTCACCGAGTCCACGGTCGACGCAGCCACGATCCCGGGCAGGTCGCCGTGGATCACCTCGCCGGTGAACCACGCCTCGGGGTGGCGCTCGCGGACCCGTGGCAGCACCCGTGCCCAGAAGGCCGGCGGCACGGCGTAGGCGGCGTCCAGCCGCCAGCCGTCGACACCGCGGTCGAGCCAGTAGGTCATGGCCTCGACGACGAGGTCCTCGACGGCCGGCGAGCCGTGGTCCAGCGCGACGAGCTGGTCGTGGCCCTCGAACACGGCGACCGGCACCGGGTCCCCCGGCCGCCACGTCGCAGGATCGACGGCGTCGCGGTCGACGCGGAACAGCGCCGCCGCCGGTGACCCCGGCCCCTCGGCCTCCAGCGCCCGCACCGCCGGGTGCTCGCGCCCGACGTGGTGGAAGACGCCGTCGAGCAGCACCCGCACGCCCCGGGCGTGGGCGGCGTCGACGAGGCGCTGCAGGTCGGCCTCGTCGCCGAGCCGCGGGTCGACGCGCAGGTGGTCGACCGTGTCGTACCCGTGCGTCGACGAGGCGAACACGGGCCCGAGCAGCAGGCCGTTCAGCCCGAGCGCGACGACGTGGTCGAGCCACGCCTCGATCCGCCCCAGCCGGTGCACGACAGCCGTGCCGTCGGCACCCTCGGCCGGACGGACCGGCGCGCCCACGAAGCCCAGGGGGTAGACGTGCCACCACATCGCGTGCGCGACCCAGCCGGGTTCGGCCGGGCGCGCTCCGTCGTCGTCGGTCATGCCGCCAACCTATCCGGCGCCCGTCTCACGCCAGGCGGGTGATCTCGACGGTGACGTCCAGCTCGCTCGCGCCGGGACCGGCGTAGACGCCCTTGAGCGGGGGGACGTCGCCGTACTGGCGCCCGCGGCCGACGACGACGTGGTCCTCCCCGGCGTACCGCCGGTTCGTGGGGTCGTAGGCCACCCACTGCCCGACCCACCACTCCAGCCAGGCGTGCGACTCGCCGGTCTCGGGCACCCCGATCTCGGCGTCGGCCTGCGGGTGCAGGTACCCGGAGACGTAGCGCGCCGGGATGCCGAGCGACCGCAGCGCACCGATGCCCAGGTGTGCCATGTCCTGGCAGACCCCCTCGCGCGAGGCCCACGCGTCCGCCGCGGGGGTGTGCACGGTGGTCACCCCCGGCACGTACTCCAGGCGGTCGCGCACCGCCAGGCAGACCGCCTCGGCCGCGGGGCCGGGGTCCAGTCCCCCGGCCGCCTCCAGCGCGAGCGCCGCGACGTCGTCGGGCACCGCCGTGGTCGGGGTGTGACCGAGGTAGCCGGCGTGCTCGTCCAGGACGGCGGGACCGCCGAGGTCCTCCCAGCCGACCGCGGACCGCGCGGGTCCCGGTGCCGTCACCTCGACGGTCGCGTCGGCGACGATCCGCAGGCTCCCGTGCGGGCGCAGCACCTCGAACAGGGTGACGTGGGTGCCCCAGTAGTCGCGGTAGGAGTCGGTCCAGGTGGACGGCTCGACGTCGACGCGGGCCGACCGTACGACCTGGTGGTCGTCGTCGGCCGGTCGCATCCGCGCCTCGTTGTACGACGCCGTCACGTCCCCGGCGTAGTCGAAGCTCGTCGTGTGCACCACGCGCAGCAGGCTCACAGCGCCTCCCCCACCCAGGCCGTCGTCGCCGACGACGGGAAGTACCGGTCACGGATCGCGTCCGACGCCCGCGAGCACGCCTGCTGGACCTGCTCCAGCGTGGCGGGCAGGTCCTCGAGGGTGTCGGTGCGGCGGGCGAACTCCAGCCGCGCCCGCACGATGCCCAGCTGGCGGACCGCCTCGTCGCTGATCTCGCGGCGGCTCTCGACCGGTTCGAGCGCGCGCAGCGCCCGGTCGGCGGCACCGAGGGCGTAGACGATCGAGCGCGGGAACAGCCGGTCGCGCACGAGGAACCCGGCGGCGTCGACGTCGGAGGTGCGGCCGCGGTGGGCCCGCAGGTAGGCCTCGTGGGCGCCGCAGGAGCGCAGCACCGTCGTCCATCCCGGCCCCGCGGCCCCGAGCCGCGCCTGGGTGGTCAGCAGGCGGGCCGTCATGTCGGCCCGCTCGAGCGACTGGCCCAGCACCATGAAGTGCCAGGTGGCGTCGTGCGGGGTCGCGGAGTCCATCAGTCCCGCCACCACCGCGGCCCGCTGACGCACCCAGCCGAAGAACTCGTGCGCCCCGACGCGACGGCCGACGACCGAGACCTCGTTGCGCGTGGTGTTGAGCGTCTCCCACAGCTCGGTGGAGACGATCTCGCGGGCCCGACGGGCGTTCTCCCGGGCCGCGACCAGCGCACCGGCGATGGCCGACGGGTTGGACCGGTCGTGGGCCAGCAGCCGCACGACGGCGTCGCGCCCGACGACGGCGTCGTCCGACGGGGCGGGGTGGTCCATGATCGCCAGCAGCGACCGGCACGCCAGGGACTCCTCCGCCCACGGCTCCTCGGAGAGCATCTGCACGTGCACGTCGAGGATCCGGGCGGTGTCGTCCGCCCGCTCGACGTACCGGCCGATCCAGAACAGGGACTCGGCGATCCGGCTCAGCACGGGGGCACCTCCTGTTGCTGCTGCTGTTGCTGCTGGTGGTGCAGGTCGACGACGTCGGCCGGGTTGGTCGCGATCGGCACCCCGGCCTCGGCCGGACGCGGGGAGGCGGCGTCGTCGGTCGTCGGGGCGGCGCCGTGGTCGCGAGGGTGCTCGAGCACCCAGGTGTCCTTCGACCCGCCGCCCTGGGAGCTGTTGACCACGAGCTGGCCCTCCCCGAGCGCCACCCGGGTCAGCCCGCCGGGCAGCACCCAGACGTCGTCGCCGTCGTTGACCGCGAACGGGCGCAGGTCCACGTGCCGGGGCCGGAAGGCGCCGTCGACGTAGGTCGGGGTGGTGGACAGCTGCACCACCGGCTGGGCGATCCAGCCGCGCGGGTCGGCGACCAGCCGAGCGCGCAGGGCGGCCAGCTCGTCGGCCGAGGCGTCCGGGCCGACGACGATCCCCTTGCCCCCGGCACCGTCGACGGGTTTGACGACCATCTCGTCGAGCCGTTCGAGCACCTCGGTCAGCGACCCCGGCTCCTCGAGGCGCCAGGTGTCGACGTTCTGCAGCACCGGCTCCTCGGACAGGTAGTAGCGCACCAGGTCCGGCAGGTAGGTGTAGACCAGCTTGTCGTCGGCGACGCCGTTGCCGAGGCCGTTGGCCAGCGCCACCGTGCCGCGGCGGGCGCAGTCGACCAGGCCCGGCACCCCGAGCACGGAGTCGGCCCGGAACTGCACGGGGTCGAGGAACGCGTCGTCGACGCGGCGGTAGATCACGTCGACGCGCTGGGGGCCGCTCGTGGTGCGCATGTAGACGCGCCCGGCGGCGCAGTACAGGTCCCGCCCCTCGACGAGCTCGACCCCCATGAGCCGCGCCAGCAGCGCGTGCTCGTAGTAGGCGGAGTTGAACACCCCGGGCGTGAGGACCACGACCGTCGGGTCCGGCGTGCCGTCGGGGGCCGCGGCCACCAGCGCGGACCGCAGCCGGCGCGGGTACTCCACGACGCTGCGCACCCGCAGCTCGGAGAACAGCTCGGGGACCGTGCGGACCATCGCCTGCCGGTTCGCCAGCACGTAGCTGACGCCGGAGGGCACCCGCACGTTGTCCTCCAGCACCCGGAACTCCCCGGCCTCGTCGCGGATCAGGTCGACCCCGGCGACGTGGCACCGCACGCCGTTGGCCGGGACGATGCCGTGCGCCGCCCGCTGGAACTCGCCGCTGGACTCGATGAGCCGACGCGGGACCACGCCGTCGCGCACCGCGTGCTGCGGGCCGTAGACGTCGGCGAGGAACGCCTCGAGGGCCCGCACCCGCTGCTGCACGCCCCGGCTGATCCGGTCCCACTCGTCCGGCTCGACGACACGGGGCACCACGTCCAGCGGGAAGGGCCGCTCCTCGCCCGCGACGTCGAAGGTGATGCCCTGGGCCAGGAAGGAGCGCGCCAGCGTGTCCGAGCGGGCGGCGACCTCCTCGGGCGACAACGAGGCGAAGGTGGCGTGCACCTGCTCGTAGCGGGGCCGCACCGCGCGCTCACGGTCGATGAGCTCGTCGAACGCCGGGCCCAGGGGGTAGTCGTCGAACAGGTCCGCCATGCAGTCACGCTAGTGGTCCCGTCCGACCGGCGTGTTCCCGCGACGTTTCGGCCGCGTGTCGCGCCGTAGGCTGTCCGGCATGGCGAGCCACCGGTGGACGAGACTCCTGCGTGAGGCGGCGCGCGCCGTCGGGTCGGCGGTCGCGCGGTCGCGACGACGCCCGACGGCGCCCCCGGGCCGGCAGGCGCCCGCCGGTGCCGTGCGCTACCCGGGGGACTTCACCGGCGTCGTGCGGCCCGTGTACTCCCCGCACCTGGACGGTGCGCCGGACCCCGGCGAGATCGTGTGGACCTGGGTGCCGTTCGAGGAGGACCACAGCCGCGGCAAGGACCGGCCGGTGCTGCTGATCGGCCACGACGGCCCGTGGCTGCTCGCCCTGCAGCTGACCAGCAAGGACCACGACCGCGACGCGGCCACGGAGGCCCGGTACGGCCGGCTGTGGATGGACATCGGGTCCGGGCCGTGGGACGCCCGGGGCCGGCCCAGCGAGGTGCGGGTGAACCGCGTCGTGCGGGTGGCGCCCGACGCCGTGCGCCGCGAGGGTGCGGTGCTGGACGCCGCGACCTTCCGCCAGGTCGTCGACACGATGAGCCGCGCCCGTCGCTGACGCGACGTCGGTCACACCGTTTCTCCCGGGAGGGTCGCGGCTGGTACCGTAGATCTCTGCGTGTCCGCCCAGGTCGGCGGGCACCGCCGCAGGTCCTCTCCACGGGGTTCCCCACCCCCAGTCCCGGATGTGCGGCCGCCCTCTACGACCTATCCGCTCGCCGACAGGCGAACACACCAGGAAGTTCTCTCGTGGCAAACATCAAGTCCCAGATCAAGCGCAACCTGCAGAACGAGAAGGCGCGCCTGCGGAACCGCTCCGTGAAGTCGGAGCTCAAGACTCACGTCCGCAAGGTCCGCAAGGCCGTCGCCGCCGGCGACAAGGAGGCCGCCACCGAGGCGCTCCGCGTCGCGTCGCGCAAGCTCGACAAGGCTGTCTCGAAGGGTGTCATCCACCCCAACCAGGCCGCGAACCGCAAGTCGGCCATCTCGAAGGCCGTCGACGCGCTCTGACGCTCACCGGCCGCCCCGCGCGGCCGTGACGTCGAACGCCCCTGCCCCCGTCCGGGTGCAGGGGCGTTCGTGCGTCCGGGACCGTCAGGACCGTCCGCCGGAGCGCGCGATCGTCAGCACCGCGGTCTCCACGGCGTAGACGGGGTCGCGCCCGCCGCCCTTGACGTCGGCGTCGGCCTTGGCCACCGCGGTGATGGCGGTGGCCAGCCCCTCCGGCGTCCACCGGGACAGGTCCCGCTGGGCGTTGCGCACCTGCCAGTCCTGCAGGCCGAGCTCGCGCGCCGTCGTCGTCCCCCCGCGGATCGCCGCCACGCGGGCCAGCGTCCGCAGCCGCAGCGCCAGCGCCGCCACGACGGGCACGGGGTCGGCCCCGGTGGCCAGGGCGTGCCGCAGCAGCGCCACCGCGGCCCCGGCGTCGCCGGCCACCGCGGCGTCGGCCACCTTGAAACCGGTCGCCTCCACGCGGCCGCCGTAGTACCGGTCCACCGTCTCGGCGGAGATCGTGCCCGTGGTGTCCGCGACGAGCTGGGAGCAGGCCGCCGCGAGCTCGCGCAGGTCGTTGCCCAGCGCGTCGACCAGCGCCCGCACCGCGGCCTGCTCGGCACGGCGCCGCGCGGCACGGAACTCGCCGCCGACGAACGCCACCTTGTCCGCGTCCTTGCTCACGGCGTCGCACTGCAGCACCGGCGCACCGGACCCGGTGATCGCGTCGAGCATCTTCTTGCCGCGGTTCCCCCCGCCGTGCACCACCACCACGACCGTCTCCGGGTCGGGTGCGGCCACGTAGTCGACGACGTCGGCCACGAGGTCGTCGGTGCACGCCTCCGCCCCCCGCACGACCACGACCTTCGCCTCGCCGAACAGCGACGGGCTGGCCGCCACCGTGAGCTGGCCGGCCGCGTAGGTCGGCGCGTCCAGCTCGGCACGCTCGACCTCCGGGTCGCGCTCGCGGGCGAGTGCCACCACGCCGTCCACCGCGCGCTCGGCCAGCAGGCCCTCGGGGCCGCGGACCAGGACCACCGGAGCGAGGGTCGGGTCGTTCCAGGGGCGCTGGTTCGCGGAGGTCTTCGCGGGGCGGGAGCGGGAGGCGGGCGGCACGGGACCAGCCTGCCAGACCCGACCGACACGACGGCGCAGCCCGGAGTACGCCCGGAGCGCGCCCGGTAGCCTGTCCCGGTGCCTCGGACCCTCGTCGTCACCAACGACTTCCCGCCGCGCCAGGGCGGCATCGAGACGTTCGTCCACGCGATGACCTCGCGCTTCGACCCCGACGACGTGGTCGTGTACACCTCCTCGACCCCGGGCCAGGCGGAGTACGACCGCACCCTGCCCCACCCCGTCGTCCGGGCACGGACCCGCATGCTGCTGCCGACCCCGGCGCGGACCCGCGAGGTCGCCCGGCTCGTGGACGCTCACGGGTGCGACACGGTCTGGTTCGGCGCCGCCGCGCCCCTGGGCCTCATGGCACCGGCGCTGCGGCGGCGCACGGCCGTGCGCCGGATGGTGGCCACCACCCACGGCCACGAGCTGTGGTGGGCCCGCGTCCCCGGCACCCGGGCGGCCCTGCGCCGCATCGGCCGGTCCGTCGACCACCTCACCTACCTCTCGGACCGCACCGTCGGGGTGCTGGCCGACGCCGTCGGCGCCGAGGCCGCCGCCCGTGCCGTGCGCCTCTCCCCCGGCGTCGACCCCTCGACCTTCGCCGGCACCGACCCCGCCGGCGGCCGCGCGGTCCGCGAGCGCCACGGCATCCCGGCCGACGCTCCCGTGGTGCTGTGCGCCGCCCGGCTGGTCGAGCGCAAGGGCCAGGACACCCTGGTGCGCGCCCTGCCCGCCGTGCTGCGCGAGATCCCCGACGCCCGGCTGCTCCTGGTCGGCGACGGTCCCGCCGCCGGCCGGCTGCGCCGTCTCGTGGACGAGCACGGCGTGTCCGACCACGTCGTCCTCGCCGGGGGGCACCCGCACGCGGCGATGCCGGCCTTCTACAGCGCTGCGGACGTGTTCGCCGGGCCGTCGCGCACCCGGCGCGGCGGGCTCGAGGTCGAGGGGCTCGGCATCGTCTACCTCGAGGCCCAGGCCGCCGGTCTGCCCGTCGTCGTGGGCGACTCCGGCGGGGCACCCGACGCGGTGCGCGACGGCGTCACCGGGTTCGTCGTCGACGGCACCGACCCGGACGACGTCGCGGCCCGTCTGGTCGAGCTCCTCGCGGACCCGGTGCGGAGCCGGCGGATGGGTGCCGCCGGGCCGGGCTGGGTCGAGGACGCCTGGACCTGGGACGAACGGTTCGAGATCCTGCACGGCCTCCTCACCGGGTGAAGCGCGCCCGGCCGCCACGACCGCGCCGCGTGCCGCTGCGGCGCACGTCGGGGCGCCGTGCTTGCATGGCCCGGTGACCCCCTCCACCACCGACGTCCCGCCGCTGCCGACGCCCCGCACCCGGCTCGTGGGCCGTGAGCAGGAGGTCCGCACCGTCCTCGACGCGGTGGACGCCTCGACCCAGGCGGTCGTGACGATCACCGGGATCGGCGGCAGCGGCAAGACGACGCTCGCCACCGAGATCCTCCGGCACCTCACCGTCCAGTTCGCCCGCCGCTGGTTCGTCGACCTGACCCGTCTCGACCGTGCCGAGGACCTGGCGGGGCACGTGTGCCACCGGCTCGGCGTGCGCCGCGGGACGACGGGGCCGCTCGCGGTCCTCGAGGAGGAGCTCGGTCGGGCGCCCGCCCTGCTCGTGCTCGACAACTGCGAGCACCTGCTCGACGCCGTGGCCGAGCTGGTCGGCTCCCTGAGCGCCACGTGCCCGGAGCTGACCGTGCTGGCCACCAGTCGTCGTCCCCTCGACGTCCCGGCCGAGCGCACCGTCGCGCTCGGGCCGCTGCCCGTCACCGGGCCCGACGGGGGCCCGGGTGCCGCGGTCGAGCTGCTCGTCGAGCGCGCCCGGACGGCGGGTGCGGACCTGTCCGCCGACGACGTCGCCCCGGACGGCCCGACCGCGGCGCACCTGGCCGCGGTCTGCCGCCGGCTGGACGGCCTGCCGCTGCCGATCGTGCTGGCCGCGACGCACCTGCGCACGATGCATCCCGCCGAGCTGGCCGAACGGGTGGAGCGCGACCTGACCCTGCCGGCGATGCGGGGCGGGGCGGACCACCAGCGCACCATGGCGGCGTCGATCGACTGGAGCCTCGACCTGCTGGCGACCTCGCACCGGGACCTCCTGCTGCGCGCCGGGGTGTTCGTCGGCGCCTTCGACGCCGACGACTGCCGTGCCGTGTGCCGCCCGGACGGCACGCCGGAGGAGGTCGACGACGGGCTGCGCGAGCTGGTGGAGCACTCGCTGCTGACGGCCGACACCTCGGCGGCGCCGACGCGCTACCGGATGCTCGCCGTGGTGCGCGAGCACGCCCGACGCCGCCTCGGCGCCGGTCCGACGGACCGGCTGGCCGTCGCCCACCGTGTCCACCTGACGACGACGATCGGCGTCACGCCGTCGAGCTCGCCGTTCTACACACCGGCCGACGTGGCCCGGCTGGAGGTCGTCCACGACGACGCGGTGGCGGCGCTGGACCGGGCCGTCCGAGACGAGGACGCCGCGGCCGTCGTCGGTCTGCTCATGGCGCTGATGCGGTTCTGGCGCGTCACGGGCCGGATCCGGTTCGGGCTGGACCACGCCGCCCGGGCCTCGGTCGGGCTGGACGGGTTCGGCCTGGCGGTCGTGCACCTCGTCCGCGCCGACCTGGAGCGACTGCTCGGGCTTCTCGACGACGCCGACGAGCACGTGCGGGCCGGGCTGGCGATCGTCCGGGCCGGGGGTGCGGCCACGGCGCACGCCCTGCCCACCGGGCTGGGGATCCGCGGCGACCTCCTGTCCGCGCGGGGCCGGCACGACGACGCCCTCGCGCTGTACGACGAGATCCGTGCGCTGTACGACCCCGTGGACCGTCCGCAGCTGCACGGCGTCTGGTGCGCGAACGTCGGCGGGATCCTCCTCGCCGCGGGGCGCGACGCGGAGGCCGAGCCCCGGCTGCTCGAGGCGCGCCGCGTCCTGGGCGGGCAGCCCCCGGTCTGGCTCGCCGGACGCGTGCACGGCCACCTGGGCACGCTGGCCCGCCGGGCCGGGGACCTCGACGCCGCCCGCGAGCTGGTGCTGGCCGGGCTGGACGAGCTGGCACCGTTCGGCGCGCTGGCCGAGGCAGCCCCGCTGGTCGACGAGCTCGCCGCCGTCCTGCGGGCGGACGGGCGCCCCCGGGACGCGGAGGAGTGCGCCCGCGCGGCGGCGTCGATGCGCCGCCGCGTCGGGTCGACGAGCGCCCGGCACGACGGTCCGGGCGAGCACGGACCGGACGTCGCCGACGTGACCGCGCTGGTGCGGGACGTCCGCACCGCCCCGGCGCCGGCCGACGCGCTCACGGCGCGCGAGCGCGAGGTGGCCGACCTGGTCGCCGAGGGCCTGACGAACCCGCAGATCGCCCGACGGCTGGTCATCTCTCCGGGCACGGCACGCACCCACGTCGAACGCATCCGCACCAAGCTCGGGGTGTCCTCCCGGGTGCACGTCGCACGCTGGGTGCTCGAGAGATACGTCGATCGACGGACGCGCTGAGCGGCCGCCGCCCACCAGGATGGGCGCAGGTCCCCCGGCTTCCTCGAGACGGCGCCGCGGGGACGGGGTCGTCTCCCCCACGACCTCTGATGCGCCGGTGGCGCCGGCTCCGGCCGGTGCCACCGGTGTCCCCCCAGGATCAGCCGGCGCATGCCAGGGCCAGGCCTCCCGCCCGCACGGACAGCGAGGCCGTGCCGCACCGGTCGGTGCGCACCACCTCGGACCCGACCGCGCGATACAGGTCCAGCGCGGTCCGGGTGGGATGGCCGTAGTCGTTCTGCCCCACCGAGACCAGGACGACCCCGGGGGCCAGCCGCCGCGCCAGGTCGGCCGACTGCGCGGCCGACCCGTGGTGGGCCATCTTGACGACCTCGACGGCACCGTCGGGATACCCGCCGGCGGCCAGGTCCGCGGCGAGGCGCTCCTGCCCCGGCTCCTCCAGGTCACCCAGCGCCACGACGTCGACCCCGGCGGCCGTGCGCAGGGCGATCGCGACGCTGGCCTCGTTGGCCCCGCCGGCCCCGGCGTCGGCGCCGAGCACCGTCCAGGCCACGTCGCCCGCCGTGCCCTGACGGGCGGCCGCGGCCACCTCGACGGGCACCTCGTGCCGGGCCAGCGCGACCCGGGTCCGGCGGGCGGCGTCCGCCGGGTCGTCGAGGGGCGAGACGAGGGCCGCCACGACGGTCCGACCCGCCAGCACGCCCTCCAGACCGCCGACGTGGTCGGCGTGGAAGTGGCTCAGGACCAGCAGGTCGACGCGGTCCACGCCGAGCCGTCGCAGGCACCGTGCGGCACCGTCCCCGGGCGGTCCGACGTCGACCACGACGGCCGCACGCGGCCCGCTGCGCACGACCAGCGCGTCGCCCTGTCCGACGTCGCACGCGGCCACCTGCCAGTCGGGCGGGACGCCGGCCGCCGGCCCGGTGCGTGGCGCGACGACGAGCACCGTCCCGAGCGCCACCCCGAGGACCGTGACGAGGACGACGGCACCCGCCGTCGCCGCGCCCCCGGGCCTCCGGACCCGCCCGCCGCGGGCGCCGGGAGACCGGCGTGACCGGTGCGCGCGACGCACCCGGCGCCGCAGGGCCGACAACCGGTCGGCCGGTGCCCGGCCCACCGGCCAGCCCCGCCCCGGGGGCCGCCGCAGCACGAACGTGAGCACGACGGCGGTCGCGAGGGCGAGCAGCACCGCGCCGCCCGGTCCGGCGAGCCAGGGCAGGCGTGCCCCGGGCAGCGCCGCGGCGGTGGTGGCGACGGTCGCGATCCAGCCGGTCGGGATCCCGGCCAGCCACGCCACGGCACCGGCAGCACCGGGGGCCCACGGCGCCGCGAGCGTGGCCACCAGCCCCAGGACGGTCGCCGGGACGAGGGCCGGGGCGGCGAGGAGGTTCGCGAGCACGGCGGTGGACGGCAGCGCCGGGTCCAGCAGGATCAGCACCGGGCCGCACGCCGCCTGGGCGGCCAGGGGGACCGCCAGCGCGAACGCGAGACTCCGTCCGCACCACGGGGCCAGGCGCCGCGACAGCGGCCCGGTCAGCAGAACGATCCCGGCCGTGGCGGCGCAGGACAGCGCGAACCCGAACGAGCGGGCCTGCCACGGGTCGACGACGAGCAGCACCGTGGCGGCGGTCGCCAGCGCCGGGAACCCGGCCGCGGGGCGGCCCAGGACCAGGGCGACCAGCGTCACGGCGCAGGTCCAGGCGGCCCGGAGCACGCTCGGCTCGGGACGCACCAGGAGCACGAACCCGACGCCGACCGCCGCCAGCAGCCCGACGCGGACCGCGGGCGGGGCCCGCAGCGCCACGCACGCGGCGCCGGCGGCCGTGAGCACGATGGCGAAGTGGCTGCCCGAGACGGCCGTGACGTGGGTCAGGCCGGCGACGCGCAACGCGTCCTCGAGCTCGGCCGGCACGCGGGAGGTGTCCCCGACGGCGGCTCCGGGCACCAGGCCGCGCGCCTGGTCGGACAACCCGTCGGTGACGTCGAGCAGGGCGGTGCGCAGGGTGTGGGTCACCCGGCCGGACGGACCCGGCGGCGCGCTCTCGGCCACGGGGGTCGTCGCCCGCCCGGCGGCCACGACCCCCGCGCCGAAGGACGGCGGGGCCAGCCGGACCCGCGGGCGCACCGCGGCCCCGAAGCGGGGCGGGTCCCCCGGGGCCGTGACCAGGACGTGCCCGACGGCGGCGGAACGCACGCCCCGCGCGACGACCGTGTCGACGGCGAGCACCCACCGGGAACCGTCCCCGTGCACCGCCGCACGGGCCGAGGAGACCACGCGCCCGTCGACGGTGGCGGTCGCGCCGTCCTCGGCGAGCCCGGCCAGCGGACCCCGCGCCGCGGTCTGCACCGCCACCGAGGCCGCGACGGCGACGAGGCACGCCGCCACCAGCGCCCCGTGCGCGACCACCGGACCGACCGGGCCGCCGCGCCGTCGGACGCCGGCAGCGGCCGCCGCCGCGCACCCCAGCGCCACGAGGGCCCCGACGACCGTCAGCGGACGGGCCGCCGCGGTCCACGGACCCGTCAGGGTCCACGCGACGACCCACGCCGTGGCCACGACCGGCACGAGGCGCAGGTCCGGGCTCACAGCACCACGAGGTCGCGCAGGTCCTCCAGGAGCACCGGGCCGATGCCGGACACCTCGGCGAGCTCGTCGAACCGGGTGAAGGGCCCGTGCTCGTCACGCCAGGCGACGATCCGGTCGGCGAGGACCGGGCCAACGCCGGGCAGCGCCGTCAGCGCCGTGGCGTCCGCGGCGTTCAGCGGCACGGGGGCGACGGCTTCGGCCCCCGCCGCCGTCCCTGCGGGCGGTGCCGCCACGCGCGGCTCCTCCCCGGGCGCCGGCACGTGCACCTGCTCGCCGTCCACGACGGAACGGGCCAGGTTCAGGGCGGTCAGGTCCGCCGTGCCCGTGGCACCGCCGGCGGCCTCGACCGCGTCGGCCACCCGGGCCCCGGTCGGCACGGTGACCAGGCCGGGGTCGGCGACCTGGCCGATGACGTGCACCACCACACCCCTGCCCGTCGCCGAGCCGCCCGAGCCGCCCGGGCCGGCTCCGGGGCTCGCCGGCCCGGGCGGGGTCCCGGCCGGTGCGGGGTCGACCGATACGGGGCCGCCCGAGGCGGGGCCGCCCGGAGCGGGGTCCGTCGGTGCGCCGCCGACGGGCACCCCCAGCGGCGCCACGTCCTGACGGGGCCAGAGCGCGACACCTCCCACGACGAGCCCGAGGGCCAGCAGGACGACGGCGGCCGCGGTGGCGACCGGTCCGGCCAGCGCCCACCGGCGACGGCCCCCGTCCGGCGCGTCGTCCACCGGGTGGCCGTGCGCGGCGCTGTAGGCCGCGGCGACGTGGCCGCCGGAACGCCGAGCGCGCAACCGCTCGACGAGCTCGTCGGGGCCGTCGTCGTCCGTGGGAGTGGCGAGCGCGGCGCGCAGGGCCTCCAGACGTCCCCCGACGGGGTCGTCCGTGGCGTCCGGGGGCTCGGTCGGGTGGTGGTGTGCCGTGGTCACGCGGCGACGCTAGGGCGCTCCCGCCGTCGGCCGCCGGGCCCGGCCCGTGCGGTGGTGGACGCGCGCCCCTGGGGGTGACGCACGCCGCGCGCTACCAGGGGCCGCCGGGCTCCAGGTCGTGCACGTGCCCGCCCCGGTCGACGACCACGACGGCCAGCGCCCCGGGTCCGACGTGCGCGCCGAGGACGGCGCTGACGGGGGTCACCACCGGGGTGAACCCCAGGCGCCCCGCCAGGGCGTCGGCGACCTCGGCCGCCTGGTCGGGCGCGCCGAGATGGTGCACCGCCACCGCGGGACGGGTCGCCGTGCGGACCTGCTCCAGCGCGATCGCCACCAGCCGGGCCACGGAGGCCCGCCGGGTGCGCACCCGCTGGACGAGGTCGATCCCGCCGTCGTCCAGGGCGAGGATGGGCCGCACGCCCAGCGCCGTGCCCAGCGCGGCGGCCGGGGCGGAGAGCCGCCCGCCGCGACGCAGGTGGTCCAGGGAATCCACGAGGAAGGTCGTGCGCGCCGAGGCGGCGACCTCGGCCGCGCGGCGCGCCACGTGGGCCGCGTCGCACCCGGCGGCGGCGCAGCGGGCGGCCTCGTCGGCCGCGAAGCCGAGACCCATCGCCGCGGTGCGGGAGTCCACGACGCGTACCGGCAGCATGGCACGCTGCCCGGCCCGCTCGGCGGTCTCCACCGTGCCCGACAGCTTCCCGGACAGGTGCACCGAGACCACGGCACGGGCCCCCTGGGCAGCCAGGTCGCCGTAGGCGGCGGTGAGCTCGGCCGTCGTCGGCTGCGACGTGGTCAGCCGCTCCCCGGCGGCGATCCGCTCGGCCACGTCCGCCGGCCGGACGTCCAGGCCCTCGCGCAGCTCCGTGTCGTCCGTCACCACGTGCAGGGGGACGACGACGGGCGCCAGCTCCCGGGGCAGCAGGACGTCGGCGGGCAGGTCTCCTGGGCCGGGCAGGCAGGCGGTCGAGTCGGTCACGACGCGGACGGCCGGTAGGTCACGCATGTCGCCACGAGTGTAGCCACCCGGCACCGCCCGGTCGCGCCGGACCCGGATCGCATCCGACGGCGCGACGCGATAGCGTGCCGCCCATGCCCGACGACGTCCCGTCCGCCGCTCCCGAGGCGGCCCGGGCAGGGGCGCTCGTCACGGTCGGCGAGGCCACCACGGGTGCGGAAGGAAGGTACGTGGCGCGACGTGCCCGACACCACCGCACCGGCCACCGGCACGATCCCCGCGCGGGATGAGTCCGCCGTCGGGCGCCGGACGGGTTCCGGTGCCCGACGGCGGCACGACGCTCACGCCTCCATCGGCTCCGCGTGCCAGATGCGGTCGAGGTAGTCGCGCATCGACCGGTCCGAGGAGAAGAAGCCGGAGCGCGCCACGTTGAGCACGGCCGCCCGGCTCCAGGCGTCCGGGTCGCGGTAGGCGGTCTCGACCCGCTCCTGGGCGTCCAGGTAGGACTGGAAGTCGGCCAGCACCATGAAGCGGTCCTCGCCCAGCAGGTTGGACACGATCGGCTCGAAGACGCGTCGGTCCCCGCCGGAGAACTCTCCGCGCGCCACGAGGTCGAGCGCCCGGCGCAGGACCGGGTTCTCCTCGTAGTACGCCGAGGGCCGGTACCCGGCCTCGGCGACGGCGGCGGCCTCCGGCTCGGTCAGGCCGAACAGGAAGAAGTTGTCGTCGCCGACGAGCTGACGGATCTCGACGTTCGCGCCGTCGTCGGTGCCCACCGTCAGCGCGCCGTTGAGCGCGAACTTCATGTTGCCCGTCCCGGAGGCCTCCTTGCCGGCCAGCGAGATCTGCTCGGACAGGTCCGCCGCCGGGATGAGCGTCTCGGCCACCGTCACGTCGTAGTTCGCCGGGAAGGCGACGCGGAGCACCCGCGAGACCTCGGGGTGGGCGTTGACCACGGAGCCGACGTGGTTGATCAGGCCGATGATCTGCTTGGCCATCGCGTAGCCGGGGGCGGCCTTCGCGCCGAAGACGACGGTGCGGGGCACCACGTCCTCCGGGTCGAGGCGTCCCGAGACGATCCGGTCGTACAGCGTGACGACGTGCAGGATCTTCAGCGTCTGCCGCTTGTACTCGTGCAGGCGCTTGACCATGACGTCCAGCATCGTGTCCGCCGGGATCTCGATCCCGTCGCGCCGCTCGAGGAACCCGGCCAGCCGTTCCTTGTTGGCGGCCTTGACCTCGCGGAACCGGCGCCGGAACTCGGGGTCGTCGGCCATCGGCTCCAGGTCGCGCAGCCGGTCGAGGTCGGTGACCCAGCCGTCGCCGATCGCCTCGGTGATCAGCCCGGACAGGCCGGGGTTCGCCAGGCGGACGAACCGGCGCGGGGTCACCCCGTTGGTGACGTTGGTGAACTTCTCCGGCCACAGGCGGGCGAAATCGGCGAGCACCTTGTCGCGCAGGAGCTGCGAGTGCAGCTCGGCGACCCCGTTGACCTTGGTCGCGGCCACGGTGGCCAGGTGCGCCATGCGCACCGCCCGCTGCGGGTGCTCGGCGATGATCGACATGCGCCGCACGAGCAGCTCGTCGTCGCCCGAGGACCCGCGCACCTCGTCGAGGAACTCGTCGTTGATGCGGTAGATGATCTCCAGGTGCCGCGGCAGCAGGCGGCCCAGCAGCTCCACGGGCCAGATTTCGAGCGCCTCGGGCAGCAGCGTGTGGCAGGTGTAGGCGAAGCAGCCCTGGGTGACCTCCCAGGCTTCGTCCCACGCGAAACCCTGCTCGTCGACGAGGATCCGCATGAGCTCGGGCACCGCGATGACGGGGTGGGTGTCGTTGAGCTGGAAGCAGACGCGCTCGGGGAGCCGGTGCAGGTCGAAGCCCTCCGGCAGGAGCTGGTCGATGAAGTCGCGCAGCGAGCACGCCACGAAGAAGTACTGCTGCTGCAGGCGCAGCTCCTTGCCCTGCGGCGTGGAGTCCTCCGGGTAGAGCACCTTGGAGATGTTCTCGGCGAACGTCTGGGCGCGCACCGCCTCGGCGTAGTCGCCGTAGTTGAAGATCTCCAGGTCGAAGGCGTGCGTGGCCCGCGCGCTCCACAGCCGCAGCGTGTTCACGCACCCGTTGCGGTAGCCGGGGACCATGTAGTTGTAGGGGACGCCGAGCACCTTCCAGCCGGGCACCCAGCGGGTGCGCTCGACGGTGTCGTCGCCCACCTCCTCGGTGACGGTCTCGGTGCGGCCGCCGAAGCTCACGGTGACCTCGTGCTCGGGGTGGGCGAACTCCCACGGCGAGCCGTTGTCGAGCCAGTGGTCGGGCTCCTCGACCTGCCACCCGTCGACGAAGTTCTGGCGGAAGATGCCGTACTCGTAGCGGATGCCGTACCCGATGGCGGGGATCGACATGGTGGCCAGGGAATCGACGAAGCACGCGGCGAGGCGGCCCAGCCCACCGTTGCCGAGCCCCGGCTCGACCTCGGCCTCGCGCAGGTCGGCCAGGTCGATGCCCAGCGACGCCAGGGCCTCCGAGGCGACCTCGGTGAGGTCGGCCGCGATGAGCGCGTTGTCGAGCTGGCGGCCCAGCAGGTACTCCGCGGACAGGTACGCCACGGCCTTGGGCTGCGTGCGCAGGTGCTCGTTCGTGGTCCGCATCCAGCGCGACATCAGGTAGTGGCGCACGGTGCGGGCCAGTGCCAGGTACTTGTCGTTGATGCTGGCCCGTTCGAGGACGGTGCCCTGGGTGAAGTTGAGCTCGCGCAGGTACTCGCGCACGAACCCCTCGACCGAGGGCTCCGGGCTGGTGATCAGGGGCGTCGATTCGGTCACACGAGCGACACTACCCATGCCGTCGGCCGGTGTCCTCGCAGAGCCGCGACCGACCCCGGAACGTCACCTGCGCGAACCACGGACGTCACATGGTGCGCGGGGCGCGCCGCCCGTCCCGGTCGGACCCGGGATGCCGCTAGAGTCCTGGTCATCCCGCCGCCGTGACCTTGGAGCACCCCCCGATGAGCCCCTTCCTCCCTGCCGTCTCGCGACGTGTCCTAGGCCTCCTGCTGAGCCTCGTCGTCGCGCTGGCCGGGACGGTCGTCGCCGCTCCCGCCGCGACGGCGGCCGACACGACCCCGCCCACGAAGCCCGAGATCACGCTCGAGCGCTGGCAGCGCCCGAAGGAGCCGGACTTCTCGGGCTACTGGCTGTGGAAGCCGCGCGCGACCTGGTCCGCCGCCCAGGACAGCCACGGGGTCACCGGGTACCACGTTCAGCTGCGGTTCCCGGGCGGTCGCTGGCACACACCGGCGCGGGGCAGGTGGCGCTCTCCCGACAAGCGCCACTACCGCGTCCAGCTCGAGCCCGGTCACCAGGCCTGCTTCCGCGTCCGGGCCCGCGACGCCGCCGGGAACGTGAGCCGGTGGTCGAAGCGGCGGTGCACCGCCGCGCCGCTGACGCCGCTGATGGACTTCCAGAGCACCGCGCTGGTGCAGGACAACGGTGCGTCGACCCATGAGTACGCCTACCTCAGCACCGAGGTGGGGCCGACCAGGACCGAGGCGAAGTTCACGGACGTCCGCGGTGTCCGCCTCCGGGTGCGCACCGGCCCGAAGGCCGGGCGCGCCACGGTGTACGTCGGACGCCAGCGCCTCGGCACGATCGACGCCCGCGCCTCGACCGGCAAGTGGCGCACGATCAAGATCCGCATCCCCCGTGAGGACGCCCACAGCGGCCGCATCCGCTTCGTGCCACGCACGAAGGCCCCCGTCAAGGTCCGGTTCGTCTGGCCGATCAGCTGAGGGGCCCGCGGCTCAGGCACCCACCAGGGTCACGAGCCGCGAGCGCCCCGCCGGGTCCTTGACCGCCTGCAGCACGACGTCGACGTGCGGCTCCAGCGCGCTGACCTTGTCGAGCGGCGCACCGATGACGAGCTGGAAGCCCAGACCCTGCCACGCCCCGACGGCGCGCCCCGCGAACCGCGCGTCGGCCTTGATGAAGGCCTCGTCGAGGAACACCGGCGCGTACCGCGGCCGGTCGGCCCCCGCGTCGCCGAGCTGGTAGCGCAGCGCCGCACCGACGATGAACGCCACCAGTTCCTGGGACTCCCCGCCGGACTTGCCGGCGATGTGGTCGTAGACCGAGACGTGCCGGCCCTCGAGGTCGACGCACTCGGCGCTGATCCGCACGTGCTCGCGCACGTCCACGAGCCGACGTCGTTCCGGCGAGTCGGGGCGGATGCGGTCGACGAGCCGGGCCATCCGTTCGTAGCGCCGCTGCCGCTCGGCGGGAGTCTGCTCCCCCGGGTCCGCGGCGAGCTCCCGCAGCCGGCGACGGAACGAGACGACGTCGCGCGCCTCGGTCACCTGGGCGGTGATGCGCAACCGGTGGTTCTCGTCACGGAAGGGCAGGGTCGCCAGGATCTGGTTGACCGGCTCCATGCGTTCGCGGATCTCGGCGACCGACCGGCTCATCACGTTGCCCAGCAGGGTCAGGTCGTGCCCGGACAGGCGCCCGAGGGTCCGCGACCAGCGTTCGGTCAGCTCGTACAGGCGCTGGTCCTCGATCTCGGCCAGGATGCGGGCGAAGTCGTCGTAGGAGTCGTCCGGGTCCGTGCCGAGGTTGGGGTTCGGCCACGCGTCGCAGAACCGCTCGAAGACACCGCGCAACGCGGTCCGGGCCGCCTCGGCCGCGGCCACGGCGGCCTCCCGGTCACGCACGAGCTCACGGGCCACGGCGGTGGTCGCCTGGTCCAGCGCGGCCAGCGGCAACCGGTCGGGGTCGCCCGGGGCCACCGCGGCCAGCGCCGACTCCAGCCGACGCGCCTGCGCTTCGGTGCACGCGGCGCCGGTGCGCTCGGCCTCCTCGACGGCGTCGGTCACCTGGTCGACGAGGTCGGTGATGGACGCCCACTGCTCGCCGAGCTCGCGGACGCGGTTCTCGGCGTCGGCGCGCTCGCGGTACAGCTCGGTCAGCCGGGTGCGCAGCTCCTGCTCGTCCTCGCCGAGCGCGCGCACGACGCCGGACCCGTCGCGCAGCGCGGCGAGGCGCTCCTGCCGCGCGGCGAGCGCCTCCTCGGCACCGGCGACGTCGACCTCCTCCCAGGTCGTCCGCACGACCTGCCCGGCGGCCACGAACTGGTCGGTGTGCGCCGCCTGCCGCAGCCGTGCACCCTCCAGGGACGCACCGGCCTCCTGCAGCGCCGTGCGCGCGGCCTCGATGTCAGTGGCCAGACGGTCCCGGCGCCGGGCGTTGGAGAAGCCCAGCACGGAGCCTCGCGGGCTGCCGCCGTGCGCGCCGCGGGCGCCGTCGGCGATCTGCCCGGTGCGGGTCAGGGCACGGCGGTGGTGGTGCAGCTCGGCGGGGTCGTCGACGCACACGTGGTCGTAGCGCCGCGCGAGCCGGTCGGCCAGCCAGCCGCCGAACGGCCCGGCCTTGATCTCCAGGCGACCCGGCAGCGTGCGCGGGTCGGCGTCGTCACCCATCGGCCGATGGGTGGGCACACCTTCGAAACGCAGCCGGCGGCGCAGCGGCACGGTGTCGATGGCGGCCCGGAAGTCGGCCAGCCGGTCGGCGTCGACGAGCAGCGTCGTGGCGAACCCGCCGAGGGCCAGGCCGATGGCGTCGCGCCAGGGTTCGTACTCGCCGCGCACCTCGAGCAGCTCGCCGACGAACGGCAGCTCGTCGGTCCCGAGCCCGGCGGCCTCGGCCAGCGCGACCCGGGCGGCGTGGTCCTCCGCCGAGACGTTGCCCCGGCGGCGGGACAGCGAGGCGGCCTCCTGCTCCAGGCGGGCCAGCCGCTGCTCGGCGTCGGTCACCGCCTGCCGCGCGCCGTACACCGCGTCCTCGAGCTCGGCCGCCCGCTCGGTCCGCTGCTCCACGAGCTCGCGCGCGGCGCGGTGCACGCGGTCCAGGTCGCGCCGCGAGGACACCGACTCCTCGAGCACGGCGAGCGGGGTGTCGAGCCCGGCGCGGGCGGTGCGCACCTGCGCCAGCTCCTCGGTGCGCCGCCGGACCTCGCGCTCGGCGGCCTCGATCGCGTCGCCGCCCGAGCGCCGCAGGGCGGCACGGGTCTCCTCGAGGTCGGACTCGGCGGTGGCGATCCGCGCCGCGGCCGCCGTGCGCCGCTCCTCGGCCGCCCGGTGAGCCGTCCGGTTGACCTCCTCCTCGGCGCGGACGAGCGCGAGCCGGCGCCGGTCGCGCCACACCGCGAACGGCGTCGTCCCCGCGGCGGGTCCGCTCCCGGTCACGCCCAGCGTGTCCAGCAGGGCGACCGAGTCCTCGGCGTCGTCGATCCGCTCGCGCAGCTCGACCATGGGCCGCAGCACCTCGACCTGGCGGGTCGCGGTGAGCATCTCGCTGCGGACGGCGCTCAGCTCGTCGAAGTGCTCGACGGCACGGTCGGCGACCTCGAGCGTCTCCGGCTCGGTGAGCACCATCGCCTTGTACAGCGCGTCGACGGTGGTGATCGCCTGACCGGCCTGGATGCGGCCCAGCAGCTGCATCGCCTTGTGGCCGTCCCCGGCCGCGCCGATGCCGAGCGCGGCGTGCAGCCGGGTGGCGAAGGCGATGTCGGTGTCGAACGGGGTGAGCCCGGCCTCGGTGAGGCCGCCCCGGGCGAACCGGCCGGCGGCCAGGGGTTCCAGCGCGCGCAGGTCGAACGCGCCGTCGGCGGTGGCCCGCACGACGACGCACTCCTCGTTGCGGGTCGCGCCACGCGGCACGTACCAGGCCCGCAGGGCGGTGAAGACCTCGCCGGACTGGTCCGTCCAGGACATCGCGATCGCCGTCCAGGTGTCCACGCCGTCGCCGCGCAGCACCTGCTCGCGGCTGGTGGCGCCGTCGGCCCGCGAGTCGTCGAGCTTGCCGCGCGCGTAGGACAGCACGTTGCGCTGCTCGCGCCCTCGTGCCCGACCGGCCGCGGCGCCGTTGGAGGCGCCGTTGAACGGGGTGGTGTGGCTCATCATGAGCGCGATGTAGGCGTCCAGCAGCGTGGACTTGCCCGAACCGGAGGCGCCGGACAGCAGCGTCGCGCGCGCGGAGAACCGCACCTCGTGGTGCCCGTGGTAGCCGCCCCAGTTGACGAGCTGCATCGAGGTGGCCGTCCACTGGCGGCCGTCCGAGGCGGCGGGGATGAGCCCGAACAGCGAGTCGCTCATGCGGGCCGTCGACGTCATGGTCACGCGATCTCCTGCGTCTCGTCGGGACGGTGGTCGGTGCCCGCGTCGGCACCGTCGGCGGCACCGGTGCCTGTGCCGCGCAACCACGCGGTGAGCTCGCGCAGCCGGTCCACGGGCAGCAGGATCTCCACCACCGCGCCCACGCGGTACCGCCCCGTGGCGACCTCCTCGAGCACTCGCTCGCGCACCAGCGCGGCGACGGCGTTCTCGATCTCGCGGTGCCGGGCGGCCAGGTTCGTCTCGTCGTGGGCGAGGAACCCGAGGGCGTAGTCGGTCATCTCCTCGGCGTCCACGTAGGCGGCGGGGTGCCCGGCACCCTGCTCCTGGTGGTACCGGTTGCGCACGTAGAGCATGAGCAGCGTCTCGACCCGCTTGAACGGCTCGTCGCGCAGCAGCACCGGGATCGCGAGCCCGTCGGACCGGACCTGGCGCTTGTAGGCGATCTCGTAGTCGCGGTCCACCACGAGCTCGACGAACAGGTCGTGCAGCCGCGAGGACAGCACCTGCTGGTGGGCCAGGAGCGCCGTCCACTCGGCCGGGTGCTCCGCGGCGGACAGGTAGCGACGCTGCATCACGAGCGCCAGCACGCGACGGGCCTCGAACGGCAGCACGCCGCTGTCGCCGGCGAACAGCGCGGCGTCGTCGTCCTCGATCGCGGCGGTCTCGACGAAGGTGCCCTCGCCGGCGTCAGTCATCGGTCCTCCTGATCGGGGTGCGGGGCAGCACGAAGTCGCGGGTGGTGCCGTCGGCGCGGGTGGCGGTGACCCGCTCCAGCCCGTCGGCGGGCACGTCCCCGGTGCGGGGGGCCTCCGGTGGCGACGCGGCCGCGGCGTCGTCGGCACCGGGGCGGCCGCCGTCGACGGCCAGGTCCAGGTAGCCGAGCAGCTCCACCGGCCGGCGCAGCGCCGCCGGGCCGTCGGAGAAGACCGCCCCGACGGTGCTCGGCGCCGTCAGCCCGGCCAGCCGCGCCGCGAGGTCCTGGTGGCTGGGGCCGCCCATCGCCCGCAGCTCGTCGATCGCCCCGTCCGGGTCGTCGGTGTCCTCGGGCGCCCACGGGTCGAGCTGCTCGGGCGGTGTCTCGGGACGCAGGTCGTGCAGGGTGGTGCGCAGCCGGCCCGGCACGGCACGCTCGAACCAGCGCAGCGGCTCGACCCGGGCCGCCCGGCCGCTGGCCGGGAACCAGTCCGCCATCGCCGCGGTCGCCTCGCGCAGGGCGCTGTCGACCTCGCGGTCGCGCAGTGGGTTGTGGTGGCGGATCTGCGCGGTCACGGTCCGCGAGACGCGGGCCTGCGCGGCGAGCACGACCTCGATGGCCGTGACCAGCTGCGACCGCAGCCCCTGCAGCGCGTTCCGCTGCGCCACCGGCAGGTCCACGGCGAACGGGTGCTCGAGGATCTCGCGCACGCGCTGCTCCAGGGAGTCCAGGAGCTCGGGATCGCCGAGGAGCTCCATCGCCCCGGCGAACGCCCGGCCCTCGGTGGTGCTGTCGAGCAGGTTCTCCGAGGCGTCGAGGTACTCCGCGACCACCACGCCGGTGGACCGGTCGTCCTGACGCAGGCGGGTCACCAGGTCGCGCTGCAGGACGGTCAGCGACTCCGCCACGCGGGCGAAGTCGGCGGGCAGCTCGCGCACGAGGAACAGCAGGTGGTCGTACTGCTCGCCCAGGCGCTCCTCGGCGACGGGCTCCACCTCTCCCCCGGCCTCGAGGCGCGCGAGCTCGCCCTGCGCCTCGTCGATCCGCGCGCGCAGCCGCCGCATGCGGGCCTCGCGGTCCGGGTAGGCGTCCCGGGCGAGGTCGTCGAGCGCGACGAGCAGCGTCCGGATCCGGGACTCGCTGACCAGGCCCCGGCCGCCCTGGGTGCGCGCGACGACGTCGAGGGCCTCGGTGGCGTAGCTGGAGAGCTGGTACCGCTCGGCGCCGCCGTCGTCCAGGGACCGCACGAGCCAGCGCTCGCGCACCCACCGGGTGCACAGCACGCGCGCGGGCTCGTCCGGCACCCGGGGTGCGCCGGACGCCGCCGGCGCACCGCCGTCGTCCCGGGCGGCACGGAAGCCGTCCAGCAGGTCGTCCACCTCGACGTGCAGCTGCTCGGTGGCGACCGTCGGGCGGTCCGGGGTGAACACGCAGCGCAGCACGGCGACCACCAGGGGCGCCTCGGCCTTGTGCAGCAGCCCGAGCGTGGGGGCCGCGAAGGCGCGCTCGATCCCGGCGAGCGCCCCGGCCAGGCGGGAGCCAGGTGTCGACGCCACCTCAGACGCCGGGCCTGTCGCGCCGTCCGAGCCTGCAGTTCCGCGCCCGCCGCGTGCCTCGCTGCGCTCGGCCCCCTGCCTCTGCTGCACCTCCGGCTCAGACGACGACATTCACCAGCTTCGGCGCCCGGACGATCACCTTGCGGATCTCGGCGCCGTCGATCGCCCGCATCACGTTCGGCTCGGCCAGGGCCGCCGCCGTCAGGTCGTCGTCGGAGATGTCGGGCGACACCTCGACGCGCCCGCGCACCTTGCCCTTGACCTGCACGACGCAGGTCACCGTCTCGGCGACCAGGTACTCGTCGCGGGCCTCGGGGAACGGCTCGCGCGCCAGCGACGCGGTGTGCCCGAGGCGCTCCCACAGCTCCTCGGCGATGTGCGGCGCGATGGGCGCGACCATGAGCACCAGCGGCTCGACGGCGGCACGCGGCACGCGGTCCAGGGCCGTCAGGTGGTTGTTGTAGGTGATGAGCTTGGCGATCGCCGTGTTGGGCCGCATGCCCTCCATCTCGGCGCGCACGTCCGCGATGGTGCGGTGCAGCGCCTTGAGGGTGTCCGGCGCGGGCTCGTCCTCGGTGACCACCGGCGACCCGTCGGTCTCGTCGACGACGTTGCGCCACAGCCGCTGCAGGAACCGCTGCGAGCCGACGACGTCCCGCGTGTTCCACGGCCGGGACAGGTCCAACGGGCCCATCGCCATCTCGTACACCCGGAAGGTGTCGGCGCCGTACTCGGCGTACATGTCGTCGGGGGTGACGACGTTCTTCAGCGACTTGCCCATCTTGCCGTACTCGCGCTCGACGGCCTGGCCCTGGTAGGTCCACCCGGCCTGCTCGTCACCCTGGACGTCGGCGGCGGGCACGTAGGCACCGCGATCGTCGGTGAAGGCGTAGGCCTGGATGTAGCCCTGGTTGAACAGCTTGCCGAACGGTTCGCGGGAGCTGACGTGCCCCAGGTCGTGCAGGACCTTGTGCCAGAACCGCGCGTACAGCAGGTGCAGCACGGCGTGCTCGACGCCGCCGACGTACAGGTCGACGCCGCCGGCCGGCCCGGAGGTGTCGTTGTGCCGGGGGCCCATCCAGTACCGCTCCAGCGCCGGGTCGACCACGGGCCGCTCGCCGTCGCCCTGGTCGTCGGTGCCCCAGGTGGGGTCCAGGTAGCGCAGGTAGTACCAGCACGACCCGGCCCAGTTGGGCATGGTGTTGGTGTCGCGGCGGTACTGCTGCGGGCCGTCGCCCAGGTCCAGGGTGACGTGCACCCAGTCGTCGTTGCGGCCCAGCGGCGCCTCCGGCTCGGAGTCGCGGTCGTCCGGGTCGAAGGTGCGCGGCGCGTAGTCCGGCACCTCGGGCAGGTCCACGGGCAGGCGGTCACCGGGGATGGCGACGGCGCGGTCCTCGGCGTCCCAGAGGATCGGGAACGGCTCGCCCCAGTACCGCTGGCGGCTGAACAGCCAGTCGTTGAGGCGGTAGGTGGTCGTGCCCCGGCCGGCGCCCTTCTCCTCGAGCCAGGCGATGATCCGCGCCTTGGCCTCGGCCACGCCGAGACCGTCCAGGGAGATCTCGTCGTTCGACGAGCGCACGGTGACGCCGTCGCCGGTCCACGCGCCCTCGTGCCCCTCGGGCAGCCCGCCGGCCGGCTCGACGGTGTGCACGATCGGCAGCTCGAAGGCCTCGGCGAAGGCGTGGTCGCGGTCGTCGCCGCCGGGCACGGCCATGATCGCGCCGGTGCCGTAGCCCATCAGCACGTAGTCCGCCGTGAAGACGGGGACGGTCTCGCCGTTGACCGGGTTGACCGCCAGGTGACCGGTGAACACGCCGGTCTTCTTGCCGGCGTCGGCCTGCCGCTCGACGGCGGTCTTGGCGGCCGCCTCGCGACGGTAGGCGGCCACGGCCTCCACCGGGGAGGAGTGCCCGCCGGTCCAGACCGCGCGGGTGCCGTCGGGCCAGCCGGCCGGGACCTCGTCCAGCAGCGGGTGCTCCGGGGAGACCACCATGAAGGTCGCGCCGAACAACGTGTCGGGCCGGGTGGTGAACACCTCGATGGCGGCGCCCGCGCCGGCGGCGTCGGCGTCCGCGTCACCCGCACCGACGACGTGGAAGGTCACGTTGGCGCCGGTCGAGCGGCCGATCCAGTTGCGCTGCATCGCCTTGACCTTGTCGGGCCACTCGATGAGCTCCAGGTCGTCGACCAGGCGGTCCGCGTAGGCGGTGATCCGCATCTTCCACTGGCGCAGGTTCTTGGTGAACACCGGGAAGTTGCCGCGCTCGGAGCGTCCCTCGGCGGTGACCTCCTCGTTGGCCAGCACGGTGCCCAGGCCGGGGCACCAGTTCACCGGGGAGGAGTCGACGTAGGCCAGGCGCTGGGCGTCCAGGACGTCGCGCTGCTCGGGCTCGCTCAGCGTGGACCACACGGCGCCGCCGGTGTTGTCGCCGTCGTGCCCGGGCACGGGCCGGGTCCCGGCCGCCAGCTCCGCGCGCAGCTCGGAGATCCGGCGGGCTCGGCCGCGCTGCGTGCCGCCGTCGACCGGCTCGGCGTCGGCGTCGTACCAGGAGTCGAAGATCTCCAGGAAGATCCACTGCGTCCAGCGCACGTAGTCGTCGTCGATGGTGGCGAAGCTGCGGCGCGGATCGTGCCCCAGCCCCATCCGGCGCAGCTGGCGGCGGTAGGTGACCATGTTGCGCTCGGTCACCAGGCGGGGGTGCTCGCCGGTCTGCACGGCGTACTGCTCGGCGGGCAGGCCGAAGGCGTCGAAGCCCATGGCGTGCAGCACGTTGTCGCCGCACATCATGCGGAAGCGGCCGACGACGTCGGTGGCGATGAACCCGAGCGGGTGCCCCACGTGCAGCCCCGCCCCCGAGGGGTACGGGAACATGTCCATGATGAAGAAGGGCCGTCCGGCCGGCTCGGCCCCGTCGGGACCGGTGAGCTCGCCGGTGGGGTTCGCGGCGTGGAACGTGCCGCGCTCCTCCCACCGGTCCTGCCAGCGCAGCTCGATCTCCTGCGCGAGGGCCGGGGTGTACCGGTGCTCGGGCTCGTCGGGGCGCTGCGGGGCGGCGGACAGGTCAGTGGTGTCGGCGTTGGGCGTGCTCACCCGGGCGAGTCTACCGGCCGGGACGCTCGGGCCCCGTCCGGTTTCTCACGGTCCGGGCGACGGCCGCCGGGCTGCCCGCGGGCCGACGGAGCCCCTCAGAAGGAGGCGACGAGCGGCGACCCGACGGCGAGGAGCAGCCAGGCGACCGCCACGACGTAGCCGATGACGAGGATCACGCCGCGGTAGCCCAGGACGAGGCGACGCAGCCCCTCCCCGACGCGCAGGTGCCCCTCCTGCACGGTGTGCACGACCTGGTACCACAGCAGCGGCCACATGATCGTCCACACGACCATGCAGGCCGGGCAGAGGGCGACGAGCACGGAGAAGCTCGTCCACATCAGGAAGAAGACCAGGAGCTGACCGAGCACCGTCCCGCCGAGCAGCCACAGGTGGTACCACCGCGGCAGCCGCGCCCCGGCGAGCAGCACGACCCCGCTGGTGATCACCACGGGGAAGGCGGCCACACCGATGAACGGGTTGGGGAAGCCGAGCAGCGCCCCCTGCCAGGACTCCATGGCGATGCCGCAGTCGAGGAACAGGTTGATCGAGCAGGACGTGACCCGGTCGGGGTCCTGGAGCTTGAGGATCCTCTCGACGGCCAGCCACATCGCGCCGCCGAAGCCGACGGCGCCGAGCACGACGAGCAGTGTGCCGTAGGTGCGGTCCGCCAGCGGGCGGGGCTGTGCGACGGCCGGTGCGCCGTCGACGGTTGTCTCGGTCACGGGGTGACGGTATCGCACCCCTCGGCCGCCGGCGCCGGCCGGGTCGTGCGCAGGGACACGAGCACGATCAGCAGACCCACCACCGTCAGGCCCAGCCCGGCCCAGGCCGGGGCGACGTACCCCCAGCCACCGGCGATGACGAGCCCGCCGACGAAGGCGCCGCCGGCGTTGCCCACGTTCAGCGCCGAGTGGCACAGTGCCGCGCCGAGGGACTGGGCCCGCGGGGAGAGGTCCATCAGACGCGTCTGCATCGCGATCCCGAGCACCTGCGAGGTGACCCCGAGGAGGAACAGGCCCAGCACGGCCCCCACCGCGCTGGTCGCGGTCAGGGCGAACAGCACGAGGGACAGGCCGGTGGCGACGTAGCCGCCGAGCAGGGTGCCCAGCACGGACCGGTCGGCGAGCCGGCCGCCGAGCAGCGTGCCGACGGTCATCCCCACGCCCATGACGGCGAGCACCCACGGCACGGCGCTCTCGCTCATGCCGGACACCCGCGTGACCGTGGGCGCGACGTAGGTGTAGACGGCGAACAGCCCGCCGAACCCGATCGCACCGCCGACGAACGCGACCCACAGCGGACCGTTGGCGAGCGTCCCCAGCTCCTGGCGGACGCTGGTCGGCACCGGCCCCTGCTCGGGCACGAAGCGCCACAGCCCGAGCAGCGTGATGCCGCCCAGCACGCCGATCAGCACGAACGCGACGCGCCAGCCGAAAGCCTGCCCGACGGCGGTCGAGAGCGGGACGCCGACCACGTTGGCCACGGTCAGTCCCGTCATCATCATCGCCACGGCGTGACCGCGCCTCCCGGGGCCGGCGACCGCCGCCCCGACGGCGGCCCCGACGCCGAAGAAGGCGCCGTGCGGCAGCCCGGCGAGGAACCGGCCGGCGACCAGCCACTCGATGCTCGGCGCGGCGGCGGAGAGGACGTTCGCCACCGTGTAGGCGCCCATGAGCACCAGCAGGAGCCGACGCCGGGACATCCGGGCGGCGGCCACGGTCAGCAGCGGCGCGCCGGCGACGACGCCGACGGCGTAGGCGGTGATCGCGTGGCCGACGACGGGGTCGCTCGCCTGCAGGTCCGCACCGATCTGGGGCAGCAGCCCCATCGTGGCGAACTCGGTGGTGCCGATGGTGAAGCCGCCGAGGGCCAGGGCGAACAGGGCTTGTCCGGCACCGAGGGCCGGGCGTCCCGTGGTGGGTCGGGGTGGCGCGACGGTCACGTTCACGTCCTCTCGAAACGATTCGACGGCGCCACGCAGCTCACGTGGGCACGTCGTCGGGGATGCCCCCACCCTACGCGCGGACCACCCGCACGCGCGAGGCCGCGAGGTGGCCCAGGTCGACGGCCACGGCACCGGCGGGCCCGGTCCAGGTCAGGGAGAGCGTACCGGCGTAGTCGCGACGCTCCACGACGGTCACCTCCACGTCGAGCTCGAGACCCAGGTCCGCGAGGTAGCGCAGCGCGTCGGGGTCGGCGTCGGAGATCCGCGCCACGACGCCCCGCTCCCCCTCGGCCAGGTCCTCGAGCGGGACCGCGTCGGGGCGGACCACCCGGCCGTCCGCCGTGGGGATGGGGTCGCCGTGCGGGTCGCGGACGGGGTGCCCCAGCCGGGCGTCGATGCGCTCGACGAGCAGGTCCGAGACCGCGTGCTCGAGCACCTCGGCCTCGTCGTGCACCTCGTCCCAGCCGTAGCCGAGCTCACGCACCAGCCAGGTCTCGAGCAGCCGGTGTCGACGCACCATGGTCAGGGCGTGCCGACGGCCCTCGTCGGTGAGCCAGACCCCGCTGTACGGCTCGTGCCCGAGCAGGCCCTGCGCCGTCAGCCGGCGCACCGTCTCCGACACCGTGGACGGCCCGACGCCCAGGCGGTCGGCGAGCAGGCCGGTGGTGACCCGTTCGTCGCTCCACTCCTGCGCCGACCAGATCGCCTTGAGGTAGTCCTGCGCCACCGGGGTCAGATCGGCCGGCCGGGTGGTGTCGGTGTCGTTCACACCCGAAGCCTACGTGGTGGGTCAGGGCGCGAGCGGCCCCTCGGGGCTCGGCGAGGGGGACGGTTCCTGGGTGCTCCCGCCGTCCGGCGGGTCCTCGAGCTCCAGCGGGGTCGCGACGGGCGACGCCTCGGGGCTCGGGGTGACCGGGGCGGCCTCCGGCGCCGCCGTCGGCTCGAGCTGCCCGACCGCCGGCACGACCTCGGGCACCGGCTCGCGGTCGTGCACCGTGGCCTGACCGGCCGGGTTCACGGAGACGACCTGGACGTCCAGCACCCGGCCGTCCTCGGGGTCGAACCGCAGCAGCGTCATCTCGGCGGTCCCGCGCAACGGGCCGACGGTCGCCTGCCCGGAGGCCGCCCCGGCCGTGCTGGCCGACACGTAGCGGATCCCCTGGCCGACCTGCACGGGCCCGGCCCGCCGGTGGGTGTGCCCCGAGACCTGGAAAGGCACGCAGCCGGACTCCAGCGCGGGGTCCCCGACCACGGGAGTGTGCACCAGCAGCAGGTCGACGTCGCCCTCCGTGCAGGCCGTTGCGGCCAGCTCGGCGGCCTGCTCGGCCGGGGTGCGCTCGCGCGCCACGGTCGTGCCCTCGCCGATCCGGGTCTCCAGGACGTCCCGGTCGCCGAGGATGCGCACCCCGGACGCCTCGACGACGGACCCGTCGAGCACCACCTGACCGTGCGCGGCCTCCTGGGCGGAGGTCAGCACCGAGTCGTGGTTGCCGTCGGCGACGATCATGGGCACGTCGTCGGGCACGGCGGCCGCGAAGGAGTCCACGCACGCCTTCTCGACGGCTGTGCCGTTCATCGTCGTGTCCCCGGCGTTGAGCATCACGTCCGTGCCGGACAGCTCCGCGGTCGACCGGATCAGCGGCGACATGCCGGTGTTGCAGTGCAGGTCGGAGACCACGAGCATCGTCACCGCGTCCTCGGGCACCGGAGAGGCCGCCCCGAGGTTGGTCCGCACGGCGTCACGGATCTCCCAGGCGCGCCACGCGTCGTGCAGGTCGTCGTCCGCCGCGGCGTAGAACGCCTCGTTCTCCTCGTACAGCTCCAGGAGCTGGCCCCCGTAGGTGTCGACCACGGACGCCAGGCGCCCGGTGATGCGCGCTCCTTCCAGCGCGGTCCCCGCGAACACCTCGGACGCCGGGCGCCCGGCCCGCGGCGGCGTCACGTCGGCGGCGACCAGGGTCGACCCGACGACCCCGACCACGACGGCCCCGGCAGTGAGCTGCCAGGTGCGCGGGGCCAGCGTCGCGGAGAGCTCGTCGCGACGCCGGGGCCCGAGCAGCAGCCGCACGCCCCAGGCCGCGAGCGCCACCACGACGAGGGCCCCCACGGTCCGGCGCGCCGCCGAGGCGACCAGGGCCCAGGTGACGGCATCGAAGGTGATCTGGGGGCTGTCGTAGAACTGGAGGTAGCGGTCGAGGTCGCCGACCAGCTTGTCCAGCGTCGAGGCGTCGTCGACCGCGGTCAGGTCGGCGGGGATCTCCTGGACGGTGACGTCCACGCCGAGGCCGAGCGGGAGCGGCGAGTCGATCTCGAGGGTGCCCAGCGGACCGAGGTCGGTGACCACGAGGCCGTCGGTGTCGACCTCGTAGACGGCCTCGTGCGGGCCGAGGTTGAGCTCGGCGGACGCGGTCGTCACGCCGTACACGACGCAGGCGACCACGGCCGCGGTGACCACGAGGGTCCAGCGCAGCCAGCGGGGCGGGGTACGGCGTTCGGTCATCGTGTCCCCATCCTGACACCCTGCGGCGACTGTCCCGCACACCGCCGTCCGGGGACGTCAGGAGGTCGCGCGGCGCAGCGTGGTCAGCGCGATCGCGGCGGCGCCGAGCACCGCGACGAACCCGATGACGGAGGTCGTCACCACACCGCTGCCGAACGCCGCGTGCGCAGAGCCGAGCAGCGCGCTCGCCTGGTCGGCGGGCAGGTCGGCGGCGACGTTGGTCGCCCCGCCGAGGGTCTCGGCCGCGCGGGCCGCCTCGGCCGGCGTGACGCCGTCGGGCACCCGGACGGCCGCGTGGTACGACGCCGTGAGGATGCCGCCGAGCACCGCGGTGCCCAGGACCGCCCCGACCTCGTACGCGGTCTCGGAGATGGCCGAGGCCGCACCCGCCTTCGCCGCCGGCACGGTGGAGACGATGAGGTCGTTGGAGATGGTCTCGGCCATCCCGACCCCGAGCGCGAGCACGACGAAGGCGACGGCGATCCACCCGGCCTCGCCCCGCCCGGCCACGAGGGCGGTGACGAGGTAGCCGGTGGCCGACACGCAGAGCCCGGCGGCCACGATGACCGCGGGCCGGACACGACGGACGATCCGCACGACCGACAGCCCCGCGACGACCGTGGTGATCGTGCCCGGCACCAGGACGAGACCGGCCTGCACCGGGGAGAGCCCGATGACGAGCTGCAGGTCCTGGGAGACGAAGAACAGGAAGCCGACGAGCGCGAACACCGACAGCAGGTTGACCAGCACGCTGCCGGTGAAGGCGGCGTGCGTGAACAGCCGGACGTCGAGCATCGGGTCGGGCCGGCCCAGCTGACGACGGACGAACACCGCCCCGATCCCGAGGCCGACGGTGAGCTCGGCGAGCCCCAGCAGGTCACCCTTGGCGAGCGTCTTGATGCCGAGGACCACGGCCAGCATGGCCGCCATGACGAGGACGACGGAGAGCGGGTCGACCCGTCCCGGCGCGGGGTCGCGGGACTCCGGGACGAAGATCGGGGCGAGGATTCCGAGCAGCACGAGCACAGGGACGGCCAGAAGGAACACCGACCCCCACCAGAAGTGCTCCAGCAGCACGCCGCCGACGATCGGCCCGACGGCGGAGCCGGCCGCGAAGGCGGAGGCGAAGACGGCGATGGCGAGGCGTCGCTCGGCGCGGTCGGTGAAGACGTTGCGCAGCAGCGACAGGGCCGACGGCATGAGCATGGCCCCGAAGAAGCCGAGGGCGGCGCGGGCGACCACGAGCGCACCGGCGCTGGGCGCGAAGGCCGCGAGGGCGGACACGGCCGCGAAGCCGACGGCGCCGGTCAGCAGCAGGCGACGCCGTCCGACGCGGTCGGCGACCGAGCCCATCGGGACCAGGAGCCCGGCGAGCACCAGCGAGTAGGCGTCGACGATCCAGAGGAGCTGGGTGCCGCCGGGTTCCAGCGCCGCGGAGATCTGCGGCAGCGCGAAGCTGAGCACCGTGTTGTCGATGGACACCAGGAGCACCGGCAGCATGAGCACGGCGAGGGCGATCCACCGCCGGACCGGGGACGTCACGGTCGCGCCGGGAGCCGGCGCCGGGGTGGGGTTCGTCGTCGAGGAAGCCGGTGCCGTGAGGATCTGAGCCATGGGGAGGCCTTTCACAGCACACGACGGCCAGGGCGACGCGTCGCGTCGGACTTCTGCACCGTCTAGTCGGTACAGTAACCTTTCCGCCGGTAGGGTGCAACCATGCCTCCCCCCACCCGCAGCACGCGCCAAGGTGCTCCAGGCGTTCACCGACCTGCTCGTCACCTCCGGCGAACGGTCGGCCACCCTCGACGCGGTCGCCGACCACGCCGGCGTCTCCAAGGGCGGGCTGCTGTACCACTTCGGCTCCAAGGACGCCCTCGTCGACGGGCTCGTGGAACACCTGACCGCGCTCATCGCCGCCGACGTCGCCGCGATGCGGGCCGACCCCGAAGGCCCGGTGCACTACCTGCTCCGTACGTCGTCGGACGTCGGCAACGAGTTCGACCGCACCTATCTCGCGGTGGCCGAGCTCGCCCGCGGCGCCTACCCCCGCGCCCGCAGCGCGCTCGACGCCGCCGAGCAGGCGTGGACGGACACCGTGGCCGAGCAGGTGGGCGACGACGCCCTCGCGCGGACCGTCGTGCTGCTGTCGGACGGCATCTACCACCGCGCCTCGCTGGGCGCGGCTCCCCCGCCCCTGGAGGAGCTGCTCGCCCTGGTGGAGCGTCTGCGGCGACCTGCCGCGTCCTGACCGGGACCGCCGGCCCGGGCGTGCGCCGTCGGCCGGTCCTGCGCCGTCAGCCGGTCTTGCGCTGGGCGGCCACCGACCGCCGCAACGCCTCCATGAGGTCGACGACCTCGGCGCCCTCGCCCTCCGGCTGCTCGCCGAACGTCTCGGCCGCGTCCATCGTGTCGCCCTTCTCGATCTTCGCGTCGATGAGCTGCCGCAGCTGGGCCTGGTACTCGTCGGTGTACTCCTCGGGCGCGAAGTCCGCCTCGTAGGCGGACACCAGCTGGGCGGACATCGCCAGCTCCTTGTCGCTCACCGAGGTCGACCCGTCCAGCGCCGGGAACTCCGCGGCGCGGATCTCGTCGGCCCACAGCAGCGTCTGCAGCGTCAGGACCTCGTCCCGCACCCGCAGCGCCGCCAGCCGGGTGCGCTGGCGCAGCGCGAACTTCACGATGGCGGTGCGGTCGGTCTCCTCCAGGGTGCGCCGCAGCAGCACGTACGCCTTGGGGCTCGTCGAGTCCGGCTCCAGGTAGTACGTCCGGTCGAGGAGGATCGGGTCGACCTGGTCGCTCGGCACGAACTCGACGACCTCGATCTCCCGGTTCGACTCCGCCGGCAGGGCCGCGAAGTCCTCCCGCGTCAGCACCACCACGTGCTCGCCGTCGTCGTAGGCCTTGTCGATGTGCTCGTACGGGACCGTCTCGCCGCACACCTCGCACACGCGCCGGTAGCGGATCCGTCCGCCGTCGGCGTCGTGCACCTGGTGCAGCGACACGTCGTGGTCTTCGGTGGCGCTGTAGATCTTCACCGGGACGTTCACCAGACCGAACGTCACGGCGCCCTTCCAGATCGCCCTCATCACCCCATGGTCACGCGGGCGGTCACCGGACGCGACCGGTCAGCCGAGCAGCCCCAGCAGGCCGACCACGCCCACCAGCACGCCCAGGAGCAGGGACACCCCCACGAGCACGGCGTGCACCGTGTAGAAGCGGGTCGGGCGGCCGGCGTCGTCGCGGGACCGCGGGTCCTTGGTCACGCGTCGCCAGAACTGCGGCCACACCACGAGGTTCCACACGGCGGCGACGAGCAGGACGACGGACCAGGCGACGGGGATCTCCACGGCGCCGAGTATCGCACTCCCGGCGCGCGGGCGGCGCGCCCGTCGGCACGCCGCCCGCGGCCCCTCGCGGCTCAGCTCCCGAGCGTCGCCAGGACGGCGTCGGCCATGCCGGCCTCGCCGCGGGCGTTCGGGTGCAGCGGCACCACCCCGGACCCCTCGAGCAGCGGCTCGACCCACCGCGTCCCGGCCCCGGAGCACGCGTCGCGCCCCTCGCTGACGACCGAGAGGTCGACGAACACCGCCCCGGTCTCCCGTGCGGCGCGCTCGAGCACGTCGTTCAGCGTGGCCTGCAGGTCGCGCAGGTAGGGCACGTCCCCGCGGGCGAAGGGCAGCTCGGGGTAGCACCCGACCTGGGGCGGGAGCAGCCACGGGTAGCCCACGACCACGACGTCGGCCCGCGGCGCCCGGCGCTGGACGTCGACGAGCGCCTGCCGCACGGCAGGATAGGTCCGCTGCTCGACCCGGTCGACGAAGTAGTCGCCGTAGACGTGCTCGCACGGGCTGCCGTACCCGCGGGTCAGGCCGCCCAGCGACCCGCACGCCAGGATCGCCCCGCTGAAGACGTCGTTGTCGTTCCCGCCGATGGTGACGGTCACCAGGTCCGTCTTCCTCGTGACCGCGTCGAGCTGGGCCGGCACCCGCCGGTACTGGCGGTCGTACAGGTCGGCCGTCTCGGCCCCGCCGCAGGTGACGTCGGTGAGGTCGGCACCGAGCGCGCCGGCGACGAGCTTCGGGTAGTTGCGCGTGGCCCGGAGGCACCGGGGCGGCGCCGACGGGTCGAGGGGCAGGATGCCGGAGCCGGCGGCGTACGAGTCCCCCAGGGCGACGTACTCGTCGGGGGGCGGAGCCGCCGTCGCCGCGGGGGCGGAGACCAGGGTCGCGAGGCCGACGGCCAGTGCCGTGACCCAGGCCGTGGGACCACGACGTGCCCGACGCGATGCGTTCATGGGACAGCTCCTTCGCCGTTCGTGCCGCAGATGCTCGACACCGAGCACCGTGGAGAGTCTCGGACCGACGGACCGCACTCGCACGCCTTGCGCGCTGCGCGTCGCCCCGGGCACCGCCAGGATGGGCTCGTGAGCCCGCAGGCCCAGCGCGTCACGGTGG
Organism: Isoptericola sp. AK164; assembly: GCF_029643425.1. Lineage (GTDB taxonomy): Bacteria > Actinomycetota > Actinomycetes > Actinomycetales > Cellulomonadaceae > Isoptericola > Isoptericola haloaureus. The sequence continues at coordinate 2,248,166 of NZ_CP119106.1, forward strand.
CGGGCCGCACCCTGTCGCTGACCAACCTCGACAAGGTGCTCTACCCCGCCACCGGCACCACGAAGGGCGAGGTGCTGCAGTACCTCGCCACGGTCGCCGACGTCCTGATCCCGCACGCGGCGCACCGACCCGCCACCCGCAAGCGCTGGCCCGACGGCGTCGAGGGACAGTCGTTCTTCCAGAAGAACCTCGACGCCTCCACCCCCGACTGGGTGCCGCGGCACACCATCCGCCACCGGCACTCCGTCAACGACTACGTCCTCGTCGACGACCTGGCCACGCTCACCTGGCTCGGTCAGACGGCGACCCTGGAGATCCACGTGCCGCAGTGGCGGTTCGGGCGCACCGGCGACCCGCTGCCGCCGGACCGGATGGTGCTCGACCTCGACCCGGGCCCCGGGGTCGGGCTGCCCGAGTGCGCGCAGGTCGCCCGCTGGGCCAGAGAGATCGTCGCCGGGATGGGTCTCGACCTGCTGCCGGTGACCAGCGGGTCCAAGGGACTGCACCTGTACGCGCCGCTGACGGGCCCGCACGGGACGCTCACCAGCGACGACGTCTCCGCCGTCGCCAAGGAGCTCGCCCAGCACCTCGCCACGGAGCACCCCGGCCACGTCGTGGCCGAGATGAAGCGGTCGCTGCGGACCGGCAAGGTGTTCGTCGACTGGTCGCAGAACAACGGCTCCAAGACCACGATCACCCCCTACTCCCTGCGGGGACGCGCGCAGCCGACGGTCGCCGCCCCGCGCACGTGGGACGAGCTCGAGGACCCCGACCTCCGCCAGCTCGACCACGCCGAGGTCCTCGAGCGGATCGGCCGCGACGGCGACCTGCTCGCCCCGCTGCTGGCCGGCCACCTGGACCGCCTGGAGCCCACGTCGGAGCACCTGGCGACCTTCGACCGGCTGGAGACCTACCGCGCCAAGCGCGACCCGGGACGCACCCCCGAGCCGTTCTCCTCGGGCGCTGCACGCCCGGCCGACGCGGCGCCGCGGTTCGTGATCCAGGAGCACCACGCCCGCCGGCTGCACTGGGACTTCCGGCTTGAGCACGAGGGCGTCCTGGTCAGCTGGGCGCTACCGAAGGGCGAGCCCGCCGACCCCGACCAGAACCACCTCGCCGTGCAGACCGAGGACCACCCGCTGGCCTACGGCGACTTCGAGGGCACGATCCCGGCCGGGGAGTACGGCGGCGGCGAGGTGACGATCTGGGACACCGGCACCTACGACCTCGAGAAGTGGCGCGAGGGCGCCGAGGTCATCGTCACGCTGCACAGCGAGCGCCGAGGGTCGCGGCGGCTCGCCCTGATCCGGACGGGAGGGCGCGGCGGTGACGACCAGCGGTCGTGGCTGATCCACCGCACCAAGGCCCAGCCCGGCGAGGCTGCCGTCGCGGGACCCACGCCGGCTCCGACAGATCCCGCCCGGGCGCCCCGCCCCATGCTCGCCACCAGCGCTCCCCCGGCCGAGCTGGCCCGGCTCGACCCGGCCGACTGGGCGTTCGAGGTCAAGTGGGACGGGTTCCGCGCGATCGCGGAGGTCCTGCCACCCGACGATGCTGCCGGCAGAGCCGGGGTCCGGCTCACGTCCCGCTCGGGTCGCGACCTCACGCCGACGTTCCCCGAGCTGCAGGCGCTGGGCGAGATGGTGCCGGCCGAGGAGCTGCCTCTCGTGCTCGACGGGGAGATCGTCGCCCTGGACGGGGACGCGCGGCCGAGCTTCCGCCGGTTGCAGCAGCGGGCCAACCTCGCCGCACCCCGCGACGTGGAGCGTGCCCGCCGACGGGTCGGCGTCGACCTCGTCCTCTTCGACGTGCTGCGAACCGCCGGCGTCGACCTGACCGACCACCCCTACACGGAGCGGCGTGCCGCGCTGGATCGGCTGGTGTCGCCACGGCCCCCGGTGCACGTGCCGGCGGGGCTGGAGGGCACGGCCGAGGAGGCGATGGCCGAGTCCCGCCGGCTCGGGCTCGAGGGCGTGGTCGCCAAGCGCCGGCGGGCCGGGTACGCGGCGGGCCGCCGCTCGCGCGACTGGCTCAAGATCAAGCACGCCCCCACCCAGGAGGCGGTGGTGATCGGCTGGCGTCCGCTGCGGACCGGGACGCCGACCGAGGACCCTCGCTCGGCGGGAGGGCTGCTGCTCGCGCTGCCGTCCGGTGACGGCTGGCGGTACGTGGGGCGGGTCGGCACCGGGTTCTCCGACCGGGTGCGGCGCGAGGTGGTCACGCGGCTCGCCCCGCACGAGCAGTCCGCACCGGCGACCGACGACGTCCCGGCGGCCGACGCCGTCGGCGCCCGGTGGGTGGCCCCCGCCGAGGTCGTCGAGGTCCAGCACGCCGGCTGGACCGGCGACGTCCCCGGCGAGGGCAGCCTGCGGCACGCCGTGTGGCGCGGCTTCCGGCCGGACTCGGCGCCCGACCGGGTGCGCGTGGAGTGAACCTCACACCTCGCGGGCGTACACCACGGTGTTGTCGACGTAGTGGCCCCAGTCCGCGTCCCAGGCACCGCCGCAGGTGATGACCCGCAGCTCCGGGCCGTCGGTGTTGGCGTAGACCGCGCGCGTGGGGAACTCCCGCTTCGGGTACTGCTCGACGCGGTCGACGACGAAGGTCGCGGTCGACCCGTCGCGCCGGTCGACGTGGATCTCCTGGCCCGGCTGCATCTCCGAGAGGCGGTAGAACACGGACGCCCCGTTCGGGCTGTCGACGTGCCCCTCGATGACGGCCGGGCCGTCCTCGCCGGGCCGCGGCGACCCGTCGAACCAGGCCGCACGGTCGATGTCGTCCCCGGCGGGCACCTCGATCGTGCCGTCGTCGTTCAGCCCCAGGTGCAGCAGGTCGGAGTCGACGTCGATGGCCGGGATCCGGACCTGCTCGGGCAAGGCCGCACGCTCCTGCTGCTCCGACGTCTGCTCCGGCGCCGCCGAGGCCGTCGGCGCCTCCGACGTCGGCGCGCCGGAGGGTGTCGGGGCCGGGGCCGCCGAGGGGGCGGGGAGGGCCCCGCCGGCCGGGCCGCTCGGGCTCGGCGCCGCGGCCGGGACCTCGCCCGGCCCGGTGTCCTGGTCGCCGAGCCCGACGGCGACCGCCGTCCCGCCGCCGAGCACCAGCCCGGCGGCGAGGACGACGGCCACGCGTCGGCGCCGCATCAGGACTCCTGCGTGCCGCGACGGCGGGCGAGCAGCCCGGCGCCGACGCCCGCACCGGCGAGCAGCGCGACGCCACCGGCCGTGATCAGGGCGCCCGGCTCGGCGCCCGCGGTGCTGCCGGTACCGGTCTGCACGCCACCGGCGGGCATCTCGTCCATCTGCGCGGCGTCGAGGATGCCGCACAGGGCCGGGTCCGTGGCCTCGGCGGGCAGCGACGGGTCGAGGTCCGACTCGGTGTCGCCGTCGTAGGCACCGCTGCCGTCGTAGTCCACACCGTGGACCACGAGCGCGACGTCACCGGCGAGGATGTTGTCGGCGAGGTCCTCGGAGACCTCGATCTCGCCGCGCTGGTAGTCGATGCTGCCGCCCTCGGCCGTGTCGAAGCGGTCCACGGCGAGCGCCGAGTCGCCGGACGTGTCGCCGGACGTGGTCAGCGAGAGCTGGACCGACCCGTAGGACGGCACACCCTCGGACGTGGTGATGGTGCCGGAACCGTCGGCGTCGTCGGCCTCGGTCGGGCACTGGTTGGCCGCGTCCGGGCCGAAGTGCAGGTGGGCGGCGTGCGGGCTGCCGGCGAGCAGCCCCGAGGCCGCGAACTCGACCGTGAGGGTCGTGCCCTCGACCCAGACCATCGCGTCGCCGCTGCCGTCCACCCCGTTGAGGGGCACCGGCGTGAGGTCGCCGGACGCGGTGCCGTCGGCCGCGGCGGCCGGACCGGTGACGGCCAGCAGGCCGGCGAGCGAGAGGGCGGGCGCGGCGAGCGCTGCGCGGGTACGTGCCTTCATGATCGTTCCCTTCGTCCCGAGCCGCGACGTTCGCGGCTCATCGAGGGTTCGGAGCACCGGCGGGGGCGGATGGGTCGGGATCGTGATCCGTCTCGCAACGCGTGCCGGAATGCCTGCCCGCGGCCCTCGGTTGCCCGGGGAATGCGAGCAATCACCTACGCGAAGTACGGCAGCGCCGACGTCCTGGAGCTCACGGAGCAGCCCGACCCCCACCCCGGCGCGGACGCCGTGGTCGTCCGCGTGAAGGCGGCCTCGGTCAACCCCGTGGACTGGAAGGTGCGCGAGGGCTACCTCGACGGGCTGCTCGACACCCAGTTCCCGGTGGTGCCGGGCTGGGACGTCGCCGGCGTCGTCGAGCAGGTCGGCCTGGACACCCCCGAGTACGCGGTGGGCGACGAGGTCTACGGCTACGTCCGCAAGGACTGGGTCCACGGCGGCACGTTCGCCGAGCTGGTCTCCGCTCCGGTGCGGACGCTCGCCCCCAAGCCGTCGACGCTGTCCTTCGAGGAGGCGGCCGCGGTGCCGCTGACGGGTCTGACGGCCCTGCAGTCGATCCGCCGCGCCGGGGTCTCCGCGGGGCAGACGGTCCTCGTGCACGCCGCGGCCGGCGGCGTCGGGTCGTTCGCCGTCCAGATCGCGAAGGCCCGCGGTGCGCGGGTGATCGGGACCGCGAGCGAGCCCAACCACGACTTCCTGCGCGCGCTCGGCGCCGAGCCGGTCACCTACGGGGACGGTCTCGCGGACCGCGTCCGGGCCCTGGCGCCCGAGGGCGTCGACGTGGCGCTGGACTTCGTCGGCGGCGACGCCGTGGCGGCGAGTGCGGCTGCCCTGGCCCCCGGCGGCACGATCGCCTCGATCGCGGATCCGGCGGCACGCGACGAGCACGGCGGGCTGTACGTCTGGGTCCGCCCCTCGACGGACGACCTGGCCGAGCTCGGCGCCCTGATCGACGAGGGCACCGTCTCCGTCGAGGTCGCGGAGGTCTACGACCTGGCCGACGCCGCGGCGGCGCACCGGGCCAGCGAGACCGGCCACGTGCGCGGCAAGATCGTCGTGCGGGTCTGACGCCCGCTCCGGCGCACACCGTCGGTCCCGTCCCCCGCGGACGGCACGATGCGGGCCGCGCCGCGACTCAGGTCGCGGCGCGGCCGTGTCGCCAGTAGCCGGCGAAGTGCACGTGCGACTTGGGCACGCCCCGGTCGTTGACCAGGTGACGTCGGGTCCCGGTCGCCAGGCCGGACTCCCCGACGACGAAGGCGTACACCGAGCCGGCCGGGAACCGGGCCCCGCGCACGACCTCGAGCGCCGCCTGCCCCGGCACGGCTGCCGGGTCGGCCCGGTCCCGCTCCACCCACAGCAGGTCCACGCCGTCCGGCACCCGCACCTCCTGCCGGTCGTCGGCCGTCGGGACCTCGACGATCGCCAGACCCCGCGCGTCCGCGGGCAGCGCCTCGCCGATGCCGGCGACGGCGGGCAGCCCGGTCTCGTCGGCGACGAGCAGCGTCCAGTCCGCGTCCTCGGGAGGGTCGTACCCGCAGCCCTGGTCGAGCATCCCGACGGTGTCGCCGGGACGCGCCGTGGCGGCGAAGGTCGTCGCCGGACCGCTGTGCTCGTCCGGGGTGCCGTCGTCGGACAGACCGTGCAGCACGAAGTCCACGTCGATCTCCGACAGCTCGGGCCGTGCGGCCCGGATGGTGTAGCTGCGTACCCACGGCCGGCGCGAGCGCGGCGTGGCGAGGTACTGCGCGTACCAGCCGAGGCTCGAGGTGCGGGTGGGCAGCTTCATCGCGTCCTGGCCGGGACGCGGCAGGAACAGCCGGAACCACTGGTCGGCGCCCAGGCACGTGAGACGGCTCAGCTGCTCCCCGCCGAGGGTCACCCGGACGAGGTGCGGCGAGATCTGCTTGGTGGCCACGACCGAGGCCACGAGCACGTGTGGTTCGACGGGCCGGCGCCCGGGGTTGCTGCTCATCGCGACCTAGGTTAGGCGAACCTCACTCGCCGTGGCCAGCCCCGTCCGCCCGCCGGAACCCGCACACTGGACGGGTGCAGCCCTCCCCCGCTCCCCGCGGATTCCTCACCCCGGCCTGTGGCGTCGCGGTGGCCGTGGGCCTCGTCGTCGTGCTGGGCGCCTGCGGCCCGGACGCCGATCCCGAGGGCGCCGCAGGAGGCGCCGCGAGCGAGCCCTCGCCACCGGCGACCACGTCCCCTACCACGGACCCGACGACCGCGATGCCCGGCACCCCGGCGCCGTCGGCACCGTCCGCTGCCGGGCAGCATCTCCGCGTCGCGGCGGGCGACGTCGTCGTGGACCTCGCCGGCGACTGGCCCGAGGACTCCGCCCCACGGGTCGCGGGCACGGGGGCGTCCCGGACCGTGTCGACCGGGACCGGCGCGCTCCCGCTGACGTTCTCCGTCGACGGCGGCGAGCTCGTCCGGCACGCGGACGGGAGCGTCAGCGTGCTCGACGCCGACGGCGGGTCCCCGGTCGGGGGGCTGACGCGGCCCGACGGCCCCGCCACGTTCCGGGACGTCGACCCGCAGCACCTGGAGCTCGTGGGCACTGCGGGCACTGCGGGCACCGACGACGACGGCGCGACGTCCGGCGACGGTGCACGCGAGGAGGTGGGCACGGCCCTCGGCACCGCGGGCGTCGTCGACGCCACCTGGGGCGAACGGGAGGGCGGCCGGTCGCTGGCCGTCGACGCGACGGACTGGGCCCGCTCGGCCGGGACCGCGGGCGTCGAGCTCGTCTGGGCGGAGCTGGTGGCCGCCGACCCGGAGGTCGACACGGCGACGATGCGCGACCAGCTCGTCTGCCACGCCCTGGGCGCCCCCGACAAGGCGACGTGGAACCTCGAGCCGTGGCGTCCCGACGTCGGGCTGGTCGCAGTGCTCGCGGCGCGCTGCAACCCCACCGACGAGGGCTGAGCCGGCGGCCGGCACGACCGGACGGCAGCGGCCCTGCGCCACCCCTCCTGACCGGGGAACGTGCAGCACGTCGACACATCCGCAATAGAACATCTGTTCTATTTCTGGTAGTCTACCTGGCATGACGCAGATGTCGGACCAGCCCTGGGGAGCATCACCCGACCAGATGCTCGCTGCGCTCCGACGCGCGACGCAGAGGGCCGTGGCGAGCCTCGATGCCGTCGGCTCTGCGGACGAGCACCCGGCAGATCTGGACGCGACGCTCGACGCCGTCGAAGCGGTACAGGCCGCCGTCAACACGCTCGAGGGGCTGCGGGCGGTGCTGGCCGACCGGCTCCGGCGGCAGGCGGACCGCTCCCCCGGCTCGCTCGTCGACACCGAGGACGCGATCGCCCGGCGGGCCGACGCCGGACGGCAGCGGGAGCTCGCGCTGCGTGCCGTCACGGCCGACCTCGCCACGTCCCTGCACGTCGGTGACGGCGCCGCCCGGCGCCTGCTGGACCACGCCACGACGCTGACCACCGTCGCGCCACGCACGGTACGCGCCGTCGTGGACGGCACGGTCTCCTGGCCGAAGGCCGAGATCCTCGCCCGGGAAATCGACGACCTGACCGTCGCGGAAGCGGCGCATGTCGAGGCGCGCGTGCTGCCGGTCGCCGCCACGTCGACGCCGGCTCAGCTCCGGTCGCGGGCTCGCCGCGCCCGGGAGGAGGCCCACCCGGTACCCGCCGACGTCCGCCACGCCGAGGAGACCTCGCGTCGCGAGGTCTGGCTCGATCCCGGGCGCGACGGCATGGCCTGGCTCACCGCGCACCTGCCGGCGCCGTTCGCCCACGCCGTCCACGACCGGCTGACCAGCACCGCGACTCGTCTCCGCTCGGAGGGCGACGACCGCAGCACGGGACAGCTGCGCGCCGACGTCCTGGCCGACCTGCTGCTCGACGACGGCACGCTCGACCGCGGTGTGCTCGGTGCCGACGATCTCGTCGGATCCGTCGGAGCGCCGCGTCCCGAGGAGGCGCCCGGGCCGTCCGCTGCCGGGACTCCCCCGGTGCGCCCTGTCGGCGCACTCGCCCCGATCGCCCGCGCGATCCGGCCACGGGTCCACCTCACCGTCCCGGTCCTGTCGTTGCTGGGCGTCGGCGACGCCCCGGCCAGCCTCGACGGCCGCACCCCGGTCGACGCCGAGACCGCCCGTGCGCTGTGCGCGCACGCCCCGTCGTTCCGACGCATCCTCACCGACCCCGAGACCGGCGCGGTGCTGTCGGTCGGCCGCTCCACATACCAGGCGCCCGCCGACCTCAAGGCGATGCTCGCCGAACGGGATGCCACCTGCCGGTTCCCCGGTTGCGTCCGCCCGGTGTCGGGCACCGATCTCGACCACACCGTGGCCTGGGCCGACGGCGGCACGACCGGTACCGACAACCTCGCCCACCTGTGCCGTCACCACCACGTGCTCAAGCACCAGACCCGGTGGAGGGTCCGCCAGCTCGGCGCCGGCCGGCTGCGATGGACCTCACCGACGGGGCGCGTCCACGAGACCGTTCCTCCCCTGCCGGAGACCACCCGGCACCGCGCACCGCCGACGCCGCCTGCACTGCCGGCCCCGTCGCGAGCGCACGAGACCGCCGACCTGGGCCCGCCTCCGTTCTGACGGGCCGACGGGCGGCCACACCTCACCAGCGCTGGCGCACGTCCTCGACCCACCCCTCGAGCCCGTCGACGAGCAGCCGTCCGCCGCCGTCGGTGACCACCGACCCCGACCAGCGGCCGAAGCACTGGTCGGTCGCCGAGGCGAGGACGCCGAGGTTCGTCCGCGCGACCCGGTCGTGCCACGGGGTGAACGTCAGGTCGACCCGGTTCCCGATCACCTGCCAGGGCGCCATGTGGTCGGTCTCGTCGAAGGTCCAGTCGAGCTCGCCGTGGAGCTTGTGCAGCCGGCCGTCCACGAACACGCCGTTCTCGGTCGTGGGTCCTTGCAGCGTCCACGTGCCGCCGAGCTGCAGGCCCACGCCGTCCCGGAAGCCGACGCCCCACTGCCAGCGCACCGCGTACGGCCAGCGGCCCCGGCCGTGGTCGAGCACCGCCCACGCCCCGGCGCCGGCCCCGCCGCCGACCGGGTGCTCGACCCCGTCCACTCGCAGCATCCCGCGCACCGGCCGACCGACGTCCTTGACGGTGTACTGGAACCGCCGCTTCGACCACGGCACCACGACCCCCAGGACCTCGTGCCCGGCCGGGCGGTCCACGAGGACGTCGAGGCCGACGCGCGGCGTCCGGGCGCGCAGCCGGGTCGCCGTCCCGTCCCGGGACTCGTCCACGGCGACCGCGACCCGCCGCGTCCGCGAGCGCACGGGCCCCGTCCCGAGGGACGCCGGCAGGGACGCGGACCGGTTCAGCGGCACGATCACGACCTCGTCCAGCTCGCCCCCGGTGGCCCGGTCCAGCACGTACACCTCGTGCAGCGCGGCGTAGTCGAGGGCCGAGGTGGTCACGCCGACGACGTGCGTCGGCGTCACGAGCGCCCAGTACTCCCACCGCTTGTCCCGGCCGCGCCCCCGCAGCCCCCGGCCGATCCCGGAGGTGTCGTGCAGCGGCGCGCGCGTCCAGCCCACGGCCTCCGGGTTCAACGACCCGTCGGGGCGGCACAGCGCGACGGTGCGCGTGATCTCGTCCTCGGTCACGGCGCGAGCCTAGCCGGGCCGCCCCCCGGTGTCCCCGAGGCCCGGCGCCCGCCCCAGCACCTCGACCTCCTCCGCCGCGGTCAGCCCCGTCACCGGGGCGTCCGGGTCCGCACGCAAGCGGTCCAGCACGTCGGAGGCGGTCTCCTCCACCGGACGCACCGACAGGCCCGCCGCGAGCGCCGGGCCCGGATCGTGCGCGAGCATCCCGTCGTAGGCCGGGCGCGGCAGCCACAGCGGCAGCGACCTCGGCCCGGCCCAGGGCCGCACGTCGAGCGCGGACAGCCGCTCGTCGTCGACCCACCGCCACCGCGGGACGGCCCCGCACCCGCGGGCGACGGCGGCCAGCAGGTCCGCGATCGGGACGGTCGGACCGACGGCGTCGTACACACCCGCGGTCCGCCGCTCGGCGAGGTCGAGGACCCAGGCGGCGAGGTCGCGCACGTCGACCACCTGGACGATGGCCGACGGGTCGCCCGGCGCCAGGACGTCCGCTGCGGCGGCCTCGTCCGGACCGGCGTCGAGCACCCGCTGCATCCGCGCGGGCCAGTAGCTGAACCGCCCGGACGGGTCGCCGGGTCCGACGACGAGCCCGGGCCGCACGACGGCGGCGCTCGCGCAGCCGTCCAGCACCAGGCGCTCGCAGGCCACCTTCATCGCGCCGTACGCGTCGGGGTGGGCCGCGAGGTCGACGTCGTCCGGCTCGGGGTCGAGCAGCGGCCCGGCGCCGGGGCCGCCGGGATCGGCCGGATCGGCGTAGACGCTGACGGTCGAGACGAAGACCCGGTGCGCGTCGGGCCACGCCGCGACGGCCCGCCGCACGTGCGACGGGGTCCGCGCGACGTCGACGACGGCGTCGAACCGTTCGGCGGCGAGCCCGGCGGGCAGCGGCTCGGCACGGTCGTGGACGACCTGGCGCACGCCGTCGGGCACGGTGCCGGACCGTCCGCGGTGCACCGCGACGACCTCGTGGCCCCGGGCGACGCCGAGGGCGGCGACGGCGCGCGAGAGGAACACCGTGCCGCCGAGGACGAGCAGCCTCACGAGACCTTCTCCGGCGCGGTGCGGGTGTCCCCGATGCCGACCATGCTGACCAGCCCTCCGGCGACGAGCAGCGCCGCGGTCACCAGGAGCGCCCGGTGGAACGACTCGACGTCCAGCACGCCGCCGAGGATGACGCCCGCGAACGCGATCACGACGAGCCCGGCGACGCGGGAGACGGCGTTGTTGACCGCCGAGGCGATCCCGGCGTCCGTCGCCGGCACCGCACCGAGGATCGCGGCGGTCAGGGGGGCCACCGTGATCGACAGCCCGAGGCCGAACACGAGGATGCCGGGCAGCACCTGCGTGAGGTACGTCGCCTGCTCGTCCATCGTCAGCATCAGCAGGAAACCGCACCCGGCCACGACGGGGCCGACGGTCATGAACCAGCGGGCGCCGTACCGTCCGGCCAGCGTGCCGAACCGGGTCGACAGCGCCAGCATCGCGAACGTCGTCGGCAGCTGGGCGACCCCGGCGGCGGTGGCCGAGTACCCGGCGACCTGCTGGAGGAAGATCGTCAGGACGAACCCGCCGAACGCCAGCGCCCCGTACACGGCGAAGGTCGCCACGTTCCCCCACGCGAAGGTCCGCGCCCGGAAGAGGCGCAGCGGGAGCATCGGGTCGGGTGCCCGCCGCTCGACGACGACGAACGCGGCCAGCAGCACGGCGCCGACGACGACGACCGGCCACCACTCCTCGATGAGGCCCAGCACGGCGGCGGCCAGCCCCAGCGCGGCGAGGAGCGCCCCGGGGACGTCGATGCGGCGTCGGATCGTGACCTCGGCCTCGGGCACGCGGCGCAGCAGCAGCAGCGTGATCACCACGACGGGCACGTTGATCCAGAACACCCAGCGCCAGGAGATGAGGTCGACCAGCCCCCCGCCGACGAACGGTCCGACGATCATCGCCGTGCCGGTCCAGGCCGTCCAGCGGCCGATCGCGCGGCCCTGCTCCGGCCCGTCGAACGTCGAGATGATCAGCGCCAGCGAGCTCGGGACCAGCAGGGCGCCCGCGACCCCCTGCAGCAGCCGGGCGACGACCAGCACCGGTCCGGTGGGCGCCAGCGCGCACAGCACGGAGGCGACGGCGAACCCGACCAGCCCCCACAGCAGCACCCGGCGGCGGCCGTGAACGTCGGACAGCGACCCGGCCAGCAGGATGAAGGACCCGAGGGTCACCAGGTAGCCGTCGACCACCCACTGCTGCAGCGTCAGGCCGGCCTCGCCCGGTCCGCCGAGCTCGTCGGCGATCGCGGGCAGGGCGACGTTGACGACCGTCCCGTCGAGGAACGAGACGAACGAGGCGAGGATGGCGACGATCAGCACGCGCCGCTGCACCGCGGTGTCCACAGCGTCACGCTACGCCCGCGCGGATATCGTCGTGGCGTGGACCTCGACATCCGCCGCATCCCGTTCGACGACGCGGCCGCGTCCCAGCGGCTCCAGCACGAGGCGTTCGGCGGCGCCGCGTCCGCGCCGACGGCCGACGGGTGGCCCCCGGCCGGCTCCCGGCCGTGGGGCGCCTGGCTCGACGGCGAGCTCGCGGCCCGGGCGACGGTGCGCTCGTTCACCTCGTGGTTCCACGGCGCTCGGGTGCCGACGGCGGGGCTGGGAGGCGTCACGGTGGCGGCCGAGCACCGCGGTGCCGGACTGCTGCGTCCGCTGATGGACGCCGGGCTGGCCGACGCCCGCGACCGCGGGGCGACGGTGTCGACCCTGTACCCGTCCCCGGCGGGGATCTACCGCGGCCTGGGCTACGAGATCGTGGGCTCCTACGACGAGGTCACGATCCCGCTGTCCGCCCTGGCCACGCTGCGCCGGCCGTCCGACGTCCGGACCCGGCGGGCGCGGGCGGCGGACGTCCCGGCGGTCCGCGCGGTGTACGAGCGGTGGGCGGCCGCCCAGAACGGTCCGTTGACCCGGTCCGAGGCACCGTTCGCCCTGGAGGCCGACGAGATGGTCGGGCCGGACGCCGACGACACGGGGGTCAGCCTCGCCGTCGACGCGTCCGACGGCACCGTCCTGGGGTTCGTGAGCTGGACGCGCGCGACCGGCCACGACCGCACGACCGACCTCGAGGTCGACGACCTCGTGGCGCTCACCCCGGACGCCGCCCGGGCGCTGTGGTTCGTGCTGGGGTCCTTCGCCACCGTCGTGGGCGCGGCCCGCGTCTCGACGTCGGGCGCCTGGTCCGGGGCGGACGTGAGCCGCCTCGTGCTGCCCGACCACGTCGCCACGACGACGTCGCGCCCCTACATGCTGCGACTGCTGGACGTCCCCGGGGCGCTGGGCTCCGCCCGCCTCGCCCCGCTGACGGCGCAGGTGCCCTTCGCGGTCCGAGACCCGCGCACCCCCGACCTGGAGGGGTCGTGGCTGCTGCGGGTGCGCGACGGCGCCGTGGAGGTCGTCGCGGACGCCGCGCCCGCCGGGACGGCGACCGACCGACCGACCTTCACCGCCGGCGGGCTGGCTCAGTCGTACGCCGGGTCCCAGTCCTGCGCGAACCTCCGGCTGGCCGGGCACCTGCACGGGCCGCCGGAGCACGACGCGCTCTGGGACGCGCTGTGGACCGGCCGCCCGGTGCACGTGCGCGACTACTTCTGACCTGCGCGAGCAGACCCTCGCTCAGCAGGAGGCGGAGACGTCCTTGCGGTAGCCCAGGGCCCAGCAGAGCACGCCGACGTCCTGCCGGATCCCGTCGATCGAGCTGCGCAACCCGCTGAGCTCGCGACGCAGCGCGTCGACGTCCGCGACCGACGGCGGCTCGGGGCCGGCGGACAGGTCGTTGCGCACCGTGGCCAGGTCGTTGCGCACGGTGCCGAGGCCGTCCTGCAGGTTCGTCTCGAGGCTGTCGATGCCGTTGGAGACCTCCAGCAGGCGCGTCTGCAGGTCGTCCATGCCGTCGATGCCCTCCTGCGGCATCCCGGTCCACGCCTCCACGCCGTCGACCCGCCCCGCCAGCGCGTCGACGGTCGCCGTGTCGGGCGCCTCGTCGACGGCGACGCGCAGCCGGGCGGCCTCGGCCTCGGCGACCTCGGTGCGCTGCACCGCGGCCTCGACCTCGCCGGCGAGCTTGCGGTTCGCCGACCAGAGCATCGCCACCCCCAGGGTGGCCACCAGGGCCAGCACGAGCGCCGCGGCGATCAGCGCCGTCTGGACCCGCGTCGCCGTCCAGACCGGCGTCGCCGGGCCGGGTCCGGGGCGGGCGGGCTGCGCTGCGGGCTGCGGTGCGGGCTGCGGTGCGGGCTGCGGTGCGGGCTCTGCGGGCAGGAGCGTCGCGACGGAGGTCATGGCACCGCTGCTCGGCTCGAGGCGACGGCGTGCGATCCGCCGACCGCCGTCCGGGCGGGGCGAAGCTCCCGGCGGGTACGTCATCGCTCTCCTTCGCCCGACAGCACGGTCCTGACCTCATCGTCGCCGGTCGCCCCCGCCCGCACAAGAGATCGGGCGAAACCGCAGGCGAGAACGGTGCATGATCACCCGGCCGGCGTGCGGGTCGGTACGGTCACGGCCCGGGCTCGGTACGGTGGCTACAGGGACGCCGACCGGGAGGAGACCACGTGCCCGGCTTTCGCGAGAGACTCCGCGACCTGCCGATGTTCCCCGACGGCCTGCCCGAAGGGCAGATCTCCGACCCGCACGCGGCGCCGCCCACCCCGCACGACCTGTTCACCGCGTGGTTCGACGACGCCGTGGCGGTGGGCGCCCACGCCCCGCACGCCATGACGCTGTCGACGGCCGGCAGCGGCGCCGTCGTGGACGCGCGCACCGTGCTGCTGACGGACCTCGACGCCGGAGGCTGGTGGTTCGCCGGTCACGCCACCAGCCCGAAGGGCCGCCACCTCGCGGAGAACCCGCAGGCCGCGCTGACCTTCCTGTGGCGCGAGGTCGGACGGCAGGTCCGCGTGGCGGGCACCGTGTCCTCGCACCCGGACGTCGGCGTCGAGGACTTCCGGCGCCGCTCCGACGCGTCGCGGGCGACGGGGCTGGTCGACCACCAGAGCGAGGTGCTCGACGACCTGGCCGAGCACCGGGAGGCGTGGGCCGAGGCGCTGCAGGAGGTGCGGGCGGACCCGCGGCGCGTCCCGTCCACGTGGACGGCCTGGCGGCTGTCCCCGTCCTCGGTCGAGTTCTGGCAGACCGGTGCCGGGACCGGTCAGACGCGCCTGCGCTACCGCCGGGGCACCGGGCCGACGGCATGGACCACGGAGCTGCTCTGGCCCTGAGTCGTGCCCTCACGACGGGCCGACGACGTGACCTGCGCGGGCGCTCCGCGGGCGATGTGACCTGCGTCACTCCAGGTCAGAGCGCCTGTGACGTTGCTCTCATTCTTTGTGACAGTTTTCACCAACGTCTTAGCATGGCCCGGTGACTTCGCGCGAAACCTCCCCCCGCCAGCAGCCCGCGGACGCCGTCGACGTCGTCCTCGTCGGCGGCGGCGTCATGAGCGCCACCCTCGGCACGCTGATCCAGCAGCTCGAGCCGACGTGGTCGATCCGGATCATCGAACGACTCGACGACGTGGCGCTGGAGTCGTCCAACCCGTGGAACAACGCGGGGACCGGGCACGCCGCGCTGTGCGAGCTCAACTACACGCCGGAGAGGGCCGACGGCTCGGTCGACATCACCAAGGCGGTGGCGATCAACGAGCAGTTCGAGACCTCGCGCGAGCTGTGGCAGCACCTGCTCGCCACCGGTCAGCTCGCCGACGAGTCGTTCGTCCACCGCACGCCGCACATGACCTTCGTGCGGGGCGCCGAGAACGTGGAGTTCCTGCGCCGCCGGTACGAGACCATGACGGCGCACCCGCTGTTCCGGGACATGGAGTTCTCCACCGACCGTGCCGAGATCTCGCGCTGGACCCCGCTGCTCACGGCCGGCCGGGACGCCGACGAGCCGATCGCCGCGACCCGCTCGGTCGCCGGCACCGACGTGGACTTCGGCAACCTGACCCGCCAGCTCGTCGACAACCTCGTGCGCCACGGCGCCGAGCTGCAGCTGCAGCACGAGGTCACCTCCCTGAAGCGGACCAAGGACCGCCGCTGGCGGCTCAAGGTCAAGGACCGTTCCTGGAACGCCCCGCGCCGCACCTCCACGGTCACCGCGCGCTTCGTCTTCGTCGGCGCCGGCGGCGGGGCGCTCCCGCTGCTGCAGGCGTCGGGCATCCCCGAGATCAAGGGCTTCGGCGGCTTCCCCATCTCCGGGGAGTTCCTGCGCACCGACAACCCCGAGGTCGTCGCGCAGCACCAGGCCAAGGTCTACGGCAAGGCCGACGTCGGCGCCCCGCCGATGTCGGTGCCGCACCTCGACACCCGCGTCGTCGACGGCAAGAGCTACCTGATGTTCGGCCCCTACGCCGGGTTCAGCCCCAAGTACCTCAAGAAGGGCAAGTACCTGGGTCTGATCACCTCGCTGCGCGCCGACAACATCACCTCGATGCTGGGCGCCGGGCTGAAGAACATGGACCTGACCCAGTACCTGCTCGGCCAGCTCGCGGCGGCGCCGGAGTCGAAGTTCCACACGCTGCAGCAGTTCATGCCCCAGGCCCACCCCAAGGACTGGGAGAAGATCACCGCGGGCCAGCGCGTGCAGGTCATCAAGCGCGACGCCGACGGCAAGGGCGTGCTCCAGTTCGGCACCGAGGTCGTCACGGCCGGGGACGGTTCCATCGCCGGACTGCTCGGCGCCTCCCCCGGCGCGTCCACCGCGGTCTCCGCGATGGTCGACGTGCTCGGGCGCTGCTTCCCCCAGGAGTTCCCGGCCTGGCGCGAGCAGCTCGCCGCGATGATGCCCAGCCTGGACGGTGTGCCGGCCGACGCCCGCGAGATCGACACGACGGCCAGCGCGGCCGACGAGCCCGCGGCCACCCTGCCGGAGCCGGTCGACGGCGTGCTGCCGGCCAGCGTCTACGAGTCGCAGGCCGACTCGCGGTCCTGACCCGGCCCGCCGCAGAGGCCACGACGACCGACGGCCCGGTGCTCCCCGCGGGGGGAGCACCGGGCCGTCGGCGTCCGGCCGCCGGTCACAGCGACTGGATGATCCTCTCGATCTGGTCCTTGGCGTCCCCGAAGATCATCGCGGTGTTCTCGCGGAAGAACAGCGGGTTCTGCACGCCGGCGTAGCCGGTGGCCATCGACCGCTTGAAGACGACGACGTCGCGCGCCTGCCACACCTCGAGCACGGGCATGCCGGCGATCGGCGAGCCCGGGTCCTCCTGGGCGGCCGGGTTGACGGTGTCGTTGGCGCCGATGACCAGCACCACGTCCGTCTCGGTGAAGTCCCCGTTGATCTCCTCCATGCCGAGCACGACGTCGTAGGGGACCTTCGCCTCGGCCAGCAGCACGTTCATGTGGCCCGGCAGACGGCCCGCCACCGGGTGCACGCCGAACCGCACGTCCACCCCGCGGTCCCGCAGCTTCTCGGTCAGGTCGGCCACCGGGTACTGGGCCTTGGCCACCGCCATGCCGTACCCGGGCACGATGATCACCGAGCGGGAGCGGGCGAGCTGCTCGGCGACGTCGGCCGCGTAGGTCTCCCGGTGCTCGCCGTCGACCCCGGCCGACGCCGGGGTGCCCGGCTCGGCGCCGAAGCCGCCGAGGATGACCGAGACGAAGGAGCGGTTCATCGCCTGGCACATGATGTACGACAGGATCGCGCCGGAGGAGCCGACCAGGGCACCGGTGATGATGAGCAGGTCGTTGCCCAGCATGAAGCCGGCCGCGGCCGCCGCCCACCCCGAGTACGAATTGAGCATCGAGACCACGACGGGCATGTCGCCGCCGCCGATCGACGCCACGAGGTGCCAGCCGAGCGCCAGCGCGACGACGGTCATGAGCACGAGCGCGGTCAGCGCGGCGCCGTCGGCACCGGCGCCGGCCGCCGTGATGAACCAGGCCAGCAGCCCGGCCGCGGACACCACCATGGCGAGGTTCAGCCAGTGCCGTCCCGGCAGCATCAAGGGAGCCGACTTGATCCGGGCGGAGAGCTTGAGGTTGGCGACGATCGACCCCGTGAAGGTCACCGCACCGATGAGCACACCGAGGAACACCTCGACCAGGTGGACCGTGTCCGACTGCGGCTCGGTCAGGTAGGAGCCGTAGCCCACGAGCACCGCCGCGAGCCCGACGAACGAGTGCAGCAGCGCGATGAGCTCGGGCATCTGGGTCATCTCGACCCGACGGACCCGCCAGGTGCCGACGGCGGCGCCGACGACGAAGACCAGCAGGATCAGGCCGGCCGTGACCTGCCAGGGGCGCTCGGAGCTCTCCAGGGCGAGGGCGACCGTGGCGACCAGGGCGAGGGCCATGCCGACCATGCCGAGGACGTTGCCGCGGCGCGCCGACTCCTGCTTGGACAGTCCCGCGAGCGAGAGGATGAACAGCACGCCGGCGACGACGTAGGTGGCCTGGACGGCCGAGAGCACGGTCATCGGGCCACCTCCCCGGTCGGCGCGGTCACGTGCGGCGTGGGCGCTCCCTTGCGGAACATGCGGATCATGCGGTTCGCGACCAGGAAGCCGCCGAACACGTTGATGCTCGCCACGGCGGCCGCCACGACGGCCAGCCCCGTCACGAGCCAGTCGTCGACGCCGATCTGGAGCAGTGCACCGACGAGGATGATGCCGCTGATGGCGTTGGTCTGCGCCATCAGCGGGGTGTGCAGAGCGTGCGTCACGGCCGAGATGACGTAGAACCCGACGACGACCGCGAGGGCGAACACGGTGAAGTGGCCGACGGCGTCCGGCGGCGAGGCGGCGATCGCCAGACCCCCGACCACGGCGCCCAGCCCGGCCAGGACGGTCCGGCGGCGCGACCGGAGACGGCGCTGCTCGGCGAGCTCCTCCGGGGTCGGCCCGGCGGCCGCCTCCGGCTCCTCGGCGGCCGGCGGCGCCGACGGCGCGGCCGAGACCTGGACCGGTGGCGGCGGCCAGAGCACCTCGCCCTCGCGGCAGACGGTCATGCCGCGCACGACGACGTCGTCGAGGTCGACCACGAGCTGCCCGTCCTTGCCGGGCGTCATCAGGGTCAGCAGGTTGACGACGTTGGTGCCGAGCAGCTGCGAGGTGTGCTGCGGCATCCGTCCGGGAAGGTCGGTGTAGCCCAGGACGATCACGCCGTTGTCGCTGACGACGCGCTCCCCCGGCACCGTGAGCTCGCAGTTGCCGCCGCCCGGGGCGGCCAGGTCGACGATCACCGACCCGGGCTTCATGGCGGCGACCATCTCCGCGGTGATGGTGGTCGGGGCCGTGCCCCGCACCAGCGCTGTCGTGACGACGACGTCGGCGCCCGCGGACTCGGCCGCGTACATCGCCCGGGTCGCCGCCTCCTGGTCGGCCGTCAGCTCGCGGGCGTACCCGTCGCTGCTGACCTCCTGCGCGCTGCCCTCGGCCTGGACGAACGTCGCCCCGAGGGACTCGATCTGCTCGCCGACCTCGGGGCGGACGTCGAACGCCCGCACCTTGGCCCCCAGGGAGGAGGCCGTGCCGATCGCGGCCAGCCCGGCGACGCCGGCGCCGATGACGAACACGGTCGCGGGCGGCGTCGTGCCGGCCGCGGTCACCTGGCCGGTGAACATGCCGCCGAACTCCTCGGCCGCCTCGATGACGGACCGGTAGCCCGCCACGTTCGACTGCGCCGAGAGCACGTCGAGCGCCTGGGCCCGCGAGATGCGCGGGACGGCGTCGAGCGCGAGGGCGGTCACGTGCCGCGCGGCGAGCGCCTCGACGAGCTCGGGGTGCATCGCCGGGGCGAGCTGGGAGACGAGCACGGCACCGGGGCGCAGCAGGTCCAGCTCGGGCGGGGACGGCGCGTTGACGCACGTGACGACGTCGGACGCCCAGACCTCCTCCCGGCCGGCGACCCGAGCCCCGGACTCGACGTAGGCCCGCGTGGGCATGGCCGCCTGGTCGCCGGCACCGTGCTCGACGAGCACGTCGTAGCCGAGCGCGGTCAGGCGCTGGACGGTCGCGGGGGTGGCGGCGACGAGCCGTTCACCGTCGCGCGACTCCCGGGGGACACCGATCTGCACGGGTTCGAACCTCCTTCGGTCCAATACCCCTGCAACCTACCGGGTGCGACGGACCAGGACGAGAAGCGCCCGCACCCCGAGACGACGTCTCAACCGCCGTCGGTGACGGGAGCCGCGCAGGCACGGCCGTACCGCGGATCGTGATCGGCGCCCCAGGCCACCGCGTCACGCACCGCACGGCGCAGCTCGTCGACGTCGCACCTGGACAGCCTCCGCAGCCGCAGGCAGTGCTTCCCGCTGTCCGCGCGGCCCAGTGACGGCGCGTACCGTTCGGGCAACGTGACGCCGTCACGCCGCGCCGCGACGTAGAGACTCACCCCATGCCTCTGCGGAGCCAGTCCCAGCAGGGGCCACACGCCGCTGCCGGAGGCTCGGCGCCACGGCATGCTGCCGTAGCCGATCATCGAGATCGACGGCCCGACGAACAGTCGCCGCTCGAGCTCCGGTGCCGCCGCGGCCACGAGACGGTCGACCTCCGCCAGGTCCGGACAGACGTCGGCCGAACGTTCGATCAGCTCGGCGATCGTGGTCGCCTCGACCTTCACGGGTCCGCCCTGGGCACGTCGGCCGTCCGGCCGGCCCGCGCCAGCATCTCGCGCAGCACGGCGTCGTCGAGGTCGTCCAGACGGGTGAACGCGATGCTCGCCGCGCCCACCTTCGCGCGTCCGAGGCGGTCGGCGTAGGCCCGCGTGAGGTAGGCGCCGTCGGCGACGGCGTTGACGTACAGGCTCAGATGTCGCCTCTGCTGCGCCAGACCGACGAGGAACCACTCCACATCGGCACCGCGGGGTCGCGGCTGGACGATGTCCCCGTAGCCGACGATCGCCTGTTCCGTCCCACCCCAGAACACGCCCCGCCACAGGGTGCGGGAGAGTGCGGGCAGCATCTCTCGCACGACGGCGTCCGTGCGGACCATGTCGGGCGACACGTCGTCACCGGCCAAGAAGGCGTCGACGTCCTCCGTGGTGCGGTGCACCTGCTCAACCCCGCTTCGGACCGACCCACACCTGCTGGGCGTTGACGAACTCGCGGATGCCGTGCGGGCCGAGCTCGCGACCGTAGCCGGACCGCTTGACGCCGCCGCTGGGCAGCCGCGGGTCCGTCTTGACGATGCCGTTGACGGCGACCTGGCCGGCCTCGATCCGGCGGGCCATCGCCACGCCGCGCTCCGCCGTCGACCACACGCTCGCCGCGAGGCCGTACTCGGTGCGGTTCGCGATCGCGAGGGCCTCCTCGGCGTCGGCCGCCTCCATGACGACCATCACCGGGCCGAACGTCTCCTCGCGGCACGCGGTCATGCCCTCGACGACGTCCGCCAGCATCGTGACGGGGTAGAACCAGCCGTCCCCCGCGGGCAACTCGCCGCCGAGCACCAGCCGCGCCCCGGCGTCCACCGTCTCGCTGACCTGGCGGTGGAGCTCCGTGCGCAGGTCCTCGCGCGCGATCGGTCCGACGTCGGTGGTCTCCTCGGCGGGGTCCCCGACCGTCAGCCGCGCGAGGCGCTCGCGCAGCTTCTCGACCATCTGGGGGTAGACCGCGCTCTCGACGATGATGCGCTTGGCCGCGATGCAGGACTGCCCGGCGTTGATGATCCGGGACAGCGCGACCGTGTCCGCGGCGGTGTCCAGGTCGGCGTCGGCCAGGACCAGGCAGGGGTCCGACCCGCCGAGCTCGAGCACGGTGGGCTTGATCTCGGACGCCGCGGCGCTCGCCACCGCCGACCCGCCGCGGGCCGACCCGGTGAAGGAGACGGCGTGCACCCGCGGGTCGCGGATGACGGCCTCGACCTGTGGCGTCTCGAGCGGCAGGTGCTGGAAGACGCCCTCCGGCGCCCCGACCCGGGTGAACACGTCCGCGATGGCCGCGGCGCACCCCGGCACGTGCGGGTCGTGCTTCATCAGGCAGGTGTTGCCGGCCATGAGCGCCGGCGCCGCGAACCGCGACCACAGCCAGAACGGTGCGTTCCACGGCAGCACGCCCAGCACCGTGCCGAGCGGGAGGTGCTGCACGTAGCTCGTCGTGGCGTCGGAGGCGAGCACCTCGTCGGCCAGGTAGTCGGCACCGTGGTCGGCGTAGTGGTCGAAGCACAGGGCGGCCTTGGCGACCTCCCCGCGCGCCTCCCCGATCGGCTTGCCCATCTCCTCGGTCATCAGGGGGGCGAGCTCGTCGACGTGCTCGCGCAGGTGGGCGGCGACGGCGTGCAGCACCTCGGCACGCTCGGCGAAGGACCGGTCCCCCCAGCTCGGCGCGGCAGCGGCCGCGGCCGCGAGGATCTCCTCCACGCGCTCGGGTCCGGCCGGCTCGACCTCGCGGATGACCTTGCCCGTGCTCGGGTCGGTCGCAGTGAGCATCGACACTCCTCTCAGGCGACTTCGGGACGGATCGGGGTGGCCTGGCCGTGGCCCTCGGACGGTTCCTCGCCGGACTCGGCGTCGCGGACCCCGGCACGGGCGCCGGCCTCGGGCTTGACCGTGAAGTCCTCGTCCAGGGTGAAGAACGACTCGCAGCCCCGCGCGGTGACGTGGACCGTGTCCGAGATGCCGACGGTCTTGTCCCCGTCGACACCCCACATCCACGGGATGATGTGGAACGTCATGCCCTCGCGCAGGATCGTGGGGTTGCCCTGGTTGAGGCTGGCGATGTAGCCCTCGTCCCAGCTCGGCGGGAACGCGATGCCGATGGAGTACCCCGACCGCGTGATCAGCCGCGCACCGACGTGGTTGTCCGTGATGATGCTGCGCACGATGTTGTCCGCGTCGGAGACCGTGATCCCCGGCCGGATGGCCTTCTTGACCTCGGCCAGCGCCGTCTTCATCCGGTGCTGGGCCGCCGCCATGGACGGCGACAGGTCGTCCAGCACGGCGGTGCGCATCATTGCCGTGTGGTACCGACGGAAGCAGCCGCCCACCTCGAGGAAGACGTGCTCGCCCGGCTGGACGACCCGGCCCTCCCAGGTGGCGTGGCCGATCATCGAGCGCGGACCGGAGGTGACGTACGGCATCACGGCCGGAAACTCGCCCCCGGCGCGGAACATCGCGGCACTGATCTCGGCCGCGATGTCGTTCTCGGTCACGCCCGGCGCGCACGCCTCCAGACCGGCCTGCATGCCGACCTCGGTCGCGCGGGCGGCCCGGCGCATGATCTCGATCTCGGCCGGCGACTTGGTGACCCGGCCCTCCTCGACGATCCCGAAGCAGTCCAGGAGCCGCCCCTCGGTGAGCGAGGTGTGGATGTAGTCCTGGTGATAAGCCGGGAAATAGTAGCTGTTGCGCTCGTAGCCGATGTCCTTGGTGTGGAGCCCGAATTCGCGCAGCGACTGCACGAGACTCTGAATGGCGTCCCCGGTGTCGGGATATGGCCGGGTCAGCTCGACCCAGGTGCGCGCATAGACGTTCGACTCCTCCATGCTGCGGGTGATCATGAAGGGTTCCTCGGTCAACGGAACCACGAGCGCCTGGAAGAACGAATACCCGGTGGTCTGATAATCGGTCAGATACATCAGATTCTCGGGATCGGTGATCACCACGGCGTCGAGGAGCCGATCGGCCATCCGTCGACGGAGATCGTCGAGCCGGCGCTCGTACTCCTCGAACGGGAACGTCATGTCGTCGCGCTGCTTCACACCGGCCTCCAGGTGGTCGGACGTCGTTACGTCAGGTGGTGCTGCGGACGGCCGAGGCGAGGATGTCGAGACCCTCGCCCAGGTCCTCGTCCGGGATCGTCAACGGCGGGATGAGCTTGAGGACCCGGCCCCCGGTCCCGCACGGACCGATGAGCAGACCGTCGTCGAAGCACTTCTTGGCGATGGCCTTGGCCAGGGCTCCGTCGCCGAGGTCGAGGCCCTGCATCATGCCGCGGCCGCGGACCTCGAAGCGTCCGTCCGAGCCCGCCGCGAGGTCGTCCAGGACCGCCGTCATGGTCTCGCGCTTGGCCGCGACCTGGTTCATCAGCTCGTCGTCGTCGAAGTACTCCAGCGCGACCCTGCCCGCCACGAAGGACAGCCCCTGGCCACGGAAGGTCCCGGTGTGCTCACCGGGCGACCAGTGGGCGTCCAGCTCGGGCTTGTTGAGGTTCATGGCGATCGGCGTCCCGTAGCCGCCGAGGCCCTTCGCCAGCGTGATGATGTCCGGGTCGAGCCCCATGCCGTCGAAGCTGAAGTAGTTGCCGGTCCGTCCGCAGCCGGTCTGGATGTCGTCCACGATGAACAGGGCGCCCACGTCGTGCGCGAGGTGCTGCACCTCGCGCAACCACTCCGCGCTCGCCACGTGCACGCCGCCCTCGGCCTGGATCGTCTCGACGACGAAGGCCGCCGGCGGGAGCAGACCGCTGGAGGAGTCCTCCAGCAGCGCCCGGTAGTCCGCCAGCTGCTGGACGCCGCCGCCCGGAGCCGTCTCGAACGGCAGCCGCACGACGTTCTCCAGCGGGACGCCCGCGGCGGCGCGGAAGTAGTCGTTCGCGGTCAGGGCCAGCGACCCGAGCGTCATCCCGTGGAACCCGTTGCTGAACGCCACGACGTCGCGGCGTCCGGTCACGCGCCGGGCGAGCTTGAGCGCGGCCTCGACGGCGTTGGTGCCCGTCGGTCCCATGAACTGCATCTTCATGGTCATGTCGCGCGGCTCGAGCACCGTGGCGGCGAACTTCTCGATGAAGTCCCGCTTCGTCGTCGTCGCCGTGTCGAGGCTGTGCGCGACGCCGTCGGCCTCGAGGAATTCGATCATCGCGCGCTTCATGCGCGGGTTGTTGTGCCCGAAGTTGAGCACGCCGGCGCCCGCGAAGAAATCGAGATAACTCCGTCCCGATTCGTCCACCTGACGGGCATTGGATGCCGAAGCAAAAACGGTCGGGTATGCCCGGCTGTAACCCCGGATCTCAGATTCCCACTTCTCGAACGCCTCCATGGACCATATGTACGCGCCCCCCTCAGGGGGTGTCAAGCGGAACGGAGACGGCCACGTAACGGCTCTGTTTCCGCCAGATTCGGGGGGTCGGCGGCCCCCTGACGCCCGGCCCGCGCCGGGGGTTGGGCGGGGCGGTGCGGAGGGCCCGCGCGGGGGCCCGGCGGGGGCCCGGCGGGGGCCGGGCGGGGGCCCGGCGGGGACCCCGCAGGGACCGTTCAGGGGGTCCCCGCGAGGTGCGCCGGACGCGGTACCGGAACCCGGTCGCTGCGCCACCGCGCCACCGCGCCGCCGCGGCGCCGCGCCACCGCGCCGCCGCGGCGCCGCGGCGGCAGCACGACGAAGGCCGGCCCACCGTGCGGTGGACCGGCCTTCGTCTGGAAGTGGAGCTGAGGGGACTCGAACCCCTGACCCTCTGCATGCCATGCAGATGCGCTACCAGCTGCGCCACAGCCCCGTGAACCCGACCCGAAGGTCTGATTCGTGGAGTTCTGAGGGGGCTTGCCCCCTCGAGAACGTCGTTATCTTAGGCAGACTTCGGCTCAGGTTCCAAATCCGCGTGCGGGCCCGCCTGCCAACGGTCCAGCGGGTAGCCGGCACCCACGTTGTGGGCGACGAGCCGCCAGCCCGGGACCGCTCCGGGAGCGGATCGGTGCAGGTGGGACCAGTGCACGTTGTGCATGCCGGAGATCCCGCGCCACGCCGTGGCGTCCAGCTCGAGCAGCCCGGTGATGGCCAACGAGATCGCCGCGCCGTGGGACACGACGACGAGACACTCGTCACCCTCGAGGCCCTCGGCGTGCTCGCGGACCGCCCCGGCCGTCCGCTCGGCGACCTCGACCTTCGTCTCGGCGCCGACGCCACGGGGCTCGCCGCCACGGCGCCACTCGGCGTGCTCGTCCGGCCAGCGCTCGGCGATCTCGTCCGCGGTCAGCCCCTCCCAGCGGCCGAACGACCGCTCGCGCAGACGCGGATCGGTCTCCACCGGCACGCCGACCAGCTCGGCGTAGGCCGCGGCGGTGTCCGCCGCGCGCCCGAGGTCGGAGGAGACGATCCGGGTGGCGCGGTGGGAGGTCACCAGCGCGGCCGCGCCCTGGGCGGCCTGCCACCGGCCCACCTCGTCGAGGGGGATGTCGACCTGGCCCTGCAGCCGCATCGAGGCGTTGTAGGAGGTCCGTCCGTGCCGCAGCAGGACGACGGTGCGCGCGGTCACCGCGTCACATCCCGCCGCGCAGGTGGATCGCGCCGTCCGAGCCGTCGTCGCCGAACTCGGCACGGGCCGCCGCGCCGTCGCCCCCGCGGGCGTCCGCGGGCAGGTCGAGGGCGGGGCAGTCCTTCCAGAGCCGCTCGAGGGCGTAGTAGACACGGTCCTCGGCGTGCTGGACGTGGACGACCACGTCGCCGAAGTCCAGCAGCACCCACCGGGCCTCGGCCTTGCCCTCGCGGCGGAGCATCTTGGCTCCCGCGCGGTGCATGGCCTCCTCGACGGCGTCGACGACGGCGACCACCTGACGCTCGTTCGTCCCGGAGGCGATGAGGAACACGTCGGTGAGCACCAGCTGGTCGCTGACGTCGAGGGCGATGATCTCCTGCGCCTTGCGCTCGGACGCGGCGCGCGCCGCGACCACCGCCAGCTCGACGGCGCGGTCCGTCGCGGTCATCGGGATCCTCCCGTCACGTTCGGTGGGCCGGCCGCCTCGGTCGTCTGCACCGTCGCGGACGCCTCCTCGGGGGCGAACTCGTCCGGAGGGCTGAGCACCAGGTTCCAGATCAGCAGGCCCAGGACGAAGGCGACCACGACGAGGATGATGTAGTGCAGCCAGGTGTACGACGGCTCGTGCTCGTCGTCCCAGTCGTCCTCGTCGTCCTCCACCAGCGGGGCGGAGGCGGCGGCCGGCGTCTGCCCGGCGAGTCCGCCGAACGGCGATCCGGACGACGGCGGCACCGAGGCGGGTGCGGCACCCGTCGAGGTCGGCGTCCCCCACGGCAGGGCCGGAGCGTCGGACCCGCCGGTGCCCGGGGCCTGTCGGGTCGGTGAACCCGCGCCCGCCGAGGCGCTGGGCCAGGCCGGCGGGGGGGTCGAGCCGGCCGAAGCCTCGCTGCGAGCGGTCGACCCGGCGAACGGTGAGCCGGACCCGAAGGCCGACCGGCGACCGGGAGCGGATCCGTCGGACGGCGGCGGTGCCGGGGAGGACCCCGAGGGCGCCGACGTGGCCGGGCCGCCGGACGCGCCCCCGGACAACGGGGCGAATGGTGACCGCGGCGGTGTCGAGGGCGGGGCGTCGTGCGTCGCCGACGACGGGGCCGAGGGGGCCGACGGTGGCGAGGAGGCCGCCGGGGAGGTGGCCGGGGGCGTCGCGGGCGGCGCGTCGGCCGGCTGCCCGAACGCGCGGGCCGAGGTGCGTCGCGGAGCCGACGGGGGGCTCTCGGCCCCCGGGGTCGGGAAGCGGGGCGGAGCGGCCGGCGTCGGCTCCTCACCCGGGGCGCCGCCCGGGGTGCCGCCCTGGGTCCGCCGGACCGGTGTCAGGCGACCCGTCTCGTCCAGCCCGCGCACCCCGCCGGACGTGCTCGGCGGACGGACCGTCGGCGCCGGTGCGGGGGCCGGGGAGGCGGTGGACCGCTCGCGCAGCGCGCGGCGGGACGGCGGGGTCGGAGCGGGCCGGGCTGGCTCCCCTGCCCCGGGGGCCGGTGCCGGCGCGGGAGCCGGCGCCGGGGCGGGAGCGGGCGCCGGGGTCGGTGCACCGCTGCCGAACGCTGCGGGACCGGCGCCGGGGACCGGGGCGGATCCCGCCGACGGCGCGCTCTCCTGCGCGGCGGCCGCCGCGCGCTCACGCTCGCGGATCTCCCGACGTGTCAGCGGTCGGGACCTGTTGTCACTCATCGAGACCTCGATACAGACCGTACTTGGCGATGTACTGGACGACGCCGTCCGGGACCAGATACCAGACCGGCTGCCCGGCCGCGGCACGGCGGCGGCAGTCGGTCGAGGAGATGGCGAGCGCGGGCACCTCGAGGGTGGTCACGCCGTGGGAGGGCAGTCCGTCGACGGTGAGCGGGTGGCCCGGTCGGGTCACCGCCACGAAGTGGGCCATCGTCCACAGGTCCCCCGCGTCCTTCCACGTGAGGATCTGCTCGATGGCGTCCGCCCCGGTGATGAAGTACAGGTCGGCGTCGGGGCGCGCGTCCTGCAGGTCGCGCAGCGTGTCGACCGTGTAGGTCAGACCGGGCCGGTCGATGTCGGCGCGGCTCACCGTGAAGCGAGGGTTCGACGCCGTGGCGATCACCGTCATCAGGTACCGGTCCTCGGCCGGCGAGACCTGGGCGTCCTGCTTGAAGCTCGGCTTGCCGGTCGGGACGAACACGACCTCGTCGAGGTCGAGCAGCGCGGCCGCCTCGCTCGCCGCGACGAGGTGACCGTGGTGGATGGGGTCGAACGTCCCACCCATCACCCCGATCCGGGGTCGCGCCTGCTCGCTCACGTGCTGCGGCGGCTTCAGTGCTTGTTGTTCGCGTTGCGGAAGGCGTACGTCGCCAGCAGCGCGACGACGAATCCACCGAAGGCGAGCACTCCGAGCAGCACCGGCGAGATGACGAAACCGGAGTGCTCGACGGCCTCTTCGGCGGCAAGGACGGCGGTGTGCAGCACGGGTGCTCCTCAGTGGTGGTCCGGACGTTTCGCAGCACAGTCTCTCACGGCGCGGTGTCAGGGCCGTACGTGCCCGTCGCCGTGCACGACCCACTTGGTGGTGCACAGCTCGGCCAGCCCCATCGGTCCGCGCGCGTGCAGCTTCTGGGTGGAGATGCCGAGCTCGGCGCCCATCCCGAACTGACCGCCGTCGGTGAAGCGCGTCGAGGCGTTGACCAGCACGGCCGCGGCGTCGACCTCCGCGACGAACCGCTCCGACGCCGCGAGGTCGTTGGTGACGATGGCCTCGGAGTGCCCCGAGCTCCAGGTGCGGATGTGGTCGATCGCCTCGTCGAGGGAGTCGACGACGCGCACGGCCAGCTCGGCCGCGAGGTACTCGGTGGCCCAGTCCGCCTCGGTGGCCGGCAGCACCTCGACGCTCTCGGGCGCCTGCCCCGCCGCCCGGTCGTCGACGTGCAGCACCACCCCGGCACCCCCCAGCGCCGCGAGCGCGGCGGGCAGGAACCGGTCGGCGACGTCGGCGTGCACCAGCAGGGTCTCGGCCGCGTTGCACACCCCGACGCGCTGGGTCTTGGCGTTCATGACGATGTCGACGGCCGTGGACACGTCCGCGGCCGCGTCCACGTAGACGTGCACGTTGCCGGTGCCGGTCTCGATCACCGGGACCGTGGACTGCTCGACCACGGTGCGGATGAGGTCGGCACCGCCGCGCGGCACCAGCAGGTCGACCAGACCGCGGGCCTGCATCAGCGCGACGCCGCCGGGGCGGCCGTAGCCGTCGATGGACTGCACGAGGTCGGCGGGCAGGTCCCGGGACTCCAGGCCGCGGCGCATCACGTCGACGATGACGGTGTTCGACGAGGCGGCGGCGCTGCCGCCGCGGAGGATCACGGCGTTGCCCGACTTCAGGGCGAGCCCGGCGGCGTCGACCGTCACGTTCGGCCGCGCCTCGTAGATCATGCCGACCACGCCCATCGGCACCCGCAGCTGCCGCAGCCGCAGCCCGTTGGGCAGGGTCTGGCCGCGCACGACCTCCCCGACCGGGTCGGGCAGGCCGGCCACCTCGCGCAGGGACGCGGCGATCGCCGCGACCCGCTCGTCGGTCAGCGCCAGCCGGTCCAGGAGCCCCTCGCTCATGCCGCGCTCGCGCCCGCGGCTCAGGTCCTCGGCGTTGGCGGCCACGATCTCGCCGGACGCCGCCACCAGCGCGTCGGCCAGGGCGTGCAGCGCCGCGTCCTTGGTGGCGCGGGTCGCGGTCGCGAGGGTCCGGGAGGCCCGCTGGGAGCGGCGCGCGACGTCCTGCACCGCGGCCAGCACGTCGGCGTCCGGCTGCGGTCGCTGCGCGGGGCCGGGCGTCGTGGTGGCGGAGGGGTCGAACGTCGTGGTCATGCGTTCGAGACTACGACGACGCGGGCCGCGAGGACAGGCCGTTCCGCCCTTCGAGCACCAGGTCGTCGCGGTGGACGACCTCGCGGTCGTACCCCTCGCCCAGCTCGTCGCGCAGCGCGTAGGTGGACCGGCCGAGCAGCGCGGGCAGGTCGGCCGCGTCGTAGGCGACGAGCCCGCGGGCGACGACGGCGCCGTCCGGCGCCACCAGCTCGACGGGGTCGCCGGTCTCGAAGTGTCCCTCCACCCGGGTGATCCCGGCCGGCAGCAGCGAGGCCCGGCCGCCGAGGACCGCGCGCGTGGCACCGGCGTCCAGGTGGAGCCGCCCCTCGGTGCGGGCCGCGTGCGCGATCCACAGCCGTCGCGCCGTCGTCCGCTTGCCGCCGGCGGCGAAGAACGTGCCGACGTCGTCCCCGGCGAGCGCCGCGGCGACGTTGTCGGCGCAGGTCAGGACGACGGGCACGCCGTCCTGGGTGGCGATGCGCACCGACTCGAGCTTGGTCACCATGCCGCCGGTGCCCACGGCGCTCCCCCGGGCCGTGACCTCGACACCGGCGACCTGGGACAGGTCGGCGACGTGCGAGATCCGGCGCGCGCCGGGCCGGCTGGGCGGGGCGTCGTGCAGGCCGTCCACGTCGGTGAGCAGCACCATCGCGTCGGCGCGCACCAGGTGGGAGACGAGGGCGGCGAGCCGGTCGTTGTCGCCGAAGCGCAGCTCGTCGACCGTCACCGCGTCGTTCTCGTTCACCACGGGCACGACGCCGAGCGCGAGCAGCTTCTCCAGCGACCGCTGCGCGTTGCGGTACCGGGCCCGGCGCACGGTGTCCTCGGCCGTGAGCAGCGCCTGGCCGACCCGGATGTCGTGGGCGGCGAACGCCTCGCTGTACCGGGCCACGAGCTGGCCCTGGCCCAGCATCGCGCAGGCCTGCATGGTGGCCAGGTCGCGGGGGCGGGAGGTCAGGCCGGCCGGCCCGATCCCTGCGGCGATGGCCCCGGAGGTGACGAGCACGATCTCCTGGCCGCGGCGGTGGCAGGCGGCGAGCACGTCGACCAGCGCCCGCAGCGCGCCGAGGTCCAGGTGACCGTCGGCCCGGGTCAGGGACGACGAACCGATCTTGACGACGAGCCGACGGGCGGCCGGCAGGGCGGAGCGGGACTGGGCGATCACGCCCCCATCATCCCCGACCTCGCGCTCAGTCGTCGGAGGGGTCCGCCCAGTGACCGGCCTCGCGCTCGGTCCACAGCTCCTCGCGGGCGGCCGACTTGGCGTCCATGCGCTCGACGAAGTCGCGCCGCTTCTCGGACCGCGTGGGCCGGTGGGTGTCCTCCAGGCGACGGTCGGTGCCGCGCGACCCGAGCAGCTCGGCCCCGGTGGACAGGGTGGGCTCCCAGTCGAAGACGACCGCGTCCTGCTCGGTGCCGATGCGGACCTCGTCGCCGGCGACCGCCCCGGCCTCGAGGAGCTTGTCCTCCACCCCGAGCTTGGCGAGGCGGTCGGCGAGGAAGCCCACGGCCTCGTCGTTGTTGAAGTCGGTCTGCCGCACCCAGCGCTGGGGCTTGCGCCCCTGGACGAGGAAGTACACGTGGCCCGTGGAGCCGTCGGTCCGACGCGTGACCGTGAACCCGGAGTCGTCGACGGCCTGCGGGCGCAGCACGATGCGGGCCGGCTCGGGCGGCGGCGCGGCGGCGCGGGCCCGGTCCACGAGGTCACCCAGCGCGAAGGAGAGCTCGCGCAGCCCCTCGTGCGAGGCGGTGGAGATCTCGAAGACCCGCAGCCCGCGTGCCTCCAGGTCGGGCCGGACGAACTCCGCCAGCTCGCGGGCCTCGGGCACGTCGATCTTGTTGAGCACGACCAGCTGCGGACGCTCCGTGAGCGGGACCCGTCCGCCGGCGATGTCCAGGTCGCCCGCGTAGGCGGCGAGCTCGGCCTCGAGGACCTCCAGGTCGGTCAGCGGGTCGCGCCCGGGCTCGAGGGTGGCGCAGTCCAGCACGTGCACGATGACCGCGGTCCGCTCGATGTGCCGCAGGAACTCCAGCCCCAGCCCCTTGCCCTCGCTCGCGCCGGGGATCAGCCCGGGCACGTCGGCGACGGTGTAGCGCGTCGCGCCGGCCTGGACGACGCCGAGGTTCGGCACGAGCGTCGTGAAGGGGTAGTCGGCGATCTTGGGCCGGGCGGCCGAGATGGCGGCGATCAGGGAGGACTTGCCGGCGCTGGGGAAGCCGACCAGGGCGACGTCGGCGATGGTCTTGACCTCGAGCGTGACGTCGCGCTCCTCGCCGGGCTCGCCGAGGAGGGCGAACCCGGGGGCCTTGCGCTTCGGGGAGGCCAGCGCGCGGTTGCCGAGACCCCCGCGGCCGCCGGCGGCGACGACGAGCTCGGCACCGACGCCGACGAGGTCGGCCAGCACGGTGCCGTCGCGGTCCTTGACGACGGTACCGTCCGGCACGCTGAGGACGAGGTCCTCGCCCTGGGCGCCGTGCCGGTCCCCGCCCATGCCCTGGCCACCGTTGGGTGCCTTGCGGTGCGGCGAGTGGTGGTAGTCGAGCAGCGTCGTCGTCTGCCCGTCCACGACGAGCCGCACGCTGCCCCCGTCACCGCCGTTGCCGCCGTCGGGCCCGCCGAGGGGCTTGAACTTCTCGCGGTGCACGGACGCGACGCCGTGCCCGCCGGATCCCCCGGCCGCGTGGAGCACGACTCGATCGACGAAGCTGGCCATGGGTAGATCCTCTCAGGAGGTCGTGCCCGGGCGCGCCGTGGCGCGGACGGACACGCACGAGGGGCGCACCCCACTCGGTGGTGCGCCCCTCGTGACGGGAAGTGCCGGTCTGCTGCGGAGGTGCTCCGGCTCAGACCTGGGCGGCGACGATGTCGACGACCTTGCGGCCGCGACGCGTCGCGAAGGCGACCTCGCCGGCCGACAGCGCGAACAGTGTGTCGTCGCCGCCGCGGCCGACGTTCTCGCCGGGGTGGAAGTGGGTGCCACGCTGGCGGACGATGATCTCGCCGGCGTTGACCGCCTGGCCCGCGAAGCGCTTCACGCCGAGGGACTTGGCGTTGGAGTCACGACCGTTGCGCGAGGAGCTCGCGCCCTTCTTGTGTGCCATCTCAGTCCTGCTTTCTGCTCAGTACGAAGAGTGTGGGGAACCGTGCGGGCGCCGGCCCGCCGGACGTCACTTGATACCGGTGACCTTCAGGCGGGTCAGCTGCTGACGGTGACCCTGCCGCTTCCGGTAGCCGGTCTTGTTCTTGTACTTGTGGATCGTGATCTTCGGACCCTTGGCGTCCTTGACGACCTCCGCGGTGACCTTGACCTTCGCCAGCTTCTTGGCGTCGGTGGTCACGGTGTCGCCGTCCACGAGCAGGATCGCGGGCAGCTCGACGGTGTCACCGGCCGAGCCCTCGAGTCGGTCCGTGACGACGATGTCCCCGACGGACACCTTCTCCTGCCGGCCACCGGCCTTGACGATCGCGTACACCATGTTGATGCTCATCTCTCCTGGTCTTGGTGCGCTCACCCGACGTCGGTCACCGGCTTGGTCTGGAACTCGCACCGCCGCGGCGGTGGAGTGCGGTGCGCCGAGGGCACACGGGACAGACGCGCTGACAGCGCGCCGACGCAATACCTTACGCGACCCCCGGTCGGCGGACAAGTCCGGCGTCGCTCCGGCCGCGTGAGGTGGACCACGGACCTGCGGGCGGCGCGCGGTCGACGGACGATGGTCCCATGAGCACGCCGGACGTCGTGGCGGACGCGATGCGCGCCGTCGACCGGCGCGGGTTCCTGCCGCGGGCGCAGCGGGCCTCCGCCGCGTTCGACCAGCCGCTGCCGATCGGCCACGACCAGACCTGCTCCCAGCCCTCCACGGTGGCCGCGATGCTGCGGATGCTCCGGGTGCCGCGCGGCGGTGACGTGCTCGACGTCGGCGCCGGGTCCGGGTGGACGACGGCGCTGCTCGCCCACCTCGTCGGCCCGCAGGGCGAGGTGCTGGGCGTGGAGCGGATCCCCGAGATCGCCGAGTGGGGCGCCGCGAACCTCGCGCGGGCCGGCATGCCGTGGGCCCGGCTGGTTCCCGCCCGCCCGGGCGTCCTGGGCGCCCCGCGACCCGGCGGCTGGTCCCGCGTCCTCGTCTCGGCCGCCGCGGACCGGCTGCCCGAGGAGCTCGTGGACCAGGTCGCGCCGGGAGGCCGCATGGTGGTGCCGGTCCGGCACCGGATGGTCGTCGTCGACCGGGACGACGACGGCAGCGTGCGCACCGCCGAGGAGGGCACCTACAGCTTCGTGCCGCTCGTGGAGGACTGACCGGTCACCGTGCGGTGGGCGCGGCACCGAGCCTGGTAGGTCTCCGCTCCCCCGACGTACCCGGCCACCGTCGTCAGCGCGTCGCCGCCCGCGACCGCCCCCTCGAGGCGGACGTGGTACGCGGCGTCGCGACCGCAGACGGTGCACACGGCGGTCAGCCGCGTGACCGACTCCGCCAGCGCCATGAGGGACGGCAACGGTTCGAAGGGCCGGCCGTCGAACGTCACCGTCAGGCCCGCCACCACGACGTCGAGGCCGTCGTCGGCGAGGCCGGTGACGACGTCCACCAGCTCCGGACCGAGGAACTGCGCCTCGTCGACCGCCACCAGGACGGTCCCGGGCTGCAGGTGGCCGGGGATCTCGGCCGCGCGCGTCACCGCGCGGGACGCCACTGCCAGCCCGGTGTGGGAGGCGATGCGGCCCGGGCCGTGCCGGTCGTCCAGCGCGTGGGAGACCACCAGCACCTCGCAGCCGGCGATCCGTGCCCGGTCGACCCGGCGCACGAGCTCGGTGGTCTTGCCCGCGAACATGGGCCCACCGATGACCTCGAGACGGCCGGGGGCTCGACGGTCGTCCATGGCGACCAGTCAAGCACCCCGACCGTCCCGGCGCTCAGGGCGTGTCGGTCAGCGACGCAGACGACGCCGCAGCCTGCTCAGGAGCCCCGTCGGCCCCAGCTCCTTTGGGCGGCGTGTCACCACCGGGTGCGGGAGCGCCGGCCGCGTCGGGGTCCGGCGCGGTCTCGGCCGGGGTCGACGCCGCCTGCTCGCCGGCAGGCTCGGCCGCGGCTTCACCGGCAGGCTCGGCCGCGGCGTCCCCAGCAGGCTCGGCCGAGGGCTCGGTCGGCGCGGACGCCTCGTGGCCCTCCTCGCCCTCGTGCTCGTGGGCGTGGGCGGCCGCCGCGGCGATGGTGGCCAGCGTGGCCTTGACCGCCTGACGCTTCTCGGACTCGTCGTCGGGCAGCTTCGGCACGTCGGCGTGCGCCGGTGCCGGCTCCTCCTTCTTGCCGGAGGAGCGCTTGCGGCGCGAGCGCTTCGAGCCGCCGCCGTCGCCGTCTCCCGAGGAGGCGGCGCCCTTCTCGACAGGGTGCTCGTGGACGATGAACCCGCGGCCCTTGCAGTGCTCGCAGGTCGAGCTGAACGCCTCGACGAGCCCCTGCCCGACGCGCTTGCGGGTCATCTGGACCAGACCGAGCGAGGTCACCTCGGCGACCTGGTGCTTGGTGCGGTCCCGGCCCAGGCACTCCACGAGCCGGCGCAGCACCAGGTCGCGGTTCGACTCGAGCACCATGTCGACGAAGTCGATGACGATGATGCCGCCGATGTCGCGCAGCCGGAGCTGGCGCACGATCTCCTCGGCCGCCTCGAGGTTGTTGCGCGTCACCGTCTCCTCGAGCGTGCCACCGCTGCCGGTGAACTTGCCCGTGTTGACGTCGATGACCGTCATGGCCTCGGTGCGGTCGATCACGAGCGAGCCGCCCGAGGGCAGCCAGACCTTGCGGTCCATGCCCTTGGCGAGCTGCTCGTCGACCCGGTGCCGGGCGAAGACGTCGCCGGTCTCGTTCCACCGCGTGACCCGCTCGCGCAGGTCGGGCGCCAGCTCGGCGACGTAGGACGAGATCTCGGTCCAGGCGCTGTCGCCCTGGACCACCAGCGAGCTGAAGTCGTCGTTGAAGATGTCCCGGACCACGCGGATGGCCATGTCGGCCTCGCCCTGCAGGAGCGACGGCGCGTTGGTCGACGACTTCTCGGCCTTGGCGGTGATCGACTGCCACTGCGACTGCAGCCGCTCGACGTCGGCGCGCAGCTCCTCCTCCGAGGCGCCCTCGGCGGCGGTGCGCACGATGACGCCCGCGCCCTCGGGGACGATGTCGCGCAGGATCTTCTTGAGGCGGTTGCGCTCGGTGTCGGGCAGCTTGCGGCTGATGCCGGTCATGCCCCCGCCGGGGACGAAGACCAGGTACCGGCCGGCGAGCGTGACCTGGGAGGTCAGGCGCGCGCCCTTGTGGCCGATCGGGTCCTTGGTCACCTGGACCAGGACCGAGTCGCCGGACTTGAGCGCCTCCTCGATACGGCGCGGCTGCCCCTCGATCCCGGCGGCGTCCCAGTTGACCTCGCCGGCGTAGAGGACGGCGTTGCGGCCCTTGCCGACGTCGACGAAGGCGGCCTCCATCGAGGGCAGCACGTTCTGCACGCGGCCGAGGTAGACGTTGCCCACCATGGACGCCTGCGCCTGCTGGGAGACGTAGTGCTCGACGAGCACGCCGTCCTCGAGCACGGCGATCTGGGTGCGGCCGTCGTGCTCGCGCACGATCATCGACCGCTCGACCGACTCGCGGCGGGCCAGGAACTCGGCCTCGGTGATGACCTGACGGCGACGACCGGCGTCGCGCCCCTCGCGCCGGCGCTGGCGCTTGGCCTCCAGCCGCGTCGACCCCTTGAGCGCGGTGACCTCGTCCTCGGCACGGGCCGGGCGGCTCCCCTCGCGGTCGCTGCCCCGGCCACGCCGACGGCGCCGACGCCGGCGGCTGCTGCTGCCGGACGACTGCTCGGCGTCGTCGGATCCCTCGGAGGCCTCGGACCGTTCGGTGTCGCTCTCGGTGGCGGACGACGCGGCCGCGTCGGCGCCCTGGCCGTCATGCTCGTCCCGTGCGGAGGAGCCCTGCTCGTCCTGCTCCTCGGCGCCACGCTCCTCGTCCTCGTCGGCCGAGGAGTCGGAGGACTCGCCCTCCGCGTCGTCCTGGGGCCGGCGGTCGCCCTTGCGGCCCCCACGACGGCCGCGGCCGCCCCGTCGCCGACGACGGCGCGGGCGGATGTCGGACTCGTCGCCGTCCTCCAGGAAGTCGGCGGGGCCGAACTCGACGAGCTCGACACCCTCGTCGACGATCTCGGTCTCGATCTGCTCGAGCTCCTCGACGGCGGCCTCGTCGACGTCGCTCAGCTCGAGCGGCGTCGACGCCGGCTGCTGCGCCGGCTGCTCGGCGGGCTGCTGGTCCGACGGCGTGCCGGGCTTCTTGTCGGACTTCTCGCCGGCGGACGCCTCGGGCTGCGGCGCGGCCTCGTCCGTGGCGGACGCGGACGACGCGGCGGAACCCCGGGCGCGCGACGAGCGGGAGGACTTCCCGGCCTTCGCCGACGTCGAGGACGAGGTGTCCGTGGTCTCGGTGCGCGACTCGCGCGACTCCGGCGCGGGCCCGGCGTCCGTGCTCTCGACGGCGTCCGGCTCGTCGCTCGGGCGCGGCGGACCCGCCGGCGCCTGGGCGCGGCGCGCGGCGCGCTGGCCCGACAGGTCGGGCGCCTGGAACAGCAGAGCCGTGGTGGCGAGGCGAGGCGTGCCGGACCCGCTGGCCGTGCCCGTGGTGGACTCGGTCCGGGCCGCACCGGTCGCGGCGCCCGTCGGCTCGGCCGTGGCGGCCTGCTCGGCGCCGGACTTCTTGGCGGCGGACTTCTTCGTGGAGGGCTTCTTGTCGGCCGGCTTCTTGGTGCCGGTCTCCTTCGTGGCGGTCGACTTCTTGGTGCCGGCCTCCTTCGTGGCGGTCGACTTCTTCGCGGAGGTCGACTTCTTCGCCGCGGTCGATGCCGTGGCGGCGCCTTCGTCGGCGCTCTCGTCACCGGAGACCTCTGCCGGCGCCTCGGTACGCGACGCCTTCACGGTGCTGCGGCGGGCCCGGCGCGCCGGCGGCGCGGCGGGGGCGGACGCGGTCTCGGCACCGGTGGCCGGACGGTCGCCCGAGGCGGCGTCCCGTCCCGGCAGGACGATGTCGTCGAGCGACAGCGAGGGAGCGGCCGTCGCGGTCGCCTCGGGCGCGCGGTCGGGCAGGGCGATCGGCGCGGCGGCCCCGGCCGGCTGCTCGGGCTCCTGAGCGACCGGCTCCTGCGGCTCGGTGGGCTGCTCCGGCTGCTCCGGCTGCTCCGGCGCGACCGCCGGCTGCGCAGTCTCCGCCGACGGCTCGGCCTGCGCCGGACCGGCGGCACGGCGGCTGGCGCGGCGCGGACGACGCGCCGGGGCGGACGGCGCCGCGGCCGTCGCCTGGTCGGGCTGCGGCGCGGCGGAGGTCGCCGGCTCGGCGGCCGGGGCGGCCGGCTCGGACGACGTCGCCGGCACGACGATCGGGGCGGGCGCGCTGGTCGACGGGGCCGAGGTCGCGCGGGTCACGCGACGGCGGGGAGCCCGGCGCGGCGTCTCGTCGGCAGCGGCCACGGGCTGGTCGGGGGTGTCGGATGTCACGGAGGGTGCTCCTGCTCTGCGGCGGCCGACCCACACCTGCCGGCCACCCCGGCGGTCGTCGGCGGCGGCAGCGCTGAGAAGCGCGCCGCCCGGACGGAAGTCTCGGTCGGCTGCAGCCCCACGACTTCGCGGACGCCAGGCGGCCGGGCCCTTCACCCCGGTCGCGGCACCGCGTGCGGACGCGGGAGCGGCGAGCTCGTCGATCTTCGGGGGATGTGGGCCCCGAAGGTCTCGATCCAGTATCGCACCCTTGGGGCCGTCCGATCTCCCCCGTCCACCCACCGGCGTGGCGACCGTCACGTCGTGTCAGATCCGCTTGACTTGTGAATGCCTTCACGAGAAAGTCGTGAAAGTCTTCACAAGTCGGTGACAGCGCCGCTCACCGTGCGGACCTGCGACGACGGTCCTACCGTCGAACCAGCCCAGCACACGGCGGCCTCTCTCCCCCTGGCCCGCATCGAAGGAGTCCACGTGGACGCTCTCGACCTGGCACGGTGGCAGTTCGCCATCACCACCGTGTACCACTTCATCTTCGTGCCGCTGACGATCGGGCTCGCCCCCCTCGTCGCGGGCATGCAGACGGCGTGGGTCGTCACGAAGAACGACCGCTGGCTGCGGCTGACGAAGTTCTTCGGCAAGCTGCTGCTGATCAACTTCGCCCTCGGCGTCGTGACCGGCATCTGGCAGGAGTTCCAGTTCGGCATGGCCTGGAGCGAGTACTCCCGGTTCGTCGGCGACGTCTTCGGCGCCCCGCTGGCCATGGAGGCGCTGGCCGCGTTCTTCGTGGAGTCGGTCTTCCTGGGCGTGTGGATCTTCGGCTGGGACCGCGTGTCCAAAAAGATCCACCTGGCCTCGATCTGGCTCTTCGCGCTGGCCACCAACCTCTCGGCGTTCTTCATCCTGGCGGCGAACTCCTGGATGCAGCACCCCGTCGGCGTCATCTACAACGAGGAGACGGGCCGCGCCGAGATGGAGTCCATCTGGGCGGTGCTGACCAACAACACGCTGCTCGCGGCGTTCCCGCACACCATCACCGCCGCGTTCCTCACCGCCGGCACCTTCGTGACCGGCGTCGCCGCCTGGTGGATGGTCCGGCTGGCCCGCACCAAGAAGGCCGAGAACCTCGAGACCGCCCGGGACGTCTACCGTCCGGCCGTCCGGCTCGGCGTGTGGGTCATGGTCGTGGCCGGGCTCGGCGTCATCTGGTCCGGCGACATCCAGGGCAAGCTCATGTACGAGCAGCAGCCCGGCAAGATGTCCTCGGCCGAGGCCCTGTGCGAGGGGACCGAGTCCGCCGAGTTCTCCATCCTCGCCGTCGGCCCGCTCTACGCCGGCTGCGAGGACGTGGCCCACCTCATCTCGATCCCCGGCGTGACCAGCTACCTCGGCACCGGGGAGTTCTCCGGCGAGGACTCCTACCTGCCCGGCGTCTACGACGTCCAGGAGGAGTACTCCGAGCGCTACGGCGAGACCACGGCCGACGGCGAGGAGATCTCCTACACCCCGCCGTTGGCGATCACCTACTGGTCGTTCCGTCTGATGATCGGGTTCGCCGCGTTCTCCGTGGCCCTCGCCCTCGTGGCGTTCTGGCTGACGCGCAAGGGCAGGATCAGCGACAACGTCTGGCTCAGCCGGCTCGCGCTCCTGGCCATCCCCATGCCCTTCGTCGCGAACTCGTTCGGCTGGATCTTCACCGAGGTCGGGCGCCAGCCGTGGGTCGTGGCCCCCAACCCCACCGGCATCGACCAGGTCCGGCTGCTCACCGAGCGCGGGGTGTCCACCGCCGTGCCGGCGGGCGTCATCCTGACCTCGATGATCGTGCTGACGATCATCTACGCGATCCTGGCGGTGGTGTGGTTCCGGCTCATGCACCGGTACGCGATCGAGGGCGTGCCCGACGTCGTCCGCGACGAGTCGCCGGAGGCGCAGGACCCCGACGACTCCGACCGCCCGCTGTCCTTCGCGTACTGAGCGCCCGAACCTGAAGAGACTGGAGACCTGACGTGGACCTCGCGATCCTCTGGTTCGTCATCATCGCCGTGCTGTGGACCGGCTACCTCGTGCTCGAGGGCTTCGACTTCGGCGTCGGCATGCTGCTGTCGATCCTGCCCCGGGGCGACAAGGAGCACCGGGAGAAGGAACGGCGCGTGCTCGTCAACACCATCGGCCCCGTCTGGGACGGCAACGAGGTGTGGCTGCTCACCGCCGGCGGTGCGACCTTCGCCGCGTTCCCCGAGTGGTACGCCACGATGTTCTCGGGCTTCTACATCCCGCTGCTGATCATCCTCGTGGGCCTCGTGGCCCGCGGCGTCGCCTTCGAGTACCGCGGCAAGATCAACGACCCGACCTGGGCCCGCCGCTGCGACCAGGCCATCCAGCTCGGCTCCTGGATCCCGGCGGTGATGTGGGGCGTCGCCTTCGGCAACCTCGTGCGCGGCCTCCTGCTGGACGCCGACCACCAGTACGTCGGCGGCTTCTGGGCGCTGCTCAACCCCTTCGCCCTGGTCGGCGGCCTGACCACGCTGACGCTGTTCCTCCTGCACGGCGCCGTGTTCGTCTCGCTGAAGACGGACGGCGAGATCCGCGAGCGTGCGCAGCGCCTCGCCTCCGGTCTCGCGGTCACGGCGCTCGTCGTGGCCGGCGGCTGGGCGATCTGGGCGCAGGTCGCCTACTCGGCCACCTGGACCTGGGCGGCCGTCGCGGTGGCGGCGCTGTCGCTGATCGGTGTCGTGGCCGCGACCCGCGCCCGCAAGGAGGGCACGGCCTTCACGCTGTCGGCCGTGACCATCGTGGCCGCCGTCGTGCTGATCTTCGGCTCCATGTACCCCGACGTCATCCCCGCGCTCGACGGCGGCAACGCCCTGACCGTCGCGGAGGCCTCCTCGACGGACTACACGCTGACGGTCATGACGTGGGTGGCGGTGTTCCTCACCCCGGTGGTCATCGCCTACCAGGCGTGGACCTACTGGGTGTTCCGGCGCCGCCTGTCGACGAAGGACATCCCCGCCCCCGCGGGCCTGAGCTGGCAGAAGATCAAGGACGCGGCGTTCTGAGGTGAGACCGCTCGACCCCCGGCTGCTCCGGCAGGCCCGGGCCGCCCGTTCCTACGTCCTGCTCACCACCGCCCTGGGTGCGG
The DNA here is from genome assembly GCF_029643425.1 of Isoptericola sp. AK164. GTDB lineage: Bacteria > Actinomycetota > Actinomycetes > Actinomycetales > Cellulomonadaceae > Isoptericola > Isoptericola haloaureus. The sequence goes on from NZ_CP119106.1 coordinate 2,289,361, forward strand.
TCTCGGCCGCCCTGGTCGTGGTCCAGGCGTTCGCGATCGCCTTCGCGCTCGGACCCGTCGTGGTGGCCACCAGTCCCGGTGGCGACGGCGCCGTCGACCAGGCCGCGGTCGCCCGGTGGCTCGCCGTCCTGGCGGGTGCCGCCGTCGGACGCGCGGCGGTGGCCTGGGCGCAGGAGCGCTTCGGGCGCCGCGCCGCCACCGCGGTGGTCGCCGACCTGCGCGAGCAGGTCGTCGGCCACGCGGTCGCGCTCGGCCCGCGCCCGCCCGCCGGTGCGGCGCCGTCGGACGTCGCCACCCTGGCGACCCGCGGGCTGAACGACCTCGAGCCCTACCTGGTGCGGTTCCTGCCGCAGCTGCTGCTCACGGCGCTCGTCACCCCCGCCACCGTGCTCGTCGTGCTCGGGCTCGACTGGGTCTCCGCGCTGATCGCCGTCGTCACGCTGCCGCTGGTGCCGTTCTTCATGTGGCTCATCGGCACCATGACGGCCGGGACCTCCGAGCGACGGCTCGCGACCGTCGAGCGGCTCGGGTCGCAGGTCCTCGACCTGATTGCCGGGCTGCCGACGCTGCGGGCGTTCGGCCGCGAGCTCGGCCCGGCCGCCCGGGTCCGGACCCTGGGCGAGTCCTCGCGACGCGCCACGATGGGCACGCTGCGGGTGGCGTTCCTGTCCGGCGCGGTGCTGGAGCTGCTGACCACGCTGTGCGTGGCGATCATCGCCGTCGGGGTGGGGCTGAGGCTCGTGCACGGCGGCATGGAGCTGGTCCCGGCGATCGCCGTGCTGGTGCTCGCGCCCGAGATCTTCCTGCCGCTGCGCCGGGTCGGGTCCGAGTTCCACGCGTCCACCGACGGGCTCGCCGCCACCCGGCGCGCCTTCGCCGTGCTGGACCTGCCGGTCACGGACGGCAGCACCGACGGCGAGCGCACCAGCGGTGCGGCGCCGACGGCCACCGGGCTCGCCGGGGGCACGCTCGTGCTCGACGACGTCACCGTCCGGGCACCCGGCCGCGACGTCGACGCCCCCGCGCACCTGTCCGCCCGCATCGCGCTCGGCTCGGGCGAGCCCGGCGGCGGCCGGGTGGTCGCGCTGCGCGGACCGAGCGGGGCCGGCAAGTCGACCCTCGTGCTGCTCCTGCTCGGGCTGCTGCGCCCCGACCACGGCAGCATCTCCCCCACCCTGCCGTGGGACCAGGTGGCGTGGGTCCCCCAGCGTCCCGCGATCGGCCCCGGCACGGTGCGCGACGTCGTCACCGACGGCCGCGAGGTCCCCTCGGAGACGTTGGCGGCGGCCGCGGCCACCACGGGCCTCGACGCCGTGCTCGCCGACCTGCCCGGCGGGTGGGACGCGCCCGTGGGGCTGGGCGGCGTCGGGCTGAGCGTCGGGCAGCGTCAGCGCCTCGCCCTGGCCCGGGCGCTGGTCGGCGCCGCCGACCGGCCGGTGGTCGTCCTCGACGAGCCCACCGCGCACCTGGACGCCCGGGGCGAGCAGGTCGTGCTCGACACCGTCAGGACCTGGCGGGACGCCGGCCGCACCGTGCTCGTGGTCGCGCACCGCGCGTCCCTGCTGGGCCTGGCCGACCAGGTCGTCGACGTCGAGGCCCGGGAGGTCGCCCGTGCCTGAGACCCTGCGCCGCCGCGTCGCCCAGGACCCGCTGCTGCAGCTCGCGCCGCTGCTCGAGATCCGCTGGGGGCGCGTGGTCCGCGCCGTCGGCCTCGGCACCGCCACCCTCGTGTGCGCGATCGGGCTGGCCGCCGCCGCGGCCTGGCTCATCGCGCGGGCCTCGCAGATGCCGCCGGTGCTCACCCTCTCGGTCGCCACCGTCGGCGTGCGCGCCTTCGGCACCGGCCGGGCGTTCTTCCGCTACCTCGAACGGCTCGCCTCGCACGGCGTCGCGCTGCGCGGCATGGCCGCGCTGCGCGCCAACCTGTACGACCGGCTCGCCCGCGGCGGCGCCGACGTCGTCGCCCTGCGCCGCGGCGACCTGCTCGCCCGGGTCGGGAACGACGTCGACGACGTGGGGGACGTCGTCGTGCGCGCGCTGGTCCCCGGCGGGGTCGCCGTGGTGGCGGGACTGGGCTCGGTGCTGCTGGTCGGGATCTTCCTGCCCGCCGCAGGGGCGGTGCTGCTCGCCTGCCTGCTGGTGACCGGGGTCCTGTCCCCCTGGCTGGCCTCGCGCGCGTCGGCGTCCGTGGAGCAACGCGGCGCCGAGGCCCGCGGCGAGGTCGCCGCCCGCACCCTGGAGCTGCTCGAGGACGGCCAGCAGCTCCGCGTCGCCGGCCGCCTCGCCCAGCGCACCGACGGCCTGCGGGCCGCCGACCGCCGCCTCGCGGCCGCCACGGACGACGGCGCCCGCGTCTCGGGGCTGTCGGCGGCCCTCGAGGCCGGTGCCCAGACGCTGGCGGTGCTCGGCTGCCTGCTGCTCGGCATCCCGGCCGCGCTGGCCGGCGACCTGGCGGCGACCGAGCTCGCCGTCGTCGTCCTCACGCCGCTGGCCGTCTTCGAGGTGACCACGGCGCTGCCTGCCGCGGCGGTCCAGCTGCGGCGGTCCCGCGCGGCGGCCCGGCGGCTGGTGGACCTGCTGCCCGACGACGCACCGCCGCACCGCGAGCCCGAGGCCGCGCCCGCGCCGGACGGGACCCTGCTGGAGACCGCGGGCCTCACGGCCGGGTGGTCGTCGCCGAAGCCCGTGGTCGAGGACGTGGACCTGACGCTGCGACCCGGCACCGTCGTGGCCCTGGCCGGGGCCTCCGGCGTCGGCAAGACGACGCTGCTGCTCACCGCCGCCGGGCTGCTCGGGCCCGTGGCGGGCCAGGTGCGGGGCGAGGGCCTGTTCGTCGCCGAGGACGGTCACGTGTTCGGCACCACCGTGCTGGAGAACCTCCGGGTGGCCCGCGCCGACGTCACCGAGGCCGACGCCCGCGAGGCGCTGGCCGCCGTCGGGCTCACCGGCTGGCTGGACGGGCTGCCCGACGGGCTCGCCACCGGACTCGGTACGGGCGGCACCGACGTCTCCGGCGGCGAGCGCCGGCGGCTGCTCGTCGCCCGCGCGCTGCTGGCACCCCACCGGGTGCTGCTGGTGGACGAGCCCGCCGAGCACCTGGACGCCGCCACCGCCGACGCGCTGGTGGAGATGCTGGCCACCCTCGCCCGCGGGACCGGGCGGGCCGTCGTCGTCGCCTCGCACCGCCTGACGCCGCTCGGGGCGGCCGCCGAGGTGCTGCTGCTCGGGCACGACCGCGGAGCCCCGGACCGTGCCGCGCAGGTCGTGGCCCGGGGCCCGCACGCCGCGCTGCTGCGCGACGTGCCGGAGTACCGCTGGGCGGCCGAGCGGGAGGCCGCCTCCGCGCCCGCGTCGGCCGGCCCCTGAGCGACCCGGACGACCTCAGGGCCGGAACCGGGGTGGTCCCCGATGTGCCGGGACCCGCGGCTCCGTAGCGTCCGAGGCATGATCAGGATCGACTCCCTCACGAAGCGCTACGGGGACCTCGCCGCCGTCGACGACGTCTCCTTCACCGCGTTCCCCGGACGGGTCACGGGCTTCCTCGGCCCGAACGGGGCCGGCAAGTCCACCACGCTGCGGATCCTCACCGGCCTGGCGGCACCGACGTCCGGCCGCGCCACGGTGCTGGGCCGGCGCTACGCCGACCTGCCCAACCCGGGGCTCGACGTCGGGGTGCTGCTGGACGCCTCGGCCCAGCACGGTGGCCGCACCGGCCGCGAGACCCTGGTGCTCGCCCAGCGCACCATGGGTCTGCCGGACGCCCAGGTCGACGCGATGCTCGACCTGGTGGGGCTCACCCGCACCGAGTCGCAGCGGCGGGTGCGCGACTACTCCCTGGGCATGCGCCAGCGCCTCGGCATCGCCACGGCGCTGCTCGGCGACCCGCGCGTGCTGATCCTCGACGAGCCCGCCAACGGCCTCGACCCGGCCGGGATCCGCTGGATGCGGGACCTGCTGCGCGCCTTCGCCGACGACGGCGGCACCGTGCTGCTGTCCAGCCACCTGCTGGCCGAGATCGAGCTGGTCGCCGACGACATCGTCGTCATCGGGCACGGCCGCGTCGTGGCCTCCGGGGCGACGCACGAGCTCCTGGCGGCCTCCGGCACGCTGGTGCGCGCGCACGACGGCGAGGCGCTCGTCTCGGCGCTCGCCTCGGCGGGCTACCGCGCGACGCCGGGTGCCGACGGCGGGGTCGTCACCGACGCCGGCCCCGCCGACGCGGGTCGGGTCGCCTTCGCGGCCGGGCTGCCGCTCGTCGAGCTGCGGTCCGCCGACGGCACCGCCCTGGAGGAGATGTTCCTCGACCTGACCGCCGACGACCAGCGCGACCCGCACCCGATCGGAGCCCTCGCATGACCACCCTGACCACCCCGCCCGCCGACGTCGTCGGCCGCTCCGGACCCCGGGCCGTGCCCCGGAACCGCATCCCCCGGACGCGACTGGTCGACGTCGAGCTGCGCAAGCTGGTCGACACCCGGGCGAGCCGCTGGCTGCTCGCCGCGGTCCCGCTGCTGACCCTCGTCGTCGCCGCCGGGGTGACGATCTGGGGAAGCGACGCCGAGACCGCCTTCGCGGCGCTGGCCACGACCAACCTCATGCCGCTGGAGCTCCTGCTGCCCCTGGTCGCCGTGCTCACCGTGGCCGGCGAGTGGAGCCAGCGGTCGGCCCTGACGACGTTCGCCCTCGTCCCGCGCCGGGGTCGCGTGGTCGGCGCCCAGGCCGTCGCGCTGGTGCTGGTCACGCTCGCCGCGGCCGCCGCCGTGGTGGTGCTCAGCGCGGTCGGCACCGTCGTGGCGGCGCAGGTCCGCGGGATCGACGCCGTGTGGGACCTGGGCACGGGTCTGACCCTGCGCTCGGTGCTGGCCTACCTCGCGGCCGTGGCCGTCGAGTTCGTCGCCGCGGTGGCGATCCGCAGCACCGCGCCGGCGATGGTGGCCTGCCTCGGCTTCCTGTTCGTGGTGCCGATGATCTCGACCGTCGCCGCCGGGATGTGGTCCTGGTGGGCCGAGCACGGCGCCTGGTTCGACCTGAGCTGGTCGCTGGCCTTCCTCACCGCGCCGCAGATCACCGGCACGCAGTGGACCCAGGTGGGCACCTCGGCGCTGCTCTGGCTCGCGCTGCCGCTGGCACTGGGCCTGCGGCGGCTGCTGCGGGTCGAGATCCGCTGAGCGGACCGTCGCGTCACGGGGCGGGCGGCGCGACGGTGTCCGTGGTGGCCAGCAGGTAGCCGGAGTAGTCCGACAGCACGATGCTGCCGGCGTCGGTCACGGCGACGGGCGCCACGAGGTCGCCGGTGCCCTCGGGGTCGTAGGCCTCCGCCACGTTCCCGGTGACGACGTTGTGCGCCCGCAGGGAGTCGCCGACCCGCAGGTAGACCAGCGCGCCGCTGACGCCCTCGATCGTGGTCTCCTGCGCGGTCGAGGTGGTCCACAGCTCGGTGCCCGCGGCGTCGAGCCCGCGCAGCCCGTCGGCGTCGACGGTGACGACGGTGCCGGTGGTCGGGTCGACGCCGACGTCGGTGAACCCGTCCGCCAGGACCGTGCCGTCGTCGAGGTCGACCAGCGCCTCCGAGGCCTCACCGGTGCGCAGCCGCACGGTGCCCGGGCCCGGTGACGGCTCGAGGGACGCCGTCACGGCCCCGGCCTCCCAGCCCTGGTCGGCGGTGTCGAGGCGCCAGCGGGCCTCGCCGTCCGCGGTGCGGGCGACGACCTCGTCACCGTCCCGGACGAGCACGGTGCCGCGGTGCTCCCCCAGCACCGACACGTCGGCCTCCAGCGTGACCGGCTCGCCGGTGTCGGCGTCCAGGACGACGCGCGACCCGGCCGCGTCCGCCGGCTCGGACCCGCTCTCGGCGAACACCAGCCCCGGCCCGGCCGGCGGTCCGGGGACGTCGACCGGTCCCCAGACCGGCTCGCCGGTGCGCAGGTCGTAGGCCGTCGCGGTCGTGGACTCGGCCGCGGTGTCGGCCCCGGTGTCGGCCAGGACCGCGAGCGCCCGGCCTGCCGAGGTCGTCGTGACGGCGTGGCCGGTGCCGCTCGCGGGACGTTCGGCGCTCCACAGCGCCTCGCCGTCGGCCGCGACGGCGGTGAACCGCTGCAGTCCGTCGCGCTCGTCGACGCCCAGGGCGATGCCGTCGGCGGTCTGCGGGGCGGCGTCCCAGCCGGGGTCGACGAGGCGCACGGTGTCCACCTGCAGCGGGACGCGCAGCCCGTCGGTGTCGACGGCGGGCGGGGCCTCGACGGCGGTGTCCGGGGTGCGCTCGATCGGTACCGTTGCGGCGTCGGGCGTCGCGGGGTCGTCGGTGCAGCCGGCGAGCACCAGGGCGGCGGTCAGCGGCCCGGCGAGCAGAGCGCCACGGCGGATCGGGGGCGTCACGAGGCCTCCTCGGTCTCGGGGGCGGCGGCCCGCTGGGCACGGGCCCGGTGGCGCGTCCAGACGACGACCACGACCACGGCGACGACCAGCACGAGGGCGACGTCGAGGACGGGGTGCGCCAGCAGGGCGCCCTGACCCTGCAGCCAGGCCTGCGTGCCGACGGGCAGGAGCTCGGGCATCCCGACGAGCCCGTTGGTGACCCAGAACAGCACGCCGACCGCGATCAGCAGCAGACCGGTGACGATCGAGGTGGTGTGCAGCTCGCGACCGAGCACCCGCACCGTCCGGCCGCGCAGCACGGACCGGCCGCGCTCGCCGAGCCGCCCCCAGGCCGCGGCGAGGGCGAGCAGCGGCAGGACCATGCCGGCCGCGTAGACGGCGAGCAGCAGCCCGGCGCCGACGACGTCGCCCTGCGCGGCGGCGAGGGTGAGCACGGCACCGAGGACGGGCCCGGCGCAGAACCCCGCCACCCCGCCGGCGGCGCCGAGCAGGAACGTCTTGACCCAGCCGGTGCGCGACGCCGAGGACCGCTGGACCGCCCGGGCGCCGGGCAGCACGCGGGCCGGGTCGAAGCCGAGGCCGAGCAGCTGCACGACGCCGAGCACGACGAGCAGCACCGCGGCCACGGCGACGACGGTCTCGCGGTGCGTGGCGAACAGCGCCCCGACCGCCCCGGCGCCGACGCCGAGCGGCACGAGCACGACGACCAGCCCGGCGTAGAAGACGCCGCCGTGGGCCCACAGCCGCGGGCCGGAGCCGACGGTGGAGGCGAAGAACGCGGGCAGCAGCAGGGCACCGCAGGGGCTCAGCAGCGCCAGCGCTCCCCCGAGGAACGCGGTGAGGAGACCGACGTCCACGTCAGCCCCTGCTCGCGGCGAGGGCGGTGTCGAAGGCGTCGCGGAAGACCTGGGTCGGCTGGGCGCCCACGATCGGCCGGCCGCCGATCAGGAAGGCGGGCGTGGAGTAGGCGCCGAGGTCGAGGCCGAGCTGCTCGTTGGCCGCGACGGCGTCGGCGGTCCCGGCCGATCCCAGGTCGCGGGTGAACTGCTCGACGTCCAGCCCCAGCTCGGCGGCGAGGTCGGTCAGCGCCTCCTCGGAGAGCTCGTCCTCGGAGCGGGTCTCCCCCTCCGGGTACAGGCCCTCGTGGTAGGCCCAGAACTCGTCCTGCAGCGCGGCGGCGTAGGAGGCGCGGGCGGCGCGCTCGGAGGCCTCGCCGAAGACGTTGACGTCCCGGTACTCGATGCGCAGGTCGCCGGCCGCGGCGTGCTCGCGCATCTCGGGCAGCGTCTCCTGGCTCCACTGGGCGCAGAACGGGCACTGGTAGTCGGAGAAGACGACCAGCACGACGGGCGCGTCGACCGGGCCGTCCGTGAGGGGGTCGTCCGGGTCGCGGCGCTCGACCGCGGCGGTGTCGACCTCGGCGGGCCCCTGGACGTCGGTCGGGGCGTCGCCCGGGTCGGCGTCCTCCGGCGCGGTCGCCGTCGTGCCCGGGCCGGCGCCCGGCGCGGCGGGGGCGTCGCCGTCGGACGACCACACCACGGCGACGAGCAGGACGAGGGTCAGGACGGCGACGACGACGGCGGGCAGGACCCACGGCCGCGAGGCGGTCGGGGTGCGGGGGTCGGCCACGGGTTCCTCCGGGGAGATGGTGACGACGTGCGGTAGTCGACTATGCACCATAGTCGACTATGGTGCATAGTGACCTCGTGACGCTCGAGACACCATCCCGCACCACGTGGCGCGAGACCGCCGGGCTCGCCGTGCTCGGCCTGCGCGCCTGGACCCCCCGCCAGCGCGTCGTCGCCGTCGTCGCGGCGCTGGCCGTCGGGCTGCTCATCGGGTGGGCGACCGTGCTCCTCCCCAACCCGGTCTTCTCCCGCGAGATCCCGCCGGTGTGGTGGAACTACCCCGTGTGGGTCCTCACCTCCGTCCTGTCCGGGATGCTCGTGGCGACCTACGTGCGGTCCGCCGCACCGTCCGACGACGAGACCCGGACCAGCCGCCTGGGCATGGCCGGCGGGGTCCTCGCCTGGTTCGCCGTCGGCTGCCCGGTGTGCAACAAGCTGGCGCTGCTCGCCCTCGGCTACAGCGGCGCGATCACCTGGTTCGCGCCGGTCCAGCCGTTCCTGGGCCTGGCCGCGCTCGCGCTGACCGCCGTCGCGCTCGTGTGGCGGCTGCGCGGACAGGTCGCGTGCCCCACGCCGGCGGCCGCACCGACGTCCGCCCCGGAGGGAGCCGCGCGATGACCGCACGAGAGACCGACGAGCCCGCCCGCCTGGGGACCCTGGAGTCCCAGGTCATGGACGTGCTGTGGACCTGCGGCGGCTGCACGATCCGGAACGTCATCGAGCGTCTCGACGGCCGGCCCGCCTACACCACGATCGCCACCGTGCTCGGCAACCTGGAGCGCAAGGGCTTCGTCGAGCACGTGCGCGAGGGCCGCTCCGCCCGGTACCTGCCCGCCTCGACCCGGTCCGAGCACGCAGCCGAGGTCATGGAGCACGCGCTCGCCACCAGCGGCGACCGCGCCGCCTCGATCCTGCACTTCGTCGAGGCGATGCCCGAGAGCGACCGTGCCCTGCTGCGCGACTACCTGGACGGACCGGGCGGACGGTCCGCCCCGGGGACCTCGTGACCCCCGCCGTCGCCGTCCTGGTCGGTCTCGGCATCGCCCTCGCCGCGCTCGGCGGGCCGTGGCTGGTCCGCCGCGCGGCACCCGCGCTCGTGCGGGCCCCGCTGGTGGCCGCGGTGGCGCTCACCGGCGGGGTGGTGCTCTGGCTGGCCGCCCTGCTCGCCGTCGGACCGATGCTCGCCTGGACCCTCTCCGGGCCGGCCGTGCTGCCCGGGGCCGCGGGCGCCGTCTGCCAGCGGTGCCTGGACGCGGCCGACCCGTTCGCCGGCTCCCCCGTCGACACCGCCGTGCCCGTGGTGCTGCTCCTGGTCGGACCGGCTCTGGTGGCTGCCGTGCTCGCCGCGGTGCTGGGCCGTGAGCTGTGGCACCGGCGGCGGGAGACCGCCCGCACGGCCGCCGCACTCCGGGCCGTCGGCGTCGCCCGCGCCGTGGCCGGGCACCGGGTGCTGGTCGTGCCCGACGACGCGCCGGCCGCCTTCGCCCTGCCCGCCCGGCACGGCGGCGTCGTCGTGAGCACCGGCGCGCTGGCCTCCCTGGACGACGCCGGGCTCGCCGCCGTGCTCGCCCACGAGGAGGCCCACCTGCGCCAGCGCCACCACCTCGTGGCCGCGCTCACCGCGGCCCTGGCGACCCACCTGCGCTGGGTCCCCGTCGTCGCCGCCGTCGCGGACGCCGTGCCCACCTACCTCGAGATCGCCGCCGACGACGCGGCCCGGCGACGCGTCGGCACCACGGCGCTCGCCGGCGCCCTGCTCACGCTCGGCGCCGCGGACCGGTCGACGGTTCCCGCGGCGGCCGGGGCGCTGCACGCGGCCGGCCCGGACCGGATCCGCCACCTGGTCGCCCCCGGCGCGGGGCGGGCCGGAACCTGGCCCGCCGTCGCCGTCGGGGCCCACCTCGGGGTGCTCGCCGCGGTGTCGCTCGCGGTGCACGTGCCGTACGTGAGCGCCGTGCTGTCGGGGTGCGCCTGACCTAGGGCCGCGTCCCGGGTCGCGGACCGGCGACCCGCTCGCAGGCGGCCCGGTCCTCCTGCAGCGCCGCGTGCTGGGCGACGGTATCCGCGCCCGCCTCGAGCGGGTCCTGCGGCCTGGCCTGCGCGCCGGGCCATCCCTGCGCGCGCAGGCACGCCGTCACCGTCTCGGCCCACCTCGACTGCGCCGTACGCCGTGCCGCGTGCCGCTCGGCCGGAGCCGCGGCGGACTCGTCCTCCGCCCGGTCCTCGGAACCGGCCAGCACGAGCCAGGCCGTGGAGACGCGGTCGTCGAGCTCTCGGGGCCGGTCGGCCTCGGACTGCCCGAGCGCTCCGGGCGCGAGACAGGCGCAGGCGGCCAGGACACCGGCCAGGACGACGAGGAACCGCCTCTTCACGACGAATCAGACCTTCGTGATGTTCACCACCAGGGACCCGGTCAACATAGTTGATCCGGGCGCCGAAGTCACCCCTCCAGCAGGGCCATCGCCGCCGCCCGTCCCGGGATGCCGCTGACGCCCCCGCCCCGGCGTGCGCCGGCACCGGCGAGCAGCACCCGCGGGTGCAGCGTGTCGACGCCCCACGTCCCGGGCCTGTCCAAGCCGTCGTCCTCGGCCCAGGGCCACGACAGGTCGCGGTGGAAGATGTGCCCGCCGGGCAGCCCGACGCCGCGCTCCAGGTCCACGGGCGTGCGGGCCTCGAGGCAGGGCTCGCCGTCGGGACCCCGCCACAGCACGTCCTCGACCGGTTCGGCGAGCACGGAGTCCAGGGACCGCAGCGTGGCCGCGAGCGCCGCGTCACGGGCGGCGTCGTGGTCACCGCCCTGGGCACCGTCCCGGAACAGCCGGGCCGGCATGTGCAGACCGAACAGGGTGAGGGTCTGGGCACCCGCCGCCCGCAGGTCGGGACCGAGGATCGAGTCGTCGGTCAGGGAGTGGCAGTAGATCTCGCAGGGCGGGGTGTCGGGGATCCGGCCCGCCGCGGCCTGGGCGTGGGCGGTCTGCAGCTCGTCGAAGGACTCGTGGACGTGGAACGTCCCGCTGAACGCCGCGACGGGGTCGACGTCCTCGCGCAGCCGCGGCAGCCGCCGCAGCAGCATGTTGACCTTGAGCTGGGCACCCTCGGGCGCCGTGGCCGTGGCGCGGCCCGACGGCGTCGCCCCACCGGCGTCCAGCAGCGCGTCCAGCACGGCGGGAGCCGCCCCGCACACCACCGCACCGGCCCGCACCCCGCGGGCGACGCCGTCGTCGTCGGTCCACGTGACCTCGGCGTCGCCGGCGGGCGGCCCCGGGTCGATCGCCGTGACGTCCGCGCCGGTGACGAGGGTGGCCCCGGCGCCGAGCGCCGCGTCGCGCAGTGCCCCGGAGACGGCGCCCATCCCGCCGACGGGCACGTCCCAGTCCCCCGTGCCGCCGCCGATGACGTGGTAGAGGAAGCAGCGGTTCTGGACCAGCGAGGTCTCGTCCAGGTCGGCGAAGGTCCCGATGAGCGCGTCGGTGGCGACCACGCCGCGCACCAGGTCCGCGTCGAACCTCTCGCGCAGCATCTCGCCGAGTGGCTGCTCGACGACGGCGTGCCACAGCGCGTCGTCGCCGGCCCGGGCACGTGCCTCGTCCCGCGAGAGCAGCGGCTCTGTGACCGTGGGAAAGAGCCGGCCCGCGAGCCGCTCCAGCCCAGCGTACAGCTCCTGCCAGCGCGCGTGGTCCCTCCCGGCGCCGACGGCCTCGAACGCGGCGCGGGTGGCGTCGTCGGACCCGGTGTCCACGAGCAGGCCGCGGTCGCCCACCGGCGTGTAGGAGGAGTACCGCCGGCGGGCGAGCCGCAGCGAGAGCCCGAGCTCGTCGACCACCTGCCGCGGCATCAGCGAGACCAGGTAGGAGTACCGCGAGAGCCGTGCGTCCACGCCGTCGAACACCGGGGCGGACACCGACGCCCCGCCCACGTGGTCGAGGCGTTCCAGCAGCAGCACCGACCGGCCCGCCCGGGCCAGGTAGGCGGCCGCCGTCAGACCGTTGTGGCCGCCCCCGACGACCACGACGTCGTAGCGGGCGGCGGTGGCGGGGGTACGCGCGGGTTCCATGCGGGTCATCGTGGCACGGCGGGACGGCCCGCACGGCAGGTAACGTCACCGGCGTGAAGATCCTCGTGCCGAGCAACGTGCCCTTCGACCTGACCCTCGACGTCGAGGGGGTCGACGTCGCGCCGTACGTCATGCGCGACCCGGTCCCCGACGAGCACCTCGACGCCGAGGCGATCGTCACCTGGGCCAGCCCGCAACGGGTCATGGACGACGCCGCGCGCCGGCTGACGAACCTGCGCTGGGTGCAGACGCTCAACGCCGGGCCCGACCAGGCGCTCGCCACCGGGTTCGCCCCCGAGGTGGTCGTCGCCTCGGGGCGCAGCCTGCACGACGCGACCGTCGCCGAGCACACCCTGGCGCTGCTCCTGGCCTCGGTGCGCCGGATCGACCGCACCCTGGACGCCCAGCGCCGCCACGAGTGGGACCGGGACCTGGGCCGCGAGCAGGCACGGGACGAGCAGGCGTTCACGCTGCGCGGCGCGCACGTGGTGATCTGGGGGTTCGGCTCCATCGCCGCCCGCCTCGCCCCGCTGCTGGAGGCGCTCGGGGCGCGCGTGTCCGGGGTGGCGTCGTCGGCCGGGCAGCGGTACGGCTACCCCGTGGTCGGCCAGGACCGGCTGGCCGAGGTGCTGCCGACGACGGACGTGCTCGTCTCGCTGCTGCCCGCCACCGCGGCCACCCGCCACGCGCTCGACGCCGACGTCCTGGCGCTCCTGCCCGCCCGCGCCCGGTTCGTCAACGCCGGGCGCGGCGCCACGGTCGACGAGACCGCGCTGGTCGCCGCGCTGCGGTCGGGGTCGATCGCCGGGGCCGCCCTGGACGTGACCGAGACCGAGCCGCTGCCGGCCGACTCGGAGCTGTGGGACGCCCCGGGACTGATCCTCACGCCGCACGTCGCCGGCGGACGGCCGCAGGGCGCGGCAGCGTTCGTGACCGCCCAGGTGCGGCGCTGGCGCGAGGGCGGGGCGGACGCGCTGGAGAACGTCGTCGCGCGCTGAGCCGCCGTGCGGGTGCCGGGGTCAGGACTCCGTCGTCCGCGACGGGGCGGGCACGCGCCGCTGCCGCCGCGCGCGGCGCTCCTGCAGGAACGTCGCGCCGATCGTCACGGCGAAGAAGATCCCGACCGACCGCAGCCGGTCCTCCACCGACGACGTCGCCAGCACCGCCACGAGCAGCGTCAGCACGACGGCGAGGTAGAGCGCGAACCAGGCGTGCCGACGCGGGTCGCCGAGGTCGCGGGCCTCCCAGTAGCGGGTCGTGAGGAACGACGCCGCGGTCGGCCCGGCGACGAGGACGAGCGAGCCGATCATCTGGCCGTCGAGCACGGGGTACTCCCTCGCAGGTGGGCAGGTCGGGTGCGTGCCGAGCCTAGGCCATGCCGTCGTCGCCGGAGGACCTCGCCGTCCCCGGGGCGGCGAGGTGCTCGCCGAAGAACGCCACGATCCGCTCCCGGGCCTCGGCGGCGGCCTCGGGCCGGTACTCCGTGGCGACGAACCGCCCCGCGACGACCGCCCAGACAGGCACCTCCTCGCGCGGGTGGTCGTTGAGGAACGAGTGCCCGGCCTCGTCGTAGACGGTGACCTCGTGCGGGACGCCGGCGGCCTGCAGAGCGTGCTCGAGACGGGCGGGGTCGTCGCGCAGGCTGGGGTCGCGCGCGCCGTAGCTGCCCACGACCGGGCAGGACCCGGCGAGCAGCTCGTCCGCGTCCTCGGGCACGCCGCCGTAGTTGACGCTCGCCGCCTGGTACCGGCCGCTGCCGGCCAGGAGGACGGCGAACCCGTGCCCGGCCAGCCACTCGCACTGCTGGCGCACGTCGGTCGTCCGGCCCAGCGCGTCGTGGATCACCACCACCCCCGGCCAAGGACCCTCGCCGTCGGGGACCGCCAGGTACACCGGCAGGGGCCCGCGGCTCGTCGGCACGGTCGTCACGGTCATGACAGGCCCTCCTCGGCCGCCGGTCCCTCCTCGCCGGACGGTTCCCGCAGCAGCCCGGCCAGCACCACCAGGTGGCTGCCGTCGAGCTCACGGGTCGAGGTCACCAGCGTGACCGTCCCCTCCCGCGCCAGGTCACGCAGCTCCGCGAGAGCGTCGGCCGCCGGTCCCGGCGTCTCCAGCTCGGCCCGGTACCGCTCGCCGAACTCCGCCGTCCGGTCGGGGTCGTGGGCGTACCAGCGGCGCAGCTCGGTCGACGGCGCCACGTCCCGCAGCCAGACACCCACCCGCGGGTCGTCCTTGCGGACCCCGCGCGGCCAGAGCCGGTCGGCCAGCACCCGACGACCGTCGTCGGGCCCGGGCTCGGTGTACACGCGTGCCAGGTGCACGGTCATGCTCCGAGCCTAGGCACGTCGCACGGCGCGCACCCGTCGGGCCCGCGGACCCGACGGCGAGGTCGCTACCAGCGACCGTTCCGTGGACGGGGCTGGCAGCGCGGGCACGTGAACGACGAGCGGTTCATGAACTCGTCGCGGCGCACCGGCGTCGCGCAGCGGGGGCAGGCCTCGCCGAGCCGGCCGTAGACGGCCAGCGACCGGGAGAAGTACCCGGACTCGCCGTTGACGTTGACGTAGAGGGCGTCGAAGCTCGTGCCGCCCTGCACCAGCGCCTCGGTCATGACCTCCGTGGCGGCGTCGAGCACCCGGTGCACCACGGGTCGCGTCATCGTGTCCGTGGCGCGGGCGAAGTGCACCCGGGCCCGCCACAGGGCCTCGTCGGCGTAGATGTTGCCCACCCCGGAGGTGACGGTCTGGTCCAGCAGCGCGCGCTTGATCCCGGTCCGACGACAGCGCACGCGCTCGACCAGCACGTCCCGGTCGAGCGCGGGGTCGAGCAGGTCGCGGCCGATGTGCGCCACGGGTTCCGGCACGGCGGCCAGGGGGCTGCCGAACCCGCCCGGTGCGCCGTCCGGCGTCGGGACGAGGTCGGCCACGGACAGGTGCCCGAAGGTGCGCTGGTCGACGAAGTCCAGGTAGTGGGCGCCGGAGGGGGCGTCGAGCAGGTGGAGCCGGACCCGCAGGTGGGGGTGCGCCCACTCCCCCGCGACCGCCGGGTCGCGCACGAGCAGCTGGCCGGACATGCCCAGGTGGGCCAGGAGCGCGGCCGCGGGGTCGGCGGGTGCGGCGTCGGCCAGGGGCAGCCACAGGTACTTGCCGCGGCGGGCGGCGCCGGCGAGCCGGCGGCCGCGGACCTGGTCGACGAACCCCGCCGGGCCGCCGTCGTGCCGGCGCACCGAGTAGTCGCGGAAGACCTCGACGTCCCGCACGACGGCGCCGGTCACCAACCGGTCGAGGCCGTCACGGACGGTCTCGACCTCGGGGAGCTCAGGCACCGGCGGGCTGCTCCGCGCCGCCGGTGGTGCCGCCCGTGGTGCCGGGCACGGGCAGCGCGACGACGGCGCGGTAGGCCTGCTCCGCGGCGGCCTGCTCGGCGTGCTTCTTCGCGGTGCCCTCGCCGATCCCGACGACCGGCCCGGCCGTGACGTGCGCCGAGAAGCGGCGCGCGTGCTCGGGGCCCTCGCCGGTGACCTCGTAGGCGGGGGCGTCGAACCCGCGCTCGGCCGCGGCCTCCTGCAGGGACGTCTTCCAGTCCAGGCCCGCCCCCAGGTCGGCGGCGGCCTCCATGGTGTCGTCCACGAGCCGGTGCACCAGGTCGCGGGCCGTCTCGAGGCCGTGCGAGAGGTAGGTCGCGCCCAGCAGCGCCTCGACCGTGTCCGACAGGATCGAGTCCTTGTCGAACCCGCGGGTGCGCTTCTCGCCCTTGCCGAGCAGGACGTAGCTGCCGAGCTCGAGCCGGCGCGCCACCGCCGCGAGGGACCGCTGCGAGACCGTCGCCGCCCGCATCTTCGCGAGCTCGCCCTCGGGCTTGTCCGGGTGACGCCGGTACAGCGCCTCGGTGACCACCAGGCCGAGCACGGTGTCCCCGAGGAACTCCAGGCGCTCGTTGGTGGGGATCCCGCCGGCCTCGTGCGCGAACGACCGGTGGGTCAGGGCAAGCACGAGAAGCTCGGGGTCCAGAGGGACCCCGAGCTTCTCGAGAAGTGCGGTCGGCTCCGGACGTGATCCGTTGCCGCGCGGGTGCATGTCAGCCCGCGTGCTCGGTGCGCAGCGCCTCGGCGTACTGGCGGTCCTTGTAGGCACCGCAGGTGGGGCACGCGGTGTGGGACAGCTTGTCGCCCTTGCACTTCGGGCACGTCGCGAGCGGCGCTGCGGTGGTCTTCCACTGCGAGCGGCGCGCGCGGGTGTTGCTGCGCGACATCTTGCGCTTGGGAACAGCCACGGTCAGCTCTCTTTCGTCTCGTCGGACACGCTCGACTCCTCGAGCATGGTCTGCAGCGCCGCCCATCGTGGGTCGACGATGTCGTGGTGGTGCTCGGGATCGTCCTCCAGTCGTGCTCCGCACTCGGAGCACAGACCGGGGCAGTCCGGCCGGCACAGCGGTTGAAATGGTAATGCAGTGACCAGCGAATCCCGAACCGTGGGCTCGATGTCCGCCAGGTCGTCGGTCAGGAGGGCCTCGTCCTCGGCCTCCTCGTCACCGGCGTCCTCGGCCGCCTCGGCCCGCTCGGGGTAGACGAACAGCTCCTGGACGCGCACGGTCACCTGCTCGGAGACCTCGTCCAGGCACCGCACGCACTCCCCGACCGCGGTGCCGCGCACGACGCCGGAGACCAGCACGCCCTCCATGACGGCCTCGAGGCGCAGCCCGAGCGTCAGGTCGGCGCCCTCGGGCACACCGATGACCGCCGTGCCCAGGTCTGCGGGCGCGGCGACGACGGTCGCGACCTCCCGCATGGTCCCGGGACGCCGCGAGAGCTCGTGCGTGTCGAGCACGAGCGGCGATCGCTTGGCGGTGGTGATGGTGAGGCTCCAGACGACGGCACCCCGAAGGGCGCGGTGTGCAGGTGGGACGGTCCGTGACGGACCAACGGTCAATTCTACGCGATCGTCCCGCACGGGCCAACGGGCCGACGACGTGACGTGCGCAACGACGGCGGCCCCGCGGCCGACGGTCAGGCGCTGCGGCGGTCGTCCTCGTCGTCGGCCGGCCACCCGGGGTCCGGGACGGCGTCCCACCGCACCCGGGGCGCGCCCGAGGACGTCTCCAGGCGTTCGGCGAGCTTGGCCCGCCCGGCCTGCACCTGGGAGGTCAGCCGTCCCAGGTCCGCCTCGAAGTCGGCGAGCCGCCCGTCGCAGTACTCGTCGGCGTCGGCGCGCAGCCCGGCCGCCCGGCGCTCCGCCTCGGCGACGATGTCCGCCGCGCGGGACTCCGCCTGCACGACGACCTGCTCGTCCTGCACGAGCTCGATCGCCCGCGCCCGCGCCGTGGCGACGATCTCCTCGGCCCGGCGGTGCGCGTCGGCCAGGGTGCGCTCGGCGTCGGCGAGGACGTCGTCGGCGCGCGCGACCTGGGTGGGCAGGTTCTCGCGCAGCTCGGCCACGAGCCCGAGCGCCTGCTCGCGGTCGACCTTGACGTTGGTCGACAGCGGCGAGGTGCGCGCGTTCTCGACCAGCGCGGCCAGGTCGTCCAAGATCTCGAGCAGCCCGGCGGTCGGGTTCTGGGTGTTGTCGGTCATGTCGCGCTCCTCACGCACGGTGCGCCACGGCGGAGCGCACCGCCTCGGCCGCCGCGGACGGCACGAGGTCGTCGATCGGTCCGCCGTGCCGGGCGATGTCCTTGACCAGCGACGACGCCACGTGGGCGTGCTGCTGCTCGGCAGGCAGGAAGACGGTCTCCACACCGCTCAGGTGGCGGTTCATCAGGGCCATCGGTTGCTCGCCGTCGAAGTCGGCGCCGCCGCGCAGCCCCTTGACCACCGCGAGAGCGCCGACCTCGCGGCAGAAGTCGACCAGCAGGCCGGGCACCACGTCGACCCGGACGTCGGCGGTGTCCGGGTCGGCGGCGACGGCGGCGCGTGCCACCTCCACCCGCTCGTCGGCGGTGAGCAGGGCGTTCTTGGCGGCGTTGCGGGCCACGCCCACCACGACGACGTCGAACAGGCGGTTCGCCCGGCGCACGATGTCGAGGTGCCCGAGCGTGATCGGGTCGAAGGACCCGGGACAGACGGCGATGCTCACGCTGCCCACGGTAGGACGACCGGTCACGATTCGCGGGGATCTTCCTCGGCCTGGCGCGGTTCCGCGTAGTGGACGACCGTGTCGCCGTACCGCTTGGCCGACAGCTCGGTGAGCGCGTCGGGCCAGGTGAACGGAGCGCCGCGGCGGGCCTGCTCGAGGACGACGACGGCGTCCGGCGCCAGCACGCCGGGAGCCGCCAGGTCGGCCAGCACCCGGTTCAGGACCGCGGGGTCGAGGTCGTACGGCGGGTCGATGAGCACGAGGTCGAAGCCGCCGGACGGTGCGCCGTCGGCGGCCAGGCGTGCGGCGGCCCGCTCGGCGGGCTCGGCGAGCACCCGGACCCGGCGGCCGAGCCCGAGGTCGGCGGCGTTGCGGCGGGCGACGTCGGCGGCCTGCCGGGCCGCGTCGACGAGCACGACCTCGGCCGCGCCCCGGCTGGCGGCCTCGAGGCCGAGCGCACCCGACCCGGCGAACAGGTCCAGCACGCGGGCGCCGTCGACGACGCCGAGGTGCTCGAGCCGGGAGAACATCGCCTCCCGGACGCGTTCGCTGGTGGGGCGGGTCCCCGACGGCGGCACGGTCAGCGAGCGCCCGCCGACGGTTCCGGCGACGATCCTGGTCATGGGCGCGAGCCTACTGGGGCGAGTCCGGTCCCGCGGAACCGGTGGTCCGCTCAGGCACGCTCGAGGAACTCCTCCTGCTCGGCGTCGAGCTGGGCCGCGATCGCGGCGGCCAGCGCGGGGTGCCGCCCGAGGTCCGGGTCGGCCTCGACGACGCCGGTCGACTCGGTGCGCGCGGAGGCGATGAGGTCGGCGTCCTGCACGACCCGCAGCAGGCGCAGCGAGCTCGCACGGCCCGACTGCGCGGCGCCCAGCACGTCCCCCTCGGACCGCAGCTCCAGGTCGAGGGTGGCGAGCTCGAAGCCGTCGGTCGTGGCGGCCAGCGCCTCGACCCGCGCCGCCGCCGGGGTACCCGGCCGGGCGGTCGACACGAGCAGGCACAGCCCGGCATCGGCGCCGCGCCCGACGCGCCCGCGCAGCTGGTGCAGCTGGGAGATGCCGAACCGGTCGGCGTCGAACACCACCATCACCGTGGCCTCGGGGACGTCGACGCCGACCTCGACGACGGTCGTGGACACCAGGACGGGCGCGTCCCCCGCGGCGAACCGCGCCATCGCGGCGTCCTTGTCCGCGGCGGCCATCTGCCCGTGCAGCACGCCGACCTCGACGCCGTCGAGCCGGGGCTCGGCCCGCAGCGCCTCGGCGACCTCGAGCACGGCCCGCAGCGGGGCGCGGTCGTCGGCGGCCCCGTCGGCCCCGCCGGCCCCGCCGGCAGCACCGTCGGCGAGGTCCAGGAACTCCGGGACCTCGTCGAAGTCGCCGGTGCCCCCTCCCCGGCCGGCGGCGCCGTCGTCGTCGGGATGGATCCGCGGGCACACCACGTAGGCGCGCCGGCCGGCGTCGACCTCCTCGCGGACCTTCTCCCACACGCGCTGCATCCAACGGGGGTTCTCCGCCGGCACGACGTGGGAGGTGATGCCGGAGCGGCCCGCGGGGATCTCGGTGAGCGTGGAGGTCGTCAGGTCGCCGAACACCGTCATCGCCACGGTGCGCGGGATCGGCGTCGCGGTCATGACCAGCAGGTGCGGCGCCACGCGGGCCTTGGCGCGCAGGGCGTCGCGCTGCTCGACGCCGAACCGGTGCTGCTCGTCGACGACGACGAGACCCAGGTCGGCGAACTGCACCTGGTCGCCCAGCAGGGCGTGGGTGCCGACGACGATCCCCGCCTCGCCGCTCGCGGCGTCCAGCAGCGCCTCCTTGCGGGCCGCCGCGTTGAGCGAACCGGTGAGCAGGGCGACGCGGGTGCCGTGCGCCGCGCCGCCGAGCAACCCACCCTCGGCCAGCGGGCCCAGCATCGCGCGCAGCGTGCGGGCGTGCTGGGCGGCGAGCACCTCGGTCGGGGCGAGCAGCGCCGCCTGTCCCCCGGCGTCGATGACCTGCAGCATGGCGCGCAGGGCGACCACCGTTTTGCCCGAGCCGACCTCGCCCTGCAGCAGCCGCTGCATCGGGCGGGGCCGCGCGAGCTCGTCGGCGATCTCGGCCCCGACCGCGCGCTGGCCGTCGGTGAGGGTGAAGGGCAGCGCGGCGTCGAAGTCGGCGAGCAGGCCGCCCTCGACCTCGGCGCGCGGCGGCCGCGCGGTGGCCTCCTGGGCCGCGACCGCGGCGCGGCGCTGGGCGAGCGCCGACTGCAGCACGAACGCCTCCTCGAAGCGGAGCCGGCGGCGCCCGCTCTGCCAGTGCTGGGCCGAGTCCGGCACGTGCACGGCGCGCAGGGCGTCCAGCCGGGTCGGCAGCCCGAGCCGCGCCCGGACCTCGTCGGGCACCGGGTCCGGGACCTCGTCCTCGGTGAGCGGGTCCAGCACCGCGCGCACGGCCTTCTGGATCCGCCAGGTCGGCACCGAGGCCGTGGCCGGGTAGATCGGGATCGGCCGCGACGCCTCCATCATGGCGGCCTCGTCGTCGTCGGCGTCGACCCCGACCAGGACGTAGTCCGGGTGGGTGAGCTGGCGGGTGCCGCGGTACTCGGAGACCACCCCGGTGAACAGACCCGAGCGGCCGGGCCGCAGCTTGTCCTCGTGCGGTCGCAGCGCCCCGGGACGCTTGGCGAAGAAGGTCAGGGCCAGCTCGTGGCGGCCGTCGGTCACCCGCGCCTGCAGCAGGGCCCCGCCGCGGCTGCGCATCGGCCGCACCGTGGCGCTGGCGACCCGTGCCATGACCGTGACGTGCTCCCCGAGCTGCAGGCGGTCCATGTCGGTCAGCGTGCCCGGGTCGCCGTACCGGCGCGGGTAGTGGCGCAGCAGGTCGTCGATGGTGACCAGCCCCATCTTCGCCAGCGGGCCGGCCGCGCGCTTGCCCAGCGTGGTGGTCAGCGGCTCGGCCAGCCGCGGGCTCATCGGCCCTCTCCGTCCCGCACGGTCAGCAGCGGCAGGTCGACGACGTCCTCGGCGGGCTCGACACCCAGCCCGATGCGGTCGCCGGGCCGGCCGGTGGCCAGCACGACGACGTCGGCACCCGGGGCGCACGTGCCCGCGCGGGCGACGACCTCCTCCAGGGCGGAGGCGCCGACGTCGGCGTCGGGCAGCACGGCGACGATGCCGGGGTCGTCCTCGCAGTCGTGGACGAGCCGGGCCACGGCGGTCGCGGCGCTCTGCGACGGCACCCGGTCGGCCCGCAGGCGCCGGTGCGCCGAGCGCACCACGCCCGGGACGTCCAGGGAGCCCTGGTCGGCACCGACGGCGTCCAGGGCGCCGGCCAGGGCGGACACGGCGCTGACGAGATGGACGTCCTGGGGCGCCGGCACGGCGGCGAGCCGGGGCCGTGCCCCGGGTCCCCCGCGGGCGAGGTCGCGGGCGACGAGCTCGGCGACGGCGTCGTCCACGTCGGCCAGCACGTCCGGCGGGGCCAGGACCAGCACGTTCGGGGTCCCGGCCGCCAGCGCCGCCTGCGCCAGGTCCGCCGTCGTCGGAGCCGTGTCGAGGTCGAGCAGCACCGCCGCCCCGCCGGTGGCCAGCTCGGAGGCCAGGGCCGGGGCCGACGTGGTCACCACGACCGCCCAGTCCGTGGGCGGCACCGCGAGGTGGCGGACGTGCACGTGCGAGATGGCTCCGCGCCGGGACCAGCGCCGCGGGACCGCGAGGGCCGCGTCGAGGTCCGGGGCGTGCACGTGCGCCTGCCACAGCGAGTCGACGTCGTCGGCGTGCGCCTCGCCCGCGGCGCCGCCGACCACGACCACGGAGTTGCCGACCTGGTCCAGGTCGGCCCGCAGCGCGTCCGCCACGGCGCCGGGGACGAAGCCCTCGGCATCGGCGGAGCGGTGCAGCACGAACATGAGCTCGACCTCGTCGAGGCTCCCGGGCTCCGGCTCGGTCGCACCCTCGGGCACCACCGGGGCGTCGTCGTCGTCCGGGTCGTGGCCCCGGAGGTCCAGGTCGAGCCGGACCGGAGCCGTGCTGCCGGGCACCGGGGACGCGCCGCGCTCCCCGGCGGCCCGCTGGGCGGCCGCCAGCGCGGCCAGCACCAGGACGAGGCCGCAGGCGCCGGCGTCGAGGACGCCGGCGGCGCGCAGCGGTGCCAGCGACCCGACGCTGCGCAGGGCCGCCTCGCGCGCCCCGCGCCGTGCGGCGTCGATGACGCTGAGCCGTCGCGGCGCGCCGAGGGGACCGACCATCCCGCCGGCCTCGGCGTGCCGGGCGGCGGCCGCGGCGGCGTCCGCGGCCGTGAGGATGGTGCCGGGCACGGGATGGGCGACGGCGCGCCGTGCGGAGCGCGCGGCCACGTCGAGCGCGAGGCCGAGCGTGTCCTGCCGGCTCGCGGCGACGGCGAACCCGCGCAGCCACTCGCTGAGGATGATCCCCGAGTTGCCGCGGGCCCCGAGCAGGGCGGCCCGGGCGGCGACCCGCAGGAGCTTCGCGCCGCCGTCGTCCGCGTTCGCGTCGTGGACGGCGCCCGCCGCCTCGCGCAGCGTGAGGTACATGTTGGTGCCGGTGTCACCGTCGGCGACCGGGAAGACGTTGACCCCGTCGAGCTCCGAGCGCGCCGCGTCGAGGGCCTCGACGACGGTGTGCGCCCAGGTGCGCACCACGGCGGCGTCCAGGAGCTCGGGCTGATCCACGGTGCCCACCGTAGCGGCCCACCGTCGCGGTGACCCAGGGCACGTCGGCGGCGCATTGAGGGTTACGGCGGCGATCCGCTATCATCGTGTGGTTGCCTGGATCTCCGGGCACCCCCAAGACCACCGACCTTCACGCCCTGCTGCCCTGGCGCGGGACGTGACACGACGATTCAGGAGACACCGTGGCTGCCAACTGCGACGTCTGCGGCAAGGGCCCGGGCTTCGGGCACAGCGTTTCGCACTCCCACATCCGGACCAAGCGCCGCTGGAACCCGAACATCCAGCGCGTGCGCGCCGTCGTCGCGGGCACCCCCAAGCGCGTGAACGTGTGCACCTCGTGCCTCAAGGCCGGCAAGGTGCAGCGCCAGGCCTGAGCCTGCGCCATACGGCGACATGATCGACGACGCCCGTCGGGTCCGACCCGGCGGGCGTTGCGTCGTCTCCTGACGACCCTCCCGAGTGCAAAGAGTTCGTGAACTGTTCACCAATACCTCTTGGCGCCCCGGTCGGACCGTGGCAGGCTGAGGCCATGATGGTGGAGACCGACAACGACGTGGTGATCCGATCGGCGAGCACGTCCGACGCCGGTGCGATCGCTCGGGTGCACCTGACCTCCTGGCGCAGCGCCTACGCGCACGTCCTGCCGGCGGACTACCTCGAGTCGCTCGACGTCGGTGAGCGCGCCGCCGAGTGGGAGAAGATCCTCCACCAGGGCCGCAGCAGCACGATCGTCGCCGAGGCCGACGGACGCACCCTCGGCTTCGCCAGCTACGGGCCGTCCCGCGACGAGGACGCCGAGGACGACTGCCTCGAGCTCTACGCCATCTACCTCGACCCCGAGGCCTGGGGACGCGGCGTCGCCCGCGACCTCATGCGCACGATGCTGGGCGACGTCGGGCCGCGCGCCCGGATCACGCTCTGGGTGCTCTCCGAGAACGAGCGGGCCCACCACTTCTACCGCCGCCACGGGTTCCAGCCCGACGGGATCGAGCGCATGGAGGACATCGCCGACGTCCCCGTCACCGAGCTGCGCTTCGTCCGCGAGCCCGAGCGCTGACCCCGCCAGAGTTGTGGGCATGAAATCTGCAGTCTCGGAACGTTCCGAGACTGCAGATTTCATGCCCACAACGGTGGGTGGCGCGGGGCTCGACGCTGGGGTCGGGCAGGATCAGGGCCGGAAGTGGTCCCAGCCGGTCGCCTCGTGCGACGGCTCGCCGTCGAGCAGCACCCGCGGCCCGGCCTCCCCGGCCTCCCCGGCGTCCCGGACGTCGCCGATCGGGCGGAAGCCCGCCGGCAACCCCTTCTCGGCCACCTCGGGCGGGAACGTCGCGAGCAGCCCGTGGTCCTCTCCTCCGGACAGCACCCAGGTGCGCGCCCGGTGGGCGCCGTCGGCGTCGTCGGTCGCGACCGCCACGTCGACGGCGGCCGGCACCAGCGCGGTCACGTCCCGCATCAGCACCCCCTCGGCGAGGTCGACGTCGACGCCGCTGGCGCGGGCGAGCCGACCGGCGTCGCGCAGCAGCCCGTCCGAGACGTCGAGCATCGCCGTCGCTCCCGCGCGGGCCGCCGCGGGTCCCGCCGCGAGCGGAGTCTCGGGGCGCAGGAACGCCGTCACGTAGGGGCTGCGGGGGTTCGAGACGCCCGGTGCGCCGTCCGCAGGGCTCCCCGCCCCGCTGGAGAGCAGGTCGAAGCCGGCCGCCGAGGCACCCAGCGTGCCCGCGTGCGCGACGACGTCACCCGGCCGGGCCCCCGACCGCAGCACGGGGGCACGACCGTCGAGGTCGCCGTGGACGGTCACCGACACGACCACCGCGTCGCCGCCCGACAGGTCGCCGCCGACGACGGTCGCCGGCCCGGACGCGTCGGCCAGCCCCCGGGCGAAGTCCGTCACCCACGCCACCGGCAGGTCGGCGGGCATCACCAGGGAGACCACCATCGACGTGGGACGGGCGCCCATGGCCGCGACGTCGGCGAGGTTCTGCACCGCCGCCCGGTAGCCGACGTCGTACCCGCTCGACCACGCGCGCCGGAAATGGCGCCCCTCGACGAGCACGTCGGTGGTCACGACGAAGCGGCCGTCGTCGGCGCGCACCACGGCGGCGTCGTCGCCCGGTCCGACGTCGACGCCCTCACCGATGGGCAGCAGCGGGAAGATCCGCGCCAGCAGCTCGGTCTCGTCGAGGTCGCGCACGCGCAGGGTGGGGTCGGTCACGACCGCACCCTAACCGTCCGGACGGCGCCGCCGGGCCGGTTACCGTAGGCACGTGCTGGTCCGTCGTCTCGCCGTGCTGCTTTCCCTGCCGTGCCTCGCGCTGCTCGCCGCCTGCACGCCGACCATCGGCGTGGAGGCTGCCCCGGACGCCGACGACCCCGACTGCGCGCCCGTCATGCTGGCCCTGCCGGACGTCGTCGCGGGCGACCTCGAGCGCGCGAAGGTCAACGCCCAGGCGACGGCGGCGTGGGGCGAGCCCGGCGCGGCGGTGACGCTGCGGTGCGGCGTCGAGCAGCCCGGCCCGTCGCCCGACTGCCAGCGGATCGAGACCGCGAACGGGTCGGTGGACTGGATCGTCGAGAGCAACGACACCGGCACGTGGCGGTTCACGACCTACGGACGCAGCCCGGCGATCGAGGTCACGGTGCCGCCGGCGGTCACCACGGACCACTCCACGTCGTTCATCGCGGACCTGACGGGAGCGATCGGTCAGGTCCCGCAGACGCGGCAGTGCACCTGACCCGGCGGGCCGCCGGGGCTCAGCGCAGGCCGGTGGGCCGCTCGAGGGCGAGCCGGATCAGCTCGTCGACGAGCTCGGGGTAGCTCATCCCGGTGGCCTCCCACATGCGCGGGTACATCGAGAACGGCGTGAACCCCGGCATGGTGTTGATCTCGTTGACGATCACCTGGTGGTCGGGCGTGACGAACACGTCGACCCGCGACAGGCCCTCGGCCTCCACCGCCTCGAAGGTGCGCACCGCGAGCTCGCGGATCTCCTTGACGACCGGCTCGGGCAGGTCGGCGGGGCAGGCCAGCTCCACGTGCGCCTCGTCGAGGTACTTGGCCTCGAAGTCGTAGAACGCGTGCGTGCCGTCGACGACGATCTCGCCGGGCAGCGACGCCCGGGGACGCTCGCCCCCGCGACCGCCGAGGACGGCGCACTCGATCTCGCGGCCGTCGATCGCGGCCTCCACGATCACCTTCGGGTCGTGCTCGCGGGCCTCCTCGACGGCGGCCGGCAGGTCGGCCAGGTCGTCGACGCGCGTGATGCCGAGCGAGGACCCGGCGCGGGCGGGCTTGACGAACACCGGCAGGCCCAGTCCCTCGACCCGCGCGACGCACGCCTCGGGGTCGGCCTCCCAGTCCCGCGGCCGGACGACCTCGAACGGACCCACGGGGATGTCGTGGCCGGCGAGCACCAGCTTCATGAAGTGCTTGTCCATACCGACGGCGGAGGCCAGCACGCCGGCCCCGACGTAGCGCACGTCGGCCAGCTCGAGCAGACCCTGGACGGTGCCGTCCTCGCCGAAGGGGCCGTGCAGCAGAGGGAAGACGACGTCGACCTGGCCCAGGACGTCCGGCACCTGGCCGGGCTCCAGGGTGCGCAGCGTCCGCTCCCCCGCCGTCAGCGAGAGCACGACCTCGGCGCCCTCGTCGGAGGTGACCTCGGGGAGCCGGCCGGCGGTGATCTGCCAGCGCTCGGCGTCGTCCTCGGCGACCACCCAGCGGCCGGCGCGGGTGATGCCGATCGGGACGACGTCGTAGACGTCGCGGTCGATGGCGCCGAGCACCCCGGCGGCGGTGGCGGCGGAGATCGCGTGCTCGCCGGAACGCCCCCCGAACAGGAGGGCGACGCGCGGCTTGCGCTCGGGGGCGGAGGACTGGGTGTCGAGCATCGAGGCGACCCTACCGGACCCGTCCCCCGCTCCGGCACGGCGCGGGACGTGTCGAGGTCGTCACCCGGCGCAGGCTCCGGATGACCGCTGCGCGCCCCGGTCGGCGGGACCGATGTTTGAATCGGGTCATGACGACGCTGCTCTCCGACGACCTGCTCGCCACGATCCGCGGCCGGGCCGCGATCCACGACCGCGAGAACTCGTTCTTCGCCGACGACCTGGCGGACCTGCGAGCGGCCGGCTACCTCGCGGCGCTCGTCCCGACGTCGATGGGCGGCGCCGGCCTGACGCTGCGCGAGATCTGCCACGAGCAGGCGGCGCTCGCCGGTGCCGCACCCGCCACGGCGCTGGCCGTGAACATGCACCACGTGTGGACCGGCGTCGCACGCTACCTGCACGAGCGCGGCGACGACTCGCTGGACTGGCTGCTCGCCGAGGCGGCCGCGGGCGAGGTCTTCGGGTTCGGGTACTCCGAGGCGGGCAACGACCTGGTGCTGCTCGGCTCGCGCACGGAGGCCCGGCCGGACGGCACGGGCGGCTACACCTTCCACGGCCGCAAGATCTTCACCTCCAACTCCCCCGGCTGGACCCGTCTGGGGGTGATGGGCCTGGACTCGACCACCGACCCCGAGGACCCGCGCATCGTCCACGCGTTCGTCGCGCGCGACGCCGGCGGGTTCCAGATCCTCGACGACTGGGACACGGTCGGGATGCGGGCCTCCCAGTCCTGCACCACCGTGCTCGACGGCGCCCCCGCGCCCGCCGACCGCGTCATGCGCCGGATCGCACCGGGCCCGAGCCTGGACCCGTACGTGCTGGGGATCTTCACCAGCTTCGAGATCCTGCTGGCATCGGTGTACGCGGGGATCGCGGACCGGGCGCTCGAGCTCGCGGTCGCCGCGGTGGGGCGTCGCACCTCGATGAAGACGGGCAAGGCGTACTCCCAGGACCCGGACATCCGGTGGCGCATCGCCACGGCGGCCCTCGCCCAGGACGGCATCTGGCCGCAGATCGACCAGATCGCGGGCGGCATCGACGCCCGGGAGGACCGCGGCGCCGGATGGTTCCGCGCGACGTCGGGCCTCAAGGTGCGCGCCACCGAGACCGCGCGGCAGGTGGTCGACGAGGCGATCCGCTGCTCGGGTGGCTCGAGCTACTTCAACCGCTCCGAGCTGGGACGCCTGTACCGGGACGTGCTGGCCGGCATCTTCCACCCCAGCGACGACGAGTCGGCCCACTCCCAGGTGGCGCAGTCCCTCCTCGGCCCGCTGGAGGACTGAGCCGGAGCGAGCTCGCGAGCGCAGGCACAGTCCGACCAGAAGACCCCGGGGACCGAGCCGGAGCGAGCTCGCGAGCGCGGACCGGGACCTCAGACGCCGGCGCGGCGGGACCGTTCGATCCCGTCGAGCAGCAGCCCGAGGGTGAACTCGAACTCGGTCTGGCTGTCGCACCAGCCGAGCGTCGGGTCGGCCGGGTCGTGCAGCTCGGCGGCGACCATGGCCGTGATGTGCGGCACGGTCTGCGCCATCGCCTCGAGCGCCTCGGGCGTCGCGTCCTCGTCGCCCGCCTCGGGGCTGAACAGCTCCGAGGTGAACCCCAGCACCATGCTGCCCAGGGCGTGCATGGCGCGGTGCCCGAGCCGGTAGGAGCACCCGCCGCTGACCATCGCGCCCAGCACCCCGTCGTAGAGCGTGTAGACCCCGGGACGGATCGCGGGGCGCGATCCCAGCAGCGCGGGCAGCCACGGGTGGCGCAGCACCACCTCGCGGGCCACGAGGCACCGCGACCGGACGTCGGCGACCCAGTCGTCCCGGACGCCGTCGTCGCGGGCGGCCAGGCCGGCGTGGATCTCGGCGGCGACGACGTCGACGAGGCCGTCGAGCAGCTCGTCCTTCTTGCCGGGCAGGTGGTGGTAGAGCGACATCGCCTCGACCCCGAGCCGCGTCGCGACGCCGCGCATGGTCACCGCGCCCAGCCCCTCGGCGTCCGCGAGCGCCACGGCGGCCTCCAGCACGCGGTCGCGGTTCAACCCGTTCGACACGATCCCACCTCTTCCCTCTGCCGACCTTACGCCGTATGGTTGCCTTACGCCGTAAGGATGCGGCCCGCTTCCTCTGGAGGGAACCCATCATGGACCAGCGCATCGCCCGCCCGGTGGCCCGTACCACCGGACTGCTCTATCTCGCACTCGGCCTCACCGGCATGGCCGGCTTCCTGCTCGTCCGCCCGCAGGTCTTCGACCCCGCCGACGCCGCGACCACCGCCGCCCTGCTCGTCGACCACGAGCTGCTGGCCCGCGCCGGCGTCGCCCTCGAGCTCGCGACCGTGGTCACCCAGGCGCTGGCCGCGCTGTGGTTCGTCCGGCTCTTCCGCCCGGTGGACCCCTTCGCCGCCTCCGCCGTCGGCGCGCTGGGCATGATGAACGCCGTGGCGATCCTCGGCAGCACGGCCGCCCTCGGCACGGCCCTCGACAGCGCGCTCGCCGGCGGCCAGTCCGCGCCGCAGCTCCTGTACGGGCTGTCGGAGAACCTCTGGGCCGCCGGGGCCGCGTTCTTCGGGCTGTGGCTGATCCCGATGGGACGGCTGGTGCTGCGCTCCGGCCTGCCGCGCGTGCTCGGCTGGTTCCTCGTCGTCGGTGGAGCCGGGTACCTGCTGCAGTCCTTCGTGACGTTCCTGGTCCCCGACGCCGGCCCGCTGGCCGAGCTGCTGGTCGTGCCGGCCACGGTCGGCGAGCT
The DNA here is from genome assembly GCF_029643425.1 of Isoptericola sp. AK164. GTDB lineage: Bacteria > Actinomycetota > Actinomycetes > Actinomycetales > Cellulomonadaceae > Isoptericola > Isoptericola haloaureus. Next base: position 2,318,783 of record NZ_CP119106.1, read on the forward strand.
GTGGATGATCGGCCTGCTGCTCGTGATCGGATTCCGGCGCGACCGCACGGACGACACCGCCACCACCGAGCCGGCGCTGCACCCCGGAGACGGGGCGGTCGCACGCGGTCAGTAGGATCCCCCGCATGAGTCTGCGCAAGGGCACCGTCGCCCGGTACGCCGTCGGATCCGTCGGCACCGGGGGCTTCGGCACCCTGCCCGGACTCGTGCTGGTCTACTACCTCACCGACACCCTCGGGGTGGCGGCGCTGGCCGCCGGGCTCATCGTGACGCTCGCCAAGGTGTGGGACGTCGTCGTCGACCCCGTCATCGGGGCCGCCAGCGACCGGGACCGCGCCGCGCACGGCACGCGCCGCCGGCTGATGATCGTCGGCGGCTTGCTGCTGCCGGTGTTCTTCCTGCTGACCTTCGCCGTCCCGCCGACGCTCGGGTCGCTCGCCGGCGCCGTCTGGGTGCTCGTCGCCTTCCTGTGCGCGGCGACGGCGTTCAGCCTGTTCCAGGTCCCCTACATCGCCCTGCCCGCCGAGCTCACCGGCAGCTACGACGAGCGCACCCGCCTGCTCACGGCCCGCGTCGTGGTGCTGACCGTGGCGATCCTCGCCTTCGGCGGCGGAGCGCCCGCGCTGCGCGGGCTGGTGCCGGACGAGCACGCCGGGTACCTGCTGATGGGCGCCGTGGCCGGGCTGGTGCTCGGCGCGTCCCTGCTGGTGACGGCAGGCGTCGAGGGTCGGGCCCGACGGCGCGACGCCGACCCGGCCGCCGACGGCGGTCCGCAGGGCCCGGGCGCCGACGGCACCCCGCAGTCCGCGGAGGTCGCGACCCCGGACACGCCGACCCCCGGCGTGCTGGCGCACTACCGCGCGGGCCTCGTCGTGCTGCGCACCAGCCCGCCGTTCCGCGCGCTGCTGTCCGCGTTCGTCCTGCAGGCGCTGGCCACCGGCACCATGCTCGCCGGCGCCCAGTACGTGGCCACGTGGGTGCTCGACGACGAGGGTGCCGTGACGTTCCTGTTCGCGGCGCTGGTCGGCCCGGCCGTCGTCTTCGCGCCGGTGTGGGGCCGGGCCGCGCGCCGGATCGGCAAGGAGCGGGCCTTCGCCGTCGCCTCGGGCGTCTTCCTCGGGGCGGCCGCCGCGCTCGTCGTCATGTACTGGTCCCCCGGCGTCTGGGTGTACGCCGTCGTCGCGGTCGCGGGCGCCGCGTACGCCGGGCTGCAGTCCCTGCCGATGGCGATGCTGCCCGACGTCGTCAGCCACGACGCCGTCACCCGGGGCCCGGGGCGCGCCGGCACGTTCTCCGGCCTGTGGACCGCCGGGGAGACCACGGGTTTCGGACTCGGCACGGCCGTGCTCACCACGGTCCTGGCCACCACGGGCTACGTGGAGTCCCGTGCCGAGGCCGTCGTCGTCCAGCCCGACAGCGCGGTGCTCGGCATCGTGCTGGCCTTCACCCTGCTGCCGGCCGCCCTGGTCGCCGTCAGCCTCGTCCCCCTGCGCCGCTACCCGCTGCGCCGGACCGACATCGAGGCGGCACACACCGCCGCCCGGACCGAGGAGCACCGCGCATGAAGTTCGCCACCAGCCCCGAGACCGTCCTGGAGCGCCTGACAGCCCTGCGCGCCCACGACGCGCCCACCCACGGCGGCCACGTGCTCAGCTACGTGTACGACTCCGGGGAGCCCGAGCTCGACCGGCTCGCCGGCGAGGCGATCCGCGCGATGCAGCCCGTCAACGGCCTCGACCCCACGACGTTCGGGTCCGTGGCCGCCCTGGAGCGGGACCTGGTGGGCTTCACGCGCGACCTGCTCGGCGGGGACGACGAGGTCGTCGGCACCGTCACCTCCGGCGGCACGGAGAGCTGCCTGCTCGCCGTCAAGACCGCCCGGGACGCCTGGCTCGCCGCCCACGGCCTGCGCCCGGGCGAGGCCCGGCCGCGGCTGGTGCTGCCGACGACGGCGCACGCCGCCTTCCGCAAGGCCGCGCACTACTTCGGCCTCGAGACCGACCTCGTGCCCGTCACGGCCACCGGCGAGGTCACCGCGGCGGCCGTGGCCGAGCGCGTGAGCGGGCCGGCCGCGCACGACGTCGCGCTCGTCGTCGTCTCCGCGCCCTCCTACCCGCACGCCGCGCTCGACCCCGTCGCCGACGTCGCCGCCGTCGCGGCCGACGCCGGCGTCCCCGTGCACGTGGACGCCTGCATCGGCGGCATGGCGCTGCCGTTCTGGCCCGACCTGCCCGACTGGGACCTGCGGGTGCCCGGGGTGACGAGCCTGAGCGTCGACCTGCACAAGTACGGCTACGCGCCCAAGGGCGTCTCGGTGCTGCTGCAGCGCGGTCGTGACCGCCAGCGCGGCCAGTACTTCGCCACCACCCGCTGGCCCGGGTACCCCGTAGTCAACCCGACGCTGCTCGGCTCCCGCTCCGGCGGGCCGCTGGCCGCCGCCTGGGCGATCGTCCAGGCGCTGGGCCACGAGGGGTTCGCCGAGCTCGCCGGACGGTCGCGCCGCGCCACCGACGCCCTGCGTGACGCCGTCGGGGCCGTCGAGGGGCTGCGCGTCGTCGGCGACCCCGTCGGCCCGCTGCTCGCCGTCGCCACCGACGACGCCGTCCCCGCCGAGCGTCGCGTCGACCCGCACCGCTGGGCGGACGCGGCCACGGCGCACGGCTGGGTGCTGCAGGCGCAGCCCGCGTACAGCCAGGAGGACGGCACCCGGCTGCCGCACACCACGCACCTGACCGTCACGCCCGTGACCGAGTCCGTCCTCGGCGAGCTCGTGCCCGCCCTGGAGGCCGCCGCCGACGCCGTGCGCGGCGAGCCCCGGCCGGACGCGACCGCGCTGCTGGCCGCCCTGCCGGCGGCCGGAGCGCCCGCCGACGGCGTCCCGGGGGCGGACCCCGGCACCCTCGACGCGGAGACGGCCGCCGGGCTCCTGGGGGCGCTGGGGCTGGACGCCTCGCGGCTGGGCGACGACGGCCCGGGCGTGGGACCGATGGCCCCGCTGCTCGCCGCCGTGGAGGCCCTGCCGGCGCCGATGGCCGAGCGGCTGCTCACCGAGCTGCTCGCGCGCCTGGTCGAGCCGCGCCGCCCGTAGGCTGTGCTGCCATGACGCACGACCCGCACCTCGCCCCCGCCACCGTCGCCGTGACCGCCGGCCGGCCCGCCCGGACCCAGGGCGGCCCGGTCAACGCGCCGGTCTCCCTGACCTCCACCTACGTCTCGCGCGGCGTGCCCGGCGACGAGCTGCTCTACGCCCGCGGCGGCAACGAGACCTGGGAGACCTTCGAGGAGACGCTCGCCGCGCTCGAGGGTGCGGCCCACGGCGTCGTCCTCGCCTCCGGCATGGCCGCGATCGCCGCGGCCGTCGGCGACCTGCCCCCGGGCAGCGCCGTCGTCGTGCCCCGGCACGCCTACCAGGTCACGCTCGGCTACCTGGACGACCGGGCCACGCGGTACGACGTCGAGGTGCGGCGCGTGGACGTCGCGGACACCGACGCCGTCGTGGCGGCGCTCGACGGCGCCGCCCTGCTCGTGCTCGAGTCGCCGACGAACCCGATGCTGGAGGTCGCCGACCTGCCCGCCGTCCTGGCCGCCGCCCGCGAGCGCGGCGTGCGGTCGGTGGTGGACAACACGTTCGCCACCCCCCTGGGCCAGCAGCCCCTCGCCCTGGGGGCGGACGTCGTCGTGCACTCGGTGACCAAGTACCTCTCCGGCCACTCCGACGTCGTCCTCGGCGCGGTGCTGACGAACGACGCGCAGCGGGCCGACGAGGTCCGCGCCTACCGGACCCTGCACGGCGCGATCGCGGGCCCGATGGAGGTCTTCCTGGCGCTGCGCGGGCTGCGCACGCTGCACCTGCGCGTCGAGCGCGCCACCGCCAACGCCGCCGAGATCGCCCGCCGCCTGCGCGAGCACCCGGCCGTGGCCGAGGTGCGGCACCCCTCCCTGCCCGACGACCCCGGCCACGCGCGGGCGGCGGCGCAGATGGCGCACTTCGGTGCCGTCGTGGGGGTGCGGCCCGTCGGCGGGCCGGCGGGGGCGGACGCGCTGGTCGACGCGGTGCGGCTGTGGGTGCCGGCGACGTCCCTGGGCGGCGTGGAGTCGATGCTGGAGCGCCGTCGGCGCCTCGCGACCGAGTCCCCCACGGTGCCCGAGGACCTCGTCCGGCTGTCGGTCGGTGTCGAGGACGTCGAGGACCTGTGGGCGGACCTGGCCCAGGCGCTCGACCGCGCCGCCTCCTGACCGGTGGCGGTGCGGGGACACCGTGCCGGACGCCCGGCGCGGCCCTAGGCTCGAGGCAGGGAACCGTCGAGCAGGGAGGCACCGTGCAGCGCTCACCGCACCGTCGTCGGACCGTGGGCGCCGTCGCGCTCGTGGCGGGCGCCGCCCTGCTCGCCGCGTGCGGGGACGGCGACGGGCTGCCCGGCTACGGCGGCGGCGCGCCCGCGACGGAGTCGTCGTCGCCCACCGCCGCGTCGAGCGCGCCGGAGGACGAGGAGACGCCGACCGAGGAGCCGACCGACGAGGCCACCGACGAGCCGACCGACGACGCGACCCCGACCGAGCCCGAGACCCCGTTCGAGGGCGGCACCGCCCTGGACGAGTCCGCCGCGAGCGACGACGCGCTGCTCACCGTCACGGACGTCCGCGTCGGCTCCCACGACGGCTACGACCGGGTCGTGTTCGACCTGGAGGGCACCGGGACGCCCGGGTGGCGGGCGCAGTACGTCGAGGCGGCGCTCGAGCCGGGCCGCGGCGAGGAGCTCGACGTCGGCGGGGACTCGGTGCTGGAGGTCGGGATCACCGGGACCGGCTACCCGACGGACACCGGCGTCACCGAGTACGACGGCGACCCCGTCGCGGGGCCGGGCGGCTCCGTCGAGGAGGTCGTCTACAGCTTCGTCTTCGAGGGCACGACGACGGCGTTCGTCGGCGTCGACGGCGAGCCGCGGCCGTTCCGCGTGTTCTCCCTGAAGGACCCCACGCGGGTCGTGGTCGACGTCGGCAGCTGAGCGCCGGGCGTCAGTCGGCGACGCTCTCGGACTTCTGCGGGCGCGAGAGCAGCGCGCGGGCCATCTCGTCGACCGAGAGGCCCTCGTGCAGCACCGCCACCACGCCGGCCGTGATCGGCATGTCCACGTCGTGCTGCTGGGCCAGCTCCAGGACCGAGCGCGAGGACTTCACGCCCTCCGCCGTCGTCCCGGTGGCCTCGAGCGCCTCGTCGAGCGTCATGCCCTGGCCGACGTACTTGCCCAGCGAGTGGTTGCGGGACAGCGGCGAGGCGCAGGTCGCGACGAGGTCGCCCATGCCCGCCAGCCCGGAGAAGGTCTCCTGCTCGGCGCCGAGGGCACGTCCCAGCCGGGTGATCTCCACCAGGCCGCGGGTGATGACGGTCGCGGTGGTGTTCCAGCCGAAGCCGCTGCCCTGCGCCATGCCGACGGCGAGCGCGATGATGTTCTTCACCGCGCCGCACAGCTCGACGCCGACGACGTCGGTGTTGGTGTACGGGCGGAAGTACGAGCTCGAGCACGCGTCGGCGACCAGCCGGGCGTTGTCCGGGTCGGAGCACGCCACGACGGTCGCGGTGGGCTGCCGGGCGGCGATCTCCTTGGCCAGGTTCGGTCCGGAGACGACGGCGACGCGCCCGGCCGGGACGTCGAGCGCCTCGGCGACGACCTGGCTCATCCGCTTGTCGGTGCTGAGCTCGACACCCTTCATCAGCGAGACCACGACGGCGTCGGGCTCGAGGTGCTCGCGCAGCGGCTCCAGCGTGCGGCGGGCCACCTGGGACGGCACGGCGACGACGACGATCTTCGCGCCGGCGAGGGCGACGGCGGCGTCGGTCGTGGCGGCCATGGCGGGGAGCTCGACGTCGGGCAGGTACTTGCTGTTGCGCCGCTCCTCGGCGACCTGGCGGACCAGGGCCTCGTCGCGGCCCCACAGCGTCACGTCGCAGCCGGCGTCGGCCATGACCATGGCGAAGGTCGTGCCCCAGGAGCCGGAGCCCAGGACGGCGGTCGTCGGGCCGCTCACGGGCGCTCCACCGGCGGGTAGTGCATCTGTCTCGCTTCGTAGTCGGGGTGCTTGCGCAGGTCGAACCGGTGCTCCGGCGGGACCTCGTCCCGCAGCGTGGCGAGCTGGGCGGTGATGGCGTCCATCACCCGGTCCATCGCCTCGCGCAGGGTGGCCGCGTCCAGCGGCCGGTCGTACAGGTCGGACAGGTCCACCGGCGGGCCGGCGGTGGTCTGCACCCGCTTGCGCGGGAACGGACGCGGCAGCTTGCCGTACCGCGGCAGGATCTCCGTGGCGCCCCACTGGGCGATCGGGACGACCGGGAGCCGCGACGCCAGGGCGATCCGGGCCAGGCCCGTCTTCGGCTCCATCGGCCACAGGTCCGGGTCGCGGGTCAAGGTGCCCTCGGGGAACACGGCCACGCAGGCCCCCTCGCCGAGCTCGCGGCCGGCGCGCTCGAGCGAGGCGGCGGCCGCCTTGCTGCCGCGGTCGACGGGGATCATGTTCGTCGCCCGCAGCACCGCGCCCACGACCGGGGTGTCGAACAGGCCGCGCTTGGCGAGCACGCGCGGCTCGACACCGTGGTCGAACAGGTAGTGCACGAAGGTCAGCGCGTCGAGCTCGGTCGCGTGGTTGGCGGCCGCGATGAAGCCGCCGTCGGTCGGGAAGTTTTCGCTGCCGCTCCACTCGTAGCGGCACATCGAGAACATCAGCGGCCTCACGACGAGCGCGACGAGGCGGTAGAGCCGTGACTCAGGTCTGGCGATGGGCACGGCGGGAAGCCTACCTGCCGCCCGGCCCGAGGTGTCAGCCGCGGGTGACGTCCGCGCCGAGCGCCTCGAGCTTGTCCTGGAAGGACTCGTAGCCGCGGTCGATGAGGCTGATCCCGCGCACCGTGGAGGAGCCCTTGGCGGCCAGGGCGGCGATGAGGTGGGAGAACCCGCCGCGCAGGTCCGGCACCTCGATGTCGGCGGCCTCGAGCGTGGTCGGACCGGACACGACGGCGGAGTGCTGGAAGTTGCGGCGGCCGAACCGGCAGGCGGCACCGCCCAGGCACTCCTTGTAGACCTGGATCGTGGCGCCCATCTGACGCAGCGCCTCGGTGAAGCCGAAGCGGTTCTCGTACACGGTCTCGTGCACGATCGACAGCCCCGTGGCCTGGGTCAGCGCCACGACCAGCGGCTGCTGCCAGTCGGTCATGAACCCGGGGTGGACGTCGGTCTCCAGGACGATCGAGCGCAGCTCGCCGCCCGGGTGCCAGAACCGGATGCCGTCGTCCTGGACGTCGAACTGGCCGCCGACCTTGCGGTAGGTGTTCAGGAACGTCATCATCTCGGGCTGCGAGGCGCCCTTGATCGTCACGTCGCCGCCGGTCGCGAGCGCCGCGGACGCCCAGGAGGCCGCCTCGATGCGGTCGCCCAGCGCCGTGTGCGAGTAGCCGCACAGCTGGTCGACGCCCTCGATCCGGATCACGCGGTCGGTGTCGACCGAGATGATCGCGCCCATCTTCTGCAGCACGGCGATGAGGTCCATGATCTCGGGCTCGGTGGCCGCGCCGGTCAGCTCGGTGATGCCCTCGGCGCGCACGGCCGTCAGCAGCAGCTGCTCGGTCGCCCCCACGGACGGGTAGGGCAGCTCGATCTTGGTGCCCTGCAGACGCCGCGGCGCGCGCAGGTGGATGCCGTTGGGCCGCTTGTCCACGACGGCACCGAACTGCCGCAGGATGTCCAGGTGGTAGTTGATCGGCCGGTCGCCGATCCGGCAGCCGCCGAGGTCGGGGATGAACGCCTCGCCCAGGCGGTGCAGCAGCGGGCCGCAGAACAGGATCGGGATGCGGCTGGAGCCGGCGTGGGCGTCGATGTCCGCGACGTGGGCCGACTCGACGTTCGAGGGGTCCAGGTCGAGGATGCCGGCGTCGGGGTCGTACTTGACGTTGACCCCGTGCAGCTCGAGCAGACCGGACACGACCGCGACGTCACGGATCTGCGGCACGTTGCGCAGCACGCTCGGCGACTCCCCCAGCAGCGACGCCACCATCGCCTTGGACACGAAGTTCTTCGCCCCGCGCACCTCGATGGTGCCCTGCAGCGGCGTGCCGCCGTTGACGTACAGCAGATCAGTCATGGCTCGTCGTTCGTCCTGTCCTCGGGAGTGCACAGCACGGTGGTGCTGCTCGTCGGTGCGGGCCGGCGGCTCGCAGGGCGCGATCGTGCGCGGTTGCCGCGGTCGTACGCAGCGCGAACGATCCTGCCTCCGCCGACCCGGTGGTGCCAACATCCGGCACGCCCCCAGTATTCACGTTCACCACACCTTCACGCGGCGGGCGCGGACTCGCGCGGGGGCGCACGCGTCGTGGCCAGATCGTGACGGGGCGGGCCGCCTGCTGACGTCCGGGTGAAGTGTGTCACAAACACATACCCCCCAGGGTGTGAGGAGTAGCCTGGAATCAACGGTAGGTCCGCGATGAAGGAGTCGATCATGACCGCACGTGTCCTGGTTCTCGGCGGCAGCTTCGCAGGGATGACAGCCGCCCTGTCCATCAAGTCCGACCTGGGCGAGGAGGCCGAGGTCACGGTCGTGTCGGCCTCCGACCGGTTCGTCTTCAACCCCTCGCTGATCTGGCTGCCCTTCGGGCGCCGGGGCCGCACCGACATCACGTTCCCGCTGGAGCCGACGTTCACCAAGCAGGGTGTGCGGTTCGTGCACGGGTCCGCGACGTACGTCGACCCCGACCACCACCGGGTGGAGACCACCGAGGGGTCGTTCGACTACGACTACCTGGTCATCGCCACCGGGTACCACAACGACCTCGACGTCGTCCCCGGGATGCGCGACACGCCCACCATCACCACCCTGCACGACGCCGAGCGCACCTACGACGCCTGGCGCCGGTTCCTCGACGACCCGGGCGACGTCGTCATCGGCGCGACGCAGCGCGCGAGCTGCTTCGGCGCCGCCTACGAGTTCCTGTTCAACACCTCGTACCAGCTGCGCCGCGCCGGCCTGCACGGCAAGGTCAAGCTGACGTACGTCACCTCCGAGCCGTTCGCCGGCCACTTCGGGATCGACGGCATGCCCGGGGCGAAGCCGCTGATGAAGATGTTCGCCAAGAAGGAGGGCATCACCGTCGAGCCGAACCAGTCGATCGCGGAGATCAAGCCCGAGGTCGTCGTGCTGTCCGACGGGCGCGAGCTGCCGTACAAGTTCGCGATGATCGTCCCGCCGTTCCGCGGCCAGGACTTCCTCGCCAAGACGCCCGACCTGGTCGACGCCGGCAACTACGTCACGGTCCGCCCGACCTACCAGTCGGAGAAGTGGGACGACGTCTACGCCGTCGGCATCGCCGCCGCCGTGCCCGTGCCCTGGACCACGCAGGTCGCGACCGGCATCCCGAAGACCGGCTTCCCCAGCGAGCAGCAGGCGCACGTCGCGGCCAAGAACATCGTCTCCCAGGTGCGCGGCGAGGAGCCGACGGAGGAGAAGGAGTTCTCGAAGATCCCGGCGCTGTGCGTCATGGACGCCGGCAACAACGGCGTCGCGATGGTCGCCGACCACATGCTGCCCCCGCGCAAGGCCGCCGTCATGGTGCCCGGACCGCAGAACCACGCGTTCAAGATCGGCTTCGAGAAGTACTCCCTGGCCAAGATGAAGGCCGGCAAGGTCAAGCTGCCGTGACACCGTCTGTTCCGGGCCGAAGGTCCCGCCCCCGCGGGACCGACGGCCCGGGACAGGGCCCGCCCCGGGTCGGCACCATCGAGGTATGACGGGCACGGAGACGACCGCGCGACGCCCCTCCGCCGCCTCGCGGCGGGTCGGCTACGCCGTCGCCGTGCTCGTGAACGGTCTGCTGCTCGTGCTGATCCACGGCTGGCCGGGCTGGGAGGCGGTGCCGTTCCTGACCCCGCGAACCACCGAGGTGCTGACGGCGGTGGACGCCTCGATCGTCGTCGGCATCGTCGCGAACCTGGTCTACCTCGTGGCGGACCCGCCGCGGCTGCGCGCCCTGGGCGACGTCGTGACCACGGCGGTGGGACTCGTCGCGGTCGTGGTCGTGTGGCGCGTGTTCCCGTTCGACTTCGCCGGCACCTTCGACTGGGCGCTGGTGGTCCGCATCCTGCTGGTCGTCGCGATGGTGGGCAGCGCGATCGGGATCGTCGTCAGCCTCGTCCGGCTGGCGACCGGACGAGGGAGACTCTCATGACCGTGATGCCCGAGAAGCCCCGCAGCGGCTACCCGCTGCGGATGGAGGCCGAACCGCCCGCCGAGCTCTCCCGGGGGCTCTGGCTGGTCAAGTGGCTGCTGATCCTCCCCCACGTCGTGGTGCTGATCGGCCTGTGGATCGCCTTCGTCGTGCTGACGATCGTGGCGTTCTTCGCGATCCTGTTCACCGGCCGCTACCCGCAGGGCATCTTCACCTTCAACGTCGGCGTCCTGCGCTGGTGCTGGCGCGTCGCGTACTACTCCTACGGCGCGCTGGGCACCGACCGCTACCCGCCGTTCACGCTCGACGAGGTGCCCGACTACCCCACCCACCTGGACGTCACGCCCCCGCAGCGCCTCTCCCGCGGCCTGGTGCTCGTCAAGTGGTGGCTGCTCGCGATCCCGCACTACGTCGTCGTCGGCATCTTCCTGGGCACCAGCTCCCGGACGACGGAGATCGCCTCCGACGGCACCGTCGTCGTCACCGACTGGCCCCCCGGTGTCGGGCTCGTCGGCGTGCTCGTCCTGTTCGCCGCCGTGGTGCTCCTCTTCCGCGGCACCTACCCGCGCAGCATGTTCGACCTGGTCCTGGGGCTGCAGCGCTGGGCGCTGCGCGTGGCCGCCTACGCCGCCCTCATGACGGACGACTACCCGCCGTTCCGCCTCGACCTGGGCACCCACGAACCGGCCGGCACCGTGCCGCGGCAGAGTCCCCCGGCCTGATCGCCGGGGCCGTCCGACAGGAGCAGAACCATGGCGCACACCTGGACGATCACCGTCCACCTCGTCGAGACCGAGGACCTCGATCCCGACCGGGGCATCACCTCCGCCCACGCGGTGCTGGCCACGTCGAGCGGCACGACGCTCGAGGGCCGCGGCACGGCGCGTCGCAACCCCGACGACGTCGAGGTCGAGGCGATCGGCGAGGAGCTCGCGACCGCGCGGGCGCTCCGCGACCTCTCGGACCGGCTGCTGCAGGAGACGTCGGACGACCTCGCCGAGATCGAGCAGCACCCGGTGCACCTGCGCTCGTGAGCGTCAGCGCGCCGCCGGTCGCGCCCCGACGCGGCCCAGCCAGTCGCTGAGCCCCCGCGGGGCGCCGCCGGCGTCCGTGTACCCGACGAACCCGTCGGGGCGCACGGCGACGACACCCCGCCCCGGGCTGCTCGCGAGGCGGTGGACGGCCACGTGCGGGCCGAGGTCGCCGGGGTCGAGCGCCGGGGCGTCGCGGTCGAGCAGGACGTGGACGCCCGGGCTCGCGGTGAGCTCGTGCAGGCGGCGGGTGCGCCCGGCACAGGTGACGTCCTGGTCCCGCAGTCGGTGCCCCGGTCGGGGTGCCGCCCGGGCGGGGCGTCCCGCGACCGTCAGGGGGCTGTGCCGGTAGGCGACCCAGTCCTGCGACAGCAGCCGGACGACCAGTCCCATGAGCCGACGTCGGCGCACCGCCAGCGGGACCACCGGAGCCGCGAGGGGCAGCACCGTCCCGCGCAGCAGGGCGGGCAGCGGGTGCGTGGACGCCTCGCCGAAGAACACGAGGTGGGTCAGGGCGAGGACCTGACGGGCCACCGAGCGCCGCTCGGCGTCGTAGGAGGCCAGCAGGGGGCTGTCGGTGTCACGGGAGGGGTCCGCCGTCCCGGCGGCGAGGGCGAGCTTCCACCCGAGGTTGACGGCGTCGAGGAGGCCGGAGTTCATGCCCTGCGCCGCTGCCGGCGAGTGGGTGTGGGCGGCGTCCCCGGCGAGGAAGATCCGGCCCTGGCGGAACGACCCGGCGACCCGGTGCTGCAGCCGCACCCGTGCCGACCAGCGCAGGCCGGCGAGCGTGGCGCCCAGCCCCGCGTCGTCGAGGAGCGCCGCGACCTCGTCTGCCGGGACCGGCGCACCGGGCTGCCCGACGGGTGCGCCGCCGTCGGACGCCGGACGGGTCGCGAGCAGCCGCCACGGGGCGCCCTCCCCCAGCGCGAAGAGGAACACCAGGCCCCGGCGGGCGACGACGGCGTGCAGCACGCCCGGGGCGAGGTCGCCGTCGAGCTCGAGGTCGGCCAGCAGGACCTCCACCGGGTACGGGCCGCCGCGCCAGGCGGTCCCGGCGCCGCGCCGCACGGTGCTCTCCGGGCCGTCGCAGCCGGCGAGGAAGCGGGCCGTGGCCTCCTCGTCGCCGCCCTCGGCGCGCAGCACGGCACGGACGGCGCCGGCGTCCGTGCCGGCCGTGCCGCCGTCCCGGGCCGCGACGCACTCGGTGCCCCGTTCCACCGTGACGCCCCGGGCCGCGAGCGCCTGCGCGAGCACGTCCTCGACGTCGGCCTGGCGCACCATCGTCAGGTGCGGGTACGGGGTGGCGGGCCAGTCGACGTCGGCCAGCCGGACGTCGACCAGGCGCCGCCCGAGGTGCACCTGCGCGCGGGGCGAGCGGTCGGCACGGTCCAGCAGGGCCTCGGCCACGCCGAGGGGGCGCAGCGACTCCAGCGTGTGGGGGTGGACGATCATCGCGCGCGACGGACGCCACGCCGTCGGGCGCCGCTCGACGACGCGCACCGCGGCGCCGTGGTCGTGCGCCTGCAGGGCCGTCGCCAGCCCGGTGGGTCCGGCGCCCACGACCAGGACGTCGGTCACGGGACCACCCGCCACCAGCCGTCGTCCGGCGCGGCGTCGCCGGTGCCCGTCGGCACGAGCCGCGCCAACGCCTCCTCGCGGGTCAGACCGGGCACGACCCGGTAGTCGATCGAGCCGCGCTCGCTGACGAGCTCGAGCACCCGCCACAGGGAGCGGGCGTAGCCCTCGGCGCGCCCGGCACCGTCCCACTCGTACAGGCCCCGGTAGACGTGCCGCTCGTCGGCAGCCAGCCACAGCTTGGACACGAACCCGGGGAACCCGACGAACAGCGGGGTGTTGAGCAGGCTCTCGGCGCGGAACACCGCGTGTCCCCGGGGGCCGTGGACCCACCGCAGCCGGAAGGCGACGGCCAGGAAGCAGGGCTCGGCGGGCACCCGGGCGACGACCGTCTCCCGGTAGACACGGCCCTGCGTGCCGTCGGCGAACCGCACGACCCGTCCGACGCGGGACCGCGGCTGGCGCACCCGACCCCGCACGAGCAGGGACGTGCTGGCGACGGCACAGCGCCCGACGGCGCGCCATGCTTCGGGGCGGGCGGCCGGGCGGGGGGCAGGTCGGGGGGCGGGGCGGGATGCGCTGGTCGGGCTCATGACGGCTCCCTTCCACCTCCAGGGTGGACGCGGCGGCCCCCGGCGGACAGGGCCGAACGGCCCGAGAAGGTGGCCCGTCCGGTCGTCCCGGGAGGATCAGGCGGCGCAGCGCCCCGGCGCGACCGCGTCGTCCAGGTCGGCGAGCCGGGCCGCCACGGGCATCAGCTCGGTGGACGTCACGCCGTAGGCCAGCTCGTCGTCCGACTGGGACTGACCGAAGATCACGCCGACGACCTCGCCGTCGGGCGAGAGCACGGGGCCGCCCGAGCTCCCGCCGTGCACGGTCGCGGCGAGGGCGTAGACGTCGCGCTCGACGGTGCCCGTCCCGTCGGACGCCGGGATCCGCACTCCCCCGGCGTCGAGCACCTCCGCGCCGGTCGAGGTGAACGGTCCCCCGTACGGATAGCCCTGCACGACCGCCGCGTCGCCGCGCTCGAGCGCGGGCGCGATGGTCAGCGGGGTGGCGTCCAGCCCGTCGACCGCCACGACGGCGAGGTCGGCCTCCGGGTCGTAGTAGACGACCCGCCCCTCCTCGGCCGTCCGCCCGGGCAGCTCGACGAGCGGCCGCTCCACGCCGGCCACGACGTGCGCGTTGGTCACGACGCGGTCCGGCGCCGCGACGAAGCCGGACCCGGTCACGCCCGTGCCGCACTCGTAGGCGGTGCCCCAGACGCGGGCGACGGACTGCGCGGAGGCCTCCAGCGCCGGGTCCGCGAGGTCGACAGCGGGGGCCGTCCTGCTCCGGCGCGGGTCGAGCAGCCCGTCCAGCTGCGGCAGACCGTCGTCGAGCACCGCGGCCCGCGCCTGGGCCAGGGTCCGCGTCACCGGTGCCGGCGTGTACGCGTCGATGGCGCGCAGGACCGCCGACGACGACACGGCCGGGGCCAGGACCGGAGTCCCCGTGGCCTTGATCGTCGAGCCGATGAACGAGAGCGCGACGGCGGCCACCAGCAGGCTCGCGACCCCGCCGAGGAGACGCTCGAGCGGGACGGCGCGGGTGCGGTCGACCTGCTGGCGCAGGCGGCGTCCCACCCCGGCGCCGAGCGACAGGCACAGCAGCGGGACGGCCACCGCCAGGAGCACCGTGGCCGCCCCGCGCCACTCGGACACGGGCAGCGCGTCGACCACGACAGGCACCGCCAGGAACGCCACCGCGCCGCCGAGGACGAGGCCGACGAGCCCGCCGACCGTGGACAGCACGCCACGCGTCAGCCCGGTCGCGAGCGCGGCGACGAGGAGGACGACGAGCACGACGTCGAGGGGGGTCACCGGAGTCCTCCGCGGGGCTGGGCAGCGAGGACCACCGAGCGTACGCGGTCAGGCTGGGCGCAGCCTGGGAACCGTGACGGCCAGGTGGCAAGCACGCACGAGGCCCGGTCCCGCGGCGTACCGCAGGACCGGGCCTCGTCCGGGGCGACCGCCGTCGTGCGGCCGCGACGGGTCGATCAGAGGTTGATCATGTGCCCTGCGAGGCCGTGCACGGCCTCCTGGACCGACTCCGACAGGGTCGGGTGGGTGTGCACGTTGCGCGCCACCTCGTCGGCCGTGAGGTCCCACTTCTGGGCCAGGGTGAGCTCGGGCAGCATCTCCGAGACGTCCGGGCCGATCATGTGGGCGCCGAGCAGCTCGTTGTACGTGGAGTCCGCGACGAGCTTGACGAAGCCGGCGGTCTCGCCCAGGCCGTGGGCCTTGCCGTTGGCCATGAACGGGAACTTCGACACCTTGACGTCGTAGCCCTCGTCCTTGGCCTGCGCCTCGGTGAGGCCGAAGGAGGCGACCTGCGGCGAGCAGAACGTCGCGCGCGGCATCATGCGGTAGTCGCCGAGCGTCATGGTCTCGGCGCCGGCGATCGTCTCGGCCGCGACGACGCCCATGGCCTCGGCCACGTGGGCGAGCATGAGCTTCGCGGTGACGTCACCGATGGCGAAGAGGTGCGGCACGTTGGTGCGCATGTGGTCGTCGATCGCGATCGCGCCGCGCTCGTCGAGCTGCACGCCGGTGTTCTCCAGGCCGAAGCCCTCCACCGCCGGCGCGAAGCCGACCGCCATGAGGACCTTGTCGACCTCGAGCGAGCCGGGCTTGTCGTCCTTGACGCCCTTGTAGTCGACGGTGACCGAGGAGCCGTTGTCCTTGACGGACTGCACCGCGGTCGAGGTGAGGATCTTGATGCCGAGCTTCTTGTACTGCTTGGCGATCTCCTTGGAGACCTCGGCGTCCTCGTTCGGCAGGGCGCGGTCGAGGAACTCCACGATCGTGACGTCCACGCCGTAGTTCTTCATGACGTAGGCGAACTCCATGCCGATGGCGCCGGCGCCCACGATGGCGATCGACGACGGCAGCTCGCGCGTCATGATCTGCTTCTCGTAGGTCACGACGTTCTCGGAGAGCTCGACGCCCGGGAGGAGCTTGACCTGCGAGCCGGTCGCGATGATCACGTCGTCGCCGGTCACGGTCTCGGTGCCGCCGTCGTTCAGCGCCACCTCGATCGTGTTCGCGTCACGGAAGGTGCCGCGGCCGTCGTACTCGGTGATCTTGTTCTTCTTCATGAGGAAGTGGACGCCCTTGGTGCGGCCGTCCGCGACCTCGCGGGACCGGTCGAACGCCTTGCCGAAGTCGAAGCTCACGTCCCCCGACATGCCGAAGTAGTCGGCCTGGTCGTGGAAGATGTGCGCCAGCTCGGCGTTGCGCAGGAGAGCCTTGGAGGGGATGCAGCCCACGTTGAGGCACACACCACCCCAGTACTTCTCCTCGATGATGGCGACGGACTTGCCGAGCTGTGCCGCGCGGATGGCGGCGACGTAGCCGCCGGGGCCAGCTCCAAGGAGGACGACGTCGTAGTGGGAAGCCATGGGCCCCAGCCTATGGGTGCGCGCGAGTGCGTGCGTTGTGACGTCTGTCGCAACGGCGCGTCCGGCTGCCGGACGCCCCTCAGCGCACGGAGTCGACGCCGGCGTTGGCGAGCTGGTCGGCGCGCTCGTTGCCGGGGTCGCCCGCGTGGCCCTTGACCCAGACCCAGCGCACGTCGTGCTCGGCGACCTCGGCGTCCAGGGCCTGCCACAGGTCGACGTTCTTGACGGGCTTCTTGGCCGACGTCTGCCAGCCGTTGCGCTTCCAGCCGGCGATCCACGACTTCATGCCGTTCATGACGTACTGGGAGTCGACGTGCAGCGTGACCTCGCTGGGTCCCTTGAGCGCCCGCAGGGCCTCGACGACGGCCGTCAGCTCCATGCGGTTGTTCGTGGTGACCTTCTCGCCGCCGAACAGCTCCTTGCTGTGCTCCCCGGAACGCAGCAGGGCGCCCCATCCCCCGAGACCGGGGTTGCCCTTGCAGGCGCCGTCGGTCCAGATCTCCACGGTCGGCTTGTCGCTCACCGGGTCACCCTACGTCCCGGCCCCCCGCCGCCGTCACCGACGAGCATGTGCATCCGGCCCTCGTCGGGCCGGACGGTGTGGGGGGCGCGCCCGGTGTCGGAGGGCGTGCCTACCGTGACGGGCATGAGGTTCGGGTTCGTCAGCAGCTTCGGCACACCGGTCCAGCACGTGGAGCTCGCCCGCGCGTGCGAGGAGCACGGCTGGGACGGCTTCTTCACCTGGGACGGCGTCAGCCTGGGCGAGCTCGGCGAGGGCGCCGTGGCGACGTGGGACCCGTTCGGGATCCTCGCTGCCGCGGCGGCGGTCACCGAACGCGTCACGCTGGGGGCGATGGTCTTCGCGCTTCCCCGGCACCGACCGTGGGAGCTGGCCCAGCGGGCGCTGACGGTCGACCACCTGTCCGGGGGCCGTCTCGTGCTGCCCGTGGGCGTGGGTGTCACCGACGACCGCGGCTTCAGCTCGGTGCCGGGGCAGCCGCTCGCCCTGAGGGACCGCGCCGCCGCCCTCGACGAGACGCTGGCCTGGCTCGAGCGCTCCTGGACGGGAGAGCCCTTCGCCGCCGAGGGCGAGCACGTCCGCACCGGTGAGTTCCAGTTCCCCCAGCGGCCCGTCGCGGGCCGCATCCCCGTGTGGCCGGTCGGCGTCTGGGACGCCGCCCGGCCACCGGTGGCGAACCTGCGCCGCGCGCTGCGCTGGGACGGCGTCGTCCCCCAGCTGCGCGGCACGGCCGAGGTGCCGGGGCCCGACGACGTCGAGGGGCTCGTCGCCTGGATCGAGGCGGAGCGGTCCCGGCAGGACGACGCCGGGCGTCCGTTCGACGTCGTGGTGCAGGGTCGCCTGCCCGACGACGGCACCGCAGCCGCGGAGCTCGTCGCGGCCCTGCGGGAGGCGGGCGCGACGTGGTGGGTCGAGTCGCGCTGGGACCCGGCCGAGGCCACGCCGGAGTCGCTCCTGGCCCGCGTGCGTCAGGGGCCACCGGCGTCGTGACACGAACGAGCGTGCTGCGGGGCCACGTCATCACGTCGGACGACGCACCCCCGCAGCACGCTCGTGGCGCTCGGAGCGGTCAGGCCACCGGACGCGCCGGCTCGATCTCGACCTTCGGCAGGTGCTTGGCCGGCAGCGTCGTCGGGCGCCAGGACGACCGCGACGCCTCGTAGGCGGAGATGTCCTCCTCGTGCTGCAGGGTGAGGCCGATGTCGTCGAGCCCCTCCATCAGCCGCCAACGGGTGTAGTCGTCGATCTGGAACGGCACGGTGACGTCGTCGGCGTGCACGGTGCGCTGCTCCAGGTCGACCGTGACCTCGGTGCCCGGCTTGGTCTCGAGGATCTTCCAGAGCAGCTCGATGTCGTCCTGGTCGACCATGCCGGCCACGAGGCCCTGCTTGCCCGAGTTGCCGCGGAAGATGTCGGCGAACCGGGAGGCCAGCACGACGCGGAAGCCGTAGTCCTTCAGCGCCCACACGGCGTGCTCGCGCGAGGAGCCCGTGCCGAAGTCCGGACCGGCCACGAGCACCGAGCCGTTGCGGTAGGCGTCCTGGTTGAGGACGAACGACTCGTCGCCGCGCCAGGCGGCGAACAGCGCGTCCTCGAAGCCCGTGCGCGTGACCCGCTTGAGGTACACGGCGGGGATGATCTGGTCGGTGTCGACGTTGCTGCGGCGCAGCGGGACCCCGACGCCGGTGTGGGTGACGATCTTCTCCATGAGGGTTCTCCTGTCGGAAGGGCGCGGGGCGGGCTCAGACGAACGACGGCGCGTTCAGCGGCGCCAGCGGGGACCCGTCGAACGTGGTCAGGTCGACGTCCTCGCCCAGGTCGAGGTCGGCCACGGAGGACAGCGTGCCGCGCACGGCGGTCGCGGCCGCCACCAGCGGCGAGACCAGGTGCGTGCGGCCGCCCTTGCCCTGGCGGCCCTCGAAGTTGCGGTTCGACGTCGAGGCGGCCCGCTCCCCCGGCTGCAGCTGGTCGGGGTTCATGCCGAGGCACATCGAGCACCCGGCGTTGCGCCACTCGGCGCCGAAGTCCTTGAAGACGACGTCCAGGCCCTCGGCCTCGGCCTGCAGGCGCACGCGAGCCGACGCCGGCACGACGAGCACGCGGACGTCGTCGGCCTTGGTGCGGCCCTGGAGGACCTTGGCGACAGACCGCAGGTCCTCGATGCGCCCGTTGGTGCACGAGCCGATGAACACCGTGTCCACGGCGATGTCGCGCAGCGGGGTGCCGGGCTCGAGGCCCATGTACTCCAGGGACCGCTCGGCGGCGACGCGCTCGCCCTCCTCGGCGATCTCGGCGGGCACGGGCACCGAGGCGGACAGCGGCAGGCCCTGACCAGGGTTGGTGCCCCAGGTGACGAACGGCTCGAGGTCGGCGGCCTCGAGGACCACCTCGGCGTCGAACTCGGCGTCGTCGTCGCTGCGCAGCGTGCTCCAGTACTCGACCGCGGCGTCCCAGTCCTCCCCCTCGGGGGCGTGCGGGCGGCCCTCGAGGTACTCGAAGGTCGTCTCGTCCGGGGCGATCATGCCGGCGCGGGCCCCGGCCTCGATGGACATGTTGCAGATGGTCATCCGCGCCTCCATCGAGAGCTGCCGGATGGCCTCGCCGCGGTACTCGAGCACGTAGCCCTGGCCGCCGCCGGTGCCGATCTTGGCGATGATCGCCAGGATGATGTCCTTGGAGGTGGTGCCGGGCGGCAGGTCGCCGTTGACGGTGATCGCCATCGTCTTGAACGGGGCGAGCGGCAGCGTCTGGGTCGCCAGGACGTGCTCGACCTCGGAGGTGCCGATGCCGAAGGCGAGAGCACCGAAGGCGCCGTGGGTCGAGGTGTGCGAGTCGCCGCAGACCACGGTCAGCCCCGGCATCGTCAGGCCGAGCTGCGGGCCCACCTGGTGGACGATGCCCTGGTCGGCGTCGCCGAGGGAGTGGATGCGCACGCCGAACTCGGCGGCGTTGTTGCGCAGCGTGTCGATCTGGGTCCGGCTCGTCGGGTCGGCGATCGGCAGGTCGATGTCGAGGGTGGGGGTGTTGTGGTCCTCGGTCGCGATCGTCAGGTCGGGCCGGCGCACGGGCCGCCCGGCCAGGCGCAGACCTTCGAAGGCCTGCGGGCTGGTGACCTCGTGCACCAGGTGCAGGTCGATGTAGAGCAGGTCCGGTGCCCCGTCGGTGCCCTGGCGCACCAGGTGCGCATCCCAGACCTTCTCTGCCAGCGTGCCGGCCATGGCGAGCTCCTCGTCCGCCGCCCCGGGGCGGCTGTCGTTCATTCCATCGTCCGCGATCTGACGTCCTGGCGGGAGGCCCCGGACCTGAGAACTTGCAATCTCAGTACGCGAGACGTCAGTATCGACCTATGGACGATACTAGCGGAGTCGGCGTACTGGACAAGGCCGCGTCCGTACTGGGCGCACTGGAGGCCGGTCCGGCCACCCTCGCGCAGCTGGTCACCTCGACCGGCCTGGCGCGTCCGACCGCGCACCGCCTCGCGGTCGCGCTCGAGCACCATCGGTTCGTGGCGCGCGACATGCAGGGCCGTTTCGTGCTCGGCCCCCGGCTCAACGAGCTGGCGACCGCGGCCGGGGAGGACCGGCTGCTCGCGGCGGCGAACCCCGTGCTCACGGCGCTGCGGGACCACACCGGGGAGAGCGCTCAGCTCTATCGCCGCCAGGGTGACCACCGCGTGTGCGTGGCCGCCGCCGAGCGGCCGGTCGGCCTGCGCGACTCCATCCCGGTCGGGGCCACGCTGACGATGCACGCGGGCTCCGCCGCGCAGATCCTGCTCGCCTGGGAGGAGCCGGACCGCCTGCACCGCGGGCTGCGGGAGGCCGTGTTCACCGCGACCATCCTGTCAGGCGTCCGACGCCGCGGCTGGGCCCAGTCGGTCTCCGAGCGCGAGCTCGGTGTGGCGTCGGTCTCGGCACCCGTGCGCGGGCCGTCCGGGCGGATCGTCGCGGCGGTCTCGGTCTCCGGCCCGGTCGAGCGGCTGACCCGTCAGCCGGGCCGGCTGCACTCGGCCTCCGTGGTCGCGGCCGCGAACCGGCTCACCGAGGTCCTGCAGCGCGCCGGCGACTGACGGCGCGCCGACCCGATTGTCGCAAACATCACGTCGCGATCAGTAGGCTCATCCCGAGCGGGGCACCAACGTCCCGTCACCCGAGAGGCGTGAGGACCCGATGCCGGCCAAGGCCAAGACCCTGCTGATCTGGCTCGTCGTGATCTTCCTGATCTACGCGATCGTGACGAGCCCCGAGCGTGCTGCCGACATCGTCCAGGCCCTCTGGGACGTCATCGCGGGAGCCTTCGCCAGCTTCGGGGAGTTCCTCGCGAACCTGACGTCATGAACGGCGCGGACCCCGACCTCGCGGTCCGTCGACACAGCCACCTGCGGCGCTACGTGCTGGCCGGCGAACGGGTGTCGGTGGCCACACGGCTGCACTGGGCCAAGCTGGTCGAGCCGATCGCGACGACGCTGGCCGCGACGGTGCTCGTGGCCTGGTTGCACTCCACGAGCGGGTCCGGACTCGTCTGGGTGCTGTGGCTGCTGCCCGCCGGGCGCCTCTTCGTCCGGTGGGCGGAGTGGCACTACGAGTGGTTCGTCGCGACCGACAAGCGCCTGCTCCTCACCTACGGGTTCATCATCCACAAGGTCGCGATGATGCCGCTGGCCAAGGTCACCGACATGGGCTACACCCGCACCCCGGTGGGCCAGGTGCTCGGCTACGGGCGCTTCGTCATGGAGTCCGCGGGCCAGGACCAGGCGCTGCGCCAGATCGACCACGTCCCCGACCCGGACCAGACCTATCGCACGCTGTGCGACACGATCTTCGCGCCGAAGCCGCCCCCGGGGGACGGCGGTAGTCCCTCACCGCCGCCGGCGATCGCCCCGAGCGGCCGCGCCGCGCCGCGCCCGACGACGGCGGAGATCCCCGTCGTGCCCGTCGGGACGCCCGACCCCGCACCGGCGCCCCCGGCGGCGGCCACCGGTCGTGCCAGGCCGCTCGACGGCGGGGCGGACCCGCGGCCGACGACGGCGGACACCCGGCACCCGGGTCGCCGCGGCTGGATCCCGGCCCGGCGTCGGCCCGTGCACGACACCCCGCCGGACGCCGGAGACGGCGGACCGATCGTCCCGGACCCGTTCCTCTAGCTCGGTCCGGACCTGTTCCTCCAGCTCCGCCCGCCGGCCCTGTCCGCCGGCCCTGTCCACCGTCGTCCCGTCGTCGTCGACACCGCTCCGGGAACGACGAAGGCCCGGTCCGCGAACGGACCGGGCCTTCGTGCTGGTACCCCCAGCGGGATTTGAACCCGCGTTACCGCCGTGAGAGGGCGGCGTCCTAGGCCGCTAGACGATGGGGGCTGGACGATGCTCCGCAAGGGAGCCTGCTCACCATCCGTCACGGATGGTGATGCGTACCCCCAGCGGGATTTGAACCCGCGTTACCGCCGTGAGAGGGCGGCGTCCTAGGCCGCTAGACGATGGGGGCCTATGGTTCGTCGACCAGGGCCGACTCGCCGGTGAGAACTCTAGCGCACCGCGGAGCCGGATCCGACCTCGCGAGATGTGAGATAGAGCGCTGCGCTGGGGTACCAGGACTCGAACCTAGACTAAGTGGACCAGAACCACTCGTGCTGCCAATTACACCATACCCCATGGTGTCCGGACCAAGCCTGACATATCCGACAATTGTCGGCGTGCCCTGCGTGGCCCAACGACCGGAAACATTACCCGACGGGGGCGCTGGAACCAAACCGGCCGGCGGGTGCCCTTCGTCACGTCGACCGACCGTCCGGCGGCCCGTCCGGCCGGTCGTCCGGAGGGCGCCGACGGAGGCGGTCCGGAGGCAGCCGGAGGGTGATCCCTGGCAGGCTGTCCGCCATGACCCCCCACCCGGACCCCACGTCCCGCGCCGACCGAGCCGCCTCCTTCACCCGGGGCGCCGACGTCTACGCCCGTGTCCGTCCCGGATACCCCGCCGAGGCCGTGTCCTGGCTGCTGGAGGGGACGACCGGCCCCGTCCTCGACCTCGCCGCCGGCACCGGGCTCCTCACGCGCCGCCTCGTCGAGCTCGGGGCCGACGTCGTCGCCGTCGACCCGGCCGCCGCGATGCTCGAGGAGCTCTCGGCGGCACTGCCGGGCGTGGACACCCGGACGGGGACCGCCGAGCGGATCCCGCTGGCCGACGCCGGCGTCGGGGCCGTCGTGGTCGGGCAGGCCTGGCACTGGTTCGACCCGCCGCGCGCCGCGGCGGAGATCGCCCGCGTCCTGCGCCCCGGCGGCACGCTCGGCGTGCTGACCAACGACCGCGACGAGCGGGTCGACTGGGTCGCCCGCTTCGGCGAGATCCTGCACGAGGGCGACTCCCTCGCCCCGGACTCCGCGCAGAGCGCGGCCCCGCCCGCGCTGGACGAGAGCTTCGGTCCGGCGGAGCGCTTCGAGCACTCCTGGCACCACCACCTGCCGACGGCGGAGCTCGGCCCGCTGGCCGCCTCGCGCAGCTACGCCCTGACGCTGTCCCCGGAGGACCGCGAGCACCTCGTGCAGCGCGTCGAGGACCTCGCCGCGACCCACGCCGACCTGTCGGGCACCACCGAGGTGGCCCTGCCCTACGTCACGACGGCGTACCGAGCGCGACGGCGCTGAGCCGGCGGGCCGCCGCCGACAGCGGCGCGTCGGTGCGCCAGACCACCCGGAGCCGTCGGGTCAGGTCGAGCCCGTCGATCGGCACGGCGGCCAGACGGCCCGCCGCGACGTCCTCCGCCACCGTCAGGGCCGAAAGCACCGCGACCGACCCGCCGTGCTGCACGGCGGCCTTCAGCGCTGCCGTGGAGCCCAGGGCGGGCAGGTGCTCGGGCAGATCGCTCCCGGCACCCGCCAGGGCCTGCTCGAGGATCTCGCGGGTGCCGGACCCGGTCTCGCGCAGCACGAGCCGGGCCGCGGCCAGCTCCTCGGGGCCCACGCCGGCCCGGCCGGCCCACGGGTGGGCGCGGGCGACGACGGCGACCAGCTCGTCGTGCGCGATCGTCCGGCTGCGCAGCCCCGGGGCCACCGCGGGGCTCTCGACGAAGCCGAGCTCGGCGTCCCCGGCGAGCACCCGCGTGGTGACGTCCTGGGAGTTGCGCACCGTCAGCTCGATCTCCGGGGCGTCGGCGTCACCGGTCAGGAGTCCCAGCCAGCGCGGCACGAGGTACTCCGCGATCGTCAGGCTGGCCGCGACCCGCAGCGCCGAGGCCGCACCCGCCCGCATGCCCGCGACCGCCGTCTGGAAGCGGTCCGACGCCTCCACCACCTCGCGCGCCCAGCCTGCCGCGGCGCGGCCCGACGGGGTGAGCACCGTGCCCCGCGCCCCGCGGCTCAGCAGCTCCAGGCCCAGGCGCTGCTCCAGCCGGCGCAGACCGGCCGACGCGGTGGGCTGGGCGACGCCGAGGGACCGCGCGGCGGCGCTGATCGAGCCGTGGGTGTCGACGGCCACGAGCAGCTCGAGGGCCGCCATCGAGATGCGCTCTGCCATAGCGGCAGTCTATGGATGGATCAGCATCTGGGCCTACCGCGACCGAGGCCCTCCCCGCAGGCTGGGCCCATGACGCGACTCCTGCCCGGCCTCGCCCTGGCCGCCGCGGCGACCGCCGCGCTACTGGGCCTGACCCCGGTCCTGGCGACCGCCGCCCCGTCGCTGTCACCCCTCGTGCTCGCCCTGCTCGCAGGTGCCGCCGCCGGGTCGGTGCTCGGCGTGCTGGCCCGGCGCGCCCCGGGCGGCGCCACCGCCCGCGTGCGCGACGCCGTCGGCCCCGGCACCGCCTGGACGGCGCGGCACCTCCTGCGCGCCGGGGTGGTGCTGCTCGGGCTGCAGCTGTCCGTCGCGAACGTGCTCGGCCTGGGCTGGCGCGGGCTGGTGGTCGTGGCGGTCACGGTGGCCACGACGTTCGCCGGCACGCTCGCGATCGGACGGCGGCTGCGCGTCCCCCGGGACACCGCCCTGCTGCTGGCCACGGGGTTCTCCATCTGCGGCGCGGCGGCCGTCTCTGCCGTCAGCGGGGTGCTCGACCGGGCCCCGGCCCGCCCCGACCGCGCACACCGGCACACCGGTGCGGACCGGCCCGAGGACGGCCCCGTCGAGGACCTCGCCGGGTCGACCGGCGCCGCGCTGGCGATGGTCGCCCTGTTCGGGACCGCCGCCGTGCTGGTGCTCCCGCCGCTCGCCGACGCGCTGGGCCTGCGGGCGGAGCAGGCCGGTCTGTGGATCGGCGCGGGCGTCCAGGAGGTCGCCCAGGTCGTCGCCGCGGCCGGCGCGCTGCCGCTGGCCCCCGCGGCGGTGGCCACGGCCCTGGCCACCGCGACCGTCGCCAAGCTGGCGCGGGTCGTGCTGCTGGCACCGCTGGTGGCCGGCGTCGGCGCCGTGCGCGGCCGTCGGGTCGCCCTCGCGGCACCCGTCGGCGCCGCGGGCCCCGCGGTACGGACCCGCACGGCACGGCGCGGTGGCCCGGCCCTGGTCCCGGGGTTCGTCGTCGGCTTCCTCGTCGCCGTCGGCCTGCGCAGCCTCGGCGTCGTGCCGGACGCGGTCCTGACCGCCGCCGGTCCTCTCGGCACGGGCCTGTTCGTGGCCGCGATGTTCTCCCTCGGGCTGGGTGTCGACGTGCCGCGGCTCGTGCGCAGCGGCAGCCGGACGCTGCTGCTCGGCGCGGCCTCCGCCGTCGTGGTCACCGGGACGTCGCTGGCCGCCGTCCTGCTCCTGGTCCCGTGAGCTCCGCGAACGCCTCGGCCAGCCCGGGCACGACGACGATGCCCGCGGCCCGCATCGCCGCGACGTCGGCGTCGTGCTCGTCGGCACGCCGGGCACCGGGCCGGTCCAGCCAGACGCCCACCAGGCCCGCCTCGTGCGCCCCCGTGGCGTCGACGCGCGGCTCGTCGCCCACGTAGGCGGTCCGCGGCGGGATCGTGCCGAGCCGCCGCGCACCCTCGACGAAGACGTCCGGGTGCGGCTTGCCGTAGCCCAGCGTGTCGACACCCACCAGCACGGGCAGGTCGAGCCCGACGACGGCGAGCTTGCGCTCCTGGAGCGCCACGCCCGCGTTCGTCACCACGCCGGTGGCCAGGCCCTGCGCGCGCAGCCGGTCGAGGAACGCCGCGGCGTCGTCGAACGCGCGCCACGACCGCTCGAAGGTGCCCCAGAACAGCTCGTCCCAGGCGTCGAAGGCGTCCTCCCCCACCGGGGCCCCGCCGAAGGTGCGGTGCAGCAGGTCGGCGCGCAGCCGACGCTGGGTTCGGTGGTCGGTCTCGCCCCGGGTGTACCGGCGGTAGTGCCCGGCCGGGTCGGAGCGCCAGTGGTCCAGCACCGCCGCGTGGTCGACGTCCTCGGGCAGGTGCGCCTCGGCGACGGCACGCAGCGCCGCGGCGAACGCCCCCTTGGTGTCCACGAGGGTGTCGTCGATGTCTAGCAGCACGCCGTCGACACGACCGGCGGCGACGCCGAACGCGGTCACTGCGCCGGCGCCTGGGGCGGGTTCTCGGCGAGGGTGGCCAGGGCGGCGTCGATCCGGCCGAGGGTCCGCTCGCGCCCGAGCACCTCGAGCGACTCGAACAGCGGCAGCCCGATCGTGCGCCCGGTGACGGCCACCCGCACGGGAGCCTGCGCCTTGCCGAGCTTGAGGCCGTGCCACTCCCCCGCCGTCGCCACGGCGTTCTTCAGCGGCTCCGCCTCCCACGGCTCCAGCGTGGACAGCGTCGTGCGCACGTCCGTCAGGAGCTCGACGGCACCGGGCTTCATCGCCTTCTTCCAGGACCGCTCGTCCTCGACGGGCCGGTCGAGGAACAGGAAGTCGACGTTGTCGGTGATGTCGCTGAGCAGCGCCACGCGGGACTGGGCCAGCGGCGCCACGGCGGCGAACGCGGCGGGGTCGAACTGCTCCTCGGCCCAGGGGGCGTGCGGGGCCCGCAGCCAGGGCCCGACGGCGGCGACGAACTCGTCGACGCTCAGCGCCCGGATGTACTCGCCGTTGAACGCCGCGAGCTTCTTGAGGTCGAAGAACGACGCGGCGCTGTTCACGTCCTCGATGCGGAACCGCTCGATCATCTCGTCGAACGGCAGGATCTCCTCGTCGTTGCCGGGCGCCCAGCCCAGCAGCATGAGGTAGTTGACCATCGCGGCCGGCAGGTAGCCCTCGGCGAGGTAGTCCTCGAGGGCCACCTTGTCCCGACGCTTGGAGAGCTTCTGGCGCTTCTCGTTGACGATGACGGGCAGGTGCGCCCACACGGGCGGCTCGGCGCCCAGCGCCTCCCAGAGCAGCTGCTGCTTGGGCGTGTTGGACAGGTGCTCCTCGCCGCGGATGACGTGGGTGATGCCCTCGTCCAGGTCGTCCACGACGTTCGCGAGCAGGAAGACCGGCGAGCCGTCCCCCCGGGCCACGACGAAGTCCTCCATCGCGTCGTTGGGGAAGACCGGGTTGCCGCGGATCAGGTCTACGACCCGCGTCTCACCGGTGTCCGGGGTGCGGAACCGCAGGGCGCGGCCGGGCGCCTCGGTCAGGCCGCGGTCGCGGCAGTACGCGTCGTAGCCCGAGTGCGGGTTGCCGGTCCGGGCGGCGACGTCGTCGCGGGTGCAGTCGCAGTAGTACGCGCTGCCGGACTCCAGCAGGCGAGCGAGTGCTTCGCGGTGCTTGTCGACGTTCGCGGACTGGAAGTACGGGCCCTCGAACGTCGGGTCGTCGGCGTGCATGCCGAGCGCCGCGTGGGCGGCGAGGATGCCGTCGACCCACTCGGGCTTGTTGCGCGAGGCGTCGGTGTCCTCGATGCGCAGCACGAACGTCCCGCCGGTCTGCTTGGCGACGGCCCAGTTGAACAGCGCGGAGCGCGCGCCGCCGACGTGGAACATGCCGGTCGGGGACGGGGCGAAGCGGACACGGACGGAGGAGGTACCTGCTGCGGGGATCACGCGCACAGCCTAGTTGGCCGACGGCGCCGGGTCGCCCGGGGTCCGCCTCAGCGGGCGAAGACCCAGTGGTGGTCGAACGCGAACCGCTCGGTGCGCACCCGCCGCAGCCCGGCGTCCGTGGCCGCGCGCGCGACCTCGGCCGGTTCGTGGACGCGGAACCGCCAGTCGCTGCCCCGCAGGCGCGGGTACACGTTGAGCACGCGTGCCGCGGCCCGCATCCACCACGTGCGCCGCGGGAACGCGAGCACCAGGTAGCGCCCGGTCCGGTCCGCGGCCGCGGTGACCAGCGCCCGGGCGTCCGGGTAGCAGCAGACCACGCTGTGCAGCGCGACGACGTCGGCCGGGCCGGCCAGGTCCGGGTGCGTGACCAGGTCGCCGGTGCGGCGGCGCACCCGGTCCGCCAGCCCGGCGTCCGCCAGCAGCCGGGCCGCGACGGCGTCGTACCCGGTCGACATGTCCACGCAGGTGGCACGCTCGACGCCGGCCCGCAGCATCTCCAGCGAGAAGTCCCCGACCCCGCTCCCGACCTCCAGGAGCGTCGCCCCGCCGATCACGCCGGAGCGGTAGAGCTCCACGGTGCGCCGGGGCAGCGTGGTCAGCCCCGAGCGCGCGTACCGCGCCGCGGCGCGCCGGGCCTCCCGGTCGTCGAAGACCTTCTCGTAGCCCTGCGGCTCGCAGCACGCCGACATCGCGGACCCCCGGGTCAGTCCTCGCGCCGGACCACGGGGTTGGCCAGGACGCCGATCTCCTCGACCTCGCACTCGACGCGGTCGCCGGACTCGATCCGGCCCACCCCGGCCGGCGTACCGGTCAGCAGCACGTCCCCGGGCAGCAGCGTCATGGCCTTGGAGGCGTAGGAGATCAGGTAGTCGACGTCGAAGATCATCTCGGCGGTGCGGCCGTCCTGCTTGGTCTCGCCGTTGACGCGGGAGACGACGCCGACGTCCTCGGGGTTCAGGTCGGTCTCGATCCACGGCCCCAGCGGGCAGGCGGTGTCGAAGCCCTTGGCCCGCGCCCACTGGTCGTCGGTGCGCTGGGCGTCGCGCGCCGTGACGTCGTTGGCGACGGTGTACCCCAGCACGTAGGCGCGGGCGTTCTCCGGCTCGACGTCCTTGCACGGCTTGGAGATGACGACGGCGAGCTCGGCCTCGTAGGAGACCTCGGAGGTCCACTCCGGCAGCACGATCGGGTCGTCCGGGCCCACCACCGAGGTGTTGGGCTTGAAGAACAGCAGCGGCGACGTCGGCGGCTCGCCGCCCATCTCCCGCACGTGGTCCAGGTAGTTGCGCCCGACGGCGACCACCTTCGAGCGCGGGATCACGGGCGACAGCAGGCGCACCCCGTCGCCGAGCTCGATCCGCTCGCCGGTCGGCATGGCGGGCATGGACAGCGGGTCGCCGCTGAGGACGGCCAGGTAGGTCCTGTCGCCCTCGGTCTGGACAAATCCGAAGCGGGGGTCGTCACCGGTGGTGAATCTCGCGATACGCACGGCTCCAGGCTAGCGGGCGCGGCGAGCCGGGACCTGCCGCCACACCCCCGCAGGGGGAGGCGACGAGACCGCGACGCCGCTAGCCTGCTGTGATCGGACCCTGCGACCGGAGGACGACGATGAGCACGCCGCACGATCCCCCCGAACCGCACCAGCCCGGGACGCCGCAGCAGCCCTCGTCGTCCGGTGGCGCGTCCGACCCGTACGGCGCGCCGCCCCCGCCCGGTGGCACCCCCGCGCAGGGCCCCTCCGGACCCGGCCAGGCGCCGGGCCGGCAGCCGACCTACCCCGGACAGGCGCCCGGCGGTACCAGCGGCGCCCAGGGCGACGGCGGTGCGCCGGGCTACTCCGGGTACGGCGGTGCACAGGGGTACGGCGGTGCACAGGGGTACGGCGGTGCCCAGGGCTACGGCGGCGCGCAGGGCTACGGCGGTGGATACGGCGGCGCGCAGGGCTACTCCGGGTACGGCGCCGCGCCGCCGCGCCCGCCCTCGGAGCGCAAGGGGCTCGCGATCGCCGCGCTGGTGCTGGGCATCCTGGCGCTGCTCGGCAGCTGGATCCCGTTCGTCAACATCGGCGCGATCCTGCTCGGCGTCATCGGTCTGGTGCTGGGCATCGTCGCCCTGGTCCAGGTGTCGAAGGGGACGGCCGGCGGCAAGGCCATGGCGATCGTCGGCGCGGCCCTGTCGACGCTCGCGATCGTCGTGTCGATCGTCGTCACCGTGTTCGTCGTGCTGGCCATCGAGGAGCAGGCGCCCGCGATCCAGCAGGAGCTGGAGCGTCAGCTCGAGGAGCAGGGCTTGTCGGACGAGGAGATCGACGAGCTCCTGGGCGAGTGACCCCGGGCCGGAGCGCTCAGGCCCGGGCCAGCACCTCGCCGTGCAGCACGGCGAACCAGCCGTCCGGCGCCTGGGCCCAGGTCCGCCAGTCGTGGGCGAGCTGCTCGAGCGCGACGTCGTCGGCCAGGTTCGACTCCTGGGCCTGGCGCGCGAAGTTCGACTCCACGCACCGCTCGGCCCAGACCTGCCCCCACCACTCGCGGTCGGTGGGCGTGGCGTAGCACCACGACGACGCGCTGGGCACCGTGCCGGCCACGTCGAACCCGGCCTGCAGAACCCACGAGAAGAGCCGGCGCCCGGCGTCCGGCTCGAAGCCGTAGGCGCGCGTGACCTCGTGGTAGAGCGTGTTCCACTCCGTCAGTCCCGGCGACTCCGGGTACCAGGCCATCGCCGCGTAGTCGGCGTCGCGCGCCGCGACGAGGCCGCCCGGCTTGGTGACGCGCTTCATCTCGCGCAGCGCGGCGACGGGGTCGGACAGGTGCTGCAGCAGCTGGTGGGCGTAGACGACGTCGAAGGTGTCGTCGTCGAACGGCAGCTCGTAGGCGTTGGCCTGCTCGAACCGGACGTTCGACGCCCCGAGAGCGTCGGCGTGCGCCTGGGCCGCCTCGAGCACCGTCGCCGAGGCGTCGACGCCCACGACCTTGCCCCCGGCGAGCACCCGCCCCAGGTCCGTCGTCACGGTCCCGGGGCCGCAGCCGACGTCGAGCAGGTGCATGTCGTCCTTCAGGTGCGGCAGCAGGAAGCCGGCGGAGTTCTGCGCCGTCCGCGCACGGTGGGCGCGCAGCACGGACTCGTGGTGGCCGTGCGTGTACGACTCGGACTCCTGGCTGGGCACGGTCTGGTGGAAGCTCGGCGCCTCGATGGCGTCGGACAACGCCGCCCCGGACGGCTCGTCGGAGGCGTTCCCGTTCGGGCCGTCGGCCGGGCTACCCAGGCTCGGGGGCTCCGGGAAGTCGGGCTCGGCACCGTGCGGCAGATCGCTCATGACGCCAACCTAGTGACAACACCGTGTCAGGACATCCCGTTTCTCACGAGGCGGGACGACTGGCAGGATCGCTGCCATGGCCACGGTGCGCGAACGTCTTCTCGGCGGTCCGGCGCGCGTGGTCGGGCTCGACGTGGCCCGCGGGCTGGCCGTGCTCGGCATGTTCACGGCGCACGTCGGTGTGATCGACGACTCGACGCTGTGGCTCACCATCGCCGACGGCCGCTCGTCGGTGCTGTTCGCGCTGGTCGCCGGGGTGTCGCTCGCCCTCGTCACCGGGGGTCCCCGCCCGTTGGCCGGCGACGCGCTGGTCCACGCCCGGGCGCGGCTGCTGGTTCGCGCGGTCCTGCTCCTGGCCCTCGTGGCGCTGCTGGACCTGCTGGGCACCCGCGTCCTGCTCATCCTCGGCTTCTACGCGACCTACTTCGTCCTGGCGCTGCCGTTCGTGACGTGGGGGCCGCGGCGGCTGGCCCTGGCCGCGGTCGTGGTGGCCGTCGTCGGGCCTCCGCTGGCCCACTGGGGCCCGGTGGCCCTGACCCGGGCCGGGCTGCACCTGCCCGACGACGGCTCGGGCGCGGTGACGGACTTCCTGCTCACCGGCCACTACCCCGCCGTGGTGTGGATGGCGTACGTGTTCGCCGGCATGGCCGTGGGGCGGTGCGACCTGTCCTCGGCCGGGCTGCGCCGCGGGCTGGTGCTCGGAGGTCTGGGGGCGGTGGTCGTGGGCAGCCTGCTGTCCGCGGAGGTCGTGGACCGCTTCGGCGGTCCGACCGCGGTGCGCGCGCAGGTCGAGTCGACCGTCACGCCCGGGTGGGCGTGGAGCGACCCCTGGCCGACGGCGGCCTACCTGGCCCTGCCCGGCCCGCACGAGGAGAGCTGGCTCGAGGTGCTGGCCACCGGCGGGTTCGCGCTGGCCGTGCTGGGGCTGTGCCTGGCCGTGACGGGCGTCGGGGCGCGGGTGCTGTCCCCGCTCGCGGCCGTGGGGGCCTTGGCGCTGACGGTCTACTCGCTGCAGATCGTGGCGATCTGGCACGGGGACCTGATCGACGCCGAGACCAACGGGCCGCTGCTGGCGATGATCGGGGTCTCGCTGCTCGCGGCCACCCTGTGGCGGCTGTGGCTCGGGCGCGGACCCCTGGAGCGGTTGTTCACCGCGGTGGCGCGACGCACCGCTCCCCCGCCGCCGCGCCAGGCCGCCGTCGGACCGGAGGAGTGACCGTTCGACCCGCCGTAAGGGGCCGAAGGGCCCTGTTCCGCGGAACGGCGTCGGCCTAGCCTAGGGTCAGGACGGGGGTGGGCGTCATGAAGAACGGTGCGGAGCAGGACCCGGCGCGACGCCGGGCGAAGGCGGCGACCGGCCTGATGTGGCACGCCGGGGTGTTCGTCATCGTCAACGGTTTCCTCTGGGCCATCGACCTGGCCATGGATCCCGGGGTGAACTGGGCCTACTGGACCACGCTGCCCTGGGCGGTCGGTCTGGCCTTCCACGCGCTCGCGTACTTCATCGACGGCCGGCAGGTCGAGGACCGTCTCACACGGAAGTACGAGCAGCGCCAGGACCGGTGACACGGCTCAGAGCGTGACCTCGCCGTGCACGGTCGTGACCGTGGACCCGCCGACCCAGACGACGCCGTCGTCGGCGCGACGCACGCGCACCCGGCCGCGCCGGCCGAGCACCGTGCCCTGCGAGGCCACGTAGCCCGCGGGCAGCACGGAACCGGCGAGCCACTGGCCGAGCCCGGCGTTCAGGGACCCCGTGACAGGGTCCTCGGGGACGCCGATGTCCGGCACGAACGCGCGCACCTCGACGTCGGCGTCGGACTCCCCGGGCGTGTACGACCCGACCAGCCCCACGTGGAGCCCCTCGAAGGCGGCGAGGTCGGGCTCGACGGCGAGGACCGTTGCGGCGTCGGCAAGCCGCACGCCGACCCAGCCCGGCCCGTTGTCCACCCAGGCGGCGTCGACGACGTCGTCCGCCCCGATCCGCAGGCCGCGCACGATGCGGCCGAGGTCGTCGTCGGACACGGGACCGGACCGGCGCAGCGGCGGGCCCGCGAACGCGAGCCCGTCGGCGGTCCGTGCGACGGTCACCAGCCCGACCCCGCACTCCTGGACGACGTCCTCGCCGGCCGGCACGCCACCGGCCTCCAGCCAGGCGTGCGCGGTCCCCAGCGTCGGGTGGCCCGCGAACGGGAGCTCACCGCCCGGGGTCCAGATGCGCACCCGGTAGTCCGCGTCCGGGTCGGTGGCGGGCAGCAGGAACGTGGTCTCGGACAGGTTGGTCCAGCGCGCGAAGGCCGCCATCTGCGCCTCGCCCCAGGCGTCGGCGTCGTGCACCACGGCCACCGGGTTGCCGGCCAGCGGGCCGGCCCCGAAGACGTCGACCTGGCGGAAGGGGAACGTCGTCATGGACCGCACGCTACCGCTGGACGTCCCGGCACGACGGCCGTCAGTCCATGTACCGCAGCAGCGTCATGACCACGGCCCCGGCCCCGAGGATCAGACCGATCGTGGTGCCGTGCCGTTCGATCCAGGTGTCCAGGGGAACGTGCGGTGTGGGTTCGACCTCGTCCTGGTGCGGGTCGAAGTCCGACTGCGTCCCGACGGTGGCCATCGTCACCACCTCCCGTCTGCTTCCACGATACGCCCGGCGACGTACCCTGGCAGCGTGACAGCGCCCTCCGCACTCGCCGCTCACGGGCACCGTCCCGGCGCCGCGGACGACGCCGTCCCGGGCGTCGTCGTGGACGGTTGGCGCGCGCTCGACGCGGCGCACGCACGACGTGCCGACGCCCTGACCGCCGTGTGGCGCGCGGCGCGCGACCGCGGCGAGAAGCACGCGATCGAGGACTTCCTGTTCACCTACTACCCCACCCGGGCCAGCCACCTGCGCCGGTGGCACCCCGGCGTCGGGCAGGTGCTGCCCGACGCCCCGGACCACGCCGCCCGACGCTGGTACCGCACGGTCGCGCTGCCGGACGGCACCACCGGCGCCGTGCTCGACGTCCCCGTGTTCCGGGCCGACCGGGGCGACACCGTGCGGTACGTCCGCTCGCTGGTGGGCGCGACGGCGGGACGGCCGGGCACCTTCGGCTGCTTCGGGCTGCACGAGTGGGCCATGGTCTACCGCGACGCCGAGTCCGGCCGGGACCACCGGCACCCGCTGCCGCTGCGGCTCGGGGGTGCCGGCACCGACGCGGTCGTCGAGTCGCACCGGGTGGGCTGCTCGCACTACGACGCCTTCCGGTTCTTCACCCCGGAGGCGCGGGACGCCAACCAGCTGCGCCCGACCCGCGAGCGCCAGGTCGCGATGGAGCAGCCGGGGTGCCTGCACGCGAACATGGACCTGTACAAGTGGTGCCAGAAGCTCGGCCCTGCCGTGCCCGGCGAGCTGCTGCTGGACGCCTTCGAGCTGGCCCGCGACATCCGGTACACCGACATGGCGGCCTCGCCCTACGACGTCTCGTCCTACGGCGTCGAGGCGGTCGAGATCGAGACGGCGGCCGGCAAGGCCGAGTACGTGCAGCGTCAGCGCGCGTTCGCCGAGCGGGCGCAGGCGCTGCGCGGCCGGCTGCTGGACGTGTGCGACGCCGTGCTCGCCGCGGGGTGACCCCGGGGCCGGGCCGGGGGGCCGGGCGGACGGCTCACCGCGCGCCCAGGACGCAGAACGCGTTCCCCTCCGGGTCGGCCATCACCACCCAGGGAACCTTGCCCTGGCCGACGTCGAGCGGTGTCGCGCCGAGGCCCCGCAGCCGGGCGACCAGCTCGGCCTCGTGCTCGACGGAGGTGGTGGCGAGGTCGACGTGGGTGCGGTACCGCACCCGGGCGGTGTCCGGGATCCGCACGAGGTCGACGGTGAGGGCCGCCGGGTCCGGCCAGTCGAACCCTCGGGGTTCGAGGTTGATCACCCCGGGGGCCTCGCTGGACGTCGCCCAGTCCAGGGCGTCGGCCCAGAACCGGCCCAGGGCCGCCTCGTCGCGCGCCTTGATGTTCACCTGGACCGGTCGCAGCGTCATACCGTCGGACGCTACGGCGTCCCGGCCGAGCGGGCCCAGGGTTTATCGCGGGCGCGGGGACGGGTCGGTGGCCCGGGCACGGTGCGCGGCCTGGGCGTTGCGGTTGGTGCAGGCGGTCGAGCAGTACCGCCGGGACCGGTTGCGGGACAGGTCGAGGACGACGCCGGCGCAGTCGTCGTCGGCGCACACGCCGAGCCGGGAGCTCTCGCCGGAGCGCACGACGTCGATCATCGCCAGGGCGGTCTCGACGGCGATGCGGTCGGCCAGGGGCGCGTCGTCGGCGATGGCGTGCAGGTGCCAGTCCTCGTGCTCGTGCCGCACGAGCCGCGGGACGGCGCCGGCCTCGGCGAGCATCGCGTTGACGATCGGGGCGACGTCGTCGCGCGCGGCCAGCAGCAGGGTGCGCAGGCGCGGGGCGAGGGCCAGCACCTCGGCCAGCTCGGTCTCGGTGCCGTCGCGCCGCCCCGTGTAGCCGTGGCGCCGGTAGAACGCGGCCAGGTCCGCCTCGGTGGCCAGCGTGACCGGCGGCTCGACGCCGTTGACGAGCTCCACGGCCGATCGCAGGGCACCGGCGGTGTCATGAGCGAAAACCACGTTGACACGTTATCACCGCGCACCGTAGCGTCATGAGCCATGAGCACAGTGGCACCTGACGACCTCGTCGCGACCGACACCGGCCGGCGAGCGGGGCTGGTCCTGGCCGTCGTGTCGGCGGTGAGCTTCAGCCTCTCCGGACCGCTCGCCGCCGGGATGTTCGCCACGGGCTGGAGCCCCGGCGCGGTCGTGCTCGTCCGGGTGGCGGTCGGCGCGCTCGTGGTCCTCCCCGTCGGTCTGGTCGCCCTGCGGGGACGCTGGACGCTCGTGCGCCGCAACCTGCGGCTGATCGTCGTCTACGGCGCGCTCGGCGTCGCCGCCACGCAGTTCTGCTACTTCGCGGCCGTGCAGCACATGCAGGTCGGGTCGGCGCTGCTCATCGAGTACTCGGCGCCCGCCGCCGTGGTCGTGTGGCTGTGGCTGCGGCACGGTCAGCGGCCCGCCCGCGCGACGCTCGGCGGGATCGCGCTCGCCGCCGTCGGCCTCGTGCTGGTCCTCGACCTCACCGGGGTCAGCGTCGACCCCGTCGGTACCGCCTGGGCCCTGGGCGCGATGGTGGGCGCCTCCGCCTACTTCCTCATCAACGCCCGCCTGGACACCGGGCTGCCGCCGATGACGCTGGCCGCCGGCGGGCTCGTCGTCGGCGCGGGGCTGCTCGGTGCCCTGGCCGCCGTCGGGCTGCTGCCCCTGTCCGCCTCCACCGACGCGGTCCCGCTCGCCGGCTCCACCCTGCCCTGGTGGGCCGTGCTGGCGCTGCTGGGACTCGTCACCGCCGGGGTCGCGTACACCACCGGCGTCGCGGCCGGACGGCGGCTCGGCGCCCGGGCCGGCGCGTTCGCCGGTCTCCTCGAGGTCGTCAGCGCCGTCCTGCTCGCCTGGCTCCTCCTGGGCGAGCTGCCGAGCGGCGTCCAGCTCACCGGCGGCGTGCTGGTGCTCGCCGGCGTCGTCGCCGTCCAGCTCGCCGAGGCCGCGACCGCGCGGCGGCTCGCGACGGCCTCGCCCGCCGCCCGGGCGCGAGACCTGCCAGCATGAGGGGATGGCCCGTGACCTCGCCGCCCCGCCGCGCGGACCTGTCGTCGTCCCGGAGGCCGTGGCCGCGCTGGCCGGCGCCGACGCCGTCACCCCGGTGTGGCGCAACACCCTGGGCGGCCTGACCTTCCGGCTCTCCGGCGACCGGGGCGACCGGTACGTCAAGTGGGTGCCCGCCGGGACACCGGAGCTCGACCCGGGCGCCGAGGCGGACCGTCTCGCCTGGGCCGGCCGGTACGCCCGGGTGCCGCGCGTGCTCGACCGTGGCGCGGACGCCGCCGGGAGCTGGCTGGTGACGGCCGCGCTGCCGGGCCGGTCCGCCGTCGACCCGTCCTGGCCGGCCCACCCGGAGACCGCCGTCCGCGCGATCGGGACCGGGCTGCGCGCGCTGCACGACGCCCTGCCCGTCGCGGACTGCCCGTTCTCCTGGAGCGCGGCGGACCGCATCGCGCGACTCTCGCCCGCCGGACGTGCCGACGTCGGGGGCGAACCGCCCGTCGACCGGCTCGTGGTCTGCCACGGGGATGCCTGCGCCCCCAACACCCTGGTCGCCGACGACGGCACCTGGGCCGGGCACGTCGACCTGGGCACCCTCGGGGTCGCGGACCGGTGGGCGGATCTCGCCGTGGCGAGCATGAGCCTGGGGTGGAACTTCGGCGAGGGGTACGAGCCGCTCTTCTTCGCGGCCTACGGCATCGAGCCCGACGCCGGGCGGCTCGCCTTCTACCACCGCCTGTGGGACGCGGCGTAGCGGCGGCGGGCTGACACAATGACGGCACGATGACTGCCACCGACACCGCCGCCTCGTCCGTCGCCTCCGTCCCGCGCCCTGCCGGCACCCTGCTGCCGCACCTGCCCGCGCCCACCGGGCAGGCCCCGGACCCGGACGCGCTGTTCGAGGGGTTCAGCGAGTGGGCGGCCTCGACCGGTCGTCCGCTGTACCCGCACCAGGAGGAGGCGCTGCTCGAGCTCATGACGGGCTCGCACGTCGTGCTGGCCACGCCGACCGGGTCGGGCAAGTCGATGGTGGCGATGGGCGCGCAGTTCGCGGCCCTGGCGGCGCGCCGGTCCGGGATGGGCGGGCGCACCTACTACACGGCCCCGCTCAAGGCCCTGGTCAGCGAGAAGTTCTTCGACCTCGTGGCGGCGTTCGGGTCGCGCAACGTCGGGATGATGACCGGCGACAGCGCCGTGAACCCCGACGCCCCGATCATCTGCTGCACCGCCGAGATCCTCGCGAACCTCGCGCTGCGCAACGGCGCGGGCAGCCCGGGCCAGGACCAGTTCATCGGCCAGGTCGTCATGGACGAGTTCCACTTCTACGGCGACCCGCAGCGCGGCTGGGCCTGGCAGGTGCCGCTGCTGGAGCTGCCGCACACCCAGTTCCTGCTGATGTCCGGCACCCTCGGCGACACCAGCCGCCTGCGCGAGGACCTCACCGAGCGCACCGGCCGGGACGTCGCCGAGGTCACCGGCGCCGAACGACCGGTCCCG
Organism: Isoptericola sp. AK164; assembly: GCF_029643425.1. Lineage (GTDB taxonomy): Bacteria > Actinomycetota > Actinomycetes > Actinomycetales > Cellulomonadaceae > Isoptericola > Isoptericola haloaureus. Next base: position 2,356,923 of record NZ_CP119106.1, read on the forward strand.
CTGGAGTTCTCCTACGTCCAGGACCCGCTGCCCGAGGTCATCGAGGAGCTGGTACACACCCACCGCGCCCCGGTGTACGTCGTGCACTTCACGCAGAAGGACGCCGTCGACCGCGCCCAGGCGCTGCTCAGCACCAAGCTCGCCTCCAAGGAGGAGAAGCAGGCGATCGTCGACGAGATCGGCGCGTTCCGGTTCGGCACCGGGTTCGGCAAGATCCTGTCCAAGTACCTGCGCGCCGGCGTCGGCGTGCACCACGCCGGGATGCTGCCCAAGTACCGCCGGCTCGTCGAGCGGCTCACGCAGAAGGGGCTGCTCAAGGTCGTCTGCGGCACCGACACCCTGGGCGTGGGCATCAACGTCCCGATCCGCACGGTGCTCATGACCTCGCTGGTGAAGTTCGACGGCGAGCGCATGCGGCACCTGACCGCCCGCGAGTTCCACCAGATCGCCGGCCGGGCCGGTCGCGCGGGCTACGACACCCTCGGCGAGGTGCTCGTCATGGCGCCGGAGCACGTCATCGAGAACCGCAAGGCGCTCGCCAAGGCCGGTGACGACCCCAAGAAGAAGAGGAAGATCGTCCGCAAGAAGGCGCCGTCGGGTGCGGTCAACTGGACCGAGTCGACCTTCGAGCGCCTGCGCGACGCCCCGCCGGAGCCGCTGGCCAGCCAGTTCCACGTCAACCACGCGATGGTGCTCAACGTGCTGGCCCGCACGCGGCCCGACGGCGGGTCGGGCCACGACGGCGGCACGTCCGGCCCCGCTGTCGACCCCGTCGAGGCGATGCGCCACCTGCTCACCGCCAACCACGACACCGCCGCCCAGCAGGCCGGGCACGTGCGCCAGGCGCTGCGGATCTACCGCTCCCTGCGCGTGGCCGGCGTCGTGGAGAAGGTGCGCGTCCCCGACGACTCCCGCCCCGCGGGCTACCGCCCCAGCGTGCGGCTCGAGGTCGACCTGCCGCGCGACTTCGCGCTCAACGCTCCCCTGTCGCCGTTCGCGCTGGCGGCCATGGACCTGCTCGACGTCGAGTCGCCCACGCACGCCCTCGACGTCGTCTCCGTCATCGAGGCCACCCTCGACGACCCCCGCCAAATCCTCTTCGGCCAGCAGAAGAAGGCCCGCGGCGAGGCCGTCGCCGCGATGAAGGCGGAGGGCATCGAGTACGACGAGCGCATGGAGCTGCTCGAGGAGGTCACCTGGCCCCGGCCGCTGGCCGACCTGCTCGAGCCCGCGTTCGCCCAGTACAAGCAGTCCAACCCGTGGGTCGCGGGCGCCGAGCTGGCGCCCAAGTCCGTGGTGCGCGACATGCTCGAGCAGGCGATGACGTTCGCCGAGCTCGTCAGCACCTACGGCCTGGAGCGCACCGAGGGCGTCGTGCTGCGCTACCTCGCCGACGCCTACCGGGCGGTGCGCCAGGTCGTGCCCGAGGAGCACCGCACCGAGGAGGTCGCCGAGATCGTCGAGTGGCTCGGCGAGCTCGTGCGCGGCGTCGACTCCTCGCTGCTGGACGAGTGGGAGCGGCTGCAGAACCCCGTCGACGACGACGCCGACGACGTCGTGCAGGGCGAGCTGGCCGAGGCCGGGGCCGAGGCGCCGGCCCGGCCCGTCACCGGCAACCCACGCTCGTTCCGCCGTCTCGTGCGCAACGCCATGTTCCGTCGAGTCGAGCTCGCCGCCCGTGAGGACTACGACGCCCTCGAGGCCCTCGACAAGGCCTCGGGCTGGGACGGCGACGCCTGGGCCGACGCCCTGGAGGACCTGTTCGAGACCCAGGGCGACGACGCGATCGGGTTCGGGGCGGACGCCCGCGCCACCGCGCTGCTGACCATGCTGGAGCCGGGGGCGGCGCTGCCCGCCGACGCGACGACGTCGGACGGCGAGGCCCTGGCGACCGTGCCGGCCGACACCTGGTGGGTCCGCCAGGTCCTCGACGACGCGAACGGCGACCGGGACTGGTCGATCACCGCCCTGGTCGACCTGCCGGCCTCGGACGAGGCCGGACGGCCGGTGGTCCAGGTGCTCTCGGTCGGGCGCCGGTAGCTCAGACCAGGCCGGTCACGCCGCGCGCCAGCGTGGCCACGCCGCCGACGTACGCCAGCAGGATGAGGACGCGTCGGGTCGCCGTGGCCGAGACGCGCGGCGCGAGCAGGTCCCCCAGGACGAGCCCGCCGAGGATCGAGACCATGAGCAGCACCCACTGCCACGGGGCCATGGTCGGGAACGAGGCGTCGGCGAGCACCAGCTTGGCCACCAGGGCGGCGAGCGCGTTAGCGGCGAAGAACGGCTGGGCGGTGGCGGCGAACCGCCGCGGGTCCCAGCCGCTGAGCACCGCGTAGACCGCCACGGGGGGCCCGCCGATGCCGGCCGCGACCGAGCCGATGCCGCTCGCCGTGCCGGTCAGGGCCAACGGCCAGCCGGCCGCGGGGTCCACGGGGTGCCTGCCCTCGCGGCGCAGCCGGGTCGTGAGCACTGCCAGCGTCATCGCCGCGAGGATGAACAGGCCGATCGTCACCTCGAGCGCCGGGGCGCTGACGTCGCGCAGGGCGAGCGCCGCCGGCACGGTCACGACCAGCGAGGACAGCGTGAGCCAGGCGAACTTGCGCCACTCCACGTCGCGCACGACGCGGCCGAGGATCAGGGCCGAGGCCGTCGCCCCGGCGAGGTTCACGAAGAGCACGCCCTCGAGCGGGCCCACGATGAGCACGATGAACGGTCCGGCCACGAGGCCGAACCCCATGCCCGTCACCCGTTGCAGGACACCACCGACGAGGATGGCGAGGACGAGGAGGGCGAGCACGGCCCCCACGCTACGCCGCGGTCGCCGCCGCGAGCCGTCCGGCCGGCGGAAAGGACCTGACCGGCGTCGTGGCGTCGGGCACACTGGGCGCGTGGCCCGCTCCCAGACCCGTGGATCGACCCCCGCCGTGCTCGCGCTCGAACGGGCCGGGGTCGCGCACGCGCTGCACCCGTACGAGCACGACCCTCGCAGCGGGCTGAGCTTCGGCCTCGAGGCCGCCGCGGCGATCGGGGTCCCGGCCGAGCAGGTGTTCAAGACGCTCGTCGCCGACGTCGACGGGGATCTCGTGGTCGCCGTCGTCCCCGTGACCGGCGAGCTCGACCTCAAGGCGCTCGCCCGCGCCGTCGGCGGCAAGAAGGCCGCCATGGCCGCCGTGCACCGCGCCGAGCGCGCCACCGGCTACGTCGCGGGGGGCATCTCTCCCCTGGGCCAGCGGGCGCGGCACACCACGGTCGTGGACGCGTCGGCCGCGTCGTTCGACGCCGTCTACGTCTCGGGCGGACGCCGGGGGCTCGACGTGTCGCTGGCTCCCGCCGACCTGGTGCGCCTCACCGACGCCACGACCGCACCCCTCGGGCGCTGACACGCGCGCGGCCCGTCCCCGCCCCGAGCACCGCCCCGAGCACCGCGAGATTGACCCACCCGTGCCGAGATCGACTCACGGTAGGTCGATCTCGCCCGGGTGGGTCGATCTCGGCGAGCGGTGGACGGCGGCTCGGCGGATCGGCGCGCGCCGGGGCGTCAGGCCGGGCGGTAGGTGGGGTACCGCGTGTCGGTCGAGACGATGTCCTTGCCGAGCGGCAGCAGCGAGATCGGGATCATCTTGAGGTTCGCGATGCCCAGCGGGATGCCGATGATCGACACGAACAGCGGGATCGCGGTGATGATGTGGCTCAGCGCCAGCCACCAGCCCGCGAAGACCAGCCAGACGACGTTGCCCAGCACCGAGAACGCCCCGGACCCGGGCCGGTCGACGACGGTGCGGCCGAAGGGCCACAGCGCGTAGCCGGCGATCCGGAACGAGGCGATCCCCCAGGGGATCGTCACGATGAGCACGCAGCAGATGAGGCCCGCGAGCACGTAGCCGAGGGCGAGCCAGAAGCCCGAGAGCACCAGCCAGATGACGTTCAGGATCGCTTTCACCCCCCGATTCTTCCACCACCGGGCCGTCCGGGGGATCCGGGGAGTCCCGGAGAACGACCCTGAGGTTCCTACACTGGGCGCCATGCCGTCCGACCTGACCGACCGGATCGCCCGTGTGCGCGAACGCGTCGACCACGCCGCCACCGCCGCGGGACGCCGACCTGCCGACGTGCGCCTGATGCTCGCCACCAAGACCCAGGACGCCGAGACCGTGCTGGCCGCGGTCGCCGCGGCCACGGAGCTCGCCGCCGGCCGCGGGGACGACGGCCCGGTCCTGATCGGCGAGAACCGGGTCCAGGAGCTGGTCGCCAAGGCACCCGCCCTGGCCGACCTGGTCGCCGCCGGCCGCCTCGACGTGCACATGATCGGGTCGCTGCAGCGCAACAAGATCAACCAGATGCTGCCGACCGTCACCGGCCTGGCCGGCGTCGACCGGCTCTCGCTGGCGCAGGCCGTGGCCCAGCGGTGCGTCCGCGACGGGCGCACCCTCGACGTCATGGTCCAGGTCAACGTCTCCGGGGAGTCCTCGAAGTCCGGTGCGGCGCCGTCGGACGCCGCGGACCTGGCCTCGGCCGTGGCGGCCCTGGACGGCCTGCACCTGACCGGCTTCATGACCATCGGCGCGAACACCTCCGACGAGGCGCAGGTGCGGGCCGGGTTCGCGCGGCTGCGCGAGATCCGTGACGAGGTCGTCGCCTCCGGTGCGCCGGGGACCGCCGACGCCCGCGAGCTGTCGATGGGCATGTCCACCGACCTCGAGCTCGCCGTGGCCGAGGGGGCCACGATCGTGCGCGTCGGCACGGCGGTGTTCGGCGAGCGCCCACCCGCCTGAACGGCTCAGGGCACCCGGTGGATCCACTCGGCGGTGTCGAACTTCGTGCGCACCAGGTCCTCGGCCCGCTCCAGCTCCTCGGCACGCAGGCCGGAGACCTCGGTGCGGTGCCGGTCGGCGAAGTAGGCGGCGAAGGCCTCCACGACCTCGTCGCGGGCCAGGCCGGTCTGCGAGCGCAGCGGGTCGACGCGCTTGTTGGCGCTGCGGGTGCCCTTGTCGGACATCTTCTCGCGCCCGATGCGCAGCACCTGCATCATCTTGTCGGCGTCGATGTCGTAGGCCATCGTCATGTGGTGCAGCACCGCTCCCCCGGCGAGCCGCTTCTGGGCGGAGCCGGCGAGCTTGCCGCCCGGTGAGGCGACGTCGTTCATGCCGCTGAAGTAGGCCTCGACGCCCAGCTCGCCGAGCGCGCCGAGCACCCAGGCGTCCAGGAAGGCGTAGGACTGCTCGAAGCTCATCCCGTCGACGAGCGAGCCCGGCACGACGAGCGAGAACGTCACGCAGTTGCCGGCCTCCATGAACATCGCCCCGCCCCCGGAGATGCGCCGCACGACCGTGACGTCGTGCTCGGCCACGCCGTCCTCGTCGATCTCGTTCCGGTAGGACTGGAAGGACCCGATGAACACGGCCCGCTCGTCCCAGTCCCAGAACCGCAGGGTCGGGCCGCGTCGGCCGGCGGCGAGCTCCTCGGTCAGCACCTGGTCGAGCGCGGCGAGCGTGCGCGGCGGCAGCGGGCCGGGACGCAGCACCTCGAAGGTGTGGTCCTGCCACGTCGTGGCCAGGCCCAGGGCCCGGCGCACGGCGACCGCCACGGCACGGGCGTCGAAGCCGACCATCGCGACCGGGCCGGCGATCTCGCCGGACAGCTCGGCCTTCTCCAGCGCCTCGGTGACGGTGCGCTGGAGCTCTCCGGTGCCGGTCGAGGCCGGCAGGCCGGTCAGCGCGGTGTCGATGACGCCCAGCGCCTCGTCGGGCTCGAGGAAGAAGTCGCCCGACAGGCGCACCGCCGTCAGGACGGCGGGGTCGGAGGAGTCGTCGACCTCGAGGTCGACCGCGACGAGCTTGCCACCGGGGACCTTGTACTCACCATGCACCCCGTCAGCCTAACCGCCCCGCCGTCCCCGCTGCCCCCGTCGTTGTGGGCATGAAATCTGCAGGTCTCCGGGCCCGCCGAGCTGCAGATTTCATGCCCACAACGACGAGCGGGGTCAGCGGGGAGCGACGTCGGCGTGCAGCAGCCCGTAGACGTGCGCGTCGATCAGCGCCTCCCAGGCGGCCTCGATGATGTTGGGCCCGACGCCGACGGTCGACCAGGTGTGGTGGCCGTCGGTGGTCTCGACCAGCACCCGGGTGGTCGCGTCGGTGCCGTGCTCGGCGTCCATGATCCGCACCTTGAAGTCCACGAGCTCGAACTTCTCGATGGTCGGGTAGACGCGCGTCAGGGCGTGCCGGAGCGCCTGGTCGAGGGCGTTGACCGGGCCGTTGCCCTCGCCGGTGACGACGATGCGCTCCCCGCCGGCGTGCAGCTTGACGGTCGCCTCGGCCAGCGCCTCGGCGTCGCGCCGGTCCGCGTCGGGCACCCCGCCGGTGCGCCCGCCGGTGGTCTCGACGATCGCGCGCCAGGACTCGACCTGGAAGTAGGCGGGCCGCCGGCCGGTGAGCTCCTCGCGCAGGATGAGCTCGAAGGAGGCGTCCGCGGCGTCGAACGTGTAGCCCTGCGCCTCGGCGTCCTTGACCCGGTTGGTCACCCGGGTGAGCAGCTCGCCCTGCCCGGCCAGGTCGAAGCCGAGCTCGCGGCCCTTGAGCTCCACCGACGCCCGGCCGGCCATGTCGGAGACGAGCATGCGCATGTCGTTGCCGACGGCGGTGGGGTCGATGTGCTGGTAGAGGTCGGGGTCGATCTTGATGGCGCTGGCGTGCAGGCCGGCCTTGTGCGCGAACGCGCTGGACCCGACGTACGGCTGGCGCGTGTACGGCGCGATGTTGGTGATCTCGGCGACGGCGTGCGCGATCCGGGTGGAGTCGGCGAGCCCGTCGCCGGCCAGCGTGGGCAGGCCGCGCTTGAGGGCCAGGTTCGCGACGACGGCCACGAGGTCGACGTTGCCCGTGCGCTCGCCGTAGCCGTTGACGGTGCCCTGGACGTGGGCGCACCCGGCCTCGACGGCGGCGAGGGTGTTGGCCACGGCGCAGCCCGAGTCGTTGTGCGCGTGCATGCCCAGCAGCGGGTCGCCGGGCAGCGCGTCGCGCCCGTGCGGCAGGTCGAGGGCCGTGCGCAGCTCGCCGACGACGTCGGTCACCCAGTCGGGCAGCATGCCGCCGTTGGTGTCGCACAGGGCGACGACCTCGGCGCCGGCCTCGAAGGCTGCCTCCACGGCGGAGCGCGTGTAGGCCGGGTCGACCCGGTAGCCGTCGAAGAAGTGCTCGGCGTCGACGACGACGCGGCGGCCCTCGCCCACGAGGAACCGCACGGTGTCGCTGATCATCGCCAGGCCCTCGTCCGGCGTCGTGCGCAGCGCCCGCTCGACGTGCCGGACGTCGGACTTGGCCACGAGCGTGACCACCGGCGCCTCGGAGTCGAGCAGCGCGCGGACCTGCGGGTCGTCCCAGGCGCGGGTGCCGGCGCGCCGGGTGGAGCCGAACGCCGCCAGCACGGCGTTGCTGAGCTCGAGCTCCTTGGCGGCGCGACGGAAGAACTCGGTGTCCTTGGGGATCGCGCCCGGCCAGCCACCCTCGATGAAGCCCACACCGAGCTCGTCGAGCAGCGGCGCGATCGCGAGCTTGTCCGCGACGGAGAGGTTCATGCCCTCCTGCTGCGCGCCGTCGCGCAGGGTGGTGTCGTACACGTGGAACGGGGCGGTGGCCATCGGTGGCTCCGAGGGGTGCGGTCTGGACAACAAAAAAGACCCTCCGGGTACGGAAGGTCTGCGCGTCCGGTCGGGGTGGACCGGACGCGCTAGCTAATGAGGCAGCTGCAGCGCTGGTGGGGCTGCCGTGCACGAGTCATAGGTCACATGGTGCCACACCCGCTGACGCGTGGGCAGGACCCGTCCGAACACCGGACATCCTGTCGATCCTCGTCCATAGGTCGCCATCTTTTGATTGCTATTCGTCGAAAGTGTGGCTAGCGTGACGTCGAAGGCAGGGACGCCTTCGACACCGCGATCGGTCGACCACGACCGACCCCTGGGGGGAGCAACGATGCACCACGCGACCACGACCACCGCCGCGCCGGACACCCCGGCGTCGACCGGACGCACGGGCCTCTGGCTCGTCGGCGCCCGCGGCTCGGTGGCCACCACCGCCACGCTCGGCCTCGCCGCGCTCGCCGCCGGGCACGCCCCGCCGACCGGCTGCGTCACCGCCGCCGAGCCGTTCGACGGCCTCGCGCTGCCCGCGTTCGGCGACCTCGTCGTCGGCGGGCACGACGTCGCGCCCACGACGATGGTCAAGCAGGCCGAGGCGCTCGCCGCCGCCGGGATGATCCCCGGTCACCTGCTGTCCGCCACCCGCGACGCGCTCGCCGCGGCCGACGCCGAGGTCCGCCCCGGGTACGACGCCCGCCAGCACCACGGGTCGCAGCAGGAGGCCGCCGAGGCGCTGGCCGCCGACCTGACCGCCTTCCGCCGGACCCACGACCTGGACCGGGTCGTCGTCGTCGACGTCGCCTCGACCGAGCCGCCGCTGGACCTGCTCCCCGAGCACGAGGACCCGGCGCTCCTGCGCGCGGCGCTGGCCGACCCCGACCAGGCCGTGCTCCCGGCGTCGTCGGTGACCGCCTACGCCGCGGTGCTGGCCGGCTGCGCGTACGCCTCCTTCACGCCGTCGGCCGGGATGACCGTGCCCGTGCTGGCGCGCTGGGCCGCCGAAGCGGGCCTGCCGGTGGCGGGCCAGGACGGCAAGACCGGGCAGACCTGGCTGCGCACCGTCCTGGCGCCCGCCTTCACCGCCCGCGGCATGCGCGTGCTGTCCTGGGCCGGCACCAACCTGCTCGGCGGCGGCGACGGCGCCACCCTGGCCGACCCCGTGGCCGCCCGCAGCAAGCTCACCTCCAAGAACCGCGGCCTGCGCGACCTCACCGGCACCGACGTCACCCCGTTGCACATCGACAACGTGCCCGACCTCGGCGACGTGAAGGTCGCCTGGGACCACGTGCACGTCGAGGGCTTCCTCGGCTCGCGGCTGACCCTGCAGACGACCTGGAGCGCCCACGACTCCATGCTCGCCGCCCCGATGATCCTCGACCTGGCCCGCCTCCTCGCGCTGGCCCACGCCGCCGGGGTGTCCGGCCCGGTGCCCGAGCTCGGCTACTTCTTCAAGGACCCCTGGGGCTCCGACGTGCACGGCGCCGCCGCCCAGGCGATCCAGCTGGCCGACTGGGCCCGCCGCACCGCCGACGTCGCGGGGCACCGGCCGTGAGGGCCGGAGACCTCGTCGAGCTCGTCCGCGCCCCGGCCGCCCTGACCGTCCTGGGCGACACCCTCGCCGGGATGGCCGCCGCCCCGCCGACCACGCGCCGGGCACGCCACGGGCTGCTGCCCGTCGCCTCGGCCTGCCTCTACCTGGGCGGCATGGCGTTGAACGACTACGGCGACCGCGACCTCGACGCGCTCGAACGCCCCGAGCGCCCGATCCCGTCCGGCCGGGTGACCCCGGGCCAGGCGCTCGCCGTCGGCACGGGGCTCGTCGCGACCGGCGTCGTGGCCGCGGGGGTCGCGAGCGGACGACGCGGGCTCGGGGTGGCGCTGCCGCTCGCGGCCTGCGTGCTCACCTACGACCTCGCCGCCAAGGACCGGCCGGCTGGCGCGGTCGTCATGGCCGCCTGCCGCGGCCTGGACGTCCTGCTGGGCGCGACACCGACCTCGTGGCGGGCGGCCGCCCCGACCGCCGCCGTGTTCTTCACCCACACGCTGGCCGTGACCGCGCTGTCCCGGGGCGAGGTCCACGGCACGACCAGCACGGTGGCCCGCTGCGCCGTCGCCGGCACGACGGCGGCCGCGACCGCGACCGCCGCCGCGGCCCTGCGGCCCGCGACCGCCCGGCCCGCCGCCTCGCGGTCCGGTGCGGTGACCCGGACGCTCGGCGCGCTGGCCGCCACGGCCGGGTACGTAGCCATGTGCCTGCCGCCCCAGCTGCACGCGGCCGAGGACCGGTCGGCCGGGGCGGCCCGCGCCGCGACCGGGGCCGGCATCCAGGCGATGGTCCCGCTGCAGGCCGCCTGGACGCTGCGCGGGGGCCGGGCGGCGAGCACCGCCGTGCTCGCGGGCGCCCTGGTCGCCGGGCGCCTGCTGCGCCGCCGCGGCCGCAAGCAGGTGAGCATCACGTGAGCGGCTCCGCCTCCTCGTCCCCGCTCCCCTTCGCGATCGGCTACGGCACGAACGGGTTCGGGGACCACCCGCTGCCGTCCGCCCTCGACGTCCTGGACGCCCTGGGCTACGACGCCGTCGCCCTGACGGTCGGCTACCCGCACCTCGACCCCTTCGCGCCCGGGTCGTCGCAGACGACGGAACGGCTGGCGCGGCGGCTCGGCCGGATGCGCGACGGCGCCGGTGCCGCCGTGGTCGTCGAGACCGGCACCCGGTTCACGCTCGACCCGTGGACCAAGCACCGTCCGACGCTCGTCGACGCCGAGGCCGGGCTACGGATGCGCTACCTGACCCGGGCGATCGACGTCGCCGCGACGCTGGACGCGCGCTGCGTGTCGTTCTTCTCCGGCGTGCTGCCCGAGGACGACCGTCCCGCCGACGGGTGGGCCCGGCTGGTCGACCGGCTCCCCGTGCTCCTGGAGGAGGCCCGGGAGAGCGGGGTGCGCCTGGCGATCGAGCCCGAGCCGGGCATGCTCGTCGAGACCGTGGAGGACGCCCTGCGCCTGCGGTCCGCGCTCGGCGACCCGGACGACCTGGGACTGACCGTCGACGTCGGGCACTGTCTCGTCGTCGAGCCCGACGGCGTGGTCGGGGCCCTGCGCGCCGCGGCCCCCGTGCTGGCCAACGTCCAGCTCGACGACATGCCGTGCACGCACCACGAGCACCGGCCGTTCGGCGAGGGCGACCTCGACCTGCCGCTGGTGCTGGCCACGCTCGCCGAGATCGACTACCGCGGCGTCGCCGCCGTCGAGCTCCCCCGCCACTCCCACGACGCCCCGGCGCTCGCCCGCCGCAGCCTGGCCGCGCTGCGGCAGGCCTGGGCGGACGTCGTCGGGCACCCCCCGGAGGCCACCTCATGACCGACACCTGGATCGACCGGGCCCGGGCCGACGTCGCCCGCGACCCGCGGACGCTGACCCGCCTGTTCGCCCTCGCGCCACGACGCGCCGGCCGAGGCCCCCACGACCCGCAGGGCGACCCGCACGGCGTCGTGCGGGGCACCGCCGAGGACGACGCGCGCGCCGCCCTCGTCGTCGCGCTGGTCCGCGGCGTCGACGGCACCGGCAGCGACACCGGCGACGCGACGGCCGCGCGGCTGCGCGAGCTCTACGACCGGGGCGACACCGGCGAGCGCCGGGGCGTGCTGCGCGGTCTGGACGCCCTCGAGGCCGCCGGGGGCGTCCCCGGAGGCTCGCCGCTGGCGCGCACCGGCGTCGAGCTCGCCCACGACGCCCACCGCGCCAACGACCCGTCCCTGGTGGCCGCCGCCGTCGGCCGGTTCGGCGGGCGGCACCTGGACCAGCACACCTGGCGGCACACGGTGCTCAAGCTCGTGTTCCTGGGCGTCCCCCTGGACGCCGTCGCCGGGCTGACCGACCGGCTCGACGACGAGACCGTCCGCATGGCGTCCGACTTCGCCGCCGAACGGCGCGCGGCCGGCCGGCCGGTCCCGGACGACGTCGACCGGATCCTGCACCCCCTCGACCCCGGCCGGCCCGCGCCGACCGCCCCGACCCCGAGCACCGCGGAGTGACCATGCGCATCTTCGACCCGCACATCCACATGACCAGCCGCACCACCGACGACTACGAGCGGATGTACGCCGCCGGGGTCCGCGCCGTCGTCGAACCCGCGTTCTGGCTCGGCCAGCCGCGCACCAGCGTGGCCTCCTTCTGCGACTACTTCGACTCCCTCGTGGGCTGGGAACGGTTCCGGGCCGAGCAGTTCGGCATCCGCCACCACGCGACCATCGCCCTCAACCCCAAGGAGGCGAACGACCCGCGCTGCCGCGACGTGCTGGACGAGGTGCCGCGGTACCTGCTCAAGGACGGCGTCGTGGCCGTGGGCGAGGTCGGCTACGACTCGATGACCCCGGCCGAGGACGAGGCGTTCGCCGCGCAGCTCCAGATGGCGCGCGAGGCCGAGCTGCCCGTGCTGGTGCACACCCCGCACCGCGACAAGCTGAACGGCACGCGGCGCACGCTCGACGTGGTGCGCGAGTCCGGCATCGACCCGTCGCGGGTGCTCGTGGACCACCTCAACGAGACCACCGTGGCGATGGTCCGCGACGCCGGGGCGTGGGCGGGCTTCTCCATCTACCCGGACACCAAGATGGACCCGCACCGCATGGTCGCGCTGCTGCACGAGTACGGCACCGAGCGGATGATCGTGAACTCCGCGGCCGACTGGGGGCGCAGCGACCCGCTGCGCACGGCGCGCACCGGGGAGGAGATGCTCGCCGCCGGGTTCACCGACCACGACGTCGACCGCGTGCTGTGGCGCAACCCGGTGGCCTTCTACGGCACCTCCGGCAACCTCGTGCTGGACCCCGTCCCCGGTTTCGTCCCCGGCGAGGTCCCGGCGCCCGCGGAGTTCGAGGGCTCCTCGGTGCTGCGCGGCGCGCGGGTCTGAGGGACGCCGATGCACCTGTCGTACTGCACCAACGTCCACCCCGCCGAGGACCTCGACGGCGTGCTGGCGCAGCTGGAGCGCTACGCGGCACCGGTCCGGCGCGCCACCGGCCGCGAGCGCCTCGGGATCGGCCTGTGGCTGCCCGCCGCGCTCGCGCACCGGCTCGACGCCTCGGCCCCGGACCGCGACCGGCTGCGCGGAGCGCTGGACCGGCACGGCCTCGAGGTGCGCACGCTCAACGCCTTCCCCGCCGGCGGCTTCCACGCCGAGGTCGTGGGCCGCGACGTGTACCACCCGGACTGGACCCGGCCGGAACGGCTCGCGTACACCCTGGCCTGCGCCCGCGTGCTCACGGACCTGCTGCCGCCCGGCGCCGCCGGGTCGATCTCCACCCTGCCGCTGGGCTGGCGCACCGGCTGGACGACGCGCGACGACGAGGCCGCCACCCGGGCGCTGGCCGCGCTGTCCGCGGAGCTGCGCGCCCTGGCCGACCGCACCGGTGTCGTGGTGCGGCTGGCCGTCGAACCGGAACCGGGGTGCGTGCTGGACACGGTCGACGACGTCGTCGGCTGGCTGGCGGACCGGACCGGTACCGACCGGCCCGCCGGGACGCGCATCGACCCCGCGCTCGTCGGGGTGTGCCTCGACACCTGCCACCTCGCGGTGTCGTTCGCGGACCCCGCCGCGGCGGTGCGTCGCGTCACCGACGCCGGGCTGCGCGTCGTCAAGGTCCAGGCGTCGGCCGCCCTGCACGTCGCCGACCCCGCCGACCTGGAGACCCGCAGCGCCCTGACCCGGTTCGCCGAGCCCCGCTACCTGCACCAGACCCGCGCGCTGGACGCCGCGGGCCGGGTGCACGGCGTCGACGACCTGCCCGAGGCCCTCGCCGGCGGTCTGCCCCGGACCGGTCCGTGGCGCGTGCACTTCCACGTGCCGCTGCATCACGACCCGGCTCCCCCGCTGTCGGCCACCACCGACGTGCTGCGCACCGCCGTCGACGCCGTGGCGCGCGCCCCGCACGGGCGCGAGACGCACCTGGACGTGGAGACCTACACCTGGGGGGTGCTCCCCGCCGACGTGCTGCCGACGGGGGCCGACGAGCTCGTCGCCGGCATCGCCGCCGAGCTGCGCTGGGCCGCCGACCACCTGGAGGCCGTGGAGGCCCCCGACGCCGTCCTGACCACCACCGGGAGGAACACGCTGTGAGACCCGTCCTGCTGCTCGACGTCGTCGGCCTGACGCCCCGCGCGCTGGCCCACATGCCCCGGTTGCGCCGCCTCGCGGGCACCGGGTGGTCCTCGCCGCTGGCGACGGTGCTGCCCGCCGTGACCTGCACCGTGCAGTCGACGATGCTCACCGGCCTGTCCCCCGCCCAGCACGGCGCGGTCGCCAACGGCTGGTACTTCCGCGAGCTCGGCGAGGTGTTCCTGTGGCGGCAGCACAACCGTCTGGTCGCCGGCGAGACGGTCTGGGAGACCGGTCGCCGACGGCACGCTGACTACTCCGCCGTCAACGTGTGCTGGTGGTACGCGATGGGGATGACCACCGAGGTCACCGTGACGCCCCGGCCGATCTACCACGCCGACGGCCGCAAGTCCCCCGACGCCTACGTCCGCCCGCCGGGCCTGCACGACGAGCTCGTCGAACGGTTCGGCGACTTCCCCCTGTTCACCTACTGGGGTCCGACGGCGTCGCTCACCTCCAGCCGGTGGGTCGTGGACGCCACCCGGCACCTGCTGCGCACCCGCGCCGCGGACCTGACCACCGCGTACGTCCCGCACCTGGACTACGACCTGCAGCGGTTCGGCCCCGAGTCCCCGCAGGCCGACGCCGCCGCGGCCGACCTGGACGGCGTGCTCGCGCCGCTGCTGGACCAGGCCGAGGCCGACGGCGTGACCGTCGTCGTCGTGTCCGAGTACGGCATCACCCGCGCGGAGCGTCCCGTGCACCTCAACCGGGTGCTGCGCCGTGAGGGGCTGCTGGAGGTCTACACCCAGGCGGGCCGCGAACAGCTCGACCCGTGGACCTCGCGGGCGTTCGCCGTCGCCGACCACCAGGTCGCGCACGTGTACGTCGACGACGCCGCCGACGTCGCCCGGGTCGCCGACCTGCTGCGCGCCGTGCCCGGCGTGGACGAGGTGCTCGACCGCGAGGCCCAGGCCCGCTACGGGCTCGACCACGAGCGCTCCGGCGAGCTCGTCGTCGTCGCCGAGCCCGGGGCGTGGTTCACCTACTACTTCTGGCTGGACGACGACCGGGCCCCGGAGTACGCGCGCGCCGTGGACATCCACCGCAAGCCCGGCTTCGACCCGGCCGAGCTGTTCTTCGACCCGGCCGACCGGCTCGCGAAGGCCAAGGCCGGGCTGAACCTCGTGCGCAAGAAGCTCGGGCTGCGCTACGCGATGTCCACCGTGCCCCTGGACGCCTCCTGGGTGGGCGGCACGCACGGCCGCCTTCCCGACGACGCCGCGGACTCCCCGATGATCCTCTGCTCGGCCCCGGAGGTCCCCGACGTCGTGGCGCGGCAGGTGCACGACGACGACCGGTCGGTCCCGGCGGCCGCGGTCAAGGACCTCGTGCTCGCCCTGCAGGGGATCGCTCCCGGCGGGTCCCCGCAGCACGCCGTCCCAGGGGGCGCCGAGGCCGCGGATGTGGTCGGCTAGGGGCACGACGACGGCGAGGAGAGGAACTGTGAGCGATCAGCAGCGTCCGTACGGGTCCGAGGACCCGACGCAGCGCTACCGGCCGGTGAACCGGCCGGCGGACCAGCCCCCCGGGATGCCGCCCGCGGCGAAGCCCTCCTGGGAGGCCGCTCCGAAGGACCCGCCTCCCGAGCCGCGGCTCGACCTGGGCCGGTACTGGGCGGGAGCCGCGGCCACCGTCCTGGTGTGCGCCCTCCTGGGCTTCACCGCCTCGGTGATCTTCGACGAGGTCTTCGACATCGGGCTCATCCCGCCGCCCGACGCGTTCGGCGCGGGCGACGACGCCTCGTGGGCCGCCGCGGGGGCGCTCTTCGCCCTCGCCGCCGCCGTCGTGCTCAACCTGCTGGTCGTGGTGGCCCCGCGGCCGCGGATGTTCTTCGGCTGGCTCGTGGGCCTGGCCACGGTGATCCTGGCGGTGCTGCCGTTCACCGGCAACCCGGACCCGCTGCCCGGCGCGATGACCGCGCTGGTGTGGGTGATCCTGGGCATCGCGGTGTCCTCGATGCTCGGCAGCGTCATCGTGCGGACCCTCGTGGTCCCGACACCGCCGCGCTGAACCGCCGACGGGGCGGTGCCGACGAGATCCTCCTCGTCGGCACCGCCCCGTCGCACGTCCGGGCCGGGCCCGCCTGCACGGAACGCCCGGTGGGCTGCGGTCAGGCCAGGCGGCGCATCCAGCCGTGCCGGTCCTGCGCGCGCCCGTACTGGATGTCGGTGAGCTCGGTCCGCACCGCCATCGTCAGCTCGCCGGGCTCGCCGTCGGCCACCGTGTGGTCGAACGTCCCGCCGGCCAGGCGGCCCACCGGGGTCACGACGGCGGCGGTGCCGCAGGCGAAGATCTCCCGCACGCTGCCGTCCGCGAGACCCGCGACGACCTCCTCGAGCGGGATCTTGCGCTCGACGACCTCGCGCCCGTGGTCGGCGACGAGGCGCAGGATCGACGAGCGGGTGACGCCCTCGAGGATCGAGCCGGTCAGCTCCGGGGTGTGGACCGTGCCGTCGTCCATCACCACGAAGATGTTCATGCCGCCGAGCTCCTCGAGGTAGGAGTTCGTCGTGGCGTCCAGGAAGCACACCTGGTCGCAGCCGTTCTGCTGGGCCTCGGTCTGCGGCAGGAGGCTGGCGGCGTAGTTGCCGCCGCACTTGGCGTCGCCGGTGCCGCCCGGGCCTGCGCGGTGGTAGTCCTGGGAGACCCAGATCGACACCGGCTTCACGCCGCCGGCGAAGTAGGGACCCACCGGCGAGGCGATGCACAGGTACTCGACCTGCGCCGCCGGGCGGACGCCGAGGAACGACTCCGAGGCGAACATGAACGGGCGCAGGTACAGGCTGGAGTCCTCGCCGTCGGGAACCCACGCCAGGTCGGTCCGCACCAGCGCGGCGATCGACCCGATGAAGTCGTCCACGGTGAGCGCGGGCAGCGCCAGCCGGTGGGCGGAGCGTGCGAACCGCGCGGCGTTGGACTCGGGGCGGAAGGTCCACACCGACCCGTCGGCGTGCTTGTACGCCTTCATGCCCTCGAAGATCTCCTGCGCGTAGTGCAGGACGGCGGTGGCGGGGTCGAGCTGCAGCGGTCCGTACTTCTCCACCCGCCGGTCGAGCCAACCGTCCTCCTGGCGCCAGGAGACCCGGGCCATGTGGTCGGTGAAGACCGTGCCGAAGCGGGGTGACGCGAGCGCCTCCTCGCGCTCGGCGTCGGGGGTGGGCTCGTCGGTTCCGCGGACGTCGAAGAGCGCGACGAGGTCCTCGAGCTCCTCGGGGAGCACGTTGTGCGAGGTCGTGGTCATGATCAGGGGCCTTTCACCGGGTAACCCCTGTAGTTTTCCACGTCTGGCGGCACCGTGGGACACCGCGCGGGCGCTCGACCACAACGGTCACCCGGAACCGTGGGTTCGCGGGGATTGTCGGGGCGACGACCGAGGTCGCTCAGCCGGCGACGCGGGCGGCGAGCTCGCGTCCGACCTCGGCCGTCGAGCGTACTCGGTCCCCGCGCTCGGCCAGGTCGGCGGCCACGGCGGCCTCCACGCGACGCGCCTGCTCGGTCAGGCCCAGGTGCTCCAGCAGCAGCGACACGGACAGCACGGTCGCCGTCGGGTCGGCCTTGCCCTGCCCGGCGATGTCCGGGGCGGAGCCGTGCACGGGCTCGAACATCGACGGCGCCGTCCGGTCGGGGTTGATGTTGCCCGACGCGGCCAGGCCGATGCCGCCGGTGATGGCCGCCGCCTGGTCGGTGATGATGTCGCCGAACAGGTTGTCGGTGACGATGACGTCGAACCGCGAGGGGTTCGTGGTCAGGAAGATCGTCGCCGCGTCGACGTGGAGGTAGTCCGTGGTCACGTCGGGGAACTCGGCGCCCACGGCCTCGACGGTGCGCCGCCACAGGTGTCCGGCGTGCACGAGCACGTTGTGCTTGTGCACCAGCGTCAGGTGCTTGCGGGGGCGCGCCTGGGCGCGGGCGAAGGCGTCGCGGACGACCCGCTCGACGCCGAACGCGGTGTTGACCGACACCTCGGTGGCGATCTCGTGCGGCGTGCCGGTGCGCACCGACCCGCCGTTGCCGACGTAGGGCCCCTCGGTGCCCTCGCGCACGACGACGAAGTCGACCTCGCCCGGGTCGGCCAGCGGGCTGGTGACGCCCGGGTAGAGCGTGCCGGGGCGCAGGTTGACGTAGTGGTCCAGCGCGAAGCGCAGCTTGAGCAGCAGGCCGCGCTCGAGCACGCCGGAGGGCACCGACGGGTCGCCGATGGCACCGAGCAGGATCGCGTCGTGCTCGCGGATCCGGGCGAGGTCGTCGTCGGTGAGCGTCTCGCCGGTCTCGTGCCAGCGACGCGCGCCGAGATCGAACTCGGTGGTCGAGACCTTCACGTCGGAGCCGGCCAGCGCGGCGTCGAGCACGGCGAGCCCCTGCTCGACGACCTCGGGGCCGATGCCGTCGCCTGCCACCACAGCCAGATCGATGTTGCGCGTCATGGGCCGATCCTACGCGCCCCGGACCCAGGATGCGGACACCCGTCCCACGATGCGGACGTACCGGGGATCAGTACTCGCGCGACGACAGCACGCAGAACTCGTTGCCGTCCGGGTCGGCCAGGACCGTCCAGGACGCGTCCACCGGCTGCCCGACGTCGATCACCGTCGCCCCGAGCGCGACGAGCCGGTCGATCTCGGCGTCCCGGTCGTCGGAGGTGTGCGGGGCGAAGTCCCAGTGCAGCCGGTTCTTGGAGGTCTTCTCGTGCTCGACGCGCACGAACACCATCCCCGGCGGGACCTGGTGGAACTCGAACCGGTCGACGAGCTCGCGGGCCCACGGCGGCACCAGGACGCACTCCTCGTCGGAGGTGTGCGCGAACGTCCAGCCCAACGCCTCGGCCCACCAACCGGCCAGGGCGCGAGGATCGGTGGTCTCCACCACCGTCGAGTACCAGCGCAACGCCACCTCGGCTCACCTCACTCGGAGTAGAGGACCTTGAACCGCTCGCAGAGGACCTCCAGGGACGGGTCGAACTCGTGCGCCGTGCCGGCCAGGGTGCGCCGCCAGTAGCGTTCGTGCCCCTCGCGCCAGGACTCCAGCGTCCGGTCGCCCTCCCCCTCGCGCCACGCGTGCTCCGCGGTGACGTCGCGGAACGGCACCCGGTCGACCTGCGTCGTGCGCACGAGCGCCCGGGGCTCGCCCCTGCCGTCCAGGAGGATCGACAGGTCGCCCTTGCGGGGCGCGGGCTCGGCGGCGTCCTCGTACTCGACGACGAGCGACGCCGTCGCCGTCTTGGTGCCGGCGAGCACCAGGCCGAGCAGCTCGTCGGCCAGCGCCGGGTTGTCCCCGAACGCCCACGCCGGCGGCGGCACGACGTTCTCGGAGCGCTCGCCGACGGCACCGCCGTGGCTCGTGCGTCCGGCGGAGGGCCGGGCGGTGTCCCAGAAGGCGGTGATCCGTTCGGCCTGTGCCACGTCGTCGAGGTGCGGTCCCTGCTCGTCCGTCATGCGGCCATCCTGCCACCACGGCCGCGACGCTGCCGACCACCCGCGCGTGCCGGGGACCTGGGACGATGGCAGCCATGTACCTGCGGGTGGCGGCCTACGCCGTGATCATCTCCGACGGCCAGGTCCTCCTGCCGCACTGGTCGGACCGACGGCGGTCGGGCTGGACGCTGCCCGGCGGGGGCATCGACCCGGGCGAGCACCCCGAGGACGCGGCCGTGCGGGAGGTCCGCGAGGAGACCGGCTACGGCGTGGAGCTCGACGGGCTGCTCGGCGTCGACAGCATCGTCGTCCCGCCCGAGCACCTCATCGGGTTCGACGACGACGCGGACGTCGACCCCCTGCACGGGATCCGCATCGTGTACCGGGCCCGCATCGTCGGCGGGTCGCTGACGGTCGAGCAGGACGGGTCCACCGACGACGTCGCCTGGCATCCCCTCGAGGGGGTCGCCCACCTGCCGCGGGTCGAGCTCGTCGACCGCGCGCTGGCGATGGCCGGGGTGCTGGACCTCTCCGCGCAGGACGGCGGTCCCGGCGCGACGGACGCCGTCCCGGGCTGAGCGGTCCGCCGTCGTCCCCGCGTCGTCCGGGCCGGACGCCCGCGTGCGGACGCACAGGGCGGACATGCGTGCGGCCGCCGCCCCGGGGTGGGGGCGACGGCCGCGCGCGTCGATCGCAGACAGGGGTGGCGTCAGCGAGCGGCGCTGCCCTCGGTGTAGTCCGAGTCGGCAGGCTTGATCCAGGCGAACATCTTGCGCAGCTCGCGACCGGTGGTCTCGATCGGGTGCGACTCGCCCTTGGCGCGGAGCTCGGTGAACTCCGGGGCGCCGGCGTCCTGGTCGGCGATGAAGCGCTCGGCGAAGGCACCCGACTGGATGTCCGCGAGCACGGCCTTCATGTTCTCCTTGACCTCGGGCGAGATCACGCGCGGGCCGGAGACGTAGTCGCCGTACTCGGCGGTGTCGGAGATCGACCAGCGCTGCTTGGCCAGACCGCCCTCGACCATGAGGTCGACGATGAGCTTCAGCTCGTGCAGCACCTCGAAGTACGCGACCTCGGGCTGGTAGCCGGCCTCGGTGAGGACCTCGAAGCCGTACTGGACGAGCTGCGAGGTACCGCCGCAGAGCACGGCCTGCTCGCCGAACAGGTCGGTCTCGGTCTCCTCGGTGAACGTGGTCTTGATGCCGCCGGCACGCAGCCCGCCGATGCCCGCGGCGTACGACAGGGCGAGGTCCCAGGCGGAACCGCTGGCGTCCTGCTCGACGGCGACGATCACCGGCACGCCGCGGCCGTCGACGTACTCGCGACGCACGAGGTGGCCGGGGCCCTTCGGGGCGACCATGAAGACGTCGTGACCGGCCGCGGGCTTGATGTAGCCGAACCGGATGTTGAAGCCGTGGCCGAAGACCAGGGCGGCGCCCTCGCGGAGGTTCGGGGCGATCTCGTCGCGGTACAGGTCGCGCTGGACCTGGTCCGGCGCCAGGACGACGACGACGTCGGCCTCGGCGACGGCCTCGGCGACGGGCAGGACCTTCAGGCCCTGGTCCTCCGCCTTGGCGGCCGACGACGAGCCGGCGCGCAGGCCGACGCGGACGTCGACACCCGAGTCGCGCAGGTTCAGCGCGTGGGCGTGGCCCTGGCTGCCGTAGCCGATGACGGCGACCTTCTTGCTCTGGATGATGGACAGGTCGGCGGCGTCCTCGTAGAACATCTCAGCCACGGTGGTGCTCCTCTTTCTTCAGGGTGTGACGCGTCAGGGGGATTCTGGCAGGCGCGGGAGGTCGGCGGTGCAGGCGTCTCACGCGCTGCGGACCCGCTCCAGCGCCCGGTCGGTGATGGATCGCGACCCGCGCCCGACGGCGAGGGTCCCGGACTTGACGATCTCGCGGATGCCGTAGGGCTCGAGCGCGGTCAGCAGCGCCTCGAGCTTGCTCCCCGTGCCGGTCGCCTCGATGACGACCGTGTCGGGCACGACGTCGACGACCTTGGCCCGGAAGAGCTCGACGACCTCGAGCACGCCCGACCGGGTGGCCTGGTCGGCCTTGACCTTGACCAGCAGCAGCTCGCGCTGGACCGAGGACTCCGGGTCGAGCTCGACGATCTTGATGACGTGCACCAGCTTGTTGAGCTGCTTGGTGACCTGCTCCAGCGGGTGGTCCTCGACGTCGACCACGACGGTGATCCGCGAGATCTCCGCGTGCTCGGTCGGACCCACCGCCAGGGACTGGATGTTGAACGCGCGTCGGGCGAAGAGCCCGGCGACGCGGGTCAGGACACCCGGCTTGTCCTCGACCAGCACGGACAACGTGTGACGGCTCATCGGCTCAGTCCTCTCGTTCCCAGGCCGGCGAGATGCCCCGCGCGTACTGGATGTCGTCGTTGCTGACCCCGGCCGCGACCATCGGCCACACCATCGCGTCGCGCGAGACGGTGAAGTCGACGACCACCGGGCGGTCGTTGATCTCCTGGGCCTTCTTGATCGCGGCGTCCACCTCGCCGGGGTGCTCCACCCGGATCCCCACGCAGCCGTACGCCTCGGCGAGCTTGACGAAGTCGGGGATGCGCGCCGTGCCGTGCCCGGTGTGCAGGTCGGTGTTGGAGTACCGCTCGTTGTAGAAGAGCGTCTGCCACTGGCGGACCATGCCGAGGGAGCTGTTGTTGATCAGCGCGACCTTGATCGGGATGTCGTTGATCGCGCAGGTGGCCAGCTCCTGGTTGGTCATCTGGAAGCAGCCGTCGCCGTCGATCGCCCACACCTCGCGGTCGGGCGCTCCGGCCTTGGCGCCCATCGCCGCCGGGACCGAGTACCCCATGGTGCCCAGACCACCGGAGTTGATCCAGGTGTTGGGCCGCTCGTAGCGGATGAACTGGGAGGCCCACATCTGGTGCTGCCCCACACCGGCGACGTAGATGGCGTCGGGACCGGCCAGCTCGCCGAGCCGGGAGATCACCGACTGCGGCGCCAGGTGGCCGTCGTCCGTGGAGGTGTAGCCGAGCGGGTAGGTCTCCCGCCAGGTGTCGATCTGGTGCCACCAGGCCTCGACGTCGGGTCGGCCGACCTTGGCGTGCTCGGCCTCCAGCGCCGGGACCAGGTCGCCGATGACCTCGCGCAGGTCGCCGACGATGGGCACGTCCACGGCCCGGTTCTTGCCGATCTCGGCCGGGTCGATGTCGGCGTGGACGACGGCGGCGTGCGGAGCGAAGCTGGACAGCTTGCCGGTCACGCGGTCGTCGAAGCGCGCGCCGAGGGCGACGATGAGGTCGGCCTTCTGCAGCGCGGCCACGGCGGGCACCGTGCCGTGCATGCCGGGCATGCCCAGGTGCTGGGGGTGCGAGTCGGGGACCGCACCGCGTGCCATGAGGGTCGTCACGACGGCGGCGCCGGAGACGTCCACCAGACGGCGCAGCTCGGCCGCGGCCCCGGAGCGCACGGCCCCGCCGCCGACGTACAGCACGGGCCGGCGCGCGGTGGCCAGCAGCTTGGCGGCCTCGCGGATCTGCTTGGCGTGCGGCTTGGTCACCGGGTGGTAGCCGGGCAGCGCGGGCTGCTGCGGCCACGAGAAGGTGGTCTGGGCCTGCATCGCGGACTTGGCGATGTCGACCAGCACCGGACCGGGACGCCCCGTCGAGGCGATGTGGAACGCCTCGGCGATGGTCCGCGGGATCTCGGCCGGGTCGGTCACCAGGTAGGAGTGCTTGGTGATCGGCATCGTGATGCCGACGATGTCCGCCTCCTGGAACGCGTCGGTCCCGATCGCGGGCGCCGCCACCTGGCCGGTGATCGCGACCATCGGGATCGAGTCCATGTTGGCGTCCGCCAGCGGGGTGACCAGGTTGGTCGCGCCGGGGCCCGAGGTCGCCATCGTCACGCCGACCCGACCGGTCGCGTGGGCGTACCCGGAGGCGGCGTGCCCGCCGCCCTGCTCGTGCCGCACCAGGATGTGGCGCAGCTTCTGCGAGTCCATCAGCGGGTCGTAGGTCGGCAGGATGGCGCCGCCCGGGATGCCGAACACGGTGTCGACGCCGACGGCCTCGAGCGACTTGACGATCGACTCCGCCCCCGTGACCTGCTCGTCGACCCGGCGCTCGACCGGGCGCGGGGCGGTACGCGCTGCCACCTGGGCTGGTGTCGGGTTCGGCTGGCCCATCGGTCACTCCTGCCGCTGGAACGGAATCTGGGGGGATATCAGGTGAATCTGTGCAATGAAAAACCCCTCGGTCCCGACGAGTGGGGACGAACGAGGGGTGAGCGCGCTGACGAAAGCCCGGAACGTGGCCTCAGCCGGCGCGCCCAGGAAGTACTACGAGGAAGATCGTCTGCACGTGACGCACGTTACGCCGTCGGAACGCAGATGTCACGCGCTGGTCCAAACGTCCCAGATGATGGGACAGCGTCTCGCGGACCTGCGAGGAACCGCTGCTCAGGCGACGTCGCGGCGGCGGAAGACGACGACGGCGAGCAGCGTGAGCACGGCCGCGACGGCGAGCAGGTACAGCCCGCCCTGCAGGCCCGTGACCACCTCGGTGGTCCACGTCGTGGTGACCATGCCGCTCTCGTCGCGGGTCTCGAGGGCCACGCCGTACGCGGTGCCGCCCTCGAGCCACGCGGTCAGGTTCGTCGTCGGGGTCCAGCGCTGGGCGGCGCCCAGGGGGTAGCCGAAGGCCGCACCCGCCCACAGGACCACGGCCACCGCGCCGACGGCCGCCACGGCGTGCCGCAGCAGGACGCCGAGGGCCGTGCCGACCGCGGCACAGAGCACGCCGGCCCCCACGAGACGGACCGAGAAGGCGCCGATCTCGACCCAGTCCTCCGTGGTGACCGTGCCCACCGTGCCGAAGACGGCGTGCAGCGTGTAGATGCCCCCGGCCACCGCCGCCCAGCCCGCGACGACGAGCGGGACGGTCCCCAGCGCGGCCGCGAGCGCCTTCGACCCGTACACCCGCGAGCGCCGGGGCTCGAACGTGAGCCACATGCCCAGCGCCCCCGTGCTGCGCTCGGCCGTCATGAAGCTCACCCCGACGACGAAGGCGAGCATGAGGAACGCCGGGGCGTAGCCGGCGGCCGCCCCGACACCGGACCAGCCGGTCCAGACCGACTGCTCGATCTCCGCGACGCGCGGGTCCTGGCTCTCGCCCCGGTCGGGCGGTAAGCCGAAGGCCGCGGCCTCCCGGTCGTCGGCGTCGGGGACGAACGACACGGTCGGCGGCAGGAAGTACTCCAGCCGGGGCGCCATGTCGTCGCAGCCGAAGTCCGCACCGGGGTCGTCCGCGGCGGCCTCCGCCTCGGCCTCCTCGCACTGCTCGACCTGCTGCTCGCCGGTCTCCTCCCAGCGCTCGAGCTCCTCGGCGTAGAACGCCTCCGCTTCGGCGACCTGCCGGTCGGTGGGCGGCTGGGCGCTGCCGATCTGCCCGGCGACACCGAGGCCCGCGACGACCAGCGCGAGCAGGAGGCCGCCCCACGTCACGCGCCGCATCCACAGCCGACGCAGCTCCACCCTGAGCAGTCGCATCAGATCTCCTCGCCGCCGTCCGCCCGGCCGGTCCCGGAGCTCGTGGCCGCCGCCGTCGCGGCGGGTCCGACGGGCGGCTCGGCGTCTCGTCGCCGACGACGACGTCCACCCCGGTGGTCGCGGCCGCCCGGCGTCTCGTGCTGGGTCAGGCCGAGGAACACCGACTCCAGGTCCACCTGGAGCGGTGCGATCTCGCGAGCCCAGACGCCCTGCTCGCCGAGCATCCGGTTGACACCGGCGGGGTCCGCGCCCTCGACGACGAGCGCATCGCCCTCGGGCCGTGCGACGATCCCGCGGGAGGCCAGCAGGCTCGTCGCGATCACGGCGTCGTCGGGCGCGACGACGACGCGCACGGCGGGGCCGCCCTGCCCGGAGATCAGGTCGGCCACCCGCCCGGAGGCCACGAGTCGGCCCCGCGCGACGATGGAGACGGTGTCGGCGACCTGCTCGACCTCGGCGAGGATGTGGCTGGAGACCAGCACCGTCTTGCCCTGGTCGCCCAGGTCGCGCATCGTGCGCCGGATCTCGTGGATGCCCGCCGGGTCGAGACCGTTGGTCGGCTCGTCGAAGATCAGCAGGTCGGGATCCTTGAGCAGCGTCGCCGCGATCGCCAGACGCTGCTTCATGCCGAGCGAGTAGGTCCGGTAGCGGTCCTTCGCCCGGCCGGTCAGGCCGACGTCGTCGAGGACCGCGTCGACCCGCTCGCGCGGGGCCCCGATGCCGTCGGCGAGGAGCCGCAGGTTCGCCCGGGCGCTGAAGGCGGGGAAGAACGTCGGGCTCTCCACGATCGCGCCGACCCGACCGACGACGTCGGGCAGGTGTCGCGGCACGTCGTGCCCGAAGATCGTCGCGCTCCCCCGGTCCGGGCGCACCAGCCCGAGCAGCATCCGGATGGTCGTGGTCTTGCCGGAGCCGTTCGGTCCGAGGAACCCGTGCACGCCGCCGACGGGCACCTGCAGGTCGAGGTCCTCGACCCCGACGCGCCGCCCGCGGACGCTGCGGTAGGTCTTGCGCAGCCCGCGGGTCTCGATCGCCAGCTCGCCCTCGACCGCCACGTCGCCTCCCGGTGGCCGGACGTCGGCCACGTCGCCTGCTCCGCCCCGGCGGGACGCCGGGTGTGATGCGGAGCATAGCGGCACATCGGATGCCGAGGGCAAACCGGTCAGGCGGACGACGGGGCCTCGGCGGGGATGTCGAGCTCGCGCGCCGCCGCCGAGATCTGTGCGGCGAGCGCGGCGTCCCGCTGGCTCAGCCCGCCGATGTCGTGGGACACGGTCCGCACGACGACGGTGCCGTACCGCAGGTCGACGTCGGGGTGGTGGTTCGCGGCCTCGGCGAGCTCGCCGATCTCCTCGACCAGCCGCACCCCGGTGGTGAAGGCACCGGTGCGGAAGGTCGCCGTCGCCCGCCCGTCGTCGAGCACCCGCCAGTCCGCGGTCCCTGCGGCGGCGCGGAACTGCGTGGGGGTCATGTGGTCACTCATGCTCTTCCCTCCCGATCGAGACGGCGATGTCGATCTCGTTGCCCTCCGGGTCCGCGACCGTCCGCCACAGCGGCGCCTCGGCGTCGCGCACGACGCGCCCGCCCGCGGCGACGGCGGCCGCGACCCTCTCGTCCGCCACGTCGGCGGGGACGAACGCGTCGACGTGGATCCGGTTGCGCTGCTCGCGCGGCTCGGCCATCGGCTGGATGGAGACCGCCGGACCGCGCAGCAGCGGGTCGAACAGGTCGGTGTCCTCGCGGGTGGTGTACCCGAGGGCGGCGGCCCAGAACCGCTGCACGGCGGCGACGTCCAGGGCGTCGAACGTGAGCTGGACGTCCCGCAGGGCCCGCGGGTCGGGCTCCAGGTCGGCGGCGCGGGCGGCGGCCTGGATCCGGCGGGCCACCACGAGGGCCGCGTCGTCGATCCAGCCGTCCTCGGGCGCGCCCACCCGGAAGGAGACGTGCCCGAAGCGCAGGTCCGTGGAGAGACGGACCCCGGCGTCGTCGGCGATCCGCTGCGCGCTCGCCGCCAGGTCCACCCCGGTGTGGAACCGCCCGGTCCGGTAGCGCGCGCACGCTCCCTGCAGCACCCGCCAGTCCTCCACGCCGTGGGCCGCGCGGAAGGCGTCCGGGGAGACGAGCCCCTCGGGCAGCTCGTCGGTGAAACCCTCCCACGCCTCGACGTCGGCCTCGTTGCCCTCCGGGTCGGCGAGCGTCCACCACTGCGGGACGAACTCCTCGGTGGTGAGCCTCCCGCCGGCCGCCAGGGCGGCCTCGACCCGGGCGGGCCGGTCGTCGTGCGGCACGAACACGTCCAGGTGCAGCCGGTTCCGCAGCGGCCGGGGCGCGTCCATCTGCTGGAACCAGATGCCGGGCCAGCGCGCGTCCGGGTCGAGCAGGTCCTCGTCGCCGGCCCGCTCGTGCCCGAGCACCACGGCCCAGAAGGGCATGATGCGCTCGCGGTCGGTGGCGTCGATCGTCAGCTCGACGTCCTGCAGCGCCGCCGGGTCGGCGGTCAGCCCCAGCCGGTCGGCCGCGGCCGAGACGTCCTGGGCGAGCGCGACGTCGCGCCGGCTCAGGCCGCCGACGTCGTGCGAGACGCACCGCACGACGACGCCGTCGGGCCGCAGGTCCACGTCCGGGTGGTGGTTCGCGGCGTCGGCGAGCACCGCGACGTCCTCGAGCAGGACGGCTCCGGCGCCCGGCGTCCCGGTGCGGAAGAGCGCGCAGGCCCCGTGCGACAGCACCCGCCAGTGACCGGTGGAGTCGGCCTGCTCGAACTGGTCCGGGGTCAGCTCGTCCGTGACGGGATCGTCGGACTCGGTGGACATGGCCCCTCCCGCGGTCGCCGGTGCGATGTCCCTACCGTGCCGCGCTCCGCGCCCGCTCGCGCGTGCTCAGCCGAGCACCGCGCCCGTCGAGGCGGACTGCACCAGCTTGGTGTACTTGGCGAGCACCCCGCGGGTGTAGCCGTGCGGCACGGGCTCCCAGTCGTCGGTGTGCCGGGCGGCCAGCTCGTCGGCGTCGACCAGGAGGTCGAGCGTCTTGGCGGCGACGTCGAGGCGGATGCGGTCGCCGTCGCGCACGAAGGCGATCGGTCCGGCGTCGACGGCCTCCGGGGCGATGTGCCCGACGCACAGCCCGGTGGTGCCGCCGGAGAACCGGCCGTCGGTGACGAGCAGGACGTCCTTGCCGAGTCCCGCACCCTTGATCGCGCCGGTGATGGCCAGCATCTCGCGCATCCCGGGTCCGCCCTTGGGGCCCTCGTACCGGATGACGACGACGTCGCCGGCGGTGATCGTGCCGTCCTCCAGCGCGTCCAGGGCGTGCCGCTCCCGCTCGAACACGCGCGCGGTGCCTTCGAAGACGTCGGAGTCGAACCCGGCGCTCTTGACCACGGCGCCCTCGGGGGCGAGGGACCCGTGCAGGATCGTGATGCCGCCGGTGGGGTGGATCGGCTGGTCGAGGGCGCGCAGGATCTTGCCGTCCGGGTCCGGCGGGGCGATGTCGGCCAGGTTCTCGGCCACGGTGCGCCCGGTGACGGTGAGGCAGTCGCCGTGGATCAGCCCGGCGTCCAGCAGCGCCTTCATGATCACGGGGACCCCGCCGATGCGGTCGACGTCGTTCATCACGTAGCGGCCGAACGGCTTGAGGTCGCCCAGGTGCGGCACGCGGCTCGCCACCCGGTCGAAGTCCTCGAGCGTCAGCTCGACCTCGGCCTCGTGGGCGATGGCCAGCAGGTGCAGCACGGCGTTGGTGGACCCGCCGAACGCCATGACGACGGCGATGGCGTTCTCGAACGCCTCCTTGGTCATGATGTCGCGGGCGGTGATGCCGCGGCGCAGCATCTCGACGACGGCCTCGCCGGAGGCGTGCGCGAAGGAGTCGCGGCGACGGTCGGCCGACGGCGGGGCGGCCGAGCCCGGCAGGGACATGCCCATGGCCTCGGCCACCGAGGACATGGTGTTGGCCGTGTACATCCCGCCGCAGGCACCCTCGCCGGGGCAGATGGCCCGCTCGATGCGGTCGACGTCGTCGCGGGACATCAGCCCGCGCGAGCAGGCGCCGACGGCCTCGAAGGCGTCGATGAGGGTGACGTCCTTCTCGGTGCCGTCCGCGAGCTTCACCCAGCCGGGCATGATCGACCCGGCGTAGAGGAACACGCTGGCCAGGTCCAGGCGGGCGGCGGCCATGAGCATGCCGGGCAGCGACTTGTCGCAGCCGGCCAGCAGCACCGAGCCGTCCAGGCGCTCGGCCTGCATGACCGTCTCGACGGAGTCGGCGATGACGTCCCGGGAGACCAGCGAGAAGTGCATCCCCTCGTGGCCCATCGAGATGCCGTCGGAGACGGAGATCGTGCCGAACTCCAGCGGGTAGCCGCCGCCGGCGTGCACGCCGTTCTTCACCGCGCCGCCCAGCCGGTCCAGCGACAGGTTGCAGGGCGTGATCTCGTTCCACGAGCTCGCGACACCGATCTGCGGCTTGTCCCAGTCGTCGTCGCCCATGCCGACCGCGCGCAGCATGCCGCGCGATGCGGTGGCCTCCAGGCCGTCGGTCACCTGGCGGGAGCGGGGCTTGAGGTCAGGCGTGGTCCGGTCGTCGGTGCTCGTCATGCCCCCAGGCTAGGGCCGACGACGCCACCTGGCCCGGCGGTTCCTCGGCGCGTGACCGGACGGGTCCAGACGCGGGCCACGGACTCGACGCTCCCGGCGGCGAACGGCGTGGCCCCGCCGGTCGGCGCGTAGCCGAGGGCGCGCCAGAAGGGTTCGGCGACCTCCCGGTTGGTGTCGACGACGGCGAGGCGCAGCGTCGTGATCTCCGGCCAGCGCTCGGCCCGTCGCTCCAGCGCCGCGTGCAGCGCCCGCCCCAGTCCCTGCCGGTGCCGGCCCGCCGCGGTCTGCAGCAGGCCGACGTGCGCGTCGCCGGCCGGCCCGCGACGCGGCAGGAGTAGCCGCCGTCGTCCGCGAACAAGCCTGCGACGTCGTCGACGTCGTGCGAGGAGAGGTCGACGACCCGCACGCTCAGCGGCGGGTGACCAGGTTGATGTCGCGCACCGCGCCCTTGTCCGCGCTGGTGGCCATGGCGGCGTAGGCGCGCAGCGCCGGGGAGACGTACCGGTCGCGGTCCTTCGGCTGCCACGGGTTGTCCGAGGCCTCCATCGCGGCGCGTCGCTCGGCGAGCACGTCGTCGGCCACGTTGAGC
The DNA here is from genome assembly GCF_029643425.1 of Isoptericola sp. AK164. Lineage (GTDB taxonomy): Bacteria > Actinomycetota > Actinomycetes > Actinomycetales > Cellulomonadaceae > Isoptericola > Isoptericola haloaureus. The sequence goes on from NZ_CP119106.1 coordinate 2,386,841, forward strand.
CGGACGGAGCGGGACTCGACGTCGATCTCGATCTCGTCGCCGTCCTCGACCAGGCCGATGACGCCGCCCGCGGCCGCCTCCGGGGAGACGTGGCCGATGGAGATGCCGGACGAACCGCCCGAGAACCGGCCGTCGGTGATGAGGGCGCAGACCTTGCCCAGACCGCGGCCCTTGATGAAGGAGGTCGGGTAGAGCATCTCCTGCATGCCGGGGCCGCCGGCGGGACCCTCGTAGCGCACCACGACGACGTGCCCGGGCTCGACCTGCTTGGTCAGGATCTTCTCCACGGCCTCGTCCTGCGACTCGCACACGAGCGCCCGGCCGGTGAAGTGGAAGACGTCCGGGTCGACGCCGGCGGTCTTGAACACCGCGCCGTCGGTCGCGAGGTTGCCGCGCAGCACCGCCAGACCACCGTCGACGGTGTAGGCGTGCTGGACGTCGCGGATGCAGCCCTCGGCGGCGTCGGTGTCCAGTGACTCCCAGCGGTTCTGCGTGGAGAACGCCTGCGTCGTGCGCACACCGCCCGGTGCCGCGTAGAACATCTCGGTGGCCTGCTCGGTCGCCTTCCCGCCGCGCACGTCCCAGTCGTCCAGCCACTGCTGCAGCGTCGGGGTGTGCACGCTGGAGACGTCCTTCTCGAGCAGCCCGGCCCGGTGCAGCTCGCCGAGCAGCGCGGGGATGCCGCCGGCCCGGTGGACGTCCTCCATGTGGTAGTTCGGGTGGTTCGGCGCGACCTTGCTCAGGCAGGGCACGCGGCGCGAGATCTCCTCGATGTCGGACAGCGTGAAGTCGACCTCGGCCTCCTGCGCCGCCGCCAGCACGTGCAGCACCGTGTTGGTCGAGCCGCCCATGGCGACGTCGAGCGCCATCGCGTTGGCGAACGCCTCCTTGGTGGCGATACCGCGGGGCGCCGCGGTGTCGTCGGACTCGTCGTAGTAGCGCTTCGCCAGCTCGACGACGGTCCGGCCGGCCTCGAGGAACAGCTCCTTGCGCGCGGCGTGCGTGGCCAGCACCGACCCGTTGCCCGGCAGCGACAGGCCCAGGGCCTCGGTGAGGCAGTTCATCGAGTTCGCCGTGAACATGCCGGAGCAGGAGCCGCAGGTCGGGCAGGCGTTCTCCTCGACCTTCGCCAGCGCCTCGTCGGAGACGTTCTCGTCGGCCGAGTAGTTGATCGCGTTGATGAGGTTGAGGTTCGTCCTCGCCACCCCGTCCGCGACGACCGCCTTGCCGGCCTCCATCGGGCCGCCGGAGACGAACACGACCGGGATGTTCAGCCGCAGCGCGGCGTTCAGCATGCCCGGGGTGATCTTGTCGCAGTTGGAGATGCACACCAGGGCGTCCGCGCAGTGGGCGTTGACCATGTACTCGACCGAGTCGGCGATGAGGTCGCGGCTGGGCAGCGAGTAGAGCATGCCGCCGTGGCCCATCGCGATGCCGTCGTCGACGGCGATGGTGTTGAACTCCTTGGCCACTCCCCCGGCCTCGCGGATGGCTCCCGCGACGAGGTCGCCCATGTCCTTGAGGTGGACGTGTCCCGGGACGAACTGGGTGTACGAGTTGGCGATCGCGACGATCGGCTTGCCGAAGTCCTCCGACCCCATGCCGGTGGCGCGCCACAGGGCGCGGGCGCCGGACATGTTGCGGCCGTGGGTCGACGTGCGCGAACGCAGGGGGCGGCTCATCTGCATGCTCCTTCGGACCGGCTCACGGACGCGCCGTGAGCGACGTGCTCCCGCAGGGTACGCCGTCGTGCCGCATGCTGGGACGCCCGTCCCAGGTGATGGTCGGGATCAGGCGCCCGCCGTGTGCACGCCCTCGGCCTCGTCGGCGGCCCGGATCTGCCGGACCACCCACGGCGAGACGGCCCAGACCAGCCCCGCCACCGCGAGCGCCACGACGCCGATCCCGCCGAAGTAGGCGGTGTCGGAGACGTCGGCGGTCGCCTGGACGAGCTGCGCGGTGATCGCCTGGCCCGAGGCGTTGGCCAGGAACCACAGCGCCATCGCCTGCCCGCGGAACGCCTGCGGCGCCAGCAGGGTCGTGGCCGCGAGCCCGACCGGGGACAGGCACAGCTCGCCGAGGGTCTGGATCACGTAGACGACGATCAGCACCCACGCCGGCGCGCGGTCGTCCCCGACGACCTCCGAGGCCCCCGCCAGGAACAGGAACGACACCGCGGCCAGCGCCAGCCCCAGCGCGAACTTGTACGGCGTGGGCGGGCGCCCGCCGGTCCGCTGCCACAGCCAGGCGAACACCGGGGCGAGCAGAATGATCGAGGCCGGGTTCACGGACTGGAAGAACGCCGGGCTGATCTCCACCCCGAGGACGTCGAGCTGGGTCCGGTCGCGGGCGAACGTCGTCAGGGTCGTGGCGGCCTGCTCGAAGATCATCCAGAACAGCATGGCGGCGACGAACAGCGGGATGTAGGCCAGCAGACGCGGGCGCTCGGTGTCGGTGACCTTCGGCGAGCGGTACATCACCACGAAGTAGACGACGGGGGTCACCAGGGCGACGTAGCTGAGGGTGTCGACGAACGCTCCTCCGGACCAGCCGCCCGAGACCGCGACCGCCACGAGGTAGAGCACGCCGACGCCGGCGACGACCGCCACCATGATCCGTGCGATGGTGCCCCGCTCCTCGCGCCGGACCGGGTTCGGTACGGCGTCGCCGGCACCGTGGAGGTAGCGGCGGCCGGCGACGAAGAAGACCAGGGCGACCGCCATGCCGACCGCGGCGACGAGGAATCCCGCGTGGTAGCCCCAGAGCCGCTGCACGCTGCCCACCACGAGCGGCGCGAACAACGACCCGAAGTTGATGCCCATGTAGAAGATCGAGAACCCGGCCTCGCGGCGCGGGTCGCGCCGGTCGTAGAGCTCGCCGACCATCGCCGAGACGTTCGGCTTGAGCAGGCCGGTGCCCGTGGCCACGAGGACCAGACCGAGCCAGGTGAACGCGGCCTGCGGGACGGTGAGGGCCACGTGGCCGGCGGCGATGACGATGCCTCCGTACAGCACCGAACGCCGGGCACCGATGACGCGGTCGGCCAGCCAGCCGCCGACGATGGACAGCAGGTAGACCGAGCTGCCGTAGATCGACCCGATCGCGTTGCCGGTCGTCTCGTCGTAGCCGAGCCCGCCGTCGACCACCGCGTCGGTGATGTACAGCACCAGGATGGCGCGCATCCCGTAGTAGCTGAACCGTTCCCACGCCTCGGTGGTGAACAGCGTCAGCAGCCCGCGCGGGTGCCCGAAGAAGGTCCGCTCGGCCGGCTGGGCGGGGCGGCCCGAGCCGGCCGCGGAATCCGTCATGGCACGACTCTGGCACCCCGGCCCCCGACCTGCGAGCGCGGCGGGCCCGGCCGGGCCGTACGGTGGCGCCATGCCGACGACCGTGATGTGGTTCCGGCGCGACCTGCGCCTGGCCGACAACCCGGCCCTGCTCGCCGCCGTCGAGGCGGCGCGGGACGACGACGCGACCGTCGTCGCCCTGTACGTGCTCGACGAGACGCTGTGGCGCAGCGCGGGCGCCAACCGGCTCGCCTACCTGCGCGCGTCGCTGCAGGCCCTGGACGAGGCCTGCGACGGACGGCTCGTGGTCCGCCGCGGGGACCCGGCCGAGATCGTGCCGCAGGTGGTGCGCGAGACCGGGGCCGGTGCCGTGCACGTCGCGGCCAGCCACGAGCCGTACGGGTGCCGCCGGGACGCCGAGGTCGCCGCCGCCCTCGACGACCTCGGAGTGTCCCTGGAGCGCACCGGGTCGGCCTACGCCGTGTCCCCGGGGCGGCTGTTCACGCAGACCGGCGGGCCGTACCAGGTGTTCACCCCGTTCCGGCGGGCGTGGCTGGAGCACGGCTGGCCGTCCCCGGCCCGCCGTCCGCGGCAGGTCCCGTGGGCCGCGCTGGACGGAGACGCCCTGCCGGAGGGACCGGAGCCCACCGCGCACCTGCCCCGGGCCGGCGAGGACGCGGCGCGGCGCCGCTGGCGGGACTTCCTCGCCGACGGGCTCGCCGACTACCCCGACGCCCGGGACCGCCCCGACCTCGCCGGGACCTCGGCGATGTCCGTGCACCTGCGCTGGGGGGAGATCCACCCGCGCACGATGCTCGCCGACCTCGCCGCCGCGCAGGGCGACGGTGTCGACCCGGACGCCGTGGCGACGTTCCGCTCCGAGCTGTCGTGGCGCGAGTTCCACGCCGACGTGCTGCACCACCGCCCCGACGCCCGCACCCGCTCGCTGCGCGCCGTCGTGCCCGACGACGCCTGGACGCGGGGCGAGCAGGAGGACGAGTGGCTGACGGCGTGGCGGGACGGGCGCACCGGCTATCCGTTCGTCGACGCCGGGATGCGCCAGCTGCTCGCCACCGGCTGGATGCACAACCGCGTGCGGATGGTGGTGGCGTCGTTCCTCGTCAAGGACCTGCACGTGCGCTGGCAGCGCGGGGCCGAGCACTTCATGGCCCACCTCGTGGACGGCGACGTGTCCCAGAACCAGCTCAACTGGCAGTGGGTCGCCGGGACCGGGCACGACGCCGCGCCCTACTTCCGCATCTTCAACCCGGTCACGCAGGGCGAGAAGTTCGACCCCGACGGGGGGTACGTGCGCCGCTGGGTGCCCGAGCTGGGCGACGTGGCCGGCCGGCGGGTGCACCAGCCCTGGAAGCTGGACACCCCGCCGGCCGACTACCCGGCACCGCTGGTCGACCACGCGCACGAGCGCAGGGTCAGCCTCGACGACTTCCAGCGGGGCCGGTGAGGCGAGGCCTCAGGCGGTGCGCACCATCGCCCGGTACTCGTCCTCGAGGAGGCTCATCACGATCGCGTCGGACCAGTCGTCCCCGTCGCGGTAGGCGTCGCGCAGCCGCCCCTCCTCGACGAAGCCGAGCGACGCGTACAGCGCCTTGGCCCGCGGGTTGATGCTCAGCACGTCCAGGCCCACCCGGTGCAGGCGCAGCTGGTCGGCCTCGAAGGCGAAGCGGAGCACATGCTCGATCGCCTCGCGACCGTAGCCGCGGCCCCGGTAGTCCGGCAGCATCTGCAGGCGCAGGTTGGCGCTGCGGCTGACCGGGTCGATGTCGTTGAGCACGATCTCGCCGATCAGCTCGTCGCTGACCAGCTCGCCGTCCCGTACCGCGGCCGGCGTGATGGCCCAGTCGAACCGGCCGTCGCGCCCGGCGACCGAGGACGCCCACTCGTCGATCTGCTCCCGGGTGAAGCTCGCCGTCGTCCCCGTCAGGCGCATGCCCTCCGGGTCGTGCAGCGACTCCCAGAGGCGGTCGGCGTCGCGGGCCGCGAGCGGACGCAGCCGCACCATCTCCCCCGGCAGCACCGGGGGTGTCACGAGCCGATCCTCTCGAGGATGAGCTCGCGCACGCGCTTGGCGTCGGCCTGCCCCTTGGTCGTCTTCATCACGGCGCCGATGATCGCGCCGACGGGCCCCTGGTTGCCGCCGCGGACCTTCTCGACGACGTCGGGCTGGGCGGCCAGCGCCTCGTCGATGGCGGACAGCAGCGCGCCGTCGTCGGAGACGATCTCGAGGCCGCGGTCGACCACGACCTGCTCCGGGTCGCCCTCGCCGGCGAGCACGCCGTCGAGGACCTGACGGGCGATCTTGTCGTTGATCCGGCCGGAGTCGACCAGACCCTGCAGCTCGCCGATCTGGGCCGGCGTGATGGCCAGGTCGGCCAGCTCGACCTCGTCCTGCTTGGCACGGCGGGCGAGCTCGCCCATCCACCACTTGCGCGCCGCGGCCGGGCTGGACCCCGCCGCGACGGTCGCCTCGATGAGGTCGAGGGCGCCGGCGTTGACGACGTCGCGCATCTCGGCGTCGGCGTAGCCCCACTCGTCCTGGAGCCGACGGCGGTGCGCCTGCGGCAGCTCCGGCAGCCCGGCGCGGATCTCCTCGACCCACTCGCGGGACGGCTCGACCGGCACCAGGTCCGGCTCGGGGAAGTACCGGTAGTCCTCGGCGTCGGACTTCACGCGGCCCGAGGTGGTGATGCCGGTGTCCTCGTGCCAGTGCCGGGTCTCCTGGACCACGGTGTCCCCGGCGTCGAGGATCGCGGCCTGCCGGGAGACCTCGTAGCGCACGGCCCGCTCGACCGACCGGAACGAGTTGACGTTCTTGGTCTCGGTGCGGGTGCCGAGCGGGGCGTCCGGCGTAGCACGCAGCGAGAGGTTGACGTCGGCACGCACGTTGCCCCGCTCCATGCGGGCCTCGGACACGTCCAGCGCCCGGAAGATGTCGCGCAGCGCCTGCACGTAGGCGCGGGCCACCTCGGGGGCACGGTCCCCGACGCCGGTGATCGGCTTCGTGACGATCTCGACCAGCGGGATGCCCGCACGGTTGTAGTCCACGAGCGAGTAGTCGGCGCCGTGGATCCGGCCGGCGGCACCCCCGACGTGGGTGTTCTTGCCGGCGTCCTCCTCCATGTGCGCCCGCTCGATCTCGACACGGTGGACCGTGCCGTCCTCGAGCTCGACGTCGAGCCAGCCGTCGAAGGCGATCGGCTCGTCGTACTGGGAGGTCTGGAAGTTCTTCGGCACGTCCGGGTAGAAGTAGTTCTTCCGGGCGAAGCGGCAGGACTCGGCGATCTGGCAGTTGAGCGCCAGGCCGATCCGGATCGCGTACTCGACGGCCGTCCCGTTGACGACGGGCAGCGCACCGGGGAGCCCGAGGCTGACGGGGGTCGTCTGGGTGTTCGGGTCGCCGCCGAACTCCACCTCGGCCGGGCAGAACATCTTGGTCCGGGTGCCGAGCTCGACGTGCACCTCGATGCCGAGCACCGGGTCGAACCGTCGGACCGCGTCGGCGTAGTCGACCAGCTGGGTCACAGTCATCTCCTTCGTGGGTCCGTCAGCCGAGCTCGGGCGCGCGGTCCAGCAGCGGACCGCCCCAGGACTTCTCCAGGGCGGCCTCGAGGGCGGCGCCGACGCGGTAGAGGCGGTCGTCGGCCTTGGCGGGGGCCAGCACCTGGAAGCCGGTCGGCATGGCGGCACCGCCGTCGGTGGGCTCCGCGAGGCCGTTCGGCACCGAGATGCCGGGGATGCCCGCGAGGTTGGCCGGGATCGTGGCGACGTCGTTGAGGTACATCGCCAGGGGGTCGTCGAGCTTCTCGCCGAGCTTGAACGCCGTGGTCGGCGCCGTCGGGGAGACGAGCACGTCGACCTGCTCGAACGCGGCGTCGAAGTCCTGCTGGATGAGCGTGCGGACCTTCTGCGCGCTGCCGTAGTAGGCGTCGTAGTAGCCGGCGCTGAGCGCGTAGGTGCCCAGGATGATGCGGCGCTTGACCTCGTCGCCGAAGCCGGCGCCCCGGGTGGCGGCCATGACGCGCTCGGCGGTCACCGGGCCGTCCTCGGGCTCGACCCGCAGGCCGAAGCGCATACCGTCGAACTTGGCGAGGTTGCTGGAGGCCTCGGCCGGCAGGATCAGGTAGTACGCGGCCAGCGCGTACTCGAAGTGCGGGCAGGACACCTGCACGACCTCGGCACCCGCCCGGCGCAGCAGCTCGAGCGACTCGGTGAACCGGGCCTGGACGCCCTCCTGGTAGCCCTCGCCCTGCAGCTGGCTGACGACGCCGACCCGCACGCCGGACAGGTCGCCGCCGGCGCCCTGCGCGGCGGCCTCCACGAGCGCGGGCAGCGGCTCGGGGATGGAGGTCGAGTCCCGCGGGTCGTGCCCGCCGATCAGCTCGTGCAGCAGCGCCGAGTCCATGACGGTCCGGGTGACCGGACCCGCCTGGTCGAGGCTGGAGGCGAGCGCGATGAGGCCGTAGCGCGAGACGCTGCCGTAGGTCGGCTTCACGCCGACCGTGCCGGTGACGGCGCCCGGCTGGCGGATGGAGCCGCCGGTGTCGGTACCGATCGCCAGGGGCGCGGTGAAGGACGCCAGCGCGGCGGCCGAGCCACCGCCCGAGCCGCCCGGGATGCGCTCGAGGTCCCACGGGTTGTGCGTGTTGCCGTAGGCCGAGTGCTCGGTGGAGGAGCCCATGGCGAACTCGTCCATGTTGGTCTTGCCCAGGATGGGCATGCGCGCGTCGCGGATCTTCTCGACGAGGGTGGCGTCGTAGGGCGGCACCCATCCCTCGAGGATCTTGGAGCCGGCCGTCGAGGGCATGCCACGGGTGACGACGACGTCCTTGACGGCGATCGGCACGCCGGCCAGCGGGTGCAGCTCCTCGCCGACCTCGCGGCGGGCGTCGACGTCGCGAGCGGTCGCCAGCGCCTCCTCGGCGTTGACGTGCAGGTAGGCGTGGACGGCACCGTCCACGGCGGCGATCCGGTCCAGGAACGCCTGCGTCACCTCGACGCTGGTCACCTCACGCCGGCGCAACTTCTGCGCCAGGTCGGCGGCCGACAGGCGGGTCAGGTCGGTCATCTCACTCCTCCCCGAGGATCTGCGGCACCGCGAAGCGGCCGTCCTCGGCCTCCGGCGCACCCGCGAGCACGTCGTCGACCGGCAGCGCCGGCTCGGGCACGTCGGGACGGAACACGTTGGACATGGGCAGCGGATGGCTCGTCGCGGGGACCTCGGGGGTCGCGACCTGGCTCACCTTGGCGATGGACTCGACGATCACGTCGAGCTCGCCGGCGAGCCGATCCAGCTCGTCAGGGCGCAGCTCGATCCGCGCCAGCGCGGCGACACGCGCGACCTCGTCACGGGAGATGGTGGACATGGCCGCCAGTCTAGTGGGCCGACGTGACGGCCCGATGACACGGAGCCGACCGCGGATGTGACACGCGTCCCGTCGGGGAGGGCGCTCGGTCGGCCGGCGGTGTGAGACCGGTCGGGGGCCCGGCCGCGGGGCAGCCGGGGCCCGGAGGTCGGCCGGGTGGCGCGGTGGGCGTGTGGTGGGGGGAAAGCAGTCAGGCCCCCAACCCGTGAGGGGTTGGGGGCCTGCTGTGAAGGGTGTCCGGCGGCGTCCTACTCTCCCACCCCGTCTCCAGGGCAGTACCATCGGCGCTGAAGGGCTGAGCTTCCGGGTTCGGTATGGGACCGGGCGTTTCCCCTTCGCTGTGACCGCCGTAACAGTATCGAGTTGTCGGGTCCCCACCGGGTTTCCCCGGGGTGCCACGCAGGGTGGCGGGGGGGGTGGGGGTGGTGCCCGTTTCTCGGGAACCGCACAGTGGACGCGGAGCAAGCAGTGTAGGTGTGTTGAAGTTGTCGGCTGATTAGTACCGGTCAGCTGCGACAGTCGTTGGTCCTGTCTTCCACTTCCGGCCTATCTACCCAGTGGTCTAGCTGGGTGCCTTCACAGGTCTAGCCTGTTGGAAACCTCATCTTGAAGCAGGCTTCCCGCTTAGATGCTTTCAGCGGTTATCCCTCCCGAACGTAGCGAACCAGCGGTGCTCCTGGCGGAACAACTGGCATACCAGAGGTTCGTCCGTCCCGGTCCTCTCGTACTAGGGACAGCCCTTCTCAAGTTTCCTGCGCGCGCAGCGGATAGGGACCGAACTGTCTCACGACGTTCTAAACCCAGCTCGCGTGCCGCTTTAATGGGCGAACAGCCCAACCCTTGGGACCTACTCCAGCCCCAGGATGCGACGAGCCGACATCGAGGTGCCAAACCATCCCGTCGATATGGACTCTTGGGGAAGATCAGCCTGTTATCCCCGGGGTACCTTTTATCCGTTGAGCGACGGCGCTTCCACGAGCCACCGCCGGATCACTAGTTCCGACTTTCGTCCCTGCTCGACCTGTCGGTCTCACAGTCAAGCTCCCTTGTGCACTTGCACTCGACACCTGATTGCCAACCAGGCTGAGGGAACCTTTGAGCGCCTCCGTTACTTTTTGGGAGGCAACCGCCCCAGTTAAACTACCCACCAGGCACTGTCCCTGGTCCGGATCACGGACCGAGGTTAGATGGTCGATGCGGTCAGAGTGGTATTTCAACGGCGACTCCACCGGCGCTGGCGCGCCGGTTTCATAGTCTCCCACCTATCCTACACAAACCGCACCGAACACCAATACCAAGCTGTAGTAAAGGTCCCGGGGTCTTTCCGTCCTGCTGCGCGTAACGAGCATCTTTACTCGTAGTGCAATTTCGCCGAGTTCGTGGTCGAGACAGCGGAGAAGTCGTTACGCCATTCGTGCAGGTCGGAACTTACCCGACAAGGAATTTCGCTACCTTAGGATGGTTATAGTTACCACCGCCGTTTACTGGGGCTTAAATTCTGGGCTTCGCCGAAGCTGACCCGTCCTCTTAACCTTCCAGCACCGGGCAGGCGTCAGTCCGTATACATCGTCTTGCGACTTCGCACGGACCTGTGTTTTTAGTAAACAGTCGCTTCTCCCTGGTCTCTGCGGCCCTCACCGCTTCCCCCAGCAAGTGGGTTCACGGATCAGGCCCCCCTTCTCCCGAAGTTACGGGGGCATTTTGCCGAGTTCCTTAACCACGATTCTCTCGATCGCCTTAGTATTCTCTACCTGACCACCTGAGTCGGTTTGGGGTACGGGCGGCTAGAACCTCGCGTCGAGGCTTTTCTTGGCAGCTGAGGATCACCCGTTTCCCGCATACGCGGTCACCGTCGACTCTCACCCTTGGTGTCTCGCGGATTTGCCTACGAGACGGGCTACGGCCTTGGACGTGGTCAACCATCGCCACGCCGGGCTACCTTCCTGCGTCACCCCTGTTAACACGCTTACCTAGTACCGGTTCGGGTCCCACGCCTAGACACCGGTGACGTCCCGAAGGACGTCGGTGGTGGTTCGGGGTGGTTAGCATCACCGGATTCGGTATGGGCGGTTCTTCGCCGGTAGGAGAATATCAACTCCTTGTCCATCGACTACGCCTGTCGGCCTCGCCTTAGGTCCCGACTTACCCAGGGCGGATTAACCTGGCCCTGGAACCCTTGGTCATTCGGCGGACGGGTTTCTCACCCGTCTTTCGCTACTCATGCCTGCATTCTCACTCGTGTGGTCTCCACCGCTGGATCACTCCGCGGCTTCACCGCCCACACGACGCTCCCCTACCCGCCCACACACCTGAACAGCGATCAAGTCGCTGCTGGGCTTGTGTGAGCGCCACGGCTTCGGCGGTGTACTTGAGCCCCGCTACATTGTCGGCGCGGAATCACTTGACCAGTGAGCTATTACGCACTCTTTCAAGGGTGGCTGCTTCTAAGCCAACCTCCTGGTTGTCTGGGCAACTCCACATCCTTTCCCACTGAGCACACGCTTAGGGGCCTTAGCCGGTGGTCTGGGCTGTTTCCCTCTCGACTACGAAGCTTATCCCCCGCAGTCTCACTGCCACGCTCTGGCTTGCCGGCATTCGGAGTTTGGTTGACGTCAGTAACCTGGTAGGGCCCATCGGCCATCCAGTAGCTCTACCTCCGGCAAGGAACGCGTGACGCTGCACCTAAATGCATTTCGGGGAGAACCAGCTATCACGAAGTTTGATTGGCCTTTCACCCCTAACCACAGGTCATCCCCTCAGTTTTCAACCTAAGTGGGTTCGGTCCTCCACGCCGTCTTACCGGCGCTTCAACCTGCCCATGGCTAGATCACTTCGCTTCGGGTCTAGACCCGGCGACTCAATCGCCCTGTTCGGACTCGCTTTCGCTACGGCTTCCCCACACGGGTTAACCTCGCCACCGAGCACTAACTCGCAGGCTCATTCTTCAAAAGGCACGCCGTCACCCCCACCAAGGAGGCTCCGACGGCTTGTAGGCACACGGTTTCAGGTACTATTTCACTCCCCTCCCGGGGTACTTTTCACCGTTCCCTCACGGTACTGATCCGCTATCGGTCACTAGGTAGTATTTAGGCTTAGCAAGTGGTCTTACCAGATTCACACGAGATTTCACGGGCCCCGTGCTACTTGGGATCCCCTCCACCAGGCCGCGCGATTTCGTCTACGGGACTCACACCCTCTACGGTCCGCCTTTCAATGCGGTTCGACTATCACACGACTTTCTTACTGGCCGGAGTCCTGTCAGAGACTCCTAGAAGGTCCCACAACCCCGCACACGCAACGCCTGACAGCTTGACACGCATACGGTTTGGCCTCATCCGCTTTCGCTCGCCACTACTCACGGAATATCTCTTCCTGCCGGTACTGAGATGTTTCACTTCCCGGCGTTCCCTCCAGGCGCCCTATACATTCAGGCGTCGGTGACCGCACATGACTGCGGCCGGGTTCCCCCATTCGGACACCCTCGGATCACAGCTCGTTTGCCAGCTCCCCGAGGCTTATCGCAGGCTACAACGTCCTTCTTCGGCTCCTAGTGCCAAGGCATCCACCATGTGCCCTTCAAAACTTCGACACACTACAAAATTGCTACAGAAATCCAAGAAAACACACCCCGCACCGTCAACGACGATGGGGATGTACTTGAACATCTGGGATGCTCGCGTCCACTGTGCAGTTCTCAAGCAACGGACGAACCCGCCGGCCCACGATGCGCACCTACCCCCACACCCACCAGCAGCTCGCGCCACCAGCAACAGCATGAAGACGGTCTGCGACCGACCGACGACCCGTATCCATCAAAGACCCCGACCAACAACGTGGCCGGCTGCCTCAGGACCCAACAGTGTGCTCTACCGACCCCCCACCAGCAGCCCGGACGTTCCGACCGCGAACCGGCACCCCCCAAGGAGGCACCGCACGCGGTGTACTGATCCGACCCACCCGCAGGCGGCCGTACGGTCAATGTTCCACCCAGAGCAACCACCAGACGCACGTTCGGCGCCTACAGCGGCTGTACATGACCCCCTGCGACCCGACCGACCCCCCAGGGGCCGACCGGCAGAAGGTATGTGCTCCTTAGAAAGGAGGTGATCCAGCCGCACCTTCCGGTACGGCTACCTTGTTACGACTTAGTCCCAATCGCCAGTCCCACCTTCGACCACTCCCCCCGGAAAACCGGTTGGGCCGTGAGCTTCGGGTGTTACCAACTTTCGTGACTTGACGGGCGGTGTGTACAAGGCCCGGGAACGTATTCACCGCAGCGTTGCTGATCTGCGATTACTAGCGACTCCGACTTCATGGGGTCGAGTTGCAGACCCCAATCCGAACTGAGACCGGCTTTTTGGGATTCGCTCCACCTTACGGTATCGCAGCCCTCTGTACCGGCCATTGTAGCATGCGTGAAGCCCAAGACATAAGGGGCATGATGATTTGACGTCATCCCCGCCTTCCTCCGAGTTGACCCCGGCAGTCTCCCATGAGTCCCCGGCATAACCCGCTGGCAACATAGGACAAGGGTTGCGCTCGTTGCGGGACTTAACCCAACATCTCACGACACGAGCTGACGACAACCATGCACCACCTGTGCACCGACCTTGCGGAACCACCATCTCTGGCAGCGTCCGGTGCATGTCAAGCCTTGGTAAGGTTCTTCGCGTTGCATCGAATTAATCCGCATGCTCCGCCGCTTGTGCGGGCCCCCGTCAATTCCTTTGAGTTTTAGCCTTGCGGCCGTACTCCCCAGGCGGGGCACTTAATGCGTTAGCTGCGGCACGGAACTCGTGGAATGAGTCCCACACCTAGTGCCCAACGTTTACGGCATGGACTACCAGGGTATCTAATCCTGTTCGCTCCCCATGCTTTCGCTCCTCAGCGTCAGTTGCGGCCCAGAGACCTGCCTTCGCCATCGGTGTTCCTCCTGATATCTGCGCATTCCACCGCTACACCAGGAATTCCAGTCTCCCCTACCGCACTCTAGTCTGCCCGTACCCGATGCACGCCCCAGGTTGAGCCTGAGGTTTTCACACCAGACGCGACAAACCGCCTACGAGCTCTTTACGCCCAATAATTCCGGACAACGCTTGCGCCCTACGTATTACCGCGGCTGCTGGCACGTAGTTAGCCGGCGCTTCTTCTGCAGGTACCGTCCACCCGAAGGCCTTCTTCCCTGCTGAAAGAGGTTTACAACCCGAAGGCCGTCATCCCTCACGCGGCGTCGCTGCATCAGGCTTTCGCCCATTGTGCAATATTCCCCACTGCTGCCTCCCGTAGGAGTCTGGGCCGTGTCTCAGTCCCAGTGTGGCCGGTCGCCCTCTCAGGCCGGCTACCCGTCGAAGCCTTGGTAGGCCATCACCCCACCAACAAGCTGATAGGCCGCGAGCCCATCCCCCACCGAAAAACTTTCCAACACCCACCATGCGGCAGGCGCTCATATCCGGTATTAGACCCCGTTTCCAAGGCTTATCCCGAAGTGGAGGGCAGGTTGCTCACGTGTTACTCACCCGTTCGCCACTGATCCACCCAGCAAGCTGGGCTTCACCGTTCGACTTGCATGTGTTAAGCACGCCGCCAGCGTTCGTCCTGAGCCAGGATCAAACTCTCCGTAAAAGAGAGAAAACACCACCAACCACCACGGGCCGGCGATGCCATATCGATACTGGCCAGACCAAACAAACTAGCAAAACTAGCTGTCCAATCTAGTCCAAAGGAACCAATGAAGGTTCAAAATTTGGCATTGACTATCAAGCACACTGTTGAGTTCTCAAACAACCGACACACACCATCCAAGACCGGAACCTCTGTCCCGACCCCGTCCGGGGCAACCCTTCAACCTTACCCGAACCGATCCGCCCTGTCCAGTCCGCTCTGCGAACCGTGGGCGACCTGCTCGAGGTCCAGCCCCTCCCGAATCCGGGGCGCACGAAGCACCCTGTCCGTTCGAGGAGAGTTTCAGCCCCGGCGGCCACCTCGCGGTGTCCGTTCCCTGTCGGGCTGACGTCAGAGAACATTACACGGCTTGGGCACCGAGTCCAACTCCTGACGGGGTGACCCGGCGCACAGTGCCCTGCCGCCCCGTCGTCGCAGGTCGCACCACCTCCCCCCGACCGCGGAACGACGCCGTCCGCGCTAGGTTCGCAGCGTGACCGCACCATCCGTCGTCGTCCGTCCCGCCCGTCCCGACGAGGCCGCCGAGCTCGCCTGGCTCGCCGCCCTGACGTTCCCCCTCGCGTGCCCGCCGGGGACCTCCACGGCCACCATGGCCCGGCACATCGCCGAGCACCTGACGCCGGAGCGCTTCCGCGCGTGGAGCCGCGACCCCGGCTGCGCGCTGCTCGTGGCCGACGGAAGCGAGTCTGAGGAGCCCGCCGGCTACGTGCTGCTGCTGCGGGGCGAGCCGGACGGGGACGCCGAGCGGGACGTTCTGCGGTCCACGGTCGGGCCCGGTCCCTACGTCGAGCTGTCGAAGATCTACGTCCACCCCGCTCGTCAGGGAGACGGCACGGCGAACGCGCTGATGTCCGCAGCCGTCCGGACGGCGGACGAGCTCGCACCCGATCGTCCGTTCTGGCTCGGCACCAACGGGGACAACGGGCGCGCCCAGGCCTTCTACCGCAAGCACGGGTTCACCGTCGTCGGCAGCCGCACCTACGACGTCGGGGGTGTGCAGCACGACGACGTGGTCATGCTGCACACCCCCGGTGCGCAGGCGGCGCGCTCCTGATCCCTGCGGGTCAGTCCTTGGAGGAGAAGGCCGCGTCGAAGGCCGCGTCCGGGGCGTCGAACGCGAGCCGGCGCACGAAGGCCAGACCCTCGGGCGCCCCGACGAGACGGTCCATCCCGGCGTCCTCCCACTCGACCGAGAGCGGTCCGTCGTACCCGATGGCGTTGAGCATCCGGAACGAGTCCTCCCACGGCACGTCACCGTGGCCGGTCGAGATGAAGTCCCAGCCGCGCCGCGGGTCCGCCCACGCCAGGTGCGACGAGAGCCGGCCGTTGCGGCCGTTGAGGCGCTTCTTCGTGTCCTTGCAGTGCGCGTGGTAGATGCGGTCCTGGAAGTCCCAGAGGAAGCCCACGGGGTCGACGTCCTGCCAGACCATGTGGCTCGGGTCCCAGTTCAGGCCGAACGACTCCCGGTGCCCGATCGCCTCGAGCGTGCGCTGGGTGGTCCAGTAGTCGTAGGCGATCTCGCTCGGGTGGACCTCGAGGGCGAACCGCACACCGACCTCCTCGAAGACGTCGAGGATGGGGTTCCAGCGGTCGGCGAAGTCCTGGTAGCCGGCCTCGACCATGTCCGCGGGCACCGGCGGGAACATCGCGACGGTCTTCCAGATCGAGGAGCCGGTGAATCCGACGACGGTGCGCACACCGAGCTTCGCGGCCATGCGCGCGGTGTCCTTCATCGCCTCGGCGGCCCGCTGCCGGACGCCCTCCGGGTCGCCGTCCCCCCACACCTCCGGCGAGAGGATCTCCTCGTGCCGCCGGTCGATCGGGTCGTCGCAGACCGCCTGACCCGTGAGGTGGTTGGAGATCGCCACGATCTGCAGACCGTGCCGGGCCATGAGGTCCTTGCGTCCCTGGACGTACTCGGCGTCGTCCCAGCGGGTCACGTCGAGGTGGTCCCCCCAGCAGCACAGCTCGAGGCCGTCGTAGCCCCAGCCGGACGCCAGACCCGCCAGCTCCTCCAGCGGCATGTCGGCCCACTGACCGGTGAACAGGCTGATCGGTCGTGTCATCGTTCTTCCTCTCGTTCGTCAACGTCGGCCGGGCACCCGGCGCGGCGGGTCCTCGCCAGCAACCTTGGCAGGGGGTGCGCGCCGGGGAACAGGGCCTCCGGCGCACACCCCGGTCCTGGTGGCGCGCACCTCCTGGACTGTCTCGATCCGATCAGGAGAGGTCGATCCAGCGGTGCTTGTCGGACGCGCTGCGCTCGACGGCGTCGAGGACGCGCTGCACGGCGAGCCCCTCGGCGAACGACGGCGCCGGCTCGTCGCCGGCTGCGAGCGCTCCCACCAGATCGACGACCTGGTGGGTGAAGGCGTGCTCGTAGCCCAGGCCGTGGCCCGGGGGCCACCAGGCCGCCACGAAGGGGTGCTCGGCCTCGGTGACCACGATCCTGCGGAACCCTGCCGTCGCCGGCGGCTCGGTCGCGTCGTAGAAGTGCAGGACGTTCATGTCCTCGAAGTCGAAGGCGAGAGAGCCCGCCGACCCGTTGATCTCGATGCGGATGGCGTTCTTGCGGCCGTTGGCGTAGCGCGTGGCCTCGTAGCTGGCCATGGCCCCGCCGGACATGCGGCCGAAGAAGACGGCGGCGTCGTCGACGGTCACCGGACCGGTCTCCGTGCCCGCCGTGCCGGACAGCCCGGAGAACTCGGTGGCCACCGGGCGCTCGGGCACGAAGGTCTCGAGCATCCCGGCGACGCCCGTGAGCCGCTCACCGGTGATGAACTGGGTGAGATCGACGACGTGCGCACCGATGTCACCGAGCGCACCCGACCCTGCCTTGTCCTTCTGCAGGCGCCAGTTCAGCGGTGTCGACGCGTCCGACAGCCAGTCCTGCAGGTACTGGGCCCTCACGTGCCGGACCTGGCCGAGACGACCGTCGGCGACGAGCTGGCGCGCGAGCTGGATGGCGGGGACACGCCGGTAGGTGAACCCCACCATGGCGTGCACACCCCGCTGCGCCGCGCGGTCTGCTGCCGCCACCATCTGCTCGGCCTCGGCGACCGAGTTGGCCAACGGCTTCTCGCACAGCACGTGCTTGCCGGCGTCGAGCGCCGCGACGGCGATCTCGGCGTGGGTGTTGCCCGGTGTGCAGATGTCGATGAGGTCGATGTCGTCCCGCTCGAGCAAGCGACGCCAGTCCGTCTCGGAGGACTGCCATCCGAGCCGGTCCGCGGCCGCCGCGACCTTCTCCGGGTCCCTGCCGGCGACCGCCGTCATCTCCGTGCGCAGCGGCAGGTCGAAGAAGCGGGGGGCGGTGCGCCACGCGTGGGAGTGCGCCGCGCCCATGAACGAGTAGCCGACCATGCCGACGCCGAGGCGAGCGCCGTCTGCTGCAGCCATTGGTGTGTCCTTTCTGTCCTCGTGCGGCTCGAGCCACCACGAGGGCGGACGAGTCCGCGGCGGCGGGGCGTGTCACGCCCCGCCGCCGTGGTGTGGGTCGACCGGGTCAGGTCAGGAACGGAACCCGATGCTCATGTACTGGTCGACGTTGTCCGCCGTGACCACCGGGGCGAAGAGCTGCACGGTGCGCGGGACGGCCGCCGAGGCCAGGTCGGACATGTTCTTGTCCTGCGCGATCAGGCGGGCGAGCTTGATGCCGTCGGCCGCCTGGGTCGACGGGTAGACGACCGTGGCCTGCAGCACGGTGTCACCGGACTGGATGTGCTCCATCACGTCGAGCGAGCCGGCGCCGCCGACCATGAAGAACTCGTCGCGACCGGCGTTCTCGATCGCCTGCAGGACGCCGACACCCTGGTCGTCGTCGTGGTTCCAGATGGCGTCGATCTCGGGCGCCGCCTGCAGGAGGTTGGCGGTCACCTGCTCACCGCTCTGGACGGTGAACTCCGCGGAGACCTGGTTGTCGACGTCGAGGCCGCAGTCGGACAGCGCGTCGGCGAAGCCCTGCGAACGGTCCTGCGTCAGCGGCAGCGAGGCGATGCCCTGGATCTCGGCGATGACCGCGTCGGGCTGGTCGCCGAGCTGCTCGCAGATGTAGGTGCCGGCGCTGACGCCCATGCCGTAGTTGTCGCCGAGCACGGTGGTGCGGGCGGCGAACGGGCTGGTGAACTCGCGGTCGACGTTGACGACCGGGATACCGGCCTCCATCGCCTCGATCGCGACGTCGGTCAGCGCGGCGCCGTCGAACGGCAGGAGCACGATGGCGTCCACGCCGTCGGCGATGAACGTCTCGATCTGGCTGATCTGGACGTTGACGTCGTTCGTGCCCTCGGCGACGCGGAGCTCGACGTCCTCGTAGTTGTCGGCCTCGGCCTCGGCGGCGGAGGTGATCGCACCCATCCAGCCGTGGTCGGCGGCGGGGGCGGAGAAGCCGATGGTGACGGGCTCCCCCGGCTCGTCGTTGGCGGTGCCGGCGGCCCCGCCCTCGGAGCTCATCTCCTCGGAGGAGTCGGTGCCCTCCTCCTCGGCAGGCTCGTTGCTGACGCAACCGGCCAGCAGGGCAGCCGAGGCGGCCAGGGCGAGCGGTGCCGCGATGAGACGACGGCGCATGGTTCGTGCGGACATGATCATCCTCGATTCGGTCCGGGTACTGACGTGTACTTGCAGGACAGGTAGGGGTCGGTGGGACAGGTCGGGGTCAACTGGACTTGGAGCGGCCGGCGAACCGCTGCTGGAGCAGCACGGCGGCGACGATGATCGCGCCGCGGGCGATCTGCTGCACCGAGCTGTCGACGTTGTTGATGATGAAGACGTTCTGCAGGGTCGCGAAGATGAGGACGCCGATGATCGTGCCGATGATCGTGCCGCGCCCACCGGCGAGCAGGGTGCCGCCGACGACGACCATGGCGATCACGTCGAGCTCCATCAGGAGACCGTTGGTGGACGACCCCGCTCCGGTCCGGGCGAGCATCATCACACCGCCGATGCCGGCCGCCAGGCCCGAGAAGCCGTAGACGTAGAGCAGGTGGCGCTTGACGTTGATGCCGGCGAGCCGGGCCGCCTCCCGGTTGCCGCCGATGGCCACCGTGCGGCGCCCGAAGGTGGTCCGGTTGAGCAGGAACCAGCCGGCGATGGCGACGACGACGAAGATCCAGACGATCTTCGGCACGCCGAGCAGGTCACCCTGGAAGGTGCTCTCGAACGACGACTGGTCGACGATCTGCGTGCGCCGGTTGGCGATGAGCTCGGCGAGCCCGCGGGCCGCGACCAGCATCGCCAGCGTGGCGATGAACGCCACCACGTTGCCGTAGGCGATGATCACGCCGTTGACCAGCCCGGCGGCGAGGCCGACCAGGAGCGCGCAGCCGACCATGACGATCCAGCCGTACTGGTCGGCCATGGTCTGCGTGGCCAGGGTCGAGGCCCACACGGTGGTCAGGCCGAGCACGGAGCCGACCGACAGGTCGATGCCGCCGGTGGTGATGACGAAGGTCATGCCGATCGCCAGCACGCCGGTCACCGACGCGAGGCTGAGCACGATCATGAGGTTCTGCACGCTGGCGAACCGGTCGCCGCCGGTGAGGAGCCCGACCAGGCACAGCAGGACCAGGGCGGCGACCAGACCGAGGTTCCGGACCGTCGTTCCCGAGAGCCCCAGGCGGGAGCGGGAGCTCTCCTTGTGGTTCGTGGGGGTTTCTGTCGCCGAACTCGACGGCGTCTGCTGCTCGCTCACGCGGCACTTCCTTCCATGACCATGTCGAGCACCTGGTGCTCGTCGATCGACTCGGCGGACCCTTCGTGCACGACCTGTCCGTCGGAGATGACGAGGACACGGTCGGCGAGGCCCAGAACTTCGGGGATCTCGCTGGAGACGACCAGCACGGCGGTGCCGGCGTCGGCGAGCCGTCGTACCAGGTCGTAGATCTCGGACCTCGCGCCGACGTCGACGCCGCGGGTCGGTTCGTCGAGCAGCAGCACCTCGCAGCCGTGGACCAGCCAGCGGGCGAGCATCGCCTTCTGCTGGTTTCCGCCGGAGAGGGTGCGGATGGCGCGGTCGACGTCCGGCGGCCGCAGGTCCAGGGCCTTCGCCTGCTCTTCGGCAGCGGCCTTCTCCGCCTTCTCGTCGAGCCAGCCGCCCCGGGCGGTCCGCGCGAAGGAGGACAGGGTGATGTTGCGGTAGACGGGCTCGTCGAGCAGCAGCCCCTGGCTCTTGCGCTCCTCGGGTGCGAGGCCGATGTCGGCGGCCACGGCCGCCCCCACGGAACCGCGGCGGAGCCTCTTGCCGTCCAGCTCCACGCGACCGTGCGTGGCCCGGCGCGCACCGTAGATCGTCTCGAGGATCTCGGAGCGCCCCGAGCCGACCAGACCGGCCAGGCCGACGATCTCCCCGGCACGGATGGACAGGCTCACGTCGGAGAAGACGCCCGCCAGCGAGAGGTTCTCGACCTGGAGCCGCAACGGGGCGTCGTCCGGCACGCCGGGGCGCTCGGGGAACGAGTACTCCATCGACTTGCCGGTCATCAGCTTGATGAGCTCGTCCGTCGGCGTGGTCGCCACGTCGAGGTTGCGCCCCACCGTCACGCCGTCCTTGAGCACGGTGATCCGGTCGCCGATCCGGCGGATCTCCTCGAGCCGGTGCGAGATGTAGACGATGGCGACGCCCTGCTCGGTGAGCTCGGCGACGACGCGGAAGAGGTTGTCGACCTCGCCCGAGTCCAGGACGGCCGACGGCTCGTCCATGACGATCACGCGCACGTCGCGCGACAGCGCACGGGCCATCGACACGATCTGCTTGCCCGCGGCGGAGAGCGACCCGACCTCGCGGTGCGGCGAGATCTCGGGGTGCCCGAGCCGGGCCATGAGCTCTCGGGTCCGCTGCGCGGCGAAGCGGCGCTTGGTGAACCCGGCCGAGGCCAGCTCGTGACCGAGGAAGATGTTCTCGGCGACGGTCAGACCGTCGACGACGTCCAGCTCCTGGTACATCGTGGCCACGCCGTGCTCGAGCGCGGCGTCGGGGTGCGGGATGGCGATCTCTTCGCCGTCGAATCGGATGGTGCCGGACGTGGGCTGGTGGGCGCCGGCCAGCACCTTGATGAGCGTGGACTTGCCGGCACCGTTCTGCCCGAGCAGACAGTGCACCTCGCCGGCGCGGACGTCGAGGTCCACACCGTCGAGGGCCTTGGCGCCCGGGAAGTGCTTGACGATCCCTTGCATCTGCAGCAGCGGCGCTGCGGGGTCTTCTGTGACCATGCGACGACTCTAAGGGCAACTTCTGCTCGTCGTCAATCATAAGTTCCGGTACTTTCGGATCGTTACCCCGCTGTGATGCAGTACGGGTTGACACATGCGACGGAGATGAGAGGCGTGGTTGACTGTGCTTATGGAAGGGTTGGCGAAGTTTCCCCCGCGCCCGACAGGGGCCGGAGCGATGTTTCAGCTGTTCCGGGACGGTCGACCCCGCACACGAGCGTCCCTGGTCGCCGCCACGGGACAGTCGCGCTCCACCGTCGCCGCGCGCATCGACGCGCTGCGCGCCGTCGGGCTGCTCGCCCCAGCGGGCGAGGCCTCGAGCACCGGCGGTCGCCCGCCGTCCACCTTCGCCTTCGACCCGACGTCGCGGATCGTGCTCGGCGTGGACCTCGGCGCCACGCACGCACGCCTCGCGATCACCGACCTCGCCGGAGAGCCCATCGGCGTGCTCCAGGAGCCCCTGTCGATCGCCGACGGCCCCGCGCCCGTGCTCGACTGGGTCGCCGAAGCGGGTTCCAAGGTTATCGCGCAGGCCGGTCGGCGGGTCGACGAGCTCGCCGGTATCGGCATCGGGCTCCCCGGACCCGTGGACCACACCACCGGCCGACCGGTGAACCCGCCGATCATGCCCGGCTGGGACGGCACCGACGTCCCGGCCGAGCTCTTCGCCCGGCTCAGAGCGCCCGTCCTCGTGGACAACGACGTCAACATCATGGCTCTGGGCGAGCACCGCACGGTGTGCGCCTCGGTCGACGACCTGCTGTTCGTCAAGGTCGCGACGGGCATCGGGGCCGGCGTCATCATGGACGGCGAGCTGCGGCGCGGCGCCCAGGGCGCCGCCGGCGACCTCGGTCACATCACCGTGCCGCGCGGTTCGGACATCCCCTGCCGGTGCGGGAACACCGGATGCCTCGAAGCCGTGGCCGGTGGCGCCGCCCTCGTGGCGGACCTGCGGGCCCGCGGCGCGGACGTCAGCAGCACCAGCGACGTCGTGGACCTCGTACGGGCCGGGGACGTCGCGGCCGGACAGGCGGTCCGCCAGGCCGGACGCGACATCGGCAGCGTGCTGGCGGCCTCCGTGAGCCTGCTCAACCCGGCGCGCATCGTCATCGGCGGCATCCTGTCCGACGCCGGCGAGCACCTCATGGCCGGCATCCGCGAGATCGTCTACCAGCGTTCCCTGCCCCTGGCGACCCAGCACCTGCGGATCGCCACCACCGGCGCCGGCGCGCAGGCCGGTGTCGTGGGCGCGGCGTTCCTCGTCACCGAGCAGTACCTCGCGGCACCGTCGATCGACGCCCTCATCGCCTCGGCCGAGAGCGCCTGAGACACACCGCGGTCCGGCGGGGCGGCCCGGGCACGGTCACTCGCCCAGCGCCTCCGGACCGCCGGTCAGCAACGCCGTGAACCGCTCCTCGTCGAGGACCGGCACGCCGAGCTGCTCGGCCTTGGCCGCCTTGGAGCCGGCCTTCTCCCCCGCCACGACGTAGTCGGTCTTCTTCGAGACCGACCCCGCGGCCTTGCCGCCGGCCTGGAGGATGGCCTCCTTGGCGCCGTCGCGCGAGTAGCCCTCCAACGAGCCCGTGACGACGACCGTCAGCCCGGCGAGCGGGCCGGTGGGTTCCTCGGTGGCCCGCTCGGCCATCGCCGCCGGTCCGGGGTGCCCCGGGGTCGAGAAGCGGACGCCGGCGCGGGCCCAGCTGTCGACGATCTCGCGGTGCCAGCCGACGTCGAACCAGGCCACGACCTCGTCCGCGATGACCGGGCCGACGCCCTCCACGGCGGCGAGGTCCTCCCGGGAGGCCTCCCGGACGGCGTCGAGGGAGCCGAACCAGTCCGCGAGCGCCCGGGCCGCCACCGGCCCCACGTGCCGGATGTTCAGGGAGACCAGGATCCGCCAGAGGTCCTTCGTCCTCGCCCGGTCGAGCTCGTCGAGGAGCTTGGTGGCCTGGGCGTTGGGCTCGTACAGCGACTCCCCCGCCTCGACGGCTGCTCGTTCGTCGGCCTTGGACAGCTTGCGCTTCTTCTGGAACGGCCGCACGGCCTTGACCGTCTGGACGGAACCGTCCGGCATCTCGTACTCGGCCGACTCCCCCCGACCGTCCCACTCCTTCGGCAGGCCGGTCTCGGAGTCCCGCACGACGGCCCGGATCGGCGCGAGCTCGTCGAGCGTGAGGTCGAACAGCCGCGCCTCGGTGCGCAGCGGCGGGTCGCTCGGCTCCAACGGCTGCGTCAGCGCCGCCGCGGTGACCTCGCCGAGCGCGTCGACGTCGAGTCCGCCGCGCGAGCCGATGTGCTCGACGCGCCCGCGCACCTGCGCCGGGCAGGACTCGGCGTTCGGGCACCGCAGGTCGACGTCGCCCTCCTTCATCGGCCGCAGCGGCGTGCCGCACTCGGGGCACCGCTCGGGCATGACGAAGTCCTCGCGGGGGTACCCGTCGTCGGCCAGCGCCGTGACCGGACCGAGGATCTCGGGGATGACGTCGCCGGCCTTGCGCAGCACTACCATGTCGCCGATGCGCACCCCCTTGGCCTTGACGACGTCCTGGTTGTGCAGGGTGGCCTGCCGCACCGTGGAGCCGGCCACCAGGACGGGCTCCATGACGGCGTACGGCGTGGCCCGACCGGTCCGCCCGACGCCGACCTGGATGGCCAGCAGGCGGGTGTTCACCTCCTCGGGCGGGTACTTGTAGGCCGTCGCCCAGCGCGGCGCACGGCTGGTGGCGCCCAGGAGGCGCTGGTCGGCCAGGGCATCGACCTTCACCACGATGCCGTCCAGCTCGTGCTCGATGTCGTGGCGGTGCTCGCCGAAGTGGTCGATCATCTCGAGCACCGCGTCGACGCCCTCGACGACCCGGTTGTGCGGCGAGATCGGGATGCCCCACCGCGCGAAGAGGTCGTAGGCGTCCGAGAGGTTGGCCAGCTCCTCGTGCTGCCCTTCCGTCCACTGGAGCGCGCCGACGCCGTGCGCGTACAGGCGCAGCGCCTCGATGCGGGCGAGCCCCGCCTCGTGCTCGAGCCCGGTCTTCTTGTCCAGGAGCTGACGCAGCCCGCCGGCGGCGGCGTTGCGCGGGTTGGCGAACTGGGGGAAGCGGCGCAGCGCGGCCACGCGGGCGCGCTCCTCGTCGAACTCGCGGGTGGCCGCACGCTCCCGCGCCTCGCCGACGGCACGGTCCCGCAGCTCGACCTGCAGCTCGTTGAGCCGGGCGAAGGACGCCGTCGGGATGAACACCTCCCCGCGGATCTCGACGACGTCCGGGTGCTCGTCACCGTCGAGCCGGTGCGGGATCTGCGCGATGCGCAGCGCGTTGGCGGTGATGTCCTCGCCCGTGCGACCGTCCCCGCGGGTGGCGGCGCGGACAAGGCGACCCTGCTCGTACAGCAGCGCGATCGCCAGGCCGTCGATCTTGACCTCCGACAGGTAGCCGACGGCGCCGCCGGGCACGTCGAGGTCCCGGGCGACGCGGGCGTCCCAGGCGCGCAGCTCGTCCGTGCTGAACACGTTGTCGAGCGAGAGCATCGGCTCGAGGTGGTCGACGTTCGCGAACGCGGTCGAGGCCTGCCCACCGACGCGCTGGGTCGGCGAGTCCGGCCGGCGCAGCGCCGGATGAGCGGCCTCGAGCGCTTCGAGCTCGTGCATCCGCGCGTCGTACGCGGCGTCGGACACCTTCGGGGCGTCGTGCTGGTAGTAGGCGGCCTGGTCCTCCTCGACGAGGGCGACGAGCTCGGCCCAGCGGCGCTGGGCCGAGCCCTCGTCGAGCGCGGACGGGTCGACGGTGGCGTCGGTGTCGGTCACGCCCCCATCTTGCCGTGGGACACCCACACGGCGCGTCCCGTCACGGCTTCTGCTTCCGCAGGGAGGTGGCGCTGGTGCCCGACGACGAGGTGGACGAGGCGGACGAGCCTCCGTTCCCCCCGGACGACTGGCTGCTCGTCGAGCCCGCCGGCGGTGCCCCCGTGCCGCCGGTGCTGCCGGAGCTGCCCGGGCCGGGGTTCGGTCCGGTGGACGAGCCGCCCTGCTGACCGCCTCCGGACGGTGCACCGGACGAGTCGGAGGACTGGCCGATGTCCCACCCGAGGATGCCATCGAGCTTGACCGACGGCTTCTTCAGCGACCCCGACGCCTTCAGGCGGATCAACGTCGTGTACTTGTCGATCTTCTCGCTCTTCTTGCCCCACTTCGCGGCGCGCGCCTGGCCCGCCTCGTCGTAGCTGAGCAGCAGCTGCCCGAACTTGGCCGGCGAGGGCCGGTTCGCCCGGGTGGAGTCGGTGACCGTGAACGTGCCCTGCTCGTTCAGCTGGTAGTCGCTCTTGCTCGGGTCCTTGCTGGCCGGCAACGGGGCACGTCCGGTCGTGTCGACGTACCGCAGCGGGTTGGCCGCCGCGTAGGTGTAGGCCGAGAGCAGGCCGGGATCGGCGACGACCGCGTCCGGGTCCTCGGTCAGCAGCGGCTCGGTGGACAGGAACCGCTGGTCCCGCCACGAGTACCACCGCTCGCCGAAGTTCACCGTCTTGTAGGTGCTGTCGGTCCACCCGCCCGCGAAGAGATGCGGGGTGTCCTTGATGCGACTCTGGCCCGCCACCCACTTCTGGCCGGACGGCAGGTACTCCAGGTACTGGTAGACGCTGCCGACCTCGTCGGTCACCACGCGCAGGCTGCCCTGCAGGTCGGTGTGGAAGAAGTGCACGGTGAGGTCCTCGACCGGCGGGCACAGGCCGTCCCCGTCGGTGTCCCCGACGTCGCAGGCGCAGGCCTGCGTCTCCGGGTCGCACACGCAGTTCTCGTCCACCAGCGGGTCGCAGCCCACCGGCGGCTCCGGGGCCGGGGCCGTGCGGTGGCTGGCGACCTTCGTGGTGCCCAGGTAGATCTCCGCGTACCGGTGGCCGTCGTTGTGCAGCCGCCAGGTCTCGTTGACGAAGAAGTAGGTGCCTCCGGGGCCCCGTTCGAGGACCCGGTTGCCGTCGGCGTCGTAGCGGTACTCGGTGTCGTTGCCGTCCTCGCCGATCTCGACGAGGCGGTCCTCGGCGTCCCACACCATGCGGCGGTCGAGCTCGGAGGAGTCCGAGCTCGCGCACGGCTCCGTCCAGCCCGTCATGTTGCCGTTGGCGTCGTGGGTGTACGTCCGGCCGCCCGCCTGTACCACCCGGTGCGGGTGGTCCGGGTCGAACTGCTGGTCCAGCCACGCGTGCGTCGACTCCGGGTCCTGGTTGTCCGAGCCGCCGCCGGACCCGCTGTACGGGTCGCACTGCGGTTCGTCCGTGGAGCCGTCCTCGGGCAGGGAACCGTCGCCCTTCTTGGAGTTCGTCTTCTGCTGCGACCGGCCCGGGCCCTTGCCGCCGCCCTTGCCGGTGGTCGACTCGGTGACGGTCGCCTGGGAGACGTCGACCAGGTTGCCGTTCGGCGTCCGGTCCGCGGCGTAGGTGTAGCTGCGGTCCTCCTGCCGGTCGATGTAGCGGCCCTCCGCCGCGGCCAGCCGGTAGTGCTGGTCGTAGGTGTAGGACTGCTGCGCCGGACCGGGCAGGTTGTTCGCCGGGATGTCGTCGAGCTCGTCCAGCGTGCCGGCCGAGCCGCCGTCGTAGAGCGCGTTGGCGACGTCGATCACGTTGCCGACGACGTCGTAGGAGTAGCGCAGCTCCTGCAGCTCGCGGGCGACCGAGGTTGTGCCGTCCCACTGCTCCTGCGCCGCGACGTCGGTGGCGACCCCGGTGAGGAACCGGCGGTCCGGGTCGTAGTCGTGCTCGGTGGTGACGCCGGTACCGGTGGTCACGGTGCGGAGGTCGCCGAACTCGTCGTACCCGGCGTGCGCCACGTACTCGATCTCGCGGTCCTCGCGGGGCACGGGGTCGCCCTCGACCGTGTAGGCGTCGTGCTGCGGGGCCTCGGACCACAGCCCGGAGACCTGACCGCCGAGGTCGTACTCGTGGTGCAGCACCTCCCCGTGCCCGCCGTCGTCGCCCGGGTAGGTGAGCCGGACGAGACGCTGCAGCGAGTCGTACTGCCACCGCGTGGCCCAGGTGGGCTGCGGCTCGTCCTGCCCGATCCCGAACGGGTCGACGCCGCGGGTCACCGCCTCGGTGGACACGTTGCCGTCGACGTCGTAGGCGTACTCCCGAGCGACGGCCGGGGTGGCCTCGCGCGCGACCCGGCCCTGGCTGTTGCCCGGTGCCGCGGCGCCCAGCTCGTCACCGTAGGTGTACTCCACGTCGCCGGTGTCGTCCGGGTAGGTGATGCTGCGCAGCCGGTCGAAGTCGTAGGCGTAGGCCACGGACGTGCCGTCGGCACGCCGCACCTCGTCGACGGTCTCGGCGACGTCGCCGGCCGGGGTCCACGCCCGCTCCAGCAGACCCGAGTCGGGGGTCTCGACCGCCGTGCCGAGGTCGAGCATGTCGTACTCGTAGCCGGTCACCGCTCCCGCCGTGTCGGTGACCTGGGTCAGCCGGGCGATCGGGTCGTACGCATACGTGGTGATCAACGGGTCCGTCCCGGTGCGGGCGGACTCCACGATCCGGGAGTCCCCGATCCCCGCGGCCGGCAGGGCGTCCAGCAGCCCGTCGGTCGTGCCCTCGGTGGGTGCCGGGTTCTCGACCACGGCCAGCACCGCGCCGCGCACGTCCGAGAAGCGCTGCACGGCGCGGCCGAGCGGGTCGGTCACGGTCGTGCTGGGCACCTTGAAGTCCAGGTGCGGCGGCTCGGTCGTGTCGTAGGTCCACGTCACCACGCTGCCGTCGGGCAGCTCGGTGCGCGTGGGGCCGCCGAGCAACCCGTACTCACGGATCGTCGGGGCCGTCCGCGGCACGTGCGTGTCGGCCGGGTCCATCGAGGAGTTCAACGTGTTGTAGGTCGTCAGGTGCGGCGGCAGGTCGCCTCCGCCGGGGTAGGTGGCCTCCTCCACGACCGGGTACCACTCCCGCACCTCCTTGCCCAGGGCGTCGAAGTCGACCGCGCCCTCGACGACGACGGCGGGAGTGTCGCCGAGCGCGACGACCTGGGCGTCCCGCTTGCGCTGGACCACCCGGGCCATGCCGTCGACGAACGTGGCGGTGTCCAGGGTGTCGGCCGCGGGCGTCCCGTCGGCGCGCACGGCGTCGTGGTGCCGGGCGACGGCCCACGCGTGCCCGTCGGAGGCGTTCGTGCCGATGCGCAGACCTCCGTAGGCGTAGGTGACGGTCGCCGGTCCGGACCCGCTGCCGTCGCAGGCGAAGTCGCCCGACTCCCGCGGCGTCGCCACGGCGGCGATGCGCCCGAGCGCGTCGTAGCAGTACTCGGTGGTGTGGCCGTTCGCGTCCGTGGTCGTCGCCGGCAGGCCGACCGTGTGGTCGTACGTCGCGGTCGACGTCACCCCGTGGGAGTCCGTCACCTGCGCGATGTCG
Organism: Isoptericola sp. AK164; assembly: GCF_029643425.1. Taxonomy (GTDB): domain Bacteria; phylum Actinomycetota; class Actinomycetes; order Actinomycetales; family Cellulomonadaceae; genus Isoptericola; species Isoptericola haloaureus. The sequence goes on from NZ_CP119106.1 coordinate 2,415,768, forward strand.
GTCACGCGGTGGTCGTCGTAGACGTAGTCCACGCAGTAGCGCTGCTCGTCGGCCGCCTGCTGGGCGGCCGCCTTCTCCGCGTCCGGGGCGTCGGACGCCGGCACGCAGCCGTCGAACACGGGCTCGTCGGGCAGCGCCGGCGGCGCACCGCCGCAGGCCGACTCGTCGGTCTCGCCGGTGAGCACGTTCGCGGGGTACCGCACGGCGTCGTAGTTGCCGTAGGGCTCGAACGCCAGCTCGGTGACCGCGAGGATGTCGTCACCGCAGACGTCCTGGCCCTGGGTCTCGACGATCCGGACCGGGACGGCGTTGGCGCACAGGTCGAGGCTGCCGTCGCGGTACTTGAGCAGCTCGCCGGAGTCGTCGGTGCCGGCGTGCACCGCCACTGTGGCGGACACCTGGACCCAGGACGTGTCCGCGTCGCGGTCGGCCGTGGTGCACGGCGGGTACGTCGTCACCGTGGTCGTGTCGTCGTCGGTGGTGCCCGTCTCGGCGTGGTCGACGACCTGGACGGTGTTGCCCAGCCCGTCGTAGGTGAAGTCCGTGGTGCGGGCGTGGGCGTCCCCGTCGCCGTCGTAGCGGGTGAACGTCTCCGTCGCCAGCCGGGGCGCGAGCGCCAGGTCGAACAGCGCCGTCCGCGCCGGGTCGCCGACGTCGGGCACCACGTCGGTGAAGACGTCACCGTTGGCGGGGCCGGAGCCGGGATCGCCGACGACGACGTGCGCGTGCTCCCAGGTCGTCTCCGTCAGCTCGAGGAGGGTGGGTGTCCCGCCGACGTGGGGTGCCAGCAGCCGGGTGCGTTCGAGCAGGCCCGCGTCGAACGGGCTCTGGTTGCGGTAGTCCCACCGGGTGATGCGCAGGAGCTCCGCTCCCGGGACGGCCGGGTCGGCGTCGACGTCGATCTCGTGCTGGACCACCTCGGAGAAGCCGAGCGTCGTGCGGTGCAGGTGGTCGTAGGCGTTGCCGTCGTAGGAGAACTCGCGCCGCTGGACGTCGGTGCCGTCGCCGGGGCGGCCGTCGTCGTACTCCACCTCGCTCATGACCCACAGCGAGTTCGGCTGCTCCTCGATGTTGCCCGTGCGCTCGTAGTCGACACGGATCGTGCCGCCGAGCGGGTTCTCGACCGCCTTGAGCAGGCCGGTGCGCCCGGCCTGGTTGAGGCGGACCTCGACGTGCTCCTCGTTCAGGCTCTCGACGACGTCGAGGTAGCCGTCACCGTTCATGTCGACCATGTCGACCACGGTCCGCGAGCGCTCGTAGCCGCCGTGCACGCCGGGGTTGATGATGATGTAGCAGGCCACGAGGCAGATCGGGCCCACGGAGACCGTGAAGTCGAACCCGCCGTTCACCGACGTGCTGCGACCGAGGTCGGCGCGGTTGTCGATCGTCAGGTCCCCCACGCCGAAGTCGGGCGACGCGTAGGTCCCCAGCACCTCGGGGTCGCGGTCGTTGCCCTCGGCCGCGCCGAAGATCGTCGTCGGCGCACTCTCGTTGCCGTCGGCGTACACCATGCGGTCCAGGACGCCGTCGCCGTCGACGTCCGCCCAGGACGCCTCGGCGAGGGAGCCGCCCTCGGACCCGCCGACACCGCCGCCGAACTCGTAGGCGTTGAGCTGGAACCCGCCGGAGAGCGCGCCGGAGACGCTCTCGGAGGCCTCGAACACGCCGTCGGACCACTTCACGGGGTCGGCGAACCCGTACCCGGTGCCCAGCGCCACCTGCACGCCGGACCCGGACCAGGTCTCCACGAGGTCGGTCACGCCGTCGCCGTTGACGTCGTCGAGGTCGACGCTGACCTGGACGCCCTGCCCGGTGCTCTCGTCGTCGGGCAGCAGGTCGGACACCCCGCCGTCGAGACCCTCGGTGTTGTCCCCGAACGGGTTGGTCCACTGACCCTGGACGGTGAAGCCCAGACCGATGCTCATGCCACGGGACTTGTTCTTGGAGGTCCCGTTCTCCGCGCCGACGGTGGCGCTGCCCGCGGACGTCTTGGTCTGCTCGCTGCCCTCGATCGAGACCGGCGAGCCGCCCAGGCCGCCCCCGACCGACACCGCGGTCGAGACGGTGTTCTCGAGCTCGGAGCCGCTGTCGAGGCTGCCTCCGCGGGGTCCGGTGTAGTCGGCGTCGGACTCGGAGCGGATGTCCGGGAACCCGTCGCCGTTGAGGTCCTGGAAGTCGGTGACGGTCCGGCCTCCGCCGATGGCGCCGCTCAGGCTGGCCGGTCCGAGACCGAGTGCGGCGTTGAAGTCGCCGTCGATGGTCAGCACGCGTGGCGCCGGGCGGGCGTCGCCGCTGCTGCCGGCGCTCGTCGACCCCTCCTCGGGCTTCGGGTCGAGGACGGCGATCTCCTCGCCGATCCGGGTCGACCGGATGCCGGTGGCGGTGACGAACAGCCCTTCCTCGCTCGCCGCGCGCCAACGGTCGGCCGGTCCGCCGTCCGGACCGGGCAGCGGGAAGTACGGCAGCGCCTTGTCGAACGAGTCCGCCACCTCGTCCGCCGACCCGGACAGGTCGCCGGGCTCCCCGACGACGTCCGTCGCGGGCTTCGCGTCGGGGATCTCGGTGTCCTCGTCGAAGTCGTCGACCCCCTCCGGCTCGAGCTCGAAGTGCTCGCGCTGGAGCAGGGCGTCGCCCCGGGGCTCGTCGGCCTCGTCGCGGGGGACGTCGGGGTGGTCGGCGTCGTAGCCGGCCGCGGTCCACCCGCGGTTGCCGGAGGCGAAGACGGACTGGACGTCCGGGGCCACGAGGCGGGCCGTCAGGTCGTCGGCGCCCTTGTCGTCCTCGTCGTCGTCCGACGTCGCCTGGACGCTCACGCCGCCCTTCTCGAGCACGTGTGCCGCCAGCGGGGCGTCGTGCAGGGACACCTCGACCCAGTAGTCCTGGCCGGTCACGGCGTCGAAGTCCAGGGCGGTGGAGCCCTCGACCTGGTACTCGGCCGGCAGCGTGAACGGTCCGTCGTCGTGGTTGTGCTCGACGGTGAACTCCGCGGACCTCGCGACCACGCCCACGATGCCGTGCTCGTCCTCGCTCTTCACGGTCACCACGGCCGAGGAGGACGCCCAGGCCTCGTCGTCGGGCTCCACCTCGAGATAGTTCCAGATCTTGTCGGCGACCACGTCGACCTCGAGGGAGAAGGTCCCGTCGGCGTCCGGCGACCACGGCACGTACGGTCCGGCGACCTCGTCGGAGACGGAGAAGACACGGACCGAGGGGATGACCACGGGGCCCGTCGAGGACGGCAGCACCGCGTCGGCGGGCAGGTCGTCCGGGGTGGCCTCGCCGTTCGGACCCGACTCCGTGGCCGGGTCGGCCACCTCGAGCTGGACGTCGAGGGCCACCGAGCGCGGGTCGACGGGCGAGTCGGAGACGATGTCGAGCGCGAGCCAGTCGGGGTTGTCCGTGACGGAGTCGCAGTCCTCGGCGTCGCCGTCGTCGTAGCATCCGAACGGTTCGGCGACCTTGCCGACCTCGGAGACGTCGAAGGTGTAGGTGAGCTCGACCGAGGTGGGGGCGATCTCGATCGGGTCCTCGCCCTCGGCCGCCACGGGCTCGTCCCCGGGTGCCGGTCCGGCCCCCAGCAGCTCCTCGGTGTCCGCCCCGTCGGGGGTGAGCGTGAGGACCTCGGACGTGCCCTCGATGAACCCGGCGTTGACCCCGTGGCTCGCGACGACCTTCACGTCGTCGGTGAGCAGCCCGGTGCGCTCCAGGGTGACGGTCAGCGTCGCCTCGCCCGGGTTCGACAGCGCCGTCCGGCCGCCGTCGCGTCCGAACAGGGTGAAGTCCTCGGCGGCGTCGTAGGAGAAGACGTCGCGGCCCTGGGCGTCCAGCAGGGGGGCGCTGGTGGACACGCCCGAGGAGACGGAGGTGTACACGATCGCCGGCGCCCAGTCGACGAGGTCGCGCTGGCCGTTGTCGATCACGTGGGTGCGGAAGAAGATCTCGTCGCCGGCGTCGACGGTCACCGAGACGTCGTGGGCGGCGCTCGTGCTCCCGCCGTCGAGCGTCTCGTCGAACGGCCGCTTCGGGGTGGTGTCCAGCGTCTCGATCATGACGCGGACGCCGTCACCGTCGTAGCTGCCGGCGGCGAGGGTCGGGGTGCCGGTGACGTCGACCGTGCCGTCGAACGGCGCGACCCACCGGCGCACGCTGTCGTAGCGGGGCGCCGAGGCCTCGAGCAGCTCGGCGACCCCTTCCGGTTCGGCGGCGGCGAGCTCGGAGGAGAAGTCGCCCATCGGCACCGCGGTGCCCGCGGAGGAGGCGACGAACTCGATCGACCCGTCCGAGGGGTCGAGGATGTTGAAGAACACCTGCCACCCGTCGGACCCCTGCTTGATGAGGTCGGGCCGCCCGTCCGCGTTGACGTCCGAGAAGTAGCGGTCGGCCCAGTCGAACCCGAAGGAACCGCCGACCTGGATGGAGACCAACGGGTAGAACTCGGCGTGCAGGTCGACGCCGAAGTCGGTCCCGGTGCCGAGCTTGGCCTCGTCGATCGTCCGCTCCGACCCGAACCGGGTGTCGTCGACCGACAGGTCGTCACCGGGCTGGGAGAGGTTGCGGGCGTACTTCACGGCCCCGTTGTCGACCCAGACCCGGTCCGGCAGGCTGTCGCCGTCCATGTCCATGAGGGTCGTCACGTCCTCGCTGTTGCCGCCGGAGAGGTTGAAGGACCCTCCGAACGACCCGATCTTGCTGGGCGCCACCGGGTTGAAACCGATGTAGGCACCGCCCTCGGCCCCACCGCGGAAGGACGTCGACAGCGCGCTCGAGGCGGAGACGTTCGAGCCCGTGCTGTCGTCGCTCGCACCCCACCGCACGGGGTCGCCGAAGAGGTCCAGACCACCGTTGTCCTTGCGGGGGACGTCGTCGTACCAGCGCAGGGCGTGCGTGGCCGCGACCGCGCCGTCGCCGCCGAACTGGCCGAGGCGCTTCAGCAGGGACTTGTCGAACGGGTTGGTCTCGTACTCGAGCACGTACCCGCCGAGCAGCTCGCCGAGATTGGTCTGGTCGATCGCGCCGGGCGCGTCGTCCGTGCGAGCGCCTGCGGGGAAGTGCCGCACCTGGATCTCGCGCAGCAGGTCAGCGGTGACCACCGGTGCGCCGCCGGACGCGTCGACCAGGGCGTCGGGCCGGGCACTCACCGAGCCGCCGGAGGCGACCGTCCTGACGCCCACGTCGCTGTCGCGCAGGAAGTACACGCTGTAGGGCGGCTCGTCGACGACGCCGGTCGAGCCGGGCTCGACGTCGAACCCGGTGTAGGTGATCTCGCGCAGGTACATCTCGAGGCCCGGGCCGGTCGACGAACCGCCGAACCCGACACCCGTCGCCGTGTCGTACTCGTACTCCATGACGTTGCCGGAGATGTCCTCGACGTAGGTCAGCGGCCAGTGGAACGCGTTCCCGCCGACCGTGGAGAGCACCTGGCCCTGGCCGTCCGGGTCGCCGCCGTACCAGCGGTCGGTACCGTCCTTGTCGGTCACCTGCCACCAGTAGGCGCCGGGGCCGTCGCCGTGCCGGACGACGCGCTCGAACTCGGTCTCGGTCTGCCGCACGAAGTCGCTGCGGGGGCCGTCCTGGCGCGCGCCGTAGTCACCGCCGGGCACGATCGAGTGCGGGAACAGCCGCGCACCGTCGAGCGTGTACGTCTCGGTCTCGACGTCGGCCGAGAAACGCGGCGCACCGAAGGTGGGGTCCACCGCGATCGCCCCGGCGTCGAGGTCCCAGCCCAGGCCCAGCCAGCCGTTGCCGCCCGAGGAGTCGTAGGCGAGGTCGAGATCGGGTTCGATGCCGGCCCGGCCCGGCGGCACGAGCACGGGGATGGAGGTCTGCACGGAGCCGGCGTTGGTGGGCTCGGGCTCGGTGACCAGCGAGAGCGCCTCGGTGGGGTCGCCGTCGTCGAGGTCGGTCAGGTCGACGCCGCCGAGGTCGTCCGGCGAGGTGCCGGGGACGTCGTCGAGCGCACCGACGGAGGGGTCCGCGAGCGGTTCGGCGGTACCGGGCGCGGCGCTGAGCGTCACCACGAGCGCGGCCGAGGCCATCATCGCCGTCGCCGTCGTCCACCGACGCGCGACCGTGCGCGTCTCCTGCCGGGCGGTGCCTGCGAGCATGGGAATCCCCTTCTGCACGGCCGAACGCCCTGCCCGACCGTCTTTCAACCTAGGGGTGTGATCTGCACCACTGCCAGGCAAGTTGGGGCGGATCCACGGTTCTCACCCGGGTGAAGACCGGCCGTCCGACGGTTCTGCCACGATGGAGGACATGTCCACGACGCTCGCCGACCTGGAGATCGACGTCGACCTGCGCGCCACGCCGTGGCGCTACCCGGGCCCCGTCGCCCCCACGTCGGGCCTGCTGCACGGCGGCACGTTCGGCGTGCTGCAGCACGACGGCGGCACGTGGGTGTCCGACGACGGCACCACCCTGGACGAGCTGCTGCACCGCGCCCGGGTCGCCGGGACGCAGGACCGCCAGGCCGTGGTCGCCATCGGCTCGAACGCCGCGCCGGGCGTCATGCACCGCAAGTTCACCCGGCTGGGGGTGAGCACCACGGTGCCCATGGTGCACGGCACCCTCACCGACGTGTCGGTCGGCCACATCCCCCGCGTCAACCCCGCCGGGTACGTCGCCGCGGTCCCCCGGTCCGCGCCCGACGTCCGCAGCGCCGTCGTCGTCTCGCTGCTCACGCCCGACCAGGTCGCCGCGCTCGACGTCACCGAGCACAGCTACGTGCGTCGCACCGGCACCGACGGCCTGCACCTGGCGGGGCACGACGGCGCGTGGTCGCTCTACGTCTCGGAGATCGGCGCGATCTCCGGCGACGACGGGTCGGCCCTGCCGCTCGGCACCCAGTCCGAGCTGTGGGAGCTGCTCCACCTCGATTCCGCGCTGGCGGCGCTGACCGGGCGCGGGGGCCACCGCGAGGTCGCGCGCCGGCTCGCCGGGGACGAGCGGCTGCGCGACCGCGTCCGGGCCCATCTCATCGAGCGCGACCGGGTCGTCGACACCGGGCTGGAGTGGCTCGACCCCGCCGCCTGACCGGATCGTCCCAGGTCAGACCTATCGCCGGGTGTGTCCGCCCCGCTACGATTCAGGCGTTTGAGACCGAATCGATCGACACCAAGGACACACATGAAGATCGCCGTCGTCGGGGCCGGGTTCGCAGGACTGGCCAGCGCGAAGACCCTCCGCGAGTTCGGCCACGAGGTCGCCGTGTTCGAGAAGGCGCCCGACGTCGGCGGCGTCTGGAGCTCCACGCGGCGGTACCAGGGTCTGTACACCCAGAACAACAAGGACTCGTACTCGTTCACCGACCTGCCGATGCCGAAGCACTTCCCCGAGTGGCCCAGCGGGGAGCAGGTGCAGGCCTACCTCGAGCAGTACGTCGAGGTGAACGCGCTGGCGGACTCGCTGCGACTGTCCACCGAGGTGGTGCGCGCCGAGCTCACCGAGGCCGAGGACGGCTGGCTGGTCACCGCACGCCGCTCCGGTGAGGCGGTGCGGGACCCCGAGCGGTTCGACCACCTCGTCGTGGCGAACGGCATCTTCTCCGACCCCGTGATCCCCCCGTTCGAGGGCATGGCCACGCTGCTGCGCGCCGGGGGGAAGGTCGTGGCCTCCGGCCAGCTCGGGTCGGTCGAGGACGCCCGGGGCAAGCACGTCGTCGTGGTCGGCTACGGCAAGTCCGCCTGCGACGTCGCGGCCGAGGTCGCGCCGGTCGCCGCCTCGACGTCCGTCGTGGCGCGCCAGCTGCTGTGGAAGCTGCCCAAGAAGCTCGGCAAGGCGCTGAACTACAAGTACCTGCTGCTGACGCGCCTCGGCGAGGCCCTGTTCCGGTACCAGACGCTCGACAGCTCGGCGGAGCGCTTCCTGCACGGCCCCGGTGACCCGGTCCGCCGCTCGATGGTCTCCAGCGTCGGCGCCGTCTCGCGCAAGCAGCTCCGGCTCGACGACCTCGGCCTCGTCCCGCGCGGCGAGTTCTCCGACATCGCCCGGTCGACGGTGTCGCTGGCCACCGACGGCTTCTACGAGCAGGTGGCCGACGGCGCCATCACCGTGCACCGCGACACCGAGATCGAGCGGTTCGCGACCGACGACGACGGCGCCCCGGTCGCCGTGCTCAGCGACGGTGACACCGTGCGGGCCGACCTGGTCGTGTGCGGCACGGGGTTCCACCAGCGCGTGCCGTTCCTCGACGCCGACCTGACCGCGCGGCTGCTCGACGAGCGCGGCAACTTCCAGCTCTACCGTCAGGTGCTGCCGCACGACGTGCCGCACCTGACGTTCGCCGGGTACAACTCGTCGCTGTTCAGCCCGCTGTCGGCCGAGATGGCCGCCGTCTGGACCGCCGCCTACCTGGCTGGAGCGCTGGACCTGCCGCCGGACGAGGTCCGGCGCGAGCACGTCGCCGACCGCGTGGACTGGATGGAGAAGCGCACCGAGGGCCGGCACGCCCGCGGCACCAACGTCATCCCGTTCTCGCTGCACCAGATCGACGAGATGATGCGCGACCTCGACGTCGCGCTGCCCCGCCGCACGCAGGTGGCCCAGTGGCTGCTGCCCGTGGACCCGGCCGCCTACCGCCGGGTGTCCACCACGGTGCGCGACCGGGTCGCGGCGACGGTCTGAGGACGTCGGCTCAGCGGAACCGGACCGGGAGCTCGCGCGGGTAGCGGAACCAAGCGGACCGCACCAACGGCACCCGGTCCGGTGCCGCGGCCGTCTCGATGCTGCCGACCCGTGCCACCACGTGGCCGACGATCAGCCGCGTCATCAGCGGCGCCGTGCGGTGCGCGGGGCAGGAGTGCGCGCCGAGCCCCCACGTCAGGTGGAACCGGGAGTCGACCTGCTCCCACGGGTCGACGGCCTGCACGGCGCCGTCCGCGTTGGCGGCGGCCACCGCCGGGACCACGGCGTCGCCCGCCGCGATCGGCTGGTTCCCCAGCACCGTGTCCGTCACGGCGTACCGCGGCAGCAGGTGCGGCATCGGCGGATCGCGGCGGGCGATCTCGTCCAGGGCGTCCTCCAGGGACAGGCGCCCGCCGTGCAGCCGGGAGCCGAACCCGGGGTCGGTCACGATCCGGTGGATCGCCGTCGCCGAGGCCGCGATCGTGGCGTCGTGCGCGGTGCGGAAGAGCGCTCCGACGGCACCCATGACCTCCAGGTCGTGCTGGTGCCGTGGGTCGGCAATCAGGCCCGAGGCGAGGTCGTCGCCGGGTTCGGCCCGCCGGGCCGCGACGAAGGTCGCCAGCAGGTTCTCGGTCTCGTCGGCCGCGTCCGCGGCGTCGTCGCCGCCCGCCCCCAGCACGACGCTGAGCTCGTGCATCCGGCGCGCGTCGGCGAGGTTCATCCCCAGCAGGTCGGCGAGGACCCGGACGGGGACGTCGACGGCGTAGTCGGCGATCAGGTCCGCCGAGCCGCGCGCCGCCGCCCGGTCGAGCGCCGAGGTGCACGCTACCGCCACGGTGCGTGTGAGGCGCTTGTCCTCGAGCGTCGCCAGCGCGTCCTGCACCGGTCCGCGCAGGCGGCGGTGCTCGGCGCCGTCGCGGTCGAGCAGCGCGTCGCGCGCGGCGAGCACGGCGCGGACCGGGGAGCGCCAGGCGATCAGCCGCTCCGCCTCGTACCTCCACCGGCCGAACTCGCGCGTGAAGTGCACCTCGTCGCGCAGGACGGCGCTGACCTCGTCGTACCCGAGCGCCAGCCAGGCAGGGACGCCGGGTTCCAGGTCGACCGGCGCGACGGCGCCCCAGCGCGAGCGCAGCGCGTCGTAGCGGGCGTGCGGGTCGGCGGCCTGGGCGAGGTCGGCCAGGAGCGGCCGGTCGGCGACGTCCTCCAGCCGCACGACACGTCCGGCGGCGGTGATGCTCATGCGGCGGCTTCCTCGTCGGCCCGCTCCCGCTGCCGCAGCGCGTGGGCCACGAGAGTGGTCAGGGCCTCGACGGCCTGCGGGCGCCCCCGGACGTCCCCGGCGACGACCGGGGTGTCGGCGGGCAGGTCCAGGGCGGTGCGCACCTCGTCGACGCTGTGCCGCGGCGCGTCCGGGAACTCGTTGACCACGACGGTCAGCGGCAGCTGCGTGTGCTCCTCGAGCTGGTCCAGGACCTCGAAGCTGTCCGCGAGGTGCCGGGTGTCGACGAGCACGAGAGCGCCCACCGCGCCGTCGGCCAGACCAGACCAGAGGTCCCAGAACCGGCGCTGGCCGGGGGTGCCGAACAGGTAGAGCGCGGTGTCCCCGCCCACCGTGAGCCGGCCGAAGTCCATCGCGACGGTGGTCGTGCGCTTGTCGCCCACGCGCGGGTCGACCCCCACGCTCGCCGTGGTGATGGTCTCCTCCGTGCGGAGCATCGGGATCTCGCTGACCGCCTCGATCAGCGTCGTCTTGCCCACGCCGAAGGGGCCGACCACCAGCACCTTGACCGACCGGTCGACGGCCGCGGCCAGGTGCCGCGCGCGGTGGGCGCCGCGGCCCTGGGGCTCAGAGACGGCGGAGTCCATCGAGCACCTCCTCGAGCAGCGTGGTGTCCGGCAGGCCGTGCGTCGGGGTGGACCGCAGGGCCAGGTAGCCGTCGTCCAGCAGGTCGGAGGCGAGCACGGCGGCCAGGCTGACGGGCAGGCGCAGGTAGGCGGCGACCTCGGCCAGCGCCAGCGTCCCGCGGCAGGTGCGCAGCAGCGCGTGCTGGTGGCGGCCGGCGTGACCGGGCAGCTCACGGCCGTCGTCGACGGTGCACAGCAGCGTCTCGGGACGCAGCGTGTTGCGGGTGGGGTGCGACCGCCCGCCGGTCAGGACGTACGAGCGCACCGGGTGGTCGTGGTACCCCTCGGCGGTCATCGCCCCTCCCCTCAGTCCTCGACCGGATCCGTGCCGAGCGCCCGCTCGCCGATCATGAGCACCTGGGCCTGCATCTGCTGGGCGACCAGACCGGGGTCGATCCCGGCGTCGGTCACCACGGCGAGCCGCGACCCGTCGCCGGCGCCGCGCACGAAGAGGAACCCGCCCTCGAACTCGACGACCACCTGGCGCAGCCGGTCGCCCTCTCCGAACTCACGGCCCATCGACATCCCGAGCGCGACCAGCCCGGCGCAGGCCGCGGCGACCTTGTCGGCGGTGTCCGGGTCGGTGACGTCGGTGCGGACCTTGACCAGGCCGTCCGAGCTGAGCACGACGGCGTGGCGGACGCCGCGGACGCCGGCGACCAGGTCGAGCATCCAGCTGTCCGGGTGGTCCGTGGCGAGCGGTGCGTCACCGCTGGTCTGCGTCGTCATCTGTCCTCCGAGGTCCCGTCCCGACGGACGGGTCATGGGTGTCCGGGTCGTGCGGCGGTGCGGGGTCGGTAGCGGCGAAGAACGCGCCGATCCACGCCCCCGCCTCCTCGGCCGTCTGCTCCGGGCGCCGGGGTTCCGACAGTCCTGCGGAGGGCTCGGGCACGCGGGGCGTGCCGTGGCCGGCCGTGGGGGTGCGGTCCATCGCGGCCCGTCGTGACCGGCGCTGCGGGAGCGCGGGCGGGCCCGACGCCGGGTCGACGGCGGGCGCCGGCACGGGCGCGGTCAGCGGGTCGCGCGGCTCGGCACCGGTCGGCGCGGGCACCGGCGACGCCTCCTCCACGCCGGCCGCCAGCGTGTCGGGCACGCCGGCGGCGGTCTCCGTGATCTCCCCGGGGATGCGGACGACCGCCCGCAGCCCGCCGTAGACGGAGTCCGTGAGCTCGACGTGCAGACCGAGGAACCGGGCGTAGGTCCCCACCACGGCGAGGCCCGTCTGCGGCACCTCCCCGAGGTCGGAGATCGTCACCGGGTCCTCACCGGCGGCGATGCGTCGCACCCGGGCGAGCTCGCGCGGGTCCATCCCCACCCCGCAGTCGTCGATCTCGACGACGGCCCCGCGCTGGACCTGCCGGATGACGACCAGCACCTGGGTGTTCGGCGGGGAGCACTGGGTGGCGTTCGCGAGCAGCTCGGCCACGACGTGCACGAGGGGCTCGACGGCCCGGCCGGTGACGGCCAGGCCGGGGTCACCGGAGACCTCGACGCGTCCGTAGGCGGTGATGCGTCCGGCGGCGGCCCGCACCACGTCGGGCAGGGCGAGCGGGGCGTCCCAGGTCTGCCCGGGCCGGCGGCCGCACAGGGCGACGAGGCTCTGCGCCTGCCGCGCGTGCTGGGCGGCCGCGTGGTCGATGCGCATCGAGGTCTCGAGCACGTCATGGTCGGCGGCGTGGCGCTGGGCCATGCGCGTCGCCTCTTCCTGGACGCGGTGCGCGGACGCCTGCACCTTGCGGCTCAGCGCGACGACGGCCGTCTCGACGGCGGCGCGCTCGTCGGCCCGCTCATCCTGCGTGCGCTGACGGTCGGCGTGCGCGTCCTCCAGGGCGCGGGACGCCTCGGCGAGCCCGGCCGCGAGGCCGTCGCGCTCGATCACCAGGGCACGGAACGCCTCCTCCTCGCGGCGCGCGGCGCGGGAGAGCAGGGCTGCGGCCACGACCGGCAGCACCAGCGCCGCGGCGGCCACGACCCAGACGGACCAGGTGGGTCCGCGCTGTCCGAGCACGGGCAGGGCCGCGACGCAGAGCACCATGACGGCGACGCAGATCCAGGGCAGGGCGCGGCCGACCGCGGGCGGTCTGGCTGAGGTCGTCGTGCTCACCGCACCCCCGTCGGCAGGCTCTGGTGGGTCCTGCGGACCCTCGGACAGCGTGACGCGGGCATCGTGGCCCTGACCAGGAGTTTCTACCACAGCGCACCCCGTGGCGAAAGGGCGGGCCACCGGCGTGGACGGGGGCCGGGATAGGGTCCCGGCATGAGTGCCGACCCGCTCCTGCCCCCGTCCGACGCCGACCTGCCGACCCAGGGCGCGGACCCGTTCGGCTGGCTCGAGGAGGTCTCGGGCGACGAGCCGCTGGACTGGGTCCGGCAGCGCAACGAGCACGCCCAGGAGACCCTCGGCGGGGACGACCTCGTCACGACGCGGGCGGCGATCAGGGAGGTGCTGGACTCGGACGACCGCATCCCGGCGGTCTCGAGGATCGGCGACCACCTGTACAACTTCTGGCGGGACGCCGACCACGAGCGCGGGCTCTGGCGACGGACCACCCCGGACTCGTACCGCCGTGCCGAGCCGGCGTGGGAGACCGTGCTCGACCTGGACGCCCTGGCGGCGGACGAGGACGAGTCCTGGGTCTGGCACGGCGCGTCCGTGCTGCGTCCCACGCCGGAGCAGCTCGCGGCCGGCGAGCCCTGGCGCCGGGCGCTGGTCGACCTCTCCCCCGGCGGCTCGGACGCGGACGTCACGCGGGAGTTCGACCTCGTCGAGAAGCGGTTCGTGCCGCCCGCCGAGGGCGGCTTCCACCGTCCGCTGGCCAAGGGCGGGCTCGCCTGGGCCGACGAGGACACCGTGTACGCGTTCACGGACCTCGGCGAGGGGACCACGACGTCGTCCGGCTACCCCCGGACCGTCGTGCTCTGGCGGCGCGGGACGCCGCTGGCGTCGGCCCCGGTCGTGTACGAGGGCTCGGTCGACGACATGTACATCATGGGCAGCCGCTCCCGGACGCCGGGCTTCGAGCGCGACCTCGTGCGGCGCTCGATCGCCTTCTACCGCTCCGAGGTGTTCCTCGTCGACGACGTCGGCATCCCCGAGCAGCGCCTGGTCCGGCTCGAGGTGCCCGAGAGCGCCGAGGTCGGCCTGCACCGCGAGTGGCTGACCGTCGAGCTGCGCGAGGACTGGCACACCGGCGGACGCACCTATCCGGGCGGCTCCCTGCTCGGCGTGGTGCTCGACGACTTCCTCGCCGGCTCGCGCGACCTCACGGTGCTCTTCGAGCCCACGCCGTCGACCTCGCTGGTCGGCGCGACGTGGACGCGGCACCACCTCGTCGTCACGGTGCTCGAGGACGTCGCGCACGCCGCGCACGTCCTGACCCCGCCGGACCTGACCGACGGCGCCGACGCCCGCGCGCCCTGGGCCCGCGGCGAACTGCCCGTGGGCGGCGAGCTGCTGACGATCGGCGTCGGCGCGGTCTCCGCCGTCGACAGCGACGACGTGTGGGTGACCCGCAGCGGCTACCTGGAGCCGTCGACGCTCGCCGTGACGACCGTCGTCGGCCCCGGTGACGCGCCCCGTGAGCCCGAGGTGCTCAAGACCGCTCCCGCCTTCTTCGACGCCGCGGGCATGGTCGCCGCCCAGCACTTCGCGACGTCCGACGACGGCACGCGCGTGCCGTACTTCGTCGTCGGCCGCGCCGACCTCGTGCGACCGGCGGACGACTCCGCACCGGGCGCCGCGCCCACCCTGCTGTACGGCTACGGAGGGTTCGAGATCCCGCTGCTGCCGGGGTACTCCGGCACGGTGGGCAGCGCGTGGCTCGCCCGCGGCGGGGTGTACGTCGTGGCCAACATCCGCGGCGGGGGCGAGTACGGACCGCGGTGGCACCAGGCCGCGCTGCGCGAGAAGCGGCACCGCGCCTACGAGGACTTCGCCGCCGTGGCACGCGACCTCGTCGCGCGGGGGATCACCACCCCGGAGCACCTCGGCGTCCAGGGCGGGTCCAACGGCGGCCTGCTCGCCGGCAACATGCTCACGCAGTACCCCGAGCTGTTCGGCGCCGTGGTGATCCAGGTCCCGCTGCTGGACATGCGGCGGTACTCGCGTCTGCTGGCCGGCGCCTCGTGGGTGGCCGAGTACGGCGACCCGGACGTGGCCGAGGACTGGGACTTCCTGCGGACGTTCTCCCCGTACCACCTGCACGACCCGGAGCGCCGGTACCCGCCGGTGCTGCTGACGACGTCGACCAAGGACGACCGCGTGCACCCGGGCCACGCGCGCAAGATGGCGGCGAAGATGCTCGCCGCCGGTCAGGACGTCACGTACTACGAGAACGTCGAGGGCGGCCACGGCGGCGCGGCGAACAACGCCCAGGCCGCGCACATGGCCGCCCTCGCCTGGACGTTCCTGCGCGGCCGGATCACCTGACGCCCGGCGGGTTCGGGGTCAGGGGTGCGGGACGATCGCCGTGATGAGGGTGCCGTCCTCGCGGCGGTTGCCCGACAGGGCCCGGAGGCCCGGTCGCCCTGCGCGGACGGGGCCCTGACCGTCGAGCAGGACCGTCACGGGCTCGCCGGACCGGACCGTGACCCGCTCGCCCCGGACACCGACGGTCGCCCCCTCGCCCGTCTCCGCCACGAGCTCGAGCGACGAGGGCAGGACGGTGACCCGCAGCCGGGACCCCTTCCACGTGATGCGGAACGTCAGGGAGTCCCAGCCCGACGGGAGTCTCGGGTCGAACGTGAGATCGCCGTCGTGGTCCCGCGTGCCGCCGAAACCGAAGGCGACCGCTCCCCACGACCCGCCGGCCGAGGCGACGTGCACGCCGTCGGCAGCGTTGCCGTGCAGGTTCGCGAGGTCGACGTACACCGACGACCGGAAGTACTCGAGCGCCAGCTCCTGGTAGCCGACCTCGGCGGCGACGATCGACTGCACGACGCCGGACAACGTCGAGTCCCCGGTCGTCAGCGGGTCGTAGTACTCGAAGTCGGCGAGCTTCTGCTCCGGCGTGAAGTGGTTGCCCTGCAGGACCAGGGCGGCGACGACGTCAGCCTGCTTGAGCACCTGGAAGCGGTAGATCACCAGCGGGTGGTAGTGCAGGAGCAGCGGCCGCCGGTCCGGAGGGGTGCGTCCGACATCCCAGATCTCTCGCTCGAGGAAGTGCGAGTCCTGGGGGTGGATCCCGATCTCGTCCGCGAAGGGCACGGCCATCCGCTCGGCGGCCCGGGCCCAGGCGACCGGCTCGGAGGGCTCGAGCCCGAGCTGCTCGACGAGGCGGGCGTGGTCCTCGGGGAACCGGTCGCGCAGGGCGTCCACCACGCGCGCCGCGGCCCGCAGGTTGAACCGTGCCATGACGTTCGTGAACAGGTTGTCGTTGACGACCGTCGTGTACTCGTCGGGCCCCGTGACGCCGTGGATGTGGAAGGAGTGGTCGCCGTTGGCGCGCCAGAAACCCAGGTCCACCCACAGCCGGGCGGTCTCCACGAGGACGTCCACCCCCTCACGGCGCAGGAAGTCCGTGTCGTCGGTCGCCACGACGTACTGCATCAGCGCGTAGCTGATGTCGGCGTCGATGTGGTACTGCGCCGTGCCGGCCGCGTAGTAGGCGGACGCCTCCTCGCCGTTGATCGTCCGCCACGGGAAGAGCGCCCCGCGCTGGGACAGCTCGGTGGCCCGCCGTCGCGCCGCGTCGAGCATGTGGTAGCGCACGCGCAGCGCGTTCCGGGCGAACCGCGGGCTCGTGTAGGTCAGGAACGGCAGGACGTAGATCTCCGTGTCCCAGAAGTAGTGCCCGCCGTAGCCCGACCCGGTCAGTCCCTTGGCCGGCACTCCGCTGCCCTCGGCCCGCGCTGTCGCCTGGGCGAGCTGGAAGAGGTTCCAGCGCACCGCCTGCTGGATCTCCTGCTGGCCGCCGACCTCGACGTCCGACCGCTCCCAGAAGGCGTCCAGCCAGGCCCGCTGGTCGGCGTACGGCTCCTCGAGCTCGCCGTCCGCCACCCGGTCCAGCGTCCGTCGGCACCGGTCGACCAGCTCGCGCGGGGGCACGCCGCGCGACGTGTGGTACGCGACGGTCTTCGTCAGGCGCACCGGACGTCCCGGCTCCGCCCGGATGCGGAACACGTGCTTCGCGAGGTCCTCCTCGACCTGGGTGCGCACGTCCCACGCGTTCTCGGTCTCCAGCCGGTCGTCCGCCGCCACCGCGAGCGTCATCCCGGAGTCGGTGCAGCGGTAGGACAGGACCAGGCGCTCGTCGTCGCCCCAGTGTCCGCGGGGCTGGAGGACACGCCCGGTGAAGTCCTCGGCCTTGCGCGGGTCGAAGCCCTCGCCGAGCGCGGCGGAGGGGACGTGGTACTCGTCCTCACCGTCCTGCCGGTTGAGGATCTGCGAGGAGATCGCGACCGGTGCCGCCGCGTCGAGGAGCGTGACCTCGAAGGACATCACGGCGAGGTGCCGTTCGACGAACGAGACCATGCGGTCCGAGCGGACCCGCACCCGCTTGCCCGACGGCGTGCGCCACAGCAGCTCACGGCGCAGGATCCCGTCGCGCAGGTCGAGCGACCGTTCGTACTCGAGCAGGTCGGCGACGGGCAGCAGGAGCGGCTCGTCGTCGACGTACAGCCGGATCACCTTGGTGTCGGGCACGTTGACGATCGTCTGGCCGACCTTCGCGAAACCGTAGGCGTCCTCGGCGTGACGGATCGGCCAGGTCTCGTGGAAACCGTTGACGAACGTGCCGTGCGCGTGGGACTCGCGCCCTTCCTCGACGTTCCCCCGCATGCCGAGGTAGCCGTTGGCGACCGAGAACATCGTCTCCGTGACGCCGAGGTCCTCGCTCGAGTACCGCGTCTCGACGAGCCGCCACGGGTCCGCGGGGAATCGCCGCCGGTCGACGGTGCTCTGCTCGTCGGGGGTCTTCGGGCTCACGCGGCGCCCCCGGCCCGCGGCGCGTCGAGCACCGACGCGTCGAGCTCGTCCAGGTCGGCCACGACCAGGTGGGCACCGTGCGCGCGCAGCACGTCGGCCCCCACCCCGCGATCGATGCCCAGGACGAGACCGAAGGCGCCGGCCGCACCGGCCCGGACGCCGGAGATCGCGTCCTCCACGACCACCGACTCCCCCACGGGCACACCGAGCAGCTCGGCGGCGCGCACGTACGTGTCGGGAGCCGGCTTGCCCGCGATGCCCTCCCGGGTCGCGACGTTGCCGTCCACGACGACGTCGAACCGGTCGGCCAGGCCCGCGGCGGCGAGCACGGCCGCCGCGTTGCGCGACGACGAGACGACGGCGACCTGCGCGCCCGCGCCGGTCACGGCGTCGAGGAACCGCACCGACCCGGGGTACGGCTCGATGCCCTCCTCGACGAACATCCGGTTGACGATCTCGTCCTTGCGGTTGCCGAGCGCGCACACCGTGCCCTCGCCCGGAGCGTCGCCGTCCGCGCCCCACGGGAGCCTGACGTCGCGGGACCCGACGAACGCCGCCACGCCGTCGTAGCGCGGCTTGCCGTCGATGTGGGCGAAGTAGTCGGCCGCCGTGTAGGGCTCCAGGCCGTGCTGCGCGGTCCACGGGGCGAAGAGCCGCTCCCAGGCCCGCATGTGCACCTCGGCGGTCGGGGTGAGGACCCCGTCGAGGTCGAACAGGACGGCACGCAGGGCAGGCATCCGCACTCCTTCAGGTCGGCACCGGGGCCGCTCGGCCCTCGCACCAGGCTATGCACCGGCGGTCGCACCGGCGAGCGAAGCCGCCCGGACGCCCTCGTGGCGGGGACCGGCACGGGGCCGGTCCCCGCCACGAGGGCGGCGGACCCGGTCAGCGACCGAGCGAGGTGTACCCGCCGTCGGACTTCCGCGCCTCGGCGGCCGCCTGCTGGGTGGTGCCGTAGTACGCCGCGACCATGATGTCCTTCATGTCCTGCAGCATCGGCAGGCGCGGGTTGGCCGGGGCGCACTGGTCCTCGTAGGCCCGCATCGCCAGGGTGTCGAGGCCTCCGACGAACGCCTGCTCGGACACGCCCTGCGCCTGGAAGGACGGTTCGATGCCGATGCTCCGGGTCAGCTCCTCGACGGCCCGGGCGTACGACTCGACGCCCTCGGCCGGGGTCGCGGCCGGCAGGCCCAGGTGCTGCGCGATCTGCTGGTACCGCTCCGGGGCGACGTACTTCTCCGCCTTCGGCCAGCCGGTGACCTTGCCCGGCATGAGGCCGTTGTAGCGGATCGCGTGCGGCAGGAAGATCGCGTTGGTGCGGCCGTGGACCAGCTTGAAGGTGGCCCCGACCGTGTGCGACATCGCGTGCACGATGCCGAGGAACGCGTTGCCGAAGGCCATGCCGGCCATCGTCGCGGCGTTGTGCATCTTCTCCCGCGCCTCGGGCGCCTCGCCGCCCTCGTTGACGGAGGCGGCGATGTTCTCGAACACCAGCTTGATGGCGTGCAGCGCCAGGCCGTCGGTGAAGTCGTTCGCGTAGACCGACACGAACGCCTCGGTGGCGTGGGTCAGGGCGTCCATGCCGGAGTCCGCGGCGAGCCTCGCGGGCATCGTGGCGGTGAGCACCGGGTCGACGATCGCCACCGACGGGGTCAGCGCGTAGTCGGCCAGCGGGTACTTGAACCCGGTCGAGTTGTCGGTGATGACGGCGAACGGCGTCACCTCGGCCCCGGTGCCCGACGAGGTCGGGATGCAGACCAGCTGGGCCTTCTCCCCGAGCTGCGGGTAGCGGAAGGCCCGCTTGCGCACGTCGAAGAACTTCTCGCGCAGGTCGCTGAACGCGACCTCGGGGTGCTCGTACTTGAGCCACATCACCTTGGCGGCGTCCATCGGCGAGCCGCCGCCGATCGCGATGATCGTGTCCGGGCGGTGGTCCCGCATGAGGAGCGCGCCGCGCTCGACGCACTCGACGCTCGGCTCGGCCTCGACGGTGTCGATGATCTGCACGGCGACCTTGGTGGCGCGGCGCTGGAGCACGTCGAGCACCTTGTCGACGATGCCGAGCTGGGACATGACCCGGTCGGTGACGACGGTGACGCGCTCGACCTCGGGCATGTCGACCAGGTACTGGATCGCGTTCGGCTCGAAGTAGGTCTTGGGCGGCACCTTGAACCACTGCATGTTGTTGTTCCTCCGCGCGACCCGCTTGATGTTCACCAGGTTGACGGCGCTGACGTTGTTGGACACCGAGTTCCGGCCGTAGGAGCCGCAGCCGAGCGTCAGCGAGGGCACCAGCGCGTTGTAGATGTCGCCGATGCCGCCCAGGGCGCTCGGCTGGTTCCACAGCACGCGGACCGCCTTGACGGCGTGCCCGAACCGCTCGGCGAGCGCGGCGTCGGTGGTGTGGATCGCCGCGGAGTGCCCGAGGCCGTCGAACTCCACCATCTGCTCGGCCAGGCGGACGCCCTCGTCGGTGCTGCGCGAGCGCAGCACGGCGAGCACGGGCGACAGCTTCTCCCGGCTCAGCGGCTCCTGGGGGCCGACGCCGGAGATCTCCGCCAGCAGCACCGAGGTGTCCTCGGGGACCGAGAAGCCGGCCTGCTCGGCGATCCAGTACGCCGACTTCCCCACCGCGGCGGCGTTGAGCTTCGCCCCGCTGCACGCCGCCGAGTCCGCGCACGCGCCGAAGAGGTACTCCTCGAGCAGGGCCTTCTCCGCGGGCGTGGCCACGTAGGCGTGCATCCGCTGGAACTCGGTCATCACCTCGTCGTAGATCTCGTCGTCGACGATCGCGGCCTGCTCCGAGGCGCAGACCACGCCGTTGTCGAAGCCCTTGGAGAGCACGACGTCGTTGACCGCGCGGCCGATCTTCGCGGTGGACTCGATGTAGGCGGGCACGTTGCCGGCGCCGACGCCGAGAGCGGGCTTGCCGGCCGAGTAGGCGGCGCGGACCATGGCGTTGCCGCCGGTGGCCAGGATGAGCGAGACGCCGTCGTGGTGCATGAGCGCACTGGTCGCCGCGAGGCTGGGCTCGGTGACCCACTGGATGCAGTCCTCGGGGGCGCCGGCCTCGATCGCCGCGTCACGGACGATGCGCGCTGCCTCCGACGAGGAGTGCTGGGCGTTCGGGTGGAACGCGAAGATGATGGGGTTGCGGGTCTTGAGCGCGATGAGGCTCTTGAAGATCGCGGTCGAGGTCGGGTTCGTCACCGGGGTGACGCCGGCGACCACGCCGACCGGCTCGGCGATCTCGACGATGCCGCGCAGCTCGTCGCGTCCGACGACGCCGACGGTCTTGAGGTCGGCCATCGAGTGGGTGACGTGCTCGCAGGCGAAGATGTTCTTGGTGGCCTTGTCCTCGAAGACGCCTCGCCCGGTCTCGGTGACGGCGAGCTGGGCGAGGTTGCCGTGCTCGTGCAGCGCCGCGACGGAGGCCTTCTTGACGATCCGGTCGACGTCCTCCTGGGTCAGTGCCGCGTAGGCGGCCAGTGCCTTCAGTCCGCGCTGGACCATCGCGTCGACGGCGACCTCCGGTGCGGGGGCGTCGCTCTCAGGTGCCGGGACGTCGGTCGGCGCGACCTCTGCGACGGTGCTCGTAGTGGTGTCGGTGCTCATGTCGCCCTCCCCTGAGGGGCTGTGGCCGTTCTCCCGGCCTCCTGTGCTGACAAGTGAAGGTTTTCACAAGTGTGGTCAGACCACAAGGGGAGAGGGTGAGACGCAGAACACATTGCCTGTTTCCGGGCTGGTCAGGGCGTTGCGAACGACGAGGATCCGGAACCGTCACCCGTGGGTTCGGTCAGCACCCCCGGTCAGGACTCGGCGCGCTCCGCCAGCGTCTCGGCCACCCGGCCGAGGTTCGCCAGGCCGGCCCGGTGGTCGTCCACGGAGGCGAGCGTGCGGCGGGGTGCGGCCAGCACGGTGACCCCGTCGAGGCCCGCGGCGGGCAGCCCGATGCGGCGCCACGGCTCGGCGACGAGCCGCACGAGCCCGCCCAGCTCCGGCCCCGCGCACTGCGACACAGTGGCCGGCGGCAGCCCGGCCCAGAGCCCGACCTCCCGCTCGGTCGCCCGGGCGACCAGCTCCCAGGCCCGTTCGTTCCAGCCCTCGGGGCCCATCTCGGCCAGGTCCAGCCCGACGGCGTCGGCACCGGCGAGCACCACCGGCGGGATCCCCACCCACGTGCCGCCGAGGTGCACGACGACCCGGGCACCGGCGTCGTGCACCGCCTGGACCACCGGGCGCAGACCCTCGACGATCTCCGGACCCGGCACCTCGCGGAGGCGCGAGTAGCCCGAGAACGTCGGCAGCACCCCGGCGTGCACCTGTCCCAGCAGCGGCTCGGCGAGCTGCACGACGACGTCCGCGCCGGGCACCTGGTCGCGGACCTGGGCGACGTGGTCGGCCAGGCCCACGGCCAGCGCCTCCGCCAGCGCCGCCCGACCGCCGACGTCGGCCAGCACGCGGTCGCCCCGCGCGGACCACAGCTCGGCAGCCAGGGTCCACGGGCCGGTCACCTCGACGGTGAACGGTCCGGTGTACCCGTGGGCGGCGATCGCCAGGGTGGCGAGGTCCTCGGCCAGCAGCGAGCGGGCACGCCGGGCGTCGACGCCCTCGTGGTCGGCGAGCTTCCAGCCGTGCGGACCGAGCTCGACGGCGTGCTCGGCGAGCAGCAGCGCGGTGCGGGCGGTCGCCCCCGTGCCCGGACCGCGGCCGGTGAGCTGGACGAGGAACGGGACCGCCTGGACGCCGGTGGGCAGCTCGGACAGGTCGCCCAGCACGGTCTGCTGGGCCTCCAGCACGTCGCACTCTCCCCCGGGCCACGGCCCGTGCCCGCTGACCGCCGTCATGCGCGCGCCGCGGCGGCCGTGGGCTCCGCGGACGACGTGGCAGCGGCTGACGCACGCTCGCGGCGGGCACCGGCGACGGTGCCCTGTCCGAGCACCTGCGTGCCGCGGTAGACGACGATCGACTGCCCCGACGCGATCCCCCGCAGCGGCTCGCCGAGGCGGACCTCCAGGGCCGGGTCGCCGTCGTCGGACGTGGCCCGGACCTGGGCGGGGACGGCGCGGCCGTGCGCGCGCACCTGGACGGTGACGTCGGTCCACTCGCTCGGGGCCGGGACGAGCCAGGTCGCCCGGGCCGCGTCGATGCGGTCGACGGTGAGCAGCTCGGACGGGCCCACGACCACCGTGTTGGACGTGGTGTCGACGTCGACGACGTAGCGGGGCTTGCCGTCGGCGGCGGGGCGGCCCAGTCCGAGGCCCTTGCGCTGGCCGATCGTGTAGGCGTAGGCGCCGCGGTGCTCCCCGACGACCGTGCCGTCGGTGTCGACCACGTCGCCGGGCTGCTCGCCGAGCCGGTCGCGCAGGAACCCGCTGGTGTCGCCGTCGGCCACGAAGCAGATGTCGTACGAGTCCGGCTTGGCGCTGACGGACAGCCCGCGACGCTCGGCCTCGGCGCGCACCTCGTCCTTGGAGGCGAAGTGGCCCAGCGGGAACACCGAGCGGGCGAGACGGTCCGGCCCCATGACGGCCAGCACGTAGGACTGGTCCTTGGCGTCGTTGGGCGAGCGGTGCAGCTCGGGGCCGTCCGGGCCGTGCTCGATGCGCGCGTAGTGGCCGGTGGCGACGGCGTCGAAGCCCAGTGCGGTGGCCTTGTCCAGCAGGGCGGTGAACTTGATGTGCTCGTTGCAGCGCACGCACGGGTTGGGCGTGCGGCCGGCCGAGTACTCGGACAGGAAGTCCGCGACGACGGTCTCCTCGAAGGTCTCGGACAGGTCCCACACGTAGTACGGGATGCCGAGCACGTCGGCGGCGCGGCGGGCGTCCCCGGCGTCCTCGATCGAACAGCAGCCCCGTGAGCCGGTGCGGAACTGGTCGCGGTTGCGACTCAGGGCCATGTGCACCCCGACGACCTCGTGCCCGGCCTCCACGGCGAGCGCTGCGGCGACGGCGGAGTCCACTCCCCCGGACATGGCGGCCAGAACCCTCATGCGGTACCTCCGGTCAGCGGGCGGGTCGAGACGAGCCCGGCGGCGCGAGCACGGTCCGCGACTCCGGGCAGTGCCTCGCAGAGCCGGTCGACATCGGCGCGCGTGGAGGTGTCACCCAGGGAGAACCGCAGCGCGCCGCGGGCGTCGGCCTCGTCGACACCCATGGCGAGCAGCACGTGGCTGGGCTGCGGCACCCCCGCCTGACAGGCCGACCCGGTGGAGGCGTGCACCCCGGCGGAGTCGAGCAGGTACAGCAGCGAGTCGCCCTCCGCGCCGGGGAACGTGAAGTGGGCGTTGGCGGGCAGCCGCGCCGGGGCGCCCGACGGCGTGACCGCGGCCGGGTCGGGGCCGCGCAGGACGGCGTCGGGCACGGCTGCGCGGACACCCTCGACCAGCGCGTCGCGGAGCCCGGCGAACCGGGCGGCACGCTCGGCGCGGCGGGTGACGGCGTCGTGCAGCGCGACGGCGAAGGAGCGGATGGCGGCACCGTCGAGCGTGCCGGAGCGGACGCCGCGCTCCTGGCCGCCACCGTGGGAGACGGCCTCCAGCGGCAGGTCGCGGCGGGCCAGCAGCGCGCCGACGCCGACCGGACCGCCGAGCTTGTGCCCCGTGACGGTCAGCGCGTCCACGCCCGAGGCGGCGAAGCCGACCTCGACCTGCCCGACGGCCTGGATGGCGTCGGTGTGCACCGGGATGCCCTGGGCGTGGGCGAGACGGACGACGTCGCGGATCGGCTGGACGGTGCCGACCTCGTTGTTCGCCCACATGACCGAGACGAGCGCGATCTCCTCGGGGCCGACGGCGAGCTCCGCCTTGAGCGCGTCGAGGTCGATGCGGCCGGTGTCGTCGACGTCGAGCAGGGTGATCTCGGCGCCGGCGTGCCCGGCCAGCCAGAAGGCCGGGTCCAGGACGGCGTGGTGCTCGACGGCGGAGATCAGCACGCGGCGTCGGCGGGAGTCCTGCGAGCGCCGCCCCCAGAAGATGCCCTTGACGGCGAGGTTGTCGGACTCGGTGCCGCCGCCGGTGAAGATCACCTCGCTGGGGCGCGCGTCGAGGGCGGCGGCGACCGTCTCGCGCGACTCCTCGACGGTGCGGCGGGCGGCACGGCCGGCCGAGTGCAGGGACGAGGCGTTCCCGGTGCGGGAGGCCTCGGCGACGTAGGCCTCGAGCGCCGCCGACGACATGGGTGTCGTGGCGGCGTGGTCGAGGTAGGCGCCGGGCGCCTGGGGGACTGTCACGGTCATCAAGTCTACGAACCGCGCGGACCCCGCCCCGCATTCCGCGAGGTAGGCACCTCCTGGCCGAGGTAGGCAACTCCCCGGCCAGGTAGGCAACCTCGGGCCGAGGTAGGCAACTTCGGGCCCAGATAGGCGAGTTCCGGCCGAGGTAGGCAAGACCCGGCCGAGGTAGGCAAGTTCCCCGCGAGGTAGCACTCGGGGCGTGCTACCTCGCGGGGAACTTGCCTACCTCGCCGCAGAGTTGCCTACCTCGGCGGAAGGTTGCCTACCTCGGCGGAAGGTTGCCTACCTCGGCGAGAACTTGCCTACCTCGCGGTCAGCCGCGGAACTGCTCGCCGGTCTCGGCGAACGTCGGGCGGTTCTGCGAGCCACGGCCCTGGCCCCCGCGGGAGGACGGGAACGGCCCGGGACCCTGGTGCTCGGAGTCCTTCCCGCGACCAGGGTGCTCGCCGGCACCGGCCGGGAAGACCTGGATCGTCGACGGTCTCGGCCCGCGCCAGGCACCGGCCGGGACCGTCTCGCCCTCGGCCAGGTAGTCCGGGAAGTAGGACGTCTGCGCGCCCCAGCTGCCGTCGTCGCCCGGGTGCTGGACGTTGACGTACGCCATCGAGTCGCGCACGTCGACGACCGGTCCGCAGGTCTCGGCACGTCGCGGCAGAGCGAGGAACTGCTCGACCCGCCCCCGCTCGGCGCCGTCGAGCGTCACCTTGAACAGCCCGTCGCTCTTCTGGATCGACGACGGCTGGCCGTCCGTGGAGATCCACAGGTTGCCGTCAGCGTCGAAGGCGACGTTGTCCGGGCAGGAGATCGGCGACACCTTGTCGGCCGGGAAGCCGGAGAAGTAGGTCGAGTCGTTGACCTCGGGGTCGCCCGCCACGATGAGCAGGTTCCAGGTGAACGTGGTCGCCGTCTGGTCGCCGCCGTCCTCGATGATCTCCACGACGTGGCCGTCGCGGTTGGAGCCGCGCGGGTTGGCCTCATCGACGCCCGGGTAGCCGTCGCGGGCGCGGTTGGAGTTGTTGGTGCAGGCGACGTAGATGCGGCCCGTGAACGGGTTCGGCTCGACGTCCTCGGGGCGGTCCATCTTGGTGGCACCGACGGTGTCGGCCGCCACGCGGGTGAAGACCAGCACCTCGGCCAGCGACATGCCGTCCACCTGCGACGCGCCGTCGAGCACCAGCGGCAGCCACTGGCCGGTGCCGTCGAAGGCGCCGTCGGAGGGCACCGCGCCCGAGCCGTCGATCTCCGAGGCCGGGGAGTCGCCGTCGAACCGCGCGACGTACAGGTCGCCCGAGGAGAGCAGCGTGGTGTTGTGCGCGCGGGCGGCGTCGCTGTTGCCGTGGCGCATGCGGTCGGTCGAGACGAACTTGTAGACGTAGTCGAAGCGCTCGTCGTCGCCCATGTAGACGACGGCGCGGTCGTCGTCGGCCATGATGACGTTCGCGCCCTCGTGCTTGAACCGGCCGAGCGCGGTGTGCTTCACGGGCGCGGCGGTCGGGTCGTACGGGTCCATCTCGACGACCCAGCCGAAGCGGCGGTTCTCGTTCTCGTAGCCGGGATTGTTGCCGTCGAAGCGCGGGTCGTCCAGCTCCCAGCCGTAGCGGGTGGCCGCGTCGCGCAGCCCGTAGCGGGCGTCGCGGGGGTCCTGGCCGTTCACGCGCAGGTACCCGTGGAAGTTCTCCTCGCCGGAGACGACGGTGCCCCACGGGGTCGTGCCGCCGGCGCAGTTGTTCAGCGTCCCGAAGACCTTCGTGCCCGTCGGGTCGTCGACGGTCTTGAGCAGGTCGTCGCCGGCGGCGGGGCCGTCGATCGTGAACTCGGTGCCCAGGTGGATGCGGCGGTTCAGCGGCGCGATGCGGGAGTACTCCCACGGCATGCCGGTCTTCTCGCGGGTCACCTCGACCACGGACATGCCGTGCGCGGCCCGCTCGATCGCCCGCCGCGTGACGTCGTCGTACGAGGCGTCGAACATGATGTGCGGGTTGGTGTACTCGTGGTTGGACACGAGCACACCCTTCGTGCCACGGCGGGTCTCCACCATGGACCGGATGTGCTTCGGGTCCTCGGGCAGGATGTCCAGGTAGTCGCAGTTGTAGCCGAACTGCTTGGCCTGCTGCTCGGGGGTCTGGTGCGCGGGGTCGAAGGCGCGTCCGCCCGGCAGGATCGGGTCGCCCCACCGGATGATCGGCGACCACTCGTAGCCCTCGGGCACGATGACGTCGTCCTGCTCCATGGGCTGCGCGGCGATGGCGCCGAACGCGAGGCCCTTGACCGGCTTCTTGCCGGCGACGGGGGCGGCCGCGGCGGACTGGGCACCGATGACCTGGGCGCCGACGACGACGGCGGCGGCCGCGGCGGCGGCACCGCCCAGCATCACGCGGCGGCTCAGGGCCTGCGAGGCCACGTCACGGAAGTACTCGTTGGCGCTGAGGTTCGGCGCGGGGTGCGCGCAGGCGTCGGCGCACTTGAAGTGGCAGGTCGCCGCGGCACGCTTGCCCCGGGCGTAGTGGGGCGTGGCCACCACGGGAAGCTGCGGGCGAGACTCGGGCGTGATCGTCATCGAAGCTCTCCTGAGGCAGAGGGGGCATGACCAGCCCCGACGCTAGGAACGCTCCGTGGCGGCACGGCGTCGCCCACCTGTCACCCGGGTGAACAGCAGATGAGTGCCCGGGTGACCTGTCGGGTCAGCCGAGCGACGCCACCCACTCGCTGGAGCCGTCGGTGAACCCCTGCTCCTTCCAGATGGGCACCTCGGCCTTCAACTCCTCGACCAGGTCGCTCGCGCACGTGAACGCGGCCTGGCGGTGCCCGGAGGCGACGGCGGCCACGACGGCCACGTCGCCGACCTGGAGGTCGCCGATGCGGTGCACGACGGCGGTGCGCACGGTGTCGCCGGTGACCGTGGCCGTGCGGGTGGTCACCCGTTCGGCGACCTCGCGGAGGACCTCGGCGGCCAGCGGGTGCGCCTCGTAGTGCAGCGCGGTCACGCCGCGCCCCTCGTCGTGGTCGCGGACGTGCCCGACGAACGTGGCGACGGCGCCGCACGTGTCGTCGCGGACCAGGTCGCTCAGCTCGACGAGCAGGCCGTCCAGCGGGGTGTCGAGCACGTCGGCGCGCAGGACGGTCGCGTTGCTCGTCGACGTCTCGGCGGGCTGATGCTCCGGGTGCGCGACCTCTTCGTCGTGCGGGTCGTGCCCGTGCCGCTCATGGTGCCCGTGGTGCCCGTCGTGCCCGGGGCGCTCGTGGTCGCGCCCCGCGAGCTGCTCGACGGCGTGCGGCAGCACGTCGGCCAGGGCGTCGAGCCCGTCGACCACACCCCCGACCGACCCCGGCAGGTTGACGATCAGCGTGCGGTCGGCGACCCCGGCGATCCCCCGCGAGAGCGCGGCACCGGGGACGACCTTCTTCGCCGGGTCCGTGGGCGCCAGCGACCGGGCGCGCACGAGCTCGGCGATGCCGGGCACCTCGCGGTCCAGCACGGCGCGGGTGGCCTCGGGGGTGGCGTCCGTCGGCGAGATCCCCGTCCCACCGGACGTGATGATGACGTCCGGGGCGGCGTCGTCCCCCTCGACCAGCTCGAGCAGGGCGTCCCGGACGGGTTCGCCGTCACGCACGACGACGACGGGCAGCACGTCCCAGCCCCGAGCGGTGAACCACTCGGTGGCGGCCGGTCCGGAACGGTCCTCGTAGACGCCGGCGGCGGCGCGCTGCGAGGCGACGACGATCGCGACCCTCATGCCTGCTCCTCCCGGGTCCAGTCGCCCGACTTCCCGCCGGACTTGGCCACCACCTCGATGTCGGTCAGCACGGCGGCCTTGTCGACGGCCTTGATCATGTCGTAGAGCGTGAGCCCGGCGACGGTGACGGCGGTCAGCGCCTCCATCTCGACGCCGGTGCGGCCGGTGGTCTTCACGGTCGCGGTGATCTCGACGTGGTCGCCGATGGGCGTGAGGTCGAGGTCGACACCGGAGAGCGGCAGCGGGTGACACAGCGGCACGAGGTCCGGGGTGCGCTTGGCGCCCATGATCCCGGCGATCCGGGCGGTGGCGATCGCCTCCCCCTTGGGGAGATCGCCGGACGCGATCCGGTCGACGACGTCGGCCCGGGTGCGCAGCACGCCCCGGGCGGTCGCGCGGCGCTTGGTCACGTCCTTGGCGGTGACGTCGACCATGTGGGCGGCACCGTCGTCGCGGTAGTGGGACAGGTCGCTCATCGGATCTCCCAGTAGTCGACGTCGTCCCCCGCGCCGAGGTGCCCGACGTCGGGTGGCACGTGCGCAACGCCAGCCTACGGTTCTCGACGCCCCAGCTCCTCGACGTCCGCAGAATGACGTTGCTGCTCGATAGACCGCGCAGCACGAGCGAACAGGGGAACGGTCCCGGAGAGCATCTCGTAGAACTGATGGACGTCCATCGCAGGGTCCCGGTAGGCCGCTCGCTGCTCGCGGAGGCAGGTCAAGACACCCGAATGATCGAGCTCGAGCTGGTCGAGCAGGAAGTCGTCCGGATGGACGACGTCGATGTCGTACGGGTCGACGGAGGCCGGCGGGAAGTCCTTGACGTTCGCTGTCACCAGCAGTGCCGCATCTGCTCGAACTGCCGCCGCCAAGACATGCCGGTCCTTCGGGTCGTTGGTCATCGCGGCGATGAGGCTCTCGTGGTTCTCGACGAGGGCATCCGGGAAGGCCCGACGCATCGCGTCGACGCGCCGCCGAGCGCGATCGTCACCCAGACCGAGCTTGTTGGCGAGCGTGCGACGCACTTCCTCGAGGATCTCGTCCGACCATAGCGGCCGGTACAGCCCGGTCTCTGCGAGACGCAGCAGCGAGTCGCAGAGACCGAGCGGAACGAGGACACAGGCGTCCAGGACGACGGCGAACGGCACGGGCTATCGCGTTGAGACGAACCCGCTACCGAGGTTCGCGTCGCCGGCCGACTCCCGGGTCATCTCGTCCAGCAGCTCACGCCGGTCTCGGCGAGTCCGCTCCTGATACTCCACGAGGTCGGCAAGCAAGACACGACGGTGGCGGCTGGGCTGGGTGTAGGGGATCTGCCCCTCCTCGAGCATCCGCACCAACGTGGGTCGCGAGACTCCCAGAAAATCCGCTGCTGCCTGCGTCGTCATCACGGTGTGGTGCGGCGCGACGGTGATCGCCTGACCCCTCACCATGGCGCGCACGACGTCCTGGAGGACTTCGTAGACCTCGCCGGGCAAGGAGACCTGCGTGCCGTCGGGCGCGACCAACGCTCCCTGATCGGTCGACTCAAGCACCTCCAGGAGGCCGACGAGCTCACTCTCCTGCCGCGGCGGGAGGACGGTGTGCTCAACCACTGCAGTCATGACACGAGTCTAACTCGAACAAAACGAAACCAGTAGTCCTGTGGAGCGGTCGGTATCAGCGAATCTCCCAGTGGTCGACGTCGTCCCCCGCGTCGACGTGCGCGACGCCGGGTGGCACGTGTACCAGCAGCGTAGCCATCGCGAGGTGGGCCAGGAGGTGGGATCCCGGCCCGCCGACCATCTCGACACGGCCGTCGGCGTCGAGGCGGCCCCGGCGGACCTGGTGCAGATGCTCGGGTGAGTCGACCGCCTCGGCGAGCGGCGCCCGGCCGGGGGGCCGGTGCGCGGGCACCGCGCCGGTGGCCTCGGCGAGGACAGGGCGCAGGAACAGCTCGAAGGAGACCAGGGCGCTGACCGGGTTGCCGGGGAACGCGACCAGCGGCACGTCGCGCGGCGCGGTCGGATCACCCAACGCGATCGTGCCGAGGCCCTGCGGCCCGCCGGGCTGGACGGCGACGTGCCCGAACCAGGCGTCCGTGAGGGTCTGGCGCACCACCTCGTACGCACCGGCGGAGACGCCGCCGCTGGTGACGACGAGCGCGACGTCGTCCGGCGCCTCGGCCAGGACGGTGCGCAGGGCGGCCGGGTCGTCCGGGACCACGCGGTGCGTGACACGGCACCCCACCTCGGCCAGGGCGGCGGTCAGAGCGGCGCCGTTGGCGTCGTAGAGCTGTGCCGGGCCGAGCGGCTCACCGGCCGCGACGAGCTCGGAGCCGGTGGAGATCAGCAGCACGTGGGGCGGCTCGGCGACCTCGACCTCGGAGACACCCGCGGCGACGAGGACGCCGAGCTGTGCCGGACCGAGCCGGGTGCCCGCGAGGACGACGACGTCACCGGCGGCGACGTCGGATCCCGCGCGGCGGACGAAGGTGCCCAGCGCCACCGGTGCGGTGAACCGGACCGTCGCAGCGGTTCCGGGCTCCGGGAAGGCTGGCGGGTCCACCTCTTCGATCTTGATGACGGCGTCGGCGCCGTCGGGGATCGGGGCGCCGGTCATCACGGGGGCCGCGGTGCCGGGCGCGAGCGGCGGCGGCTGGGTGCCCGCCGGGACCGGCGCCCCGACCGGCAGCTCGACCGGGTCCGACGGCGCCGCTCCGGTCAGGTCGGCTGCGCGGACGGCGTACCCGTCCATCTGCGAGTTGTCGAAGCCGGGCAGGTCGACGACGGCGGCGACGTCGGCCGCTGCGACACGGGCACCGGCCGCGGAACCGCGACCGGCCGCGGCAAGCTCCTCGGCCAGATCGCACGCCTCGGCGCGCCGCGCAACGGCGAGCGCCGGCCCGATCAGCGCCCGGACGGCCTCGCGGTGGTCGTCGACGGGCCGACGTCTCGACTCTGCGTGCACATCAGTCAGCCTACGTCGCGCCCCGATCGGATCGGTCCACGATGATCGGGCGCAGCCGCACACCGCCACCGCAGGCTGGGTCGTGAAGGGAGTCGCCGTGATCACCGAGCTCAACCGACTGGTCGACCTCGTCGAGAGCCATCTCTGCGACGACATCGACGTCGAGCACCTGTCCACCGACCTCGGCACGACCGAGTACCACCTGCGCCGGATGTTCTCGTCGCTGGCCGGCATGCCGCTGTCCGACTACGTGCGACGTCGACGCATGACCGTCGCCGCGACCGACATCGTCGCCGGGGACCCCGTCCTCGACGTCGCGGTCCGCTACGGGTACGGCTCCGCCGAGGCGTTCGGCCGGGCGTTCCGCGCGGTGCACGGGACCCGGCCCGCCGATGTCAGGACGCACGGTGGCCCCCTTCGATCACAACCACAGCTCAGGTTCCGCCTGACCGTCGAAGGGAGCTCCTCCATGGACACCCGCCTCACCGATCGCCCTGCCTTCCGGCTCGTCGGCCACGCCGCCCGTGTGCCGCTGATCCACGAGGGCGTGAACCCGCACATCCAGGCGCACGTCGCGTCACTGCCCGCCGCCGAGCATGCGCGCCTCCGGGCGCTCGCGGACACCGAACCCGCCGGTCTGCTCCAGGTGAGCGCCGACGTCGACCCGGACTACACGGAGGGCAGCGAGCTCACGTACCTGCACGGGGTCGCCGTCGACGTCGGCACGCACGCCCCGGCGGACCTCGACGTGATCGAGGTCCCCGCGGGGACCTGGGTCGTCTTTCGCAGCTCGGGCGCGTATCCGACCGTGTTGCAGGAGACGTACGCGGCCTCGGCGACGCAGTGGTTCCCGTCGAACCCGTGGCGGCTGCGTCCCGGACCTTCGATCGTGGCGGTCCTGGAGCGGGCCGACGACTTCAGCACCGCCACCACCGAGCTCTGGCTGCCCGTCGAGCGTGCCTGAGCCTGCACGAGCCGGTGGTGGGCCGCGAGCGCCCATCACCGGCCCGTCACGCATCCACGGGTCTAGAGTGGATCTCATGCCGCAGATGAGGATCAGCGAGGCCGCCGTCTACCTCGGCGTCAGCGACGACACCGTGCGCCGCTGGGTCGACCGGGGACTGCTCACGGCAGACCGCGACGACTCCGGCCGCAAGGTGGTCGACGGCTACGAGGTGGCGATGGTCGCCCGCGAGCACGCCACCCCACCCGGGCTGCCCCACGGCATGAAGAGCTCGGCCCGCAACCGGTTCGTCGGGCTGGTCACCGACCTGAAGGTCGACACCGTGATGGCGCAGGTCGAGCTGCAGTGCGGGCCGTTCCGCGTGGTGTCGCTGATGAGCAGCGAGGCCGTCCGCGACCTCGGCCTGGAACGCGGATCGGTCGCCGTGGCCACCATCAAGTCGACGAACGTCGTCATCGAGGCCCCCGACCGAGGCAACCCATGACAGCGGCACTCCCCCGCCGCACGACGCGCGCCACCGCAGCGCTGGCCGTCGCCGCGAGCGCCGCCGTCGCGCTCACCGCCTGCAGCACAGGCTCGGCGGCCACCTCGGACGGTGAGGTGGACACCACGCTGACCGTCTTCGCCGCCGCCTCCCTCACCGCGGCGTTCGACGAGACCGCTGCGGACTTCGAGGCCGACCATCCCGGCGTCGACGTCCGGCTCAGCCTCGCCGGGTCTTCCAGCCTGGTCGCGCAGATCCAGCAGGGCGCCCCGGCCGATGTCGTCGCCACCGCCGACACCGCGACCATGAACACGCTCGTCGCGGACGACCTCGTCGACGCCCCGGAGCCCTTCGCCACCAACACGCTGGAGATCGTCGTCCCGCCCGGCAACCCGACCGGCATCGCCAACCTCCAGGACCTGACCGACCCGGGCCTCAACCTCGTGGTCTGCGCCCCGGAAGTGCCGTGCGGCGCCGCCACGACCGCCGTCGTCGACCACGCCGGCCTCACGCTGCAGCCGGTCAGCGAGGAGCAGAGCGTCACGGACGTGCTCGGCAAGGTGACCGCGGGCGAGGCCGACGCCGGACTCGTCTACGTCACCGACGTCGCCCGGGCCGGCGACCGGGTCGAGGGCGTCGCGTTCGACGAGTCCGCCGCCGCGGTGAACACCTACCCGATCGCCATGGTCGACCGGAGCGGCCAGACCCCCGACCAGGCCGACCTCGCCCAGCAGTTCGTCGACGCCGTCCTCTCCCCCGACGGCCAGGCAGTGCTCGCCGACCTCGGGTTCGCCGCACCATGAGCGCCCCGGCCACCAGCGAGCGCGCCGCGACCACCCGCACGCGGCTCGACCCGGCCGAGGTCCCCGCCGGCCTCCCCCGCTGGGCCTACCTGCCCGCCGTCGGCGGCGGCCTGTTCGTCGTCCTGCCTCTGGTCGCGATGGGCACCCGCGTCGACTGGTCGAACTACGGGGGGCTGGTCACCAGCGAGTCGGCCCGCTCCGCCCTGGCGCTCAGCCTCCAGACGGCGACGGCGAGCACGCTGCTGTGCCTGGTGCTCGGCATCCCGATGGCGCTCGTGCTGGCCCGCGGCCGGTTCCCCGGCCAGCACCTGCTGCGCTCCCTCGTGCTGGTCCCGCTGGTGCTGCCACCCGTGGTCGGTGGCGTCGCGCTGCTGTCCACGTTCGGCCGCCGCGGGCTGCTCGGGGAGTCGATGGAGGTGCTCGGCCTGCAGATCGCCTTCTCGACGACGGCGGTGGTGCTCGCCCAGAGCTTCGTCGCCCTGCCGTTCCTCGTCGTCAGCCTGGAGGGCTCGCTGCGCACGGCCGGCGAGCGGTACGACGTCGTCGCCGCGTCGCTGGGCGCGAGCCCGGCGACGGTGCTGCGCCGCGTCACCCTGCCGCTGGTGTGGCCGGGGCTGGTCTCCGGCACGGTGCTGGCGTTCGCGCGGGCGCTCGGCGAGTTCGGCGCCACCATCACCTTCGCCGGCAGCCTGCAGGGTGTCACCCGCACCCTCCCGCTGGAGGTCTACCTGCAGCGCGAGACCGACCCGGATGCCGCCGTCGCGCTGTCGCTGCTGCTGGTGGCCGTCGCCGTCGTCGTCATCGCCGCCACCCACCACCGGGGCGCTGGAGGTGCCGCGCGATGACGTTCGAGCTCACCGCCACCGTGCCGTCGCGCGGCCTCGACGTCCGTCTCGACGTCGCCGCGGGCCGCACGCTCGCGCTGCTCGGACCCAACGGGGCCGGCAAGTCCACGGCCCTCGGCCTCGCCGCCGGGACGCTGCGCCCGCACGACGGCGCGATCACCCTGGACGGGCGCACGCTCGCCGGCGCGCGCGACGGTCGCCGCACCGCGTGGATTGCCCCGCACCGTCGTCGGGTCGCGCTGCTCGCCCAGGACCCGATGCTTTTCCCGCACCTGAGCGTGCGCGAGAACATCGCCTTCGGGCCGCGCGCCCAGGGCACGACCCGCCGCGAGGCCGCCGCCCGGGCCGACCGGTGGCTGGACGCGATCGACCTCGCGGACCTGGCCGACCGCCGTCCGGCCGCGCTGTCCGGCGGGCAGGCGCAGCGCGTGGCGATCGCCCGGTCGCTGGCCGCCGCGCCCCGGCTGCTGCTCCTCGACGAGCCGATGGCGGCCCTCGACGTCGACGTCACCCCCGCGCTGCGCCAGACGCTCCAGCACCTGCTCGCCGAGCAGACGACGATCCTGGCGACCCACGACGTCCTGGACGCGCTGCTGCTCGCGGACGAGGTCGCCGTCGTCGACGGTGGGCGCGTCGTCGAGCGCGGCCCGACGGCGGAGGTGCTGTCCCGCCCGCGCAGCGCCTTCGCGGCGTCGATCGCCGGCCTCAACCTGCTGTCCGGGACCTGGACGTCCGACGGCGTCGCAACCGCGGGCGGGGAGGTGGTGCACGGTCACGGCGCCCCCGACGTCGCCCTCGGCGTCGCGATGACGGCGGTGTGCCGCCCGGCGGCCGTCGCCGTCCACCTCGACGCCCCGCACGGGTCCCCGCGCAACACCTTCCGCGCCACGGTGCGGTCCCTCGCGCCCCACGGCGACCTCGTCCGGGTGCGCACCGACCGGCTCGCCGCCGACGTCACGCCCGGATCCGTGGCCGAGCTCGGGCTGGCCCCCGGCCGGGAGGTCTGGCTGGCGGTCAAGGCCGCCGAGGTCGACGTCTACCCGGTGTGACGTGGGTATCCTCAACATCATGCCGAGGTCCACGGTGACGCCCGAGACGCTCGCACTGCGCGAGCTCATCGCGTCGCGCCGCGAAGAGTTCCGGCAGCTCCTCGCCGCGTACGGCGCGACGAACCCGAGGCTGTTCGGATCGGTCGCCCGGGGAACGGCAGGGAAAGGCAGCGACATCGACATCCTCGTCGAGATGGACCCTGCGGACGGCAACCTGCTGATGCGGGCATCCGGGCTCATGGAGGAAACCAGAGCCCTGTTCGGCCGCGAGGACGTCGACGTGTTCCCGGTCCAGCTGCTCAAGCAGCCTATCTCGCAGACCGCGCTCCAGGACGCGGTCACGCTGTGAGCCGCGGGACGACCAGCGCATCACCGACATCCTGCGCGCGATCGAGCGGAATCTCCAGATCATCGGCGAGGCGGCAAAGCACCTGCCCGCGGAGGTGACCGATGCTCACCCGGAGATCCCATGGCCGCAGATCCGTGGCTTCCGGAACATCCTCGTCCATCACTACTTCGGTGTGGACCTCGACGTCGTCCGCGATGTGATCGAGTCCCACCTGCCGCCGCTCGCCGACGCGCTGGGCGGACCGGACGACGGCTGAAACCGGCGTTGTCCGTGTCAGGACGACACGTCCGCCGTCGTGAACCGGCTCCAGGCCAGCGCCCCGAAGATCGCGACCCAGGCCGCCTGCACGGCCAGCCCGGCCAGCAGCGTCGAGGCGTCGATCTCGAGGCGGAGGAACTCCCCGAAGTCGAGCCAGTGGTGCGTGAGCAGCCCCGGGTGGATCGCGGAGAGCTGCGGCAGCGCGTCCAGCACGCCGCTGACGATGGCCACGACCACCGTCGAGGCCATCGCGGCCACCGGCACCTCGGTCAGCGTCGACAGGAACAGGCCGACAGCGACCAGCCCGGTGAGCGAGGCGATGACGTAGGCGACCACGCCGAGCGTGCGCACCATGCCCTCGGCCAGCGGGATCGTGTCCCCCGAGAGCAGCACGACGTCGCCCACCCCGAAGAAGGCGGCGCCGGCGACCAGACCGACGACGGCGATCGCGGCGACGGCCGCTCCCGCGTACGCCAGGGCGGCGAACGCCTTGACCAGCAACAGGCGGGTGCGCGGGACGGGCACCACCAGCAGGTACCGCAGCGTGCCGGCGCCCGCCTCCCCCGCGATCGCGTCGCCGGACACGATCGACACGCACAGCGGCAGCAGGAACGGCAGGCAACTCACCAGCGCCGCGAACACGAGGAACACGCCGTTGCCGGTCACGCGGTCCAGGAACGGCGGCCCCTGCCCGGCCACGGGCGTGTCCTGGGTGATGAACAGGACCGTGCCGATGAGCAGCGGGACGGCCGCCAGTCCCGCCAGCAGCACGATGTTGCGCACGCGGCCGAACACCAGGCGCAGCTCGCTGCGCAGCAGGCGGGCCGTCGCGCGGGCCGGTGCCGCGGGCGTCTCCGCCACGGGAGCCTCAGCGAGCGACATCGAACCCCTCCCCCGTCAGCCGCACGAACACGTCCTCCAGCGTGGGCCGCCGGACCTCGAGGCCGAGCAGGTCGACGCCGTCGCCGACCACCGCCTGGGCGACCTTCTCGACCGCGACGCTGCCCAGGGACGCGGCCACGACCTCGCCGTCGACCCGCACGTCCGTCATCCCGAGCCCGGTCAGGACCCGTGCCAGGTGCCCGCGCTGGTCGGACCGCGTCGCCACGTGCACCTCGGGTGCGCCGTCGTCGGCGATCTCGGCGCGACGACCCTGGGCCAGCAGCCGCCCCTGCGACATGATCCCGACGTGGGAGCACACCTGCTCGATCTCGCTGAGCAGGTGCGACGAGACGAGCACGGTGGCACCGCCGTCGGCCAGCTCGCGCACCAGCGCCCGCACCTCGCGCGTGCCCTGCGGGTCGAGCCCGTTGGTGGGCTCGTCGAGCAGCAGCAGGTCCCGCGGACGCAGCAGCGCCGCCGCGAGCCCGAGGCGCTGCTTCATACCGAGCGAGTACTGCCGGTACTTCTTGCCGGCGGCCGCCGTCAGCCCGACGCGTTCCAGCGCCGCGCCGACCCGGCGTGCGCGGGTCGCCGGCGACGCCGTCGCGTCCGCGGCGTCCAGCCGGCGCAGGTTCGCCTCCCCGGACAGGTACGGGTGGAAGGCGGGGCCTTCGACGAGCGCCCCGACGCGCGGCAGCACCGCCGGGCCCGCCTGCGGCATCGGCGCACCCAGGAGCTCCACGGACCCCGCCGTGGGCGACACCAGCCCGAGGAGCATCCGGATCGTCGTCGTCTTGCCCGACCCGTTCGGCCCGAGGAACCCGTAGACGGCGCCGCGCGGCACGTGCAGGTCGATCGCGTCGACGCCGACCTGCCCCGACCGGAACCGTTTCGTCAGACCGCGGGTGCGCACCGCGGGTTCCGCGGCGGGCACGTCTGCGGTCATCCGGCGAGCTCCTCGAGCGTCGCGGGCGGCACCGCCCCGGCCAGGACGCGGCCGTCGTCGGTCACCAGGACGGTCAGCAGGGCCGAGGTCAGCAGGCGACCGCCGTCGACCGGCGTCGCGAGCTGCTCGTACAGCGCCTGCGTGTCCAGCTCGGGGACGCCCGGCAGCTCGCCCTCCTCGGCGTCGGTGAACTCCTCGAACAGGTCGTCGGCGCCGCTGGACCCGGTGCTGCCCTCGGGCAGCCGGCCCTCGGCCGTCGCGCCGAGGATCGCCTCGACGTCCACCTCGGAGACCTCGACGACGGTCTCCCAGCCGGTGCCGGAGACCGCGACGTCCGCGTCCTCGCCCAGCGCGGAGCTGCTCGGCTTCTCCATGGTGCCCGGCTCGGGCAGCGGGACCACGACCTCGCGCACCTCGGCGCCGGCCGGGGCGGAGAACTCGAAGACGCTGGCCTCGGGGACGTCGAAGGAGACGTCGGTGAAGCCCACCTCGAGCGCCGGTGCCTCGGCGTCCTGGACGCTCCAGACCTGCGTGCGCAGGGGCAGCCAGGTCTCGGCGTCGACGGCGACGCGGATCCGGTCGACCAGGGTGGCGTCGGTCTGCGGCGTCAGCTCGACCTGGTACGCGGCACGCCCGGCGACCTCGACGGGGTCGGTGGTCTCGACGTCGGTGGAGATGCGCGCCTGGGCGAGGGCCACGTCCGCCAGCTCCGACGGCGTCGGCACGTCGCCCTCGACGTCCGGCTCGAGCGCCTGCTGCGCGAGCTCGTCGTACCGCTCCTGGTCCGCCGGGTCGAGGACGTAGTGCACGGCCTCGTCGTCGGCGCTGGAGTAGGTCCACGCCTCCGCACCGGAGCGCACCACCGAGTACTCGGAGACGTCGCCGAGCAGCGCGGCGCGCGAGGAGTCCTCGCCGTCGGACCACACGCGCATCGTCGTGCTGCCGCCGAGCAGGTCCAGCGGGCCGGCGCCCTGCAGCTCGGAGACGGTCACGTCCGGCAGGCCGAGGCGCGCGGTGTAGACGACGGTCCCGGAGACGGGGACCGGCTCGGCGTTCGCGACGCGGTCGACCAGCTCGTCGGCGGTGACGGCCGGCAGGTCGTCGCTCGCGACGGCGCCGACGGTGGCGGGGACGGCGAAGGCGGCGGCGACGGCGCCGGCCACGACGGCCGGGACCGCCCACCGCGCCCGGGGCGAGAGGCTGCGCGTGGTGTTCATGGCACCACTGTGGCCGACGCCTCCTGAGACGAGGCTGAGAACGACGGCTCCTGCCCGGACAGCGCGGACGGGGCGGGCGCAGCTCACGCGGGGCTGAGCACGCGGACGGTCCCCGCCGGTGCCATGCTGCGGGGGTGCGCATCCTGGTGGTGGAGGACGAGGCGGTGCTGTCGCGGGCCCTGCGCCGGGGCCTGCAGGCGGAGGGATTCGCGGTCGACGTGGCCGCCGACGGCGAGACCGGCCTGGAGGCCGCGCTCGAGGGCGACCACGACGTCGTCGTCCTGGACCTCATGCTTCCCGGGCGGTCCGGCCTGGAGGTCCTGCGCGAGATGAGGCGCGCGGAGATCTGGACGCCGGTCCTCGTGCTCAGCGCCAAGGACTCCGACGACGACGTCACCCGCGGCCTGGACGTCGGCGCCGACGACTACCTGGCCAAGCCGTTCGCGTTCTCCGTCCTGGTCGCCCGGCTGCGGGCGCTGCTGCGCCGCGGCGCCCCGCCGCGCCCGGCCGTGCTGGAGGCCGGGCGCCTGACCCTCGACCCGGCCACCCGCGAGGTGCGCCAGGACGGCGCGCTCGTCGAGCTCACCACCCGCGAGACGGCGCTGCTCGAGCACCTCATGCGCCGACCCGGCGAGGTGCTGACCAAGGTCGAGCTGCGCGACCACGTGTGGGACGCCGCCGGCGACGACCTCAACGTCGTCGAGGTCTACGTCGGGTACCTGCGCCGCAAGCTCGGCAAGGGCGTGATCGAGACGGTGCGCGGCGCCGGCTACCGGGTGGTCGGGCGGTGACCGACGACCGGACCGCGCCCCGGGGCCTGTCTCTGCGCCTGCGGCTCACCCTGGTCGCGGCCGGGCTGACCGGCGCCGCCCTCGTCCTCGGTGCGTTCGCGCTGACCTCGGTGGTCTCGCAGAGCAGGATCGCCGCCACCGACGACGTGCTGCGCGGCACGGCCGAGCAGGTGACCGCGCTCGTCGCCGAGGACCGCCTGCCCCGGGTGCTCGCCGCCGACGAGCCCGGGCAGATCGTGCAGCTCGTCGACCCCTCGGGCCGCGTCGTGGCGTCCTCGCCCAACGCGAGCCGGACCCTGCCCGTGCTGGCCCCCGCGAACCTCGTCTCGACGACCGACGGCGCCGCGACCCGCCAGGACTCGGCCTACGGGTCCGGGCCGGCCCGCGTGCTGGTCGACACCCTGCCCACCGGCGAACGCGTCGTCACCGCGCTCCCCCTGGCCACCGTCGAGGGGGTGCTCACGGCACTGCGGCTGTCCCTCGGCGTCGTCGTCCCGCTGCTGACCCTCGCGCTGGGGCTGGTGACGTGGGTGCTGCTCGGGCGCGCGCTGCGGCCCGTCGAGGAGCTCCGCGCCGCCGCGGACCGGGTCAGCGGCGTCGGCGGCCCCGGGACGCTGCCGGTGCCCCGCGCCCGTGAGCTGGCCGCGCTGGCGCAGACCCTCAACGCGATGCTCGACCGGCTGGACACCGCGGCGCGGCGCCAGACCGACTTCGTGGCCGACGCCGCCCACGAACTGCGCTCCCCCGTCGCCGCGCTGCGCACCAGCATCGAGGTCGCCGCCGCGCACCCCGAGGCCTACGAGACGGGCGAGCTGATGCCCGACCTCCAGCACGAGGTGGTCCGCCTGCAGGCGCTCGCCGACGACCTCCTCGTCCTGGCCCGGGTCGGCGCCTCCCCGCCGGAGGTGCGCGACGTCGACCTGCGCGACATCGTCCGCCACGCCGCGGGCGACGTCGACCTGCACGGCCAGGGGCGCGCCGTCGTCGACCCGTCCGCCGTCGAGCGGGTCGTGCGCAACCTCGTCGAGAACGCCCGCCGTTTCGCCCGCGACCGGGTCGAGGTCGAGGTGCGCGACGGCGTCGTGACGGTCGACGACGACGGGCCCGGCATCCCGGCGGCGGACCGCGAGCGCGTGTTCGACCGGTTCACGCGGCTCGGGTCCGCGCGGGAGCGGGACGGCGGCGGGACCGGGCTGGGCCTGGCCATCGCGCGGGAGATCGCGCGCGAGCACGGCGGCGAGGTGACGCTGGACGACGGTCCGCTCGGCGGCCTGCGGGCCACGGTGACGCTGCCGATCAGCGGTGCGCCAGCTCCAGCCGGTAGCCGCGCTTCACGACCGTCTTGATCAGGTCCTTGCGTCCGGTGGCCTCGCGCAGCCGGGCGATCGCGACCTCCACCGCGTGCCCGTCGCGGGACACCCCCGGCAGCACCTCGAGTACCTGGTCGCGGGTGATCACGTGCCCGCCGGCCGCGGCGAGCAGCCGGAGCACCTCGACGCCGGTCGGCGACAGCGGCAGCACCTGGCCGTCCAGGACCGCGACACGGGCCCGGATGACCAGCGGGCCGGCGACCGTGCCCAGCGCGACGGAGTCGATGTGCTCGTAGTGCCCGACGAGCGTGCGCACCAGCGCCCCGAGGCGGCCGCGCTCGGGCTCCAGCGACGTCACGCCGCGTGCCGCCAGCGGGCGGGACGTCACCGGGCCGACGGAGGCGGCGACCATCTCACCGGTGGTGAAGCGGGAGACCACCTCGTCCAGCACGCCGGCGTTCTCCACGGACTCCATCCACGCCTCGGCGCCGGGGGCGGAGGTGAAGACGACGGCGTCGATCTCTCCCTCGGCGGCGGCCTGCACCGAGGACTCGACGGCCTCCGGGTCGGGAGCCGGGCCCCAGCGGTACACGACCAGCGGGGAGACACGCGCGCCGGACTTGGCGAACACCTCGTCCAGGCCGTCCGCCCCGGCGCCGTGGTGCTGGATCGCGACGTGCTGGCCGGTGACGCCCTCGCTGAGCAGCACCTCGGCCACCTCGGCCGACGTCTCGGACTCCGCCACCCAGTCGGTGGCCAGCCCGGCGGCCTGCACGGCGCCGCGCGCCTTGGGACCGCGGGCCACGATGCGGGCCTCGCCCAGGACTCGCAGCAGGTCGTCGGCCAGCCCGTGGGCGTCGGCCGCCTCGATCCACGCCCGGAAGCCGACCCCGGTGGTGGCCACGACGACGTCGGGCGGGTCGTCCACGAGGGCCGCGGTCGCCGCGATGAGCGCGTCGTCGTCCACGTGCGGGACCATGCTCAGCGCGGGGGCGTGGCGGATCGTCGCGCCCCGGCGTTCCAGGGCGGCGGCCAGCTCGCCGGAGCGGCGGTCGGCGGTGACGAGCACGGTGCACCCGGCCATGACCTGGCCGAGGGCGGGTCGGGTCGCGGTCTCAGCCACGCGCGTCCCCCACGACGGGGTCTCCGGGCTCGCCACTGGTCGTCCCCTCCAACAGTCCTCGTGCCGCCACGTCACCGATCACGATCACGGCGGGCGCTCGGACCCCGACCTCCTCGGCCCGCTTGGCCGCCAGGTCCAGCCCCGTCCGGGTGACCCGCTGGTCAGGTGTCGAGCCTCGCTCCACGATCGCCACGGGGATGTCCGGGTCCGCCCCGGCGTCGAGCAACCTGGTCACGATCGCCGGCAGCGAGGACACTCCCATGAGTACCACCAGCGTAGCCGTCCGGTCCGTGACGCAGGACACGGCGGTGTCGTCGAGCTGCTGCTCGCCCGTGCGGGTGTGCGCGGTGACGACGTGGAAGGCCGTCGTCGTCCCCCGGTGGGTCAACGGGATCCCGGCCAGGGCCGGGACGGCCAGGGCCGAGGACACCCCCGGGACGACGTCGACGTCGACCCCGGCCGCACGGCAGGCCGCGTACTCCTCGCCGCCGCGGCCGAACACGAACGGGTCGCCGCCCTTGAGGCGCACCACGCGGCGCCCCCGGCGGGCGTGCTCGACCAGCAGGTCGTTGATCCCGGGCTGCGGCACCTTGTGTTTGCCCGGGGCCTTGCCGACGTCGATCACCTCGACGTCGGGGCCCAGGTCCTCGAGGACCTCCAGGGGGACCAGGCGGTCGTGGACGACGACGTCGGCCCGGGCGATCGCCCGCCAGGCCCGGTAGGTGAGCAGGTCGGCCGCGCCGGGGCCGGCCCCGACGAGCGTGACGTGTCCGGGGTGCGCGGCCATCTCAGGTCGCCCGCACGTGCACGACGCCGTCGCGCACCTCGGTCGGGAAGGACTCCAGGTGCTCGCCGAGCCCGGCCTTCGGCTCCTTGCCGCCGGTGTCGAGGCACTCGCCGGTACGCAGCGCGAAGACCTGCTTGTAGACCGGCGAGGCCACGGTCGGCTCGCCGCCGCGCGTGCCGACGATGCCGCGGGACATGACGTTCGCGGCGGCGTACGGGTCGAGCTGCTGGACGGCGTGGACGGAGTCGTCCAGCAGCCGGAACACGGCGACCTGCACCGGCGAGCCGTCGGCACGCTCCAGCAGGGCGGCGGCACCCCGCTCGGGCGCCAGGTCGGTGAGCCGGCACACGGCCGTCCAGGTCGGCGCGGCGGTGTCGATCGCGGTCATGGTGGCCTCCGTGGGAGTGACGAGGTCGGTCGGGGTGTCGGCGACGGCGAAGGGGGTCACGCACGGACCTCCAGCGTGGGACCGGTCACCAGGACCGGACCGGAGAGCGCGGGGTCGACGGCACCGGCGGCGATCTCCTCGGGCGTGGCCGGGCGCTTCTGGCCCCGCTCGGCGACGTAGGCCAGGTCCGGGTCCGGCGTCGTCGGCGCGTTGACGAAGGAGCCGAAGCGGGCCAGCTTGTCCGGGTCCTCCAGGACGGCCTTCCACTCGTCCTCGTAGGCGCCGACGTGCTGCGCCATCGCGGCGTCGAGGTCGTCGGTGATGCCGAGGGAGTCCTCCAGGACGACCTCGCGGATCGCCTCGAGCCCGCCCTCGTACTCCTCCACCCACGGGGCCGTGCGCTGCAGGCGGTCCGCGGTGCGGATGTAGAGCATGAGGAACCGGTCGATGGTGCGCAGCAGCGTCGCGGAGTCCAGGTCCTCGGCCAGGAGCTGGGCGTGCTTCGGCGTCTGGCCGCCGTTGCCGGCGACGTAGAGGTTCCAGCCCTTGTCGGTGGCGATGACGCCGACGTCCTTGCCGCGGGCCTCCGCGCACTCGCGGGCGCAGCCGGAGACACCGAACTTGAGCTTGTGCGGGCTGCGCAGACCGCGGTAGCGCAGCTCGAGCTCGACGGCCATGCCGACCGAGTCCTGCACGCCGTACCGGCACCACGTCGACCCGACGCACGACTTCACCGTGCGCAGCGACTTGCCGTAGGCGTGGCCGGACTCGAAGCCGGCGTCCACCAGCCGCTTCCAGATCTCCGGGAGCTGCTCGACGCGGG
Source organism: Isoptericola sp. AK164 (assembly GCF_029643425.1). Lineage (GTDB taxonomy): Bacteria > Actinomycetota > Actinomycetes > Actinomycetales > Cellulomonadaceae > Isoptericola > Isoptericola haloaureus. The sequence continues at coordinate 2,460,154 of NZ_CP119106.1, forward strand.
CCCCGAACATGTCGATGCGCTGGCCGCCGGTGATCTTCGTGTACAGGCCGAAGTCCTGGGCGACCTGACCGATGACGATGAGCCCCTCGGGGGTGATCTCGCCGCCCGGCACGCGGGGCACCACGGAGTAGGTGCCGTCCTTCTGCATGTTGGCGAGCATGTGGTCGTTGGTGTCCTGCAGGGCGCTCTGCTCGCCGGACAGGATGTGCCCGTTGCCCTGGCTGGCCAGGATCGAGGCGACCACCGGCTTGCAGATGTCGCAGCCGCGGCCCGCGCTGCTCGCGCCCTCGGGGACGGTGCCGAAGCGCTCGATGATGTCGCTGAAGGAGTGCAGGTCGGCCACGCGCACGGCGTCGAAGAGCTGGGCGCGCGTCATCGCGAAGTGCTCGCACAGCGCGGTCGACACCTCGATGCCGGCGCGCTCCATCTCGGTCTCGGTGATCTTCTTGACCAGCGGCAGGCAGGCGCCGCAGGTGGTGCCGGCCTTGGTGCAGCTCTTGACGTCGCCGACCGAGGTGCAGTCGTGGTCGGTCACCGCCCCGCGGATCGTGCCGGCCGAGACGTTGTTGCACGAGCAGACGTTCGCGTCGTCGGGCAGCTCGATGTCCGGGGCGGCGCCGGCACCCTCGGGCAGCAGGAACGCCGCCGGGTCCCCGGGCAGCTGCGCACCGAGCATCGGGCGCAGCGAGGCGTACGGCGTGGCGTCGCCGACGAACACGCCGCCGAGCAGCGTCGTGGCGTCGTCCGAGAGCACGAGCTTCTTGTAGACGCCGGCGGTCGGGTCGGCCCAGACCACCTCGACGCAGTTCTCGGTGCGGCCGTGGGCGTCGCCGAAGGAGGCGACGTCGACGCCGGAGAGCTTGAGCTTGGTGGCGGTGTCGGCGCCGGGGAACTCGGCCCCGCCGCCGAGCAGGCGGTCCACGACGACCTCCGCCATCGTGTTGCCGGGCGCGACCAGCCCGAGGCACCGGCCCTCGATGCAGGCGACCTCGCCGATGGCCCAGACGTTCGGGTCCTCGGTGCGGCAGGTCAGGTCGACCACGGCGCCGCCGCGCTCGCCGACCGGCAGCCCCGCGGCCCGTGCGAGCTCGTCCCGGGGACGCACGCCGGTGGCCACCACGACGACGTCGACGTCGAGGCGCCCGCCGTCGTTGAAGTCCAGGTGCCCGACGTCGCCGGTGCGGTGGTGGGGAGCCATCTGCTTCGTGGCCGTCTCGGGACGGACCGCGATGCCCTTGTCGTTGATGAGGCGCTTGAGCGCCTGCCCGCCGCCGAGGTCGCACTGCACGCCCATGAGGTGGGTGCCGAACTCGATGACGGTGGCCTGGGCGCCGAGCGCCTTGAGCGCGCCGGCGGCCTCCAGCCCGAGCAGGCCGCCGCCGATGACGGCGCCGCGCACCGGCTTCTCGACGACGCCGCCGCGCGTCTCGACGCGGCCCGCCTCGCGCTTGGACTCGACCCAGCCGCGCAGGGCGGCCACGTCGTCGATGGTGCGGTAGACGAAGACGCCGGGCAGGTCGTTGCCGGGGATCGGCGGCATCGCCGCGTTCGACCCGGTGGCCAGCACGAGCTCGTCGTAGGGGTGCACGCGGCCGAACTGGTCGGTGACCGTCCGGTTCTCCCGGTCGATCGACGCGACGAGGCAGCCGCTGTGCAGCTCCACCCGAGGGTCGTCCCACAGCGCCGGGTCGCCCAGGGTGAGCTCCTCGGGGTCGCTGACCTCGAAGTAGCGGGTCAGCCCGACGCGGTCGTAGGGCTTGCGCGGCTCGTCGGCGAAGACGCTGATGCGCCACGCGCCGTCGGTGTCGCGCGAACGCAGCGCCTCGACGAAGCGCTGTGCGACGGGGCCGCCGCCGACGACGACGACGTGCCGGGTGCTGCGGGGAGTGGGCTCGCTGCTCATGTCGTCGACAGTAGGGAGCCACCGTGACCGGACCGTCAGGGAGGGGTTACCTGATGCGAACATCTTGCTCACGCCGTCCCGGGCCCGCGTGAGAGAAGCCGGACGCATCCTGCCGAGGTAGGCAACCCTCCGCCGAGGTAGGCAACCTCGGGACGAGGTAGGCAACGCTCCCGCCGAACGGCTGCCCATCTGACGTGCAGCTCGCCTACCTCGGCTCAGAGCTGCCTACCTGACGGGGAATTTGCCTACTTCGGCAGAACCTTGCCTACCTTACGGGGAACTCGCCTACCTCGGTCCACGGTCGCCTACCTCGGCGGGCACCGGCGGGCAGACGTCCGGGGCGCCCGACGGCGAGGGGTCCGTCGGGCGCCCCGGGGCTCAGGGGCAGGCTCACACCGTGGCGAGCCCGGCCGGTTCGGGCTCCGCGTCGGCCTCCGAGGCCGGCTCAGCCCCGGACGGGTCGCCGCCGCGGGTCGACCCGAGCCAGTCCGCGAGGCCGCACACCGCCTCGGTGCAGCTGCCGCACCCGGTGGTCGCGCGGGTGGCGGCGGCGATGTCGTCCGCGCTCCGGGCGCCGTCGTCCCAGCACGCCGTGATGTCGTGCTTGGAGACGCCGTTGCAGCGGCACACCATCGCATCGTCGGGCATGTGCTCCGGCGAGGTGGCGGGCTCCGCGCTCGGCATCACCGGTGTCAGGAGCAGGAACGCCGGGTCCACGGGAACCGGGGTGCGACGCGTGTAGGCCGCGGTCAGGTCGGCCGCGACCCGGGCGTCACCCACGCAGGTCGCGCCCACCAGCAGCCCTTCGGCCACGACGGCCTCGACGAACCGCCCGCCGGCGGGGTCCGCGAGCCGGACGGCCCGCTCCCCGGGGCGCGTCGCGCGGCCCGTGCCAGCCGCGCCCATCGAGACCACGCTCAGCGGGCCGGCCTTGACCTTCACGACGTCGGTGCCCCGGGTGTCGACGCCCTCGTCGGTGGCCGCCCGCGTGGCGAGCAGCGTGCCGAGCCGCACCGCCATCGAGGGCCGCTCCCCCTCGTGGGGGAAGCGCAGGTGCTCGCGCGGCCGGTCCACCGCCCGCCGGGAGGCGTCCTCGCGGGCCGCCACGAGGGAGGCCAGGTGGTCGGCGAGACGACGCGCGTGGTCCCAGCCCTCAGCGACCAGACCCCGCGACCCCTGCGGCGGCTGGGCGCAGTCGCCGATCGCGAAGACGCGCCGGTCGGCCGGGCTGGCCAGGTCGTGCCCGACGACGACACCCCGGTCGGTGGGCAGACCGGCGTCGGCCGCGATCCCGGTCTCCGGCACGGTGCCGGTGGTCAGCACGACGAGCCCGGCGGCCAGCACCTCCCCGTCACCCCCGTCGCCGGTGTCGACGCGCACGCCGACCGCGCGGCCGCCGGCGACCAGTACCTCGCTGGGCCGCACCCCGGAGCGGACCGTCACGCCGTGCGACTCGAGTCCCGCGGCCAGCACCGCGCCGGCCTCGGTGTCGAGCTGGCGGTTCATCGGCGCCGTCCCGGTGTCCACCAACGTGACCGCGAGCCCGCGGGCGGCCAGCCCGTAGGCGGACTCCACCCCGAGCACGCCGCCGCCGACGACGACCGCGCGCGAGCTGTTGACGCTGCCCGCCACGATGTCCCGGGCGTCGTCGAGGGTGCGCAGGGCGTGCACCCCGCCCGGCAGGTACGGGGCGCCGTCGTCGTCCCGCAGACCCGGCAGCGGCAGGATGCGGGCTCGCGACCCGGTGGCCAGCACGAGGTGGTCGTACGGGTGCACGGCGCCCGCGTCGTCGGTGACGGTCCGACGGACGCGGTCGACCGACGACGCCACGACGCCGCGCAGCACCGTGACGTGGTCGCCGCCGACCTCGGGCATGGAGATCGCCGCGACGTCGGTGCGGCCCGCGACGACGTCGCTGAGCAGCACCCGGTTGTACGGCTCGTACGGCTCGGCGCCGAGCACCGTGATGTCGAAGGCGCCCGCGCTGCGGCGCACCAGCTCGTCGACCAACCGGGAACCGACCATGCCGTTCCCGACGACGACGATCTTCGTCGGCACGTGGAGCGTCATACCGGCACCTCCTGGGTGTCGTGGTCGTCCTGCGTGGACGCGGTGGTGGGCCCGGAAGGGCTCACCTGGACCGCGCACACCTTGAACTCGGGCATGGAGCTGATCGGGTCGACGGCGTCGCTGGTGATCCGGTTGACGCCGCCGAGGCCGCCCCAGTGGAACGGCATGAACACGACCTCGGGCCGCACGGCGTCGGTCCAGCGGGCGACCGCCTCGACCACGCCGCGGGTCGAGGTCAGCCGGACCCGGTCGCCGTCGGCGACACCGACGCGCAGGCCGAGCTGCGGGTGCAGCTCGACGTACGGCTCGGGGACCAGCCGGTCGAGGTCGGGCACCCGGCGCGTCTGGGCGCCGGACTGGTAGTGCTGCAGGACGCGGCCGGTGACCAGGTAGGTCGGGGCGTCGCCGCGCACGTCGTCGGCCGGGCCGCCGTGGTCGACCGGCACCATGCGGGCCCGACCGTCCGGGGTGCCGAAGGAGTCCAGGAACATCCGGGGCGTCCCGGGGTGCTCGCCGCCGGCCGGTGATCCGTCACGCCCGTCGCCCGAGGCGTCGGCGGGCGCGTCGGCCGGGGCCGGGGCCGGGGCCGGGCACGGCCAGTACAGCCCGGCGCCGCCGCCGTCCTCGTGAGCGTCCAGCCGGGCGTGCGAGAGCCCGGAGTAGTCGGCCGGTCCCCCGGCGGAGGCCCGCGCGAGCTCGTCGAAGACCTCGGCCGGGTCCGTACCGAAGTGCACGTCCGAGCCGAGCCGTCGGGCCAGCTCGGCCAGCAGCCACAGCTCCGAGCGCGCCTGGCCCGGCGCGTCCACGGCCTGCCGTCGCCGGATGACGCGCCCCTCCAGGGACGTCATCGTGCCCTCCTCCTCGGCCCACTGCGTCACCGGGAGGACGACGTCGGCGATCCGGGCGGTCTCGGAGGGGACGAAGTCGCACACCACCAGCAGGTCCAACGCCTCCAGGCGCTCGCGGACGCGGTCGGCGTTCGGCGCCGAGACCAGCACGTTCGAGCCGTGCACGAACAGCGCCTGCGGCCCGCCCGGCGTGGCCAGGGAGTTCAGCAGCGCCACGGCCGGTTTGCCCGGCCCGGGGATGGTCTCCGGGTCTACGCCCCACACGGAGGCGACGTGGGCGCGCGCTGCCGGGTCGTCGATCTTGCGGTAGCCGGGCAGCTGGTCCGACTTCTGCCCGTGCTCGCGTCCGCCCTGGCCGTTGCCCTGGCCCGTCAGGCAGCCGTAGCCGGAGCCCTCGCGGCCGACCAGGCCGAGCGCGAGAGCCAGGTTGATCGCCGCGGTCACCGTCGCGGTGCCCTGGGCGGACTGCTCCACCCCGCGGCCCGTCAGGACGTAGGCGCCGCGCCCGCCGCGCGCCGGGGAGGCGGCCGCGAGCCGCCGCGCCAGCCGACGCAGCTCCTCGGCGGGGACGCCGCAGACGGTCTCGGCGCGCTCCGGCCACCAGGCGGAGACGGACCGCACGACGTCGTCGTACCCGCTGGTCCGGTCGGCGAGGTAGCCGCTGTCGACGAGCTTCTCGGCGACGACGACGTGCAGCAGGGCCAGCAGCACCACCAGGTCGGTGCCCGGGACCGGCTGGACGTGCTCGCCCTGGCCGTCCTCGGCCAGCCGGGCCGTGGCGGACCGCCGCGGGTCGACGACGACGAGGCCGCCGGCGCCGCGGGCGCCGGCCAGGTGCTGCACGAACGGCGGCATGGTCTCGGCCGGGTTCGAGCCGAGCAGCAGGATCGCCTCGGCACCGCCGAGGTCCGTGAGCGGGAACGGCAGGCCGCGGTCGACGCCGAAGGCGCGGTTGCCCGCGGCCGCCGCGGACGACATGCAGAACCGGCCGTTGTAGTCGATGTTCGGCGTGCGCAGCACCGTGCGCGCGAACTTGCCGAGCGCGTAGGCCTTCTCGTTGGTGAGCCCGCCGCCGCCGAAGATCGCGACGCCCTCGGGTCCGTGCTCGGCCTGGATCGCGCGGACCCGGGCGGTGATCAGCTCGAGCGCCTCGTCCCAGGTCGCCGGGGCGAGCTCGCCGTCGGCGCCGCGCACGAGCGGGGTCGTGATCCGGTCCGGGACGTCCAGCACCGCGGCGGCGGTCCAGCCCTTCTGGCACAGCCGCCCCGCGTTGGTGGGGAAGTCGCGCGGGTTCACGGTCACGGGCAGGGGCTCACGCCCGCCGGGGGCCGGCGTCGACGACGCCGTTCCCTCGACGGGCGTGAGCTCCATGCCGCACTGCAGGGCGCAGTAGGGGCAGTGCGTCTTGTGCGGGCCCGTGGACGCCGGCACGATCGAGCTGCTCATACCCGAGCAGCCCCCATCTCGCTGTTGCGGCGACCGTAGACGGCCCAGGTGAGCAGAGCCATGACCACGTAGACCCCGATGATCGCCCACAGGGCCGGGACCAGCGAGCCGGTGGCGGTGTCGGACATCGCGAACCCGCGCGGGATGAGGAAGCCGCCGAAGGCACCGACGGCACCGGCGATGCCGATGCAGCCTGCCGCGGCCTTCGCCGTCGCCGCACCGCCGCCGGCGACGTTCGCGATCCGGAAGGTGGCCGGGATCATGCGGTAGACCGATCCGTTGCCGACGCCGGTGGCGACGAACAGCAGCATGAACGATCCGAAGAACAGCCCGAAGGAGCCGGTGCCGAGCGCCTGGATGGCTCCGAAGGCGCCGACGACCATCACCACGAAGCTCAGCACCGTGACCACGGCACCGCCGACGCGGTCGGCGATCCAGCCGCCGAGCGGACGGGTGACCGAACCGACCAGGGCGCCCATGAACGCCAGGGACAGGGTGACCTCGGGGAACTCCCTGTTCAGGAGCGTCGGGAAGGCCCCGGCGAACCCGACGAAGCTGCCGAACGTGCCGATGTAGATGAAGGAGATCAGCCAGGTGTGCTTCTCCCGCGCCGCGACGCCGAAGGACCGCGGGTCCGCCTTGGCCGTGGACAGGTTGTCCATGAAGCGCCAGGCCAGCAGCACGGCCAGCAGGATGAAGGGGATGAACACCCATCCGGCGCGGGGCAGCGAGACCCCGGCGGCGGTGACGATCACCAGCGGGACGACGAACTGCACGGCGGCGGTGCCGATGTTGCCGCCGGCGGCGTTCCAGCCGAGCGCGGCACCCTTCTCCTTCTCGGGGAAGAAGAACGAGATGTTCGCCATCGACGAGGCGAAGTTGCCGCCGCCGAAGCCTGCGAGCGCCGCGATGGCCAGCAGCACGCCGAACGAGGTCTCGGGCCGCTGGACGACCCACACCAGCGACAAGGTGGGGATCAGCAGCAGGGCCGCGGAGATCATCGTCCAGTTGCGCCCGCCGAAGACCGGCACGGCCAGCGTGTAGGGCACACGCAGCGAGGCGCCGACGAGGGCCGGCAGGCCCACGAGCCAGAACATCTGGTCGGTGGTCAGGGCGAACCCGGCGTCGGGGAGCTGCGGGACGACGATGGACCAGATCGCCCAGACGCAGAACCCGAGGAACTCCGCGAAGATCGAGATCCACAGGTTGCGACGGGCGATGGTCCGGCCGCCGTTACGCCAGAAGACCGGGTCCTCGGGGTCCCAGTGGTCGATCCACCGTCCGGAGCGGTGGACCGGGCGCGCGGGCGCCTCGGCAGTGTCGGTGCCCGGGCCGGTGGGCACCGGCTCGGTCTCGGTGGTGCCACTCGTCGGAGCAACCATCGACGTTCTCCCATCCGTGGTCGTCACCCGGCGTCGCCGGGCGGGGGTCTCGATCCCCGGCGGGTGCCGGGTACCGGACCGGCTCAGCGTCGGGCCGGTACGACGACAGTAGGAAGCGGGTGTTTCACGTCACGGTCACGAGCCGTGAACTTCCCATGAGCCAAAACTCTCACCCGGATCATGGGGGCTGTGAGAAGTTCATCCAGCATCCGGACGACCGGCCGACGGCGGGTCGTCGCGAGTCACGAGGCACGGAGGGCCCGGGCGGACGAACCGTCCGAGCATCTCACACCCGACGGCGTCGTGCTGTGAGAACGGTGCTGCATCGCCGACACACGCCGTCCCTAGAGTGATCGGTATGACCAGCGGACCGCGCACCATCGCCGAGCACACCGCGGCGGCGCTCGCGCGCGTGCGGCCGGTGGCCGCCGCGTCCGTGCGGGTCGACGACCCCGCCGTGGTGGGCCTGGTCCTCGCCGCGGACGTCGTCGCCGCGGCGCCCGTACCGGCCTTCGACCATGCGGCGATGGACGGGTACGCGGTGCGGTCCGCCGACCTGCCCGACGACGGCTCGTCGGTGACGCTGGAGGTCCGGGGCGACCGGCGACCCGGTGTCCCCTCCCCCGCATCCGCCGCAGATGCTGTGGGCAGCGGCGGAGCAGCCGACGGCGGAGCGGTCCGGATCATGACCGGGGCGCCGTTACCGGCGGGGTGCGACGCCGTCGTCCCGGTCGAGCGGACCTCCACGAGCCGGTTCGTGGCCGGTGAGCCGACGACGGAGCGCACCGTGACCCTGTCCCGGCAGGCCCGCGACCACGTCCGTCGCGCGGGCACGGACCTGCGCCGTGGCGACCCGATCGCCCGCGCCGGGGACGTCGTCGGCCCGGGTCTGGTCGCCACCGCGGCCGCCGCCGGGCTCGTCGAGCTGCCGGTGCGCCGTCGTCCCCGGGTCGCCGTGCTGTCCACGGGCTCCGAGCTCGCCCCGCTCGGGACCACCGAGGCCGGCACGATCGCCGACTCCAACTCCCTCATGCTCGCCGCGCTCGTGCGCGCCGCCGGCGCCGACGTCGTGCGCATCGGCGCGGTCCCGGACGACGCGGACGCCCTGCGCGCCGCCCTGGACCACGTTGTGGGCGTGAAATCTGCAGGTCCGGACCGCCACGATCCTGCAGATTTCATGCCCACAACGGGAGGGGTGGACCTGGTCGTCACCTCCGGCGGGGTGTCCGCCGGGGCGAGCGACGTCGTGCGCGAGCTGCTCGCCTCCGGATCGGCGGCCGACGTCGACGTCACCACCGTCGCCATGCGTCCCGGCAAGCCGCAGGCCCTGGCCTCCTGGCGCGGGGCTCCCTGGGTCGCCGTCCCCGGCAACCCCGTCAGCGCCTTCGTCTCGACCGCGCTGTACGCCCTGCCCGCGGTGCGACGCCTCGCCGGCCGTCCGGACCGACCCGCCACGGCCGTCCGCGCCGCCACCGGATGGTCCAGCCCGCCCGACAAGGAGCAGGTGGTCCCCGTGGTCACCCGGCCCGACGGCGTCACGCCGGCCGGTCGCGGCGGCCACCAGCTCTCCGCCCTCGCCCACGCCGACGCGCTCGTCGTCGTGCCCGCCGAGGTCGCCCACGTCGCCCCCGGCGACCGACTCCCCCACGTCCCGCTCCCGGAGGCTCGATGAGGTACGACGCCGTCGTCCTCGCCGGCGGCCGCGCCACCCGGCTGGGCGGTGCCGCCAAGCCGGAGGTCGTCGTCGGCGGCACCCGCCTGCTCGACCACGTGCTGTCCGCGACGACCGGCGCCGACCGCACCGCCGTCGTCGGCCCGGCCGACCTGCGCTCGCTCACCGAGCGGGACGACGTCGTCGTGACCCTCGAGGACCCGCCCTTCGGCGGCCCGGTCGCCGGGCTGGCCGCCGGGCTGACGGCCCTGCAGCGGCCCGCCGCGCCCGAGTGGATCCTCCTGCTCGCCGTGGACGTGCCGGGGGCGGCGGCCGCCGTCGGCCCGCTGGTCGAGACCGCCGACGGGTTCACGAGCCTCGACGGCGTGCACCTGGAACACGCCGGGCGTGCCCAGTGGCTGACCGGCCTGTACCGCCGCGCGGCGCTGACCCGCGCGCTCGACGGACTCGACCCGCACGGGGCGTCCGTGCGCCGACTCGTGGCTCGTCTCGACCTCCTTCCGCTGCCCGACGAGACAGGGATGAGCGACGACGTCGATACCTGGGACGATGTGAACAGGCTCTCGGCGCGCCCGGCCCGGAGCCGCATCGAGGAGGAGACCCCCATGACCGACGACGTCCCCACCGTGCTCGCCAGCTGGGTGTCCGCCGTCGAGCGGGACCTGCAGCTGCCCGCCGACAGCATCGACGTCACGGAGGTGCTCGACCTCGCCCGCGACGCCGCCCACCACGTCGCGCGGCCCGCCGCGCCGGTGACGACCTACCTCGTCGGCTACGCCCGCGGGCTCGCCGCCGCGGCGGGCAATGCCGCACCCGACGACGACACCGCCGAACGCACCGCCCGCCTGGCCCTGGGCTGGCGGCCCGAGACGACCTGAGGACTCCCATGACGCTCGTCGACCTGGGCATCCCCCGCCTGCCGACCTCGTGGCGCGACGCGACGCTGCCCGCCGACCGGCCGGACACCCCGGGTCTGGTGGACACCTTCGGCCGGGTCGCCACCGACCTGCGCGTCTCGCTCACCGACCGGTGCAACCTGCGCTGCACGTACTGCATGCCGGCCGAGGGACTGCCCTCCCTGGCGCGCGAGAAGGTGATGTCCCGCGACGAGATCGCCCGGCTGGTCGGCGTCGCCGTCCGGGACCTCGGCGTGCGCCAGGTCCGGTTCACCGGCGGCGAGCCGCTGCTGCGGGGCGACCTCGCCGAGATCGTCGCCGACGTCGCAGCCCTCGACCCGCGCCCGGAGATCAGCCTGACCACCAACGCGATCGGGCTCGACTCCCGCGCCGAAGGGCTGCGCGCCGCGGGAGTGGACCGCATCAACGTCTCCCTGGACACGCTCGACCCGGACACGTTCGCCCGCCTGGCCCGCCGCCCCTACCTGGAGCGCACGCTGGCCGGCATCGAAGCGGCGGCCCGCGTGTTCGACCTGGTCAAGATCAACGCGGTGCTGGTGCGCGGGGTGAACCTGGACCACGCCGCCGACCTGCTGTCCTGGTGCCTGGAGCGCGGCTTCGAGCTGCGGTTCATCGAGCAGATGCCCCTGGACGCCGACCATGCCTGGGACCGCACGGCGATGGTGACGGCCGCCGAGGTGCGCGGCCTGCTGGGCGAGCGCTTCGACCTCGGCCCCGACGCCGAGCCGCGCGACGGCGCCCCGGCCGAACGGTTCGTCGTCCGCTCCCGCGACACGGGCGAGCGGCTCGGACGGGTCGGCATCATCGCCTCGGTGACCGAGCCGTTCTGCGGCGACTGCCGCCGCACGCGCCTGACCGCCGAGGGCGGCATCCGCGACTGCCTGTTCGCGCACACCGAGACCGACCTGCTCGGTCCGCTGCGCGAGGGCGCCTCCGACGCGGTGCTGGCCGACCGGTGGCGGACCGCGATGTGGGGCAAGCGGGCCGGGCACGGGATGGACGACCCGTCGTTCGTCCAGCCGGACCGCACGATGAGCGCGATCGGGGGCTGAGGTGCTGGAGCTGCGCTACTTCGCGGCGGCCCGGGCGGCGTTGGGCCGTGCCGGGGAGACGACGACGGTGGACGACGGCGCGACGGTCGCCGACGTCGTCGGCCGGCTGAGCGCGGGGGCGCCCGAGGCGGCGCCGGTGCTGTCCCGCTGCTCGGTGCTGCTGGACGGCCGGAGGGCCGCGCCGGACGACGTCGTGCCCGACGGCGCCACGCTCGACGTGCTGCCGCCGTTCGCCGGCGGCTGACTCCTGCGGCGCGCTGTCGCTCGCCTCACCACGCGAGCGAGCACCCCGAGCTCCGACCCCCGCTGTGGGCGTGAAATCTGCAGGTCTCAGGTGCCTGAGACCTGCAGATTTCACGCCCACAACGCCAGCACGACGTCGGGGCGGTGACGGAAGCGGCCGTCAGGCCTGCTGCTTGTGGGCGCGGATGACCTCGGCCGCCTGGCCGAGCACGTCGGACAGGTCGCCGACCACGGCGAAGTCGCAGATCTCGAAGATCGGCGCCTCGGGATCGTTGTTCACCGCGACGATGACCTGCGAGGCCTGCATGCCGCCGCGGTGGTGCGGAGCGCCGGAGACACCCGCGCCGACGTACAGGCGCGGGGCGATCGTCACGCCCGTCTGCCCGATGTAGCGGTCGAACCAGCCCTCGAACACGGCGTCGCGCGTCGCGCCGACGGCCCCGCCGACGGCGTCGGCGAACGCCTCGACCGGCCCGAAGTCGCCCTCGGTGCCACGCCCGCCGGCCACCACGACCGCGGCCTCCTCGAGCGTCGGGCGGTCGGAGTCGCGGGCCTTCTCGGTCCGGGCGGTGACGGCCGGCAGCACGGCGTCGACCGCGACGGCGAAGCCCTCGACCTCGGTGGCCACCGCGGCCTCGGCCGGCTGCGGGACGACGGCGTTGGCCCGGACGGTCAGCGCGGCCACGTCGGTGGTGACCCGGCTGACGGTGTCCCAGGAGCCGGCGAAGACCCGCTTGGTGCCCACGACGTGCCCGGCGTCGTCCTCGGCCACGCCGGCGGCGTCGATGATGACACCGGCGCCCAGCGCGTGCCCGGCCAGGGCCACGGCCTCCTTGGCACCGAAGGTCGAGGGCGCCAGCACGACGTCGGCGTCGGTGAGCCGCACGGCGGCGGTCAGCACGGCGGCGACGACGGCGGACAGGTGCCGGGCGTCCCCGCGCAGGTCGGCGGGAAGCTCGGCCTGGTGGACGGTCTCGACGCCGTAGGCGCCGAGCTGGGCGAGCGCCTCGACGCTCGGTGCCTCCAGCGTGACGGCCTCGACGCGACCGAGCGTGCGGCCGATCGTCAGCAGCTCCAGGACGCTGGGACGGACCTCGCCCGCGGGGTCGAGGAGGACAAGGACGGTGCGGTTCGTCATCGGTGGGCTCCTTCTCAGACCAGCTCGTGGCGGATGAGGTACTCGGCGAGGGCCTTGCCGCCCTCGCCCTTGTCCTGGACGAGCTCGACCGGCGGCTTCTCCGGGCGCGGCGCAGCCAGCGTGGTCTCGGTCCGGGCGCCGGCCGTGCCGACGGCCCCGGGCTCCAGGCCCAGGTCGGCCGCCGTCCACTGCTCGATCTCCTTGGAACGAGCCGCCATGATGAGCTTGAAGTTCGGGAACCGCGGCCGGTTGGCGGTGTCGGCCACGGACAGCACGGCCGGCAGCGGCGCGGTGAGCGACTCGGTCGCCTCGTCGGTCTCGCGGGTGGCCTGCAGCGTTCCGTCGGCCACGGCGACCGTCTTGGCGAACGTCACGGACGGCCGGCCCAGCGTCGCGGCCAGCAGCGCCGGCACCACCGAGCCCAGACCGTCCAGGGCCGCCATCCCGGTGATCACCAGGTCGACGGGCCCCTCGGTCTCCAGCCGTCGCACCGCGGCCGCGAGCGCCGCCGTCGTGCCGGAGTAGTCGGACCCGGCGAGCGCGTCGTCCGAGACCCGCACGCCGCGGTCGACCCCCATCTGGAACGCCTTGCGCAACGCCACGTCGCCCTCGGGCGGGGCGACGGTCAGCGCGACGATCTCGCTCGTCTCCTGCTCGGCCTCGTCGAGGGCCTCGACGATCCGCAGCGCGGCTTCCAGGGCGTTCTCGTCGAGCTCGTTGAGGGTCCCCACGGCCGGGTCGCGGTCCACCCGACAGTCCACGAACTTCCGTTCGGCGTTGATGTCCGGCACGTACTTGACGGGAACGACGATGCGCACGAGGAACCCTTCCGACAGTCTCGAGGATCAGGGTCGGGGCGGTGTGGACCGCCCTCGGGCCGAGCCTACTCGTCGCCGTGCACCGCCCCGGCACGTGTCCGCATGGCGCGACGCCGAGGTGACCTTCGGCGCCGCACAGTCCACCATGGGTCCATGGAGGCCGCCCGACCGAAGGTCACCCCGCTGACCCGACCCACCCGCACCCGCAGCCACGTCCCGCCGCTGGGGGTGCGCACCACGCCCGACGGCGGCATCGACGTCGCGGTGCTCGCCTCGCACGCGCACGGGGTGGAGCTGTGCCTGATCGACGTCGTCGCCCCCGAGAAGGACCAGCACGACCCGGAGCGCTACGCCGAGCGGCGCATCGAGCTGGACGGCCCGACCTACGGCGTCTGGCACGGGCACGTGCCCGACGTCGCCCCGGGACAGCGCTACGGGTTCCGCGTGCACGGTCCGTGGGACCCGGACTCCGGCATGCGCCACAACCCGGCCAAGCTGATCCTCGACCCGTACGCCCGCGGCATCGAGGGCGACCTCGCCTACGTCCCGGCGACGCTGCGCGGGGGCGCGGACGACGACGGCGGCCCCGACCCGGAGGACTCGCTGCCGTTCGTCCCGCACGCCGTGGTCACCGCCGAGCTGCCCGCGCTGCCGCGGATGTCCCGGCCACGGGTCCCCTGGGCCGACACGGTGGTCTACGAGGCCCACGTGCGCGGGCTGACGCTGCAGCACCCGGGCGTGCCCGAGGAGCTGCGCGGCACCTACGCCGGGCTGGCGCACCCCGCGGTCATCGAGCACCTGCAGGCGCTCGGCGTGACCACGCTGGAGCTGCTGCCCATCCACGCCTCGACGGCGGAGCCCTGGCTGGCCGGCCGCGGGCTGACGAACTACTGGGGCTACTCCACGATGGGCTTCTTCGCCCCGCACGCCGCCTACGCCACTGCGGCCGCCCGCGAGGCGGGCCCGGCGGCGGTCGTGGACGAGGTGCGCGGCATGGTGCAGCTGCTACACGAGGCCGGGATCGAGGTGCTGCTGGACGTCGTCTACAACCACACGTGCGAGGGCGGCGACGACGCGCTGCACCTGTCGTGGCGCGGCCTGGACAACACGCTGTACTACCTGCACGACGGCGGCACCCCGGCCCGGCTGGCCGACGTCACCGGCACGGGCAACACCCTGGACTTCCGCCGCACCCGCGTGGTGCAGATGGCCCTGGACTCCCTGCGGTACTGGGCCGAGGTGATCGGCGTGGACGGCTACCGGTTCGACCTCGCCGTCACCCTCGGGCGCGACCACGACGGCTACACCCCCGACCACCCGTTCCTGTCCGCGCTGCGCACCGACCCCGTGCTGTCCGGTCTCAAGCTGGTGGCCGAGCCCTGGGACGTCGGCCCGGGCGGGTGGCAGACCGGGCGGTTCCCCGCCCCGATGGCGGAGTGGAACGACCGCTTCCGCAACGCCACGCGCTCGTTCTGGCTGGAGTCCGCCCGGGCCGGGTCGCACGGCGCGCCGATGCACGGTCTGCGTGAGCTCACCACCCGGCTGGCCGGGTCGGCGGACCTGTTCGGGCACTCGGACCCGCCGCTGATGCGCGGGCCGGTCGCGTCGGTCAACTACGTCACCGCCCACGACGGCTTCACCCTCGCCGACCTGGTCTCGTTCGACCACAAGCACAACCAGGCCAACGGCGAGGACAACCGCGACGGCACCGACGACAACCGGTCGTGGAACCACGGGATCGAGGGTCACGCCCCCGAGGGCGACGACGCCACCACCGAGCCGTGGTCTGCCGTCGTGCCGCTGCGCCGCCGCTCGCAGCGCAACCTGCTGGCGACGCTGCTGCTGGCCGCGGGCACCCCGATGATCACCGCCGGGGACGAGATGGGCCGCACCCAGGGCGGGAACAACAACGCCTACGCCCAGGACACCGAAATCTCCTGGGTCGACTGGGACCTGGACACGGCGAACTCCGAGCTGCTGGCCACGGCGCGCTACCTGGTCGGCCTGCGCGCCGAGCACGCGGCCCTGCGGGCGGAGTCGTTCTTCCTCGGCTCGCCCCGACCGGGCGAGGAGCACCCCGACCTGCTCTGGTACGACGCCGACGGCGCACCCATGGACGGCGAGGCGTGGTCCCACGAGGGACGGCGCATCATCCAGATGCTGCGCCCCGGCCCGGGCGACGACGAGGCCGACGTGCTGTGCGTGCTGCACGGCGGGCTGGAGGACGCCGAGCTCACGCTGCCCGAGACCCTCGACGGGGCAGGACCGTGGCAGCGGGTATGGAGCTCGACGTGGGACGCGCCCGAGGGGCCCGAGCAGGCGGACGAGGAGGAGGCCCCGGGCACGGCGCTGGTGGAGTCGTTGAGCGTGGAGGTGTTCGTGGCACGGCGCTGACGGGTCTGCCAGACTGCCCGCATGACAGACGCCGACGTCATCGTCATCGGAGCGGGCCTGTCGGGCCTGGTCACCGCGACCGAGATCACCGCGGCCGGGCGCCGCGTGATCCTGCTGGACCAGGAGCCGGAGGCCTCCCTCGGCGGGCAGGCCTGGTGGTCCTTCGGCGGGCTGTTCCTCGTGGACTCCCCCGAGCAGCGTCGGCTCGGCGTGCACGACTCCGCCGAGCTCGCCTGGTCCGACTGGCTCGGGTCCGCGCGGTTCGCCCCCGGCGCCGAGGACGGCGAGGGTCCCGACCGGCACGGGTACGCCTGGGCCAAGCACTTCGTCGAGGCCGCCGCCGGTGACCTGCGCTCGTGGCTGCACGCCAAGGGGGTGCGCTGGTTCCCGCTCGTGCAGTGGGCCGAGCGCGGCGGGTATCCCTTCGGACCCGGGCACGGGACCGCTCACGGGAACTCCGTCCCGCGGTTCCACGTCACCTGGGGCACCGGCCCGGCCGTCCTCGCACCGTTCGTCGCCGCGGCGCTGGAGGCGCGGTCGGCCGGACTGCTCGACCTGCGCTTCCGCCGGCGGGCCACCGGGCTGGTGGTCACCGACGGCCGCGTCACGGGCGTGCGCACCGAGATCCTGGCCGACGACGGCGCCCTGCGGGGCGAGCCGTCCTCGCGCGAGGTGGTCGGCGGCGAGGAGCTCACCGCCGGGGCGGTGGTGGTGGCCTCCGGCGGCATCGGTGCCAACCACGACCTGGCGCGCGAGCACTGGGACCCCGGGCACGGCGCGCTGCCGGCCCGGATGCTCTCCGGCGTGCCCGACTCGACCGACGGCCTGATGCTCGGCCACGCCGCCCACGCGGGGGCGGCGCTGGTGCACCAGGACCGCATGTGGCACTACCCGGAGGGCATCGCCAACCACTCGCCCGTGTGGACGAACCACGGCATCCGCATCCTGCCCGGGCCGTCCTCGCTGTGGCTGGACGCCGACGGCGGTCGGCTGCCGGCGCCGCTGTTCCCCGGGTTCGACGCCCTCGGAGCGCTGCAGCACGTCACGGGGCGCGGGGACGACCACTCCTGGTTCGTGCTGAACCGGGCGATCATGGAGACCGAGTTCGCGCTGTCCGGCTCCGAGCAGAACCCGGACCTGACCGGCAAGGACGTCCGCCTGCTCGCCCAGCGCGTGCTGCCCGGCGCCGTCGGACCCGTGGCCCGGTTCGCCGAGTCCTCCCCCGAGTTCCTGTGGGCGGACTCCCCCGAGGAGCTCGCGGGCCGGATGAACGCGCTGACCGCGGCGACCCCGGGCTCGGGCGGGCACGTCGACCCGGCGCGGCTCGCCGCCGTCGTCCGCGCCCGCGACGCCCAGGTCGCCTCCGGCCTGGGCAAGGACCCGCAGGTGGTGGCCACGCGCGCCGCCCGCGACTTCCGCGTGGACAGGATGATGCGCGTCAGCCCGCCGCGGCCGCTGACGACCCCGAAGGACGGCCCGCTGCTCGCCGTGCGGCTGTCCGTGCTGACCCGCAAGACCCTCGGCGGGCTGTGGTGCGACCCGTCCGGCCGGGTGCTGCGCGAGGACGGTTCCGTGCTGGACGGGCTCTGGGCGGTCGGGGAGGCCGCCGGGTTCGGGGGTGGCGGCATGCACGGCCACCGGACCCTCGAGGGCACGTTCCTGGGCGGGTGCCTGCACACCGGCCGCGTCACCGGTCGGGCGCTGGCCGCGGACCGGTGACGACGGACCACCGGGTGTCCGGGCATGTTGGCGCGCACTCCCCGGCCCGTCTGACTAGCGTGGGGGGCGTGACGTCGCCCAAGCCCGCCCCGCCCCATCCCATCGGTCGCATCCCCGTCATCGAGGTCTCCCCCGTCGTCGAGGGCGGACGCTGGCCCGCGAAGGCGACTCCCGGCGAGGTCGTCCCGGTCGAGGCCACCGTCTTCCGCGAGGGTCACGACGCCGTCAGCGCCACCGCCGTGCTGTTCACCCCCGACCGGCGTCTGCACTCGTGGGCCCCCATGCGGGACGTCGCCCCCGGGCTCGACCGGTTCCAGGGGTTCCTGCAGCCCGACGCCCCGGGCGACTGGTCGTTCCGCGTCGAGGCCTGGTCGGACCCGTACGCCACCTGGGCCCACGACGCCACGATCAAGGTCGCGGCCGGGCAGGACGTCGACCTCATGCTCGCCGAGGGCGCGCTGCTGTTCGAGCAGATCGTCGCCCCGCGCCTGCAGCAGCGCCGCAACGCCGAGGACGCGGAACTCCTGGACCGCGTGGCCCGGGAGCTGGCCGACACCACGCGCCCCGCCGAGGCCCGCCTCGCCATGGCCACCCAGCACACCGTGCGCGACGCCCAGCAGCACATCCCGCTGCGCCGCCTGGTCTCGGCGAGCGCCACCTACCCGCTGCAGGTGGACCGCCGGCTGGCCCAGACCGGCGCCTGGTACGAGATCTTCCCCCGGTCCGAGGGGGCCACCCGCGACGCCGACGGCACCTGGCGGTCCGGCACCTTCGCCACCGCCGCGGAGCGCCTGCCCGCCATCGCCGCGATGGGGTTCGACGTCGTCTACCTCACCCCGGTCCACCCCATCGGCACGACGTTCCGCAAGGGCCGCAACAACACCCTCGAGGCCGAGCCCGGGGACCCCGGCAGCCCCTACGCGATCGGCTCGCCCGACGGCGGGCACGACGCGATCCACCCGGACCTGGGCACCGCCGAGGACTTCACCGCCTTCGTGGACGCCGCGCGCGGCCAGGGTCTCGAGGTCGCCCTGGACCTGGCGCTGCAGTGCTCGCCCGACCACCCGTGGGTCGCCGAGCACCCGGAGTGGTTCACCGTCCGCGCGGACGGGTCCATCGCCTACGCGGAGAACCCGCCGAAGAAGTACCAGGACATCTACCCGCTGAACTTCGACACCGACCCGGTCGGGCTCTCCCACGAGGTCCTGCGCATCGTGCGGCTGTGGATCGACCGCGGGGTCACGCTGTTCCGGGTGGACAACCCGCACACGAAGCCGTTGGACTTCTGGGAGTGGCTGCTGGCGGAGGTCCGCGCCACGAACCCGGAGGTGATCTTCCTGTCCGAGGCGTTCACCAAGCCCGCCATGATGCAGACGCTCGGGCGGATCGGGTTCCACCAGTCGTACACCTACTTCACCTGGCGCAACACCGGCGAGGAGATCACGGAGTACCTGGCCGAGGTGTCCGGGGAGCAGGGCGCCGTCATGCGGCCCGCGTTCTGGCCCACGACGCACGACATCCTGCCGCCGTACCTCCAGCACGGCGGCGTCGCCGGGTTCGCCGTGCGGGCCGTGCTCGCGGCGACCGGCAGCCCCACGTGGGGCATCTACTCGGGCTACGAGCTCGTGGAGAACGTGCCCCGCCCGGGCGTCGAGGAGCAGATCGACAACGAGAAGTACGAGTACCGGCCGCGCGACTGGTCGGCCGCCGACGACATCGGCATCTCGACGCTGCTGCGGCGGCTGAACGAGATCCGTCGCGACCACCCGGCCCTGCAGCAGCTGCGCAACCTGACCGTCCATCCCACGACCAACCCCCAGGTGATCGCCTACTCGCGGCGTGTCCGCGCCGAGCACCTGCCCGCGGCCGGCCGTCCCGGGTCCGGCCACGACGACGTCGTGCTCGTGGTGATCAACCTCGACCCCCACCACCCCCAGGAGTCGACCGTGCTGCTCGATCACGATGCCCTCGGCCTGGACGCTCCCGACGACGTCGAGGACCAGCCCTTCTTCACCGTCCACGACGAGCTGTCCGGTGTCAGCTATCCCTGGGGGCGCCATCCCTACGTCCGTCTCGAACCGCAGGTGCAGGTCGGTCACGTGCTGAAGGTGGTGCCCGCATGAATGCCTCCGCGCAGACCGGTGGCGTGGACGTCCCGCGCCCCATCACCCGCCAGATCCCCGTCCAGGCGCTGCCGCCGCGGCGCCAGCCGGAACCGCCGCCGCTGCCGAAGCCCGGCCTGGTCGAGGACCCGGACTGGTACCGCAAGGCGGTCTTCTACGAGGTCATGGTCCGCAGCTTCACCGACTCCGAGGGCGCCGGGTCGGGAGACCTGCGCGGGGTCATGGACCGGCTCGACTACCTGCAGTGGCTCGGGGTCGACTGCCTGTGGCTGCCGCCCTTCTACCCGTCCCCCCAGCGCGACGGCGGCTACGACGTCGCGGACTTCACCGCGATCGCCCCGCAGTACGGGTCGCTGCAGGACTTCGGCCGGCTCATCGAGGCGGCGCACGCGCGCGGCATCCGGATCATCATCGACCTGGTCATGAACCACACCAGCGACCAGCACCCCTGGTTCCAGGCGTCCCGCTCCGACCCCGAGGGCCCCTACGGCGACTTCTACGTGTGGTCGGACGACGACTCCGGCTACCAGGACGCGCGGATCATCTTCGTCGACACCGAGACCTCGAACTGGACCTTCGACCCGGTGCGCCGCCAGTACTACTGGCACCGGTTCTTCAGCCACCAGCCGGACCTGAACTACGAGAACCCGAAGGTCGCCGAGGCGATGTTCGACGTCGTCCGGTTCTGGCTGCGCTCCGGCGTGGACGGCTTCCGGCTCGACGCGGTGCCCTACCTGTACGAGGAGGAGGGCACCAACTGCGAGAACCTGCCGCGCACGCACGAGTTCCTGCGGCGGGTGCGGGCGATGATCGACGAGGAGTTCCCCGGCCGGATCATGCTGGCCGAGGCCAACCAGTGGCCGCACGACGTCGTGGACTACTTCGGGACCAGCGAGGACCCGGAGTGCCACATGTGCTTCCACTTCCCGGTGATGCCGCGCATCTTCTACGCCCTGCGCGACCAGCGGGCCACCCAGCTCCTGGACATCATGGCCGACACCCCCGAGATCCCGGCCGCCGGCGGGCAGTGGAGCACGTTCCTGCGCAACCACGACGAGCTCACCCTCGAGATGGTCTCGACCGAGGAGCGCGCCGCGATGTACGGGTGGTACGCCCACGACCCGCGCATGCGCGCCAACGTGGGCATCCGCCGTCGGCTCGCGCCGCTGCTGGACAACTCCCGCAAGGAGATCGAGCTCGCCCACGCCCTGCTGCTGTCCCTGCCGGGCAGCCCGTGCCTGTACTACGGCGACGAGATCGGCATGGGCGACAACATCTGGCTGCCCGACCGCGACGCCGTGCGCACGCCGATGCAGTGGACGCCCGACCGCAACGCCGGGTTCTCCACCGCCGACCCGGGCAAGCTGTACCTGCCGCTGAACCAGTCGCTGGTGCACCACTACCACCACATCAACGTGGAGGCACAGCTCGCGCAGCCGACCTCCCTGCTGCACTGGGTGCACGGAATGCTGGGCGTACGGCGGCTGCACCCGACGTTCGGCACCGGCGACTTCCGCGCCTGCGAGGTGGACGACGAGGCGATCCTCGCCTTCGTGCGGTCCGGCGACGAACAGCTCGTGGTGGCCGCCAACCTGTCCACGACGGCGCGGTCGGCCACGGTCTCGCTGCCCGGCATGGAGGGCTGGACGCTGACCGACCTCTTCGGCGGCGGCCGGTTCCCCCAGGTGTCCGCCGACGGCACGGTGCAGCTGTCCTGGGGCTCGCGCGACTTCTACTGGCTCCTGGCCACTCCCCCGGACCCGAGCGACGACGAAGGGTAGGCCCGATGATCGACGTCTCCGTCCAGCACGCAGCCCCCGACCCGAGCGTCGGTGAGCTGCTCGCGGCCTGGCTGCCGACGCAGCGCTGGTTCCCCGGCGGCACGTCCGTGCGCGCCGAGCCCTGGTTGGCGGTGACGTTCGACCAGGAAGGGGCCGACGTCGCCGGGGCCGACGGCGCGCACGGCGACGTCGTGCTGCTGCTCACGCGCCTCGTGGGGCCCGAGCTGCCCGGCGGCGAGCTCCTCGCCCAGGTGCCGCTGGTGCTCAGCGACCCCGAGCACGTCAGCCTGGGGCACATCGGCACGGTGGAGACCGCCTCAGGCGAGATCGCCGTGCACGACGGCGGCGCGAACCCGGCCTGCTGGGTGCTGCTGCTGCGTGCCATGGGCATCGGCGGGGACGCCGCGACCCTGACCGAGCGCGGTCGGGTCCTGGCGGGCGAGCAGTCCAACACGTCGGTGATCCTGCCGGGGGTGCCCTCCCCCGGCGGTGCGGGCGGGATGCTCAAGATCCTGCGCACCATCGCCGACGGGCCCCACCCCGACGTCGTCGTGCCCCAGGCGCTGACGGCCGACGGCTGGGAGGGCGTCCCGCGGTTCCTCGGCGCGCTGGAGATCGACGCCGACGACTCGACCGAGAGCCCGGTGCACCTGGCGATCCTGTCCGAGCTCGTGCCGCACGCCGAGGACGGGTTCGAGCTGGCCTGCGACCTGGCCAGCCGCGGCGAGTCCTTCGCCGAGCACTCCCGCGACCTGGGACGCCTCGTGGCCGAGCTCCACCAGCGGATGGCCAGGCTGCTGCCCGTCGGCCCGCCGCTGGACGCCGCCCGGTTCGTCGCCGGGCTGCGCCGGCGCGCCGACCGCGCCGTGGCCGAGGCCGACGTGCTCGCCCCGCGGGCGGCGGAGATCTCGGCGCTGCTGGACGACCTCGAGCAGCGGCTGGCGGCCCTGCCGGAGCCGGTCGCGACCCAGCGCATCCACGGCGACCTGCACCTGGGCCAGACGCTGTTCGGCGAGGGCTGGAAGGTCCTCGACTTCGAGGGCGAGCCGCAGCGCTCGGTCGACGAGCGGACCGCACCGGACCTGCCCCTGCGCGACGTCGCGGGCATGCTGCGGTCCTTCGACTACGCCGCGGCGGTCGCCGAGGCGCCCGACCCGGCGGCGTGGCAGGCGGAGGCGGCCGAGGCGTTCCTCGCCGGGTACCGCGACGCGGCCCCCGCCCCGTCCGGCCTCGACCCCGAGACCGCCGCGACGGTGCTCGACGCCCTCGTGCTGGACAAGGCGCTGTACGAGGTGGTCTACGAGTCCCACCACCGGCCCACCTGGCTGCCCATCCCGCTGGGTGCGGTGGACCGGCTGCTGCGGGACTGACGCGGCCACGCCGCGTGCGTGTTGCGGACGCGGCCCCGACCAGGAAGTGGAAGGGTGGAGGACATGACGTCCGTGCCATCTGCTGTCGACCCGGAACTCCTGACCGCCGTCGCGCGCGGCACCACGCACGACCCGCACGCGGTGCTCGGCGCGCACCTGCTGCCCGTCGACGGGGACAGTCCGCCGTCGGCGGTGGTGCGGGTGCTGCGCCCCCTGGCCGACGAGGTCGTGGTCCTCGCGGCCGGACCCGACGGGGACGTCGAGCAGCCCGCGACCCACGAGGCCGGCGGAGTGTGGAGCGCGGTCGTCCCGGCCCTGACGGACGACGACGGCACCCGGCACGTGCCCGACTACCGGGTCCGGACCCGCTACGGCGACGACGTCCAGACCGCCGACGACCCGTACCGCTTCCTGCCCTCGCTGGGCGAGGTCGACCTGCACCTGGTGGGCGAGGGCCGCCACGAGGAGCTGTGGCGGGTGCTCGGCGCGAACCGGCACGTCTACCCCAGCGCGCGCGGCGACGTCGTCGGCACCTCCTTCGCGGTGTGGGCGCCCAACGCCCGCGGCGTGCGCCTGGTCGGCGACCACAACCGCTGGACGTCGGTGCACCCGATGCGCTCCCTCGGCTCCAGCGGCGTGTGGGAGATCTTCGTGCCCGGCGTCGGCCCCGGCACCCGCTACAAGTACGAGATCTGCGGCCCGGACGGCACCTGGCGCGCCAAGGCCGACCCGCTGGCGAAGGCGACCGAGGTGCCGCCCGCGACCGCCTCCGTCGTCGTGCACAGCGACTACACCTGGGACGACCACGACTGGATGACCCGACGGGCGTCCCGGGACCAGCACGGCGGCCCGATGAGCGTCTACGAGGTGCACCTCGGCTCCTGGCGCCCCGGCCTCGGCTACCGCGAGCTCGCCGAGCAGCTCACGGAGTACGTCGTCGAGCAGGGCTTCACCCACGTCGAGCTGCTGCCCGTGGCCGAGCACCCGTTCGGCGGGTCGTGGGGCTACCAGGTCACGAGCTACTACGCGCCGACGTCGCGGTTCGGCTCCCCCGACGACTTCCGGTTCCTGGTCGACCGGCTGCACCAGGCCGGCATCGGCGTCATCCTCGACTGGGTGCCCGCGCACTTCCCGCGGGACGACTTCGCCCTGGCGCGGTTCGACGGCACCCCGCTGTACGAGCACGCCGACCCTCGACGCGGCGAGCAGCCCGACTGGGGCACCTACGTCTTCGACTTCGGCCGGCGCGAGGTGCGCAACTTCCTCGTCGCGAACGCCACCTACTGGTTCGAGGAGTTCCACGCCGACGGCCTGCGCGTCGACGCCGTCGCGTCGATGCTCTACCTCGACTACTCGCGCAACGAGGGCGAGTGGACCCCGAACGTCCACGGCGGGCGCGAGAACCTCGAGGCGATCAGCTTCATCCAGGAGGCCAACGCGACCGCCTACCGCCGTACCCCCGGCGTGCTGATGATCGCCGAGGAGTCCACGGCCTTCCCCGGGGTGACCCGGCCCACCGACTCGGGCGGTCTCGGGTTCGGCCTGAAGTGGAACATGGGATGGATGAACGACACGCTGCAGTACGTCGCCAAGGACCCGATGTACCGCAGCCACCACCACGGCGAGCTGACGTTCTCGCTGGTCTACGCGTTCTCCGAGCAGTACGTGCTGCCCATCAGCCACGACGAGGTCGTGCACGGCAAGGGCTCGCTGCTGCGCAAGATGCCCGGCGACCGGTGGCAGCAGCTCGCCGGGGTGCGCTCCTTCCTCGCCTACCAGTGGACCCACCCGGGCAAGCAGCTGCTGTTCATGGGCAGCGAGTTCGCCCAGGAGGCCGAGTGGAACGAGGGCACCGGTCTGGACTGGTGGAGCCTGGAGGACGCCGGGCACGCGGGCGTGCAGCGCCTGGTGCGAGACCTGAACCACCTCTACCGCGCGACGCCGTCGCTGTGGGAACGCGACTTCGACGGGTCCGGCTTCGAGTGGATCGAGGCCGGGGACGCCGGCCGCAACCTGCTGGCCTACGTCCGGCGGGCGGCCGACGGCTCACCGGTCGTGGTGGTCGTGAACTTCGCGGGCGTGCCCCACGAGGGCTACCGGCTCGGTCTGCCGCACGGCGGCGCCTGGACCGAGGTGCTGAACACCGACGCGGTCGAGTACGGGGGCTCCGGCGTGGTCAACGTCGGCGACGTCGTCGCCGAGGAGACCCCCTGGCACGGCCGCGCGCAGTCGGCGGCCCTGCGGGTCCCGCCGCTCGGTGCCCTGGTCCTCGCCCCGCGCTGAGCCCCGCCGGCCGGCCCGGTCGTCGACACGCACGAGCCGACGTGGCTCGGGCGGTGCGCCGTCGTCAGACGGGAAGCGCAGGGCGCGCAGCGCCCGTGAGCGCGACGGCGCACCGCCCGAGCCACGTCGGCTCAGTACAGGAACATCATCATCTTCTTGCGGGCCTTGACGACCCGGGAGTCGGACGTCCCGACGACCTCGAACAGGTCGACGAGCCGCGCCCGCAGCTTCTCCTTGTCGTCCGCGTCGGCGCCGGGCATGAGCTGCAGCAGCCGGTCGAACGCGTCGTCGACCTTCCCGCCGAGCATGTCCATGTCGGCGACGGCGAGCTGGGCGTCGACGTCGGCCGGTGCGTCCGCCGCAGCGGTGCGCACCTGCTGCAGATCGGCACCGCGGGTGCGCTGCATGAGGCGCACCTGGGCGAGACCCGCCACGGCCTGGGCGTCGGTGGGGTCCTGGGTGACCGCCCGGGAGAAGGCGGTCGCCGCGGCGTCGAGGTCGTCGCGCTCGATGGCGTCGTAGGCCTCCTGGTGCAGCGGCGGCAGCGGCTCCTCCGGCTCCTCGGCGGGCTGCTCCGGCTCCTCGGCGCCGGCACCGGGGACGCGGCCCGTCACGCCGTTCTGCTCGGCGGCGGCGAGGACCTGGTCCAGCACACCGCGGATCTGCTCCTCGGAGGCGGCTCCCGCGAACAGCGGGAGCGGCTGCCCCTGCAGCACGGCGACGACGGTGGGGACGCCCTGCGGCTGGAACGCCGCCGCGATCTGCGGGTACTCGTTGGCGTCGACGCGTCCCAGCAGGAAGCGTCCGGCGTACTCGTCGGCGAGCCGGCCCAGCGTGGTGCCGAGGTCGGCGTTCGCCTGGTCCGTGGGCATCCACAGCAGGACGACGACGGGGTACGTCGTCGAGTCCTGGACGACCTGCTGGAAGTTCGCGTCGGTCAGGTCGACGACGAACCCCCCGGCCGTCGGTGCGCCGCCCGGCTCCCCGGGGGGCGGGGACTGGGGTCGGTTCAGGGCCGACAGGTCGACGGCGCCGCGCGGGCTGAAGCTCGGCTCGGGCGTGGGAGTGCTCATGGGAACATCCTACGAAGTCTCAGCCGTCGGACCCGTCGTCGTTCGACTCCCGGTCGGTGTTGCGGTCGCCGGGGATCGAGGTCGCCGCGTCCGTGGAGACGTGGGAGTAGCCCAGCGGCCGGATCGGTTCGTCGGACCCCTCGGGCGGCACGTAGAGCGCCACCTGGTCGGTGTACTCCACGTACAGCTCGTTGGTGTTGTCCTCGTCCCCGATGAGGGCCTTCTGGGTCTCGGTCAGCGGGCCGATCTCGCCGTCCTCCTCGACCGTCACCCGGATGTTGCCGTCCAGCACACCCATGACGACGGCACCGCCGTCCGAGGTGCGCACGGCGACGACCTGGTCGTCGCGCGAGGCGAACGTCAGCCGGTACTCGCCGTCGGCCTCCTCGAACGCCTCGGCACCGCGCACGTTGCGCGCGTCCGCCTGGACCCGCTTGACCAGGTCCTGGCTCTCGCCGGGCAGTTCGAAGGCGTCCGCGTGCTCGGCGTCGTCGGGCCCCTCGGCCACGAGGTCGGCGTAGCGCGCGAGGGCCGTGCTGGGCGTCACCACGAGGGACTCGTCGTCGGGCGCCACGGCGTCCGAGCCGATCGCCTCGGGGTCGGCGAAGTTCGGCAGGGTGGTGCCCGGGATGAGCTGCACCCAGGACCAGAGCTTGTAGTTGTCGCGGGCGGAGTCCTGCTGGTACGCCACCAGACGCGGAACCTCGAGGTTCTCGGTCGGCTGGGTGATGGTGAAGCTGACCCGCGGCCACGACTCGGTCGTCGGCAGGATCATCGCCTCGAGATCCGTCGGGATGTTCGTCACGAGCGAGTTGTCGCCCCGCTCCTCGGCGACCCGGATCTGGCTGCGCCGGACCTCGAAGGCCGGGCCCTCCACGCGGGGGCGCAGCTGCTTCGGCTGCTCGTTCTCGCTCGCCTGGTCGAGCGACGCGGCCACCTCCTCGACGACACGCGTCTGCTGGGCCGCGGTCAGCGCGGGTCCCGTGAACGGGTCGTCGGCGACGGGCGTCGGCAGCTCGTCGGCGCAGCCGGCCAGCAGGACGACGGTGGTCGCCGCACCGGCGGCGGCCGCGGCCCGGCGCCCGGGCCGGCGGGTGAAGTCCTTCATCGCTTGTCCTCGTCAGTCGTGTCGTCGTCCGCCGCGGGCGTCGTGCCGCCGGTCGTGCCGCCGAAGCCCCAGGTCTCACGCCACGCGGAGGCTCGGCGGCTCTCGGCCGACGGCGCCTCCCCGGGGTCGGTGGGAGCCTGCGGACCGGCCGGCCCGCCGGGCCCCGGGACCACGGGGGTCTGGCCGGTCAGAGCACGCAGCGCGCGCCCCATGCCCGACGGGCCGGCGGCCCGACGCTCCTCCTCGCGGCGCCGTAGCTCGCGGCGCGTCAGCGGCCGGCCGGCGGTGTCGGCCGCCGTGTCGTCGGTGTCCGCCGAGCTCTCCGGACCCGCCGGAGCGGTCGGCAGCGCGGGCGCCGGTGCCGGGACCGGCGCGCCGGCGGCCGGCGCGTCAGGGGACGGCGCCTCGGGGGCCGGGGCGGACGGGCTCGCGGTGTCCTCGGCCGGGGCGGTGTCGCGCCGCAGCCGCGACCGCCGACGGAACCGGCCTGCGACCGGGACGGGGGCCGTGCCGGTCGAGTCGTCGTCCTGCGACTCCGGGACCGTGGCGTCGTCCTGCGCCGAGGTCGTGGCGTCGTCGGACGAGGTGCTCACCGTCTCGGGCCACGACCCGCCCGTACGCCACGTGGCGGCGCCCGCCGCACCGGCGGCGGCCCCGGTGGTCGGTCCGAAGGGCGACGCGGCCGAGGAGCCGGACGTGCCGGACCCGGAGCCGGGGTCGCCGACGGTGGGCGACGACGTGGCGGACGACGCGGTGGCGGACGACGCGGTGGCGGACGACGACGAGGCGGCGACGGCCGCGCGGCGGGTGCGCGCCTTCTTGCGCGACCGGCGGCCGGCGAGCAGCAGCACCACGCCCACGAGGAGCAGCACGCCACCCGCGCCGACGGCGGGCCACAGCAGCGGCGTGGAGACCTCGCGGTCCCAGGTCAGCTCGAGAGTCGGTGCCTCGACGTCGGTCGGGGCCTCCTCGGCGTCGGCCTGCTCGCCCTCCTCGCCCTCGGCCTCCTCGACGGGAGCGGGACCCGTCGCCGCGGCGAGCAGGACCCACCGGCCGGGCCGGTCCGTCCAACGCAGGGTGACCTGCTCGGCGTCCACCAGCTCGGTGTCCCACATGTCGGAACCGGCCGGGCTCGGCGGCGGCTCGGCCGCTTCCTCCCCCTCCGCGTCCTCCGAGGCCTCGGCGTCGGCGTCCTCCTCGGCGGACCCGGCGACCTGCTCGGTGCTCAGGGTGTCCCAGTCGGTGAGCCCGGTGACGCGTGTGTACGGGTCGTCACCGATCCACCCGGTGACGTCGACGTCCCGGCCGACGACCACGGCGACCTGCTGCCCTGCGGGCACGGAGGCCGTGACGGTCACCTCGGAGTCGACGAGGTCGAGCACCCCCGGGTCGGTGACGACGAACGTCCCGTCCCCGGTCGGCGTGGCCGTCGCGGCGACCGTGTCGGACTCGCGCAGGACGGTCGCGGTCGCGACCCCGAACGCGATGGCGCCCAGTCCGGCGAGGACCAGGACGACACCCAGAATGCGTTGCAGCACCGAGCTTCCCTTTCGACGTGGACTCCTCAGGATAGGGATGCGTGAGGAGCCGCCCGGACACAGGAGTCGTTCCGCAGCATCGGTTCACGAACCCTTCACGAGTCGGGTACCAGCATCCTCGAGCCTCCCACGCCTGCGCACAGCACGACCACCTGGAGAGACGCAGGCGGCGCCGTCCCGCGCGTCGGAGGTGGGACGCAGCACGTCCTGGGTGTCGGGGGCCTGCCACGCCCACTATCCTGAGCGGAGCCGGGGCACCCACGACGTACGGAGGTCTTCACGTGTCCGACGAGCGCACGCTCTTCCCGATCACCATGCGCGGCTACGACCGCGCCGCGGTCGAGAGCCAGATCTCCCGTCTCGAGCAGGCCGTGGAGGAGGCGCGCCGCAACGTCCAGGCCACCGACGCGCGGGCGATGCAGCTCTCCTCCGAGCTCGCCGACGCCCACCGCCAGCTGCGCGAGAACGACAAGCCGTCGTACGCGGGCCTCGGGGCCCGTGCCGAGCGGCTGCTGCGGTCGGCGGACGAGCAGTCCGCGGAGGTCCTCCGCCAGGCGAACCAGCAGGCGTCCGACATCATGGCTCGCGCGAAGCTGTCCGCCGGACAGGTCCGGCAGCGCGCCGAGTCCGAGGCCTCGGAGCTGCTCGCCAGCGCGCGCCGCGAGGCCGAGGAGATCCGGTCCACCACCGCGGCGGAGGCCGAGGGCACGCTGCAGGGCGCCCAGCGCCGCGCCGAGGAGCTCGTCGGTTCCGCCGAGCGCGAGGCCGCGCTGATCACCAGCACCCTCGCCACCGAGGAGAGCGAGCGCCGCGCCGGCCTCGAGCGCGAGGTCGGCACGATGCGCACGACGGCGGAGCGCGAGGTGACCGAGGCCCGCGTCGAGGCCGACCGCGAGATCGCCCAGATGCGCGCCGCGGCCGCCGCCGAGTCCGCCGCCCTGCGCGAGGAGGCCGAGCGCGAGGCCAACGACCTCATGGAGCGCACCCGCAACGAGGCCGCGCGGATCGTGGCCGAGGCCAAGCACCAGGCGGCCGAGTCCGCCCATGCGGTCACCTCCGAGCTCGAGGACCTGCGGGAGCAGGCCCGGACCACGCTCGCCGACGCCGAGCTGCAGGCCGCCCAGACCCGGGAGCGCGTCGAGACCGACGCTGCCCAGCGGCACGAGGCGGCACGAGCCGAGACCGAGCGCGTGGTGCGCGAGGCGGAGGAGCACGCCGCCGAGGCCGAGAAGCGGGTCGCCGCGGCCCTGCAGCAGGCCGACCGCGTCCGCTCCGAGTCGGACGCCTACGTCAAGGAGCTCGTCGCCGACGCCCGGCGGACCGCGGACTCCATCGTCTCCGAGGCGCGGACCTTCGCCGAGCAGACGGTCTCCGACGCCCAGGCCGAGGCCGACCAGAGCCGCACGTCCGCGGAGCGCCAGCTCGAGGACCTCACCCGCCGTCACGACTCGATCAACTCCTACCTGGAGGAGCTGCGCGGGCTGCTCGGCAGCGAGAAGGTCGCCGACCTCGCGGACGAGGCACCGGTCGACACCGGCGACGGCGAGGAGGCCGCGACCCCGGCCGCGGCTTCTGCCACGTCCTCGGCCCCGGCCCCGGCCGAGTCGCCTGTCGGGGACGCAGGCGAGGACGAGGACGCGGAGGCCGACCGGGCCGCGCTGGAGCAGACGCCCGCGCAGGCCGCTCGTGCCGCCTCGACCCAGTCCGCCGCGGCGGACGACTCGGCGTCGGCCGACTCGGGCAGCGCCGCCTCCCCGCCCGCGCCCAGCGACTCGCCCACGGCGGAGAGCTCGACGACGTCGCGGGCCTGACCGGCCCCGGGAACGTGCCGAGGGGGGGACCGCCGCGGCGGTCCCCCCTCGGCGCGTCCGGGTCAGAGCTGCTCGACGACCCGCTCGTGCAGCTCGGTGAGCGCCTGCGCCACGGCCGCGGGCTCCTCGAGGGTGCTGAGGTGCGCCGCGTTCGCCACGACGTGCAGCGTCGCGTCCGACGCGGCGTCGACCATGTGCTTGGCCTCGTCGATCGGGGTGATGGTGTCCTCCGCCCCGACCACGACGGCCACGGGGCCGGCGAACCGGTGCAGCACGTCGGTGCGGTCGGGTCGTGCCGCCATCGCGCGCTGGGCCCACGCCACGGCGGACGGGGACTGCGACCGGATCCAGTGGTCGACCGTCGGGTAGAGGCTGCGGCGCTCCATCTTGCTCGTCGGACCGAGCAGCTTGTCCGGCATCCCCATCACCGCGTCGAGGGTCTGGGTGTCCTCGACGGCGCGCGCGGTCGCCAGCCGTCCGGCCCGCGCCTCCTCGGTGTCCGCCGTGGACTTGGTGTCCACCAGGCCGAGGCCGTGGACGACCTCGGGGTGGCGCTCGGCGAGCGTCAGGGCGACGTAGCCGCCCATCGACAGGCCGACGACCGCGCCGTTGCCCTCCCCGGCGTGACGCAGCGCGGCGTGCACGGCGTCGGCGGCGGCCTCCAGGGTCGGCGCGGTGTGACCGAGGTCGCTGTGGCCGAAACCGGGCAGGTCGACGGCGACGACCCGCAGCCCGGGGGGCAGCTCGGCGACCACGGGGCTCCACATCCGGTGGTCGAGCGGGAAGCCGTGGATCAGGACCAGAGGGACGCCCGCCCCGTCGTGCAGGACGTGCGTCGCCAGGGGTGTGGGCGTCATGGTCGTCATCCTCTCGTGGGGGCGGAGGGGAGGTCCGAGGCGTGCTCGACCTCCCCGGCGTAACGGGTCGGCAGGGGGGCGTGGCCGGGCAGGACGTGCTGGACGATCTCGTCGAGGACGCGGCGCACCGCGGGCTCGCCCACCCACAGGTGCTTGGCGCCGTCGACACCGATGACCTCGGCCTGGGGCACGCGGGCGAACCGGGCACGGGCCTCGTCGGGACGCAGGTAGTCGTCGTGCTCGGGGACCAGGACGACGAGCGGCTTGCCGAACTCCGCCCAGCGGTCGAGATCGGCGTCCGTCGCGCGGTGCAGCGGCGGGGAGAGCAGGATCGCGCCCTCGATGCTCGGGTCGGCGCCGTGCTTGAGGACGAGCTCGGTCCCGAAGCTCCAGCCGACCAGCCACGGGCGCGGCAGCTCGCGGAACTCGGCGAGCTCCAGCGCCGCCGCGACGTCGTACTGCTCGGACTCCCCGCCGTCGAACGATCCCTCGGAGGTCCCCCGCGACGACGACGTGCCCCTCGTGTTGAAGCGCAGGACCGCCAGGTCGGCCAGCTCGGGGAGGCGCCACGCCGCCTTGCGGTAGACGTGCGAGTCCATGTAGCCACCGTGGGTGGGCAGCGGGTGGAAGGTCAGCAGCGTGGCCACCGGGTCACGGTCCGCCGGCAGGGCGAGCTCGCCGACGAGCGTCAGCCCGTCCGCGGTGTGCAGGTCGACATCCTCGCGCCGCGCGGGCAGGACGGTCATCGAGCGGATCTGGTGGCCGGTGGCGGTGTCCTCGTTCATCACTGTCCAGCCTAGTTCTCGCCGGATCTCCTGCGCGCCCGGAGAGCGTGTCGTGCGACGTCAGCGCAGACGTTCGCGACGCTGCCAGCAGGAGGCGTGCCAGTGCCGACGGTCGGCGAGGCCCGCCGCCTCGCCACCCCAGGCGTCCCGCTGCCACGCGACCACGTGCGCCGTCCCGGGCGGGATCTGCTGTCGGCACGCCGGGCACACGTAGGGCTTGTCGCCGCCCCGCACCCGCCGCACCGTCCACTCGCCGTCCGCGGCGGTCTCGTGCCGGACGCCCCCCAGCGCGCGATCCATGTCGAGGGGCTGGTGCTGCGCACCCCAGGGGCGCTTGCGAGAGGGACGACGGGACGGCATGGCTCCATTGTGGCCCGTGCTGCCCGGCCGGAACCAGCGATCGGGCCCGACCGTTAGAGTGGTCCGGGTCCGTCGACCGGACGAACCACCCCGCGACCGAAGGACTATCCGTGAAGCTCCGTACCCCCGCCGCCCTCGGCGTCGTGCTCGCCACCGCCCTCGTGCTGGGTGGCTGCAGCGACGACGGCGACGCTCCCGACGGCGCGGAACCGTCGGCGTCCGCCTCCGCCGACTCCTCGGCCTCCGCCACCGCACCGGCGCAGGCCGACCCGACCGACGAGGACATCGCCGCCCTGGAGGCCGTCGAGGTCTCCGGAGAGCCGGGGTCCGAGCCGGAGCTGTCCTTCGAGGAGATCGAGGTCTCCGTGCCGACGCACCGGGTCGTGGACGAGGGCGACGGCGACGAGCTCGTCGAGGGCATGAAGGTCCGCATGCAGTACGTGACCTACGACGCCGCCGGCCAGCGGGTGAGCTCGACCTGGGAGGTCGACTCCCCGCAGAGCTTCGTGCTCGGCGACCCCCAGTTCGACCTGCTGACCGAGCCCCTCGTGGGCCAGTCCGTCGGCACCCGCGTGCTGCTGGCGAACCCGATCGTGGACCAGGAGAACAACCCGACCACGGCCGTGAACCTCATCGAGGTCGTCGAGGCGTACGAGATCCCCGACCGCGCCGAGGGCGAGACGGTCGAGCCCGCCGAGGGCCTGCCGACCGTGACGCTGGGCGAGGACGGCGCGCCGTCGATCGAGATCCCCGACGGCTACGAGGGGCCCGAGCAGCTGGTCTCCCAGACGCTGATCCGCGGCGACGGCGACGAGGTGTCGGCCGACCAGACGGTGACCGCGCACTACACGGGCTGGACGCTGGACGGCGAGGTCTTCGACTCGTCCTGGGAGCGCGGCGAGCCCGCGTCCTTCTCCCTGCAGCAGGTGATCCCGGGCTGGACCGACGGGCTGTCGGGCCAGACGGTGGGCAGCCAGGTGCTGCTGGTGATCCCGGCCGAGCAGGCCTACGGTGCCGAGGCCGTCGAGGGCAACGAGCTCGCCGGCGAGGACCTGATCTTCGTCGTCGACCTCCTCGACGTGGAGTGACCCGGTCCACCCACCACTGATCGCACGCGACGGCGGGCCGCCCCTCGGGGGTGGCCCGCCGTCGTCGTAGTGTCGTGCCCATGAGCGACGAGCAGCGTGAGGTCCTGACCTGGTCCGACTTCGCCGCGGGGGTGCGACGGCTCGCCGAGCAGGTCGTGGCCGACGGGTTCCGCCCCGACGTGGTGGTCGCCGTGGCGCGTGGCGGCCTGGTGCCCGGCGGCGCCGTGGCCTACGCCCTGGGCACCAAGGGCGTCGGCACGATGAACGTGGAGTTCTACACCGACATCGGCCGCACCCTGCGCGACCCGCGGGTCCTGCCGCCGCTGATGGACACCGCCGAGCTGCCCGGGTCGCGCGTCCTCGTGGTCGACGACGTCGCGGACTCCGGCCGCACGCTCGAGCTGGTGATGCGGATGCTCGCCGAGCAGGGGGCCGACGCCCGGGCCGCCGTGCTGTACACCAAGCCGCGCTCCGTCTACCGGCCGGAGTACTCGTGGCGCGAGACGGACCGGTGGATCACGTTCCCGTGGTCCGCGGACCCTCCCGTCCCGGGGGCCGTCGACTCCCCCGCCTGACCCGGGGTCGGCTCAGCGCACCCAGGGCGAGTCGACGTCGAACGCCCGAGCGACCGAGGACATCTCGGCGTCGGTCAGGCCCTGGGCGCGCCCGCCGGCGACGAGGTCCATGTACTCGTAGCGCGCTCCGGTCTCGGCGTACTCCACGCGGTCGACGGCGCGGGTCACGGACAGGTCGGACCGCGCCATCACCCCGTGCTTGGACCAGAGCACGATCTCGAAGTCCCGCAGACCCTCGACGTTCGCGGCCATGAGCTGCTCGGACCCGGGGACCATGAACTCCAGGACGCCGACCCCGGCCGAGAGCGCCACGATGGACTCCGGCTCCCAGCGCAGGATCCGGGCGTTCATCGCGGCCGTGTCGCCGTAGGCGGGGACGTGCGACAGGTAGGTCAGGTGGATCGGCTGGGCGTGGACGACGGCCTGGAAGTCGACACCGCGCCGGGCGACCTGGTCCTGGTGGACCGCCAGGTGCGAGTTGAACTCGCTGGTGAGCTGCGCGAACAGCCGGCGCGGCGACGTGTGCAGCGTCGCCTCGCGCCCGCCGGGGTGCACCACGACCGCGCCGACGGCGGCCTCCGGGTCCTCGTGGATCTGGCGCAGCCGTCGCCCGGAGCCCGTCACGAGCAGGGTCCGGCCGGCCAGTGCCGGGGCCTCGAGCGGCAGCGTGATCTGCTCGGCGCGGGGGAAACGCCGCGAGACGTCGACCTCCCACCCGAGGCACACGGAGATGTTGCCGGCCCCGGCCTCGGAGGCGTCGATCTCGCAGATGCGGGCGCCGCCGGATCCCATGGAGGACAGGATCTCGTCGAGCTCGGGTCGGGCACGGTCGTCGTCGGACATCGGTGTTCCTCGCTCTCGCTCCGCGGTCCGGTCGGAACACCGGACCGATGAATGAATCGTTTCAACCGGCTGGCAGGCCTGTCAACAGCACAGGAGCTTTCGTGACGCACACCACGCCTGCGTCACCTGGTCGTCCCCGAGAACGGTCCGGCGGACGACGACGGGCCGCGCCTCCCTGCGGAGGAGCGGCCCGTCGCCCGGGGACAGGGGGTCGATCACATGATCGTGATCCGGCCCTCACCGCCCCGCGGGTAGTCGGCCTGGCTGACGACCCCGCCGAGACCGTCGACGAGGAAGTTCTCCAGGGACTGCTGGTCGGAGACACCGATCGTGGTGTTCTCGAGCGTCGGGTAGGCGTCCCCGCCGTTGAGCGAGAAGTTCAGCCCGGCGACGTCCACCGTGCCGTCGACCGACACGCCGTCCTCGACGAGGACGGCGCCGTCGTCCAGGACGACCGAGCGGACCCGCTCGCCCGGGGCGAACTGCTCACCGGTGCTCTGGTCCGCGTCGCGGGCCGGGTACGAGGTGTCGACGGTGTAGCTGAAGCCCGCCGCCTGGACGAAGGCGCCGTCCCCGGACTCGGGGAGCCGGAACGCTCCCTCCTCCAGGATCTGGCGGAACGTCTCGACGGGCACGTCCTCGGCGACGGCCACGAAGTTGCCGAAGGGCTGCAGGCGGAACGTGTCGGCGACCGAGACGGGCCCGGCCTCCTGGTC
Source organism: Isoptericola sp. AK164 (assembly GCF_029643425.1). Taxonomy (GTDB): domain Bacteria; phylum Actinomycetota; class Actinomycetes; order Actinomycetales; family Cellulomonadaceae; genus Isoptericola; species Isoptericola haloaureus. The sequence continues at coordinate 2,496,067 of NZ_CP119106.1, forward strand.
GATCTCGCCACGGATGCCGCCGCCGTTCTGGACGGCGACCTGCGGGGTGTCCAGGCCGAAGTCGGCCGCTGCCTGCTGCGCCGTCCACAGGTGGGCGTCGGCGATCAGGTTGCCGCAGTTCGCCTCCACGCCGCGCACCTCGCTCCGCTCGCAGTCGAGGACGACCTCGCTCGTGGCGACGATCTCCTCGGCCAGGGCGGCCTCGAAGTCGGCGACCGGCTGCTCGATGGTGCGCTCGGCCTTGCGGTCCGTGCCCACGGCCTCGGCACCGGTGTCGGTGACGACCTTGATGCCCGAGTCGTCGGCGATGTCGACGACGACACCGTCCGCGTCGAAGGTCACCGCGAGCTGACCCACGTACCGGTAGTTGCCGGGCGTGGTCACCACGGGCACCTCGGCGCCGTCGGCGTCGGTGGCGATCTGGGGGTACTCGCCGTAGACGTCGTCCACGTCGCCCGGGAACAGCTGGGTCGAGCCGTCGGCGAGGATCTCGTCGCCGCCGCCGCCCACGACCACGTCGACGTCGGTCAGCGAACCGACGAGATCGATCTCGCTGCTCAGCCCCTGCAGGTGCGAGACGAGGACGATCTTCTCGATGCCCTGCTCGGTGAGCAGGTCGACCTGCTCCTGGGCGATGCCGGCCAGGTCGGAGAGGACCTCGACATCACCCGAGGACGAGATGGTCGGCAGCGACGGCGTCGTCAGCCCGACCACGCCGATCTCCTCGCCGCGCTCGCGGATGACGGTGCTGGGGACGAGCTGCTCCAGCCCGGCCAGGGACTCCTCGGCGGAGTAGTCCAGGTTGGCCGAGACGAAGGGGGTGCGCTTCACGTCCTCCACGAGCTCGCCGAACACCGCGGGGCCGAAGTCGAACTCGTGGTTGCCCACGCCGAGGGCGTCGTAGCGGACCAGGTTCTGCGCGAGGGCGTCGTAGAACGGGGCACCCTCCTGCTGCGAGGCCTGGAACGTCGTGCCCGCCAGGAAGTTGTCCCCCGAGTTCAGTGTCACGACGCCGCGCTTGGTCGGCTTGCCGCGGTCGCCGTCGACGTACGCGGCCCGCCGCAGCGCGTCGACCTTGCCGACGAACCGGGCGATGCCGCCGTACTCGGCGTCGTCCGTGCCGTCCGCGTCGGTGTCCACCGCCGTCGGCAGCAGGCTGGACTCGCCGTCGTTGTTGTGCAGGATCGTCAGGGTGAAGTCGGCGTTGCCGGGGCCGTGGCGCTGGTCGCCGTCGTCGGCGGCGGCCGGCGACGCGAGCCCGGCCGTGAGGGCGACGACGCCGAGGGCCGCGGTGGCGGGGAGCAGTCGGCTGCGGGGTGTGGACACGTTTCTCCTTCGGAGCCAGTGGTTCGACCCTCGCCATTTAGGCACAGGATCCGGGGAGTGTCCAGGCTCACAGGCGCGTGGTCGCACAGAGTTCCCCGGCAGTTCAGCCGTTCGTGGGGACCCACGCGCGTCCCCGCACGACCGGGGCCCGGGGACGCCGCGGTCCCCGGGCCCCGGTCCGGCCGATCGGGGCCGACGGGCCCCGGAGGTCGTTCAGAAGTCCCAGTCGTCGTCGGTGGTCTCGACGGCCTTGCCGATGACGTAGGACGAGCCGGACCCGGAGAAGAAGTCGTGGTTCTCGTCCGCGTTCGGGCTCAGCGCCGCGAGGATCGCCGGGTTGACGTCGGTCTCGTCCTTGGGGAAGAGGCCCTCGTACCCGAGGTTCATCAGCGCCTTGTTGGCGTTGTAGCGCAGGAACTTCTTGACGTCCTCGGTGAGCCCCAGCTCGCCGTAGAGCGACTCGGTGTACTCGACCTCGTTCTCGTAGAGCTCGAAGAGCAGGTCGAAGGTGTAGGCCTTCATCTCGTCCTGCTCGGCCTGCGTGAGCTTGGCCAGCCCCTTCTGGAACTTGTACCCGATGTAGTACCCGTGCACCGCCTCGTCGCGGATGATGAGGCGGATGAGGTCGGCGGTGTTCGTCAGCTTGGCCCGGCTCGACCAGTACATCGGGGCGTAGAAGCCGGAGTAGAAGAGGAACGACTCGAGCATCGTCGAGGCGACCTTGCGCTTGAGCGGGTCGTCGCCGCGGTAGTACTCGAGGACGATCTCCGCCTTGCGCTGCAGGTGCGGGTTCTCCTCCGACCACGCGAACGCGTCGTCGATCTCCTTGGTGGAGATCAGCGTGGAGAAGATCGACGAGTAGCTCTTGGCGTGCACCGACTCCATGAACGCGATGTTGGTGTACACCGCCTCCTCGTGCGGGGTCAGCGCGTCCGGGATGAGCGAGACCGCGCCGACGGTGCCCTGGATGGTGTCCAGGAGCGTCAGACCGGTGAACACCCGGGTCGTCATGAGCTTCTCGGCCTCGGACAGGGTGTTCCACGACTGGATGTCGTTGGACACCGGCACCTTCTCGGGCAGCCAGAAGTTGCCGACCAGGCGGTCCCAGACCTCGAGGTCCTTCTCGTCCTGCAGACGGTTCCAGTTGATCGCGGTGACGCGGTCGATGAGCTTGAGCTGTCCGGTCGGTGCCATGGCGGTGTCCTTCGTCGTGCGCGGCGGGTCGGAGGCGGGTCGGAGTTCAGGTCAGCGAGACGTCACAGCATGCAGCTGACGCACCCCTCGACCTCGGTGCCCTCGAGCGCCAGCTGGCGCAGGCGGATGTAGTACAGCGTCTTGATGCCCTTGCGCCAGGCGTAGATCTGCGCCTTGTTGACGTCGCGGGTCGTCACGGTGTCCGGGAAGAACAGCGTCAGGCTCAGCCCCTGGTCGACGTGCTGCGTCGCCGCGGCGTAGGTGTCGATGATCTTCTCGTACCCGATCTCGTACGCGTCCTGGTAGTACTCCAGGTTGTCGTTCGTCATGTACGGCGCCGGGTAGTAGGCGCGGCCGAGCTTGCCTTCCTTGCGGATCTCGATCTTCGCCGCCACCGGGTGGATCGACGAGGTCGAGTAGTTGATGTAGCTGATCGAGCCGGTCGGCGGCACGGCCTGGAGGTTCTGGTTGTAGATGCCGTGCTCCATGACCGACGCCTTGAGCGCCCGCCAGTCGTCCTGGGTCGGGACGTGCACGCCGGCGTCGGCGAACAGGCGCTCCACCCGCTCCGTGGCCGGCGTCCACGCGGCCTCGGTGTACTTGTCGAAGTACTCCCCCGAGGCGTACGTGGAGTCCTCGAAGCCGCCGAAGGCGCGGCCGCGCTCGACGGCGAGCCGGTTCGACGCCGCGATCGCGTGGTAGGCGACCGTGTAGAAGTAGATGTTCGTGAAGTCGACGCCCTCGGCCGAGCCGTAGTGGATCCGCTCGCGCGCGAGGTAGCCGTGCAGGTTCATCTGGCCCAGCCCGATGGCGTGACCCAGCTCGTTCGCCTTCTTCACCGACGGCACCGACTCGATGCTCGTCTGGTCCGACACGGCGGTCAGCGCACGGATGGCGGTGTCGATGGTCTTGCCGAGGTCCGGCGAGTCCATCGTCTTGGCGATGTTCAGCGACCCCAGGTTGCAGGAGATGTCCCGGCCGATCTCGTCGTAGGACAGGTCCTCGTGGAAGGTCGAGGCGGTGGAGACCTGCAGGATCTCCGAGCACAGGTTGGAGTGCGTGATCCGTCCGGCGATCGGGTTGGCCCGGTTCACCGTGTCCTCGAACATCACGTACGGGTAGCCGGACTCGAACTGCAGCTCCGCGATCGTCTGGAAGAAGTCGCGCGCCTTGATCGTCGTCTTCGTGATCCGCTCGTCGGCGACCAGCTCGTCGTACTTCTCGGAGATCGAGACGTCCGCGAAGGGCTTGCCGTACACGCGCTCGACGTCGTACGGGCTGAAGAGGTGCATGTCCTCGTTGCGCTTGGCCAGCTCGAACGTGATGTCCGGGATGACGACGCCGAGCGAGAGGGTCTTGATGCGGATCTTCTCGTCGGCGTTCTCGCGCTTGGTGTCGAGGAACCGCATGATGTCGGGGTGGTGGGCGTGCAGGTACACCGCACCGGCGCCCTGGCGCGCCCCGAGCTGGTTGGCGTAGGAGAACGAGTCCTCGAGCAGCTTCATCACGGGGATGACGCCGGAGGACTGGTTCTGGATGTGCTTGATCGGCGCGCCGTGCTCGCGCACGTTGCTCAGCAGCAGCGCGACGCCGCCGCCGCGCTTGGAGAGCTGCAGCGCCGAGTTGATGCTGCGCGCGATGGACTCCATGTTGTCCTCGATGCGCAGCAGGAAGCAGGACACGGGCTCGCCGCGCTGGGCCTTGCCGACGTTGAGGAACGTGGGCGTGGCCGGCTGGAACCGACCGGCGATGATCTCGTCGAGGATGTCGCGCGCACGCTGCTCGTCACCGTCGGCCAGGCCGAGGGACACCATCGAGACGCGGTCCTCGAAGCGCTCCAGGTACTTCTTGCCGTCGAACGTCTTCAGCGTGTACGAGGTGTAGTACTTGAAGGCACCGAGGAACGACTCGAACCGGAACCCCGCGGCGTAGGCGCGCTGGAACAGCTCCTTGACGAAGGCGCGCGAGTACTTGTCGAGGACGACCGGGTCGTAGTACTTGTTCTCGACCAGGTGGTCGAGCTTGGCGTCGAGGGTGTCGAACTCGATGGTGTTGGGCAGCACGTGCTGCCGGAAGTACGCCGAGGCGGCCTCACGGTCCTTGTCGAACTGGATCTCGCCGTCGGGCCCGTACAGGTTCAGCATCGCGTTGAGCGCGTGGTAGTCCATGTCGCTCTGCTGCAGAGAGGCGCCCGCGGTCGGCTGCGGGGCCTCGGCGGTCGTGGCGCTCACGCCGAGATCAGTGACTGTCGTTGCCAAAATCGTCCCAATCCGTCACGGACGCGCTGGGCGTCCTCGGTCGTGCCGAGCAGCTCGAAGGCGTACAGGTACGGGACCTGGCACTTCGCCGCGATGATGTCACCGGCGATGCAGTACGCAGCGCCGAAGTTGGTGTTGCCCGCCGCGATGACGCCGCGGATCAACGACCGGTTGCCCTCGTCCCCGAGAAACTTGCGCACCTGGCGGGGCACCGCACCGCCCTCGTTGCCCCCGCCGTAGGTGGGGACCAGGAGGACGTAGGGCTCGTCGACGGTGAGGAAGCCGTCGGCCGGCCGCAGCGGGATGCGGTGCACCGGCATGCCGCGCTCCTCGAGCCCGAGGCGCTGGACGAAGCGGTGCGTGTTCTCCGAGACGCTGGAGAAGTACACGAGCGAGCTCATGCCGCCCTCCCCCCGTCGGGACGTCCTGAAGTGGTGCCGGCCCGGTCGCGTCAGCCGAGTGCGCGACCGGGCCGGAGCTGGGGTCAGGCCGAGACGGCCTGCTGCGCCGCGACGGCGCTGATCTGGTCGGGACGGAAGCCCGACCAGTGGGTGTCGCCCGCGACGACGACGGGTGCCTGGAGGTAGCCGAGCTCACGGACCATCTCGAGCGCCTGCGCGTCCTCGGTGATGTCCACGACGGAGTACTCGACGCCCTTGCGGTCCAGGGCCCGGTAGGTCGCGTCGCACTGGACGCAGGACGGCTTGCTGTAGACCGTGACGCTCATCTCGCACTCCCCTGTTCTGCGCCGCCCCCCGGCGGCCGGTCGATGTCCCGTGAAAACCTTCGCCTCGACGTCCGATCCGGGACGGTCGTGGCCGGCTCCGAGACCTCCGCAGAGGGCCCTCACCAGGAACGACACCGGTGGAACTACGTCGATGTGATTCACTCCGGAGCCTTCGGCCCCGACGTGCTCTCAACACTACACCTAGTGTTCGCCGCGCACCCGCCCACGACATGTTGTGTTTGTCATCGGTGTGATTTCACCCGTGTAGTTCCCGGGGAACCCCGTGGACGACGCGCCGCGAGCCTGTGGACCCAGCATCGCAGGAGCCTCCGACACGACCGGTCGGACGGGGCGCCACGGGCCGCGGTCGGCCACGTCAGGACGGGTGTCGCGACCCCTGGGCGCCCCCTCCACACCGGTGGACGACGACGGTCCACAGCCTGTGCACGGCGGTGCCCGGGCGCGGGGCTCAGATCTTCCTCACACGACGAGGCGCCCGGCGTGTCGTCCGCACCCGGCGCGCCGCCGGCCTCGGCCCCGCCGGCCCCGGGTCACACGGGCCGGCCGCCCCGGCAGACGTGCTGCACCGTCAGGTCCCGGTCGGTGACCACGACGTCGGCCCGCCGACCGGCCACCAGTCCCCCGACGTCGGTCATCCCGAGCACGCCGGCGGGCACCCACGAGGCGCAGCGGACGGCAGGGACCAGGGGGACGCCGGCCAGGACCGTGCGGCGCACGACGTCGAGGAGGTGCGCGGTGCTGCCCGCGATGGCCCCTCCCGCGGGCTCGTCCGGGTCGGCCAGCCGGGCGACGCCGTCACGGACGACCACGGACTGCGGACCGAGGTCGTAGTCGCCGTCGGCCATCCCGGCGGCGGCCATGGCGTCGGTCACGAGCGCGACCTGGTCCACCCCCACCGTCTGCATCACCGTGCGCACGGTGGCGGGGTCGAGGTGGACACCGTCGCCGACGAGCTCGACGACGAGGTCACCGCGCGAGGCCGCGGCCAGGCACGCCGCGACCGGGCCCGGGTCGCGGTGGTGCAGGGGGCGCATCCCGTTGAACAGGTGCGTGGCCGTCATCCGGCCGGTGGCGCCCTCGCCCCGGCCCAGGTCCGCGGCCACCTGGCGCAGGAGGGCCTCGGCGTCCTCGGCCGAGGCGTCGGTGTGCCCGAGCGACGGGATCACCCCGGACCGCACCAGCGCGGCGGCGGCGCCCCCGGGACCGGTGACGCCGTCGACCTCGGGCGCGACGGTCATGGTGCGCAGGTGCCCTCGTGCGGCCTCGGCGAGCTCGCGCGCGAGGGTCACGTCGCCCGGCACGAGCCAGTGCGGGTCCTGGGCGCCGCACCGCACGGCCGACAGGAACGGACCCTCGGCGTGGATCCCGGCGATCTCGCCCCGGTCCGCGACCTCGGCCAGCAGGCGGGTCCTGTCCAGCAACGTCTCGCGGTCGGCGGTCACGAGGGAGGCCAGCAGGGTGGTCGTGCCGTACCGGCGGTGCTCCAGCACCGCGGTCATCACGTCGTCGACGGACGTGGCGTCGGGGAAGCTCGCTCCCCCGCCGCCGTGGTTGTGCAGGTCGACCAGGCCGGGCAGCACGTAGGCCCCCGGTGTCGGCTCGTCGGCGCGCGCCACCTCGTCACCGACACCGGCGGCAGCGGCCTCCTCGAGGGGGCCGACCCACACGATGCGGTCGTCGGCCACGACGACGGCGCCGTCGTGGATCAGCCGGTCCGGTGTGACGACGTCGCCCCGCAGGGCGAAGACCGACGGCGGTCGCGGGCTGTCCTGGGCATCGGCGGGATCGGTGACCATGACACCATCCTGCCGCACGGGCACCTGTTTAGGTAACTCGCCTCACAAACCTAGAAGAGGCGTGAGTCGGCGTCGTCGACACCGCGCATGGCGTCGTAGTCCAGGACGAGGCAGTCGATCCCGCGGTCCCCGGCGAGCACCCGGGCCTGCGGCTTGATCTCCTGCGCCGCGAAGACCCCGCGGACCGGCGACAGCAACGGGTCGCGGTTCAGCAGCTCCAGGTAGCGCGTCAGCTGCTCGACGCCGTCGATCTCGCCGCGCCGCTTGATCTCGACCGCGACGGTGCCGCCGTCGGCGTCGCGGGCCAGGATGTCCACGGGACCGATCGCCGTCATGTACTCGCGCCGCACCAGCGAGTGGCCGGTCCCCAGGAGCTCGATCTGGGCGGCCAGCAGCTCCTGCAGGTGCGCCTCGACGCCGTCCTTGACCAGGCCCGGGTCCACGCCCAGGTCGTGCTCGGAGTCGTGCACGATCTCGTGCAGGTCGATCTCGAGCCGGTCGTCGGACTTCTGGTGCTGGACCGTCCAGACCTCGGTCACGCCGCGGGCGACGGCGTCGTCGTCCGGAGCGGCCGTCACCGTGGAGCACGGCGGGCTCATCCAGTTCAGGGGCTTGTAGGAGCCACCGTCCGAGTGCAGCAGGACGCTGCCGTCGGCCTTGACCACCAGCAGTCGGGTGGCCAGGGGCAGGTGGGCGGTCAGCCGACCCGTGTAACGGGCCGAGCAGCGGGCGACGACGAGTCTCACGCTCTCCTCTTCGGGACTCGGTCAGACGACGAGGTCGCGTCGTCCGGGCGGGGCGGACTCCAGCCAGGAGGCGAGTCCGGCGTAGGCGTCCGCGGACATCGTCAGCTCGAAGTCGGTGCCGTCGTAGCGACACCGCACCAGGTACTGGTCGGCCTGGCCGGCGAGGTCGAGCGGAGCCCGGCCGGTCACCTCGAGGCGGTCGCGCCGCCAGCTGCGCGCCGGTCGCGGCGCCAACGACCAGCAGCGCCACCAGTCGATCCGGCCGACGCCGTAGTGGGCGATGCCCGCCGACCAGGGAGCCTGCGGGCTGCCGCCGGGGCGGGCACCGCACTGGAACGAGCCGACGCGGTGGGACAGCGTCCGCAGCCGAGAGGTCCCGACGACGAGCACGAGAGCGAGGACGAGCGCGACGGCGAGGACCGTCCAGAGCACGTACCCCACCGTCGTCGCCCCCTCAGGCCAGCGTGGACTCGCGTCCGGAGACCTCGGTGATCGAGTCGACGACGATCGTCACGACGTCGTCGTCCACCGAGAGGAACCCACCGTCGACCTGGACCTCGACGGCGACCTCTCGAGGCGCGGTCGAGACCTTGATCGTGCCCGGCCGCAGCACCGCGAGCAGCGGGGTGTGGCCGGCGAGGATGCCGATCTGACCGTCGGCGGACGGGGCGCTGACCTCGCGGGCCGCTCCGGACCAGACCTTGCGGTCGGCCGCGACCAGGTCGACGTTCAGCTCTGCCATGTCGGGCTCCAGGGTTCTTCAGTCGAGGGTGGTACGGCGCCGCCCTGCCGCACCGCGCGGTAGCGGCAGGGCGACGCCGTGGGGATGCGCGACGTGGCCGTCAGGCCCCGTACTCCTTCTGGATCCTCGCCCAGTTGCGCTCGAGGTCCTCGAGACCACCGATGTTGTAGAAGGCCTGCTCGGCCACGTGGTCGTACTCGCCCTCGGTGATCTTCTTGAAGGCCTCGACGGTCTCGCTCAGCGGGACCGTGGAGCCCTCGACACCGGTGAACTTCTTCGCCATGTACGTGTTCTGCGAGAGGAACTGCTGGATGCGGCGAGCACGCGCCACCAGCGTCTTGTCCTCCTCGGAGAGCTCGTCCACACCGAGGATGGCGATGATGTCCTGCAGCTCCTTGTTGCGCTGCAGGATCTGCTTGACCGCCGTCGCGACGTCGTAGTGCTCCTGGCCCACGTAGCGCGGGTCGAGGATGCGCGAGGTCGAGGTCAGCGGGTCGATCGCCGGGTACAGACCCTGCGAGGCGATCTCACGGGAGAGCTCCGTGGTCGCGTCGAGGTGGGCGAACGTCGTCGCCGGCGCCGGGTCGGTGTAGTCGTCCGCCGGGACGTAGATCGCCTGCAGCGAGGTGATCGAGTGACCACGCGTGGAGGTGATGCGCTCCTGGAGCAGACCCATCTCGTCGGCGAGGTTCGGCTGGTAGCCCACCGCGGACGGCATGCGGCCGAGCAGCGTGGAGACCTCGGAACCCGCCTGCGTGAAGCGGAAGATGTTGTCGATGAACAGCAGCACGTCCTGCTTCTTGACGTCGCGGAAGTACTCCGCCATCGTCAGCGCGGACAGGGCGACGCGCAGACGCGTGCCCGGCGGCTCGTCCATCTGGCCGAAGACCAGAGCGGTCTTGTCGAAGACGCCGGCCTCGTCCATCTCGTGGATCAGGTCGTTGCCCTCACGGGTGCGCTCACCGACACCGGCGAACACGGAGACACCGCCGTGGTCCTGGGCGACACGCTGGATCATCTCCTGGATGAGGACCGTCTTGCCGACGCCCGCTCCACCGAAGAGGCCGATCTTTCCACCCTGCACGTACGGGGTGAGCAGGTCGATCGACTTGATGCCCGTCTCGAACATCTGCGTCTTCGACTCGAGCTGGTCGAACGCCGGCGGCTTGCGGTGGATCGGCCAGCGCTCGGTGACCTCGAGCGTCTCGCCCTCGGCCAGGTTCAGCGCCTCACCGGTGACGTTGAAGACCTTGCCCTTGGTGACGTCGCCGACGGGCACCGAGATCGGCGCGCCGGTGTCGGAGACGACGGCGCCACGGACCAGGCCGTCGGTCGGCTTCAGGGCGATGGCCCGGACCAGCGAGTCGCCCAGGTGCTGGGCCGTCTCGAGGGTCAGGGTGAAGGAGTTCTCGTCCTCGCCCTGGCCCGACAGGTCGATGTCGACCGTCAGGGCGTTGTAGATGTCGGGGATCGAGTCCTCGGGGAACTCGATGTCGACGACAGGGCCGATCACGCGCGCGACACGGCCGGTCCCCGGCTCGGTCGCGGCGGCGCCGTGCGCTGCTTCCGCGGTGGTGGCGGTCATTGCTTGCCTCGCTTCGAAAGGTTCGGGTGTGAGTTCGTCGATCGACGGCGTCGGACGGCGGATGTCACGACGCCGCGAGGGCGTCAGCACCCGAGACGATCTCGCTGATCTCCTGGGTGATGTCCGCCTGGCGGGCCTGGTTCGCCAGGCGCGTGTAGGTACGGATCAGGTCCTCGGCGTTGTCGGTCGCCGTGTGCATCGCACGCTGGCGCGAGGCCAGCTCGGAGGCCGCGGCCTCCAGCATGAAGCTGAAGATGCGGCTGCGCACGTACCGCGGCAGCAGGGCGTCGAGCACGCCCTCGGGCGACGGCTCGAAGTCGTACAGCGGCAGGGCGTCGTTCTCGCCGGGCACGGCGACGCCCTCCACGACCTCGAGCGGCAGCATCCGCACGACCCGCGGCTTCTGGCTGACCATGTTGACGAACTGCGTGTAGACCACGTGCAGCTCGCCGACGCCGCCCTCGGCCGCCGGGGCGAGGAAGGCCCCGAGCAGGGTGTCGGCGATCTCGCCGGCCACCTCGGCCTCCGGGCTGTCCGACCCGTACGACCACTCGCCCGCCAGCTCACGCTCGCGGTAGCGGAAGTACGAGATCGCACGGCGACCGGTGGCGTAGAGGGAGACCTCCTTGCCCTGGGCCGTCAGCCGGGCCACGACCCGCTCGGCCTCGCGGATGATCGAGGCCGAGTAGGACCCCGCCATGCCGCGGTCCGAGGCGATCACGAGGACCGCGACCCGGTTCGTGTCGGTGCGCTCGGTGGTCAGCGGGTGGTCGGTCGCCGTGTGCGTGGCGACCGCCGACACCGCGCGGGTGATCGCCCGCTCGTACGGGGCCGCGGCTGCCGTGCGGCCGCGAGCCTTGCCGATGCGGGACGCCGCGATCAGCTCCTGCGCGCGGAACACCTTCTTCAGCGACTGCGTCGACTTGATCCGCTGCTTGTAGACGCGCTGGGATCCTCCGGCCATACGATCAGCCCTTCTTCTGCACGACGAGCTGCTCCTGCTCGGCGTCCGCGGCGGACTCGGAGTCCGCCTCGCCGCCGACGAGCGGGGTGCCGTCGCCCTTGAGGAAGCCGTCGCGGAAGTCCTCGACCGCGGCGGTCAGCGCGTCCTCGGTCTCCTGCTCCAGCTTGCCGGTCTCGGTGATCGTCGTGAACACCTCGGTGTTGCGGCGCAGGTGCTCGATGAACTCCGACTCGAACCGCTTGACGTCGTCCACCGGGACGTCGTCGAGCTTGCCGCGGGTACCGGCCCAGATGGAGGCGACCTGCTCCTCGACCGGGTACGGGGTGTACTGCGGCTGCTTGAGCAGCTCCATCAGCACGGCGCCGCGGGCCAGCTGGCCGCGCGAGGCGGCGTCGAGGTCGGAGGCGAACATCGCGAACGCCTCGAGCGCACGGTACTGGGCCAGCTCGAGCTTCAGCGTGCCCGAGACCTTCTTCATGGCCTTGACCTGGGCGTCACCGCCGACGCGGGACACGGAGATACCGACGTCGACCGCCGGGCGCTGGTCCGCGTTGAACAGGTCGGACTGCAGGAAGATCTGACCGTCGGTGATCGAGATGACGTTCGTCGGGATGTACGCCGAGACGTCGTTCGCCTTCGTCTCGATGATCGGCAGACCGGTCATCGAGCCCGCGCCCATCTCGTCCGACAGCTTCGCGCAACGCTCCAGCAGCCGGGAGTGCAGGTAGAAGACGTCACCCGGGTAGGCCTCACGGCCCGGCGGGCGGCGCAGCAGCAGCGACGTGGCGCGGTAGGCCTCGGCCTGCTTCGACAGGTCGTCGAAGATGACCAGCACGTGCTTGCCGCCGTACATCCAGTGCTGGCCGATGGCCGAGCCGGTGTAGGGGGCGAGGTACTTGAAGCCGGCCGGGTCGGAGGCCGGGGCCGCGACGATCGTCGTGTACTCCAGCGCGCCGGCCTCCTCGAGGGCGCCGCGCACCGAGGCGATGGTCGAACCCTTCTGGCCGACCGCGACGTAGATGCAGCGCACCTGCTTCTCGGGGTCGCCGGACTCCCAGTTCGCCTTCTGGTTGATGATCGTGTCGATCGCGATCGCCGTCTTGCCGGTCTGGCGGTCGCCGATGATCAGCTGACGCTGACCACGACCGATCGGGATCATCGAGTCGATCGCCTTGATGCCGGTCTGCAGCGGCTCGTGCACCGACTTGCGCTGCATGACGCCGGGCGCCTGGAGCTCGAGGGCACGGCGGCCCTCGGTCTCGATGTCGCCCAGACCGTCCACCGGGTTGCCCAGCGGGTCGACGACGCGGCCGAGGTAGCCCTCGCCGACGGGGACCGAGAGGACCTCACCCGTGCGGCGGACCTCCTGGCCCTCCTCGATGCCGGTGAACTCGCCGAGGACGACGACACCGATCTCGCGGACGTCCAGGTTCAGCGCCAGGCCGAGCGTGCCGTCCTCGAAACGCAGCAGCTCGTTGGCCATGGCGCCGGGCAGGCCCTCGACGTTGGCGATGCCGTCGGCGGCGAAGGTGACGCGGCCGACCTCCTCGGTCACCGCGCCCTCGGGCTCGTAGGACTTCACGAAGCTGTCCAGCGCGGCGCGGATCTCTTCCGGCCGGATCGTCAGCTCAGCCATTGCTCTTCTCCTGTCGTGGCCGCAGTCTGCGACCGAACGTTCGTCTGCGCCGACCCACGGCCGGCTGGGCGTCAAGTTGTCAGCCGGCCAGCCGGCGACGGGCGTCAGCCAGGCGGGACAGCACGGTGGAGTCGACGACATCGGCGCCGACCTGGATACGCAGCCCGCCGATCACGGTCGGGTCGACCGTGACGTTGAGCTGGACGGCACGCCCGTAGGCCCGCTCGAGGAGGGCGCCGAGACGCTCCTCCTGCGCCGCGGAGAGCACCGAGCCGCTCGTCACCGACGCGACCAGGCGGTTGCGCCGCTCGGCCGCGACGTCGCCGTACCAGGTCAGCGTCGGGACGAAGCGGCGGCCCCGCGGGGACGTCGTCGCACGGCGGGCGAGCGCCACCGTGATCTCGTCGGCCTTGCCGTCGAGCAGCGTCTCGACCAGGGCGACGCGCCGCACGGGCTCCGTCGTCTCGTCGGAGAGCGCCTGACGTGCCTGCCGCTGGCCCACCAGCGCACGGGTGAGGACGAAGAGCTCGTCCTCGACCGTCTCGAGCGCGTCGCGGGACTCGGCGGCGGCGAGCATGGCGTCGACCGCCAGGCGCTCGACCGCGTCACCGAGGTCGGCGTCGCTCGACCACCGCGACCGGGCCAGCCCGGCCACCAGGTCGACCACGCGCTCGTCGAACCCGCCGGCCAGCACCGCCGCGACGACACGGGCCTTGTCCTCGCCGTCCCGCGAGGGGTCGGCGAGCGAGCGGCGCAGCGGGGCCGACCCGTCGAGCGCGCTCACGACGGCGAACAGCTGCTCGCCCAGCGTGGCGGCGTCGGTCCCTGCGGACCGCAGCACCGGCTCGAACCGCTCCTGGGCGGCTGCCAGGGATGCTCCGCTCGTGCCTCGCATCAGCCCTCCTCGACCCTCGTGGTCGCCGACTGCTCGGCCTCCAGCTCGTCGAGGAACCGGTCGACGACCCGCGACTGACGCGCGCTGTCCTCGAGGGACTCACCGACGATCTTCGAGGCGAGCTGTGTGGCCAGCGTACCGACCTCGGTCCGCAGCGAGACCGCCGCGGACTGACGCTCGGCCTCGATCTGCCGGTGCGCGGTCTCGACGATGCGTGCCGCCTCGTCGTTGGCCTTGGCCTTCAGCTCGGCGACGATGGCCGTGCCCTCGGCACGAGCCTCCTCGCGCGTCCTGGAAGCCTCGGCGCGGGCCTCGGCGAGCTGCTGGTGGTACTCCGCCAGCGCTGCCGCAGCCTCCTGCTGCGCCTGCTCGGCCTTGGCCAGACCGCCCTCGATCTTCGTCGTGCGCTCGTCCAGGACCGCCTGGAACCGAGGCAGGACGTAACGGTAGAAGACGACCGCGATGACGGCGAGGACGACCGACGACCAGATGATGTCGTACCAGGCGGGGATGAAGAGATCGATCCCCTCCGCTGCCGTTTCTTCCGCCGCCACGATGACCGGGGCGGCGGTGTGCGCCGCCGCCATCACGCGGCCGGGAACAGGAAGCCGGCGACGAGGCCGAGGAGGGCGAGCAGCTCGACGAACGCGACACCGAGGAACATGGTGGCGCGCAGCTGACCGGCGACCTCGGGCTGGCGAGCCATGCCCTCGATCGTCTTGCCGATGAGGATGCCGAGACCGATGCCCGGGCCGACCGCGGCGAGGCCGTAGCCGACAGCGTTGAGGTTACCGGTGACCTCGGCGAGGGTGGTGACGTCCACTGGGTTTCCTTCCGTTGGGCGTCGGACCGGGCGGCCCGACGTCGCTGACTTACGTCTGGGTTGGTAGGTGGGCGTGCCGTGTCAGGAAGCCTGATCCGCGAGGATCAGTGCTCCTCCTCCAGCGACAGGCTGATGTAGACCGCGGCGAGCAGGGCGAAGATGTACGCCTGCAGCAGAGCGACCAGGATCTCGAACAGCGTGACGGCGAAGCCGCCCGCGAGGGTCAGTGCGCCGATGGGCTTGAGCGCCCACGACGCCTCGAGGAGGAAGAAGTGCGTCGCCGCGAAGCAGAGCACGAGCATGATGTGCCCGGCGATCATGTTGGCCGCGAGTCGCAGCGCGAGCGAGGCCGGGCGGACCACGAGGATCTGCAGCAGCTCGATCGGCGTGACGATGAAGTAGATCGGCCACGGGATGCCGGGCGGGAAGAGGTTGTTCTTCAGGTAGCCGCCGAGCCCGTGCTTGCTGACGCCGATCCACCAGTAGGTGACGAAGACCCACAGGGCGAGGACGATCGGCAGCCCGATGCGGGCGGTGCCGGCCATGTTGAGGAACGGGATGATGCCCGTGAGGTTGAACGCGAGGATCGCCAGGAAGATCGTCGTCAGCATCGGGACGAAACGCCGGGCGTTCGTCTTGCCGAGGATCTCCTCGGCGATCTGCACGCGGACGAAGTCGAGGATCATCTCGATCGCGCCCTGGAACCGTCCCGGCACGAGCTTCGCGCGCCGGGCGGCCACCACGAAGACGGTCAGCAGCACCGCCATCGCGATGATGCGGATGATCCAGATCCGGTCGATCTGGAAGATCGTGTCCTCGAAGAGGATCGCGGGCGGGAAGAATTCGTCGATGGACGGCACATGGAAGCCGCCCTCACCCTCGGAGGCGGCGAGCAGCGTGGGGGTCGCTGAGGTGAACAGGAGGACTCCCGGAGGTCGAAGGTCGTTCGGCGCTCCACGAACACGTGGGCACGCCGTCGGACCTGGCCGTCATGGATTCGCGCACAGCCTACTAGATGAAGTCGGATGGTCCGACACGGAACCAGGCATCTCGAGGTTGGAATCGTGCGCCTTGTGAACAACGGCACGTACGCGGTCGGCGCGCCGTGCCTTCCGTGCAGGTCAGGGCTGCACGTAGGGCATCCGTGCCCCGCGCACCGCCTGGTAGTCCAGCAGGGCGGACCCCACCGCACCGAGGGCCAGGACGACGAAGAGCACGTACGGGTCGTAGAAGTCGGCGCCGCGCAGCAGCACCAGCACGACCAGGAGCACCACGATCTTGGCCAGCCAGGCGCCCATCACCCCGGCCGCCATCGCCGTGGGCGACTTGCCGACCGTGCGCAGCATCGACCAGATCGTCGTCGCGCAGAAGAAGGCCGCCAGGCCGGCGCCCACCAGGGCGCCCCACACGCCGGCCGCTCCCGCGACGAACCACCCCACGAGACCGCCGAGCACCACGAGCGCCCCGACGAGCAGCAGGGTGGAGCGCAGCGCCTGCCGGAGCATCGCCCGCTCCGAGGACTGCACCTCCTCGAACGACCGTCCCGCGGCCTCCTCAGCCGGTTCGTCCGGCGTGCCCGGTGTGGCGTTCTGCTCGGTCATGGTCGGTCTCCTTCTCGGGGACGGTCGGCGAGGACGACGTCGCGGCGACCGGGTGCGCGCCCGAGGCCACGTCGTCGTCGAGGAAGCGCCCGCGCGTGCGCAGCGGGCCGAGGGTCAGCACCAGGGCGATCACGACCGCCACGACCAGCCAGGCCAGCACCACCTGCCACCGCCACGGCACCAGCGCCGCGGTGCCGAAGGCGAAGACCGCCGTCCAGACGTACAGGATGAGCACGGCGCGGCGGTGGGAGTGCCCCAGGGCCAGCATCCGGTGGTGCAGGTGCATGCGGTCGGGGGCCATCGGCGACTTGCCGGCGGCCAGCCGGCGCACGACCGCCATCGTCATGTCCAGCAGCGGCAGCAGCGTCACGGCCAGCGGCAGCAGGAGCGGGATGAAGATCGTGGCGCGCTGGGCGCCCGACAGCGCGTCGGTGACGGTCGGGTCGAAGCTGCTGGTGATCGAGATCGCCGCACCGGCGAAGACCAGCCCCAGGATCATCGACCCCGAGTCGCCCATGAAGATGTGCGAGGGGTAGAAGTTGTGCGGCAGGAAGCCGAGACAGACGCCGACGAGCACCGCCGTCATCATCGTGGCGAAGCTCGAGTAGTCCGCCGGGCTCGCCTGCTGCGTGAGGAAGTACGTGTAGAGGAAGAACGCGGACCCGCCGATGGCGACGATCCCGGCCGCGAGCCCGTCGAGACCGTCGACGAAGTTCACGGCGTTCATCGCCACGACGATCACGAGGATCGTCACGAACAGCGACAGCCGCGCCGACGGGATGGTCAGCCCGCCCGGCATCGGCAGGGCGGTCAGCTGGACCTGGTTGATCGCCAGGAAGCCGGCGGCGAGGATCTGCCCGGCCAGCTTCGTCATCCAGTCCAGGTCCCAGACGTCGTCGGCCCACCCCAGCAGGCAGACGATGACGGCGCCGCCGACCACGCCGAAGACCTGCGGCTCGTCGAAGACGCCCGCGAGGAACGGCATCCGGGAGGCCAGCAGGACGGCCACGACGATCCCGAGCAGCATCGCCAGCCCACCCAGGCGCGGCGTCGGCTGGACGTGGACGTCGCGGGCGCGGACCGCGGAGATCGCGTTGGTGCGCCGGGCGACCCAGCGAGCGCCGGGGGTGGCCAGGTAGGTCACCGCCGCGGCGATGAGCATGACCAGCAGATAGGCCCTCACCCGGAGGTCTCCTCCTCCGCGGTCTCGTCGACGCCGAGCACGGGGGCGACCTCGCGCAGCGCGTCGAGCGGCACGGCGCCGGCCCGCACGACGCGCAGCCGCGGTCCGGTCGCGTCGACGATCGTCGACGCGACACCGCCGGGGGCCGTGCCGCCGTCGAGGTAGCAGCCCACCGCGTCACCGAGCTGCTCGACCGCGTCCGTCGCCTCGGTGGCGGCGGGCCGGCCCGTGCGGTTGGCGCTGGACACGGCGAGAGGTCCGGTCCGGCGCAGCAGCGCGAGGGCGGCCGGGTGGTCGGGCATGCGCAGCGCCACGGTGCCGTGGGTCTCCCCCAGGTCCCAGTGCAGGGACGGCTGGGACCGCAGGATGATGGTGAACCCGCCCGGCCAGAACGCCTCGACCAGCGCCCGCGCCTCCGGGGCCACGTCGACGGCGAGCCCGTCCAGGGTGCGGGCGTCGGGCACGAGCACCGGGGGCGGCATCTGCCGGCCCCGTCCCTTCGCCGCGAGGAGCGCGGCGACGGCGTCCGCGTCGAAGGCGTCCGCGCCGATCCCGTACACCGTGTCGGTCGGGAGGACGACGAGTCCTCCCCGGGAGATCGTGTTCACGGCCTCGTCGATCGCGGGGCCCCAGGAGTTCTCGTCGGTCACGTCGTGCACGCTGCTCACTCGCCCCAGTCTGTCACGGTTCCCCGCCCGGCCGCGGCGTCCGTGGGCCGTCGCCCCACCGCCATGCGGGGGCGGCCGGTCAGGTCGTCCGCGGTGCGCACGTCGACGAACCCGGCGGCAGCCGCCAGCGACCGCGCACCGGCGGCCTGGGTCTCGGCGTGCTCCATGACGAACAGCCCGCCGGGGCGCAGCAGCCGCGCCGCGGCGCGGGCGATCCCGCGCGGCACCTCCAGGCCGTCGGCGCCCAGGCCGTACAGCGCGACGTCCGGGTCGTGACCGGCGACCTCGGGGTCGCGGGGCACGGCGTCCGGGGGGACGTACGGCGGGTTCGAGACGACGACGTCGACCGTCCCGTCCAGGCGGGCCAGCGCCGTGCGGGCGTCCCCGCGGACCAGGTGGACCTCGGTCCCGTCGGCGCCGGCGACCGCCGCGACGTTGCGGGCGGCCCACCCGTGCGCGGCGCCGTCCAGCTCGACGGCGTGCACCTCGGCACCGGCCACCTCCGTGGCCACCGCCAGCGCGATCGCCCCGGAGCCGGTGCACAGGTCGACGACGACGACGCGGCCCCGGGCGGCGGCGACGCCCGTCGCCTCGTCGATCGCGACCTGGGCGACCTGCTCGGTCTCGGGCCGGGGCACGAACACCCCCGGGCCGACGGACAGCTCCAGGTGCCGGAAGGGAGCCGCCCCGGTCAGGTGCTGCAGCGGCTCCCGGGCGGCGCGGCGGTCGACCAGTCCCGCGAAGCGGCGTGCCGCGGCCCCGGCGTCCGGGGGGCCGCCGTCGGGCACCGGGGCGTCCAGGAGGGCGAGGCGCCGGACCTCGCCGCGCGGCAGGGCAAGCACGTGGGCCAGGAGCAGCTCGGCGTCGGTGCGCGGGGACGGGACACCGGCCGCGGCGAGGCGCTGCGTCGCACCGCGCAGCAGCGCACCGACCGGCTCAGGCATCGCCGGCGGCGGCGAGCCGCGCCGCCTCGTCGGCGTCCACCGCGGACCGCACGACGGGGTCGAGGTCGCCGGCCAGCACGTGGTCGAGGTTGTAGGCCTTGTAGCCCGTGCGGTGGTCGGCGATGCGGTTCTCCGGGAAGTTGTACGTCCGGATGCGCTCGCTGCGGTCGACCGTGCGCACCTGGGACCGGCGGATGTCCGCCGCGGCGGCGGCGGCCTCCTCCTGCTGCGCGGCCAGCAGCCGCGCACGGAGCACGCGCATCGCCTGCTCCTTGTTCTGCAGCTGGGACTTCTCGTTCTGCATGGACACGACGATGCCCGTCGGCTCGTGCGTGATGCGCACCGCCGAGTCGGTGGTGTTGACCGACTGCCCGCCCGGGCCGGAGGACCGGTAGACGTCGATGCGCAGGTCGTTCGGGTCGATCTCGACCTCGCCCGGGTCGTCGACCTCGGGCAGCACGAGCACGCCGGCCGCGGAGGTGTGGATCCGGCCCTGGGACTCGGTCACCGGGACCCGCTGCACGCGGTGCACGCCGCCCTCGTACTTGAGGTTCGCCCACACGCCGTCCGCCGGGTCCTCGGGCGTGCCGCGGCTCTTCACGGCGAGCTGGACGTCCTTGAAACCACCGAGCTCGGTCTCGGTGGACTCGAGCACCTGGGTGGCCCAGCCGCGGCGCTCCGCGAAGCGCAGGTACATCCGCAGCAGGTCGCCGGCGAACAGCGCGGACTCGTCGCCGCCCTCGCCGGCCTTGATCTCCAGGATGACGTCGCGACCGTCGTCCGGGTCGCGCGGGACGAGCACGCGGCGCAGGTGCTCGGCGGCGTCGGCCTCGGCCTCGCGCAGGGCGGGGACCTCGGCCGCGAACGACTCGTCCTCGGCGGCGAGCTCGGCCGCCGCGGTGGCGTCGTCGCTCGCGGACCGCCAGGCGCGGTAGGCGCCCACGACACGGTTCAGCTCGGCGTAGCGACGTCCGAGGGTGCGGGCCCTGCCCTGGTCGGCGTGCACCGCCGGATCGGCGAGCTCACGCTCGATCTCGGCGTGCTCCGCCAGCAGCGGCCGAGCCACCGCGAAGTCCTCGGTCACGTCGTCTCCTGTTCGTCCGCGCGGGAGCCGGCCCCCCGCGAGGTAGGCGACCTCCGGGCGAGGTAGGCACTGTCCCGACGAGGTAGGCGTCTGCTCGGCGAGGTAGCACGGGCCGCCGGCCGCTCCGGGGCTCGTCGGGATCCCCGGAGACGACGGCAGCGCCGGTGGTCCTGCGACCGACTGCCCCTGGAGAGGTTGTCGGGCGGACCACCGGCGCTGCCGGGGGTGCTACTTGTTCTTCTTGCCGTAGCGAGCCTGGAACCGGGCCACACGACCACCGGTGTCGAGGATCTTCTGCTTGCCCGTGTAGAACGGGTGGCAGGCGCTGCAGACGTCGGCGTTGATCTTGCCGGAGGTCTCGGTGCTGCGGGTGACGAAGGTGTTGCCGCAGGTGCAGGTGACCTCGGTGGTGACGTACTCGGGGTGGATACCGCTCTTCATGATGCTCCTTGGTGTGATGCCGCCGGGTCGCCTCGCAGGACCGCGAGCCGTGAACCGGCAGGCCGACGAACCATTGTGCCAGAACGCACGTCCTGGCGGGGATGTTCCCGGTGTGACCTCAGACGGTCTCGCCGGGACGGTCGTCCGTGAGGCCGGACGGCGTGGTCTTCTGGACCTGCAGCAGGAACTCGACGTTCGTCTTGGTGTCCTTGAGCTTGCCGAGCAGCAGCTCGATCGCCTGCTGCTGGTCCAGCGCACCCATGACCCGGCGCAGCTTGTAGACGATGCCGAGCTCCTCCTTGGACATGAGGATCTCCTCGCGACGGGTGCCGGACGCGTTGACGTCCACCGCCGGGAAGATCCGCCGGTCCGCGAGGTTGCGCGACAGCCGCAGCTCCATGTTGCCGGTGCCCTTGAACTCCTCGAAGATCACCTCGTCCATCTTCGAGCCCGTCTCCACCAGGGCGGAGCCGAGGATCGTCAGCGAGCCGCCCTCCTCGATGTTGCGGGCCGCGCCGAAGAACTTCTTCGGCGGGTAGAGCGCCGCGGCGTCCACACCGCCGGACAGGATCCGGCCCGACGCCGGAGCCGCCAGGTTGTAGGCGCGCGACAGGCGGGTGATGGAGTCGAGCAGCACCACGACGTCCTGGCCGAGCTCGACCAGACGCTTGGCCCGCTCGATCGCGAGCTCGGCGACGATCGTGTGGTCGGACGCCGGGCGGTCGAACGTCGAGGCGATGACCTCGCCCTTGACCGTCCGCTCCATGTCCGTGACCTCTTCGGGGCGCTCGTCCACGAGCACCACCATGAGGTGGACCTCGGGGTTGTTCGCCGTGATCGCGTTGGCGATCTGCTGCATGATGATCGTCTTGCCGGCCTTGGGCGGGGAGACGATCAGGCCGCGCTGCCCCTTGCCGACCGGCGCGACGATGTCGATGACGCGCGGGGTCAGCCGGGTCGCCTCGGGGTTCTCCAGACGCAGGCGCTCCTGCGGGTACAGCGGCGTCAGCTTGGTGAACTCCGGACGCTGCCGGGCCTCCTCCGGCGTCATGCCGTTGACGGAGTCGAGACGCACGAGCGCGGAGAACTTGTTGCGCGGGTTGTTCTTGCCGCCCCCGCCGCCGTTGTTCGACTGGTCCTCGCCGTCGCGGGGCTGGCGGATCGCGCCGACGACGGCGTCACCGCGACGCAGGCCCGACTTGCGGACCTGGTTCATCGAGACGTAGACGTCCTTGGGCCCGGGCAGGTAGCCGCTGGTGCGCACGAACGCGTAGTTGTCGCGCATGTCGAGGATGCCCGCGACGGGGAGCAGCACGTCGTCCTCGCGGACCTCCGGCTCCTCCAGGGGCATGTCCGGCCCGTTGCCGCCGCGCCCGCCGCGGTTGCGGCGACGGTCCCGACCGCGGTCGCGGCCGCGCCGGCGCCGGGAGCCCGAGCGCTCCTGCTGGTCGCCGCCGCGCTGGCGCTGGTCGCCCTGCTGACGGCCCTGGCCGCCCTGGTCGCCACGGTTGTCGCCGGACCCGTCCTGGCCGTCCTGGCCCCCGCGACGGCGGTTGTCGCCACCGTCGCCCTGGTTCGCGGAGTCGCCGCGGTTGCCGCCGTCCTGGCGGTCCGACCGGGGCTGGCGCTCCTTGGGCGCGGCGACGGCGTCGGCGAGCTCGGCCAGCCGGGCCTCGCGGTCGCTCGCGGACTCCGCGCCGCCGGCACGACCGGAGCCCTGCTCCGGAGCGGCGGCGCCCGAGGTGCGCACCGCACGGCGGCGGCGCGGGGCGTCCTCGGCGGGAGCCTCGGTCCGGACGGCGGGCGCGGCGGTCGACGCGGCGGCCACGGGGTCGGCGGAGGCCGCCTTGGCGGGGGCCTCCCCGCTCGCGGCCCGACGCTCGGGCGCACGGCCGGCGTCGTCCCGGCGGCTGCCGCCGGACGCGCGGTTGGCGCGGATCGCGTCGGCCAGGTCGCTCTTGCGCATCCGGCTCGTTCCCTTGACGCCCATCTGGGACGCCATCGCCTGGAGCTCGGCAAGCTTCATCGAGCTCAGGCTGTCGGTGCTGTTCGTCACGAAGGACCCTTCCCCCTCGTATGCGGTCCCGCGGTGCGTCCGCGGGGACCGGGGTGGCGGGCGTCCGGGTGCTGGGGGCGCCCGGACGCGAAACCTCGCATCAGTGGTACGACGACGTCGGCTGACGGGGTTGCTGGCGGCCTTCGGCGCAGGAACCGGCGAGCGGGCTGCGAAGGGGCTTCGGACGGACGCGTCGTTCGGACCGTCATCACGTGACGATGTCGACGTGGGTCAGGAACGACGACCTCATGCTCGTCCTGCCACCGTCCCGAAGGCTTGGTCCATGCTACCACTTCTGCAGACGGCCCCGGTGATGTCGATCCCCGGCCGCCAGGCACGCCAGCCTGCGACGCCGTCCACCAGGTCGGCGAGCACGCCGTCCAGGCCGGCGGTCTGCCGCTCGGCGGCGAGCACCAGCACCGTCGGGCCCGCACCCGACACGGTCGCGGCGTACCCCTCGGCCCGCAGCGCGCGCACGAGCTCCGCGGTCGCGGCCATGACCTCGGCCCGGTAGCCCTGGTGCAGCCGGTCCTCGGTGGCGTCCAGCAGCAGCTCCGGGCGGCGCGCCAGGGCCTCCACGAGGAGCGCCGCACGACCGGCCGTGAAGGCCGCGTCGGCGTGCGGCACCTGGGCGGGGAGCACGCCGCGGGCCCGGCTGGTGGCGAGCTGGGTGTCGGGGACCAGCACCGTCGCGGTGATCCGGGGATCGACCTCCAGGTCGACCGCCTGGGCGCCGGACGCCCCCGACCAGGCCAGCGTGGCGCCGCCGCGCAGCGCGGGCGCGGCGTTGTCGGGGTGCCCCTCGAACTCGGTGGCGATGCGCAGCATCGTCGTCACGTCGAGGGACTGAGGGTCCGCGAGCAGCCCCCGCGCGGCCACGACGCCCGAGACGACCGCGGCCGCCGAGGAGCCGAGGCCGCGGCCGTGCGGGATCCGGTTCGTGCACCGCATGCGCAGACCGGTCAGCGGCGCGCCGGCGAGCTCGAGCGTGTGCCGCAGCGCCCGCACCACGAGGTGGTCCTCGCCGTCGGGCACCTGGCCGGCACCCTCCCCGACGACGTCGACCGTGATCTCGTCGCTGGCCAGGAGGTCGACCTCGATCTCGTCGTGGAGACCCAGCGCGAGGCCCATGGCGTCGAACCCCGGACCGAGGTTGGCGCTGGTGGCGGGCACCCGCACCAGGACGTGATCGGTACCGAGCTGCATCTCAGCCCAGCCCGAGAGCGTCGGCGACCGAGACGACGTCCGCCCCGACCCGGGTCGGGGTCACGTCCCCGCCGTCGGGGGTGCGCAGGGCCCACTGCGGGTCCTTCAGGCCGTGTCCCGTGACGGTGACGACCACCCGGGCACCCGCCGGGACGAGGCCTCGCTCGGCGCGCGAGAGCAGGCCCGCGACGCCGGCGGCCGAGGCCGGCTCGACGAAGACGCCCACGTCGGCCGAGAGCACCCGGTGCGCCGCGAGGATCTCGGCGTCGGAGACGGCCTCGATGACGCCGCCCGAGTCGTCCCGGGCCGCCTCGGCCTGCGCCCAGGAGGCGGGGTTGCCGATGCGGATCGCCGTGGCGATGGTCTCGGGGTCGACGGGGTGCCCGGCGACGATCGGCGCGGCACCGGCGGCCTGGAAGCCCCACATCGCCGGGGTCCGCGTCGCCACCGCCTCGGGCGCCGCACCGGGTCCCCCCTCGCTCGTCGGGATCCCGGCGAACTCCCGGTAGCCCTTCCAGTAGGCCGTGATGTTGCCCGCGTTGCCCACCGGCAGGGCGTGGATGTCGGGGGCGTCGCCGAGGGCGTCGACCACCTCGAAGGCGGCGGTCTTCTGGCCCTCGATCCGGTCGGGGTTGACCGAGTTCACGAGCTCGACCGGGTAGGCCTCGGACAGCTTGCGCGCCACCACGAGGCAGTCGTCGAAGTTGCCGTCCACCTGGAGCAGCTTGGCGCCGTGCGCGATCGCCTGGCTCAGCTTGCCCATGGCGATCTTGCCGTCCGGCACCAGGACGGCGCAGACCATCCCGGCGCGGGTGGCGTAGGCGGCGGCCGAGGCCGAGGTGTTGCCGGTGGAGGCGCACACGACGGCCTGGGCTCCTCGGGCGGCGGCGGCGGAGATCGCCGTCGTCATACCGCGGTCCTTGAACGACGCGGTCGGGTTCATCCCCTCGACCTTGACGTAGACGTCGGCGCCGGTGCGCCGGGACAGCGCCGGGGCCTCGACGAGCGGCGTCCCGCCCTCGGCGAGGGTGACGATCTTCTCGGCGACGTGGGCCGGCAACCGGTCGGCGTACTCGGCGATGACACCCCGCCACTGATGGGCCGGCATGCTCAGACTCCCTCGACTCGCAGGACTGACGTGATCTGACGAACGGGTTCCAGGTCGCGCAGCGCGGAGACCGTCGCGGCGAGCGACGCCTCGCGGGCGGCGTGGGTGGTGATGACGAGACGGGCCACCGGCTCGCCCTCGTCGGGCACGGCACAGGGCGCCGGCTCCGAGGCCGGCTCGGCCTCGAAGGGCGCGGTGAGCGCCTCGCTCTGCCGCACGGTGTCGATGGACACGCCGTGGTCGGCCAGGACACCGGCGACCTGGGCCAGGACACCGGTGCGGTCCGCGACCTCGAGGCGCACCTGGTAGCGGGTGACGGCGGCGTCGGCGGACAGCACGGGCAGCGAGGCGTAGGCCGACTCGTGGGGTCCCTTGCCCCCGATGAGGCGGTCGCGCGCCGCCGACACGACGTCGCCGAGCACGGCCGAGGCCGTGGGCCGTCCGCCCGCACCCTGCCCGTAGAACATCAGCGGTCCGGCACCCTCGGCCTCGACGAAGACGGCGTTGAACGCGCCGCGCACCGCGGCCAGCGGGTGGTCGGTCGGCACCAGCGCCGGGTGGACGCGCGCGGCGACGCCCTCGTCGGTGCGCTCGGCGATGGCGAGCAGCTTGAGGACGTAGCCCGTACGTCGGGCCCAGTCGACGTCGTCGCTGGTGATGTGGCGGATCCCCTCGCGCGCCACCTGGTGGATCGAGACGCGGGTGTGGAACGCCAACGAGGCGAGGATGGCCGCCTTGGCCGCAGCGTCGTAGCCGTCGACGTCGGCGGTCGGGTCGGCCTCGGCGTACCCGAGCTCCTGGGCGCGCTTGACGACGTCCTCGAGGTCCATGCCCTGCGTGGTCATCTCGTCCAGGACGTAGTTCGTCGTGCCGTTGACGATGCCGAGGACCCGCTCGACCTGGTCCCCGGCCAACGACTCGCGCACGGGACGCACGATCGGGATCGCGCCGGCGACGGCGGCCTCGAACGACAGGTCCGCGCGCGCCGCGTCGGCGGCCTCGAACAGGACCGGGCCCTGCTCGGCCAGGAGCTGCTTGTTCGCCGTGACGACGCTGGCGCCGCGCTCGAGCGCCCGCAGGATGAGCGTGCGCGCCGGCTCGATGCCGCCCATGAGCTCGACCACGACGTCGGCGGCGTCGACGAGCGCCTCGGCGTCCTCGGTCAGCAGGTCGGCGGGGATGCCCGGCCGCTCGCGCGAGGCGTCCCGCACGGCGATGCCCACGACCTCCAGCGGCGCTCCGGCACGGGCGGCCAGCTCGGCGGAGTTCTCGAGCAGGCCGCGGGCGACCTCGGTGCCGACCACGCCGCACCCGAGCAGGGCGACCCGCAGGGCGCGTTGCTCACGACGGTCGGTGTCCGACGTCGCGGTCACGGCGGGCCGGTGGTCTGCAGCGGGCACGGGGCCACCTTCGGTTCGGGAGTGCGGGGATCGAGGCTCAGGATAGCCGCGCGACGGCCCCGGCCGGACACGTCGTCCGCATCGTGACGCGACGAAGCCGACCGGTGTCGCGACATCACGATCCGGTCACAGTGTGACGGCCCACACACTTGCCCGATACATCTGTGTCACACATCACGCCTAGTGTGTCCGCCACATCAACCCTAACTGGGAGGACATTGTGCGCATCACCATGCGACGACGCCCGGTCGTGGGCGCGCTCGCCGCGTTCGGCCTCGCTGCCACCACCGTGGCGCTGCCGAGCATCGCGACCGCCGACGACCCGGACGGGCCGGAACCCCTGGCCCCCGTGCACACCGCACCCACGAGCGACCAGGACACGCTGGTCAACGAGACGCCCGGCGCCTGGTTCGTGGAGCTCGAGACCGCCCCGACCGCGCAGGGCGGCAAGGCTGCGGCCGTGCGCAGCGACCACGCGGCGTTCCGCCGTGCGGCCCGCGACGCCGGTGTCGAGTACACCGAGCGCGAAGAGTTCACCACCCTGTTCAACGGCTTCTCCGTCGACATGGACAGCTCGCAGCTCGGCCGCCTGCAGCGGACCGACGGCGTCGCCGCCATCTACCCGATGGTCCAGGTCGCCGTCCCGGAGCCCCAGACCGCCGCGATCCCGGACATGGCGACCGCGCTCGCGATGACCGGCAGCGACGTCGCGCAGAACGAGCTCGGGCTCACCGGCGAGGGCATCAAGGTCGCGGTGATGGACACCGGCATCGACTACGAGCACCCCGACTTCGGCGGCGGCGAGTTCCCGACCGAGCGGATCCCCTACGGCTACGACTTCGTCGGGGACGACTACAACGCCGGTTCTCCCGACCCCGCCGCGCGCGTCCCGCAGCCCGACGGCGACCCGATGGACTGCCAGGGCCACGGCACCCACGTGGCCGGCATCGTCGGTGCCGACGGTGACGTCCTCGGCGTCGCCCCGGGGGTCACCTTCGGCGCGTACCGGGTCTTCGGCTGCGAGGGTTCCACCGAGGCCGACATCATGATCTCGGCCATGGAGAAGGCCCTCGAGGACGACATGGACATCCTCAACATGTCGATCGGCTCGTCCTTCACCTGGCCCGACTACCCGACCGCGACCGCCTCGGACGCCCTGGTGGACGCCGGCATGGTCGTCGTCGCCTCCATCGGCAACTCGGGCCGCACCGGCGTCTACTCCACCGGCGCCCCGGGCGTGGGCGAGAAGGTCATCGGCGTCGCGTCCGTGGACAACACCAACAACGACGCCGCACTGGCCGTCGCCGAGCCCTCCGGCATCGAGGTGCCGTACACGGTGCTCTCCGACGTCGCCGCGCCGCCCACCTCTGGCTCGACCGACCCCATGGTCCACGTCGGTCGCGGCTGCGTGGACACCCTGGGTGACGAGCTCCTCGCCGATCCCGCCGGCATGACCGCGCTGGTGGACCGCGGCGACTGCACCTTCGACGAGAAGTACTCCTCCGCGGTGGCCGCCGGCGCGACCGCCGTCGTCATCGCCAACAACATTCCCGGCCTGTTCAACGGCGGCGGCGTCGTGGACGCCGGTGTCCCGGGCATCGGGATCAGCCTGGCCAGCGGCGACGCGCTCAAGGCCGAGATCGACGGCGGGGCCGACGTCACCCTGGCCTGGACCGACCAGACCACGTCCGTCGTCAGCCCGACCGGTGGCGAGAAGAGCGACTTCAGCTCGTACGGGCTCTCCCCCGACCTGACGCTGAAGCCGGACCTGGCCGCGCCGGGCGGGAACATCCACTCGACGTACCCTCTCGCCAAGGGCGGCTACGCCACCCTGTCGGGCACCTCGATGGCCGCTCCGCACGTCGCCGGTGCCGCCGCGCTGCTGCTCGAGGCGGACCCGGAGATCGGCACCACCGAGATGCGGGACCTGCTGCAGAACACGGCCGAGCCGATCCTGTACGCGGGTGCCTACGTCGAGACCGTGCACGGCCAGGGCGCCGGCCTGATCGACGTCCCGGCCGCCTACGCCGCGACGACGTCGGTCACCCCGGCGAAGATCTCGCTCGGCGAGTCCGTGGTGGACCGCGTCGACGGTGCGCCGGTGTTCGAGCCGGTGACCACGACGCTGACGGTGGCCAACGACTCCGACGCCGAGGTGACCTACACCATGGGGCACACCACGGCGCTGGCGACCTACGGCGACACCTTCGCTCCGACGCTCGCGATCCTCGACGGCACGGCGGAGTTCTCGGCCACCGAGGTCACCGTGCCGGCCGGGGAGTCGGCCGAGGTGGACGTCACGATCACCTCGCCCGGCTTCGACGGCTTCGAGGTCATCTACGGCGGGTTCGTCGAGATCACCGGCGACGACGGTTCCGAGGTCACGGTGCCGTACGCCGGCTTCGACGGCGACTACCAGGACATCCAGGCGACCACCCCGATCGACCTCGGTGACGGCCAGATGATCGACGTGCCGTGGGTCTCGCGGATCACGGAGTGCGCGGAGTTCGTCGAGTTCGACTGCATCGACCCGGCCGGGACGTTCAGCGAGGCTGGCGGCGACACGTTCACGCTCGACTGGGTCGACGGCCTGCCCGACTACCCCTACGTGGTGGCGCACTTCAACCACCAGGTCGAGGACTTCGAGATCTCGGTGATCGACAGCAAGGGCCGGACGAAGGGCGCCTTCACGGTCGCCGCCGACCTCGGCTCCCTCGGGCGCAGCGAGACCTCCGCCGGCATCCAGGCGTTCGTCTGGGACGGCACCGCGACCAAGAAGCGGGGCAACACCGAGGTCACCAAGACGCTGAAGGACGGCGACTACCAGCTCCACATCGACGCCCTCAAGGCGAACGGTGACCGGTCGAACCCCGACCACTGGGAGACCTGGACGTCCCCGGTGTTCACCATCGACCGCCACTGACGGTCGCTGACGGTCGCTGACCGTCACGAGAGCGAGCGGCCCCGCCTCCTGCTGCAGGAGGCGGGGCCGTTCTGCACCTCTGCCGAGGTAGGCCGTTCTCTGCCGAGGTAGGCAACTTTCCGGCCAGGTAGGCATACCCCGTGAGAATCTGGCCCGCCTGGGCAGAAGCTTGCCTACCTGGTGAGGAAGTTGCCTACCTGGGCAGGAGGTTGCCTACCTCGGCGGGGGGCCTAACCGAGGTCGAGCGCGAGCAGGTCCTCGACGGTCTCGCGGCGCACCAGCACCCGCGAGGCCCCGTCCGCCGCGGCGACGACCGGCGGCCGCGTCAGGGCGTTGTAGTTCGACGCCATGGACCGGCCGTAGGCGCCGGTCGCGGCGACGGCGAGCAGGTCCCCGGCGCGCACGTCCGAGGGCAGGACGACCTCGTGCACGACGATGTCGCCGCTCTCGCAGTGCTTGCCGACCACGCGGGCCAGCACCTTCGCCGCGTCCGAGGACCGGCCGACGAGCTCCGCGTGGTAGTCGGCGCCGTACAGGGCAGGGCGGATGTTGTCGCTCATGCCGCCGTCGACCGACACGTAGAGCCGCGTGAAGGTCTCGTCGTCGGCCGAGCTGCCGGACACCGTGACGGGCTTGACCGTGCCCACTGTGTAGAGGGTGATCCCCGCGGGCCCGACGATCGCCCGGCCCGGCTCGATGGAGAACCGCGGCAGCGGCATCGACAGCTCGGTGCACACGGCGGCGACCGCCTCGGCCACGTCGCGCGCCACCGGGGCGGGCTCGAGCGCCTCGTCGGTCGGCAGGTAGGCGATGCCGTACCCCCCACCGAGGTCGACCTCCTCGACGACGACGCCGGTGCGCTCGGCCAGGTCGGCCCGCAGCCGCAGCACCACGCGAGCGGCGGCCTCGAAGCCCGACGGGTCGAGGATCTGGGAGCCGATGTGCGAGTGGATGCCGAGCAGCTCCAGCTCGGGTCGCGCCACGATCGCCTCGAGGGCCGCGAGCGCCGGGGAGGTGCCGTCGTCGTCCCCCGCCGTGACCGACAGACCGAACTTCTGGTCCTCGTGGGCGGTGGAGATGTACTCGTGCCCCCCGGCGTGGACGCCGGTGGTCACGCGGAGCATCACGGGCGCGACGACGCCGCGCGCGGCGGCGAGGCCGGCCACGCGGTCGATCTCGACCCGGGAGTCGACGATGATCCGTCCGACCCCGGCATCGAGGGCGGCGAGGATCTCCTCGTCCGACTTGTTGTTGCCGTGCAGGCCGATGGCGGCACCCGGCACGCCGGCGCGCAGCGCGACCGCGAGCTCCCCGCCGGAGGCGGTGTCCACGCGCAGACCCTCCTGGGCGGCCCAGCGCGCGACGGCGACGGTCAGCAGCGCCTTGCCCGCGTAGTAGACGTCGACGCCGGCACCGACCTGCTCGAACGCCGCCTCGAAGGCCTGGCGGTAGGCACGCGCCCGGGCGCGGAAGTCGGCCTCGTCCAGCACGTAGGCGGGGGTGCCGTGCTCGGCCGCGAGGTCACCGACGCCGACCCCGCCGACCTCGAGCTCGCCGTCGTCGCGACGCCGTGCCGTGGAGGGCCAGGGCACGCCGGCCGCGTCGGCCCCGCCGGTCGGCAGCGCCGTCGTCGTCCCCGTCGCGGCGGGGTGGCCGCCGGCGCTCACATCCGCTCCGGTGCGCTGACGCCCAGCAGGTCGAGACCGTTGGCCAGGACCTGGCGGACGGCGTCGTTCAGCCACAGGCGCGTGCGGTGCACGTCCTGGACCTCCTCGTCGGGGTACGGCAGCACCCGGCACTCGGCGTACCACTTGTGGTAGTCGGCGGCGAGCCCCTCGAGGTAGCGGGCGATGCGGTGCGGCTCGCGGAGCTCGGCCGCCTGGGCGACGATCCGCGGGAACTCCGTGAGACGACCGACGAGCACGGCCTCGGTCGGGTGGTCGAGCAGCGCCGGGTCGAACCCGTCGGTGCCGTCGTCGAGCACCCGACGCACCGCCCGGTCGGCCGCGTTGCGGTCCACCGCGCAGGTGCGCGAGTGCGCGTACTGGACGTAGAAGACCGGGTTGTCGTTGGACTGCTTGATCATCTCCTCGCCGGCGAGCTCCAGCGGGGTGTCGGCCGGGTACCGCGACAGGGAGTACCGCACCGCGTCGGCGCCGATCCACTCCACGAGGTCGCGCAGCTCGATGATGTTGCCGGCCCGCTTGGAGAGCTTGGCGCCCTGGACGGAGACGAGCTGGCCGATGAGGATCTCGATGTTGGCGGCGGGGTCGTCCCCGGCGGCGGCCGAGATGGCCTTGAGCCGGTTGATGTACCCGTGGTGGTCCGCGCCCAGCAGGTAGATCTTGCCCGGGAACCCGCGGTCCTTCTTGGACAGGTAGTACGCGGCGTCGGCGGCGAAGTAGGTCGGCTCGCCGTTCGCGCGGATCAGCACACGGTCCTTGTCGTCGGTGAAGTCCGTGGTGCGCAGCCAGACCGCTCCGCCGTCGTCGTAGACGTGGCCCTGCTCGCGCAGGCGCTCGACCGCCGTCGTCACCGCGCCGGAGTCGTGCAGCGTCCGCTCGGAGAACCACACGTCGAAGTGCACGCCGAAGGAGTCCAGCACGTCGCGGATCTCCGCGAGCTGCAGCCGGTAGGCCTCGTCGCGGGCGAGCGCCACGGCCTCGTCCTCGGGCAGGTCGACGATCTGCGGGTTCGCGGCCAGCACCTGGCGGCCGAGCTCGGCGACGTACTCGCCGCGGTAGCCGCCCTCGGGCACCTCGGTGCCGTGGATCTGGGCGAGCACGGAGGCGCCGAAGCGGTCCATCTGCGCGCCGGCGTCGTTGATGTAGTACTCGGCCGTGACGTCGGCCCCGGCGGCGCGCAGGATCCGGACCAGGGAGTCACCCAGGGCCGCCCAGCGGGTGTGGCCGATGTGCAGCGGGCCGGTCGGGTTGGCGGAGATGTACTCGAGGTCGATGACCTGCCCGTCCAGCGCGTCGGACCGGCCGTACTCGGCACCCGCCTCGACGATCGTCCGGGCGAGCTCGCCCGCGGCGCCGGCCTCCAGGGTGATGTTGAGGAAGCCGGGTCCGGCGACGTCCACGGCCTTGATCCCCGGCGTGGAGCCCAGGCGCCCGGCCAGGTCCTCCGCGAGCGCCCGCGGCGTCGTGCCGGCCTTCTTGGCGAGCTGGAGCGCCACGTTGGTCGCCCAGTCCCCGTGCTCGCGCTGCTTCGGTCGCTCGACGTGGACGGACGACGGCAGGGCGTCGGCGTCGAGGGCGAGGGTGCCGTCGGCCACGGCCGAGGCGAGGGCAGCGCTGAGTGCTTCGGAGAGCTCGTCGGGTGTCACCGGGCGATTCTATCGGCCTCGCGCCGTGGGACCCGGCACGGTTTTCCGACCTGCCAACTCTCGGTGGTAGTCTCGTGCACCGTGCCGAGCGATCGTCGTCCGCGACGGTGAGTGCCCGGCGCCCGCGCCTGTAGCTCAGTGGATAGAGCGTCTGCCTCCGGAGCAGAAGGTCGGGGGTTCGAGTCCCTCCAGGCGCACCGCAGAGGTCCCCGGGTCGTCCACGACCCGGGGACCTTCGTCGTTCTTGACCCGCGCATGACGCGCGCCCT
This sequence comes from Isoptericola sp. AK164, assembly GCF_029643425.1. Taxonomy (GTDB): domain Bacteria; phylum Actinomycetota; class Actinomycetes; order Actinomycetales; family Cellulomonadaceae; genus Isoptericola; species Isoptericola haloaureus. The sequence continues at coordinate 2,528,994 of NZ_CP119106.1, forward strand.
ACCTTCGGGCCACCGTCGCCGTGACCGGCGGCAGAGCGGAGGACGAACCATGCGGAGCGCGGACCGACCCGTGTCGCTCGGTCTTCTGCTCGGTGCGGCCGCCGCGGTCGTCGGCGCGGCGGTCTACGTCACGGCGATCGGGTACCTCGACCTGCGGGCCTCGAGCATCGGTACCGGAGCCCGGCTCGGTGGGGACATGGTCCCCACGATCGTGCCGCCGCGAGCGCCGGTGTGGGAGGGGCTCGCCATCGCCGCCGTGACGGCCCTGGCCGTCTGGCCGCTCTGGCGGTGCCGGCGCACGGCGTCGTCCCGATGGCACCAGCTGCCCGTGTGGACCGCTCTCGTGACGGTGATCGCCCTGACGGCCTGGGCCGCCGTGACCACCGAGCTCCCGTACAGCGCCATGTCCGTCCTGGCCGGCCGACCCTCCGCCTGGGACGGCGGGGTGACCGACCAGCTCGCCGTGGCCTGGACGCGCCAGGGCGCGCTCAGCCCCGCGACGCCGGTCTTCGTCGGTGTCCTCGTCGTGCTCGCGCTCGCGCGCCCGGGGGCCTGCCGAGCAGCGGATCCCGCGACGACGGAGGTCGCGATCGAGGACGATCGGCCGACCCGCTGACCCGGCGGCAGGCCGCCGGGCTCGCAGCCCCGCGCGAGGGAGGCTCGCTCCCCCGCACGGGGGTGGTGCGGGCCGTGTGCCGCCGGACAGGATCGTCGTCATGAGCAGTCACGACACCTTCATGCAGACCGTGAACGCCGATCGCCGCTGGGTGGCACCGGCCGTGCTGGCCGCCGTGCTCGGACTGTTCCTGCTGAACTCACCGCTCTCGCGGCCGATCGCCGTGATGTCCTCCTCGCAGGACGGCGTCGTCGGGGCGACAACAGGCAGGACCTCGCTCCTGGTCGGCACAAGCTGGCTCGATACCAGCGGCATGATCAACCTCGTCTCCGTGGCCACCGGGTTGAGCTGCGTGACTGCCGTCGTGCTGGCCCGCCGTCGTCCGTTCACCGCGACGGCACTGGCGGCCTGGCCGTTCGTCACGATCCCGCTGCTGGGCCAGTTCGTCTGGGGCTGGTGGCTCGCGCTGCTGATGATCACCTGCCTGGTCGTGCAGGACTCCTGGCGCCGCGCCGCCGTCCCGCTCGTGGCGACCCTGGCGACCGCGTGGTGGTACGTGGTCAGCGACGTCCCGGCCATGCTGCCGATCGGCCCGGTGACCGCGGGCAGCGCCGACGCCCGGGAGGTCGTGGAAGCAGGTGTGCTCTACACCGTTGCGGTCGCCGTCGTCGTCGGCGCAGCAGCGGCGATCCGCCTCGTCCGCGAGTCCTGGCGCCGCAGCGACCGAGCGGCCGCCGTCGAACAGCACGCGCTCGAGGTGGAGTCCGTCGCGACCGAGCGGGCACGGCTGGCCCGCGACCTGCACGACGTCGTCGCCCACCACGTCTCCCTGGTGGCGGTCCGCGCCGAGTCCGCCTCGTACATCCACCCCGACCTGGACGCGAACGCCCGGCGGGTCCTGGCCGAGATCGCCGACGACGCCCGGTCCGCACTGAGTGAGCTGCGCCAGGTGCTGGGCGTGCTGCAGCGCACCGAGGGAGCTGGTCGGGCGCCTCAGCCGGCCGCGTGCGACGTCGCGGACCTGGTCGACGAGGCACGGGCCGCCGGCCAGGACGTCACGCTGACCGGAAACTGCGACGACGTGCCGGACGCGCCGGGGTACGTCCTCTACCGGGCGGTGCAGGAGGCCCTGACCAACGCCCGTCGACACGCCCCCGGCTCCCCCACCACCGTCGAGCTGACCCACGCGGCACAGGTCGCCGGGCTGCGCGTGACCAACCCCGTCGACCGTGCTGACGGCGTCGTCGTGCCCGGGCGCGGCCTGACCGGCATGCGTGAGCGTGTCGAAGCACTCGGCGGAACGCTCACCGCGGGTGCGGAGGCCTCCGCGTTCGTGCTCGTCGTGACGCTGCCCACCGACCCCGACCACGGGCCGACGGCGTCGCTCCCCCAGCGCGAGGAGGTCGCGTGACGCGCGTCGTCGTCGCCGACGACCAGCCCGTCGTCCTGCACGGATTCGCCTCGATCCTGGACTCCGCCGACGACCTGGACGTGGTCGGCACCGCCCGAGACGGGGCCGAGCTGCTGACCGCCGTCGCCCGCGACGCACCGGACGTCGCCGTCGTCGACATCCGCATGCCGGTCCTCGACGGCATCGCCGCGACCGCCCGCCTCGCCGCGGAGCACCCTGCGACCCGCGTGCTCATCCTGACCACGTTCGACCTGGACGAGTACGTCTACGACGCCCTGCGGGCCGGGGCCAGCGGATTCCTGCTCAAGGACGTCACCGGCGATCGCCTCATCGAGGGCGTCCGGCTCGTCGCCGACGGCTCCATGCTCCTCGGCCCCCGGGTGACGCGCCGGCTCGTCGACGACTTCGCCGTCCGCGCTGGGACGCGGGACACCACCGGGCTCGACACCCTCACCGCACGCGAGACCGAGGTGCTCCTCGAGGTGGCCCGCGGCCGATCCAACACCGAGATCGCCACCGAGCTGTACATCGGCGACGAGACCGTGAAGTCCCACGTCTCGGAGATCCTGCGCAAGCTCGGCTGCCGCGACCGCGTCCAGCTCGTCATCACCGCCTACGAGGCCGGGCTGGTGCGGTGACTCATGGCTGCGAGACGGCCTCCCGGACCGGCGCGGTACCCGGTACCCCCGTAGACGCGCCGCACGGTCCACGTTAGGTTCACCCCCAGGCAGGCGTCGACGCCGACGTCGTGCGCCCCGACGTCGATCCGGAGGATCCATGCTCGACCACACCGTCCGCACGTACCGCGCCGACGAGCCGCTGGCCCGCACCGACCAGCTCGCCTGGAAGATCGCCGACGTCGCGGCGGAGCAGCTCGAGCCGCTCCCGGAGGTCACCGACATGGTGATCAACCGGATCATCGACAACGCCGCCGTCGCCACGGCGTCCCTGGGCCGCGCGCCGATCCTGGCAGCCCGGGCCCAGGCCGAGGCGCACCCGGTCTCGCGCGGCGGCTCCGGGTCGACGGTCTTCGCCTCCCAGCACCGCACCAGCCCCGAGTGGGCGGCCTGGGCCAACGGCGTGGCCGTGCGCGAGCTGGACTACCACGACACGTTCCTCGCCGCGGAGTACTCCCACCCGGGCGACAACATCCCCCCGATCCTCGCCGTCGCCCAGCACCTGGGCCGGGACGGCGCCGAGCTGCTGCGCGGCATCGTCACCGGGTACGAGATCCAGGTGAACCTGGTCAAGGGCATCTGCCTGCACGAGCACAAGATCGACCACGTCGCGCACCTGGGACCGAGCGCCGCGGCGGGGATCGGCACGCTGCTGGGGCTGCCGAACGAGACCATCTACCAGGCCGTCGGTCAGGCCCTGCACACGACGACGGCGACGCGGCAGTCCCGCAAGGGCGAGATCTCCACCTGGAAGGCCCACGCACCCGCCTTCGCCGGCAAGATGGCGATCGAGGCGGTCGACCGGGCCATGCGCGGCCAGACGTCCCCGAGCCCGATCTACGAGGGCACGGACGGCTTCATCGCCTGGATGCTCTCGGGTCCCGAGGCGCGCTACACGGTGCCGCTGCCCACCCGGGGCGAGGACCGCCGCGCCATCCTGGACACCTACACCAAGGAGCACTCCGCCGAGTACCAGGCCCAGGCGTGGATCGACCTGGCACGCCGGCTGGGCACCGAGCGTCCCGAGCTGCGCGAGGCCAAGTCGGTGCGCTCCATCGTGCTGCACACCTCGCACCACACCCACTACGTCATCGGCTCCGGGTCCGGCGACCCGCAGAAGTACGACCCGACGGCGAGCCGCGAGACGCTCGACCACTCGATCCCGTACATCTTCACCGTCGCCCTCCAGGACGGCGCCTGGGACCACGTCGCCAGCTACGCCCCGGAGCGCGCCGGCCGACCGGACACCGTCGAGCTGTGGCGCAAGGTCACCACCGCCGAGGACCCGGAGTGGACGCGCCGCTACCACTCCGCCGACCCGGACGAGAAGTCGTTCGGCGGCCGGGTGGAGATCGAGCTGGCCGACGGCGAGACGATCGTCGACGAGATCGCCGTCGCTGACGCCCACCCCTACGGCGCACGGCCCTTCGGCCGTGAGCAGTACGTCGCCAAGTTCCGCTCCCTGGCCGAGGGTGTGCTGGCCGACGACGAGATCGACCGCTTCCTCGACGTCGTGCAGCGGCTGCCGAAGCTGAGCGCGGAGGAGCTCGCCGGGCTGACCGTCACCCCGGCGTCCGACCCGATGGCCGGCGCCGACCTGCGGGGCGGGATCTTCTGATGCTGTACTCGGACCTCACCCCTGCCACCAAGCGCGCCGCGTTCCGCGAGCGCCTGACCTCCGGTGAGCTGCTGCAGCTCCCGGGGGCGTTCAACCCGCTCTCGGCCCGGCTGATCGAGCGCCACGGGTTCGACGGCGTCTACGTCTCGGGTGCCGTCGTCGCGGCCGACCTGGGCCTGCCCGACGTCGGTCTGACGACGCTGAGCGAGGTCGCCGGCCGGGCGAGCCAGATCGCCCGCATGACCGACCTGCCGACGCTGGTGGACGCCGACACCGGGTTCGGCGAGGCCATGAACGTGGCCCGCACGGTCCAGACCATGGAGGACGCCGGCGTCGCCGGGCTGCACATCGAGGACCAGGTCAACCCCAAGCGCTGCGGCCACCTCGACGGCAAGCAGGTGGTCGACGAGGCCACCGCGCTGCAGCGGATCCGCGCGGCCGTCACCGCTCGCCGGGACGAGAACCTGCTGATCATGGCGCGCACCGACATCCGGGCGGGGGCGGGTCTGGACGCCGCGATCGACCGTGCCCGGGCGCTCGTGGAGGCCGGGGCGGACGCCGTCTTCCCGGAGGCGATGCGCGACCTCGACGAGTTCGCCAAGATGACGGACGCGCTCGAGGTGCCGGTCCTGGCGAACATGACCGAGTTCGGCAAGTCCGAGCTGTTCACCGCCGACCAGCTGCGCGACGCCGGGATCGCCCTGGTGATCTATCCCGTCTCGCTGCTGCGCCTGGCCATGGGCGCCGCCGACCGCGGGCTGACGGCGCTGCGCGCCGAGGGGTCGCTCGCCTCGCAGGTCGAGCACATGCAGACCCGGGCCGACCTGTACGACCTGCTCGACTACCCGGCGTACAACACCTTCGACGCCGGGGTGTACGACTTCTCCCTCGAGGGCCACCACCACTGACCCGCGAGAGATCCCGAGACGACACCGCGCACACCGCGTCCGTCATCCGAGCGAAGGAGCACCGATGACCGAGTCCCGCCGCACCGACGAACCAGAGATCCACAAGGGGCTCGCCGGTGTGTACGCCGACACCACGGCCGTGTCCAAGGTCGACCCGGCGTCGAACTCCCTGCTGTACCGGGGCTACCCCGTGCAGGACCTGGCCGACACCCAGCCCTTCGAGGCGGTGGCCCACCTGCTGTGGCACGGCGAGCTGCCCACGGACGCCGAGCTGGAGACGCTGCGGGCGAGCGAGCGTGCGCACCGCGACCTCGGCGACGACGTGCGCACGGCGATCGACCTGCTGCCCACCGACGCCCACCCCATGGACGACGTGCGCACGGCGCTGAGCGTCATCGGCGCGCGGGAGACCGCCGGGGTCGACCTGCTCGCGCTGGCCGACGCGGGGACGACGGCGGAGCACGCCGTGCGGCTGTTCGCCGAGCTGCCCGCGGTGGTCGCCTACACCCAGCGGCGCCGCCACGGCCAGGAACCCGTCGCCCCACGCGACGACCTGGACCACGCGGCGAACACGCTGTGGATGACGTTCGGCACCAAGCCGGACGAGACCGTCGTGGACGCCTTCAACCGCTCGATGATCCTGTACGCCGAGCACTCGTTCAACGCCTCGACGTTCACCGCCCGGGTGGTGGCCTCCACCCTCAGCGACGTGCACTCGGCCGTCGTCGCCGCCGTCGGCGCCCTCAAGGGGCCGCTGCACGGCGGGGCGAACGAGGCGGTCATGCACGCCTTCACCGAGATCGGCTCGGCCGACCGGGCCGAGGCGTGGCTGGACGAGGCGCTGGCGGCCAAGCGCAAGGTCATGGGCTTCGGCCACCGGGTCTACAAGCACGGCGACTCCCGGGTGCCGACGATGAAGGCCGCCCTGGACGACCTGGTCGAGCACTTCGACCGCCAGGACCTCGGCGACCTGTACGCGGCGCTGGAGTCGGCGTTCGTCGAGCGCAAGGGGATCTACCCGAACCTCGACTACCCGGCCGGGCCCGCCTACCACCTCATGGGGTTCGACACCGAGACGTTCACCCCGCTGTTCGTCGCGGCCCGCGTCACCGGCTGGACGGCGCACATCGCCGAGCAGCAGGCGGCCAACTCGCTGATCCGCCCGCTGTCGTCGTACGTGGGACACGAGCGCCGAGACGTCCCGCGCACCTGAGGCAGGTTCGCCCACCCCGTCGCCCGTCGCCCCGTCGCGCGTTGTGGGCATGAAATCTGCAGGTCGGCACCCGCCAGGAGCTGCAGATTTCATGCCCACAACGGTGGGATGGGGCGCGATCAGGGGTGGGGCGCGGCTCCTCGGGGATGCGTTGGGGTCAGGAGGGCAGCTCCTGGTTGGGCCCGAAGTCGTCGCGGAACGAGGGGCCGTGGGCCGCGAGCTCCTCGGCGTAGGAGGCCGCCCACTCGCCGTAGGGCCGCACGGCCAGCGACTCGTTGGAGAACCGCCGGTCGTCGGTGATCTCGGTGACGCAGAAGTCCGGGATCTGCAGCTCCGTGACCGGCCCCGACCGCTCGCACTCGGCGACGATCAAGGGGTGGTTCGCCCCGCCGAAGACGTCGATCGACCAGCCGTCGGCGCCGAGCCAGGCGGCGTACCGGGTCTTGACGACCCGCGCACCGCCCCGACGGACGAGCTCGACGGCGACGAGCGGGTCGAGCTGCCGCTCGGCCTCGTACCGGGTGCCGCCGGCCGAGGGGCCCTTGACCGTCATCGCCGCGAAGTCGACCCGGTCGCGCCAGACGTCGAGGACGTCGCGCGCGTCGCTGCGCCCGTCAAGGGCGGCGTCCACTCCCCCGGCCTGGGCACGCACGCGCAGCGCGTAGCCGCCGTCGGACAGGAAGTAGGACTGGACGATCAGCGACGGGGCGTCGCGCAGCACGTCGGGCAGGTCGCGCACGAGGAACCGGCGCTCGAACTCGAAGTCTGAGTAGTCCGTGGACATGTCCCCGAGACTACGCCCGCCCTCGCGGCTCAGTGCCAGGTGGAGACTTCCTCGACCCCGGGGCGGAACTCGAAGTGCCACGGCTCGTACTTGCCGGAACCGCCGCGCTGCGCCCACGGCGGGTTCTCCCAGCCGTACATCGGGGCGTTGTCCCAGAGCCAGCCGTAGACCTCGGAGCTCCCCGTCTCCTTCGAGCAGAGGTCGATGGCCAGGCCCCAGCCGTGCATCGACGTGCCCGGCGTCGCGGCGAGGTAACCGCGGCTGGCCTTGACGGCGTACTGCGAGGAGAGCGAGCGGTAGCTGTCGACGAGGCACAGGTTCCGGCCGAAGCGCGCCGTGAACGCCTCGTTGAGCGCGCTCAGCGAGACGGCGGCGTCCGGCCGCAGCTGCTCGCCGCCCTGCCACAGGTCGCAGAGCGAGTGGTCGGCGAGCCGACCGTTGCTCCCCTCGACGGGGGCGTTCGGGTCGCAGTCCGGCAGCGGCTCACGGTCGGCGGTCGCACGGCTGGCGACGTCCATGTTGCGCTCGCGCGGCACGGCCGCGATGGCGGAGGCGGTCGGGGGCGCCGTGGTGCCGGACTGCAGCAGCGACAGCGTGGACGGGCCGGACGGCTGCGTCTCCTGGTCGAACGGCGACCGCTCGTCGCCCTGGGCGCCGGCGGTCAGGGGGCCGGCGATCGTCACGGCGGCGAGGGAGCCCAGCACGGTGGCCCGCGTCACCCAGGTGTGACCGGCCGGTGCGGCGTGCGCGCCACGGGCCCGGGACCGTCCTCCGGAGGACCGGCGCCGTGACGACCGTGCGGCGCGGCCCTGCTCGGCCTCGCGGAGCTCACGGCGGGAGCGCGGAGCGGGTGCGTCGCCCTGCGACGTCGTGTCCACGCCACCTCCTGCATCCGTTCCCGCCGAGCGCGGGTCACACGTCCTACCGACATCCCGACCGACCTGGGACGACGCCCTGGACGAGCACGTCACGGCCGATCTGTGACCGCACCTTAGCGGTGACCCGCCTCACGTCCAAGTCCCAGGTTGTTCACACCCTGTTCAGACCTCACCGACGGCGCTGCATCGCGTCACGGACCTCGCCGACCAGCTCCTCGAGGATGTCCTCGAGGAAGACGACGCCGACCGTGCGGCCCGCGTCGTCGACCCGGGCGAGGTGCGCGCCGGAACGCTGCATCGCCCGCAGGGTGTCCTCGACCTCGTCGGTCGGGTCGACCGTCGCCATGGCCCGGACCCGCCACATCGGCACCGGCCGCGACCGGTTGCCGTTGGTGGCGTACAGGACGTCCTTGAGGTGCAGGTAGCCGAGCAGCCGTGCCGCCCCGCCGCCGTCCTCCACGGACTCGGCCTCGGACTCGGGCTCGACCATCGGGAACCGGCTGTAGCCGGTGCGCGAGACCTCGTGCTCGACGTCGTCGGGTGTCGCGCCGGGCGACACCGTCACGAGCGCGTCGACGGGGACCATGACGTCGCGGGCGGTGCGCGAGGAGAACTCGATCGCGCCGGTGAGCAGCCCCTGGTCGTCCTCCAGCACCCCCTCGGCGCGGGAGGCCTCGACGATCGACTGCACCTCCTCGACCGTGAAGGCCGAGGCGACCTCGTCCTTCGGCTCGACCCCGAGCATCCGGATGACGTGGTTGGCGACCCAGTTCAGCGCCACGATGATCGGCCGGACCACGCGCGCGATGAAGACGAGCGGCGGCGCGAACCACAGCGCGGCCCGCTCCGGACCGGTGACGGCCAGGTTCTTCGGCACCATCTCGCCGAGCACGACGTGCAGGTAGACCACGATGCCGAGCGCGATGACCAGCGCCACCGGGTGGACCAGCTGCTCCGGGATCCCCATCCGCTCGAAGGGGCCCTCGAGCAGGTGCGCGAGCGCCGGCTCGGCGATGATGCCCAGACCGGTCGAGCACACGGTGATGCCGAGCTGGGCGCACGCCAGCATGAGCGAGACGTTCTCCATCGCCCACAGGACGACCTTGGCGCGCTTCTCCCCCGCCTGTGCGCGCGGCTCGATGGTCGAGCGCCGCACGGACAGCACGGCGAACTCCGCGCCGACGAAGAAGGCGTTGCCCACGAGCAGCAGCAGGCCGATCAGCAGGGCGGTCCCGGTGCTCATGCGGTCACCTCCAGCCCGGATCGCACGCGCAGCCGTTCGACGCGGCGTCCGTCGACCAGGTCGACGCGCAGGACGACGTCCTCGCAGGCGACCTCGTCACCGACCTGCGGCAACCGGCCCAGCCGTTCCATGACGAGCCCGCCGAGGGTCTCGTAGGACGGCGACTCCGGCACGCGCAGCCCGGTCGACTCCTCCAGCTCGTCGGGCCGCAGGACGCCGGGGACGGACCAGGCGCCGTCCGCGAGCCGCGCCACGCCGCCGCGACGGCGGTCGTGCTCGTCGGTGACGTCGCCGACGAGCTCCTCGACGACGTCCTCCAGGGTCACGACACCGGAGGTGCCGCCGTACTCGTCGACCACCACGGCCATCTGCAGCCCGAGCCCGCGCAGCTCGACGAGCAGCGGGCCGAGGCTGACGGTCTCGGGCACGCGCGGTGCGTCGACCATCAGCGCCCCCGCGGGCACGTCGTCGCGCCGGTCGAACGGCACCGAGACCGCCCGACGCAGGTGCACGAGGCCGACGACGTCGTCGCGGTCGTCGCCGATCACCGGGAACCGCGAGTGGCCGGTGCGGTGCGCGAGCCCGACGACCTCGGTCGCGCTCGTGTCCCGGTTGACCACGACCATGCGGGTGCGGTCGGTCATCACGTCGCGTGCGGCCAGCTCGTCCAGCTCCAGGGAGTTGGCCAGCAGGGTCGCGGTGCCCTTCTCCAGCGTCCCTTCCTGGGCCGAGCGCCGCACGAGCGAGATCAGCTCGGTGGCCGAGCGCGCGCCGGAGAGCTCCTCGCGCGGCTCGACGCCCATCCGCCGCAGGATGGCGTTCGCCGACCCGTTGAGGACGCGGATGAGCGGGCCCGCCGCGATGGTGAAGGCCCGCTGCAGCGGCACGACCGCCCGGGCGGTGCCGTGCGGCGCCGACAGGGCGAAGTTCTTGGGGATCAGCTCGCCGAAGAGCATCGAGAATCCGTTGACCACGACGAGCGCGAGCACGACGGCGAGCACGGCGGAGGCGCCCTCGCCCAGCGGCGTCGCCGCGAACGAGGCGCCGAACAGCGACAGCAGCGCGGGCTGGGCCGTGTAGCCGAGCAGGATGGTGGTGGCGGTGATCCCGACCTGCGCGGAGCTGAGCTCCGTGGACAGGTGCTTGAGCCCGGCTCGGACGATACGGTCCCGACGATCGGGACCTGTCCGGCCGGGCGAGGGACTGTCGCCCTCCTCGTCGTCGGCCCCCACGACCGCGGGGTCCAGGGTCACGAGGGAGAACTCGCTCGCCACGAAGATCGCGGTACCGGCCGTGAGCAGCACACCGACACCGAGCATGAGCACGTCGGTCAGCACGGCAGGCTCCAGCTGCTCGGCGGACCGGTATATCGACTGTCGTCCATCGCGCACAGATGCTATCCGCTCCGCGGCGCCGCACGCCACGCCAGCCGATGCCCAGCGAAGACACAGGGTGTGCGTGCAAGATGGGGTCATGACCACCACTGCGAGCGGCCCCGGGCAGGGGCAGCAGAACGCCACGGTGCTCGTCGTCGAGGACGAGCCGGCCATCGCGACGGCCATCGCGCAGCGCCTCTCCGCCGAGGGCTGGCGCGTCGAGGTCGCCCGCGACGGCCTCGCGGGTGTCGACGCCGCCGCCCGGCTCCACCCGGACGCCGTGGTGCTCGACGTCATGCTGCCCGGGATCGACGGGCTGGAGGTCTGCCGGCGGATCCAGGCGGACCACCCGACCCCGATCCTCATGCTCACCGCGCGCGACGACGAGACGGACATGATCATCGGCCTCGGCGTGGGCGCCGACGACTACATGACCAAGCCGTTCTCGATGCGGGAGCTGGTCGCCCGCGTCAAGGCGCTGCTGCGTCGGGTGGAGCGTGCCGCGCAGGCCGCGGCGTCGGCCCCTGCCGAGCCCCCGCTGGTCGCCGGCGACGTGACGATCGACCGCGCCCAGCGGCGGGTCCACCGCGAGGGCGAGGAGGTGCACCTGACGCCGACGGAGTTCGAGCTGCTGGTGATGCTCGCCAGCGCGCCCAAGACGGTCCAGACCCGCGAGAAGCTGCTCGCCGAGGTCTGGGACTGGGCCGACGCCAGCGGGACGCGCACCGTGGACTCGCACATCAAGGCCCTGCGCCGCAAGCTCGGGCCGGAGCTGATCCGCACGGTGCACGGCGTCGGCTACGCGTTCGAACCGCCGGCGGGCTGAGCGTGCCCGCCGCGCGCGACGACGACGGCGGCCGACGGCGGGAGCACCGGCTCCCGGACGTCCGCCCCCTCGACCCGATCCACTCGCTCAAGGCCAAGCTGGGTCTGCTGGTGGTCGCCAGCGTGACCGTCGGGGTGCTCATCACCTGGGTGGGCCTGCGCAACGAGTTCGGGCCCAGCCGGACCTTCCCGCTGGCGATCATCGTCTCGCTGGTGCTCACCCAGCTCCTCGCCCGCGGCATGACGTCCCCGCTGCGGCAGATGACGGCGGCGGCCCAGGCGATGGCGGACGGCGACTACTCCATCCGGGTGCGCTCCACGAGCCGTGACGAGGTCGGCCAGCTCGCCGAGGCCTTCAACACGATGGCGGGCGACCTGGAGTCGTCCGACCGGATCCGCCGCGACCTCATCGCCAACGTCTCCCACGAGCTGCGCACCCCGGTGGCCGCGCTGCAGGCCCAGCTCGAGAACCTCGTCGACGGTGTCTCCGAGCCCACCCCGGCGACCCTCGAGCTGTCGCTGGAGCAGACGGAACGCCTCACCCGGCTGGTCACCTACCTGCTCGACCTGTCACGGGTGGAGGCGGGCGCGTCGGCGCTGACGCTGACGCAGTTCTCCGTGGGCGACTTCCTCGAGGAGTGCGCCGAGTCGATGTCGATGGTCGACGCCGCCAAGGGGCTGCACTACGTCGTCGACGTCACTCCCGACGACCTCGGCCTGGAGGCCGACGTCGAACGGCTGCGCCAGGTGGTGACCAACCTGCTGCAGAACGCGATCCGGCACTCGCCGCACGGCGGCACGGTCCGGCTGGACGCCTACCCGGACCGCGACGACGTCGTGATCGAGGTGAGCGACGAGGGGCCGGGGATCGCCCCGGAGGACCGTGAGCGCGTGTTCGAGCGGTTCGCCAGCGGCGCCCCGAGCGTGCGGTCGCTGGCCAGCACGAGCGGCGGGACGGGGATCGGGCTGGCGATCGTGCGGTGGGCGGTGGACCTGCACGGCGGCCACGTCGAGGTCGCCGACACCGAGGTCGGTGCCACGATGCGGGTCGCGCTGCCCGCGGAGGCTCGCCCCGCTCCCGGGGTCACCACCGAGTAACGACACCATGTCACATCGTGAGATCGGTCACAGGGAAACCTGACCGACTCACGGACGTGAGCGGGCCATGACGCCGGACGAGACAACCTTTGACGACGTATTACCGACCCGTCACGCAGGGGTGGCAGAGCCCTTGTGCGCCGCGCGACGGCGCGGAACGGGTGACTCTGCACAGGCGCCAGGACGGCTTAGGCTGGTGGGTGCCCGACCATCGGGCAGCAGTACAACGCATGCAATCTGGGAAGTGGGCGATCCGGGCGTGGTGTCCCCCAAGGCAGGGTCAGAGTCGATCAGCGCCGAGAGCGCGTCGTTCGGGGCCAACGAGTGGCTCGTCGACGAGCTCTACGAGCAGTACCTGAAGGACAAGAACGCGGTCGACCCCGCGTGGTGGGACTTCTTCGAGGACTACACCCCGGGCGAGAGCAGCGAGGCGTCGGCGAACGGTACGCCGGCCCCGTCCGGCGGGTCGGCGTCGTCGGCGACCACCGCTCCCGCGAAGACCGACACCGGGGCGAGCACCGTCGCCGCCTCGGGCGACGACACCGCGGGCGAGGGCTCCGAGCCCGCCCCGGGCACGTCCTCGGCCGCCTCCGGGACGGCCGCGGCCGAGGCCTCCCAGCAGTCCACCCCCGCGCTCGTGCCGGCCGACCCGGAGATCTCCGCGGCCGACGCACCGGTGGCCGAGGCGCTGCCGGCCACGGCCCCGTACGCCGAGATCGCGCGCACCGAGCCCGAGTCCGACGAGGACGAGGCCACGGACGACGTCCGGAAGCTGCGCGGTCCCGCCGCGCGCGTCGTGACGAACATGGAGGCCTCGCTCGAGGTGCCGACGGCGACGTCGGTGCGTGCGGTGCCCGCCAAGCTGATGGTCGACAACCGGATCGTCATCAACAACCACCTCAAGCGCGGCCGCGGCGGCAAGATCTCCTTCACCCACCTCATCGGGTTCGCCCTCGTCGAGGCGCTGGCGGACATGCCGGTGATGAACGCGCACTACGAGCAGACCGACGGCAAGCCGCACGTCGTCCAGCCCGCGCACGTCGGGTTCGGCCTCGCCATCGACCTCGCCAAGCCGGACGGCTCGCGCCAGCTGCTCGTGCCGAGCATCAAGAAGGCCGAGGAGCTCGACTTCGCGGGCTTCTGGGCGGCCTACGAGGACCTGGTGCGCAAGGCGCGCGGCGGCAAGCTCGGCATGGACGACTTCGCCGGCACCACGATCTCGCTGACCAACCCCGGCGGCATCGGCACCGTCCACTCCGTGCCGCGCCTCATGCAGGGGCAGGGCACGATCATCGGCGTCGGCGCGATGGACTACCCGGCCGAGTTCGCCGGCGCGTCCGAGGAGCAGCTCGCCCGGATGGGCGTCTCGAAGGTCATGACGGTCACGTCGACCTACGACCACCGCATCATCCAGGGCGCCCAGTCGGGTGAGTTCCTCAAGATCCTGGCCGGCAAGCTGCTCGGTCTCGACGGCTTCTACGACCGCGTGTTCGCCGCCCTGCGGATCCCGTACGAGCCCGTGCGCTGGGTCCGGGACAACACCGTCGACTCGGACGTCGAGGCGGCCAAGCCGGCCAAGATCGCCGAGCTCATCCACTCCTACCGCTCGCGCGGTCACCTCATGGCGGACACCGACCCGCTCGCCTACCGCCAGCGCAAGCACCCGGACCTGGACATCCAGAACCACGGCCTGACGCTGTGGGACCTGGACCGCACGTTCCCGACCGGCGGGTTCGGCGGCACCCCGAAGGCCACGCTGCGCGACACCCTCGGCCTGCTGCGCGACTCCTACTGCCGCTCGATCGGCATCGAGTACATGCACCTGTCCGACCCGACCCAGCGCAAGTGGCTGCAGGACCGGCTCGAGCACGGGTACGCCCGCACCCCCCGCGAGGACCAGCTGCGCATCCTGCGCCGGCTGAACTCCGCCGAGGCCTTCGAGACCTTCCTGCAGACCAAGTACGTCGGCCAGAAGCGCTTCTCCCTGGAGGGCGGCGAGGCCGTCATCCCGCTGCTGGACGCGATCCTGTCCAAGGCCGCCGAGAGCGGGCTGGACGAGGTCGGCGTCGGCATGGCCCACCGCGGCCGGCTCAACGTGCTGGCCAACATCGCCGGCAAGAGCTACGGCCAGATCTTCAAGGAGTTCGAGGGCCAGCTCGACCCGAAGTCCGTGCAGGGCTCCGGTGACGTCAAGTACCACCTCGGCACCGAGGGCACGTTCACCGCCGAGACCGGCGCGACGACGAAGGTCTACCTGGCGGCCAACCCCTCCCACCTGGAGGCCGTGGACCCGGTGCTCGAGGGCATCGTGCGCGCCAAGCAGGACCGGATCGACCTCGGCGGCGACGGCTTCTCCGTGCTGCCTCTGCTCATCCACGGCGACGCCGCCTTCGCCGGCCAGGGCGTCGTGCCGGAGGTGCTCAACCTCGCCCAGCTGCGCGGGTACCGCACCGGCGGCACGATCCACGTGGTCATCAACAACCAGGTCGGCTTCACCACGGGCCCGTCCTCGTCCCGCTCGACGACGTACTCGACCGACGTGGCCAAGGGCTACCAGGTCCCGGTCTTCCACGTGAACGGTGACGACCCCGAGGCCTGCGTGCGCGTGGCCGAGCTCGCCTTCGCCTACCGCGAGCAGTTCGACCGCGACGTCATCATCGACATGGTCTGCTACCGCCGGCGCGGCCACAACGAGGGCGACGACCCCTCGATGACGCAGCCGCTGATGTACAACCTCATCGAGGCCAAGCAGTCGGTGCGCAAGCTGTACACGAAGAACCTCGTGGCCCGCGGCGACATCACCGTCGAGGAGGCCGAGCAGGCGCTCAAGGACTACCAGGCCCAGCTCGAGCGCGTCTTCACCGAGACCAAGGGCATGTCCTCGGACCGCTCCTCGGGCACCGAGGAGATCGCCGGGCTGGAGCGTCCGGAGTCCCAGCGCGAGGACGCCGGCACGATGGTCGGTTGGCAGACCGCCGTCTCGCACTCCGTGCTGGAGCGCGTGGGCGACGTCCACGTCCAGCCGCCGGAGGGCTTCACCGTCCACCCGAAGCTCGGCAAGCTCCTGGACAAGCGCCAGATCATGGCCAAGGAGGGCGACATCGACTGGGGCTTCGGCGAGCTCGTGGCCTTCGGGTCGCTGCTCATCGAGGGCACGCCGGTCCGCCTGGCCGGTCAGGACTCGCGCCGCGGGACGTTCACCCAGCGGCACGCCGTGCTGCACGACCGGCACACGGGCGCCGAGTGGACCCCGCTGCTCTACCTCTCCGGCGACCAGGCGAAGTTCTGGGTCTACGACTCCTCGCTCAGCGAGTACGCCGCGCTCGGCTTCGAGTACGGCTACTCCGTCGAGCGCCCCGACGCCCTGGTGCTGTGGGAGGCGCAGTTCGGCGACTTCGTCAACGGCGCCCAGACCGTCATCGACGAGTTCATCTCGTCGGCCGAGCAGAAGTGGGGCCAGAACTCCTCGGTCGTCATGCTGCTCCCGCACGGCTACGAGGGGCAGGGGCCCGACCACTCCTCGGCCCGCCTGGAGCGTTTCCTGCAGCTCGCCGCCGAGAACAACATGACCGTGGCGCAGCCCTCCACCCCCGCGTCGTACGCGCACCTGCTGCGCCGGCAGGCCTACGACCGCCCGCGTCGGCCGCTGGTGGTCATGACGCCGAAGCAGCTGCTGCGCCTCAAGGCCGCGGCCTCGAGCGTCGAGGACTTCACGACCGGCACCTTCGAGCCCGTGCTCGAGGACACCGAGGTGGCCCGCGGGAACCTCGACCCGGCCGGCGTGCGCCGACTCGTGCTCTGCACGGGCCGCGTCTACTACGACCTCGTCGCCGAGCGCAGCAAGCGCGGTGACACCGCCACGGCCATCGTGCGCATGGAGCAGCTCTACCCGTTCCCGGAGGAGCAGCTGCGGGCCGAGTTCGCGAAGTACCCGGACGCCGAGGTCGTCTGGGTCCAGGACGAGCCGCAGAACCAGGGCGCGTGGTCCTACCTGCACCTGGCGATGCCCGAGGACCTGCCCCGCGTGCAGGTCGTCTCCCGGCCGGCGTCGGCGTCCACGGCCGCCGGCACGGCCAAGCGTCACCGCGAGGAGCAGGAGATCCTGCTGGACCAGGTGTTCAGCCGCTGACCGTCGCCGTCAGGCAGCACGAAGGGCCCGGGAGCCGTCGCTCCCGGGCCCTTCGTGCGTCCCCGGCGATCGGGTCCGGTGCGGGCGGTCCGGACCCGCGCGGTCAGCCCCGGCTCACCACCTGTCGTGCACGTGCTCGCGGATCGAGGAGTCGTAGAGGTCGCGCACGCGGGAGGCGAACAGCGGTCCCAGGCTGCCGGCCTCGCCGGCCGCGGCGTTGAGCCGGGCCTGCTCCGGGGTGCGCGCACCGGGGATCACGGTCGAGACGCCCGGGCTCTGCCAGATCCACGCGATCGCGGCCTGGGCGGGCGTGAGGTCCTGCTCGAGCCCCTCGGCGAGCTCGGTGAAGGACGCGGCCGCCTCGACGCCGACGTCGAACGGGACGCCGGAGAACGTCTCGCCCACGTCGAAGGCCTCGCCGCCGCGGTTGAACGTGCGGTGGTCGTTCTCGGCGAAGGTGGTGTCCTTCGTGTATCGGCCCGACAGCAGGCCGGAGGCCAGCGGGACCCGGGCGATGATGCCGACCCCGGCCTCGGACGCCGCCGGCAGGACCTTCTCCAGCGGCTTGTGCCGGAAGGCGTTGAGGATGATCTGCACCGTCGCGACCCCGGGACGGGCGATGGCCGTCAGGGCCTCGTCGACGGTCTCCACGGAGACGCCGTAGGAGGCCATGGCGCCCTCGTCCACGAGCGTGTCCAGGGCGTCGTAGACCTCGTCGCGGGAGTACACCGGCGTCGGCGGGCAGTGCAGCTGGACCAGGTCGAGGGTGTCCACGCCGAGGTTGGCGCGCGACCGGTCGGTCCAGGACCGGAAGTTCTCCAGGACGTAGTTCTCCGGGACCTGGTCCGCGCGGCGCCCCATCTTGGTCGCCACGGTGAGGCCCTCGTCGCGGTGGTCGGCGAGGAACGCGCCGACCGTCTGCTCGCTGCGGCCGTCGCCGTAGACGTCCGCGGTGTCGTAGAAGGTCACCCCGGCCTCGAGCGACGCCTCGAGCACGGCGCGCGCGTCAGCGTCGCTCACCTCGCCCCAGTCCGCGCCGAGCTGCCAGGTGCCCAGGCCGACGACCGAGACCATCCGACCGGTCCGGCCGAGTACCCGCTTCTGCATCAGTGTCCTCCAAGTCCGAGGGGGTCGACCTTCACACGGTACGCGGGACGCACCGATCAGGCTTGCCGACTACGGTGTGACCGTGAACACGAGCCCGAGCACCGAGACGGCACCCACGCCGTCCGGCACCCAGTACCACCTGTCCGCCGGCACCCACCGCGCCACGATCGCCGAGGTCGGGGCCATGGTGCGCGAGTACACCGTCGACGGCCTCGACGTCTTCGTGCCGTTCGCCGAGCACGAGCCCGCACCGGTCTTCAACGCCGCCGTGCTGGTCCCGTGGCCCAACCGTCTTCGCGACGGCCGGTACGCCGCCGACGGCGAGACGTACCAGCTCCCGCTGAGCGAGCCCGACCGCGGCACGGCCCTGCACGGGCTCGGCTGCTGGTACCGCTGGTCGGCCGTCGAGGTCGCCGACGACGCGGTCACGCTGGAGCTGGCGCTGCCCGCGCAGAAGGGCTGGCCGTTCCAGCTCACCACCCGCGTGCGCTACTCCCTGGACGCCGAGCGCGGCCTCGAGATCCGGGTGACCACCCGCAACGTCGGCACCGGCACGGCACCCTACGGCGTCGGGTTCCACCCCTGGCTCTCCTCCGGCGGCGCCGACCTCGACGCGTGCACCGTGCGCCTGGACGCCACCGAGCACGTCACCGTCGACGACCGGCTGCTGCCCACCGGCGTCGAACCGGTCACGGGCGACCACGACCTGCGCGCGACGCGCTCGCTGGCCGGGCTCGACCTGGACGACGCCTGGGTCTCGGCCACGCGGGACGACGACGGACTGTCGTGGTGCCGGCTGGGGCGCCCGGACGGGCGGACCGCCGCCGTCTGGATGGACGACTCGATGGACTGCTGGCAGGTCTGCTCGGCGAACCACATCGCCGGCCACGAGCGCTTCGGCCTGGCCGCCGAGCCCATGAGCTGCTACGCCGACGCCTTCAACTCCGGCGACCGGCTCGTCCGGCTGGCTCCGGGCGACTCCCACGAGGTCCGCTGGGGTGCCAGCCTGCTGTGACGAACCGTGCCAGGACGGCTCATCCGCGACGAGATGTCACGAACCGGGCGCCGGCCCCTCCCTGCGGAGGGGTGCCGCCGGCGCCCGGCGTGGGATCATGCCGTGCCGAGCCTGGGCACGGAACAATGACGGCGCAACACAGTGACTCGGCAGGGGACGGTGACAGGTCGTGACGGACCGCGAGGTGCGCATCTGCGTGGTGGGCGACGAGCTCAGCGTGGGCGTCGGCGACGGCCGCGCCCTGGGCTGGACCGGACGCGTGCTGGCGCGGACCCGGTTCGACCGGCCGGCGATGACCTTCACCCTGGCGGTGCCGGGCGAGACGACGTCGACCCTCGGCGCGCGCTGGGAGGCCGAGACCGAGCCGCGGTTCGGCCCGGAGCAGACCCACGACAACCGTCTCGTGGTCGCCCTGGGCCGCCACGACGTCGACTCCGGCCTGTCGGTCGCCCGGTCGCGGCTCAACCTGGCGAACATCCTCGACGTCGCCGACAACCGGCGCCTGTCGACGTTCGTCGTCGGGCCCCCGCCGGGGCGGCCGGAGGACGGCGGCCGGATCGCCGAGCTCTCCGCGGCCTTCCAGGACGTCGCGAGCCGTCGACGCGTGCCCTACGTGGACACCTACACCCCGCTCGCCCAGCACGAGCAGTGGCTGGCCGACCTCGCCACCACGGGGTCGACCTACCCCGGGCAGGCGGGCTACGGGCTCATGGCCTGGCTGGTGCTGCACACCGGCTGGCACGCCTGGCTCGGCCTGCCGCACGAGACGGAGTGACCGGGCGCCTCAGCCGCGCGAGACGATGACCCGCGCGCTGGTGACGGTGGCCGTCACGTAGGCGATGCTCCGGCCGTCCGTCGGGGTCTCGCCGTGGTCGACGGACAACGTCCGCGTGGTCGAGGGCAGCGCCTCCCCGTCGAGCACCGCCTGCCCCGCCGCGCCGCGGACCTTGAGGCTGACCGGGGTGCCGGCGTCGAGCCGGAGCGCGACGTCGCCCGAGACGGACTTGGCCGACACCATCGGCACGGTGCCGACGGCGGTGACCGCCACGGCACCGGACACGCTGCTCGTGGTGACCCGGCCCAGGGTGCCCTCCAGGGCGAGGGCGCCGGAGACGACCTGCGCCGAGACGTCGCCGGTGTGCCCCGAGGAGGCCACGTCGCCGGAGACGGACCGCAGGTACAGCGACCCGTGCGTGCCGGCCGTGCGCACGGTGCCGGTGACCGTCTTGACCACCGTCCCGGACGTGCCGGTGACCTCGACGTCCGCCTCGGTCGTGCCGACGTCGACCCGGACCTGCGGCGGGACGGTGACGTGCACGACGGCCCGCTCGGAGCTGCCGAGCGACCGCACGCGGGCCACGAACGCCTCGACCGCGTTCCGCTCGTAGCCAATGCGCAGCCGGTCGCCGTCGCGGTCGACGTGCAGCGGCTTCTCCCCGACCTCGAGCACCTCGAGCGTGACCTGGGTGGTCTCCGGGTCGACCGTGACGTCCGCCCGGCCGTCCTGGAGCCGGATCGTCAACGCACCCACACCCGTGACCTCGACGGTCTGCGGGGCGGCGATCGCCCAGGACTCGGTGCTCATGCTGCCTCCAGGGAGCCGGTGACACGGGTCGTCGTGCGATTGTGGGATCATAGACCGACCCCCGACCACCTTCTCGTGAGGAGACGATCATGAGCAAGCGCGGAAACAAGCGTCGCGCCCGCAAGGGCAAGAACGCCAACCACGGCAAGCGTCCCAACGCCTGAGGACGCCCTGCACGACGACGGGCCGGCACCCTGCGGGGTGCCGGCCCGTCGTCGTCCCCGGACCGTCGTGACGGACGGCCGGTGCGGGTGCGCTCTCAGCCCGAGACGCGCATCACCGTGATCTGCTCACGGATGCGCAGGCGCAGCGTCGCGGGCGCCTGCTCCGCGCAGGACCGCTTGACGAGCTTCTTGACGAGCTCCTCGACGCTCAGCTCGGCCAGGCAGGGCGAGCAGTGCGCGACGTGCGCACGCATGCGGTGCTCGTCGTCCTCGGTCATCTCCGAGTCGAGGTACTCGTACAGGTGCCCCAGCGCGTGCTCGCAGTCGCTCTCGCCCTCGGCGGGCTCGTGCGGGATGGGGGTCACGTCCGCGCTCATGATTCTCCTCCGCGCGCTCCGGCGAGTCCTCGGTCCGCGGCGTAGTCCGCCAACAGCTCGCGCAGCTGCCGTCGTCCACGGTGCAGCCGGGACATCACGGTCCCGATCGGTGTACCCATGATCTCCGCGATCTCCTTGTAGGGGAACCCCTCGACGTCGGCGTAGTACACGACCATCCGGCGGTCCTCGGGCAGCTCCTGCAGCGCCCGCTTCACGTCGGAGTCCGGGAGCCGGTCGAGCGCCTCGGCCTCGGCCGAGCGGAGCCCCTGCGAGGTGTGGGTCGCCGCCCGGGCGATCTGCCAGTCCTCGATGTCGTCGGTCTGCGCCTGCTGCGGCTGCCGCTGCTTCTTGCGGTAGTTGTTGATGAAGGTGTTCGTCAGGATCCGGTACAGCCAGGCCTTGAGGTTGGTGCCGGGCTTGTACTGGTGGAAGGCGGCGAACGCCTTGGCGAACGTCTCCTGCACGAGGTCCTCGGCGTCGGCCGGGTTGCGCGTCATGCGCAGCGCCGCGGAGTACAGCTGGTCGATGTACTCCATCGCGTCGCGCTCGAAGCGCGCGGCACGGTCCGCCGCCGACTCCTCGTCCGGAGCGCGCTCGGTGTCCTCGCCGACCTCGTCGTCGGTCGGCTGAGGGGTGGTGGTCGCCGCGTCGTCATCCTGGGTCATCGCTGTCGAGCCTAGCCCCAGCGGCCAGCCGCTGCGGGGTACGTCCGGGGACGCCGCCGTCGGCCGACCGAGGTCGGAGGGAACGGAGAACAGGGTCGCGTCGCGCACCCCGCCCGCTGCGGGGGCGTCTCGAGTCATGCAGGCTTCCACACTGCGGTGCAACCAGGGACGACCGACCGGCATTCCCCGCAGGTCAGGGCGCTGCCTCGGCCCACACCACGACGCGGCGGCGCCGGGGCCCGTCGGGATCAGGACGCGACGTCCGCGAACCGCCGTCGGTAGGACGTCGGGCTGGTCCCGAGCAGGCGCGCGAAGTGGTGCCGCAGGACGGCGGCGCTGCCGAACCCGACGAGCCGGGCGACCTCCTCGACCGGGACGCCGGGCTGCTCCAGGAGCTCCTGCGCGCGGGCGACGCGCTGCCGCGTCAGCCAGGCACCCGGCGTCGTACCCGTCTCGGCGCGGAAGCGGCGGGCGAAGGTCCGTTCGGAGAGCATCGCGCGCCGCGCCAGCGCCGGCACGCTGTGGTCGAGCTCGAGGTGTCCGCGCATCCAGGCGAGCAGGTCGGCCAGCGAGTCGCCCTGCTGCGGGACGGGGTCGACGACGTACTGCGCCTGCCCGCCGTCGCGCTGCGGCGGGACGACCATGCGGCGGGCGACCGCACGGGCGGCCTCTCCCCCGAGCTCGGTGCGTACCAGGTGCAGGCACGCGTCGATGCCGGCGGCCGTGCCGGCGCTGGTGAGCACCCGACCGTCGGCGACGTAGAGCACGTCGGGATCGACGTCGGCCCGGGGCGCCGCCGCGGCGAGGCGGTCGGCGAACATCCAGTGGGTGGTGCAGCGCCGCCCGTCGAGCAGACCGGCCGCGGCGAGCACGAACGCGCCGGAGCACAGCGAGACGATCCAGGCGCCCCGCTCGTGCGCGGCCCGGATCGCGTCGAGGTAGGCGGGCGGGACGTCGATGTGCTCGGCGTCGGTGAGGACGTCGTAGGCGACCACGACGACGACGTCGGCGTCCTCGGTCGCCTCGAGCCCGGCGTCGACGTGGACTGAGAACCCGCCCTTGGTCGGCACGGGTCCGGGCTCGGGGGTGCACAGCGTGAAGTCGAACGTCGGCCCGCCGGTGTCGCGGCGGTCGATGCCGAACACCTCGTAGGCGATGCCCATCTCGAACGGCGCGACGCCGGGGACGACGACGGCGGCCACCTTCTCGATCATCCCCTCAGCCTGGCACAGATGTGGCGGGATCTCGACTGACGACCAGATGCTGCCACTCTCGGCAGCACTCCGGATCACGCCGACGAAGCCGCCGCGCCGACCAGCACGAAGGTGACGACCGCACCGACGGCGACCAGGGCCACCCGCCCACGCACGCCGGCCCCCCGACGGCCCGCGACCGAGGCCACCACGACGATCACCACTGTCGCCGCCCCGGCCACGGCAGCCCCGCGCCACAAGTAGGCGGCGGCAGCCTCGAGATCGCCCGGTACACCGAAGAGCGGCGCTGCGGTGATCATCGCCGCGAAGGCCAGGTAGGCGGGGATCATCACGATGCCGGCGGCGCCCACGAGCCAGGCCAGCGGCCCGGCCCACGCCGCCTCACCGGTCGCGCGACGGGGCGCCCGGGCACCGGGCGCCCCGGAGCCCTCCTCGAGCGCTCCCGTCGCACCGCGAACCTGCTCGCCCCCGCTGGTCGAGCCGGCTCCGGCGTTCCGCGCCACGCGCCACCAGACGACGGCACACCCGGTGACGGCGCAGGCTGCGGCGGCGGTGACCGCGATCCCGAGGTCGAGCCAGCCGACGAGCCGGTACGACCGACTGTCGAACAACGCGTACACGCTCAGCCCTCGCCCCCGGACGAGCAGCCCGAACGCGACACCCGCCACGGCGAACGCCGTCAGACGAGCCCATCGCGGACGGTGCCACACGAGCGCGACGATCAGCGCGGCTCCGGGGACGCCGGCCAGCAGCAGCGGCAGCCCGACCCAGATCAGCACCGTGAGGACCTGTCCACCGACCGAAGGCGCCGCGGCGCCGGCGATCCCCCGGACCACCGCGGCCACAGCAGTGGAGAGCAGAACGTAGCTCGCCATCCCCCACGCGCAGATCTCGACACCCCGCCTCCACGGACGGACCGGCGCACTCGCCACGAGGCCTGTTTCCACGCAGGTCATGGCACCGCACGGGCCATCGGCTGTCAACGCCCCGCGGCGCCGGCGGCTCGATGGCAGAACATCGACGGGTGATGTCGATACCGCCACTCGTGACAGAACATCGACGAGCGAAGAATTGCTGCCATGACGATGATCCTGCTGCTGCTCACCCTGCTGACCGCCGGCGTCTGGATGACGGCGCTCGCACGGACCGTCCGGCGCGACGGGCTCGGGAGCCGCCGGCCGCCCCGGTCCCACCTCGAGTGGTGGGAGGGCGCCGAGCCGCGCTGAGGGCCGCTCCGGGAGGCGGCGGGCAGCGGGCGGCTACGGCTCGAGGAGCTGCACGACCTCGACGCCGCACTGCACGGGGTCCGACTCCTGGCAGACCTCGTCGACCCACACCTCGACCATCGCCCCGGCGACGAGCACGGCCACGTCCGCTGCGGAGCCGTCGACGTCCAGCACCTCCGTGCCGTCGGTGAGCAGCGCCATCCCCTCGTAGTAGGGGTCGGAGGCCCGCACGAGGACCGGCCGGCCCGCCCTGCCGCCGTCGTCGTCGACCGCGCCGCCGTCGGCCACCACGCCCCGCACGTCCGACGGCTCCTCCGGTGCCAGGCCGACGTCCCCGCAGCCCGACAGCACCACGGCTGCGGCGAGCAGGGCGGCGGGCGCAGCGGCGCGCCGGAGGGTCGAGGGCACGACAGACATCCGACCGCACCCCTGCTCACGCCGTCAACCAGCGTGTATCGGTGGGCATGTCTGCAGCCGCTCTGCCACAGTGGGCCTATGCTGCTCCGACGTCTCGCCCGCCCCCTGCTGGCCGTCCCGTTCGTCTACGACGGCGTCTCCACCGCCCTGCGACCGGCCGAGCACACCGAGGCCGCCCGTCGCGGCGCCGACACCGTCACGGAGGCGCTCGGCGTCGAACCTCTCGACGACACCCAGGTCTCCCTGCTCGTCCGCGCGCACGGCGGTGCGACGGCGCTGGCCGGCCTGCTGCTCGCCGTCGGGCGCACACCGCGGTCCGCCGCCCTGACTCTCGCCGCGCTCACCGCGCCGCTGGCCGTGGTCAACCAGCCCTTCACCAGCAAGGGCGACGAGCGGCGCGAGCGGACCGACAAGTTCGTCAAGAACCTCGGCGCGATCGGCGCCGCCGTCATCGCCGGGATCGACCTCGAGGGACGCCCCGGCGTCTCCTACCGCATCGCCCAGAAGCGGGCCGCCGCCTCGAAGTCCGCCCACCACGCGGTCGAGAGCGCGTCGACGTCCGGCAAGCACGCCGTCGAGAACCTGGAGCGGTCCGGCAAGCACGCCGTGGCGAACGCCAAGCGGTCCGCCACCTACGCCCGCCGGTCCGCCTCGGCGTCGGCCCGGCACGCGACGCAGCAGGTCGAGCGCGAGCTGCGGTCGACCGCCAAGAACGCGAAGGCGAGCGCCAAGAGCGCCAAGGCCACCGCGAAGAGCGCCCGGGCGTCCGCCGAGAAGGCCGCGGCGAAGGCTGCCGCGAAGGTGTCCTGACGTCCGGACGGGGCCGCCGACGTCGGACGCGGTCAACTAGTCTCGGGGCATGACGTCTGCGCCTGCCTCGACCGATCTGCCCCTGTGGGACGCCCCCGTCGCCGACGGCCCCCTGGAGGCCACGGTCGAGGTCCCGGGCAGCAAGTCGCTCACCAACCGGGCACTCGTCCTCGCCGCCCTGGCCGACGGCCCCGGCACGCTGCGCGGCGCGCTGCGCTCGCGCGACGCCGACCTCATGATCGCCGCGCTGCGCTCCCTCGGCGCCACCATCACCGAGGGCGAGGCGCCCAGCACCCTGCACGTGACGCCCGGTCCCGTCACCGGGAGCACGAGCATCGACTGCGGCCTGGCCGGCACCGTCATGCGGTTCCTGCCGCCCGTGGCCGCGCTGGCCGACGGCGACGTCCGGTTCGACGGCGACCCGGAGGCACGGGTGCGCCCGATGCAGCCGGTCCTCGCGGGGCTGCACGGCCTCGGCGTCCGCGTCACGGGTGAGGGCGACGAAGCCGGCGCCACGGTGCCGTCGCACCTGCCCTTCACCGTGCACGGCCGCGGGCACGTCGCCGGGGGGTCGGTGGACATCGACGCCTCGGGCTCCTCGCAGTTCGTCTCCGCGCTGCTGCTGGCCGCCCCCCGGTTCGACCGCCCGCTGACGCTGCGGCACATCGGCACGACCCTGCCGAGCCTGCCGCACATCGAGATGACGGTGGCCGCGCTGCGCGAGGTCGGCGTCGCCGTCGACGACTCCCGCGACGGCATCTGGCAGGTCACCCCCGGCCCGATCGCCGCCCGCGACCTGCGCGTGGAGCCGGACCTGTCCAACGCGGCGCCGTTCCTGGCCGCCGCCCTGGTCGCCGGCGGCACCGTGCGGGTGCCGGGCTGGCCGACGTCGACCACCCAGCCCGGCGCCATGGTCCCCGAGCTGCTGGAGCAGATGGGCGGCACGGCGTCGCTGGACGACGGCGTGCTCTCGGTGACCGGCACCGGCGAGATCCACGGCATCGACGTCGACCTACGGGCCGGCGGCGAGCTCGCCCCGACCTTCGCCGTGCTCGCGGCGCTGGCCGACTCCCCCACCCGCCTGCGCGGCATCGCGCACCTGCGCGGCCACGAGACGGACCGGCTGGCGGCGCTCGCCGCCGAGATCACGCGGCTCGGCGGCCGGTGCGAGGAGACCCGCGACGGGCTCGTCATCACCCCGCGCCCGCTGCACGGCGGGGTGTTCCGCACCTACGCCGACCACCGCATGGCCACCTCCGCGGCCCTGCTCGGCCTGCGGGTCCCGGACGTACAGGTCGAGAACGTGGCAACCACCGCCAAGACCCTGCCCGGCTTCGACGGCATCTGGGCACGGATACTCGGCCGGGGCACGGAGGACCAGGACTGATGGCCCGCCGGGTCCGCGACGAGCACGAACGGTTCGCGCGTCCCTCCAAGCACGGGTCGCGCCCGCGCTCCAAGCAGCGGCCCGACCACGCCGACGCCGTCCCGGCGCTGGTCACCGGCATCGACCGCGGCCGGTACACCCTCGTGGTCGACGACGGCGGTCCGGACGAGCGCGAGATCCTCGCCATGAAGGCCCGCGAGCTCGGGCGGACCCGCACGGTGGTCGGCGACCGCGTCGACGTCGTCGGTGACACGTCCGGCCACGAGGGCACGCTCGCACGGATCGTGCGGGTCACCGACCGCACCTCGACGCTGCGGCGCACCGCCGACGACACCGACCCCTACGAGCGGATCGTGGTGGCCAACGCCGACCAGCTCGTCGTCGTCACGGCGCTCGCCCAGCCCGAGCCGCGCACCGGCATGATCGACCGCTGCGTCGTGGCCGCCTACGACGCCGGCATGGACGTGCTGCTGTGCCTGACCAAGGCCGACCTCGCCTCCCCCGACGAGCTGCGCGACCTGTACGAGCCGATCGGCGTGGACGTCGTGGTGACACGGCGGGACGACGCGGACTCCGTCGAGACGGTCCGCGAGCGCCTGCTGGGGCGGACGTCGGTGCTCGTCGGGCACTCCGGCGTCGGCAAGTCGACGCTCATCAACGCCCTGGTGCCCGACGCCCTGCGGGCGACCGGCGTCGTCAACGACGTCACCGGACGCGGACGGCACACCTCGACGTCGGCCGTGGCGCTGCGACTGCCGAGCGGGCCGGGCTCCTCGGTGGACGACGACGGGCACGACGGCTGGGTCATCGACACCCCCGGTGTGCGCTCCTTCGGGCTGGCCCACGTGGAGCCCGAGCACCTGCTGCGTGCCTTCGAGGACCTGGACGCCGCGGCTGAGGAGTGCCCGCGCGGGTGCACGCACCTCGCCGACGCCCCCGACTGCGCGCTGGACGAGTGGGTCGGGGCCACCGAGGACGACGACGCCCGCGCGGCACGCGCGGCGCGGCTGGCCTCGTTCCGACGGCTGCTGGCCTCGCGGACCGACGCCGGCTAGGGAGCACCCCGGCCGTGGGCGCACCTCCCCGGGCCGACGACACGCACGTCTCGCCTGGCGTCGTGGCGCCCCCCGTCGACGTCACGAACCGCTAGCGTGTGAGGGTGGCCACCTTCCAGCAGACTCCCAGCCCACAGGGGCACGGGCGCACGTACGAGGACGACCTGCGCCTGGCCCACGTGATCGCCGACCAGGTCGACTCGATGACGATGTCCCGGTTCCGCGCGGTCGACCTCCATGTCGAGACCAAGCCGGACCAGACGCCGGTCTCCGACGCCGACCGCGGCGCGGAGGAGTTCATCCGCGCCCAGCTCGCCCGCGCCCGCACGCGTGACGCCATCGTCGGCGAGGAGTTCGGCGAGGCCGGCAGCGGGTCGCGCCGCTGGATCATCGACCCCATCGACGGCACGAAGAACTTCGTGCGCGGCGTGCCCGTGTGGGCGACGCTCATCGCGCTCGCCGACGGCGACGAGGTCGTCATGGGCCTCGTCTCGGCTCCTGCGCTCGGCCGCCGGTGGTGGGCCGCCAAGGGCTCCGGCGCCTGGACCGGCAAGTCCATCGCCGCCGCCACGCGGATGCACGTCTCGGGGGTCTCCTCCCTGGGCGACGCCTCGTTCGCCTACTCGTCCCTGGACGGCTGGGAGGAGCGCGACAAGCTCAACGGGTTCCTCGACCTGACCCGCGAGTGCTGGCGCACCCGCGGCTACGGGGACTTCTGGTCGTACATGCTGGTGGCCGAGGGCGCCGCCGACATCGCCGCCGAGCCCGAGCTCGAGCTGTACGACATGGCGGCTCTCGTGCCGATCGTCGTCGAGGCCGGCGGCCGCTTCACCTCGCTCGACGGCGAGGACGGTCCGTGGGGCGGCAACGCCGTGGCCACCAACGGGCTCCTGCACGACAAGGCGATGGTCTACCTCGGCTGACTCACGCCACTCCCCCGTCGCTGTGGGCATGAAATCTGCAGGCCGTCGGCATCGACGGCCTGCAGATTTCATGCCCACAGCGATGAGGAGGCGCAGCGATGAAGAGGCGCAGCGGTGGGTGGGGCGACGAGGTCAGGGGCGCGGGATCTGGTGGACCTCGCTCGGGTCGTACC
Organism: Isoptericola sp. AK164; assembly: GCF_029643425.1. Taxonomy (GTDB): domain Bacteria; phylum Actinomycetota; class Actinomycetes; order Actinomycetales; family Cellulomonadaceae; genus Isoptericola; species Isoptericola haloaureus. Next base: position 2,557,888 of record NZ_CP119106.1, read on the forward strand.
AGAGCAGGTCCCGGTCGGTGACCCGCTGGACGGCGTCCGCGAGCGCCTCGTCGTCGGCGGCGTCGTCGGCGTCGACGGCCGCCAGGACCGCACGGACGTCCTCGGCGGCGGCCGGTTCGTCGACGTGCACGGCGGCCAGGGGCACGTCCGGGACGTCCCGCAGCACCTGCACCGCCGACGTCGCACCGTCCGCCGCACCGTCCGCGACGACGTCGTCCTCGACGTCCGCCGACACGACCACGCGCACGGGCGCCGCACCCGGCCGGGCCGCGATCAGCGACAGCGAGTCGTCGGCTGCCGCGAGGAAGGCCGCGTACTCGCGCCCCTCGTCGTCGGCGTCGGCGAGCTCGGCCGCGAGCGCCCCGGTCACGGCGTGCGCGCTCCGCGGGCCGACGGGCCAGCGGGTCACCCGCCCGACCACGGCGGTGTCGAGCTCGTCCAGAGTGGCGGGCACGTAGATGCGCATGGGGACAGTCTGCCCGACCAGGCCTTGCGGGGCCTTCAGGCCACCAGGTCGCGCACGTGGCCGGCCAGGGCGGCGAAGCCGTCCCGGGCGGACGACGACGGCGCATGCTCGGCCAGGCTCCGACCGGCGAGCACGGCGGCGTCGCACGCGGCGGCGTCGTCGGGCACGGGGTGCACGTCCGTCACCCCGCCGTAGCGGGCCAGCGCGGCGGCGACCGCTGCGGCGGGGTCCGGCCCGACCGCCGTCGACCGCACCCGGTTGGCGACGACGACCCGCCGGCCGGCCACCGGGACCGGCGCCTCGCCCAGGTCCTCCAGCGCCCGCACCAGCCGCTGGATGCCGATGGGGTCGGCGGCGCCCACGACCACCACGACGTCGGCGGCCTGCAGGGCGGCCAGGGTCGCGCCGTTGCGCTGCGGCGCGTGCGTGTCGTACATGAGCAGCTCGTCGGCCTCGACCAGCGGCCCGCAGTCGACCACCGTCCAGCGCGCCAGGTCGCGGGCGCGCTCCAGGACGACCTCGACGGCGCTGGCCGGCAGCTCGGGCCACCGGGACGCCCGGGTGATCCCCGTCAGCACCCGCAGGCGACCTGCCACGACCGGGGAGTGCCGGGCGAGCGTGGCGAGGTCCAGGCTGCCCTGGGAGGCCGCGCGGGCCGCGGCCGCCAGCCCCGGGGCGTCGTCGAGCAGGCCGAGCCGGGCCGCGAGGCACGAGCCGTAGGTGTCGGCGTCGACGAGGAGCGTGGTCTCCCCCGGCGGACGCCCGGAGGTAGCCCGACGGCGACCCCGACGCCGCGGCGCGGCACCGATCCCGGCGAGCTCGGCCGCGAGCTCCACCGCGGTGGTGGACCGTCCCGGCGCCCCGACCGGCCCCCACACCGCGACCACCTCGCCACGACGTCCCGGGGTCGCGCCGTCGCGCTCGAGGGTGGCGAGGTCGAGCTCGCCGGTGGCCAGCGGGTCGTCGATCGGGGCGGTGTCCCGCACGGCGTCGAGGAACCCGGGGTCGCCCGGCCCGGTGAGCACGGCGTCGGCGCCCAGCGCCTCCGCCCGGTCCGCGCCACCGGCGTGGGTCAGGGCGACGACACGGGTCCCGGCGGCGTGCAGCCGTCCGACCGCCTCCCGGTCGAGCCCGACGAGGTCGGCCGTCACGACGGCGACGGTGCCCGCCCCGGCGGCCGCGGCGGCGAGCAGCTCGGCCACGTCGCCGCACCGCCGGGTCACTGTGGCACCCGACCCCGGGGCGCCGAGGGCGACGACGACGTCGGGCTCCTCCGGGCCGTCGACGGCGCACAGGACGGTGACGGGTGCGGCCATCAGGCACCCGCCACGGGGACGACGGCGATCGACCCGTCGGCGCCCAGCGCGGCCAGGACCGACGGCAGCTCCTGCGTGCCGACCAGGACGTGCACGGTGCCACCGTCGGCCACGACCAGGCCGCTGTCCGAGACGTCGACCTGCTCGACGACGACGTCGGCGACGAGCGGTGCGGGCTCGGGCGCGTCGCCCTTCGCTCCGGGTCGCGCCTCGGGCACGAACCAGAGGTCGACGACGGCGCCCGCGCGGATGCGCTCGGACAGCCCGGCGGAGATCGGGACGGCCACCGCCCGGACGTCGACGCCGTCGGCCGGGCCCAGGGCCGCGGCGGCCACGAGCTCGCCGTCCTCCACCACGCGCAGGGCGACCTGGTCGGTGGGCGGACCGGCGTCCGCACGCAGGTACCGGGCGGTCTCGGTGCCGAGGTTGACGTCGACGACCCGCAGGCTGTCCGCCGCCACGGGTTCGCCGGGTGTCAGGGTGCCGGCCGCGGCGTAGACGGGCACGGTGCGGTCCGCGTCCGCGACGACCCAGGACCCGAGAGCGACCGCACCGGCCACGAGGACGAGCCCGACGACGAGCCGGGGATCTCGCCAGGTGGGCCGGCGCAGGCGGGGTGCGACAGGGGTCGGCAGGGCGTCGTCGTTCACGGAGCGGTCCTTCGGTTCGGCCGGGCGCATCGTCGCGTCCGGCGGGCGGGGGCCGTCGGTTCGCCGCCACCCTAGCGCCGGGACCAGCGACGATGCAGTCGTCTCCCATCATCCGGGACGAGGGGGTGCCCCCGCCACCATCCGCGACCCCCTGTGGACAACCGCGATGAAGCAGCACGACTGTGTCAGGATGGGGCCATGCCCGGTCGTTTCCTCTCCCTCGCCGAGGTCCAGGAGATGCTCAGCATCTCCGCCACCCAGGCCTACTCGCTGGTCCGCACCGGGGAGCTCCCCGCGATCCAGGTGGGCCCCAAGAAGGTCTGGCGCGTCGAGGCCGCCCAGCTCGAGGAGTACATCGAGCGGCAGTACGCGCGCACCCGCGAGCGCATCGCCTCCGGCGAGATGTGATCACGCCTCGCTGACCCGCAGCAGCGCGGCGAACGGCACGACCCGGGACACGGGCCGGGCCCGGTCGACCTCCGCGACGTCCAGGTGGTCGGCACCCACCCGCGCGATGCGACCCACGACCTGACCGGACGCGGTCCGCACCTGCACGCGAGCACGGTCCCGCTGCAGCCCCCGCAACGCCGTCCCCAGTCCCAGCCGGTCGGTGCGCGCCGCCGAGGGCCGCGCGTGCGGCCCGAGCCCGACCAGGCCCGCCACCCCGGCCAGGGGGACGACGTGCTGCACCCGGCCCCGGGCACCGTGCGCGTCGAGCTGGAGCCAGGTGTCGGCGACGTGCGCCACACGACCCTCGAGCACCTCCCCGTCCCGCAGCTCGACCCGGAGCGGACCGTCCGCGGCGCGCAGCCGGTCGGTCAGCCCCACCGAGGCCTGCTCGGCGCGCGTGAGCTCGGCGACAGCACCCTCGCGCTCAGCAGCCTCCTCGGCCGCGAGCTGGGCCTCGAGGTCGGCGAACAGCAGCGCCCAGCGCGAGGCGTCCGACGGCGTCATCGACATCTCCTTACCGCTTGCGGGTGGACCGGACCAGCATGCCCGCTCTGGACAGGACGGCCGAACTCTGCTGGGATTTCCGACATCACGACGCATCAACTGCTATCAAACGACACGATCAGAGTGGATCAGATGACAACCTTGAGAAGAGTCGACGTCGAGGGATCGACGGGCGCCGGGCGGTCGCTGGCCGGGCTCGTGGCGTGCGCCGTCGGCGGCGCCGTCGTCCTGGCGCTCCTGGGACTGCGCCTCGGAGCGATCGTCCCGCGCGACGGCGGGACCGCCGCCCGCACCGGGATCGACCGGTGGGTGGAGATCACCGTGCTGACCGTCGGCGCGGCCGCGACCGCGTGGCTGACGCTCGGCGCCCTCGTCGCGCTGGCGTGCGTCGCCGTCGTACCCCGGTACCGCGCCCGGGCGGTGGACACCGCCCTCGGGCGGTGGACTCCTCGCGTGGTCCGCCGGCTGGCCCGCGGTGCCGTCGGGCTTGGCGTCGGAGCGGGCCTGGCGCTCGCCCCGTCCGCCGCGCTGGCCGACGAGCCCGTCGACTCCCCCGCGACCGTCCTCGACGTGGGCTGGCGGTCGACGGCGGACGTCGCACCCGACCGGACCGACGTGCCGGAGGACGTCTCGGCCCACCCGATCGCCCTGGAGCCCCGCGCGACGTCTGCGCCGGACCGGCAGGTCGGCGGCACGTCCGGCGCCACGTCCGAGGAGGCCACCGTGGCTGCGACCACGTCCTCCGACGCCGCTCCCGCGTCACGGGCGACGACCGGCCCGGACGCGGCCGAGGTGGTGGTCCACCGCGGGGACAGCCTGTGGGAGATCGCGGCCCGCGGGCTGCCGGCGTCCGCCACGGACGCGGAGGTCCTCGCCGCGACGACCCGGTGGCACGAGGCCAACCGCGACGTCATCGGCGCCGACCCCGACGTGATCCTGCCGGGCCAGGTCCTGCAGGCCCCCTGAGCCCCGCATCCGCTGAGCCCCGCACCCGCCGACCACCGACCGCCGTCCTGTCGTCACGAACCCCGAGGGAGCCGTCATGACCGTCACGCCCACCGCACCGCCCCGTCAGGACCCGCCGCAGGGCCCCCGGCCGCGCCGGCTCCGCGTCTCGGCGCCTCCCGGCGGCCGGCCGCCCGCGCGCCCGCCCCAGGCGCCGACGCACCGTCCGCCGTCGCGCCGGGTGCGGGTCGGCGCGGACTCCGCCCCGCCGGCTCCGGTCCCCGGGCGCCCGCTCGCCCCGACGGAGCAGCCGGCCGCCCCGCACCCCGCGGACCCGACCGCCCTGTGCTGCTCGGTGGTGCGCGCAGCCGTGGAGGTGCTGCGGGGCGAACGGCCCGTGGCTCAGGTGGCGCGCTGGGTCACGCCGCAGGTGTACGACCAGCTGACGCAGCGTGCCCGCCTGCTGCGGTCACGCCCGGCGGCGGCCGCGACGACGCGGCCCGTCGCCGTGCGGCGGGTGCGCATGGTGCGGCTCGGCGCCGCGACGGCGGAGGCCACGGTCGTGCTCGAGGACCGCGGACGCGTGCGCGCCGCGGCGGCCCGGCTCGAGGTGCACCGGGGCACCTGGCGGGTCGCCGTGCTCGAGCTCGGGTGAGGACGCCCCGGTCCCCCGGGGCGTCCGTTCACTCGTTGGCGCCGTGGCAGACCTTGTACTTCTTGCCCGAGCCGCAGGGGCACTGGGCGTTGCGGGGCGTGCCGGGGAACGTGCGCCCGTCGGCGTTGGCCGCGCTCGCCTCGCCGTGCAGCGCACGACGCGCCGCCCGGGAGTCCCCGGTGCGGGAGGTGGACCCGTCCTCACTCGGCGCCGAGTACTGCAGGTTCTGCGGCCGCTGCGGCGTCTCGAGACCCTTCGCGACGAGCGTCGGCTCCTCCGAGCCGCCGAACGCCGCCGGGATCTCCTGCTCCGAGGTGGTGTCCGTCTCGGCCTCGACCGGCTCGTCCTCGGCGGCCGGGGCCTCCTCGACGACGTCGGCACCGGCCACCGAGGCCGCGCCGGCAGCGATGCCCTGGGCGGCCGAGGAACCGGCCGTCGCCGCCGCCGACTGCACGGAGACCTGCGGACCACCGCCCGCGGCGCCCTCCTCGCCCGGCTGCTTGACCTGGACCTCCAGGTTGAACAGGTAGCCGACCGACTCCTCCTTGATGGCCTCGGTCATGGCCTGGAAGAGCTGGTAGCCCTCGCGCTGGTACTCGATGAGGGGGTCGCGCTGGGCCATCGCGCGCAGCCCGATGCCCTCCTTGAGGTAGTCCATCTCGTAGAGGTGCTCACGCCACTTGCGGTCCAGCACGGACAGGACCACGCGGCGCTCGAGCTGACGCATCGCCGGAGACCCGAGGGAGTCCTCGCGCGCCTGGTAGGCGACCCGCGCGTCGGAGAGCAGCTCCTCGAGGAGCATCTCCTTGGTCAGGCGGTCCCGGCCGCCGGCCTCGTCCACGACGTCGTCGACCGTGATCGAGACCGGGAAGACCGACTTCAGCGCGGTCCACAGCGAGTCCAGGTCCCAGCCCTCGGCGTTGCCGTCGTCGGCGGCACCCTCGACGTAGGCGGTGACGACGTCGGTGAGGAAGTGCTGGACCTGCTCGTGCAGGTCCTCGCCCTCGAGCACCCGACGACGCTCGTCGTAGATGACGGTGCGCTGGCGCGCCAGGACGTCGTCGTACTTGAGGACGTTCTTGCGGATCTCGAAGTTGCGCGACTCGACCTGCGACTGGGCGCTCTGGATACCGCGCGTGACCATCTTCGACTCGAGCGGCATGTCGTCCGGGAAGCCGGCGCGTCCCATCATCGACTCGGCCAGCCCGGAGTTGAACAGCCGCATCAGGTCGTCCTGCATGGACAGGTAGAAGCGCGACTCGCCCGGGTCGCCCTGTCGGCCGGAGCGGCCGCGGAGCTGGTTGTCGATCCGCCGGGACTCGTGCCGCTCCGTGCCGAGCACGTACAGCCCGCCCAGGTCGACGACCTCCTCGTGCTCGGAGGCCACGGACTCCTCGGCCTTGGCCAGCACCTCGGGCCACGCGGCCTCGTAGGCCTCCGGGTCCTCGGTGGAGTCGAACCCGCGCTGGGACATCTCGGCGACCGCGATGAACTCGGCGTTGCCACCGAGCATGATGTCGGTGCCACGGCCGGCCATGTTCGTGGCGACCGTGACGGCGCCCTTGCGTCCCGCCTGAGCGATGACGGCGGCCTCGCGGTCGTGCTCCTTGGCGTTGAGGACGTTGTGGGGGACGCCGGCGCGCTGGAGCAGCGTCGACAGCAGCTCCGACTTCTCGACGCTGGTGGTGCCCACCAGGACCGGCTGGCCCTTGGCGTGCCGCTCGACGATGTCGTCGACGACGGCGTTGAACTTGCCCTCCTCGGCCTTGTAGACGAGGTCGGGCTGGTCCATGCGGATCATCGGCCGGTTCGTCGGGATCGGGACGACGCCGAGCTTGTAGGTGCCCTGGAACTCCGCGGCCTCGGTCTCGGCCGTACCGGTCATGCCGGCGACCTTCTCGTACTGACGGAAGTAGTTCTGCAGGGTGATCGTGGCGAGCGTCTGGTTCTCCGCCTTGATCTGCACGCCTTCCTTGGCCTCGATGGCCTGGTGCATGCCCTCGTTGTAGCGGCGCCCGGCGAGGATACGGCCGGTGTGCTCGTCGACGATCATGACCTCGCCGTTGAGCACGACGTAGTCCTTGTCGCGGTTGAACAGCTCCTTCGCCTTGATCGCGTTGTTGACGAACCCGATCAGCGGGGTGTTCAGCGACTCGTAGAGGTTGTCGATGCCGAGGTAGTCCTCGATCTTCTCGATACCCGGCTCGAGGATGCCGACGGTGCGCTTCTTCTCGTCGACCTCGTAGTCGGTGTCGCGGTGCAGGCGCTTGACGACCTTCGCGAACTCGACGTACCAGCGGTTGGCGTCGCCCGAGGACGGGCCGGAGATGATCAGCGGGGTACGCGCCTCGTCGATGAGGATCGAGTCCACCTCGTCGACGATCGCGAAGTGGTGCCCGCGCTGGACCAGGTCGTCCGGCGACCAGGCCATGTTGTCGCGCAGGTAGTCGAAGCCGAACTCGTTGTTCGTGCCGTAGGTGATGTCGGCGGCGTACTGGCGGCGGCGCTCGTCCGGCGTCTGCCCGGAGACGATGATGCCCGTCTCCATACCGAGGAACCGGTAGACGCGGCCCATCAGCTCGCCCTGGTACTTCGCGAGGAAGTCGTTGGTGGTGATGACGTGCACGCCCTTGCCGTTCAGGGCGTTGAGGTAGGCGGCCGTCGTGGCGACCAGCGTCTTGCCCTCACCGGTCTTCATCTCGGCGATGTTGCCGTGGTGCAGGGCGGCACCGCCGATGAGCTGGACGTCGAAGTGACGCTGGCCCAGCGTGCGGCGCGCCGCCTCGCGGACCGTGGCGAAGGCCTCCGGGAGCAACTCGTCCAGGGAGGAGCCGTGCTCCAGGCGGTCCTTGAACCGCTGGGTCTCCTCCTGCAGCTCGGTGTCGCTGAGCTCGGTGAAGCTGTCCTCCAGCTGGTTCACCTGCTCGGCGAGCGCGGTCAGCTTCTTGAGGGTCCGCCCCTCGCCGATGCGGAGGATCTTCTCGAGGATCGCAGGCACGCAGTACTCCCGTGTCGGTGGTGCCCGGGTGACCCCGAGCCCGTTCGCTGGTGCCGACGGGACCCGCTGGCGTCGCCCTCGTCGCCCGTCGCACCGTCTGCCATCCTATTCGCTCTCGCGGCCCCGGTGGGCCGGGTTCGCGACCGACGAACGACGAGAGGGTGTCCGGACCGGTCTCAGCGGTCCGTCGAGAGCACCTCGGCGGCCCGGTCGGCGAGCTCGGCGCCGGCCGCCCCGTAGATGTGGAACACCGCGTCCGCGCCGTGGCGACGCAGCTCCGCGGCGTCGTCGTCGTACCGGGCGATCGCCGCGACCTGACCCTCGAACCCGGCGTCCTGCAGGCGGGACAGGGCGATGAGGTTCGCGTTGTGGAACGGCATCGCCAGCACCGCCAGGCGGACGTGCCCGGCCCGTTTGACCCGCGCCCAGAACTCGACGTCGGTGGCGTCCGCGCGCACCACCTCGAAGCCGTCGCCCTGCAGGGACGACACGCGGTTGACGTCGTGCTCGACGCCCACGACCCGCAGCCCGTACTCGTCGCGCAACCGGGCGCACGTCGTCGACCCCACGCGCCCCAGCCCCATGACCAGGGCGTCCACGTCGCCGATGTCCACGACCCGGTCGTCCGGGTGCAGGCGGGAGGGGTCCTTGGGCGGCAGGAACCGGGTGAGCCAGGCGGCGATCTCCACGCCCCGGCGGTTGACCGCCGCCGAGAGCGCGAAGCTCGCCGCGACGGCCAGGGAGATGACGATCAGCCAGTCGTCGTCGATCATGCCGACCTCGACCCCGACGGCGACCACGATGATGCCGAACTCGGAGTAGTTGCCCAGGGCGAGCCCGGTGAGGAAGGCCGTGCGCCGGCGCAGCCGGGCCGTCCACAGCAGGACCGCGTAGGCGGCGGCCTGCAGCGGCAGCATCAGCAGCAGCACGAGAGCCAGCGCGACGTGCTGCGGCTCGGGCGTCCCGTGCAGGCCGATCTCGAGGAAGAACGCGACGAGCATGACGTCCTTGAACGTCATCAGCGACCGGGACATCTCGCCGGCGCTCGGGTGGGCGGCCAGCAGCGCCCCCATGACCAGGGCACCGACGTCCCCGGACAGGCCGAGGTGCTCGAACAGGTAGAAGCCGGGACCGAGGGCCACCGCGACGCCGAAGATCGCCTGCAGCTCGCCGTGGCCCACCCGGGACCAGATCGCGTACAGCACGCGCCGCCCGGGGATGAACAGCAGCAGGGCGACGGCCCACAGGCTCGGCGGACGCCCCTCGGCGATCGCGAGGAACGTGACGGCGACGATGTCCTGGATGATGAGGATGCCGACGGCGATGCGCCCGTACAGGCTCGTGGCGTCCGACCGGTCCTCGAGCACCTTGATCACGAACACCGTCGAGCTGAAGGACAGCGCGAGCGCGATGAGCGCGAGGGTGCCGAGCCCGTCGCCGGCGACCAGCGCCATGCCCATCACGGCGAGCAGGCCGAGGAACCCGATGCCGACCGCGACGGCCAGCACCATGTGGCTCACCGTCGTCAGCCAGATCTCGGGCCGGACCAGGGAGCGCACGTCCAGCTTCAGCCCGATCGTGAACAGCAGCAGCGCCACGCCGACCTCGGCGATGGTGCCGAGCCCCGGCAGGTCCGGGGCACCCGCGGCGCCGAGCGCGAACCCGGCCGCGAGGAACCCCACCAGCGGGGGCAGGCGCACCAGCGTGGCCAGCACACCGCCGACGAACGCCACGCCGAGATAGAGCGCGAGGGTCTCCATGGGCACCTCCTCCCCCGTGCGCCGATCCTACGGTTCGAGAGCCCCCCGGGGGGACCTCAGTCCGTCATCCGGGTCCCGGCGGTCACCGCCAGCGCCGCGGACAGGTCGCCCCGCGGGGCCACGGCGACGTCGTCGAGACCCAGCCAGGCCGCGAGCGTCCACAGCTCGGCCGCGAGGCGGCCGGGGGTGTCCGGACCCGTGTCGTCGGTGCGGTGGGCGGCCATCACGCGCAGCACGCGCCCGGCCCGGTCGGCCTTGAGGTCCACCAGGGCGCCGATCCGCTCACCCTCGAGGAACGGCAGCACGTAGTAGCCCAGGCGGCGCTGCGGGGCCGGGGTGTAGATCTCGATCCGGTAGTGCAGGTCGAACAGGGCCAGCAGGCGCCGGCGCTCCCACACCAGGGGGTCGAAGGGGCTCAGCAGCGTGGCGGCCCCGGCCCGGCGGGGCACGACGGCGTCACGGTGGCGGTAGGTACGCTCCGGCCATCCCTGCACCTCGACGGGCACCAGCGTGCCGTCGTCGACGAGCTCGTCCAGCGCCGTGGTGACGGCGGGGCCGCGCAGCCGGAAGTAGTCCCGGAAGCACCGGACCGTCCCGACGCCGTGCGCCCGGGCGCCGAGCTCGAGCAGGCGGCGCACGGCGACGTCGTCGGGCACCGGGGGCGTCGCCCGGACCGCGGGCGGCAGCACCCGCTCGGCCAGGTCGTAGCAGCGCTCGAACGACCCGTTGCGCCGGGCCGAGAGCACCTCACCGGTGAAGAACAGGTACTCCAGGCAGCGTTTCGCCACCGACCAGTTCCAGCCCCACGCCTCGCGGGACCGGCCGCCCGACCGCCCGGCGGCCTCCAGCTCGGCGTGGATCCGGCCGGCGGTGACGGGCCCGAGGTCCGTCACCAGCGAGCGCACCAGGTCCAGCTCGACCGGGTGCGCGTCGGTGGCGCCGGCGATGACGCCCCACGCCTCCTGCTGCGCCGCCCGGCGGCGCCACTCCAGCAGCGGGTAGGTGGCGGCGGGGACGTAGGAGGCCTCGTGCGCCCACGTCTCGACCAGCTTCCGCGGCGCCCGACCGGCCGCCCGGTCCAGCAGGGCGGTGTCGTACGGCCCGAGGCGGGAGAACAGGGGCATCAGGTGGGCGCGGGCGAGCACGGTGACCGAGTCGATCTGCAGCAGGTTGATGCGCTCGACCGTGCCGGTCAGGCGGCGCATGGTCACCGGTGCGTCGCGCCGGGGCCGGTCCAGCGCCTGGGCGCGCAGCGCGACCCGCCGGGCCTGGGCCCGTGTCATCGTCTCCACGCCCGCCATCGTGCCGGACCCCTCCGACACGCGAGCGGGTCCCTGCCCACGACCGTGGGCAGGGACCCGCTCCTGCGCCAAACCTCAGGTCAGCTCGGTGACGGGGGCCGCCGCCGCGCAGGTGGTGTCCAGCTCGATGACCCCGTAGGACCACCCGCGACGCCGGTACACCGCCGCCGGTCGTGCGGACTCCTTGTCGATGAAGAGGAAGAAGTCGTGGCCCACGAGCTCCATGCGCTCGACCGCGTCGTCGACGGTCATCGGCTCGCCGTGGTGCAGCTTCTGACGGATCACCACCGGCGAGTCACCGAGCTGGTGCTCGATCGCGTCGCCCGGCGACTCCAGCACGGCGTGCTCCGGCTCGGACCGCTCCGCCAGCACCTCGTCGACCGTGCTCGGGTCGGCGAAGGGACGCGAGTCGTCCGCGGCCCGACGCCGGTGGTCCTTCTTGTGCCGGTCCCGCGACCGCCGCAGACGCTCACTGAGCTTCTCCATGGCGAGGTCCAGCGCGGCGAACCGGTCGTCCGCGGCCGCCTCGGCGCGGATGATGGGCCCCTTGGACCGCACCGTGAGCTCGACCCGCTCGCTGACGTCCGACAGCCGCGGGTTCTTCTCGTGCGTGACCTCGACGTCCACGCGACGCGTGTTCGGCGAGAGCTGGGTGATCTTGGTGAGCTTGTCCTCGACGTGGTGACGGAACCGGTCCGTCACCTCCGTGTGCCTGCCGACGACGGCGATCTCCATCGTGTCGCTCCACTTCATCAGGGTGGCCGCCGCATCTCGCGGCCGGCCGGGGAGTTCGGTCTGGGCACCGTTGCCGGTGCCAGGGATGGCACCACCTCCCGGTCGCCGGGTCGTCGCCCGGTCCGCTCGTGCGATGCGACTCCCTGCCGCGTGCGGCGGGGCGTCGTCGGATACTCACAGTAACCCCAACGTGACCTCGGGGTGAACCGCTGGCCGCGATCACGTGCCCAGGCGTGTCGCGGCGCCGTCCGGCGGGGGTGTCGCGGCGAGCACGAACGCCCCCAGGACCTGGTGGCCGCCGCGGCCGAGGACCTGCTCGGCGACCGCCAGCGTCGCCCCCGTGGTCAGCACGTCGTCGACGAGCACGCAGACCGTGGGCTGCCGCAGCCGCCCGTGCCGCAGGGCGACCGACGCCGCGAGGTTCCGCCCGCGTGCCCGGGCGCCCAGGCCGACCTGGTCGCGCGACGGGCGCCGGCGCAGGGCGGGCACGACCCTCGCCCGCAGGCCTGCCGCCGCGAGCCCGTCGGCGACCGCGTCGGCGAGGGTCCGCACCGGTTCACGTGCCCGACGCCACCGCGCCCCCGGGGCCGACGGGGCCGGCACCACCGCGACCGGCCGCGACGCCGCGGCCGCCCGCAGCCGGGGCGCCGTCGTGCCGGCCGCCCGGCGCAGCGCCGGCACGAGCAGCCGGTCCAGGTCCGCGCGCCCGCGGTCCTTCCAGGCCACGACGAGGTCGCGCACGGCGCCCGCGTAGTCCGCGAGCGCCCAGGTCGGCAGGGGGCCCGCGCCGTCCAGCCGGTCCAGGCGGGGGGCACCGGCCTCGACCCGCCGGGCCGGACCGCCGACGGCGGCACGCGCGCAGCCGGGGCACCACGGCACGTCGGGGAGCCCGCACCCGGGGCAGACGACGGGGACCACGAGGCGGGCCAGGTCGGTGAGCACCCGCCGAGCGTGCCCGACCGGTCGCGGTCGACGCGGGTCCGGGCCCTCGACGAGCCCGGCCCGGTGCACGGCGGCCGGCTGTGGTCGACGCGTGCGGGGCGTCAGCCGGGGTAGGCGACCGCGACGACGTCCTCGGCGACCGTCGGCCAGAGCGCAGCGCTCTGGCGCGTCTGGAGCACCCCGTCCGCGTCGAGCACCAGCATCGGGCTGGCGCCCACCCCGGACGCCACGGCGACGGGGGCCCCGGGGGTGACGAGCGTCCGCGACCCGGCGTCGGCGGTGCCGGCGAGCCCGCCGACGCCGGCCACGGACAGCACGCGGGTCCCGTCCGGGTCCCGCCCGAGCAGCACCACGGTCGTCTCGTCGGACCAGTCGGCCGCGGCCACGCCCGGCACCGGCGCACCGACCCGCCACGGCGTAGACAGGCCCGTGGGGACGTCGTCGGCGTCCCGCTGGACGGCGGCGACCCACACCTCCGGGCCGTCGGACCCCTCGACCACGACGACGACGCGAGCGGCCTCCGGGGACACCCGCACCGACCGCACCGGCCGGTCGACGAGCCACTCGGCCTCCAGCGGCGCGGCCCGCCCCGCGGCCCCCACGACCCACAGCTCGCCGTCCACCGCGGTCCACACCGTGCCGAACCGGTCGACCGACGGGGGCAGCACGCCGTCGCCCTGCAGCAGCTCCACCGGTGCCTCCTCGGCCGTGACACGCAGCAGACGGTCGGGTCCGTCGCGCACCACGACCGGGCCCTCGTCGGGCCCCGTCCCCACGGCGGTGAGGTCGAGACCGCCGGTGCGCAGCGGTGCGGCGAGCTCGACGAGCTCCGTGCCGGCCACGCGCCGCAACGAGGTCGCCCCCTCGGCGTCCTCCACGACGGCGAGCGCGTCCCCGACGGTCACCGGCCGCGAGGGCGCGTCGGCCGGCCCGACCGCCAGCGGGTTGTTGCCGTCGGACAGCTCGACGCTGCGCCCGTCGCCCTCGCGCAGGGTCTCCTCGAGCTGGGCGACCAGCAGGGCGCGGTCCTCGGCCGGGGCGGCGGAGATGGCCGACGTCACCGACACGCCGATCACGCCGCGGTCGTCCACGCTGACGGAGTCGATCGCGAGGGTCGTCCCCTCCGGCACCACCGAGACGACCGACTGCCGCAACGGTTCCGGAGGACCGGCCAGGATCTCCTGCGTGGCGGCGGTCCGCCAGGACTGCTCGGGGTACCACCGCACGTCCGGGACCCACCAGCGCCGGTCCGGGGTCGGGTAGTACAGGGTCGTGCGGTGGAAGGCGTCGGCGAGGAAGTTGGCCAGCACCAGCAGGCCGTCGTCCAGCTCGGTGATGCGCCACTCGCCGTCGGTCCCGCGCGACAGCTCGTAGCCGACCTCGACCGTACTCGGCGCGGGCAGCTCGGTGTACGTGCCGGTCTCGTCGATGGTGGCCGTCACGAGCGCCTCGCCCCGCACCGACGTGGTCGCCGAGGAGTCGTCGAAGTCCTCGACCGTCCAGTCGGGGTACTCGGCGAGCACCAGCACCGGGGCGCCCCGGTCCCACTCCGACCAGGCGACCGGCGTGAGGTACTCCCGGGCGACGGTGAAGGTGTTCGTCGAGGCCGGCCCGAACTGCGCCACCGAGACGAAGTCCTGCACGATCTGCTGCGGGTCGGCGCCGGGCGACGGCCCCTGGACGTTGAACCCGACCTCCACGGGGTTGTCGACGCGGACCTCGCCCTCCATCACGTCCCCCGAGGTCGGCATCGACGCGCAGCCGACCAGGACGAGCGCGGTCGCGACGAGGCCGGCGACCGTCGTCGCGACCCTCCGCAGCGGTGCGTGCGCGCTCATGAGGACTCCTCCTGGCTCACCGAGAGGTCGGGGATCGCGGTCGGCGTCGGCCCGGTGGGCGGGTTGACCACCGGCACCTGGCCGGTCGGCACGTGGCGTCCGGTCGAGCGGGCGGGCCCCTCCAGCGGCAGCGGCGACCCGGTCAGCTTGATGCCGGCGCGCCGGGGCAGCGTCAGGCGGAAGCTGGCCCCCGCGCCGGGGCTGCCCCAGGCCTGCAGCCGGCCGGCGTGCAGCCGCGCGTCCTCCTGGGAGATCGCCAGGCCCAGTCCGGTGCCGCCCGTGGTGCGGGCACGGGCCGGGTCCGCGCGCCAGAACCGGTCGAAGACCCGGTTGAGCTCGTCCGGCGTCAGGCCGATCCCGTGGTCGCGCACCACCACGGCGACGGCCTTGTCGTCGGCCCCGACCGACACCTCGACCGGGTTGCCCTCGGCGTGCTCGACGGCGTTGACTACCAGGTTGCGCAGGATGCGCTCGACCCGCCGCGGGTCGATGTCGGCGCGCACCGCCTCGCCGGGCATGTCGACGGACAGGAACACCCCCTTGCGCTCGGCCAGCGGGGCCGCTGTCTCCACGACGGCGGTCACCACGTCACGCAGGTCGCGGTGCTCGACGTCCAGCACCGCGGCCCCGGCGTCGAACCGGCTGATCTCGAGCAGGTCGGTCAGCAGCTCCTCGAACCGGTCGAGCTGGGTCTGCAGCAGCTCGGCCGACCGGCGGGCCGCCGGGCCCAGGTCCTCGCGCGCGGCGTAGATGACCTCGCCCGCCATCCGCACGGTCGTCAGCGGGGTGCGCAGCTCGTGCGAGACGTCGGAGACGAACCGGCGCTGGGAGGCGGACAGCTCCTCCATGCGCGCGATCTGATCCTCCAGGCTGGAGGCCATCTCGTTGAAGGTCCGGGCCAGGGTGGCCATCTCGTCCTGGCCGCGCGAGCCGGGCATGCGGACGTCCAGGTGGCCCTCGCCGAGGCGGGACGCCGCCGTCGCGGCACGACGCACCGGAGCCACCGTCTGGCGGGTCACCGTCCAGGTGAGCAGGCCGATCATCGCCAGGATCACCGCGCCGCCGACGGCCAGCGTGCGTTGGACGAAGCGCAGCGTCTCCTGCTGGGAGGCGAGCGAGTACAGCGCGTACAGCTCGTACGTCCCGGCCGAGGCGAGCTCGACCGTGGTGCCGAAGACGACGCCGGGCTCGTCCTGGCCGGACTCGCTGTACGCGGCCGGGATGAGCACCGACTGCAGCACGGGGCCGTCGGTGGTCAGCGTGGCCTCGCGCATGGCCGGGCTGACGACGTCGCGCACCGACAGGTCCTGCCGCGAGGACGGGTCCACCAGGGGCAGGCTCTGGTCGGGCGCCTGGCGCAGGAAGTAGTCCTGCGCGCTGGAACCGATCGCGCTGAGTCCGAGGATGACGTCGCGCAGGAGCGACTGCTGCTCGCCGATCGTCGTGGCCGTCGAGGCGGAGAACCGTGACTGGGTCTCCTGGACGAGCGCGGCGTTCTCCGCCTCGATCTGGTCGATGCGCTGCTCGAACAGCCCGTCCCGCACGGAGTAGGACAGGAACAGGCCCAGGACCACCACCACCAGCACGCCCAGGGCGAGGGCCGAGGTGACCACGCGCACCTGCATCGAGGAGCGCCAGCGCAGCCCCAGCGAGCGCGCCCCCGCGGCCACGGGGTTCTGCGGTCCGGTGGCGGGTCCCTCCGCCGCGGGGACGCCGTCGTCGTCCGCGGTGGGTCGACCCGCCCGCTCGTCAGCGGGCGGCACCGGCCTTGTAGCCCACACCCCGCACCGTCTGGACGACCTCGGGGCTCTCGGGGTCCTTCTCGATCTTGGAGCGCAGCCGCTGGACGTGGACGTTCACCAGGCGGGTGTCCGCGCTGTGGCGGTAGCCCCACACCTTCTCCAGCAGCACCTCGCGGGTGAACACCTGCCAGGGCTTGCGCGCGAGCTCGACGAGCAGGTCGAACTCGAGCGGCGTCAGGCTGATGCGCTCGCCGTCGCGGGTGACCGCGTGGCCGGTGACGTCGATCTCCACGTCACCGATCTTGAGGCGCTCGGGGCCGGGCTCGTCGGAGCGGCGCAGCCGCGCACGGACGCGGGCGACCAGCTCCTTGGGCTTGAACGGCTTGGTCACGTAGTCGTCGGCACCGGACTCCAGGCCGAGGACGACGTCGACCGTGTCCGTCTTGGCGGTGAGCATGATGATGGGCACGCCCGACTCGCCGCGGATCTCCCGGGCGATCTCGATGCCGTCCTTGCCGGGCAGCATCAGGTCGAGCAGCACCAGGTCGGGCTGCAGGGAGCGAAACATGCCGATCGCCTCGTCGCCGTCGGCGCAGAAGCTCGTCTCGAACCCCTCCGACTCCAGGACGATGCCGATCATCTCGGACAGCGCAGTGTCGTCGTCGACCACCAGGACACGGGACCTCATGGGCACAGTCTGCCAGGTGGGGCGGACATGCACGTCCGGGCGCGCCCGGGGGACCCGGGGAGGTTATAGGGTCGGTGGCGGTCCCGCACCGCCCGTGTCTCGCCCGAGGAGTCCGCATGAGCTCGCCCGACCAGCCGACCCCGCCCTCCGGCTGGGGGGAGGCTCCGCGCCCGCCCGCCTACGGGCAGTACGGCCCGGGGCAGTACGGCGGCGGGTCCGGCGGCGGCCCCGCCGGCGGAGGACCGGCCACGCCGCCCTCGCCCTACGGCCCCGCGGCGAGCAAGCCGGGCGTGGTGCCCCTGCGCCCGCTCTCCCTCGGCGAGGTGTTCGACGGCTCGTTCTCCTCGGTCCGGCACAACCCGGGCGTGATGCTCGGCCTGGTCACGCTCGTCGTCGTCGTCGCCACGCTGGTGGCCGTCGTGCTGGCCCAGGTCGCCGTGCCGTGGCTCACCGGCCTGTTCTCGTCGGCGCCGCTCGACGACCCCGAGGTCGGGATGCTGTTCCCCGACGCCGGCGCCATGGCGCAGGTCGTCTCGATCTCGCTGGCGATGTCGCTGACCCTCGTGATCGCCCAGCCGATCGCCGAGGGGATCGTCACCGTCTCGGTCAGCCAGTCGGTCATCGGCCGCAAGCTCTCGGTCGGCGAGGTCTCGGCCCGGGTCCGTCCGCGCCTCGGCGTCCTGATCGGCTGGATGCTGCTGCGCACCGTGGGCCTCTTCGTGGGCTACACGGCGGCCGTCGTGCTGGTCGTCCTGGTCGTGGCCGGCACCAACGCCGCCACCGGCTCCACGGCCGCCACCGTGCTCGTGGCGATCCTGGGCGTCGTCGCCGTCGTGGCCGCCGCGCTGTGGCTGTGGGTCCGGCTGCTGCTCGTCGCCCCCGCGCTCGTCCTCGAGGGCCGCGGGCTGGGCAGCACCCTCGCCCGGGCCTGGCGGCTCACCCGCGGCAACTACTGGCGCATCCTCGGCACGATCCTGCTGGCGAGCATCATCGCCGGGCTGGCCGGCCAGGTCGTCGGCGTCCCCCTCGCCTTCGCCGGGCAGGCCGTCGACGGCACGGCGGTGTTCGGCTGGGGCTACCTCGTGGCGTCGATCGTCGCGTCGGTCCTGACCACGCTCATCTACCTGATCTTCGTCTCCGGCGTGGTGGCGCTGGTCTACACCGACGTCCGCATGCGCCGCGAGGGCCTGGACGTGCGCCTGGCGCAGGCCGCCGAGCGGGCGGCCGCGGAGCAGGCCGGCCCCGCCGGGCCCACGGCGCCGGGACCGCCGCCGACCGGATCCGCCCCGCAGTGGTGACCACGCGCGCGGCCGCGGTGCTCGCCGAGGTCCCCGTCGACCCCGACCGGGAGACGGCGCGCCGCTGGCTCGTCGAGGAGCTCGCCCGGCCCGAGTACGCGCAGGACGAGTCGTGGCTGATGCGCCTGCTGGACTGGTTCCTGGGGCTCTTCGACGGACTCGGCACCGTCGACGGCGACCCCCTCGTGCTGGCCGCCCTCGTCGTCGGCGTCCTCGCCGTCGTGGCGGCGCTGGCGTGGTGGATCTCCGGTCCCGTCCGGCTGCGGCGTCGTGCGCAGGCCCGGTCCGTCGTCGTGCACGACGACGACCCGCGCACCGCCGCCGAGATGCGCGCCGCGGCCGACGCGGCCGCCGCACGCCAGGACTGGGCCACGGCGGTGCTGGAGCGATTCCGCGCCGTGGTCCGCGACCTCGAGGAACGAGCCGTGCTCGACGAGCGGCCCGGCCGCACCGCCCAGGAGGCCGCCCGCGACGCCGGCGCGCGCGTGCCGCAGATCGCCGACCCGCTGCGGGCGGCCGCCCGGCTGTTCGACGGCGTCTGCTACGGGCACCGCCCGGCCGGCCCCGGGGACGACGACCGGCTGCGCGCCCTGGAGGAGCAGGCGGCCGCCGCGCGACCCGCGACCCCGGCGACGGCGGACGCCCCGTGAGCGCCCCCACCACCGAGGCCACCGGCACCTGGACGGCGAGCGCCACCGGGGACGGCACCACGTTCGCCTCGCGCAGCCGCCGACGCTGGCGCACCGTGCGCTGGGCGCTGCTCGTCCTGGTCAGCCTGGCCGCGCTCGTCGCGCTGCTGGCCGTCCTGCGGCCCCCGACCTCCACCACGCCGTACGACACCGGCAACACCCGGGACGACGGTTCGCGCGCGCTGGCCCAGGTGCTCGCGCGCCAGGGCGTCACCGTCCAGCAGGTCGACCGGGTCGCCGACGCCGTCGCCGCCGCCGGACCCGGCACGACGCTGCTCGTGCCGCCGTCTCCCTACCTGCTGGCCCAGCAGGCCGAGGCGCTCGCCGGGACCGAGGCCGACGTCGTCGTCGCCGACGCCGGGCACGACCTGCTGGACGCCGTCTCCGCGGGCCGGATCGGACGTGCCGAGCGCGGGACCACGCCGCCGACCCCCGTCCCGCCGGACTGCGAGCTGCCCGCCGCCGTCGCCGCCGGCGCCTCGCTCCTCGAACCCGGTCTGGAGGCGCTGTCCGACGGGGTGACCACGTGCTGGCCCGGTCGGATGTCGAACACGGCGGCGCTCGCGACGACCGAGCAGGACGGGCGCACCGTCACGGCGGTGCACGACGCGGCGTTCCTGCGCAACGGCGACGTGCTCACCGAGGGCAACGCCGCGCTCGCGCTGCACCTGCTCGGTCAGCACCGCCGGCTCGTCTGGCTCGTCCAGGACCCCGGCGACCTCAGCGCGACCGACCTGGACGCGCCGTCCGGCCCCGGCTCCCCCGGCGAGTCCGCCGGACTGGCCGACCTGCTGCCGCCGTGGTTCGGCGCCGTGGCCTGGTGGGCCCTGCTCGTGGCGGTCGTCGCCGCGCTGTGGCGAGTGCGTCGCCTGGGCCCGCTCGTGGCCGAGGACCTGCCCGTCGTCGTGCCCGCCGCCGAGTCCACGCGCGGTCGTGGCCGGCTGTACCGGCGCGCGCGCTCGCGCGGCCATGCCGCCGCCGGCCTGCGCGCCGCGGCTGCCGCCCGCGTCGCCCACCGGCTCGGGTTGCCCCGCTCGGCCGACCGCGCCACCGTGGTCGACGCCGTGGTCCGCGCCACGGGCGGCGACCCGCACACCGTCACCGACCTGCTGTACGGACCACCCCCGGCCGACGACGTGGCGCTCACCGAGCTCGCCCGCCGGCTCGACACCCTGGAGAGCGAGGTTCACCGACCGTGACCCACCCCGACGAGAACCTGCCCGCCGGCACCCCGCGGGACCGGCCGGTCGAGACCGCCGAGCCCACGGAGCGTCCGGCGGAGCGGCCGACCGAGCGCTCCCCCGAGGCACCGGCCGAGCCGGTCGCGGACCCCACGGAGCGGACGGCCGAGCAGCCGACCGAGCAGCCGACCGAGCCGGGCGTCCAGGAGACCGCCGCCGCACCCGCCCCGGAGCCCCCGCAGCCCTCGCTCGAGCTGCGCCGCGCGCTGGCGGGCGTGCGCACCGAGGTCGGGCGCGGCGTCGTCGGCCAGGACTCCGCGGTGACGAGCCTGCTCATCGCGCTGCTGTGCTCCGGCCACGTGCTGCTCGAGGGGGTGCCCGGCGTCGCCAAGACGCTGCTCGTGCGCACTCTCGCCGCGGCCCTGGACCTGGACTCCAAGCGCGTGCAGTTCACCCCCGACCTCATGCCCGGCGACGTCACGGGCTCCCTGGTCTACGACGCCCGCACCGCCGAGTTCTCGTTCCGCGAGGGACCGGTGTTCACCAACCTCCTGCTCGCCGACGAGATCAACCGCACCCCGCCCAAGACGCAGGCCTCCCTGCTCGAGGCGATGGAGGAGCGGCAGGTCTCCGTCGACGGCGAGCCGCGGCACCTGCCCGAGCCCTTCGTGGTGATCGCCACGCAGAACCCGGTCGAGCACGAGGGCACCTACCCGCTGCCCGAGGCGCAGCTCGACCGGTTCCTGCTCAAGGTGCTGCTCCCCCTGCCGGAGCGGGACAGCGAGATCGAGGTCCTGGCCCGGCACGCCGCCGGCTTCGACCCGCGCGACCTCGCCGCCGCGGGCGTGCGGGCCGTGGCCGGTCCGGAGACCCTCGCCGCGGCCCGCGCCGAGGTGCGCCGGGTCGAGGTCGCCCCCGAGGTGCTCGGCTACGCCGTCGACATCTGCCGCGCCACCCGCCAGTCCCCGTCGCTGCAGCTCGGTGTCTCCCCGCGCGGCGCCACCGCGCTGCTGGCCACCTCGCGCGCGTGGGCGTGGCTCTCGGGCCGCATGTACGTCACGCCCGACGACGTCAAGGCGCTCGCCTTCCCCACGCTGCGCCACCGCGTCCAGCTGCGCCCGGAGGCCGAGCTGGAAGGGGTGACCGCCGAGACCGTGCTCGGCACCGTGCTCGCCGCCGTCCCGGTCCCCCGCTGACATGGTGCTGACCTGGCGGGCCGTCGTCCTGGCGGCCCTCGGCGCGGTGCCGGTGGCGCTCTGGCCGGTGCCCGGCGTCGTGCTGGTCTGGGCGCTGGTCGTCGTGGGGGTGTGCTGCCTCGACGTCGCGCTCGCCGCCTCCCCGCGACAGGTCGCCCTGCAGCGCTCCGTACCCACCGCCGTGCGGCTGGGCACCCCGGTCGACTCCCGGCTCGTGGTCACCAACGCCGCCCGTCGCCGGCTGCGCGCCGTCGTCCGGGACGCCTGGCCGCCGTCGCTGGCCGCGGAGGCCCACGACGCCGGTCGCCGTGCGCACGACGACCCGGCGGCCCCGGTCCGCGCGGCCCGGCACACCGTCGACCTGGCCCCCGGGGACGCGGTGCGCCTGCGCACGCCGCTGCTGCCCACCCGCCGCGGTGACCGGTCGGCGGGACCGGTCACGGTGCGCACGCTCGGCCCGCTGCGCGTGGCCGGCCGCCAGGCGTCGATCCCCGTCGGCGGTCGCCTGCGCGTGCTGCCGGAGTTCACCGCGCGACGCCACCTGCCCAGCCGCCTGGCGCGGCTGCGCGAGATGGACGGCCGCGCCGCCGTCCAGGTACGCGGCGAGGGCACGGAGTTCGACTCGCTGCGCGAGTACGTCGTCGGCGACGACGTCCGCTCCATCGACTGGCGCGCCACGGCCCGGCGCGGCGACGTCGTCGTGCGCACCTGGCGTCCGGAGCGCGACCGGCGCGTCGTCGTCGTGCTGGACACCGGACGCACCTCCGCGGCGCGGATCGGCACGGTGGACGACGGCGCGGTCAACGTCGGCGGCACCCGGCTCGAGGCGAGCGTGGAGGCGGCGCTCCTGCTCGGCACGCTGGCCGACCGCGCCGGCGACCGCGTCCAGGTGCTGGCCTACGACCGGGCGGTGCGCGCCCGGGTCGCCGGCGCCTCCGGCCCGCGGCTCCTGCCCGCGATGGCCGACGCCCTCGCCGCCGTCGAGCCGGTGCTGCTGGAGACCGACTGGACGGGCCTGGTCGGGCAGGTCCGCGCCCGGGTCTCGCAGCGCTCGCTGGTCGTCCTGCTCACCTCGCTGGACCCCGCAGCCGTCGAGACGGGTCTGCTGCCCGTGATCGACGGGCTCGCCGAGACCCACCAGGTCGTGGTGGCCGCCGTCAGCGACGCCGAGGTGGCGGCGCTCGGGGCGGGCCGGGAGTCGGTCGAGGATGTCTACGACGCGGCGGCCGCCGCGCGGGGCGATCTGGACCGGTCCGCGGTGGCGGCGGTGCTGCGCCGCCACGGCGCCGAGGTGGTCGAGGCGCTGCCGGACGAGCTGGCGCCACGGCTGGCGGACACCTACCTCGCGCTCAAGGCCGCCGGTCGGCTCTGACTCCCTGCCACCCCGCTGTGGGCATGGAATCTGCAAGTGTTCTTCGACGGCCACCTGCAGATTTCATACCCACAGCGCTGGGTGAACGCTGGGTGCACGCTGATGAGCGCTGGCTGGGTCAGCCGGCGGTGGGCAGCACGGCACCGGCGCGGTCGGCGTCCAGGTCGCCGGTCTCCCCCGCGGCCGCGGCACGCCGGCCCAGCACGAGGGCGTAGGCGAGGAACGCGGCGAGGGCGAACGCGCCGATCACGATCTTGAGCCACCACGGCAGCGCCGAGCCGGTCACGAAGCCCTCGACCAGGCCGGACAGCGCCAGCGCACCCACCAGGCCGACGGCCACGGTCACCAGCGAGCGCCCCTCGGCGGCCAGCGCGGTGCCGCGCCGGCGCGGACCCGGGTCGACCCACGTCCAGAACAGCTTCAGACCGGCGGCCCCGGCGACGAAGATGCTGGTCAGCTCCAGCAGCCCGTGCGGGGCGATGAGCTGGCCGAAGAGCGCGAGCTCGCCGTGGGCGGCCATCATGCCGCCGGTGGCGCCGATCTGGACGGCGTTGTTGAGCAGGACGTACACGGGGAAGACCCCCGTGATGCCGGTGGCGATCATCTGGGCGGCGATCCAGGCGTTGTTGGTCCACACCATCGCCGCGAAGGACGCCTGCGGGTCGTAGTAGGAGGCGAACGCCTCGTCGACGTACTGCTGGCGCTCCGAGGGCGTGCCCATCGCGGCGAGCGCGTCGGGGTCGACGGCGACCCAGACCCCCGCCGTGACGGCCACGGCGAGGAAGGCGACCGTCACCCCGAGGATCCACCACCGGATGCGGTACAGGGCCGCGGGGACGGTGACGACGGTGAACCGGACCACGTCGGACCAGGCGGGCTCGTGCGCGCCGGTGATCTTGGTCCGCGCCCGGGCGAGCAGCTCGGAGAGCCGGGTGACGGTCGCCGGGTCCGGGGCCGTCGATCGCACCGTCGACAGGTGGGTGGCCACGGCCTGGTACAGGCGGACGATCTCGTCGGCCTCGGCACCGTCGAGCCGGCGCCGCTTCGTCAGCTCCGTCAGGCGGTCCCACTCCGGGCGGTGCACGGCGGTGAAGGCGTCCAGGTCCACGGCGGCTACCCTGCCACATGTGACGACGCACCGAACGGACGGAGGCACCGTGACCGACGGCATCCTCATCGGCGAAGGCGTGGTGCTGGACGCCCGTCCGGCCTCCTTCGCCTCGCGGTCGGCGGGCGCGCTGATCGACGTCGCCGTGACCGTCGCCGGGTTCGTCCTGGCGTTCTGGCTGTTCGCGGGCGTCCTGGTCTGGCAGACGGACGTCGTGGCCGGGACGCAGTGGGGGCGCGCCGCCCTGATCGCCGTCCTCGTCCTGCTGCTCGTCGTGCTGCCGACGACCGTCGAGACGCTCACGCGGGGGCGCTCGCTCGGCAAGCTCGCCGCGGGCCTGCGCGTGGTGCGCGACGACGGCGGCCCGGTCCGGGTGCGCCACGCCCTGGTGCGGGCGTTGGTGGGGGTCTTCGAGATCTGGCTGACGGCGGGGGCCGGCGCGGTCGTCACGTCGCTGGCGAACCCGCGCGGCAAGCGGCTGGGCGACGTCCTGGCGGGCACCTACGCGGTGCGGGTCCGCGGTGCGCGCGGCTGGGAGCAGCCGCTGATGATGTCCCCGGCCCTGGCGACCTGGGCGCGGACGGCCGACATCCGCCGGCTGCCGGACGGCCTGGCGCTGCGCACGCGGCAGGTACTCGACCGCGCACCACGGCTGGCTCCGGCGTCGCGGGCGCGTCTGACGGACGAGCTGGCCGCCCAGGTGGAGGCCTACGTGGCCCCCGGGCCGCCGTCGGGCACGCCCGCCGAGACGTTCCTGCACGCGGTGCTGCACGAGCGTCGCGACCGGGAGCTGGCCCGGGGCCGCAGCGAGCGCGAGCGCGCGCTGCGCCAGGCCGAGTCGCTGCACCGCCTGCCCTACGGGATCGCCGACCCGCGCGACTGAGTCCCGGCGCCCGGCCGGGCGGGGGTGCGCAGCGCCTCGACGCCGGCCCGCACGAACGCCGCGAGGTCGTCGTCGCCGTCGCTCGCGTCCCAGGCCTCCGCCGCCGCCGCGAGCATCGCGGCCACCGCGCGTCCGCGGACCCGCGCGGCGAAGGCGTCGGCCCCGCAGCCCCCTCGCTCGGCGGCCCCCAGGGCGTCGCCGAGCTCGGAGACGGCCTGCTCGAACACGGTGCGCAGCGCCGGGGTGGCCCGCAGCAGCCGCATCTTGCGCAGCCAGGCCTGCGCCGTCGGGCCCCCGCGGCGCCAGCCGTGCGCCGCCGGTCCCGCGAGCGCCGCCTCGACGGCGTCCACCGCCCCCACGACGGCAGCGTGGCGGAGCAGGTCCGCGAGGAAGGCGTCGTCCGCCTCGTCGTGGACGACGAGCATCTCCTTGGTGCCGAAGTGCCGGTAGACCGTGCGTTCGGCGACCTGGGCCGCGGCGGCCACCTGGGCCACGGACACGGCGTCGAAACCGTGCTGCTCGAAGAGGTCGAGAGCGACCTGCTGGACGTGCCGCATCGTCGACCGACGGCGCCGCTCGCGCAGATCCATGCTCCTCCCGTCTCGCAGACCGTAGACGACAAGAGTACAGTCACTGCCAACTGGCAGCGACTGACACTGGAGTACCGGCGTGCCCGACCCCATCATCGACGTCTCCGGCCTCGTCAAGACGTTCGGCTCGTTCCGTGCGCTCGACGGCTTCGACCTCCGCCTCGATCCCGGGGAGGTGCGCGGCTTCCTCGGCCCCAACGGCGCCGGCAAGACCACCACGATCCGCGTGCTGCTCGGGATGATGCGCGCCTCGGGCGGCCGCGTCCGGCTCTTCGGGCAGGACCCGTGGCGCCGGGCGGTCGCCCTGCACCGGCGGCTGACCTACGTCCCCGGCGACGTCGCGCTGTGGCCCGGGCTGACCGGCGGCCAGTGCCTCGACGTGCTCGGGGCGTCGGGCGCGCCGCTCGACCCGGCGCGCCGCGACGAGCTCGTCGAGCGCTTCGACCTGGACCCCACCAAGCGGGTGCGCGACTACTCCAAGGGCAACCGGCAGAAGGTCGCGCTGGTGGCCGCCCTCGCCGCGCGCGCCGACCTGCTCGTGCTCGACGAACCCACCTCCGGCCTCGACCCCCTCATGGAGGAGGTCTTCCGCGAGTGCGTCACGGAGCGGGCCGCCGACGGCGCGGCGGTGCTGCTGAGCAGCCACATCCTGTCCGAGGTCGAGGCGCTGTGCTCGACGGTGACGATCATCCGACGCGGGCGGGCCGTCCGGGCCGGCACGGTCGCCGAGCTGCGGGGCCTGGCCCGCACGACCGTGCACGCCGTCACCCCCGGCACCCCGCCGGACCTCGACGGCTTCGACCTGCACGACCTGTCGGTCACCCCCGTGGCCGACGGCGGCGCGGGCCACGACGTGACGTTTACCGTGGAGCCGGGCGACCTGGAGAAGGTGCTGCGGCCGCTCGTCGACGCCGGGCTGACGGGCCTGACCGTGCGCCCGCCGAGTCTCGACGAGCTCTTCCTGTCCGAGTACGACGGGGCACCGGCATGACGGCCCCGGGCACCGGCACGACGCGGCGCACCGGCGACGGGCTGACCGCGGTGCTGCGGCTGCAGCTGCGCACCGGGTGGAAGGCCCTGCTGGCCTGGGTGGCCGGACTGGTCGGGGTCTACGCCGCCACGGTCGCGGCCATCGACACGACCTACGGCACGCCGGAGCAGCTCGCGACGTACCAGGCGACCGTGGGCTCGGACCCGACGATGGCGGCGATCAACGGCACCCCCTACGGCGCCGACACGCTCGGCGGGGTGGTGGCCAACGAGTTCGGCTTCATCGCGGCGATCGCCGTGCCGCTCATGGGCCTGCTGCTCGTGACGCGCTCGACGCGGGCCGCCGAGGAGAACGGGCTGCTCGAGCTCCTGCGCTCGCGGGCGATCGGCTCCCGCGCACCGTGGAGCGCCGCGCTGGGCGTCACGGCCGGGGCCCTCGTGCTCGTCGGCCTGGGCATGGCCGGTTCCCTGCTGGCCTACGGCGTCGAGGCCGCCGACGCCGCGCTCTACGGAGCCTCGGTGACCGCGCTGGGCCTGGTGTTCGCGGGCGTCGCGACCCTGGCCGGCCAGCTCCTGCGCCGGGCCGCGGGGGTGGTGGCCGTCGGCATCGTGGTGCTGGGTGCCGCCTACGTCTTCCGCGCGATCGGGGACGTCGAGGACAACGGCTGGAAGTGGCTGTCCCCCCTGGCCTGGCAGCAGGAGACCCGCCCCTTCGCCGAGGACCCGCGCGTGTGGCCGCTGCTGCTGGCCCTCGGCGTGGCCGCGACGCTGAGCGGGCTCGGCCTGGCGCTCGTCGGCCGTCGCGACCTGGGCAGCGCCGTCGTGCCGAGCCGTCCCGGGCCCGCCCGGGCGGGCCGGTTCCTGGCGAGCGGCCCAGGGCAGGCCCTGCGCCAGCACGGTGCGACCCTGCTGGCCTGGGCCGTCGGCGCCGCGCTGGTCGGGGCCGTGTTCGGCGCGTTCACCGACGACATCGCCGACGTCGTGGCCGCCAACCCCGACCTGCAGGCCGCCTTCTCGGCGGGCGCCGCCGGCGACCCGACGAGCTGGTACCTGTCCTTCACGCTCGTGCTGGTGATGCTCATGGCCTTCGGCGCGGCCGCGCAGGTCGTGGCCCGGGTGCGCCGCGAGGAGACCGGCGGTCGCCTGGAGGCGGTGCTGGCACGGTCCGTGCGGCGCACGACCTGGCTCGGCACGCACGCCGCGGTCGCGGTGCTCGGCGGCGCGCTGGTCGCGCTGGCCGGCGGCGCCGGGCTGGCGGTGACCGCCTCGCGCGCCACCGGCGACACCGCCGGGGCGTTCACCGCCGCGGCGCAGTACCTGCCCGCGGTGGTCGCCGTCGTCGGCCTCGGGGTGGCGCTGCTCGGCCTGCTCCCCCGGGCCCTGGGGCTGCTCTGGGTGGCGATCGCCTACGTCGCGGTCGTCGAGATGCTCGGCGAGACGCTGAGCATGCCCGACGCCGCGCTCCAGGTCTCCCCGCTGCACGCGATCGGGCGGCTGCCGGCCGAGGACCCGTCCGGCACCGGGGTCCTGGTGGTCGGGGCCGTCGCGGTGGCGCTGCTCGGCGCCGGGCTGGCCGGCTTCCGCCACCGCGACGTGCCCCGCTGAGCCGTGCCCGCCCGGCAGGGCCGGGCGGGCAGGGCGCGGGCTCAGTACCGGTAGTGCTCCGGCTTGTACGGCCCCTCGACCGGGACGCCGAGGTACTCGGCCTGCTCGGTGCTGAGGTCGGTCAGGCGCACACCGAGGGCGTCCAGGTGCAGCCGGGCCACCTTCTCGTCGAGCACCTTGGGCAGCCGGTAGACCTGGCGGGCGTACTGCCGCTCCTCGGCCGGCCGGGCCATGTCGGCGAACAGCTCAAGCTGGCCGATGACCTGGTTCGCGAACGAGTTGGACATCACGAACGACGGGTGGCCGGTCGCGTTACCCAGGTTCAGCAGGCGCCCCTCGGACAGCACGATGATCGACCGCTCGGCGCGGTCGCCGTCGTCGTCGGCCGACAGCGTCCACTCGTGCACCTGCGGCTTGATCTCGGTCCTGACGACCCCCGGCACGGCCTCGAGGCCCGCCATGTCGATCTCGTTGTCGAAGTGGCCGATGTTGCCGACCACGGCCTTGTCCTTCATGGCCAGCATGTGCTCGACCCGGACGACGTCCTTGTTGCCGGTGGTGGTGATGAAGAAGTCCGCCTCGCCGACGACGTCCTCCAGGCGCGCGACCTGGAACCCGTCCATGGCGGCCTGCAGCGCGCAGATGGGGTCCACCTCGGAGACGATCACGCGGGCGCCCTGGCCGCGGAAGGCCTCCGCCGCGCCCTTGCCGACGTCGCCGTAGCCGGCCACGAACGCGACCTTGCCGCCGACGAGCACGTCGGTGGCCCGGTTGATGCCGTCGGGCAGGGAGTGCCGGATGCCGTACTTGTTGTCGAACTTCGACTTCGTGACGGAGTCGTTGACGTTGATCGCCGGGAACAGCAGCTCGCCGGACTCGGCCAGGTGGTACAGCCGGTGCACGCCGGTGGTCGTCTCCTCGGTGACGCCCCCGATCTGCTCGGCGATCCCGGTCCAGCGCAGCGGGTCGATCTCGAGGTCCCGGCGCAGGACGTCGCGCACGACGTTCATCTCGTGGGTGTGGTCCGGCTCGCCGGGCAGCGTGTTCGGCGGCACGGCGCCGACGCGCTCGTACTGCAGACCGAGGTGGACGAGCAGGGTCGCGTCCCCGCCGTCGTCCAGGATCAGGTTCGGGCCCTCCCCACCGGGCCACGCGAGGATCTGCTCGGTGCAGTCCCAGTACTCCACGAGGGTCTCGCCCTTCCAGGCGAAGACCGGCACGCCCTGCGGGTCGTCCGGCGTGCCGTGCGGGCCGACGACGACGGCGGCCGCGGCCTCGTCCTGGGTGCTGAAGATGTTGCAGCTCGCCCAGCGCACCTCGGCGCCGAGCGCAGTGAGCGTCTCGATGAGGACGGCGGTCTGCACGGTCATGTGCAGCGACCCGGCGATGCGCGCGCCGGCCAGCGGGCGGGTGTCGCCGTACTCGGCACGCAGCGCCATGAGGCCCGGCATCTCGTGCTCGGCGAGCCGGATCTGGTGCCGGCCCGCCTCGGCCAGGGCGAGCGAGCGGACCTTGTAGCGGCCCGGCGCCTCGTCGAAGCCGCCGGCCGGCCGGTCGGTCGTCGCGATCGTGTCAGTCATGGGTGCCCTCCTGGGACGTCGTGGGACTCGTGTCGCGCGCTGGGGGCTCCCGTCGGCGCTGGTCCCAGCGTAACGGCGGGACGGCGCCCGCCGGTGGTGGTCGACCGCGGCAGGCTTCGCGCAGCGTAGGATGAACGATCGGCGACCGGTGAGTGTCGCCGCGGCATCGACGCGAGGAACGGGGCATGAAGCGAGTCATCACCTACGGCACCTACGACCTGCTGCACTACGGGCACATCGAGCTGCTGCGTCGCGCCCGCGCCCTCGGCGACTACCTGATCGTGGCGCTGTCCACGGACGAGTTCAACGCGGGCAAGGGCAAGGCGTCCTACTTCTCCTTCGAGGAGCGCCGCCGCATGCTCGAGGCGATCCGGCACGTCGACCTCGTCATCCCCGAGCGCACCTGGGAGCAGAAGGCGGACGACATCCGGATGTACCACGTCGACACCTTCGTCATCGGCGACGACTGGACCGGCAAGTTCGACGACCTCAAGCCGCTGTGCGAGGTCGTCTACCTGGAGCGGACCCCGGAGATCTCCACGACGCAGATCAAGGCGGGCCTCGCCTCCAAGAGCTGACCGACCGCCGCGCAGGTCAAGCGCGAGATGTGGATCGTTACTCAACCGTGATCTAGAGTCCGAGGATGGGCTCGACGACGCACACGGCATCGCGCATGCACCTCCTCGACCTCCTGCGCTTCGGCGCGGCGATGGCCGTCGTGGTGTACCACTTCACCGCGACGCCGACGGCGAACCGCTACTGGGGCGCGGACGTCACGAGCCTGTTCGAGGGGATCAACCAGGTCACCCGCTACGGCTGGCTCGCCGTCGAGGCCTTCTTCGTGATCAGCGGCTTCGCGATCCTGTGGAGCGTCCAGGGCCGGACGCTCGCCCAGTTCACCGGCTCGCGCGTCGGCCGCCTCTACCCCGCCTTCTGGGCGTGCGTCGTCCTCACCGCGGTGCTGCAGGCCCTGTGGGACGACGGGCGGCACCTGACCGCCGTCGAGACCGTCGCGAACCTGACGATGGCGCCCGACCTGCTGGGTGCCGAACCCTCCCAGGTCGTCTACTGGACCCTGCTGGTCGAGCTCAAGTTCTACCTGCTCGTCGGCCTCGCGCTCGCCGTCGGCCCGCTGACCCGGGGACGGGCCGTCGCCCTGGCGCTGGGCTGGCCCGCCGCCGGCCTGGTCGCCCAGGGCCTCGGAGCGCCCGGACTGGCCGAGGCTCTCGCCGTCCGCCACGCCGTGTACTTCGGCATCGGCATGCTGCTCTTCGTGCTCTGGCAGGACCTGACCGGCCGCGGCGCCGCACCGGTCGCCGGACCCCGGTCGCCCTCCACCCGCGCGGTCGCGGCGGCGCTCGCCGTGCTCGTCGTGGCGGGCGCCGCCCGCGTGGTCCGGTCCGCCCAGCTGGCCCAGGAGCTGCAGGGCGTCCGGGTGGACCCGGCGGTCGCCGTCGGGGTGCTGCTGACCAGCATCGCCCTCGTCGCCCTCGCCACCCACCCGGGCGTCACGGTGCGGCAGCGCTGGGCCGCCGGTGCGTGCGTCACCGCGGGCGCCCTCACCTACCCCGTGTACCTGGTGCACACCCAGTTCGGCTGGGCCGTGACCCAGTGGCTCACCGGGGCCGGAGCGGGCCCCGGCGCGACGCTGGCGGCGGCGACGGCCGTCTCCCTGCTGCTGGCCGCCGCGATCCACCACGGCGTCGAACGGCCGTTCTCGCGCCCGATGCGGCGGGCCGTCACCGAGCGGCTGCAGCGCACGGCACCGGGCCCCGGCACGACCGGACCGGTCCGTCGACCCGCCCGGTCCGAGCTGCTCGGGCTCGGGGAGCACCACCGCGGGGCCGCCCTGCCGGCCGGGGCCCCGATGCCCGACCCCGTCCTGCGCTGACCCGCGGCACGACGAAGCGCCCGCCCCGGACGGACCGGGACGGGCGCTTCGGGTCGGCCGTGGGGCCGGACGTCAGAGGGAGGCTCAGCTCTCCGGCATCGGGATCACGTCGGGGTTCTCCTCGAGCCAGGCCTCGACACCGGCAGCCGGGTCGTCCGGGTTCTCGTTCACGACGAGGTCCTCGAGCGTGCCGAACTGCGTGTCGTCGAGCTGGATGCCACCGATGATCTCGGCGGCCTCCGGGTACTCGTCGGCGAAGCCGCTGGTGCCCAGGAAGTGCAGGCCCTCGGCCTCACCGAGCGCACCCTCCGGGTCCTCGAGCGTCTTGACCGGGTAGGCGGCGTTCGCCCAGAACGGCTGCCACAGCGTGACGAGGATGTCCTCCTCGTCCTCGGTGGCCTGCTCCAGCTCGGTGAGCATCGCCGTGGTGGAGGAGGTCTGCAGCTCGTAGCCCGCCTCGTCCAGGCCGTAGGTCGGGATGACCGAGTCCTGCACGGCCGCCGTCAGACCGGCGCCCGGCTCGATGCCCACGATGGTGCTGCCGAACAGGTCGGCGTTGTCGGCCAGCTCGGCGATCGAGTCGACCTCGGTGTACTCCGGCACCGCCATGGTGAGCTTGGCGTTGTCGTAGTACGTGCCGATGTCGTCGATCGAGTCGCCGTACTCCTCCATGTACTGCGCGTGCGTGACCTCGGGCCACGCGGACGGGTACATGTCGACGTCGCCCTCGGCGAGAGCGGTGTAGAGCAGGCCGGCCTCCTGGACGTCCTGGTGCTCGACCGTGTAGCCGGCCTCGGTGAGCAGGTTGTCCGCGAGGTAGGCCATGCTCAGACCGTCGGTCCAGGCCGGGAGGTAGCCGAGCGTGATGGTGCCCATGTCGCCGTCGGCCATCTCCTCGGTCGACTCGTCGGTGCCCTCGGCACCGGCGTCGTCCGAACCGCCGTCGTCCGTGCTGCAGGCGGCCAGGGTGAGGCCGAGCGCCGCGGCGGAGACGAGGGCCAGGCCCTGGCGGCGGCGAAGGTGCTTGCGATGAGTGCTCATGTGATGAGTTCCTTCCGTGTCGGGGGACGGTGCCCCGTGGTGGGACGGGTCCCGGGACAGTTGGTTCCGGACAGGTCGTGCCCTGCCCGGCAGGACGGTGGGTAGGTGCCGGCGGCGCCTCAGGCCGCGGCGGTCTCGGCCGCGAGCTTGCGGCTCTTGATGACCGCGAGGAGCGAGCGGCCCGTCGGCTGGCCGATGGCACCGGTGGTGCGGTCGAGGAAGATGGCCAGGATGACTACGGCGAGGCCGCCCTCGACACCCTGCGGGACGTCGAGCGTGGAGATCGACTGCACGACCTCACCACCGAGGCCGCCCGCGCCGACGATGCCGGCGACGACCGCCATCGACAGGGCCAGCATGATGACCTGGTTGACGCCGGCCATGATGGTCGGCAGGCCCAGCGGCAGCTGGATGCCTCGCAGGATCTGCCACGGCGTGCCGCCGAAGGCCTCGCCCGCCTCGACGGTCTCGCCGTCGACCTGACGGATGCCCAGCTCGGTGAGGCGGACGCCGGGCGGCAGCGCGAACACGATGGTCGCGCAGACACCGGGGACGACGCCGATACCGAAGAAGATGACCACCGGGACCAGGTAGACGAAGGCGGGCATCGTCTGCATGAAGTCCAGGATGGGGCGGACGAAGGCGCTGACCGCGTCGTTCCGGGCGGCGAGGATGCCGACAGGTACCGCGACGATCACCGCGACGACGGTGGCGACCAGCACCAGGCTGAGGGTCTCCATCGCGGGTTCCCACATCTCCATGCTGATGATCAGCAGCGTGCCGATCAGCGTGAAGACGGCGAAGCCCCACGACCGCACCAGGAGCGCGAGCAGCGTGAACAGCGCGGCCAGGACGAGCGGCGGCGGCAGCAGCAGCAGGTCCGTGATGCCGTCGATGAGGAACGACATCACGGCGGTGATGCCGTCCAGCAGCCACTCGAGGTTGTCGTTGATCCAGTCGATCCCGCTGTCGACGGCCTCACCGACCGGCACCTTGGGGATCAGAGTGTCGTCAGAGGTGGACATCGGGACCATCACTTCGCTCCTGCCGGGTCGAGAACGGGCTCACCGTCGGCAGGGCCCTCGCCCTGGCCGTCCGCGGCCACGTCGGGGCTGTCCATCGAGGGGCCGGACAGCGCGCTGAGCAGGGTCACCCGCGGGATGACACCTTCCAGGCGCCCCGACTCACCGACGACGGCGATCGGAGCCTTGCTCTCGGCCGCGTGGTGGAACAGCTCGGCCAGCGCCGCGTCGGGCGACACCCGTGGCACGGGCACGTGGCTGATCGGCAGCTTCTCGACACCGCGCCGCACCGCGTCGGCGACGTCGCTCTCGAGGACGGCGCCGGCGACCGTGCGGTCGCGCCCGACGACGAGCAGCGAGGACGTCTGGTGCTCGCGCATCAGCTTGTGGGCGGCCTTGGGACCCGAGTCCGGGCCCACCACGGCCACCGGGCGCTCCATGACCGCACCGGCGGTCAGCACGCGCGAGCGGTCGACGTCGGCCACGAACTGGGCGACGTAGTCGTTGGCCGGCTCGTTGAGGATCTCCTCGGAGGTGCCGACCTGCACCACGCGACCGTCGCGCATCATGGCGATGCGGTCACCGAGGCGCATCGCCTCGTTGAGGTCGTGGGTGATGAACAGGATGGTCTTGCCGAGCTCGGACTGCAGCTCCAGGAGCTGGTCCTGCATCTCCTTGCGGATCAGCGGGTCGAGCGCGCTGAACGCCTCGTCCATCAGCATGACGTCGGTGCCGGCGGCGAGCGCTCGGGCCAGCCCGACGCGCTGGCGCATACCGCCCGAGAGCTGGTCCGGCATGTAGCCGCCCCAGCCGCCCAGGCCCACCATGCCGAGGGCCTCCTCGGCGCGGGCCTCGCGCTCGGCCTTGTTCACCCCCCGCAGCTGCATGGGGTAGGCGGCGTTCTCCCCGACGGTGCGGTGCGGCAGCAGGGCGAAGTGCTGGAACACCATGGACACCTTGGTCCGGCGCACCTCGCGCAGGGCGTTCGCGGACAGGTGGGTGACGTCCTGTCCGTCGATGGTGATGACGCCGTCGGTCGGCTCGAGCAGACCGTTGACCATACGGATCAACGTCGACTTACCGGATCCGGACAGACCCATGACGACGAAGATCTCGCCGGGCTGGACGTCGAAGGTGGCATCGATGACCGCAGCCGTCAGCCCCTCCTTGCGGAGCTCGGCGCGGTCGGCGCCGTCCTTCAGCATGCGGACGCCGCGTTGCGGGCGGCGCCCGAAGATCTTTGTCAGGCCACTTGCCTCGATGGCTGGCACAATTCTCCCTGGTCAGGGGGCAGAAACTGGTCGTCGGACTCGGCTCAGGCCTGGCCCGTGCGGGCTGCGACCACCCGCCTCGACAGCCTGTCGGCCGCGAGTCGACACTCACGCACTACTTCTCACCATAGGCGATAGGCACATGTGGTCCACCGACCATCCCTGGGGCGACCGATGATCTTTATCACGATGTGTACCTTTTTGTTATCGACATGTGATCTGGCGGGGCGCAGCGAAGACAATTCGGAAACATGAGCGGTCTTCGACCCGTGAGGATGATCACGAGAACGAAACATGACGCGTCTCCGCAGGTAGCCGGCCGGGCCTAGGGTGGCGCCGTGCCCCGCGACCGTCTCCACCTCGGCCTCATGCTCGCCCTGACCTTCTCCACCGGGGTCGCCGACGCCGTCGGCTTCCTCGGCCTCGACCGGGTCTTCACCGGCAACATGACCGGCAACGTCGTCATCCTCGGTATGGGACTCGCCGGCGCCGACGACCTGCCGGTGGTCGGCCCGCTCCTGGCGTTCGTCACCTTCCTCGCCGGTGCCGCCGCCGGCGGGCTCGTGCTCCGCGCCGACGACGTCGGGTGGACCGGACGGACCACGGCGTGCTTCGGCGCGGTCGGTCTCGTCCTCGTCGCCCTCACCGTGCTGCTGGGGACCTCCGGCGGCGACCTGTCCCACGGCGTCCAGCTCGTCGTCACCGGCCTGCTGGCCGGCGCGATGGGCCTCCAGGCGGCCGCCGCCCGTCACCTGGCGGTCAAGGAGATCACCACGGTGGTGGTCACCAGCGCGATCACCGGACTGGCCATGGACTCGCGGCTGGTCGGCGGTCACGGCCGGCACGTCGGCCGCCGCGTCGCGGCGATCCTCCTGCTCGGGGCCGGGGCCGGCGTCGGCGCGGCACTGCTGCAGATCCACCTGGCCTGGGGCGTCGCCCTCAGCGCGGCCGTCGCGCTGACCGTGACCGCCGTCGGCCACCTCCGCGGACGGGAGACCGCATGACCTTCACCCCAGCGCCCGCACCGACCACCCGCCCCGACCTGCAGGGCTCGTTCGGCATGGCCGCCTCCACCCACTGGTCGGCCACCGGCAGCGCGCAGTCGGTGCTGGAGCGCGGCGGCAACGCGTTCGACGCCGCCTGCGCCGCGGCGTTCGTGCTGCACGTCGTCGAGCCGCACCTCAACGGCCCGGGCGGCGACCTGGTCGGCCTGTTCGCGACCGCCGACGCACCGGGCCAGCCCCAGGTGCTCAGGGGCCAGGGACCGGCGCCGGCCGCGGCCACGATCGCGCACTACCGCGACACCGAGGGCCTCGACCTGGTGCCCGGTTCCGGTGCCCTGGCCGCCGCCGTGCCGGCCGCCGTCGACGCCTGGCTCGTCCTGCTGCGCGACCACGGGACCTGGACCGTGCGCGACGTGCTGACCTACGCCGTCGGGTACGCCCGCGACGGGCACCCGGTGCTGCCGGCCGTCGCCGCGACGATCGGACGCGTGGCCGACCTCTTCGCCGAGCACTGGCCGACGTCCGCCGCGCGGTGGATGCCGCACGGCCGGCCGCCACGGCCCGGCGAGACGGTGACCAACCCGGCCTACGCCGCCGTCCTGGACCGGCTCGGCGACGCCGCCGACGCCGCACCCTCGCGCACCGCCGGGGTGGAGGCCGCGCGCACCGCCTGGCGAGAGATCGTCGGGCCCGCCGCGGAGGAGTTCGTCGCCACGCCGCACCGGCACTCGGACGGCCGCGACCACGCGGGCGTGCTGACCGCCGCCGACCTGGCCGGCACGGGCGCGGGCTACGAGGAGCCGGCGACGATCTCGTTCCGGGACCGCACGGTCGTCAAGCCCGGTGCGTGGACCCAGGGCCCCGTGCTGCTGCAGTCCCTGCGCCTCCTCGACGGGTTCGAGGACGACCGGCTGGACGTGGCCACCGAGCTCGGCGCCCACACAGTGCTCGAGACGCTCAAGCTCGCGCTCGCCGACCGGGACGTCTGGTACGGCGACACCGACGTGCCGCTCGACCACCTCCTGTCCGCGGAGTACGCCGCGCAGCGCCGGGACCTGATCGGGGACAGGGCCTCGCACGAGCTGCGGCCCGGCAGCGTGCCCGGCCGGACCGCTCCCCCGCTGCCCCCGCTGCGCACGACCGGGGCCGCGTCGTCGGGCACCGGGGAGCCCACCGTCCAGGTGAGCGGCACGACGCGGGGCGACACGTGCCACGTGGACGTCGTCGACCGGTGGGGCAACATGGTCAGCGTGACGCCGTCCGGCGGGTGGCTGCAGTCCTCGCCGGAGATCCCCGCACTGGGGTTCTGCCTCGGCACGCGGCTGCAGATGACCTGGTTGGACGAGTCCTCCCCGTCCCGGCTGGCGCCCGGGGTCCGTCCCCGGACCACGCTGTCGCCCACGCTCGTGCTCGCCGACGGCTTCCCCGTGATGGCCTGCGGCACGCCCGGCGGCGACCAGCAGGACCAGTGGCAGCTGCCCTTCCTGCTGCGCACGCTGGTCGGCGGGTACACGCCGCAGCAGGCGATCGACGCGCCGACCCTGCACACGACGTCGATGGCCGACTCGTTCTGGCCCCGCACCTGGACGCCTGGCGGCGCCGTCGCGGAGTCCCGGCTCGGTACGGACGTGCTCGACGGGCTGGTACGGCGCGGCCACGCGCTGACCGAGGCCGGGCCGTGGTCGCTCGGCCGGCTGTCGGCGGTGACCCGGGACCCGGCGACCGGTCTGCTCGGGGCCGCGGCCAACCCGCGCGGGGCCCAGGGGTACGCGGCCGGGCGGTGACGGCGGGGCGAGTTCTCCGCCGCCGGGCAGGGCCGGATACCATCCGGGACGACCGCTGCCCCGACCGCGAGGGCCACCTCCGCCCCGTCCAGGAGCTCCGCCGTGCCCGACGTCACCTCCGCCCGACCGCGGCACGCCCGCCACCACTCCCCCGACGCCTCGGGCCACATCGTCGAGCTCCACGGGCTGCGCGGTCTTGCCCTCGGCCTGGTGGTCCTGTTCCACCTGTTCGGCAACGGTCGCGTCTCCGGCGGCGTCGACGTGTTCCTGGTCATCTCCGGGTTCCTCGTCACCCGCTCGCTCGTGCGTCGCGCCGACGGGCCCGGCATCCGGCTGGGGCAGCACCTCGGCCGCACCGCCGCGCGACTCGTCCCCCCGGCCCTGGCGACCTTCGCGGGCGTCGCCCTGCTCGCCGCGGTGCTCCTGCCGCCCGCGCAGATGATCGACGTCGGCCGCGAGATCGTCGCCTCGGCGCTGTACGTCGAGAACTGGGCGCTGATCGCCTTCCAGCTCGACTACGGGGCGGCCGGACCGACCGCCAGCCCGCTCCAGCACTTCTGGTCGCTGTCGGTCCAGGGGCAGTTCTTCCTGCTGTGGCCGCTCGCCGTGATGGCGCTCGCCGTGGTCGCCCGCCGCGCGGGCTCGACGACCGGCCAGGTCACGGCCTGGTTCGTGGCGGCGACGACGACCGCGTCCTTCGCCTACGCCGTCCACCTGACCGCGGTCGACCAGCAGGTGGCGTACTTCGACTCCGTCGCACGGTACTGGGAGCTCGGTGCCGGGGCGCTGCTGGCGCTGGCGGCACCGCACCTCCGTCTGCCGCACGTCCTGCGCGCGGGGATGTCGTGGCTGGGTCTCCTGCTCATCGGCAGCGCCGGCCTGCTCGTCGACGGGGCGCGGCTCTACCCCGGCCCCTGGACCCTGTGGCCGGTGCTGGGTGCTCTGCTGGTCCTGGCCGGCGCGGGTTCCACCGCGTCGTGGAGCCCGCGCCGCGCGCTGCAGGTCCGCCCGCTGCGCTTCGCCGCCGACATCTCGTACCCGCTGTACCTGTGGCACTGGCCGCTCCTGGTCTTCTACCTCCGAGCCCGGGGGTACGAGCAGGTCGGGTGGCGGGGCGCCGCGGCACTGCTGGCCCTCTCGGTCCTCCTGGCCTGGCTCACGCACCGCCTCGTCGCGACGCCCACGCGTGACCGGTCGTACCGGGTGGGCCCTCGACGGACACTGCTGGCCGCTGCGGTGTCGACCGCCCTGGTGGTCGCCACGGGGACCGGCGTCGTCGCCGCCATGGAGCACCGGCAGCAGGCCGCCCTGGCGCAGCTGACCTCGGTGTCGCCGGAGCACCCCGGTGCCGCCGCGCTCGCCGCGGACGCGGACGACTCCCGGCCGTGGCGTGCCGGGTACCGCCCCTCGGCGGAGCACGGGAGCGCCGACAAGCCCGCGATCATCGACGCCGACGACTGCATCCAGAAGGCCGGGGACGGCCGCGGCCGCGACGAGCTGCACGTCTGCTCGGTGCACCGACCGCCGACCCCCGCGCGGCACGTCGTGATCGCCGGGGGGTCGCACTCGTACCAGTGGGAGCCGGCGCTGACGAGCATCGCCGAGCAGCAGGGGTGGGAGCTGACCGTCCTCGGGAAGGGCGGGTGCCGGCTCGCCGTGCGGGACGCCGGCGACGACTGCGCCCGCTGGGCGGCGGACGCGCTGGACGAGATCGTCCGCCTCGCCCCGGACGCCGTGGTCGTCACCGGGACGCAGACCCGGGCCGGGGCACCGCATCCGGGCGAGACCGTCGAGGACGAGCAGGTGCACGCGTGGCAGGAGCTGCAGGCGCACGACATCCCGGTGGTCGCGGTCCGCGACAACCCGCGCTTCGACGTCGACCCGCCCGACTGCGTCGGGCGGCACGGGCCCGCTTCCGAGCGGTGCACCGTCGCCCGGCCCCACGTCCTCGCGCCGAGCAACCCGCTGACGACGGCGACCGTTCCGGACAACGTGCACCCGGTCGACATGAGCCCGTGGCTGTGCCTCGATGACGAGTGCCCGGCCGTGGTCGGCAACGTGCTCGTCTACCGCGACGACGACCACCTCACGGCGACCTACGTCCGCACGCTCGCGCCGTACCTGCGGACGGCCGTGCAGGACGCGGTGCCGTCACTGTTCTGACCTGGCCGGCCGCTGCGTCCGGGTCGCGTCAGCGACGCCCCCACACGCTCCGCAGCCGGTCGGCTGCGGCACGGGAGGCCCCCCGCACCGTCCGCCGCTCGAGCGCTGCCTCGAGCTCGGCGACCCGGCCCCGGAGCTGCCGGATCTCCTCGTCGGTGGCGGCACGCTCCCGGCGGACCTGCCGACCCGCGAGCGCGATGTCGGCCAGCCGCTGCCCGGTCGCCACCCGGGCGGCGATGTCCTTGAACGCGTCTGCGGACCACTCGGGGTCCTTGGCCAGCACCGTGTCGAAGTCCCACAGGTGCCCGAACCGCGCGAGATCGTCCGCGTAGAGCCGGTCGAGCGTCTCCCGGACCTCGGTGGGGAAGAGCCGGCCCGCCACGGGCAGCGGCGTCTCGTTCTCGCGCGCGAGCGGACCGATCTCGCCCCGGTGGCCCTGCTCTCCCACGTGCGCACCGAGGTCCGTGAGCAGCTTGGGGATCTCGGAGGTCTGGTACAGGTGGCTGTACGGCACCGTGTCCTCGTTGAGGAGCGACACCTGGGGGCGGAAGTGGACGTCGCCGAACACGCGGGAGCCCTGCGGCGAGTCGAGCAGCCGGACGAAGGCGGCGAAGTCCTCGACGACGTCCTGGGTGCTCCCGGGAACACGAGGGAGCCACGGTGCGTCCCGGAACTTGTCGAACGAGTGGCGCGGGTTGCCGATGAGGAACTTCGACTGCCACGCCGACCAGACCCGCAGCCGGGGGTCGCGCACCACGGCGAAGACGAACCAGCCGTTCTCCGGGGAGATCTGCGCACGCAGCTCGGGGTCCACCGAGACCAGCGAGTCCACCCCGCTCCACGCCGACTTGCGGTGGATCGTCTGCTGGCGCGTCGGTGCGAGGTTCATGACCTGGTGGAAGCGCTGCGGGTCCTTGCCCGTGAGCTCGGCCATCAGCCACTTGAGGCTGGTGCTGGCGTTCTTCGCGACGTTGACGAAGACGACCCGGTGGTCGGGCAGGACCCACGAGTTCCACACGTCGCCGGCGTCACCGGCGTCGCGGGGCGCGTCGTCCCGGGTCTCGATACGCCGGCGCTGCTCACTCATCTCGCTGGTGCCTCTCTCGTCGGTCCGCAGGGCCCGGGGAGGGACGCGTGCGCGTCCACCGTCCGGGTGGAGGAACCCGAGTCTAGGGGTTTCCGGCGGCCACCCCGGAGAACCTGCCACCACTCCGGGCCAGCACGCTAGACTCCCTGGGTTGCTCCGGGCGGCCGTCGCGCTCCCGCCCGCTGCACGGAACCCGAGACCCGGCTGGGAGGCCTTGCATGTCGTTCAAGCAGGCGATCGACAAGTCGCGCGAACGGTACTCGCGCGCGGTCGACTTCGAGTCGCATGCTTTCTGGCGGTCCCGTCCGATCGTGCCGGGAACCGTCCTGTACGAGTCCTTCTCCGGCAACGGCATGCTCTGCAACCCCCGGGCCGTCTTCGAGATGCTGCTCGAGGACCCCGCCTACCGCTCGTTGACCCACGTCTGGGCGCTCGACTCGACCGAGGCGATCGACGCGGCACGCTCCCGGTGGCCCGACCGGGTCCGCTTCGTCCTCAAGGAGTCGAGGGCCTACTACCGCGCCCTGGCCACCTCCCAGTACCTCGTCAACAACGCGACCTTCCCCCCGCAGTTCAGCAAGCGGGAGGGCCAGACGTACCTCAACACCTGGCACGGCACCCCGTTGAAGAAGATGGGGTACGACATGGCCGAGGGTGGGAGCAGCTCGCGCAACATCGTGCGCAACTTCGTCATGGCGGACTACCTGGTCTCCTCGAGCCCGTTCATGACGGAGCAGATGTACGCCGCCGGCTACAAGCTGCGCGGGATCTTCCGCGGCGAGATCCTCGAGAGCGGTCAGCCCCGCACCGACGTGCAGCTCACCGAGGGCGCCGGGGTCCGGGCGCGCCGGCAGCTGGCCGAGGCGGGCCTCGACGTCGAGGGTCGCCGGGTCGTGCTCTACGCGCCCACCTGGCGAGGATCGTTCTACGCGCCGGCCGACGAGACGAAGCAGCTCCTCGAGGTCGTCGAGTCGTTGCAGACCCGTCTCGGCGATGCGTACCGGGTGCTGCTCAAGACGCACCAGGTCGCCTACGGGTTCGCCCGCTCCTCGGGATCCGGCCGCGACGTCGTCGTGCCGAACGACATCCCCACGAACGTCGTGCTCTCCGCCACGGACCTGCTGGTCACCGACTACTCCAGCATCTTCTTCGACGTGCTGCCGACGCGGACGCCGATCGTCCACTTCGCGCCGGACGCCGCGCACTACGGCGGCGCGCGTGGGCTGTACGAGGACCTCGACGCCCTTCCCGGTCCTGTGGCGACGACGCGGACCGAGCTCGGCGAGGCCGTGCTGCGGCTGGCCGAGGAGGGGCTCGACGGGCTCGAGCCCGATCGACGGGCGAACTACGACCGCTTCGTGGCCACCTATGCCCCGCACGACGACGGCGGAGCGACGAGGCGCGTCGTCGACACCGTGTTCGGCGGCCGACCGGCCGGGGTCGTGCACCGTGACCTGGACGACGACGGCCGGACGTCGCTCCTCGTCTACCTCGGCGGGCTCCGGTCGAACGGCATCACGACCTCCGTCCTGAACCTCCTGTCGGCGATCGACCCCGACAGGTACGACGTCTCGGCCTTCTACGGACCGCCGCAGACGCAGGACGAGATGCAGAACGAGGCACGCATCCCGTCCACGGTCCGGCTGTTCCCCCGCGTCGGCGGGTTCAACGGTTCCAAGCGGCTGCGCAACGCCCGGCGCGCGCTGTTCAACGGACTCGACCAGACGCACTCCCGCGTCAGCCGGCAGCGGATGCAGCCCTACTTCGAGGACGAGTGGCACCGCTGCTTCGGCGACTCGCGCTTCGACCACGTCGTCGACTTCTCCGGTTACGGCCCGATGTGGCCGAACATCCTGCTCGCCGCGCCGACCGGCCACAAGTCCATCTGGCTGCACAACGACGTCCTGGCCGACGCGCAGCGCGAGGTCGACGGCAAGCGCAACCTCGAGCAGCTGCTGCACGCCGTGTTCTCCACCTACGACCGCTTCGACTCGCTCGTCTCGGTGTCCGAGGAGCTGGCCCGGATCAACGCGTCGAAGCTCTCGGACCGTGCCCCCGCGGAGAAGTTCACCTACGCGCGCAACCTCATGGACGCGGAGCGGGTACGCCGCATGGCCGGCACGGACGTCGACGGCTCGCCGCGCCGTCCAGTCGGACCGGACGAACGTCTGGGCAAGGACCTCGTGACAGACCTGCACACGTTGTCCGACCTGTACGGGGCGCACCGGGTCGACGAGGCGTGGACGCGTCAGCAGGTCGTCCGCGCCGCCTTCGGCCACCGCAAGGGCACCAGGTTCATCACCATGGGCCGGCTGTCGCCGGAGAAGAACCACGCACGGCTCGTCCAGGCGTTCGCCACGGTCGTCGCCGCGGAGCCGGACAGCCAGCTGGCGATCCTGGGCGGCGGCCCCCTCCTGCCCGCGCTCGAGAAGCAGGTCGCGAGCCTCGGCCTCCAGGACAACGTCCGGCTGACCGGCTTCCAACCCAACCCGTACGCGGCGCTGGGCGAGGCGGACTGCTTCGTCCTGTCCAGCGACTACGAGGGCCAGCCGATGGTCATCCTCGAGGCTCGGACCCTCGGCGTCCCCGTCATCACGACGGAGTTCGGGTCCGCGAAGGGAGCGCTGGCCGACGACGAGGGTCTCCGCGTGCCCCGGGACGCCGACGCCCTCGCCCAGGGGATGCTGACGTTCATCCGGTCGGGCGTCCCCCAGCGTCCGTTCGACACCGCGGCCTACAACCGCGAGGCTCTCCGAGAGTTCTTCGCCGCGGTCGGTGCGACCGGCCGCGGCCACTGACCTTCCCGACCGACGGAGCAGAGTCCATGTCCGAGCCCCACGTCGAGCTGACGACGGCCAACGCGCCGACCAACTCGTTCGTCATCCCCGACAAGCGGATCGTCTACATGTCGGTCACGAAGGCCGCCTGCACGAGCATGCGGTGGATGGTCGCCGACCTGGCCGGGGAGGACCCCGAGTCCTTCCTGCACGGCACCGGCGCGACCCAGACCCAGCTCATGACGATCCACGGTGGTC
Organism: Isoptericola sp. AK164; assembly: GCF_029643425.1. Lineage (GTDB taxonomy): Bacteria > Actinomycetota > Actinomycetes > Actinomycetales > Cellulomonadaceae > Isoptericola > Isoptericola haloaureus. The sequence goes on from NZ_CP119106.1 coordinate 2,601,668, forward strand.
GGGGGCGCTGGCAGCACACCCCCACGCTCGCCCAGCTCGACCCCGCCGTGCTCCGCGAGATCCGTCCCGACAACGGGTGGTTCGTGTTCGCCGTCGTCCGCAACCCGTGGAGCAGGCTCTGGTCGGCCTGGCAGTCGAAGTTCCTCGTCCAGCACGCGTTCTACCGGCGGACGTACGCCGACGAGCCGTTCTTCCCCCGTCAGCCGGAGAGTCCGCAGGACGTCGTCGAGGACTTCCAGTCGTTCGTCGCGGCCCGCCCGTGGCTCCAGCACCCGGTGCTGACCAAGGACGCCCACTTCCGGACGCAGTCGCGCTCGGTGGCCAAGGACCGCGTGCCCTACTCCCGCGTCTACGACGTGCGCGAGATCGGGACCCTGCTCTCCGACCTGCACACCCACCTCGAGGGCCTCGGCCAGGACCAGGAGCTGTACGTCCCGCGGGCGAACGAGACACCGCTGGCCCCCGTGCCGGGACTGTTCGACGGCGCGGCGACCGGCGTCGTCGAGGAGGCCTACGCGGCCGACCTGGAGACGTTCCCGGGCTGGTGGAGCGTGGACGACCTGAAGTGCGTCGACACCTGGTCGGACGACGCCCTGGCCAACATCCGGGCCCAGGTCGCGGCCAACGAGAGGATCTCGGCGCTCAGCGTGCGCGCCCGGGAGATCCAGGGCTCGCTCAAGGAGACCCGCAAGGAGCTGTCACGGGCGCAGGCACGGATCGCGGCGCTGGAGGCCCCGAGGTCACCCGTCCGCGCCGCCGTCCACCGCGGCCGGTCGCTCGCCGGCCGGGTCGCGGGACGACTGCGGCCGTCCCGCCGCACGACCTCTCAGTAGCCGAACTGCTCGTAGTCGCTGCGGTAGAACTCCCGCAGCCCGCGGCGCAGGCGGTCGGAGACCTCGACGTCGGCCGTGGAGACGCCGGCGGCCTCCTCGGGCCGCTGCGCGCGGGGTACGGTCGATCCGACACCGAGGTCGTAGACGCTGTCGAGGCGCTCGATCGCGCGGTCGAGACCGTCCTCGTACCGGAAGACCTCGCTGCCGGGCACGTAGAACTCGCTCTGCGGCCGCAGGTGGTTGTCGTGCAGGTAGGGGTTCTCGAGGTAACCCTCCAACGCCCCGGCCGCCCACCGGTCGACCGAGGCGGCGTCGGTGCGCAGGTCACGGTAGTTGCGCATCACGTACTCCGAGCGGAACCGGGCGACGGGATCCCGCACGACCATGAAGATCGCTGTGAACCGGTCCAGACGCAGCTCGGCCTCCAGCGCCTCCCGGTGCATGTGCTGCGGGGACGCCCGGCGGTAGCCGTTGAACCAGGGGCCCTTGGTCCCGGACCGCCGGTCGCAGTAGCTCATCCGGTAGCCGCTGGACCGGAAGAGGTTCTCGATCGAGGTGCCCCCGGTCTTGGGGACGTGGACGAAGAGGACGCTCTTGTCGTCCCGGACGAAGACAGGCACCGTCGGCCCTTTCTGTGCTGCGGATGACGCTGACGAGAGCGCGTCGCCGGACGCGCTCAGCGGAAGAGGATCGCGCTGCGACGCCCTTCGAGGACGACGCGCACCTGCTGGTCGGGCTCCCACCGCGCCCGGGTCGTCACGCGGACGCCCTTGCGGTCGACCCGTAGCCGGGCCGGCGAGAGCGAGCCGTCGATCTCCACCTCGGCGTCGATCGCCGTCCGGCCCCGCCCCACGACCTTCGGCAACGAGATCGTCGTCACGCCGAAGGACCGTGACACGTCGGCAGGGGTCGGCTGTCCCGTCCCGACGACGGTGCGGACCCGGGACCCCAGGTCGACGGCCAGGAACCCCGCCCTCGTACGGTAGACGACACCGGTCGTGCCGTCGAGGACGGCGCCGGAGGCGCGGTGGTGGAGCGCAGGGACGCGGTGCGTCGCGCCGAGGCCCAGGCCCGTCATGCGGAAGTACAGGTCCTGGACCTCCCGGTCCAGCGGGCCCCCGAGGGCCGCCGCGAGCGGGTCGACGACGGCCTCGGCCGTCAGGACGAGCGTCAGCTCCCCGTCGCTCTCCTGCGAGAACGTCGCCGACCCGGTGGTCGGCTGGATCCAGTCCACGCTCGAGTCCCGTCCGCGGACGACGACCTCGGGGACGAAGGTCGACGGGTCGGGGACGACCGCGCTGTCGCCGACAGCGGCCAGCAGCTCCTCCGGGAGCGCACGGACCACGCTGCCGCTCGCCTGCCGCCGGAACCGGACGGGCTCTCCCCGGCCGTCGACCAGCCGGGCCTCGACGGCCACGTGGAGCCCGTCCTCGGCCCACCGGGCCGAGGACGCCGTCGCCGCGAGCCGGGTCCCGTGGTCGATGCGCGAGAGCCGGACGAGCGCGTCGACCGCGCCCTGGCGCAGCAGGGTCGACCGGATCCGGTCGGCGGGGGTCAGCAGGCGGTCGATCTCGACGGGGAAGTACCGCAGCAGCCCGGTCACGCGGTCGATCAACCGGTCGCGGAAGTCGTCCGAGTACCGGTGGAAGCCACCGGCCAGTCGTTCGAGGATCCGGCTGCGATACCACCTGATCAGCAGCTGGTCCTTCTTCTCGGACGGAGGCATGGCGACCACCGGCTGCAGCGACGACTCGAAAGAGCTCCAGTAGACGTCGAAGTCGTAGCCCCCCTTGTGGCTGTTGTCGTCGTAGATCATCCAGCGGTAGCACGGGTAGTCCGCCAGGATCCCGATCCGGTCCGTCCGGGACCAGACCTCGGCGTTGTAGCTGAAGTCCTCGAGGCGGACCGGGCCCTCGGGGAACGCGATGCCGTGCTCCAGGAGGAAAGACCGCCGGTACAGCTTGTGGGGCGTGATGCACTGCAGCCGCTGCTGGTCGAGCCGGGTCCGCCCCTCCTGCGCCGGCCAGGACCGCCAGCCCGGGGTCAGCCACCCGGACACGACCTCCTTCGGGTGCACGACGTCCAGGTCGTGCCCCGCGGCGAACTCGTACATCCTGCGCAGCGCCTCGGGGAACAGGTAGTCGTCGTGGTCGGAGAAGAACACGAACTCCGCCTCCGTCGCGGCGACCGCGACGTTGCGCGGCCGCCCGGGCCACCCGGAGTTCGGGATCCGCTCGACGAAGACGTTCGGGTGCTCGGCCGCCACGGCCGCGAGCCGCTCGTAGGTGTCGTCGGTGGAGCCGTCGTCGACGAACCGCAGCTCCCAGTTCTCCGCGTCCCAGCGCTGGGCCAGGACCGACGCGATCAGGTCGTCCAGCTCAGGGGGCGAGTTGTAGGCCGCGACGACGACGCACACCTTGGGTCGCTGCTTCGTGGCGGGTGCGCTCACGCCGTCCTCCTCGTGCGGTCGGGCGTCATCCTCAGTACCCGAACATCAGGTGGTCGAGGGCGTAGAAGTCCCGGAGCCGGTCCTCCAGCTCGGGGCTGATCCGCACCTCGCGACTGGACACGCCGCTGGTCTTCTCGCTCGTCCGGTCACGTCCCACGTGGGGCGGCAGGTCGAACCCGTGCTCGGCGTTGAGGCGCTCGACGACGGCGTCCAGCCCGTCCTCGAACGCGAAGACCTCGGCACCGGGCACGAGGTACTCCGCCTGCGGGCGGATGTGGTTGCCCAGCACGAACGGGTTCTCCTCGTACCGGGCCAGGATCTTCCGGGCCCAGCGGTCCACCGCGCGCTCGGAGGTGTCCACGTCGGTGCCGCGCCGCCAGACGTACTCCGAGCGGAAGCGCGCCAGCGGTTCGCGGACCACCATGAACACGGCCTCGAAGGACTCCAGCACGAAGTTCTCCTGGAGCATCTCCCCGTGCATGTGCTGCGGCGTGCACCAGCGGAAGTTGTTGAGCGTGCCGGGCCCGATGCGCCCGTCGTGGTACGCGATCTGCCAGCCGGCGGCCTTGAAGTGGTTCTCGATCGACGACCCCCCGGTCTTGGGGACGTGGATGAAGAGCACGCCACGGCCGTCCTTGGTCAAGATCGGCATGGGCTGGGACCTTTCCTCAGTGCCGCGAGCCACGACGGACACCTCGGCCGGACGTCATGACAGGTTCCTCGGCACCGACCGGTGCCGAGGAACCGTCTGTTCAGGGGATCGTTCAGGACGCGTGCGGCAGGCCGCCGATCATCCCGGCGGCGACGGTCTTGTTCGTCGACTCGTCGACCAGGATGAACGAGCCCGTCTGCGGGTTCTGCTGGTACGGGTCGACGAACAGCGGCTGCGTGACCCGGAGCTGGATGCGGCCGATCTCGTTGAGCTTGATCTCGGTCGCCTCCTCGTCGCGGTGCAGCGTGTTGACGTCGACGCGGTAGTTGATGTCCTTGACCATCGCGCGCGCCCACCGGGTCGTGTGCTTGATCGCGTACTTCTTGCCCGGGACGAGCGACGAGTCGGAGTCCATCCAGCAGATCTGCGCGTCGATGTTCTGCAGCGCCGCCGGAGTGTTGTTCGGCCGGGCGATCATGTCACCGCGGGAGATGTCGATCTCGTCCGCGAGACGGACCGTGACGGCCATCGGCGGGTAGGCCTCGTCGACCGGCCCGTCGGCGGTGTCGATCGCCTCGATCGTGGTCTCCAGGCCCGTGGGCAGCGCCACGACCTTGTCCCCCGGCTTCATGACGCCGGAGGCGACGGTCCCGGCGTAACCGCGGTAGTCGCGGGCGTCGTGGGACTGCGGCCGGATCACGTACTGCACGGGGAACCGGACGTCCATGAGGTTGCGGTCCGAGGCCACGTGCAGGCGCTCCAGGTGGCTGAGCAGCGCCGGGCCGTCGTACCACGGGGTGTTCTCGGAGCGGTTGACGACGTTGTCGCCCTCCAGCGCGGAGATCGGGATGAACGTCAGGTCGGGCACCCGCAGGCGGGAGGCGAACTCCGTGAAGTCCTTGCGGATGTTCTCGAAGATCTCCTCGGAGTAGTCCACGAGGTCCATCTTGTTCACGCAGACCACGATGTGCGGCACGCCGAGCAGCGTCGCCAGGAAGGTGTGCCGGCGCGACTGCTCGATGACGCCCTTGCGCGCGTCCACGAGGATCAGCGCGACGTCCGCCGTCGAGGCGCCCGTGACCATGTTCCGGGTGTACTGGATGTGCCCGGGGGTGTCGGCGATGATGAACTTGCGCTTCGGCGTCGCGAAGTAGCGGTAGGCGACGTCGATCGTGATGCCCTGCTCGCGCTCGGCGCGCAGGCCGTCGGTGAGCAGCGCCAGGTCGGTGTAGTCGTTCCCGCGGTCCTGCGAGACTTGCTCGACCGAGTCCAGCTGGTCCTCGAAGATCGTCTTCGAGTCGAACAGCAGGCGGCCGATGAGCGTCGACTTGCCGTCGTCGACCGAACCGGCCGTCGCGAACCGCAGCAGGTCCACGGAACCGTCGGTCAGGGCCTCGGCGGTGGTGTTCTCGGTGGTGGTCATGGCTTAGAAGTAGCCCTCTCGCTTGCGGTCCTCCATCGCGGCCTCGCTGACCTTGTCGTCACCGCGGGTCGCGCCACGCTCGGTGATCCGCACGGCGGCGGTCTCCTCGACGATCGCCTCCAGCGTGCTGGCCTCGGACTCGACGGCGGCCGTCAGGTTGGCGTCACCGACCGTGCGGTAGCGCACGGAGCGGATCTCGGACGTCTCGCCGTCCTTGAGCGGCGTGAACTCGTTGACGGCGAAGAGCATGCCGTCCCGGTCCACCACCTCGCGCTCCTGGGCGAGGTACAGGTCGGGGATGTCGATCTGCTCGGCCGCGATGTAGGACCAGATGTCCAGCTCGGTCCAGTTGGACAGCGGGAACACGCGGATCGACTCGCCCTGGTGGACGCGGCCGTTGTACAGGCTCCAGATCTCCGGGCGCTGGTTCTTCGGGTCCCACTGGCCGAAGTCGTCGCGGAAGGAGAACACGCGCTCCTTGGCGCGGGCCTTCTCCTCGTCGCGGCGCCCGCCGCCGAACGCCGCGTCGAAGCCGTTCTTCTCGACGGCCTCCAGCAGCACGGGGGTCTGGATCCGGTTGCGCGAACCGTTCGGCTCCTCGCGGACCAGCCCACGGTCGATCGCGTCCTGCACCGAGGCGACCACGAGCTGGATACCCAGCCGGTCGACCCAGCGGTCGCGGCAGTCGAGCACGGTCTGGAAGTTCAGACCGGTGTCGACGTGCATGATCGGGAACGGGATCCGCGCCGGCGCGAACGCCTTCGCCGCCATGTGCAGCATCACGATGGAGTCCTTGCCGCCGGAGAACAGCAGCACGGGGCGCTGCATCTCCGCGACGACCTCACGGATGATGTGGATGCTCTCCGCTTCGAGGCTGCGGAGCTGGCTCAGGACGTGAGATGTCACGACTGGGCACCTTCCTTGATCACCACGCCGACCTCCTGCAGCGCGTCCCGCAGGTGCGCGGCCAGGGCCGGGTGGCAGACGAACAGATCGGGGAGCCAGGGATCCTGGCGGTTGTACTCGAGAGCGGAGGCGTCGAGCCGGGTGGCCACGTGCCCCGCGGCGAGCGCGACACCGACAGGAGCCGCCGAGTCCCACTCGTATTGTCCACCGCCGTGGACGTAGGCGTCGACGGTGCCGTCCACGACCGAGACGACCTTGACGCCCGCGGAGCCCATCGGCACCAGCTCGACGTCGTCACGCTCGGCGAGCGCGGCGACGAACGCGGGCGGTCGGGACCGGCTCGCGGCGATGCGCAGCGGGCGGTCCCCGGCCAGCACGGCCCGGGCAGCGGCGTCCTGGTCCGTGGCCGACGACGGCGAGCCGGTGGTGTGGACCACCGCACGCGCGGGCAGGGCCACCGCCGACGTCGCGAGCCCGCCGGGACCGTCGGTCGCGTCGTCCACGCCGCGGGCCCAGAGCGCGACGTGCACTGCGAAGTCGTCCCGCCAACCGCCGGACGCCGCACCGTCGTCGGACCTCTCCGAGAACTCCCGGGTGCCGTCGAGCGGGTCGATGATCCAGACCCGGTCGGCGTCCAGACGGGCTGCGTCGTCTTTGGCCTCCTCCGACAGCACGGCGTCGGACGGACGGGCGTGCGCCAGAGCGGCGGCGAGCCACGACTGCGCGGCGGCGTCGCCGGCGTCCTTGAGCTCGCGAGCGTCGAACGAGCCGTCGGCGGCGTCGATCGCGGTGCGCAGCCCGAGCAGGACCTGGCCCGCCCCCTCCGCCAGTGCGACGGCGAGCGAGTCGTCGTCCAGAGCGGGGTCGGGAAGAGCCGGTACAGGCGTGGTCATCGAGCTCCTCAGGGTCTCGGGAGATGGCGCACGTCGATTCGCGAACCTGGCCGAGGCTACCATTGCCGCCATGTCTGCCAGCCACTGCTCCCGGCGGTCGGCGAGCACCGTCCGCGGGCCGGAGGGCACGGCGTGATCGACGTCGACCCGGCACTCGTCCTGGGCGGCCTGCTGGTGGGCTTCGTCGTGGGGCTGACCGGCATGGGCGGCGGGGCCCTCATGACACCCATGCTGATCTTCGTGTTCCGGATCGACCCGCTGGTCGCCGTCTCGAGCGACATCGTGGCGAGCCTGTTCATGAAGCCTGCCGGCGCCGTGGTGCACCTGCGGCGCCGGACGGTGAATCTGCGTCTCGTCGCCTGGCTCTGCGTGGGCTCCGTGCCCGCGGCGTTCAGCGGCGTCTTCCTGATCCGCGCCCTGCCGTTCGGCGACTCGCTGGACGAGGCGCTGCGGCTCGTCCTGGGCGTCGCGCTCCTGCTGGCGGCGACCCTGCTGGTCGTTCGCGCGACGATCGGGATGGTGCAGCACCAGCGCGCCCTGGGCGAGGGACCCGTTCGGCCCTCGAACGCGGGCGTGGTGGTCCGCCCGCTGCCCACCGTCGTGCTGGGGCTCGTCGCCGGCCTGCTGGTCGGCATGACCTCCGTCGGGTCCGGGTCGATCGTCATCGTGGCGCTGCTCATGCTCTACCCCGCGCTCAAGGCGTCCAACCTGGTCGGCACGGACCTGGTCCAGGCGGTCCCCCTGGTCGCGGCGGCCGCGGTCGGGCACCTGATGTACGGCGACTTCTCCCTGGACCTGACCACCTCCCTGCTCCTCGGCGCCGTGCCCGGCGCCTGGCTCGGGGCGCACGTCTCGAGCCGCGCCCCCGGCGGACTGATCCGGCGCGCCCTGGCCATCCTTCTCCTGGCCTCCGGGCTCAAGCTCCTGGGGGCACCGCTCGAGATCGTGCTGGCCGCCGCGGTGGTCGCCCTGGTCGGTGGGAACATCGCCTGGGTCGTGGTCCGCGAACGGCTGGCCCGGCACGCCCCACGCACCTCCTCGACGCCGGACCGGGCGTCGACCGCGACGACGAAGGACGACACCGAACGCCCATGAACCTCCCGGACACCACCCACGTCCTGACGCCCGACGAGCTCGACCTGCTCGAGCTCCACCTCGGCGGCGGTACCGCCACGCTCACCCTGCCGGGCGTCGCGCCCGGCAGGCCGGTGACCCTGACCGACGCGGAGAACACGCCGCTGGCGGTCCTCGACGGTTCCCGCGCGAGCGCCGTCAAGCCCGTCGCCCGAGCGGTCGGGCCGCACTGGGACCCGGCCGTGCGCCGCGGGGCCCACGACGTCGCCCACGAGATCCGCCGCGAGGTCGGACCGGAGGCGGACGTCCTCGCGGTCGTCGTCGACGCCGCGCCGACACGCGAGGAGCTGGACGCCGTCGCCGGCCTCGTCGCCGGCGCGGCCGCCGTCCTGGTGCTGGTCCCGGCCGCCCGGCGCGCCCCCGCCCCCGGCGGCCTCGGGGCTCCCGGCCTCGCCCGGGTCGGCACCGTCGTCCACGCGGCCGTCGCCGCGGCATCCGCCGCGCCGGTGCGCACCGTCGTCGTCCCCTGGGCCCCCGACGCCGGCCTGCGGTGGCACGACGTCGCCGCGCGCCACGGCGCCGACCGGGTGGAGCGGCTGTCCGACCACCGCGGCCCGGGCACGACCGAGCGACTGGCACACCTGGACACGCTGTGGTCGCAGGAGGTGGCGGCCCTGTACCCGCAGGACGTGGCACGCGAGGTCGAGGACGCCGCCCGCGGGGCCCGCCGGACGGGCACCGTCGTGTTCTTCACCGGGTTGTCGGGCTCCGGGAAGTCGACCGTCGCGCAGGCGCTCGCCGCCGAGCTCGACGACGAGGGCCGTCACACGACGCTGCTCGACGGCGACGCCGTGCGTCAGCACCTGTCCAGGGGGCTCGGGTTCGACAAGGCCTCGCGGGAGCTGAACGTCGAGCGGATCGGCTACGTGGCCTCGCTGGTGGCCTACCACGGCGGGACCGCCGTCGCGGCGCCGATCGCGCCGTTCGCGTCCTCGCGCGCGCGGGTCCGCGAGATGGCGGAGGCTGCGGGCCGGTTCCTGCTGGTCCACGTCTCGACCCCGCTCGAGGTCTGCGAGGCCCGGGACCGCAAGGGCCTCTACGCCAAGGCGCGGGCCGGGGAGATCCCCGAGTTCACCGGCATCTCCTCGCCCTACGAGGAGCCGACGGACGCCGACCTCGTGATCGACACGTCGGTGACGTCGGTCGAGGACGCCGTGGCGCAGGTGAAGGAGCGGCTCGCCCGTCAGGCCTGAGCGCCGTCGCGGTTCCGTCGGGCGCGGTTGCGGCGTTCGCCGCCGTTGCGGCCCCCCGACCGCGCCTGACGGTTCGCCCGGACAAACTGCCGGTAGGCCTCCGTCACCTGCTCGACCGGGCCGTCCATGACGAGCTGGCCCTGGTGCATCCAGAGCACCCGGGTGCACATCGCCTCGATCGTCGAGATCGAGTGGCTGACCAGGAACACCGTCCCCGCCTGCTGACGCACCTCCGCGATACGGGCCTTGGACCGCGCCTTGAACGCGGCGTCGCCGGTGGCGAGCGCCTCGTCCACCATGAGGATGTCGGGCACGGCGGCCGAGCTGATCGCGAACCGCAGCCGCGCGGCCATGCCCGAGGAGTACGTCTTCATGGGCATGTCGACGAAGTCGCCGATGTCGGCGAAGTCGACGACCTCGTCGAACTTGGCGTCGATCTCCTTGGGGGTCATCCCCAGGGCCAGGCCACCGATCTCGATGTTCTTCGCACCGGTCATCTGCGGCATGAGGGCCGCGTTGACCCCCAGCAGGGCCGGCTCGCCGTCGACGTAGACCGACCCGGAGTGCGGAGGGATGAGCCCGGTGATCGCCCGCAGGAGCGTCGACTTGCCGGAACCGTTGATGCCGACGATCCCGATCGACTCCCCGTGGCGCGCCGTGAACGACACGCCACGCACGGCGTGGACCTCGGAGACGGCGCCGACGTGCTGCCGGCCCGCACCGAGCAGCCGCTTGACGAAGCCCTGCCGCGGCGGCGCGGCCTCCTGCACGTGCAGGCCCTGCTGCCGGGCCTTCTCGCGCTTCTTGCCGCCGAAGACCCGGAACACGACGTGCAGGTCGTCCACGACCAGGCACGGGTCACCGAGCGGGATCGCCTCCGCGTGCTCTCCGGCGTCGTCCGCCTCGTCCTCCATGTCGAAGTCGAGATGGGCGTCCGCCTCGACGACGTCGTCAGTCACGTCCGTACCTCTCCTCACCGCGCCAGAAGATGATGAACCCGGCCACGAAGAACACCACGGCCCAGGCGGCGCCCAGGCCCCACATCAGCGGCTCCTGCACGAAGCTGTCCTCGTTCATCAACGAGGCCCGGCCCAGATACAGGTAGACGGCGATGGGCTGGAACTCCAGGATCGTGCCCATCCAGCCCTGCATCCACTCGGGCAGCTCGCTCACGTAGCGCACGACGGGGAAGATGACTCCCGAGCCGTACATGGCCAGCCGCAGGATGAAGCCGATGACGTTGTCCAGGTCCGGGGTGATCGCGACCAACCGGGCCATGATGAACGCGAGACCCATGTTGAAGACCCACAGCATCGCCACGGCAGGGACGAGCAGCAGCCACTCCCAGGTGATCGGCACGGGCTCGTAGTCGGGCAGCAGGCCCGAGCCCAGGACGATCAGGCACATCACCACCAGCGCCGGGACGAGCGTCGCCAGGTGCGACATGACGTTCGACAGCGGCAGCACCGCGCGGGGGAAGTGCAACGACCGGATCAGGTTCGACCGCTTGGCGATCGACTGCGCCCCGCCGTTGACCGACTGCTCCACGAACCGGAAGAGGAAGACCCCGATGACGATGAAGGCGATCGTGTTGTCGACCCCGCGGCTGACGTTGAGCAGCATCCCGAAGATCAGCACGTAGACCGCGGCGTTGAGGATCGGGTTGAGGACCGCCCAGAGCTGGCCCAGGTAGGTGTTCTGGTTGCGCGCGTAGGCGCTCGCTGTGCCGAGCACGCGGATGAAGGCCCCCCGCCGGGCCACGTCCTTGACGTACGTCCACAACGGCGGGCGCACGCCCATCCTGGTCAGGCCGTGCTCCTCGGCGATCGCACGGCGCTCGGCCGAGGTCGTCGTCGGCACGAGCGGGGGCGGCGGCTCGAGCGGGTCACGTCCCGCCGTTCGACGTTCTGCCGAGGTGGTGCTCGAGGTGGAGTCGGGAGTCACGTGACCTGCAAACCTGTCTTCCGGGGGGTGACGACCGACCGGGCCGGTCTCGTCAATGCTACAGCCGGGACGTCCGTCATCCGTCGTCGCTCGTCCCGCTCGCCGCCGCGATCCTGGCGACCTCGGCGTCCCGGATCCTCATCAGGCGCTCGCAGGCGTCGACGAAACGGCGGGTGGACGCCCCCGGCGTGGTGTCGCCGAGGTAGTGCTCCCGGAGACGCAACCGCTCCTCGCGGGTCGGGTCCTCGCCCAGCTCGCGGTCGACCAGGGCGACGACGCCCTCGACGTCCTCCGGTCGCAGCGACGGAGCGACCTCCTGCAGAGGGCTCGCCGCCACGACAGCGCCGTGGCCGGGCCGCGTCACGACGATCGGCTCGCCGGTCACCAGCCAGTCCATCGCCACCCCGGAGACGTCGCAGACGAGCAGGTCGGCGGCGGCGAACGCCTGCGAGACGTCCCGGTGCACGTCCGTGGCGTGGGGCGGGGCACCGGGCACGGCAGGCTCCGCTGCGAGGAACTCACGGATCTCCCGGTCGGCCTCGCCGTAGCCGGCGTCGCGCACCCCCGTCAGCGGGTGCGGCCGGTAGAGGACCCGGTACCGGCCCGACGCCGTGAGAGCGCGGACCAGGGAGAGCCCCAGGGTCGCCACCGACCCGTACTCGGCCGACGGCTGTCCACCCTCCCAGGTCGGCGCGTACAGGACCGTCGGAACCGGGCCACGGGCCGTCTCGGCACGGAGCCGGAGCTGCTCGTCGAGCTGCGGCCGCCCGACCGGGACGCAGCGAGCCTGCGCGTCGTAGAGCGTGCTGAACCGGTCCATCCGCTCCACCGCGGCGCGGCCCGCGACGAAGGAGAAGTCATAGGCCTTGGTCTGGTTCGAGACGGAGACGAGCTTGTCGCTGTCGCCGTGCATCAGCGAGGCGTGCACGAGGTTCCCGAAGCGCAGGCACGTGAAGTTCTGCGGGTTGTGGTTGACGTAGAGAGCCAGCTTGGTCGGCGAGCGCCCCAGCACGTCGTCGAGGGTCGTGTAGTGGGCCACCGTCCGGACGTCCAGGCCGCTGTCCCTCCGCACGGACCGGGTGGTGCGCGAGTCCTGGGTCACGACGACGACGCGGTGCTCGGCGTCCAGGGCACGCAGCGTGCTGTACCACTGCTCGATCTGGTAGAGGGCGTCGGGCGTGTCCGCGAAGTAGACGAGCACCTCGTAGGGCCACGACGTCCCGAGCAGGTCGGCGTCCTCGCCGAGACCGTCGGGCATCCCTCCCGGGAGCATCCCGAGCCGACGGATCACGGCGCCCCCGAGGGAGCGGAGCCGACGCTTCAGGGTGGCGCCGCGAGGTGTGACGGGCATGGTGCTCCTCGGCGTGCGGGACGGGGGCCGGACCGGACGCAGCATACCGGGCGACGAGTCCCGCCTCGGCGGGCACCTGAGGGTGCGGAGCACGGGCGCCGAACGTTCAGCCGCACGTCACCTGATCGTCCCCGGCCGGTCGCCCCGCCGTGCTGGACTAGTCACATGAGTGCGCTCGTGGAGTCCCCGCTGCAGCTGCTGTGCGCCGTCGAGACGTACGCGTCCGACACGGGCGCCCGGCCGACACGGGTGACCGCACGCGAGGACGTCCCCGCGCTCGCGCGGTCGGTGCGCAGCGTGCAGGGTCTCGGGCTCCCCGATGGTCTCGCGATCGAGACGGGACCGCCCCGGATCGACGTCACGACCGGGGAGACCTGCCTCGTCGGCGACGCCTTCTCGGGGGTCTTCCAGGCGAGCCTGGCGCGAGGCGGCACGCCGGAGCGGATCGTCGTCGTCGACGACGGCCTCGCCACCCTGGAACTGGCGCGACGACTCGTGGACGGGTCGTCGCTCGTGCGGCTCGCCACCCCGACCCGGCCCCTGCGCTACGCCCTGGGCCGCCTCGCGACCCGTCGGCTGCGCAGGCTCGCCCGAGAGGGCCGTGTGACCCTGTCCACCATGCTGCCCCTCGAGCCCGGTCTCCGTGACGACCTCGACGCGCTCGGTGTGGACGTCGTCCGGCACTCGTTCGACTGGCTCGCCTCCCGGGAGCCCCATCGCGGCGCCGACGACTCGATCCAGGAACCGACCGTCGTCGTCGGTTCCGCACTCGTGGCCGACCGCCTCGTCGGCGCAGACCACTATGTCGCCTGGCTCCGTGGGGTCGCCGCCGACGGCCCCGTGCACTACGTGCCCCACCGCAGGCACGACCCGCTCGTGACGGCGTTGTTCCAGCAGCTCCCGGGCGTCACCGTCGCACCGCCCGGCGCAGCCGTGGAGATCCGGCTGCGCAACCTCACCCGCCGTCAACGGGTGGTTGCGCTGCCCTCGACCTCCACCGTGACGCTGACGCGTCTGCTGGTGCCCCGCGGGGTGGCCGTGCTCCCCCACGACGTGCCCGACGAGTGGTGGACGCACCGCGCGGACCCGACGTTGCGCCGGCACCTGGGCACGGCATCGGCGCTCGCTCGCGCCGCGGCCGAGGAAGCACGCTCCACGCAACGGTTCCCGATCCCGTGAAGCCCGTCCGCGTCCTGGCCGTCGCCGACTCCGACTCGTACCTCAAGTGGGCCGCCTGGACCCTCGGCCGCCTGGGGACCACCACCCGCGCGGCGGAGACGCACGTGGTCGTGGTCCGGTCCCCGCTGGCACCCACCCCGGAGCAGTCGGAGGCCGCGGTGGCCGGCACCGGCCCGCGGCCACCCGTGACGCTCGGACCCCGTGCGCTCGGACGGCTGGTGCGCCGCACCGCACCCGACGTCGTCCTCGTGGCCGCCACGGGCCCCGTCGCCGAGCTCGTCGCCCGGCACGTGGTGCGGGCCACCGCGCGCGGTCGGCGCCCGGCCCTGGTGACGGGGCTTCCCGGGATGGCCCTGCCCGCCACCCCGCAGGGCACCGGATGGCGGCGCTGGGCGGACGCGTTCGTCGTGCACGGCCCGCACGAGGTCGCACCGTACGCCCGCGCCTTCGCCGCGCACGGGGCCGCGCCCCGGATCGTGGTCGCCCGCCTGCCCTTCCTGGCCGCGCCGGTCACCGCGGCGCGCGCGGCCTCGGAGCGCGTGCCGGGGGTCCCGCACCGCGTGGTCTTCGCCGCGCAGGCGAAGGTCCCGGCGACCCGCGAGGAGCGGGTCCGCCTCCTCGACGGGCTGGCCCGGCTGACGGACGAGGGCCTCGAGGTGACGGTCAAGCTGCGGGCGCGCGCCGGCGAGCGCCAGACGCACAACGATCCGTTCCCGCTGGACGAGCTCTGGGACGCCGAGCACCGCCGTCTCGGTCGGTCGGCGGACGACCTGTCCTTCGCCGTCGGCCCGATGGCCGACCACCTCACGCCGGGGACGGCCCTGGCGACCGTCAGCTCGACCGCGGCGCTGGAGTCGCTTGCCCGGGGGCTGCCCACGGTGATGGTCGAAGACTTCGGCGTCGGCGTGACGCAGCTCAACGAGGCGTTCGCCGCCTCCGGGTGCCTGCGCCACCTCGACGACGTCGCCGACACCCTCCGCCGCGGCGGTCCCGTCCCCGACCCCTCCTGGTGCGCGGAGGGATACCTGCACGACCGGGACGAGCTGCCCGCGGCGGTCACCGAGCTCGCCGACCGGGCCCGACGCGGGACGCTGAGCACCCCGCGCACGGCCCCGTGGTCCTGGCCGCGGCACCTGTGGGTGGTCGGGCGCAGCGCGCTGCCCACCGCCGTGTCCGCGCGGCTGCGCCGGCGTCCCTAGTCAGGCCCGGTGGTCGGCCGCGGCGCGCGCCGTGAGACCGCGGACGAACCCGGCCCCCCAGCACAGGTGCATCGTCGCCAGCACGGCGGGCAGCGCCAGCGCCGAGCGCAGCGGGAGCCGCGGTCGGCGGGTGGCCGCGTGCATGGTGGCCACCAGGACGCCGAGCACGTACGTCAGCGGCACCACGGCCCCGGACGCGACCAGCACCGGCGACGCCGTCACGAGCCCGACCGTCCCGAGCAGCACCGACAGTCCCAGCGCCAGCACGACGGCGGGCGGGGCCAGGTAGCGCACCCCCGCCGTGGACGGGTCTCGGCGGACCACCTCACGACGCCACATCCCGGTGCGCCAGAACTGCTTGGCCACGGCCCGCAGCGTGCGCCGCGGCCGGTACTCCACGACCAGCGAGGGGTCGAACCACAGCAGTCCGCCCGCCCGGCGCAGCCGGAGGCACAGGTCCCAGTCCTCGGCGCGGAACAGCGTCGGGTCGTAGCCGCCGACCCGACGCACCGCGGCGCGTCGGAAGGCCCCCAGGTAGACGGTCTCGGCCGGCCCCGGTTCGCCCCCGACGTGGAACGAGGCCGCGCCGATGCCCGCCGGGTGGCTCATCGCCCGGGCCACGGCCTCCTGGACGGTGCCGGTGCCCACGGGCCGCATCACGCCTCCGACGCCGACCGCACCGGTCCGGCGCAGCAGCTCGACGCACCGTCGCACGTAGCCGGGCGGCAGCTCGGTGTGCCCGTCGACGCGGAGGATCACGGGGTGGTCGGTGCACTCCTCGGCGTGGTCGATCGCCAGGTTGAGCCCGATCGAGCGTGACCCGGTCGGGTTGTCCAGCACGACCACGCGGTCGTCGTCCGCGGCGAGGCGCGCGGCGATCTCGGCGGTCGCGTCGTGCGACGGTCCGACGGCGACGACGAGCACGAGGTCGCCGTCGTGGTCCTGCTCGAGCACGGACCGGGCCGCGGCCTCGAGATAGGTCTCCTCGTCCCGGACGCAGGCGACCACGGTCACGCCGCAACGTTCCGGCACCGCCTCGCTGTGACGGAGGACCTCGGCCAGGTCGGCGTCACCCACCGGAGCTCACCGTCGCCTTCGCGACGCCGACGGCCGCCCGCAGGTCCTCGCCCCCGCCGGGGAGACGCGAGGCCGCCAGTCGCCGCAGTCGTCCCCCGAGCAGCCGTCGGTCGACGGCGTCGGCCGCCGTGACGAGCCGCGTCGACCGCCACCACGGCACCGGGAACCCGCCCGGCAGGCCGAGCGCCGTCAGACGCTTGCGGCGGAACCACGACCGCAGCTCGGCGTCGTCCAGCTCGCGAAGGAGCGCCGCGGTCTCGTCCCGGAACCGGGCCAGACGCTCGGGCTGCTGGCAGTAGGACATCGCCCGCACCAGCCGCTGCATCTGCGCGGGATCCTCCCAGCGGTCGTCGCCGCACGCCTGGGCGTCGACGACCACCGCCGGGACGCGGTTGGAGTTGGAGTACGGGTCGAGCCGCTCCAGCAGCATCCGCGTGCCGACGCCGGCCGTGGGCACGTCGTAGAGGGCGCGGGCGGTGGCCAGCGCCGTCGAGAAGCAGGAGACCACCAGCCCGGGAGGCGACTCGGCGAACGTCGACTCCGCGAGCACGGCCGCCGGGGCCACCGTCAGGTCGACACCGCGCGACGCCGCGTGCTCGACGAGCTCGCCGGTCCCCTGGCGGGGAGCCGAGGGGTGCGGCTTGAGCAGCACGTGGGTGAAACCGCGCTCGGCGGCGGTGTCCACCATCTGCCGGTGCAGCCGGTCCTCCTCGGCCGGCGTGAGCAGCCCGATCGCCGCCATGTACTGCCCCAGGACGAGCGCGTAGGAGCCGGCCGGCGGCAACGTGGCCGTGGCCGCGGCCCCGGCCCGCTCGGCGGCGTCGGTCAGGGCCGCGACGACCTTGCGGAACGACTCGCCGGGCACCACGACGCCGGGGACGTCCCACTCCGCGAGCAGCGTCGGCCGGACACCCGGCAGCAGGTCGGGGTGCAGCACGCGCTCGACGCGGCCGCCGACGTCGTGGCCCAGACCGAACCGGGTCGGCCCGTAGACCATGAGGCCGTCGGCGTACACCGTGACGGCCGCGGAGGCGAAGATCGACACGAGCGCGCCCGTCGGCGGGGTCGCCACGGACTCGCCGACGAGCTCCACGGGTGCGTCGCCGAGGTCCCACCGCTGGCGCAGCAGCCGTTCCCACAGCGGGGCGTCGGCGGCGCGCGGCCTCCACTCCTTGGGGTGGTAGGGGGCGACGACGTCGTTCCACGTCACGACGTCGTCGAACCGGTCGGCCAGCGCCGAGAACGCCGGACCCGCCGTGAAGTCGTCGGACGTCTCGGGTGCGGGCACGTTGTGCTGCACCACCAGCAGCGTCCGGTCCCGCCGGGGCAGCACGCCGGCGTCCCACGCCGCCACGACCGTGGCCGCGCCGAACAGCGTCGAGGCGGTGACCACCTGCGTCGGTCCCGTGCTCACAGCGAGACCCCCTCCTTCCGGATCGCCCGGGCCCGCTCGGGACCGATCCCGGCGACCTGCTGGGCGACGACGCCGCGGTCGAAGCGGGCCAGGAGCTGGCCGGCACGTGCGGTCATCGCTCTCCAGACCTCGTCACCGTACGACGCGCGGCGCTTGACGTGGTGG
Source organism: Isoptericola sp. AK164 (assembly GCF_029643425.1). Taxonomy (GTDB): domain Bacteria; phylum Actinomycetota; class Actinomycetes; order Actinomycetales; family Cellulomonadaceae; genus Isoptericola; species Isoptericola haloaureus. The sequence continues at coordinate 2,619,480 of NZ_CP119106.1, forward strand.
TGCAGCACGGCCAGGACGTCCCGGACAACCTTGGGCTCGTACTCGGTCCGGCCCTCCCGGCGCAGCCGGTCGACCACCGTGTCGTAGGCCTCGAGGAACCCGAGCTGACGGGCGTCCCCGATGTCGGTCAGCGACCCCTCCACGGCACGCCGGTAGACGTAGCCGGGCGCGTCGACGACGGTGTAGCTGCGGGTACCCAGCAGCAGCCGCCACGCCCACTCGCGGTCCTCCGCCGTGGGCAGCCGTTCGTCGAAGACGGCGAGACCCTCGTCCACCACGCGGCGCGCGAGCATCCGCGAGGAGACCTGGACGTAGTTCACCATCGTGGACCGCGACGTCGGCATGATGCCGGACCGCGGGTCGAGGACGACGTGCCGGCGGGGCTCCGGGGCACGGACCAGCCGGCGGTTGTTGCCGTAGGCCTGCACCTGGTCCGACACGAGGAAGTCGACGTCGTGACGCTCGGCCGCACGCAGCATCGCGGCCAGGTGGCCCGGGAAGTACCAGTCGTCGGGGTCGAGGAACGTGATCCACCGTCCCGTGGCCTCGCGGACGCCCCGGTTGCGCGCCGCCGAGACGCCCTGCGGCGTCGCGTGGTGGACCCGGCGCAGCGCGGGGAACCTCGGCTCGGCCGCGTCCAGCACCTCGGCGGTCGTGTCCGTCGACCCGTCGTCGACCACGACCACCTCGAGGCGTGACAGGTCGACCTGCTGGCGCTCCAGGCTGCCCAGGGCGTCGGGCAGGTGCCCGCCGGCGTCCCGCGCGGGGACGACGACGGACACCTCGGGTCGTGCGTCGGTCATCCGGTCCGCGACCTCCCCTTCGGTCAAGTACTCAGCCCTCGACGCGGCGCAGGCGCGACATCGGGGCCATCTCGCCGGGCATCACGCGCTTCTCGCCGTCGCCGAGCGCGTCCTGCAGGATGCGGATGTCGCGGACCAGGTTGTTCAGGCCCTTCGGCTCCACCGAGGCGGCGTGGTCCGAGCCCCACATGGCCCGGTCCAGGGTGATGTGCCGCTCGACCGCGACGGCACCCAGGGCGACCGCACCGAGCGAGATCTGCAGGCCCGTCTCGTGGCCCGAGTAGCCGACGGGCACCCCGTAGCGCTCGCGCAGCGTGGCGATCGTGCGCAGGTTGGCCTCCTCCGGCGGGAGGGGGTAGGTCGACGTCGCGTGCAGCATGACCAGACCGTCGGTGCCGAGGATCTCCACGGCGGCGTCGATCTGCTCGAGGGTCGACATCCCGGTCGACAGGATCAGCGGCTTGCCCGTCTCGGCCAGCGCGCGCAGCAGCTCGTGGTCGGTGACCGAGGCCGAGGCGATCTTGTGGGTGGGCACCCCGAACTCCTCGAGGAACGCGACGGAGGGGACGTCCCACGGGGAGGCGAACCACTGGATGCCCTGGGCCTTGGCGTACTGGTCGATCTCGGTGTACTCGTCGCGCTCGAACTCGACCTTGTACTTGTACTCCAGGTAGGTCATCTCGCCCCAGGGGGTCTGGCGGATCTTGTCCCGCTGGTCCTTGGGGGTGGAGATCTCCGGGGTGCGCTTCTGGAACTTGACGGCCTGGCAGCCGGCGGCCGCGGCGACGTCGATGAGCTGCTTGGCGATCTCGACGTCGCCGTTGTGGTTGATCCCGATCTCGCCGATCACGTAGACGGGCCGGCCGGCACCGACCAGGTGCTCGCCGATGTGGACCGGCTGGGGCTCGGCGGTGGCAGTCGTGGCGGTCATGACGGGGTCCTTCCGATGGGTGATGACGATCTGGTCGCAGATCTCGCGCACGGCACCGTGGCCGCCGCGAGCTGCCGTGACGACCCGCGCGGCGGCGAGGACGTCGGGGTGGGCGTCGGCGACGGCCACGGGCCAGCCGACGACGCGCAGGGCGGGGAGGTCGTTGACGTCGTTGCCGACGTAGACGGTGCGGTCGAGGTCGACGCCGCGCGCGACGCACCACTCGCGCAGGGCCGTGGCCTTGTCGTCGACGCCCTGCAGGACCTCGACGCCGAGCTTGCGCGCCCGGGCGGTGACCACCGGGTTGCGCTCCTTGGACAGGACGAGGATCGGCAGGCCCGCGTCGCGCAGGCGGCCGACGCCGAGGCCGTCGCCGCGGTGGACCCGCACCGACTCCACGCCGTCGGAGTCGACGAGGACGCCGTCGTCGGTGTGCACGCCGTCGAAGTCGGTCACGAGGGCGTCGACGTCCAGCGGCACCGGCGCCCGGCCGGGCTCGGGCCGTGTCTCGGTGCCGTCGGCCGGCTGGTCCAGCAGCGTGCGGGCCAGCCACAGGTCGCGGGGCTCGTCGATCTCGACCGCCCACTCGGGCGCGACGGGCTGCAGCCCCACCGAACCGAAGAACCGCGTCCCGGCGGTCCGCAGGCCCGCGGTGCGCATGACGTAGAACGCGCCGGTCTCGCGGAAGTGGGGAGCACGGTCCTGGCGGCGGGGCCGGTGGTCGGTGGTGTGCCCCACCGGGACGGGCCCGTCGACGTCCAGGCGCCACTGGAAGTCGTGCGTCGGGGACACGGCCACGACCACGTCGTGGTCGCCGGCGAGCACCTGGCCCACGGCGGCGTCGAGCTCGGCGGGGTCCACGAACGGGCTGGTCGCCTGCAGCAGCACGGTGACCGCGGGCTCGGGCCGCCCCTGGGCGGCGAGCTCGTCGAGCACGTGCAGCACGGCCGACTCCGAGCTGGCCGTCGCCCCGGACAGGTCGGCCGGTCGCTCGACGACGCGCGCTCCGTGCTCGACGGCCTCGCGGGCGATCTCGTCGTGGTCGGTGGAGACGACGACGTCGGTCACCGAGGCGGCGGCCGCCGCGGCGCGCGTCGCGCGGGCCACCAGCGAGGTGCCGCCCACACGCTGCAGGTTCTTCAGCGGCACGCCGGCGGACCCACCACGGGCGGGGATCACGACGAGCACGGATTCGGTCATGACGGAGACCTTAGGCGTGCCCGGCGGCGGGCCCGCCCATTTCCTGAGAACTGTCGACGAACATCGGGTTGCCTCGCGGTGAACATTGCGAAAGCCTCGGTCCCATTTTCCCGTCGGACCCCGAGAATGTCATTTCTGGCGCGCCACGGGGACTAACGTTCCCGACATCGACCCTTCGTGAACAGGAGCAGACGACGATGCCGGAGGCGAATCCGGAACGGGCCACGACCCCGCCGACGGTGGCCGTCCATCTCGGCGCCCACGGGCCGACGGCGCGGGCCGTCCGGGACTGGTGCGGCAGCCACCGCGACGACCTGCGCCGACGGCGTGTGGTCGCGCGCACGACCTGGTCGGGGCTGCGCGACGCCGTCCCCGCGCTGGACTGGCGGTCCGACCGCAGCCGTCGGCAGCTGCGCGAGTACCTCACGGGCCGCGGACCGGTGCTGTTCTCCTCCCACGCGCCGCTGGGCCCCGCCTACCGGCACACCGGGGGGCCGCTGTACCCCACGGCGCCGGCCGGGGTCGACGGCGTGGCCGCGGCCCTCGCGGACGTGCCGTGGACCCTGCACCTGACCATCGGCGGCCACGCCGAGACGGTCGTCGAGTCCTGGGTCGCCGCCGTCCGCGGCGGGCACCGTGTGTCGTTCGAGGACTTCCTGCGGGCCACCGCGGAGGGCTCCTGGGTGCCGCTGGTCGAGCACCTGGTGCGGGTCGCGGGCTCCGACCGTGTCACGGTGCACGACGCCGCCGCGGCCGCGGCGTCCGGCCGCCCCGACGCCGGACCCGCGGTCCTCGCCGCGGCCCTGGGCCAGCTGCTGGGCGAGCCCACCACGCTGGGGTCCGACGCCGCGTCGGCGCCGGAGCGGCACTGGTCCGCACGTCAGGTCGAGGTCGCCCTCACCGCGCTGCCCCACCTGCGCTCGTGGGACGAACGGCGGGCCCTGCGCGGCTTCGTCGACCGGACCGTCGACACCGACGGCGAGCCCGTCCGGCCGCTGACGGGAGCGCAGCGGGAGCGACTGGCCGCTCGGGACGCGGACGACCGTGCCCGCCTGAGCACGCTGGTGGAGGTCCGATGAACCTGCTCGACCGCGCCGCCGCCCTCCTGCGGCGACGGCCCGCACCCGACGACCGGCGGATCGTCCTGCACCTCGGCTCGCAGAAGACGGGAACCACCGCCGTGCAGGCGTGGTGCCGCGACCACGCCGCGGAGCTGCTGCGCGCCGGGGTGGTCGCTCGCACCACGCAGCCGGAGATCCGCGCCGCGCTGGGCGGCTGGTACGACACGTCCCGACAGGGGGCGGACGAGATGCTGCGGAGCTTCCTGGAGTCGGCCTGGACGTCCAGCGGCGCGCCCGGACTGTTCTACTCGTGCGAGTCCAACGTCGGCCCGGCGTTCACCCCCCAGGACGCGACGCTGTACCCGAAGCTCGCCGGGGCCGTCGCCGGGATCGCCCGGGCGACCGAGGGCGTCGAGCGGCACGTGCAGTTCACCGTCCGCAGCTACGGGGACTTCCTCGAGTCGGCCTACCAGCAGCAGCTCAAGCACGGGCAGCCGGTGCGGTTCGACGAGCTCGTGCAGCGGGTCGGCGCCGGCGTCTCGTGGCGGGACGTCGTGACCCGGCTGGTGGAGACGTTCGGCGCCGACCACGTCACCGTCTACGACTACGAGCGGTCCAGGACCGCCCCGGAGCGACCGCTGGTGGGACAGGTCCTGACCGACGCCCTGGCGCACCTCGGCGCCCGCGGGGTGCAGGTCGGCGACGATGTGTCCCGCCGGACCAACACCCGCTACACCCAGCGCATGGCCGACCTGTCGGTCGACGTCCTGCCGCTGCTGACCGACGCCGACGAGCGCGCCGCGCTCCACCGGTTCGTCACGGACGCGCTCGGCCGACGTCCCGCCGTCGACGACGTCCCGGCGTCCTTCCTCGACGCCGGGACCGCCGCACGCCTGGCCGACCGCTACGCCGAGGACGTGGAGTGGATCGCGTCGGTGGTCGAGCTGCGATGACCCTCGCCGTAGCCGAAGACCTCCGTCAGCAGCCGCTCGCGGGCCGCCACGCGGTCGCGCACGTCGGCCGGCAGGTCGAACCCGGACCCGGCGTCCAGCCGGGCGGAGGTGTTCAGCCGATGCTGGGCCCGCACGGCCGTCAGCGCCGCCTCGCGCGACGGACGCCAGGCCAGCTCCTCGCGCAGCACCAGCGACTCGAGGTCCTCGGGCAGCGTCTCGTTGCGCAGGACCACGTCCACGACGCTGTGCCGGCGGAAGGCCTCGACGAACTCCTGGGCGGAACCGACGTCGCGCATCCACCGGTCCGGACGCGGTGCGGACAACCGGGCCACCCGGTACGAGAGCAGACCCGTGTGCTCGGCCACGCCGCGGCGCTCGTAGCTCGGCGGGTTCAGCGCGGACGCGTGGGCCGGGTCCAGCACGACGTCGATCCAGCGCGCGAACCCGTCGGAGGTGCCGTCGTACAGGTGACCGAAGCCGGCGTCGCGCAGGCTGCCCGACAGCCCGCCCTTGCGCTGGCACCCGTAGGAGTACAGCGACAGGTACGTGTCCAGCGGGTCCCGCACCGACAGCACGTGGAGCCGGCCCTGCGGCGGCCGGTCCTCCATCTCGTGGTGCTTGCGGCACCAGACCTCGTCGTCGTCGAGGAAGTCCCGCAGGAATTGCGAGACATAGGTCGAGCCGGACTTCTCGACGTCGAGATAAGCCAGGGTGTGAAAGACGTGCACAAGAGCTCCGCAAGGTCGAGAGATGGCGACGACGGTACCCGACCGCCGGACGAATCGCCCCAGCATCGGAAAGGTCGATGACATGCTGATGAACACCTCACCAACGCAACGTTGCGATCTCGATGCTATCCATCTCCTCGACAATTCCGTGCGGGAGTACGACTGGGGATCGCACGACCACATCCAGCGCCTCCTCGGCCTCCCGGTGGACGGCCGACCGGCCGCCGAGCTGTGGCTCGGGGCGCACCCGGTCGCCCCGTCCCGGCTCACCGACGGCACTGCCCTGACCGAGCTCGTCGCGCGCGCACCCGAGGAGGTTCTCGGGCGCCGTACCTCCGACCGGTTCGGACCACGGCTGCCCTACCTGCTCAAGGTGCTGGCGGCACGACGCGCGCTCTCGCTCCAGGTGCACCCGCGACCGCACGCGGCGCGCGCCGGCTATCGCCGGGAGAACGCGGACGGCCTGGCCGCCTCCGACCCCGGGCGGTCCTTCCACGACGAGCAGCACAAGCCCGAGATGATCGTCGCGCTGACGCGGTTCGAGGGGCTGGCCGGCTTCCGCAGCCCCCGCACCGTCCTGGCGCTGCTCGAGGGCCTGGACGGTCGGCTGGTCGAGCAGGTCCGCGACGCCGTCCGGGGTACCCGGTCGGGGCCCGGCCTGCGTGCCGCGCTCGAGCACCTGGTCGCCTCCCGCGACGAGCCGACCTGTGCCCACGACGTCGCGACCACCGTGGCGTCCGTCCGGGCGAGGCTCGCCGCCGGCTCCCCCGACCCGCGGGCCGACGCCACGGTGCTCCGGCTCGACGAGGAGCACCCCGGCGACCCCGGTGCCGTCGCGTCGCTGCTGCTCAACCGCGTCTCGCTGGAACCGGGCGAGGCGATCTTCATCCCCGCCGGCGAGGTGCACGCGTACCTGTCCGGGGTCGGGGTCGAGATCATGGCGGCGTCGGACAACGTGCTGCGCGCGGGGCTGACGACGAAACACGTCGACGCCGACGCGCTGCTGGAGTGCGCCGCGTTCTCCCCTCGGCCCCCCGCACGGCCCGACACCGAGGTGACCGGTGCGCACTCGCTCGTGACCAGCTATCGCGCGCCCGTGAGCGAGTTCGCCCTGCTCACCGCGGACGTCCACCCGGGCGAACCCGTCGCGTTGCCGTCGGAGGGCCCGCGGATCGTGCTCGCGCTGGACGGCGAGCTGCAGCTGCTGACGGGGGCGGGCACCACGTCGCTGCGCCGGGGGCAGTCCTGCCTCGTCCCCGACGCTGCGGGCCAGGTCACCGCCGACGGCGACGGCCGGCTGGTGTGCGCCTGGGTGCCCTAGCGTCCCCGGCGACGAGCGGCACGGACCGAACGATAGGCCCGGTACGTGCTCCTGCGGTCATGGGCGGGAAAGACACGCAGCGCCCGCTCCCGATACGTCGGCTCCAGGGGGAACCCCTCGGCACTGGCGGTCGCGACGGCCGAGGCCAAGGCGTCCTCGTCGTACAGGACGGGCCCCGGCAGCTCGGCATCGAGATCAAGATGACTGCCGCCCGACCCGAAGAACCGGTCCCGGTCGAACTGGAAGTAGAAGGTCGGACGCTCCAGCAGCGCGAAGTCGAACGCGACCGACGAGTAGTCCGTCACCAGCGCCGCGTGCTCGCGCATCAGGTCCTGCACCGCGCGCTCCCCCTGGCGGTACACCTCGACGCCGGTGACGTCGAAGCCGTCCGCGAAGTGGCGCATGTTCGGGTGCAGGATGAACGAGACACGCTCACCTCGGTCGATCATCCCGCGGACCGCCGGATGATCGAAGAACGCCTGCCAGCGGACCCGGAACTCGCTGTCGTCGAACTGACGGCGGTTCCCGAGCCAGCTGCGCCAGGTCGGGATCACGAGCAGGCCCCGAGGGCGGGTCTCCGTCGGAGCGAGGAGCGCGTCGAAGCGCGGCAGGCCCGTGACCCGCACACGGTGTGCCTCGTATCCGAGGTCACCGACCACGATGTCCTTCTCGCGATCCGAGCTGACGTGCACCACGTCCGCGGCACGGACCCGACCGGAGCTTCCGTAGGTCGCGGCCATGTTCCTCATCCCGAGCACGCCGTGCCGGAGCATGACCTGGACTCCCGGAGCGGCCGCCTGCATCCGGGGATCGGACGTGGGCAGCAGGTAGTCGGCATGATGCGTGCCGACCAGCCGCGATGCGCACGCGGCGAGGTACACGTGCTCGACCGAGCCCCGTTCGACCACACGTCCGAAGGGCTCCACCCGCGACCGGTCGGGCGAGTCCGCGTCGATGACGTAGAAGGCGAGCCGCCACGGACGCCGGGTCCGGACCCAGCGGAAGAAGTGGTAGCCGTTGTCCTGAGCCTTGTACGGGACCTCGCCGATCAACCAGATGCCGAGGATCCTGCGGGCCGCCGCCGTCCACCAGGGCCGTCGGACGACGCGCTCGAGCGCGGCGTGCGCCCGCGGGGTGAACCGGTCCACCTGCAGGCCGAGACCGCCCGAGAGAAAGGCGAAGTGCGGGACCACGTGCAGCACCGTGGCGTCGACGACGACGGCGGACGGCTCGAGCGTCCCCTGCGCCACGTGCCGCTCGTTGAGGCGCACGGTCTGGACTCGCCCGCTGGTGTCGGTCAGCACCAGTCGGGCGTCCAGGCGGGTCTCGTCGGGACCCGACCGTGACAGGAGGTCCCTGAGGTCCAGGGCGCCCTCGACGCGGTGGACCACCGCCCCGTACCGACGCTCCGACGCGCTCCGGTCCGGCTCCGTCGCCAGGACCACGCCGGACTCCGCTGCGGTGCGGCGGGACGAGACCAGCAGCTCGACGTGCTCGAGCTCGCGGTCGAACGCCGCCACCGTCAGAGCGACGGCGAGCGTCGCGTCCTGGTGGGAGACCGTGCCGGCGTCGACGGCGAACCCCCGGGGGGCGACGGCGTCGTCCAGGACGAGGACGAGGTTCCCCTTGTCGTTCACGCGCAGGCGCACCGACCGGCCGTCGACGACGCACTCCGTCGACTCGACCTCGCGGAACGTGCGCGGGAAGCGGCCGAGACGCCGCACCCGAGGTTCGCCCGAGGGCGTCTCGACCTGCTGCCACAGGTCGACGACGGCGGCGTCCGGGTACGCGGCGACGAGGTCCGGCAGGGAGAGCTCGACCGTGTCACCCGTCGCGGCCCCGGTGGACGGGCTCCACCGGTCGACGGGCCGTCCGCGCAGGCCGGTGCCGACCGCCGTGGTGCGGGACGACGACTCGGGGCCGAAGGTCAGCCGCACCCGGTCCGGCAGGAGACCGACGGTGAGCGAGCGCCGCGGCCCGGACGTGACGTCGTGCTGCCGAGCGGCGTCCATCCCATCTCCTTCGTCTTCGGTCGGCGGGCCGGCCCGGCCGTCCCGACTACGACAGCCGATTGTCCACCATCGACAGCGCCGACCCGATGGCCATGTGCATGTCCAGGTACTGGTAGGTGCCGAGGCGTCCGCCGAAGTGCACGTCGGCCTCGCCGGCCATCAGCTCGCGGTAGCGCCGCAGGCGCTCACGGTCCTCGGGGGTGTTGACCGGGTAGTACGGCTCGTCCTGCCGCGCCGCGAAGCGGGAGTACTCCCGCATGATGACGGTGCGGTCGCCCGGGTAGTCGCGCTCCGGGTGGAAGTGCCGGAACTCGTGGATCCGCGTGTAGGGGACCTCGGCGTCGGCGTAGTTCATCACCGACGTGCCCTGGAAGTCGCCGACGTCGAGGACCTCGGTCTCGAAGTCGAGGGTGCGCCAGGACAGCTCGCCCTCGGCGTAGTCGAAGTACCGGTCGACGGGCCCGGTGTAGACCACGGGGACCTGCCCGACCACGGCGTCCTTGTGCACCGGCTGGGACGGGTCGAAGAAGTCCGTCGAGAGCCGGACCTCGATGTTCGGGTGGTCGGCCATGCGCTCGAGCCACGCCGTGTACCCGTCCACCGGCAGTCCCTGGTGCGGGTCGTTGAAGTAGCGGTTGTCGTAGGTGTACCGCACGGGCAGCCGCTTGATGATCGAGGCGGGCAGGTCGCGGGGATCCGTCTGCCACTGCTTGGCCGTGTACTCCCGGATGAACGCCTCGTACAGCGGTCGCCCGATCAGGCGGACGCCCTGCTCGTCGAGGTTCTCCGGCGTCCGGTCGCCGAGCTCGGCCGCCTGCTCCGCCAGGAGCGCCCGGGCCTCGGCGGGGCCGTACGCGGACCGGAAGAACTGGTTGATGGTGCCCAGGTTGATCGGCATCGGGAACACCTCCCCCCGGTGGGTGGTGTACACACGGTGCTCGTACGAGGTGAAGGACGTGAACCGGTTGACGTACTCCCACACCCGCTCGTTCGCGGTGTGGAACAGGTGGGCGCCGTAGCGGTGCACCTCGATGCCGGTGCTGGGCTCGGCCTCCGAGTACGCGTTGCCACCCAGGTGGTCCCGGCGGTCGATCATCAGCACCTTGCGCCCGGCCGCGGCCATCCGCTCGGCCACGGTCAGGCCGAAGAACCCGGTCCCGACGACGACGAGGTCGGCGTTCATGCGGTCATCTCCTACAGGTCGTCGGGGACGTAGCCGCCGCGGCGGCGGGTGTAGGTCCGGTAGCCCGCGGCGCGGACCCGCTCGGGGACCAGCCGGTACCCGGCCCGCACCAGGACGTTGCGCACCAGCTGCGGGGTGGACACGAACCCCTCGGAGTGCAGCGTCCGCTGCAGCGCCAGCTCCGAGGCGAGCAGCCGTCGTCCCCCGCGCCGGGCGTACGCGCCGGCGCCGACGCGGTACAGCACGAGCGGCTCGGTGATGTTCTGCGCGTGGGCACCCGCCGCCAGCATGCGGGCGAAGAGCAGGTAGTCCTCCATCAGGTCGAGGTGCTGGTAGCCCCCGACGGCGGCCACCGCGGAGCGCCGGTACACGACCGAGGGATGGTTGAAGGGGTCGCGGAACCGGGCCGCCTCGGCGATGCCGGCACCGGTGGGCGGCACCCGGACCAGGCCGCGGTCGTGCTCGTCCTCGTCGAACTCCCAGATGGCCGAGCCGACGATGTCGTACCCGGAGGACACCAGCGGCACCTGCTCGGCGAACCGCTCCGGCAGCGAGATGTCGTCGGCGTCCGCCCGCGCGACGATCTCGTGCGCGCACACGGCGAGCCCCTCCTCCAGGGCGCGCGCCAGTCCGAGGTTGTGCGGCAGCGGCACCACGGTCACCGGCACCTCGGTGAGCCCGGGCAGCCGCTCGAGCACGGCGGCCAGCTCCTCGCCGACGGGGCCGTCGCGGACCACGACGACCTCGTCCGGACGCAGCTCCTGGTCCTCGGTCACCGAGCGGAAGCCCCGCTCGAGGTGCGCCGCGTCGTCCCCCCGGTAGACCGGCAGCAGCACGGAGAACCGTCGGTCCTCCAGCGGCTCCCCGGCGACGAAGGACCCGGGGGCGGCCGCGATCCGGTTGACGTGGACCGGGGCCGGCGACGACGCCCCGGCCTCCAGCCGGGCGACCGTCAGGGCGGCCGGTCCGACGCCGGACAGGACCTCCGTGTCCGGTCGCGGTCCGCGGAACAGGCCGTGCCACAGACCCCGGGCACCGGCCGTGACGAGGGTCGAGCGGTCCCGCGAGCGCCAGAACGTCCGTGCCCAGCGCCGCAGAGTCGACCCGCCGTAGAGGATCCGCTCGCCGGCGCCCAGCGCGTCGGACCGGGTGAACATCCAGACCTTGTTGCGCACCTCGTAGTAGAAGCGCGGGCCGGGGTCGGCGTCGGTGGCACCCAGCTTCTTGGTGCGGTGCTCGACGACGCTCGCCGGGACGGAGAGACCCACGCGGTGCCGCAGCAGCCGGGCGGAGTACTCGAAGTCGTCGTTCCAGATGAAGTAGTCGGTGACCGGCAGACCGGCGCGGCGGACGGCCGCGGCGTCGATCAGCATGGACACGAAGGACATCGAGCGGACCGGGACCGCTCCGGCCTCGTGGGCGCGCGCCGCATCGGCCGGCGAGACGCCCGGGCGCGGGCGCGGGGTGTTCATCGGGTGGTCGGAGCCGTCGGTCCACACGACCCGGCTGCACAGCGTGACGACCTCGCCGTCGTAGGCGTCCCGCGCCGCGAGCAGCTCGGCCAGGGCCGTCGGGGTGGGGACGGTGTCGTCGTCCATCACCCACACGAGGTCCGCGCCGTGGTCGGTCACCGCCGTCGCGACGCCGACCGCGAAGCCGCCGGCGCCACCGGTGTTGCGCGCGAGCGGCACGACGCGGGGCTCCGTGGGGTGCTCACGGGCCACGGACAGCGCCTCGTCGGTCGACGCGTTGTCGACCACGACGACGTGGTCGACCGGACGGCTCTGGTCGCCGAGGGCGTCGAGCGCCTGGCCGAGCAACTCGGCCCGGTTGTACGACACGACGACGGCGACGACTACGGGGGCGGACATCCTCGACATCCTAAAGGTCCGGGTCCGGTGCCACGGTCGACCGCCACCGCTGCGGGGACGTGAGCCGGGGCGCAGCCGTCCGCCACCGACGCGCCAGGGAGCGCCAGCGCCACGTCAGTCGCGCGTGCTCGACGACGGCGGACCTCGCCAGCCGCCAGAAGGTCGCGCGGTCCCGACGCAGCCAGACCCCGCTGCGGCGGTCGGCGTCCAGCACGAGCACGGAGTCGTGCGCCGGCACCTCCCACCACGACGCCGACTCCCGGGCGAGCACGGTCGAGGGACGTTCTCGGGCGGCGTCGGGCAGCGGACGCAGGGTCCGGACGAGCCCGCGCAGGACGAACCGGCCCAGGGCCCACGGCCCCGTCGGCCGGCCCGTTCCGGCCGCGGCGACGTCCTGCGGGTCCTCGGCGACGGCGTCGAACACCGCGTCACCGGTCCGGTACCGCACGGTCTCCGGGTGCTCGGCACCCACGGCGCGCGCCCGACCCACGACGGTGCCGAGCTCGGCGTGCAGGCGCTCGGGGCCCTCGACGACCTCCTGCAGCGCCCGCAGGTGCAGGTCCACCGGGTAGTACCGCATCGCGAGGAGCAGCTTGAGGTCGGTGCCGAGCAGGGCGAGCGGGAGGAGGCGGGGGCCCGACGCGTGCAGCAGCGCCGTCACGACCCGGTTGCGCACGTGCAGGTAGGCCTGCCACTCCACGGAGTCGTCCTTCTCCGTCCAGGCCATGTGCCACAGGCAGGCCCCGGGCAGCGACACGGTCGGGTAGCCGGCCTCGCCGGCGCGGAGGCAGAACTCGGCGTCGTCCCACTTGAGGAAGAAGGGCATGCTCAGCCCGACGGTCCGCAGCACCTCGGCGGGGATGAGGCACATCCACCACCCGTTGAAGTCCGACGCGGCCCGCGGGTGCACCCACGGGGCCGTGCGCAGACCGCCGCCGAGGTCCTGCCACTGCTCGTCCATCCGGGGTGGTCCCCAGTTGAAGGTGCGCCGGTGGACCACCTCGCTGAACGAGTTGAGCACCGTCGGGCGCGCCAGGTCGAACATGTGCCCACCCACGATCACCGGCGACGCCGCCGCCCGGTGGAACCGTACGGCTCGCAGGAGGCACTCCGGCTCGACCTCGACGTCGTCGTCGCAGATCAGCACGGAGTCGGCCCCCGCGTCGAGCGTCTCGAGCATCCCGCGGGAGAAGCCGCCCGAGCCCCCGAGGTTCGGCTGGTCGACGACGTGCAGACGATCGCCCAGCCGGGCGGCCACCTCGGCGAACCCGTCCTGGGCGGAGACCTTCCGCGTCCCCTGGTCGACCACCTGGACCCGGACGTCCTCGTCGACGAGCTCCGCGCAGTCCGCGAGCGTGCGCAACGTGGCCAGGCAGTAGTCGGGCTTGTCCATCGTGGTGATCGAGACGACGACCTCGCCGGACCGACGCCGGTCCGCGTCGAGCCACCATGCCCCGGCCGAGATCTCCGCACCGCCCGCGCCGGCCTCCACCTCGAACCACAGCCAGCCGCCACCGGCCATCCCGGCCAGATCGACGTCGAGCGGCTCCCCGAGCAGACCACGGGTCACCTCGTGGGCCCGCCCCTCCTCGTCGGAGCGCAGGACGCGGACCTGACCCTGGCCGGTCACGTCGAGCGTGAGTCGAGCTCGCCGCGCGCCCGTCCACCGGACCCAGTACGCGGCAGGGAGACCGTTGAGGTACGCCGCCGTGGACTGCACCGTGCCGTCGGGGACCCGGAGCACGCCGTCGACGACGCGGCCCGGCCCCGGCGGCAGGCACAGCAGACGGCGCTCGGGGCTACCGGACAGGACCAGTCGCTGGGCAAGGAGCACGACGGGAGCCTACTGGGTGCTCGTCATTAACCGGCCGCCCGAGCAGGTGTCGACGACGTGCCGCTGCTCGCTCGTCGTCCTCGCTCCGGGGTGCTGCCCGCCACCGGTCCGGGGTGCTGCCCGCCACCGGCTGGTGCACCATGGTCGGAGGGGGTCTTTCGTGATGTCTTACCAAGCAGTCCGCCGACTGGCAGCAGCCGCACTCACCGGGTTCCTCGTCCTGGCCGGTGGTGCTGCGACGACGACGTCGGCGTCCGCGGCGAGCTACCCGGACGAGTTCACCGTCACGGGTTCCGGCTACGGCCACGGTGTGGGGATGAGCCAGTTCGGCGCCTACCAGCTCTCCCGCGAGGGCGCCGGGGGGATCAAGATCCTCAAGCACTACTACACCGGTGCCCGCGCCCCGTACACCACGACGCCGAAGCGCATCAGGGTCCAGGTCTACGGCCCCGACCCGTACGGATACTCGAGCTCGTCCTGGGGCGACGGCGGCCGCACGACCTGGGTCACCATCACCGGGGGTGACTGGAGGATCCGCAAGCCCGGCGTCGGCACCAAGGCGAAGGGCAGCGGCCCCGTCACGATGAAGGTGCGCATCGGCAACAAGGGGGCCGTGCGCGTGAAGGTCGACGGCCGGGTCTACAAGGGCGACATGATGCGCATCCAGTGGTCCGGCACGAGCTACTGGCGGACCCGGGGCGACCAGGCCGTCGCCACGATCGACGGTGCGCACGGGGCGTACCGGCACGGGCGGCTGACCATCGTCAACCGCGAGATGACCCCGAACATCACCCACGACGTCCTGCTGAACACCGAGTACCTGTACGGGATCGCCGAGATGCCGTCGTCGTGGGGCTTCTCGGGCGGGAAGTACGCGCTGCGGGCCCAGGCGATGACGGCGCGGTCCTACGCGATGGCCAAGCACGACGGGAAGCCGGACTGCCGCTGCCACCTCGTCGACGACGTGCGCGACCAGCACTACACCGGCTGGCTCAAGGAGAGCGAGGGGAGCGACGGCCGGTACGGCGCGCAGTGGGTCGCGGCCGTCGACAAGAACACCCGCGGCGCGCGGGAGGCGCGCGCCCTCCAGGTCGGAGGGGAGCCCGTCATCGCCCACTTCTTCTCCTCCAGCGGCGGACGGACGGCGAACTCCGAGGACGTGTGGTCCAGCGCGCTGTCCTACGAGCGCAGCGTGGACGACCCGGACAGCCTGCGCGCGCCGGGCAACTCCTACGCGTCATGGACCCGCACGATCACGCAGCAGGCCGCCCGCGACCTGTTCGACCTGAACAACGTCGCCTCCATCGAGGTGACGCGGACGTGGTCCAGCGGTCAGGTCCGCACGCTGCAGGGCACGCAACCGAACGGGCGCACCGCCACGATCAGCGGCAAGGCGGACCAGATGCGTCACTGGATCGGCCGGGCGACCGAACGCGGCAGCATGCCCGCGGCCTGGATCACGGACGTTCAGGGGAGCTGAGGCGACTCGCGAGGCACCTGCGGGCCGCCTCGGTCGTCAGAGCGCCCGTGCCTCGGTCTCGAGCAGCACCGGGATCCCGTCGCGGACCGGGTAGGCCAGCGGCCGCTCCGGGTCGGTCGAGCGCAGCTCCGGGGCGCCCTCGGGGCCGACGGCGTCGACCAGCTCGGCACCGGTGACCGGGCAGCGCAGCACGCTGCGCACCCACGGGTCCATCGGGGGGGTCGGGTCGCTCACAGGTCCTCCTCGTGCACGAGGGACAGCACGTCGTCGCGCAGCTTGGTCATGATGTCGTGGTCGGCGGCCTCGACGTTGAGGCGCAGCAGGGGTTCGGTGTTGGACGCGCGCAGGTTGAACCACCACTTGGGGTGCTGGTCGTCCCAGTGCGTGACGGTCAGGCCGTCGAGGGTGTCCACGACCGCCTCGGGGTAGGCGCGTTCGTAGGTGGTGCGCACGCGCTCCACGGTCGCGCCGGGGTCGGTGACGGTCGAGTTGATCTCGCCCGAGGCGCTGTACGGCGTGTACATGTCGGACAGCGCGCTGGCGGGGTGGGGCTGGCCGCCGAGCGCGGCCAGCACGTGCAGCGCGGCGAGCATGCCGGTGTCGGCGAACCAGAAGTCGCGGAAGTAGTAGTGCGCCGAGTGCTCCCCGCCGAAGACGGCCTCGTGGTCGGCCATGGTCTGCTTGATGAAGGAGTGGCCCACGCGGGTGCGCACCACGGTGGCGGACTCACCGAGCAGGTCGGTCACCGCCCGGGAGGTGATGAGGTTCGCGATGACCGTCGCCGGCCGGCCGGCGGCCTGCTCGCGGGCGATCTCGCGCATCCCCACCAGCGCGGTGATCGCCGACGGGGACACCGCCGCGCCCGTCTCGTCGACCACGAAGCAGCGGTCGGCGTCGCCGTCGAAGGCGAGCCCGAGGTCGGCGCCGTGGGAGACCACCGCGCGCTGCAGGTCGCGCAGGTTCTCCGGCTCCAGGGGGTTGGCCTCGTGGTGCGGGAACGTGCCGTCCAGCTCGAAGTACAGCGGCACGACCTCGACGGGAACGGCCGGCAGTCCCGCCGCCTCGCCCAGCACCGCCGGGACAGTCAGCCCGGCCATGCCGTTCCCGGCGTCCACGACGACCTTCAGCGGCCGGACCGCCGACAGGTCCACCAGGGAACGCAGGAACCCCGCGTAGTCGCCCAGCACGTTCTGCTCGACCACGTGGCCCGGCGTGGCGGCCACGTCCGGCTCGGAACCGTCCAGGATCTCCTGGGCCCGGTCGCGCACCTGCGCCAGGCCCGTGTCCTGGCCCACCGGCCGCGCCCCGGCCCGGCACAGCTTCAGCCCGTTGTACTCCGCCGGGTTGTGCGAGGCGGTGAACATCACCCCGGGCGCCTCCAGGCTGCCCGAGGCGAAGTACAACCCGTCGGTCGAGCACAGCCCGACGTCGACGACGTCCACGCCCCGACTCGTCAGACCCGCCGCGAGCTCCCGCGCCAGCGCCGGACCCGAGTCCCGCATGTCCCGGCCGACCACCACCCGCGACGCCCCCTCGCGCAGCGCCACGACCTCCGCGAACGCCACGCCCAGCGCCCACGCCACCCGCGGCGACAGCTCGGCCGGGACCAGGCCACGCACGTCGTAGGCCTTCACGATCTTCGCCAGGTTCGTCGTCACCCACCCACCCTACGGCGCGCACCCGGAACGGTCGGCACGAGTGTGGTTGGCTGGGCGTCGTGGCCGCGCTGCACCCGCTCGAGAACCCCCTGAGGAGGTACGACTGGGGGTCGCCGACACGTATCCCCGCACTCCTGGGCCTGCCCGCGGACGGCCGTCCCGTCGCCGAGCTCTGGCTGGGAGCGCACCGCAGCGCACCCAGCACCTCGGCGGGCGTCCCGCTGCACGAGATCGTGCGTGCCGACCCCGTCGGCGTCCTGGGCGAACGGGTCGCCGACCGGTTCGGTCCCCGGCTGCCCTACCTGCTCAAGGTGCTGGCCGCCGACCGGTCGCTGTCGCTGCAGGTCCATCCCCGGCCGCACCTGGCCCGCGCGGGCTTCCACCGGGAGAACCGGCTCGGCATCCCGGCCGGCTCGCCCGAGCGGTCCTTCCACGACGACCAGCACAAGCCGGAGATGGTGGTCGCGCTCACCGAGTTCGAGGGGCTCGCGGGTTTCCGCACGCCCCGCAGCGCCCTCGCGCTCCTGGACGGGCTCGAGGGCCCGATCGTCGACGCGGTGCGCGCGGAGCTGCGGGCCGACCGCTCGGAGCGGGGGGTCCGCGCCGCGTTCCGGACGCTGCTGGCGTCCCGGGACTCGACGTCGTGCCCGGAGTCCGTCGAGAAGGCGGTCGCCGACGTTCGTGCCCGGCTGGGGCCCGGGTCCCCGTCCCAGCGGGCCGACGCCACCGTGCTGGCGCTGGCGCAGGAGCATCCCGGCGACCCGGGTGTCATCGCCTCGCTGCTGCTCAACCGGGTCACCCTCGACCCGGGCGACGCCCTGTTCCTGCCACCCGGCGAGGTGCACGCCTACCTCGGCGGGACGGCCGTCGAGGTGATGGCGTCCAGCGACAACGTGCTCCGCGCCGGGCTGACCAGCAAGCACGTCGACGTCGAGGCCTTGCTGGAGTGCGCCTCGTTCGCGCCGCGGCGCCCGGCGACCCCCGAGATCACCACGACGGGCACGCGGGGGCACGTGACGACGTACCGCGCCCCGGTACCGGAGTTCGCCCTGACGGTCGCCGACGTCGACCCGTCGGGACCGGTCGACCTGCCGGACGCCGGGCCGCGGATCGTGCTGTGCCTGGACGGCGCGGTCACGCTCACGGCGGAGCACTGCGACACCGGGCCGGCCGACCTGCCCCGGGGGTCGTCGGTCTTCGTCCCGCACGACGCCGGCAGCCTCGCGGTCGCCGGGTCGGGGCACGTCGTCTGCGCGTGGGTGCCCTGACCGGACCTCAGACGCCCGCGGCGGGCCCGCCGTCGGACTCGGCGCGCAGCACGCGGAGGTGCCCGCGGCGCGCCGTCTCGGTGACGCTGGCGGGTTCGGCCGGTGCCGGACGCTGCGTCACCCGCCCCCCGCGCCCCGCCTCGCGGACCGCCTCGGCGAGCGCCGACAGGTCGTCCTTGGAAGGGGCCGGCGTCTCGAACTCCGGCTGCAGCCGCACCACCTCCCAGCCGCGCGGCGCCGTGAGGCGCTCCGCGTGCTGGGCGCACAGGTCGTAGCTGTGCGGTTCGGCGCGCTGCGCCAGCGGCCCCAGCACCGCGGTCGAGTCCGCGTACACGTAGGTGAGGGTTGCCACCGCCGCCTGCGTGCATGCCGTCCGCGAGCACTGCCTGACCGATCTCACGCAGGGAGAATACGTGTCGCGCGGGGACCTGGGCTCCAGGCGCGCCGGGACTGGATACCCTCGGATCGTGAACGACGCCGCACCGCACCACGGCCTCCGTCGCCGCGACCGCCGTGGGCGAGGGCTGCGCGGCCCTCTGGTGCCCCCGGGCCTGCCGGGGCACCGCACGCGCGCCGAGCGGTTCGACGACACCGTGCTGGCGGCGGTCGAGTCGATCGAGCGTCGGTGGCCGGCGGTGGGCCGGGCCGAGTTCGGCGTCGAGGACGTGCCCCCGTCGGACCCCGCGCCCTGGGAGTCGAGGGGCGTCCCGCTGGGGCGGCTCTTCCCGGCCGAGGCCGGTCAGCCGGCCCGCGTCGTCGTCTACCGCCGACCGGTGGAGACCCGCGCCGTCGACCCGGAGGACCTCGCCGACCTGGTCCACGAGGTCGTGGTGGAGCAGGTCGCGCACCTGCTGGCCCGGACGCCGGAGGAGATCGACCCGCGGTTCGGCGACCGCTGAGGTTCCTGGGTCGCCGTCGGAGCGCGTCACGGCGCGTCGACGCGGCGGACCTCCTCGACGCCGTCCGTCTCGGCGGCCGACGTGGGGTCCAGGGTCGCCACGAGCGTCCCGTCCGTGCCGGTCCCGTCGGAGGCCGTGAGCCGGACCGACCAGAGCACCCGCGCCGCGGCGCCGCCCGCGCCGTCCGTGGCCGGGTCGACGAACACCGCCGTCGCGGCGCCGACGTCGGCCGCCGGGACCTCGACGGTCCCCCCGACCGGGACGTCGACCTGCTGCTCCCCCGCGACGCCGCCGTCCGTGTCGACGCCCCGCAGCCGCACCGCCACGGTCCCGTCGAGGTCCGCGTCCTCGGAGCGGTCCGTCGGCACGGCGGAGAGCACGACCGTGGCCTCCTCGGCCACCGCCGGCAGGGCCACCTGGCCGGCACCGGCCGGCTCGTCCGCCAGGACCTGGCCGGCGTTCCAGGCGAGGTCGTACGGGGTGCCGTCCACCACGGAGTCCTCGGGCTGCTCCCCCGGCAGCGCGAAGCGGGCCGCACCGACCACGGGTACGTCCGCGTCGACGACGACCGTGTAGGTGCCGGGGTCGAGCCCGCCCAGGGGCACGGTGGTCACGGCGCCCGCCCCCAGGTCGACGATGTCCGCGCCGCGCAGCGTCACCCGGCCCTGCGGACCGTAGACGCTCACCCGGGCCGTCCCGGACCGGTCGTCGGGGGCGAGCAGCCACAGCTCCGCGGCCTGGTCCTCGAGGGGCGCCTCGCCGCGGCTGACGACACCGCTGAACGCCACGGTCCGT
Organism: Isoptericola sp. AK164; assembly: GCF_029643425.1. GTDB lineage: Bacteria > Actinomycetota > Actinomycetes > Actinomycetales > Cellulomonadaceae > Isoptericola > Isoptericola haloaureus. The sequence goes on from NZ_CP119106.1 coordinate 2,639,477, forward strand.
GACGGCGGAGCCCCCGGTTCGAGCAGGTCCGTGCCCGCCGGGACGAGCCCGTCGATCCCCTGGGTCTGCCAGGAGGCGGTGACGCGGGCGCCGGCGGCGCTGACGCGCACCGCGAGACGACGCTGCTCCGGCGCCAGGGAGTCGAGACGCAGCACCTCCTGCTCACCGGGCGCCACGGTGAACGCGCCCCGTCCGCCGATGGACACCGGGCCGTTCGGCCCGTGCACCGCGAGGCCGACCGTCGCCGGGGACTCGCTGGGGTTCTGGACCGTCAGCACGGCGGTACGCCCGACCTGGCTGCCGCCGCCGACCAGCCAGTGCTCGGTGGCGGGGGCGCGGCACGAGGCGGCCGCCAGCCCGCGCAGGTCGCCGGCGGCCGTGCTGGACGCGAGGGCTCCCGCGAGACGCAGCGCCGACCCGGCGCGGGGGTCGGCGAGCAGGACCCGGGTCCCGGAGACCTCCCGGGTCAGCACGTCGAGGTCCGGCCCCGCCGTCAGGCCGGTGCCCCGGCTGCCGTCCAGCCGCGCGAGCACGGGGTCGCCGGCCGCTCCGCCCACGACCGCGGCCGCGGCGGTGCGCGTCTCGACGGGTGCCGCACCGAACTGGTCGTCCCCCACGTCCGAGCCCTCGGGCAGGCGGGCCGGTCGCGGGCAGACGTACGTCGAGGTCGGCGGGTCGACCTCGACCTGGCGCGTGGTCGCGGCGACCGCCGTCGACTCGGGGGCGGTGAATCGTTGCGCCCACTGCTCCCCGACGGCCGCCGTGGCGACGAGCGCCGCGGCGACGGCGGTGCCGGACGTCACGAGGGCGATCCGGCGCACGGTCCGGCGGCCCCTCATCGGTGCCTCCGTCGCGACAGCGGCAGCGCCAGCAGCACGTAGACGACGAGCACGAGCCCCGTCAGCGCGAACCACGGCGGGCGCGACGGCGCGGCGTACTCGACGTGCACGTCGCCGGCCTGGGCCCCGAGCCGGAACGCCTGGCGCCCGTCCAGGGCGGTGGCGGGGAGCCGACGGCCGTCGAGCGTGGCGCGCCAGCCCGCCCCCTCGCTCTCGGCCAGCACCAGCATCCGGTCCTGCTCGCCGGTGCCGACGGTGTCGTCCACGGTGCGGCCGTCGCCGGAGAGGGTGCGCACCGCCGCGCCCGCCTGCCCGTCGTCGGGTGCCCGGCGCAGGACCGTCGCCCAGGCGGGCGCCGGCCCGTCGGGGTCGACCCGCCACAGCAGCACGGAGCTCTCGGTGACCCGGGTCAGGCCGGGGACCAGGTCGAGGGTGGTGACGAGCTCGGTGTCACCGTCGGCCGGCATCTGGACGGCACCGACCCCGAGAGCGGTGAGCCGGGTGGTCAGGTCGGGGCTGCGCCCGGCCGCCACCTGGGCGGTCAGCTCGTCGAGGGCGGCGACGTCGGCCCGCGCGCCGCCGGGCGCGAGGCCCGCCTCGCGTGCGCGGACCACCGTGGAGGAGTCGAGCACGCTCGACCCGTCGCGGCGCAGCAGCGTGTACTCGACCACGCCGTCGACCCGGTCGAGCTGGAGCACGCGGGCGGCCTGGGGTGCGGACTGGAGCTGACGGCCGACGGCGGGCACCACCGCGGTGTCGTCGACCCGGAGGTCGCCGACGGCGTGGCCGCGCCCGTCGGCGTACCACCAGGCACCGAGCCCGAGCACCGGTACGAGCAGGGCGACGGCGGCCAGCGCCCCGGCCGCCACGCGCAGCGCGCGTCGGGTGCCGGGCGCCGGGACCGCGGCCAGGGCCGCGACCCCGAGCCCGAGGAGCAGCACCGACAGTCCCGGCGCGGGCCAGCCGTGGACGGGTCCGCCGGCGCTGTCGGCCGCCACCACGGTGCCCTCGGCCACGAGCGCCAGGACCAGACCGAGGGCGGCCAGGCCGACGCCGAGCCGCGCCGCGAGGGGGCGGCGGCCCAGGACGAGACCGGCGACCGCGAGGACCGTCAGCGCGGCCCCGAGGATCCACGGACCGGCGTCGAGCACGGGGCCCGTCGGCAGGTCCAGGCCGGCCAGCCACGGCTGCGGCGTGGTCGCGTGGCCGAGCAGCAGGGTGATGCCGTCGACGTCCGCTCCCCCGACGGGAGCCCCGGGGGTGGCCAGCAGAGGTCGCCACCCTCCCGCGGTCCAGGTCGCGGCGGCGTGCCACCAGTACGGCAGCGCGACGACGACGGCGGGGCCGAGCACGACCAGCACCCGACGCCAGTGCCGGGGGACGACGGCGAGCCCGACCGCCCCGGCCAGGAGGGCGACGGACGCGAGCGCGGGGGCGGCGGCGACCACGACGGCCAGCAGCAGGCCGGCGGCCGCGGCCGCGCCCAGGGAGCCGCGGGAGCCGCGGGGACCGACCGTGGGCCCGACGTCGTCGCGCGCCTGGTGGCCGACGGCCCGCAGCGCGGCGAGCAGCAGCCAGGGCAGGGCGAGATGGGCCACGACGGCACCCAACCGGCCCGTGGTCAGGGACTCCAGGAACCCGGGCCAGGCCGTCCACACCAGGGCCGCGGCCAGGCGGGCCCAGACCGACCGGGACACGGCGCCGGCACCGAACCAGGCACCGACCGCGGCCAGCGGCAGGGCGGCCAGGACGAGCGCGTTCACCGCCGTCTGCGCCGCGCCCCCGGCCAGCGCGGTCAGGACCGTCAGCACGCCGAGCCACGGGTCCGCGGGCGCGCCGGTGCCGAGCCCGTCGTGGACCCATCCGGAGGTGGCGGCGTCGGCCACCTCGGCGAACGAGGCGGGGGCGGGCAGGAGCGCGCCCCCGACCACCCGCCCGCCGTCGGCGAGAACTCCCTGCCAGGGGCCGAAGGTCACCAGGGCGAGCAGGACGGTGGCCGTCAGCACGACGGCGAGGCCGGCGCGGCGCCGGCGGGCCAGAGCGTGCAGCTCGGCGCGCTCGAGATCGGTCAGGGACCGGCGTGAGCGGTGGGTCTCGGCCCGCGTGAGGCGGGCGTCGCGACGTCGGGCGGCGACGTCGCGCCAGCCTGCCTGCAGGGGGCGCAGGACGCGCCGCGGCATCGCGCGGGTGCGCGCGGCCCGCCGTCGGCCGCGGACGAGCGGCACCACCCGCAGCACCGTGACCACGGGGGCGACGAGCTCGTCGCGCGCCTCGGCCGGACGCGTCAGCGCCAACCGGTAGGCCGCGGCGACGGGCGCCCACACGATCAGGGCGACCAGCGCCAGCGGCAGCAGGGGCAGCGGGACGGTGACGAGCCGGGCGTAGAGCTGGCTGCGCCGGCGGGCGTAGGCGGAGGCGTCCCGGCTGCCGCGGGTGCGGTGGCTCCGGGGCCCGCGCAGTCCGCGCAGGGAGGCCTGCGCGTGGTGGACGACGGCGTCGGGCACGACGACGACGCGATGTCCGGCCAGCCGGGCGCGCCGGCACAGGTCGAGGCTGTCGCCGAACCGGCCCAGCTCGGGGTCGGTGCCGTCGAGCTCGCTCCACGCGGACCGCCGCACCAGCGCGCCGGCCAGCCCGACGGCCAGCACGTCCTCGCGGGCGTCGTGCTGGCCCTGGTCGATCTCCGAGTCGTCGATGCCCGTCATCCGCCGCCCGAGCGGCGAGACGGTGTACCCGACCTCGACGAGCAGCCCGGGACGGTCGGGGTCGGGGGTGAGGGGGTTCCCGTCCTCGTCGAGGGGCCAGCGGCGCTGCTTGCAGCCCGCGACCGCCACCGCCGCGGAGTGCTCCACGGCCCGCAGCAGCGCGGCGAGCGCGTCCGGCGCCGGTGCGGAGTCGTCGTGCAGGATCCACAGCCAGGTCGTGTCCTCGAGCCCCAGCGTGGTCAGCGCGTGGTCGACGGCCTCGCCGAGGGTGCGGGACCCGGCGGCGCCGACGAAGTGCCGGTCCCCGAGCCGCAGGTCGGGGTGCTGGCCGGTGGAGGAGGCGGCGTCGACGTCGACGACGACCACGTCCTGCGGCGCGCGGACCTGGGCGGCGACGGCGTCGAGGGTGTCCGGCAGGAACGGTGTCCGTCCGCGGGTGACGACCACGGCCGCCACCGTCACGGACTGCCGTGCGGGCACGCCCGTGACCGGGTCCGGGGCCACGTCGTGGACGTCAGCCCCGTCCGGCGTCCGGGTCAGGTGCGGTGCAGTCATCCTGAGCGCCATGATGCGGCGCCCGGACGTCCTCGGCGGGGATTTGGCTCAGACGGCGCGCCGCTTGAGCTTTCGCCGTTCCCGCTCGGACAACCCGCCCCAGATCCCGAAACGCTCGTCGTTCTCCAGCGCGTAGTCGAGGCATTCCGACCGGACCTCGCAGGAGGCGCAGACCTTCTTGGCCTCGCGCGTGGACCCGCCCTTCTCCGGGAAGAAGGCCTCCGGGTCGGTCTGGGCGCACAGGGCTCGCTCCTGCCACCCCAACAGGGTCTCGTCCTCGGCGACGATCTCCTGGCCGAAGAGCGGAAGGACCGGAGCGACCCGGTCCGGTTCCTGACGGACGTCAGACGGGAAGGCCCCCTGGTCCCCGTCGAGCAAATTCCACATGGCGTGCCCCTCCATGCCGTTCTCGAGGAAACTGCATACCTGGAATTACACGCGTGTCATGACGGGGCGTCAAGCCGAAATGTGCTAGGCAGCACAATTCCACGACCTGTTCACCCGTGTCTGAGGCAACGTTGAGGTACCTCTGAGGTTGCTGGGTGCCTCGTAGGGTGACGGGGTGAGCACCCCACCCACCACCGTGACCGGCCTCCTCGCCCGACTCGCCGCGCTCGGCGGACGCCCCGCCCTGACGTGGTACGGCGACGACGGCGAACGGATCGAGCTGTCCGGCGCCGTCCTCGACAACTGGGTCGCCAAGACCGTCAACCTCCTCGCCGAGGAGTTCGACACCGAGCCCGGCAGCACCGTCGTCGTCGACCTGCCCGTCGGGTGGCGCCAGCTCGTCTGGGCGCTGGCCGCCGCGCGGTGCGGGGCCGGGGTCGTCCTGCTGGACCCGACGACGGACCCGCCCGGGCACGCGGCGGCGGACGTCGTGGTGACCTCCCGCCCGCTCCGGTGGCCGGACGTCGACGAGATCGTCGCCGTCGCGCTGCCCGCGCTGGCCCGCCGGTTCGACGGCGAGCTGCCCGACGGCGCGATCGACGCGGCGGCGGCGGTGATGACCTACGGCGACGCCATCGGCCTCGACCCGGCCCCCGGTGCCGCGACACCCCTGACCCTGCTGACGGGGGACGGCGGTCCGTCGGCGTCGACGGACGCGGACGCGGCGGGTCGTGTCCTGGTCCGGGGCACGGGCACGGTGGCGCAGGTCCTGTCCGCGTGCGTCGCCGTGTGGTCCGCCGGCGGGTCGGTCGTGCTCACCTCCGCCGCGACGGCGGCCGTCCTGGACGCCGAGCCGGCGCGCCAGGAGCGGCTCGTCGCCACGGAGCAGATCACGCGGCCCTGACCCGGTCGACACCGGGCAGCGCTCACCTCCGGCCGAGGGCGCGGTAGGTCCAGCCGGCGGTGAGCCACGTGTCGCGGTCCAGGGCGTTGCGCCCGTCGAGGACGTGCGCCTGCGCGACGAGGTCACCGGCCCAGTGCGGGTCGAGGTCCTTGTAGTGCTGCCACTCGGTCAGGACCAGGACGGCGTCGGCTCCGGTCAGCGCGGTCTCCAGGTCGGGCTCGTAGCGCAGCGCGGGGGCCTTGCGGCGGGCGTTGTCGATGGCTTGGGGGTCGTGCACCACCACGTCCGCGCCGGCCTCGCCGAGGCGGGCGGCCACGTCCAGGGCCGGGGAGTCACGCACGTCGTCGCTGTTCGGCTTGAACGCCGCCCCCAGCACCGTCACCCGCTTGCCCGTGACCTCCCCGTCCAGGACCTGACCGGTCAGCTCGACCATGCGGTGCCGGCGCCGGGTGTTGATCTCGTCGACCTCCCCCAGGAACGCCACCGCCTCCCCGGCACCGAGCTCGTCCGCGCGGGCCATGAACGCCCGGATGTCCTTCGGCAGACAGCCACCGCCGAACCCGAGACCGGCGTTGAGGAACTTGCGCCCGATGCGCTCGTCGAACCCGATCGCGTCGGCCAGCCGGGTCACGTCACCCCCGGCGACCTCGCACAGCTCGGCCATCGCGTTGATGAACGAGATCTTCGTGGCCAGGAACGAGTTCGCCGCCACCTTGACCAGCTCCGCGGTCGCGTAGTCCGTGACCACCTGCGCGATCCCCTCGGACAGCGGGGTCGCGTACACCTCGTCCAGCACCCCCGCCGCGCGCACCCCGGCCTCGCCGTCCGGCACGCCGTACACGATCCGGTCCGGATGCAGGGTGTCCTTCACCGCGAAGCCCTCGCGCAAGAACTCCGGGTTCCACACCAGCGTCGCGCCCGCCGCCTCGACCTGGGCGGCCAGCCGCGCCGCGGTCCCCACCGGCACGGTGGACTTGCCCACCACCACATCACCCGGGGCCAGGTGGGGCACCAGACCCGACACCGCCAGCTCCACGTACGTCAGGTCCGCGGCATAGCCGTCCGCACGCTGCGGGGTGCCCACACACACGAAGTGCACCCCGGCACCCTCGACCGCCGCCGTCTCCGTCGTCACCGACAACCGACCCGTGCCCCCCACCTGCGACAACAGCTCGTCGAACCCCGGCTCGAAGAACGGCGCCCGCCCCGACGCCAACGACTCCACCCGCGCCTCGTCCACGTCGACACCCACGACCCGGTGCCCCAGCGCGGCCATCGACGCCGCATGCACCGCGCCCAGATACCCCAGCCCCACCACGGAGATCCACATGATCGCGAGTCTAGGTCGCGGTCCGCCCGCGGAGCGGGCGTCCCGATGGCCACCCGGTGAACACTCGTCGGTCATCCCCGCAGGTCCGACATTCCCGGCGTGGGGCCCATGACCGGGTCGCCGATGCGCGTGCTCCGGGCGACACATACCGTCTCTCTCGTGACACCCGCCACACGTGCAGGCCGGCGGACCGCCGTGACCGTCCTGGTCGGCCTGCTGTCGTTCTCGCTGGTCGCCGTCCCCGGGGCACAGGCCGTCCCCGCGTCCCCGGGCGCGGTCGCCGCCGACTCCTCCGACGACGCCGGAGCACCCGGCGCAGCGCACGGCAGGTCGGCGGAACCGATCGAGGCCACGACCGAGACGACCGGGTTCTCCCCGGCAGCGCCGGCTGCCGCCGGTTCGCCGGCCTCGCCACGAGCGCAGGACGCCCCGCGGGACTCCGCCGGGCCGCCGGACCGGCCGGAGCACGCCGGCGTCCCGCTCGAGGCGACCTCCGACGTCACGGGGTTCGGCGTCGTGGGCGTCACCTGGTCGAGCCCGGTCGCGCACGACGCCCTCGTGGTCGAGGTACGTACCTCCGACGACACCAGTGCCGCGCCGGACGACGACGGCGCGTGGAGCGCCTGGGAGCGGGTCGACGTCGAACCGTCGCCGCGCGGGGACCTGGACGGGACCGAACCCGTGGTCGTCGGGGAGGTCGCCCGGGTACAGGCCCGCGTCTCGGGCCCGTCCGCCGGCGCGGTCCGCGACCTGGGGCTCACCGTCATCGACCCCGGCACGTCCCCGGCCGACGACGACGTCCCCGTGCCCTCCGAGGAGACCTCGCCCTCGGGACGGGCCGTGGCCGCGGCTCCCGTCCCGGACCGTCCCACGATCGCCTCGCGCGCCGCCTGGGGTGCGGACGAGTCGATCATGACCTGGACGCCGCGCCAGGGCGACGTCCGCGGCGCCGCGATCCACCACACGGCCGGCACGAACTCCTACAGCGAGAGCCAGGTCCCCGGGATCCTGCGCGGCATCTACTCCTACCACGCCCAGACCCGCGGGTGGGGGGACATCGGCTACAACTTCCTCGTCGACAAGTTCGGCCGTATCTGGGAGGGCCGCGCCGGCGGCGTCGACCGGCAGACCGTCGGCGCCCACGCCCGTGGCTACAACAGCGGCTCCACCGGCGTCAGCGTGCTGGGCAACTACGAGACCACCACCGTGTCGAACGCGGCCGTCAGCGCCGTCGTCCGCCTCGTCGCCTGGAAGCTCGCTCTGCACGGCGTGGCCGCGGACGACTCGATCTCCATCGCCGGCACGCCTCTCGCCGCCGTGTTCGGCCACCGTGACGTCGGCTCGACGGCGTGCCCCGGCCGGACCCTGTACGACCGGTTGGGCGAGATCCGGCGACGGGCCGCGGCGGCACAGGAGGCCGCTGCGGAGCTCGACGTGCCCGACGGCAGCTTCGTCGAGCACCCCCGCGGCACGCTCGCCCTCGTCGAGCAGGGCCGCAAGCACAAGTCCCGGTGCGACGTCGCCCAGCACTACGGGGCCGACTGCGACGGAGCCGTTCCCGTCACCCGCGCGCAGTGGCGCGCGCTCGAGCCCGGTGGCCGCCTCCACCGCACGGTCCGCACCACCGACGGTCGCCTGTACCGCATCGTCGACGGGACGAAGCGCGAGGCGTTCGACATGGAGTCGCTGCAGCGCGTGGACAAGGACACCCCGGTGGTGACCATGTCGTTCAGCGCCGTCGACGGGCTCCCGTACGGCACGCCGGTCGTCCGTCCGGCGGTGGTCGTCGTCAACCGCGACAACGGCAACCGGCGGCTCGTCGTGCAAGGGCGCAAGCACGGGTACCTGAACAACGCTCTCTACCGGCGCACTCCGCTCGGCGAGCTGGACACCGAGCGTCTCGACGGCCGCAGCGTCTCGCTGCTGCCCCGGGTGTCCCGCACGACCGGCGTCGTCGCGCGCAACAACGGTCGCGAGTTCCTCATGACCCGCCAGGGTCTGGTCCGCACCGACGGCACGGGTCAGGTCCTCCCCTCCGCCGGCACGCAGCACTGGGGCAAGGCCCTGATGGCCGAGGTCCCCCGCTTCCGAGGCCGGCCCGACGTCGTCGTGGTGCGGGTCCGCAAGCAGAGCCAGCTCTACGTGGTGCGCGACGGCGAGCTGCGGCCGGTGTCCCGAGCGCGGGCCCGACAGCTCAACGGGGGGACGAAGCCGCCGGTGCACGTCATCCTCAAGGTCACGAAGCGGCAACTTCCGGTCGGCTCACCGCTCTGATTCTCACAGGACCTCTACGGGAACGGCGGCCCGCAGCCGCAGGGGCGACGCCCACGGCATCTATGCTCGCCTACCGTGACTCCCCCGACCGCCCGCCACGTCGCGCCGCGACACGGCACCGCGACCGGGCCGGCGCACGCCCGGACGCAGCCGGGAGCCTCGCTCCTGCGTGTCGGCGCGCTGCTCATGACGGCCGTGCTCGCCTTCGTCGGTGTCGGAGCCGCGACCGCGGCCGTCCAGCTCACCGGCAACATCGACGCCGTCGACGCCGAGGCCGCGCTCGGCGAGGACCGCCCCGAGAAGGTCGTCCCGGACGACCCGAACGCCGGCGCGCCGCTGAACATCCTCCTGCTCGGGTCCGACTCGCGCGAAGGCGACAACGGCAACGACGCCGACGGCACCGAGGGGGCACGCTCGGACACCACGATGGTCCTGCACCTGTCCGCGGACCGATCCCGGGTCGAGCTGATGTCGATCCCGCGGGACACCACGACGGACATCCCGGCCTGCCCGACCACCTCCGGCGGCGAGACCCCGCCGCTGTACGGCGTGAAGTTCAACGCCGCGTTCTCCCAGGGAGTGACGTACGGCGGCGACGTGGAGTCCGGTGCACTGTGCACCATGAAGACCGTCGAGACGCTGTCCGACGTCCGGATGGACGGGTTCGTCGTGGTCGACTTCTCCGGTTTCCGGGGCATGATCGACGCTCTCGGCGGCGTCGAGATGTGCATCCCGAACGACATCTCGGCGCCCAAGGCGGACGACCTCGTGCTGTCGGCGGGCGTGCAGGAGCTGGACGGCAAGACCGCGCTGCAGTACGCCCGCGCCCGCACCGGCCAAGGGCTGGGCGACGGCTCCGACATCGGGCGCATCGCCCGCCAGCAGGAGCTCATGGCGGCCCTGGCCCGCACCGTCCTGGACCAGAACATGCTGACCGACTCCGCCCGGTTGCTGCAGTTCCTCGGGGCGACGACCGGGTCGTTGACGATGAGCAGCAACTTCGCCTCGGTCCAAGGACTCGCCGGGCTCGCGTACAGCGCCCGCGGGGTGCGGCCTGAGAGCATCGCCTTCATGACCGTCCCGTGGCGCTACGACCCGGACAACCCCGCGAACGTCGTGCTCACCGAGGAAGCGGCCACCACGTGGGACGACCTGCGGCACGACCGTCCTCTCAGCGACGTCGTCGCGGGCTCGGAGGAGACCGAGCCGTCCCCGGGGACCGGCGACGGCGAGACCTCCGACGGCGGGACCGAGGAGGACGGGTCGTCCTCGGAGGGCGCTGCGGCCGACGGGGCGGAGTCCGACGCCGCGGCGACCACGGTCGCGCAGACCGTCGTGACGGACGCGGAGACCGACGGGCCGACGGCGACGCCGACCGAGGAGCCCTCCCCCGGACAGACGCGCGACCCGCGCGAGGAAGCCTTCACCGGGGCCGACGTGACCGCGGTGTGCGGGTGATCGCATGACGGACGAACGACGCATCCCCCCGAGCTTTACCCCGGCCGGAGGCCGCAGCGCCCGCCCGGCCGCGACGAACGACGCCATCTCGGTCGGCGGCTCCGACCGCACCCCTCGCCCCACGGGCCGGGTCGGCCGACGGGACGACGCGGTGCCGATGGAGAGCCGCGAGCCCCGTGTCCGCCGGCAGTCCTCCCGGGAGATCCCCGTGACGCCCCCGCGTCGCTCCGCCGCGCCTCAGCGCCAGCCGCGCGCCTATCCGCCCGGCGGTACCGAGCGGTCCGCCCGGCCCGCGTCGCACCCCCCGGCCGGGCGTCAGCAGGCGGCCGCGCGTCAGCAGGGTGCCGCCCGTGCGGCGGCACCGCCCCCGCGCCGCACTCCCCCGCCCTCGGGTCCGCCCGCCGGCTCCCGGACCGCCGGGGGCGACGACGGCTTCCGCGTGCGCAAGGGCCGCGTCGCGGTGCTGGTGCTCGCCATGGTGCTCGTGCTGCTGCTCGCCTGGCCGATCGGGCTGGTGGTCTGGGCCAACGGCAAGATCCAGCACACCGAGGCCCTGTCCGACGCCTCCGGGACGCCGGGCACGACCTACCTGCTCGCCGGGTCCGACGCGCGAGGGTCCGGCGGTGTCGACGACAGCACCTCGGGCGCCCGGACGGACACGATCATGGTGCTGCACGCACCGCGCAGCGGGCCGACCGCCCTGATCTCGATCCCGCGCGACACCTACGCGGAGATCCCCGGGGAGGGCGCCAGCAAGATCAACGCGGCCTACGCCTGGGGCGGGCCGCCGCTGCTGGTGGAGACGGTCGAGGGCCTGACCGGGATGACCGTCGACCACTACGCGGAGGTCGGGTTCGGCAGCCTCGAGGAGATCGTCGACGCGGTCGGCGGCGTCGAGCTCTGCTACGACCGGACGGTCCAGGACGAGAAGAGCGAGCTCGACTGGGAGGCGGGCTGCCACGTGTCCGACGGCCAGACGGCCCTCGCGTTCTCCCGCATGCGGTACTCGGACCCGCAGGGGGACATCGGACGTGCCGAGCGGCAGCGCCAGGTGATCGCCGCCGTCGCCGGGAAGGTGGTCCAGCCCAGCGTGCTGCTCAACCCGATCGACCAGGTCCAGCTCGTGGAGGCCGGCACCGACGCCCTGCTCGTCGACGAGGACACCGGCATGATCGACCTGGGCCGGCTGGCGCTGGCGTTCCGCGACGCGACGGGGCCCGAGGGCGTGACCGGCACCCCGCCGATCGCCGACCCCGGCTACAACCCCGGCAACGGTGTCGGTTCCACGGTGCTGCTCTCGGACGACGCCGACCAGTTCTGGTCCGACGTCCTCTCCGGCGACCTCGAGCCCGGCAGCACGGTCGGCGGCCTCTGACCCGCAGGGCGCGCAGCGCCCGTGAGCGCGACCGCGCCCCGGGGGCCCGCCACCCGACCGCTCAGCGACCGGAACGCGAAGCGCGCAGCCGCGCGCCCTTCTCCTGAGCCACCTCGCGCAGCCCCTCCTGGAACTCCACCATCCGCTCGCGCAGCGCGAGGGACGCGGCGTCGGTGCCGGCACCGAGGATCTGGGCGGCCAGCAGCCCTGCGTTGCGGGCTCCGCCGATGGAGACGGTCGCGACCGGCACCCCGGCGGGCATCTGCACGATCGACAGCAGCGAGTCCATGCCGTCCAGGTGCTTGAGCGGCACCGGGACCCCGATGACGGGCAGCGGCGTGACGGCGGCGAGCATGCCGGGCAGGTGCGCGGCGCCGCCGGCGCCGGCGATGATCACCCGCACGCCCCGGTCGGCGGCCCGCCGGCCGTAGTCGATCATCTCGGTCGGCATGCGGTGGGCGGACACGACGTCGACCTCGCAGTCCACGCCGAGCTCGGCCAGCGCGTCGGCGGCGGCCTCCATGACGGGCCAGTCGGAGTCCGACCCCATGACGATGCCGACGGCGGGTGCGGTGTCGCTCATCAGTTCTCCTGCTCCTCGGAGGTCTCGCCGCGCAGCAGCGCCGCGGCGGCGCGGGCACGGCGGCGCACCTCGTCCAGGTCGTCGCCGCAGACGTTCACGTGACCGAGCTTGCGTCCCGGGCGGATGCCCTTGCCGTACAGGTTGACGTGCGCGTCCGGGAACCGCTCGCCGACGGCCGGCAGCGCGTCGGTGAGCCGCTCGAGGGACGAGCCGAGCACGTTGGCCATGACCGTCCAGCCGGCCACCGGCTCGGTGGAGCCGAGCGGGAGATCCAGGACGGCCCGCAGGTGCTGCTCGAACTGGCTGGTGACGGCACCGTCGATCGTCCAGTGCCCCGAGTTGTGCGGACGCATCGCCAGCTCGTTGACCAGGACGTGCGGGGCGCCGTCGGGCCCGGCCGCCTGGAACATCTCGACGGCGAAGACCCCGGTGACGTCCAGACCCTCGGCGATCCGCACGGCGACGTCGCGTGCCTCGCGGGCGAGGTCGGCCGACAGGTCCGGGGCCGGGGCGACGACCTCGGCGCAGACGCCGTCGCGCTGGATCGACTCGACCACGGGCCACGTGCGCACCTCGCCCGAGGGCCGGCGCGCGACGAGCACGGCGAGCTCGCGGGTGAACGGCACCTTGTCCTCGACGAGGAGCTCGGGGCCGCCGTCGCGGTGCGCGGCGATCCAGTCGTCCGCCGCGTCGGCCGCGCCGACGACCCGGACGCCCTTGCCGTCGTACCCGCCGCGGGCGGTCTTGACGACCGCCTCGCCGTCCGCCGTGTCGGCGAGGAAGGCCGCCAGCGCGGTGCGCGCCTCCGCGGGCTCGCTCGGCAGGGCGGCCCAGCGCGGGCAGGGCACGCCGAGGTCGGTGAGCCGACGCCGCATGATGATCTTGTCCTGCGCGTGCACGAGGGCCTCGGGGCCCGGGCGGACCGGGGTGCCGTGGTCGATGAGGTCGGCGAGCAGCGCGTTCGGGACGTGCTCGTGCTCGAAGGTGAGCACGTCGGCACCGGGCCGGCCGTCGGCCGGGGCGATGAGGTCGCGGATCGCCGCGTCGTCGGACGCCGCGCCCACCGGGGTGTCGACGACGACCTGCGCGGCCGAGGTCGTGGGGTCCTCGACCAGGACGCGCAGGTGCACGCCGAGCTCGGCGGCCGGGGGCGCCATCATGCGCGCCAGCTGGCCGCCACCGACGACGGCGACGACGGGGGGTGCGGGGTGCGGGGCGGCGGGAGTCACGGACGACGAGGATACCGTCCCGCGCCGGGCGATAGGCTGACGGCCATGTCCCCGTCGGCCCCCGCCCCCGCCTCCGTCGGGCGACCCGTGTGGCCGGTCCGGCTCGTGGCCGCGCTGTGGCGGCGCCGGCTCGAGCTGCTGCGCTTCGGCACCGTCGGGGGCGTGGCGTTCGTCGTCGACTTCACGCTGTTCAACCTCATGACGCACGGGCCGGTGGACGTCCTCGCCCACAAGCCGGTGACGGTCAACATCATCGCCACCGGAGTCGCCACCCTGGTCTCCTGGGTGGGCAACCGGTACTGGACGTTCGCCACGCGCCGCACCCGGCACCGGGTGCGGGAGCTCCTGGAGTACGGGGCCGTGAACGTGGGCGGCATGGCGATCTCCTCGCTCTGCCTGGCCGTCTCCCGCTACCTGCTGGACCTGGACTCGGTGCTCGCCGACAACACCGCCAAGGTGGTCGGCCTGGTCCTGGGGATGGTGTTCCGCTACGTCCTGTACCGCACGGTGGTGTTCCGCGGCGACGGCTGACGTCAGTCCTCGTGGTGGTGCAACCAGCCGCGGCGCCGTCCGCGCGACGAGATCGTGGTCCCCGGCGGCAGCACGACCCGCGGGTCGAGGGTGCGCGGCACGCCGGAGAGGAAGATCCGGAAGACCGGCGGCCGCCGCTGCGCCAGCTCCAGGCGTCCGCCGTCGGCCGCCACGAGGTCACGGGCCAGCGCGAGGCCGAGACCGGTGCTGCCCCCCGTGGAGGCTCCCCGCTCGAAGATCCGCGGGGCGATCTCGTCGTCGACGCCCGGCCCCTGGTCGGTGACCTCGAGGGCGACGGCGTTCTTCGGCCCCGAGGGCTTCGACCGGATGGTGGTCGTCCCGTCGCCGTACTTCAGCGAGTTCTCCAGCAGGGTGGCGATCACCTGGGCCAGGGCTCCCGGCGTGGCGAGCACCCGGTGGTCCTCGGCGACGTCGAGCACGAGCTCGCGGCCGGCCCCCGCGAAGGTGTCGGCCCACTCCTCGTGCTGCTGGCGCACCACGTCGAGCAGGACCACGGCCTCGGTCGTGCCGCCCTGCGAGCGGCGCGAGGTGGCCAGCAGGTCGTCGACGACGGTGACGAGCCGTTCCACCTGCTCCAGCGACACCCGTGCCTCGTCGACGACCTCCTCGTCGGTGGAGGTCAGCATGATCTCCTCCAGCCGCATCGACAACGCCGTCAGCGGGGTGCGCAGCTGGTGGGACGCGTCCTGGGTGAACTGGCGCTCGGCGGCCAGCCGGCCCGCCAGGCGGTCCCCGGACCGGGCCAGCTCGGCGGCGACGAGGTCGATCTCCTCCACGCCGGAGGGATCCAGGCTGGGGCGGACCTGGCCCGAGCCGAGCTGTTCGGCCGACGCCGCCAGGTACACCAGGGGCGCGGAGAGCCGGTTGGCCTGCCACACGGCCATCGCGACCCCGGCTCCGATGGCCACGACCCCGGCCACGACGACGAGGGCGACGATCTGGGCGGCCTGGATGTAGGCGCCCCGGGCGGACACCTCGAAGGAGATCCAGGCGCGCCCGCTCTCGGTCTGCCGCGCCTTGACGACGACCGGGTCGGCCATCTCCTCGCCGTAGGTGAGCTGCTCGCCGCTGGGCAGGCTGACGGTCACGCGGGCCGGCAGGTCGCCCTCGCGTCCCTCGGCGGCGCGTTGCAGCTGGTCGTCGGTGGGCCGTTCGCCCCGTTCGACCGCGCGCGACACCGTCAGGGTGAAGGCGTCGAGCCGGTCGGAGATCCGCTGCTCGGCACCGGCGACGACGTAGCGCGCGCCGAAGATGCCCAGCGGGACGCCGAGCAGGATCACCGCGACCGCGACCGCCGAGATCGTCGCCTGCAGGACGCGACGACGCACGGTGCCTCAGGCCTGCTGACCGAGCTCGAAGCGGAAGCCGAGACCTCGCACGGTCGAGATGTAGCGCGGCGCGTTCGCGTCGTCGCCGAGCTTGCGCCGCAGCCAGGACACGTGCATGTCCAGCGTCTTGGTCGAGCCGACGGGGTCCGAGCCCCACACGTCCCGCATGAGCGTGTCGCGCACGACCACGGAGCCCGCGTTGCCCACGAGCACCTTGAGCAGGTCGAACTCCTTGGTGGTCAGGTGCAGCTCGCGGTCGCCCTGGAAGGCACGGTGCGCGGAGACGTCGACGCGCACGTCCTGCGCCCGCATCTCCTCGTCCTCGGTCGCCTCGCCGTGCGTGCGCCGCAGCAGCGCCCGCACCCGTGCGAGCAGCTCGGCCAGCCGGAACGGCTTGGTGACGTAGTCGTCGGCGCCGGCGTCGAGCCCGACCACGAGGTCGACCTCGTCCGCGCGCGCGGTCAGCACCAGGATCGGCGTGGACAGGCCGCGGCCGCGGATCTCCCGGGCGACGTCGAGCCCGTCGACGTCCGGCAGGCCGAGGTCGAGGACCACGATGTCCGCGTCCCCGGCGTGATCGATCGCTCCTTGACCTGTTCCTTGCACGACGACGTCGTAACCCTCACGAGAAAGGGCCCGCGCCAAAGGCTCGGCAATCGCCGGGTCGTCCTCGGCCAGCAGTACGTGGGTCATTCCCTCATGCTAGCGGCAATACCCCTGCGCACGGCACGTCGGACACGACGGTGAGATCGCCCCCGGGTGGCATGTCGCGATCCGTCGCACATCCGACCGGAGGGGGACGTCGTGCCGTCCCGCACCTGCCTAGGGTAGCGAGCATGGGCTGGTCAGGACGGGTGAACCGGTGGTTCGAGCACCATCGGTTCCTCGTCGACGCCGTCGGGGCCGGGATCCTCGCCCTCGTCGTGCTGCTGACGGCCAGCGACCTGTCGGGGAGCGACCGCGGTCCCGCCGTCGTCGTCTGGTCCGTGGCCCTGGTCGTCCCTCTCGCCTGGCGACGCACGCACCCGGTCGCCTCCGTCGTCGCGGTCTATGCGGTCGCGCTGGCCCACCTCGTCTCCGGGCTGCCGCTGCTGCTGCCCGGGGACCTCGCGGTGCTCGCCGCGCTGTGGGCGGTGACGGTCTACGGACCCCGGTGGGCCCACGTCACGGCGATCGTCTCCGCCGTCGCCGGCTGCTTCCTCCTCGGTCCGGTGCTGGTCCTGCAGGGCGCCTGGTTCTCCGGGCTCGCGGACACTCTCGGGATCAGCCTGTTCTGCTCGACCGTCGCGCTGGCCGTGTGGGCGCTGGCGCTGGTCCGCCGCTACCGTCGGGTCACCGTCGAGGCGCTGCGGGACCGCGCCGAACGGCTCGAGGTCGAGCGCGACCAGCAGGCCCGGATCGCCACCGCCGCCGAACGCGCCCGCATCGCCCGCGAGATGCACGACATCGTGGCCCACTCGCTCTCGATCGTGGTCGCCCAGGCCGACGGCGGCCGCTACGCGGCCTCGTCCGACCCGCAGGCCGCCGTGCGCGCCCTCGACGTCGTGTCGGAGACGGGGCGCGCCGCACTGGCGGACATGCGCCGCCTGCTCGGCGTCCTGCGCGACGACGACGGTCACGTGGTCCGGGCGCCGGCTCTGTCGGGCGCCGGGCCGGCACCGGGCGGGGGCGGGCCCGCGACACCGTCCGGGGCCACCGCACCGCCGTCGTCCCCGGCACCGCTGGCCCCGCAGCCGGACGACGCCGAGCTCGACGGCCTCGTGGTGCAGGCCCGCGAGGCCGGGATGCGGGTGTCGCTGGTGCGTGTCGGGACGCCGCGCCGGCTCCCACCGGGAGCCGGGCTCACCCTGCACCGGGTGACTCAGGAGGCCCTGAGCAACGTCCGCAAGCACGCCGGTCCGCAGCCGCGCGTGACGGTGGTGCTGCGCTGGGAGGCGGAGGCGGTGACCGTCGAGGTGTCCGACGACGGCCGGGGGGCGGCGGCCCTGCCCGGCACGGACGGCTACGGGCTGCTGGGCATGCGCGAGCGCGCCGCTGTGTTCGGGGGCTCGGTCACCGCCGGTCCCCGACCGGGCGGAGGGTGGCGGGTACGGTTCACGATGCCGGTCCCCGCCTCGACCGCGGGGACGTCCGACGAACCCGAGGAGCAGGCATGACGGCACCGATCCGGGTCGCCCTCGTCGACGACCAGCAGCTCGTGCGCGCCGGCCTGCGCATGGTCATCGACTCCCAGGACGACCTGACCGTCGTCGTCGAGGCCGCCGACGGCGCGCAGGCGCTGCGGCTGCTGACCGACCACCGGGTGGACGTGGTGCTCATGGACGTGCGCATGCCCACCATGGACGGGCTCACGGCCACCGCTCGGCTCACGGCGTCCCCGGACGCGCCGACGGTGGTCGTGCTGACGACCTTCGACCTCGACGAGTACGTCCTGGAGGCGATCCGCGCGGGGGCGTCGGGCTTCCTGCTCAAGGACACCCCGCCCGAGGAGCTGCTCGCCGCGGTCCGGACGGTCCAGCGCGGCGACGCCGTCATCGCGCCGTCGTCCACCCGCCGGCTGCTGGAGCACCTCGTCACCGCGCTGCCGGCGTCGTCCGCCCCCGCCCAGCACGCGGCCCTGGCGGCGCTGACCGAGCGCGAGCGCGAGGTGCTGGTCCTCATGGCGCGGGGCCGGTCGAACACCGAGATCGCGGCGGACCTGTTCGTCGCCGAGGCGACCGTCAAGACGCACGTCGGACGCGTGCTGGCCAAGCTCGGCGCCCGGGACCGCGTCCAGGCCGTGGTGACCGCCTACGAGACCGGGCTGGTGCGGCCCGGCGCCTGAGCGGCGCCGCGCCGGGCCGGCTGCCTCTACCCTGGGTGCCGTGTCCCGCCAGTCCCCCGTCGAGCGCGGCTCCTCCGTGACGGAGGAGCCGTCGACCGAGCAGACCCGGCAGACCCGGCAGACCCCGCGGGCCGAGCAGGCAGAGCCGGCAGAGCCGGCAGAGCAGGCCGAGGAGCGCTGGGAACGGCGGTTCGCCTGGCCGGTGATCGTCGCGGCCCTGGCCTCCGTGCCCGCCGTCTGGCTGACCCTGCTCTCCGAGCCCTACGCGACGGTCGGCACCGTCGGCAGCCTGCTCACCGGTGCCGTGCTGCTCGCGGAGACGGTCGTGCTGTTCGCGGTCTCCGGCGACAAGCGGCGGTGGGTGTGGCAGCACCGGTGGCTGGTCGTCGTGACGCTGGCCATCGTGGTCTCGGCGGTGCTGGCCATCGGCCCGACCCAGCTCCTGCGGCTGGTGCGGGCGGTCGGTGCGCTGCGCCTGCTGCGCGCGCGCCACATCGTCCGGGCCGGCCGGCGGGTCATGGACCACTCCCGGCTGGACAAGCGGTGGGAGCGGGTCCTGACCGGGGTGATCATCGCCGTCGTGGCCGCCTTCGTGGCCGTGGTCCTCGCCGACCCGACGTCGCAGAGCCGGGTCCTGCTGGAGAGCCTCGTCGGCGGTCCGGCGTACGTGTGGCTCGTCCTGCTCGCCGGCCTGCTGCTGTCGGCGGCGGTCTTCGTGCTGGTGCGGGCGCGCCTGCGCGACGACGGCTGACCACCCCGCAGAATGGGCCGATGGCGACCACTCCCCTGAAGCCCGAGACCGTCGAGCTGCTCCGCCGTCCGAACCCGGCCGTCATGGCCACGGTGACGCCCTCCGGGGCACCCGTGTCGGTGGCCACCTGGTACCTCTGGGACGACGACTCGCAGCGCGTCCTGCTCAACCTCGACGCCGGCCGCGCCCGCCTGCGGCACCTCGAGCACGACCCGCGGGTCTCGCTGACGGTGCTGGACGCGAACTGGTACCACCACGTGAGCCTGCGCGGCGAGGTCGAGCTCGTCGACGACCCGGACCTGGCCGACATCGACCGCCTCGCCCGGCACTACACCGGCAAGCCGTACGTGGTCCGCGACAACCCCCGGGTGAGCGCCTGGATGACGGTCACCTCGTCCCACCTCTGGCCGCCGCGCTGAGCCGTCGCCCTCCGGGTTCCCCCGACCGCGTCCGGGGGAACCCCGAGGGCGCCCGGGGTGGAGGTCATCCCTGAGGATGACCTGGACGCCCGCCGGGACCAGCCTCGGGGCCGACGACGCCGCGCCCGGCGCTCCGTAGCGTCGGTGCTGTCATCGCGCTCCCCGACGGGAGCCGTCAGCACCAGACATGCGGAGAGCATCCCCGTGGACACCACCGTGTACGTCCCGATCGACGACGACGCCCCCGGCGCCGTCGCCCCCAGCGACCAGACCCCCGCCGTGCGCGCCCGAGCCCTGACCAAGACCTACGGCACCGGCCAGGCGCAGGTCCGCGCCCTGGACGGCGTCGACGTGGACTTCGCGGCCGGCCGGTTCACCGCGATCATGGGGCCGTCCGGGTCGGGCAAGTCCACGCTCATGCACCTGCTGGCCGGCCTCGACAGCGCCACGCGCGGGCAGGCGTTCCTCGGCTCCACCGACGTGACCGCCCTGGGCGACAAGGCCCTGACGAGGCTGCGCCGCGACCGCGTCGGGTTCGTCTTCCAGCAGTTCAACCTGCTGCCGATGTTCACCGCCGAGCAGAACATCACGCTGCCCGTGGAGCTCGCCGGCGGGACCGTGGACCGCGCCTGGTTCGACACGCTGGTGACCACGCTCGGGCTGTCCGAGCGCCTCACCCACCGCCCGAGCGAGCTGTCCGGCGGCCAGCAGCAGCGCGTCGCCGTCGCCCGCGCGCTCATCGCCCAGCCGGAGGTCGTCTTCGCCGACGAGCCCACCGGCAACCTGGACTCCCGCGCCGGGGTGGAGGTACTGAGCTTCCTGCGCCGGTCGGTGCGCGAGCTGGGCCGCACGATCATCATGGTCACCCACGACCCCACGGCCGCCGCGTACGCGGACCGGGTGGTCCTCATCGCCGACGGCCGCATCGCCGGGGAGATCTCCGACCCGACCCCCGAGGCCGTGCTCGCCGGGCTGGACGCGCTGCGCTCCCTCGAGGCCCCGGTGACCGGGACCCCGTCCGACGACGGCACGCCGGCGGGTGCCTGATGCTGCGGATCACGCTGGCGCAGATGCGCCGCAGCGCGGGCCGGCTCGCCGCGGCCGGTGTCGCGATCGTCATCGGCACGGCGTTCGTGGCCGCCACGCTGCTGGCCTCGGGCGTCATCACGCGCACGACCTACGACTCCATCGCCGCGCAGTACGGTGACGCCGACCTGGTCGTGGGCGCCACGACGGACGACCCGCTCGACCTCGACGCGCTGGCCGCGACCGACGGCGTCGCGGCCGTGGCGCCGGTGACGTCCACGGACGCCGAGCTGACCGACGGGGGCCGCTCGGTCTACCAGAGCATCGTCCCCACCGCCGACGAGCGGCTCATGCCCCTCGAGGTGACCGAGGGCGCGATGCCGTCGGCCGCCGACGAGATCGCGCTGCCCACCGAGGTCGCCGACCGGCTCGGCGTCGGGGTCGGGGAGACGGTCGACGTGCACCGCGACGTCGTCGACGACGGCTCGTGGCAGCAGGTCACCGAGTCCCCGACGGTCGTCGGGCTGCTGGACGACCCGTTCGGGGCGTACGCGCGGACCGGGGGTGCCGCCGTCGTCGACCCCGCGACGTACACGACGTGGCAGAGCGATCGCTGGGGCGAACCGGTCGCCGTGACCGAGGCCGCCGTCGTCGTGGCGGACGGCACGGACGTGGCAGAGACACAAGCCGCGCTCGCCGAGACCGTCGGCGGAAGCACCAGCACGGACGCCCCCCGGTGGGCGGTCACCACCGACGAGCGTGCCGCCGAGTCCGCCGCCGAGCTCACCGGCGGCCAGGACCTGATGTTCCTCGTGTTCGTGCTGACCTTCGCCGCGATCGCCCTGGTGGTGGCCGGGCTGGTCATCGCCAACACGTTCCAGGTGCTGGTGGCCCAGCGGGCGCGCACCCTGGCGCTGCTGCGCTGCGTGGGAGCGGACAAGGCGCAGGTCGGACGCGGCGTGCTCACCGAGGCCGCGATCCTCGGCCTGGTCGCCTCGGTGGCCGGCGTGCTCCTCGGCACGGCGCTCGGGCAGGCGGCCCTGTGGGTGGCGCACGCCCTGGACGTCCCCGTGCCGCTGCCCGGCACGGTGACGCTCACCTGGCAGGTCGTGGTGGTCCCGGTGCTGGTCGGCACCCTGGTCACCGTCGGTGCCGCGCTGGTCCCCGCCCGGGTCGCGACCCGGGTGGCACCGCTGGCCGCGCTCCGTCCGGCCGACTCCCCCACGACGTCGCGCCGCGCCGGAAAGGTCCGCCTGGTGCTGTCGCTGCTGGCCACCGTCGTCGGCTTCGGGCTGCTCGGCGCGGGCGCCGCGCTGGGCACGGCCTGGCAGGAGCCGACGCTCGGCCTCCCGGCCGGGATCGCCGGCGGCGCGCTGTCGTTCGTCGGCGTGGCCGTCGGGGCCGTCTTCTGGCTGCCGAAGGTCGCCGCGGCGGCCGGGCGGCTGGTCGGAGCCTCGGGCCCGACGGCGCGGCTCGCGGCCGCGAACACGCTGCGCAACCCGCGGCGCACGGCGACCACGAGCACGGCGCTTCTCATCGGCGTGACCCTGGTGGCGATGATGACCACGGGGGCCGCGAGCGCCCGGACGTCGCTGACGGCGGCGATGGACGAGCAGTTCCCGGTGGACGTGGTGGTCACGTCGGCGGAGTACGGCGCCGGCGGAGAGCAGGCGGCGCTGGCGGACGAGCTGCGGGCCGACGTGGCCGCCGTGGACGGCGTCGGTGCGACCACCGACGTCTCGGAGATCCTGGTGCAGGCGACGTCCGGCGCCGGGTCGGTCGCGAACTGGCTGCCGCTCACCGCCATCGACCCGGGAGCCGGCGCGGAGGCGTTGAACTCCCCGGACGTCCTGGCGGGCCTCGAGCCGGGCACGGTGCTCGTCGGTCACGACCAGGCGCAGGACCTGGGGCTGGGCTCCGGGGACACCGTGGAGCTCACGGACACCGACGGCGCGGTGACCGTCACCGTGGCGGTCGGAGCGTCGGGCTACACGAACTACCTGACGACCGACGACCTGGCGGCGCTGTCCCCGGACGCGCCCGTGACGGGGATGTACCTGGCGCTGGACGACGACGTGGACGCCGCGTCCGCCGTCGGCGCGATCCAGGACGTCGTGGCGGACTCGGGCGAGTCGGCCCAGGTCACCGGCATCGCGTCCCAGCGCGCCCTGTTCGACCAGGTGATCGACACGATGCTGGGCATCGTCGTCGGGCTGCTCGCGGTGGCCGTGGTCATCGCCCTGATCGGGGTGGCGAACACGCTGTCGCTGTCGGTGATCGAGCGGCGGCGCGAGTCCGCGACGCTGCGCGCGATCGGGCTGTCGAAGGCCCAGCTGCGCGGCATGCTCGCGATCGAGGGCCTGCTCATCGCGGGTGTCGGCGCCGTGCTCGGCGTCGTGCTCGGCCTGGTCTACGGGTGGGCAGGCGCCGCGGCGGCGCTCGGGATCATGGGGGACGTGGCGCTCTCGGTCCCGTGGCTCGAGGTGGGCCTCGTGCTGCTGGTGGCGCTCCTGGCCGGTCTGGTCGCCTCGGTGGCCCCGGCCCGCACGGCGCTGAAGGCCTCGCCGGTGGAGGCGCTCGCCACCGAGTAGCCCGAGGAGCCCGAGGAGCCCGAGGTGCCCGCTCCCTCCATCCCCGGCCGCGAGATCGACGTGCCCGGGCCGAGATCGACGGACGGTGCGTCGATCTCGGCCGGGTGCGTCGATCTCGCGGCCGTGCACAGGCTGTGGACGACGGCGGCGCGCGGCCGCCCGAGGGCGGCACGCTGGCGACATGCCCGTCCGCCTCACCCTGCACCCCGACGAGGACGTCGAGCTGCCCGACGACGTCCGGCTCGGTGACCTGCGCGCCCCGCTGGCCGATCTCGTGCGCCGCCCGGAGCTGCTGCGCGCCGACCTGCTCGCCGACGACCGCCCCGTGGGTGACGACGCCCGGGTCGGCTCCCGCCCCCTGCTGCCGGGCACGGTGCTGCGCCCCGCACGGTCCGGCGGACGTGCCCTGGGCAGACCCGCCGCCGGCGACCCCACGGACGGTGCGGCGGACGTCGCGGTCCTGCGCAGCCCGTGGTGCGTGGCGGCCACGACCGGGCTCGCCGCGGGGGAGCCCCGGCCCCTGGCTCCCGGCGCACCCCTCACCCTCGCGCAAGGCAGGCACCGGGTCCGGGTGACCGCCGGCGCGCGCGGAGGCGTCCGGGTCCGGCTGCTGTCGCCCGTGCCGCCGACGGGCGGCACCGCACCGGGACGGGCCGGTCCGTGGTGGCCCGGCCTGCCGCGGCCCGGTCTGCCGTGGCCCGGTCTGCCGCGGCCCGGTCTGCCGTGGCCCGGCCGACGGCGGCCCGCCACGCTGGGGCACCCCGGCGTCCGCCGCCGTCGGGGGCTCGGGTGGTGGCCACGCCGCTGGCCGTCCCACCACGAGCTCGACCTCGACGGTGTCCGGTACGCGCTGCACCGGTCCGGCGACGTCGAGGTCTGGCTCGCCCTGGGGGCGGCGCCGACGGACACTGCACCGACCGTCGGGCCGGCGATGCTCGCGACGGGACTGGTGCCCGTGCTCGGTTCGGTCGTGCTCGCGGTGACCCTGCGCCAGCCCCTGTACGCGCTGTTCTCGCTCGTCGCGGTCGTCGCGCTGGTACCGCAGTTCGTCGCGGCCGTGCGTCGTCGCCGACGGGCCCCGCGGACCGTCGGCCCGGACGTCCCGGCGGACGTCGGCGCGGCCCCGGGCCGCACCGCCGCACGGATCGCCGCGGCGCACCAGGCCTCCGACGGTGCCTGGCGCCGGGCCGCGCGGGCGCTCGCCGAACGCGCCACCGCCGGCACCCCGGTACCGCCGCCCACGCCGGGCACGATGCTGCCCGACGGCGCGCTGTGCCTGCGCGGGCCGGCCGCGTCGGTCCGGTCCGTGGCACGCTCCGTCGTGGTCGACCTCGCGACCACGGGCGCCCCGGTGCGCGCCGTGGGCACGGGCCGCGGCGCCTGGCGCTGGTGCCGGTGGCTCGCCCCGGACCCCGCGCCGGCCGCGGACGGCACACCGGGCGTCCTGGTCGCCGACGCCCCGACCGCGGACGACCTCGCGACGGCGGACCGGACGGCGCGCCACGGGGGCGTGGTCGTGCTCTGCCTGCCCGACGACGGCCCCGGCGGTCCGGTGCCCGCCCCGGCCTGGTGCCGCACCACCTGGACGATCGGCCCGGACGGCCGTGTCCTGCGCACCGCCCCCGACGGCAGCGACTCCCTCGCCCCTGCGACCGGGGTGAGCACCGCGTGGGCGGAGCGCACCGCGCGGCGGCTGGCGGGTCTGCGCCACCTGCGCCGCCCCGCGACCGGGCCGTCCGCGCAGGCGGCGACCGCACCGGAGGGCGACGGCACCGACCCCACCGACCCGCGGCTGCCGTCCTCGGTCGCGCTGGCCGACCTCGTGGACCTCGACGACCCCGCCGACCGCTGGGCACGCGCCGACACCTGGCGCGTCCCGCTGGGCCGCGACGCCGCGGGACGCACCGTCGACCTCGATCTCGACACCGACGGGCCCCACCTGCTCGTGGCCGGCACCACCGGGGCCGGCAAGTCGGAGCTGCTGCAGTCCCTCGTGCTCGGGCTGGCCGCCACCCGCTCCCCCGCCGACCTCGCCGTCACGCTCGTCGACTTCAAGGGCGGTGCCTCGTTCGGCCGCTGCGCCGAGCTTCCCCACGTCGTCGGGCAGGTCACCGACCTCGAGGCCGGGCTCGCCGGCCGCGCCCTGGTCGGGCTGCGGGCCGAGCTGCACCGCCGCGAGCGCGTGCTCGCCGACCACGGCGTCGCCGCCTCGCACGATCTCCCGCGCGGAGCCCTGCCCCGGCTGCTGGTGGTCATCGACGAGTTCCGGGCCCTGGCCGACGACCTGCCCGACTTCCTGCCCGGCCTGCTCCGCATCGCTGCCCAGGGCCGCTCGCTCGGGGTCCACCTCGTCCTGGCGACCCAGCGCCCGGCCGGCGCCGTCGGCGCCGACCTGCGCGCCAACGTCTCGGCACGACTCGCGCTGCGGGTCGTCGACCCCGCCGACTCGCGCGACGTCGTCGAGCACCCGGGCGCCGCGGCGATCCGGGTCGGCGAACCCGGCCGCGCCGTGCTGCGCATCGGTTCCGCACCGCCGGTCGCGCTCCAGTGCGCCCACGCGGGAGCACCCGGCGGGGAGTCGACCTCGGCAGTGCGGCGGGTCCCCGGCACGCACCCGACACCGCCGGCCGGAACCGCTGCCGCTCCGACAGCACCCGGTCGGCCCGACGACGCCGACACCGTCGCCGCGGCCGTCACGGTCCTGCGCGAGGCGGCCGCGGCGGGTGGCCACCGCCCCGGCCCGGCACCGTGGCTCCCCGCCCTGCCGGCCCGGGTCACCGTCGCCGACCTGCCCTCGGACGCCCCGGCCGGGCACGACCACCTGCCCCTGGCGCTGGCCGACGATCCCGACCGCCAGCGCCGGACGGCCGCCTGCTGGCGTCCGGCCGACGGCCACCTCGCCGTCCTGGGCCCCGCCCGGTCCGGACGCACCACCGCCCTGGTCACCCTGGCCCGGGCGGCGCTGGAGCGCGGACGCGCCGTGCACGTGCTCGCCCCCGCCGCCGCGCAGCACCGCTTCGCCCCTCTCGCCGACCGTCCCGGGTTCGGCACGCTCGCCGGCGCCGACGACCCGCGCCGGGCGCGCCGCCTGCTGCAGCTCCTCGCCGCACCCGCGCCGTCCGGTGCGGACGACGGCCCGGCGCCCCTCGTCCTGGTCGAGGACGTCGCGGCCCTGCGCGCCGCGCTCGCCGGGACGGACCCCTGGGACCCGCTCGTCACGGCACTCTCCGCGGGCCGCGCGGCGTTCGCGGTCACGGCCGACGGCGCCACCGTGGGCGGGGTGGCCGCGCGCGTGGGACCGCGGCTTGTGCTGCTCGGCACCGACCAGCACACCGACGTCATGCTCGGCGCGCCGGCGCCCTTCGCCGGGACGGGCGGCCCGCCAGGACGTGCCGTCTGGCTCACCCAGGGAACCCCGCTGGCCTGCCAGGTGCTGTCGCCGGAGCCCGTCGCTCCGTCGCGCGACGCGCGGGTCTCCGACGCAGCGGTCGCCGGCACGCCCGTGCGGGTGCTGCCGCTCCCCGCGGACGTGACGCCGGCGCACCTCGGTGGAGGCCCACCTGGCACCCGCCGCACCCTGGGCACCGGCCCGCCGGACGCCGCCGCAACCGACGAGGGGACCGCGGTGACGGTCGGGCTGGGCGGGGACGCCGCCGTCCCGGTCTCCCTCGACGTCGGCGAGGGCGCACTGGTCGTCGGACCGCACGGCTCGGGCCGCACCACCACGCTGCGGACCGTCACCCGCGCCCTCGCCCGGCGCGGTCGGCTCGCCGCGGTCGTCTCCCGCGACCGGACCCTGCGCGAGGACGCCGGGACCGCGCCGACGGCGGGTCTCGCCTCCGCGGCGGTACGGGGGCTCGTCGAGTCCCTGTCGCCCGGGTCGGGCACCGTCGTCGTCGACGACCTGGACGCCGTGGCGCAGACGTGCCCGGTGGAGGCCGAACGACTCGCCGCGCTCGAGCAGGAGGGGCTGCGCGTGGTGGCCTCGGCGACCACCCAGGGGGCGCTGATGGCCCACCGGGGGGTGCTCGCCGAGCTGCGCGGGCGGCGCACCGGGGTGGTGCTGGCGCCGGGCGAGCGGGGCGCGGACGAGGTGCTCGGGACGCCGGTCGCCGACGTCGCGGACCCCGGTCCGCCGCGACCGGGGCGCGGCGCGCTGGTCCGGTCCGGGGAGGCGGTCTGCGTCCAGGTGGCCCGGCCCGTCGCGGCCGGGACGGGCTCAGCCGAGCGTGTGCTCGACGACGCCGCGCGTCATGAGGCAGACCAGGACGCCGGCGGCCAGCGCGAGCACCAGCACCCCGCCGAGCGTCACCACCAGGGACCCACTGGTCAGCAGCGCGATGGCGATCAGCCCCTGGAAGATCTGCCAGCCGGCGACGGGCGACCGGCCGCCCCGGCGGCCCTGCCACAGGGCGCGCGCGGACCAGCCCAGGAGCCAGGCGAGGGCGAGGAAGAAGGCGGCCGTGAAGAGGCTGACGCCGAGGCTCTCCGCCTGGCCCACGACGAGGTCGACGATCATCGCGCCGGCGAAGACCACCATCGCCACGACCTCGAGCCCGACGCCCGCCACGACGGCGAGCAGAGCCCGGGGCATCCCGGCCGGGGACGGGGTGGCGTCGGCCGGGCCCGAGGGGGCGTCAGAGGTGGGCATCGTCGTGATGATACGGCTGACCTGCCCCGTTGTGCAGTGTGATGAAACCCTCAGGGTTCACGCGGCAGAAATCTCGGTGTAACCCCTTGTGCGGCGCTTCACGAGGTGTGAGTCTTGATGGCAGATTCCGAACCCCCCTGGACGATACCGGACCCGGACGGGCAGCCGTCGGCATGCGCCGGGTCGAGCGCCCGAGGCCGGGGACGAGCACTGAGGAGATGACATGGACTGGCGGCACCAGGCGGCCTGCCTCGACGAGGACCCCGAACTCTTCTTCCCGATCGGCAACACCGGCCCCGCGCTCATGCAGATCGAGGAGGCCAAGGCGGTCTGCCGTCGCTGCGACGTCGTCGACACCTGCCTCAAGTGGGCCATGGAGTCCGGTCAGGACGCCGGCGTCTGGGGCGGGATGAGCGAGGACGAGCGTCGCGCGCTCAAGCGTCGCACCGCTCGCGCGCGCCGCGCCGGCTGACCCCTCGCGACACGTCGCGCCACGCCCCCCTCGCTCCCGAGCGAGGGGGGCGTTCGCGTGCGGCGACGACCGCCGGTCAGCGGTGGGAGTCCTCGCGCAGCTCCACCGCGAGCACGACCTCCGTGCCGCCGCCCTCGCGGGGGCGCCAGTCGATCGTGCCACGCAGCTCGTTCGTCACGAGCGTCTTGACGATCTGCGAGCCGAGCCCGCTGCGCGACGCCCGCCCGAGCTGCTCGATCCCCTCCCGCATGCCGACGCCGTCGTCCGCCACGACCACGCGGAGCCCCGCGGCCTCGCGCTGCACGTCGATCCACACGGTCCCGGACTCACGGTCGGGGAACGCGTGCTCGACGGCGTTCGTCACCAGCTCGGTGAGCACCAGCGCCAGCGGCGTGGCATCCGGCGCGGGGATCATCCCGAAGGACCCCTGCTGCTCCGTGCGCACCGAGGTGTGGGTCGAGGCCACGTCCGCGGCGAGGCGCAGCGCGCGCTTGAGCATGTCGTCGAGCCCGACCTGCTCGTCCAGCGTCTGCGACAGCGACTCGTGCACCAGCGAGATCGTGGCGACGCGCCGCATCGCCTCCTCCAGCGCGGCCCGCGCCTCCGGGACGTCCATGCGGCGGGCCTGCAGCCGCAGCAGGGCGGCCACCGTGGCCAGGTTGTTCTTCACGCGGTGGTGGATCTCGCGGATCGTGGCGTCCTTGGTCATGAGCTCGCGCTCGCGTCGGCGCAGCTCGGAGACGTCGCGGCACAGCAGGACGGCGCCGATGCGCTGACCGTGGTCGGTCAGCGGCAGGGCGCGCAACGACAGCGCCACGCGGCCGGCCTCGATGTCGGTGCGCCAGGGCGCGCGACCCATGACGACCAGCGGCATGGACTCGTCGACGGTGTTCTGCTGCTCGACGATCCCGGCGGTGACCTCGACGAGCGACTGGCCGACCAGCGGGCCGATGACGCCGAGCCGGTGGAAGCACGACAGCGCGTTGGGGCTGGCGTAGAGCACCTCGCCCTCGGAGTTCAGCCGGATGAGACCGTCCCCGACGCGCGGCGCGCCCCGCCGCGGCCCCGTCGCGGCGTTGGGCGACGGGTACTCCCCGCGCCCGATCATCGCGAGCAGGTCGTCGGCCGACTCGACGTAGTTGAGCTCGAGGCGGCTGGGCGTCCGCCCGGACCCGAGGTTGGTCTGCCGGGCGACGACGGCGATCGCGCGGCCCTCGTGGACGACGGGCACGGCCTCCTCCCGGACGGCGTACGCGCCGAACCACCGGGGCTCGCGGGACCGCTGGGCGCGCGCCTCGGCCATCGCCGCGGTGAGCTGCGGCGTCTGCCCGTCGGGCGCGAAGGACCCCACGACGTCGTCGTAGTGCACGGTGGCACCGGTGCTGGGCCGGCACTGCGCCACGGCGACGAAGCGGCCGTCGCGGGTCGGCAGCCAGAGCACGAGGTCGGCGAAGGCGAGGTCGGAGACGATCTGCCAGTCGCCGACGAGGAGGTGGAGCCACTCGCCGTCCCCCTCGTGCAGGTCGGCGTGCTCGGCGATCAGGTCACTCATGGCGGACACGCCCACCAGCCTACGGGCCCGCACGGCGCTCGACGGCGCCGGTAGGGTGTGGACGTGCACCTGACGGTGGAGCTGACCTACCCGGCGGACACGGCTTCCGTGGCCGCCATGCTCAGCGACCCGGAGTTCCTGCGCTGGCGGGCCCGCGACCCGGGTGCGGCCGCCGCGACCGTGGTGGACCAGTCCGGCTCGCCGCACGCGGGGTTCACCGTGGCCCTGCGCCGGACGCTGCCCACCGACGTCATCCCCGTCCACCTGCGGCACGTGGTGGGCGACCAGCTGGAGATCCGTCAGGCGGAGGCGTGGGAACCCCCGACCGAGGGGCGCTACACGGGCACCGTGGTCGTCGAGATCACCGGCGCCCCGGTCCGTCTCACCGGCACCCTGCTCCTGGCCCCGACGGACGACGGCGGAACCCGGCAGGTCGTCGACGGCGTCGTGCACGCCTCGGTCCCCCTGTTCGCCGCGGCCGTCGAGGACGCCGCGGCCGCAGCCGTCCGCCGTGCCCTGGAGGCGGAGGCGCAGGCCGGCCGTGACTGGCTGGCCCGGTCCTGACGGCCCCGCAGCCCCTCCCGAGACCCCTCCGCGCTTGCGGACCCGGAAGACAGCGCATCACGGTTTAATAACGGGAGCGCTCCCACACCCCTGCTGACCTGCGACGACATCCGCAGGCAACATCACCGTCCGACAACTATCCCCAGGACGGCTTGACGCGGGCCCGTCCGCAGCGGAAACATCGTGCTCGGTCGTGGAAGCGCTACCATCCAACGATGTGGTTGCGCTCCCACAGCGCCGACACTGATCGAACCAGACAAGGGAGTCACCGTGCTCAGCAGCACCCGCCCGCGCCGGACTCGCCGCCTCGCCGCGGCCACCGCCGGCATCGCGTCCCTCGGCCTTCTCCTCGCCGCCTGCTCCGGCGACGCCGAGGAGCCCGCCGGTGAGGAGACCGCCGCCGAAGAGGACGGTGGCGCGTCGACCGACGAGGAGATCACCCTCACGGTCGCCACCTTCAACAACTTCGGGTACACCGACGAGCTGCTCGCGCAGTACGAGGAGGAGCACCCGAACGTCACCGTCGAGCACACGACGGCAGCGCAGGCCGAGGACGCCCGCACCAACCTGTCCACCAAGCTCGCCGCCGGCGGCGAGGGCCTGGCCGACATCGAGGCCGTCGAGGTCGACTGGCTGTCCGAGTTCATGCAGTACCCGGACCTGTTCGCCGAGATGCCCGCCGTCGACGGCCGCTGGGTCGACTGGAAGGTCGAGCAGGCCACCACACCGGACGGCAAGCTCATCGGCTACGGCACCGACATCGGCCCCGAGGCGATCTGCTACCGCTCCGACCTGCTCGAGGCCGCCGGCCTGCCGTCGGAGCGCGAGGAGGTCGCCGAGTGGATCGGCGGCGACAGCGCCACCTGGGAGAGCTACTTCGACGCCGGCAAGGAGTACGTCGACGCCAGCGGCAACGCCTGGTTCGACGGGGCGGTCGCCACCTACCAGGGCATGATCAACCAGGTCGAGGCCGCCTACGAGGACCCGGAGACCGGGGAGCCGAAGGACCTCGCCTCCAACACCGAGGTCAAGGACCTCTACGACCAGGTCATCACGGCCGCGGTCGACGACAACCTCTCGGCCGGTCTGGAGCAGTGGGGCGACGACTGGTCGGCCGGCTTCCAGAACGACGCCTTCGCCACGATGCTCTGCCCGTCCTGGATGACCGGGCCGATCGAGCAGAACGCCGGTGGCGTCGAGGGCTGGGACATCGCCGACGTCTTCCCGGGTGGCGGCGGCAACTGGGGCGGTTCCTTCCTGACCGTCCCGGCCTCCGGCGACAACGTCGAGGCCGCCCAGGAGCTCGCCGACTGGCTGACCTCCCCCGAGGTCCAGACGCAGGCCTTCGTCGAGGCCGGCACCTTCCCGTCGCAGATCGAGGCCCAGGAGTCCGACGAGGTGCAGTCCTTCGTCAACGACTTCATGAGCGAGGCACCCGCCGGTGCGATCTTCTCCTCGCGGGCGCAGGCCATCGACGGCGCCGTCTACAAGGGGCCGCACTACTTCTCCATCCACCAGGAGGTCCAGAACGGCATCAACCGTGTCGACCTCAACGGTGAGGACCCCGAGGAGTCCTGGGAGACCTCGGTCTCCTCGGTGAACGAGCTGGGTCTCTGACACCACCCGCGCAAGGGTGAGCGGTCACCGCACCCCACCCTTCGATCACCACCGTGTCGGGCCGGTCGCCGTCCCCGGCGACCGGCCCGACACGCGCCCGCAGCACGTACCGGAGACGTACAGGAAGCAGCTCATGGCCCTCTTGTCCCCCACCAAGCCCGCGCAGCCGCGCGACGGCTCCGACGACCGTCCGCCGCGACGGCTCGGCTTCTCCCAACGACTCGGACGCCTGGACGTCAAGGTCTCGCCGTACCTGTACATCTCCCCGTTCTTCCTGCTCTTCGCCGTCGTCGGCCTGTTCCCTCTCGCCTACACCGCCGTGGTGTCGGTGTACGAGTGGAACCTGCTCGGCGGGCAGGGCGAGTTCGTCGGCATGCAGAACTACGTCGACGTCCTGCAGCAGCCGACCTTCTGGAAGTCGGTCGGGAACACCTTCTCGATCTTCCTGTTCTCCTCGGTCCCGCAGGTGATCATGGCGATCACGATCGCCGCCCTGCTGGACCAGAACCTGCGCGCGGCCACATTCTGGCGCATGGGCGTGCTGGTGCCGTTCATCGTGGCCCCGGTCGCCATCTCGATGATCTTCGGCCGCCTCTTCGCCGACCAGTACGGCTTCATCAACGAGCTGCTCGGCCTCGTCGGGATCGACCCGATCGCCTGGCACGGCGACCGGATCGCCAGCCACGTCGCGATCGCCACGATGGTCAACTACCGGTGGACCGGCTACAACACCCTGATCTTCCTGGCGGCCATGCAGGCCGTCCCGCGCGACCTCTACGAGGCGGCCGTCATCGACGGCGCCGGCCGGGTCCGACAGTTCTTCTCGGTCACCGTCCCGCAGATCCGCGCGACCGTCATCTTCGTGGTCATCACCTCCACCGTCGGCGGCATGCAGATCTTCGACGAGGTCCGCATGTACGACGCCGGCGGCCTCGGCGGCCCGAACCGCGACTGGATGACCACGGTCGTCTACCTCTACGACGTCGCGTGGGGCAACCAGAAGAACTTCGGCCGCGCCGCCGCGGTCGCCTGGCTGCTGTTCCTCATCATCGTCGCCGTCGGCATGGTCAACTTCCTCATGACCCAGCGGATCGCCACCGCCGGGCCGAAGGGCGCCAAGATCAGCCGCCGGCACACCAAGCGGCTGATGGCCGAGGCCCGCGCCGCCGCGGCCCGGGGCGAGACCCCGACGACGTCGGCCCCGCCGGGCGGCACCCCCGGCCCCCAGCCCGGGTCGCCGCCACCACCCCCGGTGGACCCGCCCCCGCAGCCGTCCGCCGACTCGCCCACCACGAACTCCGGGGAGGACGTCCGATGAGCTCCGTCGCCGTCACCGCACAGACCGCCGGGGCGGGCGCCGCGCGAGCCGCCGCCAAGCGTCGCCAGCGCAAGGTGCCGCTCGGCGGGTCGGCCCGCCGTGCCGGACGCCTGACCTACTTCCTGCTCGGCGCCGTCCTGCTGATCTCGATCTTCCCGCTGTACTACACGCTCCTGCTCGGGTCCTCCGACCCGGTCGCGATCGCGCAGAACCCGATCCCGCAGTGGCTGCCCGACTCCAGCCTCTTCTCGCAGTTCGCCACGGTCATCACCGACTCGAACATCAACTTCTGGAAGGCGCTGTGGAACTCCACGCTGATCGGCGTCTTCTCGTCGCTGTCGGTGGTGTTCTTCTCGACGCTCGCCGGGTACTCCTTCGCCAAGCTGAACTTCCGGGGACGGGGCCCGCTGCTCGTCTTCGTCATCGCCACGATGGCGGTGCCGGTCCAGCTCGGCATCATCCCGCTGTACATCCTCATGAGCGAGATCGGCTGGTACGGCCAGGTCCAGGCGGTCATCGTGCCCGGTCTGGTCACCGCGTTCGGCGTGTTCTGGATGACCCAGTACCTCTCGGAGGCGCTGCCGTACGAGCTCATCGAGGCCGCCCGCGTCGACGGGGCGTCGATGTTCCGGACCTTCTGGTCGGTCGCGATGCCGGCGGCGCTGCCCGCGGCGGCGATGCTCGGGCTCTTCCAGTTCGTGCAGCAGTGGACCAACTACTTCTGGCCGTCGATCATCCTCACCTCGGACAACCCGACGCTGCCGCTGGTGGTGCAGTCGCTGCGCGACAACTATTTCGTCGACTACTCGCTGGTGATGGGTGGCGTGTTCCTCGTGACGCTGCCGCTGCTGATCATGTTCTTCTTCGTCGGCCGCCAGCTCGTCGCCGGGATCATGGCGGGTGCGGTGAAGGGCTGACGCGCGACCGACCGATCCTCCGCGGGGCCCGGACCGTCGCGTCCGGGCCCCTCCACCTCACAGGGAAGAACTGCTGACATGACTCTGATCGCACCGGGCGCCGGAGCCCGGACCGCAGCCCCCGGGACGCCCGTCCCCTTCACCCCGTCCTCCCCGCTCACCGAGCCGACGGCCAACGCCCGTGGCCGCGTCGCGTTCCCCGAGGGCTTCCTGTGGGGAGCGGCCACCGCCGCCTACCAGATCGAGGGCGCCGGGGCCGAGGGCGGCCGGGGCGACTCCATCTGGGACGTCTTCTGCCGGGTCCCCGGTGCGGTCGTCCACGGTGACGACGGCATGGTCGCCTGCGACCACTACCACCGGTACCGCGAGGACGTCGCGCTGATGTCCCGGCTGAACCTGGGCGCCTACCGGTTCTCGAGCTCCTGGGCCCGGGTGATGCCGGACGGCCGCACCCCGAACCCGGAGGGGCTGGACTTCTACTCCCGCCTCGTCGACGAGCTGCTGGGCGCCGGCATCACCCCCTGGCTCACGCTGTATCACTGGGACCTGCCGCAGGCTCTCGAGGAGGCCGGCGGCTGGCCGGCCCGGGACACGGCCTACCGGTTCGCGGACTACGCCGCCACCATGCACGAGGCCCTGGGCGACCGGGTGAAGATCTGGGCGACGCTCAACGAGCCGTACTGCTCGGCGTTCCTCGGCTACACGGCCGGGGTGCACGCCCCCGGCCGGACGTCCCCCGAGCTCGGCCTCGCCGCAGCGCACCACCTCATGCTCGGGCACGGCCTGGCCGTGGAGGCGCTGCGGGACCGTGACCCCGAGGCGACGCTGGGGCTGACGCTCAACTTCACCGTCTCCGACCCCGTCGACCCGACGGACCCGGCCGACGTGGACGCCGCGCGCCGTGACGACGCCGTGTTCAACCGGATCTTCCTCGACCCGATCTTCCGGGGCGCCTACCCGCAGGACCTCCTGGAGGACGTCGCCCACCTGGGCCTGGCCGACCACGTCCGCCCCGGCGACCTGGAGATCATCTCCACGCCGATCGACGTGCTCGGCGTGAACTACTACAACGGCGGCGCCGTCTCCGCGACGCCGCAGGCCGGGACCCGTCCCGACGGCACCGCGAGCCCCGAGGGCACCGCCGGTC
This sequence comes from Isoptericola sp. AK164, assembly GCF_029643425.1. GTDB lineage: Bacteria > Actinomycetota > Actinomycetes > Actinomycetales > Cellulomonadaceae > Isoptericola > Isoptericola haloaureus. The sequence goes on from NZ_CP119106.1 coordinate 2,674,845, forward strand.
CCGACGGCGAACGCACCCCGGACGCGTCCGGGCCGGTGCGCGAGACCCGCTCGCCGAACCCGGTGCCGGACGGCGTGCACCCGCACAGCCGCGGCCTGCCCCTGACCGACATGGGCTGGGAGGTGCAGCCGGAGGGACTGACGCGCCTGCTGACGCGGCTGCAGCGGGACTACGCGGGGCCGCGCGGCACGGCGCTGGTCGTCACCGAGAACGGCGCGGCCTACCCCGACGTCGTCGAGGCGGACGGCAGCGTCGACGACCAGGACCGCCTGGAGTTCATCGACCGTCACCTGCGCGCGGTCAAGGACGCTGTCGACGCCGGCGCCGACGTGCGCGGATACTTCGCCTGGTCGCTGATGGACAACTTCGAGTGGGCGCTGGGCTACACCAAGCGGTTCGGCCTCACCCGTGTCGACTACGAGACCCAGGAGCGTATCGTGAAGGCTTCGGGCCGCTGGTACGCCGAGGTCGCCCGCGACAACGCCGTCCCGGCACAGGATTGAGCGGAAGGTAATCTCCGACCGTGGTCACGAAGCACATCGCACCGACGCTCGACGACGTCGCGCGCACCGCCGGCGTCTCGCGCTCGACCGCATCGCGGGCGATCAACGGCGGCGACCGGGTCTCGCCCGAGGCGCAGCAAGCCGTGGACTCCGCCATCGTGCGCCTCGGGTACGCACCCAACCGGGCGGCCCGGTCGCTCGTGACCCGACGGACGGACTCCATCGCCCTGGTGGTCCCGGAGCCGGACGCGAGGATCCTCACCGACCCGTTCCTCGCCGGCGTCGTGCGCGGCGTCAGCGAGGGGCTGGGGGGCACGGACCTGCAGCTCGTCCTGCTGCTGGCCCGCCAGGGCGAGCGCCCCGGGCACCTCGCCCGGTACCTGACCAGCGGGCACGTGGACGGCGTCATCGTCGCCTCGCACCACAAGGACGACAACCTCGAGCCCGAGCTGCGGTCCGGCTCGCTGCCCGCGATCTTCGTCGGGCGCCCGTTCGACGCCGCCGGCCTGCACTACGTGGACGTCGACAACCGGGCCGGCGCCCGGGTCGCCACGCAGCGGCTCATCGACCGAGGGTGCCGGTCGATCGCGACCCTGACCGGGCCGCGGGACATGACCGCCACCCTCGACCGTTTCGACGGGTGGCGGCAGACGCTGACCCGGGCGGACCTGCCCACGGACGCCGTCGCCGACGGCGACTTCACGGTCGAGGGCGGGGCCGCCGCGATGGAGCAGATCCTGGCCGAGCACCCCGACGTCGACGGCGTCTTCGCCGCGTCGGACCTCATGGCCACCGGCGCGCTGCAGGTGCTGCAGGCGCACGGCAAGCGGGTGCCCGAGGACGTCGCCGTGGTCGGTTTCGACGCTCTCGGTGCGGAGCGGACCACACCGCGGCTGACCACCGTGCTGCAGCCCGTGGTGGAGATGGTCGCGGCGGCGACGTCGTCCCTGCTCGACATGCTGGCCGGCGAGGACGTCCACCCCGAGCCGCGCATCTTCATCCCGCGTCTGGTCGAGGGTGACTCGGCCTGAGGCGGAGGTGCAGCGCAGGGTGAGGGCCGCAGCGCAGCAAGGCACTCGCCCGCAGCGGAACCGCAGCCTCAGGCCGACGGGCTGCACCCGCCTGAGGCGGAGGTGCAGCGCAGGGTGAGGGCCGCAGCGCAGCAAGGCACTCGCCCGCAGCACAACCGCAGCCTCAGGCCGGAGGACTCTGCCTGAGGCGGAGGTGCAGCGCAGGGTGAGGGCCGCAGCGCAGCAAGGCACTCGCCCTCAGCACAACCGCAGCCTCAGGCCGCCGGGCTCCGCCTGACGACCCAGTCGTCGATCGTCCGCCACTGGTCGAACAACCAGGTCCGACGCGCGTCCTGGGCGGTCGGCACGGCTCCGGCCGGGTGCAGCCAGGCACGCATGGTGATGGTCTTGTCCATGGGCAGCTCGCGCCACACGTCCCGGACGGTCACGAGCCGCTCGAGCCCGGTGTGCGCGACCACCAGGACCGCGGCGTCGGGAGATCCCTCCATCGCGGCGTCGAAGCCGCCCACGTGCGGTGCCATCACCTCGGTCATCTCCTCGGCCTGGCGCGCCAAGGTCTCGTGCCCGGCCCGGCGCAGCGCCTCGATGCGCTCCGCGCGGCGACGCGGCGTGATGTTCCCGCCCTCGGGGAAGAGCACGAGGGCGTCGTCGACGGTCAGCCCGGCGGCGATCCGGTGCACCGTCTCGCGCGCACCCGGCCGACCCGCAGGACGCCGTGACGCCGGCGTCACGAAGGCCGAGGGCAGCCGGTTCAGCAGCACGTCGATCGCCGGGTCCCACTGCATCGTGTCCTTGAGCACGATCGCCGGCGCACGCCCCGACAACCCCAGCAACCGGTCGACGATGATGAACGAGTCGCCCGGCCCCGCGTGCCGGCTCAGCACCACCACCGGCGCGTCCGGCAGCGTCCCCGGCGACGGCAGGTCGAGCTGGATCCGCAGTCGCAGGGTCCAGCGCACCTGCCAGAAGAACAGCGCCAGCATCCCGCGGGCCAGCCGCACGTGCGCACGGCGGTACCACGGCCGGTCGGTGAACAGACCGCACCCCGCGGCGAGCCAGAGGCCGAACATCGCGAGCAGCGCCGTCGCGTCCCACACGACGTAGAACGCCGCCATCCAGAGCAACCGCAGCGCGCGCAGCCCGCCGGGGACGACCCAGGTCAGCACGCCGCCGACGACGATCGCGAACATCAGCGTGGTCGGGACCATGAGGACGGCGAGCGCGACGACCAGCGGGGCGAGGACGACCCGGCGGACCCACCGCGGTGGCAGCACGTCACGCCTCGCCGGCGAGGTAGGTCCGGGTCCGGTCGTAGGACCGCTCGATCCGGTGCCGGGTGACGTCCAGCCGCTTGTAGGCCCGGACCTTCTCGTCGCCGGGCAGCGATCCGCCCGAGGGCAGCACGTGCACGGTGACGTCCGCGGGCACGTCGGCGAGCTCGCGGTGGAACCGGTGCCGCCGGGAGATCTCGAAGGCGACCTTCGCCACGTCGGAGGGGCTGCGCGGGGCGGTCAGCGGTTCCTCGATCCGTCCCACCTGCAGCACGTAGACGGTGGTGGCTCCGCGACGGACCGCCTCCCCCAGGGGGATGGAGTTCACCAGGCCACCGTCGACGAAGTGCTCGCCGTCCACGACCGTGGGCGGCATCGCCCCCGGCACGGACGCCGAGGCCAGCACGGCCTCGACGAGCGGACCGGTGTCGAACCAGTGCTCCGACGCCCGTTCGATGCTGGCGGCGGCCACGACGAGCGGCACCTCGAGGTCCGCGAAGGTGCGGTGCTCCCCCACGGCCTCCTCGATGAGCGCGCGCAGCTTCGCCGGGTCGTACACGTGGACCCGCGAGCGGGCCAGGTGACGGACCTGCCGGTACCAGGGCTCGGCGTAGACGGCCGCCGCCGTCGGTGACGCCCAGGCCTCCAGCAGCCGGTCGACGACGGAGAGGGTCGGGTCGGCGGCGACCGCCGCGCCGTTGATGGCCCCGACGGACGTCCCGACGATCAGGTCCGGGTGGACGTCCGCCTCGAAGAGGGCCTGCAGCATCCCGACCTGCACCGCACCCCGGACACCACCGCCACCCAGCACGAACGCAGTCGTCACGCTGCCATGCTGCCACGGGTGCCGGCGCGGTGCGGCTCGTCCGCCGCCGTCTCAGGCGCGCAGGTGCCCGTACCGGTGCTTCGTCCGGCTGACGGCCTGCTCGCGCAGGAACGGCAGCAGCTCCCGGCGCCCCGCCGCCACCACGGGCTGGTCGAGCACGGTCGTCTCGCCGACGCGCTCGACCGCGGCGGCACGCAGGCCGGGTGCCTGACCGATCACACGGATCCGCCCGGTGATCCGGCCCTCGGTGACGGCGTCGGCGAAGTCCTCGTGCGACATCGGGGCCTCGTGCGGCACGCCCCAGCCGGCGTCGGACTCGGGCACGACGACGGTGCGGACCCCGGCCCGACGGGCACCGGCCAGCACGCGGCGCACCTCGACGGGCAGGGCGCCGTCACCGACGCGGACCGTGACCTCGGGCACGGGGCGGTAGCGGAAGCTGTTCTCCTCGACGGCCAGGCCGGTCGGGTCGTGCACGACGCCGAACTCGGTGTCCCACGCGACGGCGTCGGAGTCCTCGGCCCACGCGAGCCAGCCCTCGGGGTCGGCGGTGCGCGACGGCACGTCGGCGCCGTCGCTCCAGCGGCCGAGCTGGGCCACGTAGTTCGGTCCGCCCGCCTTGGCGCCGGGACCGACGACCGAGCCCTTCCAACCGCCGAACGACTGCCGCTGCACGATGGCACCGGTGATGTGCCGGTTGACGTAGGCGTTGCCGACCTCGACGCGGTCGAGCCACGTCGCGATCTCGTCGGCGTCGAGGGAGTGGATCCCGCCGGTCAGGCCGTAGGAGACGGCGTTCTGCAGCTCGATCGCCTCCTCCAGCGTGGCGGCGCGCAGGATGCCGAGCACCGGGCCGAAGACCTCGGTGAGGTGGAAGAACGACCCGGGTGCCACGCCGTCGCGCAGCCCGGGCGACCACAGCCGGTCCGGGTCGATCCCCGCGGCGTCCGCCACGTCGTCCAGGCGCCGGGGCTCCACGAGCCAGCTCTCCCCCGGCTCCAGCGAGGTCAGCGCCCGGTGCAGCTTGCCGGTGGCCGGTTCGGTCAGCGGACCCATGACCGTCGACAGCGACGTGGCGGGGCCGACGGCGAGGGAGCGGACGGCGTCGACGAGCTGGCGGCGGAACCGCTCGCCCGTCACGGTGGTCTCGTCGCCGACCGAGCCGACGAGGATCACCAGCGACGACGCCGAGCACTTCTGCCCGGCGTGACCGAAGGCGCTGCGCACCACGTCGGCCACCGCGAGGTCGAGGTCGGCCGATGGCGTGACGACCAGGGCGTTCTTGCCCGAGGTCTCGGCGAGGACGGGACGCTCCGGGTTCCACCGGGAGAACATCTGGGCGGTCTCCAGCGCGCCGGTCAGCACCACGCGGGACACGGCCGGATGAGTGACCAGGTGCTTGCCGGCCTCGCCGTCGGGCACGCGCAGCAGCTGCACGGCGTCGCGGGCGACGTCGACGGGCAGCCCGATCTCCGGGGCGACCGCCTCGAGGGCGGCCTGCACGGCCTCGACCGCGAGCTCGTAGCAGCGGGGTGTGGGCGGTGCCGGCTTGGCGAGCACGGTCGAGCCGGCCGCGAGCGCCGCGAGCACGCCGCCGATCGGGATGGCCACCGGGAAGTTCCACGGCGGGGTGACGAGGGTGACGCCCTCGGGGGCGAAGTCGGCGCCGTCGACGGTGTCGAGCGCCTCGGCGGCCGCCGCGTAGTAGGCGGCGAAGTCGATGGCCTCGGTGACCTCGGGGTCGGTCTCGGCGACGGTCTTGCCGGGCTCGTGCACGGCGGCGGCGACGAGGTCGCCGCGGCGCAGCTCGAGCTGCCGGGCGGCCTCGCGCAGGACCCGGGCGCGACCGGCGGCCGGGACGGCGGCCCACTGCTCGCGGACCTCGACGGCACGGGCGACGACGGCGTCGATCTGCCCGGTGTCGGTGGTCTCGGGGGTCCGCACGGGCACGAACCCGCTGTCGGGCCCGACGAGGCGGGCGGCCCACTCGCGGTGCGCGGCGACGGCCGGGTCGGTGTCCGTGGCGTTGTGGAACCCGGTCGGCGACCCGGGCCGGGCGGCGTCGTGCGCGGTCGCCGCCGGGCGGGGCGCAGGGACGTCGAACCGCGAGACGCGTCGCGGGACGACGGCGTCCGGGTCGTCGCGCAGGCCGTCGGCGACGGAGGCACGGAACGCGACCTCCTGGCGCTCCATCGGGGTGCCGCGCACACCGGGCTCGGCCGACGGCGGGGCGAAGGCGGCGTGCACGAAGTTCTGCTCGGCGGAGTTCTCCTCGAGGCGGCGCACGAGGTAGGAGATGGCGACGTCGAAGTCCTCGTCGCGCACGGCAGGCGTGTAGAGGACGACCTCGCCGTGCTGGTCGGGTGCGCCGCGGGAGACCTCGGCGCGTACCAGCCGGGCCTCGATCGGTGCCATGCCCTGCAGCATCTCGATGTCGAGCCCGGCGCTGACGTCGCGCGCCCGGCCGAGCAGGATCGCGAGCGCCACGTCGAACAGGTTGTGCGAGGCCACACCGAGGCGGACGGCGGCGGTGCGCGCGGGGGTCAGGTGACGGTCGAGGATGCGCACGTAGTTGGCGTCGACCTCGGCCTTGGTGCCGTAGGGGGCGGGTGCCCAGTCGTGCAGCTCGGCCTCGACGTGCTCCATGGCGAGGTTGGCACCCTTGACCAGGCGCACCTTGACCGGCGCACCGCCGTCGGCCACCCGCTGCTGCGCCCAGGCGGTGAGCTCGTCGAGGGCACCGAGCGCGTCGGGGAGGTAGGCCTGCAGCACGATGCCCGCGGACAGGTCGCGCAGCTCGGGGTGCTCGAGGACGTCGCGGAAGACGGCGGTGGTCAGCGCGAGGTCCTTGTACTCCTCCATGTCGAGGTTGACGAACACGCCGTGGTCGCGCGCGGCGCGGTACAGCGGCAGGAGGTGCTCGACCACGCGGTCGCGGGAACCCTCCAGGTCCCAGGTGACCAGCTGGGCGGCCACGGAGGAGACCTTGACCGAGACGTAGTCCACGTCGGGGCGCTCCACCAGCGCGATGGTGCGCTCGAGCCGCGCGGCCGCCTCCTCGTCGCCGAGGACGGCCTCGCCCAGCAGGTTCACGTTGAGGGTGTAGCCCTCGGCGCGGGTGCGGGCGAGGTGCTTGCCCAGGCCGCGCCCGGCGTCGGCGACGAGGTGGCCGACGAGCTGACGCAGCCGCACCCGGGCGGCCGGCACGACGACGGAGGGCAGCACGGGCGCCACGGCGGCGCCGACGCGGAACAGGGTCCGGTCGACGGGCGAGAGGAACGAGGCGGCGCCGGCGTCGCGGCCGAGGCCGGCGAGCGCCTTGGCGGCGACGTGGACGTCCTGGGGCCGGGCGACGTCGTCGACGAAGCCGACGGCGAGGTCGAGGCCGGCCGGGTCGGCGACCAGCGCGCCGAGCCGCTCGGCGGTGGCGCGGGTGCGACGGTCGGAGCGGGTGGCGACGCCGTCGGACCGCCCGGCCGCCTCGATCCAGGAGTGGGCGAGGGCGACGGCGTCCTCGACCAGGTCCGCGGGGCTCACGGTCGCGTCGCGGCGGGTCCCGGGGTCGCCGGTGCCGCGGTCGGTGGCATGGGTGCTCATGTCTCCAGGGTGCGCCCGACGGCGGGGTCCCGTCTTGTACAGAACCGGGCGTGCGGGACGCCGTTTGCGACAACTCGACAGGACCCGCGGCACGGTCGGGACCGCCCGGCGACCGCGGGGTACGGTACCGGGACGGCCCCGACCGGGCCGGTGACCACCGCAAGGGCACCGACCGGAGCCCCGCCGACGATGCCTCCGAGGAGGAACCCCTGTGACGACGATGTCGACCCGCCCGGCCCCGGCGGGCGAGGCCTCGGCCCTGGAGACGGCGCAGTCCCAGCTCGCGACCGCCGTCGCGCACCTGGGCTACGACGACGGCCTGCACCAGATGCTGGCCACGCCGCGCCGCGAGATCCAGGTCGCGGTCCCGCTGCACCGCGACGACGGGTCCCGGGTGCTCTTCCAGGGCTATCGGGTCCAGCACAACGTCTCGCGGGGTCCCGGCAAGGGCGGGCTGCGGTTCCACCCCAGCGTGCACGTCGACGAGGTGCGGGCGCTGGCGATGTGGATGACCTGGAAGTGCGGCATCGTCGACCTGCCGTTCGGGGGCGCGAAGGGCGGCGTCGGCATCGACCCCGCCGACTACACCCCGGGCGAGCTGGAGCGGGTGACGCGTCGGTACACCTCCGAGATCATGCCGCTGATCGGCCCGGACACCGACATCATGGCGCCCGACATGGGCACCGACGACCGCACGATGGCGTGGGTCATGGACACCTACTCGGTCAACCGCGGCTACACGATCCCGGCGGTGGTCACGGGCAAGCCGCTCGCCGTGGGCGGGTCGCTGGGCCGCGGCACGGCCACGAGCGCCGGGATCGTGCACGTCACCGCCGCCGCGCTCAAGGAGGCGGACGCGCAGATGAGCGACGTGTCCGTCGCGATCCAGGGCTTCGGCAAGGTCGGTGGCAACGCCGCGACGATCTTCGCCGAGCGCGGGGCGCGGGTGGTCGCCGTCAGCGACCAGTACGGCGGGATCCGGGCGGACGACGGACTCGACCTGGACCGGCTGGCCGACCACGTCGCCGAGACGGGCAGCGTGGCCGGGTTCGCCGACGCCGACCCGATCTCGAACGCCGAGCTGATCGCCCTGGACGTGGACGTGCTGGTGCCCGCCGCCGTCGAGGGCGTGCTCACCGCCGAGTCGTCGCGCACGGTGCGGGCACGGTGGGTGGTCGAGGGCGCGAACGGGCCGACCACCACGGCGGGCGACGCCGTGCTGGCCGAGCGCGGGGTCACGGTGGTGCCCGACGTGCTGGCCAACGCCGGCGGCGTCGTCGTCTCCTACTTCGAGTGGGTGCAGGCGAACCAGACGTACTGGTGGTCGGCGCAGGAGATCGCCGAGAAGCTCGCGCGGCGCATGGCCTCGGCCTACGCGGACGTCTCCGCGCTGGCCCGGCGCGACGGCGTCTCGCTCCGGGACGCCGCGACGATCATCGGCGTCCGGCGGACGGCCGAGGCGCACGAGATCCGCGGGCTCTACCCCTGACCTCGCCGGACCCGGACCCGACGACGGCGCTCGCCACCCGGCTGCGGCGGGCGGGGTGCGTGTTCGCCGAGGACGAGGCCACGGCGCTGCTGCGGGCCGCCCCGGCCGGCTCGGCGCGTCTGGAGGAGCTCGTCGCCCGCCGCACCGCCGGTGAGCCGCTCGAGCACGTGCTCGGCCGGGTCGAGCTGGCCGGGCGGTCCTGGGCGGTGGGTCCCGGGGTGTTCGTGCCGCGCCGTCGCAGCGAGGCGCTGGTGCGCCTCGCGCTGGACCGCGTCGCGCCGCGGCCCGACGCGACCGTCGTCGACCTGTGCTGCGGCTGCGGCGTCGTCGGCGGGGCGGTGCTGGCGGGCCGGTCGGCGGCCGGGACGTCGGCGACGCTGCACGCCGTGGACGTCGACCCGGTGGCGGCCGCGTACGCGCGCCGCAACCTGGAGCCGCTGGGCGGGGTCGCCCTGGTCGGCGACCTGTTCGCCCCGCTCCCCCACGACCTGCACGGCCGGGTCGACCTGCTGCTGTGCCACGCGCCCTACGTCCCGACGGACGCGGTCGCCACGATGCCGCCGGAGGCCCGCGAGCACGAGCCGCGACGCGCGCTCGACGGCGGCGACGACGGCCTCGACGTGCTGCGCCGGGTGCTCGCGGACGCTCCGGCGTGGCTGGCTCCGGACGGTGCGCTGCTGTTCGAGATCGCCGAGCACCAGTGGGCCGGGGCGCGCCGTGCGGTCGAGCAGGCCGGCCTCGCCGCCCGGAGGGTCCGGGACGAGGCCCTCGACGCGACGGTCGTGGTGACGAGCCGCTAGGACCGGGTCCGGCGCCGCAGCAGGCTGATCACGACCGGGCCGACGGCGGCCACGGCGGCGGCGACCCCGGCGGCGACCGCCACGACGGAGTCCGTCAGCGGGCCCTCGGTGCGGCCGACCGCGATCCAGGCGAGACCCCAGCCCATGGCCAGACCGACCGGGACCACGACGGCGGGGCGGGCGGCGCCGTACCTCGCCATGGCCAGGGCGAGCACGGCGGCGACGGCGGCCAGGACCGCGCCCCACCCGCTGGCACCCAGGCCCAGCTCGCCGACGTCGGCGGCGGTGAGGGCGGCGGTGGTGTTGGCGAGCGTCGCCACGGACACCCAGCCCAGGTAGAGGCCGACCGTGACGTCGGTGACGACGGCGTCGAGCACGCGCGGTGCGGGGGTGCGGACCAGGCGGACGAGCACGAGGGACAGCACCGCGACGAGGACGGCGATCACAGCGACGCTGGCCCACAGCCAGCCGGCCTGCACGACGCCGATCCACGCGGCGTTGAGGAGCATCGAGGCGAGGATCCACCAGGACACGGACCGCAGCCGGGCGTCGGCCCCGCGCCCGGGCAGCGCCTGGACGACAGCGAAGAGGACGAGCCCGGTGTAGATGACCGACCAGATGGAGAACGCCGGGTTGTCGGGGGCCACCACGGTCGCCTCGGCGGACAGGGCGCCGCCGGCGGCATCCTGGATCGGCTGGCCTCCGAACGCCCCGGAGCCGACGGCGGCACCGAGGATCGCCAGGAGGGCGCCGACGGCGACCACGACCTGCCGGACGCGGTCGCGGGCGGTGGCCTGCTGGGGTGTCGTGTCGTAGGTCGTCATGCCCCCAGCATGCCAAACCTCAGCATGCTGAGCATCTTGAGCGGGCCGAGCGTCGCGCCCGGCGCGCGGTCACGCCGAGCGCGGCAGGCGCTCCACCCACTCGGCCAGCTCCACGCGCGGGCCGGTGAAGAACGGCACCTCCTCGCGCACGTGGAGCCGCGCCTCGGTCGCCCGCAGGTCCCGCATCAGGTCGACGATGCGGTCGAGCGCGTCCGCCTCGAACGGCAGCAGCCACTCGTAGTCGCTCAGCGCGAACGTGCTCATCGTGTTGGCCCGCACGTCCTTGTACCCGGCGGCCGCGATGCCGTGGTCGCGCAGCATGGTGCGGCGCTCGTCGTCGGGCAGCAGGTACCACTCGTAGGACCGCACGAACGGGTACACGCACAGGTAGTCGCGCGGCGCCTCGCCGGCGAGGAAGGCCGGCACGTGCCCCTTGTTGAACTCCGCCGCCCGGTGCAGGGCCACGACCGACCACACCGGGGTCAGGACCCGGCCGAGCCGCGAGGCCCGCAGCCGCTGGTAGGCGCCCTGCACCGCCTCCACCGAGGGGCCGTGCACCCAGACCATGAGGTCGGCGTCGGCGCGCAGACCGGCGACGTCGTACACGCCGCGCACCACCACGTCACCGTCGGGGCGGGCCGGGTCGCGGTCCGCGTCGGCAGCGCCGTCCCACAGGGCGTCCGCGGCCTCGGCGGCGAGCGCCGACCGCGCGTCGGCGTCGGCGGGGACCTCGCCGGACAGCGAGAACACCGAGATCATCGCGTAGCGGATCGAGGAGTTGATCGCGGCGGTGTCGACGGCCTCGCCCGTGTCGGCGTGGATGTGCTGGTCGCTCACAGGTGTTCCTCCAGGGTCCTTCGGTCGCTCAGCGGGTGACGTCGCGGGAGCACAGCGCCGGGACGCCGCTCGGCTCGCCGTCTCGACGCAGGCAGCAGTCGACCTCGCACACGGACCGGAACGGGGGCAGGGTCCCGACGGTCGCCTGGTCGACGTCCTCGCCGCGGGCGATGGCCGCCCGCTCCAGCAGCAGGTCCACCAGCCCGGCCACGAAGGCGGGCCGGGTGCCCACGGTCCCGGCACGCACCGCCGTCATCCCGAGCTCGGTCGCGGTCTCCATGGCCTCGGTGTCGAGGTCGTAGGCGACCTCCATGTGGTCGGAGATGAAGCCGATCGGCGCCATGACGACGTTCCGCAGCCCCTCGCCGGCCCGCTCCGTGAGCAGGTCGTTGACGTCGGGCTCCAGCCAGGGCTGGGTCGGCGGGCCGGAGCGCGAGCAGTACGACAGCTCCCACGGCACCTCGTGCCCGCGCGCCTCGGCGACCCGCTCGGCGATGACCGCCGCGACGTCGAGGTGCTGGGCGGAGTAGGTGGCCTGCGAGATGCGCGAGGCGGCCTCCATCGTGTCGGGGATGGAGTGCGTGACGAACACCAGCGTCGCGTCCGCGGGCGACCCGCCCTTCTCCTCCAGCGCGGCGTAGCCGTCGAGCACCGCCTCGACGTTGGCCTGGACGAACCCCGGGTGGTTGAAGTACGAACGCACCTTGTCGAACTGGACGCCCGTCGAGCCGTGCTCGTCGAGCTGGCCGCGCTCCTGCAGCGTCACGGCCAGGTCCTCGCGGTACTGGCGGCAGCCGGAGTAGCTGGAGTAGGCGGAGGTCACGAGCGCGACGGCGCGCTCGGCCCCCAGGTTCTCGAGCTCGGTGACGGCGTCGTCGGTGTACGGCTCCCAGTTGCGGTTGCCCCACACGACCGGCAGCTCGATGCCGCGCTGGGCGAGCTCGGCCTCGATCGCGGCCTTGAGGGCGAGGTTCTGGCCGTTGATCGGGCTCTTGCCGCCGAACGCGTAGTAGTGCTCGCCGACCTCCTCGAGGCGGGAGTCGGGGATGCCCTTGCCGGCGGTCACGTTGCGGAGGAACGGGACCACATCCTCCGGCTTGTTCGGACCGCCGAAGGAGAAGAGCAGCAGCGCGTCGTACGGGGTGACGTCAGAGGTCGGCCGGTGGGTCGTCGACATGGACCCATCATCCACCGACCACCGGTGTGCGGGCACCGGATCGGGCCCGGGGACCGCGTGAGATGGAACCGACACGGCGTCACCTTCGACGCCGCGCCGAAGTGCGGTGGCGCGGGTACTCTCGACGGACCCGGTCCGGACCGCGAGCGAGGAGGCCCTGTGACGAGCACGCGCACCGCTCCCGCACCGGGCCGGACGGCGCGGCCCCGGCCGCCCGCCGAGGTCGGCCAGGTGCGCACGACGGCGCAGGCCGAGGAGCTCGCCGCCCGCCTGCAGCACCCCGACCGCGCCTGGCCCGTCGTGGTCGTCTCCACCCCGCGCGACCGCGGCCGTCCGTACGTCGACCCGGACCGCGTGCTGGACGACGTGCGCGGCCTGGCCGAGGTCGTCGTGATCCACACCGGCGACCCGTCGTGGGCCTTCTCCCACGGGATGCCGGACGCCACCCAGGTCTACGGCGGCGCTTCGCGGGTCTACCCCGTCGGCGTCGGGTGGGTGCACGACGTCGCCCGGTCGCCGCTGTGGATCGCCTACGACGACGCCGAGGGCACGCGGGTGCACGACCGGCTCGTGCAGGACGCCCTGGCCGCCGCCACCCGCGCGGGGCTGGTCGGCCTGGACCTGCTGCCCCCGACGCCGGCCACGACGACGGGCACGGTGCTGGGCCTGGTGGGCACCCGGGCGCTGGTGCAGACCGCCGACGGCACGACGGCGCAGGTCGCCCAGGAGCTGACGCTGCCGATCGTGCCGATCGACCGCCTCCTGGCCCCGGGGATGCGCGTCCGCGGCGTGCTGGACGTCGACACGCGCCGCCTGGACGTCCGGGACATGCTGCCCGACGCCCTCGAGCAGACGTCCCGGGTGCTGTCGGGCTACCCGGCAGGGGCGGTCGTGCCGGCCCAGGTGCACCGCGTGGACGCCGACGAGGTCACGGTCGCCCTCGCCCCGGCGGTCACCGTGCGCGTGCGGCGCGAGCACGCGAGCCGGGGCGACGACGACCTGCGCGACCTGTTCACCGTGGGCGAGGTGGTCGCGGCCCGGATGCAGGCCGCCCGCCCGGTCCCGGGCCCCGAGGGCGGCCACCGGCACCCGTCCCTGCGGCTCGACGACGTGGACGACGCCGGCGGCGTGCGGCCCGCGATCAGCCTGCTCGACGGCGGCCCGCCCTGGCTCCCGGCCCCCGCCGTCGTCCCCGACGACGAGCTCTCGGCCGACTCGGCGCCGTCGGGCCCGGCACCCACCCCGGCCCTGCTCGACCGGCACCATCCGTCGTCCGCCCCCACGCCCGCCCCGCAGCGGCCGGCACCGGCGCAGAGGACGAGGCCGGGCCCCAAGCCGGGCCCCGGACCGCGCCGGGCGGTGCCGCCCCCGGGGCGAGCCCCGGCCCCGGCGCCCGAGGCGTCGGACCCGCCGGACGCCGCGCCGGACCCGTCGCCGGACCGCAAGACGCTGGTCAACCAGCTCGAGCTGTCCGTCCACGAGCAGCGTGCCCGGGCGGACCTCGCCGAACGGGAGTCGATCGAGCTGCGCGCCTCCGTCAAGGCCCTGGAGGTGGAGGTGGCCGGGCTGCGCGACCTGGCCCGCGAGCAGCGCGACCACCTGGACCGGCTCTACCGGGACGTCGAGCGGTACAAGGCCAGGATCCGGTCGGCGCGCAAGCAGCGTGGCGCCGACCCGGCCCCGGCACCGACCTCCGACCGGCTGTTCGCGGACCCGGTCGACCAGCTCCGCCACGACGTCTACTGCACGTGGGCCCAGGTGGTCGGCGCCACCGAGAAGACCGACTACCCACTGCCCGACTTCGCGGTGGGCCCGCAGTTCTGCGACTCGCTGGCCACGACCGGCCGCGGCCTCGAGGAGAGGGTGCACCGCGCGATCGTCATGGTGCTCACCGGCCGGGCCCAGGACATCGCCGGCTACGAGCTGCACCGCCTGCGCCAGGGCGACGGCGGCGGCGACCCGTACCGGGTGCGCGAGTCGGACGGCGCCCAGGCCATGCGCCTGTCGCTGCAGGTCAGCGCGCCGCAGGCGCGACGGCTGCACTACTGGGTGCTGCCCGGGGGCGGCGTCGAGCTGTCCCGCGTCGTGCTGCACGACGACGTCGAGCCGTGACCCGGCCGTTCACCGAGAGCGAACGCGGCAGACCTGGCACTCGTGGACCGAGAGTGCTAATTCTGGGTGTGTAGCCAGGTGACGCCGGACGGACCGGCGCACCCGTCGCGGGCCGAGGCCGCGGGCGCGGCCTCGTCGAGGAGGTGATGCGCGATGGCTACGTACTGGGACCCGTTCCAGGAGATGGACCGACTCTTCGGTTCGATCCCCCTCACCACGCGGAACGCCTCGGCGATGCCGATGGACCTGTTCCGCGAGGACGACCACTTCGTCCTGGCCGCCGACCTGCCCGGGATCGACCCCGGGAGCATCGACGTCTCGGTCGAGGATCGCACCCTGACCGTCCGGGCCGAGCGGACCGCACGCTCCGCCGAGGGTCAGTGGCTGCTGCGCGAGCGCCCGGCGGGCACCGTCGCACGGCAGATCACCCTCGGGCGCGGGCTGGCGCTCGACCACATCACGGCGGCCTACGCCGACGGCGTGCTCACGCTGACGATCCCCGTGGCCGAGGAGGCCAAGCCGCGCCGGATCGAGGTGGAGCACAGCTCGCACCCCCACACGATCGAGGCCGGCGGCTGATCCCCCGTCCGCGAGCACGGCACGGCCGGTGCCGGGGAGCATGCCCCGGCACCGGCCGTGCCGTGCGGCGCCGCCGCGGCGTCAGCCCCGCCGGCGCCCCGCGAACAGCAGGTTCGTCGCCGACGCCGCGACCTCCGCCAGACGCGTCGCCGTCCGGGGGATCAGCTCGTCGAGGCCGATCGGTCCCGGGGCGATCGAGAAGGCCGCGGTGATGCCGGCCGCACGGGTCTGCTCCACCGGCAGCAGCACCTGCCCGGCCACGACGACCACGGGCGGCCGGGCCGGGGACGCGGCGGCCAGGCGCGCCACGCCGTCGGCCACCTTGCCGCGCACGGACTGGGAGTCGAACGAGCCCTCGCCGGTGAGGACGAGGGCGGCGTCCGCGAGCACGGCGGGCAGCCCGACCGCCTCGGCCACGAGCAGCGCCCCCGGCTCCAGCTCGGCGCCGAGGACGGCGGCGAGACCGGCGGGCACTCCCCCGGCGGCCCCGGCGCCGGGCAGCTCGTGCACGCGGACGCTGGTCTCGCGCTCGAGCAGGTTGGCCCACCGGGTCAGCGCCTCGTCGAGGAACGCGACCTCTCCCGGACCGGCGCCCTTCTGCGGGGAGAAGACCGCCGCCGCACCGAGCTCGCCGAGCAAGGGGTTGGTGACGTCCACGGCCAGGCGCCAGCGCACCTCGCGCGCTCGGGGGTGCAACCCGGACAGGTCGACGGAGGTGACGCGGGCCAAGCCCTCGCCGCCGTCGGGGACCACCTGGCCGTCGGCGTCGAGCATCCGGGCGCCGAGCCCGGAGAGGATGCCCGCACCGCCGTCCGTCGAGGCCGATCCGCCGAGGCAGACGAGCACCTCGCTCACCCCGGCGTCCAGGACGGCCGCGGCGACGTCACCGGTCCCGCGCGTGCCCGCGTGCAGGGGCTGCAACGGCTCGTCGCTCACGCCCGGCAGGCCGCTGGCCTCCGCCAGCTCGACGACCCCGACGCCGCCGTCGGGCGACACGGTCCAGCGGGCGGTGGTCGGACGGCCGATGGCGTCGACGGTCTCGACGGTGTGCACGGCCGACTGCCAGGACGCGACGAGGGCGTCCAGCGTGCCCTCCCCGCCGTCGGCCATCGCCAGCGACGTGACGCGGGCGTCCGGTGCGGCCGCCAGGACGCCCTCCCGCAGGGCGGCGGCGACCTCGGTGGCGTCCAGGCTGCCCTTGAACGAGTCGGGGACGAGGACGACGTGCGGCGGCTCGGCGGTCGGGGGCGGGGCGGCGGTCGGCGTCGATGTCACGCGCCGAGGATATCGGCCCCGGTCAATCGTGCGGGGTCCAGTCCGGGATCCCGGCCTGGGCCGCGCGCAGCTTGGTCAGCAGGCGCACGAGCTCGGCCTGCTCGTCGTCGTCGAGAGCACGGCCCACGTACTGGCCCATCGCGCGCACGTGCCGGCGTCCGACCTGTCGCTGCAGCCGGCTCCCGGCGTCGGTCAGCCCCACCAGCGTGCCGCGGGCGTCGTCCGGTGCCGGCGCCCGGGTCACCAGACCCCGGCCCTCCAGCCGCTCGACCATCCGCGACAGCGACGACTGGGCCAGCAGCACGTTCTCGTTGAGGTCGCGCAGGCGCATCCTGCCGTCTTCCGCGCGGGACAGCGTGAACAGCACGTCGTACTCACGGATGGACAGCTCGACCCAGACGTCGTCGGCCTGGAACCGGCGCATCAGCGTGACCTGGGCGCGGAACAACGCCTCCCAGGTCGTCGCGGCGCGTCGCGCCGACCCGGGAACCGGCTGCGTGGTCATCGTGTCCGCCTTCCTGTCCCGGCACCGGCGCCGGGGTCTCTCGTCACCGACCCAGTCTGCGCTCACGACGCGAGAAGTCGCGCAGCGCACGCAGGAAATCCACCCGGCGGAAGTCGGGCCAGTACGCCTCGCAGAACGACAGCTCGCTGTGCGCGCTCTGCCACATGAGGAACCCACCCACCCGCAGCTCGCCGGAGGTGCGGATCACCAGCTCGGGATCGGGCTGGCCCTTGGTGTACAGGTGGGCGGCGATGTCCTCGACGTCGAGCCGCTCCGCCAGCTCGGTCAGCGTGGTGCCGCGCGCCTCCTCGGCGCGCAGGTAGGACCGCACGGCGTCGGCGATCTCGTGCCGTCCCCCGTACCCGACGGCGACGTTGACGTGCAGCCCCTCGACGTCGGCGGTGGCGGCCGCGGCCTCGCGCAGCGTGCCCACGAGACGCTCGGGGAGCAGGTCCAGCCGGCCCACGATCCGCAGGCGCCACCGCCCCGACTCGGCCAGGTCGCGCACGGCGTCGGAGATGATGTCGAGCAGGTCGGCCAGCTCGTCGTCGGAGCGGGCGAGGTTGTCCGTGGACAGCATCCACAGGGTGACGACCTCGATGCCGAGCTCCTCGGCCCAGCCCAGGAACTCGGTGATCTTGTCCGCGCCGCGACGGTGCCCGGTGGCGGCGGTCTCGCCGAACGACTTGGCCCAGCGGCGGTTGCCGTCGAGGATGACCCCGACGTGCCGAGGCATCTGCGCGGACGGCAGCGACGCCGCGAGCCGACGCTCGTACAGGCTGTACAGCGGATGGGGCAGGCGCACGCAGGTCCTCACGGGTGCTCGGGCGGACGAATCGGGTCAACGGTACCGCCGCCCGACGTCGACGAACGCCCCGGACCGGCCCCGACGGGCAGGGGGCGCGGAGTTGTCGCACGATCTTCACAGACTCCCGGCCGGATCCTGGCGCCAGTACCTTACGCTGGCGTAACCTACGGAACCGTAGGTTGTCGGCTCAGCAAGGAGGACACGTGACCGGAACCGCGCCGCACGAACGGCGGCACGTCGCCGTCCCCGACGCTGCCGACGTCGGCTCGGCGGCCAAGGACGCCGCCCGCGACGCCGCCCACGGCGCGCGCGAGACCGTCTCCGGCGTCGTGCAGACCGTCGCGGTGGGCGCCACCGCGCAGGCCCGACGACTCAAGCCGAAGCTGCGCGGGTGGATCCACGCCGTGACCACGCCGCTCGCCCTGGCCGCCAGCATCGTGCTCGTCGTCCTGGCCGAACCCGTGGCCGGCAAGGTCGCGGCCGCGATCTTCGGCCTCAGCGCCCTGATGCTGTTCGGCACCAGCGCCGTGTACCACCGCGGCACCTGGTCGCCGCGGGTCGAGGCCGTGCTGCGCCGGATGGACCACGCCAACATCTTCCTCATCATCGCCGGCACCTACACCCCGCTGGCCGTCGCGCTCTTGGACCAGCGGTCGGCGACGATCCTGCTCACCATCGTGTGGAGCGGCGCCGTCGCCGGCCTCCTCGCGCGCGTGCTGTGGATGAACGCGCCGCGCTGGCTGTACGTGCCGGTCTACGTCGCCCTCGGATGGGTCGCGGTGGCCTATCTCGGCCAGTTCGGCGCCACGGGCGGACCCGCCGTCGTCTGGCTCGTCGCCGGCGGCGGCCTGGCCTACACCCTCGGCGCGGTCGTCTACGGCACCAAGTACCCCGACCCCTCGCCGCGCTGGTTCGGCTTCCACGAGATCTTCCACGTGCTGACGGTGATCGGGTTCGCCTGCCACACCGTGGCGATCTACCTGGCCTCGCTCGCCGTCTGATCCCGGGTGGCGGCCACGTCGGGACGCCCGGGCGGCCGTGCTGGACGGTGGGGAGACGGGCCCTCGGCGGGGTCGTCGATCGCGAAGTGCAGGTCGCGCAGCGACCGTGAACGCGACCCTGCCGAGGGCCCGTCTCCCCGCGGTGCGTCCGCGACCGAGCGCTCAGGCCTCGCGGGGGACGACGGTGTAGCGCCGGTTCACCAGGGAGGGGTTGGCCTCACGGGCCTTCGTCAGCTCCTCGGCGTCGAGGTCGACCGTGCGGTACTGCGGCTTGTCGTCCATCTCGAGGCCGACGACGCCGTCCGGCCCCACGAGCGTGGAGCGGCCCGTGACGCCCTTGCCCGCCATGCCGACGCCGATGGTCACGACCGTGTTCTCGATCGCGCGGGCGGTGAGCAGGGTGCGCCAGTGCTCGGCCTTCAGCGGGCCGGCCACCCAGGCGGCGGGCACCACGAGCACGTCCGCCCCGGCGTCGACCACGCGCCGCGCCGACTCCGGGAACCGCAGGTCGTAGCAGGTGATGACGCCGAACGTCAGGTCGCCGACGCGGATCGTGAGGGGCTCGGCGTCCACGGGCCCTGCCTGCAGCCGGTCCGACTCCCGGGTGCCGAAGGCGTCGTACAGGTGCACCTTGCGGTAGACGCCGACCAGCTCGCCGGCACCGTCGACCGCCACGACGGCGTTGACGCCCTTGCGGGGCCCGCCGTCGGGCCCGGGCTCGTCCCCGGGCAGCGTGACCCCGGCGATCACGGCGACGCCGGTGGCCGCCGCCTGCTCGCGCAGCAGGCTCACGAACGGGCCGTCGAGGTCCTCGGCGTGCTCGATCCCCACGCCCGAGCGGTGGTAGCCGGAGGCGTACTCCGGCAGGACCAGCAGGTCCGCCGAGAGCTTCGCGGCCTGGGCGAACGCGTCGACGACGAGATACCGGTTGGCCTCGTGGTCGTCGGCGATCGTGACCTGGGCGACCGTGACGCGCGCCGTCATCGCGGCTCCCGACCGTCGTCGGGAGACCCGGCGTCCGGCGTGCCGACGTCCTGCTGCCCCTCCTCGGCGGGCCCGTCGGCCGCCGGGCCGGGAGCGACGTCGGGCGAGGTCGGCGTGGCCTCGGAGGGCCCGCCGTCGCCGGTCGCGTCGCGCCGGACGCCGATGCTGCGCCGCTCCGGGATCTCGATGCCGTGCTCGCGCGCGTAGTTGTCGGCCTTGCGCAGGTGGCGGCTGAGCGACAGGAACAGCAGGACGGCGGCGACGGCGATCGCGAAGGTCGCGAGGAAGCCCTCCAGACCCGGGGTGACCTCCCAGTCCTCCAGCACCCGCGCCGTCGGGCTGGGCGACGGGGCCGGTACGACGTCCGCCGCGACCCGCGCGAGCAGCGCCGTCGGCATCAGGACCCCGTCCGCACGCCGGCGAAGAGGTCGTCCTCCGGCGTGCTGACCGGCACGCGGGAGTCCGCGAGCTCGAACTCCTCGGTGGACCACACGTCCGCCTCGATGTCGCGGGGGACGGCGAAGAAGAACCCGTCGGGGTCGATCTGCGAGGCGTGCGCGGTCAGCGCGGCGTCGCGACGGGCGAAGTACGGGGCCACCTCGATGTGCGTGGTCACCTCCCGCTCCGGGATCTCGCGCGCGGCCCGGGACTCGATCCAGTCGCCGAACGGCGACTCCAGCCCGGCGCCCTCCATCGCCTCGTGCACGGCGCGCAGCCGGTCCAGGGAGAAGCCGTGGTTGTAGTAGAGCTTCGAGGGCGTCCAGGCGTCCGCGCCGCCGTCGACGACGTACCGGCTCGCGTCACCGGCCGCGTGGTATGCCTCGAACGCCACCTCGTGGCACTTGATGTGGTCCGGGTGGGGATAGCCGCCCGTGGGGTCGTAGGTCGTCATGACGTGCGGGCGGAACTCGCGGACGAGCTCCACCAGCGGCGCCGAGGCCTCCTCCAGCGGCACGAGGGCGAAGCAGCCCTCCGGGAGCGGCGGCTTCGGGTCGCCCTCGGGCAGGCCGGAGTCGACGAACCCCAGCCAGTGCTGACGCACGCCCAGCGCCTCGGCGGCGGCCGCCATCTCCAGGCGTCGCACGGCCAGTCGGCCCTCGACCGTCTCGAACTCGTGCCCCGCCGGCACCTCGAACGACGGGTTGAGCACGTCGCCGCGCTCGCCGCCGGTGCACGTGACGATCAGCACCTCCACGCCCTCGGCGGCGTAGCGGGCCGTGGTGGCGGCCCCCTTGCTCGACTCGTCGTCGGGGTGTGCGTGCACGGCCATCAGGCGCAGTGGCTCGCCGGTCAAGAGTCCTCCCAGGGTGGTGCGGGACGTCCGCAGTCGTCAGGGACAATGGTGTCATGAGCCAGACGCAGCATCCCGCCGCCCCCGCCGACCGGTACGGCACCGCCGGACCCGCCGGCGGCTCGGCCCGCCGGGGCGGGCCGTTGGGACGGGGCGCGAAGGCGGCGATCGCGGCGGCACTGACGGCGGCGGTCGCCGGCACGGCCTGGTTCGCGACGCTGCGGCAGGCCGACGACCCGGTCGCCCACGACATGGTGTCGTTCGACGTGCTCGGCCCCGAGGAGATCGAGGTCACGTTCCAGGTGCACATGCCGGTCGGGACGACGGCGACGTGCACGATCGAGGCGCTGGCGCCCAGTTATGCCCAGGTCGGCACGCTGGACGTCCCGGTCGGCCCGGCGCAGACCCGGACCAGCGCCTACGAGGTCACGGTCGGCACCTCCCAGGAGGCGACGTCGGCCGTCGTCGCCGGGTGCACCGCGACCGCGCCGTGACGCCCCTGACGCCCCCGGGGGGACTGCCGCGCGGACGCCGGCGTCCGGTATCCTGACCTATTCACACGTAGTCCAGCACGAGCCGACGCGCGTGCCGACGCCCGTCGGCCGGACGAACGCGCGGCGCGCGCCGGGCACCGACGAGCACCAGAAAGGAGAGTCCACGTGACCGAGAGCAACGTCACCTGGCTCACCCAGGAAGCTCACGACCGGTTGACGGCGGAGCTGGAACACCTCTCCGGACCTGCCCGGACCGCTATCGCCGAGCGTATCGCCGCCGCCCGTGACGAGGGCGACCTCAAGGAGAACGGCGGGTACCACGCCGCGCGCGAGGAGCAGGCGAAGAACGAGGCCCGGATCCGCGAGCTCACCGAGAAGCTGCGGCACGTCGCCGTCGGCCGGCCCGCCGACGACGGCACCGTCGAGGCCGGCATGGTCGTGACCGCGGAGGTCGCCGGGGACGAGATGACGTTCCTGCTCGGCTCCCGCGAGATCGCCGGCACCACCGACCTGGACGTGTACTCCCCCACCTCGCCCCTCGGCGCCGCGATCGACGGCAAGAAGGTCGGTGACGAGGTGAGCTACACCGCCCCCAACGGGCGGGACATCCCGGTCAAGGTCACGTCCGCCAAGCCGTTCTCCGGCTGAGGCGCCCGCGAACGGCGGGTGGCGACGGCGCCGCAGGGCCCCGTCGCCACCGCCCGCGGAACCTCTCACCGTATCCACACATGTCCGCCCGGCGCAGCCCGGACCAGCGCAGTCGCGCGCTGACCTCCGGTTCGACCGCCGTGGTCCCGACGGACGGGCGTGAGATTTTGCCGGTGATGTGTCTATGGTTGAGTACGGTATGACGATCCCAGAGACAGGTCCGAACGCCCCCACGACCGCCGACTCGGTGTCAGGGGCGCCCGATGCAACCCTCACGATCCGTCGACCGGATGTCTCCGACGGCGCCGCCATGTGGCGCGTCGCCCGCGACTCCGGCTCGCTCGATCTCAACTCCTCGTACGCCTATCTGCTGCTGGCCGACCACTTCGCCGACACGTGCCGGATCGCCCTCATGGGCGGCGACGTCGTCGGTTTCGTGACCGGCTACCGGCTGCCGGCGGACCCGACCCGCTACTTCCTGTGGCAGGTCGCCGTCGACGAGCGCGCCCGGGGCCACCGCCTCGCCGGCCGACTCATCGACGCCGTGATCGACGACCAGCCGGAGGTGAGCTCCCTGGTGACCACCGTGACCGAGGACAACACGTCCTCCCGCCGCGTCTTCCAGCGGTGGGCCGAGCAGCGCGGAGCGACCCTCGACGAGGTCACCGGGTTCGAGGCGCACCACTTCCCGGACGGCCACGAGGCCGAGCCCCTGCTGGTGATCGACGGCATCCGCTAAGACGCAAGACCTCGGACTGCGCCGGTTCGGCGCGCAGGTGACGACGCAGTCCTTCCCTTTCTTTCTCCGCACCGGCGCGCACCATCGAAGGAGTGTCCTCCGTGACAACCCTGTCCGCACCGACCCCCGACGCGTCCTCCCACGACGACCCCACGGGTTTCTCTGCCCTCGAGTCCGAGGTCCGCAGCTACTCCCGTGCCTGGCCTGTGGTGTTCGACCGCGCGACCGGCGCGACGGTCTTTGCCGAAGACGGCACGGCCTACCTGGACTTCTTCGCGGGCGCCGGCTCGCTGAACTACGGGCACAACAACCCCGTGCTGAAGAAGGTCCTGATCGACTACCTCGCCGACGACCGCATGGTCCACTCGCTGGACATGTTCACGACCGCACGTCGCGAGTTCCTCGAGACCTTCCGCTCGCACATCCTCGAGCCGCGCGGCCTGGACCACAAGGTCATCTTCCCCGGCCCGGGTGGCGCCAACTCCGTCGAGGCGGCCCTGAAGCTGGCCCGCAAGGTGACCGGCCGCGAGTCCATCATCAACTTCACCAACGCGTTCCACGGCATGACGCTGGGCGCGCTGTCGGTGACGGGCAACTCCATGAAGCGCGGCGGCGCGGGCATCCCGCTGGTCCACGCGACGCCGATGCCCTACGACGACTACCTCGCCGGTGCCGAGGACGACTTCGCCTACCTGGAGCGTCTGCTCCAGGACGCGGGCAGCGGTCTGAACGAGCCGGCGGCGATCATCGTCGAGTCGGTGCAGGGCGAGGGCGGCATCAACGCGGCCCGCGCCGAGTGGCTGCGCGCGCTGTCCGACCTGTGCAAGCGCCACGAGATCCTGCTCATCCTGGACGACATCCAGATGGGCTGCGGCCGCACCGGCGGGTTCTTCTCCTTCGAGGAGGCCGGGATCTACCCGGACATGATCTGCCTGTCGAAGTCGATCTCCGGCTACGGCCTGCCGCTGGCCATCACGCTGGTGCGCCCCGAGCTCGACATCTTCGAGCCCGGCGAGCACAACGGCACGTTCCGCGGCTTCGCCCCGGCCTTCGCCACGGCGTCCGAGGCCATCCGCACCTACTGGTCGGACGACACCCTCGAGAAGGAGACCCTGGCCAAGGGCGCCATCATCGAGGGCTTCTTCAACGAGATCGTGGCGCGCTACCCGAAGCTCGACCTGGTCAGCAAGGGTCGCGGCCTGGCCCGCGGCCTGCAGTTCCCCGACGGCGAGACGGCCGACAAGGTGACCACCGGCGCGTTCGAGCGTCACATGCTCGTGGAGACCTCCGGTCCCGAGGACGAGGTCGTCAAGCTGCTGCCGCCGCTGACCATCACCGAGGACGAGCTGCGTCAGGGTCTGGCGATCCTGGACGAGGCCATCACGGCCGCTCTGGGTTCCTGAGCCGCTCGACGGCACGCTGACCCGACCACCGACCCATACTTCGAGGAGGCTCCATGCTCGTTCGCACGCTCGACGAGATCACCGACACCGACGCCGACATCAAGACCGAGAACTGGCGTTCCAAGCGCATCATCCTGGCCAAGGAGGGTGTCGGGTTCTCCGTCCACGAGACCACGCTGTACGCGGGGACCGACAACTACTTCTGGTACGCGAACCACTACGAGGCCGTGTTCATCACCTCGGGCGAGGGGGAGATCGAGGACCTCGCCACGGGTGAGGTGCACGAGCTCAAGCCGGGCACGCTGTACCTGCTCAACGACCACGACAAGCACAAGGTGCGGCCGAAGACCGACATCACGTGCGTGTGCGTGTTCAACCCGCCGGTCACCGGCCGCGAGGTCCACGACGAGAACGGCGTGTACCCGCTGATCACCGAGCCGGAGTCCCAGCCCGCCGCCGGCTGAGACGGAGGTGCAGCCGGGTGTGAGGGCCGAGGAACGAGGCACTCGCACCCGGCGGAACCGCAGGCTCCGCCGGCCGACAGCACCGGCTGAGACGGAACCGGCCGAGCCCCGCTCCGCACGACGAGATCGACCCTCGTGGTTCGAGATCGACTCATGGTGAGTCGATCTCGAACCACGAGGGTCGATCTCGTCGCGGGGTGCCCGACGCCGTCAGGTGACCTGGTAGCCGTCCCGCCGCAGCCGGTCCAGCACCGCCGCGCAGTGCTCGGGACCGGTGGTCTCGAGCTGCAGGGTCACCAGCACCTCGGAGACCTCCAGCGTGGTGTCGGTGCGCCGGTGGTCGACGCGCACGATGTTCCCCTCGGCGGCGGCCACCGTGTCCAGCAGCGAGGCCAGCGCCCCCGGCTCGTCCGACAGCCGCACCGAGATCTGCAGGTAGCGGCCGGCCGCCACGAGACCGTGCTGGACCACGCGCTGCAGCAGCAGCGGGTCGATGTTCCCGCCGGAGAGCACCGGCACCACGGTGCCGGTGAAGGCGCCCGGGGACGCGGACACCGCCGCGACGGCGGCCGCGGCGGCCGGCTCGACGACGAGCTTGCCGCGCTCGGCCACGAGCAGGAGCGCCCGCGACATCTCCGCCTCGGTGACCGTCCGGACCTCGACCCCCAGGCGGTGCAGCACCTCGAAGGGCACGTCGCCCGGCATGCCGACGGCGATGCCGTCGGCCATCGTCGACTCCAGGTCGCCGGCGATCGGACGCCCGGCCGCCAGGGAGGCCGGGTAGGCCGCCGCCGAGGCGGCCTGCACGCCGACGACCTTCACGTGGGGCGCGACCTCGGCCAGCACCGTGGCGATCCCGGCCACGAGGCCGCCACCGCCGAGCGGCACGACGACGGTGCCGACGTCGGGCACCTGCTCCAGGATCTCCAGGGCCACGGTGCCCTGGCCGGCCACGACGTCGGGGTGGTCGAACGGGTGGATGAGCACCTTGCCGGTGCGGGCGGCCTCCGCGCGGGCGGCGGACAGCGCCTCGTCGACGCTGTTGCCGAGCTGGCGCACCTCGGCGCCGTAGCCGCGGGTCGCCTCGAGCTTGGGGACGGACGCGCCGACGGGCATGTAGACGACGGCCGGGATGCCCAGCTTCTCGGCCGCGAGCGCGACGCCCTGGGCGTGGTTGCCGGCCGAGGCCGCCACCACGCCGGCACGCTGCTCCTCGGGTGTGAGCCGGCTGAGTCGGGTGTAGGCGCCGCGGATCTTGAACGATCCGGCGCGTTGCAGGTTCTCGCACTTGAGGACGACGTCGGCGCCGGCGAGCTGGGTCAGCGCCCGGAAGGGGTGCACCGGGGTACGGGTCACCACCCCGTCGAGCAGCTCGGCGGCTGCCTCGACGTCGGCGAGGGTCACTCGGTCCAGGGGTGTCGGTGAGTTCACGTGCCCCAGTATGCGACGCGGAGGCCCGGGTCCACGATGTCCTCCGTCACGTCGACGGGCCGCGGCGACCCGTGGCGCCGGAACCGCTACCGGGGTCGACGGGGCCGTCCTGCGGCGCGTCGTCCTCGCGGCCTCCGCGGTTCGACCACAGCAGCGTCCCGGGCAGGTCGGCGAAGGCCTGCTTGCGCAGCAGCGGGACGTGGTCGGCGGTGCCGAGCTCGGGGAACTTGTCGTGGCCGTGCAGGTACTGCACGACCGTGTTGAGCACGGCGGCGAGCGGCACCGCGAACAGCGCACCGATGAGCCCGGCCGCGAGGCTGCCGGCGGCGACGACGAGCACGACCGCGACCGGGTGCAGGGAGACCGCGTGACCCATGAGCAGGGGCTGCAGGATGTGGCTCTCGAGCTGCTGCACGAGCAGCACGATGCCCAGCATGATCAGCGCGGCCACCCAGCCCTGGGCCACGAGCACGACGGCGGTGGCGATCGCCCCGGTGACGATGGCTCCGAGGATGGGCACGAACGAGCCCACGAAGACCAGGATGCCGATCGGCAGCGCGAGGGACGGCACGAAGAACGCCGCGCCGATCCCGATGCCGACGCCGTCGACCAGGGCGACGAGGATCTGGGTGCGCACGTAGGAGGAGAGAGTGACCATGCCGCGGCGTCCGGCCTGGTGCACCTTCTCGCGCGCGGGCAGCGGGAGCAGGTTGACCACCCAGGTCCAGATGTTCCGGCCGTCCTGGAGGAAGAAGATCGTGCAGAAGATCGCGATGATGATGCCCACCAGGACGTGGCCCACGGTGCTCGCGGCGCCGAGCGCCCCGGTGATGAGGTTCGAGCTCTGGCTGGCCACCAGGTCCTGCAGCTGGTTCGTGTAGTTCGAGAGCTGCTGGGCGTCGAGGCCGAGCGGGCCCTCCGACAACCAGTCGACGAACTCCTGGAACCCCTGGACCGCCTGGTCCCACAGGTCCTGGAACCCGGCGACGATCTGGGAGCCGGCCAGCGTGACCAGGCCCGCGACGAAGACGATCAGGGCGACCAGCGACAGCGCCGTCGCCGCACCACGCGGTACACCGGCGTTCTCGAGCATCCGCCGCATCGGCCGGAGCAGGATCGTCACGAGCAGGGCCACGGCGACCGGCACGGCGATCGTCTTCAGCTGGCCGAGCAACCAGACGACCCCGGCGACCCCCGCGGCGATCAGCAGCAGCCTCCAGGACCACGCGGCCGCGGCACGCACGCTGGCGGGGACGGCGTCGCCGTCTCGGCTCTCGGGTCCTGCCGGGCTGGTCACGGCCCCACCCTAGGCCGGTCATGACCGGAATGCCCGACGATCGCGCGCGGGGAACGGTCAGTCGTCCGGGAGCACGCTGCGCCGTTGCGGGTGGGGCGTCTCGCCCCGTTCGAGCATCGCCACGAAGCGTGCGGCGTGGCGTGCCCGGGTCTCCTCGCGCCGCGCCGTGGACAGGCGGTGCAGGATGGTCGATCGGTTCTGCGCGCTCAGCCGCTCCCACGCCACGGCGGCCCGCGGGCTGGCGGCCAGCGCGTCGGCCAGCACGGCGGGGACCTCGATCGTGACGGCTCCCCCGTAGGCGGCGTCCCACCGGCCGTCCTGGTGCGCGCGGTCGATCTCGGCCTGCCCGCGGGGGCGCATGCGGCCCTCGGCGACGAGCCGGTCGGCGATCTCGCGGTTGCGCACTGACCAGGCGCTGCGCCGTCGGCGCGGGCAGTAGCGCTGCAGGGAGGTGTCCTCGTCGCGACGGCGGCTCTGGGCGTCGATCCAGCCGCTGCACAGGGCCTCCTCGAGCGCCAGGTCGCGGGTCAGGCCGGTGGGCCCCGGCCGGCCCTTGCGGGCGAGCACGACCCAGACGCCGTCGGTCGCCGTGTCCTCGTGGTCGTCCAACCAGGCGCGCCACGCGGACGCGTCCGGCAGGATCAAGGGGTCGGTGGGCTCCGTCGCCATGGTCAGCAGGCTATCGGGGCGCCCGGCGTACCGGGCGTCCGGCGGGTGCGCCGAGGGCCCGTCACGGGCAGACTTGCCTCGTCCCTCACCGCCGTCCCCGGGAGACGTCACATGTCGTCGGTCGCCCTGTGGGGAGTCATCGTCGCCGGGGTGGTGGTGCTGACCCCGCTCGCGGACCGCGTCCGCGTCCCGCTGCCGGTGCTGCTGACGCTGTTCGGCATCGCACTGCCGCTGTTCCCGGCCGTGCCCGCCCTGCGCCTCTCCCCCGAGATCATCCTGCCGGTGGTGCTGCCACCGCTGCTGTTCGCCGCCACGCAGCGCTCGACGGTGCGGGAGTTCCGCAGCCAGTCGCGGCCCATCCTGCTGACCGCCGTCGGGCTGACCATCGCCTCGGCGGGACTGGTCGCCGTCGTCGCGCACGCCGCGGGCGCACCATGGGCGGTCGCCTGGGTGCTCGGGGCGATCGTGGCCCCGCCCGACCCGGTGGCGGCGACGGCCGTGGCCCGCCGGCTGCGGCTGCCCGGCCGGGTCGTCACCGTGCTCGAGGGCGAGGGGATGTTCAACGACGCCACCGCGCTGGTGATCTACCACGTGGCCGTCGCGGCGGTGGTGGCCGGGTCGGTCACGGCCGGGGAGGTCGGGCTCGACCTGCTGCTCGCCGTCGTCGTCGGGGTGGCCGTGGGCCTGGCCGCGGGCTGGCTGGGCCACGTGGTGCTCGGGCGGCTGCACGTGCCCGCCGCGGAGACCACCGTGACGATCGCCCTGCCGTTCGCCGCCTACCTGCTGGCCGAGGAGTGGCTCGGCTCCGGCGTGCTGGCGGTGCTCACCCTCGGCCTCGTGCTGCGGTCGGTGTCCCACGCGTCGGTGACGTCCGGCGGCTGGCTGCTCGGCCGGGCGGTGTGGGAGTACGCGGACTACCTGATCACCGGGGTCGTGTTCGTGCTCATCGGCTTCGAGCTGACGTCGGTGCTGGACGGCAGCCCGGTGGAGCGGACCGCGCTCCCCCTGGCGCTCGCCGTCGTCGCGGTGCTCGTGGTGCTCCGGTTCGTCTGGATGTTCCCGGCGCTGTGGTGGCTGGAACGCGGGATGGCCTCGCGCGCCCGCAAGCAGGGTGCTCCGCCCGAGGTGGCGGGCATCGGGGCGTTCACCCGGCGGGAGACGACCGTCGTCTCGTGGGCCGGGATGCGCGGCGTCGTCTCCGTCGCCTCGGCGCTCGCCCTGCCGCACGTGGTCGCCTCCGGGGACGACTTCCCGCTGCGCGACACCGTCGTGTTCGTCGGACTGATGGTGGTCCTGGCGACCCTGGTGCTGCAGGGGCTGACGCTCGCACCGGTGGTGCGGTGGCTGGGCGTCGGGCGGGCCGGCGACGGGACCGCCGAGATCGCCCGGCTGCGCGAGGAGGCGACGGTGGCGGCGCTGGAGGCCGTGCGCGTCCGGACGGACGTTCCGGACCCGGTGCGCGAGGCCGTCGCCCAGCAGTACGAGGGGTACCTGACCGCCCAGCGGGCGTTGTCCCGGGCCCGCGCCCAGGGGGACGGCGACGACCGCTACGACGAGCAGGTCGACGCACTGCTGCGCGACGCCGTCGAGATCGAGCGGGACGTGTGCGTCCGGGCGCGCAACGAGGGGCTCGTCAGTCCCGAGGTCGCCGACGAGGTGCTCGCCGACGTCGAGGCCCGCGCGGTACGCGACCTCGACTGACCCGGGCGCTCGGTCCGGCCGAGGAACACCACCGGCCCGCGCCGCGTTGGCACCCTCGGACGGAGAGACCCGTCCCAGTCAGGAGGAACGATGATCTTCGAGAACCTGTTCGGCGGCGGCAAGACGACGATGGTCGCGCCGGAGGACGCCCTGCCGGGCCGGGAGGGGCCGGTGCTGCCCGCTCCCCGTCCGCACACCGTGCTCGGCACCTCGATCGTCGGCCCCTGGGAGCCCGGCACCCGCGTGCTGTACCTCGCCATGGGCTGCTTCTGGGGCGCCGAGGAGATCTACTGGCAGGTCCCCGGGGTCGTGAGCACCGCCGTCGGCTACATGGGTGGCACGACGCCGAACCCCACCTACGAGGAGGTCTGCACCGCGCGGACCGGGCACACCGAGACCGCGATGGTCGCCTACGACCCGGAGCAGGTGTCCGAGGAGGAGCTGCTGCGGATCTTCTGGGAGCGCCACGACCCGACCCAGGGCTTCCGCCAGGGCAACGACGTCGGCACCCAGTACCGCTCCGGCATCTACTGGACGACGCCGGAGCAGGCCGAGGCCGCGCGGTCCACGGCCGAGCGCTACGGCGAGGTGCTGGCCGCGAAGGGCTACGACCCGATCACCACCGAGCTTCGCCCGGCCGCCGAGGCAGGCCCGTTCTTCTACGCCGAGGACTACCACCAGCAGTACCTGTCCGACGCGAAGAACCCGCACGGCTACCGCTGCCACGCCACGACCGGCGTGCCGTTCCCCGCGGCCGCCTGAGCGACCCTGGCAGGCCGCCCGAGCGACCGCGCCGGGACGACGACGGCCCGTCCCTCGACCGTTCGGCGAGGGGCGGGCCGCGTCGTGCCAGGTGTCAGCTCGCGACGGTGAACCGCCGACGGCGGTGCGTCGGGTTCTCCAGCTCGTCGACCAGCGCGGTCGCGAAGTCGGCGCCCGAGATGAACGAGCTGCCCTCGTCGTCGGCCAGGAGCACGTCACCGCCGGTGCGGTACGTGCCGGTCTTCTCGCCGGGGGCGTAGGAGCCGAAGACGGCCGGCGGGCTGAGGTAGAACCAGTCGAGGCCCTCGGGGGCGTCCTGCAGGTCGGCGAGGATGTCGGTGAACTCCAGCGCCTCGGCCTTGAACGCGTCCGGGAAGTCGGGGCCGTCGACGACGCGCGGGCCGTCCTCGCTGACCTTCAGGGACCCGGCGCCGCCGACGACGGCGAGGCGCACCCCGTGCGCCGCGGCGCGGTCCGCGAGCCGGGCGTAGGCGGGGCGGACCTGGCCGGCCATGTCGCCGCGCGGGGAGACGGTCGCGACGACGACGTCGGCCCCCTGCGCGGCGCTGTCCACGGTCGCCTCGTCCAGGACGGAGCCGGTGGTGTACCGCACGCCGTCGACGGGCTCGGTGGGCTCGGACCGGCTCAGCGAGGTGACCTCGTGACCGCGCTGGGCGGCCTCGCGGACGATGTGCTCCCCGGCGTAGCCGGTGCCCCCGATGACGGTGATGCGTGCCATGACTCTCTCGCTCTCTGCTGGCATGTCACTCTCTAACGGAGAGTAGGTTTCCATCGGAAACTCTAGGACGTAGGATCGTGGTTCGCAAGGAGGATGCACCGTGACCGAGATCCCGTTCGACCCGTACCTCAAGGCCTGCCCGAGCCGCACGGTCCTCGACCGTGTCGCCGACCGGTGGACCGTCCTCGTCGTCGGCGCGCTGGCCGACGGCCCGCAGCGCTTCTCCGCGTTGGCGCAGCGCGTCGACGGCGTCTCGCAGAAGATGCTCACCCAGACGCTGCGCGGCCTCGAGCGGGACGGCCTCGTGCAGCGCACCGTGCACGCCGAGGTCCCGCCGCGCGTCGAGTACGCGCTCACCGCCGCCGGTCACGACGTGCTCGGCCCCCTGCAGGCCCTCGAACGCTGGACCCTGGACCACTCCGCCGACGTGCTCGCCGCCCGCGAGGCCTACGACGCCGTCCACCCGGTGACCGCCTGAGCCCTGCGCATGTCGGTCCCGGCTGCGACGAT
This sequence comes from Isoptericola sp. AK164, assembly GCF_029643425.1. Taxonomy (GTDB): domain Bacteria; phylum Actinomycetota; class Actinomycetes; order Actinomycetales; family Cellulomonadaceae; genus Isoptericola; species Isoptericola haloaureus. The sequence continues at coordinate 2,706,612 of NZ_CP119106.1, forward strand.
CGACCTGTGCTGCTCACCGAGCTGGTCCGGACGCACGCCGCGGTCGCCGCGACGCGGTCCCGCCTGAGCAAGCGCGAGCTGCTGGCCGAGGCGCTGCGAGAGGCCGCTCCGCCGTCGGCGCGCCCGCCCGAGGGCGACGACGGCGACGAGATCGAGATCGTCGCCGCCTTCCTGTCCGGTCGCCCCCGGCAGCGCCGCACCGGCCTCGGGTGGCGCACGCTGTCCGACCTGCCGCCTGCGGCGGACGCCGCCACGCTGACCCCGGTCGCGGTCGACGCCGCCCTGTCCGCGATGCAGGCGCTCGAGGGCACGGGCTCCCACACGGCGCGCACGCAGGCCTTCACCGAGCTGTTCTCCCGGGCCACGGCCGACGAACAACGGTTCCTGGCCGGCCTGCTGCGCGGCGAGCTGCGTCAGGGCGCCCTGGACTCGCTCCTGCTCGACGCCATCGCCGCGGCGGCCGACGTCCCGACGAAGGCCGTGCGCCGCGCGGCCATGTTCAGCGCGCTGTCCGGCCCGATCGCGCGGGCCGCGTTGACCGGCGGGACGCCGGCGCTGGAGGCCTTCACCCTGCGTGTCGGCCGCCCGGTGCGCCCCATGCTGGCCTCGTCCGCACCCGACGTCGACGCCGCCGTCGAACGGTTCGCCGACACGTCCGTCGCGGCAGACGTGAAGCTCGACGGCATCCGTGTCCAGGTGCACGTGGCCGGTGACGACGTCGCCGTGTTCACCCGGTCGCTCGACGACATCACCGACCGCCTCCCCGAGGTCGTGGCGCTGGCCCGCTCCCTGGAGGTGGACGCCGCCGTGCTCGACGGCGAGGCCCTCGCCCTCGACGACGCCGGACGGCCGCGGCCGTTCCAGGAGACGGCGTCGCGCACCGGCACCCACGAGGCGGACCCGGGTACGAGCCTGCCGCTGACCGTGAAGTTCTTCGACCTGCTGCACCTCGACGGCACCGACCTGATCGACGCGCCGGCCCGCGAGCGCCTGGCCGCGCTCGACCGGGCGGCGCCGCCGGACGCCGTCGTCCCTCGGCTCGTCGACGCCGACGCCGCGGCGCTGCAGGAGTTCTTCGACGAGGTCGTGGGCGCCGGCCACGAGGGGCTGGTCGTGAAGGACCTCGAGGCCCCGTACGCCGCCGGCAAGCGCGGGGCCGCCTGGGTCAAGGTCAAGCCGCGGCACACCCTCGACCTGGTGGTGCTCGCCGTCGAGCAGGGGTCCGGGCGGCGGCGCGGGTGGCTGTCGAACATCCACCTCGGCGCGCGAGACCCCGCCGGCGACGGGTTCGTCATGCTCGGCAAGACCTTCAAGGGCATGACCGACGAGATGCTCGCCTGGCAGACGCAGCGGTTCACCGAGCTCGCCGAGGGCCCGACCGACGGCTACGTGGTGAAGGTGCGCCCGGAGCAGGTCGTCGAGATCGCGTTCGACGGCGTGCAGCGCTCCACCCGCTACCCCGGCGGCGTCGCCCTGCGCTTCGCCCGCGTGCTGCGCTACCGCGACGACAAGACCGCCGCCGAGGCCGACACGATCGACGCGGTGCGCGGGCTGCTGGCCCGCTCGGAGACATCGCAGGGCTGAGGCTCAGCGCCGCTTGCCGCGCCCCTTGCCGCCTCCTGGTCGGCCGCGGCGGGCGCCCGGGGACACGCCGCGGCGGGCGCCCGCCGCTCCCCCGCGTCCGCCCGCGGTCCCGGCCTTCTTCGCGGCAGCGCCGAACGCCTTCTTGGCGCCCGCCGCCTTGGTGGAGGCCCTCGCCGACTCCCCCGCCCGTCCGCGGGAGCTGTTCGCGGTCCGGCCGCGCACGATCCCGACCATCTCCTCGACGAGCTCACCCGTCTCCGCGGTCAGCCCGTCGCGGAGCCAGACCAGCCCGACCGGCGCCTCGGGGCCGTCGTCGAGCACGCGGTGGACGACGTCCTTGCGCCGGTGCAGCCGCGCCAGGGACATCGGGACGACCACGACGCCGCTGCCCGTGGCGGCCCAGGCGATCGCCTCCGCCGTCGTGGCCGGGGCCGGGATCACCAGGGTCCCGGTGCCGTCGTCGTACGCCTCGGGGGACCTTCCGGGCCGGGGTCGGTCACCGGTGAAGAGCACGTCGTCGGCCGGCACCCACAGGACGTCCTCGGCCAGGTCGGCAGTCGTGACGTGCTCGGACTCCTCGGTCGCCGCCAGCAGGTGGTCGCGCGAGACCACGACCATCGGCAGCTCGGCATAGAGCTCGATCGCGTGGAACACGTCCTTGTCGACGGGCAGCCGTCCGATCGCCGCGTCGACGTCCCCGGCACGCACCGCGCCGACGACCTCGGCCGCCTCGACCGGCACGAGATCCAGCGGCACCCGGGGCAGACGCTGCTCCCACGTGCGGGCCCACTTGCCGGGCGTCGCGCCCGGGACGAACCCCAGGCGGAACCGGGGGGCTTCGTCCGCGGGCAGATCGCCGTCGTCGGGCCCCACGGGCCGGGTGTCCTCGCTCACGTGGCCAGGTTACGGTGCGGCGCCACCCTGCCCGCGCGTCTAGGCTGGGTGCATGGCCGGAACACCCTTCTCCCAGCAGGTCCTCAAGCCGACGAACGCCGCGAAGCGGCTCGGTGTCTACCTGCCCGCCACGCCGGCGGAGTTCCAGGAGAAAGGCATCAGCCGCGCCGAGCTGGAGCAGCTCGAGCAGAACCCGCCGGAGTGGCTCGACGAGCTGCGCCGCAACGGTCCGCACCCGCGTCCGGTCGTGGCCGGCCGGCTCGGCATCTCGATCGGCGGGCTGGCGCGCGGCGGCATCACCGAGCCGCTGACCACGGAGCAGATCGACGAGCTGCGCGAGGACCCCCCGGCGTGGCTGGTCCGCGAGCGCGAGACGGCCGCCGCGGTGCGCGCCGAGGAGGAGCGGATCGCGGCCGAGCGGAAGGCCGAGGACTGATCAGCGCGGCAGATCCTCGTCGGATCGGCGCTTCGGACTGCCGCACCGACGACGGACTGCCGACGTGATCACTCGCCGGAGGCGACCCTGTCGGTGTGCCCGAGGGCCATGTCCGGCGCGACGGCGTCCCGTACGGCCTTCTTGAGCGGCGGGATCTCGGGGAACCCGCCCTCGGCCTTGCGGTCCCACAGCAGCACCGGCTCCTCGCCGGGCGACCGCACCAGCTCCACGCGGAACACCCCGCCCGTCCCCGGCACGAGCGCGACCTCGCCGAGCCGCGTGCGGAACGTCTGCAACAGCTCCTGGGCGACCCACGCCGCCCGCATCAGCCAGCGGCACTGGGTGCAGTAGGTGATGGACACACGGGCCTCGGACGACGTGGCTTCGGTCATGCGCCCAGACTACGGTCGTGCCGTGACACCCCCTGCCGCCCTGCCGCCCACCGTGACCGCCGTGCTCGACCGGCTCGTGCCCTGGCCCGACGACGGCACCCGCGCCGACGGTCCGGTCGCCGTCGACGCCACCGACCGGCTGCTGCTGGCCGAGGCCGCCGATCGCCTCGCCGCGACGGGTCCGGGCGACGTCGTCGTCCTCGGCGACCGTTTCGGGGCGCTCACGCTCGGCGCGCTCGCCCTCGGCGCGCCGGACGTGCGCACCCACACCGACGCCCTCGGCGCCGAGCTCGCGCTGCGCCACCACCTCGACGAGGACCCCGACGACCTGCGACGGCGCGCGACGATCGTCGACGCGCTCGAGCCGGCACTGCTCGACGGCGCCCGGCTGGTGCTGCTGCAGCTGCCCAAGTCGCTGGCCGAGCTCACCGAGATCGCCGAGGCCGTCGCCCGGCACGCGGCCGACGACGTCACGCTCCTGGCCGGTGGCCGCATCAAGCACATGACCCGTGCCATGAACGACGTGCTCGCCGACCGCTTCACCGCGGTCCGCGCCACGCTGGCGCGCAGCAAGTCCCGGGCCCTGGTGGCGTCCGGTCCCCGCCCCGAGATCCGCGACGCCGCGCCCCTGTACCCGGTCCGCGAGCTCCTGACCGACCCGGAGCTGCTGGCGGCGGCGACCCCGACCGACGGCGGCGCTCCCCCGCCCCGTCTCGACGTCGTCGCGCACGGCGGAGCGTTCGCCGGAGCGGCCCTCGACCACGGCACCCGGTTCCTGCTGAGCACCGCCGGTCGCTGGCCCGCCGCCGAGCGGGTGCACGACGCCGTCGACCTCGGGTGCGGCACCGGGCTGCTGTCCGTGGTGCTGGCCCGCCGCTACCCGCTGGCGAGCGTGGTGGCCACCGACCGCTCGGCGGCGGCGGTGGCGTCCACCCGGGCGACGCTGGCGGCGAACGGCGTCTCCGCCGTCGTGCAGCGCGACGACGCCGGGGCCGGCCTGGCCGACGAGAGCGCCGACGTCGTGCTGCTCAACCCGCCCTTCCACGACCGTGCCGCCGTCAGCACGGACGCCGCGCACCGCATGTTCGCCGCGGCCGGGCGGATCCTGCGTCCCGGCGGGGAGCTGTGGTGCGTGTACAACACGCGGCTGCGCTACCGCGGGTCGCTCGCCCGTGCCGTCGGACCCACGGACCACGTCGCCCAGGACCCCCGCTTCACGGTCACCCGCTCTCGCAAGGGGTAGTGCTCCCCCGGACGCTGAATGCGGCGGACGCGCGGAGGGCTGCACGGCGGGGTCGTCACCCCCGGAGTGGAGGTCGCGCAGCGACCGTGAACGCGACCCTGCGGTGCAGCCCTCCCCGCGTCCGCGATGCTCACTTCACGTCGACGACGTCCACGACGAACACCAGGGTCGCCCCGCCGGGGATACCGGCCTGCGGCACGCCGCGCTGGCCGTAGCCGTGCTCGGACGGGATGGACAGCAGCACGCGGTCGCCGACGTTGCGGCCGACGAGCCCCTTGTCCCAGCCGCCGATGACGGCGCCGACGCCGATCGGGAAGTCGATGGTCTGGCCGCGGTCCCAGGAGTTGTCGAACATCTGGCCGCCCCAGGTCTGGCCGTAGTAGTTGACGACGATGGTGCGGCCGGCGTCCACGATGGGGCCGGAGCCCTCCTCGAGCACCTGGACCTGCAGGCCCGACGGGGCGTCGCCCTCGGGGAAGGTGATCTCGGGCTTGTCGCCGAAGGAGCCGGTGGCGGTGGGCAGCGTGGTCATGGTGGTACCTCACGGTCGGGGACGGGGGGCCGACGGCGGTGCGCCGGTCGGCGATACCTCGTCAGCCTACGACGACCCGCCCAGGGCCGCGGCCTTGGCCTCCAGCACCCCGCGCTCGCGGTCGTTGCCGCACAGCCGCGCCGCGAGCTCCAGCTCGGTGCGGGCCTCGTCCCGGCGTCCGAGGCGGGACAGCAGCTCGCCCCGGACGCTGGGCAGCAGGTAGGTCCCGGTGAGCACCTCGCGGGCGGCGAGGTCGTCGACGATCTCCAGCGCGGCGGCCGGACCGGACGCCATCGACACCGCGACGGCCCGGTTCAGCTCCACGACGGGCGACGGTGCGACGCGGCCGAGCGCCTCGTACAGCACGACGATCTGCTCCCAGTCGGTGTCGTCGACCGACCGCGCGACGTCGTGCTGCTCGGCGATCGCGGCCTGCAGACCGTACGGCCCCAACCCGCGTCCGACGGCGGTGGCCCGCGCCAGCGCGGCGCGTCCACGCCGGATCGCCCCGACGTCCCAGCGGCGGCGGTCCTGGTCGGCGAGCAGCACGGGCTCTCCGTCCGGGCCGGTGCGGGCCGGGAACCGGGCCGCGGTCAGCTCCAGCAGCGCGAGCAGACCGGCGACCTCGGGCTCTCCGGGCACGAGCCGGTCCAGCACCCGGGCCAGCCGGACGGCCTCCCGGGCGAGGTCGGCGCGGATCCAGTCCGTGCCGCCCGACGCCGTCGACCCCTCGGTGAAGATCAGGTACACCACGGTGAGCACGGACCCCAGCCGCTCGGGCCGGTCGGCAGCGGGCGGCACCTCGAACGGGACCCGGGCCGCGGCGAGCGTCTTCTTGGCCCGGGTGATGCGCGCCTGGACCGTCGTGCGCGGGAGCAGGAAGGCCCGCGCGATCTCGTCGCTGGTCAGCCCACCGACCACCCGCAGCGTGAGCGCCACCCGCGCCTCCGTGGACAGCACCGGGTGGCAGGCGGTGAAGATCAGGGCGAGCCGGTCGTCCTCGATCCGGTCCGGGTCCCACAGCAGGTCAGGTTCAACGGTGTCCGACGGCGGCGCCCCGGCGTGCGCCTCGCCCTCGCCGAGGTCGTGGCCCAGGGCGGCGTACCGCTCGTCGCGTCCCGCACGACGCCGGAACGCGTCGATGGCCCGCCGCCGCGCGGTGGTGAGCAACCAGGCGGTCGGGTCGCGGGGCTGCCCGTCGCGCGGCCAGGCCACGAGGGCCTCGGCCAGCGCCTCCTGGGCGACGTCCTCGGCCAGGGCGACGTCCCCGGTGTACCGGGCGAGCGCACCGACGATCCGCGCGGCGTCGATGCGCCAGGTGGCCTCCACGGCGCGGCGGGCGGCATCAGGGCCGTCCGTGCCCCGGGCGCCGCCGCCCGCGGTCGGGGTGCCGCCGTCGGGCACCCCGGCCGGGCCGGTCACTCCGTCCCGAGCTGCTTGCGCCACTCCTTCTCCTTCTGGATCCACTCGTCGTCGGCCGGGAAGTCCTCCTCGCCGTGCACGCGACGGACCTCGAGCTTGGTGCCCGGACCGCTGAGCGGCGCTCGCTTGGCCCACTCGATCGCCTCCGCCCGGGAGGCGACGTCGAGGATCCAGAAGCCGTTGAACAGCTCCTTCGTCTCCCCGTACGGCCCGTCCGTCACGACCGGGGTGTCGGAGGAGAAGTCGACGACGGCGCCCTCCGAGGCGTCCGCGAGGCCCTCGCCGGCGGTCAGGACCCCCGCGTCCATCATCGACTCGTTGTAGCGGCCCATGGCGGCGATCACCTCGGAGAAGTCCGTCTCCTCGTACTGCGCCTGGCCCTCGTCGGTACCCCGCATGATCAGCATGTACTTGGTCATGTCCCTCATCTCCTGTGATGTCCGGGCCTCCGTGTGAGACCTTCTCACCCTCAGGTCGAACGGGACAGCCGGGGATCGACACGAGCCGCGAGATCGGCACGCCGGATCTGCCAGATGTGATGCCGTCGCAGGTCGTGGCGCCGCACGGACGCGGACGGCCCCCGGGTGACGGGGCGCGGACCAGGTGACGCCACGTCACAACTGTGTGAATCTTCTCGCCCCACCGTGGCGGGAAGTGGCGCGCGGACCCGCCCGCAACGCACTCTGGGTCCATGACGCTCGATGCACAGGCACCACCGCGCACGGACGGACGCAGCACGTTCCCCGCGATCGCGGAGTACGCGTTCCTGTCCGACTGCGAGACGAACGCCCTCGTCGCCCCGAGCGGCGCGATCGAGTGGATGTGCGTCCCACGTCCGGACTCCCCGAGCGTCTTCTCCTCGCTCCTGGACCGCGGAGCGGGCCACTTCCGCATCGGCCCCCACGGGGTCCGCGTTCCCGTCGCACGGCGGTACATCCCCGGCACCCTCATCCTCGAGACCACCTGGCAGACCTCGACCGGATGGCTCGTGGTCCGCGACGCGATGGTCATGGGGCCCTGGCACAACCTGGACGAGCGGTCGCAGACGCACCGGCGCACGCCGACGGACCACGACGCCGAGCACGTCCTGCTGCGCACCGTGAAGTGCGTCTCCGGGAAGGTCGACCTCGAGGTCGTGTGCTCGCCGATGTCCGACTACGCCCGGTACGAGCCCGACTGGGAGTACCTCGACGAGGGGTACTCGTCGGTGATCGCCCGCACCGGGGACGCCAACCCCGACCTGCGGCTCAGCTCCTCGCTGCGCTTCGGTCTCGAGGGCCGGCGCGCCCAGGCCCGCACCCGCATGGAGGAGGGCGACACCCACTTCGTCGCCATGGCCTGGTCCCCGCTGCCGACTCCCGGTTCCTTCGCCGAGGCCGCCGAGAAGATGTGGCGCACCGAGCAGTTCTGGCGCGACTGGATCACGCAAGGCTTCTTCCCCGACCACCCGTGGCGCATCTACCTGCAGCGGTCCGCCCTGACCCTCAAGGGCCTGACGTACGCCCCGTCCGGCGCGCTGCTCGCCGCGGCGACGACGTCGCTGCCGGAGACGCCCGGCGGGGAGCGCAACTGGGACTACCGGTACGCCTGGATCCGCGACTCCACGTTCGCGCTGTGGGGCTTGTACACCCTCGGGCTGGACCGCGAGGCGAACGACTTCTTCGCGTTCATCCAGGACGCCTGCCAGGACAACAAGCAGCTGCAGATCATGTACGGCGTCGACGGCGAGGAGGAGCTGCACGAGTCCGAGCTGAGCCACCTCACGGGCTACGAGGGTGCCCAGCCGGTCCGCGTCGGCAACGCCGCCTACAACCAGAGCCAGCACGACGTCTGGGGCGCGGTCCTCGACTCGGTCTACCTGCACACCCGCAACCGGGAGCAGCTTCCCGAGGCGCTGTGGCCTGTCCTGAAGCGTCAGGTCGAGGAGGCCGCCAAGCACTGGCACCTGCCCGACCGCGGGATCTGGGAGGTGCGCGGCGACCCGCAGCACTTCACCTCGTCCAAGCTCATGTGCTGGGTGGCGCTCGACCGGGGCGCCCGGCTGGCGCGGCTGTACGACGAGCCGGACTTCGCCGAGCAGTGGCAGAAGCTCGCCGACGAGATCCACGCCGACATCTGCTCCAAGGGCGTCGACGAGCGCGGGGTGTTCACCCAGCGGTACGGCGACGACTCCCTGGACGCCTCGCTGCTGCTGGTACCGCTGCTGCGGTTCCTGCCGCCGGACGACGAGCGGGTGCGGGCCACGGTGCTCGCCATCGCCGAGGAGCTCACCGAGGACGGTCTGGTGCTGCGCTACCGCACCGAGGAGACCGACGACGGGCTGGCCGGCGAGGAGGGCACGTTCACGATCTGCTCGTTCTGGCTCGTCTCGGCGCTGTGCGAGATCGGAGAGGTAGAGCGGGCCCGGACGCTGTGCGAGCGGCTGCTGTCCTTCGGGTCGTCGCTGAACCTGTACGCCGAGGAGATCGACCCGCGCACCGGGCGGCACCTGGGCAACTTCCCGCAGGCTTTCACGCACCTGGCGCTCATCAACGCCGTCATGCACGTGATCCGCGCCGAGGACGACCCGGGCGACCACCGGGCGTTCCGTACCCCGAGCCGCGCCTGAGCCCCGCCGTCGTCCCCTCCGAGGTAGGCAACCCCCTGCCGAGGTAGGCGAGTTTCCGGCGAGGTAGGCAACCTGCCCGCGAGGTAGGCAACGTCCAGTCGGAGTTCTCGCCTACCTGAGCGAAGACTTGCCTACCTCGCCGAGGACTTGCCTACGTCGGCCGAAGGTTGCCTACCTGGGCGGAGAGCTGCCTACCTGGACGGAAGATTGCCGACCTCGCGGGAGACGACGGAGACGACGACGGCCGGGCACCTCGCGAGAGGTGCCCGGCCGCCGCCGGTGTGCTGTTCTACCTCGCGAGGAGGTTGCCTACCTCGCGGATACGGGGGTCAGTCGCCGCGCATGATCGCCAGCAGGCGCAGCAGCTCGAGGTAGAGCCAGATCAGGGTGACGATGAGGCCGAAGGCCGCCGACCAGGCGAACTTGGCCGGCACGCCGCCCTCGACGCCGCGCTTGATGAAGTCGAAGTCCATGATCAGCGACATCGCCGCCAGAACCACGGCGAACAGGCCGATGACGATGCCCAGCGTGCCGCCGCGCATGCCCCATCCGTCGAGCACGCCGGTCCAGACCAGGACGACGTTGACCAGCGAGAACAGCAGGTAGCCGACCATGCCGATCAGCAGGAAGCGCGTGAACTTCGGGGTGACGCGGACCTTGCCGGAGCTGTACAGCCCCAGCGCCGCGGCGAACACGCACAGGGTCAGCAGGACGGCCTGCCCCACGATGCCGTCGTAGGCCGACTCGTAGAAGGCGGAGATCCCACCCAGGAACAGACCCTGCGCCACCGTGTACAGCGTGATGAGCACCGGGCTGGGGTTCTTCTTGAAGGCGTTGACCAGGCCCAGCACGAGGCCGACGATCATGCCGCCGATCCACAGGTAGGGCATCGTGTCGGTCAGCTGCCAGCTCACCGCGCCGACGACGACGAGCAGCGCGAGCAGCCCGCCGGTCTTCATGATGACGTCGGTGTAGGTGAGGCGCTTGGTGTCGACCGGGGTGGCCGACGGCGCCTCGTACATGTTCTGCAGCGAGGCGGCGTCGGCGGCCTGGGCCCCGTACGCGCCGTACTGCGCGGGACGCGCCGACGTCGCGGTGCCGCCGCGCGCGGTGCGGCGCGGCTCGCCGAAGACGTCGCTGTTCGAGAAGACGGGGTTGCTCATGCACTCCTCCTGGTCGCGGCTGCCGGGTGCCCGACGACGGGTTGTCGCGGGCAGGGCCGGGTCGCTGGCCGTCGCGGTTCATCCTATGCAACGCACGGCCGGTCCGACACGTTCCCGCCGATCTGCCGAGGATCGCGTCGGCACTCCGTGGCCGGTTCGGCAGTGCGGACTGCCGAACCGGCCACGGAGTGCCGACCCGACCGCCTCAGCCGGCAGCGGCGGCGGTCGCCTCGCGGTCCCTGCGCTCGACGGCCTTGCGCTCCCGCTTCTCCGCCCGGCGCCGACGACGCGCGGCCCGGCGGTCCTTGCGGCCCTCGACCAGCACGTAGAGCACCGGCACGATGAGCAACGTCAGGAGCGTCGAGGAGATGAGCCCGCCGATCACCACCAGGGCCAGCGGCTGGGAGATGAACGCGCCGCCCCCGGTGAGCCCGAACGCCATCGGGGTCAGCGCGAAGATCGTCGCCAGGGCCGTCATGACGATGGGTCGCAGACGCTTGCGAGCACCCTCGCGCACCGCGTCGTCGAGGTCGCGGCCCCGGCGCCGGTACTGGTTGATGAGGTCGATGAGCACGATGGCGTTGGACACCACGATGCCGACCAGCATCAGCACACCGATGAGCGCCGCGACACCGAGCGGGGTGTCGGTGACCAGCAGCGCGACGAGCGCACCCGTCGCGGACAGCGGCACGGAGACCAGCAGGATCAGCGGCTGGATCAGCGACTTGAAAGTCGCGACCATGATCAGGTAGACGAGCGCGATCGCGGCCAGGAGCGCCAGACCGAGGTCCGCGAAGGCCTCCTCCTGGTCGGCCGCGACACCGCCGATGGAGACGGAGGCACCGGCCGGCAGCTCCAGCCCGTCGATGGTGGTGGTCACCTCGGCGCTCAGCGTGCCGAGGTCCTGGGCGCCGGGGGTCACGGCGACCGTCGCGGACCGCTGCCCCGCGGCGCGGCTGATCGAGGCCGGCGTCTCGACCTCCTCGACCGACGCGACGTCCGTGAGCGGCACCGCGCCCGCGGCGGTCGGGATCTCGATCTCCTCGACGGCACCGACGGTGTCCGGAGCCTCTCCGGTAACCACCAGGGTCTCCAGCGGCCCGTCGCCCAGGTCCACCTCCCCGACGGTCTGCTCGGGATTCATCGCCCCGGACACGATGCCGGCGACCTGCGTCTCGGTGAGCCCGGCGTCGGCCGCGGCCTCCCGGTCGACGTCCACCTGCAGGACCGTCTGGGCGGTCGAGAGGTCGTTGGTGACCTCGGCGACGCCGTCCAGCTCGGCCACGGCGTCCTGGACGGTCTCGGCGGCCTCGGTGAGGTCGTCGAGCTCGGTCGCCTGGACCACCAGGTCGATGGTGCTGGACCCGAAACCGGAGTCCCCGGTGGAGACGCTGACCTCGGTGGTCGGCCCCTGGCCGGCGAGGTCCTCGACGGCGGCACGGACGTCGTCCTGCGCGGCGACGCCGTCGGCGTCCTCGTCGAGCGTCACGGAGAAGCTCGCGGTGGGCGCGGCCCCGCCCCCGAAGAACGCGGCCTCGGGCGAGTCCCCGGATCCGACCGACGTCTGCACCGTCTCGACGCCGTCGACGTCGGCGATGGCCTGCTCCATCGCGCGGGCGGCGTCGTCCTGCGCCTGCAGCGAGGTGGTGTTCTCGAAGGTCTGGGTCACCGTGACGGTGTCCTGGCCCGAGTCGCCGATGAAGTTGGTCTCCAGGCGCGGCACGAGCGCCAGAGTGCCGGCGAGGATGCCGACGGCGACGAGCAGGGAGACCCAGGGGTGCCGCAGGGACGCGGCGAGGCTGGGCACGTACGCGCGCTGCCAGAGACCGCGACGCTCCTGGGCCTCGGCAGCCTCGCGGATCGCCCGGCCGCCGTCGGTGGCCTCCTCGGCGCCCTTCGGCGGCTTGACGAACCAGTAGGCCAGCACCGGCACGATGGTGAGCGCCACCAGCAGGGAGGCGAGCATCGCGATGGCGACGGTGAACGCGAACGGCCGGAACAGCTCGCCCGTCATGCCGGACACGAGGCCCAGCGGCAGGAACACGGCGACGGTGCAGATGGTCGAGGCGGCGATGGCCCCGGCGACCTCGCCCGTGGCGGTGAGGATCGCGTCCTTCTTGTCCTCGCCGTAGGACAGGTGTCTCTTGATGTTCTCGATGACGACGATGGCGTCGTCGACCACGCGGCCGATGGAGATCGTCAGGGCGGCCAGCGTGAGGATGTTCAGGGTGTACCCGGTCACGTCCATGACCAGGAACGCGGTGGCCAGCGACAGCGGGATGGACACCGCCGAGACGAGCGTGGCGCGCAGCGAGAGCAGGAAGACCAGGATGACGAGGATCGCGAAGACCAGGCCGAGGCCGCCCTCGGTGGCGAGCCCCTCGATGGACTCCTCGATGAAGGGGGCCTGGTCGAACACGACGGCGGTGGTGATGCCGGCCTCGTCGAGCTCGGCGGCGTTGTCGTCGATGACCTCCTGCACGGCGTGCGAGACGTCGACGGTGTTGCCCTGCGGGGTCTTGATGATGCCGATGCCCAGCGACGGCTCGCCGTCGAGGCGGGAGAAGGACGTGGCCTCGGACTCCGCGACCGAGACGTCCGCGACGTCGCCGAGCAGGACGGGCTCCGGCGGAGCGGGGGGCGCGTTGGCGTCCGGGAGCTGCTCGGGGTCGGTCCCCGTCCCGCCCTCGGCGGGCGCCCCGGCGGCGCTGTCGGTGCCCGACGGCGGCACGGTGCCCTCGGCTCCCGGTGCGGCGGCCGCGGCGTCGTCCGTGACGCCCGACGTGCCGCCGTCGGCCCCGGCGGTGCTGGTCACGCTCGGCACGAGGGGGATCTCCTCGATCTCCTCGAGGCTGCCGATCCGGGTCCCGGCCTGCAGGGAGTACGTGTCGCCGTCCTCGGTGACGGTGCCGGCCGGGACGACGACGCCGTAGTCGGCGAGCACGTCGGTCACCTGGGCGACGTCGAGGCCCTGCTCGGCGAGGTCGGCCGGGTCGACCTCGATGAGCACCTGGTCGTCGACGGCCCCGCTGACAGTCACGGACCGCACGTCGTCGACGTCCTCGAGGTCCGGCACGAGGACGGCCTCGATCTCGTCGGCCAGCCCGGCGAGGTCGGCGCCCGCACCGGACGCGGCGAGCTGGATGACCGGCAGGTCGTCGAGGGACCCGGTGATGACCTGCGGGTCGACGTCCTCGGGGAGGGAGGACTGGATCTGCGTCATGACGGTGGTGAGCCGCTGCGTAGCGGAGTCCATGTCGGTCCCGTAGGCGAACTCGACCGTGGTGGTCGAGATCCCGGTCGACGCGCTCGAGCTGACGGACTCGATGCCGTCGACGCCCTGCACCGCCGCCTCGATCTGCTCGGTGACGTTCTCCTCGACCACCTCCGGCGAGGCGCCGGGGTACGTCGCCAGGACCACGCCGGCCGGGAACTGGAGCGACGGGATCAGCTCCTGCTTCAGCGAGGTCAGGCTCAGGGTGCCGAAGACGAAGATCGCGACCGTGGCCAGGGCGACCACGGCTCGGTTCGCCAGGGACAGGCGGGCAAGACGGAACACGGAAACTCCAGCGCGAGGACGGGTCGACGACTCATCGTACGGCTGCCCAACGGTTCCTCAGCATGCGAAGTTCCCGTGAGGGCGACGTGATCGGGTGAAGAAGGCCATCCTCTGGACGACCTGTTCGAACGTATGTACGATGAAAGCCTGCCGGGCAGCAACTTCCAAAACTCTCTTGGCAAAGAGATCTTTGCAACGCTATGTTGGAAACGTCAGCGGACATCCTCGCCCCTTGGAGTCGTCATGTTGCTCGCCGCCCCCACCTACCACCGCCGCACCCTCGCCGACCGCGTCATGGACCACCTGGCCGACGCGCTGGTCCGGACCGGGGAGCACCTGCACGACGCCCTGGCCACCCACGTCGCCCGGCGCGCCGCCGGAGCGCTCGCCCGCCGGGAGCGGGACCACCGCCGATACCTCGCCGCGGAGCAGGTCCGCGACAACGCCGCGCAGATCAACCCGTTGGGGCTGCGCTGAGGCGTCGGGACAGTACGGTCGAGACATGACCGACCCCTCCGCCGCGACCTCGAGCTCCACCCGGAAGCCCGCGCCCGTGGGCGCGGCACGGCTGCGGGGGCTGTCGCACCCGCTGCGGGTCACGATCCTCGACCTGCTCCAGGTGCACGGGTCGCTGACCGCCAGCCGGCTCGCCGAGCTCGTCGGCGAGTCCAGCGGGTCCACGAGCTACCACCTGCGCCAGCTCGCCAAGCACGACTTCGTCCGCGAGGTCGAGGGCAAGGGCACCGCGCGCGAACGCTGGTGGGAAGCGACGCCGGGGGGGTTCGTCCTCGCTCCGTCCGAGAACGACGTCGACGACGCCGGCACCCGCACGGCACTGTCCCTGGCGAGCGCCGAGTTCGAACGCGCCCGCCAGGCGAAGATCTGGCGACTGCTGGACGCGCTGCGGGACGGTCCGCAGGAGTCCCGCTACGCCGACTGGTCCGACTCGGTCAGGCTCGGAACGGCGAACACCGTCGCGACTCCCCAGCAGCTCCACGACCTCATCGAGACCGTGCAGTCGGTCATCGACACCGAGCTCCACAAGCTCAAGGCCCAGGAGCCCGGCCCGGACGCCCGACCCGTCCAGATCCACTTCAACGCCTTCCCGGTCGTCGACCCCGAGCCGGCGCCGACCGTCCAGGACGACGCCGGCACCGGGGGCGGTCCGGTCACCTAGTCGGAGCCGGACCCGTGGAAGCAGCGACCCCCAGCGTGCGCTCCGGCGACCTCTCCGTGCCCGGCACCGTCGTCGGGCCGCGCCGCGGCGGCCGGCTGCCCAGCAGCACGCCGACGACCACCAGCACGCCGCCGGCGAGCTCACCCGGGGTCGCCGTCTCCCCCAGCACGAGCCAGGCTGCCGTCATGCCGACGACCGGCACCAGCATCGAGAACGGTGCGACCACGCCCGCCGGGTGCCGCGCCATCAGCCACGTCCACAGCCCCGAGCCCACGACGGTGCCGAGCACCACCGTGTAGGCGAGCCCGACCACGGCGGCGACGGCGGCTGGGTCGTCGTAGGAGACCAGCGAGGTCCAGATGCGGTCCGGCCCCTCGACGACCAGCGAGACCGCCAGCATGGGCAGGGGCGGGACGACCGACATCCACAGGGCCAGGTGCAGGGGGTTGCGCGGCCGGGCCTGCCGGTTGCACACGTTCCCGATCGCCCAGCCGAAGGCGCCGGCCAGGGTGAGCAGGAAGGGCAGCACGGCAGCGTGCTCGGCGCGCTGCCACCCGACGACGGCGAGTCCCGCCACGGCGACGAGGATGCCCACGAGCTGCCGCCCGCTGACCCGCTCGCGCAGGAACGTCGCGCCGAGCACCACGGTGAACGGACCGGAGGCCTGCAGGACGAGCGAGGCGAGCCCGGCCGGCATCCCGGCCGACATCCCCCAGTACAGGAACGTGAACTGCAGGACCCCGAACCCGAGCCCGTACCCGATCAGCCAGCGCACCGGCACCCCGGGCCACGGCACGAGCAGGACGGTCGGCACCGCGAGCACGGCGAACCGCAGCGCCACGAGGAACATCGGCGGGTAGTGCTGCAGCGAGGCGTCGATGGCCAGGAAGTTCAGACCCCACAGCAGCGCGACGACGGCGGCGAGGAGGCGGTGACGGGTCGGCATGGCCCCATGCTCGACGGTGCCGACAGTGAAGCACAAGCGACTTCTTCAGCACCTGTGTTTTAGGCTGCCTTCATGGACGTCCGGCACCTCGACCTGCTGCGCGAGCTGGCGGACCGCGGCAGCATCTCCGCCGTCGCCGCGGCCACCCACCGCACTCCGTCGGCGGTGTCGCAGCAGCTGCGGACCGCGCAGCGCGAGCTCGGTACCGCCCTCGTCGAACCCCACGGGCGAGGGGTGCGGCTGACCGACGCCGGCCGGCTGCTCGCCGAGGGTGCGGTGGAGGTCGCCACCGCGCTGGCCGACGTCCAGGCACGCTGGGAGGCGTTCCGCGACGTGCCCGCGGGCACCGTGTCCGTGGCCGCTCTGCCGAGCGCCGCCTCCTACCTCTTCCCCGCCCTGGAGCGGGACCTGGCCGGGAGCGGCGTCGAGCTCCGTCTGACCGACCTCGACCTGGCCGAGGCGCAGTACGGCGCGATGACCGCCGACCACGACGTCGTCGTCGCACACAGCATGACCAGCGTGCGGCCGCCCGGGACCGACGGTCTCGTCGTCGTCCCCGTCGTCGACGAACCCCTCGACGTCGCCATGGCCGCGCACCACCCGCTCGCCGCCCGGTCCACGGTGAGCCCGGCCGACGTCGTCGACGCGGCCTGGGTGGGCGTCCCCCGCGGGTTCCCGTTCGACACCGTGCTGCAGAACGTCGAGCAGGCCACCGGGGTCCGGCTCGACGTGCGCCAGCGCCTGCTCGACAACCGCCTCGTCGAGGCGCTCGTCGCGTCCAGCCTGCGACTGGCGGCCCTGCCCCGGTTCACCACGCCCGTCGGCGAGGGGCTCGTGCTCCGCCCGCTCACCGGGGTGCCGGCCGTGCGTCACCTCGCGGCGGTGATGCGCCCCGACCGCGCCCGGCGCCGGGCCGTCCGGCACGTGCTCGACGCCCTGGTCGAGGCGGCCCGTTCGACGGCCCGCCGTCACGACGTCGTCGTCTGAGGCGCGGGACCGTCCTTGCGAGTCCCGACGATCGGCGATAGGCGTGGAGGAGAGGGGCAGAGATGCCCCCGGGTTGGTCTGGAGGGACGACCATGGCCGTCGATCCGTCAGAGCTTGCGGCTTTCCTCTACCGACGGCTGGACGACGACGCGGACGCAGCGTCGGAGGCGAACGCCGCGCGGTGGTCACCGGCCGGGAACGCCGTGGAGTTCCAGATCCGGTCCGCCCCTCTCCAGGACGGTGTCGCGCAGTCCCGCCTCGCCGCGCTGAACAGGGCCAACGTCTGGCACATCGTCAACTGGGCACCGCCGCGCGTGCTGGCTGAGGTCGAGGCGAAGCGCCGCATCATCCGGGTCTGCCTCGACGAGCCGGCGGTCCCCGAGGACCTCGGGCTCCGGCGGACCCAGGTCCTGCGGCTGCTCAGCCTGCCCTACGCCGGACACCCGCACTACCGGCCCGAGTGGCACCCCTGAGCCGCACGCGGCGTCGTGCCCCCGCCCGGGTTCGAACCGGGACTGGACCGGGTTTAAGCCGGCTGCCTCTGCCAGTTGGGCTACGGGGGCGTTCCCGGACACGCGATCGGGCGGCCCCGATCGGCACCTCGGGCCCCGATCGGCAGCTCACGATACCGAACGGTGCGCGGTGTGCCGGTCGGGACCGCCCGATCGACGTCGCGGGAAGCGTCAGCCGTGCGTGGCCTTCTCCGCGGAGGCCTCGGCCTTCTGCTCGACCTTGTCGCCCTGCGGCTTCGGCGGGACCGAGGCCTTGCGGAACTCGTCGCGCGGGTCGTGCAGCGAACCGAGCGAGACGATCTCGCGGCCCATGAGGAACTGGCCCATCCAGCCGATGAGGATGCGGGACTTCCGGTTGCCGGTGGGCATCGCCATGACGTGGTAGCTGCGGTGGGCGAGCCACGCGAGGGGGCCCTTGAGCTTGAGGAAGCCGAACAGCTCCGCCACGCCCTTGTACAGGCCGAGGGAGGCGACCACGCCGACGCTCTTGTGCTTGTACTCCACCAGCGGCTCGCCCTTGAGCGAGGCGATGATGTTGTCGGCCAGCTGGGTGGCCTCGCGGATCGCGTGCTGCGCGTTCGGGGGGCAGAACGACCCGGGGTTGAGCAGGTCCGGCACCGCGGCGCAGTCACCGGCGGCCCAGGCGTCCGGGACGACCTCGCCCTCGGTGCCGTCGTCGGTCGTCGCGGCGACCTGCAGCGTCGGGAGCACGGTGACGCGGCCCATCCTGTCGCTGGGCAGGTCGGAGTCGTCCTTGATGACCGGGTTCGCCTTGACGCCGGCCGTCCACACGATCGTCTCGGTGTCGAACTCGACACCCGTCGACGTCACGACGTGGCCGTCCTCGCAGGAGGACAGGAACGTGTTGAGGTGGAACTCGATGCCGCGCTTCTTCATCTCCTCGAGCGCCCACTCGCCCATGGGCTCGGAGACCTCCGGCAGGATCCGGCCGGCACCCTCGATCATGACGAACCGGAGGTCCGACTCCTCGATCGTCGGGTAGTTGCGGGTCGCGTAGCGCGCCATGTCCTCGATCTCGGCGAGCGCCTCGATCCCGGCGAAGCCGCCGCCGACGAACGTGAAGGTCAGCATCCGCTTGCGCAGGTCGGCGTCCCACGTGGAGGAGGCGACGTCCATGCGGTTGAGCACGTGGTTGCGGACCGCGATGGCTTCCTCGACGTTCTTGAAGCCGATGGCGTTCTCGGCGAGCCCGGGGATGGGCAGCGTGCGCGAGACCGAGCCCAGGCCGACGACCAGGTGGTCGTAGGAGACCTCGTAGTCCAGGCCCTCCTCCGGCGAGATCGTCACCTTCTTGTCGCCGTGGGCGATCTTCACGACCTTGCCCTGGAGCACGTCGATGCCCTTGAGGGCGATGCGGTGCGGGGCGACCACGTCGCGGGCGTCGATCGAGCCGGCGCCGGCCTCCGGCAGGAACGGCGCGTACGTCATGTAGGGACGCGGGTCGACGACGACGATCGCCGCCTCGCGCTTGCCGAGCTTCTTGCGCAGCCGGCGCGCCACGTACAGCCCGACGGAGCCACCGCCGAGCACGACGATGCGCGGCACCTTGCGGGGGCGTGCGGCGGGCGCGGGCGCATCCTGGGCAGGGTTGTCCGTCGACAGAACGTTCTGAGGCATGGCCGCCAGTCTACGACTGCCCGGCCGCGGATGTGTCGCGCGGTCACGAACTGTGCCCGCCGTCACCGCCGCGCAGCACCGCGAGCAGGCGTTCCGGGCGACATCGCTCCACATCCGCGGCAGAACGGACCTGCCGCGCGTCCCACGATGTGATCGATTCCTCAGGCGAGCGACAGCGCGATGCCGTCCAGGATGTCGCTCTCGCTGGTGACGACCTCGGTGAGCTCGCCGCCGGCGGCCGCCACCTCGTCGCGCACCCGCGCCACGATCTGCGACCAGATCAGCGCACCGGCGCCGATGACGTCGGCGCGTCCCGGGTGCATGAACCCAAGCGCCAGGCGCTCGTCGCGGGTCCGGCGCAGCAGGTCCTCGCAGGCGGACAGCACGCGCGGGACCTCGAGCACGGTACCGTTGATCGCTTCTCGCTGATAGCTCGGCAGCTCCAGGGCGTGCGCCGTCACCGAGGTGACGGACCCGGCGAGCCCCACCAGCGTGGCGGTGCGGGCCAGGGGCACGACGGCGGAGGCCGCGTCGAGCGCGGCGTCGACGTCCGCCCGGGCCGCGGCGATCTCGGTCGCGGTGGGCGGGTCGCCCGCCAGGTGGCGCTCGGTGAGGCGCACGGAGCCGACGTCCATCGACACGGCCGCGTCCGGCGTCGTCGTGCCCAGGACGAGCTCGGTCGAGCCGCCACCGAGGTCCACGACCAGGTACGGGCCGGGGTGCGTCGCGGCCTCGCCGCTGGTCGCCCCGCGGAAGGACAGCTCGGCCTCCTCGTCGCCGGTGACGACCTCGGGCTCCACGCCCAGGGCCGCCTGGACGCCCGCGGCGAACTCGTCGCGGTTGCGGGCGTCGCGGGTGGCCGACGTCGCCACGAACCGGGTGCGCGTCGCCCCCAGCTCCGCGGCGACCTTCGCGTACTCGCGCGACGCCGCCAGGGTGCGTTCCAGCGCCTCGGGCGCGAGCTCGCCGGTGCGGTCGACGCCCTGGCCCAGCCGCACGATCTGCATGCGCCGGTCGAGCTCGCTCAGGGTGCCGTCGGCGGCCACGTCGGCCACGAGGAGGCGGATGGAGTTCGTGCCGCAGTCCACGGCGGCCACACGGGTGCTGCTCATCACGCAGGCACCCTCTCACCCCGGGCCGACATCTGCCCGCCCGGCACCGTCAGCACGAGCACCGGTCCGGACGCCACTGGTCGCGGACCATGGCCAGGGCCTCGTCACCCAGCGGGTTCACCCCGGGACCGGCGGCGAGGCTGTGCGCGAACAGCACGTGCAGGCACTTCACGCGGGTCGGCATGCCCCCGGCCGAGATGCCCTCGATCTCCTCGACCCGGCCCAGCTCGGCCCGCCGCGCGAGGTAGTGCTCGTGCGCGGCGCGGTAGGCGGCGGCCAGCTCGGGGTCCTCGGCCAGGCGGTCGGTCATCTCCTTCATCACCCCGTCGGCCTCGAGGCGCGACGCGGCGGCCACCGCACCGGGGTGGGTCAGGTAGTACGTCGTGGGGAACGGTGTGCCGTCCGGCAACCGCGGAGCGGTGCGCGCCACCAGGGGGCGCCCGCACACGCAGCGCGCGGCGACGCCGACGACGCCGCGCGGGGTGCGGCCCAGCTGTTCGGCCATCACCTCGAGGTCGTGGGCGGTCGCGACCGTGGGGTCGTCGCCGGACGAGGTCGCGTCGGCGGACGGGATCGAGGGTTCGGAGCTCACCGGATCATTGTCCCCCGTCCGGCGCCGAGGTCTCGACGTCGTCCGGGTCACCTCCGGGATCGACGGTCGCGTGGTCCGTGGACTGCAGCGACTCCCACATCGACTGGTACCAGGGCGCGCCGGTCGTGGCGGGCCCGACCTCTGGCGTCGGATCCTCGCCCGCCGCGGGCTCGCCGTCGGCCTCGATCTCGTCGGCGTCCACCACCCGCCAGGCGGTGTCGCCGGGCAGCACGTAGTTCAGCCGGCTGCGGGCCTGCTGGACGACGTAGGTGCGGTCGTCCCAGCGGGCCAGCTCGTTCTCCAGCCGGTCCCGGTCGGCCTGGTTCGCCGTCAGCTCGGCCTGCAGCCGGTCGATCTCCGCCTGCTGCTGCACCGCTCCACGCACCGTCGGCAGCAGCAGGACGAAGGCGAGCAGGACCACGACCGCCAGCACCATGAGCCGGACGGTGAGCACCTCGGGCAGGACGAGGCCGAGGCGGCTGCGACGGCGTTCCTCCCGCGCGGGGCCGGCCGGACGGCGGGTACCGCCTCCCGCGGCCGACGACGACGCCGACGACGCGGACGCGGCGGTCGGCCGGCCGCGCCCGCCCGTGCGCGACGTCGTCCGCGCGCCGGGGCGGTCGTTCGGGCGCGCGGGACCCTTGCGGGGTCGCGGCGTGGCGGGACGACGGGAGGACACGTCCCGATTGTGCCGAACCAACGGGCCCGGGCGGCTCAGCCCGGCCCGGCGCGCCCGGCCTCGGCCCGTCGTCGGCCCCGGCGGGAGACCGCCGTCGGCCCGTGGTCGCCCCGGGGGACGACGACGGCCGGTCGCCCTCTCCGCGAGAGGACGACCGGCCGTGGACCCCGGCGCACCGGGGACGGGTGGGGCTGGCTCAGCCCTGGAAGCGCGGGAAGGCGCTGCGACCGGCGTAACGGCCCGCGTCGTCCAGCACCTCCTCGATGCGCAGGAGCTGGTTGTACTTGTTGATGCGCTCGCCGCGAGCCGGGGCACCGGTCTTGATCTGGCCGGCGTTGGTGGCCACGGACAGGTCCGCGATGGTGGTGTCCTCGGTCTCGCCGGAGCGGTGCGAGGTCATCGTGGTGAAGCCGTTGCGCTGGGCCAGGGTGACCGCGTCGAGGGTCTCGGTGAGCGAACCGATCTGGTTCAGCTTGACCAGCAGCGAGTTGGCCGCCTTGGTCTCGATGCCCTTGGTCAGGCGCTCCGGGTTGGTGACGAACAGGTCGTCGCCGACGATCTGCACCTTGTCGCCGACCTGCTCCACCAGGGCCGACCAGGAGTCCCACTCGTCCTCGGACAGCGGGTCCTCGATGGAGACCAGCGGGTAGTCGCGCACGAGCTCCGCGTAGAAGGAGATCATCTCCTCGGGCGTCTTGGCGCCACCCTCCCACTGGTAGGAGCCGTCGGAGAAGAACTCCGTCGCGGCGACGTCGAGCGCGAGCGCCACGTCCTCGCCGGGCGTGTAGCCGGCCTTCTCGATGGCCGTGATGATGAGGTCCAGCGCGGCACGGTTGCTCGACAGGTTCGGCGCGAAGCCGCCCTCGTCGCCCAGGCCGGTGGCCAGGCCCTCGGCCTTCAGCACGCTCTTGAGCGCGTGGTAGACCTCGGCACCCGTGCGCAGCGCCTCCTTGAAGGAGGACGCGCCGATCGGGGCGATCATGAACTCCTGGATGTCCACGTTGGAGTCCGCGTGGGACCCACCGTTGAGGATGTTCATCATCGGCACGGGCAGGACGTGCGCGTTCGGTCCGCCCACGTAGCGGAACAGGTCCAGGCCGGCGCTCTTGGCGGCCGCCTTGGCCACGGCCAGCGAGACGCCGAGGATGGCGTTCGCGCCGAGCTTGCCCTTGTTGGGGGTGCCGTCGAGCTCGATGAGGGTCTGGTCGATGAGGCGCTGCTCCTCGGCGTCGTAGCCGACGAGCTCGGGCGCGATGTCGTCGATGACGGCGTTGACCGCACCCTCGACACCCTTACCCAGGTAGCGGCCCTTGTCGCCGTCACGGCGCTCGACGGCCTCGAAGGCACCCGTGGAGGCGCCCGACGGGACGGCGGCACGGGCGAACGTGCCGTCGTCGAGGGCGATCTCGACCTCCACGGTGGGGTTGCCGCGGGAATCCAGGATCTCGCGTGCGCCAACGGCTTCGATGCTTGCCACGGATGCTCCTTCTGACAGGGCTCGTGGGCGGTCGGGGCCAGGCCCGGACGCGTCACGTCCCGTGGCAGCCGACGCCCACGACGTTGGAGGGTTGACGCCCCCAGCGTAGCCCTCCGGCGGGCCCGGCGCCGCCCTGCCCGCCTGACGGTCACCGATGCTCCGTGATGTGGTCAGTCCACAGCAGGGTCGGTCGCACTATCGTGGGGACGGTGGACGGCTTCTGGGACTTCGTCGGCTCCTACTGGTGGCTGG
This sequence comes from Isoptericola sp. AK164, assembly GCF_029643425.1. Lineage (GTDB taxonomy): Bacteria > Actinomycetota > Actinomycetes > Actinomycetales > Cellulomonadaceae > Isoptericola > Isoptericola haloaureus. The sequence goes on from NZ_CP119106.1 coordinate 2,729,817, forward strand.
TGTTCCCGCTCAGCGGCATCGTCGGCGGCTGGGCCGGCGGCGTCCGCCGCTGGGACGAGCGACGACGCCGGGACAAGATCGAGATGTACCGCCTCCGGTACGGCGCCGAGAAGACCGCTGCGGAGTCCGAGGAGGCCCTGACCGGCGAGATCGAGCGCACCCTGTCCGCGCACACCGAGACCGAGCGGCGCTGGCTCGACTACGAGCTCGACGCGGTCAAGGTCCTCGAGTTCCCCGTCATGACCGACATGCGCGAGCAGGTGACGATCGACTTCCACCGCGCGCGCCGGGACGCCGAGAACCTGCGTCCGGACGACCCCGCCGAGCTGCGCGACCGCCGCCTGCTCGACCGGTACCGGGAGGCGGTGCGCGAGTACCAGCTCACCTTCGACGTCGCCGAACGAGAGGCGAAGCGCCGACGCGCCTCGGACCTCTCGGCCGAGGAGCGTCGCGCCGTGGACCGGGCGAAGAAGCTCCTCGCGATCGCCGACGACGCCGGGGCCACGACGTCGGAACGGCAGTCCGCGTACCGCCGGGCCATGAAGGAGCTCGAGGGCATCCTCGTCCTGCCCGACGCCGCCACCGCGGCGATCGAGCAGCGCATCGCGGGAGAGCTGGGGACCGGGCACCGCCCCGACCGCGAGCGCCCCTCCGGCTGAGACCGGTCCTCCCGCGAGCCCCGCGCGGGGAGCATGGGCCGGCCGAGGTAGGCAACGTTCCGTCGAGGTAGGCAACATCCGGCCGAGGTAGGCAACATCCGGCCGAGGTAGGCAACTCTGTGGCGAGGTAGGCAACATCGCCTACCTCGCGGCTCGGTTGCCTACCTCGCGGCTCGGTTGCCTACCTCGCGGCTCGGTTGCCTACCTCGCGGCTCGGTTGCCTACCTCGCCGGAGATTCGCCTACCTGGCGAGGACATTGCCTACCTCGCGGGTTGGTCGAGGGCGACCTGCGCGGCGGCGAGCCTCGCGATCGGCACGCGGTACGGCGAGCAGGAGACGTAGTCCAGCCCGATCTCGTCGAACAGCGCGATCGACGCCGGGTCTCCCCCGTGCTCGCCGCACACACCCGTCTTGAGCCCGGGCTCCGTCGACCGCCCCTTGCGCACCCCGATCCGGACCAGCTCCCCGACGCCGTCGGCGTCGATGCTCGCGAACGGGTTGGCCGCCAGGATCCCGGCGTCGACGTAGGCGCCCAGGAACGAGCCCTCGGCGTCGTCGCGCGAGATGCCGACCGTCGTCTGGGTCAGGTCGTTGGTGCCGAACGAGAAGAAGTCGGCGTGCTCGGCGATCGCGTCGGCGACCAGCGCCGCCCGCGGCAGCTCGATCATCGTGCCGACGGTGTGCGGCACGCCGCCGTCCGGGACCTCCTCGGCCCACGTCGTCTCGACGACCTCGCGCATGCGCCGCAGCTCCTCGTCGAACCCGACCAGCGGCACCATGATCTCGACGTGCGGGTCCAGCCCGCGCTCGCGGACCGCGAGCGCGGCCCGGGCGACGGCGCGCACCTGCATCCGGGCGATCTCCGGGTACAGCAGCGCGAGCCGCACGCCCCGGGTGCCCAGCATGGGGTTCATCTCGCTGAGCCGCTTGACGTGCGCCAGCAGCTCGCGGGCGTCGTCGAGCTCGGGGCCGGTGGTGCCGGCGTCCTCCAGCCGCTGGACGTGCACGGACTGCTCGACGAGGTCGGGCAGGAACTCGTGCAGCGGCGGGTCGATGAGCCGGATCGTGACCGGCAGCCCGCTCATCGCGGTGAAGATCTCCTCGAAGTCGGCCTGCTGCATCGGCAGCAGCCGCTCCAGCGCGTGGCCACGGTCCTCCGGCGTCTCGGCGAGGATCATCGACTGCACGACGGGCAGCCGCTCGGCCGCCATGAACATGTGCTCGGTGCGGCACAGCCCGATCCCCTCGGCACCCAGCTCCCGGGCCTTGGCGGCGTCCGGGCCGGTGTCGGCGTTCGCCCGCACACCGAGCCGGCGCGCGTCGTCGGCCCAGGCGAGCACGGCGCTGAAGTCGTCGGTGATCTGCGGGGGCACGAGCGTCAGCGCGCCGGCATACACCTCGCCCGTGGTGCCGTCGATGGTGACGGTGTCCCCCTCGGCGAGCACGGTGTCCCCGACGGTCAGGGTGCGGGCCTCGACGTCGATCTGCAGGTCGCCCGCCCCGGCGACGCACGGTTTGCCCATGCCGCGTGCGACGACGGCGGCGTGCGACGTCATGCCGCCGTGCGCCGTGAGCACCCCCTGGGCCGCGATGACGCCGTGGATGTCGTCCGGCGTCGTCTCCCAGCGGACGAGCACCACGGACTCGCCGGCCTCGCCGCGCTCGGCCGCGGTGTCGGCGTCGAACACGACCGCGCCGACGCCGGCACCGGGCGACGCGTTGAGCCCACGGGTGAGCGGCTCCTGCCCGTGCTCGGGGTCGAGACCAGGGTGCAGGAGCTGGTCGAGCTGGGCGGGCTCGATACGGCGCAGCGCGGTCGCGGTGTCGATGACGTCCTCGGCCACGAGGTCCCGGGCGACCTTGAGCGCCGCCGCGGCGGTGCGCTTGCCGGTGCGGGTCTGCAGCAGGTACAGCGTGCCGTCGTCGACGGTGAACTCGATGTCCTGCATGTCGCCGTAGTGCTGCTCGAGCCGATGCATCGTGTCGAGCAGCTCGCGGTAGGCGTCCGGGAGCACGTGCTCCATCTCCGCCAGCGGCAGGGGCGTGCGGATGCCGGCGACGACGTCCTCGCCCTGGGCGTTCACGAGGAACTCCCCGTAGAGCTCCTTGGCCCCGGTGGAGGGGTTGCGGGTGAAGCACACCCCCGTGGCCGAGCCGTCCCCGCGGTTGCCGAACACCATCTGCATGACGTTGACCGCGGTGCCGAGGTCGTCGGAGATGTCGTGCGCCCGGCGGTAGACCCGCGCCCGCGGCGTGTCCCAGGAGGAGAACACGGCCTGCACGGACCGGCGCAGCTGCTCGCGCGGGTCCGTGGGCAGGCCCTGCCCGGTGTGCCGCAGCGCGACGGTGCGGAAGGTCTCGACGAGCTCCTGGAGGTCGGAGACCGTCAGGTCGGTGTCCAGCTCGATCCCGCGGCGCGTCTTGAGCGCCGAGATCTCGTCCTCGAAGGCGTGGCCCGGCACCCCCTCGACGACCTCGCCGTACATCTGCAGGAAGCGCCGGTAGCAGTCCCAGGCGAACCGCGGGTTGCCGGACTCCTCGGCCAGCCCGACGACGGACTCGTCGGAGATCCCGAGGTTGAGGATCGTGTCCATCATGCCGGGCATCGACATCACCGCGCCCGAGCGGACCGAGACCAGCAGCGGGCGCTCCGCGGCCCCCAGACGCCGGCCGGTGCGCTGCTCCAGCGCGTCCAGGTGGGCGAGGATCTCGTCCCACAGCCGCTCGGGCCAGGTGCCGCCGGCCTCCATCGTGGCGACGCAGGCCTCGGTGGTGACGGTGAAACCGTCGGGCACCGGGACACCGATGCGGATCATCTCGGCCACCCCGGCGCCCTTGCCGCCGAGCAGCGGTCTCATCGCCGCGGTGCCTTCGGACAGGTCGTACACGAGACGGTGGTCCTCGTGCGTGGTGGATCGCTCGTCGGTGCGTACCTGTGCGGTCATGGCTCCCTCGCCTCCGTCTCGGCTCCGGGCGGAAGGGGGTCGCTCCGCCCGTCGACGTGCTCGGACAGGACTGTACGGGCGCGGCGCCGTGCTGTCACGAGGTCGATGATCCGTCCGGCCGCCTCCTCGAGGGCCAGCGTGGTGGTGTCGAGCACCGGGCAGCCGAGCCGGCGCTGGACCTGGGTGATGTCGTCGAGCTCGTCGACGATGCGGGCCAGGTCGGCGTACCCGCCCAGGCGCCCGGCGTCCTGCCGGCCCGCTCCCATGAGGTCCACCCGCCGACGACGGATGGTCACCAGCCGCTCCGGGTCGATCGTCAGACCCACGACCTTCCAGGGGTCGATCCGGAACAGCTCCGGAGGCGGCGGGACGCCGGCGACCAGCGGGATGTTCGCGGTGCGGTACCCGAGGTAGCCGAGGTACATCGACAGCGGCGTCTTGCCGGTGCGCGAGGCCCCGACCAGCACGATCTGCGCCTCGGCGAGGCCCTCGGGCGTGGCGTGGCCGTCGTCGTTGGCGATCGCGAACTCCATCGCGTGGATGCGCTCGAAATAGTCCGCCGCGAGCCCGACGGGCTGCACCAGGCGCGCCGGCTCGGCGGCCGTGCGCGCGGTGACGGCGTCCAGCGCCGGGGTGAGCAGGTCGGCGCACGGGATCTCGAGCTCGGCGCACCGGTCGATCACCTGCCCGTGCAGCACCTCGTCCACCACGGTGCAGAAGACGACGGCAGGGTCCGGGTCCGCGCGCAGCTGCTCGACGACGTCGTCGAGCCCCTCCTGGCTGTGCAGGCGGGGATGGCGCACCACCACGACGTCGAGGTCGGGGTACTGCGCCTGCACGGCACGACCGACGCGGGCACCGGTGTCACCGGTGGAGTCCGCGACGACGTGGATGACGACCCGCTCCGTCGTGGGCATGGCGACAGCCTAGGACGCACGCCGCGCCCCGCTCGACCGACGAGCCGGTGGATTACTCGACCAGGAGACTCCGACGGCGGAGCTCGTCCACGAACGCGGCCGCGTCGTGCCGCGCCCGCTCTTCGTCGATGTCGAACTCCTCCACGAGCGCCGTCGCGAGCTCGCCGGTGTCGGCGCCGTCGACGAGCGCCTGCGCGAGCAGCGTCCCGGCACGGTTCGTCGTCAGGTAGGCCGACGAGGCGAGGTCGAGCAGGACGAGCTCACCGTCGATCTCTTGCCACGTGACGCCGTCGGTGCGAAGCCGCATGCCTCTCCCCCTCCTGGTGGTCCTCGGGCATCCAATCATCGACGCCGGCGGTCCACTGTGCAGAGCGGAGATTTCATCCCCACCGGACGCTCTTCACCCGGTCGCGGGGAGATTTCACCCCTGGGTCTCGCTGCGGGCGGGTCGGCCCGGTCGAATACTGAAACCGTCGCGCACCACAACGGAGAGGCACACCCATGTACGAGGCACCCAGCATCCGCGAGGTCGGCACGGTCGCCGGGCTCACCCTCGAGGGCCAGTTCGCCCTCGACTACGACGGCCACCTGTTCCGTGGCGACAAGGAAGACGGCGGCCTCTCCTGAGGCGTCGAAAGATCCGTCGGCGGCACCCGCGGTCCCCGTGGGTGCCGCCGACGCGTCGCACGACACCATGAGCCGTGACACCTACCGCCCGACCACCCACGAGATCGCGTGGGGGTGGCTGCCGGGCCTGGTCGACCCGCCGGCTCACCGACAGGCCACGGCGCGCCCGGTCGGGGCCCTGGCCCACGTCATCGCGCGCACGGCCGGCGAACGCCAGGTCTTCGTGGCGTTCTCGGGCGGCCGCGACTCCTCCGCGGTCCTGGCGGCAGCGACGCACGCCGCGCACCTGGCGGGCACGAGGGCCCCGATCCCCGTGACGTTCGTCTACCCGGGCGTCCCGGAGACCGACGAGTCGGCGTGGCAACGCTCGGTCGTCGATCACCTGGGCCTGCAGGAGTGGTGGCGGTTACCGATCACCGTCGAGCACGACCTGCTCGGACCCGTCGCGCAGGCGAGCCTCCGGCGCCACGGCCTGCTCTGGCCGGCCACGCTCCACACCCACGAGCCGCTCCTGGAGCGGTGCGCCGGCGGCGCGATCCTCACCGGCGAAGGCGGCGACGAGGTCTTCGGCGACCGCCGCCTGCGTCCCGTCCGCCGGACTGCCCGCCACCCCCTGGCCGCCGGCAGCCCGCGCCGCGCCGCACTGGCTGCCGTGTCGCCCGCGCGCAGCCGACGTCGGCACCTGCGGATGACGATCGCGATGCCCTGGCTGCGCCCCGCCGTCTACGACGACCTGGTCGAGCGTGTGTGCACGGACGACGTCGCAGAACCCTTGGCGTTCGGCGCCTCGCTCCGCTGGGTCGCGCGGCGACGGAGCGTCACCGAGTTCCGCCGGAACTACTCCGCGCTCGCGGCCGAGCACGAGGCCACCGTGTCACACCCGTTGCTCGACCCCGAGTTCCTCGACGCCCTCGCGCGGCACCACCCGACCGGCTTCTCCTCCCGCACCGAGGGGATGCGAGCCGTCTTTGCCGGCGCCCTGCCCGACGCCCTGCTCGCCCGGACGTCGAAGGCCACGTTCACCCACGCCTTCCTCGGCGAGGCGACCCGGGAGTTCGCCCGGAGGTGGGACGGGAGCGGCGTCCCGCACGACCTCGTCGACGCCGACGCGCTGCGGCGCGCCTGGCTGAGCGCCCGGGTCCCGGGGCCGACGAGCCTGCTGCTCCAGTCGGCGTGGCTCGCCGGCCAGGCGTGTCTCCCGGCCGAGGAGGCGGCATGAACCTCCGACGCACCGTCAGCGGCAGCGTGCTCGCGGCACGGTCGGCCGCCGTCTACGTCGTCGCCGAGACCGGGCTGCGGACGCTCGGCCTCCGTCGCACCTGCTTCGTCCTGGGTGTCCGGCTGAGTGGACCGTCGAGCACCGCGGCCCGGACCACGCTCGACACCAGCCGGCTCACCGGTCGCGAGCTGCGGGCGCTGCGTGTCGCACGCCGCGTCCTGCGGCTGCGCGCGGTGAACGGCACCTGCCTGCGCTCGGCGCTGGTCCTGGGCCGCACGCTGCGCGCCCGCGACCCCGAGATCGTGCTGGGAGTACGCCGGGTGGGCGACCGGATCGCTGCGCACGCCTGGTTGCGGGTCGACGGGGCCGACCTCGACCCGGAGGGCCTCGCCGACCGGTACCTCGAGCTCGGCCGACCGAGCGGGAACGCCGCATGACCTCGTCCGCCGCCCTGTACGGGCTCGCCGTGGACAGCGACGTCCCGATGCCGACGCGGTCCGGCCGCCTCACGACCGACGGGCACGTCCGCATCCGTCGTGGCGCCGACGTCCCCGCGACGACGGACGCACCGCCCGGTGACGTCCTGCTCCACCACGCGAGCCCCGACCGACCCTGGTACACCGCGACGCGCACCGGCGACGGCTACCACCTGCGGTTCTACGGAACCTGCGAGTTCGTGCTCGGCCACGACCTGGAGGACGTGGTCCTGCACGTGACCGACGGCGCGGATCCCGGCGTCGCGCACGTGCTCGCCTCCGGCGCTCTCCTTGCCTTCCAGCTCTACCTGCGCGGCCACGCCGTCCTGCACGCCAGCGCCGTCCAGGTCGGCGACGGTGTCGTCGGCTTCGTGGGGCGGTCCGGCATGGGCAAGAGCACGATGGCGGCGCTGCTCTGCGCCGAGGGCGGCGCCCTCGTCACCGACGACGTGCTCCGGATCGACCCGGCGGGAGACGACCACCTCGCCCGGCTCGGCGCCACCCAGCTCCGGCTCCGCAAGGGCGCCGACACGTTGGCACGACGGTTCGGCACCGGCTCGCCCGGACGAGGGCGCAGCGCCGACGACCGAGACCTCCTCGCCCCCGGACGGACCGCGAGGGACGACGTACCGGTCCGCGCTCTCGTCGTCCCGCTGCCCGAGCGCGACCGGGACGAGCTGGAGGTCGTCCCGGTGCGCGGCGCCGCCGCAGCGCTCCTCGTGCTCAGCTACCCCCGTCTCCTGGGCTGGCAGGACACCGTCGTCGCCGCCCGGCAGCTCGCCCGGGTGTCCGCGCTCGTGGCCCGCGTCCCGGTCGTCACCGCTCGCGTGCCGTGGGGCCCGCCCTTCCGCGACGACCTGGGAGCCGAGCTGATCGCGGCGCTGGGGTCTCAGGGGGTCGAGCTGGACCACTCGTCGGGGAAGTACGCGCCCGCCTGAAGGTCGAACAGCTCGGCGTAGAGCCCGCGGTGGGCCATGAGCTGCTCGTGGGTGCCGGACTCGACGACCCGGCCGGAGGACATGACATAGATCCGGTCGGCCCCCCGCACGGTCGCGAACCGGTGCGAGACGAACAGGGCGGACCGACCGTGCAAGGTCCGGCGGAGCGAGGAGAAGAGGTCGTGCTCGGCCCGCGGGTCCAGGGCCGCCGACGGCTCGTCGAGGATCACCAGGTCGGCGTCCCGGTAGAACGCCCGGGCGATGGCGAGCCGCTGCCACTGCCCGCCCGAGAGGTCGGCGCTGTCGTCGAACATCCGTGACAGGCGCGTCGCGTACCCGTGCGGCAGGCGTGCCAGCGCGCCGTCCACCCCGGCGGCACGAGCCGCGGCACGGACGTCGTCCCGCCCGAGCTCGTCGCGGCGGGCGTCCGCGCCGGCGTCGTCGAGCGCGATGTTCTCGGATGCGGAGAAGGCGTACCGGACGAAGTCCTGGAAGATCACGGCGATCCGGCTCCGCAGGTCGGCGTCGACCAGCGTGCCGTACGGTCGGTCCCCCCACATCGCGTGACCGGTGTCCGGGTCGTAGAGGCCGGCGAGGACCTTCGCCGCCGTGGTCTTGCCGGAGCCGTTCTCCCCCACGACGGCGACGACCTCACCGGGACCGACCGCGATCGACACGTCCGTCAGCGCGTCGGTCGTCGCCCCCGGATATCGGAAGGACACGTCCTGGATGCGCGCCCCGGCGAACGGGGGCGCATTGTCGCGGCGGTCCGGCGCGGTCGCCTCCTGCCGCGCGTGGTGGCGGAGGAACGACTGCAGGTCGTCGAGGTAGAGGCCGGACTCGTGGACCTGCTGGACACCGCCGACCAGTCCCTGGAACTGCCCCTGCAGGACCCGGATGCCGACGATCGCCGCACCGGCGTCCGCGATCCCGACCTCCCCGTTCGCGATGAGGACCACCAGCACGAGCAGCGTCCCGGCGAGCACGACGCCCGAGAGCACCTGGCCGAGGGTCGACAGCCGCAGGCGGCGCACGAGGTGCTTGCGCAGCGCCTCGAGGTAGGTGTCGTACAGGGTGCGGTACCGGTCGCGCAGCCAGGTGGACACCTGGAACGCGCGGATCTCCTTGGCCTCGTCGCGGTTCGTCTGCACGAAGTTGACGTACATGCGTTCGCGCTGGTTGGTGGTCTGCGCCACCGTGAAGCGGAACTCCAGCGCGCTCTCGCGCCGGCTGGTCAGGAGCACCGGCACGGCTCCGACGGCGAGCAGCGGCAGCAACCACGGGTACAGCGCGACGAGCGCGGCGCCGACACCGATCGACGACACGAGCGTCCCGATGACGGTGAAGAGACCCTGGGTGACCTGGAAAGGTCGGGTCGCGGCGCTCTGCCGGACCCGTTGGAGAGTCTCGAAGAACTCCGGCGACTCGAAGTTTCGCAGCGGCACCGTGGTCGCCACGTCCTGTACGCGTTCGTTCATCGACCGGGCGACGAGCTCGCCGAGCAGTCGTCGCACGCTGCCCTGCGCCACCCCGACGACGGAGCCCAGCGCCATGAGGACCGCGAGCGCCACGACGGACCACACCAGCGCCGTGGTCACACCGGCGTCGGGGAGATCGAGGATGCGCTCCAGCACCTGCGCCACGACGAGGACCTGCAGGCCGAGTGCGGCGGCGGCCAGGATCTGCAGGCCCACCATGGCGACGAACAGCCGCGGGCCGCAGGACCAGACGAGCCGGGTCGAGCGGCGCACGAGCTCGGCGACACGGCGCCCCGGGCGCTTCGACCGGGTCGGTCCGGTCCTGCTCATCGTCGGCCTCCGCTCACGGCCGTGGCGAAGTAGGCCTCGCGGGCCGCGACATCGGGCACGTCCTCCTGGAGCGGCCGGACCGCGTCCCGTCCGGCCCGGTGCCGCCATTCGATGAGTCGAGCCTGCACGTGCTTGGCGGCCAGCTGGCCCGCGCTCACGGCGGCGGACGGCCTCGCGGCCGCGTACACACCGCCGCCGAGCCGGGCGTCGCCGGGCAGCCCCGGGAACGGGTGCCTGGCGTCGCGGGAGCGGGCCAGCCGTCCCCAGGCGTTCGAGGCGACGCCGGCCAGCTCTTCGGAGCCGACGCCGTCGTGCCCGGCGACACGGTAGGCGCGGTCCAGGACCAGCGCGACCGGCACGGATGCGCGCGCCGCTCTGCTGCGCCGTGCGAGCTCGTCCCACGCGACGTCGGCCGTGACGTAGTAGGCGTCGGCGAGCCACATCAGCCGGTTCGCCCCCGCCTGTGCGGCGTGCACGGCGACGTGCAGCGCCTGGTCCTCGGCGTCGAGCATCGGGACGGAGATCCCGGACAGCTCGCGCCGTCGCCGCCGCGCCAGCATCGCGTCGACGTCGAGGGGGAAAGCACGGCGGACCGACGGCGCGACGGCCAGGTGCCAGTGCACGTCGACGTGCGTGCCGTGGCGGCCGACCATGGCCAGCTCGCCACGTCGGGAGGAGCGCAGGGCCGGCCAGTTCCGGTCGAGCAGCCGACCACCGACGTCCTCGACGATCCGGACCGCGTCACGGAACGCCGCCGGCTGGACGAGGAGGTCGAGGTCGAAGTACTCGCGCATGTCGGCGTGCGGCCAGACGACCGAGGCGAGGGTCGCCCCCTTGACCGCGGCCCACGCGATGCCCGCCCGGTCCAGGGCCGCGCCGATGCCCTTCAGGTCCTCCAGGGCCTGGAGGTGCCGGAGCAGCTGCCGCTCCCGTGCCGACCGGAGCGCCGGAGCCCATCCGTCGGGCAGCTCGTCCCAACCGCGCACGGCACGGGCGATCGCCGGCGTGACCCGGTGCAGCCGACCGGCCTCCCAGATCTCGCTCCCCGTCGCACGGTCGAGTGCGGCGGAGCGCTGCGCCGGACGGTCGAAGGCCGCATCGAGCAGCAGCCGTGCCACCGGGCGCAGAGACTGGGCCGGACCGGCCGCCGAGCGTCGTCTCGCAAGTGCCACGAGCCGAGCATGACGCGGCGGGGGCGGTCAGGACACCGCGCGGGCGGATTTCACCCGGGTGGTGGGCCGGGTTCGCGACGACCCCGAGCCGTCAGCGTGACGCGGTCCCGGCCGCCGCCGCGGCGGACACCTCCCCGAGCACGACGGCGTCGATCAGCTGGCGGGCCCAGTCCAGCAGCGCCGCACCGCGCAGCGGCTTGCCGCCGATGCGCGCCGTCGTCGGGAAGGGCACCAGAGCGGCGCGGATGCCGGGCTTGAGGACGGTGCCCGGGTAGAGCCGCTTGAGCCTCATCTGGGCCGACTCGGCGAGGTCCAGCGGCGCGAAACGGATGTACTTGCCCTGGGCGGTGACGTCCGTGAGCCCGGCGCGACGGGCGTGGTTGCGGAACTCGGCCACCCAGAACAGCGACTCGGTCGGCTCGGGCAGCGCCCCGTATCGGTCCGTCAGCTCGGCCCGCACCTCGGCCAGGGCCGCCGAGTCCTGGGCGGCGGCGATCTTCTTGTACGCCTCGAGGCGCAGCCGCTCGGTCGCGATGTAGGTCTCGGGCAGGTGCGCGTCCACCGGCAGCTCGATGGTGATCTCCGGCTCCTCGGCGTCCCCCTCGCCCTTGAAGGCCCGCACGGCCTCGCCGACCATGCGCACGTACAGGTCGAACCCGACGCCGGCGATGTGCCCGGACTGCTCGCCGCCGAGCAGGTTGCCGGCCCCGCGGATCTCCAGGTCCTTCATCGCGATCTGCATGCCGGCCCCGAGGTCGGTGTTCGCCGCCATGGTCGCCAGCCGGTCGTGCGCCGTCTCGGTCAGCGGGCGCTCCGGGGGGTACAGGAAGTAGGCGTAGGCGCGCTCGCGACCGCGACCCACGCGGCCGCGCAGCTGGTGGAGCTGGGAGAGCCCGAAGGTGTCGGCACGCTCCAGGACCAGGGTGTTGGCGTTGGAGATGTCCAGGCCGGTCTCGACGATCGTCGTGCACACGAGCACGTCGACCTCGCGCTCCCAGAAGGCGCGGATGATCTGGTCGAGCTGGTTCTCGCTCATCTTGCCGTGCGCGACGCCGACGCGGGCCTCCGGCACGAGCTCGCGGATCTTGGCCGCGGTGCGATCGATCGACTCGACCTTGTTGTGGATGTAGAAGACCTGGCCCTCGCGCAGGAGCTCGCGGCGCACGGCGGCGGCGATCTGCCGCTCCTCGTACGCCCCGACGTAGGTGAGCACCGGGTGGCGCTCCTCCGGGGGTGTGGCGAGCGTGGACATCTCCCGGATCCCGGTGACGGCCATCTCGAGGGTGCGCGGGATCGGCGTCGCCGACATCGCCAGCACGTCGACGTTGGTGCGCAGCTGCTTGAGCGTCTCCTTGTGCTCGACGCCGAACCGCTGCTCCTCGTCGACGATCACCAGGCCCAGGCTCTTGAAGGTGACCGAGCCGGTGAGGAGCCGGTGGGTGCCGATGACGATGTCGACGGACCCGTCCTTGAGCCCCTGGACCGTCTCCTCGGACTCCTTGGTGCTCTGGAACCGCGACAGCGCCCGCACGTTCACCGGGAAGCCCGCGTACCGCTCGGAGAAGGTGTCGAAGTGCTGCTGGACGAGCAGCGTCGTGGGCACCAGCACGGCGACCTGCTTGCCGTCCTGCACCGCCTTGAACGCCGCGCGGATCGCGATCTCCGTCTTGCCGTAGCCGACGTCGCCGCAGATCAGCCGGTCCATAGGGACGGTCTTCTCCATGTCGGCCTTGACCTCGTCGATCGTGACGAGCTGGTCCGGCGTCTCGACGTAGGCGAAGGCGTCCTCCAGCTCGCGCTGCCACGGCGTGTCCGGACCGAAGGCGTGCCCGGCGGTGGCCTGACGCGCGGAGTACAGCCGGATGAGCTCACTGGCGATCTCGCGGACGTGCTTGCGGGCGCGCGCCTTGGTGTTCTTCCAGTCGGCACCGCCCATCTTGTTCAGGCTCGGCGACTCGCCGCCGGTGTACTTCGTGACCTGGTCGAGCTGGTCCATCGGCACGAACAGCCGGTCGCCGGGGTGGCCGCGCTTGGACGAGGCGTACTCGATGACGAGGTACTCGCGGGTGGCGCGGTTCGCCCCGGCGCCGAGCGTGCGCTGCACCATCTCGACGAAGCGCCCCACACCGTGCTGCTCGTGGACGACGAAGTCGCCGGCCTGCAGCTGCAGGGGGTCGACGACGTTCCGCCGACGCGAGGGCATCTTGCGCATGTCGCGGGTCGAGGAACCCTGCCGACCGGTGAGGTCGGCCTCGCTGAACACCGCGAGCCGCAGCTCGGGGACCACGAAGCCCTTGCCGACCAGCGCCGGCACCACGTGCACGACGCCGCCCTCCGGCTCGGCCGCCAGGTCCGTGGACAGCCGGGCCGCGGTGTCGACGGCGCCGAGCTGCTCGACCATGCGCTTGGCCGGGCCAGGGCCCTCGGTGGTGAGCACGAGGCGCCACCCGGCCTTCTGCAGGCCCTGGACGTCGTCGAGCGCCCGGGCGACGTCGCCGCGGTAGGACTCGACGTCGCGGGCCGCGATCGTCACCGTGGTGCCGCCGTCGTCCGTGGTGACCGCCGGCGCCTCGTCGTCGGACGCCTCGGCCGCGTCGAGGGAGAACGCCGAGAGCGTCCACCAGCCGAGCCCGCGCCGCGCGGCGACCTCGCGGGTCTCGGCGAAGGTGGCGAACGACGCGGCGGACAGGTCGATCGGGGCGTCGGCACCCGCCACGGCCCCCGTCCACGCCGCGGCGAGGAACTCCTCGGTCGTGGCGACCAGGTCGTGGGCACGACGTCGGACCCGCTCGGGCTCGTCGAGGACCAGCAGCGCGTCGTCACGGACCAGGTCCAGCACCGGCACCATCCGGTCGACGAGCACCGGAGCGAGGGACTCCATGCCCTCGACGGCCACGCCGGCGGCGAGCTTGTCCAGCATGTCGGTGGCGCCGGGGAGCTGCTCGACGAGCCCGGCCGCGCGCTCCCGCACGGCGTCGGTGAGCAGGATCTCCCGGCACGGCGGCGCCCAGAGCCCGTGCTCGGCGATCTCCAGGGAGCGCTGGTCGGCCACGGCGAACCACCGGATCTCGCTGATCTCGTCGCCCCAGAACTCGATGCGCAGCGGGTGGTCCTCCGTCGGCGGGAAGACGTCGAGGATGCCGCCGCGCACCGCGAACTCGCCCCGGCGCTCCACCATGTCGACCCGCGTGTAGGCGGCGGCGACCAGGGCGTCGCCCACCGCGGTGAGGTCCGCCTCCTGCCCCGTGTGCAGCTCGACGGGCACCAGCTCGCCGAGCCCCTCCACGACGGGCTGCAGCAGCGCGCGGACCGGCATCACCAGCACGTCGACCGGACCGGTCGGCCCGGTCTCGTCCGGGTGCGCGAGCCGACGGAACACGGCGAGGCGCCGGGCCACGGTGTCGGCCCGGGGCGAGAGCCGCTCGTGCGGCAGCGTCTCCCAGGCGGGCAGCACCGCGACGCTGTCGGACCGCTCGTCCGGCAGGTAGGCACGCAGCGCCGCTGCCGTCTCGTCCGCGTCGCGGCCGGTCGCGGTGACCACGACCAGGGGGCGCTGCTCGGCCGCCGCGGCGAGCAGCGGGGCCCGGACACCCTTCGGCCCGACGACGTTGACCTCGCCACCGCTCCCGACGGCCTCGAGCGCGGCGGCGGCGCCGGGGTCGGCGAGGAGGGCGGGGACGATGCCGGTGAGATTCATGGAGATCCTTCGGGCGCACGGCGACGGGCCCACCTCGCCCCGGGACGGGGCGTGCGGGCTGACCGTCCTAGGTTACGCCGGGCCACGGACCGGGTCCCGCCGGGTTTCACCCTCCCGACACCGACCGCCGGGGCCCCGGGCCGGGGCATGATCGACCTACGAGGGACGGAGACCGATGTCACCGACGCGCACCACACCTCTCGACGAGGTCACGACCGAGCAGCTCCGCCTGGCCGGTCTGGCCCTGGTGAGCGCTGCGGCTTTCGTGGTCCTGTTTCTGGTCTCCGTCCACACCACCGGCGGACGCGGGATCGACGGCGACGTGCGGGCCTGGACCGTTCATGAGCTGGCCCCGCTGCAACCGTTCGGGGACGTCGTCCGCACGACCCTCCCCCTGGCGCTCGCGGCACTGGCGGCCGTGCTGGCCGTGATCGCTCTGGGTCGACGCCGCGTCGCGCCGGTCGTCGCTGCCGGGTCGGTCGTGGTCGTCTCGGTCCTCCTCGCGCGCCTCCTGCGCGACCACCTCCCGCGGCCGCCGGTCGGACAGGGCCTCAACGGGGAAGCGGTCGTCAACACCTTCCCGAGCGGCCATGTCGCCGCAGCCGCGAGCCTGCTGGTCGCGGTCCTCGTCCTCTGGCCCCGTCGCCGCGTGCCACGGACCGTCCGGATTCTCGCGGCGATCATCCTGCTCGCCTCGGCCTTCGGCTCCGTGGTGACCCACGCCCACCGACCAGGCGATGTCCTCGGTTCCCTGCTGCTCGTCGGTGCCGTCGCCGCCGGGGTGCTCCTGGTCGTCCGTGGGTTGGCCCCGGCGTCCGTCGGCGCGGTCGGATCAGCGCGTTCGCCCCGCCGTCGTCGAGCGTGACGAAGAACGGCGGGTGCGGCGGTAGAGGTCCTCGTAGGTGTCGACGACGTGGGAGAGCGAGAACTCCTGCGCCCGGACGGCTCCCGCGCTCGCGAGCACCGCCCGACGGCCACCGTCGGTCAGGAGATCGGTGAGCGCCGGCCCGACGTCGTCGAGCGGTGTCAGCAGAGCCGCACGGCCCTCGTCGCTGACATACCGCGCACCGACGTTCGGCGTGGCGACCACCGGGAGCCCGCTCGCCATCGCTTCCACGTACGGGAGGCCGAACCCCTCGTAGTCGGACGGCAGGCAGAAGACCCACGCCCGCCGGTAGGCCTCGGCGAGCTCGTCGTCGTCGACCGCGCCGAGCACCCGGATCCCCGGTCCGGCGTCGTCGGGGACGTCACGGGAGACCATCCACAGCTCGGCGTCAGGGTGTCGCGGGCGGACGTGCTCCACGAACTGGCGGGCGAGCTCGGCGCCGTTCTTGCGCCCGCGCCACGTCCCGACGAACAGCACGACGGGGTACGGGGAGCGCTCGTCCGGGGCCGGCCGGAAGCGGTGCAGGTCGACACCGTTGGGCACGACGTCGTGCACCCAGGGGTACCAGCGCCGCGTGCCCGGTGAGACGACCACGGTGTGGTCGGCCACGACGCTGGCCAGCACCTCCGAGAGCCCCAGCAGCACCATCCGGGTGCGCTCCTTGAGACCGCGGATGCGGCGGGCCTCCTCGAAGCAGGACCCGTGCAGGGTCCGCACGTGCCGGTCGGTCCGGTGCCGCCACATCCAGTAGTCGTCGCCGTGGGCGTGCACGACGGCGTACCCCGACAGGTCCAGGCGACGCACCGCCGTCGCGAACCGGAACGTGCGCAGGGAGCCGTTCAGCTCGACGTGCCGGTGCCCGTAGGTCGCGCCTGCCACGGGTGGGCACTCGCTGATCACGTCCACGTGGTGGCCCCGGCGCACGAGCTCGGTGGCGAGCTCGTGCACCTGATAGCCGACACCCTGCTTGCTGGCGCTCGGCAGGTAGTAGGAGATCATCGCGATGCGCAGCGGGCGGCTCGGCACCCGGTCCCGGGTCGGCGCCGTCGTCGGTGGTGTCGAGGTCATCCGTCCTCCCGCAGCCCGTCGCGCAGAGCCTCCAGCCAACCGTGCCCGAACCGGAGGTCCGGTTCGAGGTGGTTGCCCTCGGCCCACTCGTTCCACGACTTGACCCACAGCAGACGTTCGTCGGCCGGCCGGTGGGCGATCGACGCCGCGGCCTGGCGCACGTTCTCGCGGAACCCGTCCGGCGTCGCGCCGTGCAGCACCACGCCTCGGCGTCCCGAACGCGGGGTGTTGTCCCAGTTCGGGTACACGCACGGCTGCACGAGGTCTCCGGTGCGGTTCTGCTCCGCCCAGGACGTCGAGTACGGGTGGATCTCCGGGCCACCGGCGAGCTTGCGGTACGCCCGCATACGCAGCATGTCGAGCCGCGACCGGCCTGCCGGCATCCGCATGTACACCCCGGCGTCGAAGCCGTCCTCCTTGACGCGGTCGTAGCGCACGCCACCACCGTCGATGTCGCTCATCTCGGCGACCAGGTAGAGGCCCTCCAGACCGGCACGACGGGCCAGTGACTGCCACAGGTCCACGAAGCGCCCGGCGTCGGGCAGCTCCTCGGGGCGGAAGAGGTAGAACACGGGACGTCCCCCCACGCGCAGGTAGCGCGGATCACGGAACGCGGGCAGCACGGCCTCGAAGTGGGCCACGTGGTCCTCGTCGCCCGGGTACTCCTGACGCATCAGCACCCGGCCCGGGTCGCCGTGCCAGATGCCGCTCCACGTCTGGTTGGCCCACGCCAGGCAGAACGGCAGGCCCGGACGACCCGAGTCGAGCACCTCGGCGAAGGGGCGCTCGAGGATGCGTCGCCCGTTGCCGAACCAGTAGTGCCAGTAGGCGAAGGCCTCGACGCCATACTGCTGGGCGAGATCGGCCTGCGCGGCCCTGGCCTCGGGGAGGCGCAGGTCGTAGAACCCGAGGTCGGCCGGGAGGTGGGGCTGCACGTGCCCGGGGTAGAGACGCCGCGCCCGGGCGACGTTGGTCCACTCGGTGAAGCCGGGTCCCCACCACTCGTCGTTCTCGGGGACGGGATGGAATTGGGGCAGGTAGAACGCCACAGCGCGGGTCGTCGTCATGGCGTCCTCCTCGTGCAGCCGGGCCATCCCCAGTCTCGGCCCCGGTCGGGGACCGCTCAACGTCCCGGGCGTCTTTTCACCCCGGTCACCCACGTCCCGCAGCCAAGTTCACCCCCGCGGCCTCGGAGAACGCCGACGTCGTCCTGTCTCAGGACGGGGACCACGCCTGCACGGCGCTGACGGCGACGAGCCAGTCGCTCTCGGTGGCCAGCCCCATGGAGACCGGCGGCGGCCCGCCGAGCACGCCGGTGTAGTTGACGTCGAGCACCCGGGTGCCACGCACCTGCGTCCACGGCACGGTCACCCGCACGGCGTCGATCTCCACCGGCTCGGTGCGCAGCAACGCCACGCGGTCCCACAGCTGATCCGTCCGCACGGCGATCTCGCGCCACTCCCCGGCGGGCGTCCGGACCTCGACGGTGTAGTGGCGCAGGCCAGCGGTGCAGCAGCGGATCCCGGCGGTCGCGACCGCGAGGCGGTCGACCTCCACGGGCACCTCGAGCTCGACCGTCACCGACGGGGCGGGGTCCACCGACCCGTCCTCGAGCCGACCGGAGCGCCACGGGTCGCGGACGGCGAACGTGCCCGACGTGATCGTTGCCGGGTCCCCGGCGTCCGGATGGGTGGACGACGCCGTCACGGACGCCCCGGCCAGCACGTCCTCGCCGAACGGCTCGACGGCCCGCACCGAGAGCCCCTCCCCGGCGGGCGTGCGCAACGCCACCGGGCTGCCGGTCACCAGCACCTCAGTGCCGCCCGCCCCGAGGTTCAGCGATGACTCGGCACCGTAGACGTCGCGGCGCACGACCTCGACGTCGTCACCGCCGGGGTCGACGAGGACCGGCGTGCTCAGTCCCTCCGACCACAGCACCAGGAGCGACGACCCGTCGTCCGCGGCCGCCCGCACGGCGTGCACCCCGGGAACGCCCGTGGAGACCGTCGTCGCGTCGTCGTACCGGTCCAGCAGCGGCGCGGTGGCCGCCATCGCCGCTCCCGCCGGCTTGACGTAACCGTCGTACTGCACGAGCGACCACGAGACACCGTTCTCACCGAAGCCGCCCTCGCTGAAGAAGTAGGTCCACTCGGCGACGTCCTCGGTCGCGTACCACCACAGCTTGCGGGCCACGTCCCACCCGGACGCCCAGAAGTTCACGACGCCGTCCGACCACCACCCGGACTCGGTGTCCCACCAGGGCAGACCGTCGCAGTCGGCGAGGATCTCACGCAGCGCGTCCATCTCGGCACCGTCGCGGGAGAACCCCTCCTCCTCCCACGAGCGGTTGTACCCGGTGTAGGGGTGGATCCCGACGGCGTCCATCGACGCGCAGCCGCCCGCGTCCACCAGGGAGCGCCACCAGTCCAGGGCGAACCCGAGGGTGTTGCCCCCGACGACGACGGCGTCCGGGTCGGCGGCGCGCACGGCTCGCGCGAACGGCGCACCCACCTCTCGCTCGTAGCGGGGCGCGTCGTCGTATCCGGTGTTGTTCGGCTCGTTCCACGGCTCCCAGGCCGAGATGCCGGGTGCCTGCTCGCGCAGCTCGGCGACGATCACCCGCACCCAGCCCTCCCAGGTGCCGGCCTCGGCGGCCGAGGTCTCCGCCTCGCCTCCCTGCCCGACCTGGACCGCGAGTCGCACGCCGGTGCGGGACGCCAGCCGGGCAGCAGCCGTGAGGTCGGCGAAGGGATCCGTGATCTCCCCGTCGACGGCGTGCCGCTCCGCACCGGGCAGGGAGTCCCAGACGATCGCGGCCGGGTCCGGGGGCCCTGCCGGGTCCGGGACCAGCGCACCGAAGTCGAGCTGCACCCGGTGGGAACCCACACCGAGCTGGTCGGCGAGCTGCACACCACGCAACGGCGCCGCCCCGCCCCAGTCGGCTCCCTCGGCGAGGGCCGACGGGTCGAGCGCGCTGCCCGGCGGGGTGACCGTGTACCGCAGGCACGTCCCCGACACGGGGACGTCGTCCCCGTCGAGCAGGGCGGCGTCCACCTCGTACACACCGGGTCGCGGGCTCGGGAGCTCCAGGTCGACCGAGCCACCCTGGGCGGGGAGGCCGACCACCCGGACGTCCCCGACGACCGGGTCCGGCACCCGCGGGTCCCCGCGCACCTGGTAGCGCAGCCGGTACCGGTCGGCGTGCGCGCCCCAGGCAGGGTCGAACTCCGCGGTCACCCGTGGCGTCTCGTCCGCGGCGAACACCCCGTAGGGCCGGTCGACGAGCAGCCCGGCACCCAGACCGAGGACGGCCACGAGGGACTCGTCGGCCGCGTCGACCTGGATCGGCTCGCGCAGCCCTGACGACATCCGCGCGGAGCCGATCTGCGTGAGCTCGACGGTGGCGTCGGGGCCGTCGGTGAGCAGGTAGTAGTCCTCCCCGTCGCGCAGCACCGGCGTGCGGTCCCACAGGGAGAACGGCTGGGCGAGATCGAAGCCGACGTCGGGCCAGACCCCCCGCCGGACGCCGTCGGAGCCGTACCAACGCAGTCCCGTGCCCGGCTCGGCCAGCAGCAGCCCTCCCTCCGGTGCGGTCGCGGCGCCGGTCGCGTCGGTCCACGGCAGGTCCGGCAGACCGATCGGCCCGTCCCGCTCGGCGGGCGCTCCGAGACGTGCCTGCACCGCACCGTCCGCGCCGGTGACGGTGAGCGTCGGCCCGTCGTCCTCGCCGCCGTAAGCCACCGCGCCCTCGTCCAGGGCGCCCAGGACCCGGCCGTCCACGGCCAGCGGGTCCAGGGTCTCGCCGTCGCCGGTGACGCGGTGCATGACGGCGCCGGCGTCGTTGACCCCGACGACCGGTCCGCGTTCCTCGATGTCCCAGACCACCGTGCCGGACAGGTCGAGCACCGCACCGGTGGTCTGCGGGCCGGTGGGGAGCTCGACGCGCCACTGCTCGGTGCCGTCGGGGGCGATCTTCAGCAGGTCGCGACGGCCCATGAGCGTGTCCAGGAGGTACACGTTCCCGTCGTCGTCGACCTCGAAGGAGTCGAGGCCGAACAGCTCGTAGGTGGGGTCCCACTCCAGGGTCACGGAGGTCTCGCCCTGGGCGCTGCCGTCGGCGAGGTCGAAGCGGGCCACCGTGTAGGTGGCCTCGTCCCGCGACATCACGAACGCGGTGCCGTCGCGCACCCGGGCCGTGGCGAGCTCACCGGGCTCCGGGAGCACGTCCTCCACGACGGTGCGCACACCCGGCAGCGACGACCCGTCGACACCGTCCGCGACCACCGGCGCGAGGTCCGGTATCCCGCACACGGGCACGTCCTCGGTCAGCACCGCGGCGGTGGGCGCCTGCGACGGCACCTCGGACGCGGGGCCGCCGCCGGGAGGACGACCGACCAGTAGCGCCCCGACGACGAGCACGGCCACCAGCACGGACACCGCCACCACCGCCGCGCGTCGTGTCATCACGCCTCCTCGGTCCGGCCCGATGTCCCCACGCTAGGCACCCGCCCGGCGGTACGACGAGGTCAGGCGCAGAGTTCACCCGGACGGGATCCGGGGCGGCTTCACCCACACTTCACCCCGCCGGAGATGGCGAAGTGCTGTCGTACCCGAGGGCCGAACAGCGATGATGAACCCGGGTGCCGACCAGCCGCGGCGCCGTGGACGCGAGAGGAGGCCAGGGCACGATGGACCCTCGTCGCGTGGGCGCGTACGTCCTTCCCGGGGATCCCACCTGGCTCGATCGCACGCTGTCGGTGTACTACCCGCTGCTCGACGAGCTCGTGGTCCCGCTGCCGCACGACGGACGAGGCTGGACGGGCCGGCCGTTGCCCGTCCAGGAGTGCCTCGACATCGTGCGGACCGTCGACACCCGCGGCATCGCACAGGTGGTCCCGGGGAGCTGGGTCGATCCGCGTGACCCGCTCGGTGCCGAGACGCGGCAGCGACAGGCCGCCGTCGACGCCCTCGCCGGGACGGACTGGGTCGTCCAGCTCGACGGTGACGAGCTGCTTCCCGCACCAGGGCTCCTGGTTCACGCGATGGACCGCGCCGATGCCCTCGGCGTCGACGCCGTCGAGCTGCCGATGCGCGTGATCTTCCGCCGGACCCGGCGTGCACGGTACGAGGTGGTGCAGCCGGGCGGCGCGCCGCACCTCGAGTACCCCGGTCCGGTCCTGGTGCGCCCCCTGGCGCGGCTCACCTCCACGCGCCGGACGGACGGACCGTTCCTCCGCCTCGTCGTCCCCGGCGACACGTCGCTGCAGTCCGCCCGCGCACCGGAGGACGGCGAGGTCAGGGAGAGTCTGCCGGACGAGTTCGACTCCCTGGTGCACAACTCCTGGGGCCGGACGCCGGCGGAGATCCTCGCGAAGATCCGCTCGTGGGGCCACGCGAACGACATCCACCGCTACCGGTTCTACGGCGCGGTATGGCTCCCGGCCCCCGTCACCTGGCGCCTGCTGCGGGACTTCCACCCGCTGGCGGGCGAGCTGTGGCCTCGCCTGCGACGTGTGGCCGACTGACGTGTCGCCGACCTGCCGCAGCCTCGTCGTGGTGCTGTCGTTCCACGGTGCCGACGACACGCTCGCGTGCGTCCGCTCGATCATGGAGGGCTCCTCCGGGCACGACGTGCTCGTCGTGGACAACGGGTCGTTCGACGGCGTGCTCGAGACGGTGGCGGCCGCCTGGCCCCACGTGGCGACGATGCAGACGGGCAGGAACCGGGGGTTCTCCGGGGGGATGAACGCCGGTCTCGCCCGCGGTCTGCGCGACGGATACGACGTGGTCACCGTGCTGAACAACGACACGGTGGTCGACCCCGGTGCGCTCGACGAGCTCCTCCGGACCACGGCGGGGAGCCGCGTGGCCGCCAGTCCGCGCGTGCTCTACCGCGACGCCCCGGAACGTGCCTGGTTCGCCGGCGGTCTCCTGGACCCGGACGACGGACTGCCGCGGCACATGACACCTGCGGAGGCCGCCGCGGCAGGCGCCGAGGAGGGCGGCGAACCGTACGCCGTCGACATCCTGGCCGGGTGCAGCGTGACGGCGTCCGCCGCGACCTGGCGGCTCGTCGGCCCCTTCGACGACCGCTACTTCCTCAACTTCGAGGACTCGGACTGGAGCATGCGGGCGCGCTCGCTGGGGGTCGCGCTCCAGGTCGCGCCCCGAGCGGTGGTCCGCCACGGGGTCTCGCGGTCGTTCACCGGCGCCTACGCCTATCTCGGGACCTACTACTACCTGCGCAACCTGCTGCTCTTCGCCGCGACCTGGCTGCCCGCCCGGCAGCGACGACGGCTGCTGCGGACCCGCGTGCTGCCCGCCCCCGTCCGCGACGCGAGGGAACACGGGTCACGCGCGGGGATCCGCACCGGACGACTCCTGGCGGACGTGGCGATCGCGAGGCTCCTGGGCCGCTACGGCAAGGCGCCCGACCGCATCGAACGCCGGGCGCAACGATGGTCACGCCGCGACCTGCCGGTGGTGGCCGGGGAACCGACCGGTTTCACCCCCGATGGCCGCGCATGAGCAGAGATTCACCCGTTGCCGCCGTTCCGGATGACCACCCCTGGTGCCTACGGTGCAGAGGTGAGTCCCGAGCCCGAGTCGGCGATCCAGGCGCGCGGCCTGGGCAAGTCGTACCGCATCGCGACCTCCGGGCGCGCCCACGACCGCCTGTCGGAGGCCGTCGTCGAGCGCTTCAAGGCGCCCCTGCGGCGACGGGAGTTCGAGACCTTCGACGCCCTGTCCGACGTCTCCTTCGACCTTCCGTGGGGTGAGGCCGTGGGGATCGTCGGACACAACGGTGCCGGCAAGAGCACGTTGCTCAAGATCCTCACCCGGATCACGGCGCCGAGCCAGGGGCGGGTCGAGCTCGGCGGACGCGTGGGCAGCCTCCTCGAGGTCGGCACCGGCTTCCACCCGGAGCTCACGGGGCGCGAGAACATCTACCTGAACGGCTCGCTGCTCGGCATGGGTCGACGCGAGATCCGGCGCCGCTTCGACGACATCGTGCGCTTCTCCGGTATCGAGAGGTTCCTCGAGACACCCGTCAAGCGCTACTCGTCCGGGATGTACGTCCGGCTCGCGTTCTCCGTGGCGGCCCACCTGGAGACGGAGATCCTCGCCATCGACGAGGTCCTCGCCGTCGGGGACGCGGAGTTCCAGCGCAAGTCGCTGGACAAGATGCGCGACGTCGCCAAGGACGGTCGCACCGTGCTGTACGTGAGTCACCAGCTGCAGACCGTCACCTCGCTGTGCACCTCGGCGATGTTCCTGGACCGCGGTGAGCTCAGGCTGCACGGCACGGTGGACGACGTCATGGAGGCCTACCGGGAGAGCTTCGAGGGACACCGGGTGCGACAGCGGGACGCCGAGCGACGCCCGGGCAACGGGCAGATCCGACTGCGGGACGTCAGCACGCCGGAGATCCGTGAGCCCGTGGGCGACACGGTCGTCAGCTTCGAGGTCGGCGCCAACCCGGAGATCGTCGGCAAGTACTTCGTCACGTGCAACATCCGGGACCACCAGGGGCTGATCGTGGCGCAGTGCGACTCTCGCCTCGTCAGCCTCTGGCTCGACCCGTCCGAACCGCACCGGGGCGAGCTGCGGATCAAGGACCTGTGGCTGCGACCAGGACCGTACACGGTCGACATGTTCCTGTGCCAGGCCGGCGTCTTCGACGCGTGGAGTGCTGCCGCGGCGTTCGAGGTCCTGCCCCATCTGCCCTACCCCGAGATCGTGATCGAGGACGGCATCTTCGGTGCCGTCCTGTGCGACTTCGACTACGAAGCCTGGTGACGCCGGAATGCCTTCTCCCAGGACAGTGATCACTCCACCCGGGCGCCTCAACCTGCCCCATTGGCGCGAGCTGTGGGAAGCGCGCGAGATCCTCTACCGCTTCGGTGTCCGGGACGTCGTGCTGCGCTACCGCCAGACGGCCGTCGGCGTGACCTGGGTCGTGCTGCAGCCGCTGGTCACGGCGGGCATCTTCGCCGTCGTGTTCGGACGTGTCGCCGGCCTCCCCACGGGGGGCGTGCCGTACTTCCTGTTCGCTTTCGCCGGCACCATCGCATGGACCGTGTTCTCCGGCATCTTGACACGGGCCGCACCCTCGCTGGTGGCGAACCAGGCGCTCGTGTCCAAGGTGTTCTTCCCTCGCGTCGTCGTCCCGCTCTCGACGACGCTGTCCGTACTCCTCGACTTCGTCGTCTCCCTCCTTCTCTTCGCCGTGCTGCTCGTGGTGAACGGTGTGAATCCCGGCTGGGCGGCACTCCTGGTGCCGGTATGGACGCTCTGCGCCCTGGCGCTCGGCTCGGGTGCGGGCCTGGCCGCCTCCGCCGTCATGGTGAAGTACCGCGACGTCCAGTACGTGATGCCCTGGCTCGTGCAGGTGCTGATGTACGCCACCCCGGTGGCCTACTCGCTGGACGCGGTTCCGGCCGGCCTGGAATGGTGGTTCGAGGCGAACCCGCTGACCTGGCTCATGGAGTGCTTCCGATGGTCCCTGCTCGGCACGTCCGCTCCGCCGGCATGGCAGGTGGTCGCTCTGGTCGTTGCGTCCGTGGTGGCCCTGGCAGGCGGTCTGCTCGTGTTCCAGCAGCGTGAGCGCGAGTTCGCGGACGTGATCTGATGGGCGATCCACGGGTCACGGTGGTGATGTCGACCAACCGCGTCTCGCCCTACCTCCCTGAGGCGCTGCAGAGCGTCAAGGACCAGTCGTTCGCCGACTGGGAGCTGATCATCCTGGACAACGGCTCGCCCGACCCCGCCGGCGTGCGGGACGCCGCGGCCGCCGTGCCGGGCGCCACGGTGGTCCAGGAGTCGGGCCACGGGGTCTCGATCCCGCTCAACCACGGCGCAGCGCTCGCCCGTGGAGAGTTCGTCACGTTCTTGGACGACGACGACGTCTGGCTACCGGACCGTCTCACGAGACTGGTCGCCGCCCTCGACGGCGACCCGACAGCGGGCGCAGCCTACTCGTCCATCGATGCCATCGACGAGCACGGGCAACGGCACGGTCCCCACTTCGTGGCGAACGGGGAGACGCACCGGGAGCTGCTGTCCGGACGCACTCCCTTCCCCAACCTCGTCGGGTTCCTCTACCGTCGGGTGGAGTTCCTGCGCGTCGGCGGTTTCAACCCTGCTCTTCACTACGCCGAGGACACGGACCTGACGTTCCGCCTGCTCCAGTACTCGAACGTGGTGGGTCTGCCAGAGGTGCTGACGTTGTACCGGCGCCACCAGACCAACACCACCCACGGTGATCCCACCGTCGTGCACGACTGGGCTCGGCGCATGATCGGCATGCAGCTGTGGGGGGCGGAGCAGCACCCGGACCCGGACGTGCTCACCGACGTCCGCGCCAACCTGGCGGCCCTCGACGCGCGCGACGCCGCGGACTCGGTCGGGGAAGGACTCTACAGACTGCGGCACGGACGCATATCGGGTGCCACCCGAATCCTCGCCCGCGCGGTGCGCCTCGACGCGCGGGCTTCGGCGCATGAGGCCGTCCGTCGCGTACGGAACCGCACCCGACGGACGAGCGAGGGTTGACACCGGCCGATCGTCGCCGACGCTCAGCCCGGGTCGTGCGTACCGAGCACGAGCAGCCAGTCGTGGTCGCCAGCGGAGTTGGCGCCCGGCGTCGTGATCGACCCGTCGGGCACCGTCTCCGTCGCCTCACCCGTGGTCGGGTCGACCCACCACGCACGGGCCCCGTCCACCAGGCGCCCGACGTCCAGGGTGATGGTCCGCTCGGTGGGGACGTAGACGAGGGCCAGGTCACCGCCCGGGCTGACGGAGGCCGTCGCGAGGTCGGTCTCGAGCTGGTCGAAGGCCTCGGGGTCGCCACCGACGCCACCGGTCAGCAGCTCGCCGGTGTCCGGCACGAGCGTCCACCACGGCAACGACGCCACGACGCCACGGATCCGGGCGACCTGCTCCGCGCCCTCCGAGCTCAACCGTCCCTGCCACCCGGGCAGGAACTCCCAGTCGTCGGTGCCGTAGACGTCGCCGGGTGACCCGGAGGTGATCGCCCACAGGACCTGCCGTCGCAGTGTCTCCGTCGTCGTGGGCGGCCCCCCGGTGTTGTTCTCGCCCTCGTAGTTCGACTCCCCGAGCAGCGCAGGACGGACGGGTCGGCTGTCGTACGCCTCCCTGACGGCCTCGTACACCGGCTGATACGTGTAGACGAAGTCCCAGTCCACGAGCGGACCCCAGTGCGCGTCCTGCCCCGGGAACCGCACGGAGATGAGCTGGGCCGAGAACGGCCGGTCGTCGCCCGTGGACCGGATCCCGTCCTGCACGGCCTCGAGACATTCGTCGGTGCCGGGTTCAGGGGTGTAGTCACCTCCGGTCATCCACAGGACGTTCGGCAGGTCAGCGGCCCACTCACCGACCATCGCGCCGTACTGCCGGCACACGTCGGTCGACGGCAACCCGAACGGTTCGTCGAGGACCCAGCTGTCCAGAGGGTAGAGCAACACCGTAAGGCCCAGCTCGGCCGCGCGCTCCAGGGTCGCGTGCGCCCGGTCCCAGTACGGCGCGTTCCATCGGGTCACGTCACCGTCGGTGAAGGGCAGCAGTCCGTCCACGGTCGCACCGTCGGCCGACGGCCCACCGTTCGCCGGGTTGCCCAGGAGCGAGACGACGAGCGTGTTGAACCCTTGCTCCGACCGGGTCGCCAGGTACGTCTCCGACTCGTCGGGTAGGAGGTCCACGAGCAACGACCACGGCGAGTCCCCGGCCACGAGGATCGGCTCGCCGTCCTGGTCGACGAAGTAGCGTCCGTCCTCCGAGACCGTCGAGACGAGGCGTGGGTTCCCGGCGGCCGTGCTGCGGGCCGTGGAGGGGTCGACGGACCGCACCGGTGCATCGGCGGCCGGCGGCCGCTCGTACCAGCCGTCCTGGGTCGGCGTGCCCGTGCGCAGCTCCCGGTAGGCGACGGCGGCCCCGGCGAGGACCACGGCGACGACGGCCAGCACGACGAGCAGGCGCCTCATGACGGCATCCTCTCGGTGACGCGGAGCCCGAGCAGGGCGCGAACCCGGGCATCCTGGTCCCGCACGGCCGCCCGGTCGCGTGCGGCCACGGCCCGCACCCGAGCCGCCTCCGCCGGGTGGTCGGCGAGTATCTCGCGGACCTGAGCGACGATCGCGGCGACGTCGTACGCGTCACGGTCGTGCGCCCGGTCGGACGGGCCGTACGCCGTCACCAGCGACTTCTGCTTGTGACCGTATCCGGTGGCGACCACCGGGACCCCCTCGCTCACGGCCGCGACGAGATTGTGGTATCGGGCGGCCACGAGAACGTGGCAACCGTCCAGGGCACGCGCGACCTCTTCCACCGTGCGCGCCTCGCTGAGCTCGACGGGCGCATCCGGGTCGGCGACCCTGGCACGATGCACCACCGGCACAGCGACGCGGAGGTCCAGCTGCTCGCCGGTCACCACCCGGACCCTCATCCCCTCGTCGAGCAGGGCACGGACCAGGTGGGTGCTGCGATCCGTGGTCACCTCGCGGTCGGCGTCACGCTCCGAGCCACCCCAGTCCATCACGCCGACGGCGACGAGGGGATCAGACCGTGCAGCGCCCCCGGTATCGTGCTCGGTCACGGGCTCACGGCCGAGCACGAGGTCCGGCACGACCTCGACCTCCCGGTGCACCCCCAACGCCGCGACCGCCCTGGCCGACTCCTGGTCGCGCACGGTCAGCACGTCGGACCATGCGAGGGTCCGCGCGAAGAACCAGCGCACCCCGCGCGTCCCGCGGTCGTCGACCCCGACACTGAGCAGCAGCAGAGGGCGACGCCACAGGCGGGACCAGACCGCCAGCCAGAACAGCGAGAACGGGATGCCACGAGGGCGCACTCCCTGTCCCTCGAAGATGCCCGTGCCGGGGACCACGACGGCATCCACCGACCGCACCGTACCGGCGAGGTGCGCGACGTCGCCCACGCGACCGAGCAGGCTGGTGATCCCGCGCCGGGGCGGTCCGGGCCGTCGGATCTCCACCGCCTCGACCCCGTGCTCGGCAGCGACCACGGCCGGGAGCTGCGCCACCGCGACCGGCCTCGCGTCCGTGCCGTCGAGGATGCGCAGCCCGCTGTCCAGCGAGGCCTCGTTCCCGTAGTTGCCGGTGCCGGTCTCGCCGAAGAACGCGATCCGTCGCACCGGCCTCATGCGGCCCTCCGGCGGTCCCCCACGAGCCCGGCGTCCCAGGGCAGACGGACCAGGTCCCCGGCGACGCTGCGCCATCCGGGAACGGTCCAGCGACCGAGCACGGTGGCCGCGCACCGGGCGCGCTCCGCACGGTCGAGCGGTGCGGACGCCACCGCCTGCAGCAGCAGCGCTGTCGACCTCGAGTACGGGAACACCGTCCGCGGGCGGCTCGGGTCCACCCACGCGGCCTCCGAGGCGCGGTCCCCACCGTGCCGCCCCTCGTGGACGCGGATCTGCAGCAGCCCCCGCTCGGGCACCACCTCGAGGCGCCCGGCCAGCGAAAGCGCCGCGGGCAGCACCATCTCTCCCGCCGTGGACACGGACACACCCCCCGCCCCACGCGCCGCGGCCGTACGCATCAGGCCGAACCCGACCTGCCCGACCATGCGGCGCAGCACGGTGGCCAGCCGCCGGTGCGGGGCGGCTGCCGCCATGCCGTCGGCGAGGTCGGCGTCACCGTCCTTATGATGGCCGACCTCGCGGTCCTGCGAGTCGACGAGCACCACGCGGGGGACCGCGCACACCGCTGCCGTACCGGCGTCGTCGAGAACCTCGACGCTACGGCGCAACCACGACGCCTCACGCACGTCGTCGTGGTAGGCCCACGCGAACAGCGGTGAGCGCGCGTGGTCGAGCAACCACGCCGCGTTGCGCCCGCCGCCGATGTTCGCCTCGTGCCGCACGTACGAGAACCGGGGGTCGCGAGCGGCGACCGCACGAGCGATCTCCTGGGTACCGTCCGTGGAGGCGTTGTCCGCCACGACCACGGCGAAGTCGTCGACGTCCTGCCGCTCCAGCGCCGCCAGGGCACGAGGCAGGTAGCGCTCGCCGTCGTGCACGGGCACGCCGATCGTCACGCGGGGTGCGGCGCTCATGTGGTCACTCCTCTGCGCTCGAGCCTGGCCAGCACCTCGTCGTACCCGTGCAGCGTCCGTTCCCGGGCGACGTCGACCCATGCGCTGATGTCGCGCGACAGCGCGTCGCGCTTGTCCGTCACCGCGTCGAGCGACCCGACGAGCTCCTCGGACCGGAAGGTGTGGGCGCCGACCCGGTAGGCTCCCAACCCCAGGTCCTCCGACAGGATCCCGACCTTGTCCGCGTGCTCGACCGCCACGAAGGGGACCGCGTCCAACGCCGCGGCGATCAGGATGTGGAACCGGCTGCCGATGACCACCCGGGCACCGGCGAGCTCACGCAGCACCTCGTCGAAGTTGCGGGGCACCCGGAGCGTGAGCGTTCCCGAGGTCCTGTCCCTCGTGGCCTCCTCGACCACCTGACGTGCCACCGCGACGTCCGCTGCGTCGGACACGACGACGCGCACGCGCTCGCCTCGGTCGAGCAGCGCCGCGACGAAGCGGCATATCTCGCCGCTGTAGCGCCGACGCTCCTCGTCCGTCGCCTCGGGCGCACCGGCGGCGGAGGGCACGTCGATGACGCTCACCACGACGGGGCCGTCCTGGACCTCGGGCCGACGTGGGGGGAGGGCCGTCCGCCCGATCACGACGTCGTCCATCAGCACGTCGCGTGAGGTGTCCACACCCGCAGACCGGACGGCCTCGAGCGTGACCACGTCACGGTACGAGCGGATGCACGCCGTCGCCGCCGCTGCACGCACCGTCCACCGGGTGAGCCTGCGCGAGTACCGGCTCCCACCGACGGCGAGCCAGAGGTAGGGGGTGCGGCGGCACCGGGCCGCGACGCCGGCGAGGAGCAGCGACAGGAGCGTCCCACGGGGTAGCCCTCCCTGGCCGACCTCGAGCGCACCCGTGCCGGGGACGACGATCACGTCGAAACGGCCCGCGATCCGCAGCAGGTGGATCAGGTCGAGGACGAGCCGGACGACCTTGGCCGCGCCGGAGGCATGCATCGGACCGCGATAGGCCCACCGGGCGCGGGCGTCCCACGCGGGCCGGCCGAGCTCCTCCTGGGCGGCGGCGGGCTCGCGGCTGAGGATCGTGACGTCGACGTCTCCCGGACCGGCTTCGAGCATGGCGATCACCTGGGCCGCCGACGCGTCGTTGCCGATGCTGCTGACACCCAGCTCCGCGAGCAACGCGACCCGGGTGGTCATGATGCGCCCGCCCTCAGGTCCAGGCGCTGCTTACGGACGGTGAACCCCTCGGCGTAGGTCGACCGACATTCCATCCCCCGCAAGCGCATCAGCCCCAGGAACGTCTCGTCGTCCCACCAGTCACGCCCCACCTGGGACGGGTAGTGCTTGGCGAGCAGCTCGACCTTGCGGCGTGCGTCGGCCGCGTCGACCGGTACGTAGGTGGAGACGCGGCGCAGGTCGCCGTCCCACTTGGGGATCTCGTACTCCAGCACGAGGGCGTCACGCCAGACCGTCGGGACGAGCTCTGCGACGAGCCGGTGGTCCTGGTGGGCGTCGTCACGGCCGGGCGCCAGGACGAGGTCTATCGCCCCGGGACCGAGATCCCGGGCGAGCTCCTCCAGCGCACCCTTGACGGCACCCCAGTGCGCCGGCAGGTGACCGTCCGGCAACGACCAGAACCGGCTGGTCGCCCCCGGCAGGAACGACTGCGCCGCGGCCTCCGCCTCCGCGCGGCGTTCCGGCGTTCCCGTGAGCGTGGCGAACGTGGCCGCGACCCCGCCCCTCGCTGCGAGTCCCAGCAGCGTGCCTCCGCACGCGATCTCGATGTCGTCAGGATGAGCCGCCACGCACAGGACCCGCAACGGGCCCACAGGGAGAGCCAGTCCGATCACGGATTGCCCCCCGCCACGACAGGGCTTGCCGCAGCATCCATGCTCCTGACGGCCTTACCGGCCTCGATGTCGGGAACCGGGAGCCCGCGGTGCTGGACGTCCTGGTCCCACACCGCCCACGGCCGGTGCCCCGAACGGTTCATCTCGTCCAACGCCGTCCGCTCCTTGAGCGTGTCCATCGGCGCCCAGAACCCGCTGTGCGGGTGCACCCGGAATCGGCCGGCCCGCGCGGCCCGCACGCACGCGTCCATCACGAGGTCCTCGCCCTCGCCCAGGTAGTCGAAGATGCCCTGGCGCAGCACGAAGTAGCCGCCGTTGATGCACATGGTCATGCCGGCCACGGGCTCGAGTCCGTGCATGGTGCCGTCACCGTCGTACTGCACCACGTGGAACGAGTCCTGGGGCGGGACCGCCATGAGGCTCCCGACGGCGTCGGTCGCGAGGAAGTCGTCGATGATCGTGTTCATCGGGGCGTCCGTGAGGACGTCGCCGTAGTTCGCGAGGAAGACGTCGTCGTCCTCGAGGTACGGTCGCACGCGGCGCAGCCGCTCCCCGATGGCGGTGTCCATGCCGGTGTCGACGAACGTGATGCGCCAGTCGCTGATGTCGCTCGACAGCAGCTCGACGTGCTCGCCCCCCTTGGTGAGCACGAAGTCGTTGGAGTGAGTCTCCCGGTAGTCGAGGAAGTAGTCCTTGACCGCGTTCGCGCCGTACCCCAGGCACAGCACGAACTCCGTGTGCCCGAAGTGCGCGTAGTACTTCATGATGTGCCACAGGACGGGCCGCGACCCGATCGACATCATCGGCTTCGGCAACGAGTCAGGGCCGGAGCGCATCCTCATGCCGAGACCGCCGCAGAACAGTACGACCTTCATGACGCGACCTCCTCGGGCGCGGTGGTGTCCTTCGCCGGTGCGTCCGGCAGGCGGCGGGGCGCGGCGCGCTCCCGCATGGCGGGGGCCACGGGCCGGCCGCGCAGCAGCCCGTCCGTGGTGCCCGCGTCGACCGCGCGGCGGTAGTCCTCCAGGGCTCCACGCACCGCCGCGACGGTGTGCTCGACGTCGGCGTCCGTGTGCGCGGCCGAGATGACGAACGACTGGGCCAGCACCCCCCGCTCGAGCAGCCCCTGGAGCATCAGGGTGCGGAACGCCTGCGACGGGTTGCCCTCGTGGTCCCGCGTGCCGAAGACGAGGCACGAGTCGCGCCCCATGACGGTCACGTGCGCCGAGAGTCCGGCCGCGGCCACGACCTGCTCGACGCCGGTACGCAGCTTGGCGCCCTGCGCCTCCATCTGCGCGACCACGTCGCGCTCGGCGTAGACGTCCGCCACGGCCAGGTAGGCGGCCAGCCCGGTCGTCTCCGCACCGTGCGTGGTCGAGAGCAGGAACGCTCGGGACGCGTCCGTGTTGAGCCCGCCCACCTCCATCAGGTCGGCGCGGCCCGCGAGCGCCGAGACGGAGAACCCGTTGCCGAGCGCCTTGCCCCAGGTCGACAGGTCCGGGACGACGCCGTACACGGACTGCGCGCCGCCGGCGGCCCAGCGCATCCCGGTGATCATCTCGTCGAAGATCAGCACGAAGCCCTCGCGGTCGGCCAGCTCGCGCAGGCCCTCGAGGAAACCGGGCGCGGGTTCCGCCGTCGCCGTGGCCTGCTCCAGGATCAGGGCCGCCACCCGACCGGGATGGGCGTCGAGCATCGCCCGCACCGAGTCCAGGTCGTTGTACCGGAAGCCGACCGTCAGGTCGCGGTGCGCCTGCGGGATGCCGGCGGACATCGCCGTCGTCGAGACGAACCAGTCGTCGGTGGAGAAGAAGGGCTGCGTGCTGCAGATCGCGACGAGGTCGCGCCCGGTCGCGACACGGGCGAGCTTGACCGCGGCCGTGGTGACGTCGGAGCCGTTCTTGGCGAACTTCACCATCTCGGCGCCCGGCACCTGGTCGACGAACCGTTCCGCGGCCCGCAGCTCCCACACGGTCGGCCGGGAGAAGTTCACGCCGTCCGCGGCCGCCCGCGCGACCGCGTCGACCACGGGCCGGTAGCCGTGCCCGAGCGTGACCGCCCGCAAGCCCATGCCGTACTCGACGAACCAGTTGCCGTCGAGGTCCTGCACCCGCGCGCCGTCCCCCCGCACCAGCACGGGCGCCATGTGCTCGGGGTACTGGTCGGAGCCTCGCGCGTAGGTGTGCGCGCCGCCCGGCACGAGCTCGTGCAGCCGCCGCTGCGCCGCGGCCGATGCGCTGAAGGCTCTCGGCGTCCGTTCCGACGCCGACAGGAGGTCTGGTGTGTGCGTGGCCTCGACCTGGGTCATCTCGTCGCTCCTCGCCATGGAAGCCGTGGACGTTCCCAGTCTGCGCACCCGCCGACGATCGGCGGAAGGCAGGATCCGCGAGTTCACCCGGCCTGCTGGCTCCCCCGGACGAATTTCATCCGCTCGGCCCCGCCCGTGCGTCCGCCTGCCGTCCTAGCGTGTGGGACATGAGGATCATCGAGACGTCCATCCCCGGGCTCACGGTCTTCGAGCCGACTCCGCACCGCGACGAGCGCGGGTACTTCTCGCGCACCTTCGACGTGAACGTCATGGCCGAGGCCGGCATCGACCCGGCAGGCTTCAAGCAGGAGAACCAGTCGCGTTCCTACCAGGGCGTGGTCCGTGGGCTGCACGGCCGGTCGAACAAGGGCGAGGCCAAGCTGGTGCGGTGCGCACACGGCGCGGTGCTCGACGTCGCGATCGACGCCCGTCCCGACTCGCCCACGTTCGGGCAGATGGAGACGTTCCTCCTCGACGACCAGCTCTGTCGCCAGGTGTACATCCCCCGGGGGTTCCTGCACGGCTACCAGGCGCTGACGTCGGTCACGGACTTCGTCTACCGCATCGACGACTTCTACGGACCGGACGAGGACGTCACCGTGAGCTTCGACGACCCCGATCTTGCCGTGCCGTGGCCGGCCCCCGTGACGATCGTGAGCCAGCGTGACCGACACGCCATGTCCTGGGTCGACTACCGGGCGTCCCTCGGTCGGTGACGCACCCGACGACGGCCGGACCACGTCGAGGGGCCGGGACGCCGCGCGGCGTCCCGGCCCCTCGACGTGCGGGTCAGACGGGTTCCACCTCGCGCGGCATCGGGTCGAGGACGACCCACCGCCCACCGTTCGCCTCGATCTGCGGCAGCGCTCGACGCACCTCGTCGAGGAGGTCGGGGACGAACAGCAGCACCCGCTCCGGGCGCAGCTCGACGAGGTCGTCGGGCGAGACGATGGGGATGCGGTTGCCCGGCATCGTCCGGCCGTGCTTGGCCGTGGAGGCGTCCGCGACGGCCACGACGTCCGTCGCCTCGATCCCCGACGCCCGCAGCAGCGCCGACGTCCGCGAGGCCGCGCCGTAGCCCGCCACCCGGAGCCCACGCGCCGTGGTGTCCGCCAGGTACTCGCCGATCGCCGCGACCGACTCGCGCAGCGCGACTCCGAGCCCGGCGACCGACGAGGGGTCGAGCACGCCCTCCGCCGTCTCGCGCTCGACCATGGCCGTGACCTCCGGCGACTGCTCGCCCCAGCGGGAACCGTCCTTGGCGAGGGCGAGCATGATGGTGCCCCCGTACAGCGGGTACTCCCACACCCCGACGGCGGTGAGCCCCACCTCCTCGGCCATGCGGACCAGGGCAGGAGTCGAGTAGTAGGCGAAGTGCCCGTGCCGCAGCGCGTTCCAGATGCCGCCCCGCATGATCGCCGCGAGCGTGTGGTACTGCATGAGGAGGACGCCGTCGTCCGCGAGCCGATCACGACGCTCGACCAGCGCGGCCCGCTGGTCGGCGTCGTGCATCATCCCGAAGATGTCGACCATGAGCTCGGCCGGTCCCTCGGTGACCTCGATCATGTCGCGGCGGGCGAGCTGGTCGACCCAGCTGCCACCGTGCGGGCTCGGGTACTCGAGGACTCGGGTGCCCCGACGGACGAAGCCGGCCGCCTCCGCCTGGTCGACGGCGGCCTCGGCCTGCGCGACGAGCGCGGCGGGTTCGACCCCGCGCGGCTCCTCGGGCGTCGTCGGGTCGGTCTCCAGCTGCGCGAGACCCGACGACGTGCCGAACACCATACGCAGGGGGTGCTCCGGGTCCGGTGCGGCGTCGGACGGCGCGGGAAAGAGGTCGGCCGGCGGCTGCATCCCGAGGTCGAGGACGACCACGCCCTCGCCGGAACCGTTCCACCGGTCACGCCAGGCGGGGTCGGGCAGGGACCCGTCCGCCGCGCTCTGCGGGGTCGAGCCGGGTGTCGCGATGTCGGTCATGAGGTGCTCCCGTTCGTGGTTCCGGATTCGGTGCTCCGTCGACGCTCGCTCAGCTCAGGCGCAGCGTGGCCAGGTCGAGCCGACCTGAGCTCGCCAGGCGACGGATGCGTTCGAGGCGGACGAACCGCTCGCCCTCGAAGTCCTCCGCCGCCAGGCCGCGGTCCGCGGCGTCCTTCCAGATCTCCCGGATGCCGTCCGGGACGGTCCATGCGGGCGCGGCGGCAGGCAGCTGCTCCCGGATCCTCGTGAAGTCCACCCGGTAGTTGCGCGAGTCGGCCCCGGCCCCCGCGGCGAACGTCACGGGAGCCCCGGTGATGTCGCTGACCTGCTCGGCCACGGTTCGGATCTGCACCACGTCCTCGTCGCGTCCGACGTTGAACGCCTGGTCGTGGACGACCGCGCGCGGCGCCTCGAGAGCGGCGAGGAAGGCCCGCGAGATGTCCTCCACGTGCACGAGCGGACGCCACGGCGACCCGTCGGACGCCAGCCGGACCTCGCCGCGCGTGAACGCGGTGCCGGTGAGGTTGTTGACGACGATGTCGGCACGCAGCCGAGGCGAGGAGCCGTACGCGGTGGCGTTGCGCAGGTACGTCGGCGAGAAGTCGTCGTCGGCCAGCGCCGCGAGGCCCTGCTCCGCCCTGATCTTCGACTCGCCGTAGGGCGTCACGGGGTGGAACTCGGCGTTCTCGTCCACCGGCGCCTCGCCCGCCGCGCCGTACAGGGAGCAGGACGAGGAGAACAGGAAGCGAGGGACGCCCGCGGCCTTGGCCACCCTGGCCATGTGCACGGTCCCCTCGGTGTTGACCGAGTACGTGGCCTCCGGGTTGAGGTGCCCCAACGGGTCGTTGGAGATGGCCGCGAGGTGGATCACCGCGTCGAACCCCTCGAGGTCCTCGGGCCGTGCGTCCCTGACGTCACCGGTGCGCTGCTCGTAGCCGGTCACCGGGGACCCGAAGTCGCACCCGTCGTACCAGCCGACGTCGAGCCCGACCACGTCGTGACCCGCCTCCTGCAAGAAGGGAACGAGCACGGCTCCCACGTACCCCCGGTCCCCATCGACGAGCACTCTCATGACACTCTCCCGACCTGCGGCTCGCTGTGACGTGCACCCGTCGTCGGGCCACGTGGGGGCGAACATCACGCCCGCGTCCTCGACGCTAGCCAGTGCTCGCGGCGACCGTCAGGTCCTGGCCGGGTGAAAACGGCCGGCCACCGGGTGATTGCGCCGCATCGACGTTCCGTCAGGGGCGTCGGCGCGTGAGTATCGGGACATGAGGATCCTGCGCGTCTCGCACAGCGCCGTGGTCGACGCCTGGCGCGAGCGCGAACGTGAGCTGCGCAGGCTCGGCCACGACGTGCGGCTGCTCTCGGCACGGGCGTGGGACGAGGGCGGTCGCCGGGTCCCGCTCCGGCCCCGACCCGGGGAGCCCGTGCGCGGCGTGGCCACGCTCGGTCGGCACCCCGCGCTGTTCCTGTACGCCCCCGGGCCCCTGTGGCGTGCGCTGGGCGAACAGTGGGACGTGGTCGACGTGCACGAGGAGCCGTTCGCGCTGGCCACGGCCGAGGTGCTCGCGCTGGTGCGCCTGCGGGCCGCGCTGTCCCGACGTCCCCCGCCCCCACTGGTGCTGTACTCGGCGCAGAACATCGCCAAGCGCTACCCGTGGCCGTTCCGAACCCTCGAGCGTGCCGCTCTGCGCAGCGCGGCGGGGATCTCGGTCTGCAACGACCGTGCAGGCCGGATCCTGCGGGAGAAGGGTGCCCGCGGCGTCGTGGCGACGATCCCGCTCGGTGTCGAGCTGCCCGGCCGTGCGTCCGGCACGGGCCGAGCCGCGCAGGAGGCCTCCGCCCCGGAGCTGGTGCGCGTCGGGTACGCAGGTCGGCTCGCACCGCACAAGGGCGTGCCCACGCTGCTCGAGGCCGTGGACGCGGACGAGCGGCTGCACCTGGAGATCGCCGGGGACGGCCCGCTGCGCGACCAGGTCACCGAGGCCGCGGACCGTAGCGCCCGCGTGCAGTGGCACGGGCCGCTGTCAGGGCCGGCCCTCGCGGAGTTCTACCGCGGCCTCGACCTGCTGGCTGTGCCGTCCGTCGACACCCCGGGCTGGGTCGAGCAGTTCGGGCGGGTCGCGGTGGAGGCGATGGCGTCCGGCGTCCCCGTGGTCGCGTCACGCTCGGGAGCTCTGCCCGACGTCGTCGGCGACGACGATGACCCCGACGCCGATCCTGCCGGTGGCCTGCTCGTCCCCCCGGGCGACACCGACGCGCTGCGGGCAGCGCTGCTACGGGTCGGCACGGAGCCCGGCCTCGCGGACCGGCTGCGCGCCGGGGCCCTCGAACGGGCCCGCTCCTGCTCGTGGCCGCGGGTCGCTGCACGCTACGACCGCCTGTACAGCCGCGTCGTCGACGGTCCACAGGACCTCGGGGACCGTCCGCTGCCCGAGGTGCTCGTCGTCGCCTACGGTCGGCCGGACCTCCTGCGCCAGGCGCTGGAACCGCTGGCGGGCAAGTTCCCGCTGACGGTCGTCGACAACTCCTCGCTGCCCGAGATCCGCGAGGCCACGGAGCTGGCGGGGGGCCGCTATCTCGACCCGGGACGCAACGGCGGATTCGGCGCGGGGGTCAACCACGGCCTGGTGCACCGGCAGTTCCCGGGCGCGGACGTGCTGCTGCTCAACCCGGACGCCGTCGTCGGTGCCGACGACGTCCTCGCGCTGCAGCGCGCCCTGCACACCCGGCCCCGCACGGCGTCCGTCGGGCCGCGGCAGGTCGACGCCGGCGGCACTCCGGCCCGTGTGACGTGGCCGTTCCCGTCCCCGGCCGGTGCCTGGGCCGAGGCCGTGGGGCTGCGTCGGCTGCGGCGCACGCGTCCGGATCGCTCGTTTGTGATCGGCTCCGTGCTCCTGCTGCACGCCGACGCGGTGGCGGCCCTGGGCGGGCTGGACGAACGGTTCTTCCTCTACGCCGAGGAGACCGACTGGGCCTACCGTGCGGCGCGTGCCGGCTGGCACCACGAGGTCGTCGACGACGTCGTGGCCACCCACGTCGGCGCAGGCACGAGCAGCGACCCGACGGTCCGGGAACACCACTTCCACGCCTCGCAGGAGCTCTACCACCGCAAGCACTTCGGCGCGACGGGCTGGGCGGTGACTCGGTCGGCCGTGCTGGCCGGCTCCGCCGTGCGCGCAGTGGCGCTGCCGCCCGGCCGGCGCGCCGAGGCCCGCCGGCGCCTGCGCCTGTACCTCCGTGGTCCGGTGCGCGCCCGGGCGGCGGACGTCGCCACGGAGCGCTCCGGATGAGCCCCGCACCGTTCCGCAGCACGGCGTGGTGGCTCGGCGCCGGTGCCGTGCTGGTCCTCGTGGGCGTGCTGGTCGTGGTCGAACCGATGGCGGGGCTGGCCGCCGCGGCGGCCGTGCTCCTGGTCGGTCTGACGGCGATGTACCCCGAGGCGCTGCCGCTGGCGAGCATGGCCACCCTGCTGGTCATCGAACGGGTGGGCGGCGACGCCGTGAACCTCTCGGCGAGCGACGCCGTGCTCTTCGTGGCGTTCTGGGTCGCCGTGGTGCTCGCGCCGCGACCCTTCTCCCGGCCCCTGCGCACCCTGCTGTGGCTGACGGTCTTCTACCAGGCCGCGACCCTGTTCACCGTGGTCGTGAACCCCTACGTCGCCAACACCGTCGAGTGGTTCCACGCGTGGTTGCTCACCGGCGGGGCGCTGGTCGTGGGGTGGGCGGTCGGCCGGTCGGGTCGAGCATCCGTGGGGCTCGGCCTCGTCGCGGCGGGAGCCGCCGGGATCGCCGTGCTGACCGTCGGCACGGCGGCGCTCGGCTTCCTCTCCACGGGGCAGCTGGACGAGGTCTACCTGGAGTGGCCGTGGGGTATGCACAAGAACTTCATCGGCTGCGTGCTCGCGTTCGTCGCCACGATCGCCTTCGCGCGCCCGTCGTGGCTGGGCTGGTCGCGGTGGATCACCTCCGGACTGTTCTGGCTCTGCACGGCCGGGATCCTCGCCTCGCAGTCCCGGCAGGCCCTGGTCGGCCTCGGGGTGGCCGTGCTCGTGCTGACGCTGTGGCGCGAACCGGGCCGGCGGCCACGGTGGTTCGTCGTCCTGGCCGTCGTGCCGGCGATGGCGCTCGTCGCCGGGATGGTGCGCGACCAGCTCGAGTCCGGCAACCAGTTCAACTCCGTGTACCAGCGCCTGAGCTGGTACGACCAGGCTCTGGACGTGTGGCGCGACAGTCCCGTGGTCGGGGAGGGCCTGCGCTGGTGGACGGCCGGCCGCACGGACTACGAGTTCCAGCCGCCGAACGCCGAGCTCGAGGTGCTGACGTCCGGAGGCGTCGTCGGGCTGGTCGGTTT
Source organism: Isoptericola sp. AK164 (assembly GCF_029643425.1). GTDB lineage: Bacteria > Actinomycetota > Actinomycetes > Actinomycetales > Cellulomonadaceae > Isoptericola > Isoptericola haloaureus. Next base: position 2,769,812 of record NZ_CP119106.1, read on the forward strand.
CCTCGTCCTCATGCTCGGCTCGGTGATCGTGCTGTGGCGCGTCGACCGACGGTTCGGTGTGCTCGCGGCCACGCTGGTGCTCAACCGTCTGGTGCAGGCGCAGTTCGACCTGTTCTGGGTCTCGGTGCAGGTGTCGGTGCCGTTCGTGCTCGTGGGCGTCATCCTCGGCGCCCGCGAGCGGGAACGGACCCACGTCGCTCCGGATCTCGCCGCGGCCGCCGATCTCACGGAGGCCCGGGCGGGCCGGACGCCGCGCGGGCGGGCGGTGGTCCGCGCATGAGAGTCCTGCACGTCGTGGTCACGGACGCGTTCGCCGGGGTGGAGCGGCACGTCGCGCGACTGGCGCAAGCCCAGTCGGCGCGGGGTCACACCGTCACCGTCGCCGGGGGCGACCCCGGCGCGATGGCGGTCGCGGCACCGGACGTCCGCCGCGTCGCCGCCGCGACCGTCCCGGCCGCCGCCGCGGCGGTCCGACGTGCGGCCGCCCGCACGGACGTCGTGCACGCCCACATGACCGCGGCCGAGCTTGCCACGACGCTGGGCCTGGCCGGCCTCGGCGACGCCCCACCCGTCGTGGCGACGCGGCACTTCGCCCGACGGCGCGGGTCAGGACGCCTCGGCCCTGTCGTCGCGCGTGCGGCCACGCACCGGCTCCGCGCCCAGCTGGCCATCTCACGGTACGTGGCCGACCGCGTCGACGGTGCCGCCGATGGGCCGTGCATCGTCGTCCCGCCCGGCCTGGACCCGGCACCCGAGCCCCCGGACGCCGCGGCACGCTCCGCCGTGGTGCTCGTCGCCCAGCGGCTCGAGGCCGAGAAGGACACGGCCACCGCCGTGCGGGCGTTCGCCGGGTCCGGTCTCGCCGCCGACGGGTGGACGTTGCGCGTGGCGGGCGACGGCGCGCAACGCGACGAGATCGCCCGGCTCGCCGACGACCTCGGGGTCAGGTCCTTGGTGGAGCTCCTCGGGCATCGCGGCGACGTCGACGACCTCATGCGAGACGCCGCGCTGTTCCTGGCGACCTGCCCGGTCGAAGGGCTGGGTCTCAGCGTGCTTGAGGCGATGAGGTCGGGGCTGCCGGTCGTGGCGGTCGGTGCCGGTGGTCACCTGGACACCTCCGGGGTGCTGGACCGCGCGCCGTTGTTCGACCCGGGCGACCACCGCGGTGCGGCCACTCTGCTGGCCGACCTGGCCGGTGACCTCGAGGCCCGACGTCGGCTCGGCCGCGAGGGCCGCACGGTCGCGGCGGGACGGACGCTGGACCGCCAGGTCGAGGGCACCGACGCCGTCTACCGCAGCGTGCTGCGCGCGCCCGTCCCGGCGGAGCGCCGATGGGCCTGACCGAGCCGCACCCCGGACGCCACGACCTCGTGGTGTTCTCCCTAGAGCCGTGGGACGAGGTCTGGCGGCGCAACCAGCACCTCGTCTCCCGGCTGCTGGACGCCGACCCGGAGCTGCACGTGCTGTTCGTGGAACCGCCCGCGGACCCGCTGCACGCGGCGCGCAGCGGTCACCCGCCCCGGCCCGGAGCGGGGCTGCACCCGGTTCCGGGCGACGACCGCTGGAGCGGGCGGCTACGGTTGTACCAGCCCACCAAGTGGCTTCCGCGACGCATCGACCCGCACGGCGACGCCCGTCGCACCCGACGCGCGCAGAGCCTGGCCGGCCGCACGTCCCCGGAGACGACCGTCCTGTGGGTCAACGACCTCGCCGCGGTGTCCGCACTGGACGCCGGTCCTGCGGTGCTCTACGACATCACCGACGACTGGATCGCCGCCGACCGCCCCGCTGCGGCGCACGACCGGCTCGTCGCGGCCGAGAGCCGTCTGCTCCGTGAGGCGGACACCGTCGTCGTGTGCGCACCGGCGCTGGTCCGCACCAAGGGCGGGCACGGACGCCCACCCGTCCTCGTCACCAACGGCGTCGACGAGATCGCCTACTCCGACGCCGTCCCCCGGCCCGCCGACCTGCCGGCGTCGCCGGTCGCGCTGTACGTCGGCACGCTGCACCGGGACCGGCTCGACGTCGGCCTCGCCGTGCGCACCCAACGCGCCCTGGCTGACGTCGGTGGCCGGCTCGTGCTGGTCGGCCCTGTCGCGCTGGACCAGCTCGACCGCGTGCGGCTGGAGTCGACCGGGGTCGTCCTGCTCGGCCCGCGGCCCTTCGGGACCGTCCCGGCCTACCTGCGGCACGCCGACGTCCTGGTCGTCCCGCACGTCGTGGACGCGTTCACGGACAGCCTCAACCCGATCAAGCTCTACGAGTACCGCGCCGCCGGGCGCCCGGTGATCTCCACCCCCGTGGCGGGCTTCCGCGACGAGGGACACCCGACGGTCACGTGCGCGGTCGCCGAGGAGTTCCCGTCGGCGGTCAGCACGCTCGTCCGCGACGTCCTCCGAGGCACGGTGCCGCCGCCCGACGGGTCCCCGACGGAGCTGCCGCGCACGTTGCCGACCTGGGCGCAGCAGGCGACCGCGATGGCCGAGATCCTCACGTCGACGCGGCGCGCAGCCGGCGCGGTCGCCGGCGCGCGCACGCCGCCTCCCAGGCGCTGAAGACCACCTCGGCGGTCCGTCCGACCGCGAACCGTTCGGAGGCGCGCACCCGGGCGCGGTCCGCGCGCTCACGTGCTCGGACCGGATCACGCAGCACCGTCTCGATCGCGCCGGCGAGCGCCTCGGGGTCGCCCGGGGGGACGAGCAGACCGAGCGGCTCCTCTCCCGACGGTGCCAGGATCTCCGGTATCCCCCCGGCGTCGGTGGCGACGACGGGCACAGCCCGGATCATCGCCTCGACGACCACCTGGCCGAACGGCTCCGGCGTCGGGGACGCGTGCACGACCACGGTGGCGCGGTCGATCTCCGCCGTCGGGTCCTCAACGGCCGGTACCCGGTGGACGACGTCGCCGAGACCGAGGTGCTCGATCTCGTGGTCCACACGGCGCGCGTAGTCCTCTGCACCGAACAGCGGGTCCCCGACCAGGCGGAACCGAGCGGCGGGCCACGCGGCGTGCACCGTCGCGGCAGCCCGCACCAGGTCGAGCTGGCCCTTGGTCGGGCTGATCCGGCCCAGCAGCAGCACGACCGGATCGGCCGATCGCTCCGGACGGCGGCCCGGCGCGAGCTCCTGCTCCGGCGCGTACCCGGGATACGCGACGACCATCCCCCGCGCACCTGGGAGCGTCCGAGCCGTCGCCCGCGAGTTGGCGATCACCACGGCCGGGAACCGGCGGGCCGTCCATCGCAGGAACTCGACGAGGGTTGCCGGAAGGTAGTCCACGGCGATCCGGTCGTGCACCCACCACACGAGCGGGACGCGCGCCAGACGTGCCGCAGGCAGGCCCAGGACGTAGGCCTTGAGCGAGTTGGCGTGCACGACGTCGGGCCCGTCCGCGCGCAGGCGACGGGCCAGCCGGGCGACGAACGCCACCCCACGAGGGATGCTGAGCAGCCCGGCGAGCGCGCCCGCCCGGTGCCGGTCGACCGTGGCGATGTCCGGCGCGAGCGGGAGGACGTCCACAGGGACGTGTGCCGCACCGGCCCGTGCGACGAGTTCCCCGTCGGAGAACAGGACCAGGTGCGCGACCACCCGTTCCCGGTCCGACACCGCGAGCAGGCGGAGCAGCGCCAGCTCAGCGCCCCCGACCGCAGCCGTATGGTCGAGCACACTGACGCGGAGCGTCACCGGGTGGCACGCTTCCGGGCCCCGGAGGCGCTGTCCGTCGAGCGGGGTGGGGACGGGACGTCGTGCTCGCCACGGACGTCGATGGGCATGCCACCGGACATGCTGGGAGGCGACCCCGCCGCCTGCCCGGTCACCACGGCGTCCGGCTCCTGGGGGCTCGACGCCGAAGACACCATGTCTCCGCCCTGTCCGTAGGTCGTGGCGTACGCGATCCGGTGGTTGCCGGCGACACCGACGAGAGCGACCCCCAGGAGCCGCACGCCGCTCGTGCGCAGCCGGTCGGCGGCCCGGCCCAGGACGCCGAGACTGGTCTTGCCGGCCGCGGCCAGCAGGAGGGTGCCGTCCGCGTAGCTGCCGAGGATCGTGGCGTCGGCGGCCGCGAGCACGGGAGGCACGTCTATCACCACGACGTCCGCGTCCGCGCGGAGCGAGTCGACCAGTCCGCTGGCCACCGAGGTGGCCAGGAAGTCGGCGGGGTCGAGGGGCTGGTCCGGTACCGGGTAGAGCCGCAGGTTCATGATCGTCGTGGGCCGCAGCTCCCGCGTGCTGCCTCGCCACGTCGGCGGAGGAGGCAGGAGCTCGTCGATCTCGGGGCGGCGCATGTCGCCCGAGAGCACAATCGTCCGACGACCGGACAGGGCCAGCGACACCGCCAGGTTGGCCGTGACGAACGCGCGCGGAACCGCCGGATCGGCCGCTGTGACCACGATGGCGGGGTGGGCGTGGTGCTGGATGCTGACCTGGACAGCCGTGCGCAACTCACGGACGGACTCGGTGAACGGTGTGGCCCGGCGACTGGCGACCGGCAGCACGTCGTGGTCGGCGAAGACCTTCAGACTCTTCCGCAGCCCCGTGACCTCGGCGAGCATCGGGGCGTCCGCGACCTCGGCCGCCTGCTCGATCGTCCGGACACGAACGTCGAGACCTCGGCGCAGGAACGCGATGCCAATCCCCGCCGCGATGCCGGCCAGCACGGCGATGCCGAGGATCGTCACCGCGCCGAGTCCGACCGGGCCGGCCGTCGCAGAGGTCACCACCTGTCCCGGCGAGACGAGGGTGCGGTAGCCGGTCCGTTGGGCCGTCAACAGGTTGAGGGACACCTCTCCGGTGTCCTGCAGCGCGACGGCCTCCGGGTCGTTCTGCCGCACCTTGAGCGTCGCGCGGGCGTCGCGGATCTGCTCGCTCAGGGCCTCGATCTGCACGTCGAGCTCGTCGACCTGTTCCTGCACGACCATCGGCAGGTGGTCGACGTAGGCCGCCGCGTAGGCGTCGGCAGCGGACGCGGCCAATCGTGCGGAGTCGGCCCTCGACGTGATCGTCATGATCTGCGTCTCGGGGTCGAACGCCGCCTCTGTCGCGACCGACCCCAGCTCAGCCACGGTGGTGCCGAGCTCGTCGGCCGCCGCCTGCTCGACCTCGGGGCTGGTCACGACGAGCGGGTCGGGGTCAGCCATCACGGCCCCGGCGTTCTCACCCGATCCTGTCCCGGCCGAGTTCAGCGCGACCGTGGCCGACGCCTCGTACTGGACCTCCTGGCGCTCCGCATAGACGAAGCCGGTGGCCACGACGGCCACGATCGCGACCAGGACGTACCACTTGCCCTGCCAGAGGACGTGGAAGAACTCCCGCAGGGTCATCGGTCACCTCCCACCGCTGAGGACCCGTGCATCTCCTCAGAGACTACTTCTCGGAGGCGACCGATGAAGCGCTCCTCGCTGAAGGAGTCGTAGTGGGCCCTCACCGACTCCGGCGACCACGCTCCCTGCACGGTGTCGGTCACGGCCTCCGCCACGAGCCGCGGCTCGGGTGCCTCGAAGAAGCGTCCGCTGACCCCGTCCGCGACGGTGTCGAGGAATCCCCCCGCGTGCAGTGCCACCGTCGGGACCCCGAACGCACCCGCCTCGAGCGGTGTCAGCCCGTAGTCCTCGAAGGATGCCGCGACCAGGACGGCGGCGTTCCGGTACGTCCAGCGCATCTGGGCGTCGTCGACGCGACCTGCGAAGCGGACCAGCCCCCGAGCCGTCCTGTCCGCGCGGGCCTCCAACCGAGCTCGGTCCGGCCCCGTCCCGACGATCACGAGACGTGCACCGAGCAGACCCGCGGCGTCGATGACGACGTCGACGTTCTTGTACGGCAGGAGACGGGCGACGCACAGGAGGTACCCCGGTTCGACGTCGTCGAGGGGTCGCTCGGGGCCGTCGGGACGCACGGCGCCCGGGGGCGGGAGCACCTCGGCCTCGATGCCGTACACGCGCCGGACGGCACGCTGGACCTCCGTGGAGTTGGTCAGGTAACGATCCGCCCGACCGGCGGCCCGCCGGTCCCACTGACGCAGAGCAGGGCTCATCGTGGCGAGCAGGGCGGCCGTCACCCGGTCGCGGGCCCCGTGCACCTGTCCGTCGACGCCACCCAGGTAGCGCCGGGACTGGTAGAGCCAGCGTGCCGGCGCATGGCAGTAGACGACCGTCCGCCGGGCGCCCTGGTATCCGTGCGCCCATCCGCTGGAGCTGGCGAGCAGGACCTCTCCGTCCACCCGCTGGGCGTCCACGGCCGGTGCGAGCACCGGTAGCGCCGACCGGTGGTGCCGGCGCAGGAGCGGGACCTTGTTGAGAGGTCCGGGACGCAGATCGACGCCGGCGAACCCGGGGAGCGTGCGCGCCGGGTCGTAGAGCGTCGTGTACAGGGGCGATCCGGGGAACGCTCGCTCCATGAGGAGCGCGACACGCTCCGCACCCCCCGGCTGCGTCGCGTAGTCGTGGGCGAGGACGACGCCATCCGTCATTCGAGCCTCCTGCGGGCCCGCCGGGCAGCGGGATCCCCCACCACGGTAGGCCGCGCGGGAGACGTCCGGGGAGGTCTACGGCAGACCTCACCCGGGTGAATCCGCTGGTCATCGTCAGACCCGCTGGTGGTACTTCCCCTGCGCCGCCAGCAGACCCTCGGTCGCGACCATCTCGACGGCGTCGGCGGCGTCCTCGAGCACCATCGGCAGGTCCTTGCGCTCGCTGCCCGAGAAGTCCTTGAGCACGTAGTCGGCCGTGTCCATCCGGCCCGGCGGACGCCCGACACCGACGCGCACGCGCGTGTAGTCGCGGGTGCCGAGGGCCTTGGAGATGTCCCGCAGCCCGTTGTGACCGCCCTCTCCCCCGCCGGTCTTCAGCTTGAGGGAGTCGAACGGGACGTCCACCTCGTCGTGCACGACGAGCACGCGCTCGGGGTCGATCCCGTAGTACTGCGCCAGTGCCGACGTCGGTCCCCCGGAGGTGTTCATGTACGTCGTGGGCTTGGCGAGCACCACGCGCGGGCCGGGGGCCCCGCCGGGCAGCACGCCGAGACGGGTCTCGGCGACGGCCGCCTGGGCGCGGGCGTGCTTCGCGAAGCGGCTGCCGGTCCGCTCCGCGAGCAGGTCGAGCACCATGTGCCCGACGTTGTGGCGGTTGCCGGCGTAGCGCGGTCCGGGGTTGCCGAGACCCACCACCAGCCACGGGGTGTCAGACATGCGTTCCGTCCTTTCGCCAGGTGCAACCTACCGGGCACGCAGAACGCCCGACGACGGCACGTGGCCGCCGCCGGGCGCATCTGCGTGCGGGGCTTCCCGCGGGAGGCAGCTCCCGCAGGAGCCGGGATCACTCGGCGGAGGACTCGCCCTCGGTGGCGTCGGCGGAACCGGCGGCCTCCTCGTCGGCCTCCTCGGCGGACTCCTCGCCGCGCGGCTCGGTGATCGTGACGACCGCGTGCTCCTCGTCGGTCAGCAGCGTGACGCCCGCGGGCATCTCGATGTCGCCGGCGTGGATGTTGTCGCCCGACTCACGGCCCTCGATGGACACGTGGATGTACTCGGGGATCTGGGTGGCGTCGGCCTCGACGGACAGCGTCTGCGACTCGACGAAGTGGATCGTGCCGGGAGCGGACTCGCCCTCGACCTGGACCCAGACGTCGACGGCGATCTTCTCGCCCTTCTTCACCAGCAGCAGGTCGATGTGCTCGATGTCCCAGCGCACCGGGTGGCGCTGGATGTCCTTGACCACGGCGAGCTCGGTGCCGTTGTCGAAGGTGAGCTCGATCAGGGCGTTGGTGTGGCGCACCGCCAGCATGGTGGCGTGGCCCGGCAGCGTGATGTGGACCGGGTCGGTGCCGTGGCCGTACAGGACGGCGGGGATGTTGTTCGCGCGGCGGATGCGGCGGGCGGCGCCCTTGCCGAACTCGGTACGGACCTCGGAGGCGAGCTTGATCTCGGCCATGGGGATCACTCCTGGGAAGGCTGTGCGTGCCGACGGACGGACAGAACCGTCGGCTGCCCGCGACCGAAGCCGGCACGGGCGGGCGGCTGCGTCGGCGTGGGGCACGTGACGGACACGACCGCGGACGCCGCACGGGCGGGCATCAGCACCGCTCCGGCAGCCGCCCAGTCGATCACGGAGGTCCGACGCAGTCCTGCGTCGTGCAGCACGACCCGATCGGATCCGCTGCCCGTCAGACGTCCCTCGCCGAGGCAACCGGTCTACTGTACCCGGTCCGGCCGCCCCGGCGAAACCCTCGGCGCCGTGCCCTGACTCACCGCCCGGCGTCGCGACGCACCGCGTCGATCAGGGGTTGCCGTCGAACAGCGACGTCACCGAGCCGTCGTCGAACACCTCGCGGATCGCCCGGGCGACCAGCGGCGCGATGGACAGCACGGTCAGCCCGTCGAAGCGCTTCTCGGCGGGGATCGGGAGCGTGTCGGTCACCACGACCTCGACGGCGCCGGACTCCGAGAGCCGCTGGGCGGCGGGGTCCGAGAGCACGCCGTGCGTCGCGGCCACGATGACGGACTTCGCGCCCGCCTGCATGCAGACCTTGGCCGCCTCGGAGATCGTGCCGCCCGTGTCGATCAGGTCGTCGACGAGCACGCAGTCGCGGCCCTCGACGTCGCCCACGACCCGGTTGGCCACGGCCTGGTTGGGCCGCGTGACGTCACGAGTCTTGTGCACGAACGCCAGCGGGCCGCCGCCGAGCTTGGCCGCCCACTGCTCGGCCACGCGGATGCGCCCGGCGTCCGGGGAGACCACGGTCACGTTGGAGGTGTCCACCCGCGTGCGCACGTAGTCGGTCAGTACCGGCATCGCCCACAGGTGGTCGACCGGCCCGTCGAAGAAGCCCTGGATCTGGGCGGTGTGCAGGTCCACGCTCATGATCCGGTCGGCACCGGCGGTGTGCAGCATGTCCGCGACCAGACGGGCCGAGATCGGCTCGCGGCCGCGGGACTTCTTGTCCTGGCGCGCGTAGGCGTAGAACGGCGCCACCACCGTGATCGTGCGGGCCGAGGCGCGCTTGGCGGCGTCGACCATGAGCAGGTGCTCCATGAGCCACTGGTTGACCGGCGCCGTGTGGCTCTGCAGCAGGAAGATGTCCGCCCCGCGGACCGACTCGCCGAAGCGGACGTACGTCTCGCTGTTGGCGAAGTCGTAGGCCGAGGTCGGCAGCAGGCTGATGCCCAGTTCCTCGGCGACGTCCTCGGCGAGGGCGGGGTGAGCACGACCGGCCGCGAGGACGAGGGTGCGCTCTCCGGTACCGGGGATGGAGGTGTTCATCAGTGGGAGGTTCCTTCGCTGGGTGCGGCTCGGTCTCAGGCGGACTCGGAGGACTCCGGGTCGGCGGCGTCGCCGGTGCGCGACACCTTCGGGATCGCTCCTGTGAGGGCATTGTGCTCGGCCAGCTCGCGTTTCGCCTGCGGGCCGAGGCCGCCGGCGCCCTCGTCGCCCTCGTCGCGGGAGCGGGCGGCGGCCTCCGCGGCGGGCGTGCCGGCGCGACGCCGCTCCACCCAGCCGTCGATGTTCTTCTGCTGCGGGCGGCTCACGCCGAGCGCGCCGGCGGGGACGTCCCGCGTGACGACGCTGCCGGCGGCCGTGTAGGCGCCGTCGCCGATCGTCACCGGGGCGACGAACATGTTGTCCGCCCCGGTGCGCGCGTGGGAGCCGATGACCGTGCGGTGCTTGTGGACGCCGTCGTAGTTGACGGTCACCGAGGCGGCGCCGATGTTGCTCTCGGCGCCGATGGTGGCGTCGCCGACGTACGACAGGTGCGGGATCTTCGACCCCTCGCCGATCTCGGTGTTCTTCGTCTCGACGAACGTGCCGATCTTCCCGCGAGCGCCGAGCACGGTGTTCGGCCGCAGGTAGGCGAAGGGGCCGACGGTCGCGTCCGCGCCGATCACCGCCAGGGAGCCGTGCGTGCGCACCACGCTCGCCCGCTCGCCCACCTCGACGTCGGTCAGCGTGGTGTCCGGGCCGACCGTCGCGCCCTCGGCGACGGTCGTCGCGCCGTGCAGCTGGGTGCCGGGCAGCAGGGTGACGTCGCGGGCGAGCTCGACGTCGACGTCCACCCAGGTGGTGGCCGGGTCGACGACGGTCACGCCCTCGCGCATCCAGCGCTCCAGGGTGCGACGGTTCAGCTCGGCGCCGAGCGTCGCCAGGGCCTGCCGGTCGTTCACGCCCTCGACGAGCATCGGGTCGTCGGAGAGCACGGCGCGCACCGCACCGCCGCCGGCCCGCGCCGAGGCGATCACGTCGGTGAGGTACACCTCGCCCTGCGCGTTGTCGCTGCCGAGCCCGTCGAGGCCGCGGCGCAGCACGGCCGCGTCGAACACGTAGACCGAGGAGTTGATCTCGCGGATCGCGCGCTGCTCGGCCGTGGCGTCCTTGTGCTCGACGATGGCGGTGACGTCGCCGGTACCGGGTTCGCGCACGATCCGGCCGTAGCCGGTGGCGTCGGCGAGCTCGGTGGTCAGCACGGTGACGGCGTTGCCGTCCGCGTGGTGGGCGGCGAGCAGCTCGGCCAGCGTGGCGCCGTCGAGCAGCGGGATGTCGCCGGCCAGCACCACGACGGCACCGTCGAGCCCGTCGCCCAGCGGGTGCGCGCCGTCGGTGTCGTGGACCTCGTCGGCGCTGTGCACCAGGTCGGCGGCACGGGTGGCGTGCGTGCGCACGTCCAGCGCGTCGAGAGCGCACTGCACGGCCCGCCCCGTCCCGGGGATCTCGTCCTGGTCGACGACGAGCGCGGCCTCGTCGAGCTCGCGCGCCGCGGCGGCGACCTGCTCGCGCTCGTGCCGCACCACGACGGCGACGTGCTCCGGCGCCAGCTCGCGGGCGGCGGTCATGGCGTGGCCCAGCATGGTGCGGCCGCCGATGCCGTGCAGGACCTTGGGGACCGCGGACTTCATCCGGGTGCCCTGGCCGGCGGCCAGGACCACGACCGCGGCCGGTCGCGGGTCGGCGTGCGCTGCGGACGTCGAGCCGTCCGCCGCCTGCTGGTCGCCCTGGGGGGCCGTGGAAACCACCGCTGCTCCGTCTCTGTCGGGGGTCTGGCGCAAGCTCCGCCCCCAGGATTCGAACCTGGACCAAGGGCACCAAAAACCCTTGTGCTGCCGATTACACCAAGGCGGATCGTGCGCGACGCGTGCCGGACCACGCCCGGCTCCGCCGTCGGGCCGACGACGACCGGGGTCGGGCGTCGCACATCCAGACCTCAGTCTGCCAGGTCGCCACGGGTGGCTCGCACACATCCCGTGCCGCCGCACCCTCCGCGGACGTGGGGCGCACCACACCCGCTCCGGCCGGTCCGGAGCGGCCGCCGCCCGTGGACGTCCGCGCCGTCGGCGACCGGTACCGGGCAGAATGGACGTCATGGCTGCTGAACCCCGGGAGACGAAGCGTGCTCCGCGTGCGCGGATGACCGCGAGCCAACGCCGGGAGCAGCTGGTGGCGGTCAGTCGCGGGCTGTTCGCCGCCAAGGGCTTCGAGGGCACGAGCGTCGAGGAGATCGCCAGCACGGCCGAGGTGTCCAAGCCGGTGGTCTACGAGCACTTCGGCGGCAAGGAGGGCATCTACGCCGTCATCGTCGACCGCGAGGTGCAGGCGCTGACCGGCGCCCTCACCGGGGCCCTCGCCGAGGGCGGCCACCCCAAGGTGATGGTCGAGCGCACGGCGCTGGCGCTGCTGGGGTACATCGAGTCCTCCGAGGACGGCTTCCGCATCCTGGTCCGCGACTCCCCCGTCGCGCAGGCCACGGGCACGTTCTCGTCCTTGATCGGCGACGTCGCCTCCCAGGTCGAGCACATCCTGGCCGAGGAGTTCCGCAGCAACGGGCTGGACCCCAAGGTGGCCCCGCTGTACGCGCAGATGCTGGTCGGGATGGTGGCGCTGACCGGGCAGTACTGGCTCGACGCCCGCCGCCCGAAGAAGTCCGACGTCGCCGCGCACCTGGTCAACCTGGCCTGGAACGGGCTGTCCGGCATGGAGCGCAAGCCCGGGCTCATCGGGCGCTGAGCAGCGAACTCAGTACACTCGCACCCGACCGACCGCGGCGCCGCCGCGACCGTCCGCACGGGAGCGGACCGTCGCGGGACCGACGGCGCGCTGCAGGACACCACCAGGACGCCGTCGCACCCTCAGGGCCGAGCGGACGAGGACGACGTCCCCGGCGAAGGGACGCTGCATGATCCGACGACGCATCACGACCGGTCTCGGCGCGCTGCTCGCAGCCGCCACGCTCCTCACCGCTCCGCGGGCGGCCTCCGGGGCGCCGACGGACGGCACGGACCACGGGGCCGGTGGTGTCGACGCCTGTCGGCCGGCAGCGGCCGTCGACGGGCTGGGGGCCGGGTTCCCCGTGGACGACCAGGCGATCCCGGCGACGGGCACCGTGCACGCCACGACGGTCTTCGTCGACTTCTCGGACGCACCCGCCGGTGCGGACACCCTGGGCGCGGCCGGGGACAACCTGCGCTCCGGCGTGGAGTACCTCGAGGACGTGTCCGGCGGCCGGCTCGCGCTGGAGGTGGCGGCGTCGGACTCGTGGGTGCGGATGCCGGAGCCCTCGACCGCGTACCCGTTCGAGCGGGGCCTGACCTACGCCGAGCACGTGCGGTACATCGAGGACGCGGTCGCGGCCGCCGACCCGTCCGTCGACTTCGCGGACACCGACGTCGTCTGGGTCGTGGCGACCGCGGAGGCCGAGGCCATCAGCTACTCGCCCACCACGAACTTCCTCGACGTCACGGTCGACGGCAACCGCCTCACGCACGCCGTCACCATCGGTGCCGACCAGTGGTCCTGGGGCGGTCTCGTCCTGGCGCACGAGTCCGGTCACACCTTCGGACTGCCGGACCTCTACCTGGCCGAGGCCCCCGCGGACGACCCGGGGAACCACCACGCGGCCGTGGGCGGCTGGGACCTCATGGGTCTGATCTCCGGGCACGCACCGGAGCTGTTCACGTGGAGCCGCTGGCAGCTCGGCTGGATCGACGACGAGCAGGTCGTCTGCGCCGACGGCACGACGCCGTCGTCGGCGGACCTCGTCCCGGTCCCGGCCGCCGCGTCGGCGGACGCGTCGCAGGACGCGATGCTCGTGCTGCCGACCGGGCCGACCACGGCCGTCGTGGTGGAGAACCGGCAGCGGGCCGGCTACGACGACGGCGCGCTCGCGACCGGGGCGCTCGTCTACACGGTCGACACCTCGGTGCGCAGCGGGGAGGGGCCGCTCCGCGTCGTCGACGCGACCCCCGGGTCGGCGGCCGGGCTCGACGACGCGCCGTTCGGCCCGGGCGACCGCTGGACGGAACCCACCACGGGCGCGACGCTGACCTTCGCGACCGCGGAGGACCAGGGGTCCGCCGACGGGGCGCCGGTCCTGACCGTGACGGTCGAGCCGGACACCTCCGCGACGCCGCCGCTCGAGCTGGACACCGTCGTCCAGCCACGGTGCCTGGGGGGCCGCGGCTACCTGGCCGTGCGGGTGCAGAACGGCATGGACGTCCCGGTGTCCGTCACGGTGGACACGCCGTACGGGTCCCGGACGGTCGAGGACGTCGCACCCGACCGGTACGTCCACCGGACGTTCGGTACGCGGTCCGCGGCGGTGCCCGCCGGTACGGTGTCGGTGACGGGGCACGCCGTGGTCGGCGGCGAGGACGTGACCTCGACCGAGGACGTCCCGTTCGAGGCGTTCACCTGCGACTGACCGCTCCGCCCGCGTCAAGATTCTTGACATCGAGAGACCAGCGTTAGTCTCGGGGCATGGAGAGCACGCACCCCGGTGACGAGGTCGACCGCATCGTCGCCGCCTGGCAGCGCGAGCGCCCCGACCTCGACGTCGAACCCCTGACCGTCTTCTCACGCATCAGTCGGCTGGCCCGTCACCTCGACCGGGCACGGCGCGGCGCGTTCGCCCGGCACGACCTCGAGACCTGGGAGTTCGACGTGCTGTCCGCGCTGCGGCGCGCCGGCGAGCCGTACCGGCTGTCGCCGGGCCGTCTGGTCGCCCAGACCCTGGTCACCAGCGGCACCATGACCAACCGGATCGACCGGCTCGCCGAGCGCGGCCTCGTCGAGCGGCACCGCTCCCCCGAGGACCGTCGCGGCGTGCTCGTGCGGCTGACCGGCGCCGGCCGCTCACGCGTGGACGCGGCCATGAGCGACCTGCTCGGCGTCGAGGCCCAGGTCCTCGACGCCCTGCCGGCGGAGGAACGCCCCCGGCTGGCCGCTCTGCTGCGCACCCTCGGCGCCCAGTTCGATGAGTAGCCCCACCGGCGGCACCGGCGACGGCGGCACCGGCGACGGCGGCACCGGCGACGGCGGCGCGAACCGGGCGACAGCGTTCGCCGCGGGCGCCGGCGGGCTCGTCCTGGCCGCGCTGCTGCTCGTGGCGCTCAACCTGCGCGCACCGTTGACCGCACTGGCCCCGGTGATCGACCAGGTCGCGGCCGGCCTGGGGATGTCCTCGGCCGGCGTCGCGCTCCTGACGTCGATCCCGGTGCTGACGTTCGCGGTGTGCACCCCGGCGTCCGCGGTGCTGGTGGGCCGCTGGGGCCCGGAACGTGCGCTCGTCGTCGGGCTGCTGGCGATCCTGGTCGGCACCCTGCTGCGCTCGAGCGGCTCCGTCGGGGCGGCCCTGGTCGGCACCGCCGTCCTGGGCATCGGCATCACGCTCGGCAACGTCTCCGTGCCGGTGATCATCACCCGGGACTTCCGGCGCCGCGCGGCCGGCGTGACCGGTGCGTACACCGCCACCATGAACGCCGGGTCCACCCTGACGACGGTGTTCACCGTCCCGCTGGCCGTCGCGTTCGGCTGGCAGTGGGCGCTGGCCGGATGGGGCGTGCTCGCGGCGGTCGCCCTGGTCGCCTGGGTCCCGGCCGGCCGGTCGCTGGCGCGCCGCCACGACGGGGTGCCGACGTCGGACACCCGTGCGCAGGAGCGTCAGCGGGCGACGGCGCAGCGCGGGCTCGCCGTGCTGCTCGCGATCGCCTTCGCCGGGCACACCGCCGGGTACTACGCGATGTCGACCTGGCTGCCGACGATCCTCGCCGACCGGCTCGGCTTCGACGCCGCCACCGCGGGCAGCGGAGCCGCCCCGTTCCAGCTCGCCGCCGTCGTCGGGGCGTTCCTGGTGCCGCTCGGCCTGACCGGGCGCCTGTCCGAGCGGACCGTGGCGACCGTCCAGTGCGTCCTCTGGCTCACCCTGCCGGTGGCGCTGCTGCTCGTCCCGCAGCTGTGGTGGGTCGGGGTCGGCCTGGCCGGCGCGGCCCAGGGCGGCATCTTCGCGGTGATCTTCACGCTCGTCGCCCGGCGGTCGCCCTCGGTGGCCACCGCCCGCCGCACCTCCGCCGTCGTCCAGACCGGCGGCTACGCGTGCGGCGCGACCGCTCCCATCGCGCTCGGGGCCGTGTACGAGGCGACCGGAGGGTGGACGGCGCCCCTCGCCCTGCTCACCGCGCTGCTGGTGGCGATGACCGTGGCGCTGTGGCTGGCTGCGGGACCGCCGCGCGTCGCCACCGCACCGAGCCGGTAGTCAGGCCGCCCGCGCGACGGCGAGGTTCGCCTCGCCGAGCAGCTCCAGCAGCCGGAGCGCGGCCGGCTCGGCCGTGGGTGCCGAGACCGCCGAGACCACCCATTCCGGGGCCCCGCCGTCCGGCAGGTCGAGGACGGCGAGACCCGCGGCCTGCGGCTTCGCGGCCACGTGCTGGGGCACGACGGCGACCCCCAGCCCACGCTGGACGAAGTCGAGCAGCGTGTGGACGTCGTCGACGCTCATGCGGACGCGACGCTCGAGGTGCCGGTCGGCGAAGGCGGCGTCCACGAGCTGTCGGATGGCCCACGGCTCGCGGAAGTCGACGAAGTCCCGCACGGCGAGGTCCTCCCACGAGACCCGCGCCGACCGGGCCAGGTCGTCGGTGGGGTGCACGAGACCGACGACGGGACGGCGGCCGAGCTCGAGGCGGCGCAGGGGGCCGAGGTGCTGGGTCGTGGCGAGGAACGCCACGTCGAGGTCACCGGCGCGCACCTGGGTCGCGAGCTCGCGCGAACCCGCCTGCGTGAACTGCACGTCCACCAGCGGGTAGCGCAGCCGGAAGCGTTCCAGGAGCGGCCCGACGTCGAGAACACCGAGGCACTGCTCGGACCCGATCCGCAGCCGGCCGGAGATCTGCCGGCTGGCGCGCACGACGGCGTCGCGGCCGGCCGACGCCTGGGCGAGCATCTGCCGGGCGAACGGCAGCAGGGCCCGGCCGGCGTCGGTGAGGGCGACCTGGCGGGTCGTGCGGTCGAACAGGGACGCGCCGAGCTCCTTCTCGAGGTTCCGGATCGCGGCGGACAGCCCGGACTGGCTCACCCCGCACAGCGCGGCGGCGCGCGTGAAGTGGCCCTCCTCGGCCACCGCCACCAGGTACTCCATCTGCCGCAGCTCCATTGATCACTCCTGGTTCTGAACGGTATGAGTTCAAGTCGTTGGACTCATCATCGCTCACTTCCTATCGTCGTCAGCACAGTCGAGACAAGGAGAACCGTGGAATCACGCACCATCGGACACCGCTCCGTCAGCGCGATCGGGCTCGGCGGCATGCCCCTGTCCATCGAGGGACGCCCCGACCGGGACCGGGCGATCGCCACCGTCCATGCGGCGCTCGACGCCGGCGTCACGCTCGTCGACACCGCCGACGCCTACCACCGCGACGCCGGGGAGGTCGGGCACAACGAGGAGCTGATCGCCGAGGCGCTGCGCACCTGGGGCGGCGACACCTCCGACGTGCTCGTCGCGACCAAGGGCGGGCACCTGCGCCCGGGCGACGGCACCTGGACCCAGGACGGCCGGCCCGAGTACCTCAAGGCCGCGGCGAAGGCCTCCGCGCAGCGCCTCGGTGTCGAGGCGATCGGCCTGTACCAGTTCCATCGGCCCGACCCGTCGGTGCCCTACGCCGAGTCGATCGGCGCGCTGGTCGATCTCCTCGACGAGGGCGTGATCCAGCAGGCCGGCATCTCCAACGCGAACGTCGCCCAGATCGACGAGGCGAACGAGATCCTCGGCGGACGGCTCGCGTCCGTGCAGAACCAGTTCTCCCCCGCGTTCCGCTCCAGCCTGGGCGAGCTGGAGCACTGCGCCGAGCTCGGGGTCGCCTTCCTGCCCTGGTCGCCGCTCGGCGGCATCGCGCGGGCCGCCGAGGTCGGCTCGACGCACGCCGCGTTCGGCCGCGTGGCCGAGCAGCACGGCGTCAGCCCGCAGCAGGTGACGCTCGCCTGGGAGCTGTCCCTCGCCCCGGTCGTGGTGCCGATCCCCGGCGCCTCGCGACCGACCAGCATCCAGGACTCGGCCGAGGCCGTCGGTCTCGAGCTCACCACCGACGAGCTCGCCGAGCTCTCCGACCACTGAACCACCCGGAGGATCCCCCATGAAGACCGTCCCCCTCGGCACCAGCGGCCGCCAGGTCCCCAACGTCGTCCTCGGCCTGATGCGCATCCAGCAGATGGACGACGACGCCGTCCGCGAGCTCGTGCGCACCGCCCGCGACGCCGGCATCGACTTCGTCGACCACGCCGACGTCTACGGCGACGCGCTGCACGGCTGCGAACGCCGGTTCGCCGAGGCCATGCAGCTCACGCCCTCGCAGCGAGAGGAGCTGACCATCCAGTCCAAGGCCGGCATCGTCCGCGAGGGCCCGTACTTCGACTTCTCCTTCGACCACCTGGTGTCGTCCGTCGAGGAGTCGCTGAAGGCCCTCGACACCGACTACCTGGACGTGCTGCTGCTGCACCGCCCGGACGCCCTCGTGGAGCCCGACGAGGTCGCCCGCGCCTTCGACCACCTGGAGTCGACCGGCAAGGTGCGCTCCTTCGGCGTCTCCAACCACACGCCGGGCCAGATCGAGCTGCTCAAGAAGTCGGTTCGCCAGCCGCTCGTCGCGAACCAGCTCCAGCTCTCGATCACCCACGCACCGCTGGTCGCGCAGGGCGTGGCCGCCAACATGGCCGGACTGGACCAGTCCGCCGGGCGCGACGGCGGGCTCCTCGACTACTGCCGCCTGCACGACATCACCGTGCAGGCCTGGTCGCCGTTCCAGGCCGGGTTCTTCACCGGCGTGTTCCTCGGCTCGGAGAACTACCCCGAGCTGAACGCCGTCATCGACCGGTTGGCCGCGAAGTACGACGTACCGGCCATCGCGATCGCGACGGCCTGGATCACCCGCCACCCGGCCGGGATGCAGGTCGTGCTGGGCACCACGACGCCGGAGCGCGTCGCCGGTGCGGCGCAGGGCTCGGACGTCCCGCTCACCCGCGCCGAGTGGTACGAGCTGTTCCGCGCCGCGGGCTACACCGTGCCGTGATCCGCGGCCGGACAGCGGTCTGACGCTCGCGCGTCCCGGTCGTGCGGGTTTCACCTGCCCGATTCCCGCACGACCGGGACAGGCGTCGGGGAGGCTCACTCGACGAGCTCGGCGGCCTCCAGCCACTGCATCTCGAGGTCGTCCTTCTCGGCGGTGAGCTCGCGCAGCCGTGCGTCGAGCCGGGCTGTGGCCTCGAAGTCCGTGGGGTCCGCGGCCATCTGCTCGTGCAGGCGCGCCTCCTCCTGCGTCAGCCGGGCGAGCTGCTTCTCCAGGCGCTGCACGGCCTTCTTGGCCTGCCGCTGCTCCGCGGCCGACGGCGCTGCACCACCGTCCGGCCCGCCGGACGTGTCGGCTGCGGAGGGAGCGCTCGGCGACGAGACGTCGCCCGACACCCCAGCACCGGCACGTCGCAGCTCCAGGTACTGCTCGACCCCGCCCGGCAGGTCGCGCAGCGCGCCGTCGCCGAGCAGCGCCCACTGCCGGTCGCACACCCGCTCCAGCAGGTAGCGGTCGTGGGAGACGACGATCAGGGTGCCGGGCCAGCCGTCCAGCAGGTCCTCGACGGCGGCGAGGGTGTCGGTGTCCAGGTCGTTGGTGGGCTCGTCGAGCAGCAGCACGTTCGGCTCGGAGACCAGCAGGCGCAGGAGCTGCAGCCGTCGGCGTTCCCCGCCGGAGAGGTTGCGCACCACGGTGTGGGCGCGCTCGCGCGTGAATCCGAGACGTTCGGTGAGCTGCCCGGCCGTGAGCTCCTTGCCGTCCACGACGACGGTGCGCTTCTCCCGGTCCACCACTTGCACCGCGGTCAGGTCCCCGACCTGGTCGAGCTCGGTGACCTCCTGGGTCAGCTCGGCGACCTCGACCGTCTTGCCGCGCCGCACCCGGCCGCCCTCGGGGTCGCGGCGTCCGGCCAGCAGGGCGAGCAGCGTCGTCTTGCCGGCACCGTTGACCCCGACGACGCCGTACCGGTCGCCGGGCCCGAGCCGCCACGTGACGTCGTCGAGCAGGGTGCGCTCCCCGCCGTCGGGCAGCGGGACGCGCACGGTGACGTCCTCGAGGTCGAGGACGTCCTTGCCGAGCCGCTTGGTGGCCATCTGCGTCAGCTCGAGCTGGTCGCGCGGCGGCGGCTCGTCGGCGATGAGGCTCTGGGCCGCCTCCACCCGGAACTTCGGCTTGGAGGTGCGCGCCGGGGCGCCGCGCTTGAGCCAGGCGAGCTCCTTGCGCAGCAGGTTGTTGCGCTTCTCGGCGGCCGCGGCGGCCTGCCGGGACCGCTCGGCGCGGGCCAGGATGTAGGCGGCGTAGCCGCCCTCGTAGCCGTCGACGGCACCGGTCCCGTCGCCGCGGACCTCCCACATGCGCGAGCAGACGGCGTCGAGGAACCAGCGGTCGTGGGTGACGACCACCAGCGCGCCCGCCGCACCGGGGCGGCCGTAGCGGTTGCGCAGGTGCTCGGCGAGCCAGGCCACACCCTCGACGTCGAGGTGGTTGGTGGGCTCGTCGAGCAGCAGGACGTCGGGGTCCTCGACGAGCAGGTGCGCCAGGGCCACACGACGGCGCTGGCCGCCGGAGAGCGTGGTGGCCGGCTTGTCCAGGTCGAGGTCGGCCAGAAGACCGGCGTGCACGGCGCGCACGCGCGGGTCGGAGGCCCACTCGTGGGTCTCGTCGTCGCCGTGCACGAGGTCGAGGACGGTCGCGCCCTCGGGGACGTCGTCGCGCTGGTCGAGCATCCCGATCCGGGAGCCGCCCACGCGGGTGATGCGGCCGTCGTCGGGCACGGCCGCACCGGCGAGCATCCGCAGCAGCGTGGACTTGCCGGCGCCGTTGGGTCCGACGACGCCGATCCGGTCGCCGTCGTCGAGCCCGAGGGAGACGTCGTCGAGCAGGGTGCGGATGCCGATGGTCAGCGAGATGCTGTCCGCGCCGAGGAGATGTGCCACCGGAACAGGGTAGTCGCCGCCGCTCCCGGACATCGTGCGTGCTTCCTTCTCCCTCATCGCGGCGCGGTCAGGGAGAAGGAGGCACGCACGATGGGCAAGAGGGGGGCCGCAAGCCGCTAGCCTCGGGGACGACGTCGCCGTCCGCACCCAGGAGAGTCCCCCTCATGGCCCAGTTCGACCTGCCCGTGACCGAGCTTGAGCAGTACCGTCCCACGGTCGAGGAGCCCGGCGACTTCGACGCCTTCTGGTCCGGCACGATCGCCGAGGCGCGCGGGTTCGGTGACGACGTGCGCATCGAGCGGGTGGACGCCGGGCTGACCGAGCTCACGGTCGACGACGTCACCTTCCCCGGGTTCGGCGGGCACCCGATCAAGGCATGGCTCGTCCGACCGGCCCGGGTCGACGGTCCCCTGCCCGCCGTCGTGGAGTTCATCGGCTACGGCGGGGGCCGCGGGCTGCCGCACGAACAGCTCGGGTACGCCGCGGCCGGGTACGCGCACCTGGTCGTCGACACCCGCGGACAGGGTTCCGGCTGGGGCTCCGGCGGCGACACCCCCGACCCGGTGGGACACGGCCCCGCCTCCCCCGGGTTCATGACCCGCGGCATCCTCGACCCGGCCGAGCACTACTACCGGCGTGTCTTCACCGACGGCGTGCGGGCCGTGGACGCCGTGCGGCAGATCGACGGGATCGACCCGGCGCGAGTGGCCGTGGCCGGGACCAGCCAGGGTGGCGGCATCGCGATCGCCGTGGCAGGCCTACTGCCCGACGTCGTGGCCGCGGCGCCGAACGTGCCGTTCCTGTGCCACTTCCGGCGCGCCGTCCAGATCACCGACGCCGATCCCTACGCCGAGATCACGCGGTACCTCGCGGTGCACCGGGAGCACGAGGACGCCGCCTGGCGCACGCTGTCGTACCTCGACGGGGTCTCGTTCGCGCGGCGCGCCCGGGCCGCCGGCCTGTTCTCCGTCGCGCTGATGGACACGATCTGCCCGCCGTCGACGGTGTACGCGGCGTTCAACGCGTGGGGCGGCACCGACCGGGAGATCGACGTCTACCCGTACAACGGGCACGAGGGCGGTCAGCACTACCGGTTCGCGCCGACCCTGGCATTCCTGCGCAAGCACCTGGACTGAGCACTACCTCGCGGGGAGGTTGCCTACCTCGGCGGACGGTTGCCTACCTCGCGGGGCGGTGTCAGAGGACGCGGGCCCCCGCGGCCGGCGCCGTCGTGCACCAGACCGCGTCGGCGGCGTCCTCGGCGGTCCAGGTCGCGGCGATCGCCAGCGCGTGCTGGCGGGACCGGGCCAGCGCGGCAACGGTCGGCCCGGAACCGGACACCATCGCCCCGAGCGCACCGCCGTTGCGGGCGATCTCCAGGGTGCGCTCCAGCTCGGGGCGGAGCTCGAGCGCAGCCGGCTCGAGGTCGTTGTGCAGCGCCGCCCCGAGCGCAGTCGGGTCCCCGGCGCGCAGGGCCTGCATGAGGCCGTTGTCGTCGGCGACGTCGACCGGCGGGGCGGTCGTCCCGTACATCTCGTCGAACCGGCCGTACACCGCCGGGGTCGACAGCCCCTCGTCCCGCGTGGCGAACGCCCAGTGGAACTCGCCGCGGGACATCGCCGGGGTCAGCAGGTGCCCGCGGCCCGTGCCGACGGCGGTGTGCCCCAGCAGCGCGAAGGGCACGTCGGAGCCGAGCCGGGCCGCCAGCCCGGACAGCTCGGCCCGGGACAGCCCGGCCCCCCACAGCGCGTCGCACGCGACGAGGGTGGCGGCGGCGTCGGCGGACCCGCCCGCCATGCCGCCCGCGACGGGGACCCCCTTGGACAGGTGCAGGGCGACGTCCGGCGACGTGCCGACGTGCTCGGCCAGCACCTCGGCCGCCCGCCAGGCGAGGTTCGACGCGTCCAGGGGGACCCGGTCGGCCTGCGGCCCGTCGACCGTCAGCGACAGACCCACGCCGTCGGCGACCTCGGTGGCCGTGACCTCCTCGTGCAGGGCCACCGCCTGGAACACCGTGACCAGCGGGTGGTAGCCGTCCTCCTCGACCGGACCGACCCGCAGGGACAGGTTGATCTTCCCCGGCGCTCGGACGCGGACGGACGGCGACGGGGCGGCAGCGAGACTGGTCACCCGTCCACCGTGCCAGCAGGGGCCGGAAGGTGCTCGGCGATCCGGGCGAAATCGGCGATCGAGAGACGTTCCCCACGCAGGCGCGGGTCGACGTCGGCGGCGCGCAACGCCTCCTCCGCGGCAGCACCGGACCCGAAGGTCCCGGACAGTGCGGCACGCAGCGTCTTGCGGCGCTGGGCGAAGGCGGCGTCGACGACGGCGAAGACCTGCTCGCGCGTCGCCGTCGTGACCGGCGGGTCGTGGCGCTCGATCGCCACGAGGGCCGAGTCGACGTTCGGCTCGGGCCAGAAGACGTGGCGCGAGACGTTCAGCGACCGCCGGGCGGCGCCGTACCAGGCGGCCTTGGCCGACGGCACCCCGTAGGTGCGCGACCCGGGGGGCGCGGCGAGCCGGTCGGCGACCTCGGCCTGCACCATCACGAGCACCGACCGCAGCGACGCGAAGCGCTGGAGGAAGGTCAGCAGCACCGGCACGGCCACGTTGTAGGGCAGGTTCGCCACGAGGGCCGACGGCGGTGCGCCCGGCAGGTCGGTGACGTCCATCGCGTCGGCGGTGACCACCTCGAAGTCCGCGTCGGGGGCGTGGCGGTGCACCGTCTCGGCGATCTGGCCGGCGAGCACCGGGTCGATCTCGACGGCGACGACCGAGGCGCCCGCCTCGAGCAGTCCGAGCGTCAGCGACCCCAGCCCGGGCCCGATCTCGACGACCCGGTCGCCGGGCTGCACGCCGGCGGCACGGACGATCTTGCGCACCGTGCCGCCGTCGTGCACGAAGTTCTGCCCGAGCGTCTTCGTGGGGCGGACACCGAGGCGCCCTGCCAGCTCGCGGATCTCCGCAGGGCCGAGCAGGGCGCCAGGGGTGTTGGTCATGGGCGGCAGTATCGCCCGACCAGGGGGGTGGGTACCAGTCGGCTCAGTACCAGTTGTTCGCCTGCGAGTGGCTCCAGGCACCGCACGGCGTGCCGTAGCGGCCGGCGATGTAGTCCAGGCCCCAGGCGATCTGGGTGGCCGGGTTGGTCTGCCAGTCCGAGCCGTGGGAGGCCATCTTCGACCCCGGGAGCGACTGCGGGATGCCGTAGGCGCCCGAGGACGGGTTGGCGACGGTGTGCGACCAGTTGGACTCCTTGGTCCACAGCGACTCGAGGCAGGACCACTGCGAGCCGGTCCAGCCGCGGGCGGCGGCCATCTGCTGACCGATCTGGCGGTTGGAGCCCGAGTAGGACGTGCTCGACCCGGACGACCCCGAGCTCGAGGAGCTGGAGGAGCTGGACGACGTCGCGGGCTCGGGCTCCGGCTCCGGCTCCGGCTCGGGGCGCGGCTTGGTGCCCTCGACCAGCACGCGGGTCCTCGGCTCCTTGGTGACCATCGAGGTGATCTTCTCGTTCGAGACCTCCTCGCCGTCGATCGTGGTGATCTCGCGCACGACGGTGCGGGAGCCGTCACGGCCCTTCTTCTTGACCTTCGGGTCGAGGTCCTCGTAGCGGTCGTCGCTCTGCTTGACCTTGACCTCACGCTCGATCGTCTTGGTCTTGGTGACCCGCTCGACGTCGACGCGCTGGACGACGGCGGCGACGGCCGGCATCTCGGCGTCCTCGGGGAGCTCCTTGGCCGTGACGTCGGCGGTCGCGGCGTCGGTGACGGTGACGATGTCGTCGGCGTCGATCTCGACGTCCGCGGCACCGAGCACGGCGTTCAGG
The DNA here is from genome assembly GCF_029643425.1 of Isoptericola sp. AK164. GTDB lineage: Bacteria > Actinomycetota > Actinomycetes > Actinomycetales > Cellulomonadaceae > Isoptericola > Isoptericola haloaureus. The sequence continues at coordinate 2,793,888 of NZ_CP119106.1, forward strand.
TCCTCGGAGCCGTCGACGACCTCGATCTCGTCGTCGGCGACGACGGCGACGTCCTGGCCGTCGTGGACGTCCAGCGGCAGCGCCGCACGGTCCTCGGAGCGCGACGCGACGAGGTGGACCTCGCTGCCGCGCTGGCTGAGCAGGTTCAGCGCCTCGTTGGCGTCGGCGGCGTTGATCCAGGTGGACGACTCCTCGCCGTCGACCTGGATGGCCACCTGCTTGCCGGTGCGCACGACGACGTCGCTCCCGTCGTGCAGGGAGGTCGCGGCGGCCGGGGCGACGACGTCGCGGTCCCCGACCTCGACGCCCTGCTCGGCGAGCAGGCCCTCGATGTCGCCGGCGAAGGTGCCGACCGACCGGGTCTCGCCGTCGACGTCGAGCGTCACGGTCTTGTGGGCCTGGGAGACACCCACCGCGGACCCGACACCGAGGGCGAGGGCGCCGACGGTGAAGGAGGCGATGAGGGTCCGCCGACGACGGACCCGGCGCGTGCGGGTGACGGCTCGGGTCTCGTCCGTGGTCGGCTGCGGCTCGAGGTTCTCGGGCACGGAGGTCATACAGCTCCAAGTTCGTGCGTGGGGCCGGCCCCCTGCGGGCCGCGCTGTACAGCAGGACTCATCGTTCGTCATGCAACGACGCTCGACCGTAACCATTCCGTGATCCGTGGCAAGAGGGTCTACGTCACATCCGGGGCCGGGGTCACCGCTCTTTCACAGGCCCTGCACACCCCGGTTCCGCCTCCGTCAGATCTACCGCCCCGCCCCCTCTCGGGTGACGCCGGAGCGCCGGGGCGGCCTGGGACGGACCACGAGGGTCGAACCGGCCCGGACGCCGTCGTCATCCCCGGAGTGGAGCGCCCCCAGGGGCGCGTGAACGCGACGGTGTCCGGGCCGGTTCGACCCTCGGAAGGATCGGATCAGAGCAGCCCGAGCTTCGCGGCGCAGTGCGGCCACTGGCCCCACCCCGCCCGCGACTGCAGGATCTGCGCACGCTTCGTCTGCTCGGCGGCCGAGGCGTCGGACGGCAGCCCGGTCCCGCCGACCGACTGCCAGGTCGACAGCGAGAACTGGTACATGCCGTAGTACCCGTTGCCGGTGTTGGTGGTGGGGTCGCCGCCGGACTCGCACTGCGCCAGCGCGGCCCAGACCGAGCCGGACGGCGCGGAGCCGCCGGACGAGGAGCTCGAGCCGGACGATCCGGAGGAGGACGACGAGCTGCCGGTGTCGGCGGGCTGCGGCGCGGGCTCGGGCTCCGGCTCGGGACGCTCCTTGGTGCCCTCGACCACGACCTTGTCGACCGGCTTCGTCGTGACCTTGCTGGAGAGCTTCTCGCGGTTCGTCACCTCGCCGTCGACCCGGGTGACCTCCCAGGTGATGGTCCGCTCACCCTTGCTGCCCTCCGTGGCGACGTAGGAGCCCTCGTCGACGTAGCGGTCCGGGTCGGTCTTCGTCACGGTGTCGAAGTCGACCTTCTTGGTCTTGTCGACCTTCTTCACGTCGACGACCTGGACGACGACCCGCACCGAGGGCTCGGACCCGTCGGCGGGCTCGACCTGCTCGACGTGGACGCGGTCGTCCGCGTCGAGCTCGACGCCCTCGGCGGCGAGCAGCTCCTCGAGGGTGACGGCGCCGTCGTCGACGACCGTCTCCTCGCCGCCCACGACGAGCGTGACCGGCTGGTCGGCGTCGAGGCGGATCGGCAGCGTGGCCCGCTCGGCGGACCGCGACGGCAGCAGCCGCACCTGGTCGGCGCGCTCGGCGAAGTCGGCGAGGGCCTCGTCGGCGTCGAGCGCCGCGACCCACACGTCCCGCTGCTCGCCGTCGGTCTCGACGGTGAGCTGGCGGCCGTACCGGACCTGGACGACGGCGCCGTCACGCAGCTGGTCGTCGGCCGCGGGGGTGACCTCGTCGTTGTCGCCGACGCGCACCCCCTCCTCGGCGAGCACGTCGTCGACGGTGGCGGCGTACGTGGTCACGGTGGTGAGGCGGCCGTCGACGTCGAGGGTGACGTCCTTGCGCAGCTGCTCCACGACGGCGGCGGAGACGCCACCCGCCACGACGAGGCTGAGCACGGCCACGGCGGTCACGAGCGGCCAGCGGCGTCGGCGCCGGCGCGTCGGGGTGCTGTCGCCCGGCGCGTCGCCCGGCGTCCCGGCACCACCGGCGGCGGTGCCGGCGGAGGCGCCGACGGTGGGGTCGTCGCTCACGTGGGCGAAGACGGGAACCGGCTCGGTCGAGGGAGCCACGTTGTCGAAAGGCCAGTCCTTCATGGCGGTCCAGACGTCGTGCGGTCCGGGTTCGACGGCGGAGGCCCCGGCGCACGGTCGGGTCCGGGTCGGTCCGGCGATCCCGTCGACCGTAACCGCATCGTGATGTTCAACCAAGCGCGACTGTGGTAAGAATGCGCGGTTGCGGGAGCCTATGCCCGAAAAGTTCCACCCGCCGATGTCGCGGACGTCACACCGATCAGTACCAACCGACCGACATCGAGTGGTTCCAGGCCGCGCAGGGCGAGCCGTACCGCCCGCTGATGTAGTCCAGGCCCCACCGGATCTGGGTGGTGGGGTTCGTCCGCCAGTCCGAGCCGGCCGTGGCCATCTTCGACCCCGGCAGCGCCTGCGGGATGCCGTAGGCCCCGCTGGACGGGTTCTCGGCGTTCCAGCGCCAGTTCGACTCCTTGGTCCACAGCTTGTCCAGGCAGACGAACTGGTCGCTGCCCCAGCCGCGCTCGGCCGCCAGCGACCGCGCGACGGCCTTGGCCGACCCCGGGTCGACCTGGATGTCGGAGACGTCCAGCGTGCCGACCAGGACGACCTCCGTGACCGGCTCCGTCGTGACCGTGCGGTCGACCACGGTGCGCTCCACCTCGGCGCCGTCGATGGTGCGCACCTCGTAGGTCGTCACCCGCTCACCCGGCACGCCGCGGGTCTGCACCACCTCGTGCCCGCGCGGCAGGTCGTCGGACTCCACCGTCTCGGTCTCGAACGGCACCACCTCGGTGACCAGGTCGGAACCCGTCTGCCCGCGGTGGACCACGACGACCATGCCGTCGACCGCCGCCGCCCCCAGCGGGACCGAGGTGCCGTCCTGCGCCGCGAGGGTGATCCCGACCTCGGCGAGCACCTCGCGCACCGTGGCCTGCGTGGTGCGCAGCGGGAGGACGGACCCGTCCACCGAGACGTGGACGGTCTTGAGCGTCGAGACCCGGACCGGCGACCGTCCCAGCGGATCGCTGCGCGACGCCGTCGTGACCGCGCCCTCGCCCCGCGGCCCGAGCGCCGCGAGCAGCTCGCCCACGGTGTGCGCCGTCGTCGGGAACGTGACGGTCTCGCCGTCGATCTCCATCGTGACGTCCTTGCTGGTGCGGACCACGACCTCGCCGTCGTCCGGGGCCGACGCCGTCAGCGCGGGCTGGACCAGGTCGTCCGGTCCCGGCCTGACGCCGTTGAAGGCCAGCACGTCGGCGACCGTGTCGCCGTAGCCGTCGACGGTGCGCACCGCGCCGTCGACGTCGAGGGTGATCTCGGCGTGAGCGTCCACGACACCGGCGGCGCCGACGGCGACCGCTGCCACCACGGCGGTGCGGGCCACGAACCGGGTCGCGGCCGGGAGGGGGCCTCGCCGGCCCACGAAGGGTGCCGGGGCACGCCGACGACGGGGTACGGCCCGTCGGTTCGCCCTGGTCGTCGTCACTGCCACCGCAGAGTAGTGGAGTGTCCCCGCACCGCGGAAGCCGTCACCACGTTCCGTAGACCGTCTCGGAGGTCGTCGACACCGCGGTGCACAGGTCCGTCAGCGGGAGCTCGAGCACCTCCGCCATCGCCCGGACGGTGTGCCCGGCGACGTAGGGCGCGTTGGGCCGGCCCCGGTAGGGATGCGGGGGCAGGTAGGGGGCGTCGGTCTCGACCAGGACCAGCTCGAGCGGCACGGTGCGCAGCGCGCCGCGCAGGTGGTCGTTCTTCGGGTAGGTGACCGGCCCGGCGAACGACAGGTACCAGCCGTGCTCGGCCGCCAGTGCCGCCATCTGCTCGTCGCCCGAGTAGCAGTGGAAGACCGTGCGCTCCGGTGCGCCGTCGGCGAGCAGGACCTCGATCACCTGCTCGTGCGCGTCGCGGTCGTGGATCTGCAGCGCCAGCCCGAGCTCCTTGGCCAGCGCCACGTGCGCCCGGAAGGACTCGCGCTGGGCGACCTCACCCTGCGGGCCGGTGCGGAACAGGTCCATCCCCGTCTCGCCGATCGCCCGGACGCGCGGGTTGTCCCGGGCGACGTCGGCCACCCGGGCGATCGCGTCGTCGAGCGAGGTCGCGTGGTGCGCCTGCGGCGACGGCTCCAGCCCGTCCGGCCCCACCTCGCGGACGCCCGCGTGCAGCACCGCCTCGTTCGGGTGGATCGCCACGGCGCCCAGGAGGCGCCCGTCGTTCGCGGGGTCGCGCAGCAGGGCGTCGGTCCACGCGATCGACGGCAGCTCGCAGCCCACCTGGACCAACCGGTCCACCCCGACGGCGGCGGCCCGGTCGAGGTGGTCGGCGACGGTCGGGACCGGGGCGCCGCGCAGCGCCCGCTCGTCGAGCACGTCGGCGATGGCGTCCAGGTGGGTGTGGTTGTCCACGACCGGGACCGGCAGGGCCTCCGGGTCCGGAGGGAATCCCCGCTCGCGCTTCGAGCGTCCCATCAGGCCTTCTCGCGCAGGCGTTCCAGCTCCTCCTCGACGATCGAGTCGTCGAGCTTGGTGAACACCGGTGTCGGCTTGGCGATCGGGGTGCCGGGGGTCACCGGCCGCGACTCCCACGACGGGAACTCGTAGCCGCCGTCGCGGTTGCCGGTGATGACCGGGTAGTGGCGCGAGTCGTCGTCGAGGTCGGTGACCTCCTCGATCACCGGCTGCGGCGCGAACTCGCCGGTCCCGCCGAGCACCTCGTGCACCGACTGGGCCGAGTGCGGCAGGAACGGGGCGAGCAGCGTGTTGCAGTCGCTGACCGCCTGGGTGGTGGTGTGCAGCACGGTGGCGAGCCGGTCCGGGTCGGTCTTGAGCTTCCACGGCTGGGTCTCGGAGACGTACCGGTTGACCTCGCCGACCACCCGCATCGCCTCGGCGACCGCGGCCCGCTGCCGGTTGGACTCGATGAGCGAGCCGATCTTGCCGAACGCCTCGCCGGTGGTCGCGAGCACCTCGCGGTCGACGTCGGCCTGCTCGCCCGCGGTGGGGATCTCGCCGAAGTTCTTGTGCACCATCGAGGCCGTGCGGTTGACCAGGTTGCCCCAGCCGGCGACGAGCTCGTCGTTGGTGCGCCGCAGGAAGCTGTCCCACGTGAAGTCCACGTCCTGGTTCTCCGGCCCGGCCGCGGCCACGTAGTAGCGGAACGCGTCCGGCTGGTAGCGGGCCAGCATGTCGCGCACGTAGATGACCACGCCACGCGAGGAGGAGAACTTCTGACCCTCGACGTTGAGGAACTCGCTGGAGACGACCTCCGTCGGGAGCTGGAGCGACCCGTACGGGCCGGGCTGCCCGCCGTGCGCGCCGCCGCCGTCGTAGGCCAGCAGCTCGGCCGGCCAGATCTGGGAGTGGAAGGTGATGTTGTCCTTGCCCATGAAGTAGAACGAGCGGGCATCAGGGTTGGTCCACCAGTCTCGCCAGGCCTCGGGGGTGCCGCGGCGGCGGGCCCACTCGATGGAGCTGGACAGGTAGCCGATCACGGCGTCGAACCAGACGTACAGGCGCTTGTTCGGGTTCTCGGACCAGCCGTCCAGGGGCACCGGGATGCCCCAGTCGATGTCGCGCGTCATGGCGCGCGGGCGGACGTCGTCGAGCAGGTTGCGGCTGAAGTTCAGCACGTTCTGGCGCCAGCCGGTGCGCGTCTCGAGCCAGGAGGCGAGCGCGTCGACGAAGGCCGGCAGGTCGAGGAAGAAGTGGTTCGACTCGACGAACTTCGGCGTCTCGCCGTTGATGCGGCTGCGCGGGTTCTTCAGGTCGATCGGGTCGAGCTGGTTGCCGCAGTTGTCGCACTGGTCGCCGCGCGCGCCGTCGTAGGAGCAGATCGGGCAGGTGCCCTCGATGAAGCGGTCCGGCAGCGTGCGACCGGTCGACGGCGAGATGGCGCCCATCGTCGACTTCTCCACCATGTAGCCGTTCTGGTGGACGGTGCGGAACATCTCTTGCACGACGGCGTAGTGGTTGCGCGTCGTGGTGCGGGTGAACAGGTCGTAGCTGAGGCCCAGGGAGGTGAGGTCCTCGACGATCACGCGGTTGTAGCGGTCGGCGAGCTCCTGGGGCGTCACGCCCTCCTGCTCGGCCTGGACCAGGATGGGCGTGCCGTGCTCGTCGGTGCCCGAGACCATCAGCACGTCGTGACCCGCCATCCGCATGTGACGGCTGAAGACGTCGGAGGGAACGCCGAAGCCGGCGACGTGGCCGATGTGCCGCGGGCCGTTGGCATAAGGCCATGCCACGGCCGAGAGGATGTGGGTCATGGCCCGAATCCTACTGGTCCGGGCTACCGGGACGCCGGGGCGTCTCACCCGCGCTCCCTCCCGCCGAGATCGATCTCGACATGCGGGGGGCGGATGGTGGCACAGTGGAGACATGAGTACGCGAGCACTCCTCGTCGTCGACGTCCAACCGACGTTCTGCGAGGGTGGCGAGCTCCCCGTGGAGGGGGGCCACCGCGTCGCGCAGGACGTGGCCGACTACGTCGCCGCCCACCGCGAGCGCTACGGCCTGGTCGTCACGACCCAGGACTGGCACATCGACCCGGGCGAGCACTTCAGCGACGACCCGGACTTCGTCAACTCCTGGCCGGTGCACGGCGTGGCCGAGTCCCCGAACGCCCGGCTCCACCCGGCCCTGGCCGACCTGGACGCCGACGTGGCGGTCACCAAGGGCCAGTACGACCACGGGTACTCCGGGTTCGACGGGGCCGACGCCGTCGGGCGATCGCTCGACCAGGTCTTGCGCGAGGCCGACGTCCGCGCCGTGGACGTGGTCGGCCTCGCCGAGTCGCACTGCGTGAAGTTCACGGCGCTGGACGCCGAGCGGCACGGGTTCGAGACCCGGGTGCTGACGGACCTCACCGCCCCCGTCTCGGCGGAGCAGGGCGAGCAGGCCCACCGCGAGCTGACCCGGGCCGGCGTCGAGCTGGCGACCTCCGCGAGGTAGGCAACCCTCCGGCGAGGTAGGCAACCCCTCGGCGAGGTAGGCAAGTTCTCGGTGAGGTAGGCAACTGCCCCGCGAGGTAGGCAACTCCCCTCGCGGGGCGACCGCGGACGGTCCCCGTGCAGCGGCCCGCGCCCCGCGCTACGTTGCAGGCAGGTCGACCCGGAGGTCCCGATGCCGCTCCCCCCGCCCCCCGCCGGCTGGTCCCGGTACGTCCTCAAGAGCACGTTCGGCATGGGCCGCGACTTCGCCGTCCTCCACCCGGACACGGGCGACCAGTCGTGGTTCGTGGACGGCAAGGTCGGCATGCGCCCCAAGGCGGACGTCAAGGACCGGGACGGCGAGGTCGTCTACACGGTCACCGGCAAGATGTTCGGGATCCCGAAGCAGATGACGATCGCCGACGCCGACGGCACGGAGATCGCCGCGCTGCGCGCCAAGATGTTCTCCCCCGTCAAGGACCGCATGTCCATGCAGGTTCCCGGCGGTGAGCCGTGGAGTCTGGAGGGGTCGTTCATCGAGAAGGACTACGCGGTCACGGTCGGTGGACGGCACGTCGTCCAGATCACCCAGAAGTGGGTGACCATCCGAGACGCGTACACGCTCGACGTCGCCGACGGGGTGGACGTGGGTCTGGCGCTGGCGGTCGTGTGGGCGATCGACCGCTGGGTCGAGCGCGACTGACGCCGGCCTACCTCACGGCAGAGTCGCCTACCTCGCCGAGGGGTTGCCTACCTCGCGGAAGAGTTGCCTACCTCGCCGAGGGGTTGCCTACCTCGCGGAGGGGGCCTGGCGCGCGGCCAGCACCGCCTCGTACAGCTCGCGCTTCGACACACCCGACGCCGCCGCGACCTCCCCCGCGACCACCTTGAGCCGCTCGCCCGCCTCGACGCGGGCGGCGACCTGCGGCACGAGCGCCTCGACGCTCGGCGCCTCCGGTGCCGGTGCCCCGCCGACGACGACGCAGATCTCGCCGCGCAGCGCCTGGCCGGTCTCTGCCCGCTCGCCCGCGAGCGCCGCCAGCTCCCCGAGCGACCCGCGCAGGACCTCCTCGTACACCTTCGTCAGCTCGCGGCAGACGGCGGCGGGCCGTTCGGGACCGAACGCCTCGGCCATGGCGGCCAGGGTGTCGACGATCCGGTGCGGCGCCTCGAAGAACACCATGGTGCGGGGCTCGTCGGCGAGGCCACCGAGCCACCGCGACCGGTCCCCGGCCTTGCGGGGCACGAACCCGTCGAAGGTGAAGCGGTCGGTCGGCAGACCGGACAGCGCCAGCGCGGTCAGGACGGCGGAGGCGCCGGGCGCCGAGGTCACGGGCAGCCCGCGCTCGACAGCACGGGCGACGAGCCGGAACCCGGGGTCGGACACCGCCGGCATCCCGGCGTCGGTGACGACGAGAACCGTGCCGCCGCCGTCGACGACGTCGAGCAGGTCGTCCGCCCGGTCGCGCTCGTTGTGCTCGTGGTACGACACGATCCGCCCGCCGACCTCCACGCCGAGCCGGGACGCGAGCGCGTGCAGCCGGCGGGTGTCCTCGGCCGCCACGACGTCGGCGTCGGCGAGCAGGCGCAGGAGTCGTGGAGAGGCGTCCTCGACGTTGCCGATCGGGGTGGCGGCCAGCACGACGGACCCGGCCTCGGGGACACGACTCATGGGGACAACTGTCCCACGCGGCCCCGTCGACCCCCTAGAGTGACCGAGGTGAGCGCCCACGATCCCGACGCCCCCGACACCGGAGAGCAGTCCGAGGTCGACACCGCACCGCCGAGTCGGCAGTACCCGTCCCGCCGCGAGATCCACGGTCACGAGCGCCGCACGAACACCCGCGGCATCCCCGTGGTGACCGGGGCGATCCGCGCGCTGACCGGGTCGACCCCGACGGTCGGCACGGGTCCCGCGAGCAACGACGCGGCCCCGGCGGAGGGCGCCCCGACGGCGTCGCCGGCCGACGCCCCGGACCCACGACCGACCACCGGGACCACGCCGACCGCGCACCCCGGGACCGGCCCGACGCCGGGCGCCCTGGAGAGCGCGCCGGTCCCGGTCGCGGCGGGCGGCACCGCGACGGCGACCGCCGAGCGTCCACCCGCGCGGGACGACGACGGCTCGCACGACTCGCCGTCGGACACCGCGCCGGACGAGGGGGTCGGCACCGAGCGGTCGCTGCTGGTGCGCCTGCTGGGCGAACGGCGCCTGGCGCTGGGGGCGACGTGGCAGGCCCGCACGCTCGGGTGGGTCGGCGCCGCCGTCGTCACCCTGATCGCCGCCGTGGCCCGGCTGTGGGAGCTCGGCCGCCCCGGGTCGCTGGTCTTCGACGAGACGTACTACGTCAAGGACGCGTACACGCTCGGCAGCACCGGCGCCGAGCGCCAGTGGCCCGAGGACCCGAACCCCGCCTTCGAGGCCGGCGACGTCGACACCTACCTGGACCAGGCGGCGTACGTCGTCCATCCCCCGGTGGGCAAGTGGATGATGTGGCTCGGCATGGAGGCCGGGGGCGGCGCGACGAACCCGTTCGCGTGGCGGCTGGCCTCCGCCGTCGTCGGCATCCTCGCCGTCCTGCTGCTGGTCCGGATCGCGCGACGGCTGTTCGCCTCCACGACGATGGGGCTGGTCGCCGGCTTCCTGCTGGCGATCGACGGGCAGGCGATCGTGCACTCGCGCACCGCGCTGCTGGACCAGTTCCTCATGTTCTGGGTGCTGGTCGCGTTCGGCTGCCTGCTCCTGGACCGGGAGTGGGCACGACGACGGCTCGCCACGCGGGTCGCGGCCGTCCTGGACGCGGGTGGCACCGTGGACAAGTACGGGCCCCGGCTCGGGATGCGGTGGTGGCGTCTCGCCGCGGGCGTCTCCCTGGGCCTGGCGTGCGGCGTCAAGTGGTCGGCGCTCTGGTTCGTCGCCGCGTTCGGCCTGCTCACCGTGCTGTGGGACGTCACCGCGCGGCGCCGCGCCGGGATCGGCCGCTGGTTCGAGGACGCCGTGCTGGCCGACGGCGTGCCGGCGTTCCTGCAGATCGTCCCGGTCGCGCTGCTCACCTACGTCGCCTCGTGGTGGCGCTGGATCGCGGGGTCGGAGGGCTACTACCGGGACTGGGCGTCGCAGAACCCGGAGCAGGCGGTGTCCTGGCTGCCCGACTGGCTGGCCAGCCTGTGGCACTACCACCAGCAGGTGTACCAGTTCCACACCGGCCTCGAGGCGGAGCACGCCTACGCGGCGGGCCCGCTCGGCTGGATGGTGCAGTGGCGGCCGACGTCGTTCTTCTGGGAGCGCCTGGATGCCGGCGACGGCGCCTGCCCCGCGGACACCGAGGGCGGCTGCGCCGTCGCCGTCACGGCCCTGGGCAACCCGCTGCTGTGGTACCTGGCGGCGATCGCCCTGGTCGTCACCGTGCTCCTCGGGATCTGGCTGCGGGACTGGCGGGCGCTGGCCGTCGTCTCCGGCACGGCCGCCGGCTGGCTGCCCTGGTTCCTGTACACGGACCGCACGATCTTCACCTTCTACACGATCGCGTTCACGCCGTTCGTCATCATGACGCTGGTCTACCCCATGGTCGTGGCGCTGGAACGCACGCGATGGCGCCAGGGCAAGGGCGGCACCGCCGCGGTGATCGCCGTCGTCGTGGTGCTCGTCGCGCTGGTGTCGGCGGCGTTCTACCCGTTCTGGTCGGCGATGGCGGTGCCGTACGACTACTGGCGCGAGGTCATCCGCTTCCAGAACTGGATCTGAGACCCGGCCGAGGACGCGCGGCCCCGTGGACGACCGCGTTCACGGGCGCTGCGCGCCCTCCACTTCGGGGTGGACGGCCGTCCACGGGGCCGTGCGTCGTCGGCGTCCCTCGGCTCCTGTCAGCTCACTCCGGCCAGGCGACCTGCGGCGTGGGGTGGAACGCCCAGCCGCTGGCGCGCCAGGCGGGTGCCGACGCGGCGGTGCGGGCGGCGAAGGACTCCCAGTCCTTGCGCTCGGCCGCCGTCCAGGCCACCTCGGCGACGGCCCCGAGCCGCGGCAGCAGCATCGAGAACAGCTCGTCACGCGTCGTGAGGGTCTCGGTCCAGATCGCGGCGGAGACACCCTCGACCGAGGACGTCGGCAGGCCGTCGATCACGATGGTCGGCTCCCAGTCGTAGGAGTCGCGCAGCTCGACGTGGCCGGCCCACTCCAGCCCCAGCGGGTGCTCAGGGGTGTACTTCATGTCGAGGTAGGCGTGGTTGCCGGGCGACATGATGAACCGCGCGCCGGCGTCGGCCGCGGCGACGAACCGGTCGAACTCCTCGCCCTTGGGCTCCCAGTACTGCAGTAGCGTGCCCGGCTCGACGGGCCCGCGTGAGCCTTCCTGCCAGAAGATCGGCGTCTTGCCGTGCTCGCGCACGATCCGCTGGGCCAGCTCGACGAACCGCGCGAACTCCTCGCGCTCCATCGTCAGCACCTCGTCACCCCCGACGTGCACCCACGGCCCGCGGGTCGTGCGGGCCAGGTCGCCGATGACGTCGCGCAGGAACGGCTCGGTGGCCGGGTTGTCGAACCAGAGCCGCGAGAACCCGACCTCGATGCCGTCGTAGGCGTCGGTGGCGACGCCGTCGGACGTCAGCGCGCCGTAGACGTGGGTGGCGGCGTTGACGTGCCCGGGCATGTCGAACTCGGGCACGATCGTGACGTACCGCTGCGCGGCGTAGTCCTGCAGCGCCGTGTAGTCCTCGACGGTGAGATAGCCGGCCGAGCCGCCGCCGACCTGGTTGTCGGACGCCTTCTCCAGCTCGGGACGGGACGGGATCTCGATGCGCCAGCCCTGGTCGTCGGTCAGGTGCAGGTGCAGCACGCGCAGCTTGAACGACGCGGCCAGGTCGACCACGGCCCGCAGGTCCTCGGGACCGAACCAGTGCCGCACGACGTCGAGGCTCAGGCCGCGCCAGGCGTAGCGGGGCGCGTCGTGCACGACGACGGCCGGCACGGCGGCCGCGGCGCCATCGGTGCCGGGCACCACGAGCTGGCGCAGCGTACGGGCGGCGTGCAGCAGCCCGACGGGTGCCGCGGCGGTGGCGAGGATCTCGCCGTCGGCCACCCGCAAGGTGTACCGCTCGTCGGTCTCCGCGCCCGCGGGCCCGGCGGCGGGGTCGAGGCGCAGCGTGACCGTCACGGCACGAGCGTCGGTGACGTCGTCGGACACCGGGACGCCGGCGGCCTCGACCTGCGCGGCGACGAGCCGGGCGAGGGCCGGGTCCGGCGCGTCGACGCGGACCGCGGGCACGACGACGGCGGGGGCGTCGGTCGCGGTGACCTCGGTGGGCCACGGGATGAGGGGCAGCATGAGTCTCCTGTCAGGCCCGGCCGGTCAGGACCCGGTCACGAGCAACGGCGCGGGGTCCGTCGGCACGAGGTCGGTGGACCGGTAGTACTCCGGTTCCGGCCCCGCCCAGCCGGCGTGCACTCCGTCGGGCAGTTCGTCGGTCACTCGCCCCCACACCCACTCGGTCGTGGTCAGTCCGCCGGTCCGGTCGGCGACGAGCACGAGCTCGACGGCGTCGGTCCGGGCGGCCGTCCGGCCGAGCTGGTCACGGTCGACGACGGACTCCGGTCGCGTCTGGTGCAGGACCACCATCGTCGGGGGCAGACCGTGATTAGTTACCACCCCTTCAATATAGGTGATCACGTCCCGCACCTCGGCCGCCGACACCTGCCCCGGGGGCATCTCCCCGTCCGACCGCCGGTCCTCCGGGTGCAGCGCCACCCCCACCCCGGGCTGCGCGAGCAGGTCCTCCAGCGCCTCGACCTCCTCCCGCAGGGTCGACATCCCGGCCCCGACGTCCAGCAGCACGTACTGCCCGGCCTCGCGGGCCGCCCGCACCAGCGGCCCCAGCTCGGCCGGCGGCTCCTCGGCGACCCAGTCGCCGTCCTCGCCCGGGTGCCCGGCCGCGGCGCTGGCCTGCACGACGACCGTGGGCACCACCGGCCCGCCGGCGAGCCCGTCGTAGGAGTCGGCCGCGGCCCGTGCCCGCTCGACCACGACGGCGGGGTCGTCGCGCCGACCGCCGGTCACCGTGACGTACCGCGCCGGCACCAGCTGCTGGGTACCCGTGGGCAGCAGGTCGCCGCGCTCGGCGGCGGCCACGCGCCACGCGAGCTCCTCGGCGCTGCCGAAGCTCGGCCCGACGCCGATCACGGCCAGCGCCTGCGCGGTGTCCACGTGCTCGACGACCTCCGGAGCGCCCGCGATGTCCCCGCCCGGCACCTCGAGGTCGACCGCACCCGCGGCCCGCAGCGTCGCGATCGCCGCCTCCTGCCCGGGTCGCGGGTCGGTCAGCGCCAGGACCTCACGCAGGTGCGAGGGCGCCGACGACGGCGACGAGGCTCCCGCGCCCAGGGCGACGTCGACGCGGTCCTGCAGCCGCCGTGCGTCGTCCTCGGGCAACAGGTCGACGTCCGGGTCGCTGCCGGGCAGCGGGGCCGGAGCCTCGAGATCGACGACGGCGACGCCCGCCGCGGCCGCGGCCTCCACGGCACCCGCGGCGGGGTCCGAGGCCTGCTCGTCCGGCAAACCGGCGGCTCGGACGACGACGGCGACGCGCGCGCCCAGGCGCTCGAGCTCGTCCCCGATCCCCCCGGGCGACACCCCGCCGCCGACGAGCAGCGCCGGCGCCCCCAGGCTCTCGGCCGCCGCTGCGTGCAGGGCTCGCACGACCCCGTCCGGCAGCTCGACGGTGGTCCCCGCCAGCACGGCGACGGGCGTGCGCTCGAAGACCTGCTGGCTCGCCGTCAGCGCCAGCTCGGCCGGGTCCGGCGACCCGAGCAGCACGGTGGACGCCGGTGCACGGACGACCGGGTGCACCGCCGGGCCATGGGTCGGCTGCGGACCTCCCTGGTCTCCGCAGCCTCCGACGAGGAGGACGACGAGCAGGGTCGACAGGACGAATGGGACGTTCCGTGCAGGCACCCCGACATCTTGGCCCATCCAGGGCGGTCGGGTCGACAGCGCCCGACCGACCGTCTCAGTCGAGCCGGCGGGCCGGCAGGTTCGCCACCCCACCCCGGCCGCCGCGTCGCGGCAGCGCGGGGGACGCCGCCGAGGCGGCCGACGTCGGCGGCACCCCGGGCACCGGGGCGGCAGGCGACGACTCGGCGGGGGCCGGGCCCGTCGCCGACGTCGTCGTGGCCACCTCGAGGGGCGCCCCGGCGTCCCGGGCGAGCCGCGCCTCGGCCTCGGCGACGAGCTCGTCGGGCGACGCCGCTCCGGCGACGGACCACACCACCGACGAGCGCAGGTCGGGCCAGACCAGCTCGTCCAGGCCGCCCGAGGGCTCGGCCAACCGCCCCAGGACGTGCCGCCGGAGCTGGTCCGCGGAGGCCGCGGCATGGATGTCGTCCATGGCCGGCAGGGTGGCCAGCACGGCGAACCGGTCCCCGCCGACCCGGCCGGGCTCGCACCCGCGCGGCAGCCCGGTGCGCAGCCGGTGGGCGATCTCGACGAGCACGACGTCCCCGGTCTCCAGTCCGTGCCGGGCGTTGAGAGCGGACATCCCGCGCACGTCGAGGAGCACCAGGACGGCCCGCGTCGCCGATCCGCGCACGAGCCCGCAGCGCCGCGACAACGAGTGGTAGGTCGTCGCGCGGGTGGGCAGACGCGTGTGCGGGTCCTGCGTCGTCCGCTCCGCCAGCGCGGCCACGAGGGCCCGCATGAGGTCGGCCGTCGCGGCCGTGCCCCAGTGGCTCCCGGCCACCAGGACGTCGTCGTAGCGGTGCGCCTCGGTGCGCTCCATGGCGCGAGTGGCGACGGTGGAGACGGCGTCGTCCGGCGAGACCGTCATGGGCGCCCAGTCCGTGACGGACGAGACGGGCTTGCGCTCCAGCACAGCACGGCCGTAGCCCAGGCGTCCCGTCAGCGCGGCGGTCAGCCCGGCACGCATCACCATGCCGGTGCGGGCCCCGCCCTCGTCGTCCTGCACGGCGACGCACGTCACCTCGGGACTGCGGAACATGACCTCGAGCTGCCCGACGGGCATCGAGGACCCGACCACGGTGATGGGGCGGGCGAGGTCGGCGACGGTGCCGGCCAGCCGGGCACCGCCCCGGACCTGTCGGTGTCGGGCAACCTCGGAGATCTCGTCATGCACGGTGGTGAGTATCGCGGTGGACCGACCCGACATGTCGGACCATTCGGACGCCGTCGCCGAGTGTTCCGGCAACGTTCACCTCGTTCACCGGACGGACGCCGAGCGATGTCGGGACGGACCGGAGCACCGATCGCACCGGCCCGTCCCGGCTGTCAGGCCAGCGTGAGGAAGAGCTTCTCGAGCTCCTCGGCGGTGAGCCCGTCCTCCGCCTCCGCGGTGCCGTCCGGGTCCGTCAGGCACTCCCGCATCGCCGTGGAGACGATGACGTACCCGGCCCGGTCGAGGGCCGTGGACACGGCCGAGAGCTGGGTGACCACGTCGCGGCAGCTGCCGCCGGACTCGACGGCGGAGATGACGCCGTCGAGCTGCCCGCGGGCACGCTTGAGCCGGTTGAGGATGCGGCGCTGGGTCTCGGGGTCGGCATTTCTCATCGGGGGTTCGCTCCTGGTCGACGGGGAGCCGCGGGACGACGCACGCCCCGGGGCGGACGTCAGGATACGTCCGCCCCGGGGCGTGCCGGGGGCGCCGTCCCGGGGCGGGTCCGGGACGGCGTCGTCGTCAGCGGGCGGCGAGGCGCCCCCGCAGCGGGCAGGCCGCGCCGACCAGACGGCAGGTGACGGCGGCGACCGCCACCAGGGCGGCGACGACGGCGACCACGAGGCCGCCGACGCCCGGCAGCTCCTGCACCAGGACGACCACGCCCATGACCAGGACGAACCAGCCGAACCCGCGGCGCAGCGCCGCCTCGGGGACGCGGGTCGTCAGCCGGGCCCCGATGAGGGACCCGACGACGGCCGCCGCCGTGACCGCGGCGACGAGTCCCCAGTCCAGGGACACCGAGGTGAGGTAGCCCGCCAGGCCGGCGAACGACTTCATCCCGATGACCAGCAGGGACGTACCCACCGCCACCGACATCGGCAGACCGCCGAGCAGGACGAGCGCGGGGACGACCAGGAAGCCTCCCCCGGCACCCACCAGGCCGGTCACGAGGCCCACGACCAGCCCGTCCAGGACGGTCCGGCCCACCTTCAGCGTGCCGTCGTGCGCGGCCGTCCGGCCGCCGCGGCGACCGCGGATCATGGCGGCCGCCGTCGCGATCATCATGGCCGCGAAGGCGATCATGAGGATCGTGCCGGGGATGTGCCCGCCGACGAGACCGCCCGCGAAGGCGCCGGCCATGCCGGCCGCCCCGAAGACCAGCCCCGTCCGCCACTGCACGTTGCCGCGGCGGGCGTGGGCCAGCATGCTCGTCACCGACGTCACGCCGACCACCAGCAGCGAGGCCGCGATCGCCTCCTTGGGTGCGAAGCCGGCCACGTACGTGAGCAGCGGCACGGTGAGGATGGACCCTCCCCCGCCCAGCAGGCCGAGGGAGATGCCCACCACCACCGCGAGCAGCAGCACCGCGATCGTCGTGATGTCCACGGTCGCCCCCCGCCGCTCAGGCGGCCTGCGCCGTGACGGCCTGCGGCGCCACCGGGATGGACCGGATGGTGTTCTCGTAGGTCGGGCTGACCTCCGTGCGGTTCCACGGCATCCTGGACAGCGCCGCCGCCATGGCGCACGAGTTGGACAGGGCCGAGTAGGTCAGCCCGGCGCCGATCGCCCCGGCGAGGATCCCCACGCGCGGGTGGATCACCTTGCTGCCGACGAACCCGGCGAGCACGAGCGAGCCGGCGACCATCCGGACCTGCCGGTCCATGGCCCAGCGCTGCGCGCCGCGCACGACGGTCCCGCCCGCGGACTCGAAGGCGGAGATCCCGCCGGCGAGCACCTCGGCGCTGGAGACGCCGACGGACGACAGCCGGTCCTGCGCCTGCCCCGCGCGGACGCCGGACTGGCACACCAGCACGACGCGGCCTCCGAGCCGGTCGGCGAGGTCGTGGGTGTGCTCGGACAGCAGCGGCAGGGGCACGTTGTACGAGCCGCGGATGTGGACGGACTCGAACTCGGCGGGCGTGCGGACGTCGATGATCGTCAGCTCGTCGTCGGCCAGGCGCTGCTTCAGCTCGCCGGGCTCGATGGTCGTGACGGTGGCGGTGTGGGCCATGGGTGAGGGGGTGCCTTTCGTCGGGCGGGTGGGGCGGGCGGTCACGCGGGGACGGCGACGGGCCGGGACCGGGTCCAGGCGGTCCAGCCGGCGTAGCTGCCGTCGAGCTCGACGACGTCGTAGCCGGCACGGCGCAGGGCGCTGGCGGCCACCGCGTTGCGCACGCCGGACTGGCAGTACGTGACGATGGTGCCGTCGTCGGGCAGCTGGTCGAGGTTCCACAGCACGCGGCCGCCGCTGAGCTGCGTCGAGCCCGGGATGTGGCCGTCGGCGTGCTCGGTCTTGTTGCGGACGTCGAGCAGCATCGCCGCGTCGACGGAGTCCAGGTCGGCCGGGGAGACGACGGCGGGCTTCGTCAGCGGCAGTCCGTCGAGCTCGGGGGTGAACCCGGCCACGGTGTCGATGCCGACACGGACCAGGTGGTCACGCATCTCCTCGGCGTACGCCTGGTCCTCGGCCAGCAGGATCAGCGGCCGGTTCTCCGTCTCCGGGTCGTAGACCCAGGCGCCGTAGCTGGCCGCCTTGGCGATCCCGGGGACGTTCAGGCTGCGGGCCACGGTCCCGGCGTGCACGGCGTGCTGGTCGCGGGTGTCGACGAAGATCACCTCGTCCGCCTCGAGGCGGCGGGCCAGGTCGTCGTTCGCCATCCGGCCGAGCGGGGACAGGGGGCCGAGCAGCGCCGGGCCGTCCTTGTTCTCGCGCTTCATCCGCGCGAAGTAGGCGTGGGCGTCCGGCTGCCCGTCCAGCAGCTCGTCGATGAAGCCCTGCTCGTCGCCGTCGCGCAGGTACGGGGCCCACCAGGCGTTCAGGCGCTCGTAGCCGACCGTGGTGGAGGGCAGCGCACCGAGCGCCTTGCCGCAGGCGCTGCCGGCACCGTGGGCCGGGAAGACCTGGACGTGGTCGCCCAGGGTGAGGAACTCGTCGCGCAGGGAGGCGAAGAGCTGGCGGGCACCCTCGAAACGGGTGTCCACGCCGCCGGCGGCCTCGTCGAGCAGGTCGGGGCGGCCCAGGTCGCCGGCGAAGACGAAGTCGCCGGTGAGCGCGTAGCCGGGAGCGTCGCTGAACGCGCCGTCCGTCACGAGCATCGCGAGGTGCTCGGGGGTGTGCCCCGGGGTGTGGCGGGCCTCGATGGTGATGTTGCCGATCGTGATGGTGTCGCCGTGGTACAGACGGTTCGCCTCGAAGCCGTACTGCCAGTCCTGGCCGCCCTCGCCGGAGACGTAGACGTCGGCGCCGGTGGTCGCGGCGAGCTCGCGCGTCCCGGAGAGGTAGTCGGCGTGGATGTGGGTCTCGGTGACGGCCACGATGCGCATGCCGTGCCGCTGGGCGAGGTCGAGGTACTCGGCGACGTCGCGCCGGGCGTCGACGACGACGGCCTCACCCTTGGCCTGGCAGCCGATGAAGTAGCTCGCCTGGGCGAGGTCTTCGTCGTAGATCCGTTCGAGCAGCATGGGGAGTCTCTCCTTGAGGTCGGTTCCGCGATGCGGTGACCCCAGTCTGACGCATACCCCCCAGGGTATTCAAGTCACACCCCCCAGGGTATGCACGGAACGCCCCCGAGCACCCGGTGACATGCAGGTCAGGGCGCTGCTGCCGGGATCGCCCCCCGAACGCACGCAGGGGCCCCTCCGAGAGCTCGGAGGGGCCCCTGCGGGACCGTGCTGCCGGCCGGCTCGCGCTGCCGCGCGGGCCGGCCGGTCGGCCGGATCAGTTGCCGGCGTAGACCGGGAAGACGCTGTTCTCGCCGTAGTCGCGGAAGTGCACACCGCGCAGCGTGTCCATGTCCTCGTCCGAGATCTCGAAGTCGACCTCGGCGTTGCTGCGCATGTGCGCGGGGTTGGCCGTCTTCGGCACGGGGACCGTGCCGAGCTGCAGCGTGTAGCGGATGCACAGCTGCGGGACCGTCACGCCGTACTTCTCCGCCATCGCCGCGACGTTCGAGTCCTTGAGGATCTCGCCGTGCGCGATGGGCGAGTAGGCCTCGACGAGGATGCCGTGGCTCTCGCAGAAGTCGAGCAGCTCGAACGGGGTGTTGCCCACGTGCACGAGCAGCTGGTTCACGTGCGGCGTGACCGTGCTGCCCTCCAGCAGGTTCTCGAGGTCCTTCTGCTCGAAGTTCGACACGCCGATCGAGCGCAGCTTGCCGGCCTTGTAGGCGTCCTCGAGGGCCCGCCAGGCCTCGCGGTTGCCGTCGGCGTAGTCGCCGCCGCGGAAGTCGTCCCAGGGCTGCGGGCTGTGGATCAGCATCAGGTCGATGTAGTCCAGACCCATGGTCGCCAGCGACTCGTCGATCGACGCGGTCGCCTCGTCGTAGGACTTGACCTCGGCGGCCAGCTTGGTCGACACGAAGAGGTCCTCGCGGGCGACGCCGGAGGTCCGGATGCCCTCGCCGACGCCACGCTCGTTGCCGTAGGCCTGCGCGGTGTCGATGTTGCGGTAGCCGATCTCGACGGCGGCGCGGACGGCCTCGGCCACCGAGTCGTCGTCGATGAACCAGGTGCCCAGGCCCATGCGGGGGACGGCCACGTCGTTCGACAGGGTGTAGTTCTCGTTCAGCATCATGGTGGATCGCTCCTTCAGTTCGTGCGACGCAGTCCACGCTAGATCGGGCCGGGAGAAGCTGCGAGGCACCACTGGTACACCCCTCGGGCGCACACCCCAGGACGACGACCGGACCCGCGCACGCCGACGCACGACCCGCGAGCGTCCGCGCACGCCGTCGTGCGGGAACAGGGTCGGGACACGACGAAGGCCCGGAACCGCGAACGGTTCCGGGCCTTCGTACCGGGTGGAGCTAGGGGGATTCGAACCCCCGACCTTCTCATTGCGAACGAGACGCGCTACCAACTGCGCCATAGCCCCGTGAAGCGGTAGTCAGATTAGCACCCGGCCACCGCTTCCGGCCAAATCGGGTCGGCTCCGACGACGTGACGTGCGTCGCACCTGCTCCCGCGGCACGCACGGGACGGGCTCAGCCCGCCGCGCGACGCCGGGCCAGGATCTGCTCCAGCGGGAGCCCCAGCGTCTCCGACCGGGGTCGCGGCTCGTCACCGGCCGCGGGCTCCGGCGCCCCGCTCGGCGCCGCGTACGCGGAGTCCTGCGGCTCGGCCCGGTCCTCGACCGTCCACCGACCGCCCTCCCGGGGTGCCGACGTACCGCCCGTGCGGGGCGTCGTCGGGTCGGCGTCGGCCCCGGCGCGCGGGGCTTCCGGCTTGGTCACGTAGGTCGGCAGGGGCACCGGGACCGGGTCCCACGGCTCCCCACCGACGTGCCGGGAGTAGCCCGGCGCGAACTCGGCCGCCTGCTCGGGCGACCCGCCGTCGCCATGCTGACCGGACCGGTCGTGATCGTCCGACGGCGCGGAGGAGTGCTCGGACGGCGATGCCGGCGCCCGGCGTTCGGGCTCGCCGTCGTCGGCCCGGTCCTCGGCACGCCCGGTGGCCCGGTCGGACGGCGCGGTCGTCGGCTCACGCCGCTCCCCCGTCGCCGCGGCGGTCCCCTGCTGCACGCGCGGGATCATCTGCGTGTGCGTGTCGGAGGGGTGCACGGCGTAGCCGGTGACGCGCGCCCGGTTACGCGGGGCGTACGGACCACCGTGCGCGAGCGTGCGACGCTGCGTGGCCCGCTGCTGCTCGGCGCGACGCTCCGACCGCCACCGGGCGTCGGACCGGCGCGCCGTCAGCACGGCCAGCCGGCCGAGCACCAGCACCACGAGCAGCAGCCCGGACGGCACGGCCGCCACGGGCCACGGCACGTACCCCAGGCCGACGGCCGTCCACGCGGCGGCGGTCAGCAGGGTCAGCAGGACCGTCAGCGTGAGCCGGCGACGTGCACGGGCGGCGCGGCGCTCGAGCACCGCCAGCCGCGAGGCGCGCACCTGCGGCGTCATGCCCGACGCCGGCCCGGCGGCCGACGCGGTCACCCGCGGCGTGCTGCCGGTCGGCGGCGAGTGACCCGCCGCACGGTTCGTGGGCATCGGTCGCCCCTTCCCTGCTCCGTCCGCCACCGTCAGCATGCGCAGGCCGCCGGAGAACCGGTCGTCCACCCGGGCCGCCGCGAGCTCCGTGCGTCGCCGCAGCTGCAGCGGGACCCAGTAGCCGAGCCACAGCACGAACAGCGCGAGGGCTGCGAGTCCTGCCGGCGACGTGTCCATTCCCCGACGGTAGGCGAGCCGGGCCGGAGCGGGCCGCACCACCGGGCGGCGTGTCCGCTACCTGGACACCGTCGGAGCCTCAGGCGTCGTCGCGGGCCCGCTGCCAGCGCGCGAGCAACCCGCCCGGGACGTCCTCGGTCGTCAGCGCGAACGTCCGGTGGTCACGCCAGTCGCCCTGGATGTGCAGGTACCGCTCGCGGACCCCTTCGTCCCGGAACCCGAGCTTCTCCACCACCCGCAGGCTCGCGGTGTTCTCGGGCCGGATGTTGATCTCCACGCGGTGCAGCCCGACCACCTGGAAGCAGTAGTCGGTCGCCATCGCCACCGCCGTGGGGATGACGCCCCGCCCGGCGTGCTCGCGCGCGATCCAGTAGCCGATGCTCCCCGAGCACAGCGAGCCGTACTGGATCGAGGAGACCGTGAGCTGGCCGGCCAGAGCGTCGTCCAGGTCGACGACGAACGGCAACGACGTGCCCGCCCGCGCCTGCGCGCTCAGCGCACGGACGTACTCGCCGAACGAGGACGCGCTAGGCCGTTCGCCCGGCGTCGTCGCCTCCCAGCGGTCCAGCCAGTCCGCGTTCGAGCGGCGCAGCTCCATCCAGGCGGTCCCGTCCCGCCGACGCAACGGGCGCAGCACGACAGCGCCCGACGACGTGTCCTCACGCAGCGTCACCGGCCACGGCTTGGTCACCGCCCACCTCTTCGTGTCGCTCATCCGACCCCCGTCCACGCCCGGCACGCCGGGCCCCTCGACTCCCGGACCCTGCCACAATGAGGGCATGCACGGCGACCGCAGGCCCTCGACCGCCCCCCAGCCGTACCCGGTCGTCGCCGGGATGGAGACGGGGGACGCCAAGGACGAGCTGCGCCGGGCGATCCGCCACCAGCGCCAGGACCGGTCCGCGCGCCTTCGCGAGCGGGCCGCCGCGGCCTTCGCCGAGGTGCTGGCCACGGTGCCGGCCGTGTCCGCCGCGGTCACCGTGGCGACCTACGCCGCCCGGCCGACCGAACCCGGCACGGGCGCCCTGCTGGACCAGCTCGCCGCACGGGGCGCCCGCGTCCTGCTGCCGGTGCTCGGCGCCGGGCTGGCCCGGGACTGGGCCGAGTACACCGGCCCGGGCGACCTGCTCGAGCGCGCCCCCGGCCGGCCGCCGGAACCGGGCGGCCGCACGCTGGGCGGGCAGGCCATCGCCGAGGCCGACGTCGTCATCGCCCCCGCGCTCGCCGTCGACAGCCACGGCGTCCGCCTCGGGCAGGGCGGCGGCTGGTACGACCGCTCGCTGAAGCAGGCCCGCCCCGGCGTCCAGGTGGTCGCCATGGTGTTCCCGGAGGAGTTCTACGACGCCTCCGAGCGGCCGCTGCCCGTGGAGGACCACGACGTGCCGGTGCACGCGGTGGCGACCCCGGACGGCTGGCAGCCGCTGCCGGTGGCCTGAGCGGCCGGGCCCGCCGCCGCGGCGGACCGGACCCGACCACCCGGGCTCAGGGCACGAGCGTGGCGGTGTCCTCCGCGTTCTCCTCGACGGCGTCGCGCGTGAACGGCCACGTGAACGTGTCCCCCGCCGCCCAGGAGTGCAGCTGGTCGTCGTAGTGGGACGAGGCCGGGTGCCCGGACGTGCCGGTGACCGTCACCCAGGTCGAGGCGTCCAGGTCGCCGAGGTCGACGACCATCCGCATCGACGGTCCCGTCGTCACCGCGAAGCTGCCCGTGGAGGCGTCCCAGCCGGTGGCGTTGACGATCGAGCTGCCGCCGGGCATCGGCACGGGGTGCGGGTTCACGTAGTCGCGCACGAGGCCCGGCACGTCGGGACCACCCAGCACGGGGTGCTGCAGCGACAGCTCGTGCAAGGCGCCCCAGCTCCAGTCGCCCGGGTCCTTGGACAGCTCGACCGTCAGGTCGTGGCGGGCCGTGACCAGGGCACGCGTGAGGATCTCGTCCCGCGTCTCGACGACGTTCAGCGTGGACCGGTCGTCCCAGAACGGGTCGTCGGGACGCTCCAGCATGTCGCGGACGACCACCAGCCAGCGCGAGCCGCCCGAGGGCAGGGCGTCGGCGGGCAGGTCGTCCCAGAAGGTCGCCGAGAGCAGGTTGCGCCACACCGCGTTGAAGTAGGCGGCGGCTGCGGAGTCCGCGCCGGTCCGGTAGTCCCACCCGGCCAGGAGCTCCTGGCCGGCGGCGTCGTAGGAGTCCTCGATCTCCATCTCCAGCAGCACCGGGACCAGGACGGCCGCGAACGGCGACCAGTCGTCGACCTGCAGGTCGTTCATGTCGGCGACGGTGAACGGCCGGCCCGCGCTGACCTGCTCGGTCAGCAGCGTGCGGATCCGTTCGGAACGGAACCCCTGGTCCCAGTCCTGGGACAGCTCGGGTCCGACGCCGTCGGGCAGCACGGCCTGGTTCGCCGCGACGACGAACCCCTCCTCGGGGTCGAGGGCGCGCGGCATCTCGGCGGGGTCGACATACCCCTGCCAGTCGAACCGCGGGTCCCAGCCGGGTCGCGGCCAGGTGCCGTCCGAGGGGACGGGGCCCTCGACGTCCCGGCGCTGGGGGACCTTGCCCGGTGCCTGGTAGCCGATGTGCCCGTCCGTCGTGGCGAACACGATGTTCTGCGCCGGGACGTCGAACAGCTCGGCCGCCGCGGCGATCTCGTCGGCGTCGCTCGCGGACGCCATCGCGAACACGGCGTCGGCGGTGCGGCCCGGCTCGAGAGCGGTCCAGGCCAGCGAGACCGCGTACTCGCCGAACACGGTGCCGGTCTCCGTGGGGGCCCCGACGACGGCACCGACGTCGAGCACGTCGGAGACCACCGGCCCGTGGTCGGTGGACCGCACCCGCAGCTCGACCGGGGTGCCGCCGTTGACGCGGATCGTCTCGGTGCGGGTCTCCATGTCGACCCACTCCTCGGCGTCGGCGTCGCGCAGCCACGTGTCGTTGCGGACACGCTCGACGAAGAAGTCGGTGACGTCGGCGTTCATGTTCGTCAGCCCCCACGCCAGGTCGGCGTTGTGACCGATGATCACGCCGGGGAAGCCCGCGAACGAGAACCCGCTGACGTCGAACGGGCAGGAGTCGTCGACCTGGTCGCAGTGCAGGGACACCTGGGACCACAGCCCGGGGGCCGCCAGGGAGAGGTGCGGGTCGTTGGCGAGGATCGGCGCCCCCGTGGCCGTCAGGTCGCCGGAGACGGCCCAGGAGTTCGACCCGGCGCCGTCGCCGCGCCCGACGAGGACCGGCACCGACTCCAGGGCCGTGGTGGCCGACTCGATGGCCGCGTCCAGCGCCGAGGTGCCCCACGGCAGCTCGGTCGACGTGCGGGCGACGGTGCGGGCGTCGACCGGCTCGAGGTCCTCCTCGGTGAGGATCGGCGTGTTCCCGCCGTCGGCGAAGGTGGGGAAGATCTCGTCGACCAGGTCGACGTCCTCCAGCGTGCTGTAGGCCTTGGCACGGTCGAGCTCGGTGTCGTAGTTGCCGCGCAGGTCCCAGGCCATCGCCTTGAGCCAGGCCAGCGAGTCGACCGGGTCCCACGGGTCGGGATCGGCGACGTCGACGGTCGCCCCGAGCACGGTGTACTCGACGGCGAGGTCCTCCGGGGCGCGGTCGGCCAGGTAGGCGTTGACGCCCTGGGCGTAGGCCTGCAGGTAGGAGCGCGACTCCGGGGAGACGAGGTTCCACTCCTCCTCGGCGACGTCGCGCCAGCCGAAGGTGCGGATCACCTTGTCGGCGTCGATCGCGGCCGGGACGTCCCCGACGAGCTCGGCGAGCCGACCGGCGGTGACGTGGCGGCGGTAGTCCATCTCGAAGAACCGGTCCTGGGCGTGCAGGTACCCCTGGGCGGCGAAGAGGTCCTCGGCCGTGCCGGCGTAGACGTGGGGCACGCCCTGGGCGTCGCGCTGGACCGTGACCTCGCCGCTCAGGCCGGGCACCTGCTCGGTCGAGGAGTGGTCGGGCAGCGGCCGGCGCGCGGTGACCACGGTGAACGTGATCGTCGCGACGAGCGCCAGCACGACGAGCACGGCGATCCCGACGGCGGTCCGGCGCAGGCGGGACCGCGCCGGCGGAGCGGCGTCCTCCTCGGGGGGTTCGTCGCCCTCGCGGGGCTGGTCGGGCTCGTGCGTGACGGGGTCGGTGCTCGCTGACACGCAGGCGAGACTACCGCCCGAGTATGATTGGCACTCGCATGATTCGAGTGCCAGCCATCTGAGGAGACACCGTGCCCACGTACGCCTACCGGTGCGCCGACTGCGGCCACGCCTTCGACATCCGTCAGGCGTTCACCGACGACGCGCTCACCGTCTGCCCCGAGTGCGCCGGACGGCTGCGCAAGCAGTACGGCTCCGTCGGTGTGTCGTTCAAGGGGTCCGGCTTCTACCGGAACGACTCGCGGGCGGGTTCCGGCTCGTCCAGCGGCTCCTCGTCGAGCGGCTCGTCGTCCAGCGGCTCGTCGTCCAGCGGCTCGTCGTCGAGCGGTTCGTCGTCGGGCGGCTCGAGCTCGTCGACGGGATCTTCCCAGGCCGCCTCGGCCTGAGCACCGGGGTAGTTCCCCACCCACCGAGAGCGCCGTCCACAGGCCCGCGCGTCCCGGTGCCGGACCGTCCGGAGCGCCCTCCCGGCCCGGCCTAGCGTGCCGGCCATGGACCTCTCCGTGCACGGCCGGATCCGCGACCGGCTCCGCCTCGCCGCCTGGCGGTCCCGGTTCGTCGTGGCCGCCGTCTGCTGCGGCCTCGCCGCCTGGACCACGGTCGACGCCGTCCGCCCCGCCCCACCGGTGACCCGCGAGGTCCTGGTCACCGCACGTGCTCTGGACGGCGGCCAGCCCCTCGGGGCCGACGACGTCACCACGGTGCGCGTCGACGCCGGCCTGGCACCGGGTGCCCTGCTGGACGGTGCCGCCGACGTCGCCGGCAGCACCGCGGCCGTGGACCTGCCGGCCGGCACGCCGCTCTCCCCCGCGCTGCTCCGCCGCGGCGGTCCGGCCGCCGCCGCCCCGCCGGGGAGCGTCGTGGTGGCCGTACGCCTGACCGAGTCCGACTGGCTGCGCCCCGGCGACCGGGTCGACCTCGTCGCCACCGACGACGACGGCGCGCGGCTGGCACGTCGCGCCGAGGTCCTGCCGCCGCCCGACGAGGGGGCGGGAGCCGGCGACGAGGCCGACGCCGGGCTGCTCGGCTCAGCCACGGGCGGTGCCGCGGACCCGGTCACGCTGCTCGCCGTCTCGCCCCAGGAGGCCGCGGCCGTGTCGGCCGCCTCCGGATGGGGAGCGGTCGCCCCGGTCCTGGTGCCGTGACCGGTGTTGCGGTCCCGGGGACCGCTGCCGAGAATCGTCCCGGCCACCACACCCGCACCACGAAGGGACGCCGTCACATCATGCTCACGGGCTTCAAGCAGTTCATCATGCGAGGCAACGTCATCGACCTCGCCGTCGGCATCGTCATCGGCGGCGCGTTCGCCACGGTGATCGCCGGGCTGAACGACGGCCTCCTCCTGCCGCTCATCGCCGCGGTCTTCGGCGAGCCGGACCTGACCCAGGTCGGCACCTTCATGATCAACGGCGCGCAGTTCAGCATCGGCCTCTTCCTCGACGCCGTGCTGAACTTCCTCGTGGTGGCGGCCGGTCTGTACTTCTTCGTCGTGATGCCGATGAACAAGCTCGCCGAGCGCCGGGCCCGCGGGCAGGAGCCGGAGCCCGAGCCGGTGCCGGACCCGGACATCGTGCTGCTCACCGAGATCCGCGACCTGCTCTCCGCACGCCGGCACTGAGGCCAGCGGCGGCGCAGGCACCGAGGCCGGCGTCGGCGCCGCCGGTCACCAGTGCGGGGGGACGTCCCCGCGCAGGCGCTCGTCGTTGGAGCCGTGCCCGCCGGACTCGTCGGTGCTGACCCCCCAGTGGGTCTCGCGCTCGGTCCCGCGGCGCACGGCCCGACGGGGACCGCGACGTCGCGGCGCGGCGTCGGGCGCGGGACGCTGCGGGTCCCGGGCGTCCGGGTCGTCCTGGTCGGGGGCCGGGGTGTCGGCGTGCGGGGTCACCCCACCATTCTGCCCGGCGGTCAGTCCGCCGACGACGCGTCCTGGTCCGCGGCGTCCGGGCCCGGCGCGGACGCCGCGGTGTCCGGGTCGCCGTCCTCGCCCAGCACCGGGACCACGACCCGCGGCGGCACGGGCACGCCGCCCGGGGTGCCGACGCGGTCGTCGCGTACCCGCTGCACGAGTCGCCGCACCCGGTCGGCCTCGCCGTCGGGATCGAGGAACACCGCCGCGGACCAGACCTGCGTGACGGTCCAGCCGAGACGCTCGAGGCGCTGCGCGAGCTGGCGGTCGCGCACGCGCACCGACGGCTCGGCGACGTAGTCCTCGTCGTCGGTGAGCACCGCGACCAGCATCTCCCCGGGCAGGTCGGGGTGCCCCACGACCAGCGGGACGTGCTCGCCGTCCACGGTGCCGTAGTCGGTCTCGACCAGGTAGCCGAGCCGCCACAGCCGCTCGCCGAGGTCGGTCACCAGCCGGTCCGGGACGCGCCCCACGTCGACGCCGTTCCCGAGCTCGACCTGGTCGGCCGCCCCCGAGCGCCGCTCGGCCATCTCCAGCACCTCGCGCAGCAGCCGCGGTCCGGCACCCCGCAGGCGGTCGGGATCGAGCGCCGTGGCGTCGAAGCAGCTCACCACGTGCAGCCGACGGCGGGTCGCGCCGAGCGCGCCCAGCAGCATCGCCTCGCCGCCGTCGTCGCCCAGCACGCCGAACCGGTGCAGCACCCGGCCGTGCGGCGTCCGGCCGAAACCGACGGACAGCAGGATGGTGTCCCGGGAGAGCCCGGCGACGCCGGTGATGTCGGCGACCACCACCGGTTCGGGCCGACGACCGGAGAAGAACGGCGCCAGCGCCGGGTTGGCACGGACCTCGGCCAGCAGCGCCTCGCGGATCCGGTCGGCGTGCGCGGCGGTGACGGTCACGATGCCGAGCGTCTCCTCGGGCCTCGTCATCGCGTGGTCGATGGAGGCCTCGATCACCCGGTCGACCTCGGCGCGGGTGCTCTGCACGGCGCCGGTGGACTGGTCGGGCATCCCGCTGCCGTCGACGAGGTCGAAGCGGACCAGCTCCTCCGCGCGCGGCACGGGGGCGGGGCGCAGCAGGCCGTCGTAGCCGTGGGCCGCGAGCAGCCGGGTCAGCGCGGGGTCGCGGCGGTTCTCCCGCGGCTGCAGGGTGAGGGTGGGCAGCAGCTCCGACAGCTCGGCCACGCTGGTGCCCGAGGCCGAGCGCGGGTCGCCGACCACGACGACCTGCCGGCCGCGGGCGAGCGCCGGCAGGACCACCTCGGTGGGCACGTGCTGGACGGCGTCCACCACGACGAGGTCCGCCGTGCGGTGGGCCGGCAGCAGGTGCGGCACCAGCGTGGGGGTGGCCAGGACGACCGGGCGCAGCCGCCGTGCCAGGTCGCCGTACCGGTCGACCAGGTCCCGCAGCGAGCTCATCCGCCCGCCGATGAGCTCGGCGAACAGGTCCTCGGCACCCTGGCGGTCCTCGCGCATCGCCGTGCCGAGGTGCGCCCGGGCAGCGACCCGCGCCGGCTGGGAGAGCGCAGCCAGGTGCCGGACGTCCAGGTCGCGGAAACGGCGGGCCAGGGCGTCGAGACCGGCCCCGTCCTGCCCGGCCAGCACCGGGTCCTCGACGAGGATCTGCTCGAACACCGTCGACCACCAGGACAGGTCCAGCTCGGCCGCGACCCGCTCCCCCGCCACGCGCCGGGTGGTCAGGTCGTCGACGAGCTCGCCGACGCCGGCCTCCCGGGCCCGCCGCAGCAGCGCCGTGCGCTCCGGCAGGGTCTCCAGGGCCTCCGGGTCACCGACGAGCTGGTGCAGGCGCTCGGCGAGGGCGTCCAGGTCGAGGTCGAGCAGGCGTCCGCCCTGCGTGGTCGGCGCGAGCACCGGCTCGAGCTCGGTGAGATCGATGCGCACCGCCTCGTAGGTGTCCTCGATCGTCGCCAGCCCCTCGGGCAGGGTCGGCCAGCCGCCGCGGGCCGAGTGCTCGGCCCACAGCTCGCGCTGCGCGGCGACCTCCTCGAGCGCGGCGTGCAGGTCGGTGACGCGCACCCCCGGGCGGACCATGTCGCGGGCGCGCTTGCGCAGCCGGCGCCGGGTGAACCAGCCCATCTCGATGCCGTGCTCGCGTCGCCACGCCCGCGGCGCCGTGGCCTGCACCAGGTCCGTGGCGGTGCGCTCGAACACCATCGGGTGGAAGACGTCCAGCGTGCTGCGCATCCCGGCGAGCATTCGCAGCTGGTCGCCCCACGCGCGGATCGTGCGCGGCACCTCCAGCCCGGTGACCTCGCCGGTGTAGGCGATCTGCCGGCGCAGCTGCGGCAGGGTCGCGTCCTTCAGCCGCCGGGCCCGCGCCAGGGCGTCGCGCGCGGCGTCCATGGTCAGCAGGTCCGCGCCGAACCAGGGCGTCCCGGACGGCCGCAGCGTGAAGGCGCCCAGCGCCGCCGCACGCTCCAGGTCGGCCGCGAGCCGCCGCCGTCGGGCCTCGTCCAGGCTCAGCGCCGTGCGCGCGTCGAGGCGTACCCGGGTCGACGGCGAGGGCCGCTCCGAGGTCAGGCGGGCCAGCTCCTGCAGCGCGTCGTAGGCGGACACGCCCCAGGGCGCGCGCCGGGCGTGCAGCGCGTCGATGTAGCCGGTGAGCTGCGCCCGCGCGCCGATCAGCGCGTCGCGGACCCCGGCGGGGCCGGCGGTGTCGACGTCCTCGGGCTCGCTGGCCATCGCGCTGAGCAGCCGCTGGGCCATGTCGTCGCGCCAGGTGGGCCGCGGGGTGACGTCCAACGAGAGGTTGCCCAGCCCGAGGTCCTCGAGCCGCTGGGCGAGGCTGTCGGCGGCCCGCCGGTGTCCCGTGACGTACAGCACCGACCGTCCGGCGGCGGCCGCCTCGGCGACGACCGCGGCCAGGGTCCCGGCGACGTCGGAGCCCACCGGTGCGTCGACGAACAGGTGGTGACCCGTCGCGGCCGCCTCGACCACGTGGCGCTGGTCGGGGTCCAGGTCGCCGACGCCGCGCTCGCGCACCGGGTCGGCGTCCGTGCGCCGCGGTGCGGGCAGCTCGACGCCCGCCACCCGACGGCGGGCCGGGTCGGCGCCGGCCAGGGCGGCCACCAGCTCGTGGCGGCCCAGGCCCGGGGCGAGCTCGTCCAGGTCGTCCACGAGCGCCTGCGCCGGGTGGACGAACGTGCCCGCGAGCACGCGGTGCTCCCAGGAGAAGTCGTCGAGGTGCTCCGCGGCGACCGTCGCGATCCGGTCCAGGACGTCGTCGGGGTCGAACCCCGCCGCCGTGAACGTCGCGTCCGCCAGCGCGGCCGCGTCGAGCCGGGCCCCGCGTGCCCGCAGGGTGCGCACGAGCTGCGGGTTCACCTCGACCGTCGGTTCCAGGGTCAGCTCGTAGTCGGTCTCGCCCTCGCCGCGCGGGGCGAGCATGACCGGGCGCAGCAGCACCGGGGCGTGCACGGTGCGGCTGCCTCCGCCCGCCTCGTCCGGGGCGCGCCGGGCGTCGGCCTCGCGCGCCGCGACGCTGACCACGGGGATGGAGGTCGTCACGGCCTCCGGGGGCGAGGAGACGCTCGCTGCGGACGCCGCGCTGGCGCCCGACGCCGCGACGTCCGCGAGCGCCGTCAGCTTCCCGCGGCGCTCGGCGGTGGGCTCGCCGTCGGCGTCGACCGCCTCGGTCCAGGTGGCCACGCCGATCGCCAGATAGGTGGGCGCCATGCCGTACCGGGCGGCGTGCTCGGCCGACCGGACCATCACGGCCCGGGCCCGACGACGGGCGGTGGGGAACGCGGCGCCCTCGCGCACGAGGTTGGACAGGCGTGTGGCCCGGCCGGCGAAGAGCTGGGCGACGCCGGAGGGGTGGGCGGCGGAGAGGTCGACGACGGCCTCGCCGAGCAGCCCGACGTCGGCGACCCCGGCACCGCCGGCGGTCTCCACGAGGCCTGCGCGCCAGCGGCGCACGGCGTCGACGAGCGGCGTCGTGGTGGTGGGACCGGCCGATGGCGCGCTGCGGGAGCTCGCGCCGTCGTCCTGCTCGTGGTCGACCGGCCGGTCCTCGGCCTGCTCGTCGGCGACGGGCTCCCGGGGGGAGCCGGCGTCCGCCGATCGGTCCGTCGGTCCGGTGGCGTCCTGCGGCGCGGCCGCGGACTGGGCCACGGTCGCGGCGGTGGATCGGCGCAACACTCTCACGCCAGCACGGTAGTCCGCCGTCGGCTCTCGCCCGTGGCGGGCACGCCGAACCGACGGGGAATCACGAACGCCCCCTCGGTGGGGGTCCGAGGAGGCGCCGCCCGGCTCGGGAGCCGGGGAAGGACAGCGCGCACCGCGCAGGGGGCGGGCGGTGCGCGCTGCCATCGGAGAGTTTGCCGGTGGTGCGCTAACACGTCAATACACCTCGCGCACGTCGAAACGATTCGCGCAGGTCAGCAGCCCGACCCCCGGGTGCAGGTGAGGGGACGAAAACCACCTGGCGCACGGCCGGCGCGACGACCTACCATCCGGAGGTGCGCCGGATGCTCGAGGCGATCGTCCCCGCCCGGATGGGACGCTCCTTCCGCTGGCTCATCGCCGCCAGCTGGACCAGCAACATCGGCGACGGCATCGCGCTGGCCGCCGGGCCGCTGCTCGTGGCCTCCCAGACCGACTCGGCGTTCCTGGTGGCGCTCGCCGCGCTCCTGCAGCGTCTGCCGTGGGTGGTCCTCGGCCTGTGGGCCGGCGCCCTGGCCGACCGCCTCGACCGCCGTCGTCTGGTCATCGTGGCCAACGTGCTGCGGACCGTCGTCGTGGCCGTGCTGTGCGCGTTCATCGTCACGGGGAACGTGAACGTCACGGTCGTGCTGGTGGCGATGCTGCTCATGGGTGTCGCCGAGGTCTTCGCCGACACCACCGCGCAGACCCTGCTGCCGATGCTGGTCGCCTCGCGCGACCTCGGCACGGGCAACGCGCGGCTGCAGGCAGGGTTCCTCACCGGCAACCAGCTCGTGGGGCCGCCCGTCGGCGCCGCGCTGTTCGCCGCGGGTGCCGCCTGGCCGTTCCTGGTGCAGGTGCTCTGCCTGGCGCTGGCGATCATGCTGGTGAGCCGGATCGCGCTGCCTGCCGTACCGCGCGCGACGACGGCGGGCACCCGCGGCGAGATCCGCGACGGTCTGCGGTGGCTGTGGCACCACCCGCCGGTGCGGACGCTGGCGCTGGTGATCTTCACGTTCAACCTCACGTGGGCCGCGCCGTGGGGCGTGCTGGTGCTGTACTCCCTCGAGCGCGTCCAGATGGGCCCGGTCGGCTACGGCCTGCTCATCACGTCCTCCGCGGTCGGCGGGATCCTCGCCACGCTGGTCTACGGACGCCTGGAACGCCGGTTCGCGCTGGCGACGCTGATGAAGGTCTGCCTGTCCGCCGAGGTCGCCTTCCACCTGGTGCTCGCCCTGACCACGACCGGCTGGGTCGCCATGCTCGCGCTGTTCGCGTTCGGGCTGTACACGTTCGTCTGGGGCACGGTGTCGAACACGGTGCGCCAGCGGGCCGTGCCGACCGAGTACCAGGGCCGCGTCGGGTCGGTGTACCTGCTGGGGCTCTTCGGCGGGATCGTCGTCGGCAACTTCATCGGCGGGCTGCTCGCCGAGTGGTGGGGCATCACGGCGCCGTTCTGGTTCGCGTTCGTCGGCGCCGGGCTGACGCTGGTCCTGGTGTGGCGCCAGCTCGCGCACATCGCGCACACCGAGGCCGCCTGACCCCCTTCTCGTTGTGGGCATGAAATCTGCAGCCTCGCTGCGCTGCGGACCTGCAGATTTCATGCCCACAGCGAGGGGTGGCTCGCGAGCGGGGGGCCGGTATCGGGTGCGGGGCGCTCCGTCCGCGGACTACTCGCCGGTGGCGCCGTCGGCCAGCTCGCGCGCGACGTCGAGGTGCCCGGCATGGCGGGCGTACTCCTGGAGCACGTGGAAGCAGATCCACAGCGGGGTCGGCGGTTCCGCGGCGAAGCGTCCGCCGACGGCGGCCCTCTCGGCGAGGTCGTGCCCGGCCAGCACGGTGCGGGTCCGCTGGCCCCCGGCGCGCAGGGC
This sequence comes from Isoptericola sp. AK164, assembly GCF_029643425.1. Lineage (GTDB taxonomy): Bacteria > Actinomycetota > Actinomycetes > Actinomycetales > Cellulomonadaceae > Isoptericola > Isoptericola haloaureus. The sequence continues at coordinate 2,827,422 of NZ_CP119106.1, forward strand.
GTCGAGCAGCGCGGCCACGGTGACGCCGTCGGGCACCTGCCAGGGGCCCTCGGGGTCGCCGTCGGCATGGTCGCCCCACGGGTCGTCGACCTGCTCGCCGAGAAACCCCCACACGAACCAGCGCCGCTCCATGTGGACCAGGTGGATCAGCAGCTCGGCGGGCGTCCAGCCGGACGGCAGGGTGCTGGTGGCGAGCTGGACTTCGGTGAGCCCATCGAGCTTCCGCGCCACGACGGCCCGGTAGTAGTCGAGGTAGGCCGCGAACTGGGCGGACGGGTCGGTGGAGTCGAGGCGGGGTTCGACGTCGGAGAGCGGCATCGTCGCAGCGTACGACGCGCCGTCACCGATTTGACGACCTGTTGACCAAAGTGCGCCTGAGAGGATTCGAACCTCCGGCCTACCCTTTAGGAGAGGGTTGCTCTATCCACTGAGCTACAGGCGCCCGCCGTCTCGAGGACGACGCGTCGCCGCAACCGAAGCCCCGACGACGCCCCACAGCCTAGCGTCCGAGCCCACCGGAGCAGGAATCAGCCCCACGCCGCCGGGTCGGCGACCACCTCGCGCAGCACCTCGCGCGCTCCCCCGCTGAGCGCCGCGTGCACGCCGGCCCGCGCGGACCGGACCGCCACCGGCGCGAACGGAGCGGCCAGCACGCGCTCGGCCAGCCCCGCCTCGACCGGCTCCCGCAGCCAGGGCTCCAGGTCCGTGTACACCCCGCCGAGCACCACGGTCGAGACGCCGGTGAGGTTCACGAAGTCCGCGAGCGCTGAGCCGAGCGCCTGCCCGGCCCGCACGACGGCGGCACATGCCTGCTCGGCCGGGGCACCGTCGTCGGACCGCAGCAGCGCGGTCAGCGACTCCAGTGGCGCGTCGCCCGCCAGCCCGGCGGCCCGCAGGATCGCCTCCTTGCCCGCGTACTGCTCGAGGCAGCCGTGCGCGCCGCAGGTGCAGCGCGGCCCGGCGGGGTCGACGACGACGTGCCCGACCTCGCCGTTCCACCCGCGCTCGGCGAGGAACAGGGCACGGTCGACGACGATGCCGGCGCCGATGCCGACGTCCCCGGAGACGTAGAGGAAGGAGTCGGGGGTGTCGCCGGCGAGCTCGGCCAGCGCCGCGAGCTTGGCCTCGTTGGCGACCTGGACCGCGACGTCGGTCAGCCCGAGCAGCGCGACGGGGTCGAGGGACGACCAGCCCAGGTTGGGCGCGACCTCCAGCTCACCGGTGCGGGCGTCGACGAGTCCGGGCAGGGCGAGCCGGGCGCCGGCGACCCGCATGCCGTCGGCGTCGAGGCGGGCGACGGCGTCGGACGCGAGCGAGCCGAGCCGGCCGAGCACGGCGACGGGGTCGGAGTCGTGGAAGCTGCCGGCCTCGACGTGCTCGACGACGACGTCGCCCGCGAGATCGAGGCCGCGCACGCCGAGGTAGTCGACGTTCACCTCGAGCCCGAGGCCGACGACGGTCCGCGGGGCGGGGACCAGCGGCACGGCCGGGCGGCCGGCGCGCTGGGCGGGGACGGGGGGCAGCTCGGCGACGAGGCGTGCGGCGATGAGCCGGTCGACGAGCGTGGACACCGTCGCCCGGGTCAGCCCGGTGGCGGCGGCGACGTCCGCGCGGGACGGTGGGACGGCGTCGGGACGCTCCCCGGAGGCGGCCGCGGCGTCGTAGACCGCCCGCGCGACGAGGCGCAGGTTGCGTTCGCGCAGGGTGTGCTGGCGCGACGCTCGTCCCCCGGCGCCCGCGGACACGCCGGTGGTGCGCTGCGTCGTCGTCGGTTCGGCGGTCACGCCTTGACTGTAGCCCACCGACGCGCAATAGTTCAGCCGTACAACAAACGCCGTGGCCGTCGCCCGGCGACCGACTCGACGAGGAGAATCCCGTGAGCGACATCAAGTACTCCTTCGGCCTGTGGACCGTCGGCTGGCCCGCGAACGACCCGTTCGGCAGCGCGACCCGCCCGGACCTGGACCCGGCCGAGTCGGTCCGCAAGCTCGCCGACCTCGGCGCCTGGGGCTTCACCTACCACGACAACGACGTGTTCCCCTTCGGCGCCTCGGAGTCCGAGCGCCAGGCCGGCATCGACGCCGTGAAGAAGGCCGCCCAGGAGTCGGGCCTCGTCTGCGAGATGGTCACCACGAACACGTTCAGCCACCCGATCTTCAAGGACGGCGCGTTCACCTCGAACAACCGCGACGTGCGCCGCTTCGGCCTGAAGAAGGTGCTGCGCAGCGTCGACAACGCCGCCGAGATGGGCGCGTCCACGTTCGTCATGTGGGGCGGCCGCGAGGGCACCGAGTACGACAACTCCAAGGACCTGCACGCCGCGCACGCCCGGTACGCCGAGGGCATCGACACCGTCGCCGCGTACATCAAGGCCAAGGGCTACGACCTGCGCATCGGCCTCGAGCCGAAGCCGAACGAGCCCCGCGGCGACATCTTCCTGCCGACCATCGGCCACGCCATCGCGCTGATCGACACGCTCGACAACGGCGACATCGTGGGCCTCAACCCGGAGACCGGGCACGAGCAGATGGCGGGCCTCAACTACACGCACGGCCTGGCGCTGGCGCTGTACTGCGGCAAGCTGTTCCACATCGACCTCAACGGTCAGCACGGCCCCAAGTACGACCAGGACCTCGTGTTCGGTCACGGCGACCTGCTCAACGCGTTCTTCACCGTCGACCTGCTGGAGAACGGGTTCCCGAACGGCGGTCCGCGCTACGAGGGCCCGCGCCACTTCGACTACAAGCCGTCGCGCACCGAGTACCTCGACGGCGTGTGGGAGTCGGCCAAGGCCAACATGGAGACCTACGACATGCTCGCCGCCAAGGCGAAGGCCTACCGCGAGGACCCGGAGGTCCAGGCGGCGTTCGAGCACGCCGGGATCTTCGACCTCGGCGCGTCCACGCTGGCCGAGGGCGAGTCGTTCGACGCGTTCATGGCCGACACCTCGGTCGAGGGGATCGACGTCGACGCCACCGCCGAGAAGGACTACGGGCTGGTCAAGCTGCACCAGCTCGCGCTGAAGCACCTCATCGGCTGACACCCCTCCCGTTGTGGGCATGATTTCTGCAGCCCGCCTCCGGCGTGTCGCTGCAGAAATCATGCCCACAACCCCTGCCAACCCTGACCTGGAGCGAAGATGCCCCTCGTGGCCGGCGTGGACACCTCCACGCAGTCCTGCAAGATCGTCGTGCGCGACGCCGACACCGGCGCCCTGGTGCGCAGCGGGTCCGCCAAGCACCCCGACGGCACCGCGATCCACCCCGACCACTGGTGGGACGCCTTCCTCGCTGCCGCTCGCGAGGCCGGCGGGCTCGACGACGTCGCCGCGCTCGCCGTCGGCGGCCAGCAGCACGGTCTGGTCGCCCTCGACGCCGAGGGGCGCGTGATCCGGGACGCGATCCTGTGGAACGACACCCGCTCCGCCCAGGCCGCCGAGGATCTGATCCACGAGCTCGGCGACGGCGACCGCGAGACAGGTGCCCAGCGCTGGGCCGACTCCACCGGTTCCGTCCTCGTCGCCTCCCTGACGATCACCAAGCTGCGCTGGCTGCGCGACGCCGAGCCCGACCACGCCGCCCGCGTCGCCGCCGTCGCGCTCCCCCACGACTGGCTGAGCTGGCGCATCGCCGGCTACGGCCCCGCCGACGAGTCCCCGCTCGGGCCGGACCTCGACGCCCTGTTCACCGACCGCTCCGACGCGTCGGGCACCGGGTACTACGACGCCGAGGCGCCCGGGGACGACGAAGGCACAACCGGCGCCTACCGTCGCGACCTGCTGCGGCTCGGGTTCGGCCGCGACGACGTCACGCTCCCCCGTGTCCTCGCCCCGGCGGAGCCGGGCGGCGTCGCCCACCCGTCGGTCGCCGGGGGCGCCGTGGACGGCGGCGCCCTGCTCGGCCCCGGCACGGGCGACAACGCGGGTGCCGCCCTGGGCCTGGGGATGCAGCCGGGCGACATCGCGATCTCGCTCGGCACCTCCGGCGTCGTCTCCGCCGTCGCGCCCCGGCGCACCGCGGACGGGTCCGGCGCGATCAACGGCTTCGCCGACGCCACCGGCAACGCCCTCATGCTGGCCGTGACGCTCAACGCGGCGCGCGTGCTCGACGCCGCCCGCAGCGTGCTGGGAGCGAGCTTCGACGAGCTCGCGGACCTGGCGCTCGCCGCGCCACCCGGGTCGGAGGGCCTCGTGCTGGTGCCCTACCTCGAGGGCGAGCGCACTCCCAACCGCCCCGACGCCACCGGGACGCTGCACGGCCTGCGCCTGGCGACGTCCACGCGCGAGCACCTCGCCCGCGCCTACACCGAGGGTATGCTCTGCGGGCTCGCCGACGGCCTGGACGCGCTCCGCGCCCAGGAGGTGCCGGTCGAGCGGGTGCTGCTCATCGGCGGGGCCGCCCAGTCCCCCGCCGTCCAGCAGGTCGCCACGCAGGTCTTCGGTCTGCCGATCTCGGTCCCGGAACCCGGCGAGTACGTGGCCGACGGCGCGGCGCGCCAGGCCGCCTGGGTGCTGGCGGCCGCGGAGGCGCCCGGCGCCGGGGCGCCGGAGTGGTCCGCCGCCGTGTCCCGGACGCTGGACGCCGACCCACGCCCGGTCGTCCGCGAGCAGTACGCTGCGGTCCGCGACCTGGCCTGACCGGCGGCCCGGCGTCAGTCGCCGGTCGCCTCGACCAGGGCGAGCACGCGCTCGCGGTCGGCCGGGCCGTCCAGCACGAGCACGTCGACGGCGACCTCCAGGGGCCGCTCCGGGGTGATCTCGAGGCGGCGGTCCACCGCGAGCGCCGGGCCGAACCCGGTGTACTTGCCGGTGCGCACGAACCACGGCAGCACCGGACCGCGCTGGACGGCCACCAGGCTCGCCACGTCGTCGCACAGCGCGAGCCAGGGCGAGGTGCCCCCGTGCGCGGCGTCCATGCCCTCGCCGTCGGCGACGAGCACCTGCGGGTCGCCGAACGGGGTGCGCCAGAACCAGCCCCCGTAGAAGGCCCCGGGGCGCCCGTTGGTGGCCGGGCTCCCGATGCTGACCCGCTCGGTGGGTGTCAGGGTCGAGCGCCAGCGCAGCCGCCAGGCGTCGTCGCGGCCGGGGAGCGGTTCGGCGACGACCAAGCGCTGCTCGCGGGCCATCTCCCGGCCCGCGGGATCCGTCCAGGCGATCGTGCCGGACCACCGGTCGTCGTCCGCGACCTGGTCGAGCACCGTCTGGCGGCCCTGGTTGGCCAGCATCGTCGACCCCTGGTCGCGCACGTAGGTGCGACCGCCCCAGAAGGTGACCCCGTCGACGTCGGCGGGCGCCATCGAGACGCCGTGGTGGTGCAGGTGGTCGGTGGGCGCCACCTCGGTGACCGGCACGCCCGCCGTGGTGCGCACCGGGTGCAGGAACGGCCGCGGGGCGTCCACGGTGCGCATCGAGCGTCCGTCGTCGAGCGTCGCGACGGGCTCGGCTCCCGCGCGCAGCCGCAACGGTGTCCCCGGGGTCCGGCCGGTCGCGAGCATCGGCACGCCCTGGTCGAGGCGGGCCTCGAGCGCGCCGAAGCGACCGGTCGCGGGCACGGCGCCGAGCGGGGCGCCGGCGAAGACCACCAGCTCGGCCCCGACCCCGCGGCCGCGGGTCGCGGTCGTCTCCGGTCCGACCTGCTCCCACCCGGCGTCGCGGCGGATCCGGAACCGCACCCGGGCGGCCGTGTCCACGTCGAGGCCGACCGCGACCTCGCTCTGCGACGGCAGCCGGTCGAGCACGACCCGACGCTCGTCGCGATCGCCCTCGCCGCGGGTGGCCACGACGAGGTCGCACCCGCCCTCGGTGCGCACCAGCCCGATCCAGCCGTAGTCCAGGCCGAGCACCCCGAGCCCGGCGCGGGACGCCGTCGGCCCGTCGAGGCGCACCGTCGTGGACAGGTGCACGCCCAGCGCGGGCAACGGCTGGCCGAGGACGCTGGGCAGGGTCCGCAAGTTGCCGGCGTCGGCCGCCGGACCCAGCATCCGCAGCCGGCCCCCGGAGGCCTCGGCCCACTGCCCGGCGTCGGCCTGCCAGTGCCAGCGGGGGTCGAGCGGTCCGCGGAAGTCGTCCGCGGCCAGCAGCGACCGGGCACCCGCCGCGGTGCCGTGCGGGGTGGGGTGCTCGGCCACCGGCTGCCCCCAGGTCTGGCCCGGTACGGGGTCGCCCAGGACGGGCCAGCCGTCGCGCCAGGTCATCGGCTGCACGTGCAGGACCTGGCCGAAGGCGTCGGCGTCGCCGGCGTGCACGAAGAAGTCGTCACCGTCCGGGGTGTCGACCCAGGAGCCCCGGTGCGGACCGTGGTCGGGGGTGTCGCGGTGGGCGAGCACGACCCGGTGCTCGTAGGGACCGAGCGGGTCGCGGGCGCGCAGCACGGTCTGGACCCCGCCGGCGGCGCCCCCGGCCAGGGCGAAGATCCAGTACCAGCCGTCGCGCTCGTCGAGCGTGGGGCCCGCGAGGTCCCCCCGGCCGTCGATCTCCTCGGCGTCGACGATGACGCTCCCCGGGCCGAGCGGCCGCGTCAGCGCGGCGTCGACCTCGATCATCGTCAGTCTGTTCGTCACGCCGGCGCGGCTGCGCGCCCAGCCGTGCACGAGCCAGGTGCGGCCGTCGGCCGCCCACAGCGGGCACGGGTCGATGAGCCCCAGCCCGCCCAGCAGCAGGCGGGGCGGCGACCAGGGACCGGCCGGGTCGGTCGCGCTGGTGACGAAGATGCCCCGGTCCGGGTCCGCGTAGGCGATGTGGAACTGCCCGTCGTGGTGACGGATCGACGGTGCCCACACGCCGGCCCCGTGTCGCGGCAGCTCGCCGTACGAGTCCGGTGCGACGCGAGGAAGCGCGTGGGTCAGCAGGTGCCAGCTGAGCAGGTCGCGCGAGTGCAGCACCGGCAGCCCGGGGCTGCGGTGGCGGCTCGAGGCGACCAGGTAGTAGTCCTCGCCGACCCGGACCACGTCGGGGTCGGGCCAGTCCTCCGCCAGCACGGGGTTGCGATACGTCGCTCCCGAGGACGGGGAAGCGCTGTCCTGCCCGCCGGGCGTGATGTTCTCGACGTTGAGAGCCATGACTGGACCATACAGGAAACCGGTTACTAGCCTCGTCACATGGTCCGCACCCAGCCCGTCGGCAACGACGCCGACCTCCCGCCCACGACCTCCCCGGCGCGCGACGACATGCCGGGCACGCCCACCACCGAGGACGCACGATGAGCGGCGCGGACCTGCTGCGGGAGACAGCCGCCCAGGACATCGCCCTGCACACCGTCCAGGTGCTGCGGGGCGACGAGCTCGTCGTCGACGCCGGCTGCGCCCCCGTGACCGTCGACACCCCGCGACGCATGTACTCGGTGGCCAAGACGGTCACGGGCCTGGCCGTCGGCCTGCTCGCCGCCGAGGACCGCGTCGACCTCGACGACCCGGTGCTGCGGCACTTCCCGGAGATGGCACCCGTGCACCCCTGGGTGGAGGCGACGACGCTGCGCGACGTGCTGGCGATGCGCGGACCCCACCGCGCCACCACGTACCAGCGGTCCGCCGGACCCTGGGTCGAGTCGTACTTCCGGGTGCCGCCGACCCACCGGCCCGGCACGGTGTTCACCTACGACACCAGCGGGTCGCACGTCCTGGCCGCCCTCGTCGAGCGGACCGCGGGGACGTCGCTCGTCGAGTACCTCCGGCCCCGGCTGCTCGACCCCCTCGGCGTGAGCGGTGCGTTCCGGTTCCTCACCGACCCGCAGGGCGTCGCCCAGGGCGGGTCCGGGCTCGTGTGCACCGCGGCGGACCTGCTGCGCCTGGCGCGGCTGCTGCGCGACGGCGGCACGCACGCCGGGACGGAGCTCCTGCCCCCGGAGCTCGTGCGGCAGGCGACCACCTGGCACACCGACACGACCGTCCAGCCCTGGGGCGACCGGCTGCGCGGCGGCTACGGGCTGCAGCTGTGGTTGCCCCGGGGCGGAGGCGCGCTGATGTTCGGCATGGGCGGCCAGCTCGCCCTGGCCGACCCGGCGCGCGACCTGGCGATGGTGGTCACCGCCGACTCCCAGGCGTGCCCCGGCGGGGACCGCTGGCTGATCGACCGGCTGCTGGGCTCCCTCGACGACCTCGACGACCTCGAGCCGCCCAAGACCGGCCCGCTGTCGTGGCCCGCTCCGCGGCACGAGGACGCGGACGCCCGGCCGGTCACCGGCAGCTGGGAGCTCGAGCCGCCGGAGGCGCCTCCCGTGCGGCTCGAGCTGGACGTCGACGCCGCCGGCGGCCGGCTGCGCTGGGTGACCGCCACCGCGGACACCGAGCTGTCCCTCCGCTGCGACGGCCCGGTCACCTCGGGACCGCAGCACCCGGCGCGCACCGGGCTGTCCACGGTGACCGCGGGCTGGTCGGCACCCGGGACGCTCGACGTCCGCCTCGCCGTCGTCGGCGACGAGGTGGCGACCGTCGCGCTCCGGGTCGTCGTGGCCGACGACGGGACGCCGACCGTGCAGTCCCAGGGCTTCGGCGAGGCGGTCGACCCGTCGTGGACCGTGGTCGCGACCGGCCGCCCGGTACCGGATCAGCCCCGACGGCGGTAGGTGCGGATGCGGAAGCGCAGGCCGTCCGGACCCGACGACGGCACCCAGCCGCCGTCGTCGGCTCCGGCCGGTTGCCACTCAGCGGGGTCGACGGCGGGCGCGAACGCGTCCCCGGCGACCTCCAGGTCGATCTCGGTGACGACGAGCCGGTCGGCCCGCGGCAGCGCGTCGGCGTAGACGCGCGACCCGCCCATCACCCACACCTCGTCCCCGCCGGGAGCCTCGGCCGCCGCAGCGAGCGCCATCGCGACCGAGCCGGCCACGCGGAGAGTCTCGCGCCGCTCGGGGACGGCGAGCGCCGAGACGTCGTCGGCCGGCCCGCGGGTGACGACGACGTTGGTCCGGCGCGGCAGGGGCCGCACGCGCTCCGGCAGCGACTCCCAGGTGCGCCGGCCCATGACGACGGGATGTCCCGCCGTCGTGCGCTGGAAGTGCGCGAAGTCCTCGGGCACGTGCCACGGGATACCGCCGTCGGCCCCGATGACGGGTCGCCCGGCGGCGTCGCGCGCCTGGGCCCAGATCAGTCCGATCATCGCCCGGCCCGTCAGACCGCGACGGGCGCCTTGATGCCCGGGTGGTGCTCGTACCCGAGGACCTCGATGTCCTCGAAGGTGTAGTCGAAGATCGAGTCGCGCGGCGCGAGCCGCAGCGTCGGGTACGGGTACGGGTCCCGGGCGAGCTGGCGCTCGACCTGCTCGACGTGGTTGTCGTAGATGTGGCAGTCGCCGCCGGTCCACACGAAGTCGCCGACCTCGAGACCGGCCTGCGAGGCGACCATGTGGGTCAGCAGCGCGTAGGAGGCGATGTTGAACGGGACACCGAGGAACAGGTCCGCCGAGCGCTGGTAGAGCTGGCAGCTCAGCCGTCCGTCGGCGACGTAGAACTGGAACATCACGTGGCACGGCGGCAGCGCCATCTGGTCGACCTCGGCCGGGTTCCAGGCGGTGACGACGTGCCGGCGGGAGTCGGGGTTGCTCCGGATCTGCTCGACGACGGCCGCGATCTGGTCGAGGTGGCGCCCGTCCGGCGTCGGCCAGGAGCGCCACTGCACGCCGTAGACGGGACCGAGCTCGCCGTCGGCGTCGGCCCACTCGTCCCAGATGGTCACGCCGCGCTCCTGCAGCCAGCGCACGTTGGAGTCGCCCCGCAGGAACCACAGCAGCTCGTAGGCGATCGAGCGCAGGTGCACCCGCTTGGTGGTGATCAGCGGGAACCCGGCGGACAGGTCGTAGCGGAGCTGACGCCCGAACACGCTGCGGGTCCCGGTCCCGGTGCGGTCGCCCTTGGGGGTGCCGGTCGCGAGGACGTCGCGCAGGAGGTCCTCGTAGGGGGTGGGGATCGACTCCGGGGCTCCGCTCATGTGCGAGAGTCTACGGACGTCCTGTCGAGCCCGAGGGAGCCAGAGATGCCGCGTCGCACGCTGCCCGGCCGAGGCCTGGCCACGGGCGGGCTGGCCGGGCTGGTCTCGGTGCTGATCGTGCTGCTGGTCCTGGCGCGGATCGGGCGCCGGCTGGACGAGCCGCGCGTGTGGCTGTGGCTCGCCGTGTTCGCCGTCGTCGCGGTGCTGGGCGTGCTGGCCTGGTTCGGCTTCGTCGCGGCCCGCGTACGGGGTCAGGTGCGGCACGTCGCCCGGCATCGCCCCGGTGCACCGCTGGTCGTGGGGCGTCCGACGACGGCACTGACGGCCGAGGCGCGGTCGTTGCGGGCGGGCACGCGCGGCCTGCCGCCCGACTGCCCGGACCGCGAGCACGTCGTCTACGCGTTCCTGCCGGACCGCGTCGAGCTGTGGGTGCGCGGGGACGACTCACCGCGCTGGTGGGTGACGCTGCCGGCGCCGGTCGCCACCGGCACCGTCCGGCCCGGGCGGCGCGAGCTGGCCACCCTGACCGTGCGCGACGCCGCGGCCCGGCTGCAGCTGGTGCCGACGTCGCACGAGGCGCGGGCGTGGGCGACCGCGTCGCACCGGGAGGCCGCCGTCGTCCGTACGCAGGAGCTGCTCGCGCGCTGAAGGTGCGAGGATCGACCCATGACCGATCAGACTTTCGAGGACGCCCCCGCCGCCGTCACCCCGTCGCCGACCGACCCGCTCTGGGTCGAGCGCACCGGCACCCGCACCTACCGCGGGTTCAGCGCGCGCGGCGCGACCGTGGAGGTCGGCCCGGCGTCCGAGGGCGCCGTGTTCACCCCGGGCGAGCTGCTGAAGATCGCGCTGGCCGCCTGCGCCGGCATGTCGAGCGACACCAAGTTCGCCCGCGTCCTCGGCGACGACTACGAGACCACCATCCGGGTCGAGGACCCCAAGGACATGGACGACGACCGCTACCCGGTGCTGTCCGAGACCTTCGAGATCGACCTGTCCGGGCTCGACGAGAAGACCCGCGCCAAGACGCTGCTGCTCGCCCAGCGCTCCATCGACCGCGCCTGCACCGTGGGCCGCACCCTCAAGGTCGGCGCCGAGGTACCGGACGCCGAGTTCGTCCCGCCCCGGGACCGGTCCGAGGACTCATGAGCGCGTACCGCGTCGAGGTCGCCCGCATCGTCCCGGTGCCGGCGAGCGTGGCGTTCGCCTGGGTCGCCGACCCGCGCACGCACCCGCGGTTCATCCCCCTGACGCACCTCCGCCCGGAGCCGACGGCGCCCCTCGGCGTCGGCGACGAGTTCACCATGGTCAGCGGCCCCGGCGTCGGGCGGGGCCGGCCGGGCTTCCCCGACCGCATGGTCATCACCGCCGAGGAGCCGCCGTCGTCGCGCGCCGGCACCGTCGGGCGGAGTGCTGTACAGAAGAAGGGGCCGTACCTGTACGGCGACGCGGGCTTCGACGTCGTCCCCGTGGACGCCGACCGCACCCGGATCGTCTGGTGGGAGGAGGCCCGGCTCGCCGGGCCCTGGCCGCGACGGGCGAACGAGATGCTGGTGGGGCTCTTCCTGCGCGGGATGATGCACGTCTCCCTGTACCGGCTCGCCCGAGAGCTCTCGCGGCACGGCCGGTAGAGTCCGAACGGTGACCACGCCGCACGACGCGCAGCCCGCCCAGGAGCTGGAGTCCTGGACCCGGTACCGGCCGACGCCGGTGCTGGACGCGCTGCTGACCAAGGCGGTCACGCTCCCCTCGGCCGCGATCCACCGGCACGTCGCCTCGGTGCGACGGCGCAACCCGGAGGCCGACCCCGCCGGCGTGATCCGGATCCTCGAGAAGGAGTACATCGCGCTGGTGTCGACGGCGGGCGGTGCGGTCGGCGCGGCCGCGGCGGCCCCGGCGGTCGGCACGACGGCGGCCGCGGCCCTGACCACCAGCGACATCGCGACGTTCTTCGCCTCCTCGGCCGCGTTCTCCCTGGGCGTGGCCAGCGTGCACGGCATCGCGATCGAGGACGTGGCCCGGCGCCGGGCCCTGCTGCTGGCCAGCGTGCTCGGCGAGGCCGGTGCCCGCGACGTCGAGAAGGCGGCGGCCGGGTCCCAGATGGCCTGGGGCAAGGTGCTGCTGACCTCGATGCCGCAGTCCACGCTCAAGCGCGTCAACCGGGTCCTGACGCACCGGTTCCTGCGCCGGCAGGTCGCCAAGCAGGGCTCGCTGGCCCTGGGACGCATGATCCCGTTCGGCGTCGGGGCGGTGGTCGGGTTCGCCGGCGGCCGTGCGCTCGGCCACGGGGTCGTGGCACAGTCGCGCAGCGCCTTCGGCGTCCCGCCCGGGCACTTCCCGCATCTGATCGAGCAGCCCCCGGCCCCGCTGCTCGAGGAGCCGGAGCCGGCGTCAGGTGGGCGTCGCCGCAGATTTCGGCATCGGAATCTGGGCGTTCCCGACGACGACGGCGGCAGCCCGGCCGCGTAGGCTCGGACCCGTGAGTACCTCACCAGCCGACCATGCCGCCGTCGACCCTGCGCTCGCCGCCCGACTGCCGGAGCTGCGCGAGCAGTACGCCGCCCTGCAGGCCCGGGACCTCTCCCTGGACCTGACGCGGGGCAAGCCCTCCGCCGAACAGCTCGATCTGTCCGAGCCGCTGCTGTCGTTGCCCGGTGAGGGCCACCACACCGCGGCCAACGGCACGGACGTGCGCAACTACGGCGGGCTGGCCGGCCTGCCCGAGCTGCGCGAGATCTTCGCGGAGCTGCTCGGCGTCCCCACGGACCAGCTGCTCGCCCAGGACAACGCCTCGCTGCGCCTCATGTACGACTGCGTCGTGCAGGCGATGCTGTTCGGCGCCCCGGGAGGCGAGGGTCCGTGGTCGCAGCAGGGCGAGATCACCTTCATCTGCCCGGTGCCCGGCTACGACCGCCACTTCGCGATCTGCGAGGAGCTCGGCATCCGGATGGTGACGGTGCCGATGACGCCGGACGGCCCGGACGCCGAGGCCGTCGCCGAGCTCGTCGCGCACGACCCCTCCGTCAAGGGCCTGTGGTGCGTGCCGACCTACGCCAACCCGGACGGCTCGGTGATCTCCGAGGCCGTGGCCCGTCGCCTGGTCTCCATGCCGACCGCCGCCCCGGACTTCCGCATCCTGTGGGACAACGCCTACGCGGTGCACCACCTCACCGAGCACGAGACGAAGTCGGCGAACGCGATCGACCTGGCCGCCGAGGCCGGGAACCCGGACCGCGTGCTGATGTTCGCCTCGACCTCGAAGGTCACGTTCGCCGGCGCCGGGGTGTCGTTCCTGGCGTCCTCGCCGGCCAACATCTCCTGGTTCACGCAGCACCTGTCGTTCCGCGCCATCGGCCCGGACAAGGTCAACCAGTTCCGGCACGCGATGTTCTTCGGCGACGCCGCCGGGGTGCGGGCCCACATGGACAAGCACCGCGAGATCCTGGCACCGAAGTTCCGCGCCGTGGTCGAGATCCTCGGCGACCGGCTCGCCGACACCGGGGTCGCGACCTGGACCGACCCGGCCGGCGGCTACTTCGTGTCGGTCGACGTCGTGCCGGGGACCGCCTCGCGCGTCGTCCAGCTCGCCGGCGAGGCGGGCATCAAGCTGACCCCGGCCGGGGCGACGTTCCCGTACGGCAAGGACCCGCAGAACGCCAACATCCGGCTGGCGCCGTCCATGCCGCCGCTTGACGAGGTCCGCGTGGCGATGGACGGCGTGGCGACCTGCATCCTGCTCGCCGCCGCGGAGTCCGCCTCCGCCTGACCCGCTGCCCGTTGTGGGCGTGAAATATGCAGCTGCGCCCGGGGTGCAGCTGCATATTTCATGCCCACAACGCCGAGGGGCGTGGCGTCGGGCACAGCACAGAAACTCCCCGGATCCCCACCGGTGACCGCACAGTCGCTTCCTAGAATCACGGGCGTGACCGCCGCGACCAGCCCTCCCCCGACCGACGAGCGGACCGCGCGCGTCCCCGCCGACGAGAAGGCTCCCGAGCCCACCAAGCTCTCGGTCACCCAGATCGTCGCGAGCGCGCTCGCCGCCGTCAGCACGACCGTCATGCTGTCGTTCTTCGGCATCGCCGGCACCATCATCGGCGCAGGCGTCGCCAGCGTCCTGACCGTCGTGGCGAACTTCCTCTACACGCGCTCCATCGAGAAGACGCACGCCCAGCTCAAGCCCGTCGTCGGCCAGATGGTGCGGCCACGGCCCGGCGCCCGCGTGGTGCCCGACGGCGGCACCCCGACGGCGCAGGTCGCCGCCGCCCCGGGCACGACGACGGTCGGCACGGACGCAGCGGTCGGCGCGGACGCGGGCACCGACGAGGACGAGACCGACGGGACCTCCGAGACCCCGGCCCCACCGCGCAACGCCTGGCTGCGGATGATCGAGCGCCACGGCCGGGTCCGTGTTCTCGGCGCCTCGGCAGCCGTGGTGTTCGTGCTCGTCATGGGAGTCGTGCTCGTCGCCGAGCTGGTCCTCGGCAAGCCACTCGCCGATGCGGTCCAGGGCGTCGAGGGGTCCGGGACGAGTCTCAGCCGCACGGTCGAGCGCGACTCCGCCGACGTCGTGGGTTCCGGGAACCGGATCGTGGAGCACGGCGGCTCCGGTGCGACGACCGGTACCGACGGCTCGTCGGCGGGGACCGAGGACGAGGAGTCCGTCGAGCCGACCGAGGAGTCCAGCACCGGGACGGACGGGAGCACCGGCACGACGCCGGAACCGAGCCCTGATCCCTCTGTTCCGGTCGAACCCTCGGATCCGGCCGAGCCGACCGATCCTGTCGAGCCCACAGAACCGACGGAGCCGACCGAGCCGACGACGCCCGAGGAGGGCACGACCTCCTCCGGGACGAGCAGCGATGCCGGCTCCGACGACACCGGCTCCTCCGACTAGCACGCACGACGAACGGCCCGCCCCTCCCGGAATTCCGGGAGGGGCGGGCCGTTCGTGCGAGTCCTGCGGGTCAGCCACGAACCTGCCGTGCGTCCGACCCGGCGACTCCGCTCCGGGCGAGCGCCTCGTCAACCGCCGAGCACGGCCTTGAGGAACTCCTTGGTGCGGTCGTGCGTCGGGTTCGTGAACATCGTCTCGGGGTCCGCCTCCTCGACGATCTGCCCCTTGTCGAACATCAGCACGCGGTCCGACACCTCGCGGGCGAACTGCATCTCGTGCGTCACGAGCAGCATCGTGATGTCCGTCGTCTCCGCGATCTCGCGCAGGACGTCCAGGACGTCGGCGACGATCTCGGGGTCGAGCGCCGAGGTGACCTCGTCGAGCAGCAGGATCTCCGGGTCCATCGCCAGCGCGCGGGCGATCGCCACACGCTGCTGCTGACCACCGGAGAGCTGGTTCGTGTTGAAGTCCCGCTTCTCGGACATTCCGACCTTCTCGAGCAGCCGTTCGGCATCCGCGATCGCGTCGGCCTTGGACTTGCCCAGGACGTGCACCGGCGACTCGATGATGTTCTCGAGCACCGTCATGTTCGGGAAGAGGTTGAACTGCTGGAAGACCATCCCCACGCGGTTGCGCACCACGCGCCGCCGCTTCTCGGGGACGGCGACCCACTTCTCGCCCTTGTACTCGTGGGTGTACGGGTCGCCGTCGATGAGGATGAGGCCGCCGCTGAGCTCCTCGAGCGTCATCAGCAGCCGCAGGATGGTGGTCTTGCCGGAGCCCGACGGACCGATCAGCGTGACGCGCTGGCCCTGCGGGACCGAGAAGTTGAGTCCGTCCAGGACGACGTTGTCGCCGAAGCGCTTGTCGACGTCCCGGAACTCGATGGCGGGCACGTCGCCCGAGGTGTTGGTCATGGTCTGGCTCTCTGCGGAGTTGTTCGGGTCAGGCAAGGCGGATCTCCATCCTGCGCACCAGCAGCGAGGTCGGGTAGCTCACCGCGAGGAAGAGCAGACCCACCATCGTCAGCGCCTCGATGTACGAGAAGGTGTTGGCACCGTAGTCCTGCCCCGCCTTGTACATCTCCGTGACGGAGATGGCGAACAGGAACGGCGTCTCCTTGAACATGGAGATCGCGTAGTTGCCCAGTCCGGGCAGGGTGTTGCGGATCGCCTGCGGCAGGATGACGGCACGCCAGGTGCGCCCCTTGGCCATGTTCAGCGCCGTGGCTGCTTCCCACTGCCCCTTCGGCACCGCCTCGATGCCCGCGCGGTAGACCTCGGACATGTACGTCGCGTAGTGCACGCCGAGCACGACGAAGCCGACGACGTAGCCGGGCACCCAGGTCAGCAGCAGGTAGACGAACACGAGCTGCACCAGCAGAGGCGTCATGCGGATGAAGTCCACGACGAACTTCAGCGGAGTGGTCAGCCAGCGCGAGGGGGTCCGCATCGCCAGCGCGATGAAGAGGCCCAGGACCGAGGCGATGATCATGCCGAGCACGGTCATCTGGATGGTGACCGAGAGGCCCTGGAGCAGGTCGGGAAGCACCTCCCAGGCACGTTCCCAGTCCCAGATGCTGTCGTTGTTCATGCGCCGCCACCCCCAGCCGGGGCTCCCGCGGTGTTGGCCAGCCTCGGGTTGGAGGCCGGCTTCAGGCCGAACGTCTCACGCAGGGTGGGCCGCGTACCGCGGCCGAGCCGCCGCTTGGCGCGCTCCTCCAGGATGTTCATCCCCCAGGTCAGCAGGTAGGCGATGATGAAGTACACGATCAGACCGGCCGTGTAGCTGAAGAACGTGTCGGCCGTGGCCCGCCGCAGCTCGACGGTCCAGAAGTTCACGTCCTGCAGCGTGATGTAGTACGCCAGCGCCGACCCCTTGAGGAGCTGGATCAGCAGGTTGGCCAGCATGGGGATCATCAGCGCCCACGCCTGCGGGAAGATGACCCGCCGCACCTTGTGGAACCACGTCATGTTCAGCGCGGTCGCCGCCTCCCACTGCCCCTGCGGGACCGACGCGATCGACCCGCGGACCACCTCGGAGGCGTAGGCGCCGTAGTTGAGCCCGAGCGCCACGATCGCCACGGCGAGCGCTTCCATCTTGAAGCCGAACACGGGCAACACGTAGAAGAGCCAGAAGAGCTGGACCACGAGCGACGTGCCGCGGAAGAACTCGACGACGACGCGGGACGGCCCGCGCACCCAGAGAGTCTGGGTGCGCGAGCCGAACCCGAGCAGCACAGCGATGACGACGGCGAGGAGAGCCCCGCCCACGGTCATCAGCAGCGTGACAAGAACCGCGTCCCCGAGGAGCGGGAGCCTCTCGACGAGGTCCTGGATGTCATCGGACATGCGGTCAGGAGCCCATCCCCAGCTCTTCGGTGATGGCCTCGAGGTCGCCCTCGCACAGCATCTCAGCCGTCAGACCCTCCGGCGGGAACTCCGCCGCGCTGAAGCCGAACGGCTCCATGATCTCGAGCCAGGCGGCCTCGTCCGCGAGGATCGGGGCGAGGCCCTCGTTGTAGGCGTCGAGCAGCTCGGTGTCCCCCTGGCGGAAGACCTCGGCGCCGGCACCGATCTGGGACACGCCGTTGATCGTGGCGGTGAACGCCTCGGTCGCCTCGACGGGCTGGTCGGTCTCCTCGGCCAGCGCGCGCAGCGAGATGCCGGTGAGCGCGTAGGCGTCGGCACGGCCGGACACCACGGCGTCCAGACCGGCCTGACGGTCCGGGACCTCCATGGCCTCGACGTCGGTCTCGTCGGCGTAGCCGGCCTCGATGGCACCCGAGGTAACGGCCAGCGTCAGCCCGCTGCCCTCGATCGACTGCCAGTCGGTCAGCCCCTCCGGGTTGCCCTCGGGGACGAGGAAGGCCGTGGTGTACATGATCGTGGGCTCGGCGAAGGCGACCTGCTCGCAACGCTCCGGGAGGATCGACATGCCGGCGCTGACGGCGTCGAACCGGTCGGCGTTGACGCCCGGGATGAGCGCCCCCCACTCGACCTGCGTGCCGGTGACCTCGTCGATGCCGAGCTCGCCGTAGATCTGGCGGCCGAGCTCGATGGTGGCACCGGTGAGCTCGCCGTCCTCCTCGTAGCTGTACGGCACCTCGCCGAAGAAGCCGACGTTGATCGAGCCGGCCTCCTGCAGGTCGGCGAGGGTCGACATGGACTCGCCGTCGCCGCTGTCACCGCTGTCACCGCTGTCGGTGCTCTCCGAGCCGCCGTCGGTGCTCGAGCAGGCGGCCAGCGCGGTCAGGGCAAGGGCGGATCCGGCCGCGGCGAGTGCCCGGCGGCGGTTCGTGGTCCTGATGGATCGCACGTGAGACTCCTTCCGTCGCCCCGGAGCACGCACGCCGCGGGGCTGGATGTGCGGACGATTCGTTACGGTAGCCCCGTTCCGAACGTTCCGACAATGGGCGTGTCGTCGCGTCTGATTGTCCTACAATCACAAGATCGGCGTGATCACGCCCTTCGGCGCGGCAGACTTCACCCGGTGACATCTGTCTGCAACATCCGCCGGCCGGGATCGTTGTCGTGTCGTGACCTCGGAAGGAGCCCCATGCACCCGCCCCACCGGCCCGCACCCGGTGCCGCCCCGGCCCTCTCCCGCGTCACCCGACCCTCCACGGTGGACCTCATCACCGTGGAGCTGCGCAACGCGATCTACACCGGCGCCCTGCGTGTCGGCGCGCCGATCCGTGAGATCGAGGTGGCCCGGCAGCTCGGCGTCAGCCGCGGCCCCTTCCGCGAGGCGGCGCAACGACTCGTCGCCGAGGGCCTCGTCGTCGCGACCCCGGGACGGGGCCTGTCCGTGCGCACCATCGGCAAGGACCGGATCCGTCCGCTGTACGCCGCGCGGACGATGGTGGAGACCACCGCGGCGCGCGTCGCGGTCGACACGGCGACGGCGGACCAGGTGGCCGCCGTGCGCTCGGCCCACGACGAGCTGGTGCGCGCCGACGCGGCCCACGACGCCCTGCGTGTCGGCGCCGCGGACCTCAACGTGCACTGGCAGCTCGTGGCCGCGAGCAGCAACCCGTGGCTCCTGCACTGGATGAGCACGCTGATCGTCGAGGTGCGCATCGCCAGCTTCACGGTCAGCGAGGAGTACGTCGTGCGCAAGGACGCCGCCGAGGCGCACGCCGACATCGTCGAACGGCTCGAGGCGCGGGACGCCGACGGCCTGGAGGCCGCGATCCGCGCGAACCTGGACGACGCGGTGATGCGCCTGCTCTCCCCGGAGCGGTTCGGCTCGGAGTCCCTGGAGGAGCCGCGGCCGCTGCCGCCGCCGCGGCTCGACCCCCTCCACCTCTGACACCCCGCAGCGGCCATGAAGCTGTGGGCATGAAATCTGCAGCTCTGCCCCCAGGCTGAGCTGCAGATTTCATGCCCACAGCACACGGATGCCGGTCGCCAGGGATCGGACGCCGCGCACAGGGAGCCGGCGATCGTCTAGCGGGAAGCGTGCGCCCGGCGCTGACGTTCGAAGTCGTCCGCGCGCCACGAGGTCATCCCGCCGACGACGGCGGCGGTCGGCCGGCCGTCGGCCTCCCGCAGGACCTGGATCGGCTCACCGACCGGACCGAACCCGGCGTGCGGCTCCGGCCGCAGCACGTCGCCGTCGACCTCGAGGCGCTCGGCGCCGTCCAGCGGGTCCGCCCGCCGCGGGTCGACCGCCCACAACCGGTCCCCCAGTCGCGCCACGTCCGTCATGCCCCACAGGTTGGCGAACCGGCCCGTCCAGCGGTCCAGCGGGTGCGGGGCCACGGTGCCGCCGTCGTCCGGCGACCGCTCGGCCGCATTCTCGCCGTCGTCCGGCGACTCGCCGTCCGGGGTGGCCGGCGCGACGAGGCCACCGCCGTCGTGCTGAGAACCGGCCCCGGCATGGGCCTCGAGACCCTCCAGAGCCGCCGTGACCAGCCCGAACATCCCGAGCGCGAGGGCGTCCGCCGGCCCGTCGATCGCGTTCGTCAGGACGGCGACGGCGATGCGCTCGGACGGGTCGAACCACGTCCGCGTGATCTGCCCCGGGAACCCGCCCGAGTGCCCGACCAGCCGGCGGCCGCCGACCTCGCGGGTCTCGAACCCGAGCCCGTAGCCCCGCCGCGGGCTGTGCGGACGGTCGATCACCGACTCGTCGCGCTGCAGCAGGCGACGCGTCGCTGGTCGCACCAGGGTCGAGCCGTCCGCGTGCGCGTCCGCCCAGCGCACCAGGTCGCGCGCCGTCGAGCAGAAGCCGGTCGCGGCCGACAACGCACCCGTGGTCACCGCCGCCACCGGCAGCCGGCCGTCCGCGAACATCGTCGCCAGCCCCGGAGCGGCGAGCGCTCGCGCGCTGTGCCCGACGACGGCGCGGCGGGCGACGTCGTCGTCCAGCTCCGGCGTGGTGTCGGCCAGGCCCAGCGGCTCGATCAGCTCGGTGCGCACGTGCTCGCTGTACCGGGTGCCGGTGATCTCCTCGATGACCATCCCGAGCAGGCCGTAGGCGAGGTTGGAGTACTTGAAGTGCTCCCCGCGACCGAAGACCTCCCCGTGGCTGAGGACCTCGTCGAGCAGCGTGGCACGGTCCGGGAACGGGGTCGCGAGCTGCCAGTAGTCGGCGTCGTGGCCGTCGCGCAGCACGCCGCCGGTGTGCCCGAGCGCCTCGCGCACCGTCACGCGCCCGACGTCGGAGCCGTCGAGCTCGGCGACGTGCCGGGACAGCGGGTCGTCGAGACGCAACCGGCCGGCATCGATGAGCCGGGCGACCGCCGTCGCGGTGAACGTCTTGGAGTGCGAGGCGACCCGGAAGACGTGGTCCGGGCGCAGCGGCGTCCCGGAGGTCAGATCCGTGACGCCCCACGCGCCGTCGAGGACGAGCTCGCCGTCGATGCTCACCGCGTACTGCACCCCGGGCAGACGGGCCAGACCGGCCTGCGTGGCCACCCAGTCGGCCAGGTAGGCGGTGTTCAGGCGGTCGGCGGTGGCGCCCGGGTGGTGCACGGGCTGCGCGGTGCGGGGGGTCATGGGCGAAACCCTAACGACCCAGCGGGCGCCCGTCCGCCGAACGATGAATTCTCTGTCGGTGCCGCGTCCTACGTTCTACATTGGCAGCACACCCACCGAGGAGACCCTCATGCGCGACGGGCCACAGCACGCGGTCGAGGCCACCGGCCTCGTCAAGCACTTCACCTCCGGCAAGAAGACGACGAAGGCCGTCGACGGCGTCGACCTGGCCATCCCCACCGGCAGCGTGTACGGCCTGCTGGGGCCCAACGGTGCCGGCAAGACGACGGTCGTGCGGATGCTCGCCACGCTGCTGCGCCCGGACACCGGGACCGCGAAGGTCCTCGGCCACGACGTCGTGTCCGATGCCGACGCCGTCCGTGCCGCCGTCGGGCTCACCGGCCAGTACGCCTCGGTGGACGAGGACCTCACGGGGACCGAGAACCTGCTGATGCTGGCCCGGCTGTACGGGTTCCGCGGGCCTGCGGCACGGCAGCGGGTCGCCGACCTGCTCGCGGCGTTCAGCCTCACCGACGCCGGTGGACGACAGGTCAAGACCTACTCCGGCGGCATGCGGCGGCGCATCGACCTCGCCGCCTCCTTGGTGCTGTCCCCGCGCGTGCTGTTCCTCGACGAGCCCACGACCGGGCTGGACCCGCGATCGCGCAACCAGGTGTGGGACATCGTGCGCGTGCTGGTCCAGGACGGCGCGACGGTGCTGCTGACCACGCAGTACCTCGAGGAGGCCGACCAGCTCGCCGACCGCATCGGCGTGATCAACCACGGCCGGCTCATCGCCGAGGGCTCGCCCAGCGAGCTCAAGCACTCCGTCGGCCAGGGCGCGGTGACGCTGCGGCTCGCCGACGCCGGGCGACGGGCCGAGGCGGCCGCCGTCGTGCAGCGGGTGCTCGGGACCGAGCCGACGCTGCCCACCGACCCGTACGGCCTGACCGCCCGGGTGCCCGACGACGGCACGCACCGGGTGGCGCAGGTCCTCCCCGCGCTCGAGGAGGCCGGGATCGCGGTCCCGGAGTTCTCCCTCGGCCAGCCCAGCCTGGACGAGGTGTTCCTGACGCTGACCGGCGAGCCGCTGCCGGAGGACGAGCAGGGCTCGGACGAGCCCGCCCTCGAGCAGGAGGTGTCCCGATGACCGCCGTCGACATCAGCACCACCACGCTGCGCGAGGCCGTCGCGCTGGAGGAACGGCCGTCGCGCCCGTCGGCCGTCTCGACGTCGCTGACGTTCGGGTGGCGAGCGCTGCTCAAGATCAAGCACGTGCCGGAACAGCTCTTCGACGTGCTGGTCTCCCCCGTCGTCTTCACCCTGATGTTCACGTACCTGTTCGGCGGGGCCCTGGCCGGGTCGACGACGGCGTACATCCAGTTCCTGCTGCCCGGGATCCTGGTGCAGACGATCATCATCGTCACCGTCTACACCGGCTACACGCTGAACTCCGACATCACCAAGGGTGTCTTCGACCGCTTCCGCTCCCTGCCGGTCTGGCGGCCGGCACCGATCGTGGGCGCGCTGCTCGGGGACCAGGTGCGGTACACGATCGCGTCGGTCATGTGCATCGGGCTCGGGCTCGTCATCGGCTTCCGGCCGGACGGCGGTGTCCTCGGGGTGGTCGCGGGCGTCGCGCTGCTGCTGGTCTTCGCCTTCGCGCTGAGCTGGATCTTCACCATCCTCGGCCTGCTGCTGCGGACCCCGAACGCCGTGATGGGCGTGTCGATGATGGTGCTCATGCCGTTGACGTTCGCGTCGAACATTTTCGTCGACCCCTCGACGATGCCGTCCGGGCTGCAGGCGTTCGTGGACGTCAACCCGGTCACGCACCTGGTCACGGCGGTCCGCGGCCTGATGGGCGGGGTCGTCGACGCCGGCGACATCGTCACCGTGCTCGTCTCGGCGGTGGTGATGACCGCGGTGTTCGCGCCGATCACGATGTACCTCTACCGCAACCGCCACTGACCCGGCACGTCCCTCCGTGCGCCACCCCACCCGCCCGGGCCGACCCGGCCGACCCGGCCGCCCCATCGTTGTGGGTGTGAAATCTGCAGTCGACACGCCGAAGCCGGCTACAGATTTCACGCCCACAACGGCGGGTGCCCCCGGAAGTCGCGGAGGTCGCCGATCAGATCGTGGCGCGGTACGGCACGACGACGGTCTCCGGCGTGCCGTCCGGCACCGGTGTCGGAGCGCGATCGAGCAGCGGACGGACCCGTCCCACGACGCCGCCAGGACGCACACCACCGTTCCGCGTCAGGTCGTCGCCGACCGCGACGACCACCTCGTACCCGAGCTCCTGGACCCATCGGCGTCGACGCACGTCCTCCCGCCACTGCCCGCGGTCGGTGCGGTGCTGGTCGCCGTCGTACTCGATGACGACCCGATGCTCCGGGTAGAGCAGGTCGCACCGCTTGACGTAGGTGCCGTCGGCCAGCCGGATGGTCGCGTTGACCAGCGGGCACGGCAGGTTGGCGTCCGTCAGCTGCAGTCGTGTCCGGGTCTCCGTCACCGAGTCGGTGCCGGGACGCAGGCGCGGGATCTGGGCACGGACCTGCGCGATCCCCTTGACCTTCCGGGTGCGTGCGGCGAGCCGTGCCAGTTCCGTGGGGCTCGTGAGCTCGCGGGCGTGCCGCATCATCGCGTCACCCAGCACCACGACGTCATCCGGCGACCGCAGACCCGCGGCGACGTGGACGAAGGTCTGGGCAGGCGTCGTCACGGGCAACCCGCGAATCGTCGTCGTGTCGAGGAGCTCCTGCCGGGTGCGCGATCACGTCCTGACGCTGGGGACGGTCGGCCGCGGCGGCGGTGACCACGTGCGGTGCGGCGCCGTCGGCCGCCAGGTCTTCCAGCGTCCACGGGACGTCGACGCCGAACAGCCGCAGGGCCGTGACGTGACTGAAGACCACGCCGTCGCCCAGGACGGGGAGCAAGGCGCGACATCGCGCCTCGAGCCCGACCGTCGCCCCGGACGCGACGCGCACGCCGTGGAAGGGGCTGTCGAACCGGCCCTGACGCAGCGTCGTCGGCTCCACGCCCTGCGCCTGGGCCTCGGCGACGCGAAAGGGCCGGTCCGGAAGGTCGTCGTCCTCAGGCAGTGATCGCGGCACGACATGACCGTGCCAGAGCCGTCAGCACCCGCGCCGACGTTATCCACAGCCCCCGGGTCACCCACCCACCCCCCCCTCTGTTGTGGGCATGAAATCTGCAGTCGACACCGGGGTGTCGACTGCAGATTTCATGCCCACAACAGGAAACGGGGCAGGGGGGCAGGGTGCCGGCGAGCGGACCGGCGGGCCGCGGTACGCGCCGTCAGGCGGCGGAGTCGGCCTGCAGCTCCTCGTCGCACTTGCGCGTCACCACGAGGACCGGGCACTTCGAGTGGTGCAGAACCGCCTGGCTCGTCGACCCGAGCAGCAGGCCACGGAATCCTCCGCGGCCGCGCGACCCCACGACGACGAGGTCCGCGGCGCCGGAGAACTCCGTGAGCAGCTCGGCCCCGGACCCGTCCAGCACGTGCCGCTTGATGGTCAGCCCGAGATGCTCCGACGCGACCCGGTCGACGATGACGTCCAGCCCCGCGCGGACGTCGTCGAGGATCTGCTCGTGGTCGATCTGCGACGGCAACCAGGCGAGGACCCCCGCGCCGCTGCCCAGCGGGACCCCGGCCACGGCCACGAGCTCGGCGCCCCAGGTCTCGGCCTGCTCGACGGCGTGCCGCAGCGCGACCTCGGCGGTCGGCGACCCGTCGACGCCGACGACGATGCGCCGCACGGCGTGCACGGCGGCACCGTCCCGGCGGTCCGGACCGTCGCCCTCCTCCGGGTCCGAGCGGTACGGCACGACGACGGTCGGGCAGTGGGCGTGCGCGGGCAGCGCCGACGAGACGGTGCCGAGCAGACGCTCGGTGAAGCCGCCCCTGCCGCGCGTCCCGACGACCGCCAGGCACGCGTCGGACGACATCTCGACCAGCACCCCGGCGGCGTCACCGGTGGCGACGGTCCCCTGGACCGGGACGCCGATGCCCTCGACACGGGCCGTGGCTTCGGCGAGCACCGCCTTCGCGCCCTCGGCGATCGCCGTGTCGTCCAGCGCCGCGTACCCGCCGTCCAGCGACGCGGCCGTGAACGACGGCAGCGAGTAGGTGCACACCACGTGCAGGCGCCAGCCGACCCGTTCGGCATATGCCGCTGCCCAGTCCAGGGCGTGCAGGCTCGGCTCGGAGCCGTCGACCCCCACCAGGACGACCTCAGGACGTGTCATCTCGCGCCTCCCTCGTACGTCCGGACCTCGGCGTCCGGCGAACCGTGGTTCAAGCCTAGCGAAAGCAGGCCGCAAGACGCAGCAAAGCCGGGCCGTCGGGCGGGGACAGCGCCGAAGACAGCATCCGCGCCGCCACGTCCTGCGCAGAGCACGACGCCCCGGCACTCACGCGGAGTGCCGGGGCGTCGGGAGCCGTCGCGGGACGATCAGCCGGTGACCCGCAGGAAGGTCGGGCTGGACTGCCAGAGGCTGGACTGACGGACGGTCCAGCCACCGGGGCGGGTGGCCTCGATCTGCTGGCCGTTGCCGATGTAGATCGAGATGTGCCCCGGGGACCAGATGAGGTCGCCCGGCTGCGCCTCGGAGGAGGAGATCTGCGTCGTGTTCGAGGCGCTGAGGATCGCGCTCGAGGAGTGCGGCAGCGAGACGCCGACCTGGGCGTAGACGTAGGTCACCAGGCCGGAGCAGTCGAAGCCGGACGGCGAGGCGCCGCCGACGACGTACGGGGTGCCGAGGTAGCGGGCCGCGATGGACACGACCTGCGAACCGCGCGAGCTGCTGGCCGCGGGGGCCGAGGAGGTCGTGGACTCGCTCGTGCTCGACGACGAGGAAGAGGACGACGAGGAAGAGGACGAGGTGGAGACCGGCTCGCGCTCGGCGGAGCGGGACGGCGTGGTCTCACGCACGGGCTCCGGCTCGGGCTCCGGCGCGGCCTTGATGTCGGCCTTCTTGGCGATCTTGGGGGTCACGCGCTCGACGGTGACCTTGGCCCCGGCGTCGACGGTGACCACCGGCGCGCTCTCGAGGGCCTGCTTGGCCTGGTCGGTCAGCGCACCCAGGTCCACGGTGCTCAGCTTCTTGGCCGCGTCCGAGTCCACCGGTGCCGCGTGCGCGGCGGTCGCGCCGCCGATCGTCGACACGAGCAGACCACCGGCCGTGGCCATCACGGCGGCGCGACGGCTGGCTGCGGCCGACGGTGCGGTGATGGGGCGGCGGGCGGCCCGGTGCCGACCGCGCGTGGTGTTGCGTGCGTTCACGTCTTCCCTCTCCTGTCCGCCTACGAAGTCAGCTGTCGGGTTCGGGTGGGAGAAATCACCCGGCCCCACGGTCCGAGAACCGTGGGACTTCACCCCGAGGACACCGTCTCCGGTGCCCAGAAGTGGGTCCCCCGCCCCTGCCTGGGTCTCGGTTCACGACCGGCGGCAGGGCTCGGCGTCCGGTCGAGGTCCGGCAGAATGCTCCACCGAACGCCTGAACCGTATCTGATACGCGGCGCCATGTCACGTTTCGATCACGATCCCGGGCCGAGCGCGTTCCGCGGGCCCCGAATCGGCGTCTGGACGGCCCGCTGAGCGCTTCAGGGAGCGCTCGCGCCCCTGTCTCCGCGAGACCCCTGGACGGACGACAGAGGGCCCTGTCGCGCTTCGGCGCGACAGGGCCCTCTGTCGTGGAGTCCGGCTGCCTCAGCCGACCCGGATGAAGGTCGGGTTGGACTGCCAGATGTTGCGGAACTGGACGGTCTTGCCCGGACGCGGGGCGTCGATCTGGGTGTTGCCGCCCGCGTAGATCGCGATGTGGCCCGGGGACCAGATGAGGTCGCCCGGCTGCGCGGCGGCCCGGGAGACGACGGTGCCGGCGTAGCGCTGGTCCGAGGACGAGCGCGGCAGCGAGATGCCGACCTGCGCGAAGACGTACTGGGTGAACCCGGAGCAGTCGAAGCCGGAGGGGGTCGTGCCGCCGGAGACGTACGGGACGCCGACGTAGCGCGAGGCGACGGAGATGACCGAGGAGCCGACGGCGGAGGCCGGGACAGAGGAGGCGGAGCTCGAGGACTCGGTCGTGCTCGACGAGGAGGTCGAGGACGACGAGGAGGACGTCGAGACCGACTCCCGCTCGCCGGAACGCGACGGGGTGGTCTCGCGCACGGGCTCCGGCTCGGGCTCCGGCGCGGCCTTGATGTCGGCCTTCTCGGCGATCTTCGGAGTCACGCGCTCGACGGTGACCTTGGCCTCGGCGTCGACCGTGACCACCGGCGCCGCCTCCAGGGCCTGCTTGGCCTGGTCGGTCAGCGCACCCAGGTCCACGGTGCTCAGCTTCTTGGCCGCGTCCGAGTCCACCGGTGCCGCGTGCGCGGCGGTCGCCCCGCCGATCGTCGACACGAGCAGACCACCAGCGGTCGCCACCACAGCAGCCCGACGGCCGGCGGCCGCGGAGGGGGCCGCCATCATCGGGCGGCGGGCGGCGCGGTGCTTACCGCGCATGCTGCGAGCAGTCACGTTCAACCTCTCCGTTCGCCTACGAGGTCAGCTGTCGGGTTCGGGTGGGAGAAATCACCCGGCCCCACGGTCCGAGGACCGTGGGACTTCACCCCGAGGACACCGTCTCCGGTGCCCGGAAGTGGGTCCCCCGCCCCTGCCGTGCGGTCATCCGTGGGAGCCGGGGCGGTGACAGGGTTCGGCGTCCGTCCCGGCACTCGCGCAAGACACTTGCGTGAGCGTGTCCGACCGTACCGGAACCCCCTAGGGATGTCACGTTCCGATCACGGATCGCGGTCAGCGCGCCGCGACGAACAGGTGCTTGGCCAGGTCCTCGGGCAGCTCGAGCGCACCGTCGCCGTCGGCGGTGCGCACGACGTAGTCGTCCCCCGCCCGCTCGACCTCGATGCTCACCCCGGGCAGCAGGCCCGCGTCGGAGAGCCGCTCGAGGAACTCGTCGTCGACCTGCACCGGCTCGGCGATGCGCTGCAGCACGACCGCGGCGCCGTCGTCGGGGACCGTCTGCAGGAAGAGCGGCAGGGACTGCACGCCCTCGAGGAACGGCATCTCCTCGTACTGCTCCCCGAGCTCGGACAGGCCGGGGATCGGGTTCCCGTACGGGTCGTGGTGCGGGTGGTCGAGCAGCGTCACGAGACGACGCTCGACCAGGTCGCTCATGACGTGCTCCCAGCGGCAGGCCTCGTTGTGCACCTGCGGCCAGTCGAGCTTGATCACGTCCGTCAGCAGACGCTCGGCGAGCCGGTGCTTGCGCATGACCCGTACCGCCTTCTCCTGACCGTCCGCGGTGAGCTCGAGGTGGCGGTCGCCCGTGACGACGACGAGACCGTCCCGCTCCATCCGCGCGACCGTCTGGGAGACGGTCGGTCCCGAGTGGCCCAGGCGCTCCGCGATCCGGGCGCGCAGCGGCGTGATGCCTTCCTCACCCAGCTCGTAGATCGTCTTGAGATACATCTCGGTGGTGTCGATCAGGTCCGTCACGTCCACTCCCGTCTTGAGGCCCGGGCCTAGTCTATTCGCATGACCCTCCAGATCCCTGCGTCGATGCTGCCCGCGGACGGCCGCTTCGGAGCCGGCCCGTCCAAGGTCCGCACCGGCCAGGTCGACGCCCTCGTCGCGGCCGGCGACCCCGCACGGCCGGTGCTGGGCACCTCGCACCGCCAGGCCCCGGTCAAGGACCTCGTGCGACGGGTGCGCACGGGCCTGACCGAGCTCTTCGCCCTGCCCGACGGTTACGAGGTTGCCCTCGGCAACGGCGGGTCGACCGCCTTCTGGGAGGTCGCGACGGCCTCGCTGGTGCGGCACCGGGCCCAGCACGCGGTGTTCGGCGAGTTCGGCGGCAAGTTCGCCGCGGCCACGGCGCGGGCACCGTTCCTCGCCGACCCCGAGGTCGTCGAGGCCGCGCCGGGCGGCGTCGCGTACCTCACGCCGTCGGACGCCGTGGACGTCTACGCCACCCCGCACAACGAGACGTCGACGGGCGCGATGGCGCCGGTGCGGCGCCCGGCGGGCGACGCGCTCGTCCTCACCGACGCCACCTCGGGCGCCGGCGCCCTGCCGGTCGACCTGCACGAGACCGACGTCTACTACTTCGGGCCGCAGAAGGCGTTCGCGGCCGACGGCGGCCTGTGGCTCGCGCTGCTCTCCCCGGCGGCGGTCGCACGCGCCGCCGAGGTCGAGACGGCCGGCGACGGCCGGTGGGTGCCGGAGTTCCTGTCGCTGACGACGGCGCTGGACAACTCGCGCAAGGACCAGACGCTGAACACGCCGGCGGTCGGCACGCTCGTGATGCTCGCCGACCAGGTCGAGTGGCTGCTGGAGCACGGCGGCCTGGACTGGTCGGTGCGTCGCTGCGAGCGCTCGGCCGAGCACCTCTACGACTGGGCCGCCGACCGTGACTGGGCGACACCGTTCGTGGCCGACCCCGCGGAGCGCTCCACGGTGGTGGGCACGATCGACCTGGACGAGACGATCGACGCCTCGGCCGTCGTCGACCACCTGCGCGCGAACGGGGTCTACGACGTCTTCCCGTACCGCAAGCTGGGGCGCAACCAGCTGCGCGTCGGCATGTTCCCCGCGGTCGACCCCGACGACGTCGCGGCACTGACGGCGTGCGTCGACCACGTCGTCGCCCGTCTCACCTGACGAGTCCCTCCGGAGACCCACCCGGACCGCCCGCTCGCCTCGCGGCGACGGCGGTCAGGCGGCGCGGGCGCGCTCCGGCGTCGGTGTCGGCGGGGCGTCCGTCGGCGGGGACTCCGGCGTCGTGCCCGACGGCGCGTCGAGGTAGACGACCTCCAGGTGCGGACGACGGCGCAGCCGGTACCGCACGCTGACCCGCCACGACCGGCGGGCCCAGACGGTCGCCGCCAGCGCCACCGCGAACGTCGTGATCGACCCGACGAGGATCGACCAGCGGGGACCGAAGGCCTCGCCGATCCAGCCGACGATCGGCGAGCCGATCGGCGTCGAGCCGAGGAACACCATCATGTAGAGCGCCATGACGCGTCCGCGCATCACCGGGTCGATGGAGGTCTGGATGGTGGAGTTCGCGGCGGTCATCATCGTCAGCGCGGACAGGCCGACCGGGATGGTCGTCACGGCGAACAGCCAGTAGGTCGGCATGAGGGCGTTGACGGCCGTGGCGATCGCGAAGGCGAAGGCCGCACCGATCACGAGGCGGACCCGCGGTCGCTCGCGGCGGGCCGCCAGCAGCGCTCCGGCCAGGGACCCGATCGCCAGCACGGAGCCGAGCAGCCCGAACTCGCCGGCGCCCCGGTCGAACTCGACCCGCGCCATCATCGCGCTCGTCAGCTGGAAGTTGAGGCCGAAGGTGGACACGACGGCCATGACGACCATGATCACCATGATGTCCGAGCGTCCGCGCACGTAGCGCAGGCCCTCCACGATCTGCCCCTTGCCCCGCGGTGCGCGGTCCCGGACCCACATCGCGGCGGGGCGCATCAGCGCGACGGCCGCGATCGTGGCGGCGAAGGTGAGTCCGTTGACGACGAACACCCACCCGGGGCCGACGGCGGCGATGAGCAGCCCGGCGGCTCCGGGCCCGATCAGCCGGGCGGCGTTGAAGGAGGCGCTGTTGAGACCCACCGCGTTGGACAGCCGCTCGGGGGGCACGAGCTCGGCGACGAACGTCTGGCGCGCGGGGTTGTCGAAGGCGGTGGCGACACCGAGGCCGAGGGCGAACGCGTAGACGTGCCAGAGCTCGGCGGAGCCGGACAGCACGAGCACGCCGAGGCCGAGGGCCAGCACCCCCATCGAGCCCTGCGTGGCCATGAGGAGACCGCGGCGGGGCAGCCGGTCCGCGAGGAGCCCGGTCCAGGGCCCGATGAGCAGGAACGGCAGGAACTGCAGGGCGGTGGTGATGCCGACGGCGACGCCGGACTCGTCCGTCAGCACGGTCAGCACGAGCCAGTCCTGGGCGATGCGCTGCATCCACGTGCCGACGTTGGCGACGAGCGCAGCGCCGAACCACAGGCGGTAGTTCGGATAGCGGAGGGAGGTGAAGGTGGCACTCATCAGCGCCCCGGTCAACCATCCGGGCACGTCAGGTATTCCCGAGGGGGGTTCGGTCCGGTTCGTCCGTTCCACTACCCTGTCGGGCGTGCGCACCGAAATGACTCTTGCAGACACCCTTCACACCCTCGGCCTGCTCGGCGGCGCGACGCTGCCCCGCTTCGTCACCGACGTCACCGGGCAGGGTGACGTCCTCGAGGTCGTCGCCGACGCCCGTGCCGTCAACGGCCTCCCCGGCCCCCTGAAGATGGCGACCCGCCTCGTCCCGGCGGTGCGGTCCACGCTCCGCGTCGAGGAGTTCGACGGAGGCGTCGCACTGCTGAGCGTCGACGCCTCCGCGGGCGGCCTGCCGGCCCACAAGCTGCTGGGTCTGGCCAAGAGCCGGATCGAGTCGGTCCTGGCCGCCAAGGGTCTCCCGGCCGGCTCGGTCGAGATCCGCCCCGACGCCCGGATCGCGCTGGACGTGCAGCGGCTCGTCGAGAACCGGCACCCGGGCACCACGGTCACCAACCTGGCCTTCACGGACGGCCGGGTGGCCTTCGACACGGCGGCCTGACACCCGCCGACTCGGTCACCCGACCCACGCCTCGCTGCGCCTCGTCGCTGTGGGCATGAAATATGCAGCCTCGCATCGATGCGAGGCTGCATATTTCATGCCCACAGCGTGGCGGGGCGGGCAGCAGGGACGACGGCGGCGGGGACGACGGCGGCAGGCCTCCGGCGCTAGCTGACGGTCGCGGGCAGCAGCTCGAGCTCCTCGCCGTGCTCCTCGATGAAGGAGATCGCCTCGCCGTCGCCGATCGCCGTCATCAGCCTCGTCAGCGGGTCCTCGTCCAGCACCACGATGGACTGGCCGTCGGCGGAGCGGCCCGTCCCCTCGTACGGCGCGGTCATGAACACCACGTCGTTGGTGGAGACCTCCGAGGCCTGGTCGAACAGCTCCTGCATGCGGTCGATCGTCAGCTCGTCGTCCGCCGCGACCGACTCGCTCACCGTCTCGAAGAACCGGGTCATCTTCACCGGGTCGCGCCGGTTGTTGTTGACCTTGCCCAGGATCGCGCGCATCCAGTTCTGCTGACGCTGCACACGGCCGAAGTCCCCGTTCGACAGGCCGTACCGCTGGCGGGTGTAGGCGAGGGCCTCCTCGCCGCTCATCATGTGCACGCCCGCGGAGAAGAACACGTCGTCGCCGTCGCCGATGTCCTCGGGCACACGGATCCGGACGCCGTCCAGGGCGTCGGTCATGTTCACGAACGAGTCGAAGTCCGTCACCACGAAGTGGTCGATCCGGACGTCGGTGAGCTGCTCGACCGTCTGGATCATCAACGACGGACCACCGTACGAGAACGCGGCGTTGACCTTCGCGTGACCGTGCCCGGGGATCTCGACCCACGAGTCGCGGGGGATGGAGATCACCACGGCGTTCTCCCGGTCCGCCGGGAGGTGCACGAGCATGATGGCGTCGGTGCGCTGGGCGCCGGCCTCCCACTGCGACGGGTCGCCGGCCGAGATCCGCGAGTCCGACCCGAGCACCAGGAAGTTGACGTCGGTGAGCTCGTCCTCGGCCGTCGGCGAGGGCTGGGCCGGCTCCGGCCGCTCGCTGATCTCGGCGAACGGGTCGCCGAGCCTCTCGACGTTCTCGTCCAGACGCTGCTGGAACCACCACATCCCGCCGAACGCCGTCCCGGCCAGGACGGCGACCAGCACGCCGACGACGACCAGCGCCCGCGACGTGGTGCTCATCCCCCGTCGTCGCCTCGCGTGCCGCTGCGGCGGCGGGTCGTCGGGAACTCCGGGCACCAGCGGCTCGCGAGGGGTGTGGGTCACAGCGCAGATCTTAAGGCCCCGGGCAACGGACCTCCGGCCCGGCATGCAAAGACCGGGTGATGAATCTGTGTCCAGTTGCCCCTATCATCTACGGGGGCGGTCGCCCGTTCGACGCACCGCTCGTCCTCAACCTCGAGACGGAAGAGACAGATGCGCTCCACGACGCGACGGTCGGCGCGGCGGCATCTGCTGCTCATCACCCATCACTACGCGCCGGAGCACGGAGCCCCGCAGCGCCGCTGGGGCTCCTTGGCCCCGCGCCTCATCGGGGCCGGCGTCGACGTGTCGGTGCTGACGCCACCCCCGCACTACCCCAGCGGCCGTCTCTTCGCCGACCTGCCCGAGTACGCACCCGGCCGGATCAGCCGGGGCCGGCACGGCGAGCGCATCGTGCGCACCCGCTTCCGCGAGCACACCAGCCGCCTGCGGTCCCGCTCGGTGGACCAGGCCGTCGCGGCGTGGAGCACGATCGTGCTCGGCCTGCGCATCTTCCGCCACCCGGACCTGCGCCCCGACGTCGTGGTCGGCACGGTGCCGGGCATCCCGTCGATGTTCGCGGCCTGGATCGTGGCGCGTGGCCTGCGGGCCAAGTTCGTGGTCGAGATGCGCGACGCCTGGCCGGACCTCATCGAGCCCGCCGGGCTGTTCCGCTCACGCCGGTCGCTCAAGGCCCGGGTGCTGGGAGCGCTCCGCACGCTCGTGCACCGCACCGTCAGCCGTCTGCAGAGCCACGCCGACGCCGTCGTGACGACCACCGAGACCTTCGCCGACGTCCTCCGGTCACGCGGGGTCCGACGCGTCGCCGTGGTCCGCAACGGCACCTCGTTCGAGCGCATCGCCGACGACGCCGACGCCGGCACCGACGCCCCGGCCGACGGCCACCCGCTGCACCACCGCCCGCTGCGCGCCGCCTACGCGGGGACGATCGGCCGCGCCCAGGACCTCGCGACCGTCGTGCGTGCCGCCGCCCGCCTGCGGGACCGCGGTCGGGCGGTCGAGGTGCGGATCATCGGCACGGGCGCCGAGGTCGAGAGCCTGCGTCGACTGATCCGCGAGCTCGACGCCCCCGTCTCCCTCGGCGAGCCCGTCCCGCACGACGAGGTCCGCGACCTGTACGCGTGGGCCGACACGGTGCTGGTCTCCCTGCGCGACTGGGAGCCCCTGGAGTGGACGGTCCCGTCGAAGCTCTACGAGGTGATGGCCTCGGGACGCCTCGCCACGGCGTGCGTCGCCGGGGAGGCCGCCGACCTCGTCGCCACCACCGGTGCCGGCGCGGTGGTGATGCCCGGTGACGTCGAGGGACTCGCCGACCTGTGGTCCACCTGGGTCGACGACGGCGCGGCACCGACGGCGTCGGCCGCCGCGGCCCGCTGGGTCCGGGCGAACGCCGACGACGACGTGCTGGGCGAGCACTACGTCCAGCTCGTCGACCACCTCATGAACTCCCGCGGCCATGCCACCGCGCGCAGGAGCACCCCGGCCGCCGACGCGACCGCCGGGGCCGCGGCCGGAGCCGCCCCGGCCGGCACGTGCCCGACCTGCGCCCGGCTCGACACGCTGCCCGACCCGCGCGACGTGCTCTCGACCCGGTCGGTCTCCCCGCGGGTCGCCACGGTCTCCTCCCCCGCGCAGGCCCCCGAGGGGGAGCTCCGGCCGAGGACGGCCCGGTGAGCCGCGCGGCCGAGCTCGCGCGCAACCTGCGGTTCACGGCCTCCTTCGCGTGCGGCGCCCTGGTGACCGACCCGGCATGGCTGGTGCTGCAGGCGAGCCGTCGGCTGCCCGCCCGCGTCAGCGCCGTCGTCGTCCCCCGGGTGGAGAAGGTCGTGGGCGACGGCACCTCCGGTCCGGCCGGGCGACTGCGCGCGGCGTGGGCGGCCGGCGACGTCGCCGCGCTCCGGGACGCCGAGCCCCGCGGGAGCACCGAGCGTCGGGTGCGGCGGTCGCTGCTCGGGCAGGTCGCCGCGCTCGACCTCGAGGAGGACGCCGAGCTACCGGCGCCCGGGCCCGCCGGAGCCAGCGGGGCCACCGCGACCGCCGCGTCCGGGTCGCCGGAGCGGGCCGTCGCCGTGCACCACCACCTGACGAACTCGCTGCCGCACACGCAGAGCGGCTACACGCTGCGCACGCACGCGATCCTCACCACCCAGCGTGCGGCCGGCCTCGACGTCACCGCGACCACCCGCGCCGGCTACCCGCTGACGATCGGCGCCCTGGGAGCCCGCGCGACCGACGTCGTCGACGGCGTGCCCTACACCCGGCTGATCCCCCGCTCGCTGCCGTCCGACCCGGCGCGACGTACCGCGGACGCGACCGCCCTGCTCGTCGAGGCCGTGCGGACGTCGGGCCCCGACGTCGTGCACGCCACGACGCCGTGGACCACCGGGGCGGCGGCACGCGCGGCCGCCCGCCGGCTCGGTCTGCCGTGGGTGTACGAGGTGCGGGGTCTGCCGGAGGAGACGTGGGCCGCGTCCCACCCGACGGCGGAGGCGCGCGAGGCCGCGACGGCGTCCGAGCGCTACGCGTTGATCCGGGCCAAGGAGACCGAGCTGGCCCGCACCGCGGACCACGTCGTCACGCTCAGCGCCACGATGCGCGACGAGCTGGCCGCCCGCGGCGTCCCGGCCGACCGGATCACCGTGGTGCCGAACGCCGTCGACGCGGCGCTGCTCGACGCGGACACGCCCGACCCGGCCGCCGCCCGCGAGCGCCTCGGGCTGTCGGGGCCGCGGTACCTGCTGGGCACGGTGACCTCGGTGGTGGGCTACGAGGGCCTCGACACGATCCTGCGCACGGTGGCCCGGCTGCGGGCCGCCGGTCTCGACGTCGGCGCCCTCGTGGTCGGTGACGGGGTGGCCCGGCCGGGCCTGCTGCGGCTGGCCACGGAGCTGGGGATCGCCGAGCACACCACGATGCCGGGTCGCGTGCCGCGGGACGTCGCGCACACCTATCTGGCGGCACTGGACGCGGTGCTGGTGCCGCGACGGCCGGACCGGGTCACCCGCCTGGTCACCCCGCTCAAGCCGGTGGAGGCGATGGCCCTAGGACGTCCGGTGGTGGCCAGTGACCTGCCCGCGCTGCGGGAGGTCTGCTCCCCGGTGGACGGCGGCGACCCGGCGGCCCTGCTGGTCGCGCCGGACGACGAGGCGGCGTGGGCGGACGCCGTGGAGCACCTGCTGACCGACGACGCCGCCCGGTCCGCCCAGGTCGCGGCCGGTCGCGCGGTGGCCGCCCAGCGCACCTGGACCCGGCTCGTGGCACGGTACGACCTGGCCTACGCGGCGGCGACCGGTGCCGCGACCTCGACACGGAAGGATCCTCGATGACTCCCCGACCGCGCCTGGCGCGTCTGACCGCCCTGGTGACCGCGGGGGTGCTCGCGCTGGCGGGCTGCACCGACCCGGCGTCGACGCCCGCGGCGGCACCCACGGCGACGGTCAGCGCGGAGCCGACCCCGGCGACCAAGCAGTCGGTACCGGCACCGCCGGCGGGCGCGGACGACCCGCTGGGCGGGGGCGCGCAGAACGTGATGCTCATCGGCACGGACTCGCGGGACGAGTCCTCGCTGTCGGGCAACGCGGACACGATGATGCTGATGCACGTGCCGGCCGACCGGTCGGCGCTGTACCTGGTGTCGTTCACCCGGGACATGTGGGTGGACATCCCGGGGATCGGCGAGGGCAAGATGAACGCGGCCTTCGCCCGCGGCGGCACCCAGACGCTGATGGACACGGCGTCCGAGCTGCTCGGCGGGGTCGAGTTCGACTACGCGATGCAGACCAACTTCAACGGGTTCATCAACCTCACGCGGGCCCTGGAGGGGTTCGAGGTCGACAACAAGCACCACTCGACGGTCGAGGTGATCTCGACGGGGCGGGTCGTGGACTTCCCCGAGGGCCGGATCACGCTGGAGAACACCGACGGCCTCATCTACGTGCGCGAGCGCAAGCGGCTCCCGCTGGGCGACCTGGACCGCACGGAGCGGCAGCGCGCGGCCGTGATCGGGATGATGGACCGCATCGCCAAGCAGGCGGACGACCCGGCGTTCCTGGCCGAGCTGGTGGCCCTGATGTTCAACAACGTCAAGGTGACCGGAGACCTGGGCGTCGAGGACTTCGTCGACCTCGTGCCGCTGGCCGGGGAGCTGACCCGGGACGACGTCGTGAGCCTCATGGTGCCGATCACCGGGTTCGGGACGGTGAACGGCGCGTCGGTGAACCTCGTCGACGAGGCGCAGACGGCGGCCCTCGGCGAGGCGATCCGTACCGACACGATGGACGACTACGTCGCGGAGTACGGCACCGACTACGCGCCGTGATCCCCGCGTGTCGTCGAGATACCGTCTCGTCGCCCAGATACCGAGCGATCGACGTCCTGGAGCGCGATGATCCCGTATCTCGGCGACGGATCGGTATCTCGCGGCCAGCGTGGGACCCCGGCTCCGGGGTCCTAGGCCGGGACGGTCCCCCAGGCGACCAGCGCGGGGCCCGTCCGCGGGAACGCTCGCTGGGCGAGGCGGAACGGCCAGGTGGCGGCCGTGATCGCGGCGCCCGTGGCACCCGAGGACGGCTGGTACAGCCGCCCGGAGCGCGCCGTCCGCTCCGCGGTCGTGGTGCCGTCACCGGTCAGCCGGCGCTGCGCGACCCGGTTGCGCACGGTCTCCAGGGCGTACGCGAGCGGCATCCCGTAGAGCTGCCCGCCGACGTCGGCCAGTCCGGCGCCGCGCAGGAGCTCGCGCATGTGCGGCGGGTCGTAGCGCCGGTGGTGGCCGACGGCGGTGTCCATGGGCCCGAACCGGTCCTGCCACGCGGGGGTCGAGACGAGCACGAGCCCACCCGGGCGCAGCAGCCGCACCCAACCGGCCAGCGTCCCGGCGTCGTCCTCGAGGTGCTCGAGCACCTCGAAGGCGCACAGCACGTCGAACCCGCCGTCGAGGTCGGCGGACTCCACCGCCCCGTGCACGACCCGGCCGGGCAGCCCGGCCGCGGCGAGTCGGGCGTCGGCGACCTCGGCGCTGGCGCGGTCGAGCTCCACGCCGGTGTAGTAGTAGCCCGCGGCGGCCAGACGGACGGCGACGGCGCCCTGCCCGCACCCGATCTCGAGGACGCGGGCACCGGGCCCGGGCAGGTGTCGCCGCACGACGTCCCAGCGCAGGGCGCCGAACAGGGTCAGGGGCGGGATGCTCGTGCTCACGTCAGTCCTCCGGGGGACGGGTGTCCGGGTGCGCGGCGGGTCGTCCGCCGGGCGGCTCGTCGGGCGGGTCGTCGGTCTGCGGGCGCGTCCCGACGGCGACGAGCCCGGTCCCGGCGTGCGGCAGGGCCTGCTGCAGCAGCCGGAACGGCCAGGTGCCGACCGCCGTCAGCACACCGGTGAGGCGGCGGCGCGGCTGGAGGCGGCGGCCGGAGTCGGCGGTGCGGGCGGCCAGGTCCGGGTCCGACGACGGCGCGCCGTCCGGGGCCGCCGCACCCGCCGACGGCACGGCACCGGCACGCGCCGCACCGCCGGCGGACACCTCCGCGTGCTCGGGCCTGCGCCGGGCGACCCGGTCGCGGATCGGTTCCAGCACGAAGCCGAGCGGGGCGTCGTAGTGCCGCACCACGACGTCGGTCAGCCCGGCGTCCGCGAGCAGCCGCGCGAGGTGGGACGGCTCGTAGCGGCGGTAGTGCCCGGCCATGGCGTCCCACGGCCCGTACCGGTCGGGGTCGGCCGGGGTGGACAGCAGCAGCGTCCCCCCGGGGCGGACGCGGGCGGCCCACTCGACCAGCGCCGCGGCGTCGTCCTCGATGTGCTCGACGACCTCGAAGGCGCACACGACGTCGAACCGCTCCTGCGCCGGAAGAACCGTCAGGTCGCCGTGCAGCACGCGGGCCGCGGGGTCGACGGGGCCGACGCGCGCGGCCGCCACCTGCCACGAGCCGGCGTCGAGCTCGACGGCGGTGTAGTCGTGCCGGGCGGCGATGCGCATCCCGAACCCGCCCTGGCCGCAGCCGATCTCCAGCACCGCCGAGCGCCGGGTCGGCAGCATCCGGTGCACGACGTCCCAGCGCAGCCAGGCCCGCGGGGCCAGCGGGGCGAACCGCACCCCGGCGGGCCGGCGGCACAGCGCGCCGATCCCCGCGAACAGCAGGTCGGCGAGGGTGATGAGGACCCTGCTGACCAGCACGACGAGCAGCACCTCGGCGTGCGGCAGCGCCCCGGTCAGCACGGCGAGCAGCACGAGCTCGCGCGCGCCGGCGCCGGCCGGCACGACGACGACGAGGAACCCGACCATCCAGGCCAGCGCGTACCCGCCGACGGCGAGCGCCAGCGTGCGCACGTCGCTCGTCATGCCGAGACCGGTGGCGAGCAGCCACACCTGCAGGCCGGCGAGCAGCCAGCCGGCGACGGCCCACCCGGCGGCCGCACCGAGGCCGCGCCAGGACAGCGGGTGCTCGAGGGCGGGTCGTCGCGCCCACCGCAGCGCGGCGGCGAGCAGCCGGTTGAGCACGGGCGGCAGCAGCAGGACGACGACGGCGGGCAGCAGCCAGAGCACCCAGCTCCAGCTCTGCAGCGAGTCGAGCGCGACGAACGGCAGCGCGACGAGCCCGACGACGGCCCCGGAGACGACGCCGACCCCGGTGGCGACGGCGGTGGCGGTCATGGTGCGGCGGCGCGGGACGCCGTGGTCGGCCCCGACCTCGGCGGCGGCCACCACGTTCCACACGCCGCCGGGCACGTACTTGCCGAGCTGGCTGATGCCGAACACGGCGACGGCGGCCCGCGGCCCGAGCCGGGAGCCGAGGTCGGTCAGCACGGCCCGCCAGGACAGCCAGGTGCAGCCGACGAACAGCACGGCGAGGACGGCGGCGAGGGCGAGACGGCCGGCGGGCAGCGCCTCGGCCGCGTCGGCGAGGTCCTCGCGCACGGCGACGACGGCGTAGACCGCCAGCGCGAGGGCCAGGACGAGGAATCCCCAGCGCACCCAGGGCGAGCGCAGCACGGCGAGCAGGCGGGCCACGGCACCGGGAGGGGTGGCGGGATCGCTCCGGGTGCCGGTCACGGCCGCACCCCGCGGGCGGCGAGGGCGTCCACCAGCGGGCCGACGACGGCGGCGGGCCGGACGGCGTCGCGTCCGGCGTGCGCACGCCTCCGGGCGGCGGCCAGCTCGGCCGGGTCGGTGAGCGCGACGAGCCGGTCGGCGAGCGCCGCGGCGTCCCCGGGAGGGACGAGCTCGAGGTGGTCGCCGAG
The DNA here is from genome assembly GCF_029643425.1 of Isoptericola sp. AK164. Taxonomy (GTDB): domain Bacteria; phylum Actinomycetota; class Actinomycetes; order Actinomycetales; family Cellulomonadaceae; genus Isoptericola; species Isoptericola haloaureus. The sequence goes on from NZ_CP119106.1 coordinate 2,867,351, forward strand.
CAGGCGACGCTGCGGCGGGGTGTCGGAGGTGACGACGACGCAGCCGGCTGCCAGCCCCTGGAACACCTTGTTGGGGACCACGCGGAGGGCCTTGGGGGTGGTGCCGTGGATGCCGAGGCAGACGTCGTGGTCGGCGACGAGCGCGGGCAGCTCGGCGGGTTCGACCCAGTCGAGCCAGGTGACGCCGGGGGTCCCGGCGAGCGCGGCCCGGGCGGCGTCGTGGTCCTGGCCGTGACCGGCGAGGGTCGCGACGATCGGCCGACCGGCCGTGGCCGCTCGGGGCAGCGCGTCGGCGAGCGCCTCGGCGAGGGTGACCGCGCCCTGGAGCGGGGTGAACAGGCCGAAGAACACGACCCGCAGCGGGTCGGCGCCTGCCGGGGTGCCGCCGTCGTCCCGGGCCGCTGCGAACCATGCCTCCGGTGCGCCGACGGGCACGACCACGGCCCCCTGGCCGGTCGAGCGTCTCTGTTCCTCAGGATTCAGGGGCCGACTCCTGAGGAACAGAGACGCTCGACGACGGGGGGAGGCTGGCAGCAGCGCCCGGTGTTCGTCCGTGTCGAGCACGACGACGTCGGCGCACGCCAGCGCGAGGCGGTCCAGCCCGTGCAGCAGCCGGACGCGCAGTCCGCGGGCGCCCCGGTCGGTGGCGGTGTCGGCGGCGAAGACGAGGTGGTCGAGCACCACGGGCGTGCGCGGGTGCAGCAGCCGGGCCAGGACGACGTCGAAGTGTCCGAGGTAGCCGACCAGCACCGCGTCCGGGGCGCCGTGCGCGCGGCGGTGTCCGACGTCGTCGCGCACCAGGGCGAGCCAGCAGGTCAGCAGGCGCAGCACCAGTAGCGGCAGCCGCCAGGGCTGACGCAGCATCCGCACCCGGGAAGCGGTGGAGAACCCGAGGGGCCGGTTCAGCTCGTCGACGCGGTAGCCGTGGGCGCGCAGCCCGGCGACCAGGACGCCGACGCGCGGGTGCCGGGCGGCGTCGTAGGTACCGAACGCGACGATCACGTGTCGCGCCCGTACTGCAGGTGCTTGACCCGTTCCAGGGTGTCCTCGATCAACGTCCGGTTGGTGCGCTGCAGGTCGGCGATGACCAGCAGCGCCAGGCACAGCAGCGACCCCACGAGCATCGCGGCGGCGAAGATGAGGGACTGCACGTGCCCGCCGCCCTCGCCCTGGACGAAGAACACGAGGAAACGCACGGCTGGCACCGCCGAGGCGAGGAAGAACAGCGCCGCCAGGGACAGGAACACCAGGTGCGGGCGGAACATGATCCACGAGCGCACGATCGCCCGACCGGAGCGCCCCATGTGCTGCCAGATGTTGCGGAACAGCCGCGACTCGCGGGTCTTGGGGTTGGTGACCACGGGCACGGAGACGATCCGCAGGTGCTTGTTGCCCGCCTGGATGATCGTCTCCATGGTGTAGCTGAACTGCGTGATGACGTTGAGGCGCAGCAGCGCGGCGCGGGAGTAGGCGCGGAACCCGCTGGCGGCGTCGGGCAGGGGCGTGTTCGCGGCGGCGCTGACGACGCGGGACCCGAGGCGCTGCATCCGCTTCTTGAACGGGCTGAAGTGCTCGATGGTGGCGGTCTGGCGGTCGGCGACGACGACGTCGGCCTCGCCGGCGAGCACGGGTGCGCACAGGTCCCCGACCCGCTCGGAGGGGTACTGGTTGTCGCCGTCGGTGTTGACCACCACGTCCGCTCCGAGCGCGAGGGCGAGGTCGACGCCGTCGCGGAAGGAGCGCGCCAGCCCCATGGTGGCGGTGTGCCGCAGCACGTGGTCGACGCCGAGGTTGCGGGCGACGTCGGCGGTGCCGTCGGTGGAGCCGTCGTCGATGACGAGCCACTCGACCTCGTCGAACCCGTCGACCTGACGCGGCAGGGTGGCCAGGACGAGCGGAAGGGTCTCGGCCTCGTTGAGGCACGGGATCTGCACGACGAGCTTCATCGAGCCCTCTCCGGTCCGACGACAGTGCTGCTGAGCGGCGTGTGGCCGCCCGGCGCGAGTCTAGCCACGCGCCGCGTTCCGGGACCGGTGGGGCCACCGCCAGGCGGCGACCAGCCCGGCGACGAACCCGAGCGCCACGACCACCAGCACCGCGGCGACGGCGGTCCCGCTCAGCGGGCTCCACGCGGCCCAGCGCTCCCAGGCCTGCGCCGCCGACTCCCCCGGCCCGCGGTACATCGCGACGAACGCCCAGCCGAGTCCCGCGACGCCGGCCACCACGGCGAGCGTGGTGAACACCGGGACGACGACGGCGGCCCACCGTTCGCGCCGGTGGCACGCGTGCCACAGCGCGATCGCCAGCAGGGCCGCGAGCGCCGTCAGCCCGCCGAAGACGTAGCGGCCCTGCAGGGCGACGAGGACGCCGGTGTCGGTCCAGCTCCGGGCCGCGTTGACGACCACGGCGGCGGCGAGACCGACGGGCAGCAGGGCGAGGGCGAGCGACCCGCGTCGGGCGCCGGGCAGCACGACGGCGGTCAGGACGGCGGCGAGGAGGATCGTCGAGCCGACCACGACGAACGTGCCGGGCAGGCGGATCTCCAACCAGGACAGGTTGCCGAAGAACGCCTGGGCGGTGCGGCCGACCGCCTCGGAGAGCACCTGGTCGGCCGGCACCTGCGTCATGCCGGAGTAGTCGCGCGGCAGACCGACGGGCTGCACGGCGCCGTCGACGATCCAGTTGCGGGCCCACCACCAGCCCCCGACGACGAAGGCGAGCGCCAGGGCGACGAACCCGCGCCAGATCCGGGAGACCGCCGTCGGACCGGCCCGGGGTCTCGAGCGTGGTCCGGGAGCGAGCAGGTAGGCGGCGACGACGGTCGGGATCGCGAACGCGAGCATGACCTTGGTCAGCAGGCCCACCCCGAGCACGAGGCCGACGGCGGCGACCACCCGCCAACGCAGGTCCCCGGTGACCACCCGGGCGGCCAGGTAGGTGACGCCGGCGCCGGTCAGCACCACCAGCGCGTCGTTGTTGGCGGCGCCCATGATGTGCCCGACCTGCGGGATCAACAGCGGGAACGGGGCGGCGACGAGGGCGGCGGCGCGCGAGCCGGTCAGCCGGCGGGTGGTCGCGGCGGCGAGCGGCACCGTGGCGGCGAACAGGGCGACGTCGAGCAGCCGCAGGGTCAGCAGGGCGACGTCCCACCGCGCGTCGGCGGTGCCGGTGGCGTGCAGGACGGCGGCGCCGAGCGCGTAGTAGGCGGGCGGGTGCTGGGTCATCTGGTCGACGGTGGCGCTGGTGCCCGGCGCGGGCAGCGCGTTGACGGGGCCGATGGCGACGCGCTCGGTGGCGGGGACGGGCGTGAGGTCGACGAACTGGGTCTCGTCGGGGCGGTGGCGCCAGCGGCCGGGCAGGTCGGCCGGGTAGGCGGCCTCGGCGACGGCCTGGTCGGTGACCGGGGCGAAGTGGGCGTCACCGGGGGCCGGCCATCCGCCGCCGTAGGCGATCCGGACGACGCTGTTGAGGTGGTTCTGCTCGTCGGGCGACCGGAAGCCGGGGGTGAGCACCGCCCACGCCACGGACCACAGCGCGACGACGAGGGTCAGCAGGGCGAGGGTGCGGCGGTAGGCACGCTCGGCCGAGGGCGTGTCTCGCGTCACATGGTCATTGTGGCAGGTGGACGGCAGTGTTGCCTGCGACGGCTGCCTACCGAAACTCTGCGTAGAGTGCTTACCGAATGAATGCGGCAAGTGTATAGTGCGCGGCATGACCACTGGTGGGAGGCGCACCATGTACCGACCGCGCGTCGTCGACGAGGAGATCTCCGACGGCCTGCAGACCGCCGGAGCCGTGCTCGTCGAGGGGCCGAAGGCCTGCGGCAAGACGTCGTCGGCCCACCAGGTCTCCGGAACGCGCGTCCACCTCGACGACGTGGCCGATCCGCGGATCGCCGCCGCCCTCGAGGTGGATCCGTCGCTGCTGCTGCGGGGCGAGGCCCCCGTCCTCCTCGACGAGTGGCAGCTGGCGCCCGACCTGTGGAACCTGGTCCGCCGTGAGGTCGACCAGCGGGAGCACCCGGGGCAGTTCATCCTCACCGGGTCCTCGACGCCCGACGACGACGTCCGACGCCACAGCGGCGCCGGACGCTTCACGATCATCGAGATGCGGCCGATGGCGCTCGCCGAGAGTGGCCACTCCACCGGCGAGGTGTCGCTGGCGAGCCTGTTCGACGGTACGGATGCCGACGGTTTCGACACCACCTGGAACCCGACCGACGCCGTCCACCAGATTGCCGAGCGGGTCGTGGTCGGCGGATGGCCCACCAACGTCGACAAGCCTGTTCGTGCCGCAGCACGCGCGAATCGCGACTACCTGGACATCATCCGCCACTACGACATCCCGCAGGTGTCGCACGCCCGCCGTGACCCGGACAAGGCATGGCGTGTCATGCGATCCCTCGCTCGGAACGTGGCCACACTGGCCGGGGACGCCACGATCGCCAGAGACGTCCGCGAAGGTGACCCGGACTCTGGTGCCGACGCGACCAACCGAGCGACCGCCACCGAGCACCTCGACGCCATGCGGCGGCTCAGGATCGTCGAGGACCAGCCCGCATGGTCCCCGCACCTCCGGTCGCGCACACGCGTCGCCTCGCGGCCAAAGCGGCACTTCGTCGACCCCGCCCTGGCAGCAGCCGCCCTGGGTATCCATGCCGGGCCGCTGACGGAAGACCTGCGGACCCTGGGGTTCCTCTTCGAGTCTCTGGTCACTCGGGACCTGCGTGTCTACGCACAGCGGCTCGGTGGACGCGTGCTGCACTATCGCGACGAGCGCGGCCTCGAGGCCGACGTCGTCATCGAGCTCCCGGACGGTCGGTGGGCGGCCCTCGAGGTCAAGCTCGGTTCCCGCCCGGAGACGATCGACCGAGCCGCTCACGGCCTCACGACGTTGCGCAGCAAGGTCGACACCTCCCGCAGCGGTGAGCCGGCCTTCGTCGCCGTCATCACGAACGGCGGCATCGCCTACCGTCGCCGTGAGGACGGGGTGCACGTGGTCCCCGTCAAGATGCTCGGCCCCTGACCCGTACCACTGAAGGAGCCTGATGCGCGGACCGATCGCCCGTCCCCCGATGGGCTGGAACTCCTGGGACTGCTACGGCACCACCGTCACCGAGGCGGAGGTGCTGGCGAACGCGCGGTTCCTGGCCGAGCACCTGCTGCCGTTCGGGTGGGACACGGTGGTGATCGACATCGACTGGTCCGACCCGACGGCCCGCTCCCACGGGTACAACGCCGACGCGCCGCTGGCGATGGACGACCACGGCCGCCTGCTGCCCGACCCGGGCCGGTTCCCCAGCGCTGCGGGCGGCCGCGGTTTCGCCCCGCTGGCCGAGCAGGTCCACGCGCTGGGCCTGCGGTTCGGTATCCACACGATGCGCGGCATCCCGCGCCGAGCCGTGGACCGCGCGACGCCGATCCTGGGCAGCGACGCCACTGCGGCCGACGTCGCGGATCCGGGCAACGCCTGCGAGTGGAACCCGGACATGGTCGGCCTGGACCACACCCACCCGGGCGCGCAGGCCTACTACGACTCCACGCTCGCGCTGTACGCGTCGTGGGGCGTCGACTTCCTCAAGACCGACGACATGCTCTGGCCCTACCAGGCGGCGGACATCGAGGCCTACGCCCGGGCGATCGCACGCACCGGCCGGCCGATCGAGCTCAGCCTCTCCCCCGGCCGCGACCTGTCGACGACGCACGTCGCCCACCTGCGCGAGCACGCCACGATGTGGCGCATCAGCGACGACCTGTGGGACCGGTGGGAGGACGTCGAGGCGAACTTCGCACGGCTGGCCCGGTGGGCGCCGTTCTCGGGCGACGGCGGGTGGGCCGACGCCGACATGCTGCCGCTGGGGCGCATCGGCCTGCGCGCCGAACGCGGCGAGCCGCGCGACGACGGTCTGACGCCGGCCGAGCGGGTCAGCCTGCTGACGCTGTGGGTGATCGCGCGCTCACCGCTGATGATCGGCGGCGACCTGCCGTCGTCGGACCCGGCCACCGTGGAACTGTTCCGCCACGCCGACGTGCTGGCCGTCCACCGGGACGGACGCAACCAGCGCGAGGTGTTCCGCGAGGGTCCGCTGGTGATGTGGGCCGCCGACGGCCCGGAAGGCACGGCGTACGCGGCGCTGTTCAACCTGGGCGACGAGCCGCTGCCCCTCGCCCAGGACGTGGCGCGGATCGGGTTCGCCGCCCGGGGCGGCCCCGAGGTCCGCGAGCTGTGGACGGGGACGACGGTGCCGCGCCGGGAGGTCACGGTGCAGAGCGACGCCGCCCGCGGGGTGGCGCCGGGCAGCGCGGCGCTCGACCTTGTGCTGGCGCCGCACGGGGCGGCGCTGCTGGCCGGGCCGGCGGCGTAGCTCAGCGCGGGACGAGCGCCGCCCGCGCGGCCGCGATCGTCGCGGCGCGTGGCGGTCGGTCACGCAGGTCGGCGCATCTGAACCAGCAGATGCGGTCGTGAGATCATCCGCCCATGCGCGGAATCATCCTGGCCGGCGGATCCGGCACCCGGCTCCACCCGATCACTCAGGGTGTGAGCAAGCAGCTCGTGCCGGTGTACGACAAGCCGATGATCTACTACCCGCTGTCGACGCTGATGCTGGCGGGCATCCGGGACATCCTCGTCATCACCACCCCGCACGACGCCGAGCAGTTCCAGCGACTGCTGGGCGACGGCTCGCAATTCGGCATCTCCATCGAGTACACGGTGCAGCAGGAGCCGAACGGGCTGGCGCAGGCTTTCGTCCTGGGCGAGGACTTCGTCGGCGACGACGCGACGGCACTCGTCCTCGGCGACAACGTCTTCTACGGCCCCGGCCTAGGCGACCAGCTCCAACGCTTCGACTCGATCGACGGCGGGGCGGTGTTCGCGTACCGGGTCGCCGACCCGACGGCGTACGGCGTGGTGGAGTTCGACGAGTCCGGCAAGGCCATCTCCCTGGAGGAGAAGCCCGCACGACCGAAGTCGAAGTACGCGATCCCCGGCCTGTACTTCTACGACAACGACGTGGTCGAGATCGCCAAGAGCATCCGGCCCTCGGCGCGCGGCGAGTACGAGATCACGGACGTCAACGCAGAGTACCTGCGCCAGGGACGCCTCCAGGTCGAGGTGCTGCCCCGCGGTACCGCCTGGCTCGACACGGGCACCTTCGACTCCCTGCTCGAGGCGAGCGACTTCGTCCGGACCGTAGAGCACCGGCAGGGCCTGAAGGTCGGCGCTCCGGAAGAGGTCGCCTGGCGACGCGGTTTCCTCAGCGCCGACGAGCTGCGGGTCCGGGCGGAGAAGTTGACCAAGTCCGGCTACGGCACCTACCTGCTCGGTCTCCTCGATGAGTGAGCTCGGGCTGGGGCACGCGGCCGTGCCCCAGCCTCACGTCACGCCAGCACCGACGGCGCCGCGACGGACCAACGGTCCGCCCAGTCGCTGATGGGCTCCACGCCTGCACGACGCAGTGCCTCGTGCCCCAGCACGGAGTAGGCCGGTCGGGGCGCCGGGCGAGGGAACCTGTCGCTGGTGGTCGGCTCCACCGGCGTCGGCAGTCCCGCCTCCGCGAGGATCCGCTGGGTGAAACCGAACCAGGACGTCTGGCCCGACGACGTCCCGTGGTAGGTCCCGGCAGGCGCCTCGGCGTCGACCAGCCGCACGATCAGGTCCGCCAGGTCGCGGGTCCAGGTGGGCTGGCCGACCTGATCGTCGACGACGGCAAGCCGGTCCTTCTCGGCACCGAGCCGCGCCATCGTCTTCGGGAAGCACCCGCCATGCGCGCCGTACAGCCAGGCCGTCCGGACGATCAGGTGATCGGGGGCCTCGGCGCGCACGGCCCACTCCCCCGCGCCCTTGGTGCGCCCGTACGCCGAGCGCGGCGCGATCGGGGCGTCCTCGGCATACGGCTCGGTCCCCGTGCCGTCGAACACGTAGTCCGTCGAGACATGGACCAGCCTCGCACGTGCCGCCGCGGCGGCACGTGCGAGGTTCGCCGCACCCGTGGCGTTGACGTCGAAGGCCTCGGCCTCGTGTGTCTCGGCGTCGTCGACGGCAGTCCAGGCGGCAGCGTTGACGACCACGTCGAAGCCGACCACGGCCGCGCGGGCCGCCTCCGCAGCAGTGAGGTCGAGCTCGGCCCGGCCCAGACCGACGACGTCGCGACCTGCCGTCCTGAGCACGTCGAGGAGATCGCGGCCCAGCATGCCGTGGGCTCCCACGACGAGCCAGCGGGAGGCGGTGGCATCCGGAGGCGTCGAAGTCGTCACCCGTAGGATCCTAGAGGCCGATGTCGACCGACCCCGAGGGAGACCCCGTGCAGTTCCGCGAGCTCGCCGTCCCTGGCGCCTACGAGATCACCCCGAAGCAGCACGGCGACCCGCGCGGGGTGTTCCTCGAGTGGTTCAAGGCGTCGGCCTTCTCCGAACACCTCGGTCACGTGCTGGATCTGCAGCAGGCCAACCTTTCGGTCTCGGCGGCCGGCGTGCTGCGCGGCATCCACTTCGCGGACGTCCCGCCCGGGCAGGCGAAGTACGTGACCTGCCCGAAGGGCGCGGTGCTGGACGTCGTGGTCGACATCCGCGTCGGGTCGCCGACGTTCGGCCGGTGGGACTCGGTGATGCTGGACGATGTCGACCGCCGGGCGATCTACCTCGGCGAGGGGCTCGGGCATGCCTTCCTGTCGCTGGAGGACGACTCCGTCGTGATGTACCTGTGCTCCACGGGATACAACCCCACTGCGGAGCACGGCATCCACCCGCTCGACCCGGCGATCGGGATCGAGTGGCCGACGACGGCGCGTGACGGGTCCCCGTTGGCCCCGCAGCTCTCCGAAAAGGACGCCGCGGCGTCGACGATGGCCGACGCGCAGGAGCAGGGCCTGCTCCCGACCCTCGACACCGTCGAGGCGTACGTGGCTTCGCTGCAGCGCTGATCGACAGCGAGGGCCGGGACCGCTGGAGGGTCCCGGCCCTCGAACTGTCACTGGCCGGTCTGGGCGTACTTGGCCTCGACGGCCTCCTTGCGGGGGCGCCACCACACCTCGTGCTCGCGGTACCAGTCGACTGTCGCTTCGAGCCCACTGCGGAAGTCCGTGAACCGCGGCTCCCAGCCGAGCTCGTCGCGGAGCCGTGAGGCATCGATGGCGTAGCGCATGTCGTGCCCCGGCCGGTCAGCGACGTGGTCGAAGTCGTTCTTGTCATGGCCGAAGATCTCGAGCAGGTTCTGCACGACCTCGAGGTTGTTCTTCTCCCCGTCGGCCCCGATCAAGTAGGTCTCACCGATGCGGCCCTTGTCGATGATGGCCCAGACCGCGCTGTTGTGGTCCTCGACGTGGATCCAGTCACGGACGTTGAGGCCGGCGCCATACAACTTGGGCCGCACCCCGTCGATCAGGTTGGTGATCTGGCGCGGGATGAACTTCTCGATGTGCTGGTACGGCCCGTAGTTGTTCGAGCAGTTGGAGATCGTGGCCTCGACGCCGAACGACCGGACCCAGGCACGCACCAGCAGGTCCGAGCCGGCCTTCGTCGAGGAATACGGGCTCGACGGGTTGTAGGGCGTCTCCGGCGTGAACTTCGCCGGGTCGTCGAGCTCCAGGTCGCCGTAGACCTCGTCGGTCGAGATGTGGTGGAACCTCACACCGTGCTTGCGCACCGCCTCGAGCAGCGTGAAGGTGCCCACCAGGTTGGTCTGCACGAAGGGTGACGGGTCGTTCAGCGAGTTGTCGTTGTGCGACTCCGCCGCGAAGTGCACGACGACGTCCGACTCCGCGACGAGACGTTCGACGAGGTCACTGTCGGTGATCGAGCCGCGCACCAGGGTGATGTGGTCCGCGACGGGAACCAAGCTCTTGAGGTCACCGGCGTAGGTGAGCGCGTCCAGCACCGTGACCTGAACGTCGGGACGCTCTCGGACGGTCTGATGGGTGAAGTTGGCGCCGATGAAGCCGGCGCCGCCGGTGATGAGTACCCGCATGGAACTGACTCCTGCCTGACGTCGTGCGGTCAGGGTAGCGGTCCAGCAACCGGACAGCCGTGACCTACTCGGTACCCGCTATGCGGCATCCGCGAAGATCCCTAGGACCCATACCCTCTAGGATGCACGCGATGAGTGCCCCGGTCCCCCCACCGCAGCCGTCGTCGTCCGCGACGTCGGCCGACGTCGCGGATCTCTACAAGGAGATCTTCACGGGACAGCAGGCGGCGCTCGAGGTGGTCTCGACCGGGCGGCTGTCGCAGGTCGGAGCGCGCCCGCCCATCGGCACCTACCTCAAGCAACTCTGGGGCCGTCGACACTTCCTCTGGGCAGAGGCGCGGGCCAAGGTCACCAGCGGTACCCGCGAGACCTTGCTGGGGCAGGCGTGGCTCGTCATCAGCCCCATTCTCAATGGGCTGGCCTACTACCTGATCTTCGGGCTGATCCTGAACACCAGCCGGGGTATCGAGAACTTCCTCGGCTACCTGGTGATCGGTGTCTTCCTCTTCCAGTTCACGACCCAGTGCGTGACCAACGGAGCCAAGTCGATCCAGAGCGGGCGCAACCTGATCCGGGCGTTCTCCTTTCCCCGGGCGTCGCTGCCGATCTCTGTGGTACTGCGGAGCATGCTCAACCTCGTGCCGACGTTGGCAGCGATGCTCCTCATCATTGTGCTGCTGCCGCCGGCCGAGGCATGGACAACAGCGTCGCTGCTCTTCCCCATCGTTCTCGTCTTGCAGGTCATGCTGGCGACGGGTCTCGCGCTCCTCTTCGCCCGGATGACCACCGTGATCCCGGACCTCAGTCAGCTCCTCGGCGTCGCCATGCGCATCTGGTTGTACGCCTCGGCCGTGTTCTTCTCCATCGACCGCTTCGCCGAGTACCCGTCGATCGTCGGGATCATGGAAGCGAACCCCATGTTCATGGTGCTCGACGCGGCCCGCGACTGCCTGCTGTACGCCACGGTTCCTGACGCTGGGACGTGGATCGGGTTGAGCGCATGGTCCGTCGGTGCGCTGGTCGTCGGGTTCCTCTTCTTCTGGCAGGGGGAGGAATCCTATGGCCGAGCCTGAGTCGAACCCCTTCGCACAAGCGACCGTGGCCGTGCAGAACGTACACGTCCGCTATCGGGTCCCCTCCACCGACGCTGCGGAGCGTCGCCGCGGTGCGAACTTCGTCAAGCGGGCTGCCCGCACGGTGCTCGGCAACGACCCCAAGGTGCTCGTCCGGGCACTGTCCGGCATCTCCTTCGTCGCCAAGTCCGGCGAACAGATCGGTTTGGTGGGGCAGAACGGGTCGGGCAAGAGCACGCTCCTTCGGATCATCGCCGGGCTGGAGAATCCCGCGCGCGGCCGTGTCCTGGCAGAGAGCACGCCGGTGCTCATCGGAGTCAATGCCGCACTCGTGCCCGACCTCTCCGGGGAGCAGAACATCCGTCTCGGCTGCCTCGCCATGGGGCTTTCCCCGGAACAGGCCGAGGAGGCCGTGCCAGACGTCAAACAGCTCGCGGGCCTTGGTAAGTCCATCTATCTGCCGATGAAGACGTACTCCTCCGGCATGGGCGCGCGCCTGCGCTTTGCGATCGCTACGGCCGCGAATCCGCACATCCTGCTCATCGATGAAGCTCTGGCCACCGGTGACGCCGCGTTCCGAGAGCGCAGCGAGGCGCGCATGCAACGTCTCCGACAGGGCGCCGGCACCGTCTTCCTCGTCAGCCACGCGGCACAGACGATCGAGGAGAGCTGCACTCGGGCGATCTGGTTGAACAAGGGGCGTCTCGTGCTCGACGGCCCCGCCCAGGACGTCGCACTGCGCTACCGCAAGTGGGCGTGGGCCGTAGCCAAAGATAAGCCTGACGAGGCAAAGCAGATCATCGAGAAAGCCTTCTCCGAGCGAGAACAGACCCACGTCCACGTCGAGGACACCAAACAACCGCGGCAGTACACCGCGAGACACGTCCGAGCCCCCAAGAACGCCCGACCAACCGCACAGCGAAAGTAGTCGAAGTGGAACCGCGCCCCCGCATCATGACCGTCTACGGCACCCGGCCGGAAGCGATCAAGGTCGCCCCTGTCATCAAGGCGCTCGAGGCGAGCGACGTGCTCGACTCCGTGACCGTGGTGACCGGCCAGCACCGCGAGATGCTCGATCAGGTCAACGAGATCTTCGACATCACGCCCGACTATGACCTGGACATCTTCCAGCACGGTTCCACGCTGTCGACGATCGTGGCTCGCGTCCTGGAGCGACTGGACCCGGTTCTCGAAGCCGAGCAGCCGGCTGCCGTCGTGGTCCAGGGCGACACGTCCACGTCGACCGCCGCCGCGCTCGCGGCGTTCCACCGCCAAATCCCCGTCGTCCACGTCGAAGCCGGCCTCAGGTCCGGGAACATTCTCTCACCGTTCCCAGAGGAGGCGAACCGCAAGATCACCTCGCAGATCGCAAGACTGCACCTCGCTCCGACATCAAGCAATCGCGCAAATCTCGAACGTGAAACCGTTCCCCCGCACGACATCGTCGTCACTGGCAACACAGTGATCGACGCTCTCTTGATGACGGTCGCCAAGCAGAAGCCGTTCAGCGACGATGCGTTGGAAGAACTGGCCGAGTCAGGGGAGGACGTACTTCTGGTGACGACGCATCGTCGGGAGAACTGGGGTGGTGCGATGGAAGGAGTCGGGCGCGCTCTATCACGCCTCGCACGTGCACTTCCGCACGTACGAATCGTCCTACCAGCACACCGCAACCCCATCGTTCGCGAAGCCGTCCTCCCACACTTGGCGGGCCTAAGCAACGTCACCGTGACGGAGCCGTTGCCCTATGGAGAGTTCACCCGCCTTCTCTCCATCTCCACCGTCGTACTCACCGACTCGGGTGGAGTTCAGGAGGAAGCGCCCGGCCTCGCCAAGCCGGTCCTCGTCATGCGCGACAACACCGAACGTCCTGAAGCAGTCGGCGCGGGCACGGTCAAGCTCATCGGAACCGACGAAGAAAGAATCGTCAACGAGACCCTCGAGCTCTTCACCGATCAAACGGCCTACGACACCATGTCACGGGCAATGAACCCTTACGGCGATGGTAGGGCCGCAGAACGATCCGTCGCCGCCATCGCCCAACTGACCGGCACAGGGACAAGACACGCGGACTGGGCGACCGGAGACGTAGCATGAGGAAAACCCGCGTCTTCATCTACGGGTCTTGTGTCGCACGTGATACATTTGAGTTCCTCAACCCCGACGAATTTGAATTGGTGCAGTACGTCGCTAGGCATTCCGCTATCAGCGCGTACACGAAGCCAGTCGACCTGATCGAGCCGCCCACCCTCGAATCATCATTCAAACAGCGTGCAATATCCGGAGATTTTGCATCCACTCTCCGGACGACCATCCCAACGCTTGACGACATCGACCTTGTGCTCATGGATCTCACGGACGAGCGGCTCGGTGTCTACATTCTGCCCGACGGATCCGTTGTCACACGCTCGATCGAACTTATCGAGTCGGGTGCTGAGGAGGAGTTACCCGAGGGATCACACCACATCGCCTTTGGCTCCGATTTGCATCTCCAGTACTGGTCCACAGGAATCATGGAGATGTCCAAGTTGTTCCAGGAGCACATGCCACGCAGTGCAATCGCCCTCCTAGGAATACCTTGGGCAAGCCGCTCAGAAGACGGTAGCCAAACCCCGTCCAGCTTCGGAATCTCTGCTCAGCAGATCAATCCCCTCCTTCGCGCTTACGTGGACTTTGCAGCACGAACACTCGGAGCTCGCATCATCGACGTCGACACCAGCATAGTCCGGTCTAATCCGCGACACCCCTGGGGCGAGGCGCCGTTCCATTTCTCGAAGAACGTATATCTCGACGCGGTAAGAAGCCTCACGGGCCAGCACGGACGCGATCCCTGGCCACAGCAAGACGAACTGGCCCGGGACTTCACTGACGATGCGCCGCAGGGCGATACTGCAGTCGCCGCACGCACGGCCGACCCCCCGCCGCCACAACCTACGCTGAGCTCGACGAACACGCTATATGAAGCGCATGTAGCTACCGCTGGCGAGCCGACTCTGGTCTATCTTGAGAACTCACGCCAACTAAATAGGGGGTGGCCCCTTAGGAGAGCAATCAACACAGTTGTGGCAAACCATGTCCGAATTGCTGATCCCACATTGACCGACCACGACGATCTGTCGTTCGGCTGGGGCGTAGGCGGATATCGGGGCGCCGGAGTTCAACGTATCGTCGACACGGTTCGAGAAGTCGTCGGCAACACACCCTTGATCTTCGCGGGAACCGGCCCCATGGGGTACGCCGCGATAAGGTGCGGCCTCGAGACAGGCAGCCCGATTCTGGTACACAACCCGGACCTGCTCTGGAACACCAGGAACGGCAGCGAGCCAGTCAACGTCCTCCTCGCCCTTGCTGAGAAGCACGGACTGGCTGACGAGCACCCGTCGCTCGACCAGCTTCCCGTTCCGAGCAATCCTGTCAGACTCCTGGCCTCCGCCAACGCATCAGGTTCGACCGCTGGCACTCGCGTCATCCCTGGTCTGCTGACCCTACTCAATGATCAGCGACGAATCGCGTCGAAGGACTCGGCCGCGAGAATATTCAGTGACCCCGACAAGCCCTACGCGCCGTGGGAGGCAGACTTCCTCGCCGAGCAGATTCGCGCTGTCATGATGGACTAGATCGCCGCTCGAGACCTGTCTCGATCGATGTAGGGTCCGATTGCGCGGCATGACACCTCCGCACAGGGGAGCGAACGCATCCCAGTCGAGGCGGGCAAGGCGCGGTTCGTTCATCATGCCTGGCGCCGAGACCTTGACCGGCACCTCGATCGTACAAGGGGCCAAGAATGGATTCATCTCGGCGTCACGAAAAAGCCCACGCGGCCCTCGCTCCTGAGTTCGATCTCAGTGCAGAGCGCCGTTCGACCTGGCGGTAGACACCAGCTTGGATGCCACCTACGATTGTGACGTCACAACTACATCTCGAATTGGGATGACGCCGTACGCACAGTGGCGGGTCAGGTAGTCTATGACACATGTCTCTAGAGCTTGTGAAGACTGATAGGTTCATCGACCGCTCGAAGTTCGCTGTCTACGACTTCCCGAGCCTCGACTCCTTCCTATCAGCCGAGAAGATCTCCACAGGCATTCAGTGCATCAACGACGGCGGCCTTCCGATCGATATGCACTACACGTCCGCCAGTTCCAGGACGTTGGTCGTCGTCTTCCACGGCGCTGCTGCGGAGAACGTACGTCTCCCCTGGCTCATCGGCCAGGGTGTCACCAAGGACATCGGCGTCAGTAGACTATTCATCTCGGACCCCAGCCTGTACCTGACGCCCGAGGTCAAGCTTTCTTGGTTCGCCGGCAACCACGCCCAGCCGGATCTGCAGCACAAACTGGTGCAAATTGTATCCCGTGTCGCGCAGGCTGCTGGCGCCGATTACCTCGTGTTTCTCGGTGGTTCCGGCGGCGGATTTGCAGCACTGAAGCTCAGTCACGCATTTCCGGGTTCCCTGGCCGTACCAATGAATCCGCAAACTCTGCTGGAGCGGCATCACCCTACGACGCTCGGCAAATATGCACAGCACTGCTGGAATGGTGCGGCATTCGTGGATCTACCTCGCAATATCGTGACGAGTCTTCCCGCTCTATATGCGCAGGGCACTCCAAACACGGTTGCCTACCTGCAGAACGATGATGACGAGTTTCATATCCGAAACCACCTGAATCCATTCATCGACTCCTTGCCGCCCGACGCCATGGTCGGCCTCTTGAGGCGGCCATGGGGTGAGCGGCATCAGCCACCTCCCCGTGATCTGGTGCGTCACCTGATGCGCCGCGCTGCTGAGGTCGAAGGCGATTGGCAACTGATGCTGGATACGGAAGGGTTCATCACGGTGGCTGAGTACAACGGCGCTTACCCGCGACCTGGTGTCGGCCACTTGACCGACGAGGTGATGCTCCCCGGGCGATGAATCGATGGGACACATGACCGACCTCCTTGCGCACCCCGGGAGCAATAGCATCTTCGTCTGAGTGCGCTTGCCATCCGATGTGTCGCGCCGACAGGGGTCGCCCTAGGGGCTCGCCGTTCTGCAGATTGGTGCGGAACCCCGGCTATGGTCGTTGGTGTCGTCGCACACGCGCCGACGAACAGCAGAACCGCATGGTCCGCACTTACGGCAGCAAATCAGTGAGAGCAGCGATTTCCTTGCCTGCCGCATTCCGCGCGTGGAGCGTGGCGGCTAACAACTCACCTCGTCGACGAGCCAGCCATGTCCGGCGATGTTCGAACCAGCCAATAGTTCAAGGTCTCCGACATTCCACGTGTGTCCGTCGCCGTTCATGCTTCGGATCTGGGCGAAGTTGAACCGATCAGACGAGTAGACCTGGACGCCGTCGGCCTTCAGTGCGCGGAGCAGGCTGGAGTCCTCGCCCCGCGTCACGTCGGCGAACCGATAGCGCCGCAAGAGGTCGGCGTCCGCCACAAGGGTCGGACCAGCGACGAACTCGGTGAACCGATGCTCACGCTCCGGGGATCGGAGCAGCGTGACGTTCTGCGCCTCTAGATAGAGGTATACGGCCTCCTTGCCGACCAGTTCGGCACCTGAGTAGAACATCGCCGCGACTTGATCGGCGAGGTAGTGATCACCGTAGAAGTCGTCGTCGTCCATCTTGGCGAGAACCTGGCCCTCGGCACCATCGATCAGAGTGTTGAGGCACGACCCGAGCGTCTTGGAGGCAGCTGCCGAGAAGAGCCTGGCGTTGTCGACACCGTGCCGGTTGCAGGCCTCCTTGAATTCGCGCTCACCCACCTCGAAACCGTGCGTCATGACGAGCAGTTCAGCATCGACGTTCTTCTGGCGAGCAAACGTCGACAGGATGTGGTCAAGCTGGGTCTGTCGAATCGTGGGTGCCAGCACGGAGACCGCGCGTTCGCGCGGCAGCGCAGGTCGACCGGGCACGTTATAGACGCCGGCGTGATCTGCGATCTCTGAAGCCCTGTGAGAGTAGGTGTGGTGGGCCCAGATGCGCCGCTGACCCCGGTGGACCATCCGGTCCCGCTCCGTCTTGTTGCGCACCAGGTGGCGCAAGGTCCACGTCGCTTCCTCCTCCGTGTGAACCTGAGCGATCTCGTCGTCGGCAAAGGTCGCTTCGAGAGCGGGGCTGGGTGTGCTCACTACCGGCGTGCCGCTCGCGGTAATCTCGAAGACCCGACGTGCACACATGGTCGGTGAGTTGACGATGGTGTTCACGTTCAGGAACACCTTGTAGAGCCGGTAGGCGCCGAGCATCTTCTCGTACGGGAGCCCACCGACGACTCTCGCGTCGAACGGCTTCGGGAACTGATAGCGCTCGTTTCCGCCGTGCTGCCGGGAGAAGATGTCGAGGCCCCCCGCCGCCACCTTCGCGCTGGCCTTTTCGGCTGCCCGAAGAAGTAGATCGAGCTGCTCTCGGCGCGCTTCGTGCGTGTGCGCGAAGTACATGCCGCCAAAAGCGATGTCTCGCTTGTGCCGCAACTTGGGATCACGGAACGGGTTGTGAATCGCGGTCTGCGCTGCGAACTGGAGCAGGTGGACTCGGTCATGCCCGAGCTCCCTCCGGTACGCATCGACCATGTTGCCGTCGGAGGTCAGAACGACGTCGAACAGGCGGGCCGCGTCGAGGAACTCCTCGAAGTGGACCGGGTCTTCCTTGTTCCAGAACACCGTCGGGATTCCGCGCCGGCGACACTCGGCAACCAGGTCCACGATCTCCCGTCGCGGCGCCGTGGGACCGACGAGCTGAAAGGACCAGTCGCGTCCGTTGCCGTGCCAGGCGGATTCGACGAACAGCAGATCAGGCCCGAACTCGTCCAAGTCCTGGCTCCAGCTTTCCCTGCCGATCGCTCGCTGAGTCCATTCCGCCGCGAAGGCCGAGGACGAGAACTCATCGAGGATCGTCGCGACGCGAAGCTCCTTCCACCGAGGACGCTCACGCGTCACCGGCGCCAGGGCCGTCGCCTCCTCGAGAATGGAAGCGAACTTGGTCGGAGTGCTCGTTTTGGTCGCGGACTTGTCACCTGACGACGTCGCCAGCTGCGGCCCGCGGGTTGCGATCGACCGAATGATCGGCGCGCTGCGGCCGACGGTACCGGCAATATCGCGCTGATTCCGCACGATGAGGTCGAGCTTTCGCTCGAAGGCGCGGAGACGGTGGGCGGCCAGCCTGGCGACACGCCGCATGGCGATGAGGCCAAGTACGACCGCGGACAGTCCGAGGACGATAGCGATCGGCGGGTAGACCGCGCGCACCAGGATGGCTGCTACGCCAAGAGTGACCGCAACGATCACGGTCAGCTGTGTCTTGTGCCGCGCGATGCGCTGGAATCGGGTCGTCACCGCCAGACTCCCCGCGTGTCCACGACGCGGGAGGGGTCGAGACCGAGGTCGTCCGGCTCAACATCCTTGAACGCTGCGTGATCGACCAGGACGACGGTGGCGTCCGCAGAATCCGTCGCCTCAACCAGTGAGGTCAGCTCGATGTTGCGGCGGTTGGCAAGCTCCGGCGGCAAGGCGTCGACGTGGGGCTCGACCACACGAATCCGAGCCGTCGGGTTCTGGTCAGCGAGTTCGGCGACGATCTTGCGTGCCGGCGACTCGCGGAGGTCGTCGATGTCCGCCTTGAACGCGAGACCAAGGGCAGCAATCGTCGGTGCATCGTGGGCTTCGACGGCGCTTTCGATCTGCTCAATCACCCACTGCGGCTTGCTGTCGTTCACCTCGCGCGCCGTGCGGATCAGGTTCGCCTGCTCGGGGTCCGCGTTGACGATGAACCAAGGGTCGACGGCGATGCAGTGACCACCCACGCCAGGACCCGGCTGCAGGATGTTGACCCGCGGGTGGTGGTTTGCGAGTTGGATCAGTTCCCACACGTCGATGTCGAGCTTGTCCGCGATCAGGGAGAGCTCGTTGGCGAAAGCGATGTTGACGTCACGGAACGAGTTCTCGACCAGCTTGGCCATCTCGGCCGTCACCGCGTCGGTCAGCAGGATCTCGCCCTGGCAGAACACCGCGTAGAGGTCCTTCGCGAACTGGGCCGCCGCAGGCGTCAGACCACCCACGATGCGGTCGTTCGTGACGAGTTCGATCATGACGCGACCCGGGAGTACCCGCTCCGGGCAGTGCGCCACATGAATCGCAGGGCGGCTGTCCGTGCCGTCCAGCGAGAGGTCTGGCCGCGCGGCGATGATCCAGTCCGCCATCTTCTGCGTCGCTCCGGGAGGCGAGGTGGACTCGAGAATGAGCAGCTCACCGCCGTCGAGGACCGGGGCCACGGCCTCAGCCGCCGCCTGGATGTAGGACAGGTCCGGCTCATGGTCGCCTTGGAACGGTGTCGGCACCGCGATGATGAAGGCGTCCGCCGGCTCGGGCCGGTCCGTGGCGCGCAAGGTGCCGTGCTGAACCGCACCACCTACGAAGGTCGCCAGGTCCGGCTCGACGAACGGGACGTCTCCGCGATTGATGGCCTCGACGGTGGACGGGTTCACGTCCACGCCGACGACCTTCACGTCCTTGGACGCCAGGATCGCGGCAGTCGGCAGGCCGATGTAGCCGAGCCCGATCACACCGACAGTGTTGATTTCCATTCCCAGATTCCTTCTCAGATCATCGCGTGCTGCTCGGCACGCCCGTAGAACGCCACGTCACCGCTCGCGAGCAGCTCGGCATCGGTCACCGTCCACGTGTGCTGTCCCGCCCCGGACCGCATCTGGACGAAGTTGAATCGGTCGGCGGAGTAGATCCGCGCGCCGGCGTCCGCGACGCCACGCAGGAACCCGGTGTCCTCCCCGGTGGAGGTCTCCGCGAACCGCACGGAGTCCGCCAGGTCGCGGCGCGCCACGATCGTCGGCCCCATGACGAAGTCCGTGTACCGGTGCTCCCGGTCCGCGAACCGCAGCAGCGTCGCGTCCTGGGACTCCAGGTACATGTAGTGGGCCTGCTTGCCGACCACGTCCGCGGCGGAGTAGTCGAGCGCGTAGAGCTGGTCCGACAGGTACTGCGGGCCGTAGAGGTCGTCGTCGTCCATCTTGGCGACCACGTCCCCGTCCGCGACGCCGGCCAGCCGGTTCAGGCAGGCGCCCAGCGGCACCTCCTGCTCGGCCTGCAGCAGCACCAGGTCCTGGATGCCCGCCTCCTTGGCCCGCAGCCGCAGGTCGGCCTCCGGCTCGGTGAATCCGTGCGTGAGCAGCGCGAGCTGGACGTCGACGCCCTCCTGCGAACCGACCGAGCGCAGCACGTGGTCGAGCTGGTGCGGCCGGTTCGTGGAGACCAGCGCGGTCACCCGCGACCGGGGCACGACGGCGGAGTCCGCCAGACCGACGTCGTGCAGCACGCGCTGAGCCCGCGCCCCGTAGGTGTGCTCGCGCCAGATGCGCCGCTGCCCGAGGTGCACGGCGCGGTCCCGCAGCTCCGGCGACCGAACCAGCGCCCGCACGGTCGCGGCGGCCTCGTCCCGCGTGGCGACGTCGAAGACCTCGTCGCCGGGGAAGAACTCCCCCGTCGCGGCGCTCGGCGTCGTCACCACCGGCGTGCCGCAGGCGGTGATCTCGAAGATCCGCCGCGCGCACATGCTCGGCGAGTCCACCACCGAGTTCACGTTGAGGAAGACCTTGTAGTCCCGGTAGGCGGTGAGCATCTGCTCGTACGGCAGCGATCCCACCACCCGGGCGGCGTACGGCGCGGGGAACTCGTACCGCTCGTCCTGGCCGGTGAACCGGGAGTAGATCTCCAGCCCGAGGTCCATCGTCGGCGAGACGTCGAGAGCGCCGCCGAGCAGCGTGTGCATCTGCTCGCGGCGCTCGGGGTACTTGTGCGCGAACCAGGTCCCCGCGAAGGCGACGTCCCGTTCCGGACCGGCACCGTGCGTGCGGACCGGGTTGTGGATCGCCGGCTGCGCGCCGAACGCCAGCACTCCGACGCGGTCGTGCCCGAGGGCCTCGCGATACGCCGGCAGCCGGTTGACGTCGGTGGTGTAGACGCGGTCGACGAGCCGGGCGGTGTCGAGGAAGTCCTCGAAGTGGACCGGGTCCTCCTTGTTCCAGAAGACGGTCGGAATGCCCCGGTCCCGCGCGGCGGCGAGCATCGCGGTCACCGCCGGGCGCGGCGCCGTCGGACCCGTGAGGTGGTACTTCCACGCACCGCCGTTGCCGGCCCAGGCCGACTCGAGGAAGACGAGGTCCAGGCCCTCGAGCTGCTCGGCCCACGTGGACGGCTTGAGCAGCACCTGCTCCCACTCGTCGCCGAACGCCATCCGGGAGAAGTCGTCCAGGACCACCCCGACCCGCAGCCGACGCGCGGGTGCTCGCTCCGCCGTCGTCCACGGCTCGTAGACGAGACCCTGCTTCGTCAGGCGCGCTCCGCGGGGGGCGTGGTCGCCCAGCAGCCGCCGGCGGCGCAGGAAGACCCGGACCTGCCCGAGACCACCGTGACGCAGGTGCCACAGGCCTTTGCGGGTGGTCTGGAGCCACCCGGCCCGTCGCGTGCGCACGATGTTCTCCAGTTCTCCGATGGTTGGCCGGGGCAAATCGTAGCCGGACACACGAGTCCGGGAAACCACCTCGACCGGATCTTGGTCAGGGGTGGGTCAGCCGATGGCGGCCTGCAACGGTTCGAGCAGGAAGTACACGACGAACAGCAACGAGGACACCCACATCAGCGGGTGGATCTGGCGGATCTTGCCCAGCGCCAGCTTGATCACCACGAACGCGATGAAGCCCGCGCCGATGCCGTCCGCGATGGAGTACGTGAACGGCATGATGATCATCGTCAGGAACGCCGGGATGGCGATCTCCATGTTGCGCCAGTTGATGCCTGCCACCTGCGCCATCATGAGGAACCCGACCAGCACCAGCGCCGGCGCGGCCGCCTCGTAGGGCACCAGCGCCACCAGCGGGGACAGGAACGTCGCGAGCAGGAAGGCCACGCCGGTCACCACCGAGGCGAACCCGGTCTTGGCGCCCTCGCCGACACCCGTCGTCGACTCGACGTACGCGGTGTTGGACGACACCGAGCCGGCACCACCGGCGATCGCGCCGAACGAGTCGACGACCAGGATCGCGCGGGTGCGCGGCGGGTTGCCCTTCTCGTCGAGCAGCTTCGCCTCGGCGCCGACGGCGACCATCGTGCCCATCGTGTCGAAGAAGTCCGCGAGCAGCAGCGAGAAGATCAGCAGCAGGACCGAGACCACGGCGATGTTCTCGAACGAGCCCAGCAGCGAGAACTGGCCGAGCAGCCCGAAGTCCGGCACCTCGACGACGCCGGAGAACGTCGGGGCGTTCAGGTTGAAGCCCGTGGGGTTCGAGCCGTCCGGCGCCTTCGCGCCGATGTTCAGCGTGTTCTCCAGGACGACGGCCAGCGCGGTCGCCGTGAGGATCGCGATGAGCAGCGCACCGCGGATGCGGCGGACCCACAGCACGATGGTCAGGATCAGCCCGACCACGAACACGAGCATCGGCCAGGTGGCCAGGTTGCCCAACGCCACGATCGTGCCGTCGCCCGGCACGACGAACCCGGCGTTGACCAGGCCGATCAACGCGATGAACAGGCCGATGCCGACGCTGATCGCCGTCTTCAGCTCGACGGGGACCGCGTTGAACACGGCCTCCCGGAACCCGGTCAGCACCAGCACGAGGATGATCAGGCCCTCGATGACCACCAGACCCATGGCGTCCGCCCAGGTCATGTCGGGCAGGCCCGCGATCGAGTAGGCGACCACCGCGTTGAGCCCCAGCCCCGCGGCCAGACCGATCGGGAAGTTGGCGAACACGCCCATCGCGATCGTGACGATGCCGGCGATCAGCGCCGTCGCCGCCGCCACCATGCCGAGGTTCGGGGCGTCACCGCCGCCGAGGAACTCCCCGGTGCCGTCCGGGACCGTGCCGATGATCAGCGGGTTCAGCACGATGATGTAGCTCATCGCGAAGAACGTGACCAGGCCACCGCGGATCTCGGCGCCGACGGTCGACCCCCGCTGGGTGATCTGGAAGAAGCGGTCGATCGCGCTGAGCCCCTCCGAGGGCGCGCTGGTCTGGTTCGCCATGGGCAACCATGGTGCCAGAGGTGTGACCGCTCACGGCAGACCTTCGGGACAGATCGGACGTGACACGGACCTCTTCCGGCCCGGTACCGCCGCGTCCCGGGGCCGGCGCGTGGCCCGCGACGTACGATCGGCCCGTGCCCTCCGTGATGACGCTGCTGCTCCACCCCGAGCGCCGCCGTCCCACGCCCGCGCCGCCGTCCACCGACCTGGTACGCGTGGTACTCGTCGGCGTCGCCGTCTGGACCGTCGCGCTGGTCGTCGTGGGCGTCCTCGCGGCCACCGGCGTCGTGCCCGTCGAGGCCGTGGCCATCTGCGGGGCCGGCATCCTGCTCGGGCTGCTCGGTCTGCCCTGGGCGCGCCGCCACCGCGGCGACTGACCGTCAGCGCCCTAGCGCCTCGATGAGATCGGCAGCGAGGAAGGCGACGGAGGCCGACACCTCCTCCGGGTTGCCGACACCGGCCTCCGCCCGTCCCCGCCATCACGGATACCTCAGCTTCTGGCCCTGTGGCCAGAAGGTTCCCCACGTGCTGCAGTGCCAGTTCTGTCACGTCGGCGCTGACGGCGTCCCTCAAGAGCCGTGTGAACGGGTCCGTGAGTTCGTCCGTCTCGAACTGACGGAAGAGTCGGTAGACGTCGTGGGCGTCCTTGTCGTTCGACCGTGGGCCTCCGAGACGCTCCGCGATCTTGTGCATCTTCGCGACAATCAGCGCCGCGGGACCAGCCACCTTCAAGGTGACCTCACGCGGGTCATCGGCCGCAAGCGCGCTCACGGACATGAGGTGATTGTCGACGAGCGCTGCCTCGAGGCCGACTGCCCGACGAGCTGCCCGGTTCCCGTGGGGTGGAATCCGTGCGCCGCGCCGACCTCCGCTTCCGGCCAGCGCTTCGGGAACCATGAGGTCGACAAGGACCCCGTCCGGCGTGACCCACGAGCCAGGCTGATCGGCCGGCATGAACCCCGCCGCCTCCATGGCGTCGTCGATCAGCGGGTTGTCGTGAAGGAGCCGAGGATCGAGAACGACATCGCTGTCCTTCGTCGCCTCAGCCAGCGCCACGCGGAGAGACCCTGTGTGCAGGTAGACCGCCTGAGCCCCGATGACGATGACAGATTTGCGCTGGGTTCCCAACGCCTCCGCGGCGTCGAGCAACGCCGACCTCGAACGGATCAAGAGATCAGGGGACTCGCCATTCATCTACGTTCCTCTCCAACCACGTCATGAGTGCCTCTGCTTCTGACGGCGCTCGACCCGGTCCGTTCATGAGGTCGACGGCGACCTGCGTCGGACACGACAAACGCACCCCGTCGAGTGTTCGGGAACCCGCAGCCATGACGACCGGATAGGCGGGCCTGGCGACGAGCACGTTGACACCCGTCTCCGACTCCCGAAGACCTACGCTTCTGGCCAGTCCGTCGGGATCCTCTGCATAGACCCACAACGAACGCGCCGGCGCATAGCTCTCCCACGCAGACGCAGCAAAGGAACCCGTCACGGCGTAGTCGCCCGTTGTCCCTTGGCTGAGCTTCTGGAGCACACTTTCCACTCCGCGCGGAGCAATCCACCGCGTGATCGCATTGGTCTCAAGAAACTGGTAGTCGGAGGCCCAGCGCCGAAGCATGGTCGGCCAGTCTTCGACCGCGATCTCGCCATCCGAAGTGCGCTGGACGAGCTCCTCGGCCTCGAGGAGCTCGACGACTCGATAGACGGACCCGGTTGAGGCTCCCGACTCCTTGATGAGCCGACTGATGCGCCACGGCCCAACGCGATCAGCAAGTGTTCGGACGACTCGTGCTGCCGGCTCTCCCTTGAGGGTGTCGCGCCGACGCCCTGGACCGCGCCACGGGTCGGCGGTCGCCCCCTTGTCAGAGACGAACAAGCCGGGCAGCGTCAGACTGACACGCATATTGCCCGTCGCGTCGACATATCCGATGCCTTGACGTTCGAGCCCCTCGCCGACTTGCGTCGCGACATAGCGTGCCGCGACCACGACCGCATCGACGTCGTAGCGGTCCCTGATCCTGGTGGCGCGGTTTGCGACGTCGACCAGGTCGCGCACACCGAGAGCAGGTTTCAGGACGACACCGATCCCGGCCCGGCGACCATCAGGGGATTCAATATCCCATGAGGTGTCGGCCGAGAGGCCCTCGAGGGGAGCCTCGGTGAGCGCCCACCTCGACGGCAGTCGAGCGCGAAGGAGTTCTCGTGCACGGCGGGCTACCTCGTCGCCGCCAGGTCGCCGTGCCTCTTGTCCACGCTGCACGTTCAGACAATACCTCGGTTCCGTCACCAACGGAACACATGAATTAACCGAACATCCTCGCCATGCGGCGGATCAGCCCCAGGCGGTCGTCGCCCAGAGCGCCACCGCACGCTCCGGCTCCCGCAGCACCGCGGTGAGCAGCGCGACGCGGTCCGGCCGGCCCAGCACGTCCGCCAGCCCCGCGGCCAGCCCGGCCTCGGAGGTCGCGTGCACGCGGGACCGGGCGTCCACCCACCAGGGCACCGGCCCTCCGGCCACGGACAGCCGCTCGTGGTGGAACCACACCGCCGGCATCCGGTGGTCCAGCGCGGTCACCCGCGGGTCCAGCTCGCGCTCGGTGCCCAGCGAGTCGGGCGACGGCAGCCCGTCCTGCCCGGCCAGCGGCAGGTCGAGCAGCTCGGCCAGCCCCTCGGCCTCCGCCGCCGGGGCGGGGACCACGGCACCGAGCGCCGCCCAGCGGGCCGTCCCGGCCACCACGACGTCCTCGGCGCGGTGCACGACGACGTCGCTCGCGTCCAGCACGGGCAGCCGGTCCGGCAGGGGGTCCAGGGCCGTCGACCGGTCGTCGGCGTCCAGGCGCGCGGCCAGGCTCGCCAGCCCCCGCCACACCACCAGCGCGTCGCGCAGCGGCAGCGCCGAGCCGACGGTGGGGAGCCGCTCGAGCGCGGCCGGCCAGTCCGTCGCGTCCAGGTCGCCGAGCGCGTCGGCACCGCCCAGGGCGCGCCGCACCGCGACGTCGAGCCCGGCCACCGCCCGCGGCTCGGCGGGCAGCAGCGGGACGCCGTCGTGCAGGGCGAAGGGCGCGCCGAAGCGCTCGCGCAGCCACCACGCCGAGTACGACGGCGCCGAGACCCGCCCGCGCCGCACCGGCGTCAGCAGGGCGCGGCGGGTGTCCGGCTCGCCGGCCAGACGGGCCAGCACCCGCGGCCAGGCGTCGTCCGCCACGGCGTCGAGGTCCGCCACGGCCACCAGGTCGCCGACCGCGACGCCGGGTCCGAACCGCGCGCCGAGCAGGCGCAGGTAGTCCGACCACCCGCCGAGCCAGCCCGCGGCGTCGTCCGGGCCGCCGTCGTCGTCCTCGTCGTCCGCCTCCGGGGTGACGACGTCCGGCACGATGTAGACGTCCGGGTCGGTGCGCGCACCGGCCGCCGTCAGCACCGGGGCGCCGTAGCGGGCCACGTACTCGGCGCTGACCGGGGCCAGCCCGTCCAGCACCTCCGCCGCCCACGTGCCGGGTAGCGTCGCCTCGCGCAGCGCCACCAGGTCGCCGTCCGCCGTCGGCACGGGCAGCTCACCCGTCCAGAACGGGGCGTCCGCTCCCCCGGTGAGTCGCACCAGGGCCAGCGCCGAGGCGACGATCTCCCGGGCGCCGTCGTCCTCGTCGCCGTCCAGGACCGTCTCGGCGGCGTCCAGGGCGGCGCGGCGGACCTCCGGGTCCTGCAGCATCCGGTAGGCGTCCGTGGCCACGGCCCCAGCACGGACGAGCAGCGGGTGGGCGACGTCCGGGTGCACCACCCGCAGCCCGAGCACCCGCGCCGTGGCCGCCAGGGAGGCCTCGTCGCCGTCGTCCACCGACCCCTCGGGCAGCACGACGGCGCTGCGCACGCCGGCCACCCGGCCGTCGGCCAGCGGGACGCGAGCACCGGCCAGCGACTCCAGCACCCCCGGCTCGTTCGCGTACGGGGCCAGGGCGTCCAGCAGGGCGTGCCAGCGCTCGGCCGGCAACCCGCCGGGCAGGTCGTCGACCAGGTCCGCCAGCGACGCGACCGTCGCCCCCAGGCTGCGCACGGTGGCCTGGTGGCGGGCCGGGACGAGCACCAGACCCGGCAGCACCGGCGCGAGCGCCGCGACGAGGTCCGCGTCGCCGCCCGGGTCGCCCGCGACGACGAGCGCGTCCTGCGGGGTCTCGAGCGCGGAGCGGCCAGCTTGGCCCGGGTCGCTGTCGCCCGGGTGGTCGCCGTCCTCGCCGCCGGGCGCCGCGAGCAGCGGCGTGCGGGTCAGCGCCGCGGTGGCGGCCTCGCGGACCGCGGCGTCCAGGTCCGAGCCGGGCAGACCTGTCGGCACCAGGTCCAGGGGGTCCGGCCCGGCGGTCGGGTCGGCGGACCGCGCGCGGTCCGCGGCCAGGGTGCCGAGCAGCTCGGCGTAGGCGACGCCCGCCTCGGCGGCCAGGTGGTCGGTGGCCGCCCCGGGCAGCACGCGGCGGCGGCCGGCGTCCACCGGGAACGTCGCCAGCAGAACGGCGGGCAGGTCGACGACGACGTCGGTGGGCGTCGGGGCGTGCAGCACGCGGCGGCGGGCGGCCGGCTGCTCCGGGGTGCCGCCGTCGTCCGCCGTGCCGCTGTGCACGGTGCCGCCGTCCGGCACCGTCCAGACCAGCGACCAGTCCGTCCGGCGATGCTCGCGCGGCAGCTCGGCGACGTCCACCTCGGTGAACCGCCCGCTGCGGTGCACCTGCGGGGCGGCCTTCTGGGCCGAGCCGTCCCAGGTGACCTGGCGCCGCGCACCGGCGTCCGTGGTCACCACGACGTGCAGGGTGGCGATCCCGGGGAACGCGAGCAGCAGCACGTCGTCGATCGCGTCGAGCTGGTCGCGCACCGCCTCCGCGGCGGCGGCGTCGCGCAGCCGCACCTCCACGACGGTGTCGAACGCCGCGTCGGCGTCCAGGCCCGGCGCCGGGAAGGGCAGGCGGAGCACCGGCAGGTCGTCACCGCGGCCCGCGATGTCGGCCGCCAGCCGCTGCGCCGCCGCGTCGGCCGTGCCCTCGCTGGTCAGCGACGCGAGCGCCGCGCGGGTCTCGTCCAGGGCGAAGCGCACGCCGCCGTCGCGCGAGGCGACCGAGACGTCGTCGGACACCGCCCGCACCGCCGCGAACCCGACGCCGAACCGGCCCACCTGCCCGGCCGCGTCGTCCTTCGCGGAGGCGCGCAGCGACGCCAGCGAGGCGACCCCGTCGGCGTCCAGGGCGTGACCGGTGTTCGCCACACGCAGCACGCGGCGCTCGGGGTCGAGGACGACCTCGACCCGGCCGGCGGCACCCGCGCGGGCCGCGGCGTCGGCGGCGTTCTGCAGGAGCTCGACCACGACGCGGTCGCGGTAGTGCCCGCGCGCGTGGTCCTCCTCCGAGTTCGCGTCCTCACGGAAGCGTGTGGCGGACCCGAGCCACGCCTCCGTGACCGCGTGCCGCAGCGCGGCGGTCCCGAAGACGTCGGTCGTCACGCGTTCTCGTCACCTTCCGGCTCGTCGGACGGGGCTGCCGGCTGCTCCGGCTCCCGGGGGCCCAGGTCCACCTGCTCGACCGTGGACTCGTCGATGATCGGGTCCGGGTCCGGCCAGTCGCTGCGGCGGCGGCTCACGTCCGTCTCGGAGTGCGCCCCGCAGCCGTGGTCGAGGGAGACCACCTTGCCGTCGTCGGGCGACCACGCGTTGGCGCACACGCCGAACAGCTGGCCCAGCGGGCCCTGCAGCGGCACGAGGAAGCCGCAGGTCGTGCACTCGGCGTCCGAGGCGACCGCGCCTCGCGACGTCGGCCCCTGCGACCCGCGGTACCAGCGCTCGGCGGCCTCGTCGCGACCGTGCGGGGAGAGCACCCGCTGGCGGGCCAGCGCCAGCTCCTCGATGGCGACCTCGTCCTGCTCCTCGTCGCCGGTCGGCGTCCAGCCGGGCTCGAGGCGCGGGTCGTCCGCGCGGAAGGGCAGCTTGTCGCCCGGGCGGACGTCCCCCGGACGCAGCCGCTCCGACCACGGCACCCAGGCCGGGGCCAGGATCGCCTCGTCGCCCGGCAGCAGCTCGACCTCGCAGACCGTGGCCGTGCGGCCGCGCGGCACGCGCGCCACCGTCACGGTCCAGTGCCAGCCGTGGTAGCCGCGCATCCCGGCCGCGAACCGGTGCGACATCAGGCGTTCGCCCTCGGCGACGGTCCCGAGGTGCTCGCCGACGTCGTCCGGGCCGGACGCGACCTCCAGCGCCGCGGCGCGCGCCAGCTCGGCGGCGCCGAGCAGGACGGCGTCGTTGCGGGCGCGCGAGCTCACGCGGCGTGCCTTCGCGGGCGCCTCGGCGGATGCCATGATTCGTCTCGCTCTCAGGAATCGAGGTTGTCGGCGACGGCGCGCAGCATGGTGGCGACGCGCTTGCCCGCCTCGCCCTCGGGGTACTTGCCACGCTTGAGCTGGTCGCCCGTGCGGTCGAGCACGCGGATGAGGTCCTCGACGATGCCGGCCATCTCCGACGGCGGCTTGCGCTTCGCCTTCGCCACCGACGGCTGGGGGTCGACGACCCGCACGGCGAGCGCCGACGGGCCACGGCGCCCGTCCGCGACGCCGAACTCCACGCGGGTGCCCGGCTTCGGGTTCGGCACGTCGGCCGGCAGCGCGGAGGCGTGCAGGAACACTTCGCCGCCGTCGGCGTGGGCGATGAAACCGAAACCGCGATCCGCGTCGTACCACTTGACCTTGCCGGTGGGCACCTGAACCTCTTCGTGCTCGTCGTTGCTCTGGACCCGGCGGGTGCCGGGCAGTGTCCCAGGGTACCGGGGCGGGGGCGGACGCGTCGCATCCGGCCACGGCTGTCCGCCGGGACGTCAGGCGGGCACGATGCCGGCGTCGGCGCCGAGCCGGGCGGCGACGGCGTCGAACCAGTCCGCCGGGTCGGACACCGCGTTGTGCAGGTGGCCGAACAGCTCGAAGGAGATCGAGCCGAACAGCCCCGACCAGGCCATCAGGGTGCGGGCCACGACCTCCGGGGCCGGCGCGGGGAAGCCGCGCTGCACGACGGCGGCACGCGCCGGCGCGACGACGGCGGCGACGTCGGACACCGGCGGCCCCGGGTCCCCGCCCGCCTCCGCGGCGATGCCGGCCAGCACGAGGACCACCCGGATCGCGGGCTCCACGGTGTCCTGCGGTGCCGCGTACCCGGGCACGGGGGTGCCGTAGAGCAGGGCGAACTCCCCCGGGTGCTCGACGCACCAGGTGCGCGCCGCACGGCAGGCGGCCAGCCAACGGGCCGCGTGGTCGGTGCGGGGCGCGTCGCTCTCCGCCTGCTCGACGGCGGCACCGAGCTCGTCGTAGCACTCCACCAGCAGCGCGGTCAGCAGGGCGTCGCGGGACTCGACGTACCGGTACACCGCCGAGGACACCATCCCCACGTCGCGGGCGACGGCGCGCAGGGACAGCGCGGCGGGTCCCTCGGCGCCGAGGCGTTCCCGGGCCGCAGCGTGGATCCGCCGGGTGATCTCGGTGCGGGCGATCTCGCGGGCGGACATGTCGGACACCCTGCCACGGCGGAGCAGCGTTCGCGAAGCAGAGCACCGCTCCGGAACGCGCGCCAGAGCTTGCGACGGGGCTCACGACGCAGCGCGCGACGATCAGTACGCGCCCCGGCCCGAGAGCACCGCCCGCACCGTGCGCGCGAGGACCAGCAGGTCGTCCAGCGGGGTCCAGTTCTCCGCGTAGAAGATGTCCAGCCGCACCGCCTCGTCCCACGGCAGGTCGCACCGCCCGCTGACCTGCCAGAGCCCGGTCATGCCCGGCTTGACCAGGAGACGGCGGCGGACGTGCGCCTCGTACTTCGCCGCCTCGTGCGGCAGCGGCGGCCGGGGGCCGACCAGGGACATCTGGCCCCGCAGTACGTTGAACAGCTGAGGCAGCTCGTCGAGCGAGTACCGGCGCAGCATGCGACCCGGCCGGGTGACCCGCGGGTCGTCGCGCTGCTTGAAGAGCAGACCGTCGGCGTCGTTGCGGCCCTGCAGGTAGTCCTCGGCATCGGCCCCCACCCGCATGGTGCGGAACTTCAGCATCCGGAACATCGTGCCGTCGCGCCCCACCCGCTCCTGCGGGTACAGGATCGGGCCCTTGCTCGTGGTCGCGACGACGACCGCGACCACCACGAGCACCGGCAGGACCAGCAGGATCAGCAGGATCGCGCCGACCCTGTCGATGAGCGACTTCGCGACGTACTTCGGGCCGGCGAACCGCGGAGCGGTCACGTGCAGCAGAGACACCGAACGCTCGGGGACCACCGTGATCCGGGGCCGGGTGACACCCTCCAGCGCGGCGGTCAGCATCAGGCTCACGCCCAGCGGCTCCAGCTCCCACCCCAGACGGTGCACCTCGTCGGCGTCGACCGCCTCGGAGCCGCACACCACGACCGCCCGCGCAGCGGTGCCGGCGGCCACCGCCGGCACGTCGGACAGCCCGCCGAGCACGGGGACGCCGGCCACCTCGGGTGGCGCGGAGGCTCCCTCTCCCGGCCCGTCGGCCGCGGGACGGGGCCTGTCGACATCGCCGTACGGCCCCGCGGCCGCGCCGTCCGGCACGCAGGCGGCCACGACCCGGTACCCGGACGGCCGGTCGTGCAGCTCGTCGACGAGCCGCTCGACCTGTCGGCGGGATCCCACGGCCACGACCTCCGTCGTGCACGCGCCGCGAGCGCGGGCACGCAGAAGGCGCGCTCGCCACGCCGACCGTCCCGCGATCAGCAAGGCCAGCCCGAGGGGGAACGCGGTGAGGGCGAAGGCCTGGACACCGGGAGCGGGGACCAGGAGTGCCAGCACCGCGGCCGCGACGAACGTCCGCAGGGCGGCATCGGCGATGCGGTGGAGCTCCTGGCCTCCCTCGCCGAGGACGCGAGGGTCGTAGCCACCGCTCAACGCGATCGCGACGGGCCACCCGACGACGCCCACGGCCACCAGCGCGAGCAGCACGGCCGTCGCGGCACCGGAGGGCGGCGCGGCGACCACGGCGTCCCGCACCACCAGCGCCACGACGCAGGCGGCGGACACCAGCAGCACGTCCGTGGCCATCAGTCGGCGTCGGTAGCCGGTCTGCCAGACGTCGACCCGAGCGCGGGCGCGCCACGACGGGCTCCTGCTGCGCCGCACCCACGCCCAGGTGCGGGGCAGTCTCTTCTGCGACTCCGCGATCGTCATCGTCTCGCTCCCGACATGCGCTGGTCCTTCCTGATGCTAGGAGGCGCACCCCGCGGATTTCTGCGGTTCGTCGCGCCTTTCACCCGCTCTTTCACCCAGGTGAAAACGCTGGGTTTCATCCGAGGAAAGGGCTCCCAGCGGTTGCTACCGGGAGCGGTCTGTGATCGGTCGACAGCGCCCCAGGTCATCGGTGCGAGAGCAGCGCTCTTGCGCCCGGCCCGCCGCCGTGCCACGCTGACGACACAGAGTGAGAGCACCGCTCTCGGATTGGAGCACGGGTCATGTCTCGTCATCTCGTCGTGGGCGCCGGCCCCGTCGGCCGACAGGTCGCCACCCTCCTCGCCGCCACCGGCGAGGAGGTCACCGTCGCCACCCGCTCGGGCCGGGACACCGGCCTGGAGGGCGTGCGCCACGTCGCCGTCGACGCGGCCGACCCGGACGCGCTCTGCGCCGTCGACCCGGACGCCGACGTGCTCTACAACTGCGCCAACCCGGCCGACTACACCCGCTGGGAGGAGCTCTGGCCGCCGCTGGCCGCCTCGCTGCTGACCAGCGCCGAGCGGCTCGGCGCCGTCTACGCGATCACCGGGAACCTCTACCCCTACGGCCCCGTCGACGGCCCGATGTCCGAGGGGCTCCCCGACGCCGCCACCGACCACAAGGGCCGGCTGCGGGCACGAATGTGGGCCGACGCGCTCGCCGCCCACCGGGCCGGGCGCCTGCGGGCCGTCGAGGTCCGCGGCTCCGACTACGTCGGGCCGGGCGTCGGCGGGAACGGCCACGTCACGCGCGTGCTGCCCGCCGCCCGGCAGGGCCGCGCCGTCAGCATGCTCGGCCGCACCGACCAGCCGCACACCTTCACCGACGTCCGCGACGTCGCCCGCACCCTGGTGGCCGCCGCCGCGGACCACGACGCGCACGGCCGCGTCTGGCACGTGCCGTCCAACCCGCCGGTCACCCAGCGCCAGGCGGTCACGGACGCGCTCGCCGCCGTCGGCAAGCCGCCCGTGAAGGTGCGTGAGCTGCGCGGCGCCACCGTCGCCGTCGTCTCGTGGTTCTCCCCGCTGGTACGAGAGCTGCGCCAGCTGATGTACCAGTGGGAGCGGCCGTACGTGCTGGACTCCACCGCCGCCCGGGAGCGGTTCGGGATCGCCCCGACCCCGTGGCCCGAGGTGTGCCGGGCGACCGCGGCGGACTGATCCCCGTCGGCCCCCGTTCCCCGTGGCGTCCCCGCTGTGGGCATGAAATCTGCAGGACCCACCGCTGTCGGCCTGCAGATTTCATGCCCACAACTTCGGGGGGAGCGGGCGTAACATCGATCAGATGGCCGGTACGTTCACCGAGTGGGTGCGCTCGCGCACGGACGACGAGCTCGTGACGTTGCTCCGCGTGCGCCCCGACCTCGGCACACCCTCCCCCTCCACGCTGCGCTCCCTCGCCGCGCGCGCCGCCAGCCGCACCAGCACCGAGCGGGCCGTCGCCCACCTGGACGCCGGCACGCTGCAGGTCCTGGAGTCGCTGCTCGCGCTGTCCGACGGCGACACCCCCGTCGGGGCGGGAGCGGTCACCGACGCGCTCGGCGCACCGGGGTCCGCCGACGCCGTCGGTCGCGTCCTGGCCGCCGCCCGCGACGCGGCCCTGGTGTGGGACGACGACGGCGGGGTGCGGCCCGCACCCGGCCTCGACGAGGTGCTCGGCCCCTACCCCGCCGGCCTCGGCCCCGTCCGGGAGGACGACGCCCCGACCGTCGACGTCGGGGCCCTGTCCCCCGCCGCCCGGCAGGTCCTCGACGCGCTCGCCTGGGGGCCGCCCGTCGGCGTCGTCCCGCCCGCCGGCTCCGCGCCCCGCGCCGCCGTCGACCAGCTCGTCGGCGACGGGCTGCTGCAACGCTCCGACGCCCGGCACGTGGTGCTGCCCCGCGACGTCGGTCTGGCCCTGCGGGGCGGTCGCACCCACCGGGCACCCGACCTCGACCCGCCCCGTCCGGACGGACGCACCGTCCCGGATCCGACCGTGGACGCCGAGGCCGCCGGCGCCGCGCTGGAGATCGTGCGTCAGGTCGCGCACGTCCTCGTCGCCTGGGACGACACCCCACCCGTCGTGCTGCGCGCCGGCGGGCTCGGCGTCCGCGACCTGCGCCGCACGGCGCGGCTGCTCGAGACCGACGAGGCCACCGCCGCGACCGTCGTCGAGCTGGCCGCGAGCGCCGGGCTGGTCGCGGACGACGGCGACGCTCCCGCGTCGTTCCGGCCGACCACGCGCGCCGACGGCTGGGAGGAGGCCGACGACGCCGACCGGTGGGCCACGCTGGCCGAGGCCTGGCGACGCTCCCGCCGCACAGCGTGGCAGGTCGGTACCCGCGACGAGAAGGGCACGGTGCGCGCGCCGTTGTCCGCGGACCTGCAGCGGCCCTGGGTGCCGCGGCTGCGCCAGCAGGTGCTCGAGGTGCTCGACGCCCAGCCGGGCGTGGCGCTCGGGGTCGACGACGTGCTCGCCGTGCTGCGGTGGCGGTCGCCGCGGGCGGTGCCCCCGGAGGCCGCGGTGGCGGGGCTGCTGCGCGAGGCCGCGATGCTGGGCGTCACCGGCGCCGGGGTGCTGTCCACCCCCGGGCGCGCGGTGCGCGAGCCCGGGGAGGACGCCCCGGCCACGGACCTGGGCACGGTCATGCGCTCGGTGTTCCCCGAGGAGGTGCACGAGTTCCTCCTGCAGGGCGACCTGACCGGGATCGTGCCCGGGCGTCCCTCGCCCGACCTCGCGCGGCTCATCGACCAGTCCGCCGAGGTCGAGTCCCGGGGCGCCGCCACCACGGTGCGGTTCACGACCGGGTCCGTGACCCGGGCGCTGGACCACGGCCGCAGCGGGGAGGACCTGCTGGCCGAGATCGCCCAGCGGTCCGCCGTCCCGGTGCCGCAGCCGCTGGAGTACCTGGTCAAGGACACCGCACGCCGCCACGAGGCGCTGCGGGTCGGTTCGGCGCAGTCCTACGTGCGGGCCGCCGACCCCGCGATGCTCGCCGGCCTGGCCGACGATCCGCGGCTGTCCGCCCTCGGACTGGTCCGGCTCGCCCCGACGGTGCTCGCGGCGTCGGTCCCGGCCGCCGAGCTGCACGAGGTGCTGCGCGACCGGGGCCTGCTCTCGGCGCTCGAGGGTCCGGACGGCCGGCCGCTCGGCCGGGTCCGCCGTCCCGACCGGCTGGACCGCGACGTCTGGTCCCGGCGCCGCGGGACCGGGGCGGTCCGCGGCGTCACCGACGCCGCACGGCGCGAGCTGGTCGACCGGATGCGCGGCACCGGCACGAGCCGTGGCACCGGGACACCGCCGGACGGCGTCGGCCAGGAGCTGCCGCCGGCCGTCGACGGCGCCTCGCCCGGCCCGGGTGCCGCCGTCGGACCGGGTGCGGTCGTCGGGGAGCCCGTGCGCGAGCCCGGGGACGTGCAGGCCGAGCTGAGCGAGGCGCTGCGCGACGGGCGCTCCGTGTGGGTCGAGCTGGTCGGGGCGTCCGGCGGGCTGGAGCGGCGCGAGCTGCGGCCGATGCGGCTCGAGGGCGGCCGGCTGCGGGCGCTGGACGCCGTGCGGGAGGCCGAGCTGACGATCGCCGTGCACCGCATCGCCTCGGTGCAGCCGACCGACTGAGCGGGCGGACCGCGCCGGCGCCGGCCCCGGACCTCAGCACCCGGGGCCGCGCCGGACCTCAGACCGGGGTCGGCACGGTGAGCCCGTCGAGGACGGTCCCGCGCCACGCCCGGTAGTAGCGCGGCTCGACCGGCGCACCCGGCGCGTCGAGCTCCGCGGCGGCGTGCCGGGCCCAGTGCGGGTCGCGCAGCATGGCGCGCCCGATCATCACCGCGTCGGCGCTGCCGTCGCGCAGGACCTGCTCGGCCTGCCACGCGTCGGTGATGCGTCCGACGGCGGCCGTCGGCACACCGCCCTCCGTCCGGACGACCGCGGCGCCGGGCACCTGGTAGCCGGGCTCCTCGAAGTAGTCGGCGCCCGCCACGAGCCCGCCCGAGGAGCAGTCCACGAGGTCGACCCCCACCTCGCGCAGCCGACGGGCGAGGCGGGCGGTGTCGTACGCGTCCAGCCCGCCCGGGGCCACGTCCTCGGCGCTGACCCGCACGAGCAGGGGCACCTCGTCGCCGATCGCGACGCGCACGGCCGCGGCGGCGGCCACGAGCAGCCGCTCCCGCCCGCCGCCGCCCCAGTCGTCGTCGCGGCGGTTGGTCACGGGTGACAGGAGCTCGTGCAGCAGGTAACCGTGCGCGCCGTGGAGCTCGACCGCGTCGAACCCGGCCTCCACGGCGCGGCGAGCCGAGACGGCGAACGCCTGGACGACCTGGTCGAGCTCGTCGCCGGTCGCCGGCCGCGGCGGCGCGTAGTCGCCGAACGGCTCGTCCGAGGCGCCGAGCGTCGACCAGCCGCCCTCCTCGACCGGCACGGACCGGTTGCGGTGGGCGTCGCCGGGCAGACCGCGGTACTTGCCGCCCTTGCGGCCGGCGTGGGCGAGCTGGACCGCGATCTTCCCGCCCACGGCGTGCACGGCCTCGGTGACGGTGGCCCACGCCGCCGTCTGGCTGTCGTTCCACAGCCCGGCGTCCTGCGGGGTCACGCGACCCTCGGGCAGCACGGCCGTGGCCTCGGTGACGACGAGACCGGCCCCGCCGAGGGCGAACTGGGCGTAGTGCGCGCGGTGCCAGGCCGTGACGCGGCCCGTGCGGTCCTCGCAGGCGTACATGCACATCGGCGACGTCCAGGCGCGGTTGGCGAACGTGGTGCCGCGCAGCGTGAGGGGGGTGAACAGGGCAGTCATCGTGCGGTGGACCTCCGGGAGACGAGGAGCGCGGCGAGGGAGAGCAGGAGGAGCAGGAGCCCGATCCCGCCGACCCAGGCGCCGAGGGCGTGGATGCCGTCGGCGCCGGCGGGGGTGACGCCGGCGGCGACGACGACGGCGGCCAGCGCGGCGCCGACGTACTGGGACGTGCGGTACAGCCCGCTGGCCACGCCGGCCTGCTGCTGCTCCACCGCGGAGTGCAGCTGGAGCTGGTTGCCGATGTTGTTGAAACCGTTGGGCAGCCCGAGCAGCCCGCCCAGCAGGACGAACAGCCACACCGGCGAGTCGACGGTCACGGCCCAGACGGCGAGCGCCCCGGCCGCCACCATCGCCGCCCCGCCGACCACCAGCAGCAGGTGGGCCGGGACGCGGGAGCCGAGCCGGGTGGCGACCACGGTCGACACGACGCCGACGCCGAACACCGGGACCATGAGCAGCCCGGCACCGACGGGCCCGAGCCCGCGCGAGGCCTCGAGCCACTGCGGCAGGCCGTAGAAGATCGTGTAGAAGGAGACGAAGGTGACCATGGCGCGCACG
Source organism: Isoptericola sp. AK164 (assembly GCF_029643425.1). Lineage (GTDB taxonomy): Bacteria > Actinomycetota > Actinomycetes > Actinomycetales > Cellulomonadaceae > Isoptericola > Isoptericola haloaureus. The sequence continues at coordinate 2,904,954 of NZ_CP119106.1, forward strand.
CAGGTGCGCCACAGCGCCGGGTTCCGGGTGAGCAGCCGCACGTCCAGGAACGGCTGGGGCGACCGTGCGGACCACAGGACCAGGACGACCACGCCGACGGCGGCCGCGACGAACCACCACCACCGGGCACCGGTCTCCAGGGACAGCAGGCCGAGCATGAGCGTGGCCAGCGTCGCCACGAACGCGACCAGCCCGACCGGGTCGATGGCGCGCAGCGTCCCGACGAAACCGACGGAGGCGCGGGGCGGGTCGGCGGGCACCGTGCGCAGCACCCAGAAGGCCGCGTTGGCCACCATCGGGACGTTGACCCAGAAGATGCCCTCCCAGCCCCAGACCGCCACGATCGGCCCGCCGACGGCGGGGCCCAGGGCCGCGGTGGTCTGGCCGCACAGGGCTATGACGCCCAGCGCCGACGCCGGGGAGGTGCGTCGACGCTGCGCCTCGCGGCGGATGATCGCCATCGCCGTCGGGAACTGCAGCGCCGTGCCCACCCCGAGCAGGAACCGGTCGGCGACCAGCCACTCCAGGCTGGGCACGAACGGCCCCGCCACCGAGGCCACCAGCGTGATCGCCAGGCCGACGAGGTAGACGCGGCGCGGGCCGAACAGGTCGGCGAGCCGGCCGCCGGTCGGCGAGCAGACCGCCGCGGACAGGTACAGCGCCGACACGATCCACGCCGTCGCCGGCCCGGTGCCCAGGTCGGCACCGATGGAGACCAGCGCGACGGCCAGGACCGCCGAGTTCAGGCCCTGCAGGATCGTGCCCGAGCCCAGGGCCCAGCTCATCGGCCGCGGGAGCTGCGCCGCCGTCGTCGTGGTCACGGGGCGACGTCCCCCGGCGGGACGACGACGACCCCGGGCTCGGCCGCGAGACGACGCAGCACCCGCTCGGCCACGTCGGCGAAGCAGGCCTGGCCGAGCACCCAGCCGAACCAGCTCAGCCCGAGGAACCGCGGTCCGAGCACGTCGGCGTCGGCCAGGAGCTGGTCGATCGTGGCGTGCAGGATCCGCTCGTACGCGTCGGCGGTCACGCCGCGCGTGTACAGGGCGAACACGTCCTCGGTCTCCAGCGAGAACGGCAGGGCGGTCAGCCCCGTCGCGTCCCCGTCGAGGGCCACCGGTCGCTCGTCGACGGGCCAGTCGCCGAACCAGCGCAGCCCGGCGTCGCGCAGGGCGCGGGTGGTCCGCGGCGTCTCGGCGCGCTCCGGGGAGAACCAGCCGGTGACCTCCCGCCCGGTGGCAGCGGCGACCGCGTCCACGCTCGCGCGCACGGCGGCCGTCTCGGCGGCCAGGTCGGCGTCGGGCGGGGTGAGCACGTTCGCGGCCCGGCCGCGCGCGACGACCTCGGCCGCCCGCTCCCCCACGAGCCGCCCGAGGCCCGGCATGCGCCGCACCCCCCGCTCGTCGAGCGCGACGGCCACCGGGACGCCGGCGTCGGCCGCGGCGTCGAGCAGCCGCCAGACACCGACGGTGAGCCCGAAGTCCCACTGCGAGAGCCGGGCCACCTGCCCGTGCCGCGGTTCGGACGTGTCGCGGCCGACGCCGCCGGGCATCGACTGCGGAGTGGTGGTGCCGGCCGGCACGACGTCCTGGTAGGCCGGGGCGTGCAGCAGCACGCTCACGACCAGCCGGGCGTCCTGCCGGGGCGCCCACGGGTCGCGCCGCGGGTCGTTGCTCCGGGGCAGGGTCGGGGCGTGGACGACGGCGTCGTCCGGGTTCGTCACGAGGCTCACGCGGCCACCTCCTCGGCCAGGGCCCGCGCGTGGGCGAGCTGGGTGTCGTAGTGGTGGGTCAGGTAGTGGTCGGCGATGTCGCCGGCGCGCGTCAGCCACAGCCGGTCGTCGCCGCGCAGCCGGTCGAAGATCTCCTCCAGGTACCGCAGCATGTGGGGCTGGCCCAGCAGGAAGGGGTGCGTGGCCAGGCAGGCCACCCTCGCCTGGCCGTCCCGCTCGGCGTCCCGGGCGAGCCGGTCGACCTGGGCCAGCACGAGGGCCACGAAGTCCTCGGGCGACAGGTTCTTGGCGTGCAGCATCGGGACGTCGTTCAGCATGTAGCTGTACGGCATCGACACCAGCCGACCGCCGTCGCGGGTGGCCAGCGGCCGCGGCTGCTCGTCGTGGATCCAGTCGGCGTGGTACGTCATGCCGTGCGCGACCATGAGGTCGGGCGTGGCGTCGGTGCCGGAGATCTTCGGGCCGAGCATGCCCCGCAACCGCGTGCCGTAGTACGTCTCGGCCAGCCGCTGCGACTGCGCGAGGAAGGCGTCCTCCTCGGACCACGACAGGTCGTAGATCGGCCGCAGGTTGGAGATGCCGTGGCTCATGACCTCCCAGTCGCGCTCGCGCATCGCGTCGCGCACGTCCGGGTCGTCCTCCAGCAGCGTCAGGCTCAGCGACACCGTGGACGGGATCTCGTAGCGGTCCACGGCGCGCAGCATCCGCCACAGCGCCACCCGGTTGCCGGCCGCGCGGTGCATGTAGTGCTGCACGTCCGGCGCGGCGACCCGGCCCTGGGGGCTGCCGCCGCCCGGCGGGACGTAGTCGTAGTGCTCGACGTTCGGGGCGTGCCACACGGCCACGCCCTTGCCGCCGGGCCAGGTGACCCGCGGGCGCAGGGGCAGCGGGGCGTAGACGAGCCGGTCGTCGGTGGTCAGCCGGGCCGCGGGCGTCACGCGTGCACCGCCGCGTCGTCGGCCGTCCGGCCCGGTCCCGCCGCCCGGGCGGCGAACCGCTCGAGCGTCTCGTCCAGGGAGACGACGTCGCCGAACCGGTCCTGCATGTCCCACAGGCTGGTCTCGCCGGACAGCACGCGGAAGTCGTCGCAGCACTCCTCGACGACGCTCACGCGCAGGCTGCGGTAGGCCGCGTCGACGACGGTGGCGCGCACGCAGCCGCTGGTCGACGTGCCGGTCATCACCAGCTCGTCGACCCCGAGCTCGGCGAGCAGGTCGTCCAGGCGGGTGCGCCAGAAGCCGGACGCGACGGTCTTCTCCACGACGTGGTCCTGCGGGGCCGGCGGCACGACGGGGCTGATCTCCGTCCACGGGTCGCCGCGCAGGCAGCGCTCGGTCAGCGACGAGCGCACCCGCTGGGCGAGCATCCGGTCGTCCAGGTCGTCGAGGATCATCACCAGGTAGATCACCGGGACGTCCGCGGCGCGGGCCGCCGTGAGCAGCCGCTGGGTGTGCTCGAGTGCGACGGCGGTGCCCGGACCGATGTTCTCGTGCTCGGTGAAGGCGCGCTGGAAGTCGACGACGACGACCGCGGGACGCTCGCCCGGTCCGACCTTCGTGCGCTCGGCGCGCCGGCGGCGGATGGTCTCGACCTCCGCGTTCCAGTCCGTCATGGGTGGTTCCTCCTCGTGGTCGGGCGGGGCCGCAGCCTCGCGAGCGGCTCGTCGCACCGCGGTGCGTCGGCGAGCGAGCGCACGACGTCGGTGACGTCGTCCGCGGTGACGCGCGACGCCCCGGCGGCGAGCGCCTGGGTGAGCAGACGTCGCCGGTCGGCGGCGTCGAAGGGGGTCAGGTCGCGGTCCCCGGCCGGGTGGTCGACGGCGGCCTCGAGGACCGTGCCGTCGTCCAGCGTGAGCCGGACGCGCGCCGGACGGGCGCCGGGGTCGCCGGGTTCCAGCGTCTCCAGCTCGACCCGGTCGGCGACCCCGGACACGGCGGGCGCCCGGAGGGGGTCGGACCGGTGCGGGGCCACGTCGCCGTGCACGAGGGCGCTGGCGACGGCGAACGGGGTGGAGAAGTGCGCACCGTGCGGGGTGCTCCACCGCCGGGCGGCGAGCCGCACCCCGGCCGGGGCCGTGGCGACGGTGATCGACGCGACGTCGTCGAGGTCGCGTCCGGCGGCGGCCAGCCGCTCGCGCACCGCGAGCGCGGCGTCCGCGGGGGCGTGCGTGTACGCGCAGGCCGCGTGCTGCTTCAGGTAGCCGTGGGCGAGGAGCAGGTCGGTGCCGACGGGCACCAGCTGTTCCGGGTCCAGCTCGCCGACGGCCGGCGGCATCCCGGTGCCGGGTGCCGCCCAGCCGGCGCGCGCGACGCGGGCGGCGGCCAGGCCGGCGACCGCTCCGGTGCCCGCCCAGGTGTCACGGACGTCCGAGCCGGCGAGCACCGGGGTCCAGGAGGTCGCGACGAGCCCGCCGAGCGCGGTGCGCACGGCCCGTTCGACGACGTCGGCACCGGCGTCGGCCAGCACCGCGCACCCGGCCGCCGTCCCCGGTGCACCGAGCGTGCCGTGGGTGTGCACGTCGGCCGCGAGGGTGGTGGCCCGACCGATCCGCGCGGAGACCTCGTACGCCACGACGAGCGCCTCGAGCAGCTTGCTGCCGCTCGCCCCCGTCGCCTCGGCCTGCGCCAGCACGCCGAAGAGGCTCAGCGCGGCCGGGTGACCGGCCGCGAAGCGGTTGCCGTCGTCGAGCTCGGTCCGCACGGCCGCGGCCGAGTTCAGCCACGCGGCGGCCTCGACGGAGACCCCTGCCGCGGGGACACCGACGAGCGTGCACGGTCCGGGAGCGGGGTCCCAGACGTCCACGAGCCGGCGCATCGCCGGTGTCCCGTGCCCGCCCGCGGTGACGGCCAGCAGGTTCGCCAGCACGTCCTCCAGGGCGGCCCGCGCGTCCGGGGCGACGTCGTCGAGCCGCAGCGCGGCGGCCCAGGACGCCAGTCCGCTGAGCGTCATGTCAGCCCCCGAGGTAGGCGGCCTGGACGCGCGCGTCGTCCGCCAGGTCGGCACCGGACCCCTCGAGCACGACCGACCCCGACTCGAGCACGTAGGCCCGGTCGGCGAACGACAGCACCTGGGAGGCGTTCTGCTCGACGATCAGCACGCTGACCCCGCGGTCGCGGATCGCCTTGACGGCGTCGAACACCGTCCAGGTCAGCTTCGGCGACAGCCCGGTGGACGGCTCGTCGAGCAGCAGGAGGTCCGGCGACCCCATGAGCGCCCGGGCGATGGCGAGCATCTGCTGCTGACCGCCCGACATGGTCTCGGCGAGCTGCGTGCGCCGCTCGCGCAGGATGGGGAAGAGGTCGAGGATCCAGTCCTTCTCGAACCCCCAGCGCCCCTTGCGCGCGCGGGCGCCCATGGTGAGGTTCTCGTCGACCGTCAGTGACCCGAACAGCGCCCGGTGCTCGGGCACGAGCATGAGCCCGCGGCGGGCGAGCTCGTGGCTGCGCCCACCCACGACGGGCTGGTCCTTGAAGGTGACCGACCCGCCCTGGAGCTTCACCTCGCCGACGATCGTGCGCAGCGTGGTGGACTTACCGGCGCCGTTCGCGCCGACGATCGCGACGATCTCGCCCGGCTGCACCGTCAGGTTCACCTCGTGGAGGATCTCCAGGCCGTGGTAGCCGCTGCGGACACCCGTGAGCTCAAGCATCGGAGGCCTCCTTGCCCAGGTAGGCCTCGACGACCTGCGGGTCGGTGAGGACCTCGTCGGCCGAGCCGGTGGCCAGCACGGCACCGGAGTCCATCATCACGACGTGGTCGGACAGCCGCCGGACCGCGGCCATGATGTGCTCGATGAAGACCATCGTCATCCCTTCGGTGTCACGGAGGTTCTCCAGCAGGTCCAGCACGGGAGCGCGCTCGGCCGGGACGAGCCCGGCGAGCACCTCGTCGAGCAGGAGGACCCGAGGACGCATGGCGAGCGCGCGGGCCAGCTCGAGACGCTTCTGCATCGCGGCGGGCAGCGAGCCGGACAGCTGGTCGGCCCACTCCCCCAGCCCGGTCCGCTCGACGGTCTCGCCGGCTTCCCGGCGGGCCGTGCCGCCGCGCGCGCCGCGGCTCATCGCCGCGATCTCCACGTTCTCCAGCACGGTCATGGTGTGGAACGGCCGCATGAGCTGGAACGTACGGACCATGCCGCGGTGCGCGAGCTTGTGCGCGGGCTGCCCGGTGACGTCCGCGCCGTCGAGCCGGACCGTGCCGGACGTCGGCGGGAAGTTGCCGGTGATGCAGTTGAACAGGGTCGTCTTGCCGGCGCCGTTGGCGCCGATGACGCCCAGGATCTGCCCCTCCTCGACGGAGATGTCGACCCCGCGCAGGGCCTGCAGGCCGCGGAAGGACTTGCTGATGCCGGTGGCCTCGAGAACAGCGGTCACGACTTCCTCCGACGGGACACGAGCGTGCCGTACACGCCCTTGGGGAGCAGGATCACGACCGCGACGAGGATCACGGCGTAGAGGATGATGTCGAGGCCGCCGTGGCCGGCGAGCCACTCGAACCCGGGCGGCGGTGTGCGCAGGAACCCGGTGACGACGTCCGACAGCGGCGCCATGATGATCGCGCCGACGATCGGGCCCCAGATGGTGCCCGTGCCGCCCACGACCGCGGTGATGATGGCGTCGTTCGAGGCGGCGGCGCCGAAGGCGATCTCCGGGTCGACGAACATGTAGTACTGCACGTAGTACGTGCCGGCGACGGCGGTGATCGCGGCCGAGACGGCCACGGCGAACAGCTTGTGCCGCAGCACGTCGATGCCGAGCGCGGCGGCGGCCACGTCGTCGTCCCGGGCGGCGATGGTGAAGCGGCCGGGCCGGGACCGGACGAAGAGGATGGAGGCCAGCAGGCACATGCCGAGCAGGCCCAGCCCGATCCAGTAGTACCAGGGCGAGCCCGCCGGGAACTGGAAGTCCACGAGGGACGAGCCCTGCTGCACGGGGATCGTGAAGCCGACCGTGCGGTTCAGCGCGTCGTTGCCGATGACGAAGAGGCGCAGCGCCTCGGCGAACGCGAACGTCGACATCGTGTAGTAGGCGCCGGTGAGCTTGTACCGCAGCGCCAGGTAGGAGATGCCGACACCGGCCGCGACGGAGATCGCGATGCCGAGGAGCATCCCGAGCCAGGGGCTGAGGCCCAGGACGACGACGCCGTAGGCGGTCGCGTAGGCCCCGATGCCGAAGTAGGCGGCGTGGCCGAAGGAGAACATGCCCCCGAACCCGGCCATGATGTTCCAGCCCACACCCATGATCGCGAAGATCAGGACGCGGTTGGCGATGGCCATGTCCGAGGCGGACAGGACGAACGGCACGGCCGCGGCGACGGCGACGAACACGGCGAGGACGACGTAGTCGCCGCGCGAGCGCTGCGACCCGGTGTCCGTGGTGAGGCGGCCGGTCAGCCCGCCGCCGGCGGAGGTCGAGGTGCGTGGGGTTGCGGTGGTGGTCACGAGGCCCTCCCGAAGACACCCTTGGGGCGGATGAACAGGACGATGAGGAAGACGACGAACACGGCCAGCAGCGGGCTCTCGTCCGGCAGGATCAGACCCGCCAGCTGCTCGGTGAGCCCGACGACGAGCCCGCCGACCAGGGCGCCGGGGATGTTGCCCATCCCGCCGAGGACGACGACGACGAACGCCGTGAGGTTGAAGATCGCCCCGCTGGTGGGCTCGATCGTCGTGAAGGGGGCGACGAGCACGCCGGCGGCTCCGGCGGCCATGGCGCCGAGCGCGAAGGTCACCGAGTAGATCGACTTGGTGTTGATGCCGACCAGCCGGGCGCCCTCGGGGTTGGCGGCGACGGCGCGGATCGAGGTGCCGATCGCCGTCCTCTGCAGCACGAGCGACAGGATCGCCACGAGCACCAGCGCGCCGACGAACGCGTAGATCCGCGACAGCTCGACGGTGGCGCCGAGGATGCTGACCCCGACGTTGCCGGGCAGCTGGACGGAGCGCGGGGTGGGCCCGAAGACCAGGAGCAGGACGTTCTCGATCGCCAGCGCGAGGCCGATGGTGACCAGGAGCTGGATCTGGATCGGCGCCCGCATGACCGGGTTGAGCAGCGACGTCTGCAGCAGGGCGCCGAGCACCCCCATCGCGGGGACGACGACCAGCAGGGCGGTGTAGGGGTGGACGCCCATCGTGTCGACGGTGACGAACGTCAGGTACATCGCCAGCGCCACGAGGGCGCCGTTGGCGAAGTTGATGATGTGCAGGACCCCGTAGATGAGCGTGAGGCCCATGGCCACGAGGCTGTAGATGCCACCGGTGAGCACGCCGGTGACGAGTGCCTGGACCAGCACGGTGCTGCTCCCGGCGCGGAGCGCGGCGACCGCGGTCACGACCGCCAGGACCGAGACCGTGACGATCGCGACCTTCTGGCGTTCGGACAGGGTGGGCCGCCGCGCGGCCGAGCCGGTGGTCTCCGGCGCGTTCTGCAGGCTCGTGGCCATGGGACCTCCTCAGGAGTCGTGGACGGGCGCGGGGAGCGCGGTCACTCGGTCGGCGGAGCGGGGAAGACGTAGTCCGTCTCGGCGAACTCCTGCGGGAAGACCTGGACGATGTCGCCGTCCTGGATCTGCATCACCACGACGGCGGCGTTGGTGTTCTGGCCGGTCTCGTCGAAGGTGACGGGTCCGTCGGCGACCATCAGCGGCGCGTACCCGGTCTCGGTGACGGCGTCGCGCACGGCGGTGGTGTCGGTGGACCCGGCGCGCTCGAGCGCCTCGGCGATGACCATCACGGCGTCGTAGGACAGGACGGCGGAGCTGCGGATCGGCTCGCCGTGCTCGGCCTCGAACGCCTCGGCCAGCGCCTGGGAGTCGGCGTTGGTGACGTCCCAGTGGTAGTTGGCGTCGAAGTAGCCGTCGCCGCCGTTCGGGGCGTCGTTGACGAAGTCGGGCTGGTCGTAGGCGCCGTTGGCGACGCCGTACACGGCCTGCAGGTCCGGCTCGACGATGTCGACCGCCTGCGCCACGAGCAGGGAGTCGCGGTAGTAGCCGGTCACCACGAGCGCGTCGGCGTCCGAGGCGGCGACCTGCGTGATCTGGGTGGTCATGTCGTTGACCGCGGCGGGGTCGTACTGGATCACCGGGTCGACGGTCAGCCCGGCCTCCTCGGCCTCGGCGAGGAAGGTCTCGTAGGCCGCGGCACCGTAGTTGCCCTGCTCGTACAGGTAGGCGACCTGGTCCACCTCGGCGCCGGAGTCCTCCACGAGCGACAGCAGCGACTCGGCTCCCTGGGTGCCCATCTGGCTGGCGCTGGGCTGGAGGCGGAACGAGTAGGTGTAGCCCTGCTCGAGGATCTCGTCGAGGGCGGAGACGTCCATGACGAACGGCACCTGGTTGCGTTCCGCCACCGACGCGACGTTCGCGCTGGTGCCGCTCTGGAAGGTGCCGAGCAGCGCGACGGCCCCCTCCTCGATGAGGCGGGTGGCCTCGCTCTGTCCCGTCTCGGCCTCGCCCTGGGTGTCCGCCGAGTCGAGGACGAGCTCGGCCCCGCCGAGCGACTCGATGCCCCCGGCCTCGTTGACGGCGTCGACGGCCATCTGGGCCGCAGCGGCCATCTGCTGGCCGTCCGCGGCGTTGGACCCGGTGAGCGGGTGCAGGGCGCCGATGTGGATCTCGGCCACGTCCTCGGTGGTGGCCTCCGCGTCGCCGCCGGCCGCGCTGACGGCCGAGCCGGCGCACCCGCTCAGTGCGAGCGTCGCTCCGGCCAGTCCGACCACGGACCAGTTCCGCAGGCTGCGCTTCATGTCTCCTCCTGGGGTGGGCTTGTTCCGAGAAACGGAACATTTGTCGATCCGCCACACGATCCGAGGCGTCTCGGCTCGCATCAAAGTTCTGGCGTGATTGCTCGCCCAATCTAGGCTCCACCAACCACTTGGTTGGTTTCTAGGCTGTTAAGTCTTGGTTTCCATGCGCCTACACGTTCCGATCAATGGAACACCAGCTGCTAGGGTCGGCAACACCACGACCAAGGAGGATCACGTGCCCGAGGACCACCGTTCGTCGACGACGCACCGCGTCGCACAGGTGCTGCTGGCGTTCACGGGGCAGCAGCGCTGGCTGGGTGTCACGGAGCTGGCCCGGCGGCTGGGGCTGGGCAAGGCCGTCGTGCACCGCATCCTGCAGGCGCTGGTGGAGACGGGCCTCGTCCGCTACGACGAGAACCGCCGGCTGTACGCGCTCGGCCCCACGGCGGTGGCGCTGGGCCGCGGTGCGGACGCCGGCAACGAGCTGCTCACCGCGGCACGCCCGGTGATCGCCCACCTCAGCCACGCCACCGGCGAGACGACCACCGTCACCCAGCGCACCGGGCACACCCGGACCTACGTCGGCCAGGTGGAGAGCGCCCAGCACATCCGGATCGCCATCACGCTCGGCGAGCACCAGCCGCTGACGAACGGCGCGAGCGGGCTGAGCATCCTGGCCTTCCTGCCCGAGGAGGATGTCGACCTGGTCCTCCAGGTGCCGCTGCCGCAGTTCACCCCCCGCACCGTCACCGACCCGGACGCCATCCGCGAGCGCCTGGCCGAGATCCGCGAGCGCGGCTGGGCCTACACGGCGTCCGAGCGCGTGCCGCACTCGAGCAGCGTGGCCGCGCCGATCCACGACGTCACCGGTGCCGCCGTCGGCTCCCTGTCCGTGGCCTACCTCGACTCGCGCTTCGACGAGCGCGAGGTGCCGCGCCTGGCCGACCTCGTCGTCGAGGCGGCGGAGTCGGCGACGCAGCGGCTCGTCGCCGCCCAGCGCGGCTGAGCAGGACGGCGCCCCGGGATCCCGTGCGGGATCCCGGGGCGTCGTCCGGCGGGACCGCCCGAGGGCGGGCCCGCCGGTCGTCACGCGCCTCAGCCGTCGTGACGTCCCGCGGCGGCCACGGTGAGCCCGGGGGCCGTGCCGGCCCGGCCGGGCGCGGTCCCGCCGTGGCCGGGGTTCTGCCCGGTGCGGCCCGGGGCGTCGCCGGACGCGCCCGGGGCCGGGGCCTGCGGCGCACCGATCCAGTCGACCGTCTCGACGCCGCCGGACTCGTACCGCTCGACCACGCGGGTCGCGCCGTTGCCGGTCGCGGTGACGGACTCGGGGGCGACGTCGTCCTCGACCCAGGCGGAGATCGCGGACATCCAGTCGACCTCGTCCTGCCCGGGGCCGCCGCTGCAGTGGTAGACGCCCGGCAGCATGAAGGTGCGCAGGTAGGAGTCGGTCACGCGCGCCCCGCCGTCGGCGTCGACCACGCGCTCGTAGTAGTCGAGGGTGCCGTACGGCGTGATGAGCGGGTCGGCCCAGCCGTGCCAGAGGATGAGCTTGCCGCCGCGCTCGCGGAACGCCGACAGGTCGACGTCGTCGGCGTTGTAGACCGCGGCCTGGGTGTGCAGCAGGTCGGCCTCGGTCGACGGGTCGAAGTCACCCAGGGAGTACGCGGCGCCCGGGTCCTCGGGGAAGGCCAGGTAGCGCAGCACGTTCTGGGCGTAGTCGCCGCTGATGGACATCGAGCCCTCGCTCGTGGCCACGGTCATGAACGGCCAGCCGGCCTCCGAGCCGAGGGCGAGGCCGTCGGGGTAGAGCAGCTCGCCGTCGTCGGTGGTGGGCGCGCTGTAGAGCGCCTCGAGGGTCTCGACCTGGGTGGCGGTCAGGCAGTCCGTGCCGTCCCCGCCGTCGGCGCACAGCAGGGTCGCCGGGTCGAAGGCGCAGGACAGCGGGTCCCCCACGACGCCGTCGGCCCGGCCGTCGTCGAGGTCGCAGGACGCCAGCACGGCGTCGGACACCAGGCCCACGTCGGTCGTGTCGAGGATCAGGCCCCCGTCGGCGTCCCGGTTGGCGGTCTCGAAGTGCCCCTGGGAGAGCACCGCCAGGTAGTTCTGGTAGAGCGCGGGGGCGCCGGCGACGATCCCGTCGAAGTCCTCCGGGTAGCGCTGGGCCTCGCTGAGGGCCTGGCGACCGCCTGTGGAGCAGCCCATGAAGTACGAGGACGACGGCGGCGTGCCGTACAGCTCGGCGAGGGTGGCCTTGGCGACGACGGCGAGCACGTGCGGGGACCGGTAGCCCCAGTCCGCCTCGGCCTGGGCGTCGTCGAGGAACGCGTCGGCGCTGGAGCCGACGTGCCCGGTGTTCTCGGCCCCGACGGCGAACCCGTCGGCGAGCGGCTCGGCGCAGTCCGCGATGGGCACGTAGCCGCAGAAGCCGCCGCAGCCCGTCTGGAAGTAGCGGCCGTTCCAGTCCTCCAGCGGCAGCTGCAGGGTGAAGCCGACGGTGCCGCCGGCCGTCCCGCTCAGCGCGCAGGACCCGTCGACGACCTCGGCGGTCTCGACGTCGGCGGACAGCGTGCCGGACTCCTCGGCGTCGTCGGGGGCGGTGATGGTGGTGCCGGCCATGGCGGTGCAGTCGGCGGCGGCGAGCGTCACGTCGACCGTGTCGGCCGCATCGGTGGCCGTCGCGGGGGCGAGCGGCGCGGCGAGCGCCAGCATCGCGGCCAGCGCGGCGACGAGGCGTGCGCCGTGGCGCAGGCGAGATCGGGGATGGTTCGTCATGATGACCCTTTGTTTCGATGAACGGAACAGTCCCCTCGTGGGTTCACGACAGTAGGTCGGCATCTCAGATCGATGGTTACCAGTCGGTAAACTTGTCGCTTTGTTCCCCCTGGTGGAACAGATCCGGCATCGCGGCGGACGCGCAGGAACACGACGGCGCCGCGCGACGTTGGCATCCTGGACGCCTGCCCGGCGTCCAGCCCGCGGAAGGACACGCATGCCCGACGGCCCCCTGATCGTCCAGAGCGACAAGTCGATCCTGCTCGAGGTCGACCACGCGCGCGCCGAGGAGGCGCGCCGCGCCATCGCGCCGTTCGCCGAGCTCGAGCGCGCCCCCGAGCACGTGCACACCTACCGGCTGACGAACCTCGGCCTGTGGAACGCGCGCGCCGCCGGCCACGACGCCGAGCAGGTCGTCGACACCCTCATCGCGTACTCGCGCTACCCCGTCCCGCACTCGCTGCTGGTCGACGTCGCCGAGACGATGGGCCGCTACGGCCGCCTGACCCTGCACTCCCACCCCACGCACGGGCTCGTGCTGGAGTCCACCGACGCCGCGGTGCTGGCCGAGGTGCTGAAGTCCAAGCGGACCACCGGGCTCGTGGGCGAGCGGGTCGACGGCAGCTCCGTGGTCGTGCACCCCTCCGAGCGCGGCAACCTCAAGCAGGCCCTGGTCAAGCTCGGCTGGCCCGCCGAGGACCTCGCCGGGTACGTCGACGGCGAGGCGCACGCGATCGACCTGCGGACCACCACGACGCCGGTCTACCCGGGCGAGGAGGCCTCCGACTGGACGCCGCGGCCCTACCAGCAGCAGGCCGTCGACGGGTTCTTCCACGGCGGGTCCGGCGTCGTCGTGCTGCCCTGCGGTGCCGGCAAGACGATCGTCGGGGCCGGGGCGATGGCCGAGGCGAAGACCACCACGCTGATCCTGGTGACCAACACCGTCTCCGCGCGCCAGTGGCGCGACGAGCTGGTGCGCCGGACCTCGCTCACCGAGGACGAGATCGGCGAGTACTCGGGCTCGCGCAAGGAGATCCGCCCGGTCACCATCGCGACCTACCAGGTGCTGACGACCAAGCGGAAGGGCGTCTACACCCACCTGGAGCTGCTCGACGCCCGCGACTGGGGCCTCATCGTCTACGACGAGGTGCACCTGCTGCCCGCCCCGATCTTCCGCATGACCGCCGACCTGCAGGCCCGGCGTCGGCTCGGCCTGACGGCGACGCTCGTGCGCGAGGACGGCCGCGAGGACGAGGTGTTCTCCCTCATCGGCCCCAAGCGGTACGACGCGCCGTGGAAGGACATCGAGGCGCAGGGCTACATCGCGCCCGCCGACTGCGTCGAGGTGCGGCTCACCCTGCCCGAGCACGAGCGGATGCTGTACGCGACGGCCGAGCCGGAGGACAAGTACCGGCTCGCCGCGTGCGCCCCGGGCAAGAACCGCGTCGTCGAGCAGATCGTCGCCGACCACCCCGACGACCAGGTGCTGGTGATCGGCCAGTACATCGACCAGCTCGAGGAGCTCGCCGAGCACCTGGACTCCCCGCTGATCACCGGGTCGACCACCGTCCGCGAGCGCCAGAAGCTGTTCGCGGCGTTCCGGGCCGGCGAGATCTCCCGGCTCGTGGTGAGCAAGGTCGCGAACTTCTCCATCGACCTGCCCGAGGCGTCGGTGGCGATCCAGGTCTCCGGGTCGTTCGGCTCCCGGCAGGAGGAGGCCCAGCGCCTCGGCCGGGTCATGCGCCCCAAGCAGGACGGCCGCACGGCGCACTTCTACGCCGTCGTCGCCCGGGACACCGTCGACCAGGACTTCGCGGCGCACCGCCAGCGGTTCCTGGCCGAGCAGGGCTACGCCTACCGCATCGTCGACGCCGAGGACCTGGACACCGTGCCGTAGCGGGTCAGGGCCGAGGAACGAGGCCTTCGACGTTGTGGGCGTGAAATCTGCAGTTCTGAACCGGTTCAGAACTGCAGATTTCATGCCCACAACGGGCGGGGGCGGGCGCCGTCGGGCGCGGGGCCATACGGTGCTGGCATGGCCGATGACGACGCCGCCCCGGAGACGGAACCGGACGCGGCAGAGACCGGTTCGCCGGCAGCACCGCCGCACGACGACGACCGCCCGCTCCAGCACGACGACCGGCGTCCGCCGCGCTGGGTGCCGCGCGTGCTCGTCATGGGCGCCGCCGCCGTGTTCGCCGCCGTCTGGGTCTGGGGGGCGATCCAGCAGCTCAACACCCTCTTCGTCTATCTGCTCATCGCAGGCTTCGTCGCCCTCGCCCTCGAACCGGTCGTCGTGTGGCTCGTGCGGCACGGCTGGCGGCGCGGTGTCGCGGCCGCCGCCGCGTTCTTCGGGTCCGTCCTCCTCGGGATCGGGATCCTGGCACTGTTCGGCAACCTGTTCATCCAGCAGCTGATCCAGCTCGTCGGCACCCTGCCCGACGTCTACGTGGCGGCCCAGGAACGCCTGCAGGCCAACCTCGACGTCGAGCTGCCGTCCTCCGACGACCTCCTGCAGCAGCTCGTCGAGGAGTACGGCTCCGACGTCGCGTCCGGCACCCTCGCCGTCGGCACCACCGTCGTCGGGTTCGTGTTCGCCGCGCTGACGATCGGGCTCGTCACCTACTACCTCATGGCGGCCGGGCCGCAGTTCCGCGCCGCCGTGTGCCGGTGGCTCAGCCCGGACCGGCAGACCGAGGTGCTGCGGATGTGGGAGATCACGCAGGTGAAGGTCTCGGACTTCATCAGCTCCCGCGTCGTGCTCGCGGCGCTGTCGGCGGCGTTCACCGCGGTGTTCCTCATCATCCTCGGCACGCCCTACGCGCTCCCGCTGGCCCTGTTCACCGGACTGGTCTCGCAGTTCATCCCCACCATCGGCACGTACATCGGCGGCGCGCTGCCCGTCGCCGTCGCACTGACCTCGCAGGGCGTGCCCCAGGCCCTCGCCGTGCTGGCCTTCATCATCGCCTACCAGCAGCTGGAGAACCTGTACTTCTCACCGAAGATCTCCGCACGGGCGCTGGAGATGAACCCCGCCGTCAGCTTCGTCGTCGTGCTCGCGTTCGGGGCGGTGTTCGGTGCGCTGGGGGCGTTCCTGGCACTGCCGGTGGCTGCGACCATCCAGGCGATCGCCAACACCTACCTGACGCGGCACGAGCTGGTCGACTCCGACATGCTGCGGGACCCGGACCGGCAGCCGCCGAAGGGGTCACGCCGGTCGCGCAACCTGCACGCCGCGCGGGAGGCCGCGCGCACGGTCGCCGAGCGCCGGGCCGACGGCGTCGAGTGACGTCCGGACCGGCCCGGCTCAGCCCATCAGCTCGCCGTAGTCGGTGACCCGGTCGGCGGGCGGCGCCTCGATCTCGACCGGCTCGCCCCAGCCCGAGAAGGTGGTCGCAGTCACGAGCTCCTGACCGTCGATCTCCACCGTCGTGTCCACCGCCAGCGGCAGGCCGTCCTCGGTGACGCGGAACTCCGCCGTCATGTCGTCCATCTGGTCGACGGCCGCCGGCGCGGCTCCGGCCGCGGCCTCGAGACGTGTCGGGTCGAGCGTCATCGTGTACACGTCCACCGTCCGCCCGTCGAGCTCCTCGGTGCCCCCGTGCGCGAACGCCGTCACGGCGTCGGCCATCATCTCCGCCTGCCCGGCGGGGTCCATCGCGAGCATCGAGTCCATGGTCCCGGCGAACGTCGGGTCCTGGGCGACCTCGTCCGCCGACATCGCGACCCAGTCGACCTCGCCGCCGCTGAGGGCGCTCATGTCGACGTACACGGTGCCCTCGAGCAGGATCATCTCCAGCTCGGTCCCCACCGCGCCGATCGACATCGCGAAGGCGGAGTCCTCGAGGCCCTCACCGACGATCACGTCCCCGCTCTGCGCGGACTCGGTCATCCCGGTCCGCTCGGCGAGCTCCCCGGCGAAGGTGGTCTCGACGTGCACCGACCCCTGCTCGGCCTGCGCCTCGTCCATCCGGAGCGACAGCGCCGCCAGGTCGACGACGTCGGCCCCCTCGTCGGCTCCGCAGCCGGTCAGCACCAGCGTCACGGCCCCGGCGCCCAGCAGGGCGGTGGTTGCGGTTCTCAGCACGTCTCAGCTCTTCCCTCGTCGATCGACGGGTCCACGGAACGACCCGCCCCCCATCGAAGCAGCACCAGGTCACGCCCACGTCACGACCGCGCCGCCGGGGCGAACGTCACCCGCCCCGCGATTGCATCGCACCAGGGGTCGCGCAACGATGCAGATCGTGATCCCCTCTCTCCGGACCGGACGGCGACGCCCGGTCTCACCGGCCGTCGCCGTCCTGACGCTCGCCGCCGCGGTCGCCGCCCTCGGGGCGGTCGCCACCGGGCCCGCCCACGCCGTCGGCCCCGTGACCGCCGAGGCTCCGCTCTCCGAGCTCGACGGAGACGTCACCGACGTCGCCGGCGTGCTGGACGAGACCGGTGCCGCCGCCGTGCAGAGCTCCCTGGACGAGCTCGCCACGGAGACGCCGTACCAGCTGTTCGTCGTCTACGTCGACCGGTTCGACGGTCTCGACGGCCGCGAGTGGGCGGACGCCACCGCGAACAATGCCCGGCTCGGCACCGAGGACGTCCTGCTCGCCGTCGCGACCGAGGACCGGCTGTACGGCATGAGCTGGGACAACAACATCGACCTGAGCGAGCAGCAGCTCGACGCCGTCCGCGACGCCGCCGTCGACGCGCTGCGCGCCGACGACTGGGCCGGTGCCACCGTCGCCGCCGTCGACACCCTGCTCGCCGTCACCGGGTCCGGCGGCGCCTCCAGCGGGGCCGCCGCCGGGACGGACGCCGGCGCCGACGGCGGCGGCGTCCCCGGGATCCTCGTGTGGGTCGCGATCGGCGCCGTGGTCGTCGTCGGCGGGTTCTTCCTCGTGCGCCGCGCCCGGCAGAAGGACGCCGACCTCACCCGGCGCGGGGCCGCCGCGGCGGCACGCCGACGTCGGAACGCCGCCTCCGCCGCGACGCGCCCCGGTCGGGGTCGCGCCGCGGGACCCGACCCGGAGCGCTTCGCCGGTCTCGGCCTGGAGGAGATGCGGCAGCGGGCCGGCAGCGCACTGGTGGCGGTCGACGACGCGGTCAAGACCTCCGAGCAGGAGCTCGCGTTCGCCGAGGCCGAGTTCGGCGTCGAGGAGACCCGCGAGTTCAGCGCCGCTCTGGAGGCCGCACGTCAGGAGGTCGCCGCGGCCTTCCACGCCCGCCAGGTCCTCGAGGAGACACCGGACGACACGTTCGGCGAGCACGAGGAGCTGGCGGCGATCATCACCCGCTGCGAGACCGCCGCCGCCTCCCTGGACGCCCAGACCGACGCCTTCGACGAGCTGCGGCGCATCCGGGCCCGCGCGCCGGAGATCCTCGACGACGCCGAGCGGCGCGCCGGGGAGATCACCGCGCGCATCGAGATCGCCCGTCGCACCCTCGCGGGGCTGGCCGCGACCTATCCGGCCTCGGCACTGGCCTCGATCAGCACCAACCCCGACCAGGCCGAGTCGCTGGTGGCCAACGCCCGCGAGATCGTCGCCTCCGGCCGCGAGGCGCTGCGGCGGCGCAAGCGGGCCGTCGCCGTCACCGACGCGCGGGCCGCCCAGAACGCGCTCGGCCAGGCCATGACCCTGCTCGAGTCCGTCGCAAGCGCCGGGGACGTCCTCGCCGACGCCGGCACCCGCCTCGAGACGGGGATCGCCTCCATCACCCAGGACGTCGTCGACGCCGACCGGCTGGCCCCCGGCGACGAGCGGGTCCGGTCCGCCGCCGCCGAGGCCCGCGAGGCCGCGGACCAGGCCCGGGACGCGAAGGCCGGCGGAGACCCCCTGGCCGCCCTCACCCGGCTCGCCGCGGCCGAGGCCGCCCTCGACGACGCCCTCGCCCCGTCACGGCAGCAGGCCGAGTCCGACGCCCGCGCCCGCGCCCTGCTGCGCGACGTCCTCGGGCGCACCGAGTCCCACCTGCGCTCCACGCGGGACTACATCACCACCCGGCGTGGCGCCGTCGGACCCGACGCCCGCACCCGGCTGGCCGAGGCCGACCGGCTCGTCGCCGAGGCCCGGTCGCTGCAGCGCACCGACCCGCAGGCGGCCCTGGCCGCCGCCCAGCAGGCCGAGCGCTACGGGCAGCAGGCCGCGCAGATGGCCCAGCAGGACACCACCGGGTGGGACATGCGCTACGGCAGCGGCGGGCCACGCCGGGGTGCCGACGTCGGCGGCATGATCCTCGGCGGCATCCTCATCGACTCGATGATGCGCGGCGGGCGGCGGCGAGGCCGCTTCGGCTCGACCGGCGGGTTCGGCGGCGGCTTCGGCGGCGGCTTCGGTGGCGGCGGCCGCGGTGGCTTCGGCGGAGGCTTCGGTGGCGGCGGAGCCGGAGGCCGGTTCTGATCCCCGGCCGTCGGGAACGTCCGGGGCACCGCCGTCGTCGGACGTAGTGACGGGCAACTTGGCACCAGAAAGGCACCTCATGAACCAGAAGCAGAGCATCCTCGGCCGGATCGGCCAGCTCGCGAAGGCGAACATCAACGCGCTCATCGACCGCGCCGAGGACCCGCAGAAGATGCTCGACCAGCTCATCCGCGACTACACGAACAACATCGCCGAGGCCGAGCAGGCGATCGCCCAGACCATCGGCAACCTGCGCATGGCCGAGCAGGACTACCACGAGGACACCCAGTCGGTGCAGGAGTGGGGCGCCAAGGCGCTGGCGGCCTCGCGCAAGGCCGACGAGCGGCGTGCGGCCGGCGACACCCCGAACGCCGACAAGTTCGACCAGCTCGCGAAGATCGCGCTGCGCAAGCAGCTCGACGCCGAGAACGAGGTCACCACCGCCCGGCCGATGATCGAGCAGCAGCGGGTCACGGTCGAGAAGCTCAAGACCGGCCTGGCGCAGATGAAGGACAAGCTGGTCGACCTCAAGTCCAAGCGCGACCAGCTCGTCGCGCGGCAGAAGGCGGCCGAGGCGCAGCAGACCGTGCAGGGTGCGATCAGCTCGATCAACGTCATGGACCCGACCAGCGAGCTCAACCGCTTCGAGGAGGCCGTCCGGCGCGAGGAGGCGCAGGCCATGGGGCAGGCGGAGATCGCGGCGTCGTCGCTGGACTCGCAGTTCGCCGAGCTGGAGGGGTCGATGGAGGACCTCGAGCTCGAGGCCCGGCTCGCGGCCCTGAAGTCCGGGTCCCCGCAGCCGGGACAGATCGAGTCCTGAGGCGCTGGTGCACCCGCCCCGATCCCCGCGAGGTAGGCATCTCCTCGCCCAGGTAGGCAACCTCCCGGCGAGGTAGGCAACTCCTCGCCCAGGTAGGCAACCTCCCGGCGAGGTAGGCAACTCCTCGCCCAGGTAGGCAACCTCCCGGCGAGGTAGGCAACTCCTCGCCCAGGTAGGCAACCTTCTGGCGAGGTAGAGCGCGGCGACCTTGCCTACCTCACGAGCGAATGGCCTACCTCGCGGGTAAGTCGCCTACCTCGCGGGGAACGTGCCTACCTCGGCGGAAAGTTGCCTACCTCGCGGGAGGGCGTCAGGCGGCCTCGGCGTCGGTCGGCGTCTCGACGGCCCGCTCGTCCTCGTGCCCGACGTCGTCGCCCGCGTCGTCTGCCCGCGCGTCGGCGCCCCGTCCGACGCCGGCGGCCACCTGGCCCAGGAACGCCTCGGCCAGCATCGCCCCCGAGCGCGCGAGCTCGACGTCGTGCTCGACCATCTGCGCGTGCACGGCAGCCGTCTCCACGTCGACGTGCGCGAGCGCCCAGCGCACCGCCGTCGTCGGGCCGGCCTCGGGGTGGAACTGCACGCCGAGCGCCGACCCCCACCGGAACGCCTGGTAGGGGTACATCTCCGACCACGCCAGCCACTGCGCGTCCTGCGGCGGCTCGATCACGGCGTCGGCGTGCATCTGCACGAACGACGTCGCGGCGCCCCGACCGTCGAGGTCCTCGGTGTCCTCGGCGCCGGCGGCCCGCGCGAGCGGGGCGACGACGGGGTCGGCGAGGGCCTCGGTGCGCCAGTAGACGGGGACGACGCCGGCCTCGCGCCCGGGCGGGGCGGCCACGGTCACGGTGCCCCCGCCGGCCACGGCCAGGAGCTGCGCCCCGAGGCAGACCCCGAGAGTGGGCAGGTCGGCGGCGACGGCCTCGGCCAGGAGCGACCGGACGCCGGGCAGCCAGGGGGCCTCGTCGTCGGCGTAGGCGTTCATCTGGCCGCCCAGCACCACGAGACCGTCGCCGCACTCGGCGAGCGTCGGGACGGGCTCGCCGGCGAACAGCCGGACCACGCGGGTGTCGCCGAGCGCCGACCGCCACCGGTCGACGGGGACGTCGGAGCTGTGCTGCAGGACGGTGACTCGAGGCACCGCGGAGAACTCGAACTCGGACACGAGCGACGAGACTACTCCGCACGCGCCCGTCGGTCACCCCCCGTCACGCCCCCGCGCGTACGCTGTGCCCATGGCCTCCCCCTTCTCCGAGCCGACCACCGTGCCGGCGCGCGGCACCGCGCGCACCACCTACCTGCTGGTGGACGGCGAGAACATCGACGCCACCCTCGGCATGAACGTCCTCAACCGTCGTCCGAACCCCGAGGAGCGGCCCCGCTGGGACCGGATCACCGGGTTCGCCCAGCGCGTCTGGGGGCAGGACGTCGTCCCCCTGTTCTTCCTCAACGCCACCAACGGCCAGATGCCGATGTCGTTCGTCCAGGCGCTGCTGGCGATGGGCTACCGTCCGATCCCGCTGGCCGCCAGCGGGGACGAGAAGGTCGTCGACGTCGGTATCCAGCGCACCCTGGAGGCCATCGCCGACCGCGACGCGGACGTGCTGCTGGCCAGCCACGACGGCGACTTCCTGCCGCAGATCGAGCGGCTCCTCGACGAGGACCGGCGGGTCGGCCTGCTGGCGTTCCGCGAGTTCGTCAACATGCAGCTCGCGGGGCTGACCACCTCCGGCCTGGAGATCTTCGACCTGGAGGGCGACGTGGACGCGTTCACGAGCCCGCTGCCGCGTGTGCGGATCATCCCGATCGACGAGTTCGACCCGCTGCGCTTCCTCTGACCGGCGTCCGACCGGACCCGCGGCCCCCCGGGCCGCCCTTGTCCCCCGGGCCGCCCAGGTCCCCCGGACCGGGGGCCGCGTCGTCGCGCTACGCGACGTCGGCGGGCACGTCCCGCCGGCGCTCGCCGGGCAGCGCCGCGGACCGCTGGGCGATCGTGATCGCCCACAGCGCCGCGATCGCGCCCAGGACGGTCAGCACGAGCACCACCCACAGGAAGCCGGTCAGGACCACGACGAGGACGGCCGCGACCAGCACGGCGACGCGCAGCGCGTCGGCGTGCGCGCCGACCCAGCGGGCGAGCCGGCCGTCCTGGGCGGTGACCGTGGCCACCCACGGCCAGCGGCGGCCCGCAGCGACCAGCCAGCGCGGACGACCGAGCAGCACGCCGACCACGACGGTCACGACCGCGACGACACCCACGAGCCAGAAGATCTCGTGGATCTCCCCCGCGACGGCCTCGTAGAGGGTGGTCGCGACCCGCTCGCCGTCCGCAGTGCGCGCCACGTCCACCACCAGGGTGCGCAGCTGGGCGACGAGCGCCGTGACCACGACGACGCCGGCGAGCACCCCGAGGGCGAGCTGGACGGCGCCGCGGCGCCGGTCCGGCGCGACCCACACCGTGGCCACGATCGCCAGCACCGTCAGCGCCACCAGCGCCCACACGGCCCGGTCCACGAGCGTCACCGCGCCCTGGACCCCGTCGAAGGTCTCCCGGTCCATCAGCTCCACCTGGCCGAAGCCCTCGGGGAGCTGCCGGCCGAGCGCCTCGACGAGCTGCTCCCGCGCCTCCGGCGCCCGCTCGGACACCGCGTCCGGCACGGGGATGTCGCCGACGACGGCCCCCGCCTCCCCGAGCGACTCGCGCAGCGCGTCGGCGACCAACGGCAGCGTGTTGAGCATGACCGCGTCGTCGGTCAGGTAGACGTTCGGTCGTTCGTCGACGTCGGCCCGGGCCACGGCGACCACCCCGGCGTGCGCACGCTCGACGAGCTGCGGCACCCGGTCCGCGACGGCGTCGGAGGTGAGGGCGCGGTCCACGGCGGAGTCGACCCGCTCCTCGAGCGGTTCGACGATCAACGGGGTCAGGGCGGCGAGCGACGGCCGCTCGACCTGCCCGCCCAGCGCCTCCAGCAGCGGACCGGGTTCGACGTCGACACGGGCCGCCAGGGCTGCCACGAGCGCGGCGTCGAGCTGGTCGAGACGCTCCGCGACCCGGGTGTCGAGGTCGAGCGCGAGCAGCACCTCGTCGGAGACGGTGTCGGCCAGGGCGTCGTAGAACGCCGGGTCGTCGAGGGCGGGCTCGACGGTGTCCATGAACTGGTCGGTGTCGAGCACCGTGCGGT
The DNA here is from genome assembly GCF_029643425.1 of Isoptericola sp. AK164. Lineage (GTDB taxonomy): Bacteria > Actinomycetota > Actinomycetes > Actinomycetales > Cellulomonadaceae > Isoptericola > Isoptericola haloaureus. The sequence continues at coordinate 2,927,591 of NZ_CP119106.1, forward strand.
GGGCCCACAGGGCGAGGCAGGAAGCCACCACCAGCAACGTGGTGATCACGACCATCGAGCCGGCGACCCAGCGGCGGACGACGGGTCCGCGGCCGACGGGACGGACGGGCTGCTCGGGCGGGGACTGCTGGGTCACGAGGGTGTCCTCCCTGGTGGTGGCTGCCGGGACGAGCCTACCGACGTCGGGCACCGTGCGGCGCGCGCTGCCCGCACCGCGGACCGGGCCGGCGTTCAGGAAACTTCCAGCCCCACGGCGCACACTGGAGACATGGCCACCACCGACGCCAACGCACCCGAGGCACGCCTCGTCGTCGTCGACGACGAGCCCAACATCCGCGAGCTGCTGTCCACCTCGCTGCGCTTCGCCGGCTTCGAGGTGCACGCCGCCGAGGACGGGGCCGGTGCGTTGCAGCTGGTGCGGGACACCGAGCCGGACCTGGTGGTGCTCGACGTGATGCTGCCCGACATGGACGGGTTCACCGTCACCCGACGCATGCGCGCCACCGGACGGCACACCCCGGTGCTGTTCCTGACCGCGCGCGACGACACCCAGGACAAGGTCCAGGGGCTGACGGTCGGCGGCGACGACTACGTGACCAAGCCGTTCAGCCTCGAGGAGGTCGTGGCGCGCATCCGTGCCGTCCTGCGCCGCACGGCCGGCGGCGAGCCCGAGGACGACGCCGTGCTGCGCGTGGGGGACCTGGAGCTCGACGAGGACTCCCACGAGGTGCACCGTGCCGGGGTCGAGATCGACCTCTCCCCCACCGAGTTCAAGCTGCTGCGCTACCTCATGCTCAACGCCGGCCGGGTGCTGTCCAAGGCGCAGATCCTCGACCACGTCTGGCAGTACGACTGGGGCGGGGACGCCAACATCGTCGAGTCCTACATCTCGTACCTGCGCCGCAAGATCGACCACGTGACGGTCCCGGGACCCGACGGCGCCGACGTCGACCTCCCGGCCCTCATCCACACCAAGCGGGGCGTGGGCTACCTGCTGCGGACCCCGCCGCGATGACGGACCCGCGTCCCGACGGCGAGCGCCGCTGGAGCTGGGTCGCGCGCACGCCCCTGCGCGTCCGTCTGGTGGCGATCATCGTCCTGCTGCTCGGCGCCGGGCTCGTGCTGGCCGGGCTGACGACCCGGACGGTGGTGTCGAACTACCTCGTCGACGAGCTGGACAACCAGCTCACCCAGTCCGCCCAGAGCGTGGCGCGCCTGACGACGCTGAACCCGGCCGAGGGCGGCCAGCGCATCCCCAGCGACTACGCGGTGACGCTGCGCAGCTGCAACGGGCTCGACGGCGGCCCGGTGGGCTGGGAGGAGACCCTCGACCGCTTCGGCGAACCGGAGATCCCCGACGAGTCGCTGGACACCGTCGTGGCCCGCGGGATCAAGCCGTTCACGGTGGGCTCCTCCGGCGGCGGCGACCCGTCCCAGTGGCGCGTCGTGTCGATCCCGTGCAGCCCGTTCCGCGGCGCGGAGGTGCAGGGCGCCGCCTACGTCGCGCTGCCGATGGCGGACGTCGAGGAGACGAGCGAGTACCTGGGCCGTTCGCTGCTGTGGATCGGTCTCGGCATCGTGCTGCTCGGCGGGGCCCTGGCGCTGTGGCTGGTGCAGCGCGCCTTCCGGCCGCTGCGCCGCATCGAGGCGACGGCGGCCGCGATCGCCGAGGGCGACCTGTCGCAGCGCGTGCCGGAGGACCAGCCCGCCAGCACCGAGGTCGGGTCGCTCTCGCTGTCGTTGAACGCGATGCTCACCCAGATCGAGGCGGCGTTCGCCGCCCAGGAGGCCTCGGAGCAGCGCATGCGTCGGTTCGTCTCGGACGCCAGCCACGAGCTGCGCACGCCGCTGGCCACGGTCAAGGGGTACGGCGAGCTCTACCGGATGGGCGCCCTGGACTCGCCCGACAAGGTCGAGGACACCATGGGCCGGATCGAGGACTCGGCACGCCGGATGGGCTCGCTGGTGAACGACCTGCTGGTGCTCGCCCGGCTGGACGAGGGCCGTCCGCTGCGCCGGGAGCCCGTGGACCTGGCCGCCCTGGCCCGGGACACCGCCCAGGACCTGCACGCCCTGGACCCGGGACGCACCGTCCACGTGACCGGACTGCGGCCCGGCGAGCCCCCGCCGTCGTCCCTGCCGGTCACGGGTGACGCCGACCGGCTGCGGCAGGTGCTGACCAACCTGGTGGGCAACGTCGCCCGGCACACGCCGGCCGGCTCGCCGGCGGAGCTGGCCGTGGGCACGTCGCCCGAGGGCGACGCCGTGGTCGAGGTCCGCGACCACGGACCGGGGGTCTCCGCGGAGCAGGCGGACAAGATCTTCGAACGGTTCTACCGGGCGGACTCCTCGCGCAACCGGGAGTCCGGGGGCTCGGGCCTCGGCCTGGCGATCGTGGCCGCGATCCTGGGGGCCCACGGCGGCAGCACCTCGGTGCACGAGACGCCCGGCGGCGGTCTGACCGTGCGGGTTCAGCTTCCGCGCGCGGGCGGCTACGATGCGTGACGGCCTGGTTCCGGGTCGCCCGACGGCAACGTCGGCGGGGCGGCGTAATCTGGAACTACGGCTGGTCACAACATCCGGCCCCTAGGTGAAGGTCTTGATAGCGATGGGCGTGCTCCACGCCGACGCACCACAGTGGTTCCTCTCCGCGTTCGTCCGGACGTGTCACGGAGCCGGCGCCACCGCCTCGGAGGACGACGTCCGAGCGGTCGGGACCGAGCTCATCGACCGATGGTCGGAGACGGATCGCCACTTCCACAACCTGCGCCATCTCGCCGCCGTCCTGCACCGGGTCGACGAGCTCGCGCACGAGACGCACGAGCCGGACCTGGTCCGCCTCGCGGCCTGGTACCACGGCGCCGTGTTCGACGCCGACCGCAAGATCGCCTACGCGACGCGCGGCGGCGAGCAGACCACGCTGAGCGCCGAGCTGGCACGCGACCAGCTCACCGGGCTCGGAGTGCCCGCCCCGCGGGCCGATCGCGTCGCCGAGCTGGTCGAGACCATGGCCCGCCACAAGGCGCTGCCGGGGGACTTCGACTCGGCGGTGCTCAACGACGCCGACCTCGGCATGCTGGCCGCGGAGCCGCAGCGCTACAAGGAGTACGTGGCGGCGATCCGCGCCGAGTACGCGCACATCCCGCTCCCGGACTACCTCGACGCGCGGATCAAGGTGATCTCGAAGCTGCTCGGGCGGCCGCAGCTCTTCGTCAGCCCGCTGGGGCTGACGTGGGAGGAGCCGGCCCGGCAGAACCTCGACGCGGAGCTCCACCGGCTGGTCAAGGAGCGTCGTCGGCTCGAGGCCCAGACCCCCGCGGGGCCGGCCCGCCAGTAGCCCCAGCAGCCGCCGCTCGCCGAGGTAGGCAACTCCGGGCCGAGGTAGGCAACCCCTCGGCGAGGTAGGCAACTCCGGGCCGAGGTAGGCAACCCCTCGGCGAGGTAGGCCGTCGTCCACAGGCTGTGGACGACGGCGGCGCGCCCGCACGCACCCGCCTAGCGTCGTGAGCAGCCCGGTCCACCGGGACCCACGACGAAGGAGCAGCACGTGCGATACGAGGTCGACAGCGATCGGGTGGCGCAGGCGAGCGCGGCGGTGAACGGTTCCGTCGGGGCGATCCGCGCCGAGGTCGGGGCGATGATGCGTCACCTGCAGGATCTCCAGGCGAGCTGGCACGGCAGCGCGGCGACGTCGTTCGCCGGCGTGATGACGCAGTGGCAGTCCGCCCAGACCCAGGTCGAGACCGCCCTGGACTCGGTCACCACCGCTCTGCAGGCGGCGTCGCAGACCTACTCCGACGCGGAGAGCCAGGCGACCCGCCTCTTCGCGACCCGCTGACCCGCACCAGCGCCCCCACGCACGACGGCGGCCGGCCACCTCCGCAGAGGTGACCGGCCGCCGTCGTGCAGCGAGACGCGGTCAGGACCGCGCCGGGCGCGTCGGGATCAGAAGCCCATGCCGCCCATGTCGCCCATGCCGCCGTCACCGGCCGGCGCCGCGGCGGGCTCCGGCTTGTCGGCGACGACCGCCTCGGTGGTGAGGAACAGCGCGGCGATGGACGCGGCGTTCTGCAGCGCCGAGCGCGTGACCTTGACCGGGTCGTTGACGCCCGCGGCCAGCAGGTCCTCGTACTCGCCGGTCGCGGCGTTCAGGCCGTGGCCCGAGGGGAGGTTCTTGACCTTCTCCGCGACGACGCCGCCCTCGAGGCCGGCGTTGATGGCGATCTGCTTCAGCGGGGCCGAGATCGCCGCGTTGACGATCTGCGAACCGGTCGCCTCGTCGCCGTCCAGCTCCAGCTTCTCGAACGCCACGGCACCGGCCTGCAGCAGCGCGACGCCACCACCGGCGACGATGCCCTCCTCGACGGCAGCCTTCGCGTTGCGGACGGCGTCCTCGATGCGGTGCTTGCGCTCCTTGAGCTCGACCTCGGTGGCCGCGCCGGCCTTGATGACGGCCACGCCGCCGGCCAGCTTGGCGAGGCGCTCCTGGAGCTTCTCGCGGTCGTAGTCGGAGTCCGACTTGTCGATCTCGGAGCGGATCTGCTGGACGCGACCCTCGATGAGGTCGGCGTCGCCGGCACCCTCGACGATCGTGGTCTCGTCCTTGGTGACGACGACCTTGCGCGCCTGGCCGAGCTCCTCGAGCGTGGCGTTCTCCAGCTTGAGGCCGACGGTCTCGGTGATGACCTGGCCGCCGGTCAGGATCGCGATGTCCTGCAGCATGGCCTTGCGGCGGTCGCCGAAGCCCGGGGCCTTGACGGCGACGGACTTGAAGGTGCCGCGGATCTTGTTCAGCACCAGGGTCGCCAGGGCCTCGCCCTCGACGTCCTCGGCGATGATCAGCAGCGACCGGTTGGTCTTCATGACCTGGTCGAGCAGCGGCAGCAGGTCCTTGACGTTCGAGATCTTCGACTCGACGATCAGGACGTACGGGTCCTCGAGGACGGCCTCCTGGCGCTCCGGGTCCGTCTCGAAGTAGCGGGCGAGGAAGCCCTTGTCGAAGCGCATGCCCTCGGTGAGCTCGAGCTCGAGGCCGAAGGTGTTCGACTCCTCGACGGTGACGACGCCCTCCTTGCCGACCTTGTCGAGGGCCTCGGCGATGAGCTCGCCGATCGCCGGGTCGCCCGCGGAGATACCGGCCGTGGCCGCGATCTGCTCCTTGGTCTCGACCTCGGTGGCGGCGTTGAGCAGCTGCTCGGTCACCGCGGCGGTCGCCTTCTCGATGCCGCGCTTGACGGCGATCGGGTTGGCACCGGCGGCGACGACGCGCAGACCCTCGCGCACGAGCGCCTGGGCCAGCACGGTGGCGGTGGTGGTGCCGTCACCCGCGACGTCGTCGGTCTTCTTGGCGACCTCCTTGACGAGCTCGGCGCCGATCTTCTCGTAGGCGTCCTCGAGCTCGATCTCCTTGGCGATGGAGACACCGTCGTTCGTGATCGTGGGGGCGCCCCACTTCTTGTCCAGGACGACGTTGCGACCCTTGGGGCCGAGCGTCACCTTGACGGTGTCGGCGAGCTGGTTGAGCCCGCGCTCCATGCTCCGACGAGCTTCCTCGTCGAACGCAATCATCTTGGCCATGGGGATTGATCCTCCGCTGTGGCGTGTCAGTGGTCTGCCGGTGCCCGCGACGGACGACCCGTCCCCGTGCGTTCACATCACGCGCGGAGGCGAGCCTCACCGTTCGACCGAGTGGGTCACTCCGGGTCGACTGTCACTCGACAGTCGAGAGTGCTAAGACATTATTGGCACTCTCGCCCCGAGAGTGCAAGATGTTCGCCCGCGGCGCACAGCGCCGTGGACCGCGGACGACGAAGGCCGGCACCCGCGACGCGTGGGGCGTCGTCGGGCACCGGCCTCCGCTCCCCCGCGGGGGACGCGTGGGTGCTACGGCATCTCGTGCAGGATGGCGAGCACGTCACCGCTGGCCACGGCGACCTCCGTGACGTTCTCGGCGGGGATGCCGAAGGAGCTCGCCACCGCGAGCGCCGTGTCCTCGTCCTCGGCCGTCGCGTACCAGATCGTGTCGACCTCGGGCGGCGTCTGGCCCTCCGGGTAGTCCTCCGGCGAGACGTTGGTGTACCCCTCACCGGCGAGGACGTCGGCGTTGGCGCCGGCCAGGCCCGGGGTGCCGGCCGCGTTGAGCACCCGCACGAACGCGTCGTAGTTCGGCTCGGGGGCCGGTTCCTCCGTCGGCTCCTCCGTGGGCTCCTCGGTGGGCTCCTCGGTGGACTCGCCCTCACCGGACCCCTCGGTCGACCCGTCGCCGGAGGCCTCGCCGCCGTCGCCCTCGGACGCCTCCGGGCTGGCGGAGGTCTCCGGCGCGGCCGACTCCTGCTGCGCGGCCGGCGGGTTGTCGGTGCCCCGGCCGTCGGACAGGAAGGACACGATGCCGACCGCCAGCCCGGCGAAGACGACGGCGACCAGCAGGAACGGCCAGGCAGAGCTCCACCCGCTGCGGGGCTCGCGGTGCACGCCCACGGGCGACCCCTCGGGACCGCGGACGTCGAACTCGTCGGGCGGGTACGGGTAGTGGCTCTTCGTCACGCCGCACAGGGTAGCGGGTCGAGATGGGCACGAGTACAGAGCTTGTTCAGCACGGTGCCAAACCTGTTCAGCGCCGTGGCATCAGCCCCGCGTGCCGTCGAGGCGACGCGAGCTGCGGGCGCGCTGACGGGTCGACCGCATGCGGCGCAGCCGCTTGACCAGCATCGGGTCGTGGGCGAGCGCCTCGGGGGTGTCGATCAGCGCGTTGAGCACCTGGTAGTAGCGCGTCGCGGACAGGTCGAACAGCTCGCGCACCGCCTGCTCCTTGGAGCCGGCGTACTTCCACCACTGCTTCTCGAAGGCGAGGATCTCGCGGTCGCGGTCGGACAGCGCCTCGGCGGCGTCCGACGACGGAGCCTGCGTGGAGTCGACCTCGTGGACCAGCATCTCGCTCATGCGCCCCAGTATGGGGCACTTCGGACGCCGTCCCGGGGAGCCCGGCCCGCGCGTCGCCCCTCCCCCGGGCCCTGCTAGCGTCGCCGTCGTGGAGACGACGCCGGACCCTGCCGCCACCGCACCGCCCGCGCCCCCCGCGGCGCCGCCGTCGGGCACCCCCGCCCCCGGGGCCCCGCCGTCGGGCCGCCCGCCGCTGGACCAGGTCATGGCGCCCGACTGGGCCGCCGCCCTGGCCGACGTCGAGCCGCAGATCCACGCCATGGGCGACTTCCTGCGCGCCGAGGTCGCCGCCGGCCGCCAGTACCTGCCGGCCCCGGGCGACGTCTTCGCGGCGTTCCGGCGCCCGCTCGCGGACGTCAGGGTGCTGGTGGTGGGCCAGGACCCGTACCCCACGCCCGGCCACCCCATGGGACTGTCGTTCTCGGTCCAGCCGGACGTGCGACCGCTGCCGAAGTCGCTGGTCAACATCTTCACCGAGCTCGCCGACGACGTCGGCGCACCGGCACCGAGCACCGGCGACCTGAGCCCGTGGGCGGACCAGGGCGTGATGATGCTCAACCGGGTGCTGACGGTGCAGCCGGGCCGGCCGGCATCGCACCGGGGCCAGGGCTGGGAACAGGTCACCGAGGCGGCGATCAAGGCGCTGGTGGCCCGCGGCGGCCCCCTGGTGGCCATCCTGTGGGGCCGCGATGCGGCGTCGCTCACACCCTGGCTCGGCGGCACCCCGACCGTGGAGTCGGCGCACCCCAGCCCGCTGGCGGCCTACCGCGGGTTCTTCGGCTCGAAGCCGTTCTCGCGCGTCAACGCCCTGCTCGAGCAGCAGGGCGGGACACCCGTGGACTGGCGACTGCCCTGAGCAACCGTCGGCACGAACGGGTGCAGAATGGTCGCGTGGCTTCGCACGACAGCATCCCCCCGTGGTCCCGCTACGTCGCGATCGGCGACTCGTTCTCCGAGGGCCTGTGGGACCCGTACCCGTACGACGACGGCACCCGCGCCCCCGCCGGCACCGAGACGACCGCGGTGCAGCGCGGCTGGACGGACCGGCTCGCCGACCACCTGGCCGAGCGCCGGGGCGACGAGGGTCTGGAGTACGCCAACCTCGCGATCCGCGGCAAGAAGCTGCGCCAGATCGTCGACGAGCAGCTCGACGTCGCCCTCGCGATGCAGCCGGACCTCGTCTCGATCGTCGGCGGCGGCAACGACATCCTGCGCCCTCAGGCGGACATCGACGGCCTGACGGCGACCCTGGAGGACGCCGTGGCCCGCCTGCGCGCGTCCGGGGCGGACGTGCTGATGGGCACCGGCTTCCGGGCCGGCGGCGCCCTGAGCCTCACCAGCGGACGGGTCGGGCAGTACAACGCCACGATCTGGTCGATCGCGCGGCGCCACGGCGCGTACGTGCTGGACAACTGGGGCCTCGGCGCGCTGCACGACTGGCGCCTGTGGTCCGACGACCGCATCCACCTGACCGACGAGGGGCACCGCCGCGTGGCGAACGCCGCCCTGGTCGGGCTCGGCCTCGCGCCGGACGACGACACCTTCGACGACGTGCTGCCGGCGGCCACGGCGCGGCGCCTGCGCGAGCGCGCCCGGGAGGACGCCCAGTGGGCGCGGGCGCACGTGATGCCGTGGGTGCAGCGGCGGCTGCGCGGGACGTCCAGCGGCGACGGCCGGACGCCGAAGTGGCCGACGCCGCTGCCGTGGCCCCCGTCGGAGCGCTGAGCCCGGCGCAGGACCCGTCCGGGACGGGGACCCGCGTGGCGCGGGGAGGGGTGGAGCCGCCTGTCGGGTTCGAACCGACGACCTTCCGTTTACAAGACGGGAGCTCTACCAGCTGAGCTAAGGCGGCGGGGCGGGACCCATCGTACCGAGCACGACGGCCCCGCCGAAGCGCTGTGGGCATGAAATATGCAGCCCGGCTCGCGCTCAGGCTGCATATTTCATACCCACAGCGAAGGGGTTACTCGTCGGCGGACTCGTCCTCGGTCGCCGTGTCGCCCGCGGCACCGCCGCCCTGCACCGCCGCGAGCAGCGCACCGGGCTGGTTCCAGGTCTCGAAGCGCTCGCCGTCCACCAGGATGGTCGGCGTGCCGAAGCCGCCGTTGGCGTTCCACAGGTCCTCGTTCGCCGAGGCCTCGTTCGTCAGCGAGAACACGTACTGGCCGAAGGTGGCGCGGGCCGTCCCGTCGGCGATGCCGGCGGCGACGTCGGCCGGGACGCCGGCCTGCTCGGCGATCGCGGCCATCTCGTCGTCGCTCAGCCCGGAGGTGTTCTCCGACGGCTGGTTGGCGAACAGCGCCTCGTTGAAGGCGTAGAAGGACTCCGGCGCGCGGTCGGCCACCCAGTACGCCGCCGAGGCCGAGCGCGTCGAGAAGTCCGACCCGCTGGACATCCGGTCCAGGATCGACACCGGGTGGAAGACGACGGTCGCGTCACCCTCGGTGAGCATGGTCTCGACGTCGGCGCCGTTGATGTCCTCGAACTGGCCGCAGATGGGGCACATGTAGTCGAGGTACTCGTCGACGACGGGCACGCCCTCGTTCTCGCCGCCGGCCACGAGATCCGCGCCGACGGGGATGCCGCCGCCCTCGAGCGCCGTCGCGGGCACGTTCTCGACCTCGGCGAGCGGGACGTCGTCCACGGCCGTCCGCTCCGCCTCGTTCATGAGGATGAAGACGGCGACGGCGACCAGCGCCGCGACGGCCACGCCGAGCGCGCCGAAGACGATCAGCCGGTTGCGGCGGTCGCGCTGCGCCTGCTGCTGCTGGATGGCGAGCGCCTGGGCACGGGCCTCGTCACGGCGCTGCGCCTTGTTCTGCTTGTTGGACATCTCGGTGCGGGTCCTTCGGGTCGTGACGGGCGGGGCGATCCGGCGGCCAGCCTACCGGTGCGGCCGGGAGGGTGACCGGGGCGCTCGCGGGCACTGCCCGCGCCACGACGCTAGGGAGAGAACCTGGACGGAACCTGGGAAACAGGTCTCAGAACAGTGACGGCGGCCCGTTCATCGGCCACCAGACGATCTCGACGGGGTCGGTGAGCAGCTCGGAGTACAGCACCCACGAGCCGACCAGGCAGATCGCGATCACGACGACGGCCCCCACCAGCCCGGGAGCGAGGTTGTTGAGCAGCCGCCGGGCGCCGTCGCGGGCGGTGCGACCGGCCGGTCCGAACCAGGTCGCCACGACGGCGAGCAGCATGGCCCCCGCGAGCACCCCGGCGAAGACGATGGGAGCGTTGCGTCCGCCGACGGACCGGGACTCGACGTCCTCCAGTGGCGCCACGATCCAGTTGCCGTCCCCGAACAGCCAGTAGCCGCCCATCATCGCCAGCAGGCCGACGCAGCCGCCGACCACCGCCGCGGGGATGACCCCGAGGGCGCCGATCACGGCGTGGTACGGCAGCAGCAGGCCGGCCACCCAGCCGTCGGAGGACCGCACCCCGCGCCGCTCGCGCCGCTCGTGGAACCGCTGGGACGACGTCCCCACGATCCGGCACAGCACGGTCACCCCGCACAGGGCCCCGAACGCCACCAGCGGGTAGAAGGCCGCGAGCACCACGAACGGCACCCCGAGCGCGAGCACGGTGCCCCACCGCCGCCGGTGGACCGGCGGGACGTAGGGGCCCTGCGGTTCCTCGGGGGTGGGGTCGACGTCCTCGGCCGCGTCCGCGATCTCCTCGTACGTCCGGTACCGCACCTCGCCGAGCGGGATCGCGCGCGTGGCGCCGTCCTGCGCCCCGGCGCGGGCCCGCTCCTCGGAGGTCATGGTCTGCGCGGTGCCGGCCGGCGCCTCCGCCGGCGGCACGGGCGGGCCGACGACGGCGGTCTCGTCGGGTGCGGGCGACGCGGTCGGCGAGCCCGCCCCGGGCGACCCCTCCTCCGGCGTGCCGGCGCTGCCGAGGGCGCCGGCCGCCGTCGCCGCCGTCGCGGCACCGGCCGCGACGACGATCCGCTGCGTGGCCTGCGGGTCCGCCTCGATGTCGACGACCTCCCCGGCCCCCTCCTCGAGGTCGCGGCGGATCGCCCGCACCACGTCGGTCGGACCCCACCGCTGAGCCGGGTCGGGCTGCAGGGCCCCCGCCAGCGCGCGGGCCGTGCGGGCCGGCACCCCGACGAGGTCCGCGCGACCCTGCCGGGACCGCTGCAGCACGACGTCGGTGGGCCGCACCCCGAACGGCGACCGGCCCGTCGCGGCGAACGCGAGCAGGGCTGCCCAGCTCCACCAGTCCGTCTCGGGGACCGGGTCGCCGCCGTCGAGCAGCTCGGGGGCGATGTAGCCGGGAGTCCCCATGACGAAGCCGGTCATCGTGGTCCGGGTGTCGCCGGAACTCTGCGAGATCCCGAAGTCGATGAGGCTGGGCCCGTCCCCCGTGACCATCACGTTGGAGGGCTTCAGGTCCCGGTGCACGACCCCGGCGGCGTGCACGGACTCCAGGGCGTCGGCGAGCTGGTCGGCCAGGGAGAACAGGTCGGACACGTCCAGCGGGCCGCGGGCGTCGATCTCCTCCTCGAGGGTGAGCCCCTCGACGAGCTCGGTGACGACGAACGCGTGCGGCCCCTCGAACTCGGCGTCGAGCACCTGGGCCACGGCCGGGTGCCGCAGGCGCTGCAGGGCGGCGACCTCGCGGCGCAGCCGCTGGCGTCCGGCCGGATCGGCGTCGACGTGGGCGTGCAGGACCTTCAGGGCCACCCGTTCGCCCGCGCCGTCCCGGGCCTCGTAGACGGCGCCCATGGCACCGCGGCCGAGCGCGGCGACGACGGTGTACCCGCCGACGTCCGTCCCCGGGGCCAGACCACCGTCCGGTCCGGGCGCGGCCGTCTCCTGGGTCAGTACCTCCGCGTCGTCACCCACAGCCATGACGGACACCGTAGCGTCGCGCCACCGGCCGCGCGCCCCGGCCCGCCGCGGTTCACCCCGCGCGTCGCCGCGAGAGCCTGGATAAGGTGCGCCCAGGACTCCGCACTACCCTGTGCATCGGGTCGGCGTCCACCAACCTTGGGAGAGAACACCTTTGACAGGTCAGGGATCGTCCAGCAGCACGACCGGCAGCACCGAGTCGCCCGGCTACGACCTCGTCGTCGTCGCGAACCGGCTCCCCGTGGACTTCGCCGTCGACGACCACGGGAACCTCGACTGGAAGCGGTCGCCCGGCGGTCTGGTCACCGCCCTCGAGCCGGTGATGCGGGAGAACGACGGCGCGTGGGTCGGCTGGTCCGGCGCCCCGGACCTGGCGCACGAGCCCTTCGAGGCCGACGGCATGCTGCTGGTCCCGGTGACGCTGTCGGCCAGCGAGATCAGCAAGTACTACGAGGGGTTCTCGAACGACACCCTCTGGCCCCTGTACCACGACGTCATCGCTCCGCCGACCTACCACCGGCAGTGGTGGGACGCCTACCGCAAGGTCAACCAGCGCTTCGCCGAGGCCGCCGCCGCCCAGGCGGCGCGCGGCGGCGTGGTGTGGGTGCACGACTACCAGCTCCAGCTCGTGCCGAAGATGCTGCGCGAGCTGCGCCCCGACCTGCGCATCGGGTTCTTCGACCACATCCCCTTCCCCGCCGTGGAGCTCTTCCAGCAGCTCCCCTGGCGCAAGAACATCGTCGAGGGCCTCCTCGGCGCGGACCTCATCGGCTTCCAGCGCGGCGGGGACGCCTCGAACTTCGTGCGCGCCGTGCGCCGGCTCACCGACCACCCGACCCGCGGCTCGATCATCTCGATGGGGTCCGACGACGCGACGCCGGGCCGGCGCGTCCGGGCGGCCTCGTTCCCCATCTCGATCGACACCCAGCACTTCGACGAGCTCGCCCGCAAGCCGGAGATCCAGGCCCGGGCCAAGGAGATCCGCGCCGACCTGGGCGACCCCGAGGTCGTCATGCTGGGCGTGGACCGGCTCGACTACACCAAGGGCATCCGGCACCGGATCAAGGCCTACGGCGAGATCCTCCAGGACGGCCGCATCGACGCCGCGAACACCACGCTGGTGCAGGTCGCGAGCCCGTCGCGGGAGAACGTCGGCGCCTACCAGGAGCTGCGCCAGCACGTGGAGATCCTCGTCGGCCGCGTCAACGGCGAGTTCGGCGAGCTGGGCCACTCGGCCATCCACTACCTGCACCACTCCTACCCGCCCGAGGAGATGGCGGCGCTGTACCTGGCCGCCGACGTCATGCTCGTCACCTCGCTGCGCGACGGCATGAACCTCGTCGCCAAGGAGTACATCGCGGCCCGCTCCGACCTGGGCGGCGTGCTGGTGCTCAGCGAGTTCACGGGCGCCGCCGACCAGCTCGCCCCCGGGCCGCTGCTGTGCAACCCCCACGACATCGACGGGATGAAGAACATCATCGTCGCCGCGGCCGAGATGCCGGCCAAGGAGAAGCGTCGCCGCATGCGGAACCTGCGCCGCAAGGTCATGGGCGACGACGTCGCCAAGTGGTCGAAGTCGTTCCTCGGGGTGCTCACCGCCGTCCCCGCCCGCGACACCTATGTCTGATCGGCACGACCAGGACTTGGCGGAGACCCTGCTCGGCGCGCTCGACCGCTTCGCCGTCGACGACGGCGCGGCCCTGCTCGTCGCCCTCGACTTCGACGGCACGCTCGCCCCGCTGGTGGACGACCCGACGGCCTCGCGCATGACCCCGGCCGCCCGGGACGCCGTCGACGCCCTCGGGGCGACGGCCGCGGAGCGGGTGCGCCTGGCGTTCGTCTCCGGACGGGACCTGGAGGACCTCGCGCTGCGCGCCGCTCCCCCGGTCGGCTCCTACCTGGTGGGCAGCCACGGCGCCCAGACGGGGCACGCGACACCCGACGGGCTCGAGGCGGTGCCCCTGGAGCTCACGGCCGAGGAGCACGAGACGCTCACCGCGCTGCGGGCCGCCCTGGACGAGGCGGTGTCCGGCCGCGAGGGCGCCTGGGTGCAGCACAAGCCGAGCGCCGCCGTCCTGCACACCCGCCTGGCCGGCCCGCAGGACACCGGGGCCGCGGTCGAGGCCGCGGACGCGGCCGCCGCCCGGCTCGGGCTGGAGGCCATGCACGGCAAGGACGTCGTCGAGATCGCGGTGCTGCACACGTCCAAGGGCGAGGCGCTGGAACGGCTGCGCGACGTCGTCGGGCACGACGTCGGCACCGACCGCGTGCGCGTGCTGTACGCGGGGGACGACACCACCGACGAGAAGGCCTTCGCCGTGCTGGAGGCCGGGGACCTGGCGCTCAAGGTCGGTGACGGGGACACCCTCGCGCCGCACCGCGTCGCAGGGGCCGACGACGTCGCCGCGGTGCTGGACCGGCTGCGCGCGTCGTTCGCGGCGCGCTGACCCGTCCGGGCACCGAGACGCCGGACGTGTGACCTGCACGATGGCGTGATCCGGGTCACGGCCGTGTACTATCAATCCGCGCGACGCCGCCGGAACGGTCCGGCGAAGCCGCGCACACAACACAATGTGTCGCCGCTGACACGCCAGTCGTGAACGCAGCACACCCGACCACAACGGATCGTCCGGCACGTACCTGCCGGTGGAGGGAATCATCATGGCTTCGGTCACCTATGACCACGCGACGCGCGTCTACCCGGGCACGGAGCGCCCGGCCGTGGACCAGCTCAACCTGCAGGTCGAGGACGGCGAGTTCCTCGTCCTCGTCGGCCCCTCGGGCTGCGGCAAGTCCACCTCGCTGCGCATGCTGGCGGGCCTCGAGGACGTCAACGGCGGGCACATCTACATCGGTGACCGCGACGTCACCGACGTGCAGCCCAAGGACCGCGACATCGCGATGGTCTTCCAGAACTACGCGCTGTACCCGCACATGTCGGTCGCCGACAACATGGGCTTCGCGCTGAAGATCGCCGGCACCCCGAAGGCGGAGATCCGCCAGCGCGTCGAGGAAGCCGCCAAGATCCTCGATCTCACCGAGTACCTCGACCGCAAGCCGAAGGCGCTCTCCGGCGGTCAGCGCCAGCGTGTCGCCATGGGCCGCGCCATCGTGCGTCAGCCGCAGGTGTTCCTCATGGACGAGCCGCTGTCGAACCTGGACGCCAAGCTGCGTGTCCAGACCCGTACGCAGATCGCCTCGCTGCAGCGCCGCCTCGGCGTCACCACCGTCTACGTGACGCACGACCAGACCGAGGCCCTGACCATGGGCGACCGCATCGCGGTGCTCAAGGACGGTCTGCTGCAGCAGGTCGGCACCCCGCGCGAGATGTACGACACCCCGGCGAACACCTTCGTGGCGGGCTTCATCGGCTCCCCGGCGATGAACATCGGCACCTTCGAGGTCCGCGACGGCAAGGCGGTCGTCGGTCACGCCGCGGTGGCGCTCGAGCGCGACGTGCTCGACCAGCTCTCCGACGCCGACAACGGCAAGGTCGTCGTGGGCTTCCGTCCCGAGTCCCTCGACATCGCGCACGACGACTCGCAGGACGCCTTCCAGGTGAAGGTCAACCTCGTCGAGGAGCTCGGCTCCGACGCGTTCGTCTACGGCGAGCTGCTGTCGGACGGTTCGGCCGGCGACCTGCACTCCGGTTCCTCGGACCAGGTCATCGTGCGCATCGACCCGCGCGAGGTCCCGATGAAGGGTGACACCATCCACGTCACCATCAAGCAGGGCCAGGAGCACGTCTTCGCGCCGTCGACGGGTGCTCGCCTCAGCAAGTGAGCTGCTGACCTCTGACACGACGGGGCGGGTCCGGCCGGTGCGCCGGGCCCGCCCCGTCGTCGTCTAGGCTGACAGCCCGTCCCTCGTCGCTGGTGGCGGGGAACGTTCAGGGTCCGCCGCGACGCGGCGACGTCCCCGACCCGCAACAGACCTGGAGGTGCCGTGGAGCAGCTCAAGATCACCTCCGCGACCCCGAACTCCGCGCTGCTGGACCTGCCGTGGCGCCTCCCGCTGATCGACTGGCCGTCCGACGTCCTCGCGGCGCTCCCGCGAGGCATCTCGCGGCACGTGGTCCGCTTCGTCCGGCTCGACGGCCGCGTGCTGGCGATCAAGGAGATCAGCCAGGACGTCGCCTTCCGCGAGTACGGGATGCTGCGACAGCTGCGCAAGCTCGAGATCCCGTCCGTGCGCCCCGTCGGGGTCGTCACCGGTCGGACCTCCGACAGCGGTGAGCCGCTCGAGGCCGCCCTGGTCACCGAGCACCTGGCGTTCTCGTTGCCGTACCGGTCGGTGTTCAGCCAGTGGCTGCGCGACGAGACCGCGAACCGGCTCATCGACGCGCTCGCCGTCCTGATCGTGCGCCTGCACCTCGCGGGCTTCTTCTGGGGCGACGTCTCGCTGTCCAACACGCTGTTCCGCCGCGACGCCGAGCAGTTCGCCGCCTACCTCGTCGACGCCGAGACCGGTGCCCTGCACCGCGAGCTCACGCGGGGCCAGCGCGAGCACGACCTCGAGATCGCCCGCGTCAACATCATCGGCGAGCTCATGGACCTGGCGGCCGGCGAGCTGCTCGACAGCGAGATCGACGAGGTGGCCTTCGGCAACTCCCTGGTCGACCGCTACCGCGACCTGTGGGAGGCCCTGACCGGCGTCGAGGCCTTCGCGTCCGACGAGCGGTGGCGCGTCGCCGCCCGCATCGAGCGGCTCAACGCCCTCGGGTTCGACGTCGGCGAGCTCGACATCACCACGGACATCGACGGCACGACGGTGCGCATCCAGCCCCAGGTGGTCGACGCCGGTCACCACTCCCGCCGGCTGCTGAAGCTGACCGGGCTGGACGTGCAGGACAACCAGGCGCGGCGGCTGCTCAACGACCTGGACTCGTACCAGGCGGCGACGGACCGGCAGGAGGACGACCCCCAGCTCGTCGCCCACGACTGGCTGCAGAACGTCTTCCACCCCACGGTCCGGGCGGTCCCCCGCGAGCTGCGGCGCAAGCTCGAGCCGGCGCAGCTGTACCACGAGATCCTCGACCACCGCTGGTTCATCTCCGAGCAGTCCGGGCACGACGTCCCGATGCCGGAGACGGTGGCGTCGTACGTGAAGAACGTCCTGCGCTACCGCCCGGACGAGAAGGCGATCCTCGGCATGGAGCCGGGCGACGAGCCCGAGGGGCCGGAGGCGGACTACTTCCACTACGCCGCGGCCGAGCCGGGCGACCGCGACTGATCGCGAGGTAGGCAACTCTCAGCCGAGGTAGGCAAGTTTCTGCCGAGGTAGGCAAGATCTCAGCCAGGTAGGCACACTCCGGCCGACGGAGGGGCGTTACCTACCTCGCGGGAACCTTGCCTACCTCGCGGGAACCTTGCCTACCTCGGCGGAAGGTCGCCTACTTCGCGGCGCGGGCCTGTGCGACCTCGTACAGCGTGATCCCGGCCGCGACACCGGCGTTGAGCGACTCCACGTCCGACGAGATCGGGATCGACGCCACGGCGTCGCACGTCTCGCGCACCAGGCGCGAGAGCCCCTTGCCCTCGGACCCGACCACGACCACCAGCGGGTCCGTGGCGAACGCCAGGTCGCGCACGGCGACGTCACCGCCGGCGTCGAGCCCGACGACGAACAGGCCGGACTTCTTCAGGTCGGCGAGCGTGCGCGACAGGTTGGTCTCCTTGGCGACCGGCACCCGTGCGGCGGCACCGGCGGACACCTTCCACGCCGACGCCGTCACCGAGGCCGTGCGCCGCGACGGCACCAGGACGCCGTGCGCACCGAACGCCCCGGCGGACCGCAGCACGGCCCCCAGGTTGCGCGGGTCGGTGATCGAGTCGAGCGCCACGATCAGCGGCGGCTCGCCCGCCTGCGCCGCGGCGTCCAGGAGGTCGTCCACCGACGCGTAGTCGTACGGCGGCACCTCCAGGGCGACACCCTGGTGCACGGACCCCTCGGTGAGCTGGTCGAGCGCGCCGCGCGAGCTCTCCAGCACCTGGGCGCCCTGGATCGAGGCGAGCTCGAGGATCTCCCGGGTGCGGTCGTCGTGGTCGATGCGCTCGGCCAGGTGGACGGCGGTCACCGGCACCTGGGAGCGCAGCGCCTCGAGCACGGCGTTGCGGCCGGCCACGACCTCCGCGCCGCCGGTAGCCTTGCGCGTGCCCCGGGCCACGCCCTTGCGGGCACCCGTGGGCGCCTGCGCCGCGGCACGTTTCTCGGCCGCGACCTTGCGCTTGTACGCCGGGTGGTACGTGCGCTCCTCGGCCTTCGGCGTCGGCCCCTTGCCCTGCAGGCCCTTGCGGCGCTGACCGCCGCTGCCGACCTGCGCGCCCTTCTTGGTGCCCGCCTTGCGCTTGGCACCGGGTCGCTGCGAGTTCCCCGCCATCATTCCCCCTTCGCGTCGGCCAGCGTCCAGCGGGCGCCGTCCGGTGAGTCCTGCACGACGACGCCGGCCGCCGCGAGGCGGTCCCGGATCGCGTCGCTCGTGGCGTAGTCCTTGGCGGCCCGGGCCGCGGAGCGTGCGTCGAGCTCGGCCTGCACGACGGCGTCGAGCGCGTCGGCCACGCGCGTGTCGGCGGCGCTGGCCCACTGCGGGTCGGCCGGGTCGAGCCCGAGCACGTCCAGCATCCCCCGCAGCGCGACGAGCGCGTCGCGCGCCGCGGAGTCGTCGGAGGAGGCGAGCGCCGAGTTGCCCGCCTTGAGCGTCTCGTGCACGACGGCGAGCGCCGCGGGCACGTTGAGGTCGTCGTCCATCGCGGTGACGAACCCGGCGGGCAGGTCGGCGGCGAGGACCTCCGCCCGCGGGACCTCCCCGACGCGCTCGCCCGCCCGGGCGACGAACCCGGTCAGCCGCTCCCACGTGGCCCGGGCCTCGTCGAGCGTGTCCGGGCTCCACTCGAGCATGGAGCGGTACTGCACGGCCACGAGGGCGTAGCGCACGACGGCGGCCGGGACCTGGGTGAGCAGCTCGCTCATGAGCAGCCCGTTGCCGAGCGACTTGCTCATCTTCACGCCCTGCTGGGTGACCCAGGCGGAGTGCATCCAGCGGTCCGCGAACCCGTACCCGGCGGCACGGGACTGCGCCTGCTCGTTCTCGTGGTGCGGGAAGCGCAGGTCGAGGCCGCCGCCGTGGATGTCGAACGCCTCGCCGAGGTAGCGGTGCGCCATGGCCGAGCACTCCAGGTGCCAGCCGGGACGTCCGCGCCCGAAGGGCGTGTCCCAGGCGGCGGTCTCGGGCTCGCCGGGGCGGGAGGCCTTCCAGAGCGCGAAGTCGTGCGGGTCGCGCTTCTCGGACGTGACGGCGTCGTCCCCGCCCTCGGGGTTGAGGTCCTCGAGCCGCTGGGTGGTCAGCTCGCCGTAGGCGGGCCAGGAACGGACGTCGAACCAGACGTTGCCGGGGCTGCTGCTGTAGGCGTGCCCCCGCTCGACGAGCCGCTGCATGAGCGCGACCATCTGCGGCACGTGGCCGGTGGCGCGGGGCTCGTAGGTGGGCGGCAGCACGCCGAGGGCGTCGTAGGCGGCGGTGAACGCGCGCTCGTAGGTGGCGGCGTGCGCCCACCACTCCACGCCGGCGGCCTCGGCCTTGGCGAGGATCTTGTCGTCGATGTCGGTGACGTTCCGGATCAGGGTCACGTCGAGCCCCGACCGGGTCAGCCAGCGGCGCAGCACGTCGAAGGCGACGGCGGGGCGCAGGTGGCCCACGTGGGGCGCCGACTGGACGGTGGCGCCACAGAGGTAGATGCCGACCTTGCCGGGTGTCCGAGGTGCGAACTCGCGCACGGAGCGCGTGGCGGTGTCGAAAAGCTGCAAGGTCACCGGTCCAGGGTACCGGTCAGGTCCTCGAGGACCTGCTCCGGCTCAGCCGAAGGCCTGTCCTTCGCCGCGGTAGGTCGGGACGGTGCCGACGACCTCGTCGCCGCGCACGAGGTGCACCGTCGCGAACCGCTCCATCAGCTCGCCGGCCTTGGCGTGCCGGAACCAGACCCGGTCCCCGACGCGCAGGTCGCGCCCGCCGCGCCGGAGCCGCAGCGGCGTCTGCACCTCGCCGGCGCCCTCGCGGCGCGTCAGCGCCCAGCCGGGCGTGGCCACCCGGGGCAGGCGGGACGGCCCGGCGGGGCCGGAGGCGACGTACCCGCCGCCGAACGCCGTCGCCCAGCCCGGTCCGGGGGTGCGCACCACGTCGAGGCCGAAGAACGCGGCCGGACGCGCCTCGAAGGACCGGTAGTGGTCGAACGTGCCGGGGACGAACAGGCCCGACCCGGCGCTCACCTCGGTGACCCCGGTGCCGGCGGCGGAGGACTCCAGCGACCCCGTGCCCCCGGCGTTGACGAGCTCGACGTCCCGGCCGACGGCGGTCCGCACGGCGGCGAGCACGTCACGTCGGCGACGGTCGACGTCGGGGACCGACAGCCGCTTCACGGCCCGCACCGCCGGGCTCTCGTCGGGCAGCCCGGCGACCTGGGCCTCGTAGAACATCAGCCCGCGCACGCGCAGCCCGTCGGTGGACTCGACGGCGCCGGCCAGGTCCGCGACCTGCTCGGCCGTCCGCAGCGGCGAGCGGCGGGTGCCCAGGTGCGCCCGCCACCGCCCGACGCCGAGCCGGAGCGAGCAGTCGACGTCGAGGCAGACCGAGCCCGCCGGTCCGGCGGCGGGGGCGTCGCGCAGGGCCGCGGACGCGAGCGCGACCTGGGCGACGTCGTCGGCCATGAGGGTGATCTCGCGACGGGCGACGGGGTCGGCCGCCCACCGGGCGAGGGCGTCGGTGTCGACGGTCGGGTAGCCGACGAGGACGTCCCGGGTGCCGCCGCCGACCAGCCAGAGCGCCTCGGCGAGGGAGAAGGCCATGACACCGGTGAACCCGGCCTCCCCCGCGCGGTCGAGGAGGGCGCGCACGCGCACGGACTTCGCGGCCACGCGTACGGGGGTGCCGGCGGCCCGCCGCAGCAGGTCGGCCGCGTTGACGTCGAAGGTGTCCAGGTCGACGACGGCGAGCGGTCCGGGCAGCCCGGCGGTGGCGCGGGACAGCCGGTCCGTCAGCCTCATGGCCGTCACCGTACACGGGCGTCCGGCCGTGGCAGAGTGTCCGCTGTGAACTTCACCACCTGGGGTCGCACCTACGCCGCCGCACCCGCCCGGCACGCGGAACCGCAGGTCGAGGCCGAGCTGCGCGCCCTCGTCGCCCGCGCCGCCGCGGACGGGCTGCGCGTCCGGGCGGTCGGCGCCGGCCACTCGTTCACGGACGCCGCCGTCACCGACGGTCTGATGCTCGGACTCGACCACCTCAGCGGGCTGGAGTCCCTGCAGCGGCGGCCGGACGGCACCGCCCTCGTCACCGTCGGCGCCGGTACGCGGCTGCACCGGCTCAACCGGCTGCTCGCGTCGTGGGGACTGGCGATGCGCAACCTCGGCGACATCGACCGCCAGTCGATCGCGGGGGCGATCTCCACCGGCACGCACGGCACCGGCGCACGTCTCGGCGGGCTCGCCACGCAGGTGCGCGGGGTGCGCCTGGTGCTGCCGGACGGGTCGGTGCGGTCGGTGTCCGACGGCGACGCCCCGGGGTCGCCCGACCGCGAGCTGTTCGAGGTCGCGCGGCTCGGGCTGGGCTCGGTCGGGATCCTGTCGGCGGTGACGCTCGAGGTCGTGCCGGCCTATCTGCTGCGCTCGACCGAGCGGGTGCGCCCGTGGGACGAGGTGGTCGGCGGCATCGACGCGCTGTTCGACGGCCACGACCGGTTCGACGCCTACTGGTTCCCGGGCACCGACCGGATGCTCACCTGGAGCCACGACCGCGTCTCCGCCGCCGACCGGGCCGAGCACGAGGCCTCCCGCCGCGGGCCGACCGGTGCGCTCCGGACGGCCGGGGCCGCCGCACGGTCCTTCCTCGACGACGAGGTGCTGGCCAACGGGGTCCTCGGCGGGGTCATGCAGGTGGCGGCCGCCGCTCCGGGCACGGTGCCCCGGCTCAACGCCGCGTGCGCGGCGGTCCTCGGCGACCGGACCCACGTGGCGCCGTCGGACCGGGTCATGGTGACGCGCCGACGGGTGCGGTTCGCGGAGATGGAGTACGCCCTGCCGCGCGCCGCGCTGGCCGAGGTGCTACGCGAGCTGGACCGCTGGCTGCGGGCCTCGGGCGAGCCGGTGCCGTTCCCGGTCGAGGTGCGCTGCACGGCGGCGGACGACGTGTGGCTGTCCACCGCCCGGGGCCGGGACACCGCCTACGTGGCGGTGCACCAGTACCACCGGATGCCGCGCGAGAGGTACTTCCGGGCGGCGGAGGAGATCTTCGTCGCGGCCGGCGGGCGCCCGCACTGGGGCAAGCTGCACACGCGCACGGCAGCGGACCTGGCCGACCACTACCCGCTGGACGACGTCGCGCGGGTGCGGGCCGCCGTCGACCCGGGCGGGGTGCTGCGCAACGACTACACCGACCGGGTGCTCGGCGTCCCCGGCTGACTGCCTCGTGCCGCCGCGGTCGCGCCCCACCGACGCACCCCACCGACGTTGTGGGCGTGAAATCTGCAGCCCCGACCCCGTCGCAGACGGCAGATTTCATGCCCACAACGACAGGGGCGGGGTCAGCGGGGGACGACGAGGGCCGTGGCGATCGCGGCGATCCCCTCGCCGCGGCCGGTCAGGCCCAGCCCGTCGGTGGTGGTCGCGCTGACGGCGACCGGCGCCCCGGCGGCCTCGCTCAGCGCCGCCTCGGCCTCGGTGCGCCGCGGTTCGATCTTCGGTCGGTTGCCGACGACCTGGACGGCGACGTTGCCGATCTCGAACCCGGCCTCGCGCACCCGTCGCGCGGCCTCCGCGAGCAGCACGGCGCCGCTCGCCCCGGCCCACTCGGGCTCGCTGGTGCCGAAGTGCGTGCCCAGCCCGCCGAGACCGGCCGCCGAGAAGAGCGCGTCGGCGGCGGCGTGCGCGGCCACGTCGGCGTCGGAGTGCCCCTCCAGGCCCCGCTCCCCCGGCCAGCGCAGCCCGGCGACCCACAGCTCGCGGTCGGAGCCCTCGGGGGCGACGGCGTGCACGTCGACACCGATCCCGGTACGCGGCAGGATCATCGGCCCTCCAGCAGCAGCTCGGCCACCGCCAGGTCGTGCGCGGTGGTGATCTTCAGGGCGGCGGCGTCGCCCCGCACCATGTGCACCGGGACGCCGAGCGCCTCGACCAGCCCGGCGTCGTCGGTCGCCGCCAGGTGCTCGGCAGCCGCCCGGGCCGCCCCCTCGGCGTGCGCGCGCTGCAGCAGCTCGCGGTCGAAGCCCTGAGGGGTCTGCACGGCCCTCAGCGCCGTCCGGTCGAGGGTGTCGACGACGCGCTCGACCGGCTGGGCGGACTCCCCGCCGGGTGCGGCCGGGCTGCCGCCGTCGGGCACCACGCGCTTGATCGTGTCCGTCACGGGCAGACCGGGGACGACGGCGGACCGGCCGCTGCGCACCGCGGTGACGACCCGCTCGACCAGCGCCGGCGGGGCGAGCGGGCGGGCGGCGTCGTGCACGAGGACGACGTCGGTGGCGGCGTCGGCGCGGTCGAGACCGGCCGCGACGGACGCCTGCCGGGTGGCGCCGCCCTCGACGACGTCGCAGGGGACCGAGAGAGGGCCGACGGCGGCGACCATGTCCGCGGACCGTCCGGGCGGCGCGGTGATCACCACCGCGTCGACGACGCCGGAGGCCGCGAGGCCACGCGCCGCCAGGGCGATCATGGGCACGCCACCGACGTCGACGAACGCCTTGGGGATCTCCCGCCCGAGCCGCGTGCCGGAACCGGCCGCGGTGAGGATCGCGAGGGTCGTCAGGAGGCGAGCACCTCGTCGATGATGGCGCCGGCCTTCTCCTCGTCCACGCCCTCGGCGAGGGCGACCTCGGACTCGAGGATCTGGCGGGCCTTGGCCAGCATGCGCTTCTCGCCGGCGCTCAGGCCACGGTCGGAGTCGCGGCGGGACAGGTCGCGCACGACCTCGCCCACCTTGATGACGTCGCCCGACGCCAGCTTCTCCAGGTTGGCCTTGTACCGGCGCGACCAGTTCGTGGGCTCCTCGGTGTACGGCGCGCGCAGCACGTCGAACACCTTGTCCAGGCCCTCCTGGTCCACCACGTCACGCACCCCGACGAGGTCGACGTTGTCCGCCGGGACCTCGATCGTCAGGTCGCCCTGGGCGACCTTGAGCTTGAGGTACATCTTCTCTTCGCCACGGATCTTCCGGGTCTTGACCTCTTCGATCAGCGCGGCGCCGTGATGAGGGTAGACAACCGTCTCGCCTACTGTGAACGTCATCTTCAGATGTCCCCTTTCCCAGTGGCCGAGTCTATCACGGAGGGTGCCGCCCACCGTGGGCCCCCGGGCGCCCGCCACACTCCCCCACACCCTGTTTTCGCAGGTCAGAGCGGTGACGCGAGACGGCTGGGTCTGCGCCCCCGGGCCCCACTAAGATGGGGCGGGGCGCGTCGCGTCCTGCACCCTGTGACACCTCGTGCGAGCGGGTCCGACTCCGCCGCACCGCTCCAGCAGAAGGAGAGCACGTGGCTCGCTCCGCCCGCACCGCCCGTACCGCACTCGCCGCCGGCGTCGCCGTCGGGGCGCTGACGCTCGGCGCCTGCGCACCGATCACCACCGAGCTGCCCTATGCTCCGTCGGACGGCACCCGGGTCGACTTCGACGACCCGGAGGTGCGCGGGCTGAACCTGCTGGTCATCGCCACCGAGGAAGGTGGCGACGGCAACCTGCTGGGCGCGCTGGCCAACAACAGCGGCGAGGACGTCGAGTTCACCCTGACCGCCAGCGGTGCGGCGCCCGTCACGGTCGCGGTGCCCGCCGAGGAGACGGTCTACCTGGGCACCGACGGCGAGGAGACCCTGCTCAGCCCGGTCGCCACGATCCCCGGCGGGAACCTCGAGGCCACCCTCGAGGTCGCCGGCCAGAGCGAGCCGTTCTACCTGCCCGTGTTCGACGGCACGCTGCCGGAGTACGCCGACTACCTGCCCTGAGCCCCGGCGTCGGCCGGCGGGCCCACCCGCCCCGGCAGCCGCCGTCAGGCAGCACGAAGGCCCCTGCGCTCCCTCAGGAGCGCAGGGGCCTTCGTCGTGCGGGTCCGGCCGCCCCGCCGGGGCGACCGGACGACGGATCACCCGAAGCGGCCGGAGACGTAGTCCTCGGTGGCCTTCTCGGCCGGCGCGGAGAAGATCGTCGCCGTGTCGTCCATCTCGATCAGCTTGCCCGGCTTGCCGGTGCCCGCGATGTTGAAGAAGCCGGTCCGGTCGCTCACGCGCGCCGCCTGCTGCATGTTGTGGGTCACGATGACGATCGTGTACTCCTGCTTGAGCTCACCGATCAGGTCCTCGATCGCGATGGTCGAGATCGGGTCGAGCGCCGAGCAGGGCTCGTCCATGAGCAGCACCTGGGGCTTGATCGCGATCGCGCGGGCGATGCACAGCCGCTGCTGCTGACCGCCGGAGAGGCCCGAACCCGGCTTGTCGAGCCGGTCCTTGACCTCGTTCCACAGGTTCGCGCCGTGCAGCGAGGACTCGACGAGGTCGTCGGCCTCCGCCTTCGAGATGCGCTTGTTGTTCAGCTTCACCCCGGCCAGGACGTTGTCCCGGATGGACATCGTCGGGAACGGGTTGGGGCGCTGGAAGACCATGCCGACGTTCTTGCGCACGGCGACCGGGTCGACGTTCGGGCCGTACAGGTCCACGCCGTCCATCTCGACACGGCCCTCGACCCGGGCGCCCGGGATGACCTCGTGCATGCGGTTGAGCGTGCGCAGGAAGGTCGACTTGCCGCAGCCGGACGGCCCGATGAGCGCCGTGACCGACTTGGGCTCGATCGTCATGTTGACGTCCTGCACGGCGAGGAAGTCGCCGTAGTAGATGTTCAGATCCTTGGTGTCGATGCGCTGTGCCATCGTCGTTTCTTCCTTCGTGAGTGTGGCTGATCGTCGGCTGCGCGTCAGCCCAGCTTGGGGGCGAACCAGCGAGTGATCAGGCGGCCGATCAGGTTGAGTGCCAGGACCATGACGATCAGCACGAGTGCCGCGCCCCAGGCGTTCTGCGAGGCGATGTCGGCGACACAGGTCGCGGAGTCTCCCCCGGGGCAGGGTGCGTCACCCTGCGAGTACTGACGATAGGCGAACACCGGCAGCGTCATCATGCGGCCGTCGAACGGGTTGGCGTTGATCGAGTCGGTGACGCCGACGGTGACCAGCAGCGGGGCCGTCTCACCGATGACGCGGGCGACCGCGAGCAGCACGCCGGTGGTCAGCCCGGCGACCGAGGTGCGCAGCACCACCTTGATGATGGTCAGCCACTTCGGGACGCCCAGCGCGTAGGAGGCCTCGCGGAGCTCGTTCGGCACGAGCTTGAGCATCTCCTCGCAGGAGCGCACGACGACCGGGATCATCAGCACCGACAGGGCCACCGCGCCCATGATCCCGATGCGGACCGCGGGCCCGAAGATCAGCGCGAAGAGCGAGAAAGCGAACAGACCGGCGACGATCGACGGGATGCCCGTCATGACGTCGACGAAGAACGTCACCGCGCGGGCCAGCCAGCCCTTGCCGTACTCCACCAGGTAGATCGCGGTCAGGATGCCGATCGGCACGGAGATGACCGTGGCCAGCGCCGTGATGACGACGGTGCCGAGGATCGCGTGGTAGATCCCGCCGCGCGGGTCACCGCCGAAGATGTTGCGCATCGACTGCATCAGGAAGTCCATGCTGATCCGGTCACCACCCTGGGCGACGACCGTGAAGATCAGCCAGCCGAGCGGGATCATCGCCAGCGCGAAGGCGATGTAGATCAGCACCTGCATGGCACGGTCGGTGCGACGACGTCCCGTGTCGACGGTGGAGAGCAGCCGGGCGGTCTCGGAGCTGCCGCCCGGGGAGGTGTGGTCAGTAGCGGCACTCATCAGTTGGCTCCCGAGAAGTCCTTGCGGCGGGCCACGACCCAGCGCGCGGCCATGTTGACGGCCAGCGTGATCACGAACAGGGCGAGGCCGGCGGCGATCAGCGTGTTGACACCGAGCCCGGTCGACTCCGGGAAGTCGGCCGCGATGTAGGCCGCGATGGTCTGGTGCTGGCCGGCGGCCAGGATGTCGAGGCTGTACGTGAATCCCGGCGACAGGATCATCAGCACCGCCATCGTCTCGCCGAGCGCGCGGCCCAGGCCGAGCATCGACGCGGAGATGACGCCCGAGCGGCCGAACGGCAGCACGGCGGTCTTGACGACCTCCCAGCGGGTGGCGCCGAGGGCCAGCGCCGCCTCCTCGTGCAGCTTCGGCGTCTGCAGGAAGACCTCGCGCGAGACGGCGGTGATGATCGGCAGGATCATGATCGCCAGGACGACGCCGACCGTGGCCATGGACCGGCCCGTCGGCGAGGCGTTCCCGCCCCAGAGGGGGATCCAGCCGAGGTTGTCGTTGAGCCACATCCAGATCGGCGTCAGCACGGGCGCCAGCGTGAAGAAGCCCCACAGGCCGTAGATCACCGAGGGGATCGCGGCCAGCAGGTCGACCAGGGCACCGAGGAGCTGGGAGAGCCGGCGCGGCGCGTAGTGCGAGATGAACAGCGCGATGCCCATCGAGATCGGCACCGCGAGGAACAGCGCCAGCACCGCGGCGAGGATCGTCCCGTAGATCAGCGGCCCGAGGTAGGCCAGCAGGGAGGTGTCCTCCGGGTAGCGCGGGACGCCCTCGGCGAGCTCCTCGGGGCTGGCCATGATGGCCGGCCAGGCCTCGGAGACCAGGAAGAGCGCGACCGCGGCCAGGACCGCCAGGATCGTGGCTCCGGCCCCGACGGCGATCCATCGGAAGACGCGGTTGAAACCCCGGTCGGTGTTGCCGCTGCGGCGTCGCCGGGAACCCTGGGCGGGTGGACTGACGGTGGTACTCACAAGGACCCCTCGTTGGTGCTCGGGCACGGGACTCGGCTCGGTGTCGGGCGCCGGACGGCCGGTACCGGCGGCCGGTCGGGACGCTGCGGTGAGCGTCCCGACCGACCGCCGGTGGCCGGTCGGTCGACGACTCGGATCAGCCCGCGGAGATCGACTCGATGCCGGGCAGGACGGCCTCGCGGATGGTGTCCGACAGCGGCGCGGAGCCGGCGGCCTCCGAGGCGGCCTGCTGGCCCTCCTCGGAGACGAGGTAGGACAGGAAGCCCTTGACGAGCTCGGCGGTCTGCTCGTCGGCGTAGGTGGTGCAGGCCAGCGAGTAGGAGACCAGAGCGATGGGGTAGGTACCCGGGATGTCACGCTCGAGCTCGATCGTGTAGACGTACTCGCTGGTGCCCTCGGTCCGCGGCGACTGGGCCACGACCTCGGCCGCCGCCTCGGCGGAGTACTCGATGAACTCCCCACCGACGCCGACCGCGACGGAGCCGAGGTCGCCGACCTGCGAGGCGTCGGCGTAGGTGATGGTGCCCTGGCCGGCCTGGACCGCGCCCACGACGCCGGAGTTGCCCTGCGCCGACTCCTGGCCGTCCACCGGCCACACGCCGGACGGCTCCGCCGTCCAGACGTCCGGTGCCGCGGCGTAGAGGTACTCCTCGAAGTTCTCGGTGGTGCCCGACTCGTCGGAACGGTGCACGACCGTGATGTCGGTGCTCGGCAGGTCGGCGTCCGGGTTGTCCGCGGCAATCGCCTCGTCGTCCCAGGAGGTGATCTCGCCGAGGAAGACGTTGGCGATCGTCTCGGGGGCCATGTTCAGCGAGTCGACACCGTCGAGGTTGAAGGCGACGGCGACCGGGGAGACGTATCCCGGGAACTCGATGACGCCACCCTCGCCGCACTGGGACTCCGCGGCGGCCATCTCCTCGTCGTCCAGCGGGGCGTCCGAACCGGCGAACTTGTAGGAGCCGTCGCCGAAGCCGGTGCGGCCGCCGCCGGAACCGACGGGGTCGTAGTTCACGGTCGCCTCGGGGTTGGCCTCCTGGAAGCCGGCGCGCCAGGCGTTCATGGCGGCCTCCTGCGAGGAGGCGCCGCCGCCGGAGACCGTGCCCGACAGGCCGCCCTCCATGTCGTCGCCGGACTCCTCCGACGCCTCGGTGGTCTCGTCGCCGGAGGAGCCCGCGGGCTCCGGGTCCGAGCCGCAGGCGGCGAGGCTGAAGGCCAGCGCGCCGACGGCGACGGCAGATCCGGCACGGGTGAATCGGCTGAGGTTCACGAGTCGTTCCATCCTGTTCACACGTTGGTGGCACCGGCGGGTGCCGGCGTTCGGTGGGAACGTTAGGGACGCCAGGTGGCCCGTCGGCCAGGAGCAGGTGAACGAACGATGAACAGCGATCGGACCCTCAGCAAGGTCCAGATCACGGTGCGGTCACGCCGGTGCGCCCGCACTGCACGGCCCTGCCGGACCAGGGGTCGGGCCGCGCCTGCGCTCGCACGCCCGCTCCGGCTCAGCCCACAGGACCGACGACCGAGCCGCGCCTGCACTCGCACGCTCGCTCCGGCTCAGCCCTCGGTGTCGGCGAACTTGTAGCCGAGCCCGCGCACCGTCAGCAGCAGGCTCGGCGCCCCGGGGTCGGGCTCGATCTTGGACCGGATGCGCTTGACGTGGACGTCCAGCGTCTTGGTGTCACCGACGTAGTCGGCGCCCCAGACGCGGTCGATGAGCTGACCGCGGGTCAGCACGCGACCGGCGTTGCGCAGCAGCAGCTCGAGCAGGTCGAACTCCTTCAGCGGCAGCGAGACCGAGTCGCCGCGCACGGCCACGGTGTGGCGCTCGACGTCCATGCGCACCGGGCCGACCTCGAGGACGGACTCGCCGTCGTCGTCCGGGCTGCTGCCGACGTCCCCCGCGGGACCACGGCGACGCATCACCGCGCGCATGCGCGCGAGGAGCTCGCGGAACGAGTACGGCTTGGTGACGTAGTCGTCCGCCCCCAGCTCGAGCCCCACGACCTTGTCGATCTCGGAGTCCTTCGCCGTGAGCATGATGATCGGCACCTCGCCGCGCTGGCGCAGCTCGCGGCAGACCTCCGTGCCGCTGAGGCCGGGAAGCATCAGGTCGAGCAGCACCAGGTCCGCCCCGCCGTCGTCGAACCGCTCGAGCGCGTCGTGACCGTTCGACGTCGCGACGACGTCGTAACCCTCGCGGGTCAGCTGATACGTCAGCGGGTCGCGGTACGACTCCTCGTCCTCGACCACCAGGATGCGCGTCACGCGCCTACCTCCTCGTTCCTCGGGCCGTCTCCGGCACCGTGCTGTGGGCGTCCGCCCCGGCCGTCTCGCGGCCCGGCGGACACGTCGCCGTCCGGATCGTCGGACGGGACGCCGTCGTCCGGACCGCCGTCGGCCGGGCCCCCGTCGGGGGTCGAGGCCGAGGCGTCCAGCGCACCCGCCGCGAGGTCCGCGGCCGGGATGCGCAAGGTGAAGGTGGAGCCCTTGCCGGGCTGGGACCAGACCCGCACGTCGCCGCCGTGGTCGGCAGCCACGTGCTTGACGATGCTCAGGCCCAGGCCGGTCCCGCCCGTGTCGCGCGACCGGGCCGGGTCCACGCGGTAGAAGCGCTCGAACACGCGCTGCTGGGCCTCCGTGGAGATGCCGACGCCCTGGTCGACGACGTCGATCTCGACCAGGCCGTCCCGCTCGTGGACGCCGAGGCCGACGCGGGTGTTCTCCCCCGAGTACGACACGGCGTTGTCCAGCAGGTTGCGGACCGCGGTGACGAGCAGGTTGTGGTCGCCGAAGACGATGCTGTCGGTCCCCCCGCCCACCGTGATCGCGATGTTCTTCGCCTGCGCCTTGGTTTGGGCGCGGTCGACCGCCTCGTCGACGACGTCGCGCACCGCGACCGGACGGATCTCCTGCAGCGCGCCGGCCACCTGGAGCCGGGAGAGCTCGATGATCTCGTGCACCAGCGCCGAGAGCCGGGTGGCCTCCGCCTGCATCCGCTCGGTGAACCGGCGCACGGCCTCCGGGTCGTCGGCGGCGTCCTGGACCGTCTCGGCCAGCAGCGCCAGCGCACCGACCGGCGTCTTGAGCTCGTGCGAGACGTTGACGACGAAGTCGCGACGGATCGCCTCCACGCGACGCGCCTCCGTCCGGTCCTCGGCGAGGACCAGCAGCTTGTCCATCCCCAGCGGCGCCGCGCGGACCTGCAGCAGCACCGTCCCCGACCCGATGGGGCCGCGGGGCAGCTCCAGCTCACGCTCACGGATGACGCCGTCGCGCCGCACCTCGTGCACGAGGTCCACGACGGCGGCGTGCGCCAGCGCGTCGTTGCGCACCACCCCCAGGGCGTACGCGGGCGGGGAGGCCCGCACGACCTCGTCGTCGTCGTCGATCACGACGGCGGCGGAGCGCAGCACGGAGAGCACGCGCACCAGGCCCTGGTCGAGCTCGGCCGAGTCCGTCTCGGCCTCCCGCTGCTGGGCGCGGTCGGAGAGGCGGAAGGCCAGGGCAGCGACGACTCCGACCACGACGCCGAGACCTCCGGCGACGACGGCCGTCACACCCTGGATGATTCCTTCCACAGGTGTCAGCCTAGGTTGCGGACGACTCTCTGCCGTGCCACGGCGGCAATTGCTCCCTGACGCGTCGCCCAGTGTTCACCTCGTGACCGCGTCGAGTTCACCTGACCGCCTGGGCCGCCTGTGAAACTTGGTCAGCACCGATTTTCGAGAGGACACCCATGCGAGAGATCTTCGACGCCGAGCTGAAGCAGATCGGCGACGGTCTGGTCGAGATGAGCCGGCTCGTCGAGTCCGCGATCACGCGGGCCGGCGCGGCCCTGCTCGACGGCGAGCACCAGCTCGCACAGGACGTCATCGCCTCCGACCACGAGATCGACCGGCTCGAGCGCGAGCTGGACGAGCGGTGCGTGCACGTGCTCGCCCAGCAGGCACCGGTCGCCACCGACCTGCGGGTGGTCATCACCGCGCTGCGCATCAGCTCCACGCTGGAGCGGATGGGCGACCTGGCGCGGCACGTGGCCGAGGTGGCGCGCGGCCGGTACCCGGCGCTCGCCGTGCCGGACGCGGCCCGCGAGACCTTCGTGGAGATCAACCAGTCGGCCGCGCTCGTCGCCCGTCGCACCAGCGAGCTGCTCGCCACGCGGGACGTCGCGCTGGCCGAGGAGATCGAGCGGGGCGACGACGTCATCGACCGCCTGCACCAGGACACCTTCGCCGCGACGCTGTCGCCGGACTGG
Organism: Isoptericola sp. AK164; assembly: GCF_029643425.1. GTDB lineage: Bacteria > Actinomycetota > Actinomycetes > Actinomycetales > Cellulomonadaceae > Isoptericola > Isoptericola haloaureus. The sequence continues at coordinate 2,959,525 of NZ_CP119106.1, forward strand.
AGCGGCACCTCCCAGGAGACGATCGACGTCACGCTGCTGGCCCGCTACTACGAGCGGTTCGGCGACCACGGCGTGTCGGTCGCGCGCCGCATCACCTACCTGGTGACCGGCGACTTCGAGGCGGAGCAGCACGCTCCCGCCGACGTCTGACCCGGCGTCCGACCGGCGTCCGACCGGCGTCCGACCGAGAGGTCGGCACCGGCCCGGACGCACGAAGGGGCCCTTCCCGCGGTGGGAAGGGCCCCTTCGTGCGTCCGGCGGGCGAGCGGCTACTTGCCCTGGCTGGCCACGGCCGCGATCGCGTCCTTGGCCGCCTCCGGGTCGAGGTAGGTGCCGCCCGGGTTGGTCGGCTTCAGCGTCTCCGGGTCCAGCTCGTAGACCAGCGGGATGCCCGTGGGGATGTTGAGGCCGGCGATGGTCTCGTCGTCGATGCCGTCGAGGTGCTTGACCAGCGCGCGCAGCGAGTTGCCGTGCGCGGCGACCAGGACGGTCTTGCCGTCCTGCAGGTCCGGCACGATCGCCGACTCCCAGTACGGCAGCGCCCGCTCGAGGACCTGCTTGAGCGCCTCGGTCCGCGGGATCGGCTCGCCGGCGTAGCGCACGTCGGCGTCCTGGGAGAACTCCGAGCCCAGCTCGATCTCGGGCGGCGGCACGTCGTAGGAACGGCGCCAGAGCATGAACTGCTCCTCGCCGTACTGGTCGCGGACCTGCTTCTTGTCCTTGCCCTGCAGGTCGCCGTAGTGACGCTCGTTGAGACGCCAGCTGCGCTTGACCGGGATCCAGTGCCGGTCGGCGGTGTCGAGGGCGAGGTTCGCCGTCATGATCGCGCGGCGCAGCAGCGAGGTGTGCAGGATGTCCGGCGTCACGCCGGCGTCCTTCAGGAGCTCACCACCACGCTTCGCCTCCTCGGTGCCCTTCTCCGACAGGGGCACGTCGACCCAGCCGGTGAAGAGGTTCTTCGCGTTCCACTCGCTCTCGCCGTGGCGGAGCAGCACGAGGGTGTAGGTCATGGCCCCATCCTGCCCTGCCGGGGCGCCCGTGTGCACCACGGGCCGCGATGCGGACCCGGATGTGGTCGCACCACAGGGCGTGGTGTTCGCCACGCGTGTTCTGACGTCCGCCCCGCCGGGCTCCGCCCGTCTTGACGCACCCGCGACGACGGGCCGCACGTCATGACAGCGCGGCCCGTCGTCCGGTCAGTCGCGCTCGAGGACGAAGACGGGGATCTCGCGGTCGGTCTTGCGCTGGTAGTCCGCGTAGTCGGGCCACGCCTCGACGGCCCGCTCCCACCAGACGGCCTTCTCGTCGCCGGTGACCTCCCGGGCCACGTAGGTGTGCTTCTCCGGACCGTCCTGGAGCTCCACGCGGGGGTTCGCCACGATGTTGTGGAACCACACGGGGTGCTGCGGGGCGCCGCCCATCGAGGCGACGACGGCGTAGGCACCGTCGTGCTCGACCCGCATCAGCGGGATCTTGCGCACCTTGCCGGACTTCGCGCCGACGGTCGTGAGGATGATGACCGGCTTGTCGCGCATCGTGGTGCCCTCGGTGCCTCCCGAGGCCTCGTAGGTCTCGACGTGGTTCGCCACGAACTCGGACGGGCTGGGGACGTACTCTCCGGTGATCGCCATGCCCGGGGCAACATCGGTGCCGGGCGCGGGCATTCCCGCCGGGCCCCTCCCGACGGCCCGACGTTGCCTACCTCGGCAGAACGTTGCCTACCTGGGCTGAGAGTTGCCTACCTCGCCGGGAGGTTGCCTACCTCGGCGGAGGGTTGCCTCCCTCAGCGGGCGCGGCGGACCTTCGCGGCCTGGGAGTACACGTCCAGCATCGCCGCCGCTGCACGGTCCCAGGAGAACCGCTCGCTCGCCCGCCGGGCTCCGGCCGCGAGCCGCTCGCGCCGCGCCTCGTCGCCCAGCAGCGCGCCGAGCTCGGCCGCCCACGTCCACGGGCTGTGGTCGTCGACCAGCACCCCGGAGACGTCGTCGATCACCACGGTCCGCAGCCCGCCCACGGCCGCCGCCACGACCGGCGTACCGCAGGCCTGCGCCTCGGCCGCCACCAGCCCGAAGGACTCGTTGTGCGACGGCACCGCCACGACGTCGGCCGCCCGGTACCAGTCGGCCAGCTCCGCCCGCGAGACCGGCGGTCGCACGACGACGTGGTCCGTCACGCCCATCTGGTGGGCCAGCGCCTCCAGCTCGCGCACCGCCGTCGGACGTCCGCTGGCACCGCCCAGCACCGCCAGGGTCGGCACCCGCGACCCCCCGCCGTCGCGCAGGGCGTCCGGGTCGGCGACGGTCGCGGCGTGGTCGGCCATCACGCCCAGGGCGCGCACCAGCACGTCCGGACCCTTGAGGAGCTGAACACGGCCCGCGAACAGCACCACGGGACGGTCCGTGGGCAGCCCGAGCCGCTCGCGCAGCGCCCGCCGCGCCTGCGCCGTCGTCTCCCCCGGACCAGGTTCCAGCGGGGCGTAGGTGGCCAGGTCGACGCCCGGGGCCACGACGTGCACGCGGTCCGGGTCGGCGCCGTAGTGGCCCACCAGGTCCTCGGCCTCCTCGGTCGTGGAGGCGACCAGCGCGTCGGACTCGGCGACGACCTGCTCCTCGCCGATGACGCGGCTGTGCGGCTCGGGGGTGTCCCCCGGGGCCAGCGCGGCGTTCTTGACCCGCGCCATCGTGTGCATCGTGTGCACCAGCGGCACGTCCCAGCGGTCGGCGCCGAGCCAGCCCACCTGCCCCGACAGCCAGTAGTGCGAGTGCACGACGTCGTACCAGCCGGCGGGGCGGTGCGCCTCGGCCCGCAGCACCCCGGCGCTGAAGAAGCACAGCTGCGCCGGCAGGTCGTTCTTGTCCAGGCCCTCGTACGGTCCCGCGGCGACGTGCACGACGCGGATGCCCGGCTCCGCCTGGACCACCTTGGGCTGCGCCGACGACGTGGCGCGCGTGTAGATCTCCACCTCGGCCCCGCGGCGGGCCAGGGCCCGGGACAGCTCGAGGACGTAGACGTTCATCCCGCCGGCGTCCCCGGTGCCGGGCTGGTCCAGGGGCGAGGTGTGCACCGAGATCATCGCCACCCGCGGCCCCTCGCGGTCCGTGCTCACCCGGCCTCCAGCACGCACGACGGCGGCGTGGCCCACGGCGCGCGGTCGACGACCTCGCCCGCTCCGGAGGCCGTGTCGATCCGCACCGTGACGAGCTCGCTCGTGCCCTGCAGGGCCACCACGGCCAGCTCGGTCCCGTCGGCGCCGGCGAGGACCTCGTGGTGCCGCGGCCAGCCACCCTCGCCGAGCGCGACGTCGGCGAGGTGCGTGATCTGCGGGGACTCGCCGTCGGACACCGCATGCACCGCCAGCAGGTCCGGGCCACGCACGCCGACGTGGAGCCGGCGGCCGTCGGCGCTGAGCGTGAGGTGACCGGGGAACGCCTCCCCGACCGGCGCCTGCGGGGACACCGGGACGCTGCCCACGTGCCGCCACGCGCCGCCCTCGGCCGGCAGCAGCAGGTGCAGGCGGGCGTCGAGCTCGCCGGCCACGACCAGCCCTCCGCCGGGCAGCACGACGAGATGCCGGGGTCCGGTACCGGCGGGCAGCCAGGCCGCGACCGAGCCGCCGTCGTCGGGCAGGAGCCCGTGGTCGCCGGGCGCCGGGTCCAGGGGGTAGCTCCGCACGACGTCGGCGCCCAGGTCCGTGACGAGCACCCGGCGACCGGTCATCGTCACCTGGTGGGCGTGCGGGCCCTCCTGCCGGTCCGTGACCGGTCCGGCGCCCGAGCCCGCGTGCAGGGACCGGTGCTCCGGCGTGGGCGCGCCGTCGGCGGCCAGGCCCAGGGCCGCGGCGACGCCGTCGCCGTAGTTCGCGACCCACACGGTCCGGTCCGCGGCGGCGACGTGGCAGGGGTCGTCCCCGCCGGAGCCGACGGACGACAGCACCGCCAGCGCGCCGTCACCGCCGTCCTGCAGGGCGGTGAGCGCGCCGTGCGGCGTCTCGGTCACGGCGTACAGGACCGGGGCGGACGGGTGACGGGCGAGGAACGACGGCGAGGCCAGCTCGGTGGCGAGCCACGGCTCGCCGAGCGACCCGTCACCGCGGTCCAGGTCGACGCGCCAGACGCCCTCGCCGCTCCCGGCGGCTGCGCCGGCCGCGGGATAGGTCCCGACCCACAGCGGCACGGAGGCGCTCGAAGTGGTCATGGGTCCAGCGTAGGCGTCCGACGGCGGTGCTCCCGGCGGTGCGCCGGCGGGCGGGCCGCCGGGCCCCGGACAGCACCGCGCCCCGACCGGGCAGTGCCGATCGGGGCGAGGGCGGTCGGTGGCGGCTCAGTGCGCCGCTTCGTAGGCCTCCAGCACGCGCGCCGGGATCCGGCCGCGGTCGTTCACCTCGTGGCCGTTCTCGCGTGCCCACTCGCGGATCTTCTGCAGCTGCGCACGGTCCGTGCGGCCGCGGCGCGGGCCTGCCGCGCGGGTCGCGGTCTTCGGGCCGGACTTGCGGCCGTGCCCGATCCACTTCGCCAAGGACTCCCGCAGCTCGGCCGCGTGGGCCGAGGTGAGGTCGATCTCGTAGGAGACGCCGTCCAGCGCAAAAGTGACGGTCTCGTCACCCTCCGTGCCGTCGATGTCATCCAACAGCACGACCTGGGTCTTCTGGACCACGTTGCCACCCTTCTCAGGATCCGAAATGCAATGACGATTAAAGGATGCCCGAATCAGGAATGCAATGTCAACTCACGCGCGATGGAATGAAGAGATGACCTGAGTCAATCATTCATGTCCGCGCGCTCGGAACGCGCCTGCTCGAACTGCTGCTGCGCGGCCCGTTCATTCCGGTCGGCCCGCACGATCTTGCGCATGGCGAACCAGAAGAGGAGTCCGACACCGATCGACGGCACGAGACCCGCGACGACTGCCCAGAAAGTGTCCACGATCGCCTTCCTCAGTGCGTGGGCTTGACGAGGGGGAAGAGGATCGTCTCCCGGATTCCCGCCCCCGTGAGAGCCATGAGAAGTCGGTCGACACCCATCCCCATGCCGCCGGCCGGCGGCATGGCGTACTCCATCGCGGTGAGGAAGTCCTCGTCGAGCGCCATCGCCTCGTCGTCGCCGGCCGCGGCGAGCCGCGCCTGCTCGGCGAACCGCTCGCGCTGCACGACCGGGTCCACGAGCTCGGAGTAGGCCGTGGCGAGCTCGAAACCGCGCACGTACAGGTCCCACTTCTCCACCACGCCCGGGATGGTGCGGTGGGCGCGGGTCAGCGGCGAGGTCTCCACCGGGAAGTCGCGCACGAAAGTCGGCGCGTACAGGTGGTTGCCGACGTGGTGCTCCCACAGCTCCTCGACCAGCTTGCCGTGGATCATCTGCTTCGGGTCGATCGAGATGTCCACCTTCTCGGCGAGCTCGTTGAGGTGCTCGACCGAGGTCTCGGGCGTGATTTCCTCACCGACCGCCTCGGAAAGGGATCCGTACATCGTGATGTGCGCCCATTCGCCGCCGAGGTCGTACTCCTCGCCGTCCGGGAGCGTCACCACGGTCGTGCCGAGCGCTTCGCGCGCGGCGGTCTGCACGAGGTCCTGCGTGAGGGCCGCCATGGTGTCGTAATCACCGTAGGCCTCATAGGCCTCGAGCATCGCGAACTCCGGGGAGTGCGACGAGTCCGCACCTTCGTTGCGGAAGTTGCGATTGATCTCGAAGACGCGTTCCACGCCACCCACGACGGCTTCCTTGAGGAACAGCTCCGGCGCGATACGCAGGAACAGCTCCATGTCGTAGGCATTCATGTGGGTCGCGAAAGGACGCGCCGAGGCACCCGAGGCGACGGTCTGCAGCATCGGCGTCTCGACCTCGAGGAAGTCGCGGGCGTGGAAGTTCTCGCGCAGCGAGCGCACGACGGCGGCACGCAGGCGGACCATGTCCCGGGCCGCCGGGCGCGCGATGAGGTCGACGTACCGCTGACGGACCCGCGCCTCCTCGGAGAGCTCCTTGTGCAGCACCGGCAACGGGCGCAGCGCCTTCGAGGCGAGCTGCCAGGAGTCGGCGAAGATGCTCAGCTCCCCGCGCCGCGAGGCCCCCACGCGGCCGTGGACGAACACGTGGTCGCCGAGATCGACGTCACCCTTGAACGCGGTGAGCGCCTCCTCCCCCACCACCTTCTGGCTGAGCATGGCCTGCAGCCGGTTGCCCTCGCCGTCCTGGAGGGCGACGAAGCAGAGCTTGCCCGTGTTGCGCAGGAACACGACCCGGCCGGCGACACCGGCGAGGTCGTCGGTCTCCTGACCGGCCTCCAGGTGGTCGTAGGCGGCGCGGACCTGCGCGATCGTGTGCGTGATCGGCAGGTTGACCGGGTAGGCCTCGCCGCCGGAAGCGATGATCCGGTCGCGCTTCTCACGGCGGACCCGGAGCTGCTCGGGCAGGTCGTCGGACACGGCGGAGTCGACATTCTCGGGGGTGGTCACCGTCCGATTCTACGGTCCGGCGCCAAACCGCCCGTGACCGGGTTCGGTCGAGCGGAACGGGTTCGGTCAGCATCTCGACCGAACCCGTTCCGCTCGACCGAACCCGACCCAGGGGGACCCGCGGGCAGTACCGTGTCGCCGTGAGCACGCCCGAGCACCCCCTCCCGGTCCACGCCTCGCCGTCCGCCGTGGATCCCACCCTCGACCCGGCGTGGACCCGCCGCGCCGTCGAGATCGCCCTGGAGGAGGACCTCGGCCCCGCACCCGGCCGGGACGTGACCTCCCAGGCGACCATCCCCGCGTCCGACGTCGGCACGGCCGACCTGGTGGCGCGCGAGGCCGGGACGGTGGCCGGCCTCGTCGTCGTCGACGAGACGCTGGCGCAGACCGCGACACGGCTCGGGCTGCCCGCCCCCGCGGCGACGTTCCACGCCCAGGACGGCGACGCCGTCGTGCCCGGGCAGGTGCTGGCCCGGCTCACCGGGCCGGTGCAGGTGCTGCTCGTGGCCGAGCGCACCCTGCTCAACCTGGCCTCCCGCGCGTCGGGCGTGGCCACGGCGACGGCGGAGTTCGCCCGCGAGCTGGCCGGCACCGGGGCGCAGGTGCTCGACACCCGCAAGACGACGCCGGGGCTGCGCGCCCTGGACAAGTACGCCGTGCGGGCCGGCGGCGGGACGAACAAGCGCATGGGCCTGTACGACGTCGCGATGGTCAAGGACAACCACGTCGTGGCCGCGGGCTCGGTGCGCGGCGCCGTCGAGGCCGTGCGACGCACCTTCCCCGACGTGCTCGTGCAGGTCGAGGCCGACACCACCGACCAGGCCCTGGAGGCGCTCGACGCCGGGGCGGACTTCCTGCTGCTGGACAACATGCCGACGCCGGTGCTCGCCGAGACGGTGGCCGCGGTGCGCGCCCGGGAGGGTCGCGACGGGGTCCCGGAGCACGTCGAGCTCGAGGCCACCGGCAACCTCACCGTGGAGCGGGCGCGCGAGGTCGCGAGCACCGGGGTGGACTACCTGTCCGTGGGGGCGCTGACGCACTCGGCACCGATCCTCGACCTGGCGCTCGACCTGCGCTGAGCCGAGCCCTCGCGCCAGCAGGGGACGACGGCGAACCAACGGGACGTCGTCGTCCCGCGGTGCCCTACCTCGGCGGGAACTTGCCTACCTCGGCCGGACGTTGCCTACCTCGGCGGGAGGTTGCCTACCTCGTGACGAGGGTCCCGTCGTCCTCCAGGGCCACGGTCACGCGACGCTCCCCGGCCGGGTCCCGGTCCGGGAAGTCCGCGCGGAAGTGGCCGCCACGGCTCTCGGCGCGCTCGGCGGCAGCCCGCACCAGCGCCCGGGCCACCTGGTGGATGTTCGTCGTCTCCCACTCCGCGACCTGCGGGGCGGCCACCACCCCGGCGTCGCCGTGGGCCGACGTCGTCACGTCCGCCAGGGCCGCCTCCGCCTGCGCCAGGGACTCGGCGGTGCGGATCGGCCCGGCCCCCTCGGACGTGACCCGCTGGATCCGCGACCGCGCCGCGGCCGCGACCAGGGCGGCGCCGCCGGGGCGCTCGACGGGCTCGGGCGCCGACGACAGCTCGCCCGCCTCGAAGCGTGCGACGACGTCGGCGGCGGCCCGGTGGGCGAACACGAGCCCCTCGAGCAGCGAGTTCGAGGCCAGCCGGTTGGCACCGTGCACTCCCGTGCACGCGACCTCCCCGACGGCGTACAGCCCCGGGGCCGACGTGCGTCCGTGCAGGTCCGTGACGACACCGCCCGAGTGGTAGTGCTGGGCCGGGGCGACCGGCACGGGCTCCTCGGTCCAGTCGATGCCCTGCTCGAGCAGCCGGGCGGTGATCCCCGGGAACCGGCGGCGCAGGAAGTCCGCCCCGAGCGCCCGGGCGTCGAGCAGCACGTGGTCCGCGGAGGTCGCCGCCATCTGCCGCACGATGGCGTGCGCCACGACGTCGCGCGGGGCCAGCTCGGCCAGCTCGTGCACGTCCGGCATGAACCGGTGCCCGCGCACGTCGAGCAGCAGCGCCCCCTCGCCCCGCACGGCCTCGCTGATCAGCGGGAGCTGGCCCCGCGCGCCGGCGCCCAGCCAGAGCACCGTGGGGTGGAACTGCACGAACTCCAGGTCGCCCAGCACGGCACCGGCACGCAGCGCCGCGGCGATGCCGTCGGCGGTGGCCCCGGGCGGGTTCGTCGAGGACCGGAACACCTGCCCCACTCCCCCGGTGGCGAGCACCACCACGGGCGCCAGGGCGGCCCCGACGCCGTCGCGGGAGCCCGCGCCGCGCACGTGCAGGGTCACGCCGGCCACGGGCCGCTGACCGGAGGCGTCCGGCGCGCCGGTGAGCACGTCGAGCACGAGCGCGTTGGAGATCACCTCGATCCCCGGGTCGTGCTGCACGGCCTCGATCTGGGCGACCAGCGCGCGGGAGATCTCCGCCCCGGTGGCGTCGCCGCCGGCGTGCGCGATCCGGTCGGCCCGGTGGCCGCCCTCGCGGGTCAGGGCGATGCCGCCGTCGTCGGCGCGGTCGAAGCTCGCGCCGCGGGCCACCAGCTCGTGCACCCGCTGCGGGCCCTCGGTGACCAGCACGTCGGCGGCCTCGGGGTCGCTCAGGCCGCCGCCGGCCACGAGCGTGTCGTGCCGGTGCGCCTCGGGGGTGTCGTCCGGGTGCAGCACCGCGGCGATGCCGCCCTGGGCCCACACGGTGGACCCGGAGGACAGCTCGCCCTTGGTCACCAGGAGCACGTGCGGCACCCGGGTGCGCAGCTCGAGGGCAGCCGTCAGCCCGGCGATCCCGGAGCCGACGACGACGGCGTCCGCGCGCGTCGTCCAGCCCGGGGCCGGGGCGACGAGGGAACGGGCGAGCCGGTCCGGGCTCACCGCGCGCCGACGGGGATGCCGGAGCTGACGAGTCCGTAGCCGTCCGGGACCTGGCCGGGGTCGTCGTGCACGTCGACGATCCTGTTCTCGCCGTCGACGAAGACGACGTGCGGCAGGAAGGATCGCGCGTCGGCGTCCGAGAGCATGCCGTAGGCGATGATGATGACGGTGTCGCCGGGGTGCACCAGGTGCGCGGCGGCGCCGTTGATGCTGATCTGGCCCGAGCCGGCCTCGCCGGGGATCACGTAGGTGGTGAGCCGGGCGCCGTTGTCGACGTCCACGACGTCGACCTGCTGGCCGGGGAGGAGGTCGGCGGCGTCCATGAGGTCGGTGTCGACCGTGATGGATCCCACATAGTGCAGGTCGGCCTGCGTCACCGTCGCGCGATGGATCTTGCCGATCATCATCGGGCGCTGCAACGACGCCGGGCGGCGCGCACCGGTCCGGCGGTCCGTCGGGGTCGAGCCGACGGGCGATGCAGTCTGGTCAGTCACGGGTTGCCTCCTGGCCTGCGGTTTCGTCCTCGTCAGAGGACGCGACGACGTCCACGGCCTGGTTGTCGATCAGTCGTGTGGTGCCCACGCGCGCGGCGACGAGCAGCAGGGCGGGCCCGGTGCGGTCACCGGGAACCTCCTCCACAGTATCCGGGTCGACGAGTGCCAGGTAGTCCACGACAACGTCGGGGACCGCGTTGAGGATTCCCGAGGCCGTCGCCAGGACCGCCGGCGCGCCGTGCCCGGCGGCGGCCTCCTCGGCCCCTCCCCGGAGCGCCCGCGACAGCGCCAGGGCGGCGTCCCGTTCGCCGTCGGACAGGTACGCGTTCCGCGACGACAGCGCCAGCCCGTCCGCGTCGCGCACGGTGGGCACGCCGACGATCTCGACCTCCAGGTCGAGGTCGCGCACCATGCGCCGCACGGCGAGGAGCTGCTGGGCGTCCTTCTCGCCGAACAGCGCGACGTCCGGCCGCGTGAGCTGCATCAGCTTGAGCACCACGGTCAGCACGCCGTCGAGGTGGCCGGGCCGGAACGCACCCTCCAGCACCTCGCCGATCCGTCCGGCCGAGACCCGCACGATCGGGTCGCCGTCGGGGTAGACCACGTCGGGCGTCGGGGCGAAGACGACGTCGGCCCCCACCTCGGCCAGCCGCTCCAGGTCCCCGGCGAGGTCGCGGGGGTAGGCGTCGAGGTCCTCCCCCTCGCCGAACTGCAGCGGGTTGACGAAGATCGTCACCACGACCTGGCCGCCGGGGCCGACCTCGGCACGCGCCCGACGGACCAGCTCCAGGTGCCCCTCGTGCAGTGCACCCATCGTCATCACCACGGCGCGTCGGTCGGTGGGGTCCGCGCCGCCGATCGTCCAGGCGGCGAGGGCGTCCCGCAGCTCGGCGCGGGTGTGCGCGACGACGCCGTCGGCGGGCGACGACGGCGTCGCACGGTCAGCAGGTGCGGTCATCAGTGCTCCTTGGGCGGTTCGCCGAGGACGTCCAGCAGCGCCCGCGCCGCGGCGTCGTCGATGCGGTGGGCGGCCAGCGCGCGCCGGGCGGCGCCGCGGGCGAGCCCGGTGTAGCTGTCCGGGACGTCGGTCGCTCCGGTGCCGGCCGCGAGGTCGCCGAGCACCTCCAGGTGCCGGGCCACCGTGCCGGCGTCGCCGCGGGCGACCGGGCCGGTCAGGGCGGCGATCGCGCCGGGCCCCTCGCCGTCGCGCAGGTCTGCCGCCCGCGTGGCGCCGTCGAGGGCGGCACCCAGCAGCGGGGCGAGCACGCGCCCGGGGTGCTCCACGCCGGCGGCCTCGAGGGCCTGCGCCGCCTGCGCCACCAGCACCACGAGGTGGTTGGCGCCGTGCGCCAGGGCGGCGTGGTAGAGCCCGCGGGCCTGCTCGTCCACGACGACGGGTTCGCCGCCGATCTCGACGACGAGCGCCTGGCCGATGGGCAGCACCGCGGCCGGGGCGGTCACGGCGAACGTGCAGCCGGTCAGCCGGGCCAGGTCCAGCGAGGTCCCGGTGAACGTCATCGCCGGGTGCACGGCCAGGGGGATCGCTCCCGCCCGCTGGGCGGGGGCCAGCACCTCGGCCCCGTACCGGCCCGAGGTGTGCACGACGAGCTGGCCCGGCTGCCAGGCACCGACGTCGGCCAGCCCGGCCACGAGGCCCTCCAGGGCGTCGTCGGGCACCGCCAGCAGCACGAGCTCGGAGCGCTCGACGATCTCCGGCACGTCCAGGTGCGGCACGCCGGGCAGCATGGTCTCGATCCGGTCCCGGGAGGCGTCCGAGACCCCGGATGCCCCGACGACGGCGTGCCCGGCCGAGCGCAGCGCGCTGCCGAGGACGGCGCCGACCCGCCCGGCGCCGACGACGCCGACCCCGAGGCGCCCGGGGCGTGCCGCGGTGTCCGGGGCCGTCACGGGCTGTCCTCCGGTCCGTCGCCCGGTGCCGCCGGGCGGGCCAGCGGCGCGACGCGCTCCATCCAGCGCTCCGGCGTCTGGTGCGACCGGGCCGCGCGGGCGCGCACCGACTGCTCGGCCAGCAGGTGCTGCGCGTCGGGGGTGTCGAGGTGGTGGGCACGGGTGGTGACCGGGCCCGGCGTGGAGTGCACCGCGAACGTCGTCAGTCCCCGCCGCCGCTGCCACGGCCCCTGCACGAGACCGAGGGACTGGGTGCGCTCGTGCGGGACGACGGACAGCCGCCGGGTCAGCCGTCCGCCGCGCAGCAGCAGCGCCCGGTCGGCGACGGCGAACCCGTTGCGGCGCCAGCTGATCGGGTCCAGCAGCCGGGCACGACGCGGGCTCGTGGTGAAGAAACGGTCCGTGCGCGCCTCCCCGGTCAGGGCCTCGTCGAGCAGCTCGGTCGCGTCCTCGGCCCCGAGGTCGGGCAGCACCAGCCACAGCGCCGCCATCGCCTCGGACCGCGGTCCGACCGGGAGGAGCACGTTCTGGGTGGCGTTCTGCTCCTCGCCGCCGTACCCGGCGACGTTGACCTTGATCCGCCACCAGTCCTTGCCGCGCCACCAGAAGCCCTGGGTGAGCTCCAGCGCCTGCACCCGTCCGGGCGGGATGGTCTGCGCGCGCGTCTCCAGCAGCCCGTGCCGCAGCCGGATCCCGTCCGGGGAGATCGCGGCCCGGAAGCCGAACTCCCCGGCGAACCGGTTGAACAGGAACGTCGCGACGCCGAACGCCACCGGCAGCATGGAGACCAGCACGCCGACGGCGCGGGTGACCAGCACGAAGACCACGAGAGCGACGAGCACCGCGAGGGCGACCCAGACGGCGGGCAGCCGCAGCAGCGACACGACCAGCCGACCCGGGGGGACCTCGTAGACGAGGTTCTCCGGGGCCTCCTCGGCCGGCGGCGGCACCTCCGCCACGACCGGGCCGGTTGCGGCCGGCGACGGCTCGGTGGCGACGTCCGGGCCGGCGGGGCCGCCGTCCGCGGCGATGCCCACCGGGGAGGAGCCCGCCGGGGACGGCACCGTGCCACCGGCCCGCCGTGCCCTGACCCCGGCGGCGCGCGCCAGCAGCTCGGCACGGAGCTGCTTGGCGTCGTCGAGACGCAGGAACCCGATCACCACCCCGGAGTCCGACCCGCCGGCGACCTCCAGGGTCAGCTCGGCCAGCCCGAACAGCCGGGCGAGCAGGGGCTGACGGACGTCGACGGCCTGCAGCCGATCGAGCCGCGCGTGCCGCTGCTGGCGGAACAGGATGCCCTTGCGCAGGTGGGCGGCGTCGTCGTCCACCGCGTAGGAGGTCATGCGCCAGGCGAGCGCGGAGACGCCGAAGATGACCGCCAGCACGACGAGGACCACCAGGACCGCGAGCCACCACACCCGGGTGACGCCGTCGACGACCTCGCCGGCGTACTCGAGGCTCTCGATCGCCTGCTGCCCGAGGACGAACAGCAGCACGGCGATGGCGGCCCAGCCCCGCACGACGGGCGTGATCGGGTGGACCCGTCGCCACTCGCGCGCCGGTGCCGTCCCCGTGGCCCCCGACGTCGGCTCCGCGGCGCTCACAGCCCGGCCAGCCTCGCCTCGCCGCGCGCCGTCAGGCGGTCCCGCAGCCGCTCCGCCTCGTCCGGGGTCAGCCCCGGGATCTCGGCGTCCGTGCTGGCCGAGGCCGTGTGCAGCTGCACCGTGGCGATGTTCAGGCGGCGGTCCAGCGGACCGGCGGTGACGTCGACGAACTGCATGCGCCCGTACGGGACCACGACCAGCTCGCGGAAGAGGATGCCCTTGCGGATCAGCAGGTCGTCGTCACGCTCGGCGTACCCGATCGCGCGGACCTGGCGCGGCACGAGCAGCCCGATCCACAGCAGCAGGAGGGCGCAGACGGCCGCCGGGATCCACAGCCATCCCGTGACCGCGAGCGCGAGGACCAGGCAGACCAGCAGCGGCAGCCCGAGCCAGAACCCCACGACGACCAGTCGCGCGGGGACCAGCCGGGGGGACACCCGGTCCCAGGTCACGTCCGGCGGGTCGAACGGGTCGGCCGGACCCGATGCGGGGTGTGTCATGGGACCATCCTCGCAGAATCGCCGCCCACGACCGCTCCGGACGCCTCAGGACGGGATCGCCTCGCGCCCCTCGTCCTCCTCGGGCGGGGGCGCCTCGCAGAACTTCTCGACGACGAGGCCGACGACGGCCAGACCGATCGCCGCCAGGGCCGCCACGCCCGAGGTGATGGCCACCTCCCGGCGGGGCTCGACGGCGAGCTGCGGCAGGACGAGCAGCACGGACGCGGTGTAGCGCCCCGTCAGCAGCGCTCCCGTGTACGCCGCGGCCTTGGCCATGGCGAAGGTGCGGGCGGCGCGCAGCGGGTCGAGGTCCGGCTTCTCGCCGCGCAGGTAGGCGCGGACGGCCCACCCGGCCCACAGCACGAGGCCGGCGATGAGCACCAGCGCCACGACCTCCACCCACGCCGCTCCTGGCAGGTAGACCCCACGGGTCTCGAGCAGGCGCAGCAGCAAGGTCCCGACGGCGGCGACCCCGACCGCGACGGCGACCAGCGTGCGCACACGGGTCCGGCGCACGTCAGGCGCGTTCCGGGTGCTCGGCGTCCGGCGCGGGCGGGATCGGGGCGTGCATGCCGGCAGCGGCCACGAAACCGCGCGGCTCCTGCGCCGGCGGCACGTCGTCGGGCGGGTCCTGACGCGGCACCGGCACCGACGGCGGCGCCTGGGCCGGGAAGGCCGCGGTGCTCGGCGCCTGCGGGGAGGGGTGCGACGGCGGTGCCGCGGGCACCGGCTGCGAGGAGGGCGCCTGCGGCGACGGTGCCGCCGGGACCGCGCCGCTCGAGGCCGGCTCGGTCAGCCAGTCGAGCGCGAGCCACCGGATGCCCGACCGGTCGGGCGCGGTGGCGGCGAGCTGGGCCACCGGGCCGCCGCCGAGACCGACGAGCACGCCCTGGGGATCCACCTCGGCCCACGGCACCAGCACGAACGCCCGTTCCCGCGCCCGCGGGTGCGGCAGCTCCAGGTCCTCCGCGGTCGACGTCAGGTCCCCGTACTGGACGACGTCCACGTCCAGCGTGCGCGGGCCCCACCGCTCGTCCCGCACCCGGCCGTGCAGGAGCTCGACCTCCTGGCAGGCACCCAGCAGGTCGCGCGCGGGCAGCGTGGTGCGCACCAGGAGCACGGCGTTGAGGAAGTCGGGCTGCTCGGGTCCGACGGCGACGGTCCGGGCCAGCGGGGACACCTCCATGACCTGCACCCCGGGGATGCGGTCGATGTCGGTGACGGCGGCGCGCAGCGTGCCCTGGGCGTCGCCCAGGTTGGCCCCGAGGGCGAGCACCGCGTCCACGGGCGCCTCGGGGGCCTCGTCGAGCGGGTCGACGGCGGGGGGCGCCGGCGCGGACTCCGGGCCGGGGGCCTCCGGGCCCGGGACGGGTGCAGCGTCGACGGTGGTCGCGTCCGGGGCGGGAGGTGCCGGGACCGCCGTCTCGGCGACCGCGGGGGTCGGGAGCGAGGTCGCCGCGGGCACCGGGGTCGCGGCCTTGGGCTCGGGCGGCGCCGGCGGGGGCGGCACCGGCGGCGCGGGAACGGGCGCCGCCGCCGGCGCAGGAGCCGGCGCCGGCGCGGGGGCCGGTGCCGGCGCCGGGGAGACCTGCTGGTCCGTGCTCGTCGCGGCCGGCACGGCCGGCGGGTTCTCCCGGTCGCGGCGCACCACGACCTCGACGTCGTCGAACGGCACGGAGATCGGCGCCTGCGGCTTGTGCACGCGCACGTCGACGGCCCGCACCGCCGACCGGGACAGCACGACGGCGGCGATCCGCTCGGCGAGCGTCTCGACGAGGTCCACCGGGGACCCCGAGAGCACGTCGTGGACGTCCTCGGCGACCTCGGCGTAGCTGACCGTCGCGGCGAGGTCGTCCGACCCGGCGGCGGGGCGCGCGTCCAGGTGCAGCACGACGTCGGCGCGGAAGGTCTGTCCCTCGACACGTTCCTGCGGCAGCACGCCGTGGTGACCGGTCGCGGTCACCCCGGTCAGCCGGATCTGGTCGAGGGGTCGGCCGTCCGACCCCGTCACGGCGTCGGCGAATGTCACGCGGTGTCCTCCGTCGTCTCGGCCCGCCTCCAGGCGGCCGCCACTTGTACGGCGTCAACGCTCGCACGCGCGGCGTGCACGCGCACGCACCACGCCCCGGCGTGTGCGGCCAGCGCGGTGATCGCCGTCGTGGCGTCGTCCCGGCCCGCGGGCGGGACCGGCTCGTCCGCGGCGGCCCCGCGCACCCCCGCGAGGAGGTGGCCGAGGAACCGCTTGCGCGACGCACCGACCAGCAGGGGGCGGCCCAGGGCGTGCAGCGCGTCCAGGTGTGCCAGCAGCGGCCAGTTCAGCGCCCCGGACTTGGCGAAGCCGAGGCCCGGGTCGAGCACGATCTGCTCGTGCGCGACCCCGGCGTCGTGCAGAGCGGCGACCCGGGCGGCGAGCTCGTCGCGCACGTCCGCCACGACGTCGTCGTAGTCCTGCCGGGCGTCCATGACGTCGCTGTGCCCGCGCCAGTGCATCGCCACGTACGGCACGCCCGTCTCGGCCACGACGCCCGCCATGTCCGGGTCGGCCAGCCCGCCGGAGACGTCGTTGACCAGCCGCGCCCCGGCCGCCACCGCCCGCTCGGCCACGGCGGCCCGCGTGGTGTCGACGGACACGACCGCACCGGCGGCGGCCAGGCGCCCGATGACGGGGACGACGCGCCGCAGCTCCTCGGCCTCGGTCACCCGCTGGGCGCCGGGTCTGGTCGACTCCCCGCCCACGTCGAGGACGTCCGCGCCCTCGGCGAGCAGGTCGAGGCCGTGCTGGACGCCGGCCTCGGGCTCGAACCACTCCCCGCCGTCGGAGAACGAGTCCGGCGTGATGTTGACCACGCCCATGACGAGGCAGCGGCCGGCGCCGGACAGCTCGGGCAGACCGGCGACCACGGCGTCGCGAGTGCTCATGCGTCAGTGCCCCAGGATCAGACTCATCGCTTCGGACCGCGTGGCGGCGGTCTGCATGACGCCCCGCACGGCCGAGGTGACCGTCCGGGACCCGGGCTTGCGCACCCCGCGCATCGACATGCACAGGTGCTCGCACTGCACGACGACGATGACGCCGCGCGGGTCGAGGATCCGCACCAGGGCGTCGGCGATCTGCGTGGTGAGGCGCTCCTGCACCTGGGGGCGCCGGGCGTAGACCTCGACCAGCCGGGCGAGCTTGGACAGCCCGGTGATCCGCCCCTCGGCGCTCGGGATGTAGCCGATGTGCGCGAGCCCGTGGAACGGGACCAGGTGGTGCTCGCACGTGGAGTACACCTCGATGTCCTTGACCAGCACCATCTCCTCGTGCCCGAGGTCGAAGGTGGTGGTCAGGACGTCCTCGGGCTCCTGGTGCAGGCCGGCGAAGATCTCCCGGTAGGCGCGCGCCACCCGCGCCGGGGTGTCGCGCAGCCCTTCGCGCTCCGGGTCCTCACCGACGGCGAGCAGCAGCTCGCGGATCGCCGCCTCGGCGCGCTCGGCGTCGTAGGGCGGCACGTCGGCCGCCGGCCGCATCCCCAGCGAGACCGGCGTCAGCGGCAGGTCCGGCTCCGTCACTCAGGTCTCCTCGCCGTCGGAGCGGCCGTCGGTGCGCTCCGCCGTCGCGCCGTCGTCGCCCGCGGGACGCTCGTGCGGGCGACGGGACGCCGCGGCCTCGGCCTCGACGTTGCCCACGACGGCGGCCTCGTCCTGCGGGAGACCGGCGTGGCCGTTCGTCGCGTACGCGGCCTGCTCGCCCTCGGTCATCACCGGACCGCGGTCGTGGACGGTGCGCTCGGTGCTGGACAGCCAGACGTCCCGCGCGGGGCGCTTGCTCACCGGGGCGAAGACCGCGGCCAGCTCCTCCTGGTTGAGCGTCTCGTGCTCGAGCAGCTGCAGGACGAGGTCGTCGAGCACGTCGCGGTACTCGGACAGGACCTCCCACGCCTCGTCGTGCGCGGCCTCGACGAGCTTGCGGACCTCGTGGTCCACGGTGCCCGCCACGGCCTCCGAGTAGTCGCGCTGGTGGCCCATGTCCTTGCCCAGGAACGGCTCGGAGGAGGCGGACCCGAGCTTGAGCGCGCCGACCTTCTCGCTCATGCCGTACTCCATCACCATCTTGCGGGCGATGGCGGTGGCCTTCTCGATGTCGTTGCTGGCCCCGGTGGTGGGGTCGTGGAACACGATCTCCTCGGCCACGCGGCCGCCCATGGCGTAGGCGAGCTGGTCGAGGAGCTCGTTGCGGGTGGTGGAGTACTTGTCCTCGGTGGGCATGACCATCGTGTAGCCGAGGGCCCGCCCGCGCGGCAGGATCGTCACCTTCGTCACCGGGTCGGTGTACCGCATGGCGGCCGCCACCAGGGCGTGCCCGCCCTCGTGGTACGCGGTGATCTTCTGCTCCTTGATCTTCATCACCCGGGTGCGCTTCTGCGGACCCGCCAGCACGCGGTCGATCGCCTCGTCCAGCGCCCGGTCGTCGATGAGCTGGGCCCCGGAGCGGGCGGTCAGCAGCGCGGCCTCGTTGAGCACGTTGGCCAGGTCGGCACCGGTGAAGCCGGGCGTGCGGCGCGCCACGGCGGCGAGGTCGACGGTCTCGACCATCGGCTTGCCCTGGGCGTGCACCTGCAGGATGTGCTCGCGGCCCTTGAGGTCCGGCGCCTCGACGGCGACCTGACGGTCGAAGCGGCCCGGGCGCAGCAGCGCGGGGTCGAGGATGTCCGGGCGGTTGGTCGCCGCGATGAGGATGACGTTCGTCTTGACGTCGAAGCCGTCCATCTCGACGAGCATCTGGTTCAGCGTCTGCTCCCGCTCGTCGTGACCGCCGCCCATGCCGGCGCCGCGGTGGCGGCCGACGGCGTCGATCTCGTCGACGAAGATGATCGCGGGCGAGTTGTTCTTCGCCTGCTCGAACAGGTCGCGCACGCGCGAGGCGCCGACGCCGACGAACATCTCGACGAAGTCCGAGCCCGAGATCGAGTAGAACGGCACCCCGGCCTCGCCCGCGACGGCACGGGCGATGAGGGTCTTGCCCGTCCCGGGCGGGCCGTACAGCAGCACGCCCTTGGGGATCTTGGCGCCCACGGCCTGGAACTTCTCCGGCTCGGAGAGGAACTCCTTGATCTCGTGGAGCTCCTCGACGGCCTCGTCCACGCCCGCGACGTCGGCGAACGTCACCTGCGGGGTGTCCTTGGAGATCATCTTCGCCTTGGACTTGCCGAAGCCCATGACGCCGTTGCGCCCGCCGCCCTGCATCCGCGAGAGCACGAACCAGAAGATCACCAGGATGATCAGGAAGGGCACGAGGAAGGACAGCATCGAGCCGAGGAACGACGGCTGCGGCACGTAGGTGTCGTAGCCCTCGGCGAGGTCGGCGGACTCCACGGCGGACACGACGTCCTCGCCCTGGGGTTGGACCCAGAAGAAGTCGACCTTCTCGCCGTAGTCCCGCTCGTCCTCGGTGCCGGAGTCGGTGACGTACGGCTCGCTGAGCTCGAGCTCGACGCGCTGGTCGCCGTCCACGATGAGCGCGTGGTCGACCGTGTCGCCGGACAGCAGCTCGAGGCCCTGCGACGTCTCGACACGCTCGATCCGCTCACCGGTGAAGGCGGAGAAGGCGAGCGCGACCAGGATCAGGCCGAGCACGATCCAGACGAGCGGTCCGCTGAAGATCTTCTTGAAGTTCATCCGTGACGGGGCCCTGCCCCGCTTCCCTTCGGTCGGGCGATGGTTCGACCTACGAAACTACACCGTGGCGGGAAAAGTTCCCTCAGTGCTGACGGATGTTCGCCCAGGGCGTCAGGGTCAGGAGTAGACGTGCGGGGCGAGGGTGCCGATGAAGGGGAGGTTGCGGTACTTCTCGGCGTAGTCCAGGCCGTAGCCGACGACGAACTCGTTCGGGATGTCGAACCCGACGTACCGCACGTCGACGTCCACCTTGGCGGCGTCCGGCTTGCGCAGCAGCGTGGCGATCTCCACCGACGCCGGTCCGCGCGAGCGCAGGTTCTGCACCAGCCACGACAGCGTCAGGCCGGAGTCGATGATGTCCTCGGCGATGAGCACGTCCCGACCGGTCAGGTCGGAGTCCAGGTCCTTGAGGATGCGCACCACGCCAGAGGACTTGGTGCCCGAGCCGTAGGAGGACACCGCCATCCAGTCCATCTCCAGGGGGTGGTGGAGGCGGCGCGAGAGGTCGGCCATGACCATGACCGCACCCTTGAGCACGCCGACGAGGAGCACGTCCTTGCCGGCGTAGTCGGCGTCGATCTGCGCCGCCATCTCGTCCAGACGGGTGCTGATCTGCTCCTCGGTGATCAGGATGTCGGCGAGGTCGCCGGCGACGTCCGACTTGTCCACGGGGCTACTCCTCGGGGTGCGTGGCAGGGTGACGCGGACCCGTCACCGACGGCCGCAGGAACAGCCTGCCACAGTCCCGCACCGCGCGGACGTCGGCGGGCAGGTGCACCGCCCCCTGGCCGCGCCACCGCACCACGAGCGCGTCGAGGGCGTCGACGTGCCGGGACGTGGTGGCCCCGGCGGGGCACCCGGCCTCCAGGGCCGCCGCCCGCAGCGCGCGGCGGCGCACCGCGGCCGGCGCCCGCTCCAGCGGTGCGACGTCGAGCACCACCGGGTCGGCCGGCCCCCGCGCAGGCTCGCCGGACCGCGCCGCGGCCAGCAGCTCCGCCCCCAGGTCCTCGAGGACCGCGGCGTCGTCGCGCAGCTGGTCGGCGCTGCGGGCGAGCGCCTCGACCGCCCCGGGACCGAGGACCTCGGCCAGCACCGGCAGCAACCACCCCCGCACCTGCGAGCGCAACGGCGCGGGGGTGCCGCCGTCGGGCGCCGGGGAGTTCGTCGGGTCGTGCCACGGCACGATGCCGCTCGCGGCGCACGCGGCGAGGATCTGCTCGCGCCGGAGGGTCAGGAACGGGCGTCGGTAGGGCCCGCGGCGCGCGGGCATGCCGCCGAGGGAGCGGGCGCCGCTGCCCCGGGCGAGACCGAGCAGCACCTGCTCGGCCTGGTCGTCCAGGGTGTGCCCCAGCAGCACGGCGGCCGCACCGGACCCGGCGGCCGCGGCCTCCAGCGCCGCGTAGCGCGCGGTGCGGGCGGCCGCCTCCGTCCCGTCGCCGCCCACGACGACGTCGACGGTACGCACCAGGACCGGGTCGAGACCGAGGGCGCGGCACTGCCGGGCGGCCCGGGCGGCCACGGCGGCGGACCCGGGCTGCAGGCCGTGGTCGACGACGACGGCGCCCGCGCGGACCGCGTACCCGCGCGAACGCACGGACCGGCCCACACGGCGCGCCTCGTGCGCGACGGCGGCCGCGAGCGCCAGCGAGTCCGGTCCGCCCGAGCAGGCGACGAGCACGAGGTCGCCGGGGCCGAGGTCGGCCAGGTCGGCGCGGACCGCGGTGCGGACGGCGGCGAGCGCCGGGTCGATGCGGGGCACGGGTGCCGGCTCAGGAGTGCACGCGGCGGACCCAGGCGCGCGGGTCGGCGATCTCCCGGGCGCTGGGCAGGTGGGCGGGCTCGGCCCAGACGGCGTTGAGACCGTCGCGGCCGACCTGCTTCTCGACCTCCCGCACGAACGCGGCACCGTCGCGGTACTGGGCGAGCTTGGCGTCCATGCCGAGCACGCGCCGCAGCACGACGTCGAGCCGGGGCGCGCCCTCGCCGTCGCGCCGCTTCTCGAAGCGGGACCGGATGGTGCGCACGGACGGCACGACGCGCCGTCCGACGGCGTCCATCATGACGTCGGCGTGCCCCTCGAGCAGGGCCATGACGGCGGTGATCTCGGCCAGCTGCTCCTTCTGCTCGGGCCCCATCACCTGGTCGACCGGGGTGGTGAGGTCGCCGCGCACCGCGTCCAGCAGGGTGCGTCCCACCAGCGCCACCTTGTCCCGCAACGGGGCGTGGCTGAGCTCGACCGAGGAGGTCGTGACGTCCCGCAGCAGGCCGCCGAGCCGGCCGGCGAGGTGGTCGGCGAGCCACGGGGCGGCGGCGAACTGCAGCGCGTGCGTCTGCTCGTGCAGGCACACCCAGAGCCGGAAGTCGTGCGGGTCGACCTTCATGGCCCGTTCCGCGGCGAGCACGTTGGGTGCCACGAGGAGCAGTGTCGGCCGTCCGGGGCCGTACGGGTCGAACTGGCCGAGCACCTTCGTCGACAGCAGGGCCAGCAGCCCGCCGACCTCGGCGGCGCCGGCGAGCCGGGCGGCCGAGGACTCCCCCAGCCGCGCCCCGACGTCGAGGTCGGCGAGCACGGGGTCCGTCAGGGCCGCCATGGAGGTGGTGTTGGCGCGCGCCCAGGTGGCACGGTCCACGACCCGGACGTCGCCCAGGTCGGGACGCTTGACGGTGACCCGGCGGGTGAACCGTCCGGAGGCGTCGCGCTCGCGCTCGACCTCGGCGCCCGCGGGCCGCATCCGGGTCACCCGCAGCACGTGCGGGACCGCGTCCCGGGCCGCGGTGCGCAGCCCGTCGACGAGGTCGTCGAGCTCGGCGCGCGGTGCGACCGGTCCGGGGCGCCCGACGCGGCGGGCGATCTGGGCGGCGGTCTGCCAGTCGACGAGGGCGCTCGTGGAGGTCACGGGTCCCACCGTAGCGGCGGCGTCCACGCACCGGTTCGCGAGCGCCGCGGCCGAGCCGGTCAGCCGCCCTGCGGACGGCAGCCGCAGGCGGCGAGGTCGCCGACGAAGTCGTCGATGATGAAGTTGGCCCCGAACGACTGCCCGTCGGGGATGCGGTCGGCGATGACGGTGAACAGCAGCAGCCGGTCGTCGGCGGTGACCACGGTCCCGGCCAGGGAGCGGGTGTCCGGCAGGCTGCCGGTCTTGGCCTGGGTGTAGCCGCGGCCCGGGTTGTCCTGCCCGAACCGGTCGGCGAGCGTGCCCTGCATCCCGGCGACGGGCAGCCCGATCAGGGTCTCGCGCAGCGCGGGGTCCTGGGCGGCGACCTCGAGCGTGGCGACGACCTGGGCCGGGGTGAGCAGCGAGCCGACGCCCAGCCCCGACAGGTCCATCAGCTCGGCGCCGGACAGGTCGACGCCCAGGCGCTCGACGGCGGCCACGACCTCGCTGATGGCGGCGGCCTGCGAACCGGGCAGCCCGGCGTCGAGGGCGACGACCCGGCCGACCACCTCGGTCAGGGTGTTGTCGGACTCGGCGAGGAAGTAGTCGACGACCGCGCCCAGCGGCGCGGACTCGACCCTGCCGATCTCCCGGGCGGACGACGGCGCCTCGTGGCGCCGGACGCTGCCCGCGACGGTCAGCCCACGGTCGGCCAGCGCCTCCGCGAACGTCTCGGCGGCCGCCATCGCGGGGTCGGACTGGCGCGGGGCGTACTTCTCGTCCTCCAGGCGGGCCACGTCGACGGCGAGCGCCGCCACGGGGGCGACGTACCCGGCGGCCGCGTCGCTGCGCCGTACCGACGGCGCGAGCGCCGGCCCGGTGAACAGCGTGTCGTCGACGGACAGCGTGACGGTGTCCCGGCCGGAGAGCCCGAGCTCGTCGACGACCTGGTCGGCGAGGTCGCCGAGGCCCGCGTGCCCGTTGACGGCGTCCGGGTCGCCGTCGTCGGCCGCGAGCATCATGTCCCCGCCGCCGACGAGCACGACGTGCGAGGTCCCCTGCAGCATCGCCCGGGTGGGCAGGGTGACCTCGCCGCCCGGGCCGGCGTAGGCGGCGACGGCGGTGAGGACCTTCTGTGTGGAGGCGGGCACCATGAGCCGGTCCGGTCCGGACGCACCGAGCGTCTCGCCGGTGTCGGCGTCGGCGACGACGACGCCCACCCGGTTGCCGAGGCGTTCGTCGTCGACGATCCCGTCCACGAGGTCCCCGACGGCGGCGGCGTCCGGCGAGGGGGCCTCGGAGGACAGCGGCGGCACGGCGGTCCGGGGCGTGGGGCCGGTGGTGGCGCCGGGCGCGGAGGGGAAGGGCGCGGGTGTGGCGTGGGGCGGGTCGAAGGTGACCATGCCGGGCACGACGTCGTAGGCGTCGGCCACGAGGTACCCGCCGAACAGGGTGAGGACCGACGTCACGGCGGCACCGACCCTCAGCCGCCACCCCATGCGGTCCTCCCCGTCTCGTGAACCTGGTCACACGCAGGCTCGGTCAGCCCGCATTGTCGCACGACCGTCCTGCACGCGGTGCCGGGACGAACCGGCCTCCGAGGGCTCGTGGAGGCGCCCTGCATGGCACACTTGGTGACGCGCGTACGCATCACGAAGCGGAGGAACTGTGGAGTTCGACGTCACCATCGAGATCCCGAAGGGTCAGCGGAACAAGTACGAGGTGGACCACGAGACCGGTCGCATCCGTCTGGACCGCATGCTCTTCACCTCGACCCGATACCCGGACGACTACGGGTTCATCGAGGGCACGCTCGGTGAGGACGGGGACCCTCTGGACGCCATGGTCCTGCTCGAGGAGCCCACGTTCCCCGGCTGCCTGATCAAGTGCCGCGCGCTGGGGATGTTCCGCATGCGCGACGAGGCCGGCGGCGACGACAAGGTCCTCTGCGTACCGACCGGTGACCAGCGCGCCGCCTGGCGCCAGGACATCGACGACGTCTCGGACTTCCACCGCCTGGAGATCCAGCACTTCTTCGAGGTCTACAAGGACCTGGAGCCCGGCAAGTCCGTCGAGGGCGCCCACTGGGTCGGCCGCGAGGACGCCGAGGCCGAGATCAACCGCTCGATCCAGCGCGCCAAGGACTCCGGCTACCACCACTGAGCCGCCGTCCTCCCGGAACCCCCGTCGGCCCCCGTCCCGCACCGGGACGGGGGCCGACGTCGTCATCCCGGAGCCGCTGCGCGGCTCAGTAGTGGTAGATCGTGAGCCGCGGGGACCGGCGCTTCGCGACGTGCTCGCGGTCGGCGGGCACGTAGCGGACACGCAGGTGGACCCGGCCGCTCCGGCCGCCGGCCTTGTCGAGGTAGCGGGCGGGGACCTTGATCCGCTGGACACCGTCCTCGCTCCGGCTCAACCACCACGACTTCCGTGTCCGCCAGCCGTCGTTCGTCGCGTGCCGGTCTCGGGTCTGCAGCACCAGCCTGCCGACCTCGGGCATCCCCGGGGTCCGCACGACGATGCGGCCCGACCGCTTGCCCGTGAGGTCGACGTCCGCCCAGTACGTCGTGCGTCGCATCCGCAGCCTGACCGTGGGCTGCGCCTTGCGGACCCGCTGGGTCCACGACGTGCGCGACGGCGCGTGCTCCCCCGAGTCCGGCACGAACCTCGCGACGATCGTGCGCCGACCCGGGTCGACCTTCTTGCCCCCGACCCGCACGGACGCCCGACCGTGCACCAGGTCGGCCGCGCCGATCCTCCGTCCCGCCTGGTGGAGGACGACCCTCCCCTCCGGCGTGCCGACCGAGGACGTGACGTCCACGTCGACGCTGCGGCGCTGGGCGTAGGTCCACCGGCGGGCCGTGGACACGCGGACGCGGGTCGCGGGGGGAAGCACCTCGACCACGTGCTCCGCGCGGGTGTTCTCGTACTCCCGTCCCCCGCGCGTGCGGACCTCGATCCGCTGCTCCCCGACCGGCAGGTCCGTGACGTCGACCACGAGCTCTCCCCGACCGTCGACGAGCGTCTCCCGCGCCAGCGGGACCCCTTCGGCACCGTCGAGGTAGGTCACCGACGCCTCGCCGGTCGGGGTCCCGTGGTCGGACGTCACGTCGACGGCGATCCGGACCGTCTCGCCCCGGCGCCAGGTCTCGGGGATCTCGACGTCCGCGGTGACCGGCCTGGCGGCGAGGTCGACCGGCAGCAGCCAGCGCGAGAGCACGTCGCCCTCCGGGCTCCGGTGGGTCAGCCGGACCTGCGGGCTGCGGACCTCGTCGCCCGTCAGCGCGAGCTCGGCGACTCCGTCCACGAGCGGCGCGACGACGGCGCTCCCCATCAGCTCGACGGTCCCGTCTGCGGGGAGGTCGGTCCCGGTGAGGTCGAACCGGGGCGACACGGACTCTCCCGCGTACCACCCGTCCGGGGTGAGGAGCGGGGTCGTCGGCTCGACGACCTCCAGCGACGCCGTGGCCGACGAGGAGCAGCGGCAGTCCGCCGACGACTCGCCGTCCATGTGCCGCACCTCGATCTCGTGCGTGCCGCCGGAGAGCCGGTCGGTGAACAGCGTCAGGACGGCACCGCCGTCGGACAGCGCCCGGTACCACGTCACCAGCGTCCCGTCGACGTAGAGCCAGACGGTCCCCGTCGCCGGAGCGCCGTCCTGGGTGACGCGGACGGGCACCTCGAGCACCTGCCCTCGCCAGGCCCGGTCGGCCTCCAGCTCGATCGTCGTGGTGCTGTCCGCCGCGACCGCCGCGGGGACCCCGACGAGGGCTCCCGTCAGGGCCAGACCGACCGTCACCGCACCCGCCGTCACCGCCCGCACGAACCTGCCCAGCCTGCTCCCGCCGCCCAGCCCCATCGGTGGCCACTCCCTCGGTCGTCGACCCACGTGCGGCGAATCTAGCGCACACGGTGACGGGACACGCCGACGCCCGACGCACCCGCGCAGTGTTCACCAGATGGACACCCCCTTCCGCCCGCCGAGACGGGAACCTACGGTCGAGGCATGACCACGCGTCGAATGTGCCGCTGACCCAGCGCACGTTCGCCTGCCCACGTCCGGCCGCCCGGCCGAGCACGTGTCGGCCCGGCCGTGGGGAGCACGTGCGCGCTGCCGATCCCCCGACCCGCCGGACCCCTTGGAGCACCCTCATGACCGACACGCCTCGCTGGTCCTTCGCGACCCGCCAGATCCACGCCGGCCAGACGCCCGACCCCGCCACCGGGGCGCGCGCGCTGCCGATCTACCAGACGACGTCGTACGTGTTCGACGACGCCAAGACCGCGGCGAACCGCTTCGCCCTGGCCGAGCTCGGCCCCATCTACACCCGCATCACCAACCCGACCCAGGAGACCGTCGAGAACCGCATCGCGGACCTCGAGGGCGGCGTGGGCGCGCTGCTGCTCGCCTCGGGGCAGGCCGCGGAGACGTTCGCGATCCTCAACGTCGCCGAGGCCGGGGACCACGTGGTGGCCAGCGCCAGCCTCTACGGCGGCACCTACAACCTGCTCAAGCACACCCTGACCCGGTTCGGCATCACCACGACGTTCGTCGAGGACGCCCACGACGCCGACGCGTGGCGCGCCGCCGTGCAGGACAACACCAAGGCGTTCTTCGCGGAGACGATCCCCAACCCGAAGAACGACTTCCTGGACATCGCGCTCGTCGCCGACGTCGCGCACGAGTCCCAGGTGCCGCTCATCGTGGACAACACGGTGGCGACGCCGTACCTGGTGCGCCCGATCGAGCACGGGGCCGACGTCGTCGTGCACTCGGCCACCAAGTACCTCGGCGGGCACGGCACCACCGTCGCCGGCGTCATCGTGGACTCCGGGAACTTCGACTACGCGCGCTACCCGGAGCGGTTCCCCGGCTTCAACACCCCCGACCCCTCGTACAACGGGCTGGTCTACGCCCGCGACCTCGGCGTCGACGGCGCGCTCGGGGCCAACCTGGCGTTCGTGCTCAAGGCCCGGGTGCAGCTCCTGCGCGACCTCGGCTCGGCGGTCTCGCCGTTCAACGCCTTCCAGATCGCGCAGGGCATCGAGACGCTCTCGCTGCGCGTGGAGCGCCACGTCGACAACGCCCAGCAGGTGGCCGAGTGGCTCGAGCAGCGCGACGACGTGCTGCGCGTGCACTACGCCGGCCTGGAGTCCAGCCCCTGGCACGCCGTCCAGCAGCGCTACGCACCGCGCGGCGCCGGCGCCGTGCTCGCCTTCGAGCTCGACGGCGGCGCGGAGGCCGGGCAGGCGTTCGTCTCGGCGCTGCAGCTCCACTCGCACGTGGCGAACATCGGCGACGTCCGCTCGCTGGTGATCCACCCCGCCTCGACGACGCACAGCCAGCTCACCGAGGCCGAGCAGGCGCAGTCCGGCGTCACGCCCGGGCTCGTGCGCCTCGCCGTCGGTATCGAGGACGTCGAGGACGTCCTCGCCGACCTCGAGCTCGGCTTCACCGCGGCCAAGGCGGCGCTCGACGGCTGACCCGCCGTGCGCGGGGCCACGCCCTGCGCGGGCCGACGGCGGCGGGTGCGACCGCCGTCGTCGGCCTACCGTGGGGCCATGCTTTCCGCGATGATCCACGCCGCGCGGGACGTCCGCGCCGAGAACCGCCCCGACCCCGTCCTGCGCACCGAGCACGACGCCGTGCTGCGCGTGGCGGCCGCCTGCGTCTGCGGCTCCGACCTGTGGCCCTACCGGGGTGTCGCGAAGACCCGCGAGCCGCACCCCATCGGCCACGAGCTGGTCGGTGTCGTGGAGGAGGTCGGTTCCGCGGTCACGTCGGCCGCGCCCGGGGACTTCGTCGTCGTCCCGTTCTCGCTGAGCTGCGGCGAGTGCCAGTCGTGCCGGGCGGGCTTCCCGTCGGCCTGCGACCGGGTCACGGGGTTCGGGTCCACCGACCGGGACGGCCACCCGGTGGACGGCGCCCAGAGCGAGCGCGTGCGCATCCCGCTGGCCCAGCACTCGCTGTTCCCGGTCGGGCGCAGCGAGGCCGAGCTGGAGGAGGCCGGTCTCGTGCCGCACCTGCTGACGCTGGCCGACGTCATGTCCACCGGCCACCACGCCGCGGTGTCGGCCGGCGTCGGCCCCGGGGACACCGTCGCGGTGGTCGGGGACGGCGCGGTCGGGCTGTGCGGCGTCGTCGCGGCCCGGCGGCTCGGCGCCGAGCGCGTCGTCGCGTTCTCCCGCCACCCCGACCGGGCGACGCTGGCCCGCGAGCTCGGGGCGGACGACGTGATCGCCGAGCGCGGCGACGAGGGTGTCGCGGCGCTGCGCGACCTGCTGGGCGGCGACCTCGCGGACGCCGCCCTCGAGTGCGTCGGCACCGAGCAGTCGATGGAGCAGGCGCTCGGGTCCGTGCGGGGCGGCGGCCGGGTCGGGTTCGTCGGCGTGCCGCACGGGGGCTCGCAGGTGCCGATCCGGACCCTGTTCGGCCGCAACATCACCGTCGGCGGCGGCATGGCGCCGGCGCGGGCGCACATGGCGGACCTGCTGGACGACGTGCTGTCCGGGGCGATCGCCCCGGGGCGGGTCTTCGACGTCGAGATGCCGCTGGCCGACGTCGCCGAGGCCTACGCCGCCATGGACGAGCGCCGCGCCACGAAGGTGCTGCTGCGCCCCTGAGACCGGTCAGCGGGTGGTCGCGGCCAGCGCCGCCGTCAGCGCGTCGCCGAAGGCGGCAACGTCCCCGTCCAGGTCCTCGAGGGCGTCGGCGTCGAGGAGGGTGACGAGGGCGTCGCCGGAGGTGCGGCCGAGCACGACGGGGCTGCCGGCGCGGGCGACGGCGGCCGCGACGTCGTCGTCCGTCTCGTCGAGGTGCACGAGCGTGACCGGCAGGTCGAGCGTGGCGACGTACGCGTCCCAGGCCCGCCGCCGTCGGACCGCGCCGTGCGTGATGTCGCACAGCGCGCAGTGCGCCGTGCCGCGCAGCCGACCGAGCACGTACCGCACCTCGCCGAGGAGGCTGCCCTCGGCGTGGTAGACCCCGACGATCTCGACGACGGGGAGCCTCGCCTCGTACATCGACCCACCGTACGCCGGGTGGTCCACGTCACGTCTCGACAGGAGATCCACCTCTGTCTCGACATGTGGTCCCGCATCGTGAGATCGGGATGGGCAGGCGTCGGTGCGGCGGTTACCGTCGAGGACATGACTCGTCGAATGTGCCCGTAGCCACCGCGCACGTTCGCCTGCCTGCGTCCCACGCCGTGCAGCTCACCCGCAGCGTGCGCTCCTCGCCCGCCCGCACCCCGCCGGTCCCCCGGCACCGCAGCCAGGAGAGACGATGACCACGACGACACCCCGCCATCCCGGTTCCGAGACCGGCTGGAAGTCGCCGCGCGGTGCGCGCCGCGCCCCGGCCGGCCCCGTCCCGGCGTCCGGCGCCTGGCGCGAGGGCGACCCCGCGGGCGCCCGTCGGTTCCTCGACGTGGGCACGTTCGACCTCGAGGTCGGGTCGCGGCTGCCCGACGTGCGGGTCGCCTACGAGACCCACGGCGAGCTCGACGCCGACGGATCCAACGCCGTCCTCGTGCTGCACGCGCTGACCGGCGACGCGCACGTGCGCGGCCCGGCCGGCCCCGGCCACGCGACCGCCGGCTGGTGGGAGCCGATGATCGGCCCCGGCGCCCCCATCGACACCGACCGCTACTTCGTCGTCGTGCCCAACGTGCTCGGCGGCTGCCAGGGCACCACCGGACCGGCGTCGACCGCCCCGGACGGCCGACCGTGGGGCGCACGCTTCCCGCGGATCACCACCCGCGACCAGGTCGCCGTGGAGATCGAGCTCGCCCGGCTGCTCGGCGTCCGCTCGTGGGCGACCGTCATCGGCGGCTCGATGGGCGGGATGCGCGTCCTGGAGTGGGCGCTGCTGGGCCCCGAGGCCGGGATCGACGTGCGGTCGATCGTCTCGATCGCCACCAGCGCGCAGTCCTCCGGCGACCAGATCGCCTGGGCGCACCCCCAGCTCGGCGCCATCCGCTCCGACCCGCGCTGGAACGGCGGCGACTACTACGACGCCGCCCCGGGCGAGGGCCCGCACGCCGGGCTCGGGATCGCCCGGCAGATCGCACACACCACCTACCGGACCGCACGCGAGCTCGACGAGAGGTTCGGGCGGCTCCCCCAGGGCGGCGAGGACCCGCAGACCGACGGCCGCTTCGCCGTGCAGTCGTACCTCGACCACCACGGCGACAAGCTCGCCCGCCGGTTCGACGCCAACTCCTACCTGCGGCTGACCGAGACGATGTTGACCCACGACGTCGGACGCGACCGCGGTGGCGTCGAGGCCGCGCTGGCGCAGGTCGAGTCCCAGGCCCTCGTGGTGGCCGTGGACTCCGACCGGTTGTTCCCGCCGGAGCTGTCCGACCGGATCGCGGCGGGGCTGCCGCACGCTGCCGGGACGCGACTCATCACCTCCGACTTCGGGCACGACGGGTTCCTGCTGGAGTTCGACCAGATGGGGCCGCTCGTGCGCGACTTCCTCGCCGAGGTCGAGCGCGTCTCCCCCGCCTGATCCACCGCTCGTCGGCACGGCGAGCGAGTCCGGCCGCGCCGACCTACCGTGGGTGCGCCGCCGACGACGGCGGACCGCTTCGACCGTGGAGGCCACGATGGCGCGGCTCAACCCCTACCTCAGCTTTCGCACCGGTGCCCGCGAGGCCCTGGAGCACTACCGGTCCGCGCTCGGCGGCGAGCTCGAGATCACCACCTTCGGCTCGATGCCCGGCATGGCCGACGATCCTGCCGACCAGGAGCTGGTCATGCACGGGTCCGTCACCACGCCGGACGGGCTGGTCGTCATGGCCTCCGACACGCCGTCGTCCATGACGTACACGGCGCCCACCAGCGGGGTCACGGTGGCACTGACGGGCGGCCCGGAGGACCTGGAGTACGTGCGTGGCGCCATCGCCGCCCTGTCCGAGGGCGCGACCGACGTCATGCCGTTCGAGAAGGCGCCCTGGGGCGACTACTACGGGCAGCTCACCGACAAGTTCGGCATCGCCTGGATGTTCGACGTCGGGACGACCTGACCGGGCTCCTGGGACCGGTCAGGGGAACAGCAGTTCCTCGCGACGGGCGGCCAGCGCCGCGAGCCGGACGTCGAGCTCGCGGGACCGCGACGTCAGCAGGTTCGTGCAGCGCCGGACGTCGTCCCGGAGGGCACCGACCTGCCTGTGCGCCGCCAGCGCCCGTCGACCCAGCACCACGTCGGTCGACGAGGTGTCCAGGAGCCCGTCGACGAGACCCGTCATCACGGTGCCGTCCAACTCGAGCGTGCCCATCTGCCCGACCACCCCGCCGCGGCACCGCCGCAGCTCGCCCTGCAGCCGCTGCAGCGTCGGACCGGCCTCCCGCATGAGCTCGCCCGCGCGCTGGACCTCGACGTGCTTGCGCATCGTGCTCTGCGCCCCGCTGGAGGGCCAGGTGTCGTGGGTCGGGGTGTTCGTGACGGTGAGCAGGCGGCGCACGACCGTGTCGAGGGCGCGGGCGGCCCGTTCCGCCGTCCGACGCGCCGACTCGACGGCGGCGTGCTCCGCCTGCACCTCCGCGCGGTCCTCGCGGATCGTCGCCAGCTCCGAGGCGACATCGGACGGCGCTGCGGAGTCGGCGTCCAGGACCCGGTCCTCGGCCCGCCGGAGCGCTTCCTCGAGGCGTTCTTCGGCGTCGTAGGTGCCGTGGAGGTCGGCGTCGATCGCGGCACGCTCCCGGAGCGCTGCGACGACCCAGGACCCGGCCGCGTCGACCTCGTGCTCCGCCGCGCGCAGCCGCTCGCGGGCGGCGGCGAGCCGTGCCGCACGGTTGCCGCGGACCCGGGCGAGCAGACCGGCGGGACCCCAGGACTCGAGGCGCCCGACGTGCGCCCGGGCGCTGCGCAGCGCGGCCTCGGCGTCGCGCACCTCGGCCTGCCGGTCCCGGACGGCCGCGTCGGCCGGGCCGCGGCGTTCGACCAGTGCGCGTCGTGCGCGGATCGCCGCGCGGGCCTCGGTCACGTCCTTCAGCACGTCGGGACCCACGGCCGGTCCGTCCTGCTCGTCCGCTGCCTGCGTCATCCCGCACACCGTAGTCGCCGACGCCGGTACGTTGGGAGCATGCTCGCCGCCACCGTCGCCCGCTTCGCCCCGGACAACCCGCTCGACGGCCTGGAGGTCACCGACCGCCCGGCACCCGAGGAGCGTGAGCACTGGACCACCGTCGAGGTCCGGGCCGCGAGCCTCAACCACCACGACCTGTGGTCCCTGCGCGGCGTCGGGCTCCGCGAGGAGCAGCTCCCGATGATCCTCGGCACGGACGCGGCCGGCGTCGCGCCCGACGGCAGCGAGGTCGTGGTGCACGGCGTCGTCGGGGCCGACGGCCACGGCGTCGGGCCGCGGGAGCGCCGCACCCTGCTCAGCGAGAAGTACCCCGGCACGCTCGCCGAGCAGGTGTCGGTGCCGACCGCGAACCTCGTGCCCAAGCCGGCCGAGCTGTCCTTCGCCGAGGCCGCGTGCCTGCCCACCGCCTGGCTGACCGCCTACCGGATGCTGTTCCGCGCGGCCGACCTTCGCCCCGGCGACCGCGTGCTCGTCCAGGGCGTCGGCGGCGGCGTCGCCACGGCCGCCATCGTCCTCGGGGCCGCGGCCGGGCTGGAGGTCACCGCCACCTCCCGCGACGCGGCCAAGCGCGACCGGGCGCTCGAGCTCGGGGCGAGTGCCGTCGTCGAACCCGGCGAGCGGGTCCCGGCGCGGGTCGACGCCGTGGTCGAGTCGGTCGGTCAGGCCACCTGGGCGCACTCGGTGCGCTCCGTGCGCCCCGGCGGCACGATCGTGGTGTGCGGCGCCACGAGCGGCGACGCCCCGGCGGCCGAGCTGTCCCGCATCTTCTTCACCGAGCTGCGGGTGCAGGGCGTGACGATGGGGTCGCGCGAGGACCTGGCGGCACTGCTGCGGTTCTGCGCGCGGACCGGGGTGCGCCCCGTCGTCGACTCGGAGGTGGCGCTGGCCGACGTCGGGACCGGCCTGGCGCGGCTCGCCGCCGGTGAGCAGACCGGCAAGATCGTCGTCACCCCCTGACCTGCCCCTCCCCTTGCTCGTTGTGGGCATGAAATCTGCAGGTCTTCCCCGGGGAAGACCTGCAGATTTCATGCCCACAACGACAGGTGGGGCGGGGTGTGCGGGGTGGGGTCAGGCGAAGCGGGCGCGGTAGGCGTCCAGCAGCGTGACGCCGTCGGGCACGATCCGCCAGACGTTCCAGCCGTCGTCGGTCGGCGCCCCGCAGGCGGCCGACGCCGCGTGGTCGGGGTGCTGGAACCGGGAACCGTCGGGCAGCTCGATCACCCCGTCCGGGTGCAGCAGCGCCTCGAAGTGCTGCTGGCGGCGCGGGCGCGACCACTCGAGGTAGGTGGGCCGACCCAGCGTGCTCGCCAGCGCGACGAGGTCACCGTCCACCTCCTCCTCGTCGAGCACGGTGGTCCCGGCGTCGTCGTACAGGCCGCGCTCGGGCGGCGGGGTGTACGACGGCGCCTCCAGCGGCGGGACCTGCAGGCGCGGCAGGTCGTCGGAGGCGCTGGTCCACGTCTCCGGCGTCGACGGCTGCCACGGCCGGTCCGTGCTCTCCGACCAGGGGGTCCACGAGTCCAGCGGGTCCGAGCTCCGCGCGTCCGACGCCGGGGCGGGACGGTCCAGCGCCGGGGCGGCGGCCCGGGCGAAGTCCTCGCCGAGCGACGGGGTGTCGGAGCTCGCCGCGGAGGTGGTGCGCCGGGCGAGACCGGCGAGGTCGAGGTCGTCGGCCGACGACGCCGAGAACGGGCGGCGCGGTGCCGGCGCCGGGGCCGGCGCCGGCTCGGGCGCGGGGGCCGGTGCCGGTGCGGCGGGACGCGGCGGCTGCGGCGCGGGCCCGGCCTCGCGGAAGCGGTCGCTGCGCGACCGGCGTCGCGGCGCCGGCGGGTCCTGCGGCGGGGGCGGGACCGGGGCGTGCGCCGTCGTGGGGGCCGGCGCCGGAGCGGGCGTCGGCGCCGGGGGCTGCTGCGACGACGTCGGGACGGACGGGACCGCCAGGCTCGGGGGGCCGGCCGCGGCCTCCGCCTCGGCACGTCGTGCCGCACGACCGCGCCGCAGCGGCGGCTGCTCGGCGGTGTCCCCGACCGCGTCCGGAGCGGGACGGGCGGGAGACCCGCTCCCGTCGGCGCCCCCGGCGGGGACGGCGACGGCCGGGTTCTTCCCGGTCAGCGCGATGCCGACCTTGACCCCCTCGGCGAACGACTCCGGCTCGGCCTCGGTGCGGGCGTCCGCGCCGGCGGCCTGCGGCGCACCGACGGGACGGCCGTGCCCGGACAGCTGCGGCGCCGTCGCCTCGGAAGCCGGGTGGATGACCAGCGGCGAGACGTCGACGAACCGCCGACCGTCCTGCCCGTGCATCACCCCCATCTTGAGCACCTCGACGGGCATGGTCGGCTGCCGCAGGAAGTCGACGGCGTTGAGGATGTCCTCGCCGGCCTCCTGGCAGATGACGATGAGGCGGGCGCTGGAGCGTCCCGGCTGGGAGCGGGTGATCGGCACCGAGTCGTAGAACGTGGCGATGTCGCGCTGGAACGCGTTCTGACCACCGTGGTAGCGGGCGGCGAGCTCGCCGCGGGTCAGCCGGCCGGCCCACCCGGCATGGTCCAGGGCCCGGGTCAGCGCCGCCTTGTCCAGGTTGGCGACCAGCTCGACGACGACGGGCGACCCCGTGGCGTCCAGGGCCAGCAGGTGCGGCTCGTCGGGCCCGGAGCCCTGCGCGACGGGGAAGATCTGCTCGCCCAGCAGTCCGTCGATGTGGGAGTCCACGACGCGGTGGGCCGTCGTCGCCAGCCCGGGTTCGACCGACCCCGCGGTCCGCCCGGACTGGACGAGGAGCGGCCTGCTGGCGTCGACCTCGAACAGTGGCATCGCGCTGACTCTCCCCGGCTCCGCACACGACCCGTGTGGCCGTGATCCGCCATAGCCTACGGCGGGCCCTCAGGGGTCGTACAACAGCCCAGGTCGGTGAGGACTCTCACGACACAGAACCGGCACATGCGCCGAGATCCGGACAAGGTGACGAGCCGGACTCGTCGGGCGGTTCAGGCGTGACCGGTCGCCGACTCGTCCTCGGCGAGCGCCTCCTCCACCCGGGTCACCTTGCCCTCGAGCTGGCCGGTGTGCCCGGGGCGGATGTCGGCCTTCAGCACGAGCGAGACACGGTGCCCGCCGTTGCCCACGGCCTCGGTGGCGCGCTGGATCACCGGCATCACCTCGTCCCACTCCCCCTCGATCTCGGTGAACATCGAGGTGGTGCGGTTGGGCAGCCCGGACTCCCGGACGATGCGGACGGCCTCGGCGACGGAGTCGGTGACCGACTCGCCGGCACCGAGCGGAGCGACGGAGAACGCGAAGACAGCCATGGGGCCATCATGACGCCTTTAGGCTCGGGGCGTGAGTACTTCGGTGACCCTCCTGGCCGGTGGCGTCGGCGGCGCCCGCCTCGCGCACGGTCTCGCCCGTGCCCTGCCCGACGGCGGAGCGCCCGGCGCGCACGGCGGCCTGACCTGCGTGGTCAACGTCGGCGACGACACCGAGCGGCACGGGCTGCACGTCGCGCCGGACCTCGACACGGTGATGTACACGCTGGCGGGGCTCGACGACGAGGATCGCGGCTGGGGGCTGACGGGCGAGTCGTACGCGACGCTGTCCCAGCTGGAGCGGCTCGGCGAGGACACGTGGTTCACCCTCGGCGACAAGGACCTGGCCACGCACGTGGTGCGCACGGCCCGGCTGCGCGAGGGCCTGCCCCTGAGCACCGTGACCGCCGGTCTCACCGCCTCGCTGGGCGTCGCGGCGCGGCTGCTGCCGGTCACCGACGACGCGGTGCGCAC
The DNA here is from genome assembly GCF_029643425.1 of Isoptericola sp. AK164. GTDB lineage: Bacteria > Actinomycetota > Actinomycetes > Actinomycetales > Cellulomonadaceae > Isoptericola > Isoptericola haloaureus. The sequence goes on from NZ_CP119106.1 coordinate 2,995,763, forward strand.
CCGGATCACCACGCCGTCGGGCGAGCTGGAGTTCCAGGAGTACTTCGTGCGGCGCCGGCACGCCGACGCCGTGCTCGACCTGACGTTCGACGGGATCGACGCCGCCCGTCCGGCGCCCGGGGTCCTCGACGCGCTGCACGGGGCCGACCTGCTCGTGGTGGCGCCGTCGAACCCGTTCCTGTCCGTGGAGCCGGTGCTCGGCGTGCCGGGCGTGCGCGAGGCGGTCCGGGCCGGCGGCCCGCGCCGGGTGGCCGTCAGCCCCATCGTCGGCGGGAGGGCGCTCAAGGGCCCCGCCGCACAGGTGCTGGAGTCCCTCGGGCACGACGTCTCGGCGCTCGGCGTCGCCCGGCTCTACACCGGGCTGGTCGACGTCATGGTGATCGACACCGCCGACGCGGACCTGGCCGGCGCCGTCGAGGACCTTGGGTTCGAGGTCCTGGTGACCGACACCGTCATGGGCGGGCCCGCGGGTCGCGAGCGACTGGCCCGCGAGCTGCTCGCGCTGGCATGACGGAACCGGCAGCTGCCGACGGCGACTCACCGCACGCACCGGAGCCCGGGCGGGTGACCGCCGTCGTCCCGCTGCGCGACGGGGCGAGCGGCAAGTCGCGGCTGGCCACGGCGCTGGAGCCCGCGGCCCGACGGCGGCTCGTGGTCGCCCTGGCCCGGCACGTGCTGGGGGTGCTCGCCGACGCCGCGTCGGTGGGGCGGGTCGTCGTGGTGACGGCGGACGTCGACTTCGCCCGCGAGGTGCTCGACGACGGCCCGGGTCCTGTCGGCAGTCCGTCGTCGACGCGGCACTTCGAACTGCCGCGTCGACGACGAACTGTCGACGTGATCGCGGAGCCGCCCGGCCGCCCCGGGCTGAACGCGGCGCTGGAGCACGCCCGGCGGCACGTCGCGGGCGACGCCGGCGACGCGGACGGGCCCGACGGCCCCGACGCCGACCGGCTGCTCGTGGTGCACGCCGACCTGCCGCTGCTGACCCCGGCGGACGTGGACGCGGTCGCCACCGCGCGGGCCGACGTCGTCGTCGCCACGGACCGGCACGGTACGGGGACGAACCTGCTGGCCGTCCCCCGGGTCGGCGACCACGCCTTCCGGTTCGGCGCCGGGTCCCGCGCCGCCCACGAGGCCGAGGCCGCCCGGCACGGGCTGCGCGCCGCCGTCGTGCTGCGCCCGGGCACGGCCGCCGACCTGGACACGATCGACGACGTCGCCGAGCTCCCCCTCGCCGTCCGCGACCGGCTCGTCGGCACCGTCCGCCCCTGACGGGCCGGCCGGCGGTCACCACCGCCCGCGGTGCACCACCTCGTCCAGCGGCTTGCGCCGCCGCCGCGCCGGTGACCCCTTCGCTCCCCCGGCCTGGGGGTGCCCGACGGCGACCACCCCGGTGGGCGCCCACTCGGCCGGCACGCCGAAGGCCTCGCGGAACGCCGCGATCTGGTAGGCCGAGATGCCGAAGAAGCACGCCCCGAGCCCCTCGTCGACGGCGGTCTGCAGCATGAGCAGCGAGGCCATGCCGGCGTCCACGTGCCAGTACGGCACCGGCCAGCGCGCCTCGTCGCGGTCGGTCCAGCCCTTGTCCGGCTCGGCGTAGCGCCCCACGTAGGCGTCCCGCGAGGCCAGCGCCACCACGAGCACCGGGGCGGTGCGCATCCCGGCCAGCCAGGTCGACATGTCCCGCGCGGAGTCCGGCGGGGTGGTCGCCGCCCAGAACCGCTCGCGCTCCGCGGCGGTGGTGAGCACGAGGAACGACCAGCCCTGGGTGAACCCCGCGCTCGGGGCCCGCACGGCGGTCTCGACCAGCCGGTCGACCACGGCCGGGTCCACGGGGTCGGGGCCGAACCGCCGGACCATGCGCCGCCGTCGGACCACGTCACGGAACTCCATGGCGCCAGCCTGCCGCACTCACAGGCGCTCGGCGAGCACCTCGACCAGGGCCTTGCCCTCGACACCCTCGAGCTGGACGGCCTGCGTGCGGCAGGAGAAGCCGTCGGCAACGAAGACATCCGACTCCTCGCGTTCTCGCAGCGCCGGCAGCAGGGCGTTCTCCGCCACGGCGACCGAGACGTCGTAGTGGCCCTTCTGCATGCCGAAGTTGCCCGCCAGGCCGCAGCAGCCCGCCAGCTCGTTCACGGTGGCCCCCGCCTGCGCCAGCAGGGCACGGTCGGCGGCGAAGCCCATGACGGAGTGCTGGTGGCAGTGCGGCTGCACGACGGCGGTGACGTCGCTGAGGTCGGGCAGCTCCCACCCCGAGTCCTCGGCCGGGGCCGTCGTGGGGTCGGTCAGCAGCTCGGCGAGCGTCTTCGTCGCCCCGGCCACGGCGGCGGCCCGCGGGTCGTCGGGGAACAGGTCGAGCAGGTCCGAGCGCAGCACCGCCGTGCAGGACGGCTCCAGCCCGAGGATGGGATACCCGTTCACGGCGTACGGGCCGAGGGTCTTGAGCAGGCCGTCGAGCCGGCGCCGGGCGCCGTCGAGCTGGCCGGTGGAGATCCACGTCAGCCCGCAGCAGGCCTCGCCGCGCGGGACGATCACGTCGTAGCCGGCCGCTTCGAGCACGCGGATCGCGGCCCGGGGCACCGACGGCGACATCGAGTCGCTGAACGAGTCGGTCCACAGCACGACCTGCGGCCGCGCGCCGCCGACGGGCTTGCCCGGCGACTGCCGGTGCGCGAGCCCGGGCACCCCCTGCGTGGCGTACCCCAGGCCCCACCAGCGCCGGAACGGCATCTCGGCGAACTCCGGCACGGAGCGCCGGGTGTCCATGCCGCCCGCCCACAGCACGGCCTTGCGGATCCAGTCGACCGAGAGCACCTTGTTGAGCGTGCGTGGCGCGACGCCCGCCAGCCGCGCCCACCGGGGCAGCCAGCCCAGGGCGTAGTGGTCGACGGGACGCAGGCGGCCCTTGTAGGTCCGGTGCAGCACCTCGGACTTGTACTGGGCCATGTCGACACCGGCCGGGCAGTCCGAGGAGCAGGCCTTGCAGCTCAGGCACAGGTCGAGCGACTCGCGGACCTCCGGGGCGGTCAGCCCGCCGACGAGGGAGCCGTTGACGGCCTCCTGCAGCACCCGGGCCCGGCCGCGGGTGACGTCCTTCTCGTCCTTCGTCGCCTGGTAGCTCGGGCACATGAAGCCGCCGGCGGCCTGGTTGTCGGCGCGGCACTTGCCGACCCCGACGCAGCGGTGCACGGCCGTGGTCAGGTCGTGGTGGTCGTGGGCGAAGCTGAACCCTGCGTACCCGGTCTTCCTCGCCGTCCCGCGCAGCGTGCCCGAGCCGAGCAGACCGCGCTGGCCGACGGGGCTCGTGGACGGCACCGCGGAGGCCGCCGGGCGGCGCAGGTCCGCGTCCACGGCGGCGGGCCGGACCACCACGCCGGGGTTGAGCACGTCGTGCGGGTCGAAGAGCGCCTTGACCTGCTCCATCAGCGCGACGGCCTCGGGCGAGTAGATGACGGGCAGCAGCTCGGACCGGGCCCGGCCGTCCCCGTGCTCGCCGGACAGCGACCCCCCGTACTTGGCCACCAGCTCGGCGGCCTCAGTCATGAAGGTGCGCAGCACCGAGCCGGAGGCCTCCAGCGGGATGTCGATGCGCAGGTGCATGCAGCCGTCGCCGAAGTGCCCGTAGGGCAGCCCGTCGACGCCGTAGCGCGCCATGAGCGCGTCGAGGTCGCGCAGGTAGTCGCCGAGCCGGTCCGGCGGCACCGCGGAGTCCTCCCAGCCGGGCCAGGCCTGCTCGCCGGCCGGGGTGCGACCGGCCAGCCCGGCGCCGTCAGCCCGGATCTGCCACATCTGCGTCGCCTCGGGACCGGCGGGGTAGATGGCCGCGCCGACGGCGGAGGAGGCCCCGACGATCATCTCGGCGAGCTCGCGCACCTCGTTCTCGCTGCCGCCGCCGACCTCGATCATCAGCCAGCCGGCGCCCTCGGGCAGCTCCGGTACCGCGTCGGCGCCCTTGGCGTCGCGGACGACCTGGACCAGACGGGCGTCGAGGCCCTCGATGGCCAGCGGGTCGTGCTGCAGCAGCACGGGCACGTCGTCGGCGGCCGCGGGCATGTCCGGGTAGCCGAGCACCACCAGCGTCGGCGCGTTCGGCACGGGCACGAGGTCGAGGGTCGCGCCGAGCACCGTCACCAGGGTGCCCTCGGTCCCCACGAGGAACCTGGCCAGGTTCGAACCGTTCTCGGGCAGCAGGTGCTCCAGCGAGTAGCCCGAGACCTGCCGGCCGAAGCGCCCGAACTCGGTGCGGATCAGGGCCAGGTTCTCCCGGACCAGCTCGGCCAGCCCCGGCACGGCCGCGAACGTCGGGTCGCCGTGCGACGCCGTGAACCGGCGGCCGTGCCCGTCCACGACGTCGAGCTCGACGACGTTGTCGGCCGTGCGGCCGTACGCCACGGCGTGGGGCCCGCACGCGTTGTTGCCGATCATGCCGCCGAGGGTGGCGCGGTTCTGCGTCGACGGGTCGGGCCCGAACCGCAGCCCGTGCGGGCGTGCCTCGCGCTGCAGCGAGGACATGATGACCCCGGGGTCGACGACGGCCGTGCGGGTCTCGGGGTCGACGGCGTGGATGGTGTCCAGGTGCTGGGACAGGTCGAGCACCACCCCCGGGCCGACCGAGTTCCCGGCCACCGAGGTCCCGGCGCCGCGCGCGGTCACGGGCACCTCGAGCTCGCGCAGCACGCCCAGCGCGGCGACGACCTCGTCGGTCGTGCGCGGGTAGACGACGACGTCCGGCACCACCCGGTAGTTGGACGCGTCCGTGGAGTACTCGGCGCGGCGGCGCGTGGAGGTGTCCACGTCACCGGTCATCACCGTGCGCAGGGCCGTCGCGACGGCCTCGCGGGCCTCGGCGGCGGCCTCCTGCGCCTCGCGCTCGGCCTGTCGCTGCGCCTCGCGCTCGGCCTCCCGCCGGGCCTGCTCCGCGGCGTCCCCGGACGCGGCGGAGCGAGCCGACGAGGTCGAACCGTTCGGGCCGGGCGCTGGAGTCGTCGTCTGGGCGGACACGTGGCGATTGTGCCACCGTGACGGCGTCGTGTGGCGAATCGTCCGTCCCCGGGCGTCGTCGGCGTCCCCGCGCGCCGGGACCCGCACGCCGATAGCGTCGGTGCATGCGCGTCGTCGTCATCGGAGCCACTGGAAACGTCGGGACCTCGATCCTGCGCGCCCTCGTCGCCGAACCGGTGGTGACCTCGCTCGTCGGGGTCGCCCGCCGTGTGCCGCGCACCGACGGGTCCAGCACGGTCGGCCCGCCCCACGACGCCGCGCAGTGGGTGCGCGTCGACCTGGCCGACGCCGAGACCGTCGCCGACCGGCTCGACGAGGCCCTGGCGGGCGCCGACGCCGTGATCCACCTCGTCTGGGCCATCCAGCCCGCCCGCGACCCCGAGACCCTGCACCGCATCAACGTCGGCGGCACCCGCGCCGTGACCGACGCGGTGGTGCGCAACCGGGTCCCGCACCTGCTGTTCATGTCCGCCTCCGGGGTGTACTCCCCCGGCCCGGCCGACGGGTCCGACGTCGACGAGGACTGGCCCCGCGACGGCGTGCCCGGCTCGTCCTACGCCCTGCAGAAGGCCGAGGTGGAGCACCACCTGGACGCGGTCGAGGAGGCGGCGCCCTGGCTGACGGTGACCCGGCTGCGCGCGGCGATCATGCTGCAGCGCGAGGCCGGGGCCGAGATCGGCCGCTACTTCCTGGGACCCCTGGGACAGATCGGGCTCAAGGTCGCGGTGGGCCCGCTGGGCCAGGCGGTCGGCGGGGCCGTGCGGGGGTGGCGGGGGCTGCCCGAGCCCGCCGAGCCCCCGCTGTTCCCGCTGATGCCGTTCCCGGCCGGCCTGCGGCTGCAGGTGCTGCACCCGGACGACACCGCCGCGGCCGTGCGCGCCGCCGTCGTCGGCCGGCACGGCGGTGCCTTCAACCTGGCTCCCGACGGCGGCCTGACCGGCCAGGACCTGGCCGACCTGCTCGCCGCGGGCCAGCTCGTCGAACTCCCGGTCGGCCTGCTGCGCACCGGCCTGGACCTCGCCTCGCGCGCCCACGTGGTGCCGATCGACGCGGGCTGGCTGGACATGGCGGCCGCGAACATCGTCATGGACACCTCCCGGGCCCGCGAGGTGCTGCGCTGGCGACCCACCCGCTCGCAGGGCGAGGTGCTGCTGGAGGTGCTGCACGGGGTGCTCGAGCGCGCGAGCGCCGACACGCCGCCGCTGCAGCGCTGAGCGTCGGCCCGGCGCGGCGGCCGGACGCGGCGAGCGCCCGCCCCGACGGTGCGGGACGGGCGCTCGACGGACGGTCTCGGCGGCTCAGTGCTCGTAGTCGAGCTGCAGGACGATCTCGTCGACGGTGCCCAGCGCCTTGGAGACGGGGCAGCCGATCTTCGCGGCCTCGGCCGCCTGGCGGAACGCGGCCTCGTCGAGCCCGGCCGCGAAGCCCTTCACGGTGAGGACGCTGGAGGTGATGCGGTGGCCGCCGTTGGGGTCGTCACCCAGGGACACCTCGGCGGTGACCTCCACCTGCTCGGCCGTGCCGCCGAGCGCGCCGACCTCGGCCGCCAGCGCCATCGAGTAGCAGGACGAGTGCGCGGCGGCGATGAGCTCCTCGGGGCTCGTCACGCCGTCGGCGGACTCGGCGGCGCGCCGCGGGAACGAGACGTCGAACGTCCCGGTGCCCGAGCTGACGAGCTCGACCGTCCCCGAGCCGTCGGTCAGTGAGCCGTTCCACGCGGTGCGTGCGGTACGAGTGGGCATGGAGCCTCCTTCGCGGGTACGTCAGGTCACCGCCGACAGTACCCCGCGAACCGGCTCAGGGAGAGGTCATCGCCAGGGCCTCGTCGGCGACCGCCACCACCGACCAGGTGCTGCCGTCGGCGTCGGTGAGCTCGTAGGCGGGCAGCAGCAGGACGCCCTGGTCGACCGTGTACTCCTGGGCCAGGCCCAGTCGGGCGTCGGTGATCGTCACGTCGCGCACGGGCCAGGGCAGGTCGCTGCCCGACGCCGGCGGGGCGGGCGGCACGGTCGGCTCGCTGCCCGGCTCGACGCCGTCCCCCGGCTCGACGACGTCGGGGGCGGGCAGACGGTCGGTGCGCGGCTCCAGCCCGGAGACGGTGTCGTCGGCGTACGCGATCGGCCAGAGCTGCTGGCCGAACCGGGGGTCGCCGAGGCGGTCGACGGCCTCGGCCGGGCTCACCACGGGGTAGGAGCCCAGCGAGACGGTCCCGGCCAGGAACCCGTCGGCCCAGGCGACGCCGTCGGCCGTGACCGTGGCGCTCCACGTGGCACCGGTGCGCTGCCCCTCGACGACCTGGGACGCGAGGGCACGGCGGGCCGCGCCCTGGGCCTGCGTGGCCTCGATCTCGAAGCCGGCCGGGTCGACCCCGACCTGCTCCATGAGCCCGCGCAGCCGGTCGACGGCCTCGTCGGCGGAGACGTCCCCGCCCCCGGCGGGCTCGCAGGGGGCCGGCTCGATCGCCTGGCCGGGCTCGGCCGCACCCGAGGACGTGGACTCCTCGGGCAGGATCTCGACCTCCTCGCACCGCCACGGGTCCAGGGACGGGTCCTGGTAGCTGAAGGAGGCGACACCGTCGGCGGCGAGCCACAGGCTCGGACCGCTGCCGTCGCGCGGGCCGACCACCCACGTCCCGTACTCCCACCGCGGCTCACCGGACACGTCCAGCGCCGCGGCCAGGTTCGCCGCGCCGGACTCGGTCGCGACGTCGGCGGCGTCGTAGGCGTACGCCGTGGCGGTGCCCGCCTCGGTGGACAGCCCGTCGTGGCTGAAGGTGGCGCGCCCGCCGAACCCGGGGGCCGGCATGACGGAGGTGCCCACGGCCGCCTCGGGCGCGGGCCCGCTCCCGAGCGCGCGCTCCTCGGTCACCGCACCGTCCGCAGCGTCGGCGCCGGCCGACGCACCGGACCCGCCGTCCAGCGTGATCGGCGGCAGCGCGCCGCCGTCCTCGGCGACGGGCGCCCCGGAGCCGTCGGCGGAGCCCAGCGCGTACCCCCCGCCGCCGAGCACCACCGCCCCGGCGACGCCGGCGGCGACCAGCCAGCCGGAGCGCCGGCGGTCGCGCCGCGCGGCGAGCTCGTCCCGCCCGGCGGACGCCCCTGGGCCGGACGGCCCCTCGGAGGGCTGCTCGTGCCCGTCGCGCAGCGCGTCGGTCTTGGCGCGCAGCACGCCGTGGCGGGTGTCGACGTCGGCGGCCGGGTCGGCTCCCCGGAGCCTGTCGAAGGCCTCGTCTCGCTCGTCCATCACGACCTCCTGACGGTTCGGTGACGCAGCCGGTGGGCGGGTCCGCCCCGGTCTCTGCTAGGACACCCGGTCTGTGTCGTCACGGCCGGTTCCCTTGCTCGACGTCGTCCGCCGACGCGGCACTCGCCTCGGCCTCCTGCCAGGCCGAGCGCAGCCGGGCCCGCGCGCGGGACAGGGCGGCGTCCGCGCCGCCGCGCGAGACGCCGAGCACCTCGGCGAGCGCGTCCCCGCCCAGCCCGTCCCAGGCGACGAGCAGCAGGATGCGGCGGTCGCGCGGGCTCAGGCGGCCGAGGACGTCCCGCACGGCGTCGTCGGTGACCGCGAGCGCCGCGGGGTCGACGTCGTCCGGCTCCTCCGGCACGGCCGCGACGGGCGTCGCCCGGTGCTTGCGGCGGTGGTTGGCCAGCACGTACCCCGCGGTGCGGTAGAGCCACGGCAGCTCGGCGCCGGCCGGGACGTCGTCACGGCGCCGCCAGGCCGTGGCCAGCACCTCGGCGGCGAGGTCCTCGGCCTCGTCGCGGTGGCCGGCACCGGCCGGCAGCCGGCGCACGAGATACCGGTGCACGGCCCCGGCGTGCGCGGCGAACAGCGCGTCGAACCATGCGCCGTCGTGCTCGGTCGCCTCGTCGGCGCTCACGGGGCCTCCTGCGGTCGTCGTCGGTCGCGGGCCGGCGGCGCGGGTCGCGTCCGCGTGCCGGTCCTACCCGGTGTGTGTCGCCGACAGGACCAGCCTTGCACGACGCCGGCCCCCGACCTGGTCAGGTCGGGGGCCGGCGTCGCGCGGGTCGGGCGTCAGCAGGTCGCCGGGCCGTCCCACACCTGGGCGGTGCCGGGCTCCTCGCCGGTGGTCCACCACTTCGCGGTCCACTCGGCGCCGTCGTGGCTCACGACGTCGCCACCGACGTAGACGGCGCCCGTGCCCCAGGCCGCGGCGGTGCAGTCACCGGGCGCGGGCGTCGTCGTCGGCTCCGGGGTGGGCTCCCCGCCGTCGCAGGCCCCGAGCCCGGCCCACACGTCCGCGGTGCCGGGCTCGGCGCCCTGGGTCCACCACTTGGCCTCCCACTCGCTGCCGGCGTGGGCGACGACGTCGCCCCCGACGTAGACCGCGGCGGCGTCCCAGGCCGTGGCCGCGCACTCGCCGGGCTCCGGCGTCGGCTCGGGGCTCGGGGACGTCGTCGGCTCCGGGCTGGGCGAGGTGGTCGGCTCGGGAGTGGGCTCCGGCTGGTCCGGCACGTCCACCGGACCGGTCGCGCCCGTGTACAGGCCCGCGGCCAGGGCGTCGACGAGCTCGCCCTCCTCGTCGCCGGACAGGTCCCACCACATGCCGCCGCCGAGACCCTGGTCGCGCACGTAGCCGACCTTCTGGGTCACGCTCTGCGGGGTGTCGAGGGACCACCACTGGTTGCCGTCGTAGCGCCAGGCGGCGCCGATCTCGGCGTCGTAGTACTCGGTCCCGAGCGTCTTGAGGACGTCGTAGTCCTCGTTGCCGTCCTCCCACGTGCCGGGGGCCGCGCCGGAGGCCGGGCCCCAGGCGTCCGCGGACGTGGCGCCCTGCCAACCGCGCCCGTACATCGCCAGGCCGAGGCCGAGCTGGGCGGGGTCGATCCCGGCGCCGACGTACTCCTGCACCGCCTGGTGCACGGAGAACTGCCGGCTGGGCTCGCGCGGGTCGGCGGGGTCGTCGTACAGGTTGCCCTGGTGCCCGGTCAGCGCCGGGTCCCAGGCCCCGTGCAGGTCGTAGCCCTGGACGTTGCCGAAGTCGAGGGAGTCGAAGTTCCGCGGGTCGTTCCACCCGCCGGCGGCGATGTCGGCCGGGTTGGCCGGCAGGAACGCCGAGAGCAGGTAGTCCTCGCCGGTCTCGGCGCCGAGGGCGTCGAGCTGGGCGCGGAACTCGGCCAGCAGCAGCCGGAAGTTCTCGGCGTCGTTCTCGACGTCGACGTGGTTGCCCTCGAGGCCGTTGAACGACCCGGGCCACTCCCAGTCGATGTCGATGCCGTCGAACACCCCGGCCGCGGCCCCCGGACCGCCGCGCCCGTCGACGACGGGCAGGTTGCCCTCGATGTACAGGTCGAGGCAGGAGGCCACGAAGTTCTGCCGGGACTCCGCCGTGGCGGCGGCCTTCGAGAAGTTCTTCGACCAGGTCCACCCGCCCAGCGAGATCATCACCTTGAGCTGGGGGTGCTTCTCCTTGAGCTGCTTGAGCTGGTTGAACGATCCGGCCAGCGGCTGGTCCCAGGCGTCGGCCTCGCCGGAGACGCTCTCGGCGGCGGAGTAGCTCTTGCCGTAGTCGGCGTAGGCGTCGCCGGCGCCGTCGGACCCGTTCGGGCCGGTGCCCTGGGCCTTGTTCGCCTCGAAGCACTCGAGGGTCTCGTGGTGGATGTTGCCGAACGCGTAGTTGATGTGGGTCAGGTCGGCCGCGACGCCGGAGGTGTCGAGGTCCTTGACGTGGAAGTCGCGTCCGTAGACGCCCCACTGCGTGAAGTAGCCGACGTTGCGGTACCCGTTGATGGCGCTGTCGCCGGCGGAGCTCTCGGCGGCCGTCGCGCTCGTGGCGGCGACGGTGCCGAGCGCGCCCGCCAGGACGACGGCGGCGCTGGTGAGGGCTGCCGCGAGACGGCGGGCTCCTCGTCGTGGTCCAGGCATGGTCCTGTCCTTCCTGTGGTCGGTCGGTGGTGCACGGTCAGCAGGTGCCCTCGTCGGCCCAGGCGTCGGCGCTCGCCGTGGGTTCGGCCTGGGTCCACCACTTCGCGGTCCAGGCGTGGCCCGCGTGGGTGACGGCGTCCCCGCCGGTGTAGGTCCCGCCGGTCTCCCAGGCCGGGGCCTCGCAGGCGGTGCCGTCCGCCGCTCCGCCGCCGTCGCCGCCCCCGGACCCGCCGGAGCCGGCGGGCAGGTCGACGACGGTCGCGCCGCGCGGCTGGTCGTACGTCGTGGCGTAGCCCGTCCCGTCGACGGTGACGAGGACGTTGGAGAACTGCGCGATCGGCAGTGTCCACGTCAGGTTGTTGGTGATCGACCCGCCGGCGGGGATGCCGCTGGCGGGCACCGTGAACTCCGCGTCGTGGAAGTCCCCGGTCAGCCCGCCGACGTTGTCGCCGGTGTGGCCCTGGCGGGTGGCGGTCGTGCCGAACCCGGACCAGTCGCTCATCTCGCCGAGGTCGCTGGTGCCGTACTGGAACGAGATCGTGGCGCCGGCGGGGATGTCCGTGGCCCCGTGGTTGGTGAGCACGACCTTCGGGGCGATCGGGTAGTTGTTGTCGCCCAGCGCGAACTCGGTGTAGTCGATGCTCACGTCGAGCGCCCGGTCCGGCATCGTCCGGTCGGCGTTCGCCTTGGTCGCCCCGTACGGCGTGGTGCCCGACAGCCTCGTGTGCATCAGGTCGACCAGCGTGGAGCCGATCCCGTACTGCCCGGCGGCCTCGTCGTAGCCGTAGTCGCCGGCGAGCTCCCAGATCATCATGCCGCCGAGGCCCGAGTCGACGACGTAGTCGGCCTTCTCCCCGATCGCCCAGGTGGTGTCGCCCGACAGGTAGGTCCGCGTGGTCCCGTTCCACCACCACTCGTTCTTGGTGACCTCGTCGACGTGCCGGGTGTAGGTGCCCTCGATCGTGGTCGGCACGCCGTAGGACGCGGCGTAGTCGCCGACGACGCCGTCGGCGAGATTGAGCGCGTGCCAGATCGGGTTCACCCCGGCCGGGATCGGCTCACCCGTCTCGGGGTCGAGGTCGTGCCAGAGGTTGTCGATGCCGTCGGCGCCGTACCCGCACGAGCCGTTGGTGCCCGCCGGGCAGTCGAAGCCCGCCGGAGCCGGGGCCGTGCCGCCGTCGCCGTGGGTGCCGCCCTGCACGTCCTGGAACCCGCGGGTGTAGAAGCCGACGCCGAGGTTGATGCGGCCGGACTGCATCGCGCCGCGGAAGTAGTGCGCGGCCCAGTCGCCGTTGAGGTAGCCGATGCCGTCGTAGGCGGTGTAGACGCCGCCGGCGGCCAGCTCGGGGTCGTCCCCGCCGTCGAACAGCGGGGAGTTGCCGCCCACGTACTCGTTCCACGACCCGTGCAGGTCGTAGGACATCAGGTTGACGTAGTCGAGGTACTGGACGACCTGGTGGGCCTCCATGCCGCGCAGCAGCCAGCCGGAGGACGGCGAGGCGGTCGTGAGCAGGTAGTACTCGCCGTCCTCGGCGCCGGCGGCGTCGAGCTTCTCGCGCAGGGTGCGCATCAGGTCGACGTACCCGGAGAACAGCTCGCCACGGCGTGCGTCGGAGAACGCGAAGTCGTCGGGGTTGCCGGCGTTCGTGTTCGACGTCGGGTACTCGTAGTCGATGTCGATGCCGTCGAACCCGTAGGTGCGGACGAAGTCGACGACGGAGTCGGCGAAGGTGTCGATGCCCTCCTGCGTCTCGGTCATCGTGTAGAAGCCGCCCGAGGCGACCCGGTTGCCGTCACCGTCGAAGTAGCCGCCGGTCTCCGCCCAGCCGCCGACGGCGGGGATCACCTTGACGCCCGGGTTGGCGGCCTTGTACTGCGCGAGCTGGTTGAAGTGCCCGGTGTACGGCAGCGCCGGGTCCATCTCCTGGCCGGGCCAGGTGGCGTCCGTGGCCGGGTTGCCCGGCACGTCCTCGTTGACCGACACCCTGTTGTCCGGCCCGACGTGGGCGAACGCGTAGTTGATGTGCGAGATCTTGTCCCAGGGGATGTCGCTCGCGAAGTAGCTGGGCTGGTCGTTCGCGCCGGTGCGCCAGCTCGTGAAGTAGCCGATGACGCGGCGGTCGAGCCCGTTCGGCAGGATCTCGCGTCCGTCGGTGTCGTAGACGTCGCAGTACGGCGTCTCCACGCCCGCCGTCGGCTTCATGCCGTCGGGGCGGCAGACGTCGTCCGGGTTCGTCGACAGCGGCTCGCCGGGGTCCGCCGTCGGTTCGGGCGTCGGCTCGGGGCTGGGCTCCTCGGTCGGTTCCGGCGTCGGCTCCTCGGTCGGTTCCGGCGTCGGCTCGGGGCTGGGCTCGGTCGTGCCGCAGGCGCCGTCGCTGGTCCAGGGACCCCACGCGGCGGACCCGGGCTCCTCGCCCTGGGTCCACCAGCCGGCGGTCCAGTTCTGGCCGTCGAACGAGGCGACGTCGCCGCCGGTGTAGACGGCCTCGGCCGCCCAGGGCGTCGCGCACTCGACGGCGGCGCTCGCCGTCTGGGCGGTCGCGGCCGCCACGAGAGTCGTCGCCGCGAGGGCGACCGCGGCGGTGGCGGCGCCGAGTCGGCGTCGCGCCGGGTGAGGTGCTCGCATGGGATCTCCTGCTCCTGTCGTCGGGGACGCCACCGCCGGCGCCGGCCGGCAGACCCGCCCGGCCGTTCGTCGGTGAACGCCGCTCCCCAGAAAAGTAAGGGAACCTGCGTTTCTGGGGATCAGGGATGTCCACACACTTGGCCGGAGGGACCGCGACCACGCCGTACGGGTGAACCCGTACGGCGCCGTCAGTCCGCGGGGCGCAGCGCGCGGACCAGCAGCTCGGACCGCGAGGAGACGCCGATCTTGCGGAACACCCGCCCCAGGTGGACCTCGACCGTCCGCACGGAGACGGAGAGCTCGTCCGACACCTGCCGGTTGCTGCGGCCCCGGGCCACGGCGGCGACGACCTGGAGCTCGCGCGCGGTGAGCGCGGACGACCAGGCCGCCGGCAGCCCGGCCGGGCCCTCCTGACCGCTCTCGTCGACCCGCGGCGCCGGCGCCGCAGCCAGCGCGAGCGTCGACCCCGACGGCGGGACGGCCCCGGGCAGCAGGGCCGTGACCGCCCCCGCCGCGACGGACCGCTCGGGCCCCCAGCGCTGCCACGCCGCGGCCGGCGCACCTCCGCGCGCGCCCGGCTCGGCACCCAGGTGGGCGGTCAGGTCGGCCACGAGGCCGCCCACGACGTGCGACACCGGCAGCCGCGCGACCCCGTCCGAGAGCACCTCGGCCGCGACACCGCGTTCGCCCGTGCACACGAGCACCAGGGCCTGGACCACGCGCAGGTGCGCCTCCGCCAGCGGCGTGAGCGCCCCCGCGACCACCGGCCAGGGGCCGGGACGGCGGACCGTCGGCACAGCCCCGACGACGGCGCGGGCCAGCGCGGCGTCGGCGGCCGCGGGGTCGCTGTCCAACAGGTGCAGGGCGTCGACCGCCGACGCCAGCGCGGCCCGGTCGGACGGCGTCGCCGCCAGGGCCCCCACCGGCACGACCAGGCGGGACAGCGCCGCACCGGCGCCGCCCGGGGCGTGCGCGGCGGTCGACCCGTCGGGGGATCCCCGACGGAGACCCAGGGTCGGTGCCAGCATTGCGTCCGCCGCACCGGCCACCTCGGGCACCTCGCACCCCGCCGCCCGCCGGAGCCACCGCTCGGCGTCGTCGAGGTGTCCGCTCCACAGGGCGCTCCGGCCGGACAGCAGGAAGGCGCGGGCCCGCCGGACGCCGGTGGCATGGCTGATCGCCTCCCGGGCGACGAGGTGCGCCGACTCCGCGTCCCCGCGGGACAGCAGCAGGTCCGCCAGCTCCAGCAGGCCGTCCGCGAGCAGCTCGTCGCCCGACAGGGTGCTCGCCGCCGTGTGCCAGAGCGCGCTCGCCGCGTCCCCGACCCGCCGCGCCGAGCGGGCCAGCGCGGCGTGCAGCCCGGACCGCTCGGAGAGCGCGGTGCCGGCGTGCAGCGCGGCACGCACCCCGACGTCGCGCAGGGTCGCGCGCCCGTCGCGCACGGCGAGCAGCTCGCGCACCACCGGTCGGGCAAGAACGGCCGCGTCCGCCGCCGCGGCGTGCAGGACGACCTCGGCCCGCTCGGTCACCGCCAGCGCGGCGCAGACCAGCACGCGTCGCTCCTCCGGCGCGAGGACGGCCGTCGGCACGCGGGCCTGCACGGCGGGGACCGCGG
Source organism: Isoptericola sp. AK164 (assembly GCF_029643425.1). GTDB lineage: Bacteria > Actinomycetota > Actinomycetes > Actinomycetales > Cellulomonadaceae > Isoptericola > Isoptericola haloaureus. The sequence continues at coordinate 3,010,894 of NZ_CP119106.1, forward strand.
GCAGCGGATCGGGCAGCAGCGCACCGCCGTCGAGGTGCACCGGTCGCAGCACGGCGGCGAGCTGGTCGACGGCGCGGGGGTCGCCCGGCGCCACCCGCTCGAGCCGCGCCACGACCGACGGCGCGACGACGGCGCGCGCACGGTCCGTGCGTCCCACCGCCGGATCGGCCGGTCCCAGGGACGTCATCGTCAACCTCCCGGTGAACCGCATGATCGATGCAGGTCACGAGTTTGTCAGGTCTCCGGATGATATCGCGCCCGATTCACCCGCCCCTGCCCGCCCGGGGCGTGGCGGACCGACGTACTGTTTCTGCATGGCTCGCCCGACCGACGCCGAGGCGTCGAGCGCGACCCGGCCGGCGCCCCGCCGGCGTCGCCCCGTGCGCTGGGTGCTGCTCGGCCTCGCCGTGCTCGCCGTCGTCGTCGTCGCGTGCACCGCGCTGCTGGCGCGCGATGCCCTCACGGCCCGGGACGCGCTGGAGGAGGCCGCGCTCATCGTCCCGGAGGTCGAGCAGTCCCTGCGCACCGGCCTCACCGACGTCGCCGCCGACGCCGGCGGCTCCCTGACCGACGTGCCCGCGCTCGCCGAGCTCCAGGAGCAGACCGGCACCGCCCGCGAGGCGACCGACGGCCCGCTGTGGCGGGTCGCCGCGCTCCTCCCGGTCGTCGGCGCGTCCGTGGACGCCGCCACGACCGTCTCCGCGGTCCTCGACCAGGTCGCCGAGGTGGCGCTGCCCGCGCTCGCGACGGCCGGGGACGCCGTCGCACGCACCGGCCGCGACGACGACGGCAGCATCGACCTGCAGCCGCTCGCCGCCTCCGCCGAGGACGTCGGCACCGCCCGCGCGGTGATCGCCGACGCCCACGCCGAGCTCGCCGGCATCGACACCACCGCGCTCCAGTCCCAGTTCGTCGAGCCCGTGACCATGCTCGAGGACCAGCTGGCCCAGCTGGACGAGCTGCTCGGCGGCGCCGAACGGGCCGCCGTCCTGCTCCCCCCGATGCTCGGCGCGGACGAGCCCCGCCGCTACCTGCTGCTGGGCCTGAACAACGCCGAGCTGCGCGCCGGGGGCGGCATCGTCGGCTCCCTGACGCTGCTGGAGGCCGACGGCGGCCGCGTCGACGTCGTCCGCCAGGCCTCGAGCGGGGACGTGGGACCGTTCGCCGAGCCCGTGGTGCCTCTCGACCCCGAGGTCGAGGCCGCATACACGACCCGCGTGGGCCGGTTCGTGCAGGACGTCACGCTCACCCCGGACTTCCCCACGTCCGCCCGTATCGCCGCGGCGATGTGGGAGCAGGACCACGGCCCCGTCGACGGCGTGCTCGCCACCGACCCCGTCGCGCTGTCCCGGCTGCTGGAGGTCACCGGCCCCGTCACCGTCGAGGTCCCGGAGGACATCGCCGACGCCATCGGCACCGAGCGGGTCGAGATCACCGCCGAGACCGTCGTCGACCTGCTCCTGCGCCGCGCCTACGACGCGCTCGACGGCGCTCGGGCGGACGCGTTCTTCGCGGTCGTCGCCAGCACCGTCTTCGCCCGGTTGTCCACCGCCGACGTCTCCCCCGTGGACGCGCTGCCCGCGCTGCAGCACGCCGCGCAGTCGCACCGGCTGCTCGTGTGGTCGGCCCGCGAGGACGAGCAGGCCCTGGTCGACGGCACCCTCCTGTCCGGCGGGTTCAGCGCCGACCGTGCCGCGGACGCGACCGGGATGTTCCTCGACGACACCGTCGTGGGCAAGCTCTCGTCCCACCTCGAGACGACGGTCGAGCACACCGGGTCGGTCTGCACCGACGACGGCCGGACGGACACCGTGACCCTGCGGATGGCCAACACCCTGGACGAGGAGCGCGCCCGCGACCTGCCGTTCTACGTCGCCGGGCCGCACGACGCCCCGGACCGCGGGACGATGTCGCTCAATCTCACGGCGTACGGCGCGCGCGACGGGGTCGTGCCGGAGCTGACGCGCGACGACGACGTGGTCGGCGGCTCCTCCGTGGTCGTGCAGGGTCGGCAGCGCGTGGCGGTCAACGTGCGGCTGACGCCCGGGGAGTCGACGGAGGTGACCATGACCACGCGCGCCCCGGCCGCCGTCGCCCGGGGCGGCGGAGCGCCGGCACCGGGCACGCGGGAGCTCTGGACCACTCCGACCGTCGGGACGCCCGGTCTGCACGTCTCCGAGGTCCCGGTCTGCGGGTGAAGTTCGTGCCGTCGTGAGGTTTCACCCCGTGCTGCTTCACCGTGCGACGGCACATGTGCCTAGCGTGAAGACGAGTGGTCCGGGACGCGCGACGAGGAGACGAGTCCGATGAGAGTTCGACGGCCTGTGGGACGAGTGCTGGGGACGGCAGCGTTCGGCGTCGCCCTCCTGCTGCCCGGCGCGGCCGTCGCCACCGCCGACGTCGACGACGACGTCCGCGTGATCGCCGACGTCGAGGACGACGTCAGCCCGAGCCCCGGACCGAGCGACGACGGGTACGGACCGCCGCCGGAGCCGACGCTGACGGTCGAGGTGCTGAGCCCGGTCTGCGACGGCGACGTGCCGTACCTCGTGTACGAGGTCGCCACCGAAGGGGTCGAGCCGCCGCCCTCGGACGTGCGGATCATCTGGGTGAACCCCGGCGGGGAGGACGTCGTGCAGAGCGAGCTCCCGCTGTCCGGGCGCGTGCTGTGGCCGGGAGCCGTCGTGGACGGCTCCGGCAACGCCGTCGACTGGCCCGGCTGGCGCCTGGTCGACGGAGAGTGGGTGGTCGGCGACGAGTTCGACTGGGTCCGACCCAGCGTGCAGGTGACGTTCGAGGTGAACCCGACGGTCACCACGACGGTCGCCTACCCGCCGTCGACGCCGAACTGCTCCACCGACCCGCCGCCCGGGGAACCGCCGACCACCGAGCCCCCCGCGAGCGAGCCCCCCGCGACCGAGCCGCCCGCGGAGGCAGCGCCTCCGCCCGACGGCGACACGCCGATCCTGCCCGTGACCGGGCCGCAGCTCACCGGGTTGATCGTCCTGGCCCTCGGCCTCGTCGCCGGCGGTGCCGCCATCGTCGTCGTCCGCCGGCGCCGGGCCGGGTGACGCCGGCGCTCAGGTCTCCAGCAGGAGGGTCACCGGGCCGTCGTTGACGAGCTCGACCGCCATGTCGGCGCCGAAGGCGCCGGTGGCGACCTCGAGCCCCCGCTCGCGCAGGTGCGCCACGACAGCGTCGACGAGCGGCTCCGCGACGGGGCCGGGTGCGGCCGCCTGCCAGGTCGGCCGCCTCCCCTTGCGCGCGTCGCCGTACAACGTGAACTGGCTGACCACCAGCACCGGCGCTCCCTCGTCCGCCACGGAGCGCTCGCCGCGCAGGATCCGCAGGTCGGCGATCTTGCGGGCGATCGTCGCCGCGTCGCCCGCCCCGTCCTCGTGGGTCACGCCCACGAGCGCGACCAGACCCGGCCGGTCGATCGCCCCGACGACCTCGCCGTCGACGGTGACGCTCGCCCGTGTCGCCCGCTGGACCACGGCCCTCACGAGGCCGCCTCCGCCGGGACGGCCACGGTGGCGCGGACCTCGCCGACCGGTGCACCACCGCCGAGCACGGGCGTGGCGGCCAGCGCGTCCAGCGCCGCCTCGTCGGTGCCCGGCACGTCGAGCGCCCCGGCGACCCGCAGGGCCGCGGACAGCACGGCGGGACGCGGCCGCGAGGCCCCGTCGAGGATCTTGAACGCCAGCGCTGCGCCACCCGGCAGCCCGGCGGCGTACACGCCGTCGGCCCCGTCCTTGGCGACGAGCCCCGGCACCGCGCGCATCGCGAGGGTGGCGTCGCGCCGCGCCCCGGCGACCAGCTCGGGGTGGGCCGACATCGCGGCGGCCACCCGCTGCGCGGGGCTGCCGACCGGCGCCGCGGCCAGACGGCCGAACGACAGCGCCAGACCCACGAGCGTGGTGGAGAACAACGGCGCCCCGCACCCGTCCACGGTCCGGTGCCGTGCCGCGCCCGGGCCGGCCAGCTCGACGACGGCGGCCTGCACCTGCTGCTGCAGCGGGTGGTCCGCCGCCAGGTACCCCGCGACCGGCCAGCCGGCGACGCGGCAGGTCGCCACCATCGCGGCATGCTTGCCGGAGCAGTTCTGCGTGAGCCGGTCCGGACCGCGCCCGGCGGCCTGCCACGTCGCGGCCGTGGCGGGGTCGAGCGGCAGGTCCGGCGTGTTCGCCAGCGACCCCTCGGTCAGGCCGGCCCCGGCCAGGACCTCGCGGGCCACCTCGACGTGCCGAGGGGTCCCGTCGTGGCTGGCGGCGGCGAGCGCGAGCTGCTCGGGCGGGAGATCCAGCCCGGCGCGCAGCATCGCCAGCGCCTGGACCGGCTTCAGCGACGACCGCGGCCAGATCTCGACGTCGGGGTCACCGGCCTCGAGGACGACCGCGCCGTCCGGGTCCAGCACGACGAGGTGGCCCAGGTGCACCGACTCCACGAGGTCGCCGCGCACGACCTCCGCCAGGGGGACGGCTCCGCGCGCGACGTTCACCACCCGTTCGACCCCTGCGACCGGCCGGAGCCGCGGCCGGTGCCGTACGGCTTCAGCCGCGGCCGGACGTCGACGAGGTAGACGATGGCGGCGACCACCGCGACGATGCTGAGGAACCCCAGGGAGCTGATCGCGCCGCCGGACGTGGGCAGCGCCAGGAAACCGAGCGCCGTGGCGACACCCAGGATGATCAGCCAGATCGGCTTGGACAGCTTGCCCTCGGCGGTGTACGCGTGAGCGGGCCGTCGCACCGCGTCGACGAGGGCGAAGACCTCGATGACGAAGATGACGACCGCCAGGATGACGAAGACGTAGAACTGCAGGCTCGCGATCACGGGCCCAGGCTACGGCAGCACGTGCAGTCCGTGGCTCCGCGCGGCGGCGGCCACCCGGTCGTCCCAGGCGGCGACCAGACCGCCGTCCCGGGTCACGGCGATCGCGCCGGCGACGTGCACGGCGTCGCCGCCGCGCAGGGGTGCGGGCCCGGCCGCCAGCACGGCGGCCTGCTCGGCCAGCTCCTCGGTGAGCTCCACCCGGTGCAGGGCGGGCCACAGCTCCTCCCACCGGGCGACCGCCTCCTCGTGCGCGGCGGCGTCGAGCACGCCGGCACGCAGGCCGGCCGCCAGCGTCGCGCGGAGCTCCACGTCCGCCAGCCGCGAGGTGACCACGAGGTCGGCACGGTTCCACAGCGCGCTGGCCAGCTCGGAACCGGCCTCGGGGACGCAGAGCTTCACCAGGGCGCTGGCGTCGAAGTAGACGAGGGCCATCGCGGTCTCCCGTCCCGGTCAGCGCCGGATGCGGCGGACGAGACCCGACAGACCGGACCCGGAGGCGGCTCGGGACGAGCCGTTGCCCGCCCCGGCCGGTTCCGCCGTCGTCGGCACCTGGTGCTCGGGACGCGGCTGGTCCGCCGGGGAGACCAGCCCGTCGCGCACGAGCTGCGTGACCAGGTCGGCGCTCTGCACCCCGCTGAGGCGGGCGACGGGAACGCCACGCTCGGTGATGATGACCTCCTCGCCGGCGCGGGCCTTCTCGATCCACGACTTGAGCTCGGCGCGCAGCGTGCTCACGGGGACGTCCATGAGCGACGACGCTACCGCAGTCCGGCCCGTCGGAGGTAGGTCGGCGCCCCTGGACCTGCTCGTGCCGCTCCCCGCGCGCCCCGCCGGCCCGCGTGGCAGGCTGCCGACGAGGCGACCCAGGGAGGGCGACCCGGTGACGACCGCACGGACCGACGACCCACCGGTGCTGCCCTCGTCGAGGGTCTGGGCGGTCTTCGGCGGGCTCATGCTCGCGATGCTGCTCGCGGCGCTCGACCAGACGATCGTGGCCACCGCCCTGCCGACGATCGTCAGCGACCTCGGCGGCGCCGAGCACCTGTCCTGGGTCGTGACGGCCTACATGCTCGCCACCACCGCGACCACGGTGCTGTGGGGCAAGCTCGGCGACCTGTTCGGTCGCAAGGTGCTGTTCCTGGTGTGCATCGGCATCTTCCTCGGCGGATCCATGCTGTGCGGGACCTCGGGGTCGATGGGCGAGCTCATCGCCTGGCGCGCGCTGCAGGGCGTGGGCGGCGGCGGTCTGATGGTGCTGAGCCAGGCGATCATCGGCGACGTGGTCTCCCCGCGCGAGCGCGGGCGCTACCAGGGCCTGTTCGGCGCCGTGTTCGGCGTCGCCTCGGTGGCCGGCCCGCTGCTGGGCGGCTGGTTCGTCGACAACCTGTCGTGGCAGTGGGTGTTCTACGTCAACGTGCCGATCGGGGTCGTCGCGCTGGTCGTGGTGGCCGTCGTGCTGCCGCCCATCACGCCGCGGGCGCGGCCGCGGATCGACTACGCGGGCATCGTGCTGCTCGCCACGGTGTCGACGGCGATCGTGCTCGTCACCAGCCTGGGCGGGACCGCCTGGGGCTGGGGCTCGCCGCAGGTCCTGCTCACCGGCGCGGTCGCCGTCGTCGGGATCGTCGCGTTCGTGCTCGTCGAGCGGCGCGCCGCCGAGCCCGTGCTGCCGCTGCGCCTGTTCACGAACCGGGTGTTCTCGGTCGCTGCTGTGGTCGGCTTCGTCGTCGGGTTCGCGATGTTCGGCGCCATCACGTACCTGCCGCTGTACCTGCAGACCGTCAAGGGATCCTCCCCGACCGTGTCGGGGCTGGAGATGACCCCGATGATGCTCGGGATGCTGCTCACCTCGATCGGCTCCGGCCAGCTCATCACCCGCACCGGCCGGTACAAGGTGTTCCCGGTCGTGGGTACGGCCGTGACCGCCGTCGGGCTGTTCCTGCTGTCGCTGATGGACCGCACGACCACGACCACGCAGGCCGGCCTGAGCATGTTCGTGCTCGGCACGGGGCTCGGCATGGTCACGCAGGTGCTGGTCATCGCCGTGCAGAACGCCGTCGCCTACCGCGACCTCGGCACCGCCACGTCCGGTGCCACGTACTTCCGCACGATCGGGTCCGCCGTGGGCGTCGCCGTCTTCGGCACCGTCTTCGCCAACCGTCTCGCCGCCAACCTCACCGCCGCTCCCCCGGCGGGCGCCACCGGGCCGTGCGGGCCGGCGACCCTGGAGTCGTCGGTGGAGACCCTGGCCCAGTGCCCGCCGCCGGTGCAGGAGTGGTTCCTCGACGGCTACACCGACACCCTGCAGACGGTCTTCGCGTGGGCGGTGCCGGTCGCCGTCGTCGCCTTCGCCCTGTCCTGGCTGCTGCCCCAGGTGGAGCTGCGCACCGCCACCCGCGAGGCGGACCTGACGGACGTCGCCGGGCAGGCCGCGGGGGACGCCTTCGCGCTCCCGGCCGCGCGCACCTCGCTGGAGGAGCTGCGCATGATCCTGTGGCGGCGGGTGGGGGTGCGCGACCCGCTGCGGGTCTACGCCGTCACGGCCGCCGACGCCGACCTCTCGCCCGAGGAGGCGTGGATGGTCACCCGCGTCTCCCTGAAGCGCCGCCGCGCGGTCTCCGTCATGGCCGAGCGCAGCGGAGCGTCCGTCGCCACGGTGCGGCACGTGGCCACGGGGCTCGCCGCCCGCGGCCTGCTGCGGTTCGACGGGGACTCGGTCGTCGCCACGGACCAGACGGACCTCGCGGCGGAGGTGCTGCGCGAGAGCGAGCGGCGCCGGCTGCAGCAGATCGTGCGGGAGTGGCACGACCACGACCCGGACGTCGAGGAGATCGCCGCCGAGGTCGAGTCGATCCTGTTCCACGAGGCGGCCGACCCGGCCCCCTGACTCCTCGTCCTCCTCGTCTCCGCTGTGGGCATGAAATCTGCAGTCTCGGGCGGGTCCGGGCTGCAGATTTCACGCCCACAACGGCGTCGAGCGGCGGGGTCAGAGCTCCGGCAGCGCGGCCCGGGCCTCTCCCGCGGGCACGCCGGCGGCCTCCAGGGTGTCGACGACGGGGGCCCGCAGCAGCACCACCAACGAGGCCACGCCGAGGTCGTCACCGCCGACCAGCCGGGGGTCCGCGGCGGCGGCGACCTCGAGCAGCAGCGCCCGGGCGTCCTCCATCGATCCTCCGCCCCCGAGCGCCGTCGACAGCAGCCGCACCCCGCCGGCGTAGCGCTCGACGAGATCGGCGGCGGCGGTCACGTCGGGCCAGGAGCCGTCCGGCCCGACGACGGTCGGGGCGCGCCGGGCCAGCACCCGCACGCTGCGCATCGCCCGGTCCAGGAGCACGGCCTGCTCGGCCAGCAGCCGGAACTCGGCCCAGTGGCCGCGGTTGACGCTCACCTGGGCGATCTCGGCGGACCGTCGCGCCCCGTCACGCCACTCGGCCAGCACCGGTTCGCTCGCCCGGCCGCGCACGAGCGCCGCGCCCAGCTCGTCCAGGTCCCGGGCGCGCAGCCCGCGGGCGATCGACTCGAGGGTCTCGGCCAGCTCACCGGTCCCGTTCGCCGCCTGGACCCGCAGCCGGCGCCGCGGGTCACCCGGCGTCAGGACGGTCACCACCAGGGCGACCAGACCGCCGATCACGGCGTCGGTCCAGCGGCCGAACGCGCCGTCGGCGGCGACGGCGAGCGGCAGCCCCACCACGACGATCGCCTGGACGCCCGCCTGCGTGACGAGCAGCGGCCCGCGGTCGATGAACCGCGCCAGCAGGGCGGAGACGAGCAGCACCACGGTGAGCTGCCACCAGCCGGAGCCGATGACCTCGACGACGAGCTCGCCCATCCCGACGCCGACGGCCACGCCGACGGCGACCTCGGCCACCCGGCGCAGCTCGCGGTCGAACGAGAAGCCGAGACAGACCCAGGCGGCCACGGCCGCGAAGAAGGGCTGGGCGTGCCCGAGCAGGAGGTGCGCGATCCCGTAGGCGGCCCCGGCGGCCAGCGAGGCCTGCACGATGGGCCAGAACCCGGTCCGCACCCGCGCCCAGCCCTGGCGGAGCCGGATCCGCCGCAGCAGGCTCCGCACGGCCGTGCCGGCGGCGGCGCCCGCCCGGCGCGGGTCCGGCCCGGCCCTCACCGTGCCGTCACAGCAGGCTCTGGGCCCCGTCGTTACCGCGCGGGGACAGCCCGCGCATCGTCTCCCCGCGTGCGGCGGGCCGGTCGGCGGAGACGCCCTCGCCGGGCACCACGACCTCCTGGGCGGCGGCGACGGCGATCTGCTCGGCGTCCTCGCCGGCACCCACCGGGCCGACGACGGCGAGCGTGGCGTCGGTCGGGACGTTGCGCTTGACCACGGCGAGCGCCACGGGGCCGAGCTCGTGGTGGCGGGCCACGGTCGTGACGTGCCCGACCACCTTGCCGTCCGGGCCGTCACGGCGGACCTCGGCGCCGGCCTCGGGCACCACGTGCTGGGAGCCGTCGAGGTGCAGCATGACGAGGCGGCGCGGCGGACGGCCGAGGTTGTGCACCCGCGCGACGGTCTCCTGCCCGCGGTAGCAGCCCTTGTGCAGGTGGACGGCGGTGCGCAGCCAGTCGAGCTCGTGCGGGACGCTGCGGTCGTCGACCTCGCGGGCGAGCCGCGGCCGCCAGGCCTCCACGCGCAACGCCTCGGTGGCCCAGGTGCCGGCCAGGCGCCAGCCCGCGGCCTCGCGCTCGGCCACGGCGTCGGCGAGCTGCTCGCGCGGGACGAGGACCAGACGCCAGTCGCGGTCGGCACCGGGGTGCTCGGCGGCGGGCGGGCCGTAGCGGGTGCCGCCGCCGACGACCTCGGGCCAGGCGTCGCGCCAGGTCACCGGCTCGGTCTCGGTGCCCTCGGCGTCGACGGGCTCCCCGATCGCGGCGTAGGAGTCGGTCACGTCGGTGATCTCGACCCGCATCATGAACTTCATCCGTTCGAGCCACGCCACCAGGGGCTCGACGTGGTCGCGCTCGGTGATGAACCACGTCGACGTGCCGTCGTCGACGAGCGCCACGGCGTGCTCCGTGCGCCCCTGGGGGGAGAGCACGAACAGCTCGGTGGACGTGCGCGGGGCCAGGTGCTCGACGTCCTGCGAGGTGATCGAGTGCAGCCAGCTCAGGCGGTCGGGTCCGGTCAGACGCACCACGCCGAGGTGCGACTGGTCGACGACGGCCCCGCCGCGCGCCAGGGCGCGCTGCTCGGCCACCGGGTCGCCGTAGTGCCAGGCGACGCCGGCGTCGGGTCCGGACGCCGCGACGGCGCCGGTGCGGTTCAGCAGGGGGCTGCGGTAGGTCATGCGCGGTCGAGCTCTCCGGACGCGTAGGACCCCATCGGGTGGCCGAAGGCGGCCAGCTCCTCGACCCAGAGCAGGCGGCCCTCGACGTTGCCGTAGAGGCGCTTGGCAGCGGTGACCTCGGCGGCCGTCGAGGTGCGGGCGACGAAGTCCGTGGCCAGGTCCACCCGGCCGTCGCCGACGACGCCGAGGAAGAGCGAGAGCCGCCCCGAGGCGTCGGTGACGAGCACCTCGAGGGGGTGCTGGTTCTCGCCCAGCCCCTCGGGACGTTCCGAGGCGACGCGCCAGTAGCCGGTCTCGGTGGACCACACGGTGTCGAAGGCGGCGCTCTCGCCGACCTGACCGTCGGTGGTCTCACCGTCCGCGGCGGCGCCGGAGCGGACGGACAGCGTCGACTCGAACCGCAGGTACGGTCCGCCGTCGTGGTCGAAGACGAGCTCCTGGCGGAACTCCGTCTCCTCGATGCCCTCGTACTTGATGACACCGCCCCCGGTCCACCGGCCGACCAGCCAGGCCAGCGGGTACACCTCGGGCGCGAGCCCCTCGGGGAAGGTGAACGGCATCAGCGCTGACCGTGGAAGAGCTTGTAGACGACGTAGGCCGCGAACCAGGTGATCACACCGACGGTGACCACCAGCAGGCTGGTGAAGAAGATCTCGAGCGCGTGGATCGACATGCCTCGATGGTACCCATCGGCGTCGGGCTAGGGTCCACGTATGACCGAGACCACAGCGCAGCGTTCGCTCGTCGTCAAGACGACGTCCGGGACGGATCGCCCGGAAGCCGCGAACCAGGCCCTGACGGTGGCCGCCGCGGCCGCCGCCGCCGGGGTCCACGTGTCCCTCTGGCTCACCGGCGAGGCGGCGTGGTTCGGGGTGCCGGGCCGTGCCGACGAGCTGGCGCTCGAGCACGCGGCCCCGGCCGCCGAGCTGCTGGAGGCGGTGCTGGCGACCGGGACCGTGACCGTGTGCTCCCAGTGCGCGGCCCGACGGGACATCGGACCGGACGACGTCCTGGACGGCGTGCGCGTCGCGGGCGCGCCCGTGTTCGTCGAGGAGTCGCTGCGCCCGGGGGCCCAGGCGCTCGTCTACTGACCGGCGCGTCCCCGCACCGGGGGACGAGCCACGACGGGACGGCCCACGGGGCGGGCCCGGGCGCGGATCAGGAGGGGGCGCGGATCAGGAGGGGGCGCGGATCAGGAGGGGGCGCGGCGCAGCCGCCGTCCCAGCAGGTAGAGCTCGCAGCCCAGGCACAGCCCGACGGTGGCGTTGAGCGCGGCGGCGACGAACGCGAGCCCGGCGGCCCACGGCAGGACGGCGAGCGCCCCGGCCCAGCCGGCCACGACGCCGACCCCGGTCACGACGAGTCCGACCGTCTGGGCGAAGCGGGGCGGACGGACGTCCTCCAGCTCCTCGGGCGGGGCCAGCCGCGGACGGATCAGCGTCCGGAAGAGCCAGCCCTGCCAGGTGGCCTGCGGACCGCGGACCGCGCCGGGCACGAAGCTCAGCGCGACGACCGTGAGCAGCACGAGCGCCGACGTCGTCGGGCCCAGGAGCACGACGACGGCCAGCAGCACCGCGGTGATGCCCGCACCCACGCGGGGGCCGCGGGGGTCGATCCGTGGCGGGGACGAGGTCTCGAGGCTCATGCGGTCCTCCCGGGGACGGGTGCGGCCTCCACGCTACCGAGCGCCTCGCGGGCGCGCGCCGGCGTCATGCCGCCGGAGGCGCGCGCGACCTCGGCACCGGTGCCGTCCAGCACCAGCACGGTGGGGGTGCGGTGCACCTGGGCGCGACGCACCAGGTCGGGACGGTCGTCGACGTCGATCTCGAGGTGCACGACGCCCGGCTCCTCGGCGGCCAGCGACCCGAGCGTCCGGGCGGTGGACCGGCAGGCCGAGCAGACCTCCGCCGAGAGCTGCAGGAACGTCACGCGCTCACCGGGGGCGACCCCCTGGGCGGCGAGCTCGTCGGTCCAGCGTGCGTCGGCGTCGTCATCGCCGGACGGCGCCGTGGCGCGCACCCGGCCCTGCGCCGAGCGCCACACCAGTCCCAGCACGGTCGTCACCACGAGCAGCGCGACGAGGGCTGTCCACTGTGCGGTCATGCGATGGCCTCCTTCAGATCACCGTCGGGTGGGAACATATCCGTTTGCATGAATGTTCCCGACCGTCGACGACCCGGAGACTACGCGGCCCCGACCGGGACCTCGACGACTGTCCACGACGCCCGTCCACGACGCTGCCCGGCGACGCCGGCCCCCTCAGGAGGAACGATGACCGACGCCCCGACCCGGACCTGGAACGACCTGGTCATCCCGGCACCCGGCACGTACGACCTCGACGAGGGGCACAAGCGCATCGGCTTCCAGGCGATGCACATGATGGTCAGCCCCGTGCGCGGGGAGTTCAGCCGGGGCACCGCGCGCATCCACGTCGCCGAGGACCCGCTGGCGTCGTCCGTCGGCGCGATCATCGACACGACGTCGATCACGACCCACAACGAGGACCGCGACACGCACCTGCGCAGCGCCGACTTCCTGGACGTGGAGAACCACCCGACCATGGAGTTCCGCTCCACCGGGATCGAGTGGCGTGCCGAGCCGGACCCGATCTTCTCCTGGGCGGCCCTCAAGGGACGCTCCCCCGGCCGCAGCGCCCAGGTCGGCCCGGCCGCCGACCGCACCAGCGCGAAGTTCCTCCTGCACGGCGAGCTGACGATCCGCGGGATCACCCACCCGATCACGCTCGACGCGGAGTTCGGCGGCGCCGGTGCGGACCCGTTCGGCAACAACATCTTCGGGTTCAGCGCGACCGCGGACTTCGAGCGCGAGAAGTACGGGCTGCTGTGGAACGTGGCGCTGGAGACCGGCGGCGTGCTCGTGGCCAAGACGGTCCGGATCGAGCTGGCCGGCGAGGCGGTGCGCAAGACCTCGTGAGCGTCCCGGACCGGCTACAGCAGCGTGCGGCCCACGACGAACACCAGCATCCCGGTGATCGTCACCGGCGCAGCAGCGGCCGCCACGCCGGCCCGCCACCGCTGCAGCGCCGGCTGGCGCTCGAACAGCAGCCGCAGCGCCGCCGAGACCAGACCGGCCACCAGCCCGACCACGAGCCCGTGGACCGGCTCCACCTCGCGCAGCGCCGACGCGGTGCCGGCACCGGCCGCCCCGCCCAGCGCGACGGCGAGCAGCGACCCGATCCAGCCGCCGGCGACGGGCAGGGCCGCCACCGCCGACGCGACGGCCAGCCCGACGGCGCTGGTCACGACCAGCCCTGCGCCGGCGTCCGTGCCGGCGGTGGCCAGCCAGCCGGCGGCCGCGACGGAGACGACGACGCCGGCGGTCATCCCGCTGACGGACTCGACCAGGCGCGGACGCCCGCCGCTGCGGAGCATCTGCGCCACGAACGCCAGCACCAGCGACAGCGCGATGACGGCGGGCAGGTTGCGCAGCACGGGCTCGCCCTCGGTGAACCACGTGACGGCGAGGCCGCCGAGCCCCGCCAGCAGCACCACGGTCGACGTCGCGCCGTCGGCCGGCAGCCGCAGCAGCGGCGCCCAGCCGACCGCCAGCAGCACGACGAGGAGCGCGGACGCGCCGACCGTCCACCAGGGCCCCAGGTAGGCCGCGGCCGCCACGAGCGTGGCGAGCACGGCCGTCGTCACGGCACGGGAGGTCACGGTCACGACGACGAGTCTCCCATGCCAAGACGTTGTGACCTGCGGGGCGCGGCAGGGTACCTTGACGTCAACCCGTCTCGGGAGGAGTGCACGTGGCCGAACTGTTGATCCTGACGCCGGCGACCGGCGGTTCGGTCGAGGTCCTGCCCGCGCTGGGCCTGCTCTCGCACAAGGTGCGCGTGCTGCCCATGGAGCCCTCGGCACTCGTGGACGCCCCCGACTCGGACGTCGTGCTGCTGGACGCCCGCCGCGACCTCGTCGCCGCGCGGACCACCTGCCGTCTGCTGCACGCCACGGGTCTGACGGTGCCGCTGGTGCTCATCCTCACCGAGGGCGGCCTGACCGTCGTCAACCACGAGTGGGGCGCCGACGACCTGCTGCTCGAGTCCGCCTCCCCCGCGGAGGTCGAGGCACGGCTGCGGCTCGTCGTCGAGCGGTCCGCGCACGGCCCGACCGAGGACTCGCCCCAGGAGATCTCCGCCGGCGAGCTGGCCATCGACGCCGGCGGGTACACGGCACGCCTGCGCGGCCGTCCGATCGACCTGACCTACAAGGAGTTCGAGCTCCTCAAGTACCTCGTGCAGCACCCGGGCCGGGTCTTCACCCGGGCTCAGCTCCTGCAGGAGGTCTGGGGCTACGACTACTACGGCGGCACCCGGACGGTCGACGTCCACGTCCGGCGGCTGCGCGCCAAGCTCGGTCCCGAGCACGAGCAGCTCATCGGCACGGTGCGCAACGTCGGCTACCGGTTCGACCCGCCGAAGGAGCCCCGCGAGGAACCCGCCGCGTCCACGGCCGGCGAGTCCTCCGGCGGCGGGACGGACCGCGACACCCCCGGCTCGCCGCAGGTGTCCTCGGGCGGCTGACCCGGTAGGTTGCGGCCGTGACCGCCATGTCCGACGCCGCCGACTACTCCAGCGCCCTGGTCGACGGGCCGTGGCGGCACGAGTTCGTCGCCGCCAACGGCTCCCGCTTCCACGTCGCCTCCGCCGGCCCGCGGCCCACCCGCGGCGACCGTGCACCGCTCGTGGTGCTGCTGCACGGCTTCCCGCAGTTCTGGTGGGCCTGGCGCCACCAGATCCCCGACCTGGCCGACGCCGGCGTCCAGGTCGCCGCGCTCGACCTGCGCGGCGTGGCCGCCTCCGACAAGCCGCCCTCGGGACGCGACGTCCCGACGCGCACCCGGGACGTCGCCGGCGTGATCCGCTCCCTCGGCCACGACCGGGCCGTCGTCGTCGGCGCGGGCACCGGCGGCGCGCTCGCCTGGGCGATGGCCGCGCTCCAGCCGGGGGTGACCGCGGGCGTGGCGGCGCTCGGAGCACCGCACCCGGCGCGGCTGCACGTGCCCGGCCGGGGCATCCTCACCCCGGCCGCCCGACGGCTGTTCGCCGCTGCCCAGCTGCCCGGCGTGCTCGAACGGCGGCTGCAGGACGGCGACGGCGTGCCCAGCCTGCTCGACGCGGGGTCCGACCGGCCGCTCGAGTCCGAGGCCGTCGCCCGCTACCGCGAGGTGCTGCGCATCCCCTTCGCGGCCCACAGCGCCGTCGACACGCTGCGCTGGCTGTCCCGGACGTCGGCGCACCCGGCGGGCCGGCGGTACCTGGCCGCGCTCCGGCGCAGGATCGACGTGCCCGTGCTGCAGCTGCACGGGGCGGCCGACGGGTTCCTCCGGCGCGAGACAGCCGACCTGGACGGCGCCGCCGTGGCGCGCGACTTCCGGTTCGAGGTCGTCGACGACGCGGGGCACTTCCTGGCCGAGGAAGCGCCCGAGGCCGTGACGGGTCTGCTGCTCGACTGGCTGGCCGACCAGCAGCGCTGACCGTCAGCCGCGCGGGCCGGGGCGCAGCAGCTTCGCCGCCGCCACCGGGTCGGTCTCGCCGACTCCGTTCGACGGGCACCAGCGCGCCACCGGGCACGCGCCGCAGGCCGGCCGCCGCGCGTGGCAGACCCGGCGACCGTGCCAGACGAGGTGGTGGCTGAGCATCACCCAGTCCTTGCGCTCGAAGAGCTCGCCGACGGCGTGCTCGACCTTGACCGGGTCCTCCTCCCGGGTGAAACCCAGTCGCCGCGCGAGCCGTCCGAAGTGCGTGTCCACGGTGATGCCGGGGATGCCGAAGGCGTTGCCGAGCACGACGTTCGCCGTCTTGCGGCCGACGCCCGGCAGCGCGACCAGGTCCGTCAGCCGACGCGGCACCTCGCCGTCGTGCCGCTCCACCAGCGCCTGCGCCAGGCCGACGGCCGAGCGCGTCTTGGCCCGGAAGAACCCGAGCGGCCGCAGGATCTCCTCCACCTCCGCCGGGTCGGCCGCGGCGAGCGCAGCGGCATCCGGGTAGCGGGCGAACAGGGTCGGCGTCGTGGCGTTGACCCGCACGTCGGTGGTCTGCGCCGAGAGCACGGTCGCCACGAGCAGCTCGAAGGGCGTGGTGAAGTCCAGCTCGGCCCGCGCGTCGGGGTAGGTCTCGGCCAGGACGCGGTCGATGCGCCGCGCCCGCCGGACGAGGGCCAGACGGGACTCCCCGGTGGGGGTAGGCTGCTGCGACGTCTCGACCATGCGGGCAGCGTATCCCCAGCCTCCGACGGTGGAACGGGAGCCGAGTCGCGGAACGCGCGGACACTGCCGATCGTTCACCCGGACGTCACTCCGACACGGCGCGGCCAGCACGGCGCGTCCAGGCACGATGCCCTGGTGTGAGGCAGACTGAGACCTGGAACACATTTTGTCAGACACGCGCCTCGCCCCGACCGGGCAGAGGCCCGAGAACGTGAGGATTGCTGTGGACGACACCGTCGTGCTCTCCGCCCCCCTGTTCGCCGACATGGACAGCGAGGAGTCGAAGGCGCTCTTCGAGTCGATGATCCCCGTCGAGCTGGGCCGCGGGGACGTCCTGTTCCGCGAGGGCGAACCGGGCGACCGGCTGTACGTGATCGCGCAGGGCAAGATCAAGCTGGGGCGCCGCTCCAGCGACGGTCGGGAGAACCTGCTGTCGATCCTCGGCCCGGGCGAGATGTTCGGCGAGCTGTCCCTCTTCGACCCGGGCCCCCGCACGGCCACGGCCTCGTCCGTCTCGGACGCGCTGTGCTACGAGCTGCGTCACCAGGCCCTCGTGCAGTGGGTCGCCGCGCACCCGAACGTCGCCACGACGCTGCTCGGCGCGCTCGCCCGGCGCCTGCGCCGCACCAACGAGACGCTGGCCGACCTCGTGTTCTCCGACGTCCCCGGCCGCGTCGCCAAGGCCCTGCTCGACCTCTCCCAGCGCTTCGGCGAGCCGAACGACGAGGGCGTCCGCGTCGCGCACGATCTGACCCAGGAGGAGCTCGCCCAGCTCGTCGGCGCCTCGCGCGAGACGGTCAACAAGGCGCTGGCGGACTTCGCCACGCGCGGCTGGGTGCGGCGCGAGGGCCGCGCGGTCGTGCTCCTCGACATGGACCGGCTGGAGCGCCGCGCGCGCTGAGTCCTGGTCGTCCGCGGGGACGGCAGAAACCCTCGGCACGCTCGCGTTCACGGGCGCTGCGCGCCCTCCACTTCGGGGTGGATGACGGCGTCCGGGGGTCTGTCGTCTCCACCTGCTGTGCAGTCCGCGGCGAGCGCGGCGCCCGGTGAGCACACACGGGTGGGTGGTGGGGCGTCCCGTCGCGCGGCCGTCAGGCCCGAAGTGGAGGGCGCGCAGCGCCCGTGAACGCGGCCGCGCGACGGGACGCCTCACCGCCCGCCTCAGCAGCGGGACGCGTCACCGCCCGCCCCAGCAGCGGGACGCGTCACCGCCCGCGTCAGGAGCCTGGGCTCAGTCGGTGAGCTCGGCGATCAGCTCGACCTCGACCGGCGCGTCCAGCGGCAGCACCGCGACGCCGACGGCGGAGCGGGCGTGGGTGCCCGCGTCGCCGAAGATCCGGCCCAGGAGCTCGCTGGCGCCGTTGAGAACGGCGGGCTGTCCCGTGAAGGACGGGTCGCTGGCCACGAAGCCGGTGACCTTGACGATGCGGACCCCGTCGAGCGTGCCCGTGACGCTGCGCACCGCGGCCAGCGCGTTCAGGGCGCAGGTCGCGGCCAGGTCGGCAGCCGTCGCGGGGTCGACGAGCCCGTCCTCGGTGCCGACCTTGCCGACGGTCGCGAGGGTGCCGTCCACGAAGGGCAGCTGGCCCGCCGTGTAGACGTACTGCCCCGAGCGCACCGCCGGCTGGTAGGCGGCGACGGGCGCGGCGACGTCGGGCAGGGCGAGGCCCAGCTCGGCCAGGCGGTCGTCGATGCTCACGCCGGCCTCACTCACCCGACGGGCGCTTGAGGTAGGCGACGAGGTTCGCGCTGTCGGGACCCGGCACGACCTGGACCAGCTCCCAGCCGTCCGCGCCCCACTGATCGAGGATCGCCTTGGTGTTGTGGATCAACAGGGGGATGGTCGCGTACTCCCACGTGGTAGCCATGCGGCCGATCGTAGCCCGAGCATGTTTCCCGTGAACGTCGGCACGACCCCGCGACCACGACTCCACAGGACCTGCACACGCGCCCCGAGTCCCCGGCGCGACAGCGAGGACCGACCCTCTAGGCTGGGAACATGGCGGCTCCTGACTCTCGCGACTCCCGTCGCATCACGCGCACGATCCCGGCCACGCAGATGGTCGCGCTGCTGCTCGCCTTCCTCCTGGCGGCAGGGACCGGCGGCGTGCTGGCGGCGGGCTTCGTGATCCCGGCGGTCGCAGGCGTCAACGCGATGGCCGACAGCACCGTCGAGATCTACGACGACGTGCCGGCCGAGCTCGAGCCGAGGCCGCTGTCCCAGCAGTCCCGGATCTACGCCTCCAACGGCAAGCTGCTGGCGACGTTCTACTACCAGAACCGCATCGTCAAGCCGCTCGACGAGATCTCCGAGCACATGCAGAACGCCGTGATCGCCATCGAGGACGAGCGCTTCTACGAGCACAACGGCGTCGACGCGCAGGGCATCACGCGCGCCGTGGTGAACAACCTCACCAGCGAGGACACGCAGGGCGCCTCGACCCTCACCCAGCAGTACGTCAAGAACATGCTCATCGAGTCGGCGCAGCAGGACGGCGACCAGTTCGCCGTCATCGACGCCCACGAGTCGACGATCGACCGCAAGCTCCGTGAGGCGAAGATGGCCATCGCCCTCGAGGAGCGCATGTCCAAGGACGAGATCCTGCAGGGCTACCTGAACATCGCGCAGTTCGCCGCCGCGAGCGTCTACGGCGTCGAGTCGGCCGCCCGCTACTACTTCGACACGACGGCCTCCGACCTGAACGTGGTGCAGGCGGCGACGATCGCCGGGATCACCAAGGCGCCCGGGCTGTTCGACCCGACGCGCAACCCGGAGCTGGCCCAGGAGCGCCGCGACCTGGTCATCAAGAACATGTACTCCCTCGGGTACATCTCGCTGGACCAGCGCGACAACGCGCTCGACCGGCCCATCGAGGAGACGCTGAACGTCACGCCGTCCCCGGCCGGCTGCCAGACGGCCAACAACTCGGCCTTCTTCTGCGACTACGTCATCAAGGAGCTGCTGCTCGACGAGGCCTTCGGGGAGACGCGGGCCGACCGTCAGGAGCTGCTCTACCGCGGCGGTCTGGACATCCACACCACGCTGGACATGAAGAAGCAGCGGGCGGCGTTCAAGACGATCAAGCAGGCCGTGCCGGCGGGCGACGAGAGCAACCTCGAGGCGTCCATCGTCACCGTCGAGCCGGGGACCGGCAAGATCCTCACGATGGCGCAGAACGTGCCCTACACGGGGACGCGGGCCGCCGGGAACGCGAGCCGCGACACGACGGTCAACTACAACGCCGACTACGTGCACGGCGCCTCGGGCGGCTTCCAGCCCGGGTCGAACTTCAAGCCCGTGGTGCTCTCCCAGTGGCTGAAGGAGGGGCACACGCTGCTCGAGCAGGTGACGGCCACGAAGGTGGAGCGCCCCGTGAACACGTTCAACGCCCCCTGCCGGCCGATCACGAGCTCCGAGACTTGGGCGCCGGCCAACGCCGAGGGCGTCCTCAGCGGAACGATCCCGGTGCTGGAGGCCACCTACCTGTCGGTCAACACCGCCTACGCGTCGATGGGTCACGAGCTCAACCTCTGCGGGCTGCGCGACACGGCGTGGCAGATGGGCTACCGACCGACCAGCACCTCGTTCGGGGACAACCGTGGGCCGCTGAGCCAGCCGGCCACCAAGAGCGACATCGACATCTTCGCGCCGATGATCGTCGGCACCCAGGAGACGTCCCCGATGAACCTGGCCGCGATGTACGCGACCTTCGCCTCGGGCGGCACCTACTGCACGCCCGTCGCGATCACCGGGGTGACCGGTCCGCGGGGCGAGGAGTACGAGGTCCCTCAGGCCGACTGCGACAAGAACGCGCTGCCGAGCGACATCGCCAACACGGTGGTGTACGCGATGGAGAACGTGTTCACGCGTGGCACCGCCTATCGTCTCGGCGGTCTCGCCGATGGTCGGCCCGTCGCCGGCAAGACCGGAACCTCGCAGCTGTCGACGCAGACGTGGTTCACCGGGTTCACGCCGCAGCTGTCCACCTCCGTGTGGGTCGGCACGGTGGAGAACGCGACCGAGGACCACACGAACGGCATGTTCGTCAACGGCGACTGGTTCGACCCGCTGTACGGCTCCTCCGTCGCGGCACCGGCCTGGAAGACCTACATGGACCAGGCCATCGAGGGCATGCCCGTGGAGGACTTCGGCCCGCCGGACCAGTCCATGATCGGGACTCCCCCGGCCCCGCCGGCTCCGCCGTCGTCGTCCAGCGACGACTCGGACGACGACAGTTCGTCGTCCGACCCCGGCAACAGCGGTGACTCCGGCGGGTCCTCCGACGGCGGCGACTCCTCCGGTGGCGGGGACAACCCCGGCAACGGCGGCGGCAACGGTAACGGCAACGGCCAGGACGGCGACGGGGGCGACGACTGAACCCCCGCGCCCTGGTCGGCGGCCTCGCCGCCCTGAGCGTCGCCGGGCTGGCCTACGCGCACCTCGAGACCAAGCTCTTCGCGCTGCGCCGTGTGTCGGTCCCGGTGCTCGCCCCGGGCGAGCGCGACCTCCGGGTCCTGCACGTCTCCGACCTGCACCTGACGCCCGGCCAGCACCGCAAGATCGAGTGGGTGCGGTCCCTGGCCGCCCTGGAGCCCGACCTCGTGATCGACACCGGGGACAACCTGGCGCACCACGACGCCGTCGACCCGCTGCTGCACGCCCTGGAGCCGCTGCTCGACCGGCCCGGTGCCTTCGTCCTCGGGTCCAACGACTACTACTCCCCCACGTTCAAGAACCCGGCGCGCTACCTGCTCCCGGACGCGCGGGGGCCGGTGCGGCACACCCCTGACCTGCCGTGGGAGCGGATGGTCACGGCGATGCGCGAGGCCGGCTGGGCCGACCTCACCAACCGCCGGGACGCCGTCGACGTCCAGGGGCGACGCGTCGCCCTGACCGGTGTGGACGACCCGCACCTCGACCGGGACGTCTTCCCGGAGACGACGGCCGGGACGGACGACGAGCCGGCCACGCTGCGACTGGGCGTCGCGCATGCCCCGTACCGGCGCGTGCTGGACCAGATGCACGCCGACGACGCCGACGCGATCATCGCCGGGCACACCCACGGCGGCCAGCTCTGCCTGCCGTTCTACGGGTCGCTGGTCACCAACTGCGACCTGGACCGTCGACGGGCCAAGGGGCTGCACGGCTGGCCCGGACCGCGGCCCGACGCACCGGGTGGCGCGGACTCGACGTGGCTGCACGTCTCGGCCGGCGCCGGGACCTCGCCGTACGCCCCGGTGCGGTTCGCGTGCCGCCCGGAAGCGACCTTGATCACGTTCACGGCACGGGGCCGGATCTGAGTTTTCGTTCCGGGGCCATCGTCGGCTATTCTGAGCAGGCTTCCGCACGAGGGATCCGGCTCGCCGGGTCGCCGTGGTGCGGGTGCAGTCCCTCGGGGTGTGGCGCAGCTTGGTAGCGCGCTTCGTTCGGGACGAAGAGGTCGCAGGTTCAAATCCTGTCACCCCGACCAGCCGAGAGGCCCTCTGACCAGCACGGTCAGGGGGCCTCTCGTCATTTCCGTGCCAGTTCCGCCCGGCACCGGCCGACGGGCGGGCCGCTGCTACGGTGTGGCCCGTGTCCGCACCGCCCCCGTCGACCTCCCGTGACCGCCTCCACGGACTCCTGCGCCTCGTCCTGGTGGTCGGCACCGGCCTCGCGGTCGCCGACGGCTTCCGCTGGGGGAACCGGCTCTACCTGTCGACGCAATTCGCCGACGTCGACCTCGCCTACGCGGCCGACCTGGCCGCGCATGCCCGGGACGCCCTGGCGCACGGCCTGGTCTGGCTCGTCGTCGCGGCCCTGGCGGCAGTCGTCGCGTGGCTCCTGCATCCGCGGTCACGGCCCGCCGCGTAGAGTGCGCTCCACACCGTCGTGGAGGATTCATGCCCGTCACCAGTGCCGATGTCGCACGCGCCGCCGGCGTGTCCCGGACCACCGTCAGCTACGTCCTCAACGACACCCCCGGCACGAACATCTCGACCGCGACGCGCGACCACGTCCTGGCCACGGCCGCCGACCTCGGGTACGCGCCGTCGGCCGCCGCCCGTGCCCTGCGCCGGGGTCAGAGCGACCTGGTCGTGTGCGTCCTGCCCGACTGGCCCACCGGCCCCGTCGTCGACACCGTCCTGGACCTGCTGACCGACAACCTCGCCCAGCGCGGGCTCTTCCTGCTGGTGCACCACCACCGCTCGACGCGACCGCTGCGCGAGCTGTGGAAGGCCGTGACACCCCGCGTCGTCGTCGGCCTCACGCACTTCCCCACCGAGGACCTGCGGGCGCTGCGTCAGGCCGGCATCGAGGTCGTGGGGGCAGGGTCCGTGGACGACGGCGGACACCCCGGCATCGACGCCGGCAACCAGCGGGGCCTCGGCGAGCTGCAGGTGGAGCACCTGGTGGCGCAGGGGTACCGACGCCTGGCCATCGCCACCACGCCGGACGATCGGCTGCGCGAGTTCGCCGAGCTGCGCACGGACGGCGTGCGCCGGGCCTGCGCGCAGGCCGGACTGCCCGAGCCGCAGCTCGCCGTCGTCGACCCCGGCGTGCCGGCGACGGAGGTCGTGCGGCGGTGGTCGCGTGACGGCGTCGACGCGGTCGCCTGCTACAACGACGAGGTCGCGCTCGCCGTGCTGGCCGGGGCGCGTGCGGAGGGCGTCGAGGTGCCCGGTCGCCTCGCGGTCGTCGGGCTCGACGACGTGCCGGCCGCCGCGCTGGCAGATCCGCCGCTGACGACGATCGCCCAGCCCAGCGCCGCGCAGGCGCAGCACCTGGCCGCGAGCGTGGAGGCCGTGCTGGACGGCAAACCCCTGCCGCCGGGACCCACGGAGCCGAGCCGAGTCGTCGTCCGCGCCTCGACTTGATCCCCGCAAGACCGCTGCGGGCATGAAATCTGCAGGTCTCCGCCGGGGAAGCCTGCAGATTTCACGCCCACAGCGTCGAGGTGGGTCACCCCGCGCCCGGCTCTCGGCGCCCGGGACACCGTCATTGCACGTCAGAGCGCGAGAACCGCTCCGTGCTCGTAGCATCGCCACCACGGGACCGACGACCAGGAGGACGACCATGGCCGACGACGCGGCGACGCCGCTCTCGCAGCGCACCGCAGGGACAGCCCGCCGACTGTGGGGGCTCGTCTATCTGCGGGCCGCCGCCTATCTCGTCGTCGGCGTCCTGCTGCTGATCAACCCCGACGAGGGGATCACCTGGCTGCGCTGGCTCGTAGGACTCGTCATCGTCGCGCAGGGCGCCCTCCTCGCGATCGAGAACCGACCGGCGAAGGAGTCGGGACCGGCGGCCCAGGAGATCACCGTCCGGTTCGTCGTCGGGCTCGCGAGCGTGGTCGCCGGACTGCTGGTGGTGCTCTGGCCCTCCATGACCGCCGACCTGCTCGTCCTCGTCGTCGGTGTCTGGGCCTGCGCGGCCGGCGTGATGGGTGTCGTCGCCGGCCTGCGCGGCCGCACCGCGCGCACCATGGCCTGGGACTGGCAGCTCGTCAACGCGGTGCTGTGGGTCGTGCTCGGCGTCGTCCTGCTCGCCCAGCCCGCCGAGGGCGCGACGACGATCGCCCTGCTGCTGTCGCTGTACCTGCTGCTCTCCGGTGCCGTGCTCCTCGTCGGCGCGCTGGCGACCAGTACCCGGCAGAAGGACCTCGACGCCGCCACCTGACGTCCCGCGGCCGGGACGTCCCGGCGCCGCACCGGCGGGCCCCGCCCGCACGTGGCAGGCTGGGCCGAGAACCGGACATCCGCCGAGGAGGACCGATGGACCCGATCGTCGTCGTCGGAGGTGGTCTCGCCGCCGCCCGCGCCACCGAGGGCCTGCGCCACGGCGGCTACGACGGCCCGCTCGTGGTGGTGGCCGGCGAGTCCGCCGTCCCCTACGAACGCCCGCCCCTGTCCAAGGAGTACCTGCGCGGCGAGGCCGAGAAGTCCGACCTGCGCCCCCTCGACGCCGACTGGTACGCCGACCAGAGCGTCGACCTGCGCACCGGCACCAGCGCCACCGGGCTCGACGTCGGCGCGCGGTCCATCACGACGGCGCCCGGCGGGTCCCAGCGGTACTCGCGGCTGATCCTGGCCACCGGCTCGCGCGTGCGGCGGCTGGACGTGCCGGGCGCCGAGCTCGACGGTGTCCACTACCTGCGCTCCGTGCGTGACGCCGACCGGCTCGCCGAGGCGCTCGACGACGACGGCCCGGTCGTGGTGGTCGGCGACGGGTGGATCGGCATGGAGGTCGCGGCGTCGGCCCGTCAGCTCGGCCGGGACGTGGCAGTCGTCGGGCGCGGCCCGCACCCGCTGGCCTCCCTCGGCGACGAGGTCGCCCGGATCTTCACCGGCGTGCACGAGGACAACGGCGTGCGCCTCCTGCACGGCCGGACGGTCATGTCCCTGCGCAGCGACGACGGCCGGGTACGCGGCGTGGAGCTCGACGACGGCACCGTGCTCGACGCCCGCACCGTCGTCGTCGGTATCGGGGTCACCCCGGAGATCGGGCTCGCCGCCGAGGCGGGCATCGACCTCGTCGACGGCTTCGGCAGCGGGATCGCCGTCGACGGCACGCTGCGCACCTCCGCACCGGACGTGTGGGCCGTCGGCGACATCGCCGCCGTCCCGTCGCGCCGGTACGACCGGCTGCTGCGCATCGAGCACTGGGCCGTCGCCGACGAGACCGGCAAGCACGCCGCCCGGTCGGTGCTGGGCTCCGGCGAGCCGTACGACGTGCTCCCCTACTTCTTCTCCGACCAGTTCGACCTCGGCATGGAGGCCAAGGGCCTGACCGAGGGCGAGGTCGTGATCAGCGGGTCCGCCGAGGACCGCGAGTGCGTCGTGTTCTGGGTCGACGGCGAGCGCGTCAACGGCGCGATGGGCGTCAACGTCTGGGACCGGATGGACGACGCCGAGGAGCTGATCCGCCGCGACGGCCCGGTCGACCGGCGCGAACTGGAACGCTTCGTCGACTGACCGTCCTGCGCCAGCAGCATCGAGCGTCTCTGTTCCTCAGGAATCGGCGCGCGATTCCTGAGGAACAGAGTCGCTCGATCGGCGACGGCCGTGGGTCAGCCGAAGGTGAAGGTGTACACCGACACCCCGGCGGGCACCTCGAGCTCCACGACGCCCTCGGTGTGCTCCTCGCCGCGCAGCACGTCGTAGAGCGTCGGGTTGCCCGCGACGTCGATCTCGCGCTCGGCCCGCACGGAGCCGTCGTCGGCCAGCACGCGAGCGGTCACGGTGCCCTCGCCACCCAGCACGGAGTACACGCCGGTGGACCGGTAGGCCAGCCGCAACGTCGCGTCGTCGGACACCGCCGTCGCGCCCTGGAAGTCGACGTCCCACCGGCCGTCGAGGGAGAAGGTGTCCTCGGGCTGCTCCGCGGGTGCGGCGAACCGCCGCTCACCGCTGCCGTAGTCGGTGGGCCCGGCGTAGTTGAACACCTTGTTGAGCGCGAGGTACGTCTCCGGCGTCGTGTCGGCGTCCGGGGTCGTGTCCTCGATGTCCGTCGGCGCGGGCAGCGCGACGTCGGGGTCGGCCTCGCGCAGCAGGTCACGGATGTGCTGCTCGGTGGTGGCGTAGTCGCCCTCGCCGAACTTCAGGTACCGCACGGTGCCGTCGGCGTCGACGAGGTACTCGGCGGGCCAGTACCGGTTCCGGTAGCCGGTCCACGTCGAGTAGGCGTTGTCCTGCGCGATCGGGTGGTCGACGCCGAGATCCTCGGCGCCGGCGATCACGTTGCGGGTCTCCCGCTCGAACGCGAACTCGGGGGTGTGCACGCCGATCACCTCGAGCCCGGCGTCCTCGTAGCGGTCGTACCAGGCGTTGACGTGCGGGAGCGCACGCTGACAGTTGATGCACGAGTACGTCCAGAAGTCGACGAGCACCACCGTCCCGCGCAGGTCCTCGAGATCCACGGGGGTGTTGTCCGGCGTGTTGAGCCACTGCGTGATGCCGGTCAGCGGCGGCGCGGTGCCGCACTCGGCCAGCTCGGTGTCCCCGCTGGTGCAGTTGGACAGCTCGCGGTTGGCGTCGGTGACGATGCCGCCGAGCTCCAGGGCGTCCTGGACGTCCTCGTTGGCGTCGATCTGCTGCTGCAGGGTGCCGGTGTAGTCCGGCAGGGCTCGCTGGAGCTGCGCGGGCAGGTTCAGCGCGAGGGCGCCGGCCAGCGCGATCATCACGACGCCGCCGCCGATGCGGATCCCGCGCTGGTGCCGCTGGAACCCGCGCACCCGCTCGGCCACCCGCCGTCCGGCCAGGGCGAAGACCAGCAGCGGGATCGCGGCGCCGACGGCGAAGCTCACGGTCAGCGCGACCGTCCCGGGTCCGATCCGCCCGGTGGCGCCGGCCACGGTGATCGCGGCCAGCACGGGCCCGGCGCACGGCACGTACAGCACGCCCAGACCGAGACCCAGGAGGAAGGCGCCGCGGTCCTGGCGCGGGGAGCGCCGCGACCCCAGGGAGGCGATGCGCTGGAAGGGCCGCTCGAGCACCCCTTCGAACCGGGGCACGATCATGCCGACGCCGATCGCGGTCAGCAGGGCAATGCCGAGCCAGCGCAGCAGGTCCTGCGGCAGCCCGAGCGCGCCGAGGATCAGCGAGCCGAGCAGCGTGAAGACGCTGAAGCTGACGACCAGGCCCGCGATCACCAGGAAGGGACGCCAGGACCGGGGCGCCCGCCGACGGCGGTGCCGGGGCTCGGCACCGCGGGCGACGACCGGCTGCGGCGAGGTGGCGCCGTCGTGCGCGGACGGCCTGCCGCCGGTGAGCGTGAGCGTGGCCGTGCCCCCGGAGGGAGCCGGCGGACTGCTGGAGACGCGGCCGGCACGGTCGACCCGGACGGCGGTCGGCGCACCGGCGAAGAGGGCCGGGTCGACGCCGGCACGCCCCGGCGTGTCTCCGGAGTCCGCGGAGGACTCACCCGTCGCGGCCCGGTCCCGCGCCCCCTCGACGCCGCCGGCGAAGAAGATGACCGGCAGCATCGGCAGGATGCACGGCGAGATGCCGGTGACCAGGCCACCGAGCAGACCGATGAGGATGAGCGTCTCCATGCCCGGGGTTCGGAGCCGAGAGCGTCCCGGACGGGTCGAGCCGCGCCGTTCAGCCCCGCACGGTCGTGGTGACGCTGGTCAGGACCGGTGCGCGGGGCGTCGAGCCGAACCCGAAGCGGACCGGCGGGTCGACGTCCGCGAGCGCCCCGAGCTCCTCCCCCTCCCAGCTGGCGTGGACCTGCGTGACGGTGTGGACGTCCGTGGCCCCGTAGGTCTCGAGCCGCCCGTTCCCGGCACTGCCCCGCGTCCGGACCCCGTCGAGCACGAGCCGGGCGACCGGGTCGGTGAGCACGGTGAACGACGGCGCGGTGGCGAGCCGCCGCGGGACCAGCCGGAGCAGTCGGCCCAGCGCGGTGCGGTGCCCGACGGCGGCACGCAGGCGCAGCGGACCGGCTTCGGCGGTGAGCCACCCGCCCGGCGCCGGGGTGCCGCCGTCGGCCGGGGTGCCGCCGTCGTGCCCGACCCGCACCGGCGTCTCGACGACGTCGTCGAACCCGTAGGTCGTGGCGACGAAGTCGGCGACGTGTCGCGGGGCCAGCAGCAGGCGGCGTCCCGCGGAGTCCTCCACCATCGCGTCGGCGAAGGCCCCGAACGGCGAGCGGTCCCACATCCCGACCACGACCCGCGTCCCGGACGCCGTCCCGACGCCGAGGATGCGCCCGTCGAATCGCCAGATGTCGCTCATCCCCCGATGATGCGGGCTCGCTCCGGGGGCCGCGAGATCACAGATCGGCAAAGTTCCGATCCGAACCCATCCGGACCCGTCCCCCGTTCCGAACCCCTGGATGACGAGCCCCGGAGACGTCGGGGCGACGAGGCAAGGAGAGAACGATGAACGCATCCACTCGCACCCGCACCGCCGCCGCCGGCTTCGCCACCCTGGCTCTGCTGGCCCTCGGCGCGTGCTCCTCCGACGACACCGGCGACGACATGTCGGGCTCGGAGGACACGATGACCGAGGAGTCCATGGAGGAGGACATGGAGTCGGAGGACGACATGGCCGAGGAGGACATGGAGTCCGAGGACGACATGACCATGGACCCGGCCGCGAACCTCGTCGGCCCCGGCTGCCAGGACTACGCCTCGCAGGTGCCGGACGGCGCCGGCTCGATCGAGGGCATGTCCACGGAGCCCGTCGCGGTGGCCGCCTCCAACAACCCGCTGCTGACCACGCTGGTCTCCGCCGTCAGCGGTGAGCTCAACCCCGACGTGAACCTCGTCGACACCCTCAACGGCGGCGAGTTCACCGTGTTCGCCCCGGTGGACGACGCCTTCGCGGCCGTCGACGCCGAGACGATCGACACGCTGTCCACCGACGCCGACCTGTTGACCTCGGTCCTGACGTACCACGTCGTCGAGGGCCAGGCGCTGCCCGAGGACATCCCCGGTGAGCACACCACCGTCCAGGGCGACACCGTCGAGGTGACCGGCGAGGGCGACGAGCTCATGGTCAACGACGCCAACGTCATCTGCGGCGGCGTCATGACGCAGAACGCCACCGTCTACCTCATCGACTCGGTCCTCATGCCGTCGATGTGATCCCACCTCCCCGGATCCCGGACGCGCAGGGGGCGATCGGGGCCTGGGGACTCCACCCGCACCGGCCCGTCTCGTCGCACGACGAGGCGGGCCGGTGTCATGCGTGGCGGACCGTCGCTCGACCATTCGAGCCGGACGGGAGGCGGTGCGGACCGCACGCTCGCTCCGGGTCACCCCACAGCTCTCAGGGTCGGGACGCCCCTGCACTCGCACGCTCGCTCCGGGTCATCCCTCGGACTGGTCTGGTCGGGACGCCCCTGCACTCGCACGCTCGCTCCGGGTCACCCCACAGCACTCACGGTCGGGACGCCCCTGCACTCGCACGCTCGCTCCGGGTCATCCCTCCGCGAGCACGACGACCGGGTCCGTGGTCGGCTGCTCGGAGCCGCCGGCCGGTTCGACCGACACCGCCAGCCCGACGCCGTCGACGCCCTGCAGCAGCTGCTCGACCGACCCCTCCTGCGGGTCCAGCAGGCCCGCCGACGTCACGCCGCCCTCGGCACCGACCAGCCAGAGCTGGTAGGTCGAGTCGGCACCGACGTCGGGCAGGTCGCTCGCGCTGAACAGGAAGTCCTCGCCCGCGACGAGCACGGACGCCTGGCCACCACCGGCGACCTCGCTGCGCAGGAGCTGCGCCGACGGGTCGGCCATCATCTGTGCGACGGTGTCGACCTGCTGCTGGAGCTGGTTCTGCTCGACGGTCGCCTGGATCGCGACGGTCGTGGGCACCGCCACGGCGACCACGGCGGCGGCTGCGGCCGCGACGAGTCCCCAGCGCCGACGGCGACGAGCCATCGGCACGACGTTCCCGTCGCCCGAGGAGTGGCCGGGTCCCGTCCGGGTCTCGACGTCGGGACCGGACCACGCGACGTCGTCGACGGTGGAGCGCTCGCCGGGTGCCGCCGTCGTCCCCTGCTCGATGCGGGACATCACGGCGTCGCGCAGCGCGGGAGGCGGCTGGGTGTTGACCGTGAAGGCCGCGACCACCTCGCGGTACTCGTCCAGGGCCCGCCGGGCCGCCGGATCGGTGTCGAGGAGCCGCTCGACCGTGCGGCGCTCCAGGTCGTCGACGGCGTCGAGCGCGTAGGCGGGCAGGAGGTCCCAGGCGTCGTGCGTGCTGTCAGCCATGGTTCACCCCCAGGCAGTTGCGGAGCCGGATCAGGCCGTCCCGGATGCGGGTCTTGACGGTCGGCAGGGCGGCGCCGAGCCGCTCGGCCACCTCGCGATAGGTGCGCCCGCCGTAGTAGGCGTCGACGACGGCCTCGCGCTGCGTGCCCGTCAGCGATTCGAGGCAGCGCCGCACCGCGGCACCCTCAAGGCGACGCTCGACGTCCTCGGAGACGACGTCGTAACCGGAGCCGGCGACGCTCGTGTCGAGGTCGCGCTGGTCGCGGTCGCGGCGCGCCTGCTCGGCACGGACGCGGTCCACCGCCCGGCGGCGGGCCAGGGTGACGACCCAGGTGCGCGCCGTGGCGCGGGCGGGATCGAACTTGGCTGCGGTCTGCCACACCTCGACCATCACCTCCTGCGTCACCTCGGCGGCGTGGTCCGGGTCGCGAAGCACACCGATCGCCGTGCCGTACGCGGCGGGAGCGAGTGCGTCGTAGACCGGCCCGAACGCGTCCGGCGTCCCTGCGGCGCACGCCACGAGGGCGTCGTCGAGCGGCGTCGTCTCGGGTGATGGCACTCGGACAGTGTGCCCCACCGAAGGCTCGCGGTCGATCCGCACCCTTTCCCGTCGTGTGTCCCGGACGTTCCGGGACATGAGTGGTTCGGTGCCGAGGCCGTTCCGGATGGGCGAATCACTCGCGCGAGCGTCTCTGTTTCTCAGGAATCAGCGCGTGCTTCCTGAGAAACAGAGACGCTCGGCGGGTACCTGTGGATGACGACGGCGGTCGCCGGCGCCGTTCTGGTTGGCTCGACGGGTGCCCGGCCGCCCCCGCCCCCTCTCCCCGCGCCTGCTCCGCCTGGCTGCGCAGCAGGAGGGGCTGCTGTCGGTGCGTCAGTGCATCGGCTCCGGGATGAGCCACGAGCAGATCGCGGCCAGGGTCCGCAGCAAGGACTGGGAACGCCCGGCACGCGGCGTCGTGGACACCGGCCACCCCGCCACCCGGGACCGGGCCGACGACCCGATCGAGCACCGACGTCGCCGGGCCGCCGTGCTCGGGCTCCTCGCGCACCCGGGGTCGGTCGCCACCGGCGTCTGCGCCCTCGTGCTGCACGGCGTCCAGGGCGCACCGATCGAGGTGAGCCCGGAGGTGGCGATGCCGACCGGGGCACCGCGAGCCGCCCGGCCGCCGGTCCGGCTGCGACGCTCACCGGTCCCCTCGTCGGTCGACGTCGACGGGTTCCGCTGCGTTCCCGTCGAGGTGGCGCTGGCCCAGGCCGTCCCCGAGCTGCGCCGTCGGCCTGCCGTGGCCCTGATGGACTCCGCGCTGCACCGCGGTCTCCTGACGCCGAGCGGCCTGGTGGCGGCGCATCGAGCCGCCGCAGGCCGCCGGGGCGTGGCGCGCACGCGCTCGTGGTGGGGGCTGGCCGACGGCCGGGCGGAGTCGCCGGCCGAGACGTGGGCGCGCCTCGACTGCCTCGACGCCGGGTTTCCGCCGGACGCGCTGCAGCTCGCCGTCGCCGGCGCCGCGGGAGACGTGTTCGCCCGGGTCGACCTCGCCTGGCGACTCCCCGGCGGCACGGCGCTGCTGGTGGAGATCGACGGGCGCGACGTCCACTCCGCACCGGAGGCCGTCTACCGCGACCGCGTCCGGCAGAACCGGATCGACACGTCACGGACCGTCGTCCGTCGCTTCACCGGCGCCGACGCCTGGCACGGACGCGTCGGGGCCGAGGTCGCGAGGGTCCTGCGTCCGGCCGGGTGGCGACCCGCGCCGCTGCCCGCCGGCACCGTGCTACGGGTCGATGCCTGATCCGCTTGCCCCACCGGGCCCGTCGAGCGTCTCTGTCTCTCAGGAATCAGCGGCTGAATCCTGAGAGACAGAGACGCTCGCGCAACCGGGGATGACGCTCACCCACCGAGGGTGGGACGACGGACGCCGGCCCGGGTTCAGGAAGCGCGCCGCGTGCGGACCGCCTCGGCCAGGACCGTCAGGAGCTCCGCCGTCGTGCCCCAGTCCATGCACTTGTCCGTGACCGACTGGCCGTAGACGAGCTCGTCCAGCGGCGCCGGCTTCTGCGCGCCCGCCTCGAGGAAGCTCTCCAGCATCAGCCCGGTGATGCCCCGCTCCCCGTCGGCGAGGCGTGCCGCGATCTCGCGCACGACCTCGGCCTGGCGCACGTGGTCCTTGCCGGAGTTGCCGTGCGAGGCGTCCACGACCACGCCCTCCTCCACGGCACCGCCCAGGCCGGAGGTGCGGGCCACGGCCAGCGCGTCCGCGACGTCGGAGGCCCCGTAGTTCGGACCGCCCCGGCCACCGCGCAGGATGACGTGGCAGTCCGGGTTGCCCGCGGTCTCGACGGCGGCCGCCCGACCCTCGGCGTCCGCCCCGAAGAACGTGTGCTCGCTGGCGGCGGTGATGCAGCCGTCCACGGCGATCTGCACGTCCCCGTCCGTGGCGTTCTTGAACCCGACCGGCATCGACAGCCCCGACGCGAGCTGGCGGTGGACCTGCGACTCCGCGTTGCGCGCGCCGATCGCACCCCACGTGACGGCGTCGGCGATGTACTGCGGAGAGGTCGGCTCGAGGAACTCGCACGCGGCCGGGACACCGGCGTCGAGCACGCCCAGCAGGACCTCGCGGGCGAGTCGCAGGCCGTGGTGGACGTCGTGCGAGCCGTCCAGGTGCGGGTCGTTGATGAGGCCCTTCCACCCGACCGTGGTGCGCGGCTTCTCGAAGTAGACCCGCATGACCACCACGAGCTCCTCGGACAGCTCGCGGGCCAGCGGCGCGAGCCGGCGGGCGTAGTCGAGGGCGGCCTCCGGGTCGTGCACGGAGCAGGGCCCCACGATGACGACGAGCCGGTCGTCCTCGCCGCGCAGCACGTCGCGCACCTCGCGCCGCGAGGTCGTCACGAGGTCGCTGCGGGCGGTGCCCAGGGGCAGCCGGGCGCGCATGGAACGCGGTGCGGGCAGCGGGTCCAGCGCACGGACGCGCAGGTCGGAGGTCTCGGCCATCAGCTCAGTATCTCGCTCGACGTCGGTGGTGCGCGCGGAAGGGGTGGTGTCGGAGGTCGTGGTGCTCATCGTCGCGGGGCTCCTGGTCGTGGGGTCGTGGTCGGCGGTCCGGCGGCGTCGCCGCACGCGTTCCGATCCCGACCGGAGGCCCGTCCGACGACGAAGGGCCCGGACGCGGCGTGCGTCCCAGGCCCTGTGCTGGCTCCGGTGGAAGGTGTCGGTCAGGCGCGAGCCCGCCGAGCTCCCAGCGGAGCCGGCGTAAAGCGCCAATACCAACGGATGTCCACGGCCACGACAGTACGCCCGCCGTCGGGCCGCGTCCACCGGCGTCCACCATCCGGGCTCACGGGCGCGCGAACAGGGCTCCCCCGGCGGGGTCGGCACGGAAGGTGCGCTCCAGGGCGAGCCGTTCGCGCGCCGAGTCCGCGAGGACGTCGGGCAGCTCGTCGTCGGGGAACCAGTCGACCGCGAGCGACTCGTCGTCGGCCACCCGGGCACCGGCGGCGGCCTCGGCGGACACGGGTCGCGCGCAGAACAACGAGTCCAGGTACGTGGTCCGGTCGCCGTTGGGATAGGTGACCACGGGCGTGCTGAACACCACGGCGAGCGCGGTCACCTCGATCTCCACGGCGGTCTCCTCGAGGACCTCGCGCACGATCCCGACGGCGGGCTGCTCGCCGGGGTCGAGGATGCCGCTGGGCAGGGCCCACTCGCCCGAGTCGGCGCGCCGCCCCAGCAGCACGCGACCGTCGTCGTCCCGCACGACGGCGGTGACGCCGGGCAGCCAGAGCAGGTCGGTGCCGACGCGGGCACGCAGGGACACGACGTGGTCGGGGATCGGCATGCGGCGAGCCTATCCCCCGCGGTCTCAGGCGCGGGCGTAGCGCGCCACGAAGTTGCGCAGGACCCGCATCGGCTCGGTGACGGGCCGGGCCGACGCCCGCGCGACGACGGCCCCCGCCTCCTCCGGGTCGAAGTACCCGTGGTGCCGGTAGACGCGGACCCGTTCGGTCAGCCCCGCCAGGTCGAGCTCCGGGTGGAACTGGGTGGCGTAGACGTTCTCGCGGACCTTGAACATCTGCACCGGCGACCACGGGGAGAACGCCAGCCGCACCGCGTGGGGCGGCAGCTCGCGGATCGCCTCCTTGTGGCCGACGAACGCCGCGAACGCGGACGGCACCCCCGCCAGGAGCGGGTCGTCCGCGCCCTCCTGGGTGAGCTCGACGGTGACGACGCCGACGTCCTCGCCGTAGTGGCGGTCCACCACTCCCCCGATGTAGGTGCCGAGGGTCCCGACGCCGTAGCAGGCGCCGAGGAACGGGAAGTCACGGTCGACGACCTCGTCGAGCAGTCCCGCCATCTCCCGCTCCACCCGGTGCTGCACGTCCGACTTCACGTCGTCGGGGTCGGACGAGTTGAACGGGCCGCCGCCGACGATGACCCCCGAGTAGGCGTCGAGGTCGACGCGCGGCATCGGGTCGGCCTCGAGCCGGACCCGGTGGAGATGGTCGGGGGCGAGCCCGCCGAACCGGCACATCGCCTCGTACTCCCCGTCCGCGGCGACGTCCTCGGGCCGCGTCGCCAGCAGCAGGAACGGCTTCATGCCCCGAGGCTATGCCGACGCGTGGCGGGCCGCGCGGTCGGGTCCGAGACCACCCGCGCGGATCAGGTCCAGCGGAAGAGCCGGATCGCCAGCGGCAGCAGCACCGTCGTCCACACCGCCATGACGACGAGCTGCAGCAGCGGGAACCCGCTCTCGAACCACCCGATCGACAACGCCTGCGCGGCGGCACCCAGCGGGCTGAACTGGCCGATCTGCTGCAGCAGGTCCGGCATGACCGGTCCGGGCGTCCACACCCCCGCGAGCAGCAGCATCGGGAAGTAGATCGACATCGAGATGCCGTTGGCGGCCGACGCCCGGGGCGCCACCGCCGCGACGAGCATGCCGAGCGCGAGCATCACCGCCATCCCCAGCAGGAAGCCGAGCCCGACGACACCGAGCTGCTGCGGCGCGGGGACCCCGAAGGCCAGGGCCGCGACGAGCAGCGCCAGCCCGACACCGATGAGCGTGGTGATCGCGTTGATGACCAGGTGCGCCGCGACGATGCCCTGCGGTCGCATCGGCGTGGTGGACATCCGCCGCAGCACCCCCTTCTCACGGTAGGTCGCGAGGGTGACGGGCATGACGGTGAGCGACGCGGTACCGACGGCCATCGCGAGGATGGTGGGCACGTAGGTCGCGATCGGGGTGATGCCGTACCAGACCGAGTCCGGCGGGGCGTCCAGGATCGGCTCGCGCATGCCGGGGATGAGGAACCCCACCCCGAGCAGGATGAGCGTGGGGAAGACGACCCCGAAGAAGGGGGCGGCGAAGTCCCGGAACCACACCAGGAACTCGGTGGTCAGCAGGCGCCGGAACCCGCGCCATCCGGCGCGGCTGCCGGTTCGGCGCACCGAAGCGGTCGTCGTGGTCATGACCGGTCTCCTTCCGTGGCGAGCGCGGGTTCCTCGTCCTGCTCGGCGTAGGTCCGCCCGGTGACGGCGAGGAAGACGTCCTCGAGCGTCCGGGTGACGGTGCGCACGTCGTCGGGCACGAGGTCGGCCTCGGCCAGGGCGGGGACGACGGCGAAGAGGACCCGGGGCGTGCCGGTGACGGCGCTCTCGCCGGGCACCCCGTCCATCTCCTCGACGCGGGCGACGTCGGGATGCGTGGCGGCGAGCCGGTCGAGCACCTCGCGGGCCGCGCCGACGACCTCGTCGGCGAAGCGCAGGACGACGGTCCGGTCACCCTCGAGGCCGTCGATCAGTCCGCGGGGCGTCCCCTCGGCCACGATGCGCCCGCCGTCGATGACCACGAGCCGGTCGCACAGCCGCTCGGCCTCGTCCATGAAGTGCGTGACCAGCAGGATGGTGACGCCGGTGTCGCGCACTCGGTCGATGAGGTCCCAGGTGTTGCGGCGGGCCTGCGGGTCGAGCCCGGTGGTGAGCTCGTCGAGGATGGCGACCTGCGGGTTGCCGACCAGGGCGAGCGCGATCGACAGCCGCTGCTTCTGTCCCCCGGAGAGGTTGCGGAACTGCTTGTCCGCGTGGTCGGTCAGGTCCAGCAGCGCGAGCAGCTCGTCGGGGTCGGCCGGGGCGGGGTAGAAGCCGGCGAAGAGCCGGATGGCCTCTCCCACGGTGATCTTGTCGTGCAGCGTCGCCTCCTGGAGCTGCACGCCGAGCACGTCGCGGACGGCCGTGGGGTGCTTCTGGGTGTCGTGACCCAGCACGTGGGTGGTGCCGCCGTCGGCCCGGCGCATGCCGGCCAGGGTCTCGACGGCCGTGGTCTTGCCGGCCCCGTTGGGCCCGAGGATCCCGAAGATCTCCCCGGGGCTGACGGCGAAGGACACGTCGTCGACGGCGACCTTGTCGCCGTAGGTCTTGCGGAGGTGGCTGACCTCCACGACGGGTTCGGTCATCGGGCGCTCCTTCGGTCGGGCGAGCGGATCAGGGACGCAGCGGCGCGGAGCGCAGCACGAGGTGGGCGACGGCGTAGGCGAGCGCGGCGACGACCAGGGCGCCGCCGACGCCGAACAGCGCGCCGAGGGCGACGTCGTCGTACCCGCCGCGCCACGGGGTGCCGGCGATGCCGGTCCGGGTGGCGATGTCGACGAGCGCGCAGGGAACGAGGAGCGGTGCGACGAGGAGCGTCCCGCGCCAGGGCCCGAACCGTCGGAAGCCGGCGGCGATCGCGACGCCGACCAGGAGGTAGGTGACCATGACCAGGGACTCGGCGGTCACGGCGACGGCGATCCCGCCGGCCGTGTCGAGGGCGACCGTCCCGGTGTCGACCTGCCACGGGCGATCGCCCTCGGCGTAGACCTGCTGCTCGACGAGCGCGAGCACCACGGTCAGCACGCCGAACGCCAGGCCGACGACGACGGCGGCCCGGGTGGCGCCGTCGACCCAGGCGCGGCGCGTCCCCCCGGCACCGACGTGCACGGGCAGGGCGCCCGCGGTGACGACGATGCCGACGACGAAGGGGATCCACCGGGCCGGGCTGCCGGCGACGTCGTAGGTGAACCCGACGGCCTCGCCGCCCCACTGCTCGACGACGATCAGGACGCCGACGACGAGCAGGGCCCAGAAGGCCCAGAACCAGAGCCCGACGATCGTGAGCACGCGGAGGAAGCGCCGCCGAGCGGCACGGACCCCGGGGTCGACGCGGCTGGGACGACGCCGGGTGGGACGGCGCTGTGCGGTGCCGGGGGCCACGGTCGGTGCGGTCATGACGGTCACCTCGACGGCCGGATCGGGAGGCGGAACAGCATCGCGCGCAGCCAGCCGGCGGCCAGGGCCACGACGACGGCGAGGACAAGCAGAGTCACCACGACGGCGGACGCGCGCCCGAGCCCGAGACCGACGTCGTCCCTCCAGGATGCGGCGCGGCCGGCCACCTCCGCCACCGCAAGCAACGCCGCGTTCGGCACGAGCAGCAGCGTGCCCCGCCAGGCGCCGTGGTGCAGGTAGCCGACGGCCACCGCGACGCCCACGAGGATGTACACCGCGATCGTCAGGGTGGCACCGACGAGCGTCAGGAGCAGGTCGCCGGCCTGCCCGCCGAAGATCAGGAAGTCCGGCGCTTCCCACGGCCACCCGAGCTCGTCGAAGAGTCGGCGCTCCCCGAGCTGCGCGAGGGTGTAGGCCAGTCCGTAGAAGACACCGCCTCCCGCCGTGGCGAGCAGCGCCCCGCGGAACAACGTCCGGCGCGTGCCACCGGCGGCGACGTGGGTGGCAGTGATCGTGGCGCACATGATCAACCCGAGGGCGAAGGCGAACCAGCGGGCGCTGTACCCGCCGGTCGCCAGGACTCCGACGTCCATCTGGTGTCCGGCCCGGTCGACGATCAGGGGCACGGTCACCGCGACGACGGCCAGCACCACCCAGAACCCGGAGCCGACGACGACGTTCGGGACGCCGAGCGACCTCGCGGCGCGCCGGGTAGCGGCCGACTCGGCGCGGCGGACCAGTGCGACGCGGTCGACGAGGGCTGCCGTGCCGTTCATCGCCCAGCTCCCCTCGACGCGTCGGCGTCGCGGCCGGCGACCGTCGCCCGGTGGGCGGCGGGGTCGGTGAGACGCACGAACAGGTCCTGCAGCGGCAGGTGACCCAGCTCGACGCCGGCCTCCCGGGCGGCGGCGCGGGTGCCGTCGTCGGGCGCCCCCTCGAGTGTGACCTGGACGGTGCCGCCGAGCTGCTGGCGGTGCAGGACCTTCCGGTCCCCGGCGAGACGCTCGACCGCCATCGTCGGCCCCGTGAGGCTGAAGCCGCGCCGGGCCATCTCCTCGGCGGTCTCGGCGAGGAGGACGCGGCCGCGGTCGAGCACGACGACGTCCTCGAACAGCCGCTCGACCTCCTCGACGAGGTGGCTGGACAGCAGGATGGTGCGCGGGTGGGCGGCGTAGTCGGCGAGGATCTCGTCGTAGAACGCGTACCGCGTCGGGGCGTCCATGCCGAGGTAGACCTCGTCGAAGATGGTCAGCGGCGCCCGGGACGCCAGGCCGAGGACGGCGCCGACGGCGGACCGCTTGCCCCGCGACAGGGCGTTCGGCTTCTTGCGGGTGCTGATCTCGAACAGGTCCAGGAGCCGCTCGGCCGTGTCGGCGTCCCAGTGCGGGCGCAGGTCGGCGTAGTACCGCAGCGTCTCGCGCAGCTTCTCGTCGTCCTGGACGCCGCCGCCCTCGCTGACGAGCTGGACGTTCGCGGTGACCCACGGGTTCTCCCACGGGTCCTCCCAGGAGTCCGCGTCGCCCTCGGGGCCGACGGCGACACGGCCGCTGGTCGGGCACCGGTAGGCGGCGAGCAGGGAGAGCATCGTGGTCTTGCCGGCGCCGTTGCGGCCGAGCACGCCGGTGATGGTGCCGGGCCGGACCGTCAGGTTCGCGCCGTCGAGCGCCGTCGAGGCGTCCTCGCGGTAGGTGCCGCCGTCGCGGGTCACCCGGCGCTGCCGGCCGAACCGGACGACGACGTCGTCCAGCCGGGCGCCGAAGGGGGCGGGGGCCGTCATGACTCCTCCGTGGTGGTCGAGCGGTGGCGGATGTGGTCGACGATCTCGTCGTCGGAGATGCCGAGGACGGCGGCCTGCGCGAGCGCCGGGGCGAGCACGTCGTCGAAGTACGCCGTGCGGTCGTGCTCGAGCAGCCGCTGCCGGGCCCCCGGTGCGACGAACATGCCCAGACCCCGTCGCTTGTAGAGCACGCCCTCGTCGACCAGTCCGGCGAAGGCCTTGGCCGCGGTGGCGGGGTTGATGCGGAACGTCGTGGCGAACTGGGTGGTGGACATGACCTGCTCGTCCTCCGCGAGCTCTCCCGCGAGGACCTGCGACCGGATCATCTGGGCGATCTGGACGTAGAGAGGTTCAGGCCCGTCGAACACGCGCCCTCCCCTCCGTCTCCGCGGTTCTGTGGTTCATTACTCAACTAATGAACCACAGAGGCAGGTGTCCGTCAACCCCTCTGCCGAGGTAGGCGACCTCCCGCCGAGGTAGGCGACCTCCCGCCGAGGTAGGCAACCTCCCGCCGAGGTAGGCCGACGCTACGTCAGCTGCATCGTGGTGACGCAGGTCGCGTCGTCGGCGCCGCCCGTCGACAGCGGCGTGCTGGCGCTCAGCCCGTCGTGCTCGATCGTCACGGTGGCGTCGAGGTCGCGCGGGAGCCAGAGCCCGACGAAGCCGTTGTCGAACGTCGTCCGGGTCTCGTCGAGCACGACCTCGCCGGTCGCGTCGTCGGTGACGAGCACGTCCACCTCGGCGTTCTGCAGCTCGCCGGTGCAGGTGGTCAGGCTGTGGAAGTAGCACTCGTGCGTCTGGTCGACGTAGGGCGCGATCGACACGTAGAAGTCCTCGCCCTCCAGGGAGACCGTGGTCTCCCCCTCGTCGGCCGTGGTGACGAGCAGCTCGTCGGGGCGGACCGAGACCATGAGGTCGGTCGGGCGGTCGGCGAGGGGCAGGGCGTCGAGCGTGTCGACGATCTCGCGGCCGTCGAGACCGGCGAGGCCGGCGTCGGCGAGCGCTGCGGACGAGGCGGTGTCGGCAGCGGCGGTCTCGTCGTCCGTCGTCGGCGTGGACTCGCCCGCGGAGCAGGCGGCCAGCGTCAGCGCGGCGACGGAGGCGGTCAGGGTGAGCAGGGCCCGCTGACGGGCGCGGTGGAGCGGCATGGTCGGTTCTCTTTCGGGATCGGTGCGGGATCGAGGTGTCCGGAGGGGACGGCTCAGGGGCCGGCGTCGCTCGCGCGACGGGCCGGCCCGGCCGTTCTCACGTCCGGCTGATCCCGAGAGCCCGGAGATCCGGGGCGGGGAGGAGCCGCGGCACCGCACGACGGCTGGTGACGCGCGGCAGGTCGGACGGCAGGTCCCGGACGAGGCGACGCGGCCCCGCCAGGACCAGGAGCACGACGACGAGCAGCATGAACGCGCAGATCATGGCCGCATCGTGGTGCGGGGCACCGCAGTCGACGCACGGGGCGGCGGGTGCCGCGCCGGGGACGACCTGAGCGGTCGCGGCATCCGGTGCTGTCGGCTCGACCAGGGCCGTGGCGTGGTGTCCGGCCGCGGCGACGGTGCCGTCGCCCGCCGGCGGTGCCGCCATGGCGAACCCGTGGCCCGTCACGAGGGCGAGGAAGCCGAGGACGACGGCGAGCGCGGCACGGTGGTGCCAGCGTCCGTCACGGCTCCCGGGCCGCGCGCCGTGCGCTCGCCTCACGCGACCATGCTACGCGGGAGATGCTGGGGAGATGGACGCCGCGGACACCTGGTCGAGCCTGACCTTCGTCGTCGCGGGGATCTGGATCGTCGCCCGACGGCGGCACCCCGGCGACGGCGACGGGCCCGGCTCCGCGGCGCGCACCCGGGCCGCGCTCGGCGTCCTGGCGATCGGCATCGGCGTCGGGTCCGTGATCCAGCACGGTCCTGCACCGTCGTGGAACCCGGTGGTCCACGACCCGCCGCTCCTGGGCGCCTACGCCCTGGTCGCGGCGGACGCGGTCGCGGACCTCACGGGCCGTCGGATGCGCACCTGGTGGTGGCTGGGCCCGACGCTCGCGGACGCGGTCCTGGCCGCCGTCGACCCGTGGGCCTCCATCGTCGCGCAGGGCATCGCCTCGGGGGTCGCCGTGGTGCTGATCCTGCTGCGTGCACTGGCCCGGCCGACGCTGCGCGCCCGGCTCGTGAGCGCCGTCGTCGTCCTGGGCGTCGGAGCGCTGATCGGCTTCGTCGAGCCGTGGGGGCACACCGTGTGGCACCTGCTCGCGGCGGCGGCGATCGTGGTCGCGGCGCCCGCCGTCGGGGCACGCCCGTCCTGACCGGCGGACGCTCCGCCGTCGGACACGACAGAGCCCGGGGCGAGCGCGATGCTCACCCCGGGCTCCGCGTGCTACCTGACCGAGAAGTTGCCTACCTCGGCGGAGGATTGCCTACCTCGGCGGGAGGTTGCCTACCTCGGCGTCAGGCCGTCACCGACTCGGCGTCCGTGGCGTCGTAGGTCGCCAGCTCGGCGATGTCGGCCGCCACGAGCTCGCCGATCTGGATCGCGTTGAGCGCGGCACCCTTGCGCAGGTTGTCGTTCGCGACGAACAGCACCAGCCCGCGACCGTCCGGGACGGACTGGTCGGTGCGGATGCGGCCCACGAACGACGGGTCGGCACCGGCCGCGCCCAGCGGCGTCGGGACGTCCGCCAGCTCGACGCCCGGGGCGTCCGCGAGCAGCTCGCGGGCCCGGTCCGGCGTGATCGCGTCGCCGAACTCGGCGTGGATCGCCAGCGAGTGGCCGGTGAACACCGGCACGCGCACGCAGGTGCCCGCGACGGCGAGGTCGGGCAGACCGAGGATCTTGCGGGACTCGTTGCGGAGCTTCTGCTCCTCGTCCGTCTCCTCGGACCCGTCGTCGACGATCGCGCCGGCCAGCGCCACGACGTCGAACGCGATCGGCGCCACGTACTTCTCCGGCGCCGGGAACTCCACCGCGGAGCCGTCGTGGGTGAGGCCCTCGAGGTCACCGGACGTCGCGGCGCGCGCCTGGTCGGCGAGCTCCTTGACGCCGCCGAGCCCGGAGCCGGACACGGCCTGGTAGGTGGCGACCCGCAGGCGCTCCAGCCCGGCCTCGGCGGCCAGGGGCTTGAGCACCGGCATCGCGGCCATCGTGGTGCAGTTCGGGTTGGCGATGATGCCCCTGCCCGCCTCGCTGATCGCCTCCGGGTTCACCTCGGAGACCACCAGCGGCACCTCGGGGTCGAGGCGCCAGGCGGAGGAGTTGTCGATGACGACGGCGCCCGCCTCCGCGAACCGCGGCGCGTGCTCGCGCGACGTCCCGCCGCCCGCGGAGAACAGGGCGATGTCGATGTCCGCGAGGTCCTCGGTCGCCGTGGCGGCCGTGTCCTCGACGGTGACCTCGACGCCCTCGTAGGTGAGGGTCGAGCCGGCCGACCGTGCCGAGGCGAACAGCCGCAGCTCCTTGATCGGGAAGGCGCGCTCGGCGAGCAGCTTGCGCATCACGGCGCCGACCTGACCGGTGGCGCCGACGACGGCGACGTTCACGCCCGTGGTGTTGATCTGGGCCATGCGACTCACCGCCCCGTCCCGGCGTAGACCACGGCCTCGCCCTCGGCGGAGTCGAGCTCGAACGCGGTGTGGATGGCGCGCACGGCGTCGTCCAGGTTGTCGGCACGGGTGACCACCGAGATGCGGATCTCCGAGGTGGAGATCATCTCGATGTTGATGCCCGCGTCCCGCAGCGCGCCGAACAGGCGGGCGGAGATGCCCGGGTGCGACTTCATGCCGGCGCCCACGAGCGAGACCTTGCCGATCTCGTCGTCGACCTGCAGGTCGTCGAACTTCAGCTCGGACTTCACGGCGTTCAGCGCGGCCGTCGTCGACCGGATGTCGGCGTGCGGCAGCGTGAAGGAGATGTCGGTCAGACCGGTGTCCGCGGCGGACACGTTCTGGACGATCATGTCGATGTTCGTGCCGGCGGCGGCCACGACCTCGAAGATGCGGGCCGCCTGGCCCAGCGTGTCCGGCACGCCGACGATGGTGATCTTGGCCTCGCTGCGGTCGTGCGCGACGCCGG
Source organism: Isoptericola sp. AK164 (assembly GCF_029643425.1). Lineage (GTDB taxonomy): Bacteria > Actinomycetota > Actinomycetes > Actinomycetales > Cellulomonadaceae > Isoptericola > Isoptericola haloaureus. The sequence continues at coordinate 3,054,055 of NZ_CP119106.1, forward strand.
AGATGATCGGGTCTTCCATGGCTGCTTCCTCCTGCTCCTCGGAGCTGGCGTTCGGGTCGATGAGGTCTCCGTGGGTGCCCTTGACGAGCGTCCCGTTCTTGCCCGAGAACGAGCTGCGCACGTGCACCGGGACCTGGTAGCGGCGCGCGTACTCGACGGCGCGCAGCGCCAGCACCTTGGCGCCGGACGCGGCCAGCTCGAGCATCTCTTCGTAGGTGACCTTGTCGATCTTGCGAGCGCCCGGCGCGATGCGGGGGTCCGCGGTGAAGATGCCGTCGACGTCGGTGTAGATCTCGCAGACGTCGGCGTCGAGGCCGGCGGCCAGCGCGACCGCCGTCGTGTCGGAGCCGCCGCGGCCGAGCGTGGTCACGTCGTTGCCGCTGCTGACGCCCTGGAAGCCCGCGACGATCGCGACCTGGCCCTTCTCGAGGGTCTGGCGGATGCGGTGCGGGACGACGTCGACGATCCGTGCCTTGCCGTGGACGGCGTCGGTGAGGAGACCGGCCTGCTGGCCGGTGAAGGACTTCGCCTTGACCCCGAGCTTGTCGATCGCCATCGCGAGGAGGGACATCGAGATCCGCTCACCGGCGGTGAGCAGGATGTCCATCTCGCGCTGCGGCGGACGGGGGCTGATGTCGGCGGCAAGATCGAGGAGCTCGTCGGTGGTGTCGCCCATGGCGCTCACCACGACCACCACGTCGTTGCCGGCGCGCTTGGCCTCGGCGATGCGCTTGGCCACGCGCTTGATGGAACGGGCGTCCGACACGGACGACCCGCCGTACTTCTGCACGACCAGTGCCATGCATGCAACCTTTCTGTCGCCGGCCTCCGTCTCTTCCAACGGCCCGCCGGTTTCTTGTGTGTGCGCGCTCCATCGTAGCGACCCGGACCGGCGACCGGTGTGCCGGGCGTCACATCAGGGTCGATCGGCGCCCCGCGGGAGGGGTGCTACGCGGCACCCGTGACGACGTCGTACCCGAGCGTGCAGATGAGGGCCCCGACCACGACGACGAAGACCGCGCGCACGAACCGGCTGCCCTTCGACACCGCCATCCGGGCGCCGACGTAGCCGCCGACGAGGTTGGCGACGCCCATCGCCAGCCCCAGGCCCCACACCACCGCGCCGGCCGGCACGAAGAAGATCAGCGCGCCCAGGTTCGTGGCGAAGTTCACGATCTTCGCCAGGGCCGACGCCGGCAGGAACGCGTACCCGAGGACGCTCACCAGGGAGATGACGAGGAAGGTGCCGGTACCCGGCCCGAGCAGACCGTCGTAGGCGCCGATGACGAGGCCGATCCCGGCCGCCGTCCACCGGTGGCGGTTGCCCTCCCAGCGCAGGTCGTCGTACTGACCGAGCTGCGGCTTGGCGAGCGTGAAGACCGCGACGCCGATGAGGACCACCAGGATGATCGGCGTGAACAGCTCGGCGGGGATCTGCGTCGCCAGCGCCGCTCCCCCGACGGCGCCCGCCAGCGCCGCGGCCGCCATCGGCCCGGCCGTGGTCAGGTCCGGGCCGACGCGCCGGTAGTACGTGATCGAGCTGACCGAGGTGCCCATGATCGAGCCGAGCTTGTTGGTCGCCAGCGCCTGCACCGGCGACATCCCCGGCACGAGCAGCAGCGACGGGAGCTGGATGAGCCCGCCCCCGCCGACGACGGCGTCGACCCAGCCGGCGGCCAGTCCGGCCAGCACGAGCAGCGCGATGGTGGTGGGGTCGAGGTCGAGCACGATCGGCATCCTCGCACGGTGCCGGTCCAGCGGTGGCACGCACGAGGGTGCCGGTCGGCCTCCGGACCGCCGTCGCGCTCACGGTCGCTGCGCGACCTGCGCTTCCCGTCCGACGACGACGGCCCGGAGGCCGACCGGCACCCTCTCGTCAGCGCCCTACTTCTTCACGCGGACCGTGAGCTCCTTCGAGCTCGTGGCGCCGAGGTCGTTGGTGAAGACGACGCGGTAGGTGTACCGGCCGGGTGCGCGGCCCTCGAGCGGCACCTCGACGTGCTGGGCCGACGGCGTGGCGGCCTCGAGCTCGCCCGTGGCGATCTCGGTGCCGTCCTCGAGCAGGGTCCACGCCGTGGCGTTCGTGCCCCACCACAGGTCGGCGCTGACCGTGTAGGCGCCGTCCTGGTCCGAGTTGTCGTGGCTGAGCTTCGGCCGGGCCGGGGCCGCGTCGGTGACCTTGACCCGGTGGTCGCGGCAGTCGGTGACGCCCGCGGCGTTCACCAGCTCGCAGGTGTAGGTGTACGTGCCGTCCGTGCGGCCGGACAGGGCGAAGTCCACGTGCTGGGCCGACGGCGTGGCGTCGACGAGGTTCCGGGTCGCGACGAGCTCGCCGTCCTCGAAGAGCCGGACCGACGTGGCGTTCTGGCCCCACCACAGGTCGACCGAGACGGTGTAGTCGCCGCCGCGGACGCCGTCGTGGGCGTTGTCGTCGCTGATCGTGCCGCGGGCCGGGGCCTCGGTGGGCGCAGGCCCGTCGATCGCGTACAGCGTCGTGGAGCCCGAGACCTCGTTGCCGACGGCGAGCACCGGCTCACCCGTCGGCGAGTCCTCGGCGGGGATGAACGCCAGCCCCTCGGGGCCGAGGTCCCCGGCAGCGGCCACGGCGTCCGCCGTGCTCGCGCCCGCGTCGACCAGGTCCTCCACCGAGACGGAGAAGTCGCGGTTGTTGACGTACTGCACGAACGCCGCGCCGGCCGGGTCGGTCACGTCGTAGACCATGATCCCGCCGACACGCTCCAGGCCGACGAAGGCGTAGGTGCGCCCGTCGACGGCGCCGACGACGACGCTCTCCGGCTCGGGCCCCTTGTTGTCCGACCGTGACTCGAACGAGGACTCGTCGTTGTTCGAGTTGAAGAACTCGGGCGCCACCTGCGCGGTGATCTGCTCGAAGTCGTCGCCGGAGTCGAAGACCTGCTCACCGTCCGTGGTCCAGATGGAGAAGGACCGGCCGCCGAACGCGTACAGCTCGTCGTAGCACTCGCCGTCGGCCCGGAGCCCGGAGGCCAGCGAGACGTCGAGGCGCCCCAGGTCGGCGTCGTCGGTGCGGTCCGCAGCGGGGTGGTCGGCACAGATCGGCGCGATGCCGTCCTCGCCGAGGTCCTTGAGGCGGGCCGGCTCCTCGTAGTCGCCGAACTCGCGGGCGTCGCCCTCGTTGGCCGTGACCAGGTAGGTCTCGCCGTCGACGGTGTAGGCATCCATGCCGTCCGGCATGTAGAGGCCCTTGACCGGGACGGTCCGGATGTCGATCGCGCCCTCGCCGTCGGGGCCGTCCTCGTCGGACGGGTCGATGCCCTGCCCCTCCAGAGAGTGGTCCTTGGCGCCCAGCGGCCAGATCTCGGTGACCTCGGCGGAGTCCAGGTCGACGACGGCCACGGCGTTGTTCTCCTGCAGCGCGACATACGCGGTGGCCGAGTCCCCGGAGACGGACACGTACTCGGGCTCGAGGTTGCGCGAGACGGGGTGGTCGATGCCGTCGATCCCCGCGAAGACGCGCACGCCCTCCGGGAGGGCGCCCTCGGCCTCGAACGCGTGGAAGTCGGCGAGGCGCACGGCGTCCTGCGCCGGCGCGGCGACCTCGGCGGGCAGGTCGACGACGGCGACGTCGCCCTCCGGGTCCACGGTGTAGTCGTCGTTCGGCTCGCCCTCGTCGGCGACGACGGCGCGGGCACCGTCGGGCGTGACCGTGACCATGTCGGGCAGCGCCCCGACGCGCACCGCACCGAGAGCGGTCCCGTCACCGGCGGCGTCGAAGAAGACCAGCCAGCCGGCGTCGGTCGAGGTGGGGGACTCCACGGCGACGACGCCGAGCCCGTCGCCGCGCACCGCGACGGAGTTGGCCACGGCCCCGGCCGGGACGGTGGAGCCGTCGTCGGACGCGACGCCGGTGGTCTGCACGGCGACGAGCTTCGTCGGCGCGGCCGGGTCGGCGACGTCGAGGACCGTCACCTCGCCGACGTGGGCGTTGACCGAGAAGAGGCGCTGCGAGCCGGGGTGGAAGGCGACGATCTCGGCGGCCGACTCGTCGAACATGCCGGTCTCGTACGAGCCCAGCGGGCGCAGGTCGATCGCGGCGTCGTCGGCGGCGGTGCCGATCAGGTCGTCGACGACGGACGCCTGGGCGGGCAGCGCGAGCAGACCGCCGCACAGGGTGAGGCCGAGCGCTGCCGCGCCGGCACGGGTGAGCGAGGGACGGATGCCACGACGGGGCACGGGGATCCTCCGGGGTGAGGTGACGGGTCCCGCCGCACGCTAGGACGCCCCGGTAGCGCGTCCGCGCCGTCGCGGTGAACTCCCCGTGACCGGCAGACGACGCGGTGCTGCTGACGCGGTGCTGCTCAGGAGTGCAGGGCGTCGTACTCCGCCTCGGCGGCGACGTCGGCCTCGACGTCCAGGCGCAGGTGCGTGAGCACCGACTGCAGCAGCCGCAGCGCCGAGGAGGCGCGCTCGCCCCAGCTCGACAGGTAGGAGAACTGCCACCACCACAGCCCCTCGAGCTCGTGGCCGTCGTCGAAGTGCTGCAAACCCTTGGCGATCTCCTCGGTGACGCAGGCCAGGTCGCCGGAGAGCGAGGCCTGCCCCAGCTCGGTGCCGAGCACCGGGTCGACGACCTCGACGTAGTCGTCGAAGCCGTCGAACATCTGCGCCAGCGCCACGCGCAACGGGTCGACGTCGGTCTCCCGCCCGGCGTCCGGCTCGAACCGCTGCACGGGCACGACGTCGACGATGGCCGCCAACCGTGCGCCGGCGGCCAGCAGGTCCGAGGTGGCCAGGATCAGCAGCGACAGCTCGGCGCCGGGGAACCCTCCCCCGGCGACCTGCGACGTGGTGGACAGGAAGGTGCGCGCCTGGGTCGACATCTGGTCGGCGACCTCGCGGAGCTCGGAGTCTGCGGAGATCTCTGACACGGTGCTCATCCGTCCTGTGGTCCCTGCCGCCGGTCGGTCAGCGCCCGGCGGACCGTCGTCCTGCGCTCCAGTCTCCACCGTCGAGGCGGCGGGGCGCCAGGCGAGCGGCGGCGACGGGCGACCGACCGGGCCCGGCCGCTCGTCGTTGCCCACGGGCCGGGGGCCACCTAGTGTCGAGGGCGCCGTCGTCGAGGAGGATGCCTGTGCGAGTGCCCCGACCCCGACTCCTCTGCGCGGCAGGCCTGGTGTGTCTCGTGCTCCCGGGCTGCGGACCGCCCGGCCCCGGTGCACCGGCGGACGGCCCGCCCGGCGACTCGCCCGCGTCAGCGACCTCGGCCGACACCGGCTACTCCGAGGCCGAGCGGTCCGACCTGACGGGCTCGGCCCGGTCGTCCGCCGAGCGGAACGGTTACTCCGGGTCGGGGTTCGTCGAAGGCCTTCGTGCGGTCGGCGACGGTGTCTCGTTCACCGTCACCGCCGACGAGGCGGGTCCGCAGCCGGTGAACCTGCGCTACGCCAACGGCCCCACCCCGTTCGAGGGCGCCAAGACCGTCTCGGTGTCCGTGAACGGCAGCGCGGCGGAGCAGTGGGTACTGCCCAGCACCGGCGACCAGGAGAGCTGGGACGTCGCCACGCGCGACCTCGTGCTGGAGGCCGGGACCAACACGATCACGGTGCAGCGCGGCGCGGGCGACGACGGCCACGTGGCCCTCGACGTGCTCTCGCTCGGCGCGGACCCGGACCTGTGCTCCCCGGCGGAGCCGGACCCCGGCTACACCGCGCTGTTCGACGGCACGCTCGCGAGCTTCGACGACTGGCGCCTCGCCGGCGCGGGCTCGTTCGGCCGCCGGGACGACTGCACCCTGGAGACCGCGGGCGGGCTGGGACTGCTCTGGCACACCGACGAGCTGGAGGGTCCCTACAGCCTCCGGCTCGAGTGGAGGCTGGTCGACGGCTCCAACGGCGGGGTGTTCGTCGGGTTCCCCGACCCGGGCGACGACCCCTGGGTCGCCGTCGACCAGGGCTACGAGGTCCAGATCGACGCCAGCGACGAGGCCGACCGCACCACCGGTGCGGTCTACACGTTCCAGGGAGCCGACCCGGAGGCCGTGGCCGACGCGCTGAACCCGGTGCCCGCGTGGAACGCGTACGACATCCGCGTCGCGGACGGCACCGTCCGGGTGTTCCTCAACGGGACGCTGGTCAACGACTTCACGGGCACCGACCCGGCACGGGACCTGTCGTCCGGGTTCGTGGGCGTGCAGAACCACGGTCCGGGCGACCGGGTCTCCTACCGGAACATCCAGGTCGCGCCGCTCGACGACCGGCCGGACTCCCCATGACGCCGGGTCCTGCTCGGTCAGCTGCCGACGACGCGACGCCCCTCGAACGCGCGACCGAGGGTGACCTCGTCCGCGTACTCCAGGTCTCCCCCGACCGGCAGCCCGGACGCGAGGCGCGACACCGTCACACCCATCGGCCCGATGAGCCGTGAGAGGTAGGTCGCCGTCGCCTCGCCCTCCACGTTCGGGTCGGTGGCGATGATCACCTCGGTGACCGCGCCGTCGGCCAGCCGGGACATGAGCTCGCTGATCCGCAGGTCGTCGGGCCCGACGTTCTCCAGCGGGTTGATGGCCCCGCCGAGCACGTGATACTTGCCGCGGAACTCCCGCGTGCGCTCGATGGCCACGACGTCCTTGGGTTCCTCGACGACGCAGATCACCTCGTCGCTGCGACGCGGGTCGGCGCACACCCGGCACGTCGCCGACTCGGCGACGTTCCCGCAGGTCTCGCAGAACTGCACGCGGGCCTTGACCTCGGTCAGGGCGTCCACGAGCCGCCGCACGTCGGCGGCGTCCGTGGCGAGCAGATGGAACGCGATGCGCTGCGCGCTCTTGGGCCCGACACCGGGCAGCCGGCCGAGCTCGTCGATCAGGTCCTGGACCGCACCTTCGTACACGCGCTCAGCCTACGGCGCGGCGGGGACAACTCCGGCATGATGCGAGTCATGGAGTCCGACCCGGCCGACGAGCCCGTCGCGCTGTTCGACGACGCCGGCGCGCCGTGCGGCACCGCCCCGCGCCACCGCGTGCGGTCCGAGAACCTGCGCCACGCGGCCACCGCCGTCGTCGTCCGCAACAGCGCGGGCGAGGTCTACGTGCACCGCCGCACCGACACCAAGGACGTCTACCCCGGGCGCTACGACTTCTGCGCCGGCGGGGTGCTGCGCGCCGGCGAGTCCCCGCTGCAGTCCGCGCGCCGCGAGGTCGCCGAGGAGCTCGGCGTCGAGGGCGTGCCGCTGCTGCGTCTCGGCGAGCGCGACTACGCCGACGACCACACCCGGTACCGCGCGTTCCTGTTCACCTGCACCTGGGACGGGCCCGTGCGTTGGCAGCCCGAGGAGATCGCCTGGGGCCGGTGGGTGTCCCCGCGACGGCTCGTCGAGATGGTCGACGAGCACGCGTTCGTGCCCGACTCGGTCGCGGTGCTGGACCGCTGGCTCGACGCCCTGCGTGCCGCCGGCTCGCGCGGCGCGGTCTGACGGTCCCGACGACCGCTCAGGCCGTGCGGTAGGCGCTGTTCCTCGCGGCGTCGAAACCGAGGCGCCCCTTGGTGACGACGACGAGCACGACCGCACCGGCCACGAGGGTGGCACCGATGGCGACGTCGACCGCGAGGTTGTCCGCACGCAGCACGAGGTGGTCGAGGGCGGGCGTGAAGCTCCCGTGCAGCAGGATGCACAGCAGCACGCTGCCGGTGCGGTTGTAGAGCCACGTGTAGTAGAAGGCAAAGACCATCGGGCCGACGAACCCGAGCCCGTAGAGGGGCAGGTGCCAGACTCCCCAGACCAGGGCGAGGAGGCAGGTCGCGGCCAGCGGGGCGAAGCGCTCCTGCAGCCGGGGCAACGCGAACCCGCGCCAGCCGGGCTCCTCGAACCCGCCGCCGATCGTGGCCACGGCCAGGAACGTCATGAGGTAGGCGGGCAGCCGGTCCCCGAGCAGGGCGAGGTCGACCTCCTGGCCGACGATCGCCAGCTCGACGTTGACGATCGCGAACAGCAGGGAGGGCAGGCCGAGCGCGTAGAGGTAGTAGCGCAGCGGGACGCGCCACCGGACGATCTGCCGGGCCCACGGGCCCAGGGGCGCCCCGATGCGGCGGGTCACGAGCAGGGCCGCGACCGCCGGGCCCAGCCCACCCACCACGAACAGCACCTGGGCGACGGCCCCGCCGGCACCGACCACGACGGGCACCCACAGCGTCCAGGAGATCGCGTAGGCGAGCACCACGAAGGCGGCCACCGGGTGCGCCGCGGCCCAGCCGGTGAGCCCGCGCGGCCGGTCGTCGACGGTCCCGGCGGGCGGCCGGTGCTCGGCGTCCTGCGTCGACATGGTGCTCTCCCTCGGACGGGTGGGTCGTCACCGGGACTCGCCGTCACCGGTGCTGCTCCCCCCCCCAGCCCATCGCCCCGCCCGGCCACGCCGGTAGGGACCAACGGCCCCCGTCGTCGGGACTCCTGACACCGTTGCCGTCCGGACCCCGGCCCGCGGCGGGGGGGACGACGTCCCCGTCAGGTCACACCCCGGCGCCCACCCCGAGCCCGGTGGCGCGCAGCAGATCGGTCCGGCCGAACGACACCGGCTGGTCGGCCGCCACCTCCACCCAGCGGCCCTCGCCGTCGCCGCCGAAGGCCAGCCGGACCTCGAGGACGAACGGCGTGCCGCGGCGCACCAGGCGCAGCGTCAGCTCGTGCGCCCCGGTCCAGGCGGCCGCCCCGGCGACGGCGACCTCCTCGCCGGGCTCGAGCCCGGCACGCCCGGTCACCCAGCGCCCGGTGCCGCACAGCACGGTGCGCGCCGCACCACCGGCGTCGGCCTCCCAGGTCAGGGCGAGCTCGTCGTCGACACGGTCCACCGAGATCGCGTGCCAGTGCAGGAGCGGCCCGCCCGGGCTCGCGGCGTCGTGCCCGGACTCGGGCGTCAGCACGAAGCGGGAACCCCGCACGAAGTCCTCGAGCACGACGTGCGCGCGCCCCTCCGGCACGGCGACCGCGAGGTCGTCGGGGGCGTCCGACGTCGGGCCGTCCCCGGCGTCGGACGCCCCGCCGCCCGTCCCGGCGCCCGGCACCGGGCCGAACGCACCACCGAGCGTGTCCCAGATCGCGTCGAGCTCGGCGGCGGTGTCCGTCGTCCCGCTGGTCAGCACGACCACGGCGTCGTGCTCGGGCCAGACGACGGCGAACTGCCCGAAGGCGCCGTCGGCCCGGGAAGCGCCGTGCCGGCACCGCCAGAACTGGTAGCCGTAACCCTGCTCCCAGTCGGGCTTCTCGTCCGGGCCGTTGTCCACCTGGGCGGACGTCATCTCGTCGACCCACGCGGCCGGGACGAGCTGCTGCTCGCCCCACCGGCCGCGCTGCAGCCAGAGCTGGCCGAGCGACGCGAGATCCTCGGTGGTCAGGGTCAGCCCGTACCCGCCGACGTCGATGCCCTGCTCGCACTGCTCCCAGGTGGCGCCCGAGATGCCCAGCGGGTCGAGCAGCCGCGGGGTCAACCAGTCCAGCAGCCGCTCCCCGGTGAGCCGGTGCAGGATCGCCGAGAGCAGGTAGGTCGCCCCGGTGTTGTAGACGAACCGGGTGCCCGGGGCGTGGATCACCGTGGACGCGAGGATGTCCCGCGCCCAGCTGCCGCCCGGGCGGTGGAGGTTGCGCAGCGTGAAGTTCATCGTGTCGGTGCCGTGCCCGCTGGTCATCGTCAGCAGGTGCCGCACCGTCATCGCCGCCAGGTGCTCGTCCGGGTCCGACGGCGCGTCGTGCGGCAGCAGGTCGACGACCCGGTCGTCGATGCTCAGCAGACCTTCGTCCACGGCCATCCCGATCGCGGTGGCGGTGACCGCCTTGGACACGGAGAACATCTGGTGCGGCTCGTCCGGGGCGAACGGGTCCCACCACGCCTCGGCGACCACGTGGCCGTGCCGCAGCACCATGAGGCTGTGCACGTCGCGGACCTGGTCGAGCGCGGCGACCAGCCGCCGCAGGGACTCCGGGTCGACGCCCTGGGACGCCGGGGTGGCACGGGGCAGGCGGTGCGTCGTCGTCACAGACCCCACTCTGCCAGGCCGCGGGCCGTGCACGCTCCGGTACCGACGCGCGCCGCGCGTCGGTAGTCTCAGGACGTCGAAGGGAACCCGATGGACCTCAGCGCGCAGCGCCGGCACCTCCGCACCGGGGCGATGTACGACGACACGACCGACGAGCTCGTGCAGGCCCGGGAACGCGCCGTGCTGGCCACGGACGCCTACAACACCGCCTTCGGCCGGCCGGCCGACGCACGGCTCGCCCTGCTGCGCGAGCTCGTCGACCAGGCCGGGGAGAACGCCCACTTCGAGCCGACGTTCCGCTGCGAGTTCGGTGACGGCATCCGCCTCGGCGACAACTTCTACGCGAACTTCGACTGCGTGATGCTCGACGGCGGCGGCATCACGATCGGCGACGACGTGCTCCTCGGGCCGCGCGTCGGGATCTACACGTCGAACCACGCCCTGGACCCGCGCGAGCGGGCGGCCGGGGCGTGCTACGCCCGGCCGGTGCGGATCGGCGACGGCGTCTGGATCGGGGGCGGGGTCACGGTCAACCCCGGGGTGACGATCGGCGACGGTGCCGTGATCGGCTCCGGCAGCGTCGTCACGCGCGACGTGCCCGCCCGCACCGTCGCGGCCGGGAACCCCGCCCGCGTCCTGCGCGAGATCACCGCGGCCGACCGCACCGGCTACCTCGACGGCGTCCCGGGCTGATCCGCGCCGAAGCGGGCGATCAGCGCCCGCGACAGCGGCGCCAGCGGGTACGGGGTCACCGGGTGCTCCGGGTCGATCCACCTCACCTCGGCCAGCTCCGCCCGCGGTTCCGGCTCGAAGCCCGGCGGCAGCTCGACCTCGAACGCGTGGGCGTCGACCACGTGGTCCGGCTCGTTCGCGGCGACCGCGTGGTGGTGGCCGAGCGCCCGCACCCGCGGCGGGTCGACCTCCAGGCCGATCTCCTCGTGGCACTCGCGCACCAGCGCGTCCCGGGGGCTCTCCCCCGGCTCGATCTTGCCGCCCACCTGGATGAACGTCTCCGTGTGCCGTTTGCGCACCACGAGCCACCGGCCGTCGCGCCGGACGACGGCGGAGAAGATGTACAGGGTGGTGGTCGCCGGGACCGTCACGGGCCGTCCGTCGTCTCGTCGATGATCGTGCCCTCGAGCATCTTGACCACGAGCGGGACGCCGACCAGGCCCGACGACACGAGCTCCGGGTCGCTGTCCGAGGCGTCGTCGTAGCCGTCGGTGGCGGATGGTGCCGTGTCCGGTGCCGACGCCGTCTCCTGCGGCGCCGAGCGCATCCGGTGCGGCCACGGGTCCGGTTCCGCCGCGGGAACCGGGGCGTCCGCCGACGCCGTGGAGGGCGACGGCGGCGCCGTGGAGGGCGTCGACGGCGCGGACGAGGGGGGCGTCGACGGTGCCGGCGCGGCCGGGGACCCCGTGGCCTCCGACGGCGGCTGCGGCGGGGCGACGGTCGCGGCGACCGCTCGCGCGGGCTCCGGGCGGGCCGGTGCACGGCCGGGCGCGGCGGAGGCGGCGGACGCCGCGCTCTGCGAGGTCGCGGCCGAGGCCCCGGCGAGCCAGGCGGCGTCGGCCGCGTCGGCGGCCGCGGTGTCGGGCGCTGCGTCGGGCGACGGTCCGGGCGCTGCGTCGACCGGTGCGTCAGCCGGCGCGGTCTCGACGCGCTCGGCGACGGCGAGGCCGCCCTGTCCCGCCGAGGCGGCGGAGACCTGCGACGCCGCAGCGTGCCCGCCCCCGTGCGGCCCGGGCGAGGCACCTCGCGGCGGCTCCGGAGCGGACGGCCGGTCGACCGGCGGCTTGCGGCGCGGCCCGGACGCGGACGTCGGCCCCGACGCCGGCGGGTCGGCCGGCCCGGGTGCCCCGACGGTCACCTCGATCTGGGCCCGCAGACCCAGCGTCTGGTAGACGGCCTCGGCGAACGCCTCGGTGTGCCGCGGCTGGGAGAAGTTCCGCGCCAGCCCCTCGGTCTGGAAGCTGAGCTGGAGCCGGTCCCCGGACAGCGCACCGATCTGGGCGTTCTGCTCGACCAGGGCCCGCGTCACGGGGCTGCCGAGGTTGGCGACGATCTCCTCCCACCGGCGGCGCAGGTCCTCCGCCGTCGGACCGCTCGCGCTCGTCGGCTCCGGGGTGTGCCCGGCCGGCGAGGCGGGCGCCGGCGGTGCTGCGGGGCGCGGGTCCTGAGGTTCTGCCGCCGGGCCCGCGGGCTCCACGGGTTCGGGCACCGAGTCCTCGGGCGCTTCGGCCGGGGGCTCCTCGGTCGGAGGCTCCTCGGCCGGGGGCTCCTCGGTCGGAGGCTCCTCGGCCGGGGGCGCCTCCACGTCCGGGCCGACGGCGGACGCCGACGGCACCGCGGCGTCCTCGACCGGCACGTGCGGCTCGGGTGCCGACGTCGGCTCGGCCTCGGTGTCCACCTCGGCCCCGGGCTCCGGGGCGGGCTGGGACGCGGCCACCGACGGCGGTGCGGGGTCGGACGCCGGCGGGGAGACCTCTGCCACCGGACGGCGGCTCCGGGCCAGGGCGGCCCGGGCCGCAGCGGCGCCGGACAGCCCCGACGTCCCGGACGCGGCGGCTGCCGGCTCGGCGGCAGCCTGGTCCTCGGCACCGTCGGCGGGTGCCGCTGTCGTGCCCGGCGCCGCACCGACGGGGCCGGCCGCGACCGCCCCGCGCTCGAGCCGGTCGAGGCGGGCGGCGAGGCCCTCCGTGCCGTCGTCGGCGCCCGGCAGCAGCAGGCGCGCGCACAGCAGCTCGAGGTGCAGCCGGGGCGAGGTGGCGCCGGTCATCTCGGTCAGGGCGGTGTTGACCAGGTCGGCGGCGCGGGAGAGCTCCGAGAAGCCGAGGTGAGCGGCCTGGTGGCGCATCCGTTCGAGCCGGTCGGCGGGCAGGTCGCGCAGCACGGCGTCGGCGGCCTCGCCGGAGACCGCGATGACGATGAGGTCGCGCAGCCGTTCCAGGACGTCCTCGACGAACCGGCGCGGCTCGTGACCGGTGGCGATGACGTGGTCGATCACGCGGAAGATGGAGGCGCCGTCACGGGCGGCGATCCCGTCCACGACGTCGTCCAGCAGCGTCGCGTGGGTGAAGCCGAGCAGGCTCACCGCGAGGTCGTACTCGACCGTGCCGGACGACCCGGCGATGAGCTGGTCCAGCACCGAGAGGGTGTCCCGCACCGACCCCCCGCCGGCCCGCGTGACCAGCGGCACCACCCCGGCGCCGGGCTCGATGCCCTCGGCCGCGCAGAGCTGCTCGAGGTACGGCCCGAGCACGTCCGGCGGGACCAGGCGGAACGGGTAGTGGTGCGTGCGCGAGCGGATCGTGCCGATGACCTTGTCCGGCTCCGTCGTCGCGAACACGAACTTGATGTGCTCCGGCGGCTCCTCGACGATCTTGAGCAGCGCGTTGAAGCCGTGCGAGGTCACCATGTGGGCCTCGTCGAGCACGAAGATCTTGTACCGGTCCCGCGCGGGGGCGAACGTGGCGCGCTCGCGCAGGTCACGGGCGTCGTCGACGCCGTTGTGGCTGGCGGCGTCGATCTCGACGACGTCGAGGGAGCCGGGACCGCCGCGGGCCAGCTCCACGCACGAGGGGCACTCGCCGCACGGGGTGTCGAGCGGCTTCTCGGGGGTGTTGCGGTGGCAGTTGAGCGTGCGCGCCAGGATCCGCGCGGACGTCGTCTTGCCGCAGCCGCGCGGCCCGGAGAAGAGGTAGGCGTGGTTGGCGCGACCGGTGCGCAGCGCCTGCCGCAGGGGCGCGGTGACGTGGTCCTGGCCGATCACCTCGGCGAACGTCTCGGGCCGGTAGCGGCGGTACAGAGCGGTGGTCACCCCTGCAACTGTAGACGTCGGGGCCGACAGGAACATCCCGCCCGGCGGGCGTTGACCGGGGGCGCGGGCGAGGCTACGGTTTAATCGATTCAACGCTGATCCGGAGGACCGATGACGATCCATCTCGCCGGCGACTCGACCGTCGCCCCCACCGACCACGGCGCCACCTCGGGCCGCCCGGAGATCCCGCTGCTGGGCTGGGGGGACGAGCTCGTCCCGCTCGTCGCGGACGACGTGCACAACGCCGCGATCGGCGGGGCCACGACGAGGTCCTTCCGCGAGGAGGGCCACTGGGCGCGCGTGGTCGAGGCGATCCGCCCCGGGGACACCGTGATCATCCAGTTCGGGCACAACGACCAGAAGGAGCCCGACGAGCTCGCCGCGGACGGCGGGTACCGGCGTCGGCTCGACGAGTTCGTCACCGAGGTGCGGGCGCTCGGGGCCCGACCGGTCCTCGCCACGAGCGTCGAGCGCCGGTGGTTCGCCGACGACGGTTCGCTGCGCTGGTCCCACGGCGCCTACCCGGCGACCGTGCGGGCCCTGGCCGCCGATCGGGACGTCCCGCTCATCGAGCTGACGGTGTTCACGCGCTGGCTGTACACGTGGCTCGGCGTCGAGGCCTCGGCCGCGCTGTTCCCGCACGGCGCAGCCGCCGCGGCCGGTCTCGAGGTGCCGGAGGCCATGCAGCAGGACAACACCCACTTCACGACGGCCGGCGCGCGGTACGTGGCGCAGTACGTCGCCGAGGCGCTGGTCTCGCTCGACGGAGTGCACGACGCCGAGACGCCCGTGGGGCTGGAGATCGCCGCGCGGGGGTGACCCCCGGGCGACGTCACGGCACGAGGGCCAGGAACGCCAGCGCCGCCGGGCTCGGGTTGAGGTCGTCGCACACGACGTACTGGACCCGCTGCGGGCCGCGCGTGACGCGGACGGCGGTCACGCCGTCGGCCCCCGCCACCAGCGGCTCGGACAGCATCGCCACGGCGAGGCCCTCGCGGACCAGTCCGAGGAGCAGGTCGGTGGTCGGCACCTCGAAGGCCACCTCGCGCCGCAGGCCGGCCGCGGAGAACGCCCGGTCGCTCTGCGCCCGGCCCGGCGACCCGGTCGGGAAGTCCGCGAAGGTCTCGTCAGCGAGCCGCGCGAGGCCGGTCCGCTGACGCCCCGCGAGCGGGTGGTCCGACGCGACGGCCGCCACCAGCCGCTCGCGGACGAGCTCGCGGTGCCGGACGCCCGACGGCGGCTCACCCTGCGCCAGCCCCAGCACCGCGACGTCGGTCTCGCCCGCCCGCACCGCGGCCACGAGCTCGACGCTGGAGTCCACCCGCAGCGACACCCCGACCTGCGGGTGCGCCTCGCGGAAGCGTCGCAGGACCGCCGGCACGTCGAACGCGGTCACCGACGGGATGATGCCGAGCCGCAACGTGCCGCGGACCTGGCCGACAGCAGCGGCGGCGTCGGCGCCCGCCCGGTCCGCCGCCTCCAGCGCGCGTCGCGCCGACGGCAGGAAAGCCTCCCGCCGCGGTGATCTCGACCCGGCGGCTCGTGCGGGCGAACAGCCGCACCCCGAGCTCGCGCTCCAGCGCGGCCACCTGGTGGCTCAGCGCGGACTGCACCACGAAGCACCGCTCGGCGGCCCGGGTGAAGCTGCCCGTCTCCGCGACGGCCAGGACGTAGCGCATCTGCTGGAGCTCCATCGATCAATCGTCATCCACGATCGATGACATGACAAGCATGTGTTGGACTCATGAGTACGTGGCACCGCACCGTGGATCCATGACCACCACCGCTCCGGCGTCACCCGCGACGGCGCCTCCTCACCCTCCGGCCGCGGCGCACGGCGGCACGATCGCCCTGACCGCGATCACACCGGTCGTGTGGGGCACCACCTACCTGGTGACCACCGAGCTGCTCCCTCCGGGTCACCCACTGTTCGCCGCCGCCGCGCGCGCACTGCCCGCCGGGCTGCTCGCCCTCGCGATCGCGCGGACCCTGCCGCGCGGATCCTGGTGGTGGCGGGCGGCGGTCCTCGGCGTGCTGAACATCGGGGCCTTCTTCCCGCTGCTCTTCGTCGCCGCCGAACGCCTGCCCGGCGGGGTCGCCGCGACGCTCGGCGCCGCCCAACCGCTGGTCGCCACCGTCCTGGCCGTCGTCGTCCTCGGCGACCGGTGGTCCGTGTGGCGCCTCGCCTGGGGCGTCGTCGGGGTGCTCGGGGTCGGGCTCGTCGTGCTCGGACCGGACGCCGCCCTCGACCCGGTCGGTCTCGCCGCGGGCGTCGGCGGTGCCGGCGTCATGGCGCTCGGCGTCACGCTCACCAAGAGGTGGGGTCCGCCACGCGGCGTCGGCGCCACCGGGTTCGCCGGGTGGCTGCTCACCGCGGGCGGGCTGGCCCTGGTGCCGTTCGCGCTGCTCGAGGGCGGGGTGCCGGCGGGCATCGACGCCCCGGCGCTCGGCGGCTACCTCTGGCTCGGGATCGTCGGCGGACTCGTGGCGTACACGCTGTGGTTCTCCGGCATCCGCCGGCTCTCCGTCGTGGCGGTGGCGTTCCTCGGGCTGCTGTCCCCGCTGACCGCCGCCGTCCTCGGTGCCGGGGTGCTCGGGGAGTCGATGGGCCCGGCCCAGCTCGCCGGGTTCGGCCTGGCGATGCTGGCGCTGGTCGCGGGGCAGCTCGTCCCCCGACGCCGACGAGTCAGCGCCGCAGCGCCCGCCGCGCCAGGGAGTTCCCCAGCCACTGCACGAGCTGGACGATGACGATGATGATCACCACGACCAGCGCCGTCAGCGCCCAGTCGTACTGCCGGTAGCCGTACACGATGGCGAAGTCGCCCAGGCCACCGGCACCCAGGTAACCGGCGATCGCGGACATGTCGAGCACCCCGACGAACAGGAAGGTGTAGCCGAGGATCAGCGGGGACAGCGCCTCAGGGACGACGACGGTGCGCACGATCCGCAGCGGCGAGGCACCCATCGCCCGGGCCGCCTCGATGACGCCGGGGTCGATCGAGACGAGGTTCTGCTCCACCAGCCGCGCGAAAACGAACGACGCCATGACGCACATCGCGAACGTGAACGCCCCGGTCCCGATCGTCGTCCCGACCACGGCGCGGGTCACGGGACCCAGCGCCACGAGGAAGATGATGAACGGGATCGGACGCACGACGTTGACGGCCACGTTCAGCACCGCGAACACGCCGCGGTGCTCCAGCAGGTTGCCGGGCCGCGTCAGGTAGAGCCCGAGGCCGAGCGCGAGACCGCAGACGCCGCCGACGGCCAGGGTGATCAGCACCATGAAGACGGTCTCGCCGAACGCCTGCCACAGCACGGGCACGAGGTCGGGGTTCATCGGTCGCTCCTGTCGGCGGCGGGTCGGGTGGCGGTGCCGTGGTCGACGACGGTCGTGGCGTCCCGCAGGCCGTCCAGCGCGGCCTGCACCGCGGCGTCGTCCCCGACGAGCTCGAGCGTGAGCGAGCCGTAGGGGCGCTCGGCGACCTCGGTGATGCCGCCGTAGACGATCGTGCCGTCCACACCGTGCTCGGCCAGGACCCGCGTGACCTGCGCGGACGACCCGGCCACCTCGTCGATCCGGACCGTGACGACCCGGCCGGGATGGCGCTCGCGCAGCCGGTCCAGCACGGCCGGCGACGGCACGTCCCGCAGCGCCGAGGCGACGAACCGGCGCGTGACCGGGTGCTGCGGTGCGCTGAACACCCGGTAGGCGTCGCCCAGCTCGACCACGCGACCGGCCTCCATGACGGCGACCCGGTGGCAGATCGAGCGCACGACCTCCATCTCGTGGGTGATCACCACGACCGTGATGCCGAGCTCGCGGTTGACGCGCTGCAGCAGGGCGAGCACGTCCGCCGTCGTCTCCGGGTCGAGCGCGCTGGTGGCCTCGTCCGCCAGCAGGACCCGGGGGCTGGTCGCCAGCGCCCGGGCGATGCCGACGCGCTGCTTCTGGCCGCCGGACAGCTGCGCGGGGTGGACGTGGGCCTTGTCGCCGATGCCGACGAAGTCGAGCAACTCGCGCACCCGGGCGTGCCGGTCGGCGCGCGACCAGCCGGCGACCTCCAGCGGGTAGGCGACGTTCCCGGCGACGGTCCGGGAGGCCAGCAGGTTGAACTGCTGGAAGATCATGCCGATCCCGGCGCGGACAGGACGCAGCCGTGCCTCGCTCAGCCCCGTCAGGTCGGTGCCGTCGACGACGACGGAACCCGCCGTCGTCGTCTCCAGGGCGTTGACGAGCCGCACGAGGGTGGACTTGCCGGCTCCGGAGTAGCCGATGACGCCGAAGATCTCGCCGGCGGCGACGTCGAGCGTGACGCCGTCGACGGCGCGGACGGGGGCGCCGCGTCGTCCGCGTCGCCGACGACGGGGCCCGCGGGCGGCGGGGAACTCCTTGACCGCGTCGCGGAAGCTGATGATCGGCTCGCTCACGGCACTCCTTTCATGGACGAGGTAGGCACCTTCTCGCCGAGGTAGGCGAATCTCCGGCGAGGTAGGCGAATCTCCGGCGAGGTAGGCGAATCTCCGGCGAGGTAGGCAAGTTCCCGCTCAGGTAGGCAACCTTCGGGCGACAGGTGCCTACCTCGTGGAGAACTTGCCTACCTCGGCAGAAGGTCGCTTACCTCGGCGGGGGTGACGGGATCACTCGGCGGCGAGGTTGGTCTCGATGTCGTCGAGGATCGCCTGCAGGTCGGCCGGGTCGTTGTCCTTGATCACACCCGTGCCGCCGGAGGCCTCGAGGACCTGGGCCTCGATCTCCGGCGAGTGGTAGATGTCCACGAGCCGGGCCAGCGTCTCGTCCTCGGCGTCGGCGGACCGGGCCACCCACACGTTGATGTACGGCTCGGCCGCCGCGGAGTCCGGGTCGTCGGTGAAGATCGCGTCGTCCTCGGCCAGGCCGGCGTCGCCCACGAAGTCGTTGTTGATGATCGAGGCGTCGACGTCCGCCAGGGCGATCGCGGTCTGCGCAGCGTCGACCGGCGTCACCGACACGCGGGACTCCTCGGCGACCACGTCGGCCGGCGTGGAGAACGAGTTCCCGCCGTCGCGCAGGGTGAGCAGCCCGGCGTCCTGCAGCACGAGCAGCGCCCGCGCCTGGTTCGTCTCGTCATTGGGGATCGCGACCTGGCCGCCGTCCGGGATCTCCTCGAGGCTCGCGTGAGCGGTCGAGTACAGACCCAGCGGGTAGACGGCGGTGGCGCCGATCGGGGTGAGGTCGTCGCCGCGCGCCACGTTGTAGCCGGCGAGGAACTGCAGGTGCTGGAACTGGTTGAGGTCGAGGTCGCCGTCGGACAGCCCCTGGTTGGGGAGCTGGTAGTCGGAGAAGTTCACGATCTCGACCTCGATGCCCTCGGCCGCGGCGGCCTCGGCGAACGTGTCCCAGTAGGCCTCGCCGGCGGAGACGACGCCGATGCGGACGGGGTCCTCGGCGGTACCGCTCGCGGTCGCGGCGGCGTCGCCGGAGCAGGCGGCCAGGGCCAGGACGGAGACGGCGGCGCCGGTGGTGAGCAGGGTGGAGCGCAGGGTCATGACAGGGGTCCTTCCGGGCGGGCGCGCACGGCGGCAGGTCTCGCCGTGGCGCAGGGAGCTGAGAGGTGGGGTGGCAGGTCGCGGCCATCAGCGCACGACGGGCCCGGGTGTCGTCAGCGGGGGACGACGGCGGAGTGCTGGTCGGTCAGCGACCGCACATTCGCGTGGCGGGCATCGCGGCGGCGCACATGACGCCACGCAGGGTGGTCTGCGCGGTGCGGGGTGCGGCGGGAGCGATGCGGTGCATGCGAGGAGAAGACCATCCGGCGGGGCTCGGCACCAACTCCGCGGCCATGAAATCTTGCGATCCGGACGCCTAGCGTCTTGCCTGGCGAGAAATGCCTGGTCAGCAGGGATGGAGTCGCCGCTCACATCGGACCGACGAACCGGTCCGGGGCAGCAAAGGACCCCTCGCGCACCCGCCAGAGCCCACCTACCCTTGCTGCCTTCCGGCCCTGGGGGAGTTCAGCGAGATGACGCCGCACGAGGGGTCTGCCCCCAGCCTAACCGAGACATGCCCTCACCTCGAAACCGTGCCCCCGGACCACAGGAGGGGTCGCGCACCTCACACCGGCCCGATTCGGAGACTGGGCACTCCGTCCGCTATTCTGCTGGGGTTGCCCGGCGCCGATGTGCACATCGGACCGCCAGGCAGCGCCACGAGGAGGATTCGCCTAGCGGCCTATGGCGCACGCTTGGAAAGCGTGTTGGGTTCACGCCCTCGGGGGTTCGAATCCCCCATCCTCCGCCGGTCCGAGGGGCCCGCACCAGATTGGCGCGGGCCCCTCGCCGTTTCCCGGTCCGCGCATGGTTGAATCGGTTCATGCCACGCTTCGACATCGGCGACGAAGACTTCCTGCTCGACGGCGAGCGCCTGCAGATCGTCAGCGGCGCGCTGCACTACTTCCGGGTGCACCCCGACCAGTGGGCCGACCGGATCCGCTCCGCCCGGCTCATGGGGCTCGACACCATCGAGACGTACGTGGCGTGGAACCACCACTCCCCCGCACCCGGCGAGTTCCGCACCGACGGCCGCCGCGACCTCGCCCGCTTCCTCGACCTCGTCGCCGCCGAGGGGATGCACGCGATCGTGCGTCCCGGCCCGTACATCTGCGCCGAGTGGACCGGTGGCGGCCTGCCCGCCTGGCTGCTGGCGGACCCCGCCGTCGGCGTCCGGCGCGCCGAGCCGCGCTTCCTCGCGGCGATCGGCGACTACTACCGCGCCGTGGCCGCGATCGTCGCGCCGCGGCAGGTCACCCGGGGCGGCTCGGTGCTGATGATGCAGGTCGAGAACGAGTACGGCGCCTACGGCGACGACCCCGTCCCGGTGCGCCAGGAGTACCTGCGCACGCTGGCCGGGATGCTGCGCGACGCCGGGATCGAGCTCCCGCTGTTCACCTCCGACCAGGCCGACGACGAGCACCTGTCCCGCGGCAGCCTGCCCGAGCTGCACACGACGGCGAACTTCGGCTCCCGCAGCCCCGAACGGCTCGCCCTGCTGCGCCGCCACCAGCCCACCGGGCCCCTGATGTGCATGGAGTACTGGAACGGCTGGTTCGACTCGTGGGGTCTGCACCACCACACGACCGCGCCCGACGCGACGGCGCGAGACCTCGACGCCCTGCTCTCGGCCGGCGCGTCGGTGAACCTGTACATGGTCCACGGCGGCACGAACTTCGGCCTCACCTCCGGCGCCAACGACAAGGGCGTGTACCGCCCCATCACCACGTCCTACGACTACGACGCCCCGCTGGCCGAGCACGGAGCACCGACCGCGAAGTACCGGCTCCTGAAGGAGGTCGTCGCCCGGCACCGGGACGTGCCGCCCGAGTCGCCCGCCGCGGTTCCGCCGGCCCCGCAGCTCGCCGTCACGCTGGACCGGGCCGTCCCGCTCCACGACGTCGTCGGGCTGCTCGGTGACACGCACCGGAGCGAGCACCCGCCGACCCACGACGACCTCGGAGCGTGGGACGGGTTCGTGCGCTACACGACGCAGGTCCGCGCCGACGACGCCGTCGTCACCGTCCAAGGGGTCCGCGACCGCGCGCTCGTCGCGCTCGACGGCGAACCCGTCGGGCTGCTCGACCGCACGGCGGGCATCCACGCGGCCGCCCTGCCTGCTCGCGCCGGGGAGCTCACGCTCCTCGTCGAGGACCAGGGCCGTGTGAACTACGGCTCCCGGATCGGGGAGCCCAAGGGCATCCTCGGCCCGGTCCGCACGGCGACGCGTGAGCTCACCGGCTGGGAGACCACGCCGCTGCGGTTCGACGACGACGGCGGCGCGCTCCGCACCGCGGTCACCGACACCCTGCGTGCCACGCCGCCGTCCGAGGTGACGCCGCCGGGCCGCCCGCTGGCCGGCCCCGCCCTCGCTCGCGGCACCTTCGCGAGCGAGGCCGGGGTCGACCACTTCCTGCGCCTCGACGGCTGGACCAAGGGCGTGGTGTGGGTCAACAGCTTCTGCCTGGGCCGGTACTGGAACGCCGGGCCGACGCGCACGCTCTACCTGCCCGGGCCGGTGGTCCGGGCCGAGAACGAGATCGTCGTGCTCGAGCTGCACGGGGCCACGACGCGCACCGTGCGGTGCGTGCCGGGCCCCGACCTCGGGCACACCGAGGAGTAGGACCCACCGGCCCTCAGAGCGCCGGGACCGCCAGGTCGATCAGCTCGTCGGCCTGCTCGACGAACCACTCCCCGGCCGGCGGGTCGACGATCCCGCGCTCCGGGTCGAGCTGGCCGCCGGTGCCGCGGAAGCACTGCCCGTCGGACTCGCCCGGCACCTTGATCCACAGGTAGCCGTCCACGAGCGGGTCGGCGACGTCGAGCGTCGGGCGCTCGCCCAGGCCGCGGTCGGGCGGATTGCACCAGTCCTCCGGGTCGCTGTAGGTGTTCTCCGACGTCGCGGGGTCCCAGGGCCCCTGGCCGTTGCGGGAGGTGTCGACGACGAACGACACGCTCGGCTCGACGTCGCCGAGGGCGGCGGCGTACCGCGAGTCGATCCCGATCGTGTTCTGCTCCAGCGGCACCTCGTCGACGGGGCCGCTCGTCCACTGCGCGTAGGGCGTCATGGCCGCGCCCTGCCAGTCGGTCGCGGGACCACCGTTCCAGTACTGGTTGCCGCAGTCGCCCAGGGCCCCGCCGACCTCGGTGACCAGCGCGAGGCACGAGCTGATCCATCGGCCGTACGCCACGGAGTTGGCGGTGTACTGGTAGTTGGACGCGTTGAGGAAGAAGCCGTCCGCGCGCTCGACGCCCGCCTTCAGGAGCCGGTCGGTGTTGTCGCCAACGTTGAGCCACCCGCTGTGGCCGGCGTCGAGGTAGACCCGCGTGCCGGACAGCTCGCCGAGGGCGTCGACGGCGTAGTTCAGCATCGCGAACCGCTCGTCCGCGGCGGTCTCGGGATCGGCCTCGTCGGGCTGGCACCACTCCTGCGTGCCCTCGAACGTGGTGTACCAGGGGATGATGCCGAGCCCGTCGGGCTCGAGGACCACGACGGCCTGCTTGTTCCCGATCCCCTTGGCGAACCCGTCGATCCACGCCTCGTACTCGGCCTGGCTCGTCGCGCCCCCGGCGGAGTACTGGGCGCAGTCCCGGAACGGCAGGTTGTACGCGACGAGCACGGGGATCTCGTCGGCGGCGTGGGCGTGCACGACGACGTCCTTGACGTCCTGCTTGATCTCGACCGGCGTGCCGCCGGTGAACCAGGTCGCCGTGGGGACCGCGGCGAGGGCGACGGCGTCGGCCCGCGCGTCCCCCACGAGTCCGAGCTCGGCGACGTGCTCGAGCGTCGAGCTCTCGGGGTTCACCCAGAGGCGCGGGTCGTCGGGGGGTGGCGGGTCGGCGAGGGCGGGTCCGACGGAGAGCGCCGCGACGGTCGTGGCGGCGAGAGCGGCCGTGGCCAGGGCCGCGCGGGTGCGGAGGTGGCGGGACATGGAGATCTCCTTTGATCCGGTTGCTGTCCGTGGATGGTCGTGAGAGCGCTCCCACGACCATCACGTCTCCCAGGTTCGACCGACAGCACTCCTCCCGTCAACGGCAGAGAGCCCCTGGCGGACCACAATCACCCGCCCACGGACAAAACGGGCCGGTCGTATCGTGACGCCATCGTGACCATCCTTTGACGTGTGCTCCCGGACGGTGTCGTCGGCTGCGCCTACGATGACATCCATGATCTTCAAGGCCGTGGGCGACGGGCGCCCCTACCCCGACCACGGGCGCGAGGAATCCATGGACTGGTCGGACGTCCCTCCTCGGCAGGTGCGCCTGGACGAGCTGGTCACCACCAAGCGCACTCTGGACCTCGACGCCCTGCTCGCCGAGGACTCGACGTTCTTCGGGGACCTCTTCGCGCACGTCGTCGAGTACCGCGGCATCCTGTACCTGGAGGACGGCCTGCACCGGGCCGTCCGCGCCGCCCTGCAGCAGCGGCCCATCCTGCACGCCCGTGTCCTGACGGTGGGCTGACCCGCCCGATCCGGTGAATCTCAGGTAGTTTCTTCGCGTGACCTCACCAGCCCAGGACCCGGCGCGCGTCACTCGTCGCCGCCGCAAGCACGAACGGCAGGCCGTCGTCTTCGGTCTCCTCATCGCCCTGCTGGTGGTCCTGGGCCTGGGAGCGCTCGCCGTCTACACCGACACGATCGAGGCGCCCTTCAGCGAGCCCATCCACACGCCGAGCGCCGCCGCGGCGACCATCGAGCCCGCCTGCCTGCCGGTGAACGAGAGGTGGCCGGACGGCGCCCCGCCGATGCAGTACAACAACGTCAACGTCCGCGTGTACAACGCTGCCGACATCAACTTCAACCTGGCCGGCGCCAACGCGGACGTGCTCACCGAGCGCGGCTTCAACGTCCGCGACACGGGTGACTTCACCTACGAGATCGAGGGCCGGTCCGAGATCCGCTACGGCCTCAAGGGGATCCGCGAGGCGTACACGCTCGCCGCGCAGTACGCGGACGTGCGCCTCGTGCTGGACGACCGTCCCGGGGAGTTCGTCGACCTGCTCGTCGGCCAGGAGTGGCGCGAGCCGCTGCCGGTCGAGGAGGTCCCCCTGGAGAACGGTGAGCCGATGGCCAACCTGCCCGGCTGCCTCCCGGCCGAGGAGATCGACCCCATCCCGCGCGAGTACGGCTACCAGCGGGGTCCGAACGCGGACGACAGCTCCGAGGAGGCCTGAGAGGCCCCGCGCCTCGCGCCGATAGCGCCTCCGGCCGAGCGCGCCTCGGGCCGACAGCGCCTCAGGACGACCGGTCTGCGGTCTCGTCCGTCTCCGCGGGCGGCGCGGCCGAGGCCGGCGACGCCACGTCCGGCGTCGTCCCCCGCCACCGGCCGATCCACCGCATCCCGTGGTACAGGACGAGCGCCGCCGCTGTACCGAGGGCGATGCCCTCGAAGGCGAGGTCGCCGACCGCCCACGTGTAGTTCGCGATGGCGATGACCAGCGGGACCGCCGCCGTCGTAAGGTTCACCGGGTCGCCGAAGTCGACGCGGTTCTGCACCCAGATGCGGAAGCCCAGCACGCCGATCATCCCGTACAGGATGGTCGTCACCCCGCCGAGCACCCCCGGCGGCACCGTGTTGATCACCTCGCCGAACTTCGGCGAGAACGACAGCAGCAGGGCGCCGATCCCGGCCACCCAGTAGGCGGCCGTCGAGTAGACGCGCGTGGCCGCCATGACCCCGATGTTCTCCGCGTACGTCGTCGTGCCGGACCCGCCACCGGTGCCGGCCAGGGTCGTGGCGACACCGTCCGCCAGCAGCGCCCGGCCCATCCGGTCGTCGAGGTTCTGGCCCGTCATCGCCGCGACCGACTTCACGTGGCCGACGTTCTCGGCGATCAGGACGAACACCACGGGGAGGAACAGGCCGAGCACGCCCGGCTCGAAGCTCGGGGCGGTGAACGTGGGGGCCCCGAACCAGCTCGCGTCCTGCACCGCGGTGAAGTCCACCTCGCCCCGCACCGCGGCGAAGGCGTACCCGACGAGGACGCCGACGAGGATCGCCAGCCGTCCGAGGATGCCGCGGAACAGCACCGAGACCAGCACGACCGCGACCAGGGTCACCACGGCCGTGGCCGGCGCGACCTGGAAGTTGCCCCAGGCGGCCGGTGCCAGGTTGAGCCCGATGAGGGCCACGATCACCCCGGTGACGATCGGCGGCATGACCAGGTCGATCCACCGTGAACCCGCCAGGTGGACGACCACGCCGACGACCGCCAGCAGGACGCCCGTGACGAAGATGCCGCCGATCGCGGCCGCCTGCCCGTCCGAGGCCGTGGCGGCGCTGATCGGCGCGATGAACGCGAAGCTCGACCCCAGGTAGCTCGGCAGCCGGTTCCCGGTGATCAGCAGGAAGCCGATCGTCCCGATCGCAGAGAAGAACAGCGTCGTCGACGGCGGGAACCCGGTCAGCAGCGGCACGAGGAAGGTCGCCCCGAACATCGCGACGATGTGCTGCAGCCCCACCCCGATCGTCCGGGGCCAGGTGAGCCGTTCGCCCGGCGCGACGACCGCTCCCGGGGAGATGCTCGCGCCGTCGCCGTGCTTCGTCCAGCCCAGCTGCATGATGCTCCGTTCGTGAACCCTGGTGAAGACGCGCTCACCCTATCGGCGCAGCGCGGCCCCGGACCGCCGGCGGCCTCAGGCGGCCTGCTGGTGCAGCCAGGCCAGCATCCAGGACCGGGTCGAGCCGTCGTCGACCCGCTCGGCCGGCAGCTCGCGTGCCACCTCGAGGGCAGACGCCGCGTCGTCGGGCCCGAGCAGCCCGGCGTACATGAGCAGCTGGTCGCCGAACATCACGTCCCACGCCGACTCCTGCTCCCACAGGTCGTCGGTCCCCAGCGCCTCGGCCAGGTTGTCCCGCACGCGCTCCGGGTCGTCCCCGAGATAGGCGGACGCCCCGGTGACCGGCAGCACGACGATCCCGAGCGCGGCGCTCTGCTCGGCGGAGAACCAGGTCGCCCGCTCGCGCTTGCCGTCCCACACCAGCGAGGTCACGTCGGCCTCCAGACCCTCGGCGGCCGGGTCGGACCGGTCGAAGTCCGTCCAGTAGGCCCGGGCCGACGCCGCCTCCAGCGACAGCATCCACCGGGCCTGCGCCGTCAGGCCCCGGTCCTCCAGCCCAGCGGCCGCGCGAGCGTCCGCCCACAGCGCCAGCCCGTGCCACGCCGACACCGCTTCGGAGGCGGACTCCTGGTTGTTCCCGTCCCCGAACGGCGACGGGCCGGACGCCCAGGAGTGCCCCATGACGACGTCGAGGGTCCGCAGCGCAGGGATCGGCGGCCCGTCCTCGGCCGGCACGTCGGCCGCGGCGGCGACGTCGGCGGTGAGCAGGTCGACGACCGGGGCGACCTCCTCCGCGAGCGCCGCGTCGTCGGCGGCCAGCACGCCCGCCGCGTAGAGGAAGTAGCCGTAGTGGAAGTGGTGGTCGTTGCCCTCCTCCGAACCGAACGACGTGGCCTGCCCGACGACGGTCCGCAGCGTCGGCTCCCAGGTGAAGCAGCGTTCGGGACGCTCGGCGCAGCCGTCGGGGTCGGTCCACAGCCGCAGGTCGGTCAGCAGGCTCTCGCGCAGGTCGGCGGCGACGTCGTCCAGACCGAGGTCCCGGGCGAGGGTCCACAGGTTGGCGTCGCGCGCCAGCGCCTTGCCGCCGAAGTACGTGTCGGCCGGGCGGGTCTCGTCGAGCACGCGCTCGGCGTCGGCGGCGACCTGATCGACGAGCTCCTCGCGGGCGGCCCCGTCGATCCCGGACAGGTCCAGGCCGACCACCGGGTCACGGGCCGTCGAGCGCCACGACAGCTCCGAGCCGAGGCAGACGTCGACCGTGCCGAGCACGGTGGCGTACGTCCCGAGACCGCAGGTGGCGTCGTCGGCCACGTCGCGCTGGTGCGGGAAGCGCACGACGACGGCCGGGCCGCCCGACGCCGTCGCGTACCCGACGGAGGTGGTCACGGCGTCCGGGTCGGTCGCGTAGCCGACGGTGGACGCCTCGACGGGATCCGAGGCCGCCTCCGCCAGGTTCCCCAGCGTCTCGGCACCCTCGGCGCCGTCCGGGGCGACCAGCCAGGCGACCGACTCCCCCGCGTCGAGCTCCAGGGTCGTGCCGGCCTCGTCGAGCTCGGCGCCGACGTCGGTCCCCGCGACGCCGGTCAGCACGTGGGAGCGCCCGTCGACGTCGGTGGTGGCGGTGTCCTCGGGCAGGCCCGCGCCGGGGTCGACGCCGAACGCCCGGCTCAGCCCCACGGGGTGCGCGGCCCGCGCGGTGTACCGCACGACCGGGGACCCACGGGTCAGGTGCAGGGTGCCCCGGACGGACTCGTCGCCGGCCACCAGGTCGACCGACACCGTCGCGGCGTCGTACCCGGTCACGACGCCGGTCACGCCCTCCCCGAGGTCGATCTCGACCTGCGGGGCGTACGCCCCGGCGACCAGCGTGCCGTCGGCCCGGACCTCGGGCAGCCCGTAGGCGAACCCGGAGGCGGTGAGCCCGACGGCGAGCGGGAGCGGGAAGACCGGCTGCGCCTCGTCGCCGAACACGAGGCCGGAGAACCACCGGTTGGTCGGCGGCGGCAGCCCCTCGGCCAGCCGCAACGTGCCGGGCTCCCGTTCGACCGTCGGGAGCACTCCGGGGTCGACCGCCGGCGCCTCGGCACCCGCCACCGAGCCGGTGCGCGGGGCGGAACCGGACGAGGCGTCCGTCCCGGCAGGCTCCGCCGTCGTGCACCCGGCAGCGGCCAGGCCCACGGCGAGCAGCAGGGCGATCGCCCGACGTGTCACAGACCGATCCTCTGCAGGAACCGCTGGAACGCCAGGTCGACGTCGGCCATCGCTCCCTCGTCGTGCAGCTCCACGCTCGCCACCACGGGCGTCCCGGGCAGGACCAGGCCGTCACCGGCCTGCTGCTCGAGCGTGGCGCTGTCGATGACGACGGTCGCCTCGGCGCGGTTGCGCGTGTTGGCCACCGAGATCGACTCCACCTCTCCCGGGACTTCGCGCTGGTCCGGCATCGTGATGCTCACCGGGGCGCCCGGGGCGATCCGGGCGAAGTCCGCCGGGTCGAGCAGGAGCTTGGCGTCCACCGTGGTGGACCCCTCGCGGTGCAGCCGGGCGATGACGTCACCCGCCTGGACGAACCCGCCGGGGGTCGAGCTGATCTCGGCGACCGTGCCGTCCGAGGGTGCGACGACGGTCATCTCGCCGGCGTCGGTGACCTCGTACGTCGTCGCCTTGCGCGAGACGACGCCGATCGACAGGTCGTGCGCGAGCAGCAGGCTGCGCATGGTGAAGACCGGGTCGCCCTCGTCGACGGTGTCGCCGGGTTCCACGTAGGACTCGACGATGGTGCCGGCGTAGTCGGTCCCGACGGCGACCTCCTCGGCCACGATCGTGGCCTGGGCCGAGGTGGCCTGGCTCTCGCGCCGGTTGAGCACCAGGGTGAGCGTCGCGCAGAGCGCGAGCACGAGCACGACGCCGACAGCGAGCTTGATCCGCGTGGTCCAGGTCATGCGGCACCTCCGACGGTGACGGTCCGGGCAGGTGGGCCGGCAGCCCGGCGGGCGTGCCGACGGTGCGCGCGGCGGGCGCTGCGTCGGGCGCCCATCGCCTCGCGGTGCTCCTTGGCGGCCGTGACGAGGAAGCCGCCGAGGATGATCGTGTTGGTGAGGTTCCAGGCGAGGGACAGGTTCGGCACCGGGTCGCCCCAGTGCTTCCAGAACCCGACGGCGGAGGTCACCGCCAGGAACACGAAGCAGAGCGTCTGCGGGACGATCACCTCGAACGGGGACGTGGCCCCGCCCGCGCGTCCGGTGACCGACCAGGCCTGCTGCTTGCCGGTCAGGGCGTTCCAGAACGCCTTGACGTAGATCGGCCACGACACCGCCGCCAGCAGCAGCACCTCCCACCGGAAGGACCCGAGGGTGAAGAAGGCCAGGGTGATCTGCAGGCCGTAGAAGCCCAGGTAGTACAGCGCCCAGGTGCCCACCGACACGTCGAGCTGCATCGGGGTCAGGTCCAGGTAGATCGTCAGCGGCGGCACGAGCAGGAGCAGCAGCGGCGCGATCCCCGACAGGTAGTGGGTCGAGGTCACGAAGTACTGCAGCCGCTGGTCGACGGTGAGGTTGCGTCGCGGGGACAGCGGGTTGTGCTGCAGGAGGATCTCGAACCCGCCGGTGGCCCAGCGCAGCTGCTGCTTGGCGTAGGACACGATCGTCTCCGGGGTGTCCCCGACGGCGAGCGTCTGCGGGATGTAGATCGACCGCCACTCGCGCTCGTGGAGGTGGATCGAGGTCCAGACGTCCTCGGACTTGGAGTCCGTGCACATGCCGCCGATGTCGTCGATGGCCTCGCGGCGGAAGACGACGTTCGTGCCGACGCAGAAGGCGGCGTTGAAGCGGTTCCGGCCCGGCTGGACGAACCGGTAGAAGACCGCCTGCATGTAGCCGGCGCCGCGGGAGATGAGCGAGTTCATGTTCCCGTAGGTCTGCGGCGACTGGACGAACGCGACCTCGTCGCGGACGAAGAACGGCACCGTCTCGGTGAGCAGGTCCGTGCGGGGCACGAAGTCCGCGTCGAGGATGACGAAGTAGTCGCCCTTGGCGATGCTCAGCGCGTGGTTGACGTTGCCGGCCTTCTGGCCGCCGCTGGACAGGCGCCGGATGTACCGGGCCCCGAGCGTGGCCGCGAGGTCGCGGACCTCGTCGTCCCGTCCGTCGTCGAGCACCCAGGTGCGGTGCTCGCCGTGCACCGCGACCGCGGCGCGGACGGTGCGGGCGATGGTGTCGACGTCCTCACCGCACGTGGTGATGAAGATGTCGACGGTCACCGGGCGGTCGTGCAGGAACATCCGCCACCGTGTCGGCTCGTCGGTGGCGCCGTCGCGCAGGATCTCCGGGGCGTCGAACAGCCGCTCCCGGGCCTGGTGGTAGGGGAAGTCGCGCGGGTCGTAGCCGGAGGAGAGCACCGTCCACATCGCCAGCAGGGCGAGCATGAGCAGCACGGACTCGGCGACGAGGACCAGCGAGTAGGGCAGCCAGTCGCCGCGGTGGTCGGGGTTGAGCAGGAAGACCGCGTACGCCACGGCGCCGAGGGTCGCCAGCAGCATGATGAGCATGAGCGACGGCGAGTGGGCGGCGGCGTTCGCGTCGCGGCGGCGGGCGGCGGCGCGGGGGTCTCCCTGGATGGTCGTCGTCGGGGTGGCGGAGGGGCTGCCGGCCGGAGGCGGGAGCTCCGGGGCTCGGGGGTCCAGCGTGGTCATCCGGGTGTCCCTTCGGGAGGGGCGGTCATGACGTTGCTCGAAATGCCACGAGGTGGGCCCCCTCGTCGGGGACCCACCTCGTCGTCTGCTCATCACGCTAGAGCGGGTACGCGGACCTCGTCTCGGGGGAAAGCCGTTCCCCCGAACATCTCCACCAACCGGCAACACCCGAGCACACGCGGTGCAACGACCCGTTCACACGGGCCGCCGTCGGACGCCCGCCGCCTGCACCGCCGCTGTGGGCATGAAATATGCACCTCCGAACGGGGTTCGGGGGGCATATTTCATGCCCACAGCGGGTGGGAGTGGCCTCGGGTCAGAGCTGCGGGGCGATCTCCCGCGCCACGAGCTCCAGGTGGTCGAGATCCTGCTGGTCCAGGACCTGCAGGTACACCCGCTCGACGCCCTGGTCGCGCAGGGACGCCAGCCGGTCGACGGCCTCGGAGACCGTGCCCGCGATGCCGTGCTCGCGCAGCTCGGCCGGCTCGCGCCCGATGGCGTCGGCACGGCGGGTGAACTCCGCCTCGTCCTTGCCGACGGCGAGCACCAGCGCCACCGACTGGGTCAGCGAGTCGGAGGCGCGCCCGGCGTCGGCCAGCGCCTTCTCGATGACCTGGATGCGGGGGCCGATGGCGTCGATCTCGGGGAAGGACTGGTTGTACTCGGTCGCGAACCGGGCCGCGATCCGCGGCGTGCGCTTCGGCCCGCCGCCGCCGACGATCAGCGGGATCTGCGCCTGGGCGGGCTTGGGCAGCGCCGGGGAGTCGGTGAGCGTGTAGTGCTCACCGGCGAAGTCGAAGGTCTCCCCGACCGGCGTGCCCCACAGGCCCGTGAGGATCTCGAGCTGCTCCTCGAGCAGGCCGAACCGCTTGTCCGGGAACGGGATCCCGTAGGCCGCGTGCTCGGCGGCGAACCACCCGGTGCCCAGGCCGAGCTCGACCCGCCCGCCGGACATCTGGTCCACCTGGGCGACCTGGATCGCGAGGATCCCGGGCAGGCGGAACGTCGCGGACGACACGAGGGTGCCGAGGCGCACCGTGGACGTCTCCCGGGCGATGCCGGCGAGCGTGGTCCACGAGTCGGTGGGGCCGGGCAGGCCGTCCCCGCCCATGGCGAGGTAGTGGTCGGACCGGAAGAAGGCGCTGAACCCGAGCTGCTCGGTCGCCTGCGCGACGGCGAGCTGGGTGTCGTACGAGGCGCCCTGCTGGGGTTCGGTGAAGATGCGCAGGTCGAGCGTCATGGTGCTCCTCAGGCGTGGACCGGGTGCTCGTCGCGGGACCGCTTGAGCTCGTAGAAGTGGGGGTTGCCGGCCATGGTGACGGCGGCGTCGAACAGGCGGGTCGCCTCCTCGCCGCGCGGCACGCGGGTCAGGACCGGGCCGAAGAACGCCACGCCGTCGACGTGCAGCGTGGGGGTGCCGACCTCCTGGCCGACGGGGTCCATACCGGCGTGGTGGGACGCGGCCAGCGCCTCGTCGTACGCGTCGCTGGTCGCGGCGTCGGCCAGCTCGGCGGGCAGGCCGGCCTCGGCGAGGGACTCGCGGATCACGACGTCCACGTCCTTGACGTCCTGGTCGTGCCAGCGGGTGCCGAAGGCCGTGTAGTACGCCGACAGGGCGTCGTGGCCGTGGTCGGTCTGCACCGCGGCGGCGACGCGGCCCTGCGCGCGGCCTGCCTCGACCCGCTCGCGGTACTCGGCGGGGATGTCCTTGTCCTTGTTGAGCAGGTACAGGCTCATCAGCTTGAACGTGAGGTCGACGTCGCGGTGCTGCGCCACCTCCAGCGCCCAGCGCGAGGTCACCCAGGCGAAGGGGCAGGTGGGGTCGATGTAGACGTCGACGACGGGCGTGGTGTCGGTGGAAGTCATCACGGGCACGATACCCGGGCACCCGAATCGGTTCGAGGGCATCGTGCGGCATCTCACGCCGCTGCTGCCGCCTCGGCGTCGTCCCGTCGCCACCCCGCCACCCGTCGCCACGTCGCCACGTCGCCATGCCACCCCGTTGCCACGTCACCCCGTTGCCACGTCACCCCGTTGCCACGTCACCCCGTTGCGGCCGGCGGGTGGGTAGGCTCGGCGTCGTGCTCTCGATCGTGCGCAACGTCCGCTGGGCGAGCGTCCTGACCGTCGTCGTGGCGGGGGCGTTCACCCTGGTCGCCCTCTTCGCCGCGCTGCGAGGACGGCCGTGGGCCTGGGTGATCTTCGGGCTCTCCGCGGCCGTGCTGATCCGCGAGGTCCGGTACCTGCAGCGGGACCGACGGCGGCACGCCGGCTTCGACGCCCCCGACCGCCGCGACAACCCGCCGACGTAGGCAACTCTCCCGCGAGGTAGGCAACCCGCCGGCGAGGTAGGCCAAGCCGGGACGAGGAAGCACAGCGCGGTGAACCTCCCGGCCAGGCTGTTGCCTACCTCGGAAGGAACTTGCCTACCTCGGCGGAAGGTTGCCTATGTCGGCCGGACCTTGCCTACCTCGGAAGAAACTTGCCTACCTGGGCAGGAAGTTGCCTACCTGGGCAGGAAGTTGCCTACCTCGGCAGAGAGTTGCCTACCTCGGCAGGGCCTCGGACACCTCGCGGTCGGACGCCGAGGCGAGCCCACGGGCGACACCCGCCCGGGCCAGCCGCTTCGCGAGCATCAGCCCGACGCCGGTGCACAGCACGAAGCTGCCCAGCATCATCGCGCCGAAGGCCACCATCACGCCCGGAGCCCACGACGACATGTCCGTCCACAGCCACCAGGTGGCGAGGTAGGCGACCCCGGAGGCGAGCGCGTCGACGTAGAACAGCCACGGCCGCCACACCCGGTAGGCGGTCACCAGGAACGCCACCTCGACGGCGACCCCCACCATCACGCAGGTCAGGATCGAGGTGGCGCCGACCGGCGACGCCGAGCTGATGACACCTGCCACGAACGACGTCAGCACGGCAGCACCCGGTCGCCGGACCAGGGCGAGGGCGAGCACCGGCCCGGTCACCCACAGGCCGGCCATCGGTGCGAACACCAACGGCGCCGCCAGGGCCAGCGGGGCGCTGACGAAGTTCGCGGGGACGAGCAGCACACCCACGGCCGCGCCGATGGCGGCGCAGGTCATGAGATAGCGGGTGGTCAACGACGACATGGGGACTCCGGGGTCGGGACGGTCAGACGGAGGCGGCGAGCAGGACGCAGGCGGCGGCCCCCGCCCACAGGACGGCGAGCAGGACGAGGTCGCGCGCACCGAAGGGCACCACGACCCGTTCGGTCCGGGTCGGGTGCGCGCCGAACCCGCGGGCCTCCATCGCCAGGGAGAACCGTTCGGCGTGCCGGATGCCGCCGGCCAGCAGCGGGACGACGTACCCGGCCTGGCGCTGCACGGCGCCGACCGGCCCTCGTCCCGCGGTGACCCCGCGCACCCGGTGGGCGCCGCGGACGACCTCCAGCTCGTGGGAGAAGCGGGGCACGAACCGCAGGGCCGCGAGCGCCGCGTACCCGACGCGGTACGGCAGCCGCAGCTGCTGGGTCATGGCCCGCACGAGGTCCGCGCCCGACGTCGTCAGCCCGCCGAGCAGCACGAGCAGCAGCAGCGCGGCGGTCCGCACGGCGGTGGCCAGACCCGTGGCGAGCGCGCCGGACCACACCTCGAGCGGCCCCACCCGGGCCAGCGGGGTGGTGTCGTCCACGGTCGCGGGGTCGGTCAGCAGGCCGAACGAGACGGTCATGACCGCCACGAGCGCGACCGTGCCCAGCGCGACGGCGGCGAGCACGCGCGGGCGCTGGTGACCCAGCAGCGCCAGGAGGGCGAAGGCGAGCAGTCCGACGAGCGCCGGGGTGAGCACGTCGCGGGTCGTGACGACGTAGATCATCACGGGGATCGGGCCGAGCACCTTGACCAGCGGGTTGACGGTGCGCAGGTCGAGCACGCTCACCGGCCCACCTCCGCCAGAGCGGGGGTGAGCGGCAGGTCCGCGAGCCGGGTCACGGCCCGCCAGGCGGGGTCGCGCAGGCCGCGGGTGGCGCGGGCCAGCGGCGGGGGTCGCAGCCCGGCGGCGGCGAGCAGGTCGGGCCGGCCGAGCACGACGTCGGGACGTCCGTCGGCCACGACGCGACCGTCCGCGAGCGCCACGACGCGGGTGGCGTGCTCGGCCACGAGCTGCATGTCGTGGGAGACCACGACGACGGTGGTGCCGTCGTCGTGCAGCGCGGTGAGCAGGTCGAGGAGCTCGACGGCGCGCTCGCGGTCCTGGCCGTAGGTGGGTTCGTCGAGGACGAGCACCTCGGGGCGGCAGACCAGCGCGGTGCCGACGGACAACCGGCGCTTCTGACCGCCGGAGAGCCAGAACGGGTGCCGGTCACGCAGAGCGGTCAGGCCGAGGCGGTCGAGGACCTGGTCGACCCGGTCGGCGACCTCGTCCGCGGGCAGGCCGCGGGCGCGGAGCCCGACGGCGAGCTCGTCGTCGACGCGGCCGGTGACGAACTGGTGCTCGGGGTTCTGGAACACGAAGCCGACGGCGGCGGTGAGGTCGCGCACGTCGGCGCGCCGGGGGTCGAGCCCGGCGACCCGGACGGTGCCGGCCACGTCGCGGCGCCGGGGGCGCAGCACGCCGGTGGCGAGCTGGGCCAGGGTGCTCTTGCCGGCGCCGTTGGCGCCGACGACGGCGAGGAGCTCGCCGCGGCCGACGGCGAGGGACACGTCGTCCAGGACGGTGCGTCCGCCGCGGCGGACGGTGAGGTGGTCGACGGCGAGCACGGTGTCGCGGGCCGGCTCCGGTGCGGCGGCGGTCGGGTGGACGGCGGTCGCCGGGGCGGGCAGCCGCCCGGCGGTGTCGAGGCGCTCGAGCCCGGTGGCGAGCTCGTCGGGGGTCAGGGGCAGCGGGTCGATCCCGACCCCGGCCGCGCGCAGCCGCAGGCCGGCGAGCGTCGCGGTGGGCAGCCACACGCCGAGGGCGGCCAGTCGCTCGGCCTGCCCGGTGAGCACCTCGCGCGCGGGGCCGTCGGCGGCCGGCCGGCCGGCGCCGTCGAGCACCACGACCCGGTCGGCGAACGCCGCGGCGACGTCGAGGTCGTGCTCGACGAGCAGCACGCCCCGGTCCCCCGCGCCGACGACGGAGCGCAGGACGGCGTACACCTCCTCGACGCCGGCGGGGTCGAGGTTGGCGGTGGGTTCGTCGAGAACGAGCATCCGGGCCCCGGCGGCGAGCGCGCAGGCGATCGCGAGCCGCTGCCGTCCGCCGCCGGACAGCACGGCGGGATCGTCTCCGCGCCGCTCCCACAGCCCGACCTGCCGCAGCGCGGTCTCGGCGCGGGCGAGCACCTCGTCGGCGGGCCGGCACAGGTTCTCCGGGGCGAAGCAGACCTCGTCGAGCACGGAGCCGGTGACGACCTGGGCGTCGGGGTCCTGGAAGACCATCGCGACGTCCCCGGCGAGCTCGGGCGTCCGGGTGGTGGCGACGTCGCGGCCCGCGGTGGTGACGGTCCCGGTGACCTCGGCGGGAAGGACGTGCGGCACGAGCCCGTTGGTGGCCAGCGCGAGGGTGGACTTGCCACAGCCGGACGGCCCGAGGAGCAGCACGACCTCCCCGGGCGCGACGGCGAGGTCCACGGCGTCGGGCGCGGGCGCGCCGAGCGTGTGGCCGCCGTCGTCGTGCGGCACGTGATGCCGCACGCGCAGGCCGCGCACGTCGAGCAGGGGGTGGGTCACCGGGTCAGGATAGGCAAGCCTCACCTGGTCTGGCGAGTCCCTGTCTCGCCCGCCGGACGACGCGACGCGGGTGGGCGGCGCCCGTTGAACGCGCCGAGCGGGCCCCGTTGCGCCACAGTGGTCGTCATGTCCTGGCTCTCGGGTCTGTTCGCCCTGGTCGTCACGCTCGCCTCCGGGCTGCTCCTGGCGGCCGCCGCACGCCGCACGCTCGACGCCCCCGTGGGCTGGATGCGCTCGATCGCGACGACGCTCGTCGTGTTCGGCCTCGGCTCCGCGCTGCTGGAGACGGGCACCGACGCGTTGGCGGTGGACATCACCAGCACCGGGTCGGCGCTCGGCCTGGGACTGCTGCTCCTGGTCGCCTGGGCCTGGATGTTCGCCGTCGCGCTCGGCGTGCTGCTCGTCCTCGAGGTCCTCGTGCCGACCGGGCGGCTGCCCACCCCGCTGCAGGCGCTGCGCGGCCTGCGCGAGGGGCGGCAGGAGTCCCGCCGGTACGCCCAGGTCGTGACGATCCTCGTCCGGCGCGGCCTGGGCGGGTTCCTGCGCCGCGGGGCCGACGGCGAGACCGAGCGCTCGGCCGGCGCGCTCGCCGCGCACGCCCGGTCGTTGCGCCTGGCGCTGTCCGACGCCGGCGTGACCTACGTGAAGTTCGGCCAGATGCTCTCCAGCCGCCGCGACCTCGTGCCCTACGTCGTCGCCGACGAGCTCACCCAGCTGCAGGCCCGGGTGCCGCCCGAGTCCTGGGAGACGGTGCGTGCCGCCGTCGACGACGCCCTCGGCCGTCCCCTGGAGGAGGCGTTCGCCCGGTTCGACCGGACCCCGCTCGCCAGCGCCTCGGTGGGCCAGGTGCACACCGCACGGCTGCTCGACGGCAGGGAGGTCGTGGTCAAGGTGCTGCGACCCGGCGCCCGCGCCCAGGTCGAGGTGGACCTGCGCATCCTCGGCCGGCTCGCCCGGCGGCTGGAGCGGGACACCCAGTGGGCCCGCTC
The DNA here is from genome assembly GCF_029643425.1 of Isoptericola sp. AK164. Taxonomy (GTDB): domain Bacteria; phylum Actinomycetota; class Actinomycetes; order Actinomycetales; family Cellulomonadaceae; genus Isoptericola; species Isoptericola haloaureus. The sequence goes on from NZ_CP119106.1 coordinate 3,091,322, forward strand.
GCTGGGCGTCGTGGGACTGGTCACCGGGTTCGCGGCGTCGCTGAGCGAGGAGCTCGACTACACCGTCGAGCTCGGCAACACGCTCAACCTCGACCGGGCGCTGGCCGCGACGTCCGGGGGCGTCGACCCCCGCGTCCAGCTGCCCGTCATGCACCCGGAGCTCTCCGGGCCGACGTTGCTCGTCATGGACCGTATGGAGGGGGTCCCGCTCGGCGAGGCCGCCGACGTGCTCGCCGCGATCGACGCCGAGGAGCGCCGGCACATGGCGGACTCCCTGCTCGGCAGCGCGATGCGCCAGCTCGTGGTCACCGGGGTCTTCCACGCCGACCTGCACCCGGGCAACATCCTCGTGCGCCCGGACGGCACGCTCGGCCTGCTGGACCTCGGCGCCATGGGCCGCATGGACGAGTCCGAGCGCATGGCGCTGGGCGCGTTCCTGCTCGCCGTCCAGGGCGACGACTCGATCGCGGCCCTCGACGCCCTGCGCGAGCTGCTCGACCAGCCCGGCCACCTGGACGCCCGGGACGTCGAACGGCGGCTCGGCGCCATCATCGTCCGGTTCCGGCACGGCACGGGTCCGTCCGGCTCCGGCGACCTGTTCGGCGCGATGATCTCCCTGTTCGCCGACGCCGGCATGACCGTCCCGCCCGGCCCGGCCTCGGCGCTGCGCACGATGGCCTCGCTGGAGGGGGCGCTCGCCCTGGTCGCGCCGGGCTACGACCTCGTCGCAGCGGCGCAGGAGATCGGCGCGCCGCTGCTGACGTCCACGATGGGCCCCCGCGCCGTCCGCGACCGGGTGACCCGCCAGCTCGCGGGCATGGCGCCGTCGCTGCAGCGCCTGCCGCGACGCCTGACGCAGGTCGTCGAGGACCTCCAGGACGGCAACCTGACCGTCACGGTGCGCTCCTTCGCCCACCCCGAGGACCGCACGTTCCTCACCTCGCTGGTCCAGCAGCTCGTCACCGCGGTCATCGCCGCCGCCTCGCTGGTGGGCGCCGTCCTGATGATCGTCTCCCCCACCGGACCGATGCTCATGCCCGGCATCGACCTGTACTGGGTGCTCGGCGCGGGCCTGGCCTTCGTCGGCACGCTGCTCAGCGTCCGGGTGCTCGTGTTCGCGCTGCGCGCGCGGCGGTGAGAATCCCGATCCCGGCGCCCGGCGGAGTAGCCTCCTGCCCATGACCGCCGCACGGACGCAAGCTCACGCCCAGGCCGTCGACGCCGCCATCGACCTGTTCTCCCGCCAGGGTTACGAGCGGACCACCGTCGAGGAGATCGCCGACGCCGCGCAGGTCAGCCGGGCCACGTTCTTCCGGCGGTTCCGGTCCAAGGAGGACGTGGTCTTCGCCGACCACGAGCTGCTGCTGGAGGAGGTCGTGGTGATGCTCGCCGCGACGCGTCCCGAGGCCCGGGCCAGCGAGGAGTCCAACAACCGCGACGCCGCGTGGGACCCCGCCGTCGACCCGTACCTGGAGGTGTGCCGGGCCGCGCGCCTGGTCTTCGACCACCACGTCGGCCAGCGCGAGACCTCCCTGGCCCGGCACCGGCTGCTGCAGCAGGTCCCGGCCCTGCGCGACCGCGAGCTCGTCACCACCCACCGCTACGAGCGGGCGTTCACCGCCTACCTGCGCGACACCCTGCCGGCCGAACGGTCGTCGTCGACGATGTCGATCGCCTTCGCCGCCTCGGTGGTCGCCGTCCACAACGCGGTGCTGCGCCGCTGGCTGCGCAACCCGTACCTGGACCTGCGCCCCGACCTGGAGGAGGCGTTCGCGGACCTGCGCCGCGTCGCCGCCGCGCCGTCGGAGGCGACCGCCGACCCGGCCGCGCTCGCCCCGTCGGAGGCTCCCCCGGAGCCGGACGGCCGCGGACCGGGCAGCAAGCGCGTGGTCGTGGCCGTCCTGGAGGAGGGCGCCGGGCCGGACGACGTCGCCCGCGCCGTCCGCGACGTGCTCGCCTGAGGGGGCTCCGATGATCGAGTGGTTGTTCGACGCCACCTTCACGATCGGCGACGAGCAGATCCTGTGGCGCGAGGTGATCGGCAACGCCTTCGGGCTCGCGTCGGCCCTCGGCGGGATGCGCCGCAAGGTGTGGGCGTGGCCGGTGGGCATCGTCGGCAACGTGCTGCTGCTGACCGTGTTCCTCGGGTCGGTGTTCGGCGACGCGAGCCGGGCCGACATGCTCGGCCAGGCCGGCCGGCAGGTGATGTTCATCGCCGTGTCCGTCTACGGCTGGATGCGGTGGCGCGAGACCCGGCGCCAGGACCTGGAGGTCCGCGCGGACGGCAAGGTGCCGTCGTCGGGCGCCGAGGGGGTGCATCCGCACTGGGCGACGTGGCCGCAGCGGGCGTTCCTCGCCGGGGCGCTGGTCGGCGGCACGGCCGCGCTGACGCCGCTGTTCCGGGCGCTGGGCTCCTACGAGCCGGTGTGGGCCGACGCGTGGATCTTCATGGGCTCGTTGCTGGCCACCTACGGCATGGCCCGCGGCTGGGTGGAGTTCTGGCTGGTCTGGGTCGCCGTCGACCTGGTCGGGGTCCCGCTGCTGTGGTCGGCCGGCTACTTCGCCACGTCGCTGATGTACGTGTTCTACGGCGCGTTCACGCTGGTCGGCTTCTTCGTGTGGTGGCGGGTGCACCGCCGCGAGCAGTCGGCCGTGCCCGAGCCGGGCTGACCGCCGGATCTCCGTCGCGCGAGGGAGGCGCCGCGTCCGGCCGGCGCGCGAGGATGGACGCATGCTCATCGCCGAGGACCTGCTGCTGCTCACCTACGACGACGCCGCCGGCACCCCGGACGCCTGGGTGACCAACCTGGACTACCGCCTCGGCGGCGCGCTGCTGCTCGAGCTCGCCCTGGCCGGTCGCGTGGACGTGGCCGGACCGGGCACGACGACGGCCGCCGGCTCGGCCGCGCGGGCCGGCACCGTCGTGGTGGTGGACCCCTCCCCCACGGGCCACCCGGTCCTGGACGGGGCGCTCGCCGTCGTCGGACACCGGGCGCGCAAGCCCAAGAACCTCGTCGCGCCGCTGTCGAAGGGCGTACGACGGTCCCTCCTGGCCGGGCTGGCCGAGCAGCGGGTGCTGCGGCGCGAGGAGGGTCGCGTGCTGGGGATCTTCCCGCGGACGACGTGGCCGGCCGCGGACTCTTCGCACGAGCTGGCGCTGCGCGCCGAGTGCGAGGCGGTGCTGCTCGGGTCCCGGCAGCCCCGCCCGGAGACGGCCGGGCTGCTCGCGGTGGCGCAGGGGACGTCTCTGGTGAAGCGGCTCGTGCCGCGCGAGCGTCGGCGCGAGGCCGAGGCGCGCGCGAAGCAGCTCGTGAGGTCGTCCTGGGCGCACGAGGCCGTGAAGAAGGCCGTGGACGAGATCAACGCGGCGGTGATGACCGCGGTGATCATCCCGGCCACGGTCGGGTCGAGCGGGACCTGAGCGCGGAACGACGGAGCGCCGTCCCACGTCGTGGTGGGACGGCGCTCGCCGCGTGTGCACCGCCTCGCCGGCTGGTGATCGGACCAGCAGGTGCACGGGCCGGCGTCGATCCACGCCGGGGTCCGGGGGGTCAGGCGAAGGAGGAGATCCCCGTGAGGTCGCGGCCGATGATCAGCGCGTTCATCGACTCGGTGCCCTCGTAGGTGTGCAGCGCCTCGATGTCGGCGAAGTGCCGCGCCACGCGGTTGCCCAGCAGGATGCCGTTGCCGCCGAGCATGTCGCGGGCGATCGAGGCGACCTCGCGGGCGCCGCGGGTGCAGGTGTACTTGGCCAGCGACGCCTGCTCGCCGGTGAGCTCGCCGGCCTCGGCGAGCTCGGTCAGGCGCCCCACGAGCAGCTGCATCTGCGTCACGGTGGACAGCATCCGGGTCAGCCGCTCCTGGACCATCTGCCGGGCGGCCAGGGGCTTGCCGAACTGGACGCGCTGCGTGGAGTAGGCCAGCGCGGCCTCGTAGCAGGCGACGGCGTGCCCGACGGCGGACCACGCGACGGTCAGCCGCGTCGCGAACAGCACGGCGGAGGTCGCCTTGAACGAGGTGGCACCGGGCAGGGCGGCGCCGGCGGGCACGAACACGTCGTCGAGCTCGATGTGCGCCTGCCAGATGGCACGCAGCGACATCTTCCCCTCGATGGTGGTGCCGGTGTACCCGGGGGCGTCCTGCGGGACGATGAAGCCGTGCACCTGGCCGTCGCCGTCCCCGGCGCCGTCGGCCGAGTCGACCAGGCGGGCCCACACCACGGTGATGTCACCGCAGGAGCCGAACCCGATCCACTTCTTCTCGCCGTCGAGCACGTAGCCCTCGACGCCGTCGCGCACGGTGCGCCGCGCCGTCGTCTCCAGGGAGACCGAGTCGGAGCCGTGCGTGGGCTCGGTCAGGGCGAAGGCGCCGAGGATCTCGCCGCGCGCCATCGGCTCGGCGTACTGCTCGACCTGCTCGGGCGAGCCGTGCATGACGATGGAGCGCAGCGCCAGCCCGCCCTGCACGCCGCAGATCGTCGCGACGGAGCCGTCGCCGCGGGAGATCTCCATGCTGGCCAGCCCCTCGGCCATGAGGGAGACCGTCGGGCGGCCGGCGACGTCGACGCCGTCGCGCAGCAGGTCGTGCTCGGCGAGCTTCTTCACCAGGTCGAACGGCACCTCGGCGCGCTCCCAGTACCCGTCGATGACCGGCAGCACCTCGTCCTGGACGAACCGGCGCGCGCGGAGCTGGTGCTCGCGCACCTCCGGGGCAACGTCGGCGAACGCGCGGGCGTAGTCGACGTCCGAGGGCGCCGAGAGGTCGTAGTCGGGCGCGGTGACGCCGATCTGGGTGGGTGCCGGGCGGCTCATGAGGGTCTCGCTTTCCACGGGGGCGGCCGCGCCGCCGCAGAGGCTGGTGACGACGGCGTCGGCCTGCGTCCATCATGCGCTGCGACCGAGTATCTCGTCAAGCGATACGCAGTATCAGCGCGTGTCGCCGGGTCACGGGTCTGACACGATGTGGCCCGTGCCTGCCGACCCGCCCGCCGACGTGACCGCCGACGCGGCGACTCCCCCGTCCCGCACCACCGACCGCGGCGGGCGGCTGCTCTCCTCGCCCTGGCTGCTCGCGCTCGCCTTCGTCGTCGTGCACGCCCGGCTCGTCCACGAGGCGATCACCTGGCAGAACACGATCTTCGGCGACGTCACCCTCTACGAGTGGTGGGCCCGCCACGGCCTGGCGAACGGCGACTGGCCCGTCCTGGACTACGCGTGGGTCTACCCGGCCGGCGCGCTCGTCCCCGTCGGGCTGCCCGGGGTGTTCACCGACGACCTGCTCGGCTACGAGATCGCCTGGACGGCGATGATCGTGCTGCTCGACGCCGTCGCGACCGTGGTGCTCGTGCGCATGACGCCGCGCGGCGTCCTCGGCGCCTGGTGGTGGCTGCTGTTCCTGCTCGCCCTCGGTCCGATCTTCCTCGGCCGGCTCGACGGCGTCGTCGCCCCGATGATCCTCGTCGCGCTGGTCGTGGCACGCCGCCACCCGCGCGTCGCGGTCGCCGTCGCCACCGCGGGTGCGTGGGTGAAGATCGCCCCGGGCGCCGTCGTCGTCGCGATCGCCGCCACCCGCCGCAGTCTGCGCGACCTGCTGCGCACCGTCGTCGTCCCCGGGGCCGCGGTGAGCGCCGTCGTCGTCGGGCTGGCCCTGGCCGGCGGCGCGGGCGTGCGCGCGCTGAGCGTGTTCGGCGAGCAGGGCAGCCGCACCCTGCAGGTCGAGTCCGTGGCCGCCACATGGTTCTCCGTCGCCCGCTGGTGGGACCCCGGCGTGCGCATCGAGTACAACGACGAGATCTTCACCTACGAGGTCCTCGGCGACACCGCCCGCGCCGTGGCGAACACGCTGGACTGGCTGCTGATCCTCGCCGTCCTGGCCGTCGCCGCGCTGACCTGGTGGGCCGCGCGGCGCCACCCGGAGCGGGTGTACGAGATCGTGCTGCTCTCGTCCGCGGCGCAGCTCGTCGCCCTCATCGTGTTCAACAAGGTCGGCTCGCCGCAGTTCGTCGCCTGGCTCGGCCCGGCCGTCGCCGTCGCCCTGGCATCCCTGCCCGAGGGGCGGTCCCAGCAGGCGTGGTGGCCGCCGGCCCTCGGCATGATCCTCGTCGCCTACGCCACCTACCTCGTCTACCCGGTGGCCTACGGCCCGTTCCTCGGCGGCGAGACGTGGATCGTCGTCGTCGAGGCGCTGCGCAACCTCGCGCTCGTCGTGCTCCTGGCCGGCGCCGTCTGGCAGCTCGTGCGTCTCGGCTGGCGGGACCCCGGGGCCCGGGTCGCGGCCACGTCGCCCGGCGGCGCCCGGTCCGCGTAGTTCGCACCGAAGGTTTCCCGCCCGTTCCTCGGAGCGACCCCGACACGTCGCCGACCGCTCCCCCGCTGGTCACCCACGGCCGCCAGAGTGCGGAGCGTGAGGGTAGCGATCGTCGCAGAGTCCTTCCTTCCGCAGGTCAACGGGGTGACGAACTCCGTCCTGCGGGTCCTCGAGCATCTCCGGCGCACCGGGCACGACGCGCTGGTCCTGGCTCCCGACACCGACGACGGCGAGATCCCGCCGTTCGTGCACGGCGCACCCGTCGTCGAGGTGCCCTCCGTCGGCCTGCCAGGTTATCCCGACGTCCGTGTCGTCCTCGGCCAGCGCACCCGGATCGAACGCACGCTCGCCGCGTTCGAACCCGACGTCGTGCACCTGGCTTCCCCGTTCACGCTCGGGTGGCGCGGCATGCAGGCCGCCGAGTCCCTGGGCGTGCCGACGGTGGCGATCTACCAGACCGAGGTCCCGAGCTACGCGGCCCGGTACGGGATGCGCCACCTCGAGCCGCTGCTGTGGCGACGGGTGCGCAACCTCCACGAGCGCGCCACCGTCACGCTCGCGCCGTCGACGCCCACCATCGACCACCTCCGCGCACGCGGCATCCCGCGCCTGCACCGCTGGGGACGGGGTGTGGACACCGAGCTGTTCCGCCCCGACGCGCGCGACGCGGCCTGGCGGCGCGAGGTCGGCGCCGGCCGGCCGCTGCTCGTCGGGTACGTCGGGCGGCTCGCCGCGGAGAAGCAGGTCGAGGCGCTGCGGGTGCTGCACGACCGTGCGGACGTCCGGCTCGTCGTCGTCGGCGAGGGACCCGAGCGGCCGCTGCTGGAGAGCATCCTGCCGGACGCCCGTTTCACCGGGCTGCTGCGCGGCGAGGAGCTGGCGCGGGCGATGGCGAGCCTGGACGTGTTCGTCCACCCCGGCGAGCTGGAGACGTTCGGCCAGACGCTGCAGGAGGCGCACGCCTCCGGGGTGCCCGTCGTCGCGCCGGCCGCGGGCGGGCCGATCGACGTCGTCTCCCACTCGCACACGGGCTGGCTGTACCCGCCGGGCGACCACCGGGCGCTGCGCGCGCACGTCGACGACCTGCTCGGCGACGGCCGCAAGCGCCGGGCGTTCGGTGCGGCCGCCCGCGAACGGGCGCTGGGGCGCACCTGGGCGAAGGTCTGCCACGAGCTGGTGGAGCACTACGAGGCGGCGATCCGAGTGCGTTCGGGGGTGTGAGATGCGGATCGTGCACGTGGCCAACGCCTACGCGCCGCGGTCCGGCGGGATCCGCACGGCGATGCACGCGCTGGCCGGCGAGTACCTCGCGCACGGTCACGAGCCGGTGCTCGTCGTCCCGGGTCCGACGGCGCAGGTCCGGTGGGCCGCGGACGTCCGGGTCGTGCAGGTCCCGGCCCCGCGGGTGCCGGGTGTGCCGGGCTACCGGATGGTCACCCGCCCCGGGCTGGTGCGGGCGGTCCTGGACGACCTGGCACCCGACCGGGTGGAGGTCTCCGATCGGGCCTCGCTGACCGGCGTCGGGCTGTGGGCGCGCGAGGCAGGCGTGCCGTCGCTGCTCATGCTGCACGAGCGCCTCGACGGTGTGCTGTCCTCCTTCTGGCCGGGAGCCGGGCACGGCGCCCGGCCAGGGGCGGCGCGGGGTGCGGCCACGGCGCTCGCCGACGGGTGGAACCTGCACACGCTGTCCCGGTTCGACCGGCTGGTGGCCACCACCGGGTTCGCGGCCGGCGAGGTGACGCGGCTCGTCGAGCAGCGCCCGACGACGGCGCTGCCGCCGCTGCACCGGGTGCCGCTGGGCGTCGACCTGGAGCGGTTCACCCCCGACCGGTACGACGGCGCGGTGTCACGCCGGCTGGCGCCGTCCGGCGAGGCGACGGTGCTGGTGATGAGCCGGCTGTCCACGGAGAAACGGGTCGACCTGGCCGTCGACGCCGTCGCACGGCTGGCCGCCGAGGGTGTCCGGGTGCGGCTCGTCGTCGCCGGCAGCGGACCGCGGCTGACCGCGCTGCGCGACCGGGCCGAGCGGCTCGGGATCGCACACCGGTTCTGCGGCTTCGTGCCGGACCGGGACGCGGTGGCAGCGATGCTGGCCAGCGCCGACGTCGTCCTCGCCCCCGACCCGATCGAGACCTTCGGGCTCGCCGCACTCGAGGCCCTGGCGTGCGGCACCCCGGTGGTGTGCAGCGACACCAGCGCGCTGCCCGAGGTGGTCGGCGCGGCCGGGGCGTCGGCCGCACCCGAGCCGGACGCGCTGGCGCTGGCCATGGCCGACGTGCTCTCCCGGCCGGTGGCCGAGCGCCGGGAGTCGGCGCGCGAGCGGGCCGAGCTGTTCCCCTGGGCGGCGACGGGGCGCGCGATGCTCGCCCTGCACGGCGCGGCACCCCCACCCGCTGCTCCCCCACCGGCTGCTCCCCCACCTGTTGTGGGCGTGAAATCTGCAGTGTCGACCCCGGTTCGGCCTGCAGATTTCATGCCCACAACCGGAGGTGTGCGATGAGCGCGGGACCCGTCGTCGTCGGCCTCGGCGACTCCATCACGGCCGGGGTCGGCGACGCCGTCACCGCCGACGCCCCCTACGGTCCCGGCTGGGCGGCGCACCTGGCCACGCTCGCCGGGGCGGCCCGTTTCACCAACGTAGCCCGGAACGGGGCGCGAGCCCATCTCGTCGTGGCCGAACAGCTCGACGCGGCGCTGGCCGTGCAGGCCGACGTCGCCACCCTCGTCGTGGGTGGCAACGACGCGCTGCGGACCGAGTTCTCACCGGTCGACGTCGGCCGCCACCTGTCCACCTGCGTGCGGGCGCTGCGGGCCCGGGGCACCGCCGTCGTGCTGGCGACACTGCCGCCGATCGGCCTGTTCGAGCTGTTCCCCGGCCGGGCCCGGAAGGTCATGCGCGCACGCATGGACGCCGTCAACGCCATGGTGCGCGCCACCGCGGCGCGCGACCATGGCACCCGCGGGCCGTCCGTGGTGCTGTTCGACATCGCCGCGGCCGTCCGGCGCGCTGGGGTCGGGGCCTGGTACGTCGACCGGGTCCACCCCTCGCCGCTCGGGCACCGGCACATCGCCGCGGCGGGCTGCGCTGCCCTGCGGACGGCGCTGCCGGAGCTCACCGGACCCGCTAGCGTCGGTGGCGCTCAGGGTGCGCCGGTTACCGAGCGGGAGACATGCCGCGTGCTGCTCGACCGGCTCCCCGCACCTCCACCACCGCCGTCGGCCTGGCAACGGGCCGCCTGGCTGACGATCGCCGGCGTCCCCTGGGCGGTGCGGCGCGGGCACGACTTCCTGCCCGGGCTGATCCGCGCCGTGCTCGACGACCTGCGCGGTACCGCCGTAGGCCCGGTCGACCTGGACCTCCCGGCGTTGTCCGACGTCGGGGCTCCCGGGTCGGCGACGGCGGACTCGCTGCTGCCCGGGCGCTGAATCGTTGACCGGGCTCTTGCGGAGCCCTACGTTCGGAGCAATGGGCTCTGCGACCGATGACGACCGCCGCATCGCGGCGCGGGGCGCACCGCGTCCGGCACCGAACCCACCTGGGCGGCGCGGCCTCGCTGCACGGGTGGCCGTCGTCGCGGGGCTCCGTCACGGCGGGCTGAGTCCCGTGACCTACGCATTTGCGGGGGTACTGACGGTCTTGTCGCTGCTCCCGCCGGGTCGGCGGAACACGCCGTCGTGAGGGGAAGCACCCATGCCAGTAGGAGACTGTGAGAAGGCTTTCGCTGCGGCGGCCGCCGACGACGGAGTAGTGCTCAGCCGGGCACGAGTGCCTTGGCTCAATCAACGGGGCCATCTCGGACTCCCGGCGAGAGCAGACGCGGCGAGCCGCGTCATGACTGAGATCTTCGAGGCGCTCTCAGGAGACCCCACCGCCCAAGCGGAGAAGCGACTCACGGCACTGCCCGGCGACTTCGTGCACGCGCCGACAGGCACGTTCGTCGAGATCGACGAGTCACAGCACTTCACCTCGCATCGCTTGACGACGCTCGACCTGTACCCCGCCGGTGCACCACTGGCGTTCGATCTCGAGCAGTACCGCGACCTTTGCGTCCGATGGGCGCCACGGTCGGACAGGTACTTCGCGTCGAAGGCAGCCGTCGCCTTCGGACCAGGCGGGCGCCAGCGACAGCGCGCGTATCACGACGCGCTCCGCGACCTCGCGACCCCACCGATGGGTCACCCGCCGGTCGTGCGCGTTCCCGCTCCCGACCGGGACGGTGTCGCGGCCTATGCACGGGTCCGTCAGCAGCTGCGTTCGCTGATCCGCTGAGGCGGCACCTCGGGCTGCGCCGCAGATCGCGCTTGCACGCGATCAGGCGCATCTCCACCTCTCGCCTGCACGCTTTCCTGTCACCGCCTCGCCGTAGGGTGGCGGCCGCTCGAGTCCTGGCGATCGGAAAGGCGCCAACGACGATGCTCATCGCGCGGCCGTTCACCTCGGCAGCCATCAAGCTCCATCCGTTCGACTGCGGAGAACCGGAGCTCAACGAATGGCTCGCTCGCTACGCCGGCCAGAGCGAGAAGAAGGACAACGTCCGCACCACTCTGCTGCTCGACGAGGAAGCCCAGCGCGTCGCCGGCTACTTCTCCATGCGCACCTTCGAGCTGTCAGCGGCCGATGGCGAGTCAGCGATGGGACTCATGCGTCGCTACCCGGTGCCGGCGATGCTCCTTGCGCGGCTCGCTGTCGACAACGACTACAAGGGTCAGGGCGTCGGCAAGCTGCTGCTCGTCGACGCCCTCCAACGGCTGCTAGCAGCGGCGGACAACGTCGGCTTCGAGGTCGTCGTCGTGCACGCGCTCCACGAGGACGCTGCCTGCTTCTACCTCAAGCACGGCTTTCGCCGGTTTCTGGACCACGAGCTCAGTCTGTTCCTCACGACGAAGGACCTGCGAGCGACGTTCGCTGCAGCGCAATCCAGTTGAACCGTACGCACCACGTGCGTACCGTGTAGGTACACTCCCCAGCCACGAGGAGGCACCATGCCTACCGCCAACGCGCGGTCAGAGCGTCTGCACATGCGCCTGTCGCCCGATGCTCTCGCGACCATCCGTGAGGCCGCCGCGGCGCAGCAACAGGACGTGTCGGCATTTGTGCTCGGGGCGGCTATGGAGCACGCCCGTGAGGTCCTGCTACGTGACCGCGTCCTGCAGCTCACCCCTCGCGAGCTCGACCAGGTCGACAGCGCGCTCGACGCCGAGCCTCACGTGGTCCCGGAACTTGCCGCGCTGATCGCTGCGGTCCGACGGGACACGCCGCAGCACGGCAAGCAGGAGCTGACGTCGCACTGAGCGATCAGGCGAAGCGCGCACAGAGGGCTGCCCCGGAACTGACCCCGGGCGCCCTTCGTCGCCTTGGGACGATGTCGGGCGGGGTGCGCGCAGCGAGCGAAGCGCGGGGCCCGCTCGACATACCAGCCAGCTCGGCGGAGCCGCGCCTTGAGTCAACCAGGGAACGACGAAGGGCCCCGGACCGGTGTCTCACCTGGTCAGGGGCCCTTCGGAGGGCGGTAGCGGTGGGATTTGAACCCACGGTGGCTATGAACCACACAGCATTTCGAGTGCTGCACCTTCGGCCGCTCGGACACGCTACCTTCGCCGGTCGAACCGGCCATACGAGGATACCGAACGGGGCCGCATCCACGAAATCCGGCCGGGTGCGACGTCCGTCACCGTGCACGCCCACACCGACAACGACCGACGTTGGTCAGAAGACCGGCTTGCCGCCCGTGACGCCCAGCACCGTGGCCGAGACGTAGCTCGCGTCGGTCGAGGAGGCCAGGAACACGAACGCGGGGGCGACCTCGGCCGGCTGCCCGGCGCGACCCAACGGGGTGTCTTGCCCGAACGCCTCCAGCTTGCCCTCCGGCTGCGTCGAGGGCTGCAGCGGCGTCCAGATCGGACCCGGCGCCACGGCGTTGACCCGCACCCCGCGCGGCCCCAGCTCGGCGGCCAGGTTCACGGTGAGATTGTTGATCGCCGCCTTGGTCGAGGCGTAGTCCACCAGGGACGTCGAGGGCTGGTACGCCTGGATCGAGGAGTTGTTGATGATGCTGGCGCCCTCGTTGAGGTGCTCCAGGGCTGCCTGCGTCACCCACATCAGCGCGTACAGGTTGGTCTTGAGGATCCGGTCGATCTCGTCGGTCGTGACGTCCTCGAAGGACTCGCGCCGCGCCATCTGGAAGCCGGCGTTGTTGACGAGCACGTCGAGACCGCCCAGCTCCGACGCGGCCTTGCCGGGCAGCGCCCGCGCCGTGGCCTCGTCGGTCAGGTCACCGGGCAGCAGCACCGCCGTCCGACCCGTCCCGCGCACCCAGCGCGCCGTCTCCTCGGCGTCCTCCTGCTCCTCGGGCAGGTAACCGATCGCGACGTCGGCGCCCTCGCGGGCGAACGCGATCGCCACGGCTCGGCCGATCCCCGAGTCGCCCCCGGTGATGAGCGCCGACTTGCCCGCGAGCTTGCCGCTGCCCCGGTAGGAGTCCTCGCCGTGGTCCGGGACCGGGTCCATCTGCGCGGTCCAGCCCGGCGGCTCCTGCTGCTGCGGCGGAAAGGCGTTCTCGGCCATGGGGTCCTCCCTGGTCGGTCGGGGCGGCCGGGCCCCGGGTCGGGGCGCGGCCTCTGGCCACGCTAGGTGCGACGTCGGAGTCCGGCGACCGCGGGCGCCGTGCGGGACACCGCCGTCCAGGAGATCCCCAGCACTCCCAGGAAGTCGGCAGGCAGGTCACAGGGCTACATCGGCTCGACAGGGTCGACTAGGTCACCTACCCACCCACGGACCCAGCGGTCCCCGTCCCGGGAGCACCATGACACCCGCCCTGCTCTACGCGATCGACGCCCTCGCCGTCACGATCCTCGTGTTCGCCCTCTACTTCCCCCGGCACCGCCGCCGCGACCTCGTCGTCGCCTACCTGGGGGTGAACGTCGGTGTGCTGGCCGTGGCGACGGTCCTCGCGCAGAGCAGCGTCGGCGCCGGCCTCGGCCTCGGCCTCTTCGGCGTGCTGTCGATCATCCGGCTGCGGTCCCGCGAGCTGTCCCAGCACGAGGTCGCCTACTACTTCGCGGCCCTCGCCCTCGGACTGCTCGGCGGACTCGGATCCTCGGTCGGCTGGCTGGCGGTCGCCGGCATGGGCCTGGTCGTCCTGGTCATGGCCGTCGCGGACCACCCTCGGCTCTTCGCCCGGCACCGCACCGCCCAGATCGTCGTCGACCGGGCCCTGCCGGAACACGACACCCTCGTGGAGCACCTCGAACAGCTCCTCGGCGCCCGGATCCTCGGAGCCTCGGTGGTCAAGCTCGACCTGGCCAACGACACGACCGTCGTCGACGTCCGCTACCGGGTCGCCCCGGGCACGACGGCGGCACGCCCGACGGCGGCACCGGCCGCTGCCGAGCGGCCCCGCGCCCTGGAGACGACCCGATGAGCACCGTGGAGCACCTGGCGCCGGTCACCCTCGACGAGCTGAACGCCGAGGCCGCGCTGCAGACCCGGGTCGACCGCAAGTACGTCCTCACCGCCGACGAGACCCGCGGCCTCCTGGCTGCGCTCGACCCGTCCACCCGGGCGCTGGAGATCGGCGACACCCGCACCTTCACCTACTCCTCGACCTACTTCGACACCCCCGACCTCGTGACGTTCCACCAGGCCGCGCGCCGTCGGCGGCGGCGGTTCAAGGTCCGCACGCGCACCTACGTCGACACCGGCGGGACGTTCCTCGAGGTCAAGACCCGCGCCGCGCGCGGCGTCACCGTCAAGGAGCGGTGCCCCGCCGACCCCGCGGCGTGCACCCTCGACGACGACGCCGTCGAGTTCGTCGACGACCGGCTGGCGGCCGCCCGGCTGGCCGCCCCGCCGTCGTCCGGGCTGGCACCGGTGCTGCGCTCGCGCTACCGGCGCACCACCCTGCTGACGCCGGACGCCCGCGTCACGCTCGACACCGCCCTGACGTGGCGGCACCTCGCGTCCGACGGCGGCGGGCACGACGGCGCCCGGGACCGCGCCGACATCGGCGACCTGGTGGTCGTCGAGACCAAGGCCGGCACCGCGCCGTCGTCCGTCGACCGTCTCCTGTGGCGATCGGGCCACCGCCCCGACCGCATCTCCAAGTACGCGACGGGACTCGCCGTCCTGCGCCCCGACCTGCCCGACCATCCCTGGCGACGCCTGCGCCGCGAGCGCCTGGCCGCCTGAGACGCACCACCCGAGAGGACTCTCATGAACCCCAAGACCCTGCCCCGCTGGACCCGTTCGACCTGGTCGAAGTCCCTGGGAGGAGCTGCCGCCGCGGCGCTGGCCGTCGGCGCGCTCGGCGCCTGCAGCACCACCTCCGAGGAGTCGGCCGCAGCGACGACCTCCGAGAGCTCGACCACCACCGAGGACTCGACATCCTCCGACGACGCCACGGTCCTCACCGCCTCCTCCGCCGGCCTGACGGCCGCGGAGGTGCTCGCCGAGAACCTCGACGCCTCGGAGACCGTGGCCCTGGCCGACAGCTCCTGGGACTCCGCCGACGAGATCGCGATCGACCTGTCCTCGCCGAGCGCCGCCGACGGGGTCGAGGTGGACGGTGACACGGTCACCATCACCCAGCCGGGGACCTACCGGCTGTCCGGTGAGCTCGCCGGCCAGGTCGTCGTCGAGTCCGAGGACGACGGCGTGGTGCGGCTCGTGCTCGACGGCGCGGACATCACGTCCTCCACAGGCGCGGCGATCGACGTCCAGGACGCCGACCAGGTGTCGGTGGTGCTGGCCGACGGCTCGACGAACCGGCTCGAGGACGCCTCCGAGTACGCGGACACGGAGAGCGACAACGCGGCCAACGCCGCCCTGTACTCGACCGCCGACCTGGCGATCTCCGGCACCG
Organism: Isoptericola sp. AK164; assembly: GCF_029643425.1. Lineage (GTDB taxonomy): Bacteria > Actinomycetota > Actinomycetes > Actinomycetales > Cellulomonadaceae > Isoptericola > Isoptericola haloaureus. The sequence continues at coordinate 3,106,489 of NZ_CP119106.1, forward strand.
GCTCCCTCGAGGTCGTCGGCAACAGCAACGACGGCATCACCGGCAAGGACGGGCTGGCGATCACCGCGGGCGACATCACGGTCGACGCGGTCGACGACGCGGTCCGAGGCAAGGACTACCTGGTCGTCACCGGGGGCACGATCGACGTCACCGCCGGCGGCGACGGCCTGAAGTCGGACGAGGACTCGGACGCCACCGCCGGGTACGTCGCGCTGCTGGGCGGCGAGGTGACCGTCGCGGCGGGCTCCGACGGCGTGCAGGGCTTCACCGACGTCGCGGTCGCCGGCGGGACGCTGAGCGTCACCGAGTCCGAGGAGGGCCTCGAGGCCGCGGTCATCGCGATCTCCGACGGGACCGTCGACATCACCTCGTCCGACGACGGGCTCAACGCGACGGTCAAGGAGGCCGACGACGACACCGAGGACGCAGCTTCGACCGAGGAGTCGACCGAGATGGCCGGCCCCGGCGGGGGCGGGGGCGGCGAGGCCGTCCAGGCGGGCGCCTCCCTGACGGTCACCGGCGGGTCCGTGACGGTGGCGGCCGGCGGTGACGGCCTCGACTCGAACGGGGTCATCGACGTGACCGGTGGCGAGATCGTCATCGCCGCGGCGGCGAACGGCGGCGAGGGCCCGGTCGACGCCAACGGCACGGTGACGAGCGCGAACGGCTGGCTCACGCTGGACGGCTCGGCCGACGCCGGGTCGACGATCACCGTGCTCGACGCCGACGGCCAGGAGGTCGCCTCGGTCGCGGCCGGGCAGTCGCTGTCCTCCCTCCACCTCACCGCGGACGGGATCGTCGCCGGACAGAGCTACACCGTGCAGGTCGACGGCACCGACGTCGGCACGGCGACCGCCGTGGAGTCGATCGCCACGACGATGGGCCCGGGCGGGGGCGGCGCGCCCGGTGACCGCGAGATGCCCGGGGGCGGGGGCCGACCCGGTGGGGGTCAGCCCCCGGCCGAGGGCTCCATGCCCGGCGACGGCGCCTGAGACGAGGCGCCCAGGCACGATCCCTGCGAGGTAGCTCCGTTCACGGTGCTACCTCGCAGGGATCGTGCCTACCTCGGCCGGAGGTGGCCTACCTCGCGGTCAGGCGCACTGCTCCACCGCGGTCCAGGGGCCCCAGACGCTGTCGCCGGGTTCCTGCCCGCGAGTCCACCACAGCGCCCGGTAGGTGACGCCGTCGGACGACACCAGGTCGCCGCCGACGTACACCGTCGAGGCGTCCCACGACTCGACGCACTCGGCGACCGCCGGAGCGGCCTCGGCGGAGCCGACCTCGGTCCAGGGGCCCCACGCGGAGGCACCGGGCTCCTGGTTGCGGGTCCACCACCGGGCCTCGTAGACCGTGCCCTCGTGCTGCACGACGTCGCCCGCCACGTAGACGGCGCTGGCGTACCAGAGGCTCGGACCGGGCTCGCCGCCCGACACCTCGGGCAGCAGCTCGATGGTCGTCGGGTCCGGGTTCGGCGTGAACCGCGCCCCGGTGTCCGACGGCGCCACGTCGGTGAGCTCGTAGAGCCCGTGCATCTCGATCGAGCCGTCCGCCGCGATCTCCGGCGTCACGGCCGAGGCGTCGACGGAGACGAACCAGTCCGCGCCGACGGAGGCGGGCCGCCCGTCGGACGCGTCCGCCGTCGTGCCGTCGAAGTAGTTCGACGGGTCCGTCAGCAGCGACGTGTCGTCCTGCTTCAGCCCGAGGGCGTCGGAGTCCGGGTTCTGCCAGGAGATGACGCCGCTCGCCTCGTAGGCGGTGGTGCCGGCGTTGGTCTCCAGCCGCACGCCCCGCTCGTTGTCGACGGTGGTGACGCCGTCGAGCCGGACGTCCGGGCCCGAGTTCGACGTCGCGCCGGTGGCGAGGTTGCCGTAGCTGAGCGCGTTGCGCAGCAGGTGGTCGCCCGGCATGGACTCGCCGCCGAGCTTGAACCCGTTGCCCTCGCCGGTCCACGTCGGGTCGTCCTCGAGGAACCCGTTGGCGTAGGCCACGGAGTCCTCGACGACGACGGTGCCGATCGGGCCGGTGGTGGACTTGGCGTACAGGTCCCAGCCGTCGTCGATGTTGTGGTGGGCGATGTTGTACCGCAGCACGTTGCCCTCGCCGACGGTGAGCTTGACCCCGAACCCGTCGGCGTCGTTCCCGCCGGTGTCCGCGTTGTTGTGCGACACCGAGGACAGGATCGTGTTGTGCGACGGCCACATCGACGGCGGCTCGGCGGAGAGCCCCGAGATCTGGATTCCCGTGTCCTTGTTGTGGTGGGACTCCACCCGCTCGACGACGTTGTGGTGGCCCTGGACGAGCATCGGCTTGGCCTTGTCGGCCGACCCGGTGATCTCCAGGTCGTAGACGTGCCACCAGTCACCGCGGATCACCAGGCCGCCGTCGGGCGACTCGCCGAGGTCCAGCACGGCACGGTCGCCGGGCTCGGACATCAGGGTGATCGGGGCGCCCTCGGTGCCGTCGCGGCCCCGCTCGGCCACGATGTTGTGCTGCGGCGTGTACGTGCCGCCCGTCAGCACGATCTGCTGACCGGCCTGCGCGAAGTCGACCGCGGTGTGGATGTCCAGCGGGTCGTCCTGCGTCCCCGCGCCGTCCGCGGTGCCGTCGGGCGCGACCCAGATCGACTCGCCCGGCTCGCCGTAGGAGTCCACGGTGATCGTGACGGGCACGTCGACCGGGTCGAACGACTCCAGCTCCTCGTACTCTCCGAGCTGCGGCTGGTCCCCCTCCGGCGTGGCCCGCGCGGTGAGCTCGTTGACGCCCGGCTCGAGATCGACCGTGCCGAGGGCCTGCTCGCCGGGGACGAGCTCCAGGCCGTCGACGACGACGTCACCGGCCGCGTCGAGGATCTGCCCGGTGCCGTGGAAGTCGGCCACGAGCGGGACGTCGAGCTGCTGCTCCGGCGTCGTCCGGGTGACGTCGACCGACAGGTTCGTCGGCACGTACTCCGTCGGCGGCTCCTGGGCGGGCTCGTCGTCGTCCGGGTGGATCGTGGTGAAGTCCCACGAGGTGACGTCCACGACGATCTTGCGGGCCGTGGCCATGCCGACGTAGAAGGTGTCGGCGTTCTGCTGCAGCAGCATCTCGGGGTCGTACTGGATGACCTCGATGTCCTCGCCGCCGTCGCCGGCGCCGCGCCAGATCGCGTGGAAGCCGGTGTTGGACCGGCGCAGCGTGAACTCGTAGACGTCGCCCTCGGCGAACTTCGGTCCCGAGGTGATCTCGGGGCGGTAGTCGGGGTCGAACTCCTCCGAGTCGCTGTCGTCGCGCGAGCCGGCGGTGTTGTCGTCGGTGGCTCCCGTGTACCCCTGGACGAACCGAGCGCCCGGGGTGCCGTTGACGACGTCGTCGGTGCCGCCGTTGTAGCGGGTGACCACCGCGCCCGCGGAGTTGAAGTAGCGGTGCGGGGAGGACTCGGCGACCAGGTCGTCGATGGCGATGATGCCGAACCCGGACTGGTTGTCCTTCGTCGAGCCGTCGACCACCTCGAAGGTGGCGTTCAGCGTGAAGTTCTCCTCTTCCGGGTCGATCTCGGTGAAGTAGTACTGGAAGCCGTCCTCGGAGCTCGCGAACTTCGTGGAGCTGTCCTTGGCGTCGAAGGTGATCGTGCCGTCGCCGTGGTCGACGACCTGACCCCCGGAGCCGGCGTTGGAGCCGACGTCGGCGATCTGCCAGCGTTCCACGGAGGTGGCGACCTCGACGTCCGTCGCCGGACCGGCCGCCGCGTCCGCACCGCGGTGCGCCACGACGCGGACCTGGTACGTGGCGCCGGCCGTGAGGCCCGGCACGTCCACGGCCGTGCTGGTCACGCCGTCGACGGCCGTGGCGAAGTCCGCCCCGCCCTGGCTCGTCTCGACGGAGTAGGTCTCGGCCTCGTCGGTGGCGGTCCACTCGAGGCTCACCGTGGCGTCGGTGCCGTCGACGGCGGAGGTCAGGGCCCCGGTGATCTCCGGTCCGACCAGCGGCAGGGAGAAGCCGTCGAACCCGACGCGCGCGGAGGTCTTCGGCTCGCCCTCGCCGGCGCGGGTGAGCCGCACCTCGACCTCGTAGTCGCCGGAGGCCGGCGGGGTGAGCGTCAGGGTGCCGCCGGGTCCGTCCTCGCCCGTGATCGCCTGGTCGACCTTCGCGCCGGAGGCGTCGTAGAGGGTCGCGTAGGCGACGTCGCCGCCATCGTCGCCGAGGAGGCCGGTGTAGTCGACCTCCAGGTCCGCGGGGTCCGCGGGGTCGAGGGCGATGCCGTCGACCACCGGCGCCGCGACGTCGGCCCAGGGCGCCCGCTCGACCGGGTCGCTCGCGCCGAGCTGGGCGAAGAAGACGTTGACCCCCGAGCTCGGGGAGGTGAGGAAGTAGTCGCCGGCGGCCGGGATGTCGACGGTCTCGGTGACGATCGGCTCGCCGCTGTCGTCGGCGAGCGCCGGGATCTGGGCGATCTCGCCGGTGGCGTCGTGCAGCGCCAGGACCCGGTCGCTGCTGCCGGAGCTGCTGCGGGTCTGGACGACGAGCTCGGTCGGCTCGGTGGCGGTGAAGTGGATCGACCGGTACTCCGCGCTGCCCGAGCCGTTGAGCTTGAGCCGCTGGGTGTAGACCTCCCCCCGATCGGAGAGGCGGTCGGTGTCCCCGACGGTCACCTTCTTGGCCTCGGTGGCCCGGACGGTGAAGTCCTCGGTGGCCACGAAGTCGGCCGTGAAGTCGCCGGGCGTCAGGTCGTCGGCGTTCAGGGCGGTGGCGGGTCCGACCGCGGCTGCGGTCACCGCCCCCGTCGCGGTCAGGGCCGCGGCCGTCAGCACGGCCAGCGACGAGCGGATGCGCTTGCCTGTCGGTGTCATGGATCTCCTCGTCGAGATGCGCGTCGGACCTCGTCGACCGACGCCAGAAACCGGTTTCTAGTCACGGTAACCGTTCTCCGATGACGTCGTCAAGAGTCGTCAAGACACGTCACGCCGTCGAGCGTCTCTGTTTCTCAGGAATCCCGGGCTGACTCCTGAGAAACAGAGACGCTCGACGCGACCGGGTGACCAGGCAGCTGGGTGACGGGACAGCCGGGTGACCGGGGCAACAGGGCCACGGTGACGCGACCCACCGCGCCGCGGGACCCGCCGTCGTACTCTCGAGGGGTGGAACCCGCCGTCCGACTGCTCGCCCCGACGTACCAGGACCGTCGCTGGGAGCTCCCGCCGGACGCGGTGATCCACCACGGGACCGTCGACGACGCCGCGCGGCTTCTCGACGGCCGCACGGTCACCGCCCTGACCGGTGCCGGCATCTCCACCGACTCCGGCATCCCCGACTACCGCAGCCCCGACTCGCCGCCGCGCAACCCGATGACGTACCAGCAGTTCGTCGGCGACGCGGACTTCCGGCGCCACTACTGGGCCCGCAACCACGTCGGCTGGCAGCACGTGCACCGCACCCACCCCAACGCCGGGCACCGCGCCCTCGCCGACCTCGAGGACCGGGGCATCGTGCGCGGCGTCATCACCCAGAACGTCGACCTGCTGCACGAGGACGCCGGCCAGCGCACCGTCATCGACCTGCACGGACGCTACGACTCCGTGATCTGCCTGCAGTGCGGCCGCACGATCAGCCGGTCCCACCTCGCCGAACGCCTCGACGCGCTCAACCCGGGATTCGTCGAGTCCGTGCTCGACGGCGGCACCACCGTCGCCGACATCGAGGTCGCCCCCGACGCCGACGCCGTCATCGCCAAGACCTCCCACTTCCACCCGGCCGACTGCGAGTTCTGCGGCGGGGTCCTCAAGCCCGAGATCGTCTACTTCGGCGAGAACGTGCCGCGCGAACGGGTCGACCGGGCGTTCGCGCTCGTGGAGTCCGCCGACGCCCTGCTCGTGGCGGGCACGTCCCTGACCGTGATGAGCGGGCTGCGGTTCGTGCGTCGGGCGGCCAAGAACGGCCAGCCCGTGGTCATCGTCAACCGCGGCGAGACCCGCGGCGACCCGCTCGCCACCGTCAAGGTCGACGCCGGGGCGACCGAGACGCTGACAGCCCTCGCCGATCTGCTCTGAGGAGCACCGAGCCGCTCCCAGCAGCGGATGAGATGCTCTGACGCGTGTCCACACCCTCCTCCCCGCGGACCGACATCCAGGGTCTGCGGGCCGTCGCCGTCGCCGCGGTGCTCGGCTTCCACCTGTGGCCCGCCGCGGTCACCGGCGGGTACGTCGGCGTGGACGTGTTCTTCGTGGTCTCCGGCTTCCTCATCACCAGCCACCTGCTGCGCCGCCCCATCCGCAGCGGCCGCGACCTGCTCGACTTCTGGGGACGCCGGGTGCGCCGCCTCATCCCGGCGGCCAGCCTCGTGCTGCTGGCCACGCTGCTCGCCGCCGCCGTCTGGCTGCCCGTCACCACGCTGCCGTCCGTCGGCCGCGAGGTGCTCGCCTCGGCGCTGTACGTCGAGAACTGGGTGCTGGCCGCGACCGAGACGGACTACCTCGCGGCCGAGGAGCTCCACTCCCCCGTGCAGCACTACTGGTCGCTGTCCATCGAGGAGCAGTTCTACCTGCTGTGGCCGATCCTGTTCGCCGCGGTCGCCTGGCTCGGTCTGCGTCGCAGCCGACGCGCCGGCCGCGACGGCGGACGCCCGACGGCGGTGCTCGCCGTCGGGCTGACCGCGACGGTGGTCGCGGCCTCTCTCGGCTGGTCCGTGTGGGCCACGAGCACCGAGCCGGCCGCGGCCTACTTCGTCTCCACGACCCGGTTCTGGGAGCTCGGGCTCGGTGGCCTGCTCGCGGCGGTGCTCGCGCTCCGCGCCGGGGCGTCCAGCGCGCTGCTGCGCCACGACGGGCTCCGGGCGGCGACGGCGTGGCTCGGTCTGGCGATGATCGTCACGGCCGTCCTCACCTACGACGCCGCGACCGCGTTCCCGGGGTACACGGCGCTGCTGCCGACCGTCGGCGCCCTGCTCGTCATCGCCGCCGACGCCGACGAGACCCGCGCGGGACCGGGCGCCCTGCTGCGGTGGCGGCCCGCGCAGTGGCTCGGCGACAGCTCCTACTCGGCCTACCTGTGGCACTGGCCGCTGGTGGTCATCGTGCCGTTCGCGATCGGACGCGACCTGACCGCGCTCGACATGGTGGCCGTCCTCGCCGCCACGCTGGTGCTGGCGGGCCTGTCCCGGCGGCACGTCGAGGAGCGCCTGCGCTGGCAGCCGCTGCTCACCCGCCGCCTGGCCGCCACCTTCGTGCTGCTGGCCGGGTGCGTCGTCGTGGTCGGCGGAGGTGCCGTCGTCGTGCAGCAGCAGGCGGTCGCGGCGGAACGCCAGGCCGTGACCGAGGCCCGCGCCGCCGTCGCCGCGGCCGCGCCCTGCGTGGGTGCCGCCGTCGTGCGCGACGACACCTGCGACGACCCGGGCCTGGTGTGGCCGCCCGAGGCGGCGGCCGAGGACAAGCCGGCCGTGTACGCCGACGGCTGCTGGAACAATGCCCCCTTCACCACGCGCAACACCTGCACCTACGGCGAGGAGGAGGACCCGACGGCGCGGATCGCCCTGGTCGGCAACTCCCACGCCGGGCACTGGCTGCCGGCGCTCCAGGACGCGATCGACACCGAGGGCTGGCGGCTCGACACCTACCTGCAGTCCGTCTGCTACACCGTGGACCGGCCGCTGGCCTTCCCCGACGCGTCGGAGTCGGCGGCCTGCCGGGACATCAACCGGTGGGCCGTGGACAGCGTCGTGGCCGGCGACTACGACCTCGTGGTCATGTCCGACCGCACGAACCAGCCGCTGGCCGGCGTGGCGCCGTCGGACCAGGAGGCGGTGGCCCAGGAGGCCTACGCCGAGACCTTGGCGGCCTTCACGGACGCCGGGATCGGCGTCGTCGTGCTGCGGGACACGCCCGCGATGCCGGAGAACGTCCCCGAGTGCCTGCAGCTCCACCGGGACGCGGAGGCCTGCGGCGCGCCGCCGGCGACGGCGCTGGAGCCGGACCCGCTGGCCGCGGCGGCGAGCGCCGACACCACCGGCGCGGTGAGCGTCACGAGCGTCGAGGACCTGATGTGCGACGACGTCTGCCACCCGGTCGTCGGCGGGGTGACGGCGTACTTCGACCACGGGCACCTCACGGCGACGTTCGCCCGCACCCTCGCCCCGGAGGTGACCGGGGCCGTGCGCGCGGGGCTCGACCGCTCGCCCTAGGCTGCCTGCATGGAGGACGTGGTCGTCGTCGGGTCAGGACCCAACGGGCTGGCAGCCGCCGTGACGCTGGCCCGGGTCGGGCTGTCCGTGACGGTGCTCGAGGCACGGTCGACCGCCGGCGGCGGCGCGCGCACGCTCGACCTGGACCTGTCGCCCGGGCTGCGGCACGACGTCTGCTCGGCCGTGCACCCGATGGCGTGGGCGTCACCGTTCTTCCGCGCGTTCGACCTGCCCGCCCACGGGGTCGAGCTGCTGACCCCCGAGGTCTCCTACGCCCAGCCGCTGCCCGACGGACGCGCGGGGATCGCCTACCGCGACCTGGAGCGCACGGCCGAGCGGCTGGGGTCCGACGGCGGGGCGTGGCGGTCGTTGCTCGGTCCGCTGGCCGCACGGTGGGAGGCGGTGGTCGCGGTGGGGATGAGCGACAAGCGGTCGATGCCGCGGGGCGTGTCCGACGTCGGCGGCCTGCTGGGGGCGGCCCGGTTCGGCGCCGCCATGCTCGAGCAGGGCACCGGGGCGTGGGGGGCGCGGTTCCGCACCGAGGAGGCGGCCGCGCTGCTGACCGGCGTCGCGGCGCACACCATCGCCCCGATGCCGTCCCTCGGCGCCGCGGGGACGGCGCTGCTGCTCGGGGCGCTCGCGCACGCCACGCCCGACGGCACCCCCTCGGAGGCCACGGCCCCCGGCGGTTTCGACGGCGGCTGGCCGATCCCGCGCGGCGGCTCGGGGGCGATCGCGGCGGCGCTGCTGGCCGACCTCGAGGCGCACGGCGGCACGGTGGTCACCGACCATCCCGTGCGCGTCTGCACCGACCTGCCCTCGGCGCACGTCTACCTGTTCGACACCCCCGCCAGCACCCTGGTCGACGTCATCGGTGACGCCCTGTTCCCCACCTGCCACCGCGCGCTGTCGCGGTTCCCCACCGGCAACGCCGCCGCCAAGGTCGACCTGGTCACGGACGGACCGATCCCCTGGGCGGACCCCGAGGTCGCCCGGGCCGGCACCGTGCACGTGGGCGGCACCCGGGCCGACATGGCGCGCGCCGAGTCCGCCGTCGCCGCCGGGGAGCACGCGGAGGCGCCCGTCTGCCTGGTCAGCGACCCGGTCGTCGTCGACCCGGACCGCGAGGTCGGGGGCCGGCGACCGGTGTGGGCGTACACGCACGTGCCGTCCGGGTCGACGGTGGACGTCACCGAGACAGTGCTGGCCCAGCTCGAGCGGTTCGCCCCCGGGGTGCGGGACGCCGTCGTCGCGACGCGGTGCACCCCCGCGGCCGAGTTGGCGGGCCACAACCTGAACCTCGTCGACGGCGACATCGCGGGCGGGCGCACGAGCCTGTGGCGGATGATCGCCCGCCCGACCGCCGCGGCGAACCCGTACCGGCAGGCCGGGCACGTGTACCTGTGCTCCGCGTCGACGCCGCCGGGCCCCGGCGTGCACGGGATGTCCGGCTGGCACGCGGCCCGCCGGGCGGCGTACGAGGTCTTCGGGATCCGCGTCCCCGCGCTCTGAGCACGGGGAGGCGGGCCCTCGACGACTCAGGGCGCCCGGTAGGCCACGTCCCCGTTCGAGCTGTGGATCTCCACGCTCCGCGAGGCCGCCGGGTCGGTGGGCCCCTCGATGATCTGCTGCCCGTTCGACGTCTCGATGGTCAGCGCCACCGGCTCGCCGTCGCCGACCACCGCGACGTCGCCGTTGCTCGTCCGGGCGAAGACGTCGCCCCCGGCACCCGCGACGTCGACCTCGCCGTTGGAGGTCCTCGCCTCGGCGTCCCCGCCGACGTCCCGCAGCTCGACGTCGCCGTTGGAGGACCGGGCGACGGCCCCGCCGGCCACGTCGGCGACGTCGATCCGGCCGTTCGAGGTCTGCGCGTCGACGTCCCCGCCGACCCGGGTCGCCTCGATCTCGCCGTTGGAGGTGCGCGCCTCCAACGACCCGCCGAGGTCCGTCGCGACCACGTCGCCGTTCGACGTCCGCAGGTCGACGGCGCCGGCTGGCCCCTCGGCCCGCACCTCGCCGTTCGCCGTGTCGACCCTCACCACCGTGTCGGCGGGGACGACGGCGTGCAGCTCGCCGGCGCACGTCCACGACCACCACACCCGGTCCGGGCAGGTGTTCTCCAGCACCAGCGACCCGTCGCCGGTCGAGACGGTGTACTCCGGTGTGGCCAGCCCTCCGCGGGAGACGACCTCGACGCTCACGTCGGTCGCGCCGTCGTCGGCCCGCACGGTCACGTCGCCGTCGGCGACCAGCTCCACCTGCTCGGCGGCGTCGTAGGACTCCTGGCTGGTGCGTGTCTCGGACAGCGCCCAGTCGATCACGTGCAGGGCGCCCCAGACGACCATCAGCACGCCGACGGCGAGGCCGAGGGCGAGGAGCACCCGGGCGGCGCCGCTGCGTCGCGGCTGCGTGGTCGAGAGGTCGTGGCTCATCGTGCGTCTCCGTTCCGGTCCAGCCAGCGCAGCACCGCCAGGACGCGGCGGTGGGTGTCCGCGTCCACGGGCAGCCCCAGCTTGGTGAGGATGTTGGTCACGTGCTTCTCCACGGCCGCGGACCCGACCACGAGCCGGTCCGCGATCGCGGTGTTGGACAGCCCTTCGGCCATGAGCCCGAGGACCTCGCGCTCCCGGGCGGTCAGCTCGTCGAGGTCGTGGCGGGAGCGGGCGAGCACCTGCGAGACGACCTCGGGGTCGAGGACGGTGCCGCCGCCCGCGACCCGCTCGACGCCGTCGAGGAACTCGTCGACGTCGGCCACGCGGTCCTTGAGCACGTAGCCCACGGATCGGGTGCCGTGCGTGAACAGCTCGGCGGCGTACCGCTGCTCGACGTACTGCGAGAGCACCAGCACCGGTAGCTCGGGGTGCAGGCTGCGCAGGTGCACCGCGGCGCGCAGCCCCTCGTCGGTGTGCGACGGCGGCATCCGCACGTCGGTGACGAGCAGGTCCGGCAGCGTGGCGCCCGGCTCGGTGAGGGCGGCGACCATCTCCTCGGCGGTGCGGTGGCCGACGACGTCGTGCCCCTCGGTCTGCAGCAGCCGGGTCAGTCCGTCCAGCAGCAGGACGGAGTCCTCGGCGATCACGATGCGCACGGCAGCTCCACTCGCAGGCGGGTCCCCGCACCGGGCGGGCTGGTCAGGTCGAACGTGCCGTCCAGGGCGGCGACCCGGCCCCGCAGGCCGGCGAGCCCGGAACCGGACCGTGCCTCGGCACCGCCGCGGCCGTCGTCGGACACCTCGATCAGCAGGCGGTCCGGCCCCGGGGTCCCGGGCCCGGGGACGACGGTGGCACGCACGTGGGCGCGGGTCGCCCCGGCGTGCCGGGCGACGTTGGTCAGCGCCTCGGCGACGACGAAGTAGGCGGCGGCCTGCACCCCGGCCCCCGCGCTGTCGAGGTCGGGGCCGGCCTCCACCCGGACCGGCACGGGGCTGCGGGCCGCCAGGGCCGACAGGGCGTCGTCGAGGCCGCGGTCGGCCAGCACCGCGGGATGGATGCCGCGCACGAGGTCGCGCAGCTCGGCCAGCGTCTCCTTGACCTCCGTGTGCGCGTGCTCGACGGCCGCCACCGCGGCCGACGGGTCCCGGTCGGCGGACCGGCGGGCCGAGCCGAGCGCAACGCCGAGGGCGACGAGGCGCTGCTGGGCGCCGTCGTGCAGGTCCCGCTCGATGCGGCGTCGTTCCGCGTCGGCGGCCTCCAGAGCGGCGGCTCGGGTGGCGGTGAGCTCGACGGCACGCCGGCGGGCCGTGTCGGCGTCGGTCTCCGCAGCGCGCGCCTCGGCCTCGGCGGCACGCTGGGCGGAGCGCGCCGCGGCCGCCGGGGAGACACCGAGCATCGCCTGGGCCAGCGCGGTGGTGGCCAGGTTGCCGAGCTGGGCCAGGACCGCGGCGAGCCAGGCGAGCACGACGGCGATCGGGAGCGCCCACAGCGCGGAGAGGTCGGTGTCGGCCACGCGGCGCACCCCGAGGACGACGGCGGCGACGGCGCCGCTCGCCGCGGCCACGGCGAGCGTGAGGAACACCGTCGCCACGACCAGTCCGGCCAGGGTGTACGCGGTGGCGAGCCAGCCGCGCCGGTCGGTGAGCTCGGCCTTCGTCCACCCCCACCAGCCGGGCCGGGTCGGGCGTCGTCGTCCCGGGTCGCGCAGCGCGACGCCGGTCTGCGCGGCGAGGCGAGCGCGCTCGGCGGTGGCGAACCACCGGGCCACCCACAGGGTCGGCGGCAGCAGGAGGAGCCCGAGCCCGAGCGCGGGCACCAGGGAGACCGCCACGAGCACGAGGTCGAAGACCACCAGCCCGACGGAGACGAGCCAGAGGTAACCCAGCGCGAGCTGGGCGAGGCCCCGCCACGTGGCCGCCGCCCAGGGTGCACGCAGCAGTCCCGGCAGGCTCGTGACGGCCGGCGCGGTGTCGCGCGGTGCCGCAGTTGTGCTGGTCATGTCCTCGACACTAGGCAGGCGCGCGGCGGCAGGGAATGCGGAGGACCCACGTCCCCACGGTAGGGCTGTCCCGACCTCCGCACCCCGCCGTCCCCGTCGTCCCCCACCCGCTGTGGGCGTGAAATCTGCAGCCCCGAGCGCTCCAGAGCTGCAGATTTCACGCCCACAGCGACCGGGGGGCGGGGGTCCTTCAGCGACGGGCCGCGAAGAACTCCTGCAGCACCGCGGCGCACTCGTCGGCCCGCACGCCCGCGATCACCTCGACCTCGTGCAGGGCGCGCTGGTCACGCACCATGTCCCACACGGACCCGGTCGCCCCCGCCTTCGGGTCCCAGGCGCCGAGCACCAGCCGCCCGACACGGGCCGCGACGAGCGCGCCCGCGCACATCACGCACGGCTCCAGGGTGACCACGAGCGTGCAGTCCGTCAGCCGCCACTCCCGCCAGCTCACGGCGGCCTGCCGCAGCGCCAGCACCTCGGCGTGGGCGGTGGGGTCCCCGGTCTCCTCGCGGCGGTTGTGCCCCAGCCCGAGCAGCCTCCCGTCCGGGGAGACGACGACGGCGCCGACCGGGACGTCGTTGGTCGCCAGGGCGTGGGTCGCCTCGTGCAGCGCGACGCCCATGAGGTGCCCCCACACGGCGCGGCGCTCGTTCAGGGTGCGCGGCGGGAAGGCGTCCTCCGCCCACGGCAGGGCCAGGCCACGCTCGTCCACGGCTCCTCCTCGTCGTCGTCCCCGGCCAGCGTAGAGCCGACCGGCCCCGCACGGCAGAGGGTGAAATGTCCGCGTCCGGTTCATGATTCCTGGTCCTTTTGTTCCTTTTTCTCCGCACTGGTGGTGTGATGTCCCTCGTCCCCCTCTTCCTTCCCGCGCACCGTGCGTGCGCGCCGTCCTGCCGAAGGGATCGATCACCATCGTGAAGAAGCTGCTCGCGAGCGTCGCGACCACGACGCTCGCGCTCGGAGGGCTCCTCGTCGCCACCGCGACACCCGCCTCCGCGCACACCCCCGACATCGACGCCACCTGCGACTCGCTCGCGGTCGACCTGCGCTACTACTCCGGCGCGCAGGTCACGGTCACCGTCGACGACGAGACCCGCGACGACTCGACCTTCACGTCGAGCTACGCCGCGACGTTCACGCTCGACGACAGCGTCGCGCACACCTGGCACGTCGACGTGGACGCCCACGACGACGACCAGTGGGACCGGGAGTGGTCCGGGCTGACGGAGCCCTGCACCACCGACGTCGAGCCCGCCGACGAGCTCGTCACCGGCCTGTACCTGTACGAGAAGGTGCACCCGGACCAGCCGGCCGCGTGGCACAACTCGGGTCCGCAGGAGCTGATCGTCCAGCGGGACGGCCACAGCTTCTGGGACGCCGACGACTTCCCCGTCGAGGAGCTCCCGCAGGAGGTCTGCGGCACGGGCTGGGGCGTCCAGCAGGACGTCGCCGACGTCACGGACGGGTTCGAGATCCCCCTCGAGATCGTCTGGCCGGAGGGCGGCTTCGACGGCCACCTCGTGGACTGGCGCCACGACGACCTGACCGACCTCGTCGAGGTCCCCGCGTGCGACGCGCCGGAACCGGTGACGCTGCCCGCGCCCACCCCCGTCGAGGAGTGCGACGCCGAGGCCCGCGTGGACCTCCCCTCCTCCGAGCTCGCGGACTACTCCACCACCTGGAGCGACGACCGTTCCGAGGCCGTCGTCACGGCGACCCCGGCGGAGGGCGTGGTGCTCGCCGACGGTGCGCAGACCTCGTGGACCTTCGCGTTCACCGGGGCCGAGTGCGACGTCGAACCGGTCCTCGTCGTGCCCGAGCCGCCCACCGTCGTCGACGTCTGCGGCACCGACAACGACGATCTCGTCGTCCCGCAGGACAGCGAGCAGGTCACCTACTCCTCCACGCACGAGGGTGTCGTGGCCACGGCCGCCGAGGGCGCCGTCTTCGGCGACCTGCCGGACGGGTACACCGCGGTCGACGACACGACGGCCCGCTACCCCGTGGACGGGACCTTCACCGACACGTCGTGCGAGCTCGTGCCGGGCGACGTCGCCGCCGTCTGCGAGGGGGAGGTCCCGTTCCTCGCCTACGAGGTGAACCTGCCCGAGGGCGTCGAGGCCGACGGCGAGACGCCGCTGACCGTGACGTTCCTCCACCCGGGCGACGGTGACGACGTCGTGCTCACCGACCAGCCGCTCGCCGGACGCGTGGTGTGGCCCGGAGCGTCGACCACCGAGCCGCTGCAGTGGCCGGGCTGGGAGCTCCAGGAGGACGGCACCTACGTCGAGACCGAGGGCAACTACGCCTGGACCCGCGACGGCGTCCGGGTGCTGTTCGAGGTCAACCCGGACCACTCGACCGTCGTCGAGTACCCGGCGGCGTCGGACACCTGCGCGAACCCGCCGTCGGACGACGGCACCGAGGTCCCCGCGGAGACCGTCGCCGAGAGCACTCCCGAGGCCGAGCTGCCGCGCACCGGCGCCACGGTGGGCGTGGTCGCCGGCGTCGCCGCGCTGCTCGTGGCGGCGGGCGTGAGCCTGTTCGTCGCACGCCGCCGCCTGCACCGGGGCTGACCCCCGCACGACCGCCCGACGGGCCCGGCCGGCACGACCGGCCGGGCCCGTCGCACGTGCCGCGCCAGGCCCGGCGCTCCCGGTACCGTGTGACCATGCGCCTGCACATCGCCGACCACCCGCTCGTCGCCCACAAGCTGTCCGTGCTGCGCGACGAGTCGACGCCGTCCCCGATCTTCCGGCTGCTGGTCGACGAGCTCGTGACCCTGCTCGCCTACGAGGCGACCCGGCACGTGCGGACCGAGCCGAAGGAGATCATCACCCCGGTCACCACGACCACCGGGGTCCGGATGAGCCATCCGAGCCCGATCGTCATCCCGATCCTGCGCGCCGGGCTCGGCATGCTCGACGGCCTGACGCGGCTGCTGCCGACGGCCGAGGTCGGGTTCCTCGGGCTCCAGCGCGACGAGTCGACGTTCGAGGCCGTCACGTACGCCAACCGGCTGCCGGACGACCTCACCGACCGGCAGGTCTTCCTCCTGGACCCGATGCTCGCGACCGGCGGCACGCTGGTGGCGGCGATCGACTACGCCCTGGAGCGCGGCGCCCGCGACGTGACCGCGGTGTGCCTGCTGGCCGCGCCCGAGGGGCTGCAGGTCGTCCAGGAGGCGATCGGCGAACGCGCCGACGTCCAGGTCGTCGTGGCCGCCGTCGACGAGCGGCTCAACGAGCACAAGTTCATCGTGCCGGGACTCGGCGACGCGGGCGACCGCCTCTACGGCGTGGTCTGAGCCGGCCCCCGACCCGGGACGTCCGGGCGGGCCGGGTCAGCGGTACTCGCAGAGCCCGACCCGCTCCCACTGGCGCCACTGGCCCATCCAGACGCCCTCCCACTCGGCGGCGTCGTACCACGACTCGTCGGCGCCGCCCTGGCCGCGCCCCTTCTTCTCCGCAGCCCGGCTCCGGTCCGCCGCAGGCAGCCCCTCGTCGTCCCAGCCCTCGTAGCGGTAGTCGAAGCCGTTCCAGGAGCGCACGTCACCGGCCTCGTAGTGCTCGCCCCAGGCGATGCGCGGGCTGCACCAGCCGGCCTCGGCGGCGGTGAACGTGTCGGCCTCGAGAGCGGTCGACCAGCTCCCGGCGGACACGGTCCACCGTCCGCCCTGGCGGCCGTCGATCCGTCGCGGCTCGACGGTGCGGGTCGTCCCGGCCGGCACCGCCACGTCGGTGTCCAGCCCTCGGGGACCGTGGACGTGGAAGACGACGTCCACGGTCGACGCGGTGTTGTCGAGGACGACGCCGACCTCCCGCCAGGACTTCGCGTAGTCGCCGTAGCGGTCCATCTGGACAGCGCTCTCGTCGAGCGACGCCCCGGGGGCGACGACGATGCACGAGGTGCCCTCGTGCTCGACCGTCCGCTGCACGGAGTACGCGGTGCCCTCGATGGTCCGGGTCAGGCGCACCGTGACCGCTCCGGCATCGAGCCGCGCCCCGCCGGCGGCGTCGACGAACCGGACCGCGCCGTCGGCCGGCAGCTTCCGGGTCGTGACCGCGTCGCCGTCGCGCAGCAGCGTCGCACGCCACGTGCGCCCGCCGTCGGCGACCACGTCGACCACGAGCCGCGCGTCGCCACCCTCGCACTGCGGCGCCGCCTCGACCTCGGCGTCCGGCCAGTCCGGGGCGGTCGAGCAGCCCGCGAACTCCAGGTCGACCGTGGCCAGCGGCCGGCCGTCGGCCAGGACCTCCGCCTCGCCGGTGCCCCACGGCACGTCCACGTCCACCCGGGCGGACTCTCCGCCGGCGAGCCGGACCTCCTCGACGTGGTCGCCGAGATCGATCGTGAACACCACCGGCAGCGTCGAGTCCCGGTTGTCGAGCGGGACGGTGAAGGTGCGCGTGGACGTCTCGGCGACCGGGTCGTAGCGGCAGGCACCGGCGGGCACGACCTTGCCCGCCGCCGGGGAGATCGTCGCCGCCGGGAACGTCGCGGTCGGCGTGGTGGCCGGCACGACGCCCGCAGCGGGCTGGTCCCCGTCGGCGTCGGTGACCCACCGGTACAGGTCGAAGGACACCTCGCCCGCGTCCGTGCTGGTGCTGCCGGTGGCGACGGAGAACGTGCTGCGCTCGCCGGCGTCGAGCCGGATGCGGTCGGCCTCGGACCCGAGCGCCGACATCCCGGCCTGCATCGGCTCGTCGCCATGGTTCACGATCGTGCCCTGGACCGTCACGCGGCCGCCGTCGTTGACCACCCGAGCGGAGGTCTCCACGTCCCAGCGCGGGTCGTAGCACTCGGCCGCGCCGTGCGTCCCGGAGCCCACCGTGCGGCTGTAGGTCACGCCCGCCACGGTCGTCGAGACCGTCCACGAGCCGCTGCCCGCCGGCACGCGCAGACCGTCGGGGACCGTGAGCGTGGCCCGCTCCCCCGGTGCCAGCTCCGGGTTCTTCGACGCCGTGGACCCGGCGGCACGCAGCACCGCGGTGACCGTCCGCCCCGTCGTGTTCGTGTAGCTGCCGATCACCACCGCGTCGGCCTCGCCGACGCCACCCGTGGCGCGGCACTCGGCCCGGATCCCGCCGACCCCGGCGAGGACCCCGGCCCAGCCCCTCGGCACCTCGACCGAGGACGCCGAGGAGATGGTCGGGCCGTCGGTCGCCGTCGGCTCGACCGCGACGGCGTAGGCGCCCGCCGCGGTGCGGCCGTCGGCGACCACCGTCGCGGTCGCCTCGACGACCTCGCCGGGCTGCAGCGCACCGCCGGTGCAGAGCCACGCGCCGACGTCGGCCACCTCGCACCCCAGCCCCCCGGACACCGAGTGCGGGACGAGGCCGGCCGGGACGCGGACGCGGACGGCCCAGTCCTCGGCGGTCACCTGGTCCCCGGTGTTGCGGACCGAGAACGGCACAGCCGCCAGCCCGGGGTTGGCCGCCACCTCGACGTCGGCGGCCCGCGTCGTCAGCTCCGGGCCGAACATGTCGACGCGGGTGGGCGGCAGCGCCAGCCGGCGCGCCTCCAGACCCTCCGCCCAGACCTCGGCCACGACGTCGTAGGAGCCGCCGTCGCGCACGAACACGGGCACCCGCACCGTGGCGAGCTCGTCGGCCTCGATGGTGCCGAGCCGGCAGAGCACCTCCTGCGGCTGCGCGGTCGCGGTGCAGGGCAGAGTCTCGAGCGTCAGGGGGCGCGGCACCGGCGCGGCACCGCGGACGGTCGCGGCCCGGGCGTGCTGCATGCCGGCCGGCAGGGTGAGCCGCACGTGGGCGTCGACGGCAGGACGCCCGCCCGGGTTGGTCACCTGGAAGGTCAGGTACTCGGTCGCCCGCGGCTGGAGCTCCTCGGCGGCCTGCGGCACGAGCACGCTGACGACCGCCGGGTCCACCACACCGAGCTCGTCCTGCGCCGACGGGTCCACGAGCAGGTTCGCCGGGTCGGTGGGGTCCTCGCTGGGCTCCGGGCTCGGCGCGGGCGATGCCGCGGCCTCGTCACCGTCGGTGGTGGGCCAGGGCGTCGACTCGACGGCCAGGAGCGGGCCGTCCGGGATCTCCTGCGAGACGTCCGCGTCGCCGATCGCGCCCAGGACGGAGACGACGCCGACCGTAGCGGCGGCGACGGCCCCGGTGGACGCGGCGACCGTCGCCCCGGAGACGCCGGCGGCGGTGGCCCCGGCAGCCGTGGCTCCGGCGGCCGTCGCCGCGGTCCCCGTCGCGGCCGTCGCGGTCCCGGCCGAGGTGAGCGTCACCGTGGTGGCCCCGGCCGCGGTGGTGCTCGCCGCCGTCGCCGCACCGGCCCCGGCAGCTCCCGCACCGGCCCCGGCAGCTCCCGCACCGGCCCCCGCGCTCGCCCCCGCGGCACCGGCACCGGCAGCTCCCGCACCTGCGCCGGCGGCACCGGCTCCGGTGGCCCCTGCGCCCGCAGCGCCGGTGGCGGCCGAGGTCCCGACCGCCGTCCCCGTGCCGGCGCCCGCAGCACCGGTCCCGGCTCCCGCAGCACCCGCAGCACCGGTCCCGGTGCCCGCGGCAGCGCCCGTGCCGGCCGCTCCGGAGGCCCCCGCCCCGGCGACCCCGGCACCCGCGCCCGCGCCCGCACCGGCACCGAACGTCGCCGCACCCAGCGGGAGCGCACCGAGGATCGCCGTGCCGGCCAGGCCCACCACGAGCGGGGCCACGACGGCCCGCATGCCGTGGGCGACGTCCCCGAGCTCGAGCACCAGCGTGCGGCACTCGGCGCACACCTCGAGGTGGCGGTCGACCTTGGTGACCTCGCGGCGGGCCAGGCTGCCGCGCACGTACCCGCCGAGCAGCGGGTTGACGACCCGGCACGAGTCGGCAGGCTCGCTGCTCAGGTGCTGCTGCAGGTAGCCGACCCGCAGACCCTCTCGAGCCCGGTAGGCCAGCGCCGAGACGCCGTTCGGCGTCAGCCCGAGGATGGGCGCGACCTCGGCCGGGGAGAGCCCTTCGACCTCGGTGTACCAGAGCACGGCCTGCCATCGTTCGGGCAGCGACTCGTAGGCGCGGGCGACCACCGAGTTCTCGAACCCGGCCAGTGCCGGGTCCTCCGGCGACGCCGACGGCCCGAGGGCGTGCTCGAAGGTGCCGTCGTCGGCCGTCGGGCGGGTCCGGCGTGCACCGTGCGCGACGTCGGCGGCCAGGCGTCGCACCACGGTGAAGAGGTAGGCGCGGAAGTGCGTGTCGGGGCCGTTGCCCTGCTGCAGCATGCCGAGGACGCGCTGGAAGGCGTCGGAGACGACGTCGTCCGCGTCGCCGTCGCACCGGACGTACTGCCGGGCCAGGACCCGGGCGGCACCGCTGTGCCGCTCGTAGAGGGCGCCGTACGCGTCGAGGCTGCCTCCGCGCACCTCGAGGATCAGCTCCCCGTCGCTGGGGGCTGTTCCGCCTGATCCCACGTAGACGTCGGTCACGATCGTCCGCTTCTCGCCCTGTTGTCGGCCACTGCACCCGCATCGACACGGGACAGACACACTCTAGCCGCACGACCCGCACGTCGCCGAGCCCTCACCGGGTGAATCATGGAGTAGCACGTTTCACCCACCCGCAGGTCGGGTTTCTGCGTCATAGTGGGAGCCCATGGGAGTCACATCAGCATGAGCCTGCCCACCGGCGACACCTTTGCCGTCGACACGCGCGAACGCTGGCGCACCATGAGCCTGACCGAGGTCTGGCTGCGCCCGGGCGACTGGTACCACCCTGCGGTGGACGCCGTGGTCGAGGCGATCATCGACGGCAGGTCGCCCGAGGCTCCCGCGCACCGCCTCGGCGGGGCACGCAGCGCCGCCGGCATCGGCCTCGACGAGACCCTCGAGGACGTCGCCTGCCTGTACCGCACGGTGGGCGCCCCCGTGGACGTCGACGTGGTCCGCGGCGCGGCGCTGGGCTGGGTGCAGGGCCGTGACGGTCGCCCCACCCTGAGCGGGGTGCGCGATCCGGCGACCGGCCTGCCGACCGCCGACTACCTCGGTGAACGGCTCCGCGAGACCTACGGCCGGGCGGCGCGGGACACCGCCGCGGTGACCGACTCGCACTGCCTCGTCGTCGTCGACGTCGCGGTCGAGGCTCTCGACCCGTGGCAGCGCATGGCGCGGGCCGCCTCGGTCGGCCGGACGCTGGACCAGGTCTTCGGCGACGGGCACCCCATGGCCTCGTTGAGCGACGGCGTCTTCACCGTGCTGTGCGAACGCACGCCCGACCTCCCCCGCCTGTCCCAGAGCGTGCGCCGCATCATCGAGCGCAACGCCCAGATCCTCGGGGTCGCCGAGACGATGCGGCGACCGGTCCGGGTGTGGATGGAGCGGCTGCCGCAGGACCACGCGGCGGCGCTGAACCTGCTCGAGCACCTGCGGCGCTGACGACGACGCCGGCCGGGGCGTCCGCCGCACGGATCGCCTACCTGACGACGAGAGCCCGGACGGCTGGTGCCGTCCGGGCTCTCGTGGTGCGGGCCGCCGTCAGGCCTGGCTGAACGTCAGGCAGTCGGCGTGGCGGTCGTCCTGCGGACCGGCGCCGACGCGGATCGACGAGGCCGAGCACTCGAGATCCTTGTTGTGCACGCAGTCGAGGCGCTGGCACGCGCCGACGTGGGCGACGACCTTGTCGAGGCCACCCTTGGTGCCCAGCGGGATGAACGTCGCGCAGGCGGCGTCGCCGGGGACCCCGGCGATGGTGACGGCACCCGCGTGGCAGTCGTGGTCGTGGTTGTAGCTGCAGCCGTCCACCGAACACTCGGTGACCTCGGGCATCTCCATCAGCGTGGTCATGGCCGCTCCTCATGTCGCTGGATCTTCGCCGAACCATTTCGATGATAGAAGCAATTCCCCCTTCTCGCCTAGGAAGGGAATGCTTACTTCAGAAAGGTGAGGAGAGCCTTACCGCACTATTGATGAATTCCGAAAGTCCGGTGTTTCGTCATTCGTCGGGACGTCACGCGGACCGACCGCGCCCGCCGGAGGGTCGCCACAGCACCAGAGCGCCGCCGCGCTCACGGCGGGTGTCGACGTCGAGGCGCAGCTCGGAGCGCCGCACCCGCCGGCCCAGCGGGACGGCCACGACGTCGCCGCCGGACCCGGCGGCGAAGACGCGCCCCTCCGCCTCCTCGCGGGCGGCGATCAGCCCCGCGAGCTCGGAGAGCCGCCGCTCGAGCTGGAGGACCTGGTGCTCCAGGTCGAGGATCCGCTTGATCCCGGCGAGGTTGATGCCCTCCTCCTGGGCGAGGCGCTGCACCTCGAGCAGCCGCGCGACGTCGCGCCGCGAGTAGCGCCGACCCCTCCCCCGGGCACGCCGGGGGACCACCAGTCCGAGCCGGTCGTACTGCCGCAGGGTCTGGGGGTGCATGCCGGAGAGCTGCGCGGCCTGCGAGACCGTGAGCACGGGTGCGTCGTCGGTGACCATCTCGACCTCCTTCGCGCCCTGAGGCTACCGGTGTCTACTGCGCGGCCTTGGCGGCGAGCTCGGCGCGCACGTCGCCCGTGTCGACCTCCGCGGCGAACTCCTCCAGCGCCTTCTTTGCCGAGCGGCTGAGCTTCTGCGGCACCACGACCTGGATCGTGGCGAGCAGGTCGCCGGTGCGCTTCTTGGTCGCGACGCCCCGGCCCTTGACCCGCAGCACCCGGCCCGACGGCGTCCCGGCCGCGACCTTGAGCCGCACCGTCTCGCCCGAGAGCGTCGGGACCTCGACGGTCGTGCCCAGCGCCGCCTCGGCGAACGTGACCGGCAGGGTCATGCGCAGGTTGACGCCGTCCATCGTGTACACGGGATGGGTCTCGACGTGCACGGCGATCAGGAGGTCGCCGTCGGGCCCGCCGTTCATGCCCGGACGGCCCTTGCCGCGCAGACGGATCTTCTGCCCGTCGTGGACCCCCGCCGGGATGCGCGCGGTCATCGTCCGGCCGTCGACGGTCAGCTCGACCGTCGTGCCCTCGACCGCGGCGCGGAAGGGCAGCGTCGCGCGGGTCTCGACGTCGGCGCCCTTCTGGCGCTGCGGGCCGCCGAAACCGGCCGAGCGTCCGCCCATCCCGCCGCCGAACATCGAGCCGAGGATGTCCTCGAACCCGCCGGTCTGCTGGTACTGGACACGCGGCCCGCCCGGGCCGCCGGCCCGCCCGGCGCCGCCGCCGAACATCGAGCTGAAGACGTCCTCGAACCCGGCCTGGCCGGCGCCGCCTCCGGGGGCCCCGGCGAACCGGGCGCCGCCGCCGGCCATGGAGCGCAGCGCGTCGTACTGCTGCCGCTGCTCGGGGTCGGAGAGCACGGCGTAGGCCTCGCCGATCTCCTTGAACTTCGCCTCGGCGGCGGCGTCACCCGGGTTCTGGTCCGGGTGGTACTGGCGCGCCAGCTTGCGGTACGCCTTCTTCAGGGCCGCCTCGTCGGCGTCCTTGGGAACGCCGAGCGCGGCGTAGAAGTCCTTCTCGATCCAGTCCTGGCCGGTCACGACGTTCCTTTCTCTGCGGTGCCCGCGAGATCGACGTACCCGGTCCCGGATCGACCCATGGTGGGTCGATCTCGGGCGGGTACGTCGATCTCGCGAGCGGCTGCTCCGGGGTGAGCGGTCACTCGGGGCCGACGACGCCCACGCGGGCGGCGCGGACCACCTTGTCACCGATGCGGTAGCCGGGCTCGACCACCAGGTTGACCGTGGTGGTCTGCGCGTCGGCGTCCGTGTTGTGCATGAGTGCCTCGTGCACGGTCGGGTCGAACTCCTCGCCCACGGCACCGAACCGCTCGATGCCGAACTTGCCGAGCGTCGCGTCGAGCTTCTCCGCGATCGCCGCCATCGGGCCCGACAGCTCGGCGTGCGCCTTGGCACGCTCGATGTCGTCGAGCACCGGCAGCAGGGCCGCCAGGACGTCCTGGGTGCCCTGGGTGCGCGCGGCCTCCTGGTCGCGCAGCGCCCGGTTGCGGTAGTTCGTGAAGCTCGCCCGCTCGCGCTGGAGCGCGTCGAGGTTCTCGGCCGCCTCGGCCTTGGCCGCCAGCAGCTCGGAGTCCTCGGCGGCCTCGCCGGCGGGCTCGAAGTCGAGCGCCTCCAGCGGGTCGCCCTCGCCGGACGACGTCGCGGCGTCGTCGGCAGGCGTCCCGCCCTCGGTCGTCTCGCGCTTGTGGCCCGTGGCGGGGTCGACCTTGCGCTTGTCGCTGAAGTGGAAGGGGGTGTCCCCCGAGCCGGCGTTCTCCTCCGGCTCGGGGGTGCCCTGCGTCTCGTCGGACGTCACTTGGAGTCCTTCTTGTCGTCCTCGTCGTCCACGATCTCGGCGTCGACGACGTCCTCGTCGGAGCTCTCCTGCTCCGACGACGGCGCGTCGCCGGCGGTGGCGCCCTCGGCGCCCGCGTCCGCACCCGCGGCCTGCTCGGCCGAGTACAGCGCCTCGCCGATCTTCTGCGAGGAGGCGCCGAGCTTCTCGTAGGCGGACTTGATGGCCTCGGCGTCCTCGCCCTCCAGGGCGGTCTTCACCGCGGCGATGTCACCCTCGACCTCGGAGACCACGTCGGCGGGGAGCTTGTCGCGGTTGTCCGCGATCTGCTTCTCCATCGAGTAGGCGAAGGACTCCGCCTGGTTGCGGGTCTCGGCCTCCTCGCGACGCTTCTTGTCCTCCTCGGCGTGCTCCTCGGCGTCCTTGACCATGCGGTCGATGTCCTCCTGCGGCAGCGCGGAGCCGCCGGTGATCTTCATCGACTGCTCGGTGCCGGTGCCGCGGTCCTTGGCGGACACGTGCACGATGCCGTTGGCGTCGATGTCGAAGGTGACCTCGATCTGCGGGACGCCGCGCGGGGCCGGGGCGATGCCGGTGAGCTCGAAGGTGCCCAGCGGCTTGTTGTCCCGGGTGAACTCGCGCTCGCCCTGGAACACCTGGATCGCCACCGAGGGCTGGTTGTCCTCGGCCGTGGAGAAGATCTCGCTGCGCTTGGTCGGGATGGCCGTGTTGCGCTCGATGAGCTTGGTCATCACGCCGCCCTTGGTCTCGATGCCGAGGGAGAGCGGGGTGACGTCGATGAGCAGCACGTCCTTGCGCTCACCGCCGATGACACCGGCCTGCAGGGCGGCGCCGACGGCGACGACCTCGTCCGGGTTGACGCCCTTGTTCGGGTCCTTGCCACCGGTGAGCTCGCGCACGACGTCGGCCACGGCCGGCATGCGGGTCGAGCCGCCGACGAGCACGACGTGGTCGATCTCCGAGACGGAGATGCCGGCGTCGCGGATGACGGCGTGGAACGGCTCCTTGGTGCGGTCGACCAGGTCCTGCGTCAGCTGCTGGAACTGCGCGCGGGTCAGCTTCTCGTCCAGGTGGACCGGGCCGTTCTCGCTCATCGACAGGTACTGCATCGAGATGTTGGTGCTCGTCGCGGAGGAGAGCTCCTTCTTGGCCTGCTCGGCCGCCTCGCGCAGACGCTGCAGGGCGATCTTGTCCTTGGACAGGTCGACGCCCTCGGTGTTCTTCACCTGCTTGATGAGGTGCTCGACGATCCGCTGGTCCCAGTCGTCGCCGCCGAGGCGGTTGTCGCCGGAGGTGGCGCGGACCTGGATGGTCGAGAAGTCGTCGTCGTCCTTGCCGACCTCGAGCAGGGAGACGTCGAAGGTGCCGCCACCGAGGTCGAAGACGAGGATGAGCTCGTCCTGCTTGGACTTGTCGAGGCCGTAGGCCAGGGCGGCCGCGGTGGGCTCGTTGACGATGCGCTGGACGTTCAGGCCCGCGATCTGGCCGGCGTCCTTGGTGGCCTGGCGCTCGGCGTCGTTGAAGTACGCCGGGACCGTGACGACCGCGTCGGTGACGGGCTCGCCCAGGTACTCCTCGGCGTCGCGCTTCAGCTTGCCCAGGATGCGGGCGCTGATCTCCTGCGCGGTGTACTTCTTGTCGTCGATCTCGGTGGACCAGTCGGTGCCCATGTGGCGCTTGACCGAGGAGATGGTCCGGTCGACGTTCGTGACGGCCTGGCGCTTGGCGACCTCGCCGACGAGGACCTCGCCGGTCTTGGAGAACGCGACGACCGACGGGGTCGTGCGGGCGCCCTCGGCGTTGGCGATGACGGTGGGCTCGCCACCCTCCAGGACGGCGACCACCGAGTTGGTGGTGCCGAGGTCGATACCGACAGCACGGGACATGTTGGCTCCTTCGTTCGTGCGGGGGGTTGAGTCGTCTGCACTCAACGTAAGTCGCCGCCCGGCGCGTGTCCAGTCGAGAGGCGCGAAGTTGAGTCTGTCTGGCTCAACCTTGTCGAGGTCGTCGATATTCCCGCAGGTGGAAGGCGTGTTCGCCAGTGGTGAAGCGGGTCACACACCGGCAGCCGACCGGCCAGCAGAGCCAGGGCGAGCAGCAGGATCCGCCGCAGGCCGCACTCCGGGGGCGGCGTACGTCCAGGAGAACGCGCTCGACACCCCGACGAGGAGCGCCACGAGGTAGCTCGCGTAGCTGCCGCCCGCGACGAGGCCGAGCATCCTGCCCCGGGCACCTGCGGCGGCCGACTACCCCGGGGTCAGAGCAGCTCGACCTTGTCGGCCTGCGGCCCCCGGTCGCTCTGGCGCACCGTGTACCGGACCCGGTCGCCCTCCTCCAGGTAGTCCTCGCCCCGCACGACCGACACGTGCACAAACAGGTCGTCACCGCCGGCGTCGGGCGTGATGAATCCGAAGCCACGGTCCGCGTCGTAGCGCGCGACGGTGCCCTCGCCCCCGCGCACCGGCCCACCGGACCGGGCGGGACGGTTCGAGCGACCACGGTCGGCGCCAGCGCGCGCTCCCCCGGAGCCGCGCACGAGCCGCACGTCGCGGGCGTTCGGCCCCCGGTCGCCGTCGACGACGTCGTAGGTCACCCGCGAGCCCTCGGCCAGCGAGGTCATGCCCGGGCCGAGCGCCCTGGCGTGGACGAAGAGGTCCTCGCCGCCCGCGTCGGGGACGATGAACCCGAAGCCCTTGGACTCGTCGAAGAAGGACACCGTGCCGTCCGCGCCGTCCGAGGCCGACCGTGCGGCCTCCGCGGCGAGCGGGAGCAGGTGGTCCGCCTGCGGCCCCTTCTCGCCGTCGACGACGAGGAACGCCACACGCTGCCCTTCCGCGATCACGCCGCCGGTGACGATGGCCGAGCTGTGGACGAAGATCTCGCCGCGACCGTCGTCGGGCGTGACGAACCCGTAGCCCTTGGTGGGCTCGTACCAGTTGACGCTGCCGAGCACGCCCAGGGCCGCGTCGGCAGGCTGGTCGCCCGTGACCCGGACGCGGCGGGCCTGCGGACCCCGGTCGCTGTCCTTCACCTCGAACTCGACGGCCTGCCCCTCGCGCAGCTGCTTCGGACCGTCGTCGCCGACGATCTCGGACGCGTGCACGAACAGGTCCTCGGCGTCGTTCCCGCGGTCGATGAAACCGAACCCTCGGTCGGCGTCGAACCATCGGACAGTTCCCTGGTGCACGGAGTGCTCCTCAATGTGGCGGATGCTGCTGTCTCCCAGTGTCCCCCGGGGAGGTAGCCGGGACAGCACGGAGTGGCCGATCGCACTCCCGCCGCCCGCGGCCGGAGCGTCACGTCCAGGTCGAGGAACGGGGACACGTGCACACGACGTTCACGAGACGCATGCTCCTCCGGTGCCCCGACCCCGTACGGTGGGGCCATCTGTTACACGAGCATCACCCCACGACCGCGGCTGAGAAGTCGACACCCCCGACGACGAGGACGTCCATGACTTCCGCCGCGCTGCGCGCCGACAACCCTGTCACCAGCACCTACGCCGCCCTGTCCCGCACCGTCCGGGACGCCGGGCTGCTGCGCAAGACCCCCCGCTACTACCTGTGGACGCTCGGCGTGCTCACCGCGGCGCTCGGCGGGATCGTCACGGGCTTCGTCCTGCTGGGCGACTCCTGGCTCCAGCTCCTCATGGCCGGCGCCCTGGGTCTCGTCCTGACCCAGTTCTCGTTCGTGGCGCACGAGGCGGCGCACAAGCAGGTGTTCGCCTCCGGCCCGGTGAACGACCGCGTCGGGCGGATCCTCGCCAACGGCGTGGCCGGCATCAGCTACTCGTGGTGGATGACCAAGCACACGCGCCACCACGCCAACCCGAACAAGGTCGGCAAGGACCCGGACATCGCGATGGACACCATCGCGTTCACCGAGGACCAGGCCCGGGAGCAGAAGGGCTTCCTGGCGCTGATCCACCGCTACCAGGGCTGGCTGTTCTTCCCCCTCCTGACCCTGGAGGGCCTGAACCTGCACGTCACGTCGATCCGTTCGCTCTTCACCGGCAAGCCGGACACGCTGCGCGCCCGGATCAACGAGCTCGTCGTCATCGGCCTGCGCCTGAGCCTGTACCTCGCGGTGCTGTTCGTCTTCCTGCCGGTCGGGCTGGCCTTCGCCTTCCTCGGCGTCCAGATGGCCGTCTTCGGTGTGTACATGGGCGCCTCCTTCGCCCCGAACCACAAGGGCATGAAGCTCATCCCCGCGGACAGCAAGCTGGACTTCCTGTCCAAGCAGGTGCTGACCTCGCGCAACATCCGCGGTGGGTGGTGGATGAACATCCTCATGGGCGGCCTGAACTTCCAGATCGAGCACCACCTGTTCCCCTCGATGCCGCGCCCGCACCTGGCCCGCGCCCGGGAGATCGTGCGCGAGCACTGCGCGCACCTGGGGATCCCCTACACCGAGACGAGCCTGATCGCCTCGTACGGCATCGTCGTGCGCTACCTGAACCGGGTCGGCCTGCAGGCCCGCGACCCGTTCGACTGCCCGATGTTCCACCAGCTGCGCAAGCTCTGACGCGCCGCTCCGCTGCGGACGCAGTCCGCCACCTGCTCGGATAGGTTCGGCGCATGAGCCACCCTGCGGACCCCGTCGCGACCGGACGCGGCTCGACGCTGCTGCGCTGGGGGCGCAAGGCGTGGGCGCTCGTCGGCATCGCCCTCGCCGCGGTCGCGGTCTACCTGCTGACGGGCGCGGTCTCCGGACTGTTCGTCCCGTTGCTCGTGGCGCTCGTGGTCGGCGCGCTCTTCGCCCCGCTGTGCGCGGTCCTCGCCCGTTGGGTGCCGCGCTGGTTGGCCGCGCTGGTCGTGCTGGCCGGACTGCTCGCCGTCGCCGTCGGGACGATCGGCCTCGCGGTCCGCGGCGTCGTCCAGCAGGCCAGCGAGATCGGCGCCCAGCTCACCGACGGGTTCGAGGCCCTCCAGGCGTGGGCCCAGGAGCTGGGTCTGACGCTGCCGAGCCTCACCGACACCACCGACGGGCTCCCCGAGTGGGGCACCGCGCTGCTGTCGGGCTTCACCGCCCAGCTCGGGACGGTGTTCTCGGGCACGGCCGCGCTGGTCATGGGCACCTTCGTCGGCGTGTTCCTGCTCTACTTCATCCTCGCCGACTGGGACCTGCTGATGCGGTGGACCTCCCGCAACATCGGCGTGGACCCGCAGGTGGGGGCGGGCATCATCGACGACGGCACCTGGGCGATGCGCCGGTACTTCCTCGCGCTGACGGCCTCCAGCATCGTGGTGTCGATCATCGTGGGGCTCGCCGCCTGGCTGCTGGGCCTGCCGCTCGCGTTCACCATCGCCGTGATCACCTTCATCACGTCCTACGTGCCGTTCCTGGGCGCGATCGTCTCGGGGGCGTTCGCGGTCCTCATCGCCCTGGGATCCGGCGGGCTGTTCGACGCCGTGGTCATGCTGGCGGTCATCCTCATCGCCCAGAACGCGGTGCAGACGATCATCCAGACGTTCATGACCCAGGGGGCCCTCAAGCTGCACCCGATCGTCATCCTCGGCTCCACGATCGCCGGCGGCGCCCTGTTCGGCCTGCTCGGCGCGGCCCTGTCGACACCGGTCGTCGCGATCGTCATCAAGATCGTCGAGCGGTTCCGCAGCCTGGGCACGGAAGCGGGCCCGCCGACGTCGGCCCCGGGCACCGGGCCCGCGCCCGGCTGACCGCCGCGCTCAGCGCACGCGGGCGATCGCGAACCCGTCCCAGCCCTTCGACCCGACCGTCTGCAGCACGGTCGCCTCCAGGCGCGGGTCCGTCCCCAGCTCGTGCAGGAACGCCCGCACGCCGGCGACGTCCGGGCTCTGGTCCGACGGGTCGACGACCGCGCCGCGACGGACCACGTTGTCTCCGACGATCACGCTGCCGGACCGCGTCAGCCGCAGCGCCAGCTCCAGGTAGGCGGGCATGTTCGCCTTGTCGGCGTCGACGAACACCAGGTCGTACGGCTCGGTCCCGGCGTCGGCGAGCCCGGCCAGGACATCCAGCGCCGCACCGACCTCGATGCGCACCCGCTCCCCCACGCCCGCCTCGTCGAGGTTCTCCCGCGCCACCTCGGCGTGCCGGGGATCGCGCTCGACCGTCGTCACGTGGCCCGCGGTCCCCACGGCCCGGGCGAGCCAGATCGTGGAGTAGCCGGCGAGCGTGCCGAGCTCGAGCACGCGCCGCGCGCCGGCGAGCTGCGCGACCAGCGCGAGGAACGCCCCCTGGTTCGGCGCGACGTCGATCGGCGGCAGGCCCCGCTCCCGTCCGCGCGCACGCGCCGCGGCGAGGACGTCGTCCTCGCCCACGACCTCGTCGACCAGGTAGGCGTCGACCCCGGACCAGGCCTGCTCCGCGCTCGTCATGCTCTCGATCATGACACCGGACGGCCGCGGACGGTCCGTCGTGACGCCGCCGCACGTACGATCAGCAGATGCTCACCTCGCTCCGTCGCGGCATCGCGCGCCTGTACTGGCTGATCAGCCGCTGGCGGCTGCGGACCACTCCGGCCCCCGACCGCGCCGGCATCCTCATCGGTGCCCCGCACACCTCGAACTGGGACTTCGTGCTGATGCTCGCCATCGCCTGGCGGCTGGGGATCGACGTGCGCTGGCTGGGCAAGCACACCCTGTTCACCGGCTGGAAGGGCCCGGTGATGCGGGCGCTGGGGGGCATCCCGGTGGACCGCCGCGACCCCTCGCGCGTCGTGGCCGACATCCTCGCCCGTGTGGCCGCCGGAGAGACGTTCCACCTGGTCATCACCCCGGAGGGCACGCGCTCCGGCGACGGCTGGAAGTCCGGCTTCTACCGGATCTCGCGCGAGGCCGACCTGCCCGTCACCCTGGGCTACGTCGACCGCACCACGATGACCACCGGGCTGGGGCCGACGATCGAGCTGACGGGCGACGTCACCGCTGACATGGACCGCATCCGCGCCTTCTACGCCGACAAGGCCGGTGTGAACCCCGAGCTGCGCACGGAACCCCGGCTGCGGTCCGAAGAAGGCTGACATGTCAGTCCCGGCCGGGCCAGGACACTACGTGGTGTGAACGCTTCCTCCGACGACGCCGCCCGGGTCCCGCCGGACGACGCCGCAGCCGCTCGGCTGGCCGCCGTGTGGGACGACCACGCCGTGCGCGTGCAGGCCTACCTGCTGCGGCACACCGACCCGGACACCGCCCAGGACCTGCTGTCCGAGACGTTCCTGGTGGCGTGGCGCCGGCTGGAGGACGTCCCCGACGACGCCCTGCCCTGGCTGCTCGTCGTGGCCCGCAACCTGCGACGCAACGCCCTGCGCGCCCAGGTCCGCCGACGTGAGCTCGACGCCGAGCTGACCCGGCTGGAGGCCGCGGCGCCGGCGGTCGACAGCGCCCCGGAGACGCTGACCGCCGAACGGGACGCGCTGCTGCGCGGCCTGGCCTCACTGACCGAGCGGGAGCGCGAGGCGATCCTGCTCGTGGCCTGGGACGGGCTCTCGGCCGCGCAGGCCGCCGACGTCGCGGAGTGCAGCACCGCCGCCCTGCACGTCCGGCTGCACCGGGCACGACGGCGGCTGGCGGCCGCCGTCGACGACCCCGGCACCGCACCCACCGCGCGCCGCACGAGCGACGCCCCGTCCTCGAGGAGGTCGGCATGAGCAAGCACCCTGTCGACGAGCGCCTCGCCCGTCTCGCGCCGACCGGGTCGCCGGACCCGGAGCGGTTCGCGGCGGCCCGCGCCGAGCTGGAGGTCGCGGTCACCGACCCGCACGGTCCCACCGCGGCCCGGTCCGCTCCCACCACGCCCGGTACGAGTGGCGCGTCGCACCGCCTGGACCTCGACGAGGACCAGATCGACGTGGTCACCCCCCTCGACACCGTCCAGCAGGCCCGCCGGCGACGCGGACGACGCTGGACCCTCGCCGCAGCCGTCGCAGGCGTCGTCGCCGTGACCGGCACGGCCGTCGTCCTCTCCCCGGTCGGACCCGACGTGGCCCCGGCGTGGCTGTCGTCCCCCGAGCAGTCGTGCGCGGATCAGGTCCCGGAGATCGCCGACCTGGAGGAGCTGACCGGTGACATCGTGTGGCGGACCATCGCGCGGTCGTCCGCAGGCGCCGACGTCGAGATCGTGACCGATCCCGAGAGCCGGGTTGCCGGCGTCTGCCTCACGTCCCACGACGACGGCACGGTCACCACGGGGTACTGGACGCTGCCGGGCGACACCCCGGACGCCGACGAGGTCCGACCGCAGGGGCAGGTCACCGAACGGGGGATCTTCGTCTGGGGGTTCGCCGGGCAGGACGTGACGTCGGTCGATGTGGAGGCCCGCTGGCGCGACCGCGATCGCGGTGCCGTCATCGAGGCTTTCCTCGACGACGGCACCTGGTGGGCCCACGACGTCGAGGCGGAGGAGATTCCGGAGGACGCGGAGATCCAGGTGCACGCAACCCTCGACGACGGCACCACGACAACCGTCTCGCTCGACGACGCCTGGCCGGGCGCGGACTCGTGGAACCCGCTCGCCGAGGCACGCCGTGCAGAGTGCCGCTCGGTGCGGGACTGGGAGACCGGAGAGCGGGTCTCCCCCGTCCTGGAGGACCGGCGCGGCGATCTCGGCCTGGCCCTGTACGCCGATGTGGACAGCCGCACGATGAGCGCATGCATCCAGGAGGCGGACCCGCCGTACGAGAAACTCTCGTTCACCAGCGCGTCCGAAGCATCGCTGAATCCCGCCGACAACGAAGCCTGGGCAGTGTCCGCTGGTGGATCCGGCCCGCACCAGATCGCGGTCGGCGTCGCCGGCGACGACGTCGAGAGCGTCGAGGTCACCACCGGTACCGGGGACGTGCTGGAAGCGAACGTCTCGAACGGCTACTGGGCGGTCTGGGCCCCCGACAGCTCGAGCAGCGGGAGTGTCGACCCGGCGGACCTCTGGCAGGACGCCACGATCCAGTGGCAACTCACGGACGGGTCACGCAGCCTGACCGGACCGCTGTTCCCCTAGCAGCATCCCGCCCGGCCGCCGGTGGACGTCGGCCGGGCGGGACGTGTCCCACGAGTCCTACGCCGGCTCGTGGGCGATGAGGACCGGGCAGGGTGCGTGGTGCACCAGCCGGTCCGGCATGGAACCGAGCACGCGACCCACCATCGGCGAGTGCTTGCGCCCGCCGACGACGGCGAGGTCGTGCCGGTTGAGGCGCTGCTGCAGGACGTCGATCGGCACGCCGGTCACGACCTCCGTGGTGACCTCGACGTCCGGGAACTTCTCGGTCCAGCGCGCCATGATGTCGTGCATGGCCACCCGTGCCTCGTCGCGGTACTCCTGCGACAGCGCGTTGGCCATCGCGTACGGGCCGGCGATGAAGTCCGGGTGGACGGCGTGCACCACGTGCAACGGCGAGGCGGCGAAGTCGGCCTCGGCGAACGCCTGCTCCAGGACCCGGTCGGCCTGCTCGTCGGTGTCCACCGCCGCCACGACCCGCCAGATCGGTCCCACCCGGTCGTTGGCGCCGACGGAGTGCTGCGCGACGGGGTCGGTCGGGACCACGACGACGGACCCGTGGGCCATCGCGGCCACGGCCGAGGAGACCGAGCCCAGGACGACCCGGTCGATGCCGCCCAGACCACGCTGCCCCACGACCACGAGGCTGTCGACACCGGTGTGTCCCACGAGCACGCCGGCCGGCGTGCCGGACACGACCTCCCACGAGACGTCGTCGACGGCGGGTGCCGCCGTCGGCCGCAGCTCACGCAGCGCCACGAGACGTTCGGCCGCGCTCGCCACGCCCTCCTCCGCCCGCTCACGGACCGCCTGCTCGCCGAGCCCGAAGCCGGCGTCGGCCGGCGTCGTCGCGACCGTGTAGGCGCTCACCACCGTCAGGGTTCCCTGTCGGCGCACGGCCTCGGCAGCCGCCCAGTCCAGGGCCTGCTCCCCGGCGATCGAGCCGTCCACGCCGACGATCACTCGTGTGCTGTTCATGGCGACCTCCTTCGTCATGCCTCCAGTACGCCACGGGGACGGCACCGCCCGGCAGTGCCGCACGCCCTGATCAGGCGGGTCGAAGGTCCCGGGCCGGACAGCACCCGGCCCGCTACGGTGGGAGGGTGCGCGACGACGACGTGGACCTGCTGCTCGCGGCGGTGGTCTCGGTCGGGCGCGGCCTCGACCTCGAGAGCACGCTGCAGCGCCTGGTGCAGGCCGCGACCGACGTCGTCGACGCGCGCTACGGGGCCCTGGGGGTGCTCGGCGACGACCGGCAGATCTCCCGGTTCCTCACGGTCGGGCTGACTCCCGAGGAGATCGAGGCCATCGGCCCCTACCCCCGCGGGAAGGGGCTGCTCGGCGAGCTGATCCGCCACCCCGACCCCCTGCGACTGGCGGACATGTCGAGCGACGCGCGCTCGGTCGGCTTCCCTGCCCACCACCCGCCGATGCGTTCCTTCCTCGGGGTGCCCCTGCGCGTCCGCGGCCGCCCGTTCGGCAACCTCTACCTGACGGAGAAGCGCGGCGGCGGGGAGTTCACCGCCCGTGACGAGCACCTCGCCGAGGCACTGGCCTCCGCCGCGAGCGTCGCCGTCGAGAACGCCCGCCTGTACTCGGCGGCCCGGCTGCGCGAACGCTGGGCGCGCGGCAACCACGCGATCTCCCGGGAGATCGCCGCGGGCTCCTCCCCCCAGTCGGTGATGGACGTCGTCGCCCAGGAGGCGATGAGCGTCGCCGAGGCCGACACGGCCGTCCTCGCCACCCGGGCCGACGACGCCGACCAGCTCGTGATCCGCTCCGTCTCCGGCGCCGGCGTCGACGGCCTCGTCGGGACGACGCTGCCGACCCAGGGGACGTTCGCCGCCGACGCCTACATCTCCGGCCAGCCGGTGATGACCGCCGACGCCGCCACGGACGACCGCACCACCCTCGCCTTCCGGCCGGTCGACATCGTCGGGCCGCTCGCAGCGGTCCCCCTGGGCGGGCCGGGACAGACGATCGGGGTGCTGTCGGTCGGCCGCCGCCGCCACACCCCGCCCTTCTCCAGCGTGGTCATCGACTCGCTGCAGGCCTTCGCGGCCCAGACGGCGGTGGCCCTGGAGCTGGCGCAGCGCCGTCTGGACGGCGAGCGCCTGGCGGTGGTCCGCGAGCGCAACCGCATCGCGCGGGACCTGCACGATCTGGCGATCCAGCGCCTGTACGCCACCGGGCTCAGCCTGCAGGGCGTCGGACGGCGGCTGGACGAGAACGGCCCGCCCGCCGACGCCGACCGGGTGGGCCGCGCCGTGGACGACCTGGACGAGACCATCAGCCTCATCCGCACCACGATCCGCGGTCTGCGCGATGCCGACGAGCCCGACCGCCGCACCGGGGTGCGGGCCCGGCTGATCGCCGAGTCGGACGCCGCACGCCGGTCGTTGGGGTTCCCGCCGGCGCTGCACCTGTCCGGCCCGATCGACGCCGTCGTGCCCGGCGCGACCGCCGACCAGCTCGTGGCGGTGCTGCGCGAGGCGCTGTCCAACGTGGCCCGGCACGCGGCGGCGCGGCACGTGACCATCGACGTCACGGCGACGGACGGCCATCTCGTGCTCTCGGTGCGCGACGACGGCCACGGCATCCCGGACGGGGTGACGCCGAGCGGGCTGCGCAACCTGGAGCAGCGGGCCGTCGACCTGGGCGGGTCGTTCGACGTCGAGACCGCGAGCAGCGGGACGGCGCTGCGCTGGCAGGTCCCGCTCGGCGCGTGATCAGCCCCGTGACGGGCGCCGCGTGGTCAGTGGCGGTCCTCGAGGCGGGTCGCGAGCACCGCGGCCTGCACCCGACGCTCCAGCCCGAGCTTGGCCAGCACGCTGGAGACGTAGTTCTTCACCGTCTTCTCGGCCAGGAACAGCTCGGCACCGATCTGCCGGTTGGTCATCCCCCGGCCGATGAGGGCGAGCACGCGCTGCTCCTGCTCGGTCAGCACGTCGAGCGGGTCGTCCTCGTGGCGCTGCTGGGCCCGCATCCGCTCCATCACGGCGGCGGTGGTGCGCGGGTCGAGCGTGGACCCGCCGGCGGCGACGGTGCGGATGGCGGCCACGATGTCGGTGCCGCGGACCTGCTTGAGGACGTACCCGGCGGCCCCGGCCATGATGGCGTCGAACAGGGCCTCGTCGTCGTCGAACGACGTCAGCATCAGACAGGCGACGTCCGTGCGGGAGTGCAGCTCCCGGCACACGGTCACCCCGTCGCCGTCGGGCAGGCGCACGTCCAGCACGACGACGTCCGGGGTGAGAGCGGGGATGCGGGCGAGGGCCTGGGCCGCGGTGCCGGCCTCGCCGACCACCTCGAGGTCCGGTTCGGCCTCGACGAGGTCGGCGACGCCGCGACGGACGATCTCGTGATCGTCCACGAGGAACACGCGCACGGTATCGCCCATGCGCCCACGTTACGCAGTCAGCGCAGCCAGGGGAAGCGCTGCACCAGGTCGGTCGAGGCCCAGCGCTTGCCGAGACCCAGCGTGTCGCCGGCGAGGATCGCCGCCAGGCCGATCAGCAGCACGGCGTCGACCAGGTGGTAGTCCACGAACGGGTTGTTCGCCAGGGGCAGCGAGGCGAGCCACATGAGCATCATGAGGACGGCGCCGGAGACCGCGGCGATGCGCATGCCGATGCCGAGCAGCAGCGCGAGGCCGATGCCGAGCAGGCCGAGCATGAACAGCCAGTCGATGAACACGTTGTCGGCGAGCGAGCTGAAGAAGCCGCCGAACGTCCCCTCGGAGTTGGCCAGGTAGCCGGTGGTGGGCGAGCCACCCTCGATCCAGGCGCGCTCGGCCGGTGTGGCGATGCCCAGGCCGAACGTCTTGTCGAAGAACGCCCAGAGGAACTCGACGGCCAGCAGAAGCCGCACGATCGCGAACGTGAACGCCGCGACCGGGGACAACGAGGTCTCGCGCACGGTGGGGGCCGAGGCCTGGTGCGCGGAGGCGGTGGTCATGAGGATCTCCTCCTTCGACCGGGGGTGTCCGGTCCTCGACGCCGGGACGTTCCCGGCGTCGAGTCCAGAATTCCTGTCGGAGGCCCCCGCCAGGCAGGGTGCAACGTCCCTGACCTGCGGGTCCATGGTCCCTTCACACGGGACGAAGGTCCCGATCAGGACATCGCGTCCTCGGTGTCGGCGTCCCCCTCGCGGTCGGCGACGGGCTCCGCGCCGGTCTCCGGCGCCGCCACGACGGCGACGACCCGTGACGCGGTGAGCACGGCCCGGCGGCGCCGACGACGGCGCACCCCCCGGACGACCAGCCACGGCACGAGCACGAGGAGCCCGAGGAGGAGGAGCGCACCGCCGACGACGGCGAGACCGACCCGCTGCGCGCGGTCGGCCTGCTCGGTGGTGGCGACGACCAGGTCGCGGGCCTGCTCCAGCTCGCCGTCGGCGAGGGCGGCGCGGGCGTCGGCGGCGGAGGCGTCGACCTCCAGCAGGTACCGGCCGAGCTCGGTGACGGGGTCCTGCTCGACCGCGACCTGCGCCGTCACCGAGGCGACCCGGTCCATGGTCGTCGCGGTCTCGGTCAGCATCGGCGCCAGCGCCGTGTAGGCGTCCTCGTTCCTCGCCGTCTCGTAGGCCTCCCGGACGCCGTCGGGCACTGGCAGCCCGGTGTCCCCGGCGACCTGCTGGACCTCGGCGGCCTGGCGCGGCGCGTCCCCCAGCGCCTCGACCGCCTGCTCGGCGGCGCCGAAGCTCCACCACGTCATCGTCGACCGGAGTCCCTGGGGCGGCAACCAGTCGCCGTCGGTCGCGTCGAGCGCCGTGTAGGCCTCCCGCGCCTCGGCACGGTCCCCGAGGACCTCCTTGCCACGGCGGTCCAGCACCCAGCGCCGCAGCGTCTTCTCGGCTCCTTCGCCGACGTCGTGCGCCTCGAGGAGGTCGAGGAACCTCCTCCAGTCGGTGATGCCGCGGAACTGCCCCGGACGGTCCGGTGCGGCGTACCGGCTGGCACCGTCGTGGACGTCGGACATCAGCGCGCGGAACGCGTCGTCGTCGAGGTCGGCCGTCAGCCGCTGCACGACGGTGTAGGCCGCGTCGTAGCCGTAGGCCTCGGCGTCGTCGTCGAGCGTGAAGGCGGGCTCCCAGGTGGCGAGCGGGAAGGCGACGTCGGACTTCCGGCGCGGGGCCTCGCGCGCCGGGGACTCCGCGCCGGTGCGCTCCACGGCGCGCTGCGAGACGACCTCGGTGACCCCCTCGATGAGCCAACGGTCGTCGAGCGTGGCGTGGTTGAACCAGGCGTGGGTCAGCTCGTGCAGCAGGAGGCCGACGTCGAGGCTCTCGTCGACGACGATCTCGCGCTCGTACCGGCTGAACCAGCCGCCGTAGCCCAGCACGTTCGGCGACGAGTCCTGGCGCACCCGGTGGACGTTCGCCGGCCAGTCGGCGCCCACGAGGTCCTCCAGCACGGGGATGCCGACCTCGACCTGCTCGGCGGCGAACCGCGACCACTCCGTGTCCCCGCGGAAACCGTGCACCGTCATGACGTGGTCGCCGACGCGCACGTCGCGGGTGTCGGCCCGGTCCGGGTCGCGCAACGACACCGGCGCCCAGGCGACGCCGTCCTCGTCCGCGGCCAGCGTGTACACCACCCGCTTGCCGTCCCGGTCGCGCCGGACGTCGGCCGGGGTGTCGAGCTGCATCGACCGCGGCGCGACGATCTCCAGGGTCGCCCGTCCCTCGTCGCCGGGCGCCACGGCGGCGAAGGTCGCGTAGCCGGGGCCGACCCGGGTCCAGGACTCGGAGCGGACCGGGTCCCCGGCGATGTCGTAGCGCCACTCGATGGTCCGCGTCCGGCCGTAGCGCAGCGGAGCGAAGGAGGCGACGGCGACGTGCGTCGTCGCGTCCGCGCCGTCCTCGAACCGGACGGTCAGCGGGTAGCCGCCGCTGGTCGCCGTGACGTCCCGTGCGCTGGTCGGCAGCACGATGCCGTAGGAGTCCCAGTAGTAGGAGCGGCCGCCCCGGTCGGGCAGGACGTTCGTGATCGTCGACGTGACCTCGGCCGTCACCGCCCCCTTCGCGCGGACGGTGTAGCGGGCGTGCCCCTCCTCGGTGAGGCCGGCCGTGTCGGCGGCGGCGGTCGGCAGGGCCGTCGGCACGGCGGCGGGCACGACCAGCCCGGCGAGGGCCAGCGCCGTGGCGAGCAGGGCGGAGGCGGCGCGACGGGCCGGCCGCCCCCGGTCGATCCGTGCGGTCCGGTCCTTCGGTGTCACTGGCGCTCCGTCGTCGTCCCGGCGGTCCCGGGTGGCCGCCGCGCGCCGATCGTAGCGGGTCGCCGCGCAGCGCCCCGGTCGCGTGCTGACACCGCGTGCTGTAGACCGGAGTCATCAGGGGGTTGACAACCGGGGGGACGTCATGCAAACCGATGCCGGAGCCACGACGATCGCACTGCTGACGGCCTGCGCGGAGCCCGACCTCGGGATCCGTTCGGCGATCGTCCAGGAGCTGCTCGACGAGGCGAGCCAGGACCCGCGCCTCGCCCGCCAGGTGATGACCACGATGCTCACGGCCTCGGTGATGTCCCTGCAGGCCTACTCCGAGGCCGCCCACCGGGACCCCCACGACGTGCTGCAGGCGCTCGGGGTCTCCTGGTCGCAGCGGTCCCTCGGCGTCTGAGCCCGGGCGGGTGCACCGCCGGGGAGCCGCCGGTCAGCGCTCGGCGTCGCGCAGCACCCGCAGCACGTTGCCGCTCGTGAGCCGACCGAGGTCGGCGTCGGACCAGCCGCGGTCCGCGAGCGCCGCCAGCAGCGCCGGGTACCCCGAGACGTCCGCGAGCTCGGGGGCGAACCCCGTGGCGCCGTCGTAGTCGCCGCCGAGGCCGACGTGCTCGATCCCGGCGACCTCGCGCACGTGCTCGACGTGCGCGACGACGTCGGACAGCCGCGTGGGCGGGGCCGGGTGCGTCTCGCGCCAGTCGGCGAGGAACCCGCTGAACGCCAGGTAGTCGGTGGCGCGGATCCCCTGCGCGGCGGCGGCCTCGGCGGCCTCCTCCTTCCACTCGGCCACGGCGGGCGTGACGAACTGCGGCACGAAGGTGACCATGCAGACGCCGCCGTTCGTGGCCAGGCGTCCCAGGACGTCGTCGGGCACGTTGCGCGGCACGTCGCAGACGGCGCGGGCGCTGGAGTGCGAGAACACGACCGGTGCGTCCGTCACGTCGAGCGCGGCGTGCATCGTGCCCGTGGCGACGTGGGACAGGTCGACGAGCATCCCCAGGCGGTTCATCTCGAGCACGACCTCGCGGCCGAACGCGTTCAGGCCGCCGTGCTCGCTCGGGGCGTCCGTGGCCGAGTCGGCCCACGGGGTGCTGTCGTTGTGCGTCAGCGTCATGTACCGCACGCCGAGGGCGTGGAACATGCGCAGCACGCCGAGGGACCCGTCGATGGAGTGCCCGCCCTCGGCGCCCATCAGGGAGGCGATGCGCCCGGCGGCCCAGGCGTCCTCGACCTCGGCGGCCGTGGTGGCGAGCCGGAGCTGGTCCGGGTACCGCTCGACCATGCGGTGCACGCCGTCGATCTGCTCGAGCGTCGCGACGACGGCGTCGGCCCCCGCGATCGTGGTCGGCACGTAGACCGACCAGAACTGCGCCCCGACTCCCCCGGCCCGCAGCCGGGGGATGTCGGTGTGGGTGCGGTCCGCCGTCGGCCCGGCGATGTCGAGCACGTCCCAGTCGTAGCCGGCCTGCTCGCGGGCCTCCCACGGCAGGTCGTTGTGGCCGTCCCAGACGGGATGCTCGGCCAGCAGGGCCTGGATCCGCTCGCTCACCATGCGGCGACCCTAGCGCC
The DNA here is from genome assembly GCF_029643425.1 of Isoptericola sp. AK164. Taxonomy (GTDB): domain Bacteria; phylum Actinomycetota; class Actinomycetes; order Actinomycetales; family Cellulomonadaceae; genus Isoptericola; species Isoptericola haloaureus. Next base: position 3,147,059 of record NZ_CP119106.1, read on the forward strand.
GCCGCTCCCTGCCGGCCGGGCGTGGGGTCAGTGCTCGGCGCCGAGCTTCCCGGCGAGCCGGTCCAGGCGCTCGCGGCTGTCCTCGTTGAGCCCCCGGAACTCGACCGTCTTGCCGTGCGCGGCGTACTTGTGCTCGACGGCGTCCAGCGCGGCGACCGTCGAGGCGTCCCAGATGTGGGCGTTGGACATGTCGATGACGACCCGGCGCGGGTCGCCCGCGTAGTCGAACTGGTACACCAGGTCGTTCGACGAGGCGAAGAACAGCTCGCCGTCGACCGCGTAGACGCGCTCGTCGTCCTCGTCGGACGCGTCGAGGCGGGTGACGGTCGTCAGGTGCGCCACGCGCTGGGCGAACAGCACCGCGGCGACCACGACGCCGGCGACGACGCCGTAGGCCAGGTTGTGGGTCCACACGGTCACGACCACCGTGGCGAGCATGACGGCCGTCTCCGGGACGGGCATGTTGCGCAGGGTGGAGGGCTGGATCGAGTGCCAGTCGAACGTGGCCACGGAGACCATGATCATCACGGCGACCAGGGCCGCCATCGGGATGATGGAGACGACGTCGCCGAGGGTGACCACGAGGATCAGCAGGAAGACGCCCGCCAGGAACGTCGACAGCCGTGTGCGGGCGCCGGAGACCTTCACGTTGATCATGGTCTGGCCGATCATGGCGCAGCCGCCCATGCCGCCGAAGAACCCGGTGACCAGGTTGGCCACGCCCTGGCCCCAGGTCTCGCGGGTCTTGTTCGAGTGGGTGTCGGTGACGTCGTCGACGAGCTTGGCCGTCAGCAGCGACTCGATGATGCCGACCAGCGCCATGGCGAACGCGTAGGGCGCGATGATCTGCAGCGTCTCGAGGGTCAGGGGCACGTCCGGGAAGAACAGGGCCGGCAGCGAGTCGGGCAGGTCGCCCTGGTCGCCGACGGTGGGCACGGCGATCGCGGCCACGACGGTGACGACGGTCAGCAGCACGATGGCCACCAGGGGCGCCGGGACGACCTTGGTCAGCCGGGGGAAGAACACCATGATCGCCAGGCCGGCGGCCACCAGCACGAAGACCGTCCACCGCTGCTCGGAGGGCACCGCGTCGCCGAACAGGTGCGGGATCTGCGAGGTGAAGATGAGGATCGCCAGCGCGTTGACGAACCCGACCATCACCGAGCGCGGGATGAACCGCATGAGCCGCGCGACGCCGACCAGGCCGAGCACCACCTGGATCAGCCCGCCGAGGATCACGGTGGCGATGAGGTAGTCGAGCCCGTGGTCGCGCACGACGGGGGCGATGACCAGGGCGATCGCGCCGGTGGCGGCGGAGATCATCGCCGGGCGGCCGCCGACGAAGGCGATGGTGACCGCCATCGTGAACGAGGCGAACAGGCCGATCTTCGGGTCGACGCCCGCGATGATCGAGAAGGCGATGGCCTCGGGGATGAGGGCGAGCGCGACGACGAGGCCGGCGAGGACCTCGGTGCGCAGCCGCGTCATCGAGCTGAAGGCGGCCCGGAAGGAGCCCGTGGAGGTGGCCTCGGGGGCGCCGGTGACGGGCTGGGGCTCGGGGGCCGGATCGGGCAGGGAGGCACGCAGGTCGTTCGACACGCGGAGGCTTCCTCTCGGTTCGGTGGGCGCCGTGGGCGCACGGCGGACCGAGAGGGACCGCGCACGACGGGCTCCCGGCCGGGGACAGGGCACTGGAGGCGCGGCGTCGCGCGGAGGTCAGGGTGTCGCGGTCCCCGGCGCCGGGCGCACGACGGCCCGCGACGGGCGCAACTCTACCCTTACGTGAGGGTAGAGTTCACCCTCGTGTCTCACGACCCGACCATGCACCACATCGGAGCCGTCGCCGAGCGGACCGGGCTGTCGCTGCGCACGCTGCGCCACTACGACGAGGTCGGCCTGCTGCGCCCGTCGGCGCGGTCCGAGGGCGGGTTCCGCCTGTACACCGAGTCCGACGTGGAGCGGCTGCTCCTCATCCGTCGGATGAAGCCGCTCGGCTTCTCCCTGGAGGAGATGGCCGACCTGCTGCGGGTCGCCGACGAGCTCGGCGCCGAGGGCGCAGGGCGGGACGGCGTCGGCGCGGACGACGGGCACCCCGGCGCCCGGGGCCGGCTCGCCGCGTACGTGGCGGCCGCCGAGGAGCGCCGGGCCGACCTGGCCCGCAAGCTGGAGATGGCCGACGAGCTGATCGCCCTGCTGCACCGCCTCTGAGCCGGTCGGCCCCGCGCGAGCCCGCCTACCGCCGTCGGCCCCGGAGCTTGTCGATCTCGCGGCGTTCCTTCTTGGTGGGCCGTCCGGCGCCCCGCTCGCGCAGACCGACGGCGGCGCGTTCCTCGCGGGTCGGCACCGGCGGGCTCTGGTCGGTGTAGGCCTTGACCGCCAGCGGCGCCCCGACGCGCTTGGGCAGCAGCTCGCGCACCACGACGACGCGTTGCCGCAACGGGTCCTGCCAGGTCACGCGGTCGCCGACCTGGACCTGCGTCGCCGGCTTGGCGACGGTGCCGTTGACGCGCACCTTGCCCGAGCGCAACGTCGAGGCCGCGACCGACCGGCTCTTGAACAGCCGGACGGCCCACAACCAGATGTCGATCCGCATCCGTCCACTCTGCCACGCCCCGCGCCGCGGCATCAGGGCCCCCGGCCCGGGTCACGGCTCCCGGAGGACGACGGCCGTCGCGACCCGGGCGTCGTCGCCGGTCACCACGTGCACCGGACCCGTGAGGTCCACCCGCGCGCGGGGCGTCGCCGTGCCCGGCAGCGCGCGCTTCGCCGCCGCCCGCTCGTTCCGGATCGCACCCCGGGTCGCCGCCCGCAGGTCCCGCGCCTCCTCGGCCACGGCCGCCACGTGGGAACCGACCCACACGTCGACCTCGCCCGGCTCGACGACCCGGGCGAGGCGCCGGTCGCTGAACGCGAACCGGGTCGCCGGCACCGAGAACACGACCTGGGCCGACTCTCCCGGGGCGAGGGCGACCCGCTGGTACGCGAGCAGCTGGGCCACGGGCCGGGCGACCGACCCGACGAGGTCGTGCCCGTACAGCTGCACGACCTCGGACCCCGCCACGTCCCCGGTGTTCGTGACCCGCACGGTGGCCGACAGCGTGCCGTCGGTCGCCACGGCGTCGTCCACCCGCAGGTCGGCGTGCTCGAACGTCGTGTACGACAGACCGAAGCCGAACGGCCGCAGGGGCGTGGAGTCGGTCGAGGTGACGTCGCTGGGACCGCCGAGCACCGGGTGCAGGTAGGAGTACGGCTGCGCACCGGCCGACCGGGGCAGGGACACCGGGAGCCGCCCCGACGGGGCGACCGCACCCGTCAGCACGCGGGCGACGGCCGGTCCACCCTCCTCGCCGGGGAAGAAGGCCTGGAGGACGGCGCCGGGCCGCCGGTCGCCGTCGAGCGCCCAGTCGATCGCGTACGGCCGCCCGGACAGCACCACCATGACCACCGGCGTCCCGGTCGCGACGACCGCCTCGACCAGTTCGCGCTGCACGCCCGGCAGGTCCAGCGACTCGACGTCGTTGCCCTCCCCCACCGTGCCCCGGCCGAACAGGCCCGCCTGGTCGCCCACGACGACGACGGCGACGTCCGCCGACGACGCCGCGGCCACCGCCTCGGCGAACCCGGAGGTGTCCTCCCCCTCGACGTCGCAGCCGCGGGCGTGCAGCAGGTCGGGCCCGTCGAGGCCGGCGTCGGCGAACGCCGTGCCGACGGACTCCAGCACGCTCGGGATCTCGAAGCCGAGCGGGTGCTCGGGATGGTGGGCGAGCACGTGGTTGGCGAACGAGTAGCAGCCCATCAGCGCGTCGGCCCGGTGGGCGTTCGGCCCGACGACGGCGACGCGGGCCGGTGCCTTCGTCCACCGTCCCAGGGGCAGGGTCCCGTCGTTCGACAGCAGGACGACCGACTCCTCGGCGAGCCGCCGGGCGACGGCCCGGTGCCGGGGCGAGTCGAGGTCGACGGCCGACGGCGGCTCGTCGGCGAACGCGTCGTCCTCCAGCAGGCCCAGCCGTTCCTTCTGCGCCAGCACCCGCAGGACCGCCCGGTCGACGAGGGCCTCGTCGACCCGTCCGTCGCGCACCGCGGTCGCCAGCGGGTCGAGGTAGGCGTCGCCGGTGGGCAGCTCGACGTCCAGCCCGGCCGCGAGCGCCTGGGCGGCGGCGTCCGACCGGTCCGCCGCGACCTGCTGCATCACCTCGAGGAACGCGACGCCGAAGTAGTCCGCGACCACCACGCCGTCGAAGCCCCACTGCTCGCGCAGCACGCCGGTGAGCAGCTCGTCGGAGGCGTGCACCGGCACGCCGTCGACGTCGTTGTAGGACGCCATGACGGACTGCACGCCCCCGTCGCGCACGGCCATCTCGAACGGCGGCAGGAAGACGTCGGCGAGCTCCCGCGGTCCGGCGGCGAGCGGGGCGTGGTTGCGTCCGGCACGGGATCCCGAGTAGCCGACGAAGTGCTTGAGGGTGGCGTGCACCCCGGCACCCTGCAGGCCGCGGACGTAGGCGGTGCCGACGGTGCCCACGAGGTAGGGGTCCTCGCCGATGCACTCGTCGACACGGCCCCACCGGGGGTCGCGCACGACGTCGAGCACCGGGGCCAGGCCCTGGTGGATCCCCAGGGCACGCATGGACCGGCCGATCACGTCGCCCATCTCGGCGACGAGGTCCGGGTCGAACGAGGCGCCCCAGGCCAGCGGCGTCGGGAACGTCGCGGCCTGCCACGCGGCCAGCCCCGTCAGGCACTCCTCGTGCACGAGGGCGGGGACGCCGAGCCGCGTGGTCGCACGCAGGCGCCGCTGCTCGTGCCACAGCCAGCGGGCACGCTCGACGGGGTCGACGGGCCGCGTGCCGTACACCCGGGTGTAGTGGCCGATCCCGTGCCGGGTGATCTCGCCGAGCCGCTCGGGACCCGCCTGGCCGGCGGCCATCTCGTCCTGCATCGGCGCGACGACCTCGCCGCCCTGGTCGAGCCAGTAGCCGACGAGCTGGGCCGTCTTCTCCGGCAGGGTCATCTCGGCGTGCAGCGCGGCGACGCGGTCGGAGACCGTCGGCATCGCGGGCACGGGGGTGCGCACGGCACCGGACATGGGAACCTCGTTCTGCGCGGTCATCCCTTCACCGCGCCCTGCAGACCGTTGACGATGCGCTTCTGCATCGCCAGGAAGAACACCAGCGCCGGGATCATGGCGAGGGTGGTGAAGGCGAAGACGCCGGCCGTGTCGGACGAGTGCTCGGACGAGAAGTCCGCGACGCCGAGCGGGAGCGTCTTCATGTCGCCCTGCAGCAGGAGCAGCGGGAGCAGGTAGGCGTTCCACGACCCGACGAAGGCGAGCACGCCGACGGTGACCATGCCCGGGCCGGACAGCGGCAGGAGGATCCGCCAGAAGAAGCCGATCCGGCTGGTGCCGTCGAGCTGGGCGGCCTCCTCGAGCTCCTTCGGCAGCGCCTGGAGGAACGGGCGCAGGATGACGACCGTCATCGGCAGGGCGAACGCCGCCTGGGGCAGCGCGACGCCCCACCAGGTGTTGCCCAGCCCGAAGTTCTGGGTGAGCAGGATGAACAGGGGCACCACGGCCACGGTCGCGGGGAAGAGCAGCCCCGCGACGAACACCATGAACAGCACCTCGCGGCCCTTGAACGCGTACCGCGCCAGGGGGTAGGCCGCCATGACGCCGAAGACGACGACCAGCGCCGTCGTGACGACGGCGACGACGACCGAGTTGAGCGTGTACTGCCAGAAGTCCGGGTTGGTGACGACGCCGGTGTAGTTGCTGACGACCCACGGGTCGGGCAGCGATGCCGGGGACTCGGCGAGCTGGGCGTTGCTGCGGAACCCGCCGAGCACGCCGTAGACGACCGGCCCGAGGGTCGCGCAGACCACCACGAACGCGACCGCGTACACGACCGGGTTGCCGCCCTGGAACCTGCCCGCGCTCCCGCGGCGACGGCGTCGGACCGCCGTCGTCGGCGCGGCGGGTGTCTGAGTCGACGTGGTCATCACGCCACCCCCTTGGCGTCTCGGCTGAGGAAGAGTCGCTGGTAGAGCACCGCCATCACGAGCGCGATCACGAAGAGGACCACGGAGGCGGCGCCGGCGATCCCGAAGTTGTTGCTCCGGGTGCCCTCGTTCACGAGGAAGATCGCCATGGTGCTCGTGGCGTTGGCCGGACCGCCCTTGGTGAGGATCCAGACCATGTCGAAGAGCTGCAGCGACCCGATCATGGACAGGAAGGCCCAGGTCCGGATCGTCGGGCCGAGCAGCGGGATCGTGATCTTGCGCTGCACCTGCCACCACGAGGCACCGTCGAGCTGGGCGGCCTCGTACAGCTCCTCGGGCACGCCCTGGAGACCGGCGAGGAAGAGGATCACGGCGAGGCCGATGAACTTCCACGTCAGGATGCCCATGACGGTCCACAGCGCCAGGTCGACGTCCCCGAGCCAGCCCTGGGCCGGCGGTTCGAGGCCGACGGCGCTGATCAGCGTGTCGAGCAGGCCGTACTGCGGCTGCAGGAGCTGGAACCAGATGACGCCGGCGACGACCTCGGCGAGGACGTACGGCACGAAGATGATCGTGCGCAGCGCACCCTGGCCCCACATCTTGCGGTTGAGCAGGAGCGCGATCGCGAGGCCGAGCGGCAGCTGGATGGCGATCGACGCGGCCACGATGAACAGGTTGTTGAGCAGGGAGTCGAGGAACACGTCGTCGGTGAGCACCGAGACGTAGTTGCCGATCCCGACGAAGTCCTCCATCGGCCCGCGGCCGTTCCACCGGTACGCCGACATCTGGACGGCGGTGAGGATCGGCCACACCACGAAGACGGCGAGCATCGCCAGGGCCGGCGTCACGAAGAACGCGATCTCCAGACGCTTGCGAAGTGTCGAGTCAGCCGCCCGCCGACCCCCCGCCGGACGTCCGGCTGCCGGACGACCCTGGGGGGTCGTCCCGGCAGCCGGACCGGAGGAGGGGGCAGGCGACGCGGTGGCCGTCGGGACGGCTGCGTCGTCCGCCATCGTGCTCACCCCTGCGACGCCGCGGCTTCTTCGATGGCGTCGACGACGTCCTGCGGGCCGGCCTCGCCGGCGAACAGCAGGGCGATCTCGTCGTTCATCGCGCCACCCACGGACTGGCCGAGGCGGGTGTCCAGGTAGAGCTGGGTCTCGCCGCCGCCGTCGCGGACGGGGATGAGCTGCGCCAGCGTCTCGTTGGACAGGGAGTCCGTCGCGGCCGGGTTCGTCGGCAGGCCCATGTCGAGCTCGGCGAAGCCCTGCTGGACCTCGTCCGAGAGCAGGTACGCGGCGAAGTCGACCGCCTCGTCCGGAGCGTCGGCGGACACCGCCCAGGCGTCGCCACCGCCCATCTGGTCGGCCGGGTCGCCGGCCTGGCCCTCGAAGGTCGGGAAGGCGAACCAGCCCATCCAGTCGGGCACCTGCTCGTCCTCGCGCAGGCCGCCGACGACACCGGGCTCCCAGTGACCGGCGAGCTCCATGCCCACCTTCTCGGCGGCGAGCAGGCCGGACGCGGACGTCGGGCCGTCCTGCGCCCCGGTGGCCAGGAAGCCCGGGTTGAAGGGCTCCTGGTCGAGGATCGCCTGGACGTTCTCGCCGGCGGCGAGGAAGCACTCGTCGGAGTAGTCGCCGCTCTCGATGGCGGCCTCGACGGTGTCGAACTCGCACTCGCGGACGACGCCGTAGTACCAGTAGTGCGCGGCGGGCCACTTGTCCCCGGCCCCGACGGAGATCGGGTCGATCCCCGCCGCCTGGAGCTGCTCGACGTAGCCGGAGAACTCCTCGAACGTGGGGTCCGGGGAGACGTCGTCGATGCCGGCCTCGGCGAAGAGGTCCTTGTTGTACCAGAACCCGACGATGCCCATGGAGAAGGGCAGGGCGTAGACGCCGTCGTCGATCGTGTACTGGCCGGTGAAGCCCGAGATGGTGTCGATGGTCTCGGCGGCGTCGTCGCTGAGGTCGCGCAGCAGCCCGGCGTCGACGTCGTTCTGCAGCTCACCGCCGCCACGGCTCATGAAGACGTCCGGGACGTCGGTCCCGGCCTGCATGGCGGCCTGGAGCTTGGTGACCATGTCCTCGTGCTGCATGGCCTCGACCTGGACGGTGACCCCGGGGTTCGCCTCGGAGAAGTCGGCAGCGACCTGGTCGTAGTACTCCTTGCCCTCACCGGTGTTGGAGTTGTGCCACCACTCGAGGGTGACCTCCCCTCCCTCGGAGGCGGCGGCAGAGCCGCCGTCGTCGGTCGACTCCTGGTCGGCCGTGCCCTGGCCGGCGCAGGCACCGGCCAGCAGCGCGACGCTCGCACCCAGAGCGACGGCAGATGCACCTCGCGTTGTCCTCGTCATCGTGAACCCCTCGGTCGTCTTCGACGGTGGATCGACTGCTCGGGCGACGCCTCGTGCCCGCCCGGCCGAGCACCACTCTGGCAAAGCGGCGTCACGTTCGTCAATCGTTTTCGATAACGATTTCGTGATGACGTCCCGCCGATGTCTCCCCGGCGGCGGTGACGGATACTGTCTGACTGTGAGCACCGCCGCCGAGCCTCCGACACCGAGCACCCGTCCCGCTGCCCCCGCAGGACGCGTGACGATCTCCGACGTCGCGCGCGCCGCCGGCGTCTCCGTCGCGACCGTGTCCAAGGTCGTGAACAACCGCTACGGGGTCTCCCCCGCCACCGCGGAGCGGGTCCTCGGCGTCGTCGCCGAGCTGGGGTACGAGTCCTCCCTGGTCGCCCGCAGCCTGCGGCAGCAGTCGACGAACGTCGTCGGGGTGCTGGTCGCCGGCTTCGAGCCGTACTCCACCGAGCTGCTCAAGGGGATCTCCAGCGCCGTGGAGGGCACCGGCTACGAGCTCCTCGCCTACTCCGGCGGGTCCGACGGCGGGTCCATGGTGGGCTGGGAGCGCCGGTCGCTGTCCCGGCTGGCCGGGACGCTCATCGACGCCGCGATCGTGGTCACCCCGACCCTGGTGCTGACCGAGGCGCAGGGCATCCCCGTCGTCGCCATCGACCCGCACACGGGCCCGGAGGGCACCCCGACCGTCGACAGCGACAACACCTCCGGTGCGCGGGAGGCCGTCGAGCACCTGATCGGGCTCGGCCACCGTCGCATCGCCCACCTCGGGGGCCGCACGGACCTGGAGTCCGCCCGGCTGCGCGAGCTCGGCTACCGGCAGGCCCTCGCGGCGGCCGGGATCGAGGTCGACCCGGACTGGGTCCGGGTGGGCGGCTACTGGCCGGAGACCGCCGACGCCCCGGCCCGCGAGCTGCTGGACCCGCCGTCCGGCGAGCGCCCCACCGCGGTCTTCGCGGCCAACGACCAGTCCGCGATCCACGTGCTGGAGGTGGCGGCCGAGAAGGGTCTGCGCGTCCCGGAGGACCTGTCCGTGGTCGGGTTCGACGACATCCCCGAGTCCGCCTCGTGCACCCCGCCGCTGACGACCGTCGCCCAGCCGCTGCACCGCATGGGCGCCGAGGCGCTGCGCATGGTGCTCGACCTGCTGCAGGGGACGCCGCGCGAGCAGCACCTGCGGCTGCCGACGTCGCTCGTCGTCCGGTCCAGCACGGGTCCCGCCCCCTCGCCGAGGTAGGCAGCTCCCGGCCGAGGTAGGCAACCTCCGGCCGAAGTAGGCAACCTCCGGCCCAGGTAGGCAACCTCGGGCCCAGGTAGGCAGCTCCCGGCCGAGGTAGGCAACCTCGGACCCAGGTAGGCAACCTCGGACCCAGGTAGGCAACCTCGGGCCCAGGTAGGCAGCTCCCGGCCGAGGTAGGCAACCTCGGACCCAGGTAGGCAACCTCGGGCCCAGGTAGGCAACCTCGGACCCAGGTAGGCAGCTCCCGGCCGAGGTAGGCAACCTCCGGCCGACGTAGGCCGATCCACGTCGGTCCAGGTAGCCGGGGTGGCGAGTCCGCGTCGGCCGAGAGGGACCGCCCTCCGGGAGATCCGACGTCGGACGAACCGTTGCTCGCCTACCTCACGGTCGGCTTGCCTACCTCGCCGCAAGGTTGCCTACGTCGGCGAAGAGTTGCCTACCTCGGCGCGAAAACGCCTACCTCGCGGAGGAGTTGCCTACCTGGCGAGTCAGACGAGCCGGTAGCCCATCCCCCGCACCGTCTCGATGCGCTCCGTCCCGATCTTGCGGCGCAGGTAGCGCACGTACACGTCGACGACGTTCGAGCCCGGGTCGAAGTCGTAGCCCCACACCCGGGACAGCAACTGCTCGCGCGAGAGCACCCGGCCCGGGTTGCGCAGGAACACCTCGGCCAGCGCGAATTCCCGCGCGGACAGGTCGACGGCGCGCCCGTCGACCGTGATGCGCCGCGCGCCGAGATCGAGGCCGACCCCGCCGTGCTCCAGCACCTCCCGCTCGGCACGCCCCGGGTCCCGCAGCCGCAGCCGGATCCGCGCCAGCAGCTCCTCGAAGCCGAACGGCTTGGCCATGTAGTCGTCGGCACCCCCCTCCAGCCCGGTGACCCGGTCCGTGATGGAGTCCCGGGCGGTGAGGATGATGACCGGCATCGACGACCCCGCGCCCCGCAGCCGGGACAGCACCTCGAACCCGTCGATCTCCGGCAGCCCGATGTCGAGCACCATGAGGTCGTACTCGCCGCCGAGGGCGTGCTGCACCGCCGACAGCCCGTCCGACACCACCGTCGGGGCGAACCCGTGGGCCCGGAGCCCCTTGCGCACGAACTGCGCGATGCGGTCCTCGTCCTCGGCCACCAGGATCCTGCTCACCCGTCCGCCCTCTCGTCCGTCCCGCCGTCCGTCGCGCCGTCCACCGGCCAGGCCAGGGTGACCTGCAGGCCGTGCTCGGCCGCGCCGTCGTGCGCCGCGACCCCGGGCCCGGCGGCCACGGTCCCGCCGTGCCCGGTGGCGACGGCCGCCACGATCGCCAGGCCCAGCCCCGAGCCTCGCACGTCCGGCTCGCCGACCCGCACGAACCGCTCGAAGATGCGTTCCCGGTCGGCCGGCGCCACCCCCGGCCCCTCGTCGCGGACCCACAGCCGCGCGGTGGAGCCGACGACGGCGCTGCCGACCGCGATCCGGGTCCCGGGCCGGGAGAACTTCACGGCGTTGTCGGCGAGCTGGAGCACGGCCTGGGTGAGTCGCTGCTCGTCGCCGGGCACCTGCCCCTCCGCCCGGGCGTCCACCAACCAGGTCCGGTCGCCCAGCGCCCGGGCCTTGTCCAGCACGTCGTCGGTCAGCGGTCCCAGGTCCACCTCGCCGGGCACGACGAAGTCCGGTCGCTCGGACTTGGCCAGCAGCACCAGGTCCTCGACGATCCGGCTCATCCGACGTGTCTCGTCCAGCAGCAGGGCGCGCGTCTCGGCTACGTCGGCCGGGTCGTCGGGCTCCAGCAGCTCCAGGTGGCCGCGCAGCACCGTCAGGGGCGTGCGCAGCTCGTGACCGGCGTCGTCCAGGAACTGCCGCTGGGCCTCGAAGGCGGCGGCGAGCCGGTCCAGCATCGTGTTGAACGCCCGCCCCAGCGTGGCGACGTCGTCCTCGCCGTGCACCGGTGCCCGCCGGGTCAGGTCGTCCCCTCCGACCTGCTGCGCCGTCGCCGACAGCAGCTCGAGCGGATGCAGCAGCCGCCCGACGACCCACCACGCGACGGCGCCCACCAGCACCAGGGTGCCGAGCGAGACGAGCACGAAGGTCTGCCGCAGCTCGCGCTGCGCGGCCAGCGCACGGTCCGTGCCCACCCCGACCACGTACGCGCCGTACTCGGCGCTGCCCTCGACGTGCACCGGCACGACGATGACGTGCATCTGCCCGACATCGGTCTCGATCCAGTCCTCGAGCACCCGTTGGGTCCGCGGCCCGACGCGGTCCACGAGCTCCTGCAGCTCCGCGTCCTCGAGGACGGCACCCGCCCACGACGGCGAGTAGAGCTCCGCCTCGCCCTCGACGAAGGTCACGAGCATCTCGTCGGCGCCGGGCACGTTGCGCTCGATCGCGATCCGCAACAGCTGTTCGACGCTGGTGAAAGCCTCGCCGGTGTCGGGGTCGATGCCCCGCTCGGCGAGCACCCGGAACTCCTGCACCTCCTGCTCGAGCTCGCTGTCGATCCGGTCGAGCACGGCGCGCGTCTGGATCGCGTCCGTCACCACCCACGCCACCGCCATCCCCAGGGCGGACATCACCAGCACCGACAGCACGACCTTGCTGCGCACCGACAACGCCGACGGCCGCCACCAGCGACGGCGGGAGCTCACCCCGGCACCCCGCCCAGCCAGCGTTCGACGGCGTCCAGACGGCGAGAGGTCTGGTGCGGCCAGTCGGCCTCCTGGACCCGGTGCGGACCCGTGGCCAGGGACAGCAGGACACCGCCGACCCGCGCCGACAGCTCGACCGGGTCCACGACGCCGGCGAACCCGGCCGCGTACTCGATCGCCAGGGCGTGCAGGCGCTCGCTGTCCCATCCCCGCAGCAGCGACAGCGTCTCGACGTGAGCGACCAGGCACGCGAGATCGTCGGCCCGCCGTCCCGGACCGGCCGAGTCGACGTCCAGCAACCCCGTGATGCGACCGCCGGCCAGCATGATCTGCGCCTCGTACAGGTCACCGTGCGTCGGGTCCTCGGCCCGCTGGTCGGCGATCCGGGTCACGATCGTCTCCGCCAGGTGCAGGGCGCGCTCCGCCTCCGCGGGCATCGCGGCGGCGATGACCGAGGCGTAGTGCCCCGCGTTCTCGCTCCAGGACGTGCGCAGCGGCAGCTCGGCGACGCTGTCCGGCAGCCGGTCGAGCATCGCGACCACCTCGGCGGCGGTCGGCACCGGGCCCCCGTCGCGCACGGCGTGCCGCATCGACTCACCCGTCAGCGGGGCGATGACCAGCAGGCCGTCGGCGTTGCGACCCAACGGCTTGGGCACGGGCAGTCCCGCGCCGGCCAGGAGCGCGTGCCGGGCGTGCAGGTCGTCGACCTTCTCGGGACGCACCACCTTGAGGAAGACGCGCGCACCCGGTGTGCTGGCCTCGATCACCGCCCGGCGGGTCGGACGGTACGCCCGCACCTTCAGCGTCACCGGGCCCCGCGCCACCTCGGGGACGCCCAGGTCCCCCAGCAGGGTCGCCACCGCCTCGGCGTCGTAGGCGGTCGCCAGCGCCGGCAGCGCCGGGTCGCCCGGGAACCGCCACACCGCGACCGCGTGCTCGCCGTCGTCCAGCGTGAGCACGCCGGGGACCTGCTGGTCCCCCGGGCGCCCGAGGGAGGCCCCGAGCGTCTCCGTGCGCACCCGTCCCGGGTCGGTGCCGTCCGCCCAGCGCACCCGCGCGCGGTAGGCGACCGTCGTCGAACGGCCCGGGCGGTGGTCCACCTGCCGGACCGACCAGTCGACGAGCTCTCCGCCCGCGGTGGAGACCGCGGTCGCGAGCAGCTCGGTCGCCTCCTCGCCCGTCAGCAGGTCCAGGTCGTTCTGTGCCATCGGACCATCCTCGCCAGAACCGGCGTTCAGCGCGCGCGCAGCACGCCGGTCCAGGAGACGGGACGAGGAGGACACGGGTTCAGCGGCCGGAGTCCGCGGACTGCGCGGACTGCGCGGACTGCGCGGACTGCGCGGACTCGGCGCTCTGAGCGGACTCGGCGCTCTCGGCGCTCTGGGAGGACTGAGCGCTCTGGGCGCTCTGCGCCTGCTGCGGGGCGGGCGAGGCACTCTGCGCGGTCGCCGAGTCGGCGGACGCCGGCGAGGGGTCCGTGACGTCCGTCGACGCCGGCCCCGACGGGTCGGAGGAGCCGTCCGCCGGGTCGTCGCCGCCGCGATCGTCGGCCAGCGTGACCGCGGCGACGCTGTCGGCGGTGTCGACCTGCTCGTCCAGGCCGGCGGCAGCAGCACTGACGGCGCCGACGCCCAGGGCGGCGGCGGTCCCGACGACGATCCAACGCTTCTTCACGGACGGCTTCATGACTTCTCCTCAGAGGTTCGGACGGCCCGCTTCCTGCGGACGATCCCATCCTGCAACCCCGGTATGAGACGTTGCGGAGACGGCGATGAGAGCTCTCTCATCTCACTCCGGCCGCAGGCCTCCCGGCGTTCCTGCCCGGACGACGGCGGCCCGCGACCGCCGTGTCGGCAGGCCGCGGGCCGCGGTGGCGATCTGGTCGCCGGTCAGTCGCCGGAGTCGGCCGACTCGCCGCTGTCGGCGGACTCCGCACTCTCGGCCGATTCCGCGCTCTGCGCGGACTGGACCGGCGACGCCGCCGCCGACACCGGGGACTCCGCCGACGCGGCCGACGGCACCGCCTGCGCGGACTGCGCGGACTGCGCGGACTGCGCGGACTGCGCGGAGCGCTCCTCTGGCGCCGGCGCCGCGGACTCCGCCGACGGTGCCGACTGCGCGGACTGCTTCGGCGCGGTGGCCGGGGAGTCGGCGCTGCGCGCCGACCGGGCGCTCTGGGCGCTCTGGGCGTCGGGCCCGGAGCGGGCGCTCTGAGCCGACCCCGTCCCGGCGCGCTGGGTCGCGGCCCCTGCTGACTGAGCGGACCGCGCCGACTGAGCGGACCGCGCCGACGTCGTGCTCGTCACCGATCCGGCCACGTCCGTGGCAGCGGGCGACGGCGGCGCCCCGGCACTGCTGGTCCCGCCGTCACCGTCGTCGCCGAGGGCCGCGGCCCTGTCGGCCGCCGAGATCGTCACCGCTGCGGCGCTCTCACCGAGCGGCAACGTGCCGAACAGTCCGGTCCCTGCGGCACCCACGGCGCCGACTCCCAGCACGGCGGCGGTTCCCACGGCCCATCGCTTCGTCACGGTCGGATTCATGTCGTCTCCTCACCTCGCTCCGAGTCCTGCGGTCGACACCACCGTGCGGGCTGGGCATGAGAGGAGCAGGAACGTTCGATGAGAGAGTTCTCATCCACGACGACGTCCTGTCAGGACGACGGACGCCCCCGCACCCTGAGGGGTGCGGGGGCGTCCGGTCGCGCCGGGCCGATCAGGAACCGAACATCTCCTTGAGCTCGCGGGTCTCGGCGTCCGACATGTTGGAGCTGATCAGGGTCGCCTTGAGACCGTGCAGGCGCTCGCGGAAACGGTCCGGGTCGCCCTGCTCGGAGATGAGGAACAGGCCGGAGGTCCCGGGCACGATCTCGGCCCGGATCCGCTCGAGGTCGTCCTTCTTGATGCCGGTGCTCGACAGCGCGCGGCTGAGCCCGCCGATCGCGGCCCCCGCGACGGCACCGACGACGGGGATGAAGAACAGGGCGCCGATCAGGAGGCCCCACAGCGCGCCCCAGCCCCCGGACCTCGCGGCGTCGTCGTTCACCCCGTGGGTCTTCGGTTGGCTCTCGCCCTCGGGCCACTCGACGACCGCGTGGTCGACCAGCGTGATCAGGCCCTCCGAGGCGGCATCCTTGACGATGCGGGCGGCCTTGCCGGCGCCCTCCGGATCGTCGAACTTCCAGACGGTGAACATGGCCATGCGGGGTCCTTCCTCCGTGCGTCACGACCGGGCCCTTTCCCGGCCGGTTCCGATCCTGGCACCAGCGCAGGGCGGGCGCCACAGGGGACGAACCGGACGGGTAAGCGCTCACCGTGCGGACCGCACGAGCACGCGGCCCCCGCGGTCACTACGGTAGGCGTCATGACGACCTCCCCTGTCGACGCCACCACCACGCCCGCCTGGGGCGAGCTGCTGCGCCACCACCAGGAGTTCCGGGGTGACCTGCGCGGATGGTTCGCCACCGACCCGGGGCGCGCCGAGCGGTTCAGCCACACGACGGGCGACCTGATGGTCGACCTGTCCAAGAACCTGGCGACCGACGAGACGTTCGAGCTGCTGGTCCGGCTCGCGCGGGAGGTGAACCTTCCTGATCGCATCGAGGCGATGTTCAGCGGCGAGCACATCAACGTCACCGAGGACCGCGCCGTGCTGCACACCGCCCTGCGCCGCGCGCCCGGCACCGAGCCGCCACTCGTCGTGGACGGTCAGGAGATCGACGTCGACGTCGCCCGCGAGCTCGAGAAGGTCGCCGCGTTCGCCGAGCAGGTGCGCTCCGGCGAGTGGAGCGGCATCACCGGCAAGCCGGTGCGCACGGTCGTCAACATCGGCATCGGCGGCTCCGACCTCGGGCCGGTCATGGTCTACGAGGCGTTGAAGCCGTACGGCCGCGAGGACCTCGAGGTCCGGTTCGTGTCCAACATCGACCCGACGGACCTCGCCCAGAAGACCGCCGACCTGGACCCCGAGACGACGCTGTTCATCGTCGCCTCCAAGACCTTCGGCACCCTGGAGACCCTGACCAACGCGCGCATGGCCCGCGCCTGGTTGTGGGACCGGCTGCACGCCGTCGGCGCCATCGAGGACGACCACGACGCCCAGCAGGCCGCCGTGCGCGCCCACTTCGTGGCCGTCTCCACCGCGCTGGACAAGGTCGAGGCGTTCGGCATCGACCCGGCGAACGCGTTCGGGTTCTGGGACTGGGTCGGCGGCCGCTACTCCGTCGACTCCGCGATCGGCACGTCGCTGGCCGTCGCGTTCGGCCCGGACGTCTTCCGCGAGCTGCTCGCGGGCTTCCGCGCCGTCGACGAGCACTTCCGCAGCACGCCGCTGGAGCAGAACGTGCCCGCGCTGATGGGTCTGCTCAACGTCTGGTACACGAACTTCCTCGGCGCGCACACCCACGCGGTGCTCCCCTACGCCCAGCAGCTGCACCGGTTCCCCGCCTACCTGCAGCAGCTCACGATGGAGTCCAACGGCAAGTCGGTGCGCTGGGACGGCTCGGACGTGACGACGCAGACGGGCGAGGTCTTCTGGGGCGAGCCGGGCACCAACGGCCAGCACGCCTTCTATCAGCTCATCCACCAGGGCACCCGGACGATCCCCGCGGACTTCATCGCCTTCGCCACGCCCGCCTACCCCCTGACCGACGACGCCGGCGACGGCAAGGCCGTGGCCGCCGGCGCCGACGTGCACGAGCTGTTCCTCGCGAACTTCTTCGCGCAGACCAAGGCGCTCGCCTTCGGCAAGACCGCCGACGAGGTCCGGGCCGAGGGCACCGCCGAGGAGCTGGTCAGCGCCCGCACCTTCTCCGGCAACCGGCCCACGACGTCGATCATGGCGCCCGCGCTCACGCCGTCCGTGCTGGGGCAGCTCGTCGCGCTGTACGAGCACATCACGTTCGTCGAGGGCGTCGTGTGGGGCATCGACTCCTTCGACCAGTGGGGCGTCGAGCTCGGCAAGAAGCTCGCGCTGGAGGTCGCCCCCGCCGTGTCCGGGGACGACGCCGCGCTGGCTGACCAGGACGCCTCGACGCGCCGCCTCGTGGAGTACTACCGCGCCCACCGCGCCTGAGCCGGGCCGCCGCCGCGCCGTGTCCGTGCCGCTCGACCCCCGGGCGATCCTCGCGGGACGTCCCACCGCCCGCCCCTCGGTCGGCGTGGTGGTGACCGTCGCCGTGTCGTCGGTGTGCCTGCTCGTGGCGCTGGCGCTCCTGCTGCGCGGCGGCGCGACCGGCGTGGCGACCGCCGTCGTGCTGGCGCTCGTCCCCCTGCCGCTGCTGCTGGCCGGCATCCTCGCGCTGGACCGCCTCGAGCCCGAGCCGCCCGACGCCCTCGTCGCCGCGTTCGGCTGGGGCGCGGGCGTCGCCGTCCTGCTCGCGACCGTCGTCAACACCGCCGGCCTCGACCTGGTGTGGCGGCCGATGCTCGGCGCCGAGCTCGGGCTGTACGCCACGGCGTCGCTCACCGCGCCCGTGGTCGAGGAGCTGGCCAAGGGCGCGGTGCTCGTCGGGCTGCTGTGGTTCCGCCGCCACGAGCTGAACGGCCCCACCGACGGGATCATCTACGGGTCCATGGTCGCGCTCGGGTTCGCCACCGTGGAGAACATCAGCTACTACGCCTTCGCCCCGGAGGGCGCCCTGGCGTGGACGTTCGTCCTGCGCGGCGTCGTCTCCCCGCTCCTGCACCCCCTGTGCACGGCACTGATCGGCGTGGGCGTCGCGACGGCGGCGCTGCGTCCGCGGGGCCGACGCGTACTGCCGGTCGTGGCCGGGTTCGCGGGGGCCGTCGCGCTGCACGCCGTGTGGAACGCCTCGACCGCGGCCGGCCTCGTCGGCGTCGGGCTGGCCTATCTGCTCGGCGTCGGGGTGCTCGTGGGACTCGGTGTGGTGCTGCACCGCGACCGGCGCCGCATCGTCGGCCTCGTGCAGCAGCACCTGCCGCAGTACGCCGCGCTCGGCGTCGTCGCCCCCGGTGACCTCCGCATGCTGTCGTCGTTGCGGACCCGGCGTCTCGCGCGCGAACAGGTGCGCAGCACCCGAGGCCACGGCCCGGCCCGCGCGCTGGCGGACTACCAGCAGGCCGCGACCGAGCTGGCGATGCTGCACCGCCGGTACGGCCTGGGCCTCGTGCCCGACGACGAGTTCGTGGCCCGGCGCGACCCCTTGCTGCTGCTCATGGGGCACGCGCGCGCCGTCTTCGTGCGCTGAGCGGGCGTCCGGTCAGGCGCCGGCCAGCCCCAGGAACTCCGCCACCCGGTCCGTCGCCGGACGGTCCCGCAGGGTGTCCGGGGTGTCGACCTGCAGCAGCCGGCCGGCGTCCATGACGGCGACGCGGTCGGCCACGGTGAACGCCTCAGTGTGGTCGTGCGTGACGAACACCGCCGTCGTGCCCGTGGACCGCAAGGTGTCGCGCACGTCGATCGCGAGCTTCTCGCGCAGCTGCCGGTCCAGGGCGGACAGCGGCTCGTCCAGCAGCAGCAGCCGCGGCCGCGGGGCCAGCGCCCGGGCGAGCGCCACCCGCTGCTTCTCCCCGCCGGACAGCGTCGCCACGGCGCGGCGCCCGTAGCCGGCGAGCCCGACGTCCTCGAGCAGCTCGGCCACCCGCGCCCGCTGCTCGGCGGCCGGCACGCCCTGCATCTCCAGGCCGTAGGCGACGTTGCGCCCGACGTCCCGGTGCGGGAACAGCTGGCCGTCCTGGAACAGCAGCCCGAACCCGCGCCGGTGCACCGGCACCCGGACCAGGTCCTGCCCGCCGAACGTCACGGTGCCGGCCGCCAGCGGCTCGAGCCCCGCCACCGCGCGCAGCAGGGACGACTTGCCGCAGCCGCTGGGGCCGAGCAGCGCGACGATCTCCCCCACGGAGACGTCGAGGGAGACGTGGTCGACCGCCGTCGTGCCCGCGTCGCGGCGCGTGCCCTCGTAGCGCACGACGGCGTCGCGCACGGTCAGGCCCTCGGCCCCGGCCATCAGAACTCCCCTCCGCCCGCGTCACCGCGCAGGCGCTCCGCCACCATCATGACCGTCGCGGTGAGCACCGCGAGCACGACCGACGCCGCGAGCGCCATGCCGTAGTTCTCCGCGCCCGGCTGCCCGATGAGCCGGTAGATGACCACGGGCAGCGTCGCGGTGTCCGGGCGGGCGAGGAACGACGTCGCGCCGAACTCGCCCAGCGACACAGCGAACGCGAACCCGATGGCCAGCCCGAGCGAACGGGCCGTCAGAGGCCCGTCGACGGTGCACAGCACCCGACCGGGCGCTGCCCCCAGCGTGGCGGCGACCTCCCGCAGCCGGGGGTCGATGGCTCGCAGCACGGGCAGGACGGTGCGCACCACCAGCGGGATCGCCACGACGGCCTGGGCGATCGGCACCAGCAGCCCGGAGGTGCGCAGGTCGACGTCGAACCCGAGCGGGCGGTCCAGGGTGATGAGGAACCCGAAGCCGACCGTCACGGCCGAGACGCCGAGCGGCAGCATGAACACGGCGTCGAGCGTCCCGACGGCGCGGCGCAGCCCGGGCGAGCGGGGCCGGCGCGAGACGACGAGGGCGACCAGCCCGCCGACGACGACGGCGATGACGGCCGCGACGGCGGCGGTGCGCAACGAGTTCGCCGTCGCCTCCCACACCGTCACCGACAGCGCGTTGCGGCCGCCGGTCGTCCCCAGCGCGACGTAGTTGTCCAGCCCCCAGCTACCGTCCGGGGCGCGCAGCGAACGGGCCACCAGACCCGCCAGCGGCGTCACGACCAGCAGGCCGACCACGACGAGCGTCGCCAGGGCCGGCACGGCGTCGGAGGCCCGGCGCCAGGAGAACCGGTGAGCGGCGGAGCGGTCGCTGCTCAGGTGCAGGGCGCGTTCGCGCCGGGCGCGCAGCCGGGCACTGACCAGCAACGCCCCGGTGACGACGACGAGCTGCAGGATGCTGAGCACCGCGGCCGCGCGCAGGTCGAGGAACTGGGTGGTGCGGATCCAGATCTCGGTCTCGATCGTGCCGTAGCGCATCCCGCCGAGGACGAGGACGACGCCGAACGCCGTCGCGCAGAACAGGAACACCACGGCGGCCGCGGACGCGATCGCGGGCCCGAGGGCGGGCAGCGTCACCGTGCGGAACGCCCGCCAGGGGCTGGCGCCGAGGGAGCGGGCCGCCTGCTCGGCACGCGGATCGAGCCGTTCCCAGAGCCCGCCGACCGTGCGCACCACGACGGCGTAGTTGAAGAACACCAGGGCGATCACGACCCCGGCGAACGACTCCTCGACGCCGAGCCAGCCGAACGTGCCCCCAGGGGCGAACAGCGCCCGGAAGGCCACGCCGACGACGACGGTCGGCAGCACGAACGGCACGGTCACCAGCCCGCGGACCAGCGTCCGGCCGGGGAACCGGCACCGGTACAGCACGTAGGCGCCGGGCAGCCCGAGCAGGACGGCCAGGGCGGTGCCGACGGTCGCCTGCGCCAGCGTCTGGCCCACCACGCGCCACGTGCGCGGCTGGGACAGGACCTCCCCGAACCCGGACAGGTCGAGCACCCGCGTGCCGCCGTCGTCGGCGAAGAAGCCCTGGACGACCAGGGCCGCGACGGGCCACGCGAAGAAGACCCCGAGGAACAGCAGGGGCAGCCCTGCGGCGAGGGCCCACCACAGCCAGGTCCCCGGGGCCGGTCGACGGCGGGGCGCCCGCACGGACGCCCCGCCGCTGGCGGGGGACGTCACCCGATGACCGTCGCCGTCCACTGCTCGATCCACTCGTCGCGGTGCGCGTCGATCTCGGCCGGCGCGACGTCGAACGGGTCCTCGGCCAACGGGGCGAACTGCTCCCACTCGGCCGGCAGCTCGACGGTGTCGTCGGCCGGGTACATGTACATGTTCGGCGGGACGTCGGCCTGCACCTCCGCGGAGGCGAGGAAGTCCACCAGGGCGCGGGCACCGTCCGGGTTGTCGGTCCCGGCCAGGACGCCCGCGTACTCGACCTGGCGGAAGCAGGTGTCCAGCAGCGCCGCCGTCGTGGTCTCGCTGCCGTCCTCGGTGACCGTGAACGCGGGCGAGGTCGCGTACGACAGCACGATCGGCCGCTCACCGCCCTCCCCGGCGCCGGAGAAGTCGACGTAGTAGGCGTCCGACCAGCCGTCGGTGACCTTGAGGCCGTTGTCGGCGAGGTCGGCCCAGTACTGCTCCCAGCCGTCCTCGCCGAAGGCGTCGACGGTGGCGAGCAGGAACGCGAACCCGGGCGACGAGGTCGCCGGGTTCGTCACGACCGTGAGGTCCTCGTAGGCCGGGTCGGTGAGGTCCTCGAGCGTGCTCGGCGGCTCGACCCCCTCGTCCTCGAACCAGGTGGTGTCGACGTTGAGGCAGACGTCGCCCTTGTCGATCGGGGTGAGGCCCTCGAGCGCCGGGTCGACGAGGTCGGTGACGGACGGGTCGAGCTCGTCCGGGGTGTACGGCTCGAACACGCCGGCCTCGACGGCGCGCGAGGCGAACGTGTTGTCGACCCCGTAGACGACGTCGCCGAGCGGGCTGTCGGCCGTCAGGACGAGCTGGTTGACCAGGGTGCCGGCGTCACCGGCGGCGGCCTGCTCGACCGTGAGGCCCGTCTCGGACTCGAAGGACTCCAGCAGACCCTCGCTCAGGGCGAAGGAGTCGTGGGTGACGAGCGTGACGGTGCCGGACAGCTCCGGGGTGCCGCTCTCGCTCGCGGACGTCGTGGGCGAGCTCTGCGCCTCGCCCGGCGTGTCCTCGCCCGTGCAGGCCGCCAGCGCGGGCAGCAGGGCGACGACGGCGGTGGTCGCCAGCGTGCGACGGGTACGACGATTCATCTGTCCTCCTCAGACGTGCGAGAAGGGGGTCCGCCGATCGGGGGTCCGATGCGACGGGATCGAGAAGCCCGACTTCCTCCACCGGTGCTAACCGGATCAGGTTCGAGGGTCTGCGGTGGTCCGCACTCTCAGCGCCGGTGGCGCTCCCCTGTCGTTCCCTCCGAGCCTACACACCGTGAGCGCGCTACGGTGGTGGCGTTCGTGGTGCGGACGCCCGCCGTGAGACGGCCGTCACGCACCACCCGGCGCACCGATCGACAGGAGGACCCGTGGAACAGTCCGAGAGCACCGAGCCGACGCTGGCCGTCAAGGTCGGGACGATGGCGGCGACGCTCGCTGCCGGTTGGGTGGCCCAGAAGCTCATCAAGACGATCTGGGAGAAGTCCACGGGCAAGGACGCGCCCATCGACCTCGACGCGGACGACATCCCGATCCTCCAGGCCATCACGTTCGCCGCCGTCACCGGTGGCGCCGCGGTGCTCGCGAGGCGGCTCGCCCGCCAGGGCGTCGCCAAGGCCGTCGACCGGCGCGCGCACCAGGTCTCGACGGTCTGACGCGATCGACACCGGACGCGACAGGTCCGGGACCGGCGGCCCGCGCCGTCCGGGCCGTCCGGCGTGCGGTCAGCGCGAGCTGCTCTGACGCCGGCGCGCCAGCTGGGCCTCGTGCCCGTGCGGCCGGTCCACGCTGTGCACGGACTCCAGGGCGGTCCGCAGACGGTCGTCGGGCTCGCCGGTCGCGGACCGGAGCGCGGTGACGACCTGTGCTGCCGCCGCCTGTACCGGAATCCCGGCGCGTGCCGCGACCTCGCTGATCTGCTCGGCGGCCGCCGACTCGTCGACGCCCCGCACGACCATCAACGACCCCTTGACCTGCTCGACGGCGGCGGCCGAGACCATGGCCCGCCCGACGGCGCGGTGCGTCTCGCGCTCCAAGGTCTCGCGGGCGACCGGGCTCACGTCGAGGACGTAGCCGCCCACCTGCGCGATCGTGCCGTCGTCGGCGACCTGCCCCCGGCCCGTGATGACGACGGTGCGCGCCTTGCCGTGCGGGTCGATGATGCGGTGCGCACTGCTGAACGGGCGACCGGCGCGCAGGGAGACGATGGCGGTCCGGGACACGCGCGCGCGGTCGTCCGGATGGGTGCGTGCACGGATGAGGTCCACGGTGGGAGTGATCTCGCCCGGTTCGCAGCCGTACATGCGATAGACCTCGTCCGACCACCAGACCGCCCCCGACGGTGCGTCGATCCGATAGCGGCCCACGACGAGCTGGGTACCGGTGGACAGGGCGTCGGTGACGCTCGAGAGCGCAGAGCCCCTCATGGTCCGCGACGACGACGGCGAGCTCATCGGATCTCCTCCCGACTGTCCCCGGACCGGACCGGGGCCGGTGGGGCCACCGTACTCCCCCGAGTGACGACCGCCACCTGGGCGGATGTCTTCACCCGCTCGCTCACCCGCCCTCATGGTGTGCACGTCCCGCGTACCCCGCACCAGGACGGAACGCCCTCGGTCCTGGTGCGCTGCCGCCCTCGACGGGACGTAGGACGAACCCTGCCCGGCGCGGACGTCGGCGGTGTCAGGCCGGCCGGGTGGCGCGGTGGGCGTGTGGTGGGGGGGAAAGCAGTCAGGCCCCCAACCCGCGAGGGGTTGGGGGCCTGCTGTGAAGGGTGTCCGGCGGCGTCCTACTCTCCCACCCCGTCTCCAGGGCAGTACCATCGGCGCTGAAGGGCTGAGCTTCCGGGTTCGGTATGGGACCGGGCGTTTCCCCTTCGCTGTGACCGCCGTAACAGTATCGAGTTGTCGGGTCCCCACCGGGTTTCCCCGGGTGCCACGCAGGGTGGCGGGGGGGTGGGGGTGGTGCCCGTTTCTCGGGAACCGCACAGTGGACGCGGAGCAAGCAGTGTAGGTGTGTTGAAGTTGTCGGCTGATTAGTACCGGTCAGCTGCGACAGTCGTTGGTCCTGTCTTCCACTTCCGGCCTATCTACCCAGTGGTCTAGCTGGGTGCCTTCACAGGTCTAGCCTGTTGGAAACCTCATCTTGAAGCAGGCTTCCCGCTTAGATGCTTTCAGCGGTTATCCCTCCCGAACGTAGCGAACCAGCGGTGCTCCTGGCGGAACAACTGGCATACCAGAGGTTCGTCCGTCCCGGTCCTCTCGTACTAGGGACAGCCCTTCTCAAGTTTCCTGCGCGCGCAGCGGATAGGGACCGAACTGTCTCACGACGTTCTAAACCCAGCTCGCGTGCCGCTTTAATGGGCGAACAGCCCAACCCTTGGGACCTACTCCAGCCCCAGGATGCGACGAGCCGACATCGAGGTGCCAAACCATCCCGTCGATATGGACTCTTGGGGAAGATCAGCCTGTTATCCCCGGGGTACCTTTTATCCGTTGAGCGACGGCGCTTCCACGAGCCACCGCCGGATCACTAGTTCCGACTTTCGTCCCTGCTCGACCTGTCGGTCTCACAGTCAAGCTCCCTTGTGCACTTGCACTCGACACCTGATTGCCAACCAGGCTGAGGGAACCTTTGAGCGCCTCCGTTACTTTTTGGGAGGCAACCGCCCCAGTTAAACTACCCACCAGGCACTGTCCCTGGTCCGGATCACGGACCGAGGTTAGATGGTCGATGCGGTCAGAGTGGTATTTCAACGGCGACTCCACCGGCGCTGGCGCGCCGGTTTCATAGTCTCCCACCTATCCTACACAAACCGCACCGAACACCAATACCAAGCTGTAGTAAAGGTCCCGGGGTCTTTCCGTCCTGCTGCGCGTAACGAGCATCTTTACTCGTAGTGCAATTTCGCCGAGTTCGTGGTCGAGACAGCGGAGAAGTCGTTACGCCATTCGTGCAGGTCGGAACTTACCCGACAAGGAATTTCGCTACCTTAGGATGGTTATAGTTACCACCGCCGTTTACTGGGGCTTAAATTCTGGGCTTCGCCGAAGCTGACCCGTCCTCTTAACCTTCCAGCACCGGGCAGGCGTCAGTCCGTATACATCGTCTTGCGACTTCGCACGGACCTGTGTTTTTAGTAAACAGTCGCTTCTCCCTGGTCTCTGCGGCCCTCACCGCTTCCCCCAGCAAGTGGGTTCACGGATCAGGCCCCCCTTCTCCCGAAGTTACGGGGGCATTTTGCCGAGTTCCTTAACCACGATTCTCTCGATCGCCTTAGTATTCTCTACCTGACCACCTGAGTCGGTTTGGGGTACGGGCGGCTAGAACCTCGCGTCGAGGCTTTTCTTGGCAGCTGAGGATCACCCGTTTCCCGCATACGCGGTCACCGTCGACTCTCACCCTTGGTGTCTCGCGGATTTGCCTACGAGACGGGCTACGGCCTTGGACGTGGTCAACCATCGCCACGCCGGGCTACCTTCCTGCGTCACCCCTGTTAACACGCTTACCTAGTACCGGTTCGGGTCCCACGCCTAGACACCGGTGACGTCCCGAAGGACGTCGGTGGTGGTTCGGGGTGGTTAGCATCACCGGATTCGGTATGGGCGGTTCTTCGCCGGTAGGAGAATATCAACTCCTTGTCCATCGACTACGCCTGTCGGCCTCGCCTTAGGTCCCGACTTACCCAGGGCGGATTAACCTGGCCCTGGAACCCTTGGTCATTCGGCGGACGGGTTTCTCACCCGTCTTTCGCTACTCATGCCTGCATTCTCACTCGTGTGGTCTCCACCGCTGGATCACTCCGCGGCTTCACCGCCCACACGACGCTCCCCTACCCGCCCACACACCTGAACAGCGATCAAGTCGCTGCTGGGCTTGTGTGAGCGCCACGGCTTCGGCGGTGTACTTGAGCCCCGCTACATTGTCGGCGCGGAATCACTTGACCAGTGAGCTATTACGCACTCTTTCAAGGGTGGCTGCTTCTAAGCCAACCTCCTGGTTGTCTGGGCAACTCCACATCCTTTCCCACTGAGCACACGCTTAGGGGCCTTAGCCGGTGGTCTGGGCTGTTTCCCTCTCGACTACGAAGCTTATCCCCCGCAGTCTCACTGCCACGCTCTGGCTTGCCGGCATTCGGAGTTTGGTTGACGTCAGTAACCTGGTAGGGCCCATCGGCCATCCAGTAGCTCTACCTCCGGCAAGGAACGCGTGACGCTGCACCTAAATGCATTTCGGGGAGAACCAGCTATCACGAAGTTTGATTGGCCTTTCACCCCTAACCACAGGTCATCCCCTCAGTTTTCAACCTAAGTGGGTTCGGTCCTCCACGCCGTCTTACCGGCGCTTCAACCTGCCCATGGCTAGATCACTTCGCTTCGGGTCTAGACCCGGCGACTCAATCGCCCTGTTCGGACTCGCTTTCGCTACGGCTTCCCCACACGGGTTAACCTCGCCACCGAGCACTAACTCGCAGGCTCATTCTTCAAAAGGCACGCCGTCACCCCCACCAAGGAGGCTCCGACGGCTTGTAGGCACACGGTTTCAGGTACTATTTCACTCCCCTCCCGGGGTACTTTTCACCGTTCCCTCACGGTACTGATCCGCTATCGGTCACTAGGTAGTATTTAGGCTTAGCAAGTGGTCTTACCAGATTCACACGAGATTTCACGGGCCCCGTGCTACTTGGGATCCCCTCCACCAGGCCGCGCGATTTCGTCTACGGGACTCACACCCTCTACGGTCCGCCTTTCAATGCGGTTCGACTATCACACGACTTTCTTACTGGCCGGAGTCCTGTCAGAGACTCCTAGAAGGTCCCACAACCCCGCACACGCAACGCCTGACAGCTTGACACGCATACGGTTTGGCCTCATCCGCTTTCGCTCGCCACTACTCACGGAATATCTCTTCCTGCCGGTACTGAGATGTTTCACTTCCCGGCGTTCCCTCCAGGCGCCCTATACATTCAGGCGTCGGTGACCGCACATGACTGCGGCCGGGTTCCCCCATTCGGACACCCTCGGATCACAGCTCGTTTGCCAGCTCCCCGAGGCTTATCGCAGGCTACAACGTCCTTCTTCGGCTCCTAGTGCCAAGGCATCCACCATGTGCCCTTCAAAACTTCGACACACTACAAAATTGCTACAGAAATCCAAGAAAACACACCCCGCACCGTCAACGACGATGGGGATGTACTTGAACATCTGGGATGCTCGCGTCCACTGTGCAGTTCTCAAGCAACGGACGAACCCGCCGGCCCACGATGCGCACCTACCCCCACACCCACCAGCAGCTCGCGCCACCAGCAACAGCATGAAGACGGTCTGCGACCGACCGACGACCCGTATCCATCAAAGACCCCGACCAACAACGTGGCCGGCTGCCTCAGGACCCAACAGTGTGCTCTACCGACCCCCCACCAGCAGCCCGGACGTTCCGACCGCGAACCGGCACCCCCCAAGGAGGCACCGCACGCGGTGTACTGATCCGACCCACCCGCAGGCGGCCGTACGGTCAATGTTCCACCCAGAGCAACCACCAGACGCACGTTCGGCGCCTACAGCGGCTGTACATGACCCCCTGCGACCCGACCGACCCCCCAGGGGCCGACCGGCAGAAGGTATGTGCTCCTTAGAAAGGAGGTGATCCAGCCGCACCTTCCGGTACGGCTACCTTGTTACGACTTAGTCCCAATCGCCAGTCCCACCTTCGACCACTCCCCCCGGAAAACCGGTTGGGCCGTGAGCTTCGGGTGTTACCAACTTTCGTGACTTGACGGGCGGTGTGTACAAGGCCCGGGAACGTATTCACCGCAGCGTTGCTGATCTGCGATTACTAGCGACTCCGACTTCATGGGGTCGAGTTGCAGACCCCAATCCGAACTGAGACCGGCTTTTTGGGATTCGCTCCACCTTACGGTATCGCAGCCCTCTGTACCGGCCATTGTAGCATGCGTGAAGCCCAAGACATAAGGGGCATGATGATTTGACGTCATCCCCGCCTTCCTCCGAGTTGACCCCGGCAGTCTCCCATGAGTCCCCGGCATAACCCGCTGGCAACATAGGACAAGGGTTGCGCTCGTTGCGGGACTTAACCCAACATCTCACGACACGAGCTGACGACAACCATGCACCACCTGTGCACCGACCTTGCGGAACCACCATCTCTGGCAGCGTCCGGTGCATGTCAAGCCTTGGTAAGGTTCTTCGCGTTGCATCGAATTAATCCGCATGCTCCGCCGCTTGTGCGGGCCCCCGTCAATTCCTTTGAGTTTTAGCCTTGCGGCCGTACTCCCCAGGCGGGGCACTTAATGCGTTAGCTGCGGCACGGAACTCGTGGAATGAGTCCCACACCTAGTGCCCAACGTTTACGGCATGGACTACCAGGGTATCTAATCCTGTTCGCTCCCCATGCTTTCGCTCCTCAGCGTCAGTTGCGGCCCAGAGACCTGCCTTCGCCATCGGTGTTCCTCCTGATATCTGCGCATTCCACCGCTACACCAGGAATTCCAGTCTCCCCTACCGCACTCTAGTCTGCCCGTACCCGATGCACGCCCCAGGTTGAGCCTGAGGTTTTCACACCAGACGCGACAAACCGCCTACGAGCTCTTTACGCCCAATAATTCCGGACAACGCTTGCGCCCTACGTATTACCGCGGCTGCTGGCACGTAGTTAGCCGGCGCTTCTTCTGCAGGTACCGTCCACCCGAAGGCCTTCTTCCCTGCTGAAAGAGGTTTACAACCCGAAGGCCGTCATCCCTCACGCGGCGTCGCTGCATCAGGCTTTCGCCCATTGTGCAATATTCCCCACTGCTGCCTCCCGTAGGAGTCTGGGCCGTGTCTCAGTCCCAGTGTGGCCGGTCGCCCTCTCAGGCCGGCTACCCGTCGAAGCCTTGGTAGGCCATCACCCCACCAACAAGCTGATAGGCCGCGAGCCCATCCCCCACCGAAAAACTTTCCAACACCCACCATGCGGCAGGCGCTCATATCCGGTATTAGACCCCGTTTCCAAGGCTTATCCCGAAGTGGAGGGCAGGTTGCTCACGTGTTACTCACCCGTTCGCCACTGATCCACCCAGCAAGCTGGGCTTCACCGTTCGACTTGCATGTGTTAAGCACGCCGCCAGCGTTCGTCCTGAGCCAGGATCAAACTCTCCGTAAAAGAGAGAAAACACCACCAACCACCACGGGCCGGCGATGCCATATCGATACTGGCCAGACCAAACAAACTAGCAAAACTAGCTGTCCAATCTAGTCCAAAGGAACCAATGAAGGTTCAAAATTTGGCATTGACTATCAAGCACACTGTTGAGTTCTCAAACAACCGACACACACCATCCAAGACCGGAACATCCCGTCCCGACCCCGTCCGGGGCAACCCCTCTAACTTAGCATTTCGCTTTTCTCTCTGCAAACCGCCCTGATCTCGCGATCAATGACGACTCGGACAAAAGAGCGTCCTGCTCCACCCGGTTCAGGGCGCACAATGCTACCTGTCCCGGAGGGTGGTGGTCGTCAGCTCCGGCCCGGCCACCGAACTGAACCTTCGCGGTTCGTTCATCTGGTGTCCGTCGGCCCGTCGGGCTGACGTCAGAGAACATTACCGACGTGTATCCCCGAGAGTCAACGCGGGACGACGTGGCGCGCGCCACTGTCGACAAGAACGGCGGAATTCCGCGCTTCTCCGCCGCCGATCCGGCTGTGACGGCCCCGTGGGCGGGTTCCTGAGCCCGGTCGGCGCCGCCGGACTCGCCCGGCGAGCAGCTGCCGGGCTCCATCGTCGGGTCCTCCGCGTCGACACCGGGGCGACAGGACGCACCGCCGCGGGACAACACCTCTCGTCCGTTCGGCGTGCGAGCACCCGAGGAGAGCGGGCGCCGACGAGCGGGCACCCGATCAACCGCCGACCGGCAGGGACCGTCGGGCGACGGGCCGCCGGCCGCTCCCCGGGGACGAGAGCTGCAGCCGGCCGACCCCGGGGCGGGGAAACGGGGTGTCGTGCCGACGGCGCCGTGCGCCGGGTGGAGCGGGCCGGCCGCCCGCGCGGGATGCGGCCCCTGCGTGGTGGCCTCGCGTCGTCGCGTCGTCGCGCACCCGTCCGCCGGAGGCGACCTGCTCCACTCGTGGGGCATCCACGAGGAGGAATCACGGCTGTTCCGCGGGCGCGGGACGTCCGCGCCGTGCCCGGAAACGAGAACGACGCCCGCCAGCAGTGCTGACGGGCGTCGTGTCTGGCGCGCCCGGAGGGATTCGAACCCCCAACCTTCTGATCCGTAGTCAGATGCTCTATCCGTTGAGCTACGGGCGCAGACCGTCCGATGCGTTCGCACCGGCCGACGAGAACTCTACCGCCCTGACGGCCGATCCCCAAACCGGATCCGCCGTTCGTGACCGACGCCACGAGCAGCCGGTAGAGCTGCAACAGAAAAGGCCCCGGGCGTCGAGCACCGAGGCCTTCCTGGCGGAGACGGCGGGATTTGAACCCGCGAACGGGTTGCCCCGTTACCACCTTAGCAGGGTGGCGCACTAGACCAGACTATGCGACGTCTCCTTGCGGCCGACGAGAAACCACGTCTCCGTGCCGCGGCGACCAGAGTAACCGCCCGGGGCACGATGGGGCAAAGCGCCGTCGTATCGTCGGGGCATGACGCGCACCACAGACGGTGAGGACTACGACGTCCTGGTCATCGGCTCCGGGTTCGGCGGCAGCGTGGCCGCACTGCGACTCACCGAGCGCGGGTACCGCGTCGGTGTCCTGGAGGCCGGGCGCCGGTTCCCGGACGACGAATTCCCTCGCACGTCCTGGGACCTGCGTCGATTCCTCTGGGCACCGGCCCTCGGATGTTTCGGGATCCAACGCATCCACCGGCTGCGCGACGTCGTGGTGCTGGCCGGGGCAGGTGTCGGCGGCGGGTCGCTCGTCTACGCCAACACGCTGTACCGGCCCGTCGGACGCTTCTGGCAGGACCCGGCCTGGCGAGGCATCACCGACTGGGAGGCCGAGCTCGACCCGTACTTCGACCAGGCCGAGCGCATGCTCGGCGTCGTGGACTACTCCCGCACCACGCCCGCCGACGAGGTGGTCCGCGACGTCGCCGAGCAGATGGGCGTCCGTGCGACGTGCCGCACCGCCCGCGTCGGCGTGCATCTCGGGGATCCTGCGTCGACGGAGCCGGGTGCCGCCCGGCCGGACCCCTACTTCGGCGGCGCGGGGCCCGACCGCCACGCCTGCCTGCACTGCGGCGAGTGCATGACGGGGTGCCGGCACGACGCCAAGAACACCCTCGTGAAGAACTACCTGCACCTGGCCGAGCGGGCAGGCGCCCAGGTGCACGCCCTGACCACGGCCACGGCCGTCGTTCCCCGGTCCGACGGCGGCTACACCGTCCGGACGCACCGCACCGGGCGCCCCTGGTCACGACGCCGGGCACTGCACGCCGGGCAGGTCGTCCTCGCGGCCGGCACGCTCGGGACGCAGCGACTGCTGCACGCGATGCGCGACGACGGGACGCTCCCCCGGCTGTCCGACCGCCTCGGCGAGCTCACCCGCACCAACTCCGAGGCCCTGCTCGGGGCGGTGCGCCCACCCGGCGCACCGGACGCGCCCGACTACTCCCGCGGGGTCGCGATCACCTCGGCGTTCGCACCCGACGCCGACACGCACGTCGAGCCGGTCCGCTACGGCCACGGATCGAACGCGATGGGTCTGCTGCAGACCGTCCTGGTCGACGGCCGGCGCCGTCCCGACGACCGTCCGCGGGTCCGGCGCTGGGTGGCCGAGCTGTGGCGACAGCGTCGGCACCTGCCCACGCTGCTGAACCTGCGCGGTTGGTCGCAGCGGACGGTCATCGCCCTGGTGATGCAGAACCGCGACAACTCCCTGACCACGGTCACCCGGCGGGGGCTGTTCGGCCGCCGACTGACGTCCCGCCAGGGCACGGGCGAACCCAACCCGACCTGGATCCCGGTCGCCCACGACGTCGTGCGGGCCATGGCCGACAAGATGGGCGGGGTGGCCGGCGGGAGCATCGGCGACCCGTTCGACGTCCCGATGACCGCGCACATCCTCGGCGGATGCACCATCGGGGTCTCGGCGGAGTCCGGGGTGATCGACCCCTACCACCGCGTGCACGGGTATCCCGGTCTGCACGTCGTCGACGGCTCGGCCGTGACCGCCAACCTCGGGGTCAACCCGTCGCTGACGATCACCGCCATGGCCGAGCGCGCCTGCGCACTCTGGCCCAACCGGGACGAGCCCGACCGCCGGCCCGCCCCGGGCAGCGTGTACACCCCGGTCGCGACGACCGCTCCCCGCCGACCGGCCGTGCCACCGACGGCACCGGGGGCACTGCGGCTGCCCCTCGTCGAGATCCGCTGAGACGACGACCGGGGTGCGACGTCGTGCGTCGCACCCCGGTCCGTCCGGCGGAGGGCGGGGGATTCGAACCCCCGGTTGCTTGCGCAACAACGGTTTTCAAGACCGTCACATTCGGCCGCTCTGTCAGCCCTCCTCGGCCCGACAGTGTAGTCGGGCCCGTTTCCGGCCCAGAACGGCGGTCGGGGGACGGAGCAGCTCCGTCCCCCGACCGTCGTCCGACGTCGTCAGGCCGGCTGGCTGCCCGTCCGCAGCTGCCGCATCGCGAGCTGCACCAGCGAGATCAGCGTCTGCTTCGTCGCCGCACGCGACCGCGCGTCGGTGTAGAGCATCGGCACGTGCGCCGGGATCTGCAGCGCCTCCCGCACGTCCTCGAGGCGGTGCTTGGCCACGCCGTCGAAGCAGTTGACGCCCACGACGAACGGGACGCCGCGCGACTCGAAGTAGTCGATGGCCGGGAAGCACTGCTCGAGGCGGTCGGTGTCCACGAGCACCACGGCGCCGATCGCGCCGCGGACCAGGTCGTCCCACATGAACAGGAAGCGGTCCTGACCGGGGGTGCCGAACAGGTACAGCCACAGGTTGCCCGGCAGCGACACGCGGCCGAAGTCCATCGCCACGGTGGTCGTGGTCTTGCGGTCGGTCACCCCGCCGGCGTCGTCGACACCCATGGAGTGCTCGGTCATGGCCGCCTCGGTGTTCAGCGGCTCGACGTCCGAGATGGACCCGATGAACGTCGTCTTGCCCACGGCGAAGCCGCCGGCGACCACGATCTTCGTGACGGTCGGGGCGGCGCTGTTCTCGCCCGCCGTCGACTGCGCCGGACCGGCGGTCTGCGCGGACGCGGGGGCCGCACCGCTCGAGGCCTGCGGAGCGGCAGGGGTCTCCGCCGCCGTGGCGCTCTGCGCCGGCGGGGCGGGGTGCTGGTTCTGCGCCGGGGTGGCGGGTGCGGCCGCCTCGGTCTCCGCGACCGCACCACCCTGCTGCGGGGCGGCCGACGCCGCGGGAGCGGCCGGAGCCGACGCCGCGCCGCCGAGGACGCTCTGGCGCGCCGGGCCGCCGCTCGCACCGACGGAGGGAGCCGCGCCGCCCGTCGACGCGCTCATCGCACCGGCAGGCTGCGAGACCGGCGCCCAGCTGGGAGCGAACCCGCCCGAGCCTGCGGGCGACGCACTGTCAGAGGGCGGAAATGCCATTGAGAACACTCTCCAAGACGCTCAGGGAAAGTCCCGAGTGGTTGCTGCCGTGGCCCGTGTGGACGTTCACCGGGGCCGAGGTGTGCACGGTGATGTGCCCCTCCTCCTGCATGTCCGCGACCAGGACGCGGACCACACCGAGGGGGAGCTTGAGCAGCGCCGACAGTTCGGCGATCGACACGTAGGTGTGCGCGGCGTGCTGCAGGATCGCGCGCTTCTCCGGTGTCAGACCGTGGCTGCTCACCGCCCCCGGCATCACCTCGACGAGCGCCTCGAGCGGCAGGTCGGACATCGACGAGCGGACACGACCTCCCGTGACCGCGTAGGGACGCACCGTGGCAGCCTCGTAGCCGTCCGCGGATTGCGCGCCCAGGGAACCGAACGGTGCGTGCGTCATGCTCTACCTCATCCCACCTGTGCGGAGCGCTGGTTGCCGTCGACCGGAAGGTTGCCGCGCATCTCGGAGATCAGCTGCGGCGTCAGCGTCGACTCGGTGCGGGACACCAGAAGAGCCATCTCGTATCCCACGAGCCCGATGTCGCAGTTCCCGTCGGCCACGACCGCGAGGACCGAGCCGTTCGAGACGTTCATCAGGAAGAGGTACCCGTTGTCCATCTCGATGATGGCCTGGCGGACGTTGCCGCCGTTGAGCTGGCGCGAGGCGCCACGGGTCAGGCTCGACATCCCCGACACGATGGCGGCGAGCTGGTCGCCGCTCGTCCGGTCGAGCTGGTCCGACATCGCCATCAGGAGACCGTCGGCCGAGACCACCAGGGTGTGGCGGCTGCCCGGAACGGTCCGGACGAAGTTGTCGAGAAGCCACCCGAAGTTGGTCGCTTCAGTACTGAGGGTCACGCTTCCTCCTCGTCAAGTGCGCTGATCTGCGCAGGTCACCGCTGGTGCGGAGCCGATCCTTGGACATCATTCACGCTCAGGGGCCCATTCGTCGAGGCCCCCTCGTCGGTCGTCTCCGACCGGCCACGCGCCGTGGCGGTCTGGAAGGCCGACAACCGAGCGCGCAGCTGCTCCGGGTCACGCTCGATACGGGCGGTGAAGCGCTCCGGGGGCTCCACGGTCTCGTCGCGTCGGTCGCGGCGCGTCAGCCCGTTGGCTGCCGGTGCCACGCTGGCGGGACGATAGGTCTGCTCCTCGTTGGTCGTCGTCACGTTCTCTTCCTGGAAGACACCGCGCTGCATCAGCGTGGACATCTCCTCGTACAGGACGGCCGAGGCCATCCACTCCGACCGCGCCTCGACGGTGTCGGAGACGTCCTGCGGGTCGAAGGCGTCGACGTCGGCCGTCTCGGTGGATCGCAGCGGAAGGACGGAGTCGCCGTAGGACGTCCGGGACGGACGCTCCCCGTTCACCGTCGGGTCGGTCTGGGTCTCCCCCGCGGCCGGAGCAGGCTCCGCCGACGCGGACGCCGACGAGGCGGCGGGCTCCGGCCGGAACGGCACCTCGTCCGCCACGGGCGGGGAGTAGGCCGACGGTGCGGAGCCGGCCGGACGCGCCGCTCCCCAGGCCTCGTCGAACGGCCGGTCGGCCGGTCGACGCTGGGCCGAGGGCAGCGGGAGCTCGTCGGGACGCGGTGCCGGCACCGGTGCGGAGCCGCCCTGCGGGGCGGCGTCCTGGGAGGCGTCCTCGGCTCGGGCCGGGCCGCCGTCACGAGGTGCGGGCACGGTCGACGGCGTCGCCGAGGAGTCGGCGGACGGCGCGGACAGCGGGTCCACCCCGCCGGCCGAGCCGACCGGCTGCGCGGATCCTCCGCGGGCCACGGACCCGACGGCGGACTCCGGGGCGTCCTTGGGGGCCGGCTTGCGACCGAACAGCCCACGCTTGCGGTGCGCCGTCGACGAGCCGCCCTCCGTGCGTCGCGTCGGGAGGTCCGACATGAGCTCCTCGAAGGCGGGCAACGCCGCGAAGGAGGTGCTCGACGCCACGGGCGCGGAGTCGGCCGAGGCCACCTCGGGCTGCGTCGCGGGTGCCGGCCGGTGGTCCGCCACCGGTGCGGCCGGGACGGCCGGGGCCGGTTCCGCAGGCGGCTGCCAGGCCGGAGCAGGAGCGGGCGTCGCCGCGGTCCGCTCCGGCGCGGGAGCCGAGCTCGCGGACGTCGGCTCCGACGCGGCCGGACGCTCCGGGACGGGTGCCGGCGCAGGGACCGGGGCGGACGCCGGCGCGGGAGCCGGGACCGGCGACGGCGGCACGACCTGGTCGGACTCCGGGCGCTCGGACGGCGCCTCCTCCTCGACCCGCGGGGCCGGGGCCGACTCGGACGTCGAGGTCTCCAGCTCGGGGACGTCGGCCGGGTCGTCCGTCACCGCGTCGAGCTGCAGGGTGCTCTCGGCGAGGTTGTCCATCGTCCGGAAGCTGGAGAACAGGCCCGTGCGCTGCTGCGGGGCGACGGGCTCCGTCGTCGGCTCGGCGTCGGGCAGCGCGATGGCACCCGACTGCGCCTCCGGCTCCGGCGGCCCGGTCGGGGACGGCCGGCGGCTCGGCAGCGACGCCGCGGCCGGCTCGACCGCGGTCGGCGGGGCCCACGCGCTGTCTCCAGGGTCCGACTCCTCGAGGTGCGGCGTCTCGAGCGGCGGCAGCACGATCGCCTCGGTCGGGGTCGCGGTGGTCTCCGAACGGCGGCGACGCGGCATGCCGGCGCGGGTCGTGCCGTCCGTCAGCGCCGCGATGTCGACCGGTTCGACCTCGGGCGCCTCGGGGGCGACGCTCTGCATCGACGACGTGGCCGGGGCCGGCGCCGCGGGTGCAGGCTCGGCCGGAGCGGGAGCGGGAGCCGGAGCGGGCTCAGCCGGCGCGGGAGCCGACGCCGGCGCGTGGTCCTCCCCCGGCACCGGGACGGTCGACGGCTCGCCCTGCGGCAGCGGGGTGTCGGTCGACGGGCTCGTCAGCTGGGCCACGGAGGCCTGGGTCGACGCCTCCAGCGGGTCGGTCGGCTGCGGCAGCGGCATCGCCTCGTCGGCCACGAAGAGCTCGTCGGGGAAGGTCACGGTCGCGACCGTGCCCTTGCCGTCCCGACCGCTCGAGAAGTCGACGTGGACGCGCAGACGCTGCGCCAGGCGGCCGACCACGAACAGGCCCAGGCGCTGGGCGCCGACCGCGTCGGAGGCCGCGGACGAGGCGACCTTGGCGTTGGCGTCGGCGATCTCGGTCGCCGACATGCCCAGGCCCTGGTCGACGACGGAGACGACGACGCCGCGCGTGTCGCGCGAGGCCGTGACCTCGACGGCGGTGTGCGGCTCGGAGAACATCGTCGCGTTCTCCAGCAGCTCGGCCAGCAGGTGTGCCGCGTTCAGCGCGTTGTGGCCGAGCATGTGCGGGTCGGCCTGCAGGTTCAGCCGGACCCGGTCGTACAGCTCGATCTCGGAGGACGCCGTCCGGATGACGTCGGAGATCGGCATCGGGGTGCGCACGCGGCGGCCGGAGTCGATGCCCGCCAGGACCAGCAGCGACTCGGCGTTGCGGCGCATACGGGTCGCGAGGTGGTCCAGCCGGAACAGGTTGGACAGCGTGCCCGGGTCCTCCTCGGACCGCTCCAGCTCGTCGAGGAACGCGAGCTGACGGTTCAGGAGCACCTGGTCGCGGCGGGCCACGTTGACGAACATCTCCGCGATCGAGCCGCGCAGCGCGGCCTGCTCCCGCGCCACCTCGATCGTGGTGGCGTTGACCTCGTTGAACGCGTTGGCCAGACGGCCGATCTCGTCCGTTGACTCGACCGGGATCTGGACCACGTCCATCTCGGGCGCCTGGCCCGGCACCGCCATCTGCTCGACCATCTGCGGCAGGCGGTCGCGCACGTCCGCCGTCGCGACGGTCAGGCGCCGCAGCGGCGTGACGATCCGGCGGGCGATGACCAGCGCCAGGACCAGCGAGATGAGCACGATGCCGAACGTCGCGGCGACCGTGCCGATCGCCTGGTTGCGCGCGTCGGCCGAGGCCTGCGCGGCGTAGCTGACGGTCTCGGTCCGGACCTCGTCGCGCACCGGGCGCATCGAGTCGATCCAGCCGGCGGAGAGCTCGGACCAGCTGTTCGCGGTCTCCGGGTCGATGGAGGAGAAGTTCACGTAGCGGAGCTTGAACCGCAGCTCGTCCAGCTCGTCGGAGAGCGGCGGGACCGTGATGTCCAGGCCGAGGCGGTCGGCCTGCGCCTGCGCGGCCACCTGCAGCTCGTCGGTGGTCTCGATGGCGTTGACCATCCGGCCGACCAGCTCGCCGTCGCGGTCCTCGCCCTGCTGCGCCGCGCGGGCGGCGTCGGCCAGCGCCAGACCCACGATCGGACGCTCGATCGTGTTGGCCAGCATCACCTCGTCCATCGCGACGTAGGCGTTGAGCAGCTCGGCCAGCCCGGAGTCCGTGGACGACGCCGACACCGCGCGCGGGAGGTCCAGGGCCCGCTGGATGATGTCGGTGTACTGACCGGTGGCGGCGGTCTCGGTGATCTGGCCCGCGATGACCTTGCGCTGCAGCTCGTCGAGCGCGCGCCGGTCCTCGAGGGTCACGTCGATGGCGTCCTGGACGTTGACGCTCAGGGCGTCCGTCTCGAGAGCACGCAGCTCTTCGTCGCGAGCATCGACGGCCTCGTCGGTCTGCTCCTGCGCGGCGACGAGCTGTTCCATCGCACCGTCGGCACCGTTGAGCGCGGCGATGGCGAGCGCGCGCTCGGTCGCCACCGCGGTGCCCGCGGCGTCCTGCGCCTCGAGGCTGTCCACGAGCTCGGACGTCTGGTCCGCGCTGACGGCATCCTGCAGCGCGCCCCAGGAGATGTAGGCCGCCGCCAGCATCAGGACGAAGATCGGCACGGCGAGTGTCGCCAGGATCTTCCCGCGAACGCCCAACCTGCGGAGCATCTGGACCTCTCTCCATCACTTATCGTTCGAGGTCGGCGGGGGGTCACCCTCCCCGAACCTCCGGCATGTCGCCACCCGCCGGCGGGACCGCTTCCCCACGCACGACGGCGCGCGCGAGTAGTCTTCGTCGGTGTGCGAGCCGTCACGATATCGGGCGATGGGCCCACAGCGAAACTCACCACGAGCCAGGTCGAACCAGACGAACCGGGCGAGGGCGAGATCCTCGTCGACGTCACCTCGAGTGGCGTGAACCGTGCTGACCTGCTACAACGCGCCGGACTCTACCCTCCGCCGCCAGGCGCTCCCGCGTGGCCGGGGCTCGAGATATCCGGCACGGTCGCCCGGCTCGGCGCGGGCGTGTCGGACAGGCGTGTCGGCGACGAGGTCGTCGCCCTGCTCGACGGGGGCGGCTACGCGGAGCAGGTCGTCGTCCGCGCGAGCCAGACCCTCCCCCGACCGGACGGCGTCGATCTGGTCGACGCGGCCGCGCTGCCCGAAGCGGTCTGCACGGCCTGGACGAACCTCGTGGACACCGCGCGGCTGCAGGCGGACGAGACGTTGCTGGTCCTCGGCGGGTCCGGCGGCGTCGGGAGCATGGCCGTCCAGCTCGGCCACGCCCTCGGGGCCCGCGTGGTCGCCACCGCGGGCGGACCCGAGCGGACCGCGCGCTGCCGCGAGCTCGGGGCCGACGTCGTCGTCGACCACCGCGCCGAGGACGTCGTCGACGCGGTACGGGCCGCCACCGACGGCCGGGGCGCCGACGTCGTCCTGGACGTGCTCGGCGGCGGGGCGCTCGGCGACAACGTGCGCGCCCTCGCTCCGGGTGGCCGCCTCGTCGTCATCGGGCTGCAGCAGGGGCGCACCGGCGAGCTCGACCTCGCCCGCCTCATGGCGAAGCGCGCCCTCGTCACCGGGACCCTGCTGCGGTCGCGCAGCCCGCAGGAGAAGGCCGCCATCGTCGAGGCCGTCGGGGAGCACGTGTGGCCGCTCGTCGCCGCGGGCCGGATCCGCCCGGTCGTGCACGCCCGGCTGTCCTTCGACGAGGCGGACCGGGCCCTGGGGATGCTCGAGTCCGGCGAGGCCTTCGGCAAGGTGCTCCTGCTGCCCTGACGCCGCGACGCGTGCGGGGCAGACTGGGACCATGACGGACGAGCATCCCGGCGAGGCGTCGGCACCGGAGACCGCGGAGACCTCACCCGCCGCACCGGAGACCTCCCGCATCTCCGAACCGGCCAAGGTCATGCGGATCGGGAGCATGGTCAAGAAGCTCCTCGACGAGGCACGTGCCGCCCCGCTGGACGCCGCGGCGCGCGGGCGGCTCGCCGAGATCCACGAGAGGTCGCTCACCGAGCTGGAGGACGGGCTCTCGGAGGATCTCGTCGCCGAGCTGCACCGCATCACGTTGCCGCTGACCGACCACGACCCGCCGTCGGACGCGGAGCTGCGGGTCGCCCAGGCACAGCTCGTCGGCTGGCTCGAGGGGCTCTTCCACGGCATCCAGACCGCGCTGGTCGCCCAGCAGATGGAGGCGCACCACCAGCTCGACCAGATGCGGCGTCAGCTCCCCCGCGGCGCACGCCCCGGACCGGGTCTCGCGGGCAGGGGGCCGGACGACGGAGACGACGCCGCGTCGCCGGGTCAGTACCTCTGAGCCGACGCCCTACTCGCGCCCGGTCGCCGTCATCGCGATGGCTCCGGACACCAGCACCAGGCCGACGATCTCCGGCCAGCTCGGCAGCTGCCCCAGGACGACGGCGCCGACCACCGTGGCCGTCGCCGGCAGCAGAGCGAGCAGCACGGCGAAGGTCGCCGTGCCGATCCGCCGCAGCACCACCTGGTCGAGCACGTACGGCACCACGGACGAGCACACGGCGACCACGAGCAGGAATCCGAGCAGGCGCAGGTCCGGGACCACCGTGGTGACCGAGCCCGCGAAGAACGGCGCGAACACGACGGCACCGGTCGCCATGCCCACGGCGAGCCCGTCGATCCCCGCCCCGCCGCCGGCCACGCGCTTGCCGAGCACGATGTACCCCGCCCAGCAGGCAGCGGCGGCGAGCACGGCGACCAGGCCGACCAGCGCGTCGGAGCGGGCCAGGTCCCCCTCGAGCGTGACGCCGGCGAGCAGGATCACGCCGGCCGCGGCGACGACGATCGCGCCGCGCTCGCGCCAGCCGCGCCCGGTGATCGCGGCCACGGCGATGGGACCGGTGAACTCGATCGCCACCGCCACGCCCAGCGGCAGATGGTCGATGCCCACGTAGAAGACGATGTTCATCGCGGCCAGCGCCACGCCGAACAGCCCGGCGCCGACGAGCTCCTGGCGGGTCCAGCGCCGGCGCCAGGGACGGCGCCAGGCCACCAGGACGACGGCGGCGAGCACGATCCGCCACCAGCTCACCGTGGGCGCGCCGAGGGTGTCGAAGAGACCGACCGCGACGGCCGCCCCCAGGTAGAGCGTCAGCCCGGAGGCGACGAACAGCAGCGGTGCCGGCACACGGTCGGCAAGGCCGCC
Organism: Isoptericola sp. AK164; assembly: GCF_029643425.1. GTDB lineage: Bacteria > Actinomycetota > Actinomycetes > Actinomycetales > Cellulomonadaceae > Isoptericola > Isoptericola haloaureus. Next base: position 3,187,920 of record NZ_CP119106.1, read on the forward strand.
AGGGGCCGACGGCGGCGAGCCGGGCCGGGCGGGGGAGGTCGCGTCGGGCACGCGGGGAGCCTACGCGGCGCGGTCGTGTCGCCGCGCGAGGTCCGGCCGCAGCCGCCAGGATGTCACCGAGAGGTTCCGGGACGAGATGTCCATCGACCTGCACGAGGAGCTCGGCATGGGGTTCGGCGAGGCCGTCACGACCGTCTTCGGCAAGTACGCGACCTTCTCGGGGCGGGCACGCCGCGCGGAGTTCTGGTGGTGGTACCTGTTCGTGCTGCTCGTCAGCATCGCGCTCTCCGTGATCGCGGCCGCCACGGGTGGCTTCACCCTCGACCCGGACACCGGGATGCCCGAGATCGGCGGCATGTACTTCGTGACGCTCCTGGTCGGTCTGGCGCTGCTGCTCCCCAACCTGGCGGTGACCGTGCGCCGTCTGCACGACACCGACCGCTCCGGCTTCTGGTGGTTCATCGGCCTGGTCCCCCTGGTCGGATGGATCATCCTGCTCGTGCTCATGGTGCTGGAGGGAACCACGGGACCGAACCGCTTCGGCCGCGACCCGAGGTACCGGTCCGACCTGCCGAGCTGATCCGACCTGCCGGGCTGACCAGCGCCGACGACCCGATGTGGAGAAACCCTGATGATCTCCTGGACGTGAGGTGTGCGGTGCCCTAGGTTCGGCACGCGTCGGCACGCAGGGTGGCGACGATCGACCGTCACGAAAGGCACATCATGGGATTCGGCGAAGCCGTCAAGACCGTCTTCAGCAAGTACGCGACCTTCTCGGGCCGAGCCCGCCGCTCGGAGTTCTGGTGGTGGGCGCTGTTCCTGTTCCTGGTCAACATCGTGGTCTCGGTCGTCGTCGCCGCCACCGGCGGCTACTCGATCAACGCCGAGACGATGATGCCGGAGTTCGGCGCCAGCTACCTGCTCGTCGTCGTCGTCGGCCTCGCGCTCCTCCTGCCCAACCTCGCCGTGACCGTCCGCCGCCTGCACGACACGGACCGCTCCGGCTTCTGGTGGTTCATCGGCCTCGTGCCGTTCGTCGGCCCCATCGTCCTGCTGGTCTTCATGGTGCTGGAGGGCTCGCTCGGCCAGAACCGCTTCGGCCCCAGCCCGAAGGGTGCCGCCGCGCCGGTGCAGCACACCGTCTGAGCACCGCCGTCGTCCCGCGCACCGGACCCAGGTCCGGCGGGGATGCGCAAGGCCTTCGCGACGTCGTCGTCCCCGAAGTGGAGGCCGCCCTGCGGCCGTGAACGCGACGTCGCGAAGGCCTTGCGCATCCCCGCCAGGGACGAGAGCTACCCCTTCACCGCCCCCGCCAGCATCCCGCGCACGAAGTAGCGCTGGAGCAGCAGGAACACGATCAGCGGCACGATCATCGAGATGAACGCCCCGGCGGTCAGGATGTGCCAGTCACCGCCGCGGGTACCCGCGAGCTCGGCGACGGCCACCGTCAGCGGCCGGTACTCCGGTGCCGCGAAGGTCAGGCCGACGAGCAGGTCGTTCCAGACCCAGAGGAACTGGAAGATCCCGAACGCCGCGATCGCCGGCACGAGCAGCGGGAACAGCACGCGGAAGAAGATCTTCACGTGGCCGGCGCCGTCGACGCGGGCCGCCTCGACGAGCGAGCGCGGGATGTCCTTCATGAAGTTGTGCAGCAGGAACACCGCGAGCGGCAGCGCGAAGATCGAGTGGGACAACCACACGGCCCAGAACGACCCGGCCATGCCCCAGTTGTTGTAGTTGGTCAGCAGCGGCACGAGGGTGACCTGGATGGGCACCACCTGCAGCGCGAAGACCGCCACGAACAGCAGGTTGCGGCCGGGGAACTCGATCCACGCGAACCCGTAGGCAGCCAGCAGCGCGACGGTGATCGGGATGATCACCGCCGGGATCGTGATGACGAAGGTGTTGATGAACACCTCCGACAGTCCCGTCCCGCTGCCGTAGAGCGCCTGGTCGTAGTTGTCGAGCGTGAACTCCGTCTCGCCCGTGAAGATACCGGGGATGACGGTCCACCAGCCGCTGCGGCGGATGTCGATCTCCGGCCGGAACGACGTCACGAGCAGCCCGACCGTGGGGATCGTCCACAGGATCGCCAGGATCACCGCGGTCAGGGAGGCCCACGGCGAGGTCAGACGGCCCTTGGTGGCGATGGCCCGCTTCTCGAGGCGGGTGAGCTTGCGTTCCTTGACCGGAGCGGTGTCCTCCGTCTCGGGGTTCGTCGTGGGGACGGGCGGCGTCGTACTCATCGAATCTCCTCCGACCTACGCATCTGCCGCACGTTGTAGGCGACGATCGGCACGACCAGGATGAACAGGACCACGGCGAGCGCAGCGGCCAGTCCCTGGTTGTTCTGGCGGAACGCCTGCGTGTAGAACTCGTTCGCGATGATCTGGGTGCCGAACTGGCCGCCGGTCATGGTGCGGACGATGTCGAACGCCTTGAGCGTCGTCATGGCGATGGTGGTCAGGACGACGACGAGGGCCGGCCGGATGCTCGGCACGGTGATGTAGCGGAACATCCCCATCCCGTGCAGCCCGTCGAGGCGAGCCGCCTCGACGATGTCGTCCGGGATGGCCTTGATCGCCGCCGCGAGCACCGTCATGGCGAAACCGGTCTGGATCCAGATCATGACGACGATGAGGAACCCGGTGTTCCACGGTTCGCCGATGAGGAACTGCTGGGGTGGCAGTCCGAGCCAGACCAGCAGCTGGTTGAGCAGACCGATCTGCTCGATGCCCGGCTGGTCGGGCCGGAACTCGTAGACGAAGCCCCAGATGATCGAGGCGCCGACCATCGAGATCGCCATCGGGATGAAGATCAGCGTCTTGGCGACCTTCTCGAAGCGGGCCCGGTCGACCAGCACCGCGTAGACCAGCCCGACGAACGTGCTCACCAGCGGGGCCAGGACCACCCAGGCCGCGGTCACGACGAGCACCTTCTGGAACTGGGCACCGGTGAACATCGTCACGTAGTTGTCGAGACCGACGAACTCGGTGGTGGTGCGGTTGAAGAACGAGTTGTAGAGCGTCTCGAGCCCCGGTCGCAGCAGACCGTAGGCGATGAGCAGCAGGGCGGGGCCGACGAAACCCACGGCGACCACCCACGACGGGATGCGCTTCGGCCGGTCGACCAGGAACAGGATCAGGCTCATCACCGCGACGAACAGCGCGATGCCGACGCCCATGACGACGAACTTCTGGGTGACCGTGTCAGGATTCAGCAACCAGTCCACGACATTCTCTCCTCACGGCGTAGGACGGACCGGGTCCGCCGACCGTCTGTCGGCGGACCCGGTCCAGGGACGTCACGGCCAGCTGTTCTCGATCTGGTCGGTGACCTCCTGGGTGGAGGAGCCGGTCACCCAGTTCACCATCCCGGTCCAGAAGGTCCCGGCACCGACCTCACCGGGCATCAGGTCCGAGCCGTCGAACCGGAACACGGTGTTCTCGTCGGCGAGGATCGCGGCGGCGTCCTGGTCGAACTCCGTGGCGAGGTTGCTCACGTCCAGGCCGTTGTTCGCACTGATCCAGCCGCCGTCGGGCGTGGCGATGGCCTTCTGGTTGGCCCAGTCGGCGCTGGCGAGGTAGGTCTGGAACGCCTGCACCTCCGGGCGGTCCTCGAACGCGAGCACGAACTCCCCGCCGCCCAGCATCGGCTGGGTCTCCCCGTCGCCGGGCAGGTAGAAGGCGTACACGTCACCGTCCGACCCGACCTCGGTCCCCTCCGGCCACTGCGTGGCGTAGAAGTTGGCCATGCGGTACATCCAGCAGGTGCCGTCCAGGACACCGACGCCGGCCTGGTCCCACGGCGTGGTGGCGATCGAGTCCACGCCGCCCAGTCCCGCGTTGACGTAGTCCGGGTTCTTGAGGATCTCCCCGGCGGTGTCGAACGCGTCCACGATCTGAGGGTCGTTGAACGGGATCTCGTGCATGTACCACTGGTCGTACACGTCGGGGCCGGCCGTGCGGAGCACGACGTCCTCGATCCAGTCCGTACCGGGCCAGCCGGTCGCGTCACCGGACTCGAAGCCCACGCACCACGGCAGGACCTCCTGCTCGGTGGCGATCGTCTCGCTGAGCTCCATCAGCTCGTCCCAGGTCTCGGGGACCTCGTAGCCGGCGTCGGCGAACATCGCCGGGTTGTACCAGACGAACGACTTCGCGTTCGCGCCCAGCGGGGCGGCGTAGAAGGTGCCGTCGACCGAGCCGTACTCCTTCCAGTCCTCGCTGAAGTACTCGTCGACGTTGGCCGCGGTCGCCTCCGGAGCCTCCACGACGGCGTCCGGGAAGTCGGACACGATCGTGTTCAGCAGGCCCGGCTGCGGCATGTAGGCGATGTCGGGCGTGTTCCCCGCCTGGATGCGGACGAGCAGCTGCGCCTCGAACTCGCGCGAACCCTCGTACTCCACCGTGACCCCGGTGCACTCCTCGAACGCGTCGTAGGAGTTCTCCTGCTGCGTCTGCTCGGGGTCGACGATCGAGGTGTAGATGCTGACGCTCGTGCCCTCGAGGTCACCGAACTCGTCGTACGCGGCACAGTCGATGTCCGCGGCGGCACCTCCGCCACCGCCCTCGCCCATGTCGTCGCCGCCACCGCCGTCGTCGTCCCCGCCGCCGCACGCGGCGAGCACGAGGGCGAGACCGGCACCGGCGGCCACCGCCGCCAGCCGTCGGCGTGCGCTCGTCGTGGTCCTTCGTGTCATCGCAGACCCTCCACTCCATCGTGTGTGGTCGCCCGGCGGCCGTCCGCCGTCGGACCCGTCCAGGACTTCGACCGGCCGCCACCGGACACGTCGTTCCTGGTGAAAGTCGACCGCAAGGTTTCACGCGGTGCAACCTCACAGCGTGCACAACTTGATGACGATGCCGTAACGATCAAGACGGGGTCGGATCTGTGACACCCTTGAGCCGACACCGTCGGACCGCACCGGAAGGACCACCATGATCGAGCTGAGGACGCCCCGTGAGATCGAGGAGATGCGTCCTGCCGGCCGGTTCGTCGCCGAGACGCTGCAGGCTGTCCGCGAGGCCGCCGAGCCCGGCGTCAACCTGCTCGAGCTCGACGCCCTGGCGCACCGGCTCATCAAGGAGCGCGGTGCCGAGTCCTGCTACATCGACTACCACCCCTCCTTCGGCGCGAGCCCGTTCGGCAAGGTGATCTGCACCTCCGTCAACGACGCCGTGCTCCACGGGCTCCCGCACGACTACGACCTCGTCGACGGCGACCTGCTCACCCTCGACTTCGCGGTCGCCGTGGACGGCTGGGTCTCGGACTCCGCGATGTCCTTCGTCGTCGGGGAGTCGCCGTCCGAGGAGCGCGCCGCCGCGGACGAGAAGCTGATCCGCACCACCGAGGTCGCGCTCGAGGCCGGGATCGCCGCCGCGCAGCCGGGGAAGAAGGTCGGGGACATCTCCGCCGCGATCGCCGCGGTCGCCCGGGAGGCCGGCTACACGATCAACACCGACTTCGGCGGTCACGGTGTCGGACGCACGATGCACGGCGACCCGCACGTGCCGAACGACGGCCGCGCCGGCCGAGGCTTCCCGCTGCGTCCCGGGCTCGTCATCGCCATCGAGCCGTGGTTCCTGGAGACCACCGACGAGATCTACACCGACGACGACGGCTGGACGCTGCGTTCGGTCGACGGCTCGCGCGGGGCGCACAGCGAGCACACGATCGCCATCACCGCCGACGGGCCGATCGTCCTCACCGCCCGCGACTGACCCCGCGCTCCGCCGAGGTAGGCAACTTCTCCGCGGGGTAGGCAGAACGAGGACGAGGTAGGCAACTTCTCGGCGAGGTAGGCAGGTCCCCCTCGGAGGTCCGGCCGCGCAGCCGGACGTTGCCTACCTCGGCCCGACCTTGCCTACCTGGTGGGAAAGTTGCCTACCTCGCCGAGGTTTTGCCTATCTCGGCCCGACCTTGCCTACCTGGTGGGAAAGTTGCCTACCTCGGCGGGAGGAGGGAGCGGAGCACCTCGACCGCGCCGTCGTCCTCGATCGGCCCGGTGACCTCGTCCGCGGCCGTCTGCACGGCGTCGTCCGCGTGCCCCATCGCGACGCCGCGGGCCGCCCAGCGCAGCATCTCGAGGTCGTTGTGCCCGTCGCCGATCGCGACCGTGCGGTGCGGCTGCAGGTGCCGCCGTCGCCGCACCTGCTCGAGCGCCGTCGCCTTGGACACCCCCAGCGGGGCGAGGTCCATCCAGGCGCTCCACCCCACGGCGTAGGTGACGTCCTCGAGGCCGAGGTGCTCGACCAGCTCGTGGAAGTGCCCCGACGTCGAGTCCGGCCGGCGCACGATGACACGGGTGACCTCGGTCGACCAGAGGTCCTCCATGGGGACGATGACGTGCTCGCCCTCCAGCTCGCCGTCCGGGAAGTGCTCCGTCATCCGGAACCCGACGCCGAGGTCCTCGACGGCGTACCGCGCGTCCGGGAGCTGCTCGCGCAGCAGGCGCAGCGCCGGCTCGGGGTCGAACGTCACGACGTCCTCGGTGGCCCACCCCTGCGACGACGCCGGGTCCAGCCGGACCGTGACGGCACCGTTCGAGCACACCATCCACCCGGTCTCGATCCCGAGCGCGGACGCGACCGGGAGCATGGCCAGCAGCGACCGTCCGGAGGCGAGCACGACCTCGTGCCCGGCCTCGCGGACCGCCCCGACGGCCTCGCGCACGGCGTCGGTGAGGTCGCCGTCGTAGGACAGCAGGGTCCCGTCGATGTCGAGGGCGACGAGCATCGGGCCGTCCGGAGGCAGGGTCCGGGCCATCTCAGCGCACCGGCTCGAGGACCTCGAGTCCGCCGAGGTAGGGGCGCAGTCCCTCGGGGACCCGCACGGAGCCGTCCGGCTGCTGGTGGTTCTCCAGGATCGCGACGATCCACCGGGTGGTGCCGAGGGTGCCGTTGAGGGTCGCCACGGTCCGCGTGCCGTGCTCGGCGCGCTCGCGCACGTTGAGCCGCCGCGCCTGGAACGTGGTGCAGTTGGAGGTCGAGGTCAGCTCGAGGTAGCGCTGCTGGGTGGGCAGCCACGCCTCGCAGTCGAACTTGCGCGCCGCGCTGGTGCCGAGGTCCCCGGCCGCCGTGTCGATCACCCGGTAGGGCAGCTCGACCGCGGCCATCATGGCCTCCTCCCAGGCGAGCAGACGCTGGTGCTCGGCCTCGGCGTCGTCCACGGAGCAGTAGCTGAACATCTCCACCTTGTGGAACTGGTGCACGCGGATGATGCCGCGCACGTCCTTGCCGTGCGAGCCCGCCTCGCGGCGGTAGCAGGCGCTCCAGCCCGCGTACCGCTTCGGGCCGTCGGACAGGTCGATGATCTCGTCGCCGTGGTAGCCCGCGAGCGCCACCTCGGAGGTGCCGACCAGGTACAGGTCGTCCCGCTCGAGGCGGTACACCTCGTCGGAGTGCTCCCCCAGGAACCCGGTGCCCCGCATCGTCTCCGGGGTGACGAGCGTGGGCGTGATCATCGGGGTGAAGCCCTCGGCGACGGCCTTGTCCATCGCGGCCTGCAGGATGGCGAGCTCGAGGCGGGCGCCGACACCGGTGAGGAAGTAGAACCGCGAGCCGGAGACCTTCGCGCCGCGCTGGGTGTCGATCGCGCCGAGACCCTCGCCGAGGTCGAGGTGGTCACGCGGCTCGAAGCCCTCGGCCGCGAAGTCGCGCGGCGTGCCGACGGCCTTGACGGTGACGAAGTCCTCCTCGCCGCCCGCCGGGGCGCCCTCGACGATGTTCGGGATCCGGAACAGCAGCTCGTCGAGCTCGGCCTCGGCCTCGTTCACGGCGGCCTGGTGGTCCTTGACCTCCTGGGCGAGCTGCTTGGTCCGGCCGATGAGCGCGGCCTTCTCGTCGCCGGTCGCCTGGGCGACCTGCTTGCCCATCGCCTTCTGCTCGGCCCGCCGGGACTCGAACTCCGCCAAGGAGGAGCGCCGGCGGGCGTCGGCGGCCAGCGCCGCGTCCACCAGGTCGAGGTCCTCGCCGCGGGCACGCTGGCTCGCGCGGACGGCGTCGGGGTTGTCGCGCAGGAGACGGATGTCGATCACGCCCGCCAGCCTAACGGCCGCGAGGGCTTCCGCTCCCGGACGTCCGCGCGGCGACGCGCCGCCGACGCCGTCGTGCGGTCGAGGGGGATCAGCCCTATCTTTCGGACATGCCCTGGGAACTCACCGTCGGGATCGTCGCACTGGTCGTCGGCCTGACCGCACTGGTGGTCGCGCTGGTCGTCCTGCGACGCAGCCGGCACGCCGCCGCCCCGTCGTCGGGTCGGGCGACGCCGGCCGACCGTCCGCAGCGTCCCCAGCTCGCCGTGGTGGTGAACCCCTCCAAGGAGAGCACGCAGCAGGCGATGGAGACCGTGCGCCGGGTCGCCGGGGAGGCGGCGCTGCCGGCACCACGCTTCTACGAGACGACCGTCGACGACCCCGGCATCGGGCAGGCCCGCGCCGCCGTGCGCGACGGGGCCGACATCGTCGTCGCGGCCGGCGGGGACGGCACCGTCCGCGCCGTCGCCGAGGGCATGCTCGGGTCCGAGGTGCCGATGGGCATCATCCCGGCCGGGACGGGCAACCTGCTGGCACGCAACCTCGACCTGCCGCTGACGGACCCGAAGGACGCGCTGGCGGTCGTCCTCGGCGGGATCGACCGGTCGATCGACGTGGGCCGCGTCCGCGTCACCGAGCGGCCGCCCGACGAGGAGCCGGACGACACCGACCACCTGTTCCTCGTCATCGCCGGCCTCGGCTTCGACGCCGCGATGGTGGCCGACGCCGACGACCAGCTCAAGGCGAAGATGGGCTGGGTCGCCTACTTCCTGGCCGGGGCGCGCCACCTGCACGGTCGGCGCATGGCCACCCGCATCACCGTCGACGACGAGGAACCGGTCGAGGCCAGGCTGCGCAGCATCATGGTCGGCAACTGCGGCCGGCTGCCGGGCGGCATCAACCTGCTGCCGGACGCGGCGCTGGACGACGGCGTGCTCGACGTCGCGGCGATCGACACGCGTGGCGGGCTGGCCGGCTGGGCACAGCTCTTCGGCGAGGTCGTCGCGCAGGGCATGGGCGTGCAGAACGACATGCGGGCCAAGATCGGCCGGATCGACCACGTCAAGGCCCGGCGGGCCACGATCCGCGTCGAGGACGGCGAGCAGGCGCAGGTCGACGGCGAGGTGCTCGGCAAGGCGGTCCAGATCCAGACGTGGGTCGAGCCCGGGGCGCTGGTGGTCCGCGCGCCCGCCTGAGCCGCATAGGCTGACGGGGTGCGTCTCCTCGTCCGACTCGTCGTCGCCGTGGTGGCGCTCCTGGTCACCGCCGCGTCCGTCGTCCTGCCGACGAGCGCGCACGCCGAGGAGTCCGCCGCCCCGACCGACACGCCGCTCGTGCTGGCCGGCGTCGCCGGGCTGCAGTGGACGGACATCGACGCCGCGCGCACCCCGCACCTGTGGCGGCTGGTGGGCGGCGGGTCGGTCGCGTCGGTCTCGGTCCGCACCCTGACCCCGACCTGCCCGCGGGACGCCTGGCTCTCGCTCTCCGCGGGCAGCCGGGTCGTGACCGAGCGGCCCGAGGACACCGGCGCGGGCGCGGACGGAGACAGCACCGGCGGAGGTGACGACGGCGAGGACGACGGCCGCGCGACGGCCGGGGAGCCGGAGCAGCCCTGCCCGCCGTTGCCCGCGGTCCGGGGGGCGGACGACGCCGGGCCCACGCAGGTGCCCGGCTGGGGCGCGCTCGTCGACGAGGACGCCCTGGCCTCCACGGGTGCCGAGCCCGGCACCCTCGGCGAGCTGGCCCGCACGGTGGGCACGTGCACGACGGCGGTCGGCCCGGGCGCTGCCCTCGCGACGGCGGACCGGTCCGGCGACGTGCCCCGCTACCTCGCGGACCCCGACGACGTCACGGCGGCGGAGGACCTGACCACCTGCCCCGTGACGGTGGTCGACCTCGGCGAGCTCCCGGACGCGGCCACCGAGCGGGCCGACGCCGTCGCCGCCGTCGACGCGGCCGTCGGACGGATCGCCGACCTGCTGCCCGCCGGCGGCCGGCTCGTCGTGGCCGGTCTGGCCGACACCCCGCTGGGACCCGCCGACCTGCAGGTGGTGGTGGACTGGACGCGTCCGGGCGGCCAGGCCACCTGGCTGACCTCCACCTCGTCACGCTGGCCCGGCGTGGTGGTGGCCGGCGACCTGTCCGCGACGCTGGCCGACGCCCTGCTCACCGACGCCGATCCCGACGAGCTGGCCGCCGCCGAGCAGGACCCCGACAGCAGGCTGGCCGGGCTCGTCTCCGCGTTCACCGGGTCCCCGCTGGAACGCGGCGAGGACCGTCGGCTGTCGGTGTTCCGCACCGTCGAGAACCGGCAGTACCTGTCCGTCCTGACCGAGACCCTGCCGCGCATGACGCCGGTGCTGGTCGGCGTGCTCGCGCTCGGCGTGGTCGGCGTCGTGACCGGGCTGCTGCTCGGGCGTCGCCGGCGCACCGGCGACGCCGCGTCCGCGGGGTCCCCCGCGGCCGTCCCGCCGCCGTGGCGCACGGGGCTGGCGATCGCGGTGCTGACCGTCGTGGCCTCGCTGCCCGCCGCCGCCACCCTGGCCACGCTGTCGCGCTGGTGGGTGTGGCCGGTCCCGGTCGCGGTCCTGTGCCTCGCGATCGGTGCCGCCGCGCTCGCCGTGGCGCTCGGCGCGTGGTGGGCCCGGCTGCTGCTGCCGCGCACGCCGTGGCGGCTGCCCACGGCCCTCGCGGCGATCACCTGGCTCGTGCTCACGGTGGACGGCCTGACCGGCACCACGCTGCAGCAGGGGTCGCTGCTCGGCCCCGCCCCCTCGCTCGGGGCGCGCTTCTACGGGTTCTCCAACTCGGTGTTCGCCGTGTACGCCGTCGTCGGCCTCGTGCTCGCCGCCGGCATCGCCGCGCTGCTGCGCGACCGGGGCGCTTCCCGCCGCGCCCAGGCGTGGTCGGCCGCCGCGGTCGGCACGGTCACCGTGCTCGTCGACGGGCTGCCGCCGTTCGGCGCCGACCTCGGCGGAATCCTCGCGCTCGTGCCCGCCTTCGCCGTGCTGGTCCTCGGCGTCGCCGGGATCCGGCTGACCTGGCGGCGCGTGCTGCTCGTGCTGGCCGCCTCCGCCCTCGTGGTCGCCGTCGTCGCCGTCCTGGACTGGGCCCTGCCCCCGGCGACGCACCTGGGCGGGTTCGTCGACTCCGTCCTGGACGGCACCGCCCTGGCGGTGATCGCCGGCAAGGCGGCCGGAGCCTGGGCCACGGTGGCGAACCCCGCCGGGGCGTTCGCCGCCGTCGTCTGCGCGCTCGCGGCCTGGGCCGTGATCGACCCGCGCCGGGCCCGGCTCGACGGCGTCGCCGCGGCCTACGCCCGCGAGCCCCTGCTGCGCCGTGCCGTCCTGGCGGTCGTCACCGTCGGCGTCGTCGGCACCGTCGTCAACGACTCGGGCGTCGTGGTGGCGATGTACGTGCTGCTCGTCGGCACCCCGCTGCTGCTTGTCGGCCGCCTCGAGGCGGCGCTCACCCCGCCCGCCGCGCCCTCCGGCGCCGCCCGGGGCACGGGACGCCGGATCCTCGGCGTGGCCGCCGGCGTCGTGGTCGCGCTGCAGCTCGGCGGCGCCGCGGTGCCGGCGGGCGGCATGTCCCACGCCGGGGACGTCACCGCCGGAGGTGATCCCGTGCTGACCGACGAGGAACCGGTCGTCGTCGTCGGCACGAACGGTCTGCGCTGGCAGGACGTCTCCCCCACCCGCACCCCGACCCTGTGGGGCCTGCTGCGCGACGGCGCGAGCGCCGGCGGGATGACGACGACCACCACCGGACCGTCCGGGGACTGCCGGGCCGCCGGGTGGCTCAGCCTGTCGGCCGGCCGCAGCACCGTCACCGGCGCGTTCGACGACGGCACCTGGCGCTGCACGGACTGGGGGGTGACGGCGGACGGCGAGGGCGCCGTCGTCGACGGCTGGGACGCGCTGCAGGCCGAGCAGGCGGTCTCGGAGTTCAACCCGCACCCCGGGGTGCTGGGCGAGACCCTGTCCGCGGGGGACGTCTGCACGACGGCGGTCGGCCCCGCGGCCGCCCTGACGCTCGCGGGCCGCGACGGCACCGTCGAGCGGTACCGGACCCTGGACGCCGCGCTGCAGGACCCGGACGACGCGTTCTCGTGCCCGGTGACCGTCGTGGACGCCGGCGCCGCGCCCTACCACCCGACCGGCGAGGGATCGGACGCCCGGCCCGTGCCGACGGACGCGACGCAACCCGGGCCGGAGCGGGACGCCATGCTGCGCGACGTCGACGCGACGGTGCGCAGCGTCCTGCTCGCCGCCCCGCGGGACGTCACCGTGCTCGTCGCCGACATGGGGAACCCCGCGCCCACGCGGCCGGCGCTCGGCGTGGGCGTCGCCCGGACGCACACGGACGCCGCGCCGTCGTACCTGGCGTCCTCGGCCACCCGCTGGGTCGGCGTCGTCCGGCTGCTGGACCTGCCCCCGACCCTCGTCGCGGACTTCGACCTGCCACGGCCGACGGACTTCTCCGGGGCGCCCGTGACGCTCAGCGAGCAGCGTCCGAGCGGCACGGGCGCCACGGTCCGCGACCTGTCGTCCCTGACGGAGCGGGACCACGGCCTGCGCGAGGTCACCGGCGCCGTGACCGGGCTGCCGACCAACGTCGCCCTCGCCGCCTTCGGCCTGGTCGTGTTCCTGCTGCCGACGGTCCGACGACGCGCCTCCGACCGCACCACCCGGCTGTGGACGGGTGCGCTGGAGACGGTCCTGCTGGTGTGCGCGGCGATCCCGGCGGCCTCGTTCCTCATGACGACCTGGTCGTGGTGGCGGATGCCGGACCCGCAGGCGGGTCTGTGGGTGGCGCTCGCGGGCGGCACCGCGCTGGTGGCTCTCGTCGGGACCCTGGCGCCGCGTCGCCCGGCGTGGGCGGGCACGGTCGTGCTCGCCACGGTCACGTTCGTGGTGCTCACCCTGGACGCGGTGCTGGGCACGCCCCTGCACCGCGGCAGCCCGCTCGGCGCGGCGCCCACGCTGGGCGGCCGGTTCTACGGCTTCGGCAACCCGACGTACTCGGTCTACGCGGTCGTGGCGGTGCTCGCCGCCGCGGGGCTCGCGACCGTCGTCGCACGGCGGTGGGGTCGGGTCGCCGGCGCCGTCGTCGCGGGCGTCGTGGGCCTCGTCGCGCTGGTCGTGACGGTCTGGCCCACGTTCGGCGTCGACGTCGGGGGCGGGCTGGTCCTGGTCCCGGTGTTCGCCGTCTTGGTGCTCGCGGCGCTCGGCGCGCGGCTGACCTGGCGCAAGCTGCTGGTCGCCGGGGGCGCCGGCGTGCTGCTGGTCGCCGTCATCGGCGTCCTGGACTGGCTGCGGCCGCCGGCGGAGCGCTCGCACCTGGGCGCCTTCGTGCAGTCCGTGGTGGACGGGACCGCCGTCGAGACGATCTGGCGCAAGGCGGGCTACGCCCTCGGCTCCCTGGACGGCGGTCCGCCGGCCTGGCTGTCGCTGGCCGTCCTGCTCGGGGTCGTGGCTGCCCTGTGGGCGGGTCCACGCTTCTCCGCGCGATGGCTCGAGCGGGCCGAGGAGGCGTGGCCGCTGCTGCGCCCGGTGCTGGTGGCGCTGCTCATCGCGGGCGTGGGCGGCGCGCTCGCGAACGACTACGGCATCCGGGTCGTGACGATCATGCTGTTCCCCGCGGTGCCGCTCATCGGTCTGCTCGTGCTCCGCACCGACGATTCTCGACAGATGTCTGCCAACTGAGTCACATCTTTTGGTTGACACTCGTCATAAGTGCCCCTAGATTCGGGGCCATGGTCATTGACGACCGCGCGGCGCGGATGCCGCGCCAGCGGGCGATTCAGTCGCCTACCGGACCCGTGATCGCTGCGACGTCGCCGCGGAACGGGTCACAGCACGCTCTCCGTCACGGACGCGAGAGGAGGCTCCTGCTCCACACCCCGGAATGAGAAACCCCGCCCTGTCCGTATCCGTCGTGGCGGCGACGGGGACGTCGGCGGGGCACTCACGCACTACATCCAGGAAGGCAAGTGCGATGTCCCATTCTATGCGTTCACGTGCTCTCGCGGCGGTAGCCACCGCGGCGTTGGCACTGCCGATCGCAGCGGCGACGGCGTCGGCCCACGACGGTGTCGACCACGGCTCCGAGGAAGGCGCCGAGGCGGCGCTCGACTGGTCCAACTACGAGAAGATCCTGCTCACCGAGAACACCGGTGAGCCCATCGCCATGGCCGTGATGCCCGACGGGTCGGTGCTGCACACCGCTCGCGACGGCGCGATCCGGCACACCGACCCCAGCACGGGCGTCACCGAGGTGGTCAACACCGTCGACGTCTACGCCAACTCCGAGGACGGCATGCAGGGCATCGCCCTGGCCCCGGACTTCGAGGAGTCCGGCTGGGTGTACCTGTACTACGCGCCCCGCGTCATGGACGTCGAGGGCTACCCCACCACGACGCCGTCCGGCTCGGCCCCCAACTCCCTGCCCGAGGGCGAGGACGAGTCCTACTGGGACCAGTGGAAGGGCTACAACCAGCTGACCCGCGTGCAGTGGGACGCCGAGGCCGGCGCCCTGGACATGAGCACCGAGCAGGACATCCTCGAGGTCGAGGTCCAGCGCGGCCAGTGCTGCCACGTCGGTGGTGACATCGACTTCGACGCCGAGGGCAACGTCTACGTGTCCACCGGCGACAACACGCCGGCCGGTACCCCGGGCTCCAACGGCTTCGCCCCCAACAACAACGCCCCCGGCATGAACCCCGGGTTCGACTCGCGGCGCGGCGCCGGCAACACCAACGACCTGCGCGGCGCGATCCTGCGGATCCACCCCGAGGACGACGGCAGCTACACGATCCCCGAGGGGAACCTGTTCGAGCCGGGCACCGAGGGCACCCGTCCCGAGATCTTCGTGATGGGCCTGCGCAACCCGTTCCGGATCGACGTCGACGACGTCACCGGTGCGGTGAGCTGGGGCGACTACGGTCCCGACTCCGGTGTCGCCAGCGACGAGCGTGGCCCGATGGGCTACGTCGAGTGGCAGAGCACGACGACGCCGCTCAACGGCGGCTGGCCGTACTGCCACGGCCCGAACGCCAACTACAACGAGTGGGACTTCGAGACCGCGACGCCGGGCGACTGGTTCGACTGCGAGGCCGGGGCGGAGAACAACTCCACCTGGAACACGGGCCTCGACGTCCTGCCGCCGGCGACGGCGCCGCAGGTCTACTACGGCGACAACCCGGGCGACCAGCCGTTCGACGAGTTCGTCGAGTTCGACCCGCAGGGCGGCCAGGGCCCGATGGGCGGCCCGACCTTCGCCTTCGACCCGGAGGGTCCCGAGACCCAGTGGCCGGAGTACTGGGACGGCAAGGCGTTCTTCTACGAGTTCTCCCAGGACTACATCGCCGGGCTGACCATCCCGGACCGTGACGGCCCCGTCACGCACGTCGAGCACGTGCTGCCCAACGCGGCGCTGACCGACAACGTGCAGGCCATCACCGACGGCCCGATCGACATGGAGTTCGGTCCCGACGGGTCGCTGTACATCCTCGACTACGGCAACGGCTTCTTCCGGCAGAACCCGGAGGCGGGCCTGTACCGCGTCGACTACGCCGAGGGCAACAAGGCCCCGACCGCGGTCATCGAAGCCGACCCGATCTCGTCCTCCGAGGCGCCGCTGACGGTGACCCTGGACGGCTCGGGCTCGACCGACCCCGAGGGCGAGGAGCTCACCTACGAGTGGGACACCAACGGTGACGGCACGTTCGACGAGACCGGCGTGGAGATCACCACGACCTACTCCGAGCTCGGCCAGTACACCGCTCGCCTGCGGGTCACCGACCCGGCCGGCCGCATCGGCCTCACCTCCGAGCTGATCACGGTCGGCAACGTGGCGCCGACGCTGACCGCCGACTACCCGGCCGACGGCGCGTTCTTCGCCTGGGGCGACGCCGTGCCGTACGCGTTCAGCACCTCGGACCCGGAGGACGGCACCGACACGGTGTGCTCGAACCTGTCCTGGACGCTGGGTCTGGGCCACGACACGCACGCCCACCCCGAGGTGCTCGGCAGCGGTTGCTCCGGCGCCTGGGTCACCCCGGCCGACGCCCCGGAGCACGGCGAGACGGAGAAGCTGTACGCCGTCGTCGTGGCGAACTACACCGACCAGGGCAACGGGGACATCCCGCCGGCCGTGGCCGAGACGTCGCTGCTGCTCAACACCTTCACCCAGGAGGCCGAGCACGCCGACACGTTCTCCGGCGTGGAGGTCGTGAGCGACGACACCGCGGGCGCACTGTCCAAGGTCGTCTCGTTCGACGCCGGTGACCACCTCGCCTGGGACCCGGTGAACTTCGCCGGGATCGACGGCGTCGAGGTGACCGGGGCCGGGACCGGCACGATCGCGCTCCGCTGGGGCGCGGCCGACGCCGAGCCCTTCGCCACCGCCGACCTCGACTCGTCCGGCTGGTCCACCGTGGCCGCGGACGTGACCGCGTTCCCCGAGGGCACCGGCGAGCTCTTCGTCACCTCCACCGGCGGCGTCGAGCTCGACACCCTGGAGTTCCAGGGCGACGGCGTCAGCGACGTCACCCCGCCCGAGGCGAGCCACTCGCTGAACCCGTCCGAGCCGACCGGTGACAACGGCTGGTACACGGGCTCCGTGTCGCTCTCCGTCAACGGGACCGACGACGGCGAGATCGGCGACGCGGAGGTGTCGTACGACGGCGGCGAGACCTGGGACAGCATCCGCCACCCCTGGTTCGGCATCCGTCCGGTCACGCTGTCCGACGACGGCGTGCACGAGGTCCAGTACCGCGTCATCGACACCGGCGGCAACGTCTCCGAGCCCGGCGAGGTGACCGTCTCCATCGACACCACGGCCCCCGAGGTCGCAGTGACCGGTGTGGCCGACGGTGACGAGCTCGGCTCCTCCGAGGTCCTCGACCTCGGCGCCGAGGCCTCGGACGCCACCTCCGGTGTCGCGTCGTGGAGCCTCACGCTCGACGGCGAGGAGATCGAGGCCGGCGAGATCGAGCTGTGGACGCTCGACCTCGGCGACCACGAGGTCGTCGCGACCGCGACCGACGAGGCCGGCAACACGGCCGAGGCGACCGCGAGCTTCACGGTCACCACCTCGGCCGCCGACCTCGCGGCGCACCTCGAGCGCCTCGACGAGGCCGGCGAGCTGTCGACGTCCGAGTCGGCCCGCCTGCACGCCTTCCTCGAGCAGGCCGAGCGGCACGCCGACGCCGGCCGCGACGCCCAGGCGGCGAACGCCCTGCAGCGGTTCGCCGACGCCACCGACGAGGAGGTGCTGATCCGCGACGCCGAGGCGCTCATCGCCCAGCTCGGCTGAGCCGCTCTCCGGAGCACCGGGTGGGGCGGGGCCACCGAGGCCCCGCCCCACCACCCGGGCGGCACCGCAGCCGCCCACCGATCCACCTGTGCAGCACCGATGCTGCCCATCCGAGGAGGAACGCAGTGACTACGCACAAGACCCGTCGCACCATCGCCACCACCGCCGCCGGAGCCCTGCTCGCCACCGGCCTCATGGCCGGCGCACCGGCTGCCGCCGTTCCCGACCACCCGCACGGCGACGACTTCCCCGGCCAGGGCCAGGGTCGGACCGTCCCGGCCGAGAAGATCTCGATCCAGCTGTTCAGCTACCTCGGCTGGACGTTCTCCGAGGGGATCGACACCGTCATCGACGAGCTCGACGAGATCGGCTACCGCAACGTCGAGCCCTTCGGCAGCCCCGGCGGCGGCTTCAGCTCGTACGGCGACTACTCGGCCGCCGAGTTCCGCACCGAGCTGCGCGAGCACGGCATGAAGGCGCCCTCGTCGCACGGCAGCACGAACGAGGCCACGTTCGACACCTCGCTCCAGAACGCCAAGGACCTCGGGCAGCGCTGGACGGGCTCCGGCGGCTGGGCGGCGCCGGGGATCGCGCGCGACGGATCCAGCACCTACGAGGAGGTCGCGGAGACCGCCGCGACCATGAACCGCCTCGGGGAGCGGTCCGTCAAGAACGGCACCGGCAAGATCTTCGGCCACAACCACCAGTGGGAGTTCACGACCCAGATCGCGGACCCCGACACCGGCGAGGTGAAGAGCGCCTGGGAGCACCTGGTCGAGCTCACCGACCCGCGGTACGTGACCTTCCAGCTCGACACCCTCTGGGCCGCCGACGCCGGGTACGACGTCGCCGAGCTGCTCGAGGAGCACGGCGACCGCGTCGAGCTGCTGCACATCAAGGACGGGCTCCTCAACGGCGACGAGCGGGGCATCCCGACCGACGTCGGCGAGGGCGAGCTGGAGTGGGGTCCCATCCTGCGGGCCGCGCACGGCCACGTGAAGCTCTACGTCGTGGAGCGGGACGGCGCCCCGTCCACGCCGGAGTTCGCCGAGGACAGCTTCGACTTCCTCACCAGCTTCCGCTACTGAGCCCCGGCTCGCCCACCGCGGCCCCGGTCGTCCTCGCGACGGCCGGGGCCGCGGTGCATCCACGACGGGCCCGCCGGGCGAACACCGGGTAGACCGTGACGCCCGGCGGGTGGCGTCGAGGGGGTGAAACCAGGAATCCTTGCGCCCGCACAGACGTTGTGCAAAGTGGAACAAGCCCAACAGCCAAGGAGAGTTGTGCGACGCATCCCGAGAAAGGTCGAGATCGAGGACGACGCGGGCAACGTCACGCGGTACGTCCGACACGAGAACGGCCTGGGCTACGTCTCCCCCCACGCGACCGTCCACCCGGAGGCCCGGATCGAAGCCGGCGCCTACGTCGAGGCCGGCGCGCGGGTGGGCGCCGAGGCCCGGGTCGGCCGTTTCAGCTGGATCGACGTCGACGCCGTCGTCGGCACGCGCGCCCGGGTCGGCCAGTGCGTGCACGTCGGACGCCGCACCGTCGTCGCCGACGAGGCCCGCGTGGGCGCCTACGCCCAGCTCGGCGAGGACACCATGGTCGAGGCCGGCGCGGACGTCGAGGCGGACGAGCTCGTCGCCGACCGCACCGTCGTGCGCACGCGGCGCCACCGCCGCGACTTCAGCACCGCCGCCTGACCCGGCCGCGAACGGCCTCGGGTCCCGGGCAGGACGCGCGACCACCGGCGCGCCCCACCCGGTCCCAGTGTGCTCACCACAGACCGCGGCGTCGTGAGACGAGCACTGCGGCTCCGGTGAGCAGCAGCAGGACGGCCGCAGCGACCATCGCCGAGACGTCGCTGCCCGTCTGCGGCAGCGGACCGGGCGGTCCCGGGACGGGCGGCGGGACGTCGAACGTGTTCGTGACCGTCACCGATCCCGGTGCGCCGGCGACGACGGTCACGGCCCCGGCGGCGCCTCCGTCGACGCTCGAGACCTCGCTGGCGGTCGCACCGCCGTCGTCGGTCTCGGTCACGAGGCACTCGGCACCGGCGGGCAGCCCGGCATAGGTGACGGGGTCGCCCGGCGTGAGCTCCCGGACCGCACCTCCGGGGATCTCGATCCCGGCGTCCTGGAACGTGCACTCGACGGTCACCTCGAACGGGCCACCGCCGAGCTGGTCGGCACCAGGACCGGTGACGACCTTGTCCACGACGAGCGACCCGACGTCGAACGTGTTTGTGACCGTGACCTCGGCCGGCCCGGCGTCCGTGGCCGGCACCGCGACCTGCCCGGGCTCGCCCCCCTCGACGGCGGTGGAGATCGTGGTCGCGGCCGCACCGGCCGCGTCGACCTCCGTCACGGTGCACTCGGCACCCACCGGCAGCCCCTCGTAGAGCGCCGGGACGTCCGGGGTCACCGCGCGGGTCGCCCCGCCGGGGACGTCGATCGGTGAGCCCTGGAAGGTGCAGGCCAGCGAGACCTCGAAGGGCGCCGAGACGAACGGTGCCCCGGGACCGTCGACCTCCTTGACGACCTCGATCGCGCCGGCGTCGTAGGTGTTGGTGACGGTGACGACCACCGGGTCCTCCAGCAGGGAGGTCTCGTCGACCGTCACCGTCTCCGGATCGATGCTCACCGCCGTGGCGCCGCCGGTGTCGACCTCGGTGAAGGTGCAGACGGCACCGTCGGGCAGCCCGTAGTAGGCGGCCGCGAAGCCCGGGCCGAACCGGCGGGTCGGACCGCTCGGGATCGGTACGGGGCTGCCGTTCAGCGAACACCCGATCTCCACCTGGTACGGCATCTGGTCGAACGGGATGGCACTGAGGTCGAGCTCGGCGAGGAACTCGGCGAGCTCGGCGAGGTCGATCGGACGCTCCGGCAGCGCCGGCAGCGCCGACAGGTCCGGCATCGACGGCGCGAACTCGGCCGCTTCCCCGTCGACGACCTTCTCCACCAGCAGCGGGCTGAGCTGGAAGGTGTTGGTCACGGTGATCGCCACGGGGTCGTCGCCACCGGTGACGACGACCTCTCCCGGCTCGCCGCCGTCGACCGTGGTGGAGATCTCGACGGTCGTCGCACCGCCGTCCCCGGTCTCGGTGACCAGGCACTCGGAGCCCACGGGCAGCCCCTCGTAGAGGATCGTGTCGCCCGCCTCCAGCGTGCGCGTCGCACCCCCGGGGATCGCAAGCTCGGCGTCCTCGTACGTGCACGCGAGCGTCACCTCGAAGGGTCCTGGCCCGTAGAGCGCGCCGAGCCCCTGCAGCTCCTTGGCGACCTCGATCGCCCCGACGTCGAACGTGTTGGTCACGACGACCTCGACGGGTTCGGAGGCGCCGATGGTCACGGTCTCCGGGACGACGACGGCGCCGGTCGCCCCGGCGTCGTCGGTCTCGGTGACCGTGCACACGGCACCGGCCGGCACGTTCGAGATCTGCGCCTCCAGCGGGCCGGCTCCGCCGAGAGTCACCGTGTCCTCGTAGACGGTCCGGGGTGCGCCCGGCCCGTCCCCGTCGTCGTCGAAGGTGCACAGCACCTCGATCGTGAAGGGCCCTGTGCCGTAGGCGTCCGCGCCGTCGCCGTCGACGACCTTGAGCAGGTCGAGCGACCCGACGTCGAACGTGTTGGTGAGCGTGACGCTGTTGCGCGGGATCTGGACGACGTCGCCGAGGAGGTCGAGGACCGCGCTCGTGCCGTCGTAGGTCTCCGGCTCCTGCAGTCCGTGCTGCACGGTGATCGTCGTGGACGACGCGTTCCCCGTCCCGGTCTCGGTGACGGCGCACTCCGAGCCGACGGGCAGGCCGGTGAACTCCACCGAGTCGCCGTCGCTCAGCTCGAACGTCATCGGGGTGTCCGCGTCGTACCCGTCCGCGTACACGGCCTCCCCGAGGAACGTGCACTCGACGGTGCCGTCGAACGGACCGAACGTGATCGGCTCTCCGTCCTGGTCGACGGCGTCGGAGACGACCTCCTTGTCGACGACGAGGCTCGACAGGTTGTACACGTTGGTGGCCGTGATCGACGCCGGTTCGCTCTGCTCGTCGATCGTCTCGGTGTCCACGGTCACGGTCTGCGGCGTCACGAGCAGCTCGGTCTGGCCGTCGCTGCCGTCCTCGGTGAGCGTGCACTCGGCGCCGTACGGCAGCTCGGGCACGACCGTCGGAGTACCTGGCGTCACGGTGATGGTGATCGGGTCGAGGTCCGCCTCGACCCAGGTGCCGACGGCCGAGGCACACTGCACGGTCAGCTGGAAGGAGTCGGGGGCGTACTGCGCACCCTCGCCGGCGACGATCTTGTTCACCTCGAGGGTGCCCGACGCCGTGGCGACGCCGACCTTGGTGCCCTCGGTGGGCAGCAGGTTCTGTTCGGTGCCGTTCGGCAGCACGACCACACCCGAGGCCGCGGCCGAGTTCCAGGCGATCGACCGGTCTCCGGCCTCGGGAACGGGCGGGGTGGTCGAGGTCGCGTCGAGCGCGATGAACTGGCCCGGCGCGAAGAGCTGATCCTGCGGGAACGTGATGACGTTCTTGATCGCGGTGATCTCCTGCAGGATGCTGACGTCCAGATCGGTGGTCAACGGCGCCCACCCGGCCTCCGGGTCCTGCGGGCACACCGGCTCGTCCACCGGATCGTTGATGTCGTCCATGCAGTAGTCGTCGACGGTGGTGTAGAAGTAGTCGACCGTCGAGCCCTCCGGGGTGTTGACGACCTGCGGGAGCGGGTCGTCGGTGAAGTACGGCCCCCAGGCCGACCCGCGCTCGGAGTTCGCGAACGACCCGGTGTCACCGACGGCCGGGAACCGGTCGTAGACGACGACCTTGTCCATGGGCAGGTTGCCGACGTTGTCCACGCGGATGCGCCAGGTCTCGTCGCCACCCGGCGGGATGATCGGCGTGCACGGGTAGGCGTAGAAGCCGGCGGCGTTCGGCGCGCAGTCCTCCGGTGCCACGTTCCCCGGCTGGTCGGGGTCGACCATGATCCCCAGCGGGTACTCGTCGTCCGTGGACTTGACGAACTTGGACTGGCTGAGCACGGCCGAGGGCACGGTCACCACGTCGGCGCTGGCCTCGCACGCGCCGGTCTCCTCGTTCAGGGTCGTCTCGCACTGGTCCCAGGGGCGGTCACCGGTCACGCCGGCGGTGTTCTCCACGACGGTGTTGGCCGCCAGGGTGACGCGGAACTGTACCTGCACCGTGATGGTGTAGGACTGGCCCACCTCGAGCACGGAGCCCTCGGGGAACGTGAACTCCAGCGACGAGATGTTGCCGGCCCTGTCGACGGTGACGTCGTCGGGATCGGTGGGCAGCGGGCTCCCGTTCGCGGGGTCCGGGGCGGCGCCCTGCAGCGCGTACGAGTAGGGCTCGTCGACGTCCGCGAGCCGGAGCTGGGGCCCGTCGGCGTCCGTCGGCATCGGATCGGTGATCACGGGGTCGACGATCGGCCGGTCTCCCGTGTTGGTCACCGTGATGTTCATCGGCACCACGGCGTCGGGAGGTTCGGTCCCGTCCAGCGAACCGCGGAAGTCCTTGACGATCTCCACGGCGTTGGTGGCGTGCTGGTACAGCATCGACGCCTCGGCCTCGTCGCCGGAGCTGACCGGCACGACGTCCCCGGTGTCGGGGTCGACCACGAGGTCGGCACCGGTCGTCGTGCCCTGGACGGTGTTGCTCGCGACGCCGGGCGCGTCCTCCCCGGGAGCCGACGGGTTCGCCGCCAGGTCCGGCAGCACCTCGCCGCCCGAGCGCAGGTCGTCCCGGCGCAGGATCTGGATCGGCACCGGCTGCGTCGGGGTCGCCGGGTTCTCCCAGACGGACCCGTCGGTCTTGCTGAAGGTGAATCGCAGGCCCTGCACGTCCTCGGGAGTCACGCCGTCGGGCAGGTCGAACGTCGCCGACACGTCGTCGTCGACGACCCAGTCTCCACCGGCGCGGGTCACCGGGTCGGTGGAGCCGGGGTTGCCGGAGAACACCCCGCCGACGAACGCGTCCACCTGCACCTGCTGGATCGGGTCGACCAGCGCGGCACTCGGGTCGAACCCGACGAAGTCGTACTGGTTCCAGAACTGCGGGTCGTCGTCGACGAGCACCATCTCGACGCTGCGCGACGGGCCGAGCGGCTGCCCGGTGAGCGTCATGACCACCGGGTCCTCGGACATGTTCGCGCCGTGGTACGGCTCGACGACCGTGTCCGGGGCGAACGACTTGCCGACCTCGAGGTCGATGGACGCCGTCTGCAGCGTCATGTCGGCGTCGTCGTAGGCCTGCCGGACGTCGTCGTCGGTGCCGCCCGGGTCGTCGATCGTCGCGACCGCCCCGTCCGGCACGGGGTTCTGGGTGACGATCGCTCCCGCGTCGTCGAGCAGGGCCTCCCCCGTGGCGCGGTCCGTCTCCCGGAGCCGCAGCGTGAGGTCCATCGAACCGGTCGCACCAGGTGCGACGAGCCCGTCGTAGGAGACCTCGATGCCGACGACGTCGACCAGGTCCGCCGCCACGAGAGCCTCGGCACCCACCTCGTCGAAGTCCGCCGTGGTGCCGTCGTCATACGTCAGCGTCACCGTGGTGGACGTCGCCCCGTCCGGGGGCGTCAGGTCGATACCGGTCAGGTCGAACACGTCGAACGGCGCTGTGCCGGCAGCCGTCTGGACGTCACCGGAGTCAGGTGCTCCCGGTTCCACCAGCCGGAGCTGGTCGACCTTCGCGTTCGAGGCGTTGGTGCCGGTGATGCTCACCGTGGTCGACGGGTAGAACTGGGCCGGGGTGCCCGGCGGAGGTACCGAGATCGGCCCACCGGTCCACTCCTTGGCGACCGCCACGTTGAGCGGCTGGTCGATGATCAGCACGTCGTCGTCGTCGACGTCGGTGTACTCGTCGCCGTCGAACGTGGCAGTACCGCGCGCCGTGTCGTTGACCAGCCCCGGGTCCGAGGTGTTGTACAGCGTGCCGTTGGTCGACCCCAGCACCGGGGAACCGTCGGAGCGCTTGGTGTCCCGCACCTGGAACGTCAGATCCAGGTGCCGGCCGTCCGCCTGCGTGGAGCGGGCGACACCGTCACCAGCGGCGGGTTCGGTCGGGTCGGCAGGAGTCGCGCTGCGCGACGGGGACTCGGTGTAGACGACGCGCACCGACACCGTGGACTCGACCTCGGCGTCGGTGAGGTCGACCCCGGGCATGCCGCCGTCGCAGGGAGCCGTCGTGGTGCATGTGGAGTTCGTCGCCTGGCCCCAGTCGGAACCGTCGTAGAGCTCGACGCCGACGATCGCGTCGTACTGGATCAGCGGGTCCGCCGCGCCGTCGATCGGCTCGACGCGCACCAGGTCGAAGGCGTCGTAGAAGGAGTCGGCGATCGCGGTGGTCTCCGGGTCGGCGACGTCGGAGACGACCATCGGATCGACGCCGTCGAAACCGTAGGTCGACCACGTGATCTGGGCGGTCACCTCGTCGTCGGAGCGGGCCAGCACGCTGACGGGCTGCTCGCCGAGGAAGTCCTTGGCGATGAAGTTGATGCCCGGCCCCGGGTCCACCGGGTACGGATCGACGGTGTCGCACCCGACGGCCGGGTCCGTGGGGTCCACGGTGCCCGACGAGGCGCTGGACGACCCGCAGTTCTCGATCGGGTCGTCACGGTCCGTGGGGCCCGTGTAGTCGGCGACGAAGTTCGGCTGGAAGCTGGTGCCCGGCGGGAACCCGTCAGCTGTCGAGTCGTAGACGAACTGCACGCCCTGGGCGTCGTCCGGCAGGTCGCAGTTCACCGTGTCGGGTCCTGTGTAGGGGCCGCAGTCCGGGGCCGGGACCCAGTCCGTGCCGTTCCAGTAGTTGACCGTCAGGGTGGAGTCGGCCGGCACGTCGGTGGAGCGGACGGCCGTCGGGGTGAAGTTGTCCGAGAAGTCGTCCGGGGAAGTCGGGTCGATCGGGTCCTGGATGACGACCTGGTCGGCGTTCGCCGTCGAACCGTCCGGCCCGAACGGCAGCAGCTGGGACGGCAGCTGGACGATGACGGACTGGCCCGGCACCGCGGGGAAGGTGGACGGTGAGATGACCTTGTCCGTGCCGGTGGCGAGCCGGTCGGTCAGGGTGACCAGGTCCGCCGAGGCGGAGTCTTCCGCGTTCGGCACCTCGGCGGAGATCTCGTTGGGGTGCGTGACCTCGTCGGCACCCTGGTCAGGGTCGGTGTCCGCGGTGAACGGGACGGTCGCTTCGCCCCCGGCGAGGATGCCCCCGTCGAAGGTGATCGCGAATCCGAGCACCTCGCAGGTCTCGGGCGGGTCGGGGAGCGTGTCGACGGTCGTGGTGGACTCGGTCGGGGTCGAACCGTCGGCACAGGTGAAGGTCACCGTGGCGGAGGCTGCCTCGGCCGGCCACGACACTCCGGCGCCGGCGCCGTCCGTGCCCCACCCGGTGAACGTGATCGCGTCATCGCCCTCGAAGGGGCTCGGGGTGCCGGGTGCGGGTTCGGTGATGGTCAGCGACGGCGTCGAGGTCCCGGTGTTCGTCGCACCGACCGTCACCGTGGTCGGGTCGCCCGCGCTGACCGTCGCGGGGTCGAAGCTCTTGGACGCGGAGACGTCGTTGTTGACCGGAGTGATCTCGTAGGTGTCCTCCGCCGTCGTCGGCTCGGACTGGTCCTCACCGTGGGTGACGAAGGACGAGACGTCGTTGGTGATGATCGTCTGTGTGGTGAGATCCACGACGGCATCGCTCTGCTGGACCTCGACCGGAATCGTGGCGGTCGCCCCGGGTTGGATGTCGCCGCTGAAGGTGTAGCGCACTCCCTGGACCGTGGCGGGGTCGACCGAGTCGTCGAGCGGTTCCCACGAGTCGCCGTCCCAGTACTCCTCGGTGACCGTGTCGGCGTTCGGCGGCATGGTGATGTCCCCGGTGCCCGTGTACTCCAGGTAGGTGAACGGGTTGGGGGTCGCCGACGGGTCGACGGGATCCTGGACGACGAGGGTGTCGACCGGGTCGTTGGAGGTGTTGGTGCTGCCGAGGGTGATCGTCGCCGGCGTGCCGGGTTCGGCGAGCGCACCCTCCGGGTCGATGGACTTGGTGGTCTCGGAGTCCAGGATCAGCGGCACGGTCGGCGTGATGTCGTCGGAGGCCGACGCCTCGTCCGCGTTGTCCGAGTCGACCGTGGCCGTGTTGGTGATCGGCACGCCGTCGGCGCTGTACGGGATGTCCGCGTCGATCTGTGCCGTGACGGCGATCTGCACCTGGCCGCCGTTGGGGACGCTGTCGGCCGTGTAGGTCACGGTGTCGCCGTCGGTGTCGAGACTGCCTCCGACCGCGCTGCCCTGGTTCTGGATCGATGCGTCGACGAGCGTCAGCCCGTCGGGCAGCTCGTCGGTCATGGTGGTGGGGACGCAGGGATCGGAGTTCGGGTCGGAGCAGGAGAAGGAGACGACCCACTGCACCTGGTCGCCGGGTCCGTAGGGCCCCTCGGACACCTCGACCTTCTGGATGCCCCAGGTCGCCGCGGACGCCGTCGTCGCCGGTACCGCCACCAACGGCAGTGCCAGCGCGAGCACTCCGAGCACGGACCAGCCGCGCCGGAACCGACGGTCCGTCCGCCGACTCGCGTGCCGTGTCGTTCCCCCGTCGGCCCGCCCCCGGCGTCCCAGCATCGATGCCCCTCCCACACGTCACTGCTCCCCCCGCAGGCCCGGATGCCCGCAGAGCCAGTTCCGACCGTGCCAGAATCGTGGAGGCTCAGCGCGTCGAAAGTGCCGTTTCCCAGGAGACTTGAGTTGTTTGGGGCACAATGTCCGAACAATCGATGAACTGTCGTAGCGGCATGGACCCCCGCCGGGAACGAGTTCGACCCGATGGCCACGAAGAGCAGTCTGCGCATCGCGAATCCGGTGATCCCGGGTCGAGGACGCCCTGGGTCCAGGCGTCCTCGCGCCCGGAGACCGTGGTGTCGCCGTCCAGGTCCTGCTGAGAAGTGGACGCACAGCGAGGCCCCGCCGAGCGTGGCGACACGCGCTGACCTGCGTCGATGCCCCGTGGGGCCACGACGGTGTCGCCCTGCGCACAGCGCGAGGAATTGGTGCAGAACACCTCATGACAGGACGAAGCCACACGCCCGGATCACGAAGTGATCACGGCGCGAAGAAATGGCGGAACTCGACCGGCCCGGCGGGCCGGACGGCCACGCCGGCAGAGAGTGTCAGCGTCTGGCTCCCGACCGGCCCGCTCGTCCGATCCTGTCGACGGCCCGCCGCACCTGCCGCGCACCGACCGCCGCCATGACGTCGCGGTACTGGCCGGCTCGATGGAGCTGACCGGCCAGGTCGTTCGTCGACGGCCGGTGGCGCAGGTCGCACGGCACCTCGACGGCGACATAGCCGGCGCGCAGCAGGTCGATCGTCATCCCGGTCTCGACACCCCACCCTCGGGCCAGCGGGGTCGCGGCCTCGAAGGCCTCCCGCGTCAGGCACCGCATGCCGGACAGCGGCTGCGTCGGGCTCCATCCGGTCATCCGGTGGATGGCGCGCCGCGCCGCGCCGACGACGATGCCGCGACCGCCGGCACCCTTCTGCTGCGGCAGGAGCGCGATCGCCAGGTCGGCGACACCTGCCCGGACCGGGGAGACCAGTGGCGCGGTGTTGACCGCGGTATCACCGAGATCGCCGTCGACGAAAAGGAGGAGCCGGGGGGCGCGCCCGTCCGCGTCGCGCATCGCCACCACGGCCGCACCGGTCTCCATCGCGGCCGCCTTGCCCCGGTTGTGCGAATGACGCACGACGACGGCGCCCGCCTCGCGGGCGACGTGCTGGGTGTCGTCCTCGGACCCGTCGTCGACCACGAGCACGAGGTCCACGTGCGGGATCGCCCGCGCGGAACGCACGGTCGCGGCGATGCGCTCCTCCTCGTCCTTCGCCGGCACGATCACGGCGACACGCTGCGTGCTGCGACCGTCCCGCGTGGTGGGCGGTCGAGGCGTCTTCGCCACGGGCATGCTCGGACGTCGGCCCGACGAGCGCTGCGGGACACCGCGCACGCCTCCGTCGGGCACGACGTCGTCGCCGGTCCTCGTTCCCCCCTGGTCCGCGTTCACAGCTCCCTGCCTCGTGCGGTGGTCACGACCGTGGTCGTCGATCGTCCCGGTCCGTCGGACCGGGAAACGGAAGTGCAAAGAACTTCCCTCAGGATCCTACTCCCACGGTAGAGGCTTCGTGGGCAGGTCGAGCGGTCCGGCGGGGCGGAGCGGGTGAAAAATCTGTGCGGGTCAGCGCAACGTCACCTGACGCGACACGATCCCGGCGCGAGCGCGGCGCTGGGTGGCGTCGAGCGGCTCGTCCACGGCGAGCGCCGCCTCGAACCGGCTCGACAGATCCTGCATCGGCTCGGCGAGCTCGTCGGCCTCCGTGCCGCGGGGCAGCTCCCACACCGGCACCACGAGACCGCAGGCGCGGAACATGCCCAGGAACTTGCCACCGGCCAGACCCGAGTCGCGCTTCGCGTGCATGCGGGCGATCGCGTCGACGACGCGGTCCTCGTCCTCCGTACGGGCCCAGCGCACGAACTCTCGGCTCATGCGGCACCAGTAGGCGGCCTCGACACCCTCGACCTTGACGGTCGGCACCGACTGGTCGGCGGCCTCGTCCAGACCCGCCTTGATCTCGTCGGTCATCTCGGCGTCGGAGTCGATCCAGTACTCGTAGCCGTCGTGGACGGTCACCTCGAAGGACACCGAGTCGTCCAGCACGTCCTGCAGGCGCGGACCGTCGGGGTCCACCTCGAGGTGCTCGGGGAGGACGCCGGTTCCCGGCTCGCCCTCGAGGGCGGCCAGCAGGGCGGCGGCCAGGTCCCGGCTGAGGTCGTCGGAGTTGAGGATCCCCTGCACGCCGAGCAGCACCGTGCCGTCCTCGCGGTGCATCGCGGCCCATCCACCGGGCAGCACCGTGGCGACGACGACGTCCTTGCTCCCGTGCTCGGCCGTGGTGCGGGCGGGCGCGGTCGCCGAGGGGACGATCTCCCGCATCGAGACCCAGTCGGCCTCCCCCGGGAGACCCTCGAACGGACGCAGCACGAATTCAGTGGTGGACTTGGCCATACGTCGCATCCTAACGGCCCCCGCTCGTCGGTCGCCGCGCCCGCCCGGCAGGCATCCGGCGAGTCGGAGTCCGGCGCCGGGCCGCACGCGGAGGGCCGGGCGCGCACGGCGCCCGGCCCTCGACGGTCTCAGCCGCGACCGCGTCCTGGCGTGCTGACGGTCAACGTCGCCACGCCGGCGTCGTCGACGGTGGCGGTGTCCCGGTCCGTGCTCACGGTGACGACCGAGGCCAGGTCGATCTCGGCCTCGCCCGGCCCGTGGGTCCGGAAGGTCATCGTGGCCAGGTCGATGTCGCCGGACGCCGCCGGAGACGTCCCGAGCTTCGTGTGCACGACCTCGAGCGACCCCTTTGACACGGACTCGTTCGTGAAGCCCGAGATCTCCGTGGTGGCCGACCCCTTCACGTAGGTGAGGTCGCGGCGGTCGTACTCGAGCGTCAGCTCGTAGGCGTACAGGTCCACGGCGTCGGACGCCGTGACGGTCACCTCGACGGTCTCGCCGGGGCCCGGCGCGACGTCCGAGACCTCCACGGCGAACGACGTCTCGGCGTCGTCCGCCGTGGCCACGGCGGCGCCGCCGGCGCACAGGGCGAGGCCGAGGACTCCGGCCCCTGCCAGGAGACGGGTCCTGCCGACCCGCGCGGGCGTTGTGGTCATGGTCCGGTCCTTCCGAAGGCGGGTGGTCGTGGTGGTCGCGCGGCTCACGGGGCGATCTCCCCGTACAGGGCGGGAGCCGTCCGCGCGCCAGTGGCCTGCTCGAAGGAGTAGGTCAGGCCCAGCAGGGAGCCCTCGTCGAAGTCGCGGCCGAGGAACTCGAGGTTGACGCCGGCGCCGTCGATGGTGCCGTCGGCGGGGATCGCCTGCCCCATGGGGACGGTGACGGACGGCATGCCGGTGTTCGGGCTCAGGCGCAGGTTGCGGCCCTGGGTGCGGTAGGGATTCCCCGACGGGTAGACCAGGGCGTCGAGCTCGGCCTCGTCGAGCATGCCGGTCACGAGCTCCTTGCCCATCGCGAGCAGCTGGGTGTGCGAACCGTCCGGGCCGGCCCACGCCTCGTACTCCTCCTCGGTGACCGCCGCACGACGCTCGTAGGTCCGCTGCCTGCTGGTGACGAACCGCCCGGTGTCGACGATCTCCGGCAGGGTGCGTGCCTCGACCTCCGGAGCGAGGTACGCCTCGACGTACTCGGCGAGGTCGTGCCGGAACTCCGGCGTGCTGCCGGAGCCCTCGGCGAGCACCGTGGCGAAGGCCTCGGGCGCCTCGATCTCCACGACCTCGGCCCCGAGGGACTCGAAGGTCTCGACGGCCTCCGCCCAGAGGCGGGTGGTCGTCGCGTTGCTCCCGAGCATCGAGGGCACGTAGCCGATGCGGGCGCCGTCGAGAGCGTCGGCGTCGAGGTAGGCGGTGTAGGACTCGGGGACCAGTCCCTCCTGCCGTGCGGTGACCGGGTCGTTCTCGTCCACGCCCACCACGGCGTCCAACGCCACGGCGGCATCGGTGACGGAGCGGGTCATCGGGCCGCCGGTGTCCTGGCTGAGCGCCAGCGGCACGATCCCGTCGCGGCTCGCGAGACCGACGGTCGGTCGCACGCCCACGAGCTGGTTGTACGAGGACGGCACGCGGATCGAGCCGCCGGTGTCGGTCCCGAAGCCGATCCCGGCCAGGTTCGCCGCGATGGCCGCGCCCGTGCCGCCGCTGGAGCCGCCGGCGGTCCGGGAGGTGTCGTACGGGCTGGCGACGTACGTGGTCTCGCCGGCCGCCTGGTACGAGGTGAACTGCGAGGAGAAGCCGTAGGCGAACTCGTCGAGGCTGGCCTTGGCCATGACGACCGCGCCGGCGTCCCGCAGCCCGGCGACCATGGTCGCGTCGTCGGTGGTGAGGTTGTCGTCCCAGCAGCCGCAACCGGCGGTGGTCGGCATGTCGACGGTGTTGTAGTTGTCCTTCACCGCGACCGGGACGCCGAGCAGCATGCTCGTCATGCCGGTCGCGGCACGCTCGGCGTCCGCCTCCGCGGCCCTGTCGAGGGCCAGATCGCTGGTGGAGATGATCGACGCCAGGGGACGCCCGTCCTCGGCCGGGTCCACCAGGGTGCGGTCGTAGGCGTCGATACGATCGAGATAGTCCTGGGTGATCTCCACCGAGGTCGTCACACCGGCGTTCATCGCGGCCTGCATGTCGACGACGGAGGCCTCGACGAGGTCGAACGGGCCGTCGTCGTAGACCATGCGCTGGGAGAGGTCCGCCAGGTCGGCGACAGTGATCTCGCCGTCGCCGTCGGTGTCGGCGACGGCGACTTCGTGCCAGCCCTTCGACCTGGTGCCGGTGCCGAGCGCGTCGGCCAGCACCTCGAGGTCGGCGGTGGTGACCTGCCGGTCACCGGTGAGGTCGAGCTCGCTGTAGTAGGGGGCCAGGAACGCGGCGTCGGGCTGGTCGGCAGCTGCCGCGGGCGCGGCACCGACGGCCACGGCGGCCGTTCCGGCGAGGGTCGCGGCAGCTCCTGTCGCCACGACACGCATGCAGGGAATCCTCACGGACGTACTCCTCCGGTCGGGTGGGGCCGTGCTCGTGCGCGGCCTGGCACGACGCTAGGACGACGAGGTTTCCGGCCACGGCACGAATCGTTTCGATCACTTTTCGTCTTCTCCCCGACGCACCCGATCCGCCGTAGCGTCGCCCCATGAGCTGGCTCGCCGCGACCCTGCCGGTCGCAGACCTCGCCACCCACGCGCTCGAGGAGCTGCGCAGGGCTGCCCGCCGCGCGGGAGCGACCGGCCCCCTCGTGGACGCCTCGCTCGACCCGTCCCGCGTCGCCGCCTCGTTCGGATCCGACCGCCTGCTGCGGATCGACGACGCACCGGTCGCCGGGTTCGCCCCGCACTCCGGGTTCTTCCCCACCGCCGACGGCTGGGTCCGCACCCACGCGAACTACCCCCACCACCGCACCCGGCTGCTGGGACTGCTCGACCTGCCCGACGACGCCACCCGCGACCAGCTGGCCGGTCGGCTCGCGACGGCCGCGGCCTGCACGGTCGAGGACGACGCCGCGGCGGCCGGCGCGATCGCGGTGCGGGTCCGCACGGAGGCCGAGTGGCGCGCGTCCGCACCGGGCCGGGCCGCCGCCGTCGGCCCGCTGGTCCGCACCGCCGTCCGTCCAGCCGCGGACGAGCCGGTGGCCGCCGCTGACACCCCCGGGCGCGGCGCACCGGAGGTCACCGGACCGACACCGCTCGCCGGGGTCCGGGTGCTGGACCTGACCCGCGTCGTCGCCGGCCCGGTCGGCACCCGCACCCTCGCGCTGCTCGGCGCGGACGTGCTGCGCGTCGACCCCCCGGAACCCGCCGAGATCGCCGCGCAGCACCTCGACACCGGCCAGGGCAAACGATCCACGCTGCTCGACCTGGGCGGACGCGACGGCCGGGCCCGCGCCCAGGAGCTCCTCGACACGGCCGACGTGCTCGTCACCGGATACCGGCCCGGCGCCGTGGAGGCGCACGGGCTGGTGGTGCCGCCCCGCACCGTGCACGCCCGGGTCTCGGCCTGGGGCACCGCCGGCCCGTGGGGGACGCGGCGCGGGTTCGACTCCATCGTCCAGGCGGCGTGCGGCATCGCGATGATCGAGGCGCCCGACGGCGGCCCGCCGGGAGCCCTGCCGGCCCAGGCCCTCGACCACGCCACGGGCTACCTGCTGGCCGCCGGGGTGCTGGACGCGCTCACCGACAGGACGCGCGACGGCCGCGGACGCGAGGTCTCGGTGTCCCTGGCCCGGACGGCGACCTGGCTGCTGGACGCCCCCGGGCGCGACGCGGACCATCCGCCCGCCGCGGTGCCGCCGTCGTCGGCCACCGTCGCCCACGGGCGTGTGACGACGGCGCGTCCGGCGCTCCCCGTGGCCGACTACCCCACGCCGGCCCGCCCCTGGGGCACCTCCCCGCCGTTGTGGGCGTGAAATGTGCGGCCTCGGACCGGTCCGGGGCCGCACATTTCACGCCCACAACGGCGGAGGTGGGGTCAGAGCCGGTCGAGCCGCTGCAGGATCGCCCCCTCGCGCAGCGCCCACGGACAGATCTCGACCTCGTCGACACCGAGCGCACGCATCGTCTCCTCCGCGACGACCGCCCCGGCGACCACCTGCGTGGCCCGGCCCGGCCCGATCCCCGGCAGCACCGTGCGGTCGGCCGAGGACAGCTTCGCCAGCCGCGGCTCCCAGTCGGCCAGGTGCTCCTGCCGCATCCGCCACCGGTCCCCCGTCCCCATGACCTGTCGAGGCATGCCCGCCAGACGCGCGAGCGACCGGAACGTCTTCGACGTCGCCACCGCATGGTCCGGACCCGGCGCCTTCGTCACGGGTCGGACGGCGTCGCGCAGCACGCGGCGCGCATGCTTGCGCAGCCGCTCGACGTCCTTCGGGCTCGGCGGGTCCGAAGCCGCCAGGAACTCGCGTGTCATCCGTCCCGCACCCAGAGGGACCGAGAGGGCCACGTCGGGCGACTCGTCCACCCCCGTGGCGATCTCCAACGAACCGCCGCCGATGTCCAGCAGCAGCAACCGGCCCGCACCCCAGCCGTACCAGCGGCGCGCCGCCAGGAACGTCAGGCGCGCCTCCTCGTCACCCTCCAGGACCTCGATCGGCACGCCGATGCGCTCGGAGAGGTCCTCGATGAGCTCCGGGCCGTTGGTGGCCTCCCGCAGCGCCGACGTGGCCAGGGCCATCGTGCCCTCGATCCCGTGCTCGCGGCCGACCCCGGCGGCCTCGCCGACCGCCTCCTGCAGCGCCGCGACGCCGTCGGGAGAGAGGCACCCGTCCGGCTGCAGGTAGCGCATGAGCCGCACGGTGGTCTTGTGGCTCGCCTGCGGGACGGGCCGCGCGCCGTGGCGTGCCTCCATCACCAGCAGGTGGACGGTGTTGGAACCGATGTCGATGACGCCGAGACGCATGAGCGAAACCTCCCTGCCGACGCGAACGCGCCCGGGGAGAGTCCGGTGCGCGATCGCGTTCACGGGCGCTGCGCGCCCTCCACTTCGGGGATGACGATCACGCGCCGGACTCTCCCCGGGCGCGTCAGACCTGCTCAGGTCAGGAGAGGGCCTTGGCCTTGATCGACTCGAACTCCTGGGGCGTGATGGTGCCCTCGTCGAGCAGCTTCTTGGCCGAGGCGATCTGGTCCGCCGGCGCCGGCTGGGTGGCCACCGAGCGGATGTAGTCGTCGGTCGCCGCCTTGGACTCCTTCACGGCCGCGAGGTTGCGCTCGGCCATGCCGCGACCGCGCGCGATGAGGTAGACCAGCGCGGTCACCAGAGGGATGAAGATGAGGAAGACGACCCAGACCGCCTTCCACCACCCGCTGAGGGTGTGGTCCCGGAAGAGGTCGGTCAAGATCTGGAACAGGACGATGAGATACGCCATGAACAGGAAGATCCAGAGCAGGAACCAGATGTAGTCCCAGAAGCTGTCCATCGGTGGTGCGTCCTTCCACGAGTTCGTTCGTCGGCCGGTCGACCGGCCTCGGGACGGAGACTAGCGGAGGTCGCCCACTCTCGCCCGACAAGAACGCTATGCGCGTGAGGCCGGTGTTGCCCGAGACGTCCGGAGCGTCTGCTCCGCGCCCTCGACGACCGCCGCCTCCGCGGCACGCGCCTCGGCCAGCGCGGCGGCCCGCACGGCCACGATCCGGTCGTGCAGCGCGGTGTGCACCCGACGGCGCACCGACCGCGCGATGCGCTCGACGTCGGCCTCGGTCGGCCGCTGGCCCCGGGGCGCCAGCTCGTCCGCCAGACGGGCGGTCTCGTGGGCGACCTCGCGGTCGACCTGCTGCTCGGCGTCGTCGAAGAGCTCCACGACGGCGGCGTCGGCCGCGCGGCCCAGCCGCGTCTCCTCGAACCGGACGGCGGCGTCGTCCACCAGGCCGTGGGCCCGCTCCAGCTCCGCGTGGTCCGTGGCCGGAGCGTGCGCCTTGAGGGTCGACAGGTCGTACAGCAGCACGCCCTCGACGTCGGCGACCCGGGGGTCGACGTCCCGGTGCAGGGCGAGGTCCAGGATGACCAGCGCCGGGGGCTCCGGCGCGTCCTCGGCCCGGGCGGCGGCGCGCTCCCGGGCGCGGGCCACGGCCGCCGCGTCCAGGACGTAGGCCAGCGAGGCCTCCGCCCCGGCGGCACCCGGAGCGCCCGGGGCACGCCCCCGTGCACCCGAGCACGACACGACGACGTCGACGTCCTCGAGCGCCTCGACGAGCTCCTCGAGCCCGGTGCCGACGGCCTGGACGTCGTGCGACGCGGCGAAGTCGGCGGCCCGGCCGGAGCGGGAGTAGACGCGCACGTCGGTGCAGCCGCGGGCCCGCAGGGCCGCGACGGAGGCGCCGGCGTAGGCGCCCGTGCCGATGATGACGGCCCGCGCGGCCGGATAGGGCGGCAGGGTCTCCCCCGCGAGGTCGAGACCGAGCGCGACCAGCGAGCGCCCGACCCCGCCGAGCGTGGTGTGGTGCCCCACCCGCTTGGAGGTGCGCGACGCCGTCTGGAACAGCAGCTCGAGGGTCTTGGAGGTGGTGTCGTCCTCGCGCGCCGTGACCAGGGAGCGCTTCACCTGCCCGGCGATCTCCCGCTCCCCGACGACCATCGAGTCCAGCCCGGCGGCGACGCCGAACAGGTGCTGGGCGACCTCGGAGCCGGTGCGCACGGTGAAGGAGTCCGCGGCGGTGGCCGTCGTGACGCCCGAGGAGGCGGCGACGAGGTCGGCCACGTGCCGCGTGGCGTGCCGGACGGCGTCGCCGTCCAGGGGCGCGTCGACGTCGAGGTACAGCTCGAAGCGGTTGCACGTGGAGATCACCACGGCGCCCTGGACCGGCCGGCACGTGCCCACGACCTCACGGCCCACGGAGTGCGAGCCGGACGACAGGCGCTCGAGCGCGTCCAGGTCCAGCTCGCGGTGGGAGGCGGTGAGGGAGAGGAGAACCACAGTGGCTCCACTTTAAGTTCACCCCGGCGTGGGGGCAGAATCGTCAACCGTGACATCCCCCACGCCGAGCGTCAGCAACCTGCCGTCCACCCACCCCCTGGCCGACGGCCGCACGTCGGCGTCGCCCCTGGTCAGGGCGCTGCGGGGAGAACGACCGGATCGCCTGCCCGTGTGGTTCATGCGGCAGGCCGGCCGCTCGCTGCCCGAGTACCGCGAGGTGCGCGAGGGCATCGGGATGCTCGAGTCGTGCCTGCGGCCCGACCTGGCCGCCGAGATCACGCTGCAGCCGGTGCGTCGCCACGGCGTGGACGCGGCGATCTTCTTCAGCGACATCGTCGTGCCGCTGAAGCTCGCCGGGGTGGACGTCGAGATCGCCTCCGGCGTCGGCCCGGTCATGGACCGCCCGTACCGCACGGCCGCCGACATCGACGAGCTCGTCTCCCGCGACCTCGACGAGGCCGCGCTGGCCCCGATCACCGAGGCCGTGCACCGCACGGTCTCCGAGCTGTCCGACGGCGCCGCATCCACCCCGCTCATCGGGTTCGGGGGCGCGCCCTTCACGCTCGCCGCCTACCTGGTCGAGGGGCGCCCGTCGCGGGACCACCTGGCCGCACGCACCCTCATGCACGCCGACCCGGAGACCTGGCAGCGCCTGACGACCTGGACCGCCGACCTCACCGGCCGGTTCCTGCGGGCCCAGGTCCTCGCCGGCGCCAGCGCCGTGCAGCTCTTCGACTCCTGGGCCGGGTCGCTGTCGCTGGCCGACTACGTCACCCACGTCGCGCCGTCGTCCACGCGGGCCCTGCGTCACGTCGCCGACCTGCGCACGCCCGACGACGCCGGCGTGCCCGGCATCCACTTCGGCACCGCGACCGGCCACCTGCTGCCCGCCCTGCGCGACGTCCTCGTCGACGCCGGGGTGACCCACCGCACCGTCGGCGTCGACTACCGCACGCCGCTGGACGAGGCCGCCGGCCGCCTCGGCGACGACGTGCCGCTGCAGGGCAACATCGACCCGGCGCTGCTCGGCGCCCCGTGGCCCGCGCTGGAGGCGCACGTGCGCGACGTCGTCGAGCGGGGTCGCACCGCCCCCGCGCACGTGGTCAACCTCGGCCACGGCGTCCCGCCGACCACCGACCCGACGGTGCTCACCCGCGTCGTCGAGCTCGTGCACTCGCTGTGAGCCAGCAGGTGGACGCCGTCGTCGTCGGCGGCGGGATCGGCGGGCTCGTCGCCGCCAGCACGCTCATCGACCGCGGCCTGCACACCATCGTGCTCGAGGCGTCCCCGCGCCTCGGCGGCCCCATCCGCGGCGGCTCGTTCGAGTCGCTGCCGCGCGTGCCGATCGACCTCGGCGCCGAGTCGTTCGCCTCGCGCGGCACGGCGGTCGCCGAGCTCGCCGCCCGTCTCGGCCTCGACGTCGTCGCCCCCGCGCCGCTGACCGCCTGGGGCTACGCCGCCGGCCGACCCTTCCCGCTGCCCGCCGCCGGTGTGCTCGGCATCCCCGCGGTCCCGTGGGCGTCCGACGTCCGCCACGTGATCGGCTGGACGGGCGTGGCCCGGGCGTCCCTGGACCGGGTCCTGCCGCGGTTCGTCGGCGCGGACGCCCACGACCTCGACGCGCTGGTGCGCGCCCGGCTCGGCGCACGGGCCACCGACCGGCTCGTCGCACCCGTCGCCACCGGCGTGCACTCCGCGCCGCTGGACCGGCTGGACGTCGCCGCGGTCGCTCCCGGCCTGCGCGACCGGTTCGCCGTCGAGGGCTCGCTGACTCGTGCCGTCGCCGGCCTGCGGGCCGCGGCACCGGCCGGGTCGGCGGTGCGCGGCATCGCGGGCGGGTTGCACGGCATCGTCGAGGCGCTGGCCGGCCAGATCGCCGCGAGCGCCGAGGACTGGACCGACTCGCCCACCACCGACGCGACCGGCCCCATCCACACCACGCTGCGGCTCGGTCACGAGGTCGTGGGGATCGAGCGAGCCGACGACGGCGGCTGGGTCGTGCGCTCGCGGGCCACGGCCGCGCAGGTGCGCGGCGGCCGCGGGTCGGTGCACACCACGACGGCCCCGCGCCTGGTCGTGGCCACGCCCGCCGTGGCACCGATGCTCGAGCCGTGGACCGACGTCGTGCCGCGCCCGGAGCAGGGGGCGGACGTGTGGCTCGCGACGCTGCTGCTGGACGCCCCCGAGCTGGACGCCGCCCCTCGCGGGTCCGGCATGCTCGTGGCGCCGGACGCCGGCCCGGTCCGCGCCAAGGCGATGACCCACGCGACGGCGAAGTGGCCGTGGCTCGCCGACCGGGTCCGCGCCGCCGCCGGCGAGGGGATGCACGTGGTGCGGTTGTCCTACGGACGGCTGGGCGAGCCCACCGTGCCCCCGACGGCCGAGGAGGCCGCGCGGGACGCCGCCGAGCTGTTCGGCGTGCCGGTGGCGGACCGGGTGGTCGACCACCTGCTGCAGCGCTGGGACGGTGCGCTGCCCCCGCCGACCCCCGCCTACCGGGCGGCCGTGGCCGACCTGGCGGCCGCCGTCGGCCGCACGCCGGGACTGGCCACCACCGGCGGGTGGGTCGCCGGGACCGGGCTCGCCTCGATCGTCGCGCACGCCCAGGCGGCGGTCGCGGGACTCTGACCGGCGCTCCGGCCCGGGCCGTCGGCCGGTGGGACGACCGGGCCGGACTACCGCGCGGCCCGTCCGCGGGCCACGTACACCGTGTTGGCGGACTCCCCGCCCGTGATCGGGTTGGGGAACCGCACCGGGTGGGACGCGCACTCGGCGAAGACCTCGTCGAGGGTCGCCTCGAAGACCGGCTCGGGCGGGTCGTCCGACCAGAGCGCGAACACGCCGTCCGGCGTGAGGTGCTCGGCCGCCGCCCGCAGCCCGTCGGCGGTGTAGAACGCGGCGTGGCTCGGGTGCAGCACGTGGTCCGGGGTGTGGTCGATGTCCAGCAGGATCGCGTCGTAGCGGTCCTGCGGGGCGGCACCCATCCGGCGGAAGAAGTCGTCCTGGACCAGCCGGCAGCGCGGGTCCGTGGCGAGGCCGGCGGTGTCGGGCAGCAGCTCGCGCCGGTGCCAGTCCAGCACGGGCGCGGAGTACTCGACGACGTCGAGGGCCGCGACGCGCGGGTCGGCCAGCGCGGCGTGGGCCGTGTAGCCGAGGCCGAGACCACCGACCAGCACCCGCAGCCCCGTATCGGGACCTGTGTCGGGACCGGTGTCGAGGACGTCGAGCGCCAGGGTCGCCAGCGCCCGCTCGGCGGCGGTGAACAGGCTCGACATCAGGTACTCGTCGCCGAGGCGCACCTCGTAGACGTCCTGGCGCGCGGCCGGGTCGTACCGACGGCGCAGGCTGATCTCGCCCATCGGGGTCGGCTGGAAGTCGAGCTCCTCGAAGCGCAGGGCCATCACTCGGCCGGTTCCCCGCCGACCCAGCCGCGCTGGTCGATCACCGGGCGGTTCGCCGTGTAGTCCTGGTGCATCATCGGCGAGGAGATCATCATGTCCGCCGTGGCGACGTTGCAGGCCATCGGCACGTTCCACACGGCGGCGAGGCGCAGCAGCGCCTTGACGTCGGGGTCGTGGGGCTGCGCCTCGAGCGGGTCCCAGAAGAAGATCAGCATGTCGATCGTGCCCTCGGCGATCTTGGCGCCGATCTGCTGGTCTCCCCCGACCGGGCCCGAGAGCAGCCGGTGCACCGGCAGCCCCAGCTCGAACTCCAGCATCGTGCCGGTCGTGCCCGTGGCCCACAGCGCGTGACCAGAGAGCGTGCCCCGGTTGAACTCCGCCCAGCGCAGCAGCTCGACCTTCTTGTTGTCGTGCGCCACCAGAGCGATGTCGTGCCGGACGGCGTCCATCGTGCGCTCCTCTCCGTCACCGGGCGCCCGCCGCACCCGCCTGCTGCTCATGCTGTCACGCCGCCCATCCGCCATCGGAAACAGCCCGTATGGCCGTGGTCTCCCCGAGGTTCAGCTTCATGCCTCCGTCGCCGATGAACACACGTCGGCCTCGCGCGCGTCCTGCCCGCCTAGACGTCTTGCCGCGCTAGACGTCTAGGCGGACAATACAAGGACACGGAGGGGGTGCAGCAGTGTCAGACGTCGACACACTCGTCAAGCGGATCGCAACGCGATGGCACGACGACGGGGTCGAACTGACCCTCGCGGGCCCGGTGGCCCGCATCGAGGTCGACGGGATGTCGTCCGAGAGACGGTGGTGGTGGTTCGACGCCAAAGACCCGGAGCATCGCCGAGCTCTGCGGGCGGCGGACAGCCTCGAGGACCTCTTGCTCATCGGCGACAAGATCCCCCTCTCCGTCGCTGAGCGCACGCGAGAACGCGGAGGCTGGCACATCGATGCCGCGGGGAACGCCTACGTTCGCGCCCCCGGTGTGCACATCGACGTTCATGGACGCCGCACGGCGTCACGGACCGAGCGGAAGACCAGACTGTCGACGGCACAGGAGACGAACCTCATGAGCGCAGGACGCGCCCAGGTCATCTTCTGCCTGCTCAGCTGGCCAGACCTGGTGAGCATGCCGATCCGCGCCATCGCCGACGTCGCCGGCGTATCGCCCGGCACCGCGCACACCACCATCAAGGCACTCACGGAGGAGGACTACCTCTTTCTCGGCGCCTCCGTCATCGCCCGCCGAGAAGAGCTGCTCGATCGATGGGCGACAGCATTCCCCCTCGGACTCGGAAGATCACTCGAGCTCGGCAGATTCTGCGGGAAGCCCGATCTCAGCGCATGGGAGGCGACGGGGAGCAGCGTCCGTGTGAGCGGCGAGTACGCCGCGGACAACATCCGCGGAACTGACCTCACCCTGTACGCCAAGGAACTGGAACCCGCACTGATCGCGCGCTCACGTTGGCGCAGGCCCGAACCGGGTGAGTCAGCCAACATCATCGTGCGCCGCAAGTTCTGGACCGAGCCGACGTCACCACTCGGCAGGAACACCGGGGCACCCTCGATCCGGAGAGCACCCGCGCTTCTCGTCTACGCCGACCTGCTCGCCTCTCGAGAGCCGAGACAACAAGAGACTGCACGAGCGATGCGGGGAGACCTGGTTGACCAGGGCGGCTGAAGAACACCTCCGGCACTCCGCAGTGGCCACGGTGCTGCACGAACTACGCAGGGGCGAAAGGGATCTTCCTGAGGTCATGATCGTGGGCGCCACCTGCCGCGATGCTCTGCACCACGCATGCGGCCACGACGACGCGCTGCGGCAGACAGACGACTTGGATATCGCACTGGCTGTCGAGGACTGGGACAGGTACCGCGCACTGACAGATCGTCTCGAACGCGTCTCAGGCTCGACGAACGGGATCAGGTTCCTCGTGGGAGGCATCCCGGTCGACCTCATGCCCTTCGGTGAGACGATCGAAGAGCCAGATGGTGAAGTCACCCCGCCGCCACGCCAGGACGTCATGAGCGTCTTCGGCTTCCAGGACGTCTGGAACGACGCGCAGGTGATCGATGTCAACGGCGCTGGACCAGTGCGGCTCCCCACGGTCGCCGGATACACCCTGCTCAAGCTCAGGGCCTGGCTCGACCGGGTCCAACAGCCGAACTACAAGGACGCCCCCGACCTTGCCTGTGCCATGTACTGGTGCGTGGACCCGATGAACCGGGGAACGTTCAGGCACGTCGTCCGCGATCGGCTGTACGACACCGCTGCTGGTCGGGCACATCTCACCGCGACCGACTTCGACGAAGCGACCGCTGCCGTACGTCAGCTCGCGACCGACGCC
The DNA here is from genome assembly GCF_029643425.1 of Isoptericola sp. AK164. Taxonomy (GTDB): domain Bacteria; phylum Actinomycetota; class Actinomycetes; order Actinomycetales; family Cellulomonadaceae; genus Isoptericola; species Isoptericola haloaureus. Next base: position 3,230,026 of record NZ_CP119106.1, read on the forward strand.
ATCGACCTCTTGAGTCCCGACCGCCGAGCAGTGCTCCGACGGGACTGGACTGCCGGCTCGGAGGATGCGCTCCTCGCGGGCAACCTCCGGCTCCCGCTGCCTGGGTGGCCGCGACCCCGTGACGAGCGGCTCGGTCGATACGCTGCTGCTGTGCGTTCCGCGCTCGCCGTCGAATCGGCGACTGGTCCTGTGTGAGATCCGCCGGAGTGGGCCCGCGGGAGTTGTCCCGCACCCCTCGGTTCGCGAGAGACTGAACCGGTGAGCCCCCTCGACGTCGAACACCTGCGCCTCGGCACCCGGGCCAGCCGGCTGGCCACCACCCAGTCCGGTTTCGTGGCCCGCCGCCTGACCGAGCTGCTCGAGCACCCGGTGGAGCTCGTGCACGTCCGCACCCAGGGCGACGCGGACCGCACCACCTCGCTGTCCGCGCTCGGCGGCACGGGCGTCTTCGTCGCAGCGCTGCGCGAAGCCCTGCTGGAGTCCCGGTGCGACGTCGCCGTGCACTCGCTGAAGGACCTGCCGACCACCCAGCCCCCCGAGCTGGCGTTCGTCACCCCCGAGCGCGAGGACCCCCGCGACGCCCTGTGCGCCCGCGACGGGCTCACGGTGGAGACCCTGCCCCGCGGCGGCCGCGTCGGCACCGGCTCGCCGCGGCGCGCCGCCCAGCTCCAGGCCGCCCGTCCGGACCTGGAGATCGTCGACATCCGCGGCAACGTCGAGACGCGGCTGGCCCGCGCGCTCGGCGAGGACGCCGACCTCGACGCGGTCGTGCTCGCCTTCGCCGGCCTGAGCCGTCTGGGCCGCACCGAGGTCGTCAGCGAGGTGCTCGACCCCGCCGTCGTGGCCCCGGCCCCCGGCCAGGGCGCCCTCGCGGTCGAGGCCCGCAGCGCCGACCTGGCCGACGGCGGCCCGCTCGCCGAGGCGTTCGCCGCCCTGGACCACCGGCCCACCCGGCTCGCGGTCACCGCCGAGCGCGCGGTCCTCGCCCGCCTCGAGGCCGGGTGCTCCGCCCCGATCGGCGCCTACGCCCGGCTGGAGGACGGCGAGCTCGTGATGTCGGCGGTCGTCGGCCGGGTCGACGGCGCCGAGCAGCTCACGCACACCGCGCGCGTCGCCGTCGGGCCGGACCTGGCCGACGCCGCGGCGGACACCGAGGCCCGCGAGCTCGGCGTGCGCGTCGCCGAGCGGCTGCTGGCCGACGGGGCCGCCCGGCTGGCTCCCCTGACGGCCGCGGCACCGCCGGCCCCGCGCGAGCCGCAGCGGGGACCGACGGGGACGGACGACCCGGAGGTCCCGTGACCGCACCGGGCCCGGGACCCGACCTGACGGGACGGTCCGTGCTGCTGCCCCGCTCCCCCGACCGCGCGGCCGGGCTGGCGCGGCGGCTGCGCGACGCCGGGGCGGACGTCACCGTCGCCCCCGTGATCGAGCGCGCACCGGCCCTCGACCAGCACGCGCTGCGCGACGCCGTGGACCGCCTGCGCGACGGCCGCTACGCGTGGACGGTGATCACCAGCGTCAACGCCGTCGACGCCCTGGCCGGCGCGCTCCCGGGGTCAGACGCCGGCACCCCGGCCACGCAGGCCGCGCTCGCCGCCGCACCCACCCGGTGGGCCGCCGTCGGACCCGCCACCGTGCGCGCCCTGCGGTCCGTCGGCATCGAGCCGGAGCTGGTGCCCACCGACGCCTCCGCCGCGGGTCTGGTCGCCGCGTTCCCCGGTCCGTCCGAGGGGACCGCGTCACCGACCCCGCACCGTGTCCTCCTGCCGCTCGGCGACCGCGCCCGCCCCTCGCTGCGCGACGGGCTGACCCGGCTCGGCTGGACGCCCGAGGTCGTCACCGCCTACCGCACGGTGCGCTCGGAGCTGCCCGCCGACGTCGTCGCCCACGCCTACGACCTCGTGGTCGTCACCTCCGGGTCCGTGGCCCGCGAGGTCGCCGACCAGCTCGGCACCGCCGCCCCCGTCGTCGCGATCGGCCGCCCCTCGGCCGAGGTCGCCGGCGAGGTCGGGCTGACCGTCGCGGGCGTCGCGTCCGCACCGACCGACGACGGCCTCGCCGCCGCCGTCACGACCGCCCTGGAGCAGAACCCATGAGCACGTCCGGCATCGTCTACCGGCCCCGCCGTCTGCGGACCACCCCGCGCATGCGGCGGCTGGCCGCCGAGACCCGCCTGCACGCGGCGGACCTCGTGCTGCCGCTGTTCGTCAAGGAGGGTCTGACCGAGCCGGCACCGATCGCCTCGATGCCCGGCCAGGTGCAGCACACCGAGGCCACGCTGGCCGACGCCGTCACCGCGGCAGCCCGGGCCGGCGTCGGCGGCGTGATGCTGTTCGGCATCCCGGCGGTGCGCGACGCCCGCGGCACCGCCGGGGACGCGCCGGACGGGATCCTGCAGCGCGGCATCCGCATCGCGCGCGAGGCCGTCGCCGCCGCCGAGGCGGAGACCGGGCGGCCGGGGCCCGTCGTCATGGCGGACACCTGCCTGGACGAGTTCACCGACCACGGGCACTGCGGCGTGCTGACCCGCGACGGCGCGGTGGACAACGACGCCACGCTGGAGCGGTACGCCACGACGGCCGTCGCCCAGGCGAAGGCCGGGGCCGAGGTCGTCTCGCCGTCGGGCATGATGGACGGCCAGGTGGCGGTGATCCGCGACGCGCTGGACGACGCCGGCTTCGAGGACGTCTCGATCCTCGCCTACAGCGCCAAGTACGCCAGCGCCTTCTACGGCCCGTTCCGCGAGGCCGTCGACTCGGCCCTGCAGGGCGACCGCCGGACCTACCAGATGGACGCCGCCAACGCCCGCGAGGGCCTGCGCGAGGCCGACCTGGACATCGCCGAGGGCGCCGACATGGTGATGGTCAAGCCCGCCGGGCCCTCCCTGGACGTGCTGCGCGGCGTGGCCGACCGGGCCGAGGTGCCGGTCGCCGCCTACCAGGTCTCCGGCGAGTACGCGATGATCGAGGCGGCGGCCGCGAACGGCTGGATCGACCGCCGGGGCGCGGTCCTGGAGTCGGTGCTGGCGATCAAGCGGGCCGGTGCGGACGTGATCCTCACCTACTGGGCGCTCGAGATCGCCGACTGGCTCGCCGGAGCCTCCTGACGGCCCCTGACGCCCCCGCTGCCACTCTCCACGGAAGGACGACGATGACGGACACCGCAGGCTTCGGCCAGGTCGAGACGGCGCTGGTGGGCGCCACGCCCCCCGCCGACAACCACACCGCGTTCCTGCGCGCGCAGGACGCGATCCCCGGCGGGGTGAACTCGCCGGTGCGCGCCTACGGCTCGGTCGGCGGGGACCCGCGGTTCCTCGCCTCCGCGCGCGGCCCGTACGTCACCGACGTGGCCGGGCGCGAGTACGTCGACCTCGTGGGGTCCTGGGGTCCGGCGCTGCTCGGCCACGCCCACCCCGAGGTGGTCGCCGCCGTGCAGGAAGCGGCCTCGCGGGGCCTGTCGTTCGGGGCGCCCACGGTGGGCGAGGTCGAGCTGGCCGAGGAGATCCGACGGCGCGTCCCGGCCGCCGAGCACGTCCGGCTCGTCTCGACGGGCACCGAGGCGACGATGACGGCGGTGCGCCTCGCCCGCGGCGTCACCGGCCGTCCGCTGGTCGTGAAGTTCGCGGGCTGCTACCACGGGCACGTCGACTCGCTGCTCGCCGAGGCCGGCTCCGGCGTCGCGACGCTGTCCATGCCGGGGTCGGCCGGCGTCACCGAGGCCTCCGCGGCCGAGACGCTCGTCCTGCCGTACAACGACCTGGCGGCCGTCGAGGCGGCGTTCGCCGCGCACGGTGACCGCATCGCCGCGGTCATCACCGAGGCGGCCCCGGCCAACATGGGCGTGGTGCCGCCGGCGCCGGGCTTCAACGCGGGCCTGCGCCGGCTGACGTCGCAGCACGGGGCGCTGCTGATCCTCGACGAGGTGCTCACCGGGTTCCGGGTCTCCGACGCCGGTTACTGGGGGCTGGCCCGGGAGCAGGGCGAGGACTGGACCCCCGACCTGTTCACCTTCGGCAAGGTCGTGGGCGGCGGGATGCCCGTGGCCGCGCTGGCCGGACCGGCGTCGGTCATGGACCACCTGGCGCCGACGGGTCCCGTGTACCAGGCGGGGACCCTGTCCGGGAACCCGGTGGCCGTGGCGGCCGGCCTGGCGACGCTGCGGCTGGCCGACGAGCTCGTCTACGAGCGCGTGGCCCAGGTGGCCGACACCGTCTCGAGCGCGCTCGGCGAGGCGCTGGACGCCGAGGGCGTGCCGCACCGTGTGCAGCGCGTCGGCTCGCTGTTCTCGGTCTTCTTCGGCGAGGCCGCGGCGCGCGACGGCGTGGCGTCGTTCGCGGACGCCCAGGCCCAGGACGTGTTCCGGCACAGGCCGTTCTTCCACGCCATGCTCGACGCGGGCGTGAACCTGCCGCCGTCGCTCTTCGAGGCCTGGTTCTGCTCGGCCGCGCACGACGAGGACGCCGTCGGTCGCGTCCTCGAGGCGCTGCCGTCCGCCGCGCGGGCCGCGGCGGCCGCGACGGCCTGACGCCGCGCGACGCCGGAACCGCCCGACCCCGGTACCCCCAGCGGGTACCGGGGCCGACGTGCGTCCGCGTCACGACCCGTGCAGCACCACCTCGCACCGGTAGTGCTGCGAGGCGGTCATCTCCCCGCGGAACCACAGCAACGGGCGGTTCCCCGGGTCGCCGGGGGCGACGATCGGACGCAGGTTGTCGACGGCGGAGTCCTCGGTGACGGCCGTCCACGCCCAGGTCGCGCCGCCGTCGGCCGTGCGGCCGTGGAAGATCTCGTGGTGCGCCAGCACGGTGCCGTCGCGGGGGTCGACGGGGGTCGAGACGTACAGCGAGTCGAGGTCCTCGGGATCGATCGCGGCCAGGCCCGTGTAGTCCTGCTCGTGCGGCAGCAGCCCGGGGCCGGCCAGGGCGAGGTGGTGGACCTCCCACTCGCCGCCGGGCGCGAGCCGGGCGTAGAGGAACCGATGGTCGGTGACGTCGCGGAACCGCTCGAAGGCGTCGGCCGGGTCGTCGGGGGTGTCGTGGCGCGCGGTGACCACCATCGCGACGGTGCCGTCGGCGGCGCGTCGGACGTCGGTGGTCCAGCAGTGGGTCACGGGCACCCCGCCGTGCACCGAGCCCGCGGCGACGACCGTCGTCAGCCCCTCCTGCGAGAGCCCCTCGCCGTGCAGCGGGTCGGGGTCGAGCACGCTGCCGTCCGAGCGCCGCAGCGCCCCGTCGGCGAGGTAGCCGTGGTAGATCGAGTTGTCGAAGTCCCGCGGGTGGTGGTCGGTGGTGACGACGTCGATGCGGTCGGGCGACCCGGGGCGTGAGGAGTACCGCGTGTAGCCGTTGACGTAGCCGACCTTGGGCCGCGTGAACAGCTTGCCGGCGTAGGCCCAGGTCTCGCCGTCGTCGTCGGAGACGAGCGCGCACTGGTCGTCGTTGACGGCGCGGGCGAAGCAGTACAGCCGCCCGTCGAGCTCGTGCAGGTTGGCGTAGGTGACGCCGGCGCCGCCGGTGCGCTCGCTCCAGTCGTAGGTGCGTTCCGGCCCCCACGGGCCACGGGGATCGTCCGTGTCGCTGATCCGCCAGCGGGTGAGGTCGTCGGTCTTGTGCTTGGCGTAGACGGCCAGCCAGCGGCCGTCCCGGCGCCGCCAGAGCGCCGGGGCGTCGTGGTCGTCGGCCTCGAGCCGTTCGTGCAGCGGGACGACGACGGACCCCCCGGTGGCGAGGTCGACCACCGTCAGCTCGATGGTTCCGGCCCGGGCCTCGCCCCCGGGGCCCTCGGGCGCCGCCACCGACCCCACCACCAGGGTCCCGGTGCCCGGGTCCGTCAGGGCACGTTCGTCCTGGAACCAGCACCACGCACCGTTGTCGTTGATCGTCCGGGTCATCGTCCCCTCCGTGTAAGCGCTTTCCGTCACTCTCTCACGAATTCGCCCCCGCGCGGCACGGCGTCCCACGTCTCGCGCGCATTCACGAGACCCTGGTCACGACCGGCACATTTCTGTACGTTTGTGCACCTTGACGCATCGCGCACCCGGAACGGTGGCAGGAGAGGAACAGAGATGAACAAGTCCGAGCTCGCCGCGGCGGTCGCGGAGCGCACCGAGAGCACTCCCACCGAGGCCCGCCGGCAGGTCGACGCCGTCCTGGACTCCATCGTCGAGAGCGTCTCCGCAGGCGAGCGCGTCTCCCTGCTCGGCTTCGGCACGTTCACGGGCGCCGAGCGACCTGCACGGACGGCCCGCAACCCGCGCACCGGCGACACGATCGACGTCCCCGCCGCCGTCGTGCCCCGGTTCCGCGCCGGCTCGGGGTTCAAGGCGCGCGTCTCCGGCAGCGAGCCCGCGCCGGCCCGCTCGTCCGCGTCGGCCGCCTCGACCGGCACGTCGGCCGCCCCGTCGAAGTCCTCGTCCTCGAAGGCGTCGTCGAAGTCGTCGTCGAAGGACAAGAAGTCCGACAAGGACAAGGGCTCGAAGAATTCGACGAAGGACTCGAAGAAGAAGTCCAAGAAGAAGAACAAGAAGTCGAAGAAGAAGTAGCGGTGCGCCGGCCGGTCCGGCCCGCGTCCGGCGTCGGCCGCGCCGGCGGCGCCGACGCGGCCGCGGTCCTGTGGCGCAGACCTCTTGACCGCATACCCCCTGAGGGTATGCTGGAGCCATGACCGAGACCGCAGCAGCCGCCCCCGAGAGCGCCGCCGTCCGCGACGACCCGGCTCCCGCGGAGCACGACGGCCCGCACGGGTACGCCTCGGACAAGGCCGCCTACCTCAAGCGCATGCGCCGCATCGAGGGGCAGGTCCGCGGCATCGCCCGGATGATCGACGACGACGTCTACTGCATCGACATCCTCACCCAGGTGTCCGCCGTGACCAAGGCGCTGCAGTCCGTGAGCCTGGCGCTGGTCGAGGACCACCTCAACCACTGCGTCGTCGACGCCGCGCGCGAGTCCGACGAGGCAGGAGCCGCCAAGGTCAAGGAGGCGACCGCCGCCATCGGCCGCCTCGTCCGCAGCTGACCCGAGGAGACACAGGAGCACCATGAGCACCGTCACCACCCTGGGCGTCACCGGCCTGACGAGCGCCGACTCGGTCGCCCGCGTCACCGAGCAGCTCGAGACCGTCGAGCGGGTCGAGCACGTCAGCATCGTGCTCGAGTCCGACGGCGAGTCCGAGGTGAGCGTCTTCTCGGACCAGCCCGTCGACGAGGACGCCCTGCGCGGCGCCGTCGACACCGCCGGCTACGCCGTCGCCTCCGTCGAGGTCCAGACCGACGCCCTGGCCGCCCAGCAGGCCGAGCAGGCTCCCGCCAAGCAGCGGGCGCACGACGACGCCGCACGCGGCGCCGACGACTGAGCGCTCCCCGCACCCCCAGCCTGCGGGAGCACCCGCCACCGCGGACCGTCCGCCGATCCGCCGTCCCCCGGGACGACGCGGACCCTCCGCGCCGCGCCGACCACCCCTCGGCGCCCCGACCACGACGGCCGCCACCCCGGACCGTCGCCGGTGACATCCCCGCACGTCCCCAGGAGTCACCCCATGACCACCACCCCCACCCCCGCCGTGCGCGAGGTCGACCTCGCCGTGTCGGGCATGACCTGCGCCAGCTGCGTCGCGCGGGTCGAGAAGAAGCTCGCCAAGCTGCCCGGTGTCGAGGCCACCGTCAACCTGCCGCTCGAGAGCGCGCACGTGGTCCTCACCGAGGAGCACGACGACGACGACCTGCTGCAGGCCGTCGCCTCCGCCGGGTACACCGCGACCGTCACGCGGTCGCGGGCCGCCGCCGTGCCGTCGGAGCCGCAGCCGGAGCCGGAGTCGTCCGCGGAGCCCGCTCCCCCGACCGACGAGACGGCCGCGGGGACCGACGGGGCACCCGCCGCGAGCGACGAGGCACCCCTCGCGAGCGACGAGGCACCCGCCGCGGGCGGTGCCGAGTACCGCGGGGCGGACCTGCTGCGCCGGCTGCGCGTGTCCGCGGTGCTGACGGTGCCCGTCGTCGCGCTCTCGATGGTGCCGGCGTGGCAGTTCCCCGGCTGGCAGTGGGTCGTGGCCGCCCTCGCGCTGCCCGTGGTGACCTGGGGCGCCTGGCCGTTCCACACCGCGGCCGCCCGCGCCGCCCGCCACGGCTCGTCGACGATGGACACCCTGGTCTCGATCGGCGTCGTGGCCGCCACGCTGTGGTCGCTGTGGGCGCTGCTGCTGGGCGGCGCCGGCGAGATCGGCATGACCATGGACGTCTCCCTGCTCCCCTCGCGGGAGCACGCCGGCGCCCCGGAGCTCTACTTCGAGGTCGCCGCCGTGGTGACGACCTTCCTGCTGGCCGGCCGGTACGCCGAGCACCGCTCGAAGCGCCGGGCCGGTGACGCCCTGCGGACCCTGCTGGCCATGGGTGCCAAGGAGGCCGAACGCGTGCGCACGCGGCCCGACGGCACCCCGGTCACCCGCGACGACGGCCGGCACGTCACCGACCTCGTCGCCGTGTCCGCCCTGCGCGTCGGCGACCTGTTCACCGCGCGCCCCGGGTCCACGATCGCCACCGACGGCGAGGTCGTCGAGGGCACCTCGGCGGTGGACACCTCGCTGCTGACCGGTGAGCCCGTGCCGGTGGACGTCGGACCCGGCGACGCGGTCACCGGCGCCACCGTCAACACCTCGGGCCACCTGCTGGTGCGGGCCACCCGCGTCGGCGAGGAGACGACGCTGGCGCAGATCGGCCGCCTCGTCGCCCAGGCGCAGACGGGCAAGGCCCCCGTGCAGCGCCTGGCGGACCGCATCTCGGCCGTGTTCGTGCCGATCGTGCTGACGCTGTCCGTGCTGACGCTCGGTGGCTGGCTGCTCGCCGGCGCGGACCTGCCGTTCGCCTTCACCGCGGCGGTGGCGGTGCTCATCATCGCCTGCCCGTGCGCCCTCGGTCTGGCGACCCCCACGGCCCTGCTGGTCGGGACGGGCCGCGGCGCCCAGCTCGGCATCCTCATCAAGGGACCGGAGATCCTGGAGTCCACCCGCCGCATCGACACCGTGGTGCTCGACAAGACCGGCACCGTCACCGCCGGCGCGATGGCGCTGGAGGACGTCGTCCCGGCCCCCGGCGTCGACGCCGACGAGGCGCTGCGGTACGCCGCCGCCGTCGAGGCACGCAGCGAGCACCCGATCGCCCGGGCGGTCGCCGAGGCCCCCTCCGCCGGCGAGAGCCGTCGCCCCGCGGAGACCGGAGACGACGGCGTCGCCGTCGGCGCCCTGCAGGTGTTCGACTTCCGCACCGTCCCCGGCGGGGGCGTCGAGGCGGTCGTGCGCACGGCCCACTCCGGTCTCGGCGAGACCGGGCTCGGCGTCGGGGGCCTCGGCAGCCGGCGGGTCCTCGTGGGGCGCCCGAGCTGGCTCGACGAGACCGACGTCCACGTGCCCGACGAGGTGCGCGACGCCGTCGAGCAGGCCGAGAGCGACGGGGCGACCGCCGTCGTCGTCGCCTGGGACGGCTCCGCGCGCGCCGCGCTCGTGCTGCGCGACCCGGTCAAGCCGACGTCGGCCGAGGCCGTGCGCGAGCTGCGCGACCTCGGGCTGCGTCCGGTGCTGCTCACCGGGGACGCCGAGGGAGCGGCCCGCGCGGCCGCCGCCGAGGTCGGCATCGACGAGGTGATCGCCCGCGTCCTGCCGCAGGACAAGGCGGCGACGGTGTCCCGGCTGCAGGGCGAGGGGCGCACGGTGGCGATGGTCGGCGACGGCGTCAACGACGCCGCCGCCCTGGCCACCGCCGACCTCGGCCTGGCGATGGGCACCGGGACCGACGTCGCCATCGAGGCCAGCGACATCACGCTGGTCCGCGGGGACCTGCGGGCGGCGGCCACCGCCGTCCGGCTGTCCCGCCGGACGCTGCGGATCATCAAGCAGAACCTGTTCTGGGCGTTCGCCTACAACGTCGCCGCGATCCCGCTGGCGGCGGCCGGCCTGCTCAACCCGATGATCGCGGGGGCGGCCATGGCGGCATCGTCGGTGATCGTGGTGAGCAACTCGCTGCGGCTGCGTCGCGCCGGCTGACCGGCCGCCACGCACACCTCGCCCTCCCGTTGTGGGCATGAAATCTGCAGGTCAGGATCGCTCCTGACCTGCAGATTTCATGCCCACAACGGAGGGCGGGGATCAACGGAAGCGTCGACCCTCGTCACGGCGGTAGGCACGGACGGCCAGCGCGGCGAACAGCACGGTCCAGCCGATCAGCACCGGCCACGCCGCGGCATAGGCGGCCTCGCCGGTCAGCGCCTGCACGAGCAGGTCGCGGCCGGCGCGGGTCGGGGTCCCCTGGGACAGCGTGTTCAGCCAGTCCGGGAACGCCACCGGCGGCAGGAACAGCCCGCCGGCGAACGCCAGCGGGAACAGCACGACCTGCACCACCGGCAGGGCCGCCTTGGCCGACAGCGAGTAGCCGACGGCCATGCCGAGCAGCACGAACGGCACCGAGGTGGCCAGGATCGTCGCCACCCCGGCCAGCAGCTGCAGCAGCGTCACCGAGGCCGCGGTGAACAGCCAGCCGATGACGATCAGCGGCACCAGCCCGAACAGCGCGAAGATCGCGCCGTTGAGGATCCGCGCGACCATGCGGGGTGCCGGGCCGGCCGGCAGGGACCGCACGAAGGGGTCGAACGGGAGCTGGCGGTCCTCGGCCACGCCGAGCCCGTAGGTGAACAGGCTCGCCGAGCAGACGGCGAAGAGGGCGAGACCGGCCACGGCCATGGTCGCGTACACCGGGTTCTGCGCCACGTCGCTCTGCGGGACCACGAAGAAGAACATCGCCAGCGACGGGAAGAGCATGTTGCCCAGCACGGCGACGGGGATGCGCACGGTCTCCAGGAACTGGAACTTCAGGTGCAGCCATGTCAGGCGTGCCGGGCTCACGGTGCCCGACGGCGGGACCTGCGCGGCGGCGGTCGTGGCGGTCATCGGTGGGCTCCTTCCAGGGTGTCCGCGGCGACCATCTCGGCGAAGGCCTCCTCGAGGCTGGCCCCGCGGATCTGCAGGTCCGAGAACTCCACGCCGGCCGAGACCAGGTCCCGGACCAGCGCGTCGGAGTCGGTGGTGTAGAGCTCCTGCGTGCCGTCGTCGCGGCGTTCGCCCCGGGCGACTCCGGGGAGCCCGGTCAGGTCGGTCGCGGCACGCAGCAGCACCCGACGCAGGCCGACGCGGCGCAGGATCCCGTCCAGGGAGTCGTCGGCCCGCACGACGCCGTGGTCGATGACCACGACGCGCTCGGCCAGCGCCTGCACCTCCTCGAGGTAGTGGCTGGTCAGCAGCACCGTCCCGCCCTCGGCGTGGTACCGCCGGATCGCGCCCCAGAGGGCCTGCCGCGCGGAGACGTCGAGCCCCGTCGTGGGTTCGTCGAGCAGGATCACCCGGGGGCGCCCGACCAACGCCAGGGCGACGGCGAGCCGTCGCTTCTGACCGCCGGACAACGACCCGGTCTGCTTGCGGGCCTTGTCCGTCAGGCCGAACTGCTCGAGCAGGGCGGCGGTCGGCATCGGGTCCGGGAAGTGCCCGCCGACGAAGTCGACGACCTCGCCGACGCGCAGGGTGGGCGGCAGGCCCGTCTCCTGCGGGGTGACCCCCAGCCCGGTGCGGGTCGCGGCGTCGCGCGGGTCCCCGCCGAGCACCCGGACACCGCCCGTGTCGGGTCTCCGCTGGCCGCTGACCAGCGACAGCAGGGTCGACTTGCCGGCGCCGTTCGGGCCGAGCAGGCCGACGAGCTCGCCGGGGCCGACGTCCAGGGTGACGTCGTCCAGGGCGACGACCTCGCCGAACCGGCGGGTGACGCCGTCGACGGAGATGACCGTCATGATCCGGCTCCTCTCAACAGGTCCTGCAGGGTGGTGGTGTAGTCCTCGAAGGCACGGCGCCCGTCGGACGTCAGTGCCAGGTAGGTCACGGGCCGACGCCCGGCGAACTCCTTGGTCTGCCGGACGTAGCCGGCGTCCTCGAGCTTGCGCAGGTGCGTCGAGAGGTTGCCCGCGGTCATGTCCAGGAGCTTCTGCAGCTTGGCGAAGGTGATCTCCTCGCCGGCGCTCAGCGCGGCCAGCGTCGAGACCACCCGCAGGCGCGCCGGGGCGTGGATGACCGTGTCGAGCTCGGTCACGACGGCACCCCGCCCTCGCGGCGGCGCCGGACGAGCAGCACGTGCCACACGAGCGTGATGGCGAGGAATCCGCCCCCACCGACCGTGGCCATGACGAGATAGGTGGCCGGCATCCCGGCGAGCGTCGCGGCACCGCCGGTGAGCAGGATCCACACGCCGAGGACGTACAGGCCCGTGTCGTCGAAGAGCGCTCCTCCGGTCAGGTACATCACGCCGATGATGACGCAGGCCAGCGCGTTGGAGACGAGGCCGACGACCTCGCCCGACGCGTCCGCCCGTCCGAGCCCGGCCATGACGACCGGGAACACGAGGAAGGCCATCGGCCACGCGGTCCCCCACCGCGCCCCGGCGCGGCGCTCGGGCCCGCGGGTCCCCGCCGTGCGTCGGAGCGCGTGGACGATCGTGATGACGACGGCGGTGCCGAGCAGCGCCCCGAACAGAGCGAAGGCGAGGGCGTCCGGCGCGCCACCGAGCGCGCGGGCGCTCCACCACAGCGCCGTGTAGCCGACCAGCCAGGCGACCCCCCACACCAGGCAGAGCAGCCGGCCGTCGGGTTCCGTCCCGGCACGGGCGCGGCGCTGGGACTGCGCGATGAGGTCCAGCGTGGCGGCGGGGTCGAGCGGTCGGTCGGGACTGCTCTCGGACTCGGTGCTCACGATCGACTCCTGAGGGGGATCCGTTTCGAGGTTTGCGCTACAAACTACTTTGCATCATGCCACGGGCCGAGCGGTCCGACAAGACCCGACAATGTGATCGCGGCCCGCGACGACCTCCGCCACGCAAGCAGGTGCTGCTGCGCGGTCCGGGCCGTCCGCCGTCGAACCCCTGACCACCCCCTCGTTGTGGGCATGAAACCTGCAGGTCCGCACCGGTCCGGACCTGCAGATTTCATGCCCACAGCGGGAGGCCGGCGCACTTAGGCTGGCGCCGTGACCGCACCGGAGCCCGCCGTCCAGGACCGCTGGACCCCGCCCGCGCCCGCCGCGCCGGCCCGCACGCCGCAGGAACGCCGTCGGACCGGGGCCGAGATCTGGCTCGTCCTCGGCCTCAGCCTCGGACAGAGCGCGATCTACGCGGTCGTCAACATCCTCGCCCGGCTCACCTCCGGCACCGCGCTGGCCGAGCAGTCCGCCACCCTGAACGCCACCCGGTCGGCACGCCCCTACCTCGACCTGACCTACCAGCTGCTCGGCATCGCCTTCGCCGTGCTGCCCGTCGCCCTCGCGATCTACCTCCTCAGCGCCCGCGGGCCCGGGACCCTGCGCCGCATCGGGTTCGACGCCGCCCGCCCCGGCCGCGACACCGCCTGGGGGTTCGCGCTCGCCGCCGCGATCGGCATCCCCGGGCTGGCGTTCTACACGCTCGGCCGCGCGCTCGGCATCACCGTGGAGATCCAGGCCAGCGCCCTGGCCGACTACTGGTGGACAGTCCCCGTGCTCGTCCTGGCCGCCCTGCAGAACGGCCTCCTCGAGGAGGTCGTCGCCGTCGCCTACCTGCACGAACGCACCGCGGACCTCGGCTGGCACCGGGTGACGTTCGTCGTGACCAGCGCGCTGCTGCGCGGTTCGTACCACCTCTACCAGGGCTTCGGGCCGTTCCTCGGCAACGTGGTGATGGGGATCGTCTTCTCCTGGTTCTACACCTCGCGCTGGGGGCGGCACCGCGTGCTGCCCCTGGTGATCGCGCACACGCTGCTCGACATCGTGGCGTTCGTGGGCTACGCCTTCCTGCCGGCCGACTGGCTCGCGGCCCTCGGCGTCGGATGACCTGACCGACCGACGGTCGACCCGGGCACGGATCACCCTCTCTCGACCGGCCCGACGCGGCCCGCGCACCTAGACTCGCCGATATGTCCCGAGCCAGCGGCGAGGCCCCCGCGGGCCCCGGCACCCCGCCGAGCACGGTGCACGACGTCGGCTCCTCCCGCCGGGAGGACGCCCAGCCGCCCACCGGCGCCTTCGACGCGCTCTTCCTCGCCGGCGGCGTCCCCGACGACGACGCCGGCCTCGTCCGCGTCGTCGACACGCCCGAGCAGCGGGTGCGCAACCCCTCCGACCTGCTCGGCATCATCAGCAGCGCCGTCGGCGTCGCACTGGTGCTGGTGCTGTCGGTCGTCGCCCACGGCACCACCGAGGGCGTCACCGCCGACGTGCGCGCGTTCAACACCCTCCTCGGCGAGCTGCTGTTCATCCCCGTGGTCGTCCTCGAGGGACTCGTCACGCTGTTCGTGCCCGTCGTGGTGCTCGTCGAGCTCGCCGTCCGGCGCCTGGGCCGCCAGGTCGTCGAGTCGATCGTCGCCGCCACGTTCGGGCTCGTGCTCGGCGTCCTCGCGGTGCTGATGGTCGACTGGTGGGGCGGCGACGAGCTGCTGCGGTCGCTGTCGATCTTCCGCGACGGCGCCTGGCAGATCACGATCCCCGGGTACGTGGCGGGCCTGGCGGCACTGCTCACCACCGCCGGCCCGCGCACCCGCCGGCGCACCGTGCGCTGGTCGTGGAACGTCCTCTACCTCGCCCTGATCATCGCCCTCATCACCGGGCAGGCGCCGCTGCCGGGCGTCCTGGTCGCCCTGCTGCTCGGCCGCCTGGCGGGCCAGACCGTGCAGTACGCCTCCGGCGTGCGCTCCGAGCGGGCCTACGGCGGCGAGCTCGTCACCGCCGTGCGCCGCGCCGGCTTCCGCCCGACGACGCTGGTGCGCGTGCGCGACGTCACGGCGCCCGCCGACGCCGGGGCCGCGGAGGACGCCGCTCGCCCGGAGCTGCCCGACGAGACGGTCACCGACGTCGACGCCTCCGGCGAGGTCACCTCGCGCACCACGCTGCGGGCCCTGCTGCGCAACCGACCCCGGTACGGCACCCGCCGCACCACCGGCACCGGTGCCGACGACCCACGCTCCCGGATCCCGTCGGCGCAGACCCTCGCCGACCCCGCCACCCGGGCCCTGACCCGCACCGGCGACGCCCGGGTCTACGCGATGTTCACCCCGGACGGGGACCGCCGCGACGTCGTCGTCCTCGACGGGGACCGCCACGTCGTCGGCGTGCTCACCCGGCTGTGGCGCGGCCTGCGCCTGCGGGGCCTGGAGGGCCGGGCGCAGGTGTCGCTCAAGGCCGTCGCCGAGCGCACCGCGATGCTCACCTACGCGGCCGACGCCGCGCACGTCCGCACCCCGCGCCTGCTCGGCGTCGGCGAGGCCGCAGACTCGATCGTGCTCGTCACCGAGCACGCCGTCGGTGCCGTGCCCTGGCGCGACCTGCCCGACGCGGCGCTCGCCGGGGCGCGCGGCGACGCCGTCCTGGCCGCCGCCTGGGCGCAGCTCGGGCGGGCGCACGAGGCCGGACTGACGCACCACGCGCTCACGCCGGACGTGCTGCTCGTCGACTCCGACGGCCCCCGACCCCGCGTCTGGCTGACGGGCTGGGAGCAGGGCGAGATCGCCTCGACCGTCCTGGGCCGCCGGCTCGACCTGGTCCAGATGCTCGCGCTGCTGGCCCTGCGGGTCGGCCCGCGCCGCGCCGTCGCCTCGGCGGTGCGGGCGCTCGACGCCGACGACGTCGCCGCCGTCGGGCCGCTGCTGCAGTCCATCGCCCTGCCGGCCGTGACGCGCGTGGCCGTGCGGCAGCGGCGCGGGATGCTCGACGAGCTGCGCGACGCCCTCGTCGAACGGCTGCCGCAGGTCGACGTCCAGCCGCAGAACATCACACGGTTCGGCGCACGGACCGTCGTCACGCTCGCGCTGTCGATCGTGGTGGTGACCGCCCTGGTCACCACCATGAACCTCGACGAGATCACCGACGCCGTGAGCCGGGCCAACCCCTGGTGGGTGGTCGCGTCCTTCGCCCTCGGGGCGATCACGTGGTTCGGGGCCGCCCTGACGTTCGTCGCGTTCTCCCCGCGACGGCTGCCGCTCTGGCGCGCCACGCTGACGCAGATGGCGGGGTCGTTCGTGGCGCTCGCGGCACCGGCCGGCATCGGTCCCGCGGCGCTGAACCTGCGGATGCTCACCCGGCGCGGCGTCGAGCTGCCGATGGCCGTCGCGACGGTGGCGCTGGTGCAGGTGTCGCAGTTCGTCGTCACCGTGGTGCTGCTGGTCGTGCTGTCGATCTTCACCGGGTCGGGCGGGCTCATCGAGCTGCCCTCGATCACGGTGCTGCTCACCATCGCCGGGGTGGCGACCGTCGTCGTGGCGACGCTGCTGGTCCCGGCGATCCGCCGCTGGGTGTGGGGCAAGATCCGGCCCACGCTGGAGCAGGTCTGGCCGCGGCTGTCGCAGATGCTCGGCCAGCCGACCCGTCTGGCGCTCGGCATCGGCGGCAACGTGGTGATGTCGCTGGGGTACGTGCTGGCGTTCGACGCAGCGCTGGCCGCCTTCGGCCAGTCCCTCAACCTCATCGACGTCGCCGTCATCTACCTGGTGGGCAACGCGCTGGGTGCGCTGGTGCCGACTCCGGGCGGTCTGGGCGGTGTCGAGGCGGCGCTGACGGCCGGTCTGACGGCCGCGGGCATCCCGGCGTCGATCGCGCTGTCCACGACCATCCTGTTCCGGCTGGTCACCTACTGGGGCCGGGTGCCCTTCGGGTGGGCGGCGATGCGCTACCTGGAGCGCAAGGGCGACCTCTGAGCCCTGTCGGGGACCCCGGACGCGCGAAGGCCCGCCGTCCGCGACTCCGCAGACGACGGGCCTCCGAGGCGCTGACCGAGGTCAGCGGAGGATCACTTGGCGACAGCCTTCTTCAGCAGCGAGCCGGCGCTGATCTTGACGCCGTATCCGGCCGGGATCTGGATCTCCTCACCGGTGCGGGGGTTGCGGCCGGTGCGGGCGGCACGCTCGACGCGCTCGACCGACAGCAGACCGGTGACCTTGACGGCCTCGCCCTTGCCGAGGGACTCGATGAGCACCTCCTGGAAGGCGTTGAGCGCAGCCTCGGCGTCCGACTTGGTCAGGTCGGCCTTGGCGGCGATGGCCGAGGCGAGCTCGGACTTGTTCAGCGACATGTGAATCCCTTCTCCGGATCACGACGCACGGAGCCGTGCGCCGTCACGTTCACGGTCAGCCCGGTGGAACCGGTGGACCGGGAACACACTATGGAACATCCGCGGGTTCCTGCGACTTTTGGCCTCTTCGGCGCGCCAGCCGGACCCGTACGGACGGTTGGTCAGCTCAGCGGCCCCTGGGTGGGGCCCTGGCCGTGGTCGTCGTGCAGACGGCGTCGCGTCCGCATCAGCAGCACGGCCGCGACACCGATGATCGCCACGAGCGCGGCACCGTACAGCACCGGCATGGCCCCGGCGGCGGACGCGTCGTCCTCGGCGGGCGCCGACGGCGAGGACTCGTCGGCCGGGGCGGCCGCTCCGAGCCCCTCCATCTCGCCCGACTCGGACAGCTCGGCCTCGGCGGACGCGGCGGGCACCGGCTCGTCGGCCTGCTCGGCGGTGTCCTGGCCGCCCGTCACCGTGTAGGCGAAGCCGCCCTCGATCGGGTGCCCGTCCGAGGAGACGGCGCGCCAGGCGACCTCGTACTCGCCACCGGCGACCTGCTCGCCCACCGTGGCGGTCACCACGGGGCCGTCGACGCTCACCTCGGCGTCGACGGCTTCGCCCGACGGCGGGGTCACCCGGACCTGGGTGCCGTCGGCGATGATGTCGGAGCTGTACGTCAGGGTCAGCGTGTCGACCGGCTCGTCCAGCGACGCCCCGTCCTCGGGGTCGGTGGACAGCAGCTGGTCGTGCGCGCTGGCGGACAGCGCGCCGAAGAGCATCGCGGCCGTGCCGCCGACGGCGGTCAGCAGCATCGCGAGCGCCACGATCGCCGCGATGAGCCGGTTCCGTCGCTGCGGGCGGACCGGTGTCCAGTCCGGCCCCTCGGACGAGGCGGACGGTCGGGATCGAGGCCGGGGGCCCTCGGAATTCTGCGCCACGTGGCCGACGATAGCCCCGCCGTCCGACGCTCGGCCAACGTCGACCCGGTGTCGTCGGGCACACTCGGGGTGTGGACTTCCGCAACGCCTACGCCCACGGCTTCGCCCGCGTCGCCGCCTGCACCGTGCCCGTGACGCTCGCCGACCCGGCGGCCAACGCCGCGGCGATCCTCGACCAGGCCCGGGCCTGCCACGACGACGGGGTGGCCGTCGCGCTGTTCCCCGAGCTGTCGGTCTCCGGCTACGCGCTGGACGACCTGCACCTGGCGGACACCCTGCTCGAGTCGGTCACCGACGCCCTGGAGCAGATCGTGGAGGCCAGCGACGACCTGCGCCCGCTGCTGGTGGTGGGGGCGCCGCTGGAGATCGACGGCCGCGTGCACAACTGCGCCGTGGTGGTCCAGGGCGGCCGGGTGCTCGGCGTCGCCCCGAAGTCCTACCTGCCGACCTACCGGGAGTTCTACGAGAAGCGCTGGTTCGCCTCCGGCGCCGACCTGCGCGGGGCGACCGTGCGGCTGCCGTTCGCCGACGACGAGGTCCCCTGCGGCCCGGACCTGCTGTTCCGCGCCTCCGACGTCGCGGGGCTGACGGTGCACGTCGAGGTGTGCGAGGACATGTGGGTGCCCGTGCCGCCGTCGGCCGAGGCCGCGCTGGCCGGGGCGACGGTGCTGCTCAACCCGTCCGCGAGCCCGATCACCATCGCCCGCGCCGAGGACCGCCGGCTGCTGGTGCGCTCGGCGTCCTCGCGCTGCCACGCCGCCTACGTCTACGCCGCGGCGTCGCAGGGCGAGTCGTCGACCGACCTGTCCTGGGACGGGCAGACGATGGTCTACGAGGCCGGCGACGAGCTCGCCGAGACCGAACGCTTCCCGGCCGGACCGCGCCGCGCGGTGGCCGACGTGGACCTCGACCGGCTGCGCCAGGACCGGCTGCGCCAGGGCACCTTCGACGACAACCGCCGCGCGCTCGGCGACCGGACCAGGGACTTCCGCACCGTCGAGTGGCGGGTGGGACCGCCGTCGGGCGACCTCGGCCTGCGCCGGCACGTGGACCGGTTCCCGTTCGTGCCCGACGACGCGGCGCGGCTCGCGCAGGACTGCTACGAGGCGTACAACATCCAGGTCACGGGCCTGGAGCGGCGGCTGGCCGCGATCGGGCAGCCGAAGGTGGTCGTCGGGGTCTCCGGCGGCCTGGACTCGACGCACGCGCTGGTCGTGGCCGCGAAGGCGATGGACCGGCTCGGCCGTCCCCGCACGGACGTCCACGCCGTCACGATGCCGGGGTTCGCGACGTCGTCTGAGACCAAGGACCGGGCCACCCGCCTGGCGCGCGCGCTGGGCGTGCGGTTCGAGGAGCTGGACATCCGGCCCGCCGCCGAGCAGATGCTGCGCGACCTGGACCACCCGTACGGCGCCGGTGAGCCCGTCTACGACGTGACCTTCGAGAACGTCCAGGCCGGGCTACGCACCGACTACCTGTTCCGGATCGCCAACCACCGCGGCGGCATCGTGCTGGGGACCGGCGACCTGTCCGAGCTGGCGCTGGGGTGGTGCACCTACGGCGTCGGCGACCAGATGTCGCACTACGCGGTGAACACCGGGGTGCCGAAGACGCTGATCCAGCACCTCATCCGCTGGGTGGCGGACTCCGGCGACTTCCCGGCGGAGGTCGGCGACGTGCTGCGCGAGATCGTCGTGCAGGAGATCTCCCCCGAGCTCGTGCCGGCCGGCGAGGGCGAGGCGCCGCAGTCCACCGAGGCGATGGTCGGCCCCTACGCGCTGCAGGACTTCACGCTGTACTGGACGCTGCGGTGCGGGATGCGGCCGTCCAAGATCGCGTTCCTGGCGTGGCACGCCTGGCGGGACGCCTCCGTGGGCGACTGGCCGCCCAAATACCCGCACGACGACCGGTCGACCTACGACCTCGCGACGATCCGACGGTGGATGCTGGTGTTCTTCCGCCGGTTCTTCGCCTCGCAGTTCAAGCGCTCCGCGCTGCCGAACGGGCCGAAGGTCTCGGCCGGGGGCACGATGTCGCCGCGCGGGGACTGGCGGATGCCGTCGGACGCGTCAGCGGCGGCGTGGCTGCGCGAGGTCGAGGAGAACGTGCCGGCCGAGTGAGGACCGGGTGAGGCCACCCCGCCCCGGATCTCGTCGTCGCCTGTCAGGATCGGGAGGGTGCCGGCCACTGACAGGGTGAAGGCCGGACCGCGTCGGGCGTGAGGCGGGCCGGTCGTGCCCCTGCTCCCGCCCGGAGGTGACCCTGATGCTCGGCCCCTGGTACGACGTCGTCTGGAGCGTGCTCGCCCTGACAGCGCTGGTCCTGTTCGTCACCAGCGTCGTGCTGTGGGCACGGACGGTCTTCGCCACGGCGCCCCGCCAGCTGCTGTGGCTGGCGGTGATCGTCCTGCTGCCGGTGCTGGGACCGGTCGCGTTCCTCCTCGGTCGCCCGGCCGGACCTCGGTCCCCGGCCTCTCCCGCGCCACGCGCACCGGCGCGTCAGGACGCGTCCGATGCCCGAGGCAAGATGGCCCCATGACTTCCACGCAGCAGCCCACCACCCCGGGCACCACCCGCAGCTCCGTCGCCATCACGAACGGCCACGTCGTCCCCGTCGCCGGCGACCCGATCGAGCACGGCACGGTCCTCGTCGAGAACGGTGTCATCACCGCCGTCGGCGCCGGCGTCGAGATCCCCGACGGCGTCCCCACCGTGGACGCGGGCGGCCGGTGGGTGCTGCCCGGGTTCGTCGAGTCCCACGGTCACGTCGGCGTGCACGAGGAGGCCGAGGGCTGGGCCGGCGACGACACCAACGAGAAGACGGCCCCGAACGGTGCCGCGTTCCGCGCGCTCGACGGGATCAACATCGAGGAGGAGGGGTTCCGCGATGCGCTCGCCGGCGGCGTGACCTCCGTCGTCGTCAAGCCGGGGTCCGCCAACCCCATCGGCGGGCAGACCGTCGCCATCAAGACCTGGGGCGGGCGCACCGTCGACGAGCAGGTCCTGCGCGAGGCCGTGTCGGTCAAGAGCGCGCTCGGCGAGAACCCGAAGCGAGTGTACGGCGAGCAGAAGAAGACGCCGTCGACCCGGCTCGGGGTGGCCTCGGTGATCCGCCAGGCCTTCCTCGACGCCCAGCACTACGCGGCCGCACGCGCCGCCGCCGAGGCCAAGGGCGAGCCGTTCGCCCGCGACCTGACCAAGGAGACGCTGGCCCGCGTGCTCGACGGCGAGCTCGCCTGGGACCAGCACACCCACCGCGCCGACGACATCGCCACCGCGATCCGCCTCGCGGACGAGTTCGGCTACCGGCTCGTGGTCAACCACGGCACGGACGGCGCCGCGGTCGCCGACGTGCTCGCCGAGCGCGAGATCCCGGTGATCTTCGGGCCGATGTTCACCACGCGCACCAAGGTCGAGCTGCGGAACCGCGACATCGCGCACCTGGCCCGGCTGGCCGAGGCCGGCGTGACGGTCGCGATCACCACCGACCACCCGGTGGTGCCGATCAACTTCCTGGTGCACCAGGCCTCCCTGGCCGTCAAGGAGGGGCTGGACCGGCAGGTGGCCCTGGAGGCGCTCACCACCAACCCGGCGAGCATCCTCGGGCTGGACGACCGGATCGGCGCGCTGCGCCCCGGCCTGGACGGCGACGTCGTGGTCTGGTCCGACGACCCGCTGGACGTGAACGCCCGCGCCGAGCGCGTCTTCGTCACCGGCACCGAGGTGTACTCCTGGGACGCCACGGCCGACGGCGGGCGGGGCGCGGGGCGCGTCGTCGAGCGGTCGGCACGCTTCGCATGAGGCGGTCCCGGGGCGCCAGGCCGTCGCTCCGGCGCCCCGGGACCTGACCACCATGTGAGACACGCCACGAGAGGCCCGAGCAAGTTGCCTGCCCGGGGCAACTCGGTGTCGAATCGTTCCTATGCGCTCCTTCTTCGCCGCGACCGCGGCTGTCTCCGCTGCCCTCCTGCTCACGGCCTGCGCCGGACCGGACTCGGTCGAGCCGGCGGCGGACTCCTCCCCCACCCCGGAGGCCTCCACGGAGACGGAGGGTGCTGTCGACATCGCCGCCACCTGCGCGGGCTACTACGACGGCGGCGAGCTCTCGATCGACCACCGGGTCACGACGTGGGCTCCGGAGGTCTCCTCCCCGGCGACCGAGGAGAACACCGCGGAGCTCACCATCGTCCGCGACCGCCTCGACGCCCAGATCCGTTACGCCGACACCGGTCCCGCAGCGATCCTGCAGGCCATCCAGGAGCCGTTCGACGACGCGTTGAACGGCACGTCGGGGGATCCGGGCGCCGTCGAGGACGCCGTGACCGCGCTGGAGGCGATGTGCGACGACGCCGGGTTCGTGCGCCCCGAGTGACGACCCGTCGGCTGCTCGTCGTCCGGCCGGATCCCTGACCGGCCGGACGACGGACCGCCGCCCGGCGCGCGCCGGGACCCGGGCGCTCAGCGCCCGGTGAGGAACCGGCCCATCAGCGGGCCCGCCGTCGTCGACCCGTACTCGCCGTCCTCGACGAAGACCGCGACCGCCAGGTCGTCCGCGATCGCCAGCATCCAGGCGTGCTGCCGGGACCCGTCCCCGTACTGCGCCGTCCCCGTCTTCGCGCCGCTCACCCCGGGCACGTCCGCCAGCGCCGAGGCGCTGCCCTCGGCGACGACGGCGCCCATCAGGTCGTGCAGGTCGGCGGCCTCGGTCTGCGTCAGGCCGCCCGCCGACCCGGCCGGCTCCGGCGCGTCGGAGGCGGCCTCGGAGGAGTCCGAGCCGTCCGGCGAGGCGCTCGCCGAGGGCGAGGCCCCCGTGCCTCCGTCGTCCGCGGCGCCGTCGTCCGTGCCGCCGTCGTCCGTGCCGCCGTCGTCCGCGGCGCCGTCGTCCGTGCCGCCGTCGTCCTCGACCGGCCGGACCAGCACGGGCTCGACCCGCTCCCCCGCCGCGACCGACGCGGCGACGGTGGCCATGCCCAGCGGGGAGGCGAGCACCGCACCCTGGCCGATGAGCGCCTCGGCGTGCCCCGTGGCGGACGCCTCGGTCGGCACCTCGCCCAGGAACGCCGGGGCCCCGACGGACGACGCCGCCCCGAGCCCCAGGTCCACCGCCGCGGCGGCGAGGTCGGCCTGCCGCACCTCCGCCCCCTCGCCGATCATGGCGGTGTTGCACGAGTGCGCGAACGCCGTGCGCAGCGACACCGCCCCCGTGGCGTCCTGCGGGTAGCCGGGCACGTTCTCGTACGTGCGGCCGTCCACGGTGACCGACGTCGGGCAGGTGACCTCGTCCTCGGGGAAGACCCCGGCACGCATCAGCGAGAGCGCGGTGGCCACCTTGAAAGTCGACCCCGGCGCGTACTGGCCCAGCGTCGCCGTCGACCAGCCCTCGCCGCCCGGACCGCTGGCGGCCGTCAGGACCTCGCCCGTCGAGGGCCGGACCGCCACGATCGCGCTGGCCGGCTCGACGTCGGACAGCACCTCCTCGGCGAGGATCTGCAGGTCGGGCTCGAAGGTCGTGGCGACGTCCGCACCGTCGACGGCCTCGACGCGGTACGCGTCCCGCACGACCTCGCCGTCACCGTCGACGACGTGGACGGCCAGACCCTCGCTGCCGGTCAGCGCCGCGTCGTACTGCCGCTGCAGACCGGAGATCCCGACGACGTCGCCCTGCTCGACCGCGCCGTCGGACTGTTCGATGATCTCGGCCGTCGCCTCCCCCGCGCGACCGAGGACCGACCGCGCGAACGACGACGTCGGGGCCAGCTCCATCGTGTCCGCCAGCACGTTCACCCCGTCGATCGCCCGGGCGTCGTCGGCGGTGAACGAGACCCCTGACGTCGCCTCGTCCTGGCGGATCGTGATCGCCAGGACGTAGGCCTTCTCCCCGGCGGAGGCCACGCGGTCCGCGTACGCCGCGGGGTCGAGCCCGACCAGCTCGGCCAGCGCCTCGGCCTGCTCCGCGTACCGCGGGGGCTCGAGGTAGGTCTTGTCGATGCCGATGCGCCACACGTCGCGCTCGGTGACCAGCGGTTCGCCGTGGATGTCCAGCAGGTCGCCGCGGTCGGGCTGCAGGCTCTCGAGCTCGAGGCGCTCGCCGCCGGCGAGGTCGGGGGCGACGAGGTCGTGCTGCCACTGCACCTCCCAGGTGCCGGCCTCCTCGGAGTCCTCGGGCGGCGGCGCCCAGACCAGCTCGGTCCCGGTCGTGTAGTCCCAGGTGTGGCCCGGCGCGAGCGGCCAGCTCCAGGTCAGCGTGACCGCGGCCCGCGGCGGCTCGTCCTCGGCCGTCTCGGCCTCGACGACCTCGGCCACCTCGACGCTCGGCGCGGCGCCCGTCTCCTCGGCGGCCGCGAGCAGGGGCTCGACGACCTCGGCCAGGTGCTGCTCCGGCAGGGCGCTGGTGTCGGACACCAGCGTCAGCGCCGACAGGTCCTGGCGCGCCAGGCCGTCGGCCAGCGCCTGCGCCGTCTCGCCGGGAGCCGGCCGCTCGGGCCCGGTGCACGCCGCGGCGGCGGCGAGCACGGCAGGAGTCAGGAGGACGGTCAGGGCACACGATGTCCGACGGCGCACCCGGCGAGCGTAGCGGGGCCGGCACGTGGGCGGAAGGTTCCGCGCGGCAACAAAGTCGAGCGGGTGAAATCCGGCCGCGCACGACACACGGTCCCGTCCGGGCCCTCCTGCTCGGTACGGTCGGAGGCGACCGGAGCGCCCGGCCGTGCCGGGATCATGTCCACGGATCGAAGACGAGGAAGCACATGGGGTTCATCAAGGCATTCGCCGGCGCTCTCGGCGGGACGCTCGCCGACCAGTGGAAAGACTTCATCGTCCCGCCCCCGGGCCTCGCGCCCACGGCGGCGCTGTTCCCGGCGGTCCGCCAGGGCCAGGACGCCGGACGCGGCGCGAACACCCAGGGGTCCGAGCACATCATCACCAACGGTTCGCGGATCGTCGTCCCCGAGGGGTACGCGCTGATGACGTTCCAGGACGGCGAGCTGACCGGCCTCGTCAGCGACCCGGGCGGCTACGTCTTCACCTCCGACGACCAGAACTCGCGGTCCGTGTTCGCCGACGACGGCTTCCTCAGCGCGACGGTGAAGACCTCCTGGGAGCGGTTCAAGTTCGGCGGGCGGCCCGGCTCCCAGCAGCTCGCGTTCTACGTCAACCTCAAGGAGATCCCGAACAACCGCTTCGGCACGCAGTCGGAGATCTACTGGGACGACGCCTACCTGCGCGCCCAGGTCGGCGCGATCACGCGCGGCAGCTACTCGCTGCGGATCGTCGACCCCGTGCTGCTGGTCAAGAACTTCGTGCCGCTGACGTACCTGAGCTACGACGCGAAGGTCTTCGACTTCGGCGACTTCGACAACGACGCGGCCAGCCAGCTCTTCAACGAGCTGGTGGGGTCGTTGGCGGCCGCGTTCTCCCACTACACGAACGACCCGAGCAAGGGGAACCGGATCGCCCGCATCCAGGGCGACGCGATCGGCTTCGCGCAGTCGCTGAGCCACGCCGTCGAGGAGTCCTACCGGTGGACGTCGGACCGGGGGCTGACCATCGTCAAGGTGGCGCTGCAGGCGATCGAGTACGACGCGGACACCCGCAAGCTGCTCTCCGACGTCAAGAAGGCGGACGCGCTCGGCGGCGCACGCGGCAACTCGTTCATGCAGCAGGCCGCCGCCCGCGGGTTCCAGGCGGCCGGGGAGAACGGCGGGGGCGGGGGCTCCGACATGGCGTTCCTCGGCATGGGGATGAACGCGACCGGCGCGGCCATGGGCGGTCTGCAGCAGCCCGCCGGCCAGGTCCCCCCGCAGCAGGCGCCGCCCCAGGCGTCCGCGGAGCCGGCCGAGGAGGACGCCATGGCGAAGCTCACCCGGTTCAAGGCGATGCTCGACGCCGGTCTCATCACCCAGGAGGACTACGACGCCGCCAAGAAGAAGGCGCTCGGGCTGTAGGCGATGGACGACGTGACCGAACCGGCCTCCGACGAGCAGGCCCCCGCCCCACCGACGGCACCGCCGGAGCCCGACCACGGCCCCCGCGTGATCGACACCGACGCCGACGCCGTCGACGGACTGACCAAGTGCCCGCGCTGCGGGGCGACGCAGATCGCCCTGAACATCGGCTCGGGGATGCTGCGGTGCCACTACTGCCGCGACGAGTGGTCGACGCCGAGCGCCAACGAGGCGTTCGGCCTGGACGCCGGCGTCGGTGAGCTCCGCGGCGTCACGATGGGGTCGGGCTCGTCCGACATCGTCCCGTCCGCCGAGATCGTGCTCACCTTCAAGTGCAGCGCGTGCGGCGCGGAGATCGTCATCGACACCGCGAGCAGCACCCAGGCGCGCTGCCACTGGTGCCGCAACACCCTGTCGATGAACCAGCAGGTGCCCAACGGCGCCGTGCCCGACATGGTGCTCCCGTTCAGCCTCCCGAAGGAGGAGGCCGTGCGGAAGATCGCCACGTTCGTGCGCAAGCGCCGCTTCTTCGCCCACCCGCGGTTCCGCAAGGAGTTCAACCCGGACAACGTGCTCGGCGCCTACCTGCCCTACATGGTCGTCGACGTCAACGCCCACGCCGCGTTCCGCGGACAGGGCGAGCACCAGACCCGCAGCTACACCGTCTCGGTGGGCGAGGACCGGTCGGAGACCCGCTACGACGCGGACCTCTACGACGTCGGCCGCGCCTTCGACGTCGAGGTGCACGACCTCGCCGTCGTCTCGTCGCAGCAACGCCTCGACCAGGGGCTCAGCACCACCAACAACGTCATCAACGCGATCCGGCCCTTCGACCTCGAGAACGCGGTCACCTACGACTCGAACTACCTGGCCGGGTTCACCTCCGAGCGTCGCGACACCAACATCGGCGACCTGGCGCCGATCGTGGACGCGCAGTCGAAGGACGTCGCCCGGCACGCCGTCCACGACACGCTGCGCTTCTACGACCGCGGGGTGCGGTGGCACAGCGAGCAGCTCGACGTGCGCGGGCAGCGGTGGGTGTCGGCCTACCTGCCGGTGTGGCTGTACAGCTACCACCAGACCGGACGCGACGGCCGGTCGGTCACGCACTACGTCGCGGTGAACGGCCGGACCGGCGCGGTGATGGGCAGCGTGCCGATCAACTATCCCCGGCTGCTGCTGACGTCGGCGGTCGTGGAGGCCGCGGGCATCGTCGTCGGCACGGTGGTCCTCGTCCTCGGAGGTGGCTCATGATCGCGGCGGCCGTCCTGGCTTCCACCGGCTCGGACGGGGATCCCGGTGCCTTCGGGCTCGTCTTCTTCCTGTCCGGGTTCGTCTTCTTCTTCGTGATCTTCGCGCGGTACCGCAACGCGGACAAGCGCTACCGGCACGAGAAGCAGACCCGCACGGTCACGAAGAACATCGAGGTCCGCGACGACTTCGTCCGCTCCCGCAAGGGGCTGAGCAACCGCACCATGGACGGAGCGAACCACGACTCCGTCTCCGGGTCGCTGAACCCGACGGCTCGCAGCGTCCACGGTCTGATGCGGGAGATCAACCGCTACCGACACCTCGGCTGACCCGGAGCGCGTAGCCAGGGGAACGACCGGTCTGGCAGAGTGCGGGCGTGCCCGCTGCCCTGCTCCGACGTCGTTGGCGTGCCCTCGTGACCGCGACAGCCGTCGCCGTGCCGCTCGCCGTCCCTGCCACGGCGGCGGCGTTGTCCCTGCCGTACCCGCCCGGGCCGACCCCGCCAAGTGCGCACACGGGCGTCGTGGGCTGGTCCCCGCTCGAGGAGCGGACCGCGGGGACCGACTGGGCGGACGGCGTGGCGATCGCCCCGGGCGAGGGCAGGACGCTCGAGCTGCAGCAGGAGGTCGACGGCCGCTGGGTGACACGGTGGACCACCACGATGCCCGACGACGGCACCTACTCCGCCGCGATGGAGCTCACCCGGCACTGGCGACAGGCACCGGTCACCCGCTGGCGGCTCTTCGCCCCCGGCACCGCGCAGGTGGCCCCCGCCGTCAGCGGGGTCAAGGTGGTCCGCACGACGTGGGAGGCGTCCACGGACCCCCGCGACCTCACCGTGCTCGTGACCAAGGACCGCGGCGTCACGCCCCGCGACTTCGTGCCGGACCGGCTCGTCGCGCCCGACATGGCGGTGCAGGGCACCTGGGTCGAGCTGCGACCGGCGGCGGCCGACGCCCTCGCCGAGCTGGCCGAGGCCGCGGAGGGGGCCACCGGGAAGCGGCTGGTCCTGGTCTCCGGGTTCCGTCCCGCCGGCTACCAGGAGCGCCTCTTCGAGCGGTACGCCTCCCGGTACGGCGCCGAGGCCGCGTCGCGCTTCTCGGCACGGTCGGGGCACTCCGAGCACCAGACCGGGCTCGCGGCCGACGTCACCCAGGCCGGGGTGCCGTTCACGGAGTTCGGCGGCACGCCCGCCTCGGACTGGGTCGCGGACCACGCGTGGCGGTACGGCTACGTCGTGCGCTACCCGGCCGGCGGCGAGGAGATCACCGGCTACCGGGGCGAACCGTGGCACCTGCGCTACGTCGGCGAGGACCTCGCCGCCTACCTGCACCACAGCGGCGACACCCTCGAGGAAGCGTTCGGCGTGGCGTGACGTGTGGGGCCGGGCGGGGCGTGACCCGGCACGGTCGCGTTCACGGGCGCTGCGCGCCCTCCACTTCGGGGTTGACGACCGTGGCGGGTCACGCCCCGCCCGGCCGCCCCTCAGCGCCCGAGCGCCGTCCCCAGCCGCTCGACGGCCTCGGTGAGGATCTCGGACGAGGTGGCGAGGTTGAGCCGCAACCACCCGGCGCCGTTGCTGCCGAAGTCCCGCCCGTCGCCGAGCGCCACCTTCGCGGTGCGCAGCACGTGCCGGTGCGGGTCGACGTCGGCGGGGACGGCGTCGCGCACGTCCAGCCACATCAGGTAGGTGCCCTCGCCCGGGTGGACCCGGACGGCCGGGGCGTGCTCGGCCAGGAGCGTCGTGACCAGTTCGCGGTTGCGCACGATGCCGGCCCGCAGCGCGTCCAGCCAGGTGTCTCCCTCGGTGTACGCGGCGGCGTGCGCCAGCACCGCGAGGTGGTTGACGGCGTGCCCGGCCTCCTCGGGGATGCGGCGCAGGTCGTCGGCCGCGTCGGGGCCGGCGAGCGCCGTCGCCGCACGCAGCCCGGCGAGGTTGAAGGCCTTGGAGGCCGAGTGCACGGCGATCGCCGAGCCGCTGCCGGGCACGGACAGCAGCGGCGTGAACGGCGTGGCGCCGTCGGTCAGGTCGGCGACGGTGAACGGGGCGTGGATCTCGTCGGCCACGACCCGCACGCCGTAGCGGCCGGCGAGCGCCAGCACCGCCTCGAGCTCGTCGCGGGTGTGCACGGTGCCGGTCGGGTTGTGCGGGCTGCACAGCAGCAGCACCGCACGGCGGCCCGACCCGGGCCGGGTGCTGGTGGGTCCGCCGCCGGTGGCCTCGCGGAACGCCGACTCCAGCGTGCCCAGGTCCAGCCGGCCGGCGTCGGTCAGCGGCGCCTCGACGATCCGGCGACCCTCGTTGCGGGTGTACCCGTAGAACGGCGGGTAGACGGGCGGGGTGACGACGACCGCGTCCCCGGGAGCGGTGAGCACGCGCAGGATCTCGACGACGGCCACCATGACGTCGGGCAGGGTGCGGCTGGTGCGCTCGTCGGGCGTCCAGCCCCAGCGGCGCTGCGCGAACGGCACGAGGGCGGCGGCGTAGGCCGTGCCCCGGTCGTAGCCGGTGTCACCGACCTGCAGGGCCCGGGTGACGGCGTCGACGACGAACGGCGCCTGCGGCACGTCCATCTCGGCGACGAAGAGGGGCAGGACGTCCTCGGGGTAGGCGGTCCACTTCACGGAGGTCCGCCGGCGCAGGTCGGCGAGGCTGAGCTGGTCGAGCGGGCTGGCGCTGGTTTCGATCACGTCTCCGGTCTACCAGACCGCGTGCGCGCGGGCCGTTCCCCGGGTCACACCCGGGTCCGGGGCACCTGTCGGCTCAGACCTCGGCGGGACGCACGACGTCGGACCACTGGTCCTCGCGCAGCGCGGTCCCCGTCTCCTCGAGCCCGGCCCAGCGGCGGGCGTCGGCGATGGTGTCGCCCAGCAGGTTCCGCAGGCGGTCGTCCGCGTCGCCGACGTAGGCCTCGCTGATGCCCTGCACGGCCGTGGACACGACCGACGGGGCGGCGTCCCGCACGAACCGCTTCGGCTTGACGTGGGTGCCGGCGCAGAACCGGCGGGCCCACTCGGAGGTCTTCGGCACCGCGCTCAGCGCCTCGACGCTCTCGACGGACATCGTGCCCTCGGGCCGGGCGTCCAGGACGTCGAGCATGCGCTCGGCGCCGTAGATCGCCACCGCGAGGGTCTGCTGCCGGTCGGCGGGCGCGACCGGGAGAGCCGTCTGGGCGGCACGCAGGGCGATGTGCACGTCCCAGCGCGGGTCGTCGCTGTTCAGCCCGATCACCGAGGGGATCATGGGCGCGAGCTGCGGACGGTTCCGGTCCGACATGAGGTCGTTGACGGCACGCGCCAGCATCGCCAGGAGCGGGTGCGTGCACTGCGGATGATCGCTCCAGCGCTCCCCGGCGAGGAACGACGCGAGCTCCATGAAGCAGGCGCCCTTCTTCGGGTTGCGGTGCTTGCCACGGCCCAGCATGGGCAGGGCGTCGAACGTTCCAGCGGTTCCCACCACGGTGCCACCCCCGTCTTGGTCCTGACTCCCAGTGTGCGCGCGGTGTGACGTAGATCGCAACGGGAAGCCGCGAACTGGCTGGTCGCCGGGACGCCGGATCACCGACGTGGCCCGGATCCGTCCCCCGGACCCGGGCCGGCCGGGCCATACTGGGACGGTGCCCGCGACCCACGTCCTGGGTTCGCTGACCCACGGCGCTCCCGGGGACCACACCGCGGACGAGGTGTTCGACCGCATCGTCCGGATCGCCCGCCGTACGCTCGACGTGCCGGCGGCGTGCTTCATCGTGCTCGGAGACGGCCCCGTGCAGCACCTCCCGGGCGCCTCGGGGCTGCCCGACGACGTCCAGCGCAGCCGGGTCTACGAGCTCGACCGTCCGGCCACGGGCATCGTCGCCGAGAGCCGGACGCCGCTCATCGTCCCGGACGTCGCCGCGGAACCGCTGGTCGCGGGCCGCGGCCTCATCGCCGAGATGGGCGTGCGCGCCATCGCCGGCTACCCGGTCGAGGACGGCCGCGGCGAGGTGGTCGGGGCGCTGTGGGCGCTGTGCGACGACCCGCGCGACTGGACCGACGCCGACCTGGCCACGCTGTCCGACCTGGCCGCCGCCTGCACCGGCGAGCTGCGGCTGCGCGCCGAGCGGGAACGCGCCCGGCGCGCCGAGCAGGTCGCCTTCCGCGCCCACCAGCGTGCCCAGTTCCTGCTCGGGCTGTCCGAACGGTTCGCCGGCGTCACCACCATCGAGGAGGTCGAGGAGACCATCGCCCAGGTGGTCGGCACCGGGATGGGGGCCCGCTGGTGCTCCCTGGCCCTGGTCGACGCCGACCGCCGCCACCTGCGCTACGTCACCGTCGGGCACCAGGAGCCGGGCTTCCCCGACGAGATGCGCAGCCTGCGCCTCGACGCCCCCCGGCCGGACGCCGCCGTCGTGCGCGAGCACCGCACCCGGTTCTACCGCGACCACTCCGAGATGATCGCCGCGTACCCGGCGATGGCCGGCCTCGGCCTGACGTCGACGGGAGCCCGCTCGTTCCTGCCGGTGATCGCCGACGACGACGTGATCGGCGTCGTGGTCTGCGTCTGGGACGAGGCCCGCGACCACGACGCCGGCACCGCCGCCCTGGAGACGACCGTCACGCGGTACGTGGCGATGGCGCTGGAACGCGTCGCGCTGCTCGAGGCGCGCCGGCGCGTCGCCACCACCCTGCAGGAGTCGCTGCTGACCGACCCGCCCGACGTCGCTCACCTCGACATCTCCACGACGTACGCCCCGGCCGCGCGCACCGACCAGGTCGGCGGGGACTGGTACGACGCGGTCGTCCGCGAGGAGGGCACCGCGATCCTGACGATCGGGGACGTCGCGGGGCACGACGTCAACGCGGCCGCCCAGATGGGCCAGCTGCGCTCGATGCTGCGCGTGCTGGCCTGGAGCCACGACGAGGGCCCGGCACAGCTGCTGTCCCGGCTCGACCGGGCGGACGCCCAGCTCGGGCTGCACGCCCTGGCGACCGCCGTCGTCGTCCGGCTGGACCACGACGCCGAGCCGCAGGGCGACAGCGGGCCCGACGGCACCCCGGAACGCGGCTACACGCTGACCTGGTCCGACGCCGGCCACCCGCCGCCGCTGGTGCTGCGCCGCGACGGCACGGTCGAGCAGCTCGCGGCGCGTCCGGACATGCTGCTGGGCATCGACCCGAGCACGGTCCGGCACGACCACGTCGACCGTCTGCTGCCCGGCGACACCCTCGTGCTGTACACCGACGGCCTGGTCGAGCGGCGCGGCGTCCAGGTGAACGACCGGATCGCCGAGCTCGAGCAGGCGCTCGCCGACGTGCACGGCGAGGCCACCGCCGCCCTGCCCCGCGCGCTCGTGCGCCGGCTGGTCGGCCGCTCGCAGCGCGACGACGTGGCGGTCCTCGTCGCGCGGGCCCGCGTGCCCGCGCCGTCCGGTCCGCCGTCCGAGGACGGCCCCGCCACGGCCGAGCGCAAGGTCGCGCACGAGGACCTCAGCGACCTCGGGCCCGCTCGCCGCTGGGTCGACGACGTGCTCGAGTCCTGCAGCGTCGACCCCGAGCACCGGCGCACGGCGATGCTGCTGTCCAGCGAGATCCTCACCAACGCGCTGGAGCACGGGGCGGGGCCGATCGTGGCGACCGTCGAGGTCGACGCCCACCGGTTGCGCGTCGGGGTCCGGGACGGCTGCACCCGCGCACCCGTGCTGCGTGCCCCCGAGCCGCAGGACCTGTCCGGACGCGGCGTGCAGTTCCTCGAGCGCCTGGCCTCCCGCTGGGGCGTGGAGCAGCACCTGGCCGGGGACGCGGTCGGCCGGCACGTCGCCCAGGGCGCGGGCAAGACGGTCTGGTTCGAGATCGACCGGTCGGCGCGCCCCCTGACCGGCGTCGTGCCCGTCGTGCGCCGCACCTCGCCCACCAGCTCGATCCCGCTGGTCGAACGGGTGCTGCCGTGGACGCGCGCGGAGGCCCGCCGCCGGCGCACCTGAGTCCTCCGCGCGGGTGTCGGAGGGACCGCCTAGCGTGTGAGGCATGACACAGACGGCCTCCCCGGACGCCGGCACCTCTCGCGACCTCGCCGCACGGCTCGAGGTCCACCGCCGTGAGCTGACCGGCTACTGCTACCGGCTGCTGGGCGGTGCCGCGGACGCCGACGACGCGGTGCAGGAGACGATGCTGCGGGCCTGGCGCGCGTACGACCGGTTCGAGGGGCGGTCCTCCCTGCGGTCCTGGCTGTACCGGATCGCGACCAACGTGTGCTTCGACGCGCTCGGGTCCGCCAGGCGGCGCGAGCGCCCCATGGGCATCGGCGGCCCGCAGCCGGCCGAGATCGAGTACCTGGGCGAGACCCTCACCGAGGAGCGCTGGGTCGAGCCCGTGCCGGACGACGCCGTGCTGCCCCGCGAGGGCGACCCGGCGGACATGGCCGTGGGCCGGGAGTCGGTCCGGCTCGCCTTCGTCGCAGCGCTGCAGCACCTGCCGCCGCGGCAGCGTGCGGTGCTGGTGCTGCGGGAGGTGCTGCGCTGGTCGGCCGCCGAGACGGCCTCGCTGCTCGACACGACCGTGGCCTCGGTGAACAGCGCGCTGCAGCGGGCCCGCGCGACCCTCGGGTCGAAGAACCTCTCCCGGGACGCCGACCGCTGGGGCGAGGTCGACGAGGCACTGCTCGAGCGGTACCTCGACGCGTTCGAGCGGTACGACATGGACGCCCTGGTCGCGTTGCTGCACGACGACGCGGTGCTCAACATGCCGCCGTACACGCTGTGGGTGTCCGGTCCGGCGGAGGTCGTGCGCTGGATGGTCGGCCCGGGCCACGGGTGCCGCGGGTCGCGGTGCCTGCGCGTGCACGCCAACGGCTCGATGGCGTTCGGGCAGTACCGGGCCGCGCCCGAGGGCGGCTGGACCCCGTGGGGGCTGGTCGTGCTCGAGGACGACGGCGCCGGCCGCATCACGGGGATCACCACGTTCCTCGACACGGCCACCTGGTTCCCCCGGTTCGGGCTGCCGGACCGGCTGCCGGCCGAGCACGCGTAGCCACGGTCGGGTGGACCTCCGCCGGGTGGTCACCCGAGGATGGGCACCGTGACCGCCGACCGCGCCCCGCACCGGGACCTCCGGCTCCTCGCCCTGGTGGCGGCCGGAGGTGCTGCCGGTTCGATGGCCCGCTACGGGGTCGGGCTGCTCCTCCCGCCGTCCTCGGGCGGCTGGCCGTGGGGCACCTTCGCGGTCAACGTCCTCGGCGCGTTCCTGCTCGGCTGGCTGCTCGAGGCGGTCGCCCGCCGAGGCCCGGAGACTCCGCGGCTGCGACGGGTCCGGCTGTTCGCGGGCACGGGTGTCCTGGGCGGCTTCACCACCTACTCCTCCCTGGCGTTGGAGACCACCGGGCTCACCGGGGACGGCGCCTGGCTCGTCGCGGCCGGCTACGTCGGGGCCACGCTGGTCCTCGGCACCCTGGCGGCGCTGCTGGGCGCGCTCCTCGGCCTGCGGGGCCGACGCAGCACTCTCGGGCGCCTGCTGCACCCGGAGGAGGGCCGGTGAGCGGGCTGCTGGGGGCGCTGCTCGTGGGGCTCGGCGGCGGGCTCGGTGCGGCGGCCCGCTTCTGGCTCGCGGACACGATCAAGGCGCGACGCCCGGACGGATTCCCGTGGGGGACCTGGCTCGTCAACGCGCTCGGGTCGTTCCTCATCGGCCTGGCGGCGGGATGGCTGGCCCTCGGCACGGCGGGGCCCGCCTGGGAGCTCTTCCTCGTCGTCGGGGTGTGCGGCGGCCTCACCACGTTCTCGACGTCGATCCTGGAGACCGCGGCGATGCTGCGCACAGGCCGCCCCGCCCGGGCCGTGCTGCACGCGCTGAGCACGCTGGCGGTCTCGGTGCTCGCCGTCGTCGCCGGGCTCGGGCTGGTGGCGGCGCTGCTCGGCTGAGGGCCCGCGTGCGGGTGGCGCGCCCCGGGTGCCGGCACGACCGGCGAGGTGGAAGGCTGGCCCCATGCGCCTCCTGCTGCTCGACACCGCGTCGCTGTACTTCCGCGCCTACTTCGGGATGCCGGACTCGCTGCGCTCCCCCGACGGCCGACCCGTCAACGCCGTGCGCGGCCTGCTCGACATGATCGCGTTCCTCGTCGCCGAGCACCGGCCCGACCGCCTGGTGGCCTGCTGGGACGACGACTGGCGCCCGGCGTTCCGCGTCGAGGCGATCGGCACGTACAAGGAGCACCGGGTCGCCGAGCTGCGCGCCGACGGACCCGACGTCGAGGAGATGCCCGAGGACCTGCGCGCCCAGATCCCGGTGATCGTCGACGTGCTCGCCGCGCTGGGCATCGCCCGCGTCGGATCGCCCGGCTTCGAGGCCGACGACGTGATCGGCACGCTCGTCGCCCGGGAGCTCGCCGGCCGGGGTTCCGGCGCTCCGGGGGACGACGGCGGCACCCCGGCCGACGGCGGCACCCCGGACGCGCACGCTCGCTCCGGCCCGGACGTCGGCATCGTCACCGGCGACCGCGACCTGTTCCAGCTCGTCGACGACGACGCCGGGATCGCCGTCCTCTACCCGGCCCGCGGCGTGCGGGACCCGGACGTCGTGGACCAGGCACGGCTCGCCGAGAAGTACGGCGTGCCGACCGGCACGGCCTACGCCGAGATGGCGGTCCTGCGCGGCGACCCGTCCGACGGACTCCCCGGCGTGGCCGGCATCGGGGAGAAGACCGCGGCCAAGCTGCTGGCCGCGTTCGGGACCCTGGACCGTGTGCTTGAGGCGGCGGCCACCGGGGAGAAGGGCGTCACGCCGTCGCAGCGCACCCGGATCGCCGCCGCGGCGGACTACCTCGCCGTGGCCCCCGGCGTCGTCCGCGTGGCCGACGACGCCCCGCTGGAACCGTTCGACGACACCCTGCCCGACGCTCCTGCCGACCCCGAGGCTCTGGACGCGCTGGCCGCCCGGTGGGGCCTCACCTCGAGCGTGCACCGGGTGGTGAGCGCCCTGCAGGCGTGATGGTCTGTGGGGACCCACCACGCCGTCGGAACGGAGCCCCTGAGATGCCCCCTGTGGAGAAGCTGCCCGAGGGGGCGCCCGGCTGGATGGACCTGGCCGCCACCGACCTCGACGCCGCGGTCGCCTTCTACACCGCGCTGTTCGACTGGGAGCACCGGGATCTCGGTGAGCACTTCCGGCACTACGGGCAGTTCACGCACCGCGGCGCGCCCGTTGCGGGCATCGTGCCGCTGCAGGGCGACGAGCAGACGCCGGGCTGGCACGTCTACCTGTGGACGACGGACGCCGAGGCCGTCGCCGGTCGGATCGGCTCCCACGGCGGCACGGTCGACGTCCCGCCGCAGGACGTGCCCGGGATGGGCCGCTACCTGTTCGCCACCGACCCCGTCGGCGGGCAGATCGGCTGCTGGCAGGCCACCGGGCACCCGGGTTTCGTCCGGCTGGCCGAAGCCGGTGCGCCGTGCTGGTTCGAGCTGTGGACGACCGACTACGACACGGCGCTGCCGTTCTACCGCGACGCGCTCGGCTGGGACGTCCACGAGATGCCCGGCGGGGACGACTTCCGCTACGCCACGCACGGCGCCGAGGACGCGGCGACCGCGGGACTCTTCGACGCCGCCGCCGTGCTCGGCGAGCACGGCCGCCCGACCTGGATGGTCTACCTCGGTGCGGCGGACGTCGACGCCGCGGCCGCGCGGGCGGTCGACCTCGGCGGGACCGTGGCCGACGCCCCGGCCGAGACGCCGTACGGACGGATGGTCGACGTCGCGGACCCGAACGGTGCGCCCCTGCGGATCATCGCCGCCTGACCCGCCCCGGAGCCCGGGTCATCGCGCGACGCTCAGGGCGGCGGCTGCTGCGGCGGCCACGACCGGGTCGGTGACCTCGTAGCCGCTGCCTCCCCCGCCGCCGGGCCCGCCGTCGTCGGTCACGACGCGCTTGGCGGACAGGTGCACGGCGTCCACACCGGCCTCGACGAGCACGGGGACGTCAGTGACCCGCACGCAGCCGCCGGCCATGACCTGGACGGCACCGTCGAGGACGTCCCGGCTGTGGACGGCGCAGGCCCGCAGCCGGTCGACCCCGTCGGCGCAGCGGGGCGCCCCGCCGGAGGTGAGGACCCGGGTCACGCCGAGCCCGGCCAGCGCGTCCAGGGCGGCCGTCGGTGCGGCGAGCTGGTCGAACGCGCGGTGGAACGTCACCTCGGTGCCCTCGGCCGCCGCCACCAGCTCGCGCAGCGCGACCGTGTCCACGGTGCCGTCCGCGCTCAGCGCGCCGACGACCACGCCGTCCGCTCCGGCAGACACCGCAGCGGCGACCTCGCGCACCTGCACGTCCAGCTCGCCGTCGACGAGGACGAACCCGCCGGGTCGCGGCCGCACCAGCACGTGCACCTCGACCGCGGTGGCCCGCTCCACGGCCGCGGCCAGCAGCCCGGGACCCGGCGTCATCCCGCCCGTCGCGCCCAGGGCGGCGCACAGCTCCACCCGACGGGCACCGACCGACGCCGCGACCTCGACACCGGCGACGTCCTGGACCGCCAGCTCGAGGGCCGGCGCCGCGGACACGCCGGGACCGGCTCCCGCGGGCGCCGCAGCACCCGCGGGAGCCCCGCCGTCGGACACCGTCAGCCCGTGTTCTGCACGCCGGCGGACACGCCGTTGACCGTCAGCAGCAGCAGGTGGCGCCAGCGGTCCTTGTACCCGCCGTCGACCCACTCGCCCTCGTCCAGCGACAGCCCCTCGCTCGCACCCTGCGTGCGCAGCGCCCGCAGCGCACGGACCTGCAGCAGCGACAGGGCGTCGACGTAGGGCGACCGGAGCTGCACGGCCCGGCCGAGCACGCGACGACTGGCCAGCGGCCACTGGTTGCCGGTCACCTTGAGCACCCACTCGTAGGTGAGGTGCATCTCGGTGAGCACCATGTCGGCCAGGTCGTCCCGGTCGCCGAGCGCCAGGTACATCCTCGCGATGCGCTCGTCCGCCTTCGCCAGGGACATCTCGATGTTGTCCAGCAGCGTGGTGAACAGCGGCCACTCCTCGTAGGCGGCCCGGAGCTGCTCCAGGTCGCCGTACTCGCGCAGCGCGGTGCCGAGGCCGTACCAGCCGGCGAGGTTGATGCGCGCCTGCGACCAGGAGAAGACCCACGGGATCGCGCGCAGGTCGTCCAGGGAGTTGACCGAGAGGCCGCGCTTGGCCGGGCGGGAGCCGATCGGCAGCAGACCGACCTCCTCCAGCGGCGTCACCTCGGCGAACCACTGCGGGAAGCCCTCGGACTGCACGAGCTCGTGGAACCGGGCCCGCGAGGTGGCGTCCAGCGCGGACGCCATGCCGGCGAACCGCTCGGTGGCCTCCGCGTTGCGCTTCTCCGTCGACGGTGCCGAGGCGAGCAGCGTCGCCGCGGCCACCTGCTCGATGTGCCGCGCGGCGATGGTCGGGTTGCCGTAGCGGGCCAGGATGACCTCGCCCTGCTCGGTGAGCTTGAACCGGCCGTCCACCGAGTGCGGCGGCTGGGCCAGCACGGCGCGGTTCGCCGGGCCGCCGCCGCGGCCGAGGGCACCGCCGCGACCGTGGAAGAGCGTCAGCGTGATGTCGTGCCGCTGCGCCCACTGCGCGATGCGGGACTGCGCCGAGTGCAGCGCCAGCGTCGCCGCCACCGGGCCGACGTCCTTGGAGGAGTCGGAGTAGCCGAGCATGACCTCGACGCGGCGGCCGTTCTCGGCCAGCCGCTTCTGGACCTGCGGCATCTCGAGCATCGCCTCGAGGATCTCCACCGAGTTCTCCAGGTCGGCGAAGGTCTCGAACAGCGGGATCGCGTCGACGACGGGCGGGTCGTCGGTGCCCTCGAACGCCAGGGCGGCCAGCTCGTACACGGCCGCCATGTGCTCCGGCGCCTGGGTGAACGACACGATGTAGCGGCGCGCGGCCCGCTGGCCGAACCGCTTCTGCACCGCGCCCAGGGCACGGAACGTGTCCAGCACCTCGCGGGTGCGGTCGGACAGGTCGCCGTGCACACCCTTGTCGTGGATCTCCTCCAGCGCGGCGGCGTGCACCTGCGAGTGCTGGCGGACCTCGATCTCGGCGAGGTGGAAGCCGAAGCTCTGCACCTGCCACACCAGCCGCTGCAGGTCGCCGTAGGCGGCGCGGTTCGCACCGGCCTCGACCAGCGAGTCCTGGACGATCTGCAGGTCGGCCTCGAGCTCGGCCGGCTCGCGGTAGGCCAGGTCGGCGTCGCGGGCGCGGGTCGCACCGACGCGGCCGGCGATGGCCAGCACGGCGGCACGGTGCGGCTCGTTCGGGGACTCCGCCGCCGCCTGGGCGGCCAGGTCCTCCGAGAGCTGGCGCATCCGCTGCCACAGCGCCTTGAGCTCGTCCGACGCCGGGGTGGACGCCTCCTCGAGAGTGAGCTTGCGACCGGTGGCCCGCGCCGCCTGCTCCAGCGCCGTGAGCGCGTGCTCGGCGGCCAGCGTGGCCGCCTGGCGCGTCACCTCGGCGGTGACGTTCGGGTTGCCGTCCCGGTCGCCGCCGATCCACGACCCGAGGTAGACGAACGGGCTCGCGACGGGCTTCGTCCGACCCGCGTCGCCGTCGAGCAGCCAGTCGTCCAGACGCCGGTAGACCTCGGGGTAGGTCTCGAACAGCGTGGCGTCGAAGACGCCCATCGCCGTCTTGACCTCGTCGAGCACGGTCGGCTTCGCGGCACGGATCGGCGAGGTGCGCCACATCGTGTCGATCTCGGCGATGAGCCGTCGCTCGTTCTCCGAGCGGGAGGTGCCGCCCAGCTCGACGGTGTCGCGGTCGGCCAGCAGGTCGGAGATGCGCCGCACGGCACCCGAGACGGCCCGACGGCGGGCCTCGGTGGGGTGCGCGGTCAGCACCGGGCGGAACTCGAGCTCGGACAGGCGACGCAGCGCCTCGTCACGCCCGACCTCCTCGGTCAGCTGGGTGAAGGCCGCCGGCAGCGACTCCTCGATCGCCGCCCCGGACTCCGCCTCGCGCTGCCGCAGCACGCGCACGCGGTGGTACTCCTCGGCCAGGTTCGCCAGGTGGAAGTAGCAGGTGAAGGCACGCGCGACCTGCTCGGCCCGCTCCAGGCTGTAGCCGGCGACGACGTCGGAGGCCTCGGCCAGCGCGGCACCGCCGTCGTCCACTCCGTAGGCGCGGATCGTCAGCTCGCGCAGGCGTTCGACGTCGTCGAGCAGGTCCTGGCCGCCGGCCTCGCGCAGGACGTCGCCCAGGAGGCCGCCGAGCAGGCGGATGTCGTCGCGCAGCGGGTCGGGCATCTCGTGACGGGC
Source organism: Isoptericola sp. AK164 (assembly GCF_029643425.1). GTDB lineage: Bacteria > Actinomycetota > Actinomycetes > Actinomycetales > Cellulomonadaceae > Isoptericola > Isoptericola haloaureus. Next base: position 3,270,506 of record NZ_CP119106.1, read on the forward strand.
GACCACACGCTCGATCGCGCCCGTGCTCGGGCTCTGGTGTCCGTAGTTGTCGCTCACGCGCTTCAGACTAAGCGGAACCGCGCTTGAGACATAGTTTGCGTCCGCCAGGCGGGCGGACGACCGACGACCGACGTCAGCCGGTGAAGGCGCCCTGCCAGACGGTGTCGAAGGAGGTGTGCGCGGCGACCCGGGCACGGATGCCGGCCGTGACCATGTCCTTGGCGACCTCGACGGCCGCCGGGACGTCGGCTCCCTTGGCCAGCTCGGCGGTGATCGCGGCCGCGAACGTGCAGCCGGCACCCGAGACGCGCTCCTCGCCGATCTTCGGGGCCGTGAGCACCGTGACCTCCTCGCCGTCGAACAGGACGTCGACGGCGTCGGGGCCGGGCAGCTCGGCCCCGCCCTTGGCGACCACGTAGCGGGGGCCCGCGGAGGTGTCGAGCAGCGCGTGGACGCGACGGGCGGCCTCGGTCAGGTCGGCGACGTCGTCGATCCGGTCCATGCCCGCCAGCGTCGCCGCCTCGAACAGGTTGGGGGTGACGACGGTCGCGTGCGGCAGGACGCGCTCGCGCAGCGCCGTGTCGGTGTCGAGCGCGGCACCGGGCTCCTGGCCCTTGCAGATGAGGACCGGGTCGAGGACCACGTGCCGCCAGGGTCGCGTGGACACGGACTTCGCGACGACGTCGACGGTCGCGGGCGTGCCGAGCATGCCGATCTTCACCGTGTCGAGGTCGTGGGTGGCCGTGGCCGCCTCGATCTGGTCGACGATCACCTGCGGCTCGACCGGGACGAACCGGTGCGCCCAGTCGTTCAGCGGGTCGAAGGAGACGATGCAGGTCAGCGTGCCGACGCCGTAGACGCCGCGCTGCTGGAAGGTCTTGAGGTCGGCCTGGATGCCGGCGCCGCCCGTGGCCTCGGAGCCGGCGATCACGTAGGCGAGCGGGGGTGTGCTGGGCATGTCGACCAGCCTACGACGACGGTGACCCGGCCGGGACCGGCCGTTCAGAGCGTGCCGAGCAGGCGGGCGCGGGCGTCGGCACGCTCGACGTCGCTGATCCGGCCGGCGGCGTGCAGCCGGTCGAGGTGCTCCAGCCGCTGCTCGAGCAGTCCGGGCCGGTCGGTGGGCACGGAGGCGCCGCGCGCACCACCGCGGACGAGCGCCACCGCGATCGCGACCAGAGCGAGCGCGACGACGACCGGCACCAGCATGTTGGCCAGCATCACCAGGGACATCCGCACCCTCACCCGTCGACTTGGTTGACCGGAGACACCGTAGCGGACGCTCCCGAGGCGTCGTCGGACCCTGCTCGTAGGCTGTCGGGCATGAGCATGCCGATCGGTGCCCACGTCAGCCTCGCCGACGCCGTGACCGAGGCCCAGGAGATGGGGGCCGACGTCGTCCAGGTGTTCCTGTCCGACCCGCAGGCGTGGAAGGTGCCGCCGCTGGACTACCCGGGCGGGGCGGAGGCCTTCCGGACCGCGACGTCGGAGGCCGGGATCGACGTCGTCGTGCACGCGCCGTACGTCATCAACGTGGCCTCGACGAACAACCGCATCCGCATCCCGAGCCGCAAGCTGCTGCAGCAGATCATGACCGGCGCCGGCGAGATCGGCGCGCGGGGCGTGGTCGTGCACGGCGGGCACGTCACGGCGAAGGACGACCCGGCGAAGGGGTTCGACAACTGGCGCAAGGCGATCGAGGCGCTCGACACCGACGTCCCGGTGCTCATCGAGAACACGGCCGGGGGCGACCACTCGATGGCACGGCGGCTGGACCGCATCGCGGAGCTGTGGACAGCGGTGCAGCAGGCGGACAGCGACGTCGAGGTCGGCTTCACGCTCGACACGTGCCACGCCTGGGCCGGGGGCCTCGACCTGTCCACGGTGGTGGACGACGTGCGGGCGATCACCGGCCGGATCGACCTCGTGCACGCCAACGACTCGCGCGACGCCGCCGGCTCCGGGGCTGACCGGCACACGAACTTCGGGGCCGGCGAGATCCCGCCCGAGCTGCTCCTCGACGTGATCCGCGCCGCCGGTGCACCCGTCGTGTGCGAGACGAAGGGCGACGTCGCCACGGACATCACCTGGTTGCGCGAGCGCCTCTGAGCGTCCCGGCGGACGACGTCCCGGAGGCGGGCTCCGGCCAGGTCGGCCACGCACCGGTGAGCAGTGTCCTACCTCGTGGAGGAGTTGCCTACCTCGGCGAAGAATCGCCTACCTCGCGGAAGAGTTGCCTACCTCGGCGAAGAGTTGCCTACCTCGGCGAAGAGTTGCCTACCTCGCCGAGGACTTGCCTACCTCGCGAGTCCGGCGTCGTGCACGGCGATCGCCGCCTGCACCCGGTTCCCCGCCGCCAGCTTGTCGAGGATCCGCGAGACGTGCGTCTTCACGGTGGGCACGCTCATGTACAGCTCACCGGCGATCTCCGCGTTGGACAGTCCCCGGGCGAGCACGACGGCCACGTCCCGCTCCCGCGCGGTCAGGGTCTCCACCCGGCGGCGTGCCGCCCGGCGACCGACCTCCGACTCCGCGGCCGCGCCGCCCGAGACCCGGTCGATGAGCTGGGCCGTCACCGACGGCGACAGCGTCGGCTCCCCTGCCGCGGCCGCCCGCACGGCGGCGACCAGCCGGTCCGGCGGCGTGTCCTTGAGCAGGAACCCCGCCGCCCCGGCGCGCAGCGCCCGCACGACCATGTCGTCCGTGTCGAACGTGGTCAGGACGATCACGCGCGGCGCGTCGGCGTCCGTCGAGGCCAGCTGCCGCGTCGCCTCGATCCCGTCGACACGGGGCATGCGGATGTCCATGAGCACCACGTCCGGCCGGAGGCGGCGTACCAGGGCCACGCCGTCGTCGCCGTCCCCCGCGTCGCCCACGACCCGCACCTCGGGCGCCCCGCCGAGGATCAGGCCCAGCCCGGCCCGCACCAGGGGGTCGTCGTCCACCACCACCACGGAGATCGCGTCGGTCATGACGCCCACGGTAGCCACGCCCGCACCGCGAAGGAGTCGCCGGACGCGCCTGCGGTGAGAGACCCCCCGGCGAGCTCGGCCCGCTCCTCCAGACCCAGCAGGCCGAGCCCCGACGGCGACACCACCGCGCCGTCACCGCGGCGCGGCACGGGCTCCGCCTCCGCGACCGGGTTCGACACCGTGATCCACAGCCCCTGACCGGGGCCGCCCCGCAGCACCACCGACGCCGGCATCCGCGCGGCGTGCTTGCGCACGTTCGTCAGCGCCTCCTGCACGATCCGGTACGCGGTGCGGGACGTCGCCGTCGGCAACCGGTCCACGTCGACGGTGCGGTCGACCAGACGCACCGGCACCCCGGCGTCCCGGGTCGCGGCCACGAGCTCCTCGACGGCGGCCAGCGTCGGCTGCGGCCCCTCGGGCGGGCCCTCGGCGTCCGCACCGTCCAGCCCGCGCAGCACCCCGAGCACCTCGCGCAGCTCGCCGAGCGCCTCGTGGGCGCTGTCGCGGACCAGGCCGGCGGTCTCGGCGACCTTCTCCGGCGGCAGGTCGCTGCGGTACGCGAGCGCGCCGGCGTGCATCGCCACCAGCGACATGCGGTGCGCGAGCACGTCGTGCATCTCCCGGGCGATCCGCGCCCTCTCGTTCGCCCGTGCCTGGGCGACCCGGCTCGCCTGCTCGCGCTCCGCCGTCGCGACCCGCTCGTGCAGCTCGGCGACGTGCTCCCGCCGCAGCCCGACGTACGCGCCGATCCAGACCATCAGCGCGAACAGTCCGACACCGCTGGCGACGTCGACGACCCAGGTCGTGCCGTCGTCCACCGGGTAGAGGACCCCGTAGGCCCAGCCGCCCACGACGAAGACCACCCCGACCAGGCCGATGCGCCACCAGCGCCGGTGCGTCGCGAGCGAGACCACCGCGAGCGTCAAGGGTCCCGAGGCGAACACCGAGACCGTCGACGCCGCCGCGATCAGCAGCGCGACAGCCGTGGGGAACCGGTGGCGCAGCACCACCAGACCGAAGCAGAGCAGCCCCACGGCGATGTCCAGGGCGAGGCGGTCGGGGCTGGACGCGCGCTGGCCGGTCTCCACCTCCCACACGACCGCACCGGCCACCAGCATGCTGACGGCGAAGGCCGCCAGCAGCCGCCACGTCTCGGCCCAGACCCGCCGCCACCGGACCGGAGGTCCGTCCGGCGCACCGGCGGCCGGGGACGGAGCGTCGCTCGGGTCGACCCGGTACGGGTCGGCGGACGGGGTGGGCACGTGGCGAGCCTAGGCCGCGGCCCGACGCCGGGCATCAGCCGAAGGGATGAGCCGGAACCTCCGACCGGACGAGACGGACCCGCCGCACGGGCGATGTGCGCGCCCGCGTCCGGACGGGAGCCTGAGGGCATGATCACCGTGGAGCACCTGACCAAGAGGTACGGCCCGGTCCTGGCCGTGGACGACGTCTCGTTCACGGCCGATCCGGGGGTCGTCACCGGCTTCCTCGGCCCCAACGGCGCCGGCAAGTCGACCGCCATGCGCATGATGTGCGGCCTGACACCGCCGACGAGCGGCACGGCCCGCGTCCTCGGCCGGCCGTACGCGGCCCTGGCCAACCCTGGACGGCGCGTGGGCGTGCTGCTCGACGCCTCGGCCCAGCACGCCGGTCGCACCGGCCGCGAGACGCTGACGCTGTCGGCGCTGCTGACCGGGGTCGACCGGCGCCGCGTCGACGAGGTGCTCGACGTCGTCGGGCTCACTCCCGCCGAGGCCGGACGTCGTGTGCGCACCTACTCGCTGGGGATGCGTCAGCGGCTCGGCCTCGCGACCGCGCTGCTCGGAGATCCCGACGTCCTGATCCTCGACGAGCCCGCCAACGGCCTCGACCCCGCCGGCATCCGGTGGATGCGGGACCTGCTGCGCGACTTCGCGGGCCGTGGCGGCACCGTGCTGCTGTCCAGCCACCTGCTGGCCGAGATCGAGCAGGTCGCCGACCGGCTCGTCGTCATCGGCCGCGGCCGGGTCGTGGCGGAAGGCACCAAGGACGAGCTGCTGCGCGCGGCCGGCATGGTGGTCCGCTCGCTGGACGACGTCGCCCTGGCCGCCGCGCTGCGCCGCGCCGGCGTCGACGTCGAGCCGGGTGCCCAGGGCGGGCTGGCCGTCGCCGCGGACGCCGAGACCGTGGCGCGGACCGCCGTCGGCGCGGGCGTCCTCGTGACCGAGCTGCGCCCCGCCGACTCCCGCGGGCTGGAGGAGCTGTTCCTCGAGCTCACCGCCGCGGACGCCCGCGAGGAGGTGGCGGCATGAGCGCCGTCGACCAGACCCGGACCGGCCACCGCCCCGGCACGCGCACCGGCGCGCGCACCGCGGCCGAGATCCGCCCCGTCCCCTTCTCCCGCCTGACGCTGGTCGAGTGGCGCAAGCAGCTCGACACCCGGGCCGTGCGGTGGCTGTTCGTCACCATCGCGCTGCTGACGGCCGGCGTCGTCACCGTGACGGCCCTGGTCGGCGAGGGCGACGTGTCGTTCGAGACGTTCGTCTCGAACACCTCCACACCCCTGGCCATGCTGCTGCCGATCGTCGCCATCCTGGCCACCACGGCGGAGTGGTCGCAGCGCACCGCGCTGACCACGTTCACGCTCGAACCCCGGCGCGGGCGGGTCGTCGGGGCCAAGCTGCTGACCGCCGTCGGCTCCGGGCTGGCATTCTTCGTCGTGGCCGTGGGGATCGCCGCCGTCGCCCACCTCGGTGTGGTGACGCTGCGCGACGCCTCGCCGGACTGGGGACTCGGCGCGATGACCGCCGGCATGGCCCTGATGATCGTGCTGTGGATGGTCCAGGGCGTCGCGTTCGGCCTGGCGCTGCAGAGCACCCCGGCCGCGATCGTCGTCTTCCTCGCGGTGCCGACCATCGTCGGGGCGATCACGATGCTGCTGACCGCCTGGTCCGACGTGTGGCCCTGGCTCGACCTCTCCACGTCGTCCGTCCCGCTGATCATGGGCGAGCCGCTCGGCGGCACCGGGTGGGCGCAGCTGGCGACGTCGGCGGCGATCTGGGTCGGCCTGCCCCTGGCGGTCGGCGTCCGGCGCGTGCAGCGCGGGGAGGTCAAGACCTCCTGACCCGCTCAGCGGGGACCGAGGGTGATGGCGGCCGGCTCGCTCAGCTCCGTCCAGCCCGCGGACGGCGGGCCGGCCGCCGCCAGCGGCTCCAGGGCCCTGCGCTCGGTGGGCACCACGTCCGCCCCGACCAGCGGGCCGAGGTCGAGGCCGGTCAGGTCCGCGAGGTCGGCGACCGGTACCTGGAAGGTGCGGTACGGGCCCAGCGGCGGGACGTTCCCCACCGCGAGCGCCCGCCCGGTGGCGGTGCTCAGCTCGGCGTCGGTGAGCAGGGGCGACTGGTCGAGCAGGAACCCCGCCGAGCGCAGGACGCGTTCGCCGTCGACCTCCGTCACCCAGGCGGCGGCCTTCCAGAACCGTCGCGGCAGGGGGACGCCACGGTAGACGGGGTCGGCGTCGGCGAAGACGCAGCCGGTCAGCACGACGACCCGGTGGTCGTGGGCGTCGGCGAACGCCAGGACGTGGTCCTCCAGCCCGTTCCACAGGCTCTTGGACTGGTTGAACTCGTCGACCTGCGGGGCGGCGTTGGTGTAGACGAAGGTCGCCTCGCCGGCGTCGCGCGCCTCCTCCTCGGTGCCCCACATCGGGTCCAGGCGGCGCACGAGATGACCGCGGTCGAGGACGTTGTGGTGGTACAGGTCGTTGTCGGCCTGCTCCGCGGGCGGCGCCTGGGGGTCGAGCCGCCACGACCCGGAGCGGGCCAGCGGCTGCAGGCGGGCGCCGTCGATCATGCAGGCGGTGGCGACCGCCAGCCGGCGCCCGGAGTGCAGCAGCACGCTGAAGTGCGGGTGGTCGAGCCGGCGCAGCTCGGCCGGGTCGGGCCCGCCGTCGGCCGGTACCGGCAGCGGGACGCGCAGCCGGTCGTCGCGGTCGAGAAAGCAGGCGTCGTACCCCGTCATGCCGTCGAGCCAACCACGGTCCGCCGTCGGACGCTCACGATCCGGTCGTGTAGCCCGTCAGGCCCCGCGGGGACCACCGCAGCAGGTGGCCCGACGCCGCCAGCTCCAGCCCCCAGCCGTCCGCGGCCAGCTCGGTGGACCACAGGTCCTCCCCCGTCCTGACGTCGACGGCACGCCACCGGGAGACCACCCGCTCGCCGGTGTAGGTGGGCACGACCACGGCCACGACGGCGCCGTCGGTGAACGCCGCCTCGAGCTCGCCGCTCCGGCCGCCGCCCTCCAGGGCCGTGAACTGGGTGACGACGTCGTCGCGCACCCAGCGCACGGTGCCGTCGGACCGGTCCAGCCCGAGGACGCGGTCCTGGACGTCCAGGACGACGGCGACCTCCTCGGTCCGGGCCAGGAACGTCTGTGTGTTCACGTCCGCCGTCCACAGCTCCTGACCGTCCTGGTCCAGCGCGACCGTGCGGGCGGCGTGGGCGACCAGCTGCTGGCCGCCGCCCCCGCCCACGGTGGACAGGGGTTCGAGCAGCCTCCCCTCCACGGTGTACCAGTGCTCGCCGTCCGGACCGAGGACGGCGTGGTCCCACACCGGCAGGTTCCAGACGCCGGAGGAGACGACGAAGCCGCCGTCGGCGAGCGGCCGGACCCGGCGCACCGTGCCCGCCTCGTCGTCGCCGTCGTCGTCCGGCAGGTCCAGCCGCTTCCCGTCGGGGGTGACGTAGGCGAGGATGCCGCAGCCGGCGACCCCGATCAGCTGCTGGCTGACCGCGTGGTCGAGGGTGGCCCGCCGGTCGACCTGCGCGTTGCGGCCCCCGGTGTCCCAGCTGACGCACTGCGTGGCGTCGCGGACGGTCCCGAAGGGCACCGTCGTGGCCCAGCGCTCCTCGTCGGTCACGGCGTCCACCGCCCGCAGCTGCAGGTCGTACCCGTCGTCGATGTCGCCGAGGACGGTGAGGTTCGTCAGCGGGTCGCCGCGCAGCTCCACGTCGACGTCGTCCGGGTCGCCGGTCCACGTCGCCGACACCAGGGTGCCGCGGGGTCCCGGCACGAGCAGGTCGTGCTCGCCCTCGACGGTGCGGCGCACCAGGACGCTGCCGTCGTCCTCCACGACGGTGACGTCCACCGCGTCGTCGGTCGTCCCGGCGACGCAGACCACGAGCTCCGCCGGTCGCAGGTCGACGGTGTCGCCCCAGATCGCCAGCCCGGGCCCGCAGCTCGCGTCGGTCGCGGTCAGCTCGACGGTCCAGACGGGCTGACCGGTCCGCAGGTCGACCCCGACGAGCTCGTCGTGGTGCAGCACGGCGGCCACGTCGCCCTCCATCGCGATCAGTCCGCCGGTCAGCCCGATGCCGCCGACGTCCTCGTCGAGGCGCCAGGACTCGAACGGCGGACCCGACAGGTCGCTCACCCCGCCCGCCGCCGCCCGCAGGTCGTCCCCGCGCCACCGGTCGACGACGCCCTCGACCACGACCACCGCGGCGAGCGCGACCACCGCGGCCACCGGCACGCCCCACCGCAGCAGGCGGGGCCGGTCGGCCCAGCGCCGTCGGGCACCGGCGAGCAGGGCGGGGGGCTCGGCCTCCGGGGCGGTACCCGGCTCGGGTTCCTCCGCGACCCGCCGGCCCGCAGGGTGCTGCCCGGCCTCGGACCCGTCCTCGGGCACGAGGTCGAACGTGAACGCCCCCTGGGGGGCACCGCGTCGTCGCCCCACACCCCGACGTTAGCGCGGTTCGAGCATCTTCACCGCAGCGATCCGCGGCCAGGCGGCGAATCCCCCGCCGCCCGGGTCGAGCTCGTGAAGCAGCAGGTGGCCGTCGACGGCGGTGACCCACGGCAGCCCGTCCCCGTCCAGCTCCGTCCGGCGGGCGTCCCCGGTGGCGAGGTCCACCGTCACCAGGCTGCCGGCCCAGGTCGGACCGCCGTCGAGGCCCTCCACGAGCGCGACCGTGACCCGCTCACCGTCGGTGACCGCCGAGGTGGGCTGGACCCAGCGACCGTCCGGGGCGGGGTGGACCAGGTCGACGCGCCACCGCTCGCGCCCGTCGGCGTCGTCCAGCGCCACCAGCTCCGAGGACGCGTCGGTCGCCACCACCGTCGTCCCGGCCGCGCGGGCGAGCACGTCCGGGTCGCCCCCGAGCTCCGCCTCCCAGCGGACGGCGCCGTCGCCGCCGATCCCGACGGCGGTGCTGAGCTCGCGGACGACGACCAGCTCCGGCTCGACCGGCCCCACCTGCGCCACGGGGACGCGGACTCGACCGCCGAGGTCCTCCCGCCGACCTTCCTCGGCGGTCACGAGCACGGTGCCGCCCCGGGGACCGGGAACGACCTGCCCACCGCCCGGGAACGGCTCCACCACGCCGAGACCCTGCAGGTCGGCGAACGAGACGCCGGTGACGTCGGCCACGTCGAGCGGCGTGCCATCGGTCGCCAGCCCGGTGCCGCCCTGGCACATCTGGTAGCCCACGACCGACGGCGTCGCGACGGGCTGCCGCACCCCCCACAGCTCGATCCGGGTGGTCGCCGGTCGCGGTCGTCCCTCGGCGTCGGCGCTGAACCACACGCAGTCCTGCAGCGACATCGGCCAGCGGTTCGCCGTGCTCTCGGCACGCACCTGCCCGGTGAGCGCGTCCTCCACCCGCAGCGTCGCCGCGCCCAGGCCGTTCGGGTCGATCTCCTCGACGAGCTGCTGGGTGGTCGGCGAGTTCTCGACCGTCCGACGGCCGGGCAGGTCGATCACGTGCTCGACCACGGCCAGGCCGCCGGCGGCGGCCGGCGCGACCCGCACGTGCTCGCCGCCGTAGACCTCCGGGTCCAGGACGCGGTCCCCGACGACGGCACCGTCGGCGTCCAGGACCGTCACGGTGCGCTCACCGTCGTCGCCGTGCACGCACGTCAGGGTCGTGCTCGGCATCGTCCACTCGACCCCGCTGCTCAGCCGCGGTCGCGGGCCGCACTCCAGGTCGGGTCCGAGCGCGGCGCGCCACACCTCGCTGCCGTCGGCCGCGTCGTGCACGACCAGCGTCCGGTCCTCGACGAAGGCCAGCCGGCCGCCGTCGAGCACGGCGACCACCCCGGACCCGTCCCGGCTCCACGCCTCGGTCAGCTCGCCCGCGAGGGAGAGCACGCCACCCGGTGCCGCCCGCAGCCGCTCCGACTCGAGGTGGGCCGCCGCCGCCCCGCCGGCGACCAGCCCGCCCACCAGGACGAGGACCGCGCCGCCGCCGACACCCACCGTCGCGCGCCGCCGACGCGGGGACGCCGCCCGCCACCACGCCGCGGCACGCTCGAGCCACCCCGGCCGCGGCGGCTCCGGCGTCCTCGCCCCGCCGTCGTGCCCCGCGCCGGCGTCGACGGACGTGTCGACCGAGACGTCGAAGGAGACCATCGCGTCGTCACGGCGCCTCGCCATCAGGCCCCGCCCTCGCCGGGAGCCAGCACCCGCAGCCCCACCACCGGCGTCGTGGCGTCGCCGAGGAGCACCTCGTCGGCCGGCAGCTCGGGCACGACGAGGTGGCCGTCGACGGCCAGCACGGTGCGCGTGGCGACGTCCCGCACCCGCGGGGCCACCTCCTGCCCGGTGCGCAGGTCGAGCGTGAACAGCGACAGCTCGGCCGTGGCCTCGACGGAGACGTCCATCAGCACGCCCGTCATCCGGACGCCGTCGGTGACCGCCGAGAGCACGTACCGCCGCGGACCGGCGTCGGGGGCCAGCCGCCACCGCTCGGTCCCGTCGGCCGCGTCGTAGCCGACCAGCTCGTCCCAGCCGCTGACCACCACGAGGTCGTCGGTGCGCACCAGGACGCGGGGGCTCTCACCCGGCGCGCTCCATCGCTCGCTCCCGTCCTCGGCGAGCAGGACGACACGCTCGGCGCCCTCCACGGCGACGTACCCGTCGCCGGCGGTCCCGTCCGTCGCGGGCACCTCCAGACGCAGGCCGGGGACGTCGAGGACCGGTTCGCCGTCGTCGGCGAGGAGGCTGCTGCCCTCCCCGGCCGGCACGACGAAGCGCTCGTCCGGGTACGGCTGGCGCACGGACTGCCGCGGCCACGTCGTGGCGAGCGCGGACCGGTACCCCAGGGGGACGCCCGTGTAGGTCGCGGCGCCGTCGGCGGCGCAGCCCGCGAAGCCGACCATCGTCGGCGTCCCCAGCGTCGCGCCGAGGTCCAGCGTGGCCCGGCCGGCCGTCCCCAGGCCGGAGGAGTCGACCTCGTCCTCCCCCAGCGTGTAGCAGTCGACGCCGTGCGCCCACGGCAGCTCGACCAGGTCCAGGGTCTGCCGACGTTCCCCGGTCAGCGCGTCCTCGAGCCAGGTCCGCGTGTCTCCTCCGTCGACCTCCATCTGGCTCAGCTCGGAGAACATCTCGTCCGGCGTGGCGAAGGTGAGGCGCTCCGGCAGGTCGGTGTCGTGCTCGGTGACGGCCAGCGCGCCGTCCGCCGCCGCGACCACCGACCGGGCCTGGCCGCCGTACCGTTCGGCCGCCAGCCCGCGCTGCCCGACGACGGCACCGTCGGCGTCGAGCACCGTGACGGCACGGTTCCCGGCCCGGCCGTGCACGCACGTCACCGTCTCGACGGGCACCGTCCACTCCGCGACGCTGTCCAGCCGCGGCCTGGGACCGCACTCCACCGCCCCGGTCAGGGTGACCTCCCAGCGTTCGGCACCGGTGGCGACCTCCCGGGCGACGACCCGGGGACCCTCGGTGGTGACGATCCCGCCCGCGGGCAGCACGGCCGCGATGCTGCTGACGTCGGCGCTCCAGACCTCGGTGAGCGGCCCGTCCAGGGAGAGCACCCCGCCCGGGGCGGTGCGCAGCCGCTCGGCCTCGACGTGGTTCGCCAGCGTCGACGCCGCCACGGTGCCGCCGGTCAGCACCACGGCCGCGCCGGCGACGAGGGCGGTCGCCGTGCGGCGCTGGCGCCGCGTCGCGGCCCGCCACCAGCGGCGGACCCGGTCATGCCGGGGCGCCGCGGCGCCGCCGTCCGCCCGCCCGTCGCCGGTGCGGGCGGCGTCGTCGACCCCGTCGTCGGCGTCGTGGGAGACGTCGAAGGTGACGACGTCGTCCCGGCGTGGTCGGCCCATACCGTGAATCTAGTTCGCCAGGCCGACGAGTGCGGCGTCGGAGGTCTCGACCTGCACCCCGTCGACGGTGCGGATGTACCCTCCGCCCATCGCGTCGGCGAGGACGACCCGCCCGTCGATCACCGTCACCTGCCCGTAGCGGGCGTCGTACGCCTGGTTCCAGCGGGTGCGACCGTCGGCGAGGTCGAGGGCGACGAGGTCGGTCTGCGGGCCGCCGGACACGGTCACCAGGACGATCTCCCCGTCGGTGGCCGCTGCCCCGACACCCCCCTGCTCGGTCGTGACCACGTCGTCGCGTGTCCACCGGATCTCCCCCGTGTCCAGGTCGACGGCCTGGACGCGGTTCTCCGGGACCATCGCGAGAACCGCCGTGCCACCGGCACGCGCCAGGTACCGCGGAAAGCCCGCCACGTCGATCGTCCACAGGCGCTCCCCGGCGTCGTCGACGGCGGACAGCCGGTCGGACCCGACGAACACGAGGCGCGGCCCGCCCGGTGCGTCCAGAGCCGGCGGCGGGAGCACGGACCCCGGCACCACGGCCTCCTCGGCGCCGGAGGCGTCCAGCACGCGCGTGCTCTCGTCGGCGGTGTACTCCAGGAACCCGCCGTCGACCGACGGCACGCGCATCGCCTCGTGGCGCTCGCCGTCGGGGGTCACCGTCACCGACCGCCCGCACACGTCGAGCCGGACGGCGAAGCCCCACGCCCACAGCGAGGGGTTGACGAACACCCGGTCGCGACTCGTACCCGTGCCACAGGGTGCGAGGTCCTCCGCGCGGACCACGAGCGTCTCCTCGGCGCGGACCTCGCCGGTCAGCACGTCCTCCACCCGGACGGTCGGGTCCTGCCAGCGGCCGTCGGCGCGGGCCTGCGCCAGGCCGGTCTCCAGATCCTCCCCGTCGAGCGTGAGCTCCCGCGCGCCGCCCTCGAGCACCGCGACGGTGCCGTCCCCCGCCGGGAGGACCTGCGGTGCACCGTCGACCCAGGCACCCCGCTGCCCGTGGTTGGCGACACCGAGCTCCCGGTCGCCGAGCACCGTGCCCGAGGCGTCCAGCACGGTGGCGGTGCGCTCCGGCGTGCCGTGCACGCACACGAGGGCCTCGATACCGGTGGAGAGCAGTCCGCGCAGGTTGTCCGGGCCGCACTCGACGAGAGCCCCCAGCTCGTGGCGCCACACCTCGTCCCCCGTGGCGACGTCGACCCCGAGCACGTCGGTCCCGTCGCGCGTGACGACGACCCCGCCGGGCAGCACCGCGACGACGCCCTCGTCGGTCTCCACCCGCCAGGTCTCCTCCAGCGGGACGGACAGGTCCGCGACGCCGCCCGGCATCTCTGCCATGTGCTCGGCGTGCGCGGCGTCGGACCGGGCGTCGAGCGCGGCGACCCCGGCCGCCGTCCCGACGACGGCGACCGCGGTGACGCCGACGATCCCGGCCCGCAGGCGGCGCGGCGTCGCCCGCCAGCGCTCCCGGACGGGTCCGGCGACGCGGCGGCCGAACCAGCCGGGCTCGACGGGCTCGCCGGCCGACCCGGCAGCAGCACTCGTCCCTGCGTCTCCTGGCCCGTCCTCGTCCGGGACCAGGTCGAACTGCACGGGATCACGTCGTCGAGCCATGTCCGGCAATCTATCTCTCATGATTGCCCCAAGAAAGTCCCTCGACTAGCCCTGCGGGCGCAGCGCCTGCCGCCAGGAGATGCGTCCGCCGGTCTGCAGCAGCGACCCGCGGAACGCCCGCTCCGAGACGAGCAGCGCCACGGCGGCGAACGCGGCCAGGAGCACCAGCGCGATCACGGGCTCCCACCACGCCGCGTCCCCGGAGAGGATCCGGGCCGGCATGGCCACCACGGAGGCGATCGGCACGTACGACAGCACGGTCAGGAACGTGCCCGAGGCCGTGAACGTCACGAAGTACACACCCATGACCAGGAACGTCATCGGGGTCGCCGTGTACTGCAGGTCCTCGGCGCGGCTGGCCAGGGCACCGGCCACGGCGTACAGCGCCGCCAGCGCGAGGAACCCGACGGCGAAGAACACCACGAACCAGATCAACGACGTCGACAGCGCGGGCAATGCCATCGACACCGGGCTCGCCGAGACCGCGACCATCCCGACGCCGGCGAACAGCAGGTTCTGCCCGACGGCGATCACCGAGCTGCCCAGGATCTTGCCCGCCAGGAGCTGGCGCAGCGGCACCGCCGTCGCGATGATCTCCACCAGCCGCGACTGCTTCTCCTCGACCACCGAGCTGGCGATCATGTTGCCCGACGTGATCGCCCCCGCGAAGAACAGGAACGACAGCGCGAACGTCGCGAAGAACAGCGCCTGCTCGCCGACCGCGTCGGGCTCGAGGGCCTCGGTGGTCAGCTCCGCACCGGCCGACAGCTCGGCCACCGACGTGCCGGCGGCCTCCGCGTTCGCGGCGACGACCTGCTGCTCGACGGCGGTGGACACGTACCGCTGCAGGTCACCGCCGGGCTCGCCCTGGCCGGCCAGCACCCAGCCGTCGTCGCCCGGGTGCAGCCAGGCGTCGGCGTCGCCGGACTCCAGCGCCGCGCGCGCGGCGTCCGCGTCGGCGGTCTCGAGCACCTCGACCTCGGTGTTGCCCCCTTCCGCCGCCGCGACCTCGCCGGCCGAGGTGGCCGCGGCGACAGCCGCGCTGTCGGCGCCGCTCACCGCGACGGTGGAGGTGTCGACCCGGTTGGCCTGCCAGGCGAAGAAGGCCGCGAGCGCCGCGATGACGACCAGTGAGGTCACGAGCCCGATGACGAACGCCTTGTTCATCACCCGCGTGACGATCTCGCGCTGCATCACCAGACGCCAGGCGCCGCGGGTGCTGTCGTCCGGGGACTCGGGCGCCGGGGTCGGTACGAGCCGGGCCTGCTCCTGGGTGGACGTGGTCATGAGGTCACCTCGCGGTAGATCTGGGCCAGGGAGGGGCGGACCGGGGAGAGCTCGCGGACCGCACCGCGCTCGAGCGCCGTGGCGAGCAGGCGCTGGGCAGCCGCGTCGTCGGCCAGCTCGAGCAGCGCCGTCGGACCGTCCACGTCGACGGCGTGCACGCCGGGTACACCCCGGACCCAACCGGCGTCGCCGTCGAGCACCAGGCGGTGCCGCAGCGTGCCGGTCTCCTGCAGCTCGGCCGGCGTGCCGTCCGCGACGACCCGGCCGCCGCGCAGGATCACGAGACGCTCGCACAGGCGCTCGACCAGGTCGAGCTGGTGCGAGCTGAACAGTACCGGGACCCCCCGGGCCGTGTGCTGTCGCAGCAGGTCGACCATGTCGTCCACCGCGGTGGGGTCCAGCCCCGAGAAGGGCTCGTCGAGGATCAGTGCGCGCGGCCGGCCCATGAGGGCCGCCGTGATCTGGACGCGCTGCTGGTTGCCGAGGCTGAGCTTCTCCACGTGGTCGCGGGCGCGCTCGCCGAGCCCCAGCCGCTCCAGGTGCTCCAGGGCCTCGGCACGCGCCGTCGCGGCGGGGATGCCACGCAGCCGGGCGAGGTAGACGAGCTGGTCGAGCGCCGGCTGCTTGGGGTACAGGCCGCGCTCCTCGGGCATGTACCCGAACGTGCGCCGGTCCGCGCGGGTCACCGGGGCGCCGTCGAACAGCACCTCCCCGGAGGTGGCCGCGAGGACACCCATCATCATGCGCATCGTGGACGTCTTGCCGGCGCCGTTGGAGCCGACGAACCCCGTGAGCATGCCGCCCCGGGCGGCGAAGGAGACGCCGTCGACCGCCCGCAGGTCGCCGAAGGTTCTGGTCAGGTCCCTGACCTCGAGAGTGGACATGGCTCCCAACCTACGGAGCACGGGCCGCGGGCGGATCCGCCGGAAGGGGGATTCGCGCGGGTCCACCACGCGGGCGACGACGCGAATCGTCAGGCATCACCGTCGGACGGCTGACGCAGCACGTCGTCGCTCGCTGCTGACGTCGTCCGCGGTCAGCGTTCGGCGACGGATGCCTGACCGGGCACGTCGCCGTGTCCACACCCTGTGGACGACCGGTCCGGGGGATCCCGCCGGCTGGTCTGCTGGGACGGTGCCCTCCCCACCGCTCGTCGTCCCGGACCGCGCTCACCGGATCGCTTCCCGGCAGGAGGGACTGCTCTCGATCGACCAGTGCCGGTCGTCCGGGGTCACCCGCCAGCAGGCGGCACGCCTGGTCGCCCAGGGGCGCTGGAGCCGACCGGTCCGCGGTGTGTACGACGTCGGCGTCGGCGGGGACCCGGCGCGGGACCGGCTGGACCGTGCTCGCCGCCGGGCCTCCCTGCTCGGGCCGCTGGCGTGCCCCGGCACGGTGGTCACCGGCGTCGCCGCGCTGGTCCTGCACGGCGTCCACGGCGCACCGCTCGACGTCCGGCCCGAGGTCACGGTCCCGGACGGGTCGGCCCGCCGGGGCCCCGACCCGGTCCGCGTCCGCCGGCTGCGGCTCCGCCGCTGGTCGGAGGTCGACGGCGTCGCGTGCGCCCTCCCGGAGGACGCGTTGGCCCAGGCGGTCCCCGCCCTGCCGCGGTACCGCGCCGTCGCGATGATGGACTCGGCGGGCCACCGCGGCCTCGTCTCGCGCGCCGGCCTCGACCGGGCCCGGGAGAAGTCCGGCGACCTCGTCGGGGCGGCCGCGCGCCGGTCCTGGTGGGACGAGTGCGATCCCCGGGCAGAGTCGCCGGCCGAGACCTGGGCACGCCTTGGCTGCGTCGACGCCGGCGTCGCGCCGGACGCGCTGCAGCTCCGGCTGGTCACGTCGTCCGGGCTGGTCGTGGCCCGGGTCGACCTGGCGTGGCTGCTCCCCGGCGACAGCGCGCTCCTGGTCGAGATCGACGGTCGTGACGTCCACTCCCGGCTCGACGCCGTCGTCGCGGACCGCGCCCGGCAGAACCGGATCGCCGGCCGACGGACGCTGGTACGCCGCTACACCGGACGGGACGCCTGGGACGGCACCGTCGCCCGGGAGGTGGCTGCCGTCCTGGCCGCCGAGGGCTGGTTCCCGCAGCGTCCCCCGGTGGACCACCGGTTCGTCCTGCCGTCGTGAGGTGACCGCCCCGACGTCGCGGCGGGTCAGGTATCGGGGCCGGACGGCCGACCGGCGACGCCGTCGCGGCCACGTGGCGACGCGGACGGTCAGGCATCACCGGCTGATGGCTGACCGGCGACGACACCGTCAGGCGTTCCCGGCCAGTCCGTGCCGGTGGACGTAGACGACCGCCTGGACCCGGTCGCGCAGGTGGAGCTTGCCCAGGACGTTCGACACGTGGGTCTTGACCGTCGCCTCGCCGAGGAACAGCTCCGCGGCGATCTCCGCGTTGGACATCCCCCGGCCCACCAGCACGAGCACCTCGCGCTCGCGGGCGGTCAGGCGGTCCAGGTCCGGGGCCGACGGCGGCACCCCGGCGCCCCGGACCGCCCCGGCACCCGTCGTCCCGGCGCCGGCCCGCCCGGTATCGACCGTCCCGGTACCTGTCGCCCCGCCGGCGACCATCCGCTTCACGACCCGCTGTGTCACCTGCGGGGACAGCAGACCGTGCCCGTCGGCGACGGTCCGGACCGCCTCGACCAGGTGGTCGGCGTCGGCGTTCTTCAGCAGGAACCCGGACGCCCCGGCGGCCAGGGCGTCGAAGACGTAAGCGTCGTCGTCGAAGGTCGTCAGCACCAGCACCCGGGAGAGGTCCTCGGCGACGATCCGCCGGGTCGCCTCGATCCCGTCCATGACGGGCATCTGGACGTCCATGAGCACGACGTCGGGACGCAGCTCCCGGGCCGCGGCGACCGCGTCGACACCGTCCGACGCCTCCCCGACCACGTCGAGGTCGTCCTCGACAGCGAGGATGAGACGGAATCCCGACCGCACGAGCCGCTGGTCGTCGACGAGCAGCACCGAGGTCATGCGGGGTCCTGGGGCAGGGGCAGTCGCACGCGCACACGGTAGCCGCCGGTCACCCGGGGGCCGATCTCGGCCACGCCGTGGTGGGCGGCGACCCGTTCGCGCAGCCCGACCAGGCCGAGCCCGGTGCCGGAGGAACCGGGACGCGTCCGCCCGTCGTCGAGCACCTCGACCTCGGCGAAGCCGGCGGACCCCGCAGAGCCGGCCGATGCCTCGGGTCGCCGGTCGACACGGACGGTGACCGAGGCCGTGCGGGCCGTGGAGTGCTTGCGCACGTTGGCCAGTCCCTCCTGGACGGTCCGGTACAGGCTCAGCGCGACGGGTGCCGGGACCTCGGTGTCGGCACCGGGCGGCTCGGCGACGAGCGAGAACGTGACGTCGAGACCGTCGTCGGCCTCCGCCAGCGCCGGGATGTCCGTCAGTCCGGGCCCGGGAGAACGCGCCCCCGACCCACCGTCGGACCCGCCGTCGGACGCGGTCTCGGACCCGGTGTCGCGCAGGGTCCCCACGAGGCCGCGCATCTGGGTCACCGCCTCCCGGGACGCCGACTCGATGGTGGCCAGGGGTTCGGCGGCGAGGACCGGGTCCTTGGCGAGCAACCGGCGGGCTGCGGCGGCCTGGATGCCGATGACCGAGACGTGGTGAGCGACGACGTCGTGGAGCTCGCGGGCGATGCGCAGCCGGTCGGTGACGACCGCGCGACGCTGCAGCTCGGCCGACTGCCGTTCGATCGTCGCCGCCTGGTGGGCGAGCTGCTGCCGGCGCCGGGCCGCGTTCCACGAGACCTGCCCGATCGCGATCGCGCCGAGGAAGTAGGCCATGTTGACCAGCCAGATGTGGGCGACCATCGCGGTGATCGGGTCGAGGTACCCGGGCGGGTCGTCGAGGAGGCCCCGCGACTCGGCGGCCTGCTGCAGTCCCGACCCGACCGCGAGCTGCCACAGGAGCCACGTGAACATGACCAGCAGGCACACCCCGACCACGACGACCATCGCCTGCCGGTCCCGCGCCCAGGCGACGGCCGAGTAGAGCGCGACGAAGTAGACCGCCTGGAGGACGACCGTCATCGGGATCGACGGCACGGTGAGGCCGAGCACGAGGAAGTGCGTGTAGGCGACCGCGAGGACCGTGAGGGGGTAGCGACGGCGGACGACCAGCGGCAGGGCGCCGGCCGCGGAGAGCAGCGCCACGAGCCAGGGCGGGGTCTCCTCGTCCAGGAGACCCGCCGACCGTGCCACCTCGGAGCCGGCGACCGCCAGGACCACGAGGACGAGGCCGAGCCACACGTCGCGGCGATAGGCGTCGGCGGGATCGGTCGGGGTGCGCTCGAAGTCGGCGTCGAGGCCGAACCACTCGGTGATCAGCTCGGGGGCTCGCAGGCGCGGCATCCGTCCAGCGTACGGAGGAGCACCACGTCGACGCCTCCCCCGCAGGACGGAGAACGCGTCAGGTCCGGCGCGGCGTCACCGCCGCGCCGGACCTGACGTGGGAGGGATCGAGCGGGTCGCTCAGTGGTCGTGGTCCTCGTGACCCTCGTCCGCGTGGTCCTCGTCCGCGTGCTCCTCCTCGGAGTGCTCGTCGCCGTGCTCCTCCTCGGAGTGCTCCGCCGCGGGCTCGCCGTACACGCCGGAGAGCTCGTTCGCCGCGACGCCGAGGTCGGCCGTGAGCCAGACCTCCTGCTCGACGAGGTCGACCGCGTGGATCTGTTGGTTCGCCGGGTCGGTGACGTAGACCGAGCCGTCGAGCGCGAGCACCGTCGGGCGCGGCTGCTGCCAGTCCGTCGGCTCCTCCCAGGAGTCGACGACCGGGATCGAGGCGGTGATCTCGCCGGACTCGGGGTCGATGACCTGCAGGGATCCGTCGGTGGTCAGGACGAGCGCCTCGCCGTCGTCACCGCGGGCCAGGGAGCGGAAGCTGTACGAGCCCGGCAGGTCGACGAGCCGGTGGCTCGCGTCCCGGGTGTCGATCAGGCTGACGCGGGTCGGCCGCTCGAGCTCCGCGTCGGGGTCGGTCTTGTAGTCACCGAGGATGACGGGCGAGGCCTCCGAACCGGCCTGGTTGCCGATCCGCGAGTACTCGTCCGGGGTCTCGACCTGCGTGAACTCGCCGTCGGCGTAGACGACGGCCCCGTTCTCGCAGCCGAGGACGACGGCCTCTCCCTGCGCGACGGACTCGCCGTGCACGCCGGGGCAGTCGCCGGAGGAGGCGACCTCCTCGCCGTCGGCGTCCAGGACCGCGACACCGGTGCGCTCCTCCTCGGTGCCGATCGTGACGAGGAGCGACCCGTCGCTCAGCGGGACGGCCACGCCGTGGTGGGCGTCGGGCAGCTCGACGGTCTCGACCTCCGCGTCCGCCTCGGCGACGTGCAGCGACTCCACGAGCTCGACGTGCCCGGTGCCGTCGTCGAAGAAGGCGGTGGTGCCGTCGTGGACGACCGCGTGCCCGGGCCTCTCGGCGTCGTAGGTGACGTCCGTCAGCTCCGGGGAGGCCGTGTAGTAGTGGAAGTGATCGCCGTGGCCCTCGCCCCAGGTCCCGGTGTCGAGGAGCTGGAAGCCACCGGTGGTGGACACCGCGAGGTGGCGCCCGTCGCCGGCCGGGTTGAGGCGGTTGAAGCCCTCGAGCTCGACGTCGCCGACCTCCTCGAGGGTCATCGCGTCGAGGACCTTGATGCCGCCGTCGTAGGTGACGGCGACGCGGGCGGTGCGGGACTGGACCTCGGTGGGGCCCTGAGCGCTGTCCGCCGAGTCCTCGGTCTCGGCGGCGGCGGGGTCGGTCTCGGTGGCCGGTTCCTCGGCATCGGTGCCGCACGCGGCCAGGAGGCCGAGGGGCAGCGCGAGGGCGAGCGCCGTGGCGGCGCGGGATCGGGTGGTCATCGGACTTCTTTCCTCGTCGGGGACGACGCCGGGAAGCGGCACGGCGCCGGGAGCTGCGGGGGCGCCACGGACGCCCCGACGCGAATGAGAACCATTCGCGTCAACAGACCGCAGTCAACCACGTATGAGAACGGTTATCAAACGTGGGGGGCGTCAGCCCCGCGAGTGCTGCACGCGGCTCGCGGCGAGGCTGACGATCATCGCCACGAAGACCACGAGGTACACCTGCCCGACGATCGCCTCGCTCGTGGCGAGGAGCCGACCCACCGGCGTCACGGCCGCGAGGTCGCCGTACCCGAGCGTCGTGATCGTCGTCAGCGAGAAGTACATGAACGACGTCGTCGGCTGCTCCGTGCCGAAGAAGGGAGACTCGGTGAGGTTGTCCACCGTGAGGAACGCGTAGTAGTACATCAGCGAGATGAGCAGGTAGGCCGACACGGCCCCGAGCACCGTCGCGAGGGTGACGATCCGGTGGTGCACCAGCCGCCGCACCACGACCACGGGGGCCAGCGCCGCGATGAGGAGCAGCAGCGGGGGCGCGGACGTGACGGCGTCCGAGGTGTCGAGCAGGAGCACGATCACCAGGGACACCGCGACCAGCACGCCCAGCACGACGTAGGCCCACCGCCGCCACCGGGTGCGCAGGCCCGCCGCGCGCAGCGCCAGACCCAGGGTCGCCCCGACCGTGAGCGTCGTCGCCAGGCCGGCCAGCGCCGGGCCGAGCTCGTCGCCCGCGGCCCGGATGTCCACGAGCGACAGCAGCGCGACCGTCAGCCCGGTCAGGGCGAGCAGGATCCCGAACCGGTCGATCCAGCGCGAGTGCGGGTCGAACCGGGTGTCGTCACCGGCCGGCGGCTGCGGCTCGCGCGAGATGAAGGCGTCCCGGCCGACGGGGGCCGGTTCGCGCGGCGGGTCCGGCTGCTCGGGCACGGCGTCAGACTCGCTCGTCGGGTCGGGTCGGCACGTCGTCCTCCGGGGTCGGGTCCGCACCATCGTGGCCGACCCCGGCGCTCGCCGCCAGGGCAGCGCCCGTGGGCACGGTGACCGCGGCGATCGCCGTCGTGATCGGGATCGCCAGCACCAGCCCGATGGACCCGACCAGCGTGCGCACGATCTCCTCGGCGATCTCCCCCGAGGTCAGCGTCATCATCGGGGTCTGGTCGAGCAGCCACACCGTCAGCAGCAGCGGCAGGGCCGCGCCCACGTAGGCGAACGCGATCGTGTAGACGGTCGAGGCGATGTGGTCGCGCCCGATGCGCATCGCCCGGGCGAACAGCATCCGCCGCGGGGCCAGCGGGGCCAGCGCCCGCAGCTCCCACACGGCCGAGGCCTGCGTGATCGTCACGTCGTTGAGGACACCCATGCCGGCCAGCACCAGCCCGCACAGCGCGATGCCGCGCAGGTCCACCCCGGGCGCGATCGTCGGCAGGTTCTGCGCGATCTCCTCCGAGGCGCCGGTGATCTGCGCGGCACCCGTCGCCCACGCCCCGATCCCCGCGGTGAGCGCCAGCCCTGCCAGGGTGCCCAGCAGCGCCACGGTCGTCCGGGCCGTCAGGCCGTGCGCCAGGTAGAGGACGGCCAGCATCACCGCCGACGACGTCACCAGGGCCACGCCCATCGCGTTCTCGCCGGACAGCAGCGCCGGGAACGTGAACCCGACGAACACGGCGAACGCCACCGCCAGGCCGACCAGGGCCGCCAGGCCGCGCCAGCGGGCGACCAGCAGCACGACCAGCACGTAGGCGACGGCGAGGATCCCCAGGGGCACCTCGCGCTCGTAGTCCATGAACACGTACGGCACGGGGGTCTCGGCGAAGTCGCCGATGTACAGCGCGATCACCGGGTCGCCGGGCTCCAGCTCGAACCGTGGCTCGGCCTGCATGCCGGAGGTGCTGCCGTCGGCCAGGCGGATCTCGACGTTGCCGATCGTCGAGTCGTCGGTGGTGGGCCACGACGCGTCCCCGGCGGCCTCCCCCTCGAGCGGTCCGACGACGGTCGCGGACACGAGCTCGCTGCCCTCGACGACGACCGGCACCCGGTCCGGGATCCCGGCCTCGGCGGGCCACAGCTGCCACAGGCCGAGACCGGTGGCGACCAGCGCGGGCAGCACCAGGAGGGCGAGCACGAGCCGGGTGCGCCAGGGCGCCGGCGGCACGGGACCACCGTGCCCGTGACCGTGCCCGCCGTCGGGCAGGGTGGAGAGCTCCGTCGTGCGGGCGTGGCGGGCGCCTCGCCGGGAGCCGACGTCGGTCGTCACGGTGGCATGGTGTCATCCCGCGCCGCTCGGCCCGTGCCGCCCGCGCCGTAGACTCCGCGGGTGACCGCCCAGCCCGCTGCCCGCAGCGCCGGCACCGTCGCCGGAGTCGCCGCCGCCGTGGTGGGCGGGATCGCCGCCGCGTCCCAGTCCCGGGTGAACGGCACCCTCGCCGAGCACGTGGGCTCCGCGTTCGCCGCGGCGGTGATCTCGTTCGGCTCGGGCCTGCTGTGGCTGACGGTCGCGGTCCTGTGCTGGCCCGCGGCGCGGTCCGCCGTCGGGCACGTGCGCGGCGCCCTGCGCACCGGCGGGCTGCGCCCGTGGGAGGTGCTCGGGGGTCTGGGCGGCGGCTTCTACGTGGCGGCCCAGGGGCTGACCGTCTCCTCCCTCGGCGTCGCCCTGTTCATGGTCGCGATCGTGGCGGGGCAGTCGACGAGCTCGCTGGCGGTGGACCGGCTCGGCCTCGCACCGGGCGGCGTCCGGCTGATCACGCTCGGTCGCGCCGTCGGCCCGGCCCTGACCGTCGTGGCCGTCGTCGTCGCCGTGTCCGGGTCCGTCGGACGGGTCGAGGACGTGCACCTCGCGGTGATCCCGCTGCTCGCCGGGGTGGTCCAGGCGTGGCAGCAGGCGATGAACGGGCGGGTGCGGGCGGCGGCCGTCCCTGCACCGGCAGCCGGGCGGGCGCCGTCGTCGACGTTCCCGGGCGTGGCCGCGGCGACCTTCGTCAACTTCGGCGTCGGCACGGCGGCGCTGCTGGTCGCGCTCGCGGTGTCGGTGCTCGTGGGCGGCGCACCCGACGGGGCGCTGCCGACACGGTGGCCGCTGGACCTGGTCCTCTACTCCGGCGGACTGCTCGGCATCGTCTTCATCGCCGTCCAGGCCGCCGTGGTGCACCGGATCGGCGTGCTGCTGCTGGGCCTGGGCCTCATCGCGGGCCAGATCGTCGGGGCGCTGCTGCTGGACCTGCTCGTCCCGGGCGCGACGCCGCCCGGCCCGGCGATGTACCTCGGCGCCGCCCTGACCCTGGTCGCCGTCGCCGTGCCGCTGGTCGAGTCCCGGCTGCGGCGTCGCTCCTGATCCACGCGCCGGCGTCGTCCCGTCCCCGGCACGGGTCGAGCGTCTCTGTTCCTCCGGAACCAGCAGCTGATTCCTGAGAAACAGAGACGCTCGATGCGCCCGGGAGAGGGTCAGCCGTGGAAGCGGACCTGCCCCTGCGGGTTCAGCTCACGGTAGGTGTTCGGCTTCTGCTTGCCGACACCGGCCGCGTCGTCGATCTCCAGGACGTCGAACCCCTGCTGGATGTCGTTCGAGAAGACGTACCCGTTGTAGTAGTACGCCGACCACGAGCCACCCAGGACCATCCGCTCCGAGGACAGCGGGCCCCGGTCGAACCAGGCGATCTCCGTCGGGTTCGACGAGTCGGTGAAGTCGAACACCGAGATCCCGCCCTGGTACCAGGCCTGGACCATGATGTCCTTGTCCTTGACCGGGATCAGCGAGCCGTTGTGGGCCACGCAGTTCTCGGTGTTCGTGTTCGTCCGCGGGATCTTGTAGTAGCTGCGGAACTCCAGCTCGCCGTCGACGACGTCGTAGATCCCGTTGGCGCCCCGCTCTGAGCCGACGGTCTCGTTGCAGGTCGCGGCGCCGCCGCCACCGAGCTCGTCGGTGAAGACCACCTTCGTGCCGTCGTTGTTGAACGTCGCCGAGTGCCAGAAGGCGAAGTTCTCGGTGTCACGGACGGTGGAGATCACCTCGGGGTCGGCCCGGTCGGAGATGTCCATGAGGATGCCGTCGCCCATGCACGCACCGGCCGCGAGGTCCAGCTTCACGTAGGTGGTGATGTCGTGGCAGCCGGAGGTGTTCGTGTAGCCACCCTCCGGGAAGAGCACCGGCGTGGAGACGACCGCGGCCTCGGCCGGAGCCTTCGTCGGGATCTCGACCACGGAGATCTTGTCGTGCGGCGGCTGGCAGTCCGACAGCAGCGGGTGCGGCGAGTACGACGAGACGTAGACGTACAGCGTCTGGCCGTTCTTGCTCGGCGCCAGGGAGTTCGTGTGCGAGCCGCACTGCGTCTCGACGGCGGCGACGTACTCCGGCTCGGTCGGCTCGGAGATGTCGAAGACCTTCAGGCCCTCCCAGTAGTCGACGCCGACCGGGTAGATCGACTCGCTCTCGCAGGAGTCGTCGGTGCGCCAGGAGTCCGTGGACAGCACGAGGATGTCGCCGTAGACGGAGACGTCGTTCTGCGACCCCGGGCAGACGACCTGCGCGGCCTGCGTCGGGCTCTCCGGGTCGGAGATGTCGTAGACGGTGAACCCGTTGTAGTTCCCCGCGAACGCGTAGTCGCCGGCGAAGGCGAGGTCGGAGCTGTAGGAGTTCTCGGCGGCGAACGCCCCGTTCTTCGGGATGTTCGCCAGCAGCTCCATGTTCAGCGCGTCCGTGGTGCCCGGCTCCGTGAGCCCCTCCGGTGTCGCGGAGTCGTCCAGGGCGACGATGCTCTGGGCGGGCAGCTCGCTGCCGTCGTCGGGCGCGTCGCCACCGGGTTCGGCGAATCCCGGGGCGGCGACGGCGAACGAACCGACGGCGAGGGCGCTGGTGAGCGCTCCGGCCGCCAGGGCTCGACGCCGCTGTCTCGTGGTCAGATGACGCACAGGCGTCACACCTCCTTGGTAGGGTCCCCCTACTTTCACCCGGTGTGACGCCCGTCACCAGGGTATGTGCAGAGATTTAACCGGATGGTGACAGTGGACGTACAGGGAGCACCCAGGGCTCGACGGCGCCGGCTCCGGCGCGCGACGGGGACGGCCGTCGTGCTGGTCGCCGCCGCGACGGCGGCCGCCTGCACCGGCGGCGGGTCACCGGCCACGACCGAGGCGGCCGCGACGCCGGAGAGCGTCGTGGTCCAGCCCGGCCGGCCCGGCGAGGAGAACGCCACCGTCGCACCAGAGGACGTCGCACCTCCGCGGGCCGACGACGAGTGGAACCGGGCCGACGCCACCTTCATCAGCGACATGATCGTGCACCACGCCCAGGCGCTGGAAATGTCCGAGCTGGCGCCGGACCGGGCCGAGGACCCCGGCGTCCTGGCGCTCGCCGCGCGGATCTACGACGTCCAGGGCGCCGAGATCCACGGCATGGCGGGCTGGCTGCAGGGGCACGACCTGCCCGTGCCCGTCGAGCTCGAGGACGGCGACGGCAGCGGCCCGCGGGCGCCGGTCGACGACGCCCACGACCACGACCCCGAGGACATGCCGGGCATGCTCAGCGACGCCCAGATGGCCGAGCTCGAGGCGGCGTCCGGCACCACCTTCGACCGGCTCTACCTGGAGGGCATGATCCAGCACCACCAGGGTGCGGTGACCATGTCCACCGAGCTGGCCGTCGACGGGATCAACTTCCGCACCCAGGAGCTGGCCAACGACATCGGCGCGGGCCAGCTCGCGGAGATCGGGCGCATGCAGGACATGCTCGACGACCTCTGATCGGGCGATGGCCTGACCCCCACCGCGCCGGTCGAGCGTCTCTGTTCCTCAGGACTCAGCGGCTGAATCCTGAGGAACAGAGACGCTCGACCGCACCCGCCGGAGAGGTCCGGCGCGCCGGGAGCCCGGTCAGGGTGCCGTGACGAAGATGTCGAGCAGCTCCGGGTGGTGGCCGTGCACGAGCACGGCGAACACGACGGCGTCGAACAGCAGGTGCACCGTGACGACGTACGGCAGCGACTTGTACCGGGCGAAGATCCAGCCCTGGACGAGCGCGAACGGGATCGTCAGCAACGGACCCCACTCGCGGTAGCCGAGCTCCCACAGGAACGACACGAAGACCATGGCCTGCAGGACGTTGGCCGCCTGCAGCGGGAAGTGCCGCCGCAGCAGGGCGAACACGGTGCAGATGAAGAACAGCTCGTCCCAGATCCCCACCGCGTTGACACCCACGAACAGCCGGGCGATGTCGCTGTCGCCCTCGAGCGGCGGCCAGTTGAGGTAGGCGCCCGAACCGAGGAAGTACCAGGGCAGCACGAGGTAGCCGACCACGACCACCACGACGAGGTACAGCCACTGGCCGCGGGTCCACCGGCGCCCCGTGAATGCCGGGAACCGCACCGCCCCCGCGCCGTCGTCGTCCCGGAACCAGTACTTCGACAGCGCCCAGGGCACGAGCACGGCCAGCGAGAGCGCCACCGTGAACCGCGCCATCCCGGCGTTCGACAGGTCGGCCTTCAGCGAGATCGACGAGACGATCGCCATGCCGAGCGCGATGAGGCCGAGATCGCGGCCGAGCACGCGGTCGACCAGGAGTCCGAGCACGACGCCGGCGACGAGCGGCACGTAGCCGAGCGGACGCACGTGCACGGCGAAGAGCAGGATCGCCGCCCCGCACACGAGTACGGCTGCGCTGTAGCGCGCGAGGGTGACGGCCATGCCCGCACCCTAGCGGCGCG
Organism: Isoptericola sp. AK164; assembly: GCF_029643425.1. GTDB lineage: Bacteria > Actinomycetota > Actinomycetes > Actinomycetales > Cellulomonadaceae > Isoptericola > Isoptericola haloaureus. The sequence continues at coordinate 3,298,001 of NZ_CP119106.1, forward strand.
GCGCCGTCAGCGACCGGGGTGGGCCGCGCCGAGCTCGACGAACACGGCCCGGTTGAGGCGGAACGCCTCGCGGGCCTCGGACACGGCGAGGTCGACCTCGTCGGCGCTCAGGTCCAGCGCGTCGAGGCGTTCGCGGTAGAGGTCCTTGAACGGCTTGAGCCTGGAGATCTCGGGGAAGTCGTAGAACTCCAGCCCGGCCGTCCCCATGTCGTAGTGACGCTGCATCATGCGCTGCACGATCTGTCCGCCGGACAGGTCGCCGAGGTAGCGCGTGTACGCGTGGGCGGCGTACTGCGGCAGGCGCGTGCCGACGTCGTGCAGCCGCGCGACGTACGTCCGGGTGGCCGGCAGCGTGCGGACGCGCTCGCGCCAGTCCGGCCCGTACAGGTGGGCCAGGTCGCGCTCGATCGCCGGGACCCGGGTCAGCTCGTCGAAGACCAGCGCCTCCCCGCGCGCGTCGTGACGCACGGCTTCGCTCGCCTGCTCCAGCGCCGTGTAGACGGCGTGCTGCTGAGCGGCCAGGTCGGCGTAGGCGGCGACGTCGAGGCCGCCGCTCATCAGACGCGCGACGAACCCCTCGTTCTCGGCCTGCTCGTGCTCCCGGCGCGTGCCGTCACGCAGCAGGACGGAGAGGGTGCCCTTGGGGGCGACGACGGGCATGGGACCTCCACGGATGTTCATGACGAGGCGTCAGGACGTCTCCCACGATAGCAGCGGGGCTGAGGCATGCCTCACCTCATCCCCGGAGCCGAGCCGCGCACCGCAGGAGGTGGTGCCGTTCCGCCAGCGTCGCCGCCTCGTCGGCGGCCCGCGCGTACAGCTCCCACGCCTCCCCGACGTCGCCGGCGCGCTCGTGCAGGTACGCCGCGGCGGCGGTCCGCCGGGGCACCCGGTCGGGCACGGCCTCCAGCGCCCGCAGTCCCGCGAGCGCCCCGTCGACGTGCCCGACGGCGACCGCCCGGTTGAGCCGCACGACCGGGGAGTCGGCGAGCGCCACGAGCTCGTCGTACCACTCCAGGATCTGCACCCAGTCGGTGTCCTCTGCCCGCGGGGCGTCGTCGTGCAGGGCCGCGATCGCCGCCTGGACCTGGTACTCCCCCAGCCGGTCGTCGGCGAGCGCGGCGTGCAGGACCTGCACGCCCTCGGCGATCGCCACGGTGTCCCACCGCGACCGGTCCTGCTCGGCGAGCGGCACCAGCTCACCGCGCCGCGTCCACCGGGCAGCGCGACGGGCGTCGGTCAGGAGCATGAGGGCGAGCAGCCCGGCGACCTCCGTGTCGGCCGTGGCGACGGCGAGCTGCCGGGTCAGGCGGATCGCCTCCCGCGCCAGGTCCACCTCGCCCGTGTGCCCCTCGGTGAACATCACGTACAGCACGCGGAGCACGTTCTGTACATCCCCCGGACGGTCGAAGGACCGGCCGGACAGCGTGCGCTTCGCCCGGCTGATGCGCTGGGCCATCGTCGCCTCCGGCACCATGTACGCCCGGGCGACCTGCGCCGTCGTCAGCCCGCCCACGGCGCGCAGCGTCAGCGCCACGGCCGACGCCGGGCTGAGCGCCTCGTGGCAGCAGCGGCTCAGCAGCAGCAACGTGTCGTCGGACTGCTCGGTGGGACCCGGGTCCGGGGTGGCGTGGACCTGATCTTCCCGGCGACGGCGCGCCGTCTCGGAGCGCTGCACGTCCAGGAACCGGCGCCAGGCCACGGTGACCAGCCATCCCTGCGGCTCGTCGGGGATCCCGTCCGGCCAGCGTCGGGAGGCCTCGAGCAGCGCCTCCTGCACGCAGTCCTCGGCCGTGGCGAAGTCGGCCCCGCGGCGCACGAGCACGCCGAGCACCCGCGGACCGAGCTCGGCCAGGAGCTCGGTCACGCGGGCGTCCGGGGCCGTGGCGCCTCCGGGCGGCACCGTCATCCGTCCGTGGGAGGAGCGTCCGCCATGAAGGGCCGGACCTCGATCCACTCCTCGAGGGGCTTGCCGCCCTGCCCCGGTGCCGAGGACAGGAACGCCGCCGCCTCGTGGGCCCGCTCGGTCGACTCGACGTCGATGATCATCCAGCCGGCGACGACGTCCTTCGTCTCGGCGAACGGACCGTCGGTCACCGGCGGGCGCCCCTCGCCGTCGTACCGCACGAACGTGCCCTCCGGGGACAGCGCCTGGGCGTCGACGAACTCGCCGCGCTCGGTGAGCACGTCGGCGACGTGCTGCATGAACGCGATGTGGTCCGAGACCTCCTCGGGCGTCCAGCGGTCCATCGGCTCGCGGGCGTTCGGACGCTGCTCCGGGCCGCCGCGGTAGTGCTTGAGCAACAGGTACTTCGCCATGGTCGTTCTCTCCTTCGTCTCGAGGACGTCGTCGATCGGGCCTTCTCCGATCGTGCCGACACCCCGGGGACGGAGCCACCCGGCGGTTCTCGACATCCGGCCGGTGCGTGTCCCCGGGGCGACCTAGGCTCGCCGGTGACGACGAGGAGGTCGACGTGGACGAGGACGAGGTCAGGGCCACCCTGCACCGCTACCTGCGCGACGCCCGCGAGGCGCTGCTGTGGAAGACGGAGGGGCTGTCCGAGCGAGCGCTGCGCACGCCCCGGACCGGCACGGGCACGAACCTGCTCGGTCTGGTCAAGCACGCCGCGAGCGTGGAGATCGGGTACTTCGGCGAGACGTTCGGACGCGACTGGCCGACGCCGGAGGAGACCCCCTGGATCGCGCGGCTAACGCCGACTTCTACGCCGAGGCCGACGAGACCGCCGACGGCCTGCGCGACCTGTACCGCCGGGTCGCCGAGTTCGCGGACGAGACCATCGAGTCGCTGCCGCTCCGGGCACCCGGCCGCGTGCCGTGGTGGGGCGACCGCGGGGACGTCACGCTCCACCGGGTGATCGTCCACGTGCTCGCCGACCTGGAGCGTCACGCCGGCCACGCGGACATCCTGCGAGAGGAGATCGACGGCGAGGTCGGGCTCCAGCCGAGCGCCACCAACATCTGGCCGACGGACTGGGACGCCTACGTCGACCGGCTGCGGGGCATCGCGGACCGGTTCCCCGACTGACGCACGGGACAATGGGGCCGTGCAGTGCCCCCACTACGACGCCGGCCGGTGCCGCTCGTGCACCCTCATCGAGATCGCGCGCCCCGAGCAGGTCCGCGACAAGGAGTCGCACGTGCGCGAGCTGCTCGCGGCGTACGACGACGTCTCCTGGCTGCCGGCCGTCGTCGGACCCGAGAGCGGCTTCCGCAACAAGGCGAAGATGGTGGTCGCGGGCACCGTCGAGGAGCCGGTGCTCGGCATCGTCGGGCCGCCCGGACCCTACGCGGGCCAGAGCGTCGACCTGACCGACTGCGGCCTGTACCCGCCCGCGCTGCAGGCCGCCTTCGGCCCGCTCGCCGAGCTGATCACCCGAGCCCGCCTGCAGCCGTACGACCTGGCGCCACCGGCCGACGGTGCACGCCGCAAGGTCACCCCGCGCGCCGCCGCCCGGCGCGGGGAGCTCAAGCACGTGCTGGTCACCCTCTCCCCCGACGGCGAGCTGATGGTCCGCCTCGTGCTGCGCTCCACCGAGGCCCTGGACCGGATCCGCAAGCACCTGCCCTGGCTGCACGAGCGCCTGCCCGGGCTGGCCGTGCTGAGCGTGAACGTCCAGCCCGCCCACGCCGCCGTGCTGGAGGGCGAGCAGGAGATCGTGCTCACCGAGCGCGCCACCCTGCCCATGCGGCTGGACGGGGTCACGCTGCACCTGCGTCCGCAGAGCTTCTTCCAGACCAACACCGGGGTCGCGGAGGCCCTGTACCGCCAGGCACGACGGTGGATCGACGAGATCGACCCGGCCACGCTGTGGGACCTCTACTGCGGCGTCGGCGGGTTCGCGCTGCACGTCGCCGCCCCGGGCCGGTCGGTCACCGGCATCGAGATCTCCGCCGAGGCGGTCGCCTCGGCGACCACGACGGCGTCCGAGCTGGCCACGCTGCCCGCCGGCGCCGTCGTCGGCTCCCGGGACGCGGACTGGTGGCGCCGCGCCATGGCGGGTGTCCGGTTCGCCGCCGGGGACGCGACCGGCTTCGCGCTCGGCAGCGGGGACGACCCCGAGCTGGTCGTGGTCAACCCGCCCCGGCGGGGCATCGGAACGGACCTGGCTCGCCGGCTCGAGGCGTCCGCGGTGCAGCACGTGCTCTACTCGAGCTGCCAGGCCCGGACCCTGGCACGCGATCTGGCCGAGATGCCCTCGCTCCGCCCCCGACGAGCGGTGCTGCTGGACATGTTCCCGCAGACGAGCCACTACGAGGTGCTGGTGCTGCTGTCCCGCGGATGACGGGCGGGCTCAGCGCTCGTCGACGGCGTCGAGCCACGCCTCCGGCGTCGTTCCCTCCGGCGCGCTGACCTGCACGGTCACGCTGCCCGGCGACCCGCCCGGGGTCCACACGCGCCACACGCCGTCCTCGGTCTGCTCGATACGGACGTTGCCGCGCGCGGCCTCGACGGCCACGACCTCGACCCCGGGGCTCGGCACGACCCGGAACTCCCCTCGCTCCTCGAGGTCGAGCCCGACCGTGGTCGTGACCGGCTCGGGTGGCGGCTCGGGCTCCGGGTCCGGGGGCTCGGGGGTCGGGTCCGGCGTCGGCTCCGGTTCCGGGGACGGCGTGGGCTCCGGGCCGGGCGGGGGCTCCGGCGAGGGGTCCGCCGGCGGCTCCGGGACGACGGCGGGCTCCGGGTCCGGGGGCTCGGGGGTCGGCTCCGGCGTCGGTTCCGGCGTCGGCTCCGGTTCCGGGGACGGTTCGGGTTCCGGGGACGGTTCGGGTTCCGGGGACGCTTCGGGTTCCGGGGACGGCTCCGGGGACGGACCCGTGGTCTCCCGCGGCGTCGGGGCCGGCGAAGGGCGCTCCATCGCCACCGGAGCGGTGGGCGGCGCCTCGTCCGGCACGTCGCCCCCGACGAGGGCGCCGGCCGCGACCGCGACCGCGGCGACCCCGACGCCGGCCGCCAGGGCCACCGGGCGCCCGACCAGCCGGCGCGCGCCCTGCACGAACCACTCCCCGGCCGCGACGAGGGCGGCGCCGAACGGCCCCAGCCAGGCGAGCGCGCCGTGGGACGCCGCCGCACCGGACGCGCCGACGACGACCGGTACCGACATCCCCGAGACGGCGGCCCCGCTGAGCAGCACCGGCGCCATGTCCCGCAGCGCCCAGGAGGACTCCCGGACGTCGATGAAGGCGCGCAGGCACCCGGTGCAGCCGAACAGGTGGTCCTCGAGCAGCTGCCGCCGGCCGCCACCGAGCCGGTGCTGGACGTAGGCGTGCAGGTCGCGCCGGGTCTCGACGCACGCCCGCCGCGGTCCGCCGCGGGCGTGGGCGGCGGACAGGGCCCGGCCGAGCTGGTCCTCGGCCTGCCGCAGCCGACGCGCCGCCGACCTCACGTGCACGCCGAGCTCGCGCGCCACGACCTCGATCCGCCGGCCCAGGACGTGCAGGTCCCAGAGCAGCTGCTGGTCGTCGTGGGACAGCGTGGCCAGGGCGGTCCGCACGATGTCCGGGTCGACCGTCCCTTCGGCACCCGGCCCGTCGTCGTGGCCCCGGGCAGCGGCCGCGGCACGCATCTGCCGCGCGACGTCGTCGGCGCCCGACGACCCGGAGGCGTCCTGCCTCGCCCTCACGCGTTCCCTCTCCCCTGCCGGTCCACCGGCCTGCCACGGCGGGCTCCGCCCGCGCCGGGGACATGATCGCAGCGGTGTACCCGGTGCTGGCAAGTCCCTGCACAGGAAACGCGCCGCAGGTTCCGCTTGACTGAGGACGTGCGCACCACCGAACAGCTCCGTCCCTGGTCGCGTCTCCGCGACTGGTTCGCGTCCCCGGCGAACCAGACCGACGTGCTGCAGCTGGTCAAGTCCGTCGTCGCCGCCATGGTCGCCTGGGCGGTGGCCGGGTTCGCCCTCGGGCTCGAGCAGTCGTTCCTGGCACCCTGGGTCGCCCTGCTGACGATGCACGAGACGGTGCACCGCACGCTGTGGCGTGGCGCGCAGACGGTCCTCGCCGTCGCGACGGGGATCCTGGTCTCCCTGGTCGTCGTGCAGTTCTTCGAGGCCACCGTGTGGTCGTTCGGGCTGGCGCTGCTGGTCGGGCTGCTCCTGGGACGACTGCCCGGGCTGCGCACCGAGGGGCTCACCGTCGCGACCACCGTCCTGTTCGTCGTCACCACCGGCTACGACCTGTCGGAGCAGCGCGCGATCGAGCTGCTCCCCGACCGCCTGCTGGACACCGCCGTCGGCGTGGGGGTGGCGCTGCTGGTCAACCTGGTCGCCTTCCCGCCGCTGAACGACCGCAGCGCGCAGCGGCAGATCGACGACGTCGACGAACGACTCGGCGAGCTGCTGGGCGACATGGCCACGGAGATGCGTCAGCCCTGGGACTCCCAGTCCGAGGACGACTGGATCGAACGCACCCGGTCGATCCAGCGGGACCTCGACCAGGCCTGGTCGCTCGTCCGGACGGCCCGCGAGGCCGGCCGGTGGAACCCACGCCGACGGCGGCACCCCGGCGCCGCGCTGGCCACCTACCCCGAGGTGCTCCTGCGGCTCGAGGAGGGCGTCGCGCAGACCCAGGCCGTCGCCCGGCACGTCCGCGACGCGAGTCGGGAGGCCTCGGACTGGGACCCGCGCTTCAAGGACCGGTACCTCGACCTGCTCGAGGAGGTCGGCCGCCGCGTCGCCGATCCGGACCAGGACGTCGCACCCCTGCGCCAGGACGTGGGTCGGCTCGCCGAGGACCTGTCCGACGAGGACCTGTCCGGCCGGTACTGGCCGTTGTACGGGGCACTCATCGCGAACCTGCGGGCCATCATCGACATCGTCGACGACGTCGCCACCGCCCGGCCCGTGCGGACCTGAGCCCACCGGGCCGGGCGGAGGCCTCGGCGCGATCAGCCCTGCGGCTGGAGCAGCGGCGCCGCGACGAGCGAGAACAGGTCCTTCGGGTCGGTCGGCTCGGCGATGAGGTCGACCTGCGCCAGCAGCTCGCGTCCGGCCGGGTCGGACCGCAGGGCGGCGTGCACGAACCGCAGCGTCGTCCAGTCCTCGACGGCGAACCCGACGGAGTCGAACACGGTCACCTGATCCGGGTCCGTCCGGCCCGAGGCCTGGCCGGTGAGGATCTCCCACAGCTCGGTGACGGGGTGGTCGTCCGCGAGCTGCTGGATCTCCCCCTCGATCCGGGTCTGCGGGGTGTACTCGACGACGACGGCGGTCCCGGGTGCGGTGAGGATGCCCGCCTCGAGCTCGGTCTTGCCCGGGCAGTCCCCGCCGATGGCGTTGACGTGCACGCCGGGCGCCGCGGTCGCGAGCATGTCCGCCGTCAGCACGGTGGCGTTGCGCTTGTCGGCGGTGCACGTGGTCACGACGTCGGCCCCGGCCACGGCGTCGGCCGCGCTGGTGGCCTCGTGCACGTCGAAGCCGAGCGCCCGCGCGTTGCGGACGAACTTCTCCCGCGCCGCCGGGTCCACGTCCCAGGCCCGCACGTGGGTGGCGCCGAGCAGGGCCCGCATGCCCAGCGCCTGGAACTCGGCCTGCGTGCCGGTGCCGATCAGCGCGTGGGTGCGGGCGCCGGGCCGGGCGAGCGTGCGGGCGGCGAGCGCCGACGTCGCCGCCGTGCGCAGCGCCGTGAGCAGCGTCATCTCGGCGAGGAACGTCGGGTAGCCGTTCTGGACGTCGGCGAGGACGCCGAAGGCCGTCACGGTCTGGAAGCCGCGCGCCGGGTTCAGCGGGTGGCCGTTGACGTACTTGAAGCCGTAGGTGACGTCGTCGGACGTCGGCATGAGCTCGATGACGCCGTCGCGGGAGTGCGAGGCGATGCGCGGTCGCTTGTCGAGCTCCGGCCAGCGCCGGAAGTCCGTGGCGAGGGCGTCGGCGAGCTCGGTGATGATCCGTTCGGGGCCGCGCTCGGCGACCCAGCGGGCGGTGGCGGCGACGTCCAGCAGGTCGACGGTGGTCATGAGCGCACCTCCTGCGCAGGTCGGAGCTCGAGGGTGCAGCACTTGACCGAGCCGCCGCCCTTGAGCAGCTCGGACAGGTCGATGCCGACGGGGGTGTACCCCCGCTCGCGCAGCGCGGCGTGCATCCCGGTGGCGCGGTCGGACAGGAACACGTGCTTGCCGTCGCTGACGGCGTTGAGGCCGAGCACGTCCGCGTCGGCCTCGGTCGCGAGGATCGCGTCCGGGTAGCGCTCGCTCAGGACCGCCTGGGACTCCGGGGTGAACGCCCCGGGGAAGTAGGCGACCTCCGGGCGGGTGCCGTCGTCGGACGCCGTCGTCAGCACGGCCAGCGCGGTGTCGAGGTGGTAGAAGCGCGGGTCGACGAGCTCGAGGGTGAGGACGTCGACACCGAGGCGCTCGGCGACCTCGGCGTGGGCCTCGCGGGAGGTGCGGAACCCGGTGCCGGCGAGCATGACCTCGCCGTCCCAGAGCAGGTCGCCCTCCCCCTCGTTCAGCTCCGCCGCCTGTCCGAGGGCGACGAGGCCGTGCCGCGTGCCAGCGTCGCGCATCCAGGCGTCGTAGGCGATGCCCTCGGGCTGCCGCTCGGGGTGGGTGAACCGGGCGGCGAGCGCCTGGCCGTCGACGACGACACCTCCGTTGGCGGCGTAGACCATGTCGGGCAGGCCGGGCTCGGGCTCGACGACGTCGACGGTGTGGCCGTGCGCCTCGTAGGCGGCCTTGAGCGCCTGCCACTGCACGACGGCGTGGCCGGCGTCGACAGGGACCGTGAGGTCCATCCACGGGTTGATCGCGTAGACCACGTCGAAGTGGACGGGCGGGCACATGAGGTAGTGGCGTGCGGTCGGCGTGCGGTCGGTGCCGGTCGTCGCGGTCTGCGCGACGGGCGGTGTGAGCAACGTCATGCAGCGAGGCTAGGGGGACAGACATGAACCCGAACGGCGTGTTTCCTGCGCATCCTGACGCAATGTCGCATTATTCCGTACCCTGGGCGCAACGAACCTGCGTCGAGGAGTGGGGATGGACCAGACCAACCGCGAGATCGTGGCGATCCTGCTGCGCGACGGCCGGGCGTCCTACGCGGAGATCGGGGACGCCGTCGGACTCTCGGCGACGGCCGTCAAGCGTCGCGTCGACCGGATGCAGGCCCGCGGGGAGATCGCCGGGTTCACCGTGCGGGTCGCCCCGGAGGAGCTGGGCTGGCGCATCGAGGCCTACGTGGAGATCTTCTGCCGGGGCAACATCTCGCCGGCCGCCCTGGAGCGGGACTTCGGGCCGATCCCGGAGGTCGTGCGCGTGGACACCGTCACCGGCGAGGCCGACGCGCTGGTGCAGATCATGGCGGGGTCGATGTCCGACGTCGAACGGATCGTCGAGTCGTTCCGGGTCAACGCCCGCGTGGACAAGACGCGCACCGCGATCGTCATGTCCCGGGTGATCGACCGGCCGGCGCGGCTGGACTGAGCCGCACCGGCCGGTCCCACGCCAGCACGTCGAGCGTCTCTGTTCCTCAGGGATCACGGACTGATTCCTGAGGAACAGAGACGCTCGACGTCCCCTCAGGGGATCACCGGCAGGTGACCGCCTCGTACGGGTGGGTCGTGGTGACCCCGCCCGCGGTGACGGTCAGCTCGCCGGCCTCGAGGGTCGGCGACTCGGCCGAGAACGGCTGCCTCCAGGTCTTGCCCGGCTTCAGCACGTCCCGGGTCCGCTCGTCGCCGAGCCCGGTGACGGTGACGTCCGTGCGCTCGCCGGAGGTGTTGGTCACCTCGGCGACGACGAACGCGGCCTTCCCTCGGCACTCGGTGGCGACCTGGACCGTCACCGGGCTGGGCACCACGACGTGGGCCAGCGGGGAGACGGTGATCCGGTCGACGATCGGGGCCCACTGCGAGCGCAGCAGGTAGTCCGCCGGCCAGATCTCGGACGCGTAGGTCTCGCCGTCCCAGTTCGGCATCTCCTGGCCGCGCAGGGAGATCGTGTTCTCGCCCTCGACGAGGTCGAGCACGATCGTGCGCTCGAAGAAGTTGTTCTCGTGGAACGTCGGCACGAACGGCACCCGCTCGGCGTCGCCGCCGTTCACCGAGATGTCGGCGTGCCGGGCGACGGGGTTCGGGTTGTAGTGCGTGCCGTCGACCTGCTCCGGGTTGGAGAACCGCACGACGACCGCGTGCCGGCCGGCCTCGGCCGCCTCGACGTGGAACGTCAGCGTGTTGTCGTTGCCCGGCTCGCCCCCGACGCCGGTGACGGCGGCGCCGCCCTCGGCCAGGGAGTACTCGCCCACGGACGCGTCACCGGTGAGCTCGGCGTCCTCGGCCTGGTACTCGGCGGGCTCCAGCAGCCCCTCGCCCGGGGCCACCGTGAGACGGTCCAGGACGACGCCGTCGGCACCGGCGGTGACGACGATCTTGTTGACGCCGCCGGCCAGGTGGGCGGCGACCTCCTGGGAGGTGCCCAGGTCGAGCACGTCCGCACCGTTGACGGCCAGGGTGCCGTCACCCGCGGAGCCGACGAGGTCCGCACCCAGGTGCGCCTCGCCGTCGACCGGCGAGTACACCCAGAACGTCGCGGAATCGCCCTCGGCGAGCTCCACGGCGCCCGGACCGGACACGTCGGAGACCTCGTAGGTGGCGGTCCCCCCGTCGAGGACGGCGGTCTCGGCCTCGTAGACCGAGGTCGCGGCCTCGGGGTTCGGCAGGGCCAGGGTGATGCGGTCGATGATCGCGTCACCCTGCGTGGCGCCGGAGCCGTCGAGGCTCTGCGCGGCCAGCGAGATGGTGTGCGTCCCGGCGGTCAGCTCGACGGTGGTGTCCGCGTGGTCCCACACGACCCACTTGTAGGCCAGCGGCAGGTGGATCTCCTGCTCGGCCCCGCCGTCGACCCGGACGAACACGTTGGTCGGCCCCTGCTCCTGGACCAGCCCGAACCGGTTCATCGTGGAGGAGAACACCGACAGGTCGTAGGTGCCGTCCTCGGGCACGGTGACCTCGAAGTCGAGGACGCCGTCCGACCCGGTGCGCAGGCCACCGACGTTGTACCCGCCGGAGGTGTAGAACTTCGCCACGTCCTGCGGCGAGCCCTCGGGACCGTTGAGCGAGTAGCCGGAACCGGTGTACTCGGCGTCCTCGGCCTCGTAGCTGCCCTGCCACAGCGTCGGGGTCGACGCCGTGGTCTCCCCCGCGCCGACCGGCGTGACGATCAGCTCGTAGGCGCTGGACTCGGCCAGCTCGGGCAGCTGCGACCCGTCGAAGGCCACGGTCGCGACGCCGTCGGTCACCGGGACGGTGAGGTCGGCCAGGTGCCGGGGCTGGGCGGAGTCGCCGAGCTGACCGGTCCACGGGATCTCGCGGGCGGTGACCCGCACCTCGTCGCCGAAGACGTCCGACGGGACGTTCACGAGGTCGACCGGCGCGGGGCCGTCCTGCCCGCCGAGGACGACGCGGGCCTGCCGCTGCTGCTCGTCGAGCGTGGCCAGGCCCTGCAGGCTGTAGTTCTGGCCCGGGTAGGGCGGCGTGACCTCGACGGTGTGGCCGGTCATCCGGCTGTAGGCGTTGTAGAGCCACCACTGCCCGTTGCCGCGGTTGGTCTGCACGGCCGAGTCGGACAGGTTGCCGTTGATGTTCCAGAACGCGATCATCGCCTGGACCTTGGCGTCCTCGATGGCCGACATCCACTGGATCATCTGACCGGGGACCGAGGTGTGGTAGTTGAAGGCGTACTCGTTGACGTTGACGGGGAGTTCGGTGCCCTCGTGCTCGGTACCGGCGAAGACGTCGGCCTCCCACTCGCGGTACTCGGCCACCGACTCGCGGATGGCCTGCGGGTGGGTCAGCTCGTGCCACGTGACGATGTCCGGGACGGTGCCCTCGGCGACCGTGTGCTCGAGGAAGCCCTCGATCTGGGGCCAGAGCTCGATCGCGCCCGGCCCGGCGACGCGCATGTCCGGGAACCGCTCCTTGATGGTGCGGTACGTCTCGTCCCACGCGGCGAAGTAGTCGGTGGGGTCGGACAGCCACGAGGTGCGGTCGAGGCTCCACTGCCCCGTGCCGAACATGTTGCCCGCGGGCTCGTTGTACGGCTCGATGACGAGGTGCTCGCGGGTGTCCGCGTCGAGCGTGGAGATCATGTCGAGCTGCTCGTCCAGCACGGAGCGGTAGCTCTCGAGCTTCTCGGCGGGCGTGGCGTCGGGCTGGTCGGGCGACGGCCACTGGTAGGGGAAGCCGCGGTACCAGTCGGTGACGCGCAGGTAGACGTCCCCGCCGGTGGTGCGGGCCAGCGGTCCGAGCACCTCGAGGGCGTCGGAGCCGGGGTGCTGGGCGCCGTCCTGGGCCTTGGTGGCCACGGACTGCACGCCCATGCCCTCGACGAGGTTGTCGGTCGGCATGCCCTCGCCGTAGAGGCCGTACAGCAGCCCGGAGGCTCCGCCGGAGAACTCACCGGTGTCGGTGCCCAGGTCGACCTTCAGCTCGCCGCGGTGCACGGTGACCTCGGCGGTCACGGTCGTGCCGGCCGCGTCACCGGCGACGGTGAACGTCCCGGAGGTCTCGTAGTCGGCGGGGTCGACGTCGTCCCAGGTGACGGGCACGTCCCGATCGTAGCCGTCGGAGTACGACGCGCGGACGGCGGACGGCAGGTCGGGGGCCGACCCGGCCGAGGTGCGCACCTCGAAGACGTCCGTGCTCAGCCCCTCCAGCGTCGGGACCGTGCCGCCGAGCTCCTCGGTCAGCTCGGTCACCTGCTCGGCGCTGAGGGCCGAGCGGTAGATCCGGAAGTCGTCCACGGCACCGTCGAACGCCGGGTCCGGGTAGAACGACCGCCCGATGTAGCCGGCCTGCGCCGCGGCGTCGGTGAGCAGGTCGGTGCCCGCCACGGACGTCTCGGCCGAGCCGACGGCCACGCCGTCGAGGTAGGTGGTGATCTGGCCGGCGCCGGAGTCGAGGGTGACGGTCAGGGTGACCCAGTCCCCGGCCTCCAGCGGCCCGTGCCCGGTGATCTGCGACTCGCCGCCGGCGCCGCCGCTGGTGACGGCCGCGCGCAGGTCCCCGCCGTTCGACGGCGTGGTGAACAGGTAGCGGGACGTGTCGGTCCCGAGGTCGAAGACCCGCTGCCAGGGCCCGCCCTCGCCGTCCCAGCGCACCTGGGCGGAGACGGTCAGGTCGGCGGCGCCGTCGATGGCGTCGCGCGGGATGACCACGTGGCCGCCCAGCAGGTCCAGGGCGCCGGCGGCGGAACCGTCGGCGGCCGTGGTCAGGGCGGTGTCCCCGGCCAGGGTCCCGTCGAGGCCGTTGCCCGACGAGTCCGGCACCGTGGTGTCCGTGACGTCGTCCATCGCGTAGTGCAGGTCCGGGTCGGGCGTGGCGGCGGCCGCGGGGGCCGCGACGGCCCCGCCGAACACGCCGGCACCGAGCATCGTCGCCGCGGTCAGCGCCGCGGTCGTGCGCCGCGGCGAGCGCCGCGGAGGTGTCGTCCTCATCAATGAGTACCTTTCGTCGTCGCGCGCCGCGTCGTGCGCGCCTCGAACCTCGTCGTACGAGCCCCCGCCCCCCGGCGGGGTCCAGCGTCCCCTCCTCTCGTCACGTCGTCGTGGCGATGCCCGGGGCCTGCGTCGAACCGGTTCGATGACCGGCGGACGACGGCACGCCCCGGCGGATCGTCAGCCCACCGGCGTCCCCCCGGTCACGGACCCGGACCGCCCCGCGGTCCGTCCGGCAGTGCGTCCGGCAGTCCGACCCACCAGGTCGCCGAGCGCGCCGTCGCGCAGGAACACCGGCACCACGTCGAGGGGTGCGTCGACGACGACGGTGGTCCCGCCGTCGTGCACCGCACCGCTCGCGGCGTCGGTCCACCGCGCGCCGGCCGGCAGGTACACCGCGCGCTCGCGGGCACCGGCCTCCAGCACGGGCGCGACCAGCAGGTCGCGACCGAGCAGGAACTGGTCCGCCACGTCCCAGCAGGCCGGGTCGTGGGGGAAGTCGTGGAAGAGCCCGCGCATGGCGGGCTGGCCGTCGGCGTGCGCCGTCCGCATGACCTCGCGGACGTAGCCGCGCAGGTCCTCGCGCAGGTGGACGTAGCGCTCGAGGACGGCGTACACCTCCTCGCCGAAGCTCCACAGCTCGTTCGGCCCGCCGCTGCGCAGCCGCGGCGACCCGTCGGCCGCGGTCACCTCGCGGTACGGCAGCCGGTCGCCGTGCAGGCGCATCACCGGGCAGAACGCGCCGAACTGGAACCAGCGCACGAGCAGCTCACCGAAGTCCGGGTCGGTCGCGTCCCCGTCGTGGAACCCGCCGATGTCGGTGGTGAACCACGGGATGCCGGCCACGCCCATGTGGATGCCTGCGACCACCTGGCGGCGCAGGTCGGTGAAGGTCGAGGAGATGTCGCCCGACCACACCAGGGCGCCGTAGCGCTGGCTGCCGGCCCAGGCGCACCGCAGCAGGTTGACCACGTCGGTCTCGCCGTCGGCCCGCTGCCCCTCGGCGAAGGCCCGCGCGTAGTGCTGCGGGTAGACGTTGCCGACCCGGACGTTCGGGCCGGCGTGGTAGCGGTAGTTGTCGAAGTCGTAGACGCCGTACTCGGGCTCGGCCTCGTCGAGCCAGAAGGTGCGGATCCCGTAGCGGCCGTAGTTCTCCCGGCAGGTGTCCCAGAGCCAGCGCCGCGCCTCGGGGTTCGTCACGTCGAGGAACGCGCTGGGCCCCTGGAACGCCATGTGCACGTCCGGGCCGCGCTCGGCCCGGACCAGCAGGTTGTTCCGCCGCAGGTGGGAGTAGTTCTCCGACGTCGTGGCGATCTGCGGCCAGACCGACACCATGAGCTCGACGCCCATCTCGGCCAGCTCGTCGACCATCGCCTGCGGGTCCGGCCAGAACTCCTCGTCGAACCGGAAGTCGCCCATGCGGGGCCAGTGGAAGAAGTCCGCGACGATCACGTCCAGCGGCAGCCCGCGCCGCGTGTGCTCGCGCGCGACCGCCAGGAGCTCGTCCTGCGAGGTGTAGCGCAGCTTGCACTGCCAGAACCCCAGACCCCGCTCCGGCATCATCGGGGCGTGGCCGGTGGCGTCCGCGTACGCCCGCGTGATCGCCGCCGGGGAGTCCCCCGCCGTCACCCAGTAGTCGAGCTGGCGCGTCGACTCCGCGGTCCACTCGGTCCGGTTGCGCCCGAAGGTCGCCCGGCCCACGGCCGGGTTGTGCCACAGGAACCCGTAGCCCGCGCTGGACAGCACGAACGGCACGCTCGCCTGGGAGTTGCGGTGGGCCAGCTCCAGGGTGGAGCCCTTCAGGTCCAGC
Source organism: Isoptericola sp. AK164 (assembly GCF_029643425.1). Classification (GTDB taxonomy): domain Bacteria; phylum Actinomycetota; class Actinomycetes; order Actinomycetales; family Cellulomonadaceae; genus Isoptericola; species Isoptericola haloaureus. The sequence goes on from NZ_CP119106.1 coordinate 3,313,253, forward strand.
AGGTCCTGCTGGTACAGGCCCATGCCGTAGAGCTTCTCGTCGGCCGGAGTCTCGAAGGACGCCGTGAGCTCAAGGTCCCCGCCGAGCCGTGGCCGCAGCCGGCGGGCGGTGAGGTTGAGCGACCCGCCCCGGTCCTGCTCGCGCAGGAGCGGGCGGCCGTCGACGGCGTCGTAGAACGCCAGGTCGCACCGGGTCACCTCGTACCCCACGATCTCGTGGAACCAGGCGGCCACCGTGAGCTCGACCCGCAGCCGGCCGACCGTCAGGGTCGCCCCGTCAGCGCGCGTCTCGACGCGGGCGTCGGACGCCGCCGGCGCGAGCAGCGCCCAGTCGGCGTCCTCGACGTCGCCCTGCAGCGTCGAGCGCACGCGGACGGCGTCGGCGCCCCACGGCTCGACGACCAGCGTCTCGCCCTCGCCGCGCCAGGTCAGCCGCGCGCCGTCGACCTGCAGGGACAGGTCACCGGGGACAGGTGGTGTGGTCACGTGGTCTCCTTCGACGACGGTGCGGGAACGGGGCGCGGGTGGTCAGGCGGTGGGCAGGAAGACGCGCATGGTCGAGGGTCCGCGCTCGGCCCACCGGTGGTACGGGACCATCGGCAGGTCGACCGGCTCGCCGCCCGCCGGCGGCGCCGGGGGGCCGAACGGCGGACGCCCGGCGGGCTGGGCGAAGTCCGGCAGCACGACCGCGCGCACCTGCGCCCCGTCCCCGGCGGTGACCGGGGCGACCGACGTGTCCATCCGGACCCGGTCGATGTCGACACCGTCGGGCAGGTCCGTGGACTCCAGGCAGAGCACCAGCGGCCCCCGCTCGACGGCGACGCACCCGCGCACGGCGTCGACCCGCGGGTCCGGCCAGGTCAGCCGCGGCGCCACGGGCAGCTCCAGCACCACGGTGCTGCCGGTCGCCACCGTCACGTCCGCCCAGCCGGGCGCGACGGCGCGGGGGGCGCCGCCGTCGGTGCTCACGGTCGCGCCGTCGGCCCAGTGCGGCACCCGCAGCCGGAGCGTGACGGGACGTCCGGGCGCCTCGGTGACGTCCACCGTGACCCGGCCGGAGACCGGGTAGTCGGTGGACACCGCCAGCGCCACGGCGGCACCGTCGTCGAGGGCGACCCGCAGGTCGGCCGCGGCGTACTGCACCAGCGAGACGGTGTCACCGTCGACCGCGGCCAGGTAGGTGTGCCACGACGCCAACGTGCGGGCGATGTTCGTGGGGCAGCAGGAGACCTCGAACCAGGGGGCGCGCACGCCGCCCTCGGCCCGCGGGTTCTCCGCGTCCATCGGCACGTCCTCGCCCGCCTCGCGCTGGTGCAGCGGGTTGGCGTAGAAGAACGCGCGGCCGTCACCCCGGGGCGAGGTCGCCACGACGTTGAAGAACGTGCGCTCCATGAGGTCGGCGTACCGGACGTCTCCCGTGGCGAGGTGGAGCCGCCACGAGACCATCACCGAGGCGATGCCCGCGCAGGTCTCGCAGTAGGCGCGGTCCGGCGGCAGCTCCCAGTCGTCGCCGAATCCCTCGTCCTGGTGGCGCGAGCCCATGCCGCCGGTGAGGTACGTGCGACGCTCCACGGTGCGGTCCCACTGGCGCTGCACGGCCGAGAGCATCTCGGCGTCACCGGTGTCCAGGGCGACGTCCACCGCGCCGGCGGCCAGGTACAGGGCCCGCACGGCGTGGCCGCGCCAGACGTCGGCCTCCCGCACCGGGACGTCGTCCTGGTAGTAGGTCGGGGCGAGCAGCGGGATCGGGGCGAGCCTGCCGTGGCCGCGCCGGTCCAGGAACAGGCCGGCCTGGGCCGTGTACCGCGGCTCGCCGAGCGCCCGGCCGAGCTCGGCCAGACCGACCTCGATCTCCGGGTGCCCGCACAGGCCGTCGCGTCCGTCGGGACCGAACTCGGCGCAGACCTGGTCGGCCGCCCGGCGAGCGACCTCGACCAGCGGGTCGTCGCCCACCGTCCGGTACCGCGCCACCGCCGCCTGCAGCAGGTGGCCCACGCAGTACAGCTCGTGGCCCATGGCCATGTCGCTCCAGCGGGGCTGCTGCTCGGCGTGGCCGTAGCAGGTGTTGAGGTAGCCGTCCTCGTCCTGCGCCGCGGCGATCCGCTCGGTCAGCGCACGCACGGTGGCGTCGACCCGCGGGTCCTTCGTGCGCCCGAACTCCCAGGCCAGCCCCTCGAGGAGCTTGTAGACCTCGGAGTCCGAGAACTGCCAGCCCGGACGCTCCGTCGACGTCGTGCCGGAGGCCACGCGGTCGAAGTTCGCCAGCCAGCCCAGGTGCTCCATCCACTGCAGGCAGTGGTCGAACGTCGCCGCGGTGTTGGTCGTCTGGAGCTCGCCCCAGAACCCGCCGCGCAGGTGGGCCTCGCCGAGGCCCAGCCCGCGAGATGTCGCACCGGAGGTCGGTGCGGGGACCACCGGGCGCGCCAGCACGGACGCCGGGGTGGTGTCGGTCATCGTCGGTTCGGTCACGTCTCAGTCCTTGATGGCGCCCGCGGTCACACCCGCGGCGACGTAGCGCTGGGCGATCACCAGGAGGATCGCCGCCGGGATCGAGGCGACGACGGCCGTCGCCATGATCGCGTTCCACTGCGTCGTGTTGTTGCCGATGTAGTTGTAGATGCTCAGGGTGATCGGGATGAGATCGCCGTTGCGGTTGATCGTCGAGGCGAAGATGAAGTCCGACCAGGCCCACAGGAACGCGAACAGCGACACCGTCAGGACCGAGTTGCGCGACATCGGCATGACGATCTCCCAGAAGGTGCGCCACGCCCCCGCCCCGTCGACCCGCGCGGCCTGCAGCAGCTCGCGCGGGATGCCGGACATGAACGCCGTGAACAGCAGCACGCCGAACGGCACCGCGATCGTCGAGTCGGCCACGATCAGCCCCGGGATCGTGTTGAGCAGCCCGAGGTTGTTGTAGACGGCGTAGAAGCCCATCGCCATGACGACGGCGGGGATCATCTGCGCCACCAGCAGCAGGAAGTTCAGCGTGCGGCCGCCCCGCAGGTGCAGCAGCGCCAGCGCGTAGCCGGCCGGAGCGGCGATCACCACGGTGAGCAGCACCGAGCCGAGCCCGATGAGCAGGCTGGTGCCCAGTGCGGGCAGCTGCTGGGCGAACACCGCCTCGTAGCCCTCGAAGGTGGGGTCCCAGGGGAACCAGTGGGGCGGGTCCGCGCGCAGGTCGCGCGTCTGGGTGAAGGAGACGTTCACCATCCAGTAGACGGGGAACAGCATCAGCGCGGTGAAGACGAGACCCAGAGCCGTCTTCCACCAGACCTTGCGCTCGGTCATGACGTGGCCTCCTGTCGGTGCTGGAGGCGCAGGTGCAGGAACCCGAACACCAGCGCGATGACGATGAGCAGGTTGCCGACGGCGGCGGCCGGCGAGAAGTCGGGCTGCCCCGTGCCGAACGCCTCCCGGTAGGACCAGATGGCGAGCGTCGTGGACGAGTCGCCCGGCCCGCCCGTCGTCATGACCCAGATGACGTCGACGACCTTGAGCGTGTAGATCAGCCCGAGCAGGATCGTGATCGCGGACACCGGGCGCAGCAGCGGGAAGGTGATGGACCAGAACTGCCGCCAGGCACCGGCGCCGTCGAGGGACGCGGCCTCGTAGACGTCCCCGGGGATGTTCTGCAGCCCCGAGTACAGGATGACCAGGTTGAACGGGATGCCGAGCCAGATGTTGGCGATCGTCACGGACAGCAGCGCCGTGTCGGGGTCGGTGAGCCAGTTGATCTGCTCGCCGCCGAAGGCCGTGATCACCGAGTTGACGATGCCGTTCTCGCTGTTGAGCATCCAGGCCCACGTGGAGGCCGACACGATCAGCGGCAGCAGCCAGGGCACGAGGAACATGGCCCGCAGGGTGGTCGAGAGCCGGAAGCTCGACTTGAAGAACACGGCCAGGGCGAGGCCGAGCGTGAACTGGAAGGCGATCGACCCGAAGGTGAACACGGCCGTGTTCCACAGGGCTGTCGGGAACGTCGACGAGCTGAACACGTCGACGTAGTTCTGCAGCCCCACGAACTCGGCGTTGCCCTGCACGAACGCGCGGATCGTGTAGTCGTGCACCGACAGGTCGATGTTCCGCATCAGCGGGTAGGCGTAGAAGAGCACGAGGTACACCAGGAGCGGTGCGGCGAAGCCGACCGCGGCCCACTGGCTCGAGCTCAGCGTCCGTCGGCGTCGGGGGGCCGACGGCGCGGCGGGCTCGGTGCCCGCCGCGCCGCGCGACTCCCCGCGCGTCCCGACGTCTGCCGGGGTGCTGGTCATCAGAGGTCCTTCTCGACGGCCGCGCTCACGCGGGGTGAGCGCGGGGTGCGTTCAGGCTGACAGGCGGGACGCCGGTCAGCTGGTGGCGGCCTCGGCGTCGGCCTGCGCCGTCTCGAGGGCCTCGGCCGGGGTCGCCGCCCCGGACATGGCGTTCTGGACGGCGGTCCACAGCGCCTCGGAGATCAGCGGGTAGTCGGTCCCCAGACCGTCGCTGGTGCGGCCCTTGGCGCTCTGCACGGCCTCGACCCAGGGCTCCAGGTCGGGGTTCTCCTCGAGGAGCGCCTCCTGGCCCTCGGCCGTCGGCGGGATGTAGTACGCGAAGGTGTTCGCCGTCTCGACGAAGCCCTCCGGCGTCGTCATGCACTCGACGATCTGGCGGGTCACGTCGTAGCGCGCGGTGTCCTCCTGGACGGGCGCGACGATGAACTCACCACCGGTCGGCGCGGGGGCGACGCCGCCGTCCTTGGCCGGGAGCTGGACCAGACCGGTCTCGAACTCGGCCTCGGCGGCGCTGTTGACCTGCCAGGTGCCGTTCTCCGCGAACGCGAAGTCACCGGTGAGGAACTCCTCCCAGACGGTGTTCTGGGAGTTGTTGATCACGGTGTTGGGCGCGTAGCCCTCGTCCAGCCAGCCCTTCCACAGCTCGAGGGCCTCGACGGCCTCCGGCGAGTCGAGCTGGCTCAGGTCGGCACCGGAGCCCCAGAACCACGGGAGGAACTGGAAGGTGCCCTCCTCGGTTCCGATGGCGGAGAAGGTGATGCCCTTGCTCCCGGCGCCGGTGACCTGCTCGAGGGCGGCGGTCAGCGAGTCCCAGTCGGTGATCGACGCGGGGTCGACACCGGCCTCGTCCAGGATCTCGGCGTTGTAGTACAGCGAGAGCGTGTTGGCGCCGATGGGGATGCCGTAGGCGTTCCCGTCGACGACGCCCGCGTCCAGCAGGTTCTGGTCGATCGAGGACGTGTCCAGCCCGAACTCGTCGACCGTGGTCAGCATGCCGGTGTCGGCGAGCGTGGACACGGCCGGGTTGTCGATGAGGATGACGTCGGGCGACGTGCCCTCCTGGGCCGACAGCAGCGCCTGGTTGGTCAGCGCGGTCGTGTCGTACGCGGTGCGCTCGATGGTGACGCCGGCGTCCTCACCGCAGGCCTGCACGCGGGCCTCCCAGTCGGAGGAGCCGTCGTGCTGGGGGTACGGGTCCCACCAGGTGTAGGTGCCGCCCGGCGCGTCACCGGACTCGCCGCCGTCGGCGCCGGTCGAGCCGTCGTCGCTGGATCCGCAGGCGGCCAGCGCGAACGTGAGGCCGGTGACCCCCAGGATCCCGGCACCCCGCAGGGTGTACTTTCGCATCACGGTACTCCTCCTTGAATTCATCTCCGTGAGTGGGTGTCGTACCCGCCCGTGGCAGCGGGCGGAGCGGACCGGCCGCGCGTCAGACGCGCGGTCGGTCCGTACTTCCTCGGTCCACGATCTCCGGCGTGATGTACCGGACGACGTGCGGTTCGGTCACCTCGCCGCCACCCTCGATGCGGCGGACGAGCTGGCGCACGGCCATGCTCCCCAACCGGTCGGGGGCGCTCTCCACGGAGGAGTACGGCAGCGAGAAGTTGCGGGCGAACTCGTCCGAGAAGCGGCCGACGACCGAGAGGTCGGCCGGGACGGAGAGCCCGCGGGTCTGCAGGACGCTGGGCAGTGCTGCCGCGGCGGCCTCGTTGTTGAGCAGCAGCCCGGTGACGTCGGGGTGCTGCTCGAGCAGCGTGCGCAGGTCGGACCCGACCTGCGGCTGGTGCGCGGCGGCGGACGCGGTGTGCAGGCGCACCCCGCGCAGCGCGGCCTGGGCGACGGCGGCGTCGCGCAGACGCCACACGTACGCACCGCCGCGCTCGACGACGTGGTCGGGCTGGGAGACGAGCAGCAGCGCGCGGTGCCCCAGCGCGGCGAGATGGTCGACCATCGCGCGGCCGGCCTCCTCGAAGTCGAGGTCGAAGACGTCGACGCCGGTCGTGTCGCGCGGCAGGCCGACCAGGGCGCCCGGGGCGCCGGCGGTGCGCAGCACGGGCAGCCGGTCGTCCTGCTCGGCGACGTTCAGCAGGACGACGCCGTCGACCATGCGCGAGTCGGTGATGCGGCGCAGGGCGTTCGGGCCGTCGGCCTCGGAGACCAGCAGGGTGTCGTACCCGAGCTCGCGGGCGGTGTCGGTCACGCCGCGGATGTACTGCATCATCGCGGGGGCGAACTCGTCGTCGAAGAACTGGGCGAGGAGACCGATCACCCGCGTCTGCGAGGTGGCCAGGGCGCGCGCGCCGGCGTTCGGCGTGTACCCGAGCTGCCGGACGGCGTCCTCGACACGACGACGGACGTCGTGCGAGATCGCCCGCTTGCCGGACAGTGCGTACGACGCCGTGCTGCGGGACACTCCCGCGACCTTGGCAACGTCACCGATGGTGGCCACTGCGCCTCCTTGTTGCGAACCGGTTCGACAGTAGCCGGTGGGCTTCAGGTCACGCAACCCCCGTTATTTCACCGAGACTTTTCAACGTTTGCGAACCGATTCGACGATGCGAACGTGACCTGCCTCACGATCAGCCTGACCTGCGCCGAAGTGGTGACACGAGGCCCCCGCGGGCTCCTAGGCTTCCTCCCATGGAGCCACGCGAGGTCTCGCAGCCGCCCGGTCGCCGCCACTCCCGCACGTGGGTGTTCGGCGGGATGCTGTTCTCCGCGCTGATCAGCCTGACCGCCTCCCTGGTGCTGTCGATCGACGCCGTCGTGCTGGCGGCGGACCCCGGCACGGAGCTGTCCTGCGACATCAACGCGGTGCTCTCCTGCGGCAGCGTCGCGCTGTCGTGGCAGGCGCAGCTGCTCGGGTTCCCCAACGCCTTCCTCGGGCTGATCGCCGAACCGGTGGTCATCACGATCGCGGTCGCCGGCCTCGGCGGCGTCCAGTTCCCCCGCTGGTTCATGGCCGCGGCGCAGGGCGTCTACACGATCGGGCTGCTCTTCGCCTACTGGCTGTTCGCGCAGTCGTACTTCGTCATCCACGCGCTGTGCCCGTGGTGCCTGCTCGTGACGCTGTCCACCACCGTCGTCTTCATGACCCTCCTGCACTGGAACGTCATGGAGAACAACCTGTACCTGCCCCGGCGGGTGCAGCGCTGGGCCCTGTCGATGGTCCGCATCGACGCCGACGTCTACCTCACCGCGGCATGGATCATCCTCCTGGTCGCCGCGGTCCTGCTGCGGTACGGCAACGCCCTGCTCGGCTGACCCGCAACCGCGGCCCGCGCCGATAGCGTGCCGCCATGACGACGACGCCGCAGACCTCCGTACCCGGCCTCCTCGCCCACGCCCTCGGCGCGGCGCTGCTGGTCAACGCCGTCCCGCACACGGTGCACGGCCTGGCCGGCGAGCCCTTCCCGAGCCCGTTCGCGGACCCGCCGGGCGTCGGGGACTCGACCCCGGTCGAGAACGTCGTGTGGGGCGGCCTCAACGCCCTCGTGGGCGGTGCGCTGCTCCGGGGCGTCGGGGGGTCCCGTCCCCGGACGCGGGTGGACACGGCCGTCACCGTGGCGAGCGGTCTGGCCACGGCGTTCGCCGTCGCCCGCTACTTCACCGCGGCCCGCCGCCGGGGCTGATCCCCGCGGCCGTCCGGACCGTGGCGCGGCGCACGTCGCGTCGGCTCGTGAGGTGCCCCCGGCACCCGTATCCTCGTGCCTTCGGACGAACCATCGGAGGTGGGTGTGACCGAGCAGGGGTTCCTGGCTCCCGGTGAGGCGGTCGACCTCGACAACTGCGCGCGCGAGCCCATCCACATCCCCGGGCGGATCCAGCCGCGCGGGGTGCTGCTCGCGCTGCGGACCGACGACGGGCTCGTCCACCAGTGCACCGAGAACGTCGCGGACGTCCTCGGCGTCGACCTCGGCACGGTCCTCGGCGCCCCGCTCGCCACCGCCGTCGGCGACGAGGCCGCCCGGACGCTCCTGACGCACGTCGCGAGCGTGGACGACCCCCGCCTGCGCAACCCCGTCGAGATCGACATCGCCGTCCACGGGTCGCCCCGGCGGTTCGAGGCCGTGCTGCACCACGCCCCCGACTCCGCCCTCGACGGCCGCCCCGCGGTCCTGGTCGTCGAGCTCGAGCCCTTCTCCGGCCCCACCTCGCTGACCTACACGAGCACCTTCGAACCCGTGCGCGACGCCCTGACCGAGCTCGACCGGGCCAGCTCGCTGCAGCAGCTCTACGACGTCGCGGTGCGCCGGGTGCGCGAGCTCACCGGCTTCGACCGCGTGATGCTCTACCGCTTCGACCCCGACTACAACGGCGAGGTCGTCGCCGAGGCCCGCCGGGACGACCTCAACCCGTTCCTCGGCCTCCACTACCCGGCCTCGGACATCCCCCCGCAGGCCCGCGCGCTGTACGAGAAGAACTGGATCCGGCTCATCGCCGACGTCGGCTACCGCCCGGCCGACGTCGTCCCCACCGACGACCCGGTCAGCGGCCGGCCGCTCGACCTCACCTACGGCACGCTGCGCAGCGTCTCCCCGATCCACGTCGAGTACCTGCAGAACATGGGCGTCGACGCCTCGATGTCGATCTCCCTGCTCCGCGACGGCCGGCTGTGGGGGCTCATCGCCTGCCACCACTACAGCGGCCCGCACGCGCCGTCCTACGCGGCGCGCGCCGCCGCCGAGTTCCTCGGCTCCACCCTGTCCGCCCGGCTCGTGACCCAGGCCGAGGACGACCGCGCCTCGGCCGCGCGCCGCTCGGCCGGCGTCCTGGCGCGTCTGGTGGCCGTCACGCGCGATGACGACGTCCCCCTGACCAGCGCCCTCACCGGCGACCCGGGTCTGCTGGACCTGGTCGACGCGGACGCCGCGTTCGTCGTGGCCGAGGGCCGTGTCGAACGGCAGGGCGACGCACCCGAGGAGGAGGTCTGCCGCCGGCTGGCCCACGCGCTGGCCGAGCTGGACGTCGAGGTGCTGGTCACCGACCGCCTCGCGCGCCAGGAACCCGAGCTGGCGACCCTCGTGCCCGACGCCGCGGGCATGCTGGCGCTCGTCGTTCCCGGCGGGGCCGTGGCCGTGTGGCTGCGCCGCGAGGTCGTCCAGAGCGTCGACTGGGGCGGCGACCCGCGCAACAAGGCGATCGCGCGCCGCGAGGGCGACACCGTGCGCCTCTCCCCCCGCAAGTCCTTCGCCCGATGGCGCGAGATCGTCCGCGGCACCAGCGAGGCGTGGACCGACGACGAGATCGACGTGGCGACCTCGCTGCGCTCCTACCTCGGCGAAGGCCTGCTGCTGCGCGGCCGGCGGGACATCCGCGCCGCCGCGACACTCCAGCGCAGCCTGCTGCCCACCGAGCTGCCGACCGTCGAGGGGTGGACCATCGACGCGGTCTACGAGCCCTCGGGCGGCGGCCTGGCCGGTGGGGACTGGTACGACGCGCTCATGCTCACCGACGACCGGCTCGCCGTCGTCGTGGGCGACGTCTCGGGGCACGGCCTCTCCGCCGCCGCCACGATGGGTCAGCTGCGCAACGCGCTGCGCGCCCTGCTGGTCACCGGCAGCACCGCCGGGCAGGCGGTCGAGCAGGTCGACCAGCTGCTGCGCTCCACCCTGCCCGGCCAGGTCGCCACGCTGGTCGTCGCGGTGCTCGACCCGGAGACCGGAGCGGCGCAGTACGTGACCGCGGGTCACCCGCCGCCCGTCGTGGTCGGTCCCGACGGCGCCGTCGTCGCCGAGGCGCTGGGCACCCCTCCGCTGGGGGTGGGCCGCCGCGAGGCGCGCACGGGGACGGCGCAGGTCGCGCCGGGCGGGTCGCTGGTGCTGTTCAGCGACGGCCTGGTCGAACGCCGCGACGAGTCGATCGTCGACTCCCTGGAGCGGCTGCGCCGGGCCAGCGAGGACGGCCCGGGAGCGTCTGCTCTCGTCCGGCTCGTCCGCGACCCGGACTCGGACGACGACGCCACCGCCGTCGTCGTGCGGCGCGACTGAGCCGGACCGTCAGCGCGCCGGGACGCCCGTCAGGCCGGGACGACCGGCTCCCGCCGGGCCGCCGTGAACCTCGCCCAGACGTGCTTCCCGGCGTTCGTGGCGTACCAGCCGACCGCGTCGGCCAGCCGGGCGGCCAGCAGCAGGCCGAAGCCACCGCGGGCGGAGGGGTCCTCGGCGACCTGCGGTGCGCAGGACGGGGTCCGGTCGGCGACGTCGAGGAGGAACTCCCCCTCCCGGGCGAGCAGCCGCACGGCCGCCGGGCCGCCGCCGTGCTCGATCGCGTTGGTCGCCAGCTCGCTCGCGACGAGCAGGACCGACTCGGGCACCTCGTCGAGACTCGTGCCCCGCGCGACGGGAAGGTTCGCCTCGAGATCGCCCCGCAGCGCGGCGATCTCGTCGATCGTCAGGAGCGGCCACGACCTGACCTCGCGGAACCCGTCGGGCGCGGGCGCGGCGGTGATCCTGGTGTCCACGATCTCGCCTCCTTCAGTCCGCGAGAACGAACAGCGTATCCACACCGCTCAGCTTCAGTAGATCGAGCACACGATCCGGGACGCCCGTGAGCACCGGCGGGGTGGGCTTGGCCTCCGCGGCCAGGTAGAGCAGCCGGAGCCCACCGGAGTCGATGAAGGTCACGTCGGCGAGGCTCACCGTCAGCGGCTCGTCGGCGGTGGCGGCCAGGTGCGCCTCGAGCTCCTCGCCGACGCGCTTCTTCACCGCTGCGTCGACCTCACCCCACATCGTCCAGTGGGCACGCTCGGGGTCGGCGTGCACGCCGCCCTGGGTCTGCTGGTCGTCCACAGGCATCCTCACTCGGTCTCTCCCTGGGCCGCGTCTTCTCCGCGGACCGGAGACATATAGTGCCCGATGCTCGCGTCCCGCGCAGCACGTCCGGCGCGCACCAGGTCAGGGCCTGCGCGTGCGCTGCCGACGGCGGTCGGGCAGGATCGGCCGCGAGGATCGACCGCCAGGAGTGACACGTGCCGACGACACCGTCCCGGGCCGCTGCCGCCAGCGTGCTGGCCGGACTGCTGCTGGCCGCGTGCAACGCGTCGGACGACGGCGGCGGCTCCGACGGCGCCGCCCCGGAGAGCGCCGCGAGCTCGCTGCCCGCCTCCCCCACCGGCGAGGCGTCGACGGTCGCGACCGGGCTGGCCGCCCCGTGGTCCGTGACGTTCGTCGAGGGCACCCCGCTGGTCAGCGAGCGCGACAGCGCGCGGATCCTCGAGCTCGCCGACGACGGCGCGGCCCGGGAGGTCGGGGTCGTGGCCGGCGTCGACACCGCGGGCGAGGCGGGGCTGCTCGGTCTCGCGGCCCACGACCGCCGTCTGTACGTCTACTCCACGACGAGCGACGGCAACCGGATCCAGCGGTACACCCTGGACGGGGAGCCCGGCGCCTTCACGCTGGGTGACCCCGTCACCCTGGTCGACGGCATCCCCGCTGCCCGCTTCCACGACGGCGGACGGCTCGCGTTCGGCCCCGACGGGATGCTCTACGCCACCACCGGCGACGCCGGGGACCCGGACCGGGCGCAGGACCCGGACTCGCTCGCCGGCAAGATCCTGCGGATGACGCCCGACGGCGGGCCTCCGGACGACAACCCCTTCCCGGGCTCGCTCGTCTACAGCCTGGGCCACCGCAACGTGCAGGGGCTGGCGTGGGCCGACGACGGCACGCTGTTCGCGACCGAGTTCGGGCAGAACACCTGGGACGAGCTCAACGTCGTCGAGCCGGGCGCGAACTACGGCTGGCCGGAGGTCGAGGGCGTCGCCGGCGCCGAGGGGTACGTCGACCCGGTCCAGCAGTGGCGGCCCGGCGACGCCAGCCCCAGCGGGCTGGCCCACCTGGACGGCACGCTGTTCGTCGCGAACCTGGGCGGCGAGGTGCTGCGGGCCGTACCGGTCGACGACCCGTCGACCTCCGCCGTCGTCGTCGAGGACGAGGGCCGACTGCGCGACGCCGTCGTCACGCCGGACGGCGAGCTGTGGATCGTCACCAACAACACCGACGGGCGGGGTTCACCCGGGCCGGACGACGACCGGGTCCTGCAGCTCGAGGTCGCCGGCTCCTGACCGGCAGCGGTCGGGTCGGCCGGGCCCGGCGCGTCCGGTCAGGCCGAGCACGGGCACGGCGTGCGGTCCGTGACCGCCACGTCCCGCGCGACCCGGGCCCGCTGCTGCCAGGCGCCCAGCCGGTCCGCGACGCGCTCGGCGACGGTCGGACGGCGCTGCCGCAGCCGGTACGTCGAGGCGGCGGCGTCGTCGGACACCATCGCGGCGACCTGCTCCGGGCGGCACCGGCCGTAGGTGGCGCGGAAGGCGTCGTCGAGCGCGTCGTGCATCTCCGGCGCGACCTCGCTCAGCACGACGAAGTGCTCCGCGCCGCCGACCCGGACGCGACCGCGACCGCGGGCGTCGACGACGGGACGGGGCTCGGCCAAGCGCAGGTAGACGTCGTCACCGACCTGGACGAGCCACGCCGGGGCCGGGACCTCCTCGCCGAGCAGGTGGACGACGCCACCGGTGGGCAGCGCGTCGGTCTCCGGTCGGGTCGTGGCGATCGTCATGGGGCTCCTCGAGGGGTCGGGGGTGGCGGCGGCCACAGGCTTCACGGGTGACAACACCCGGGGCGCGGAATGATTCCGCCGTGGTGAGAACACCACCCGACCACGGCCGGCTCTCGTCGAGGAGTTCCCGACGAGAGGTGTACCGACAGGACCTGTCGGCCGGCCGGGAACCTTCCTAGCGTCGAGCCATGGACGACCGCAGCGAGACCCCTCGGCGCGACCCTGCCGCGCGAGACGTGACGTGGGCCCTGACCGCCCTGACGTACCTGGGGTTCCTGGCCCTGCTCACCCTCACGCCCCGGCCGTGGGGCCGGGAGGTCGACCAGGTGCCGTTCGGCGTGCTCAACCCCGCCGCCTGGCTCTCGTCCGCCACGTGGACCACAGGGACGGCACGCGAGTTCGTCCTCAACATCCTGCTGTTCGTCCCGGCCGGCCTGCTGGCCGCGCGGTTCCGCGGGGCGTGGGGGCTGGCCGCCGCCGTGCTGCTCACCGGTGCCGTCGAGGTCGCCCAGATCCCGCTGGCCAACCGGCTGTCGGACCCCCGCGACATCGTCGCCAACGTCGGCGGCGCCCTGGTCGGCCTCGCCCTCGGCGCCGCCTCGCGGTCCGGCGCGCCACCGTCACCGCCACCGCGGCCGCCGACCGGGCGGGCGGCCACCGACCCGTCGGCCCCTGAGGGGGACCGCCGGAGCATGTACTGACAGTGACTGTCTCGGACCGGCGAGGCCGCCTAGCGTCGCCGTCGGCGGTCGACGTCATCCGTCGTCCGACACCACGTCCCCCACCGAACGAGAGGTACGCACCACCATGCGCGCATCCGTCATCTACGGCGCCGGCGACGTCCGCGTCGAGGACCTGCCGGCCCCGACGATCCAGGAGCCGACCGACGCGGTCGTCCGCGTCACCCTGGCCTGCGTGTGCGGGTCCGACCTGCACCCCTACCACTCCATGCCCGCCTCGGAGCAGGGCGTCCCGATGGGCCACGAGGCCATCGGCGTCGTCGAGGAGATCGGGGACGACGTCACCGGCGTCTCCGTCGGCGACCACGTCGTCGTCCCGTTCGCCTACGCGGACAACACCTGCTCCGTCTGCCGGGACGGCTTCCAGACCGCCTGCTCCCACGGCGGGTTCTTCTCCGGGGCCCAGGCCGAGAAGCTCCGCGTCCCGCAGGCCTCCGGCACGCTGGTGCAGATCCCGGACGACGTCGACGAGGCCCTGCTGCCCTCCCTGCTCACGCTGTCCGACGTGTACCTGACCGGCTACCACGCCGCCTTCATGGCCAAGGTGCAGCCGGGCCAGACCGTCACCGTGATCGGTGACGGCGCCGTCGGCCTCTCCGCCGTCCTCGCGGCGAAGCAGATGGGTGCCTCGACGATCATCCTCATGGGCCGCCACAAGGACCGCACCGACCTCGGCCGCGAGTGGGGTGCCACCGACGTCGTCGCCGAGCGCGGCGAGGAGGGCATCGCGAAGGTCATGGAGCTCACCGGCGGCGAGGGCTCGCACGTCGTGCTCGAGGCCGTCGGCCACATGCCCGCCTACGAGCAGTCGTACGGCGTGGTCCGCCCCGGGGGCGTCATCTCCCGCGTCGGCGTGCCCCAGTACGAGGAGGCCCCCGTCGGGTTCATGTCGCTGTTCGGCAAGAACGTCACCCTCAACGGTGGGCCCGCGCCGGTGCGCGCCTACCTCGAGGCCGCCATCCCGCAGGTCCTCGACGGCACCATCGAGCCCGGCAAGGTCTTCGACGCCGAGGTCTCCCTCGACGACGTCGCCGAGGGCTACCGGCTCATGGACTCGCGCGAGAAGATCAAGGTCCTCGTGCGCCTGTGACACCGTGACGTCGACGGCCCGGGACGCCCTGACGGCGTCCCGGGCCGTCGCGCCCCCGGGGCGGGACGGCCCCTGCCAGGATGGCCGCCATGGCCTACTTCCGACGCACCGACGCCTCGACCTTCGCCCCGACCGACCTCGTGGGCGGGGCCTGGCGCACCGACGAGCAGCACGTGGCACCCACGTTCGGTCTGCTCACCCATCTCGTCGAGACCGACCGCACCGCCCGCGGACGCGACGACCTCGCACCGGTCCGCCTCACCTTCGACGTCTGGGGCCCGTACCCCCTGGCGCCCATGGACACCGCCGTGCGCGTGCTCCGCCCCGGACGCGGGGTCGAGCTCGTCGAGTCGGAGGTGTCGTGCGCCGGCCGCACGGTCGCCACGCTGCGAGCCTGGCTCGCCGGCCGCGCGGACACGACCGAGCTCGCGGACGGCGCGCCGTCGGCGGTCCCCGGACCCGACGAGACCCCCTCGTGGGACCCGACGACGGACTGGCCCGGCGGTTTCATCTCCTCGCTCGACGTCCGACGGACCCTCGCCGGACCCGGTCGCGGCACGGCATGGGTGCGCACGGACGTCCCCCTCGTCGAGGACGAGGAGGTCGGCGCCCTCGCACGGACCGCCGGCCTGCTCGACGTCGCGAACGGCATGACCGTCCGCGCCGACCCCCGCCGGGTCGCCTACCCCAACCTGGACCTCACCGCCCACCTGTTCCGGCACCCGACGGACGGGTGGCTCGGCCTGGACACCACCGTGACGTTCGGCGCGGGCGGGACCGGGACGACCGCCTCCGTCCTGCACGACACCGCCGGGCCGTTCGGCCGGCTGGCGCAGGCGCTCGTCGTCCGGCCGCTCGGCTGAGCGGGCCTGCGCCGCGCGCACCGCCGTCGTACGCTCCCGACAGCCCCCTGAAGGAGACCGCATGGCCCGCCTCGACCTGACTCAGCGGCTGCGCACCGACACCGGCGCGGCCGTGCTGCTGCTGTCGGTCACGCTGCTCGCGCTGCTGTGGGCAAACTCGCCGCTCTCCGGGGCGTACTCGGCGCTGTGGGAGACCGCGGTCAACCTCGAGATCGGCGACCTGGCCTTCGACATGGACCTGCACCACTGGGTCAACGACGGGCTGATGGTGCTGTTCTTCTTCGTCGTGGGTCTGGAGGTCCGCCAGGAGCTGTCGGTCGGGTCGCTGCGACGGCGCAGCCAGCGACTCGTCCCGCTGGTGGCGGGCACGGCCGGCGTCGTCGTCCCGGCCCTGATCTACCTGGCGATCGCCGGCGGCGCGGCACCCGAGGGATGGGGCGCCGTCGTCGGCACCGACACGGCGTTCCTGCTCGGGGTGCTGGCCCTGGTGGGGCCACGGATGTCCAACCAGCTGCGGGTCTTCCTGCTGACCCTGTCCGTGGTGGACGACTTCCTGGCGGTGACGATCATCGGCGTCGTCTACTCCGAGGACGTCCGGATCGGTCCGCTGCTGATCGCGGCCGCGTGCCTCGGGGCGCTGTGGCTGCTCGGGCGGATGCGTGAGTGGCGCAGCACCCCCTACGTGCTGGTCGTCGTCGTCCTCTGGGGCGCCACGATGCAGGCCGGTGTCCACCCCTCCATCGCGGGGATGCTCGCCGGTCTGCTGGTCCCGGCCGCCCTGACCCGGCGGGCCGACGTCGTGCGCACGAAGAACCTCTACCGCGCCTACTGGCAGTCGCCCAGCGCGAGCGTCGCCCGGGACGTCCACCTCGGGCTCTCCCGGTCGATCTCGGTCAACCATCGCCTGCACGAGGTGCTGAACACCCCGGTGAACGTCGTCGTCGTGCCGCTGTTCGCCCTGGCCAACGCCGGGATCGACCTCCGGGGCGGCGCGCTCGGCGAGGCGCTCGCCTCGTCCATCACCTGGGGAGTCGTCGGCGGCCTGGTGATCGGCAAGCTGGTGGGCATCAGCCTGGGGACCTGGGCGGCGGTCAAGGCCGGGCTGGGGACGCTGCCCGACGGCGTCGGCCCCGGCAGCGTGCTGGGCGGCGCGGCGCTGTCCGGCATCGGGTTCACCGTGTCCCTGCTGGTGATCGGCCTCGCCTTCGACGACGAGTCGCAGGTGCAGGCCGCCACGGTCGGCGTGCTGCTGGCGCTCGTCCTCGCCTCGCTGGTCGCCTGGGCGCTGTTCCGGCTGGCCCGTGTGCGGTGGGGCGAGGAGACCGCCGACCTGCCGACGACGCTCGACCCCCCGGTGGACCCCCGTCACGACCACGTCCAGGGCGAGCCCGACGCCCCGCACACGATCGTCGAGTACCTGGACTACGAGTGCCCGTTCTGCGCCCGCGCCACCGGCATGTGGCGCGACCTGCGCGACGAGCTCGACGGCCGGGTCCGCTACGTGGTGCGTCACCTGCCCCTGGACGACGTGCACCAGCACGCCCACCTGGCCGCCGTCGCCGCCGAGGCCGCGCACCGGCAGGGGCGCTTCTGGGACATGCACCACCATCTCTTCGCGCACCAGTCCCGCCTCGAGGCGGAGGACCTGCGCGGCTACGCCGACGAGCTCGGGCTCGACGTCGAGCAGTTCGACGCGGACCTGGCGGACGAGTCGCTGCACGCCCGCGTCCGCGACCACGCCGAGAGCGCCCGCCTCAGCGGGGCCCGGGGCACGCCGACCTTCTTCCTGGACGGCGTGCGCCACCAGGGTCCGCACGACGCGGCGACGCTGATCGCCGCGATCGAGGAGCTGGACGCCGCGGGGCGGACCGGGCGCTGACCCGTCCCGCCCCGCGGCCGTTCCTCAGGCGCCCGGGGGCGCGGTGGGCAGGCCGCTCACCGTGACCTCGGAGACCTTCAGGTAGGAGCCCGGCGTGGCGAACGTCAGCCGGAACCCGGTCGCGACGGTCGGGTCGATCGCGACGGTCGTGGGCTGGCCGTTCGCCGCGGGGGCCACCCCCGTCGCCACCGTCGTCCACAGGCCGTCGGTGCCGCGCGCGGCGACGTCGACCGAGGCGATGGTGCCCTCGGTGTTCGTGAACGACAGCTCGTCCACCGAGACGGCGGTCTCGGGCAGCACCTCGTAGGTCGCCTCGTCCGGCGACGAGCCGCCGTCCCAGGTGGACCACGCCGTGCCGGTGTCACCGTCGCAGGCCCGCTGCGCCGGCATGGCCTCGTACCGCGTCTGGTGGAACGACGCCGCGACCTGGGTCCCGGTGAGGGTGCACAGGTCGACGGGGGCCTGCGCCGGGACCGACAGCTCGCTGATCTTGAGGTACGAGCCGGGCGTGGCGAAGGTCAGCCGGAGCGCGTCGGTGGTCACCGCGTCGAAGCCCACGGTGGTGACCGCCCCGTTGGCGGCCGGGGCGACGTCCTGCGCCGTCGTGGGCTGCCACGTGCCGTCGGCGGCACGGTGGTCGACGCTGACGTCCGCGAGGGTCCCCTCGGTGTTGGTGAAGACGATCTCGTCGGCCCCGAACGGGGAGCCCGCGTCCACCGTGAACGTCACCGGGTCGTGCGTGGTGCCGCCGTCCCAGGTCGACCAGGCGGTGGCGCCGTCGTCGTCGCAGGCACGCTGCGCCGGCATCGTCTCGTACTGCGTCTGGTGGAACGACGCGGAGACGGTCGTCCCCGCCGCGCTGCACACGTCGACGTCCCCCAGCGGTCCCCACACCTCGACCTCGGCGACGGACTGCCAGGTGCTGGTGTCGGTGTGCAGGAGCACGCGCAGCCCGGTGGTCGCCGGGATCCCCGCGGCGTCGAGCTGCACGACCGGCGCTCCGGCCGCGGGGTCCTGCACGACGTCGGCGCCGACCCCGGCGTCGGTCCAGGAGCCCGAGGCGTCCCGGTACTGGAGGTCGACGCGTGACGGCCAGGTCGCACCCGCCCCGTCGGCGTAGGTGTGCAGCACGACCTCGTCGGGCTCCTGCGTGCCGTCCCAGGTCAGCTCGAGCCACGAGTCGAGCGGGTACCCGCTGCTGGACCAGTCGTCCCAGCCCTTGGAGCGGGTGTCCCCGTCCACGGTGGTGGCCGCGAGCCCGGTGCGGCTCGAGGCCGACACCGTCGCGTCGCGCGCCAGGTTGACGGTGCCGTGCTCCCACACGGTCAGCTCCCGCGTGAACCGGCGCCCGGCGCCGAAACCGGCGCCGGCCGCCAGCGTGCCGGTCACGGTCTGCCGACCGAGCAGGTCCAGGTCGGCGTCCCAGGTGACGGCGACGTCCGACGTCGTCGTCCCCGCCTGGACGGACACGGTCGCGGGGAGCACGGCGGCCGGGTCGGCACCGCGCAGGACGGTCTCCGGGAGACCGTCGTCGACGACGGTCCAGATCTCCTCGCCCGCGCCCTGGTCGTCCCAGTACGTCGCGTCCCAGCCGGACCCCCAGGCGGTCGGGTCCTCGTCGGCGGGGTTGCGCATCTCGAGCCGTCCGCCCTCGCCGACGGTGATCGGCAGCCACACGTAGGTGGAGTCGGCCGCGCCGTTGTTCCACCGGTCGCCGAGGTAGACGTGCCGCCCGCCCCCCAGGGAGAGCACGTCCGTGGACTGCGACCCGAAGGTCGTCCCGCGGCCGTCGCCGACCGACAGCCGCCCGTCGCCGCCCTCGGGGATGGCGTCGTAGGAGATGTTCTCGGCCGGGTCGTCGGCCTCGACGCCGCGGATCCAGGTGCCGAAGAGGTCGTCGGCCGAGTAGTAGCTCTGCGAGTTCGGCGCCCAGCCCGTCGCCCCGGACGCGACCGTGTAGTAGGTGCCGCCGTGCTCGAACACCGCGGGCGCCTCGAGGTGGCCGCACTCCTTGACGATCTGGAAGTCGTCCCCGCGCACGGGGGCCTGCGGCGACCCGTCGGCGAACAGGTACGGGTACTGCCCGTCCTCGGAGTACTGGATGCCGACCGGGTCCTGGGTCGTGGTGTGCTCGACGTTCGTGTAGTCGGCGTTCAGACGAGCGATGTAGAGGGTGTGGTTCTCCTCGGAGGAGTACACGATGTACGCGCTGCCGTCGTCCTCCTGGAAGACGGTCATGTCCCGCGCCTGGCCCGGGACCGCCGAGCCGGTGCACGCCTGGTAGTCGGCACGGTTGTACAGCCGGAAGGACCCCGTCATGCGGAACGGGCCCGTGGGGCTGTCGGACACCGCGACGGCGGCCATCGACCGCGAGTACGTGCTGCCGCCGACGCTGGTCTGCCCGTCGGCGTGCCACCACATCACCCAGGTGTCGTTCTGGGCGTTGTAGAGGACCTTCGGCCGTTCGAAGATCGCGGTGTAGTCGGACGCCTGGGCGGAGTTCAGGTAGTAGTTCAGCTCGTCGACGCGCGCGGTGTCGACCGTACCGTCGTCGGCCACCGTGTTGTACAGATCGTCGAAGTAGGGGTCCTCCAGCTCGCTCGCCGTCGCGACGCTGCGCAGCGCGATCCCCTCGTTCGTCCAGTTCAGCGTGTCGGTGGAGCGGTAGACCGCGACGCCGGGGCTGTCCCAGTAGCCGTTGCTGCGGTCCTCCCCGTACCAGTAGTGGACGGTCTGGCCGTTCTCCTCGACCGTGACGACCTGCCCGCCGTGGGCCTGGACGTGCCGACCGTCGGTGTCGTACCAGAGCGGCTGGAAGTAGTCGGGTGCGATGCGCCCCGGGTCGTCGATCGCTCCGTACCGCGTGTACGTCGGCGGGTCGTCCGTGGTCGGTACGCCGTCGGCCGCGTGCCCGGCGGGCACCACGGCGGCGGACAGGACGAGTGCCGCGACGGTCGACGCGACGAGTGCATGACGAGACCTCATCGTCTCTCCGTTCGTTCGCGCTGCCCGCTGGGCAGCCGGCGTCGTTGCCAGGATGTTGACGTCAACATCCGCAGCCGACGCTAGCGACCGTCCACAGGCTTCTCAACAGGGGGAACGCTCCGGCCGCGGAACGAACAGAAGCGAAACCGGCCCCGGACGCACGGCGGCCCTCGTGCTCCGGGCACCGGAGCACGAGGGCCGTGACGGACCGGCGGCGTCACCGCCGGCCGCGCCCGTCAGGAGCAGTCGAACGCGTCGTACGGCACCTGCTCGGTCGCGGACACCTCCTCACCGTCGATCGTCGCGGTGCCCGTCACCGTCGCCTCACCGGCCGGGACGGACCCGGTGCGCGCCGGGAAGGACCGGTAGGCGTTCCCGCCCGGGTCGACGTCCGTGACCGTCCGGGAGCCGTAGGCCGTCGACAGCTCGACGTCCATCGGCACGTCCTCGCCGTTGACAGCCCGCACCGCCACGAAGCCGTTGCCACCCAGGCAGCGCTGCTGCACGCTCGCCTCGAGCGCGAGCCCGTCCTGCGCACCGTCGTCGACAGTGGTGCCCAGGGTGAGCGGCGACAGCGAGAGCCGGTCGATGTTCGGCGCGGCCCCGTCGCTCCGTCCGAAGCGGAGGGTGCCGCCGTCGGTCTCCAGGGTCAGGCCCGAGGTCACGTCCCAGAACCCGTCCCAGGTGTAGTTGTGCCGGTACACGGACCGCGTGGTCGCCCCGCCGTCCTCGGTCGTGTCGACGAACCGGCTCACGACGTCGGTGTTGTACGGGTGCCCGAGGTTGACCTGGGCGTTGGCGTACGCGACGTTCAGCACGTACTCCCCCGCGCCGAGGTCGGCGGGCCGCTCCCACACCAGGGAGCCGTTCTGCCCGAGCCCGTCGACGTAGGTGCCCTGGGAGGCCCACCGGCTCTCCTGGGCGGCGGCCTCGCCCTCCAGCACGAGGTCCTCCGCCTCCACCTGCGCGGTCGAGGCGTCGGCGTCCCGGTCGCGCACGGTGCTCAGCCCGTCGATGGAGACCGGGGTGTCACCGGTGTTGGTCAGCACGAGCTCGTTGACCCCCCGGTGCAGGTAGACCGTCGTCGTGACCGTCGCCGCGCCGGCCGGGACGTACCCCGCCTCGGCGCCCAGGTCACGACCCGAGGCCGTGACCTGCACCGTGCCCTCGACGTCGGAGGCGCCGGTGCGCACCAGGTCGTAGTAGCCGTCCTCGGGAGCCCCGACGAAGGTCTGGGACGACGCACCCGGCGCGAGGGTGACCGCACGGGCCGCCGTCGAGTGGTCCACCGAGACGTCACCGCACAGTCGCGAGCGCCACAGCGGGAAGTGCAGCGTGTCGGGCTCCGGCTCGGCGACGTCGATCCGGTCGAGGGTGATGTCGTAGTGCACGTCCAGCGCACCGTCGTCGTCGCTCGCGCGCAGCGAGATCGTGTGCGCCCCCGCGGTGAGGTCCACGGGGACCTCGGTCCGGCCGCGGTAGGACCAGCCGAGGGTCGCCGAGTACGTGATGCGCTCGCGGAACTCGCCGTCGACGTACAGCGCGTGCTGCCCCCACTGCGTGTTCGACCCGTGCAGGATCCCCAGCTCGTAGGTCCCGTCGGCCGGCACCTCGATGTCGAACGTGGCCCGGGACTCCGGGGTGTTGAACGACCCGACGTCCTGCCGCCCGGACGCGGCGTAGTCCCAGTCGGCGGCCTGGTCGTAGACCTGGGCCGCGACGAGGTCGGCGTCCTCCGCCTCGTACGAGGCCGACCAGCCGGTCTCCGGCTCGTCGACGGCGTCGGACGTCGCCGGGACGACGGTGACCCGGTAGGCGGCCTGCTCGCCGTCGCCCGGGATCGTGACGGTGACGTCGCCGCCGACGGCGTCCAGACGCTGCACGCGGTCCACGCGCGGGGCCGAGGTCTCGCCCTCCTGCCCGGTGAAGTCGGTCGTCTCGAGGTAGACGTCGACCTCGTCGCCGATGGTCTGGTCCACGCCGTGCAGGACCAGGGAGCCGCCCTCGGGGTTGCCGCCCAGCAGCACCGTGGCGGTCTGCCGGGCCTCGTCGAGCGCGGCGATCCCCTGCATCGTGTCCGGCGTGTTCTCGGCCTCCGGCGTGAGCTCGACCGTGTGGCCGGTCAGGTCGGAGTACCAGGTGTTGAGCCACCAGCCGCCGTTGCCCATCGAGGTCTGGACGGCGTGGTCGGACAGGTTGCCCGCGTAGGTCCAGAACGCCATGTCGGCGTCGACCTTGGTGTCCTCGAACATCGACAGCCACTGGATCAGGCGCCCGGGGTTGCCCATGTCCTGCCGGTTGCCGTACTCGTCGATGTTGATCGGCAGCGGCCCGATGCCGAGCTCGGCCTCGAGGTCGCGGTACTCCTGGTAGCGGGTGCGGTAGCCGTTGGTCCCGTCGCCCAGCGACCCGGTGCCGAGCTCGTGCCAGGCCATGATGTCCGGCACCGTGCCGGACTCCTGGGCGTGGGTGAGGAACTCCCGCACCGGGCCGGGGCGCCAGTGGGCCTCGTTCGGACCGACGATCAGCGCGTCGTCGTCCACGGAGCGGATCGCGGCGTACGCCGCGTCCCAGTCGGCGAAGAACTTCTCCCGGTCCCCGCCGTACCAGTCCTGGTACCAGATCCAGTCGGGCTCGTTGAACGGGACCCAGGCGAACCTCTCCGGGTCCTGCCCGGAGTCCAGCACCGCCTGGACCTGCGCGCGCAGGCGGGGCAGGTAGTCGGCCTGGACGTCCTCCGGCTCCTGGTAGGGCCACCGGCTGTACTCGTCCTGCATGTAGACCACGACCTGCTCGCCGCCGTTGGCGAAGAACGGGGCGGCGATCTCCAGCGCGTCGCCGTTGGGGTGCTGCTCGCCGCCCGGCGCCTTCTGGGCGACGGTGCGCGGCCGCTGGCCGGCGATGAGGTCGTCGCTCGGGACGCCGTCGTCGCTCAGCCCGTACAGGACGCCGGTGGCGCCGCCGTAGATCTCGCCCGTGCTCCGGGTCAGGTCGACCTCGACCGTCCCGGGGGCGGCCGTGGCCGGCATCGCGCCGACGGCTGCCCCCAGTCCGGCGATCATCGCCACGGCGGTCGCCGTGGCCGTCGTTCGTCTCAGCGCCATTGCTGGTTCCTCTCGGTGTGGTGGGTGGTTACTTGACCGCGCCCGACGTGATGCCGGAGATGATGCGCCGCTGGGCCACGATGAAGACGACCAGCAGCGGCAGGCTCATGAGCACCACGTAGGCGAAGATGAGATGCCAGTTGTCGAGGTAGAGGCCCGCGCTCGCGACCTGGAACAGGTTGAGCGGGAGGGTGTCCAGCCGTCCGCCGACCACGAAGAAGGCGTAGAAGACGTCGTTCCAGACGTAGAGGCAGATGAGGATGGTCGCCGTCGACAGCACGGGGACCAGCAGCGGCAGGATGATCGTGCGGAAGACCCGCAGCGGACCCGCGCCGTCGACCCGGGCCGCCTCCTCGAGCTCGTGCGGGATCGTGCGGACGAACCCGGTGACGAAGAAGATCACCGTGGACATGTACATGCCCATGTACACGCCGATCATGCCGACGGCGGTGCCGGCCAGGCCGAGCTGCCGAAGGACCAGCACGATCGTGACGACCGCCGGGGGCAGCACGATCCCGCTGATCGCCAGGGCGTAGAGCACGGCGAACGGACGGGTGGACCGGCGGGCGAGGATCCACGACGCCAGCGACCCGAGCGCGAGGACGCCCAGGACGGCCGGCACCATGACGAGGAGGCTGCCGCCGAGCGCCGCGGGGACGCGTCCCTGCTGCCAGACCTCGGTGAAGTTCTCCAGGTAGTGCCAGGTGGTCGGCAGCGCGAGGTTCGGGTTGAGCGCCTCGGCCTGGGTCTTGCCGGCGGTGACCAGCACGACCCACAGGGGCGCCGCGACGAGGACGACGACCGCCGCGACCGCCACGACGGGCTGCAGGCGCCGCCACACGCCGTGGCGGTCGGCGACCGAGCGCCGCCGGGTGCGGGCGGGGGTGGGGGTGACGGCCGTGGTGCTCACAGGACCTCCTCCCGCTTGCGCAGGGTCCGGATGACGGGGAACGCGAGGGCCACCACGACGACGAAGAGCACCAGGCTCATGGTCGTGGCCTGGGCGAACAGGCCCTGGCCGAACGTGCGGAAGATGAAGATGTTCAGGACCTCCGTGGTGCGCGCCGGGCCTCCCCCGGTGGTCGCCTGGACGATGTCGAAGCCGTTCATCGACCCGAGCAGCGCGGTGGCCACGTTGAAGGTGACGGCCGGGGCCAGCAGGGGGAACCGGATCTCGCGGAACGTGGTCCACGCCGACGCGCCGTCGAGGCGGGCCGCCTCGAGCACGTCCTCGGAGATGGTCTTCAGGCCCGCGAGGTAGATGAGCATGGACAGCCCCATCCACTTCCAGGCGTGCACGAGCGCCACGACGACCAGCGTCCAGGTGGTGCTCCCGAGCCACGGGATCTGGATCTGCTGCCCGAGCACCGCCGACAGCACCTGGTTCACCGCGCCGTCGGGCTTCAGCAGCGCCTGGAAGACGTAGCCGACGGCGAGGGCCGACATCACCACGGGCACGAAGAACATCACGCGGGCGAACCGGTTGACCCGGGTGTCCCGCTCGAGCAGCAGCGCCAGCAGCAGACCGAAGAGGTTCTGGAAGATCGCGACGAGCACCGCGTAGACCAGGGTGATGCGCAGCGAGGCCAGGAGGGTCCCGCTGGTGATCAGGTCCCGGAAGTTCTGCAGCCCGACGAAGCCGATCTCGGCCTTGAAGCTGGACCAGTCGGTCAGCGCGTAGACGAAGTTGAAGAGCGTCGGCAGGAAGAAGAACACCGCGAGCACGGCGAACGCCGGGAGCAGGAACCGCGCGGGGTGGTTCGCCCGGTGGCGGTCCTGCGGCCGACGGCGCTGCGGACCGCGGGCGGACGGCGCGGGCTCGGTGCGTGGTGGCCGGGTGGCCAGGTCTGGGGTCGTCACGTCATCACCTCGACGGTGCCGGGGCCGGACACACGTCCGGCCCCGGCACCACGGTCGGTCAGAAGCCCTCGACGCCCTGGGCGCGCGCGAGCTGGGCGAACTGGTCCTGGGTCTGCTGGGCGACCTCGGCGGGGGTGGTGGTCCCCTGGATCATGTCGGCCAGGTAGATGTAGAGGTCGGGGTTGGCCACGGCGAGCGCCTGCATCGACCCGACGGAGTCGCCGAGGGAGTCGTGCACGTCGAGCAGCGCCTGCGGCACGGAGTCCGGCGTCGTGACGTCGGTGCGCAGCGAGACGGTGTTCTGCGCCTCGACGAAGCCCTCGTACCCGTCGCCGAGCCAGAAGGACAGCAGCTGGCGGGCGGCCGCCTCGCGGTCGGCGTCGCCGGTGCGGAACGCGACCAGCGCGTTGGACTGGTCCGGGATGAAGGTGCCGACGTTGCCGCTCGGCGAGATCGGGAAGAACCCGATCGTCTCGTCGAGCTCGGCCGGGTCGGCCTTGGCCTGGAGCTGCCCGAAGAACGAGTTGACCTGGACCGCCATGGCGGCGCCGCCCGCGAGCAGCGCGTCGCCCTGGTCCTCGAAGGTGGCCGTGGCGATGTCCTCGTTGAACAGGCCCTCGTCGATCAGGCCCTGGTAGGTCTCGATCGCCCCGAGGACGGTCTCGTCGGTGAACGCCTCCTCACCGGTGTTGATCCGGTCCCAGAGGCCGTCGGCGGCGGCGTCGGCCAGCTGGACCTGCACCCACCACTGGGTCGCCCACCGGTCGCCCGCCATCTCGAAGAACGGGGTCTGGCCCTCGGCCTCGAGGTCGCGGGCGATCTGGAGGAACTCGTCCCAGTCGGCCGGCGTCCCGGTGATCCCGTGCTCGGCGAAGACCTCCTTGTTGTAGTAGACGCCCTCGACGGCCGGGCTGCTGATGAGGGCCGCGTACCGGGTGTCGTCCAGGAAGCCGGTGATGTCCCGCACGCCGGGGCTGAAGCTGTCCAGCCAGGGTGCGTCGTCGAGCGGCTGCAGGTTCGTCGGCGCGTTGAGGGCCGTGAGCATGGACGCCGTCGGCTGCCAGAAGGCCAGGTCGGGCAGGTCTCCCGTGGCGACCTTGGTCTGCACGCCCTGCTCGTACGGGTCCGGGATCGTGACGACGTCGACCTCGGCGCCGGTGGCGGCCTCGAACTCGCCGACGACCGAGTCCGGCACGGTGGTCGAGTTCTGGGCGGCCCAGATCGTCAGGCTGGTGCCGCTGAGGTCGGCGGTCGGCTCCGGCCAGTAGCCGGCCTCCTCCGTCGGACCGTCGCCGGCGGCGGGCTCAGCCTCCGAGACGCTCGGGTCGCTGCAGCCGGTCGCGACGAGCGCGACCGAGGCCAGGGCGGCGGCCGCTGTCAGATACTTCTTCATATCGACTCCTTCGATGCTCCCGGGTCGTCGGTGACCCGGTGCGGACGGGGGCTGGTCGGTCGGTCAGCCCGTCGGGTGGGTGATCTGCAGCAGGCGTGCGCCGGGCCGGGCGGCTCCGGGGCGTACCCGCAGACGGCCGGGCGCGATCTCGGAGACCTCCCAGTCGTCCGTGGCCGCGCGCGGGTAGAGGATCTCGACCGTGCCCTCGGGCACGGTCAGGTCGATCGTCGTGGCGGAGCCCGACCGCGCCCAGAGCGCGATCCGGCTGTGCGTCGCCGACGCCTTGCCGACGGCGACCCAGTCGTCCTCCCAGGACGGCAGGCCGATCGGCCAGAACGGTGCGCCGTCGAGGTCGGCGTCGTCCCAGGAGCGGGCGGCCTCGACCCCCTCGCGGACCAGCCGCCGCTGCGCGGCGTCCATCTGGTCGAGCCGGCCCGAGAGGTAGAGGCGCCCGGAGATCCCGGTGATCATCGTGAACGCGATCTCCTCGGCGCTCATGTCCGGCTGGGGGTAGGCCCAGCTCGCGGCCTGCTCCGGCAGGATCGACACCAGGGCACCGGCCGCGATCGGCGGGTACAGCAGCGGGTCCTGCTGGTCGGAGGTCGACTGCAGCTCGAGACGGGACAGCATCGCGAAGTCCGCGCGCAGCCCGCCCGAGGCGCAGTTCTCGACGACGAGGTCCGGGTGCCGCCGCAGCACGCCGTCGAGCCACGACTGGTACGCGAGCGCGTGCTGGAGCAGGCCGTCGCCGGGGCTGTCCGCGGCACGGTCGGTGCCGACGCCCGGCGTCACGTTGTAGTCCAGCTTGAGGTAGCCGACGCCCATGTCGTCCACGAGGCGGTCGACCACGGCGTCGAGGTGCTTGCGCGAGCTCTCGTGGCGCAGGTCGAGCAGGTACCGTCCCTGCTCGACCACCCGGGTCCCGCGCCGCTGCAGGAACGCCTCGTGCGGCAGCGAGTCGGCCAGCGGGCTCCGCACACCGACGACCTCGGGCTCGAGCCACAGGCCCGGCACCATCCCCGCGGACCGCACGTGGTCGAGCACCCGGTCGAGGCCGCCGTCGCGGAAGCGCGCCCGCGAGGGTTCCCAGAGCCCGACCGAGTCCCACCAGTCGCCGTCGTCGTCGTACCAGCCCGCGTCGACGCAGAAGTAGTCCGCGCCGACCGCGGCCGCGGCGTCGATCAGCGGCAGCAGCTTCTCGGTGGTCGGGTCCCCCATCAGGGTGTTCATGTAGTCGTTGAAGACGATCGCGCCGCCGGCCCGCGGGGCGGACCGCAGGTGGCGGCGGTGGCGCGTCATCTCGGCCACGGCGTCCTGCCAGCCGCCGACGACGGCGCTGATCGACACGGGCACGCTCGTGAAGGTCTCGCCGGGGCGCAGCACGCGGGACCACGCGTGGTCGGTGTCGGTCGGCCCGAACAGCCCGAGCGACACCGTCCCGTCGCCCGCGGCCGTGAGCCGCTCGGCGATCTCCGCACGCCACGGTCCGTTGTGCTCGACCTGCCAGGCGAGCCCCAGCCCGGACGTCCGGGAGGCGAGGGCGCCCGCCGGCACGCGTTCGCCCGAGGACCAGGCGCCCCGGCCGACGACGGCGTGGCTCCCCCGCGCGTCCTGCTGCTGGTGCACCGCGAGGTGGGCCTCGGCGAGCATGCCCTGGTCGCGCAGACCACGGGTCGTCCACCGGGACTCGGCGAGCCACTCGCTGCTGCCCTCGACGACCTGGACGTCGGCGACGGGCCCGGCGCCGACCGGGTCTCCCACGACGAGGGACGACACCGCCTGGAGGACGATCTCCTCCTCGCCGCCGTGGTGCACCGTGGTCCAGGCCTGGAGCGACGTGCGGCCGTCCGGGAGCACCAGGTGCGAGGTCACCTCGAGACCGGTGACCTCGTCC
Organism: Isoptericola sp. AK164; assembly: GCF_029643425.1. Taxonomy (GTDB): domain Bacteria; phylum Actinomycetota; class Actinomycetes; order Actinomycetales; family Cellulomonadaceae; genus Isoptericola; species Isoptericola haloaureus. The sequence goes on from NZ_CP119106.1 coordinate 3,341,890, forward strand.
CGCTGGCGGACCGTCACGACGCGCCGCCCCGCCCCCGTCCCGACCTCGTGGTCGACGTACCGCAGGCGGGCGCCGACGGCGGTCGCGGTGTGCCGGAGGTTCGCGTGGGCGTGCCCGTGCCCCACGGCGAGGATCTCGACCAGCGGCTGGACGTGCCGGCCCGCGGCGTCCTCCGCCGCGTGGCCGACGTACGCGGTCACCGGGGAGTCGTCGGACCAGGAGACCTCGAGGTGCGCACCCCGCTCCCACAGGGGAAGGGTCGTGCGGTCGTGGGTCGTGCTGTCCATCGTGGCTCCCGTGCCTCTGGCGTCGTCGCGTGGCCACCATGAAAGCGTAGATCAGAAGAAATGGCAACGCTCACATCGAAATTGGTGGTCACAATTTGATCGACGCTTTCATGACGACGCGCGGCCCGGCGCCCGGGATCCGGCACCGGGGCGGTCAGGACGCGGTGTGCACGGCCGCCTCGACCCGACCGGTCGAGGCCCGGACGACCAGGTCGGGCACCATCCGGACCGACGACGCCGTCGTCCCCGGGGCGAGCTGGTCCAGGAGGAGGCCGACGACGCGGCGTCCGAGCGCCACGAAGTCCTGCCGGACGGTGGTCAGCGGCGGCGACCACAGCCCGCTCAGCGGATGGTCGTCGAAGCCGACGACGGACACGTCGTCGGGCACCCGGCGACCCTGGTCGCCCAGCGCCTTGACGATGCCCATGGCGAGCTCGTCGTTGCCCGCCAGGACGGCGGTCACCTCGTCGTCGGCGGCGAGGCGGGACCCGGCGTCGTACCCGGACATCGGGCTCCAGTCGGCGCCGATCACGGGCGGCACGGGTGCACCGGCCTCCGTGAGCGCCTCGCGCCAGCCGACCAGGCGGGCGCTCTCGGTGCCCACCGACGGGATGGACACGTGGTGGACCGTCCGGTGCCCCAGGTCGAGCAGGTACTGCGTCGCACGGTAGGCCCCGAGACGGTCGTCCATGTAGGCGTGCGGGACCGACTCGCCGCCGGAGCTGCTCCCGGCGGCGGCGGCGACCTTGGGCAGCCAGGCCGGCACGGCCCGGAGCGCCGCGGCCCCCGGGGGGTCGAACTCCAGCACCACGGCACCCGCGAGCGGCTGCCGCAGCGCGTGGTCGATCGCCTGCTCGGCGACCTCCGGCCGCGCCGACTCCACGACCGAGATCACGACCATGTACCCGGCCTGCCGGGCCGCCTCCTCGATGCCCTGCAGCGTGGAGGCGTAGCCGTAGCGCGTCGTGTTGCCGGCGAAGACCGCGATCATGGGCTGACCGCGGTTGGCCAGGGCCCGCGCGGCCCCGTTGGGGCGGAAGCCCAGCTCCTTGACCGCGGCCAGCACCCGGTCCCGGCGCTCGGCGCTCACCGGCACCGAACCGTTCAGGACACGCGACACCGTCGGCACCGACACTCCCGCCACCCGCGCCACGTCGGCGATGACGGGCGGTTTCACACCACGACTGTCGGCCATGGGACCAGCGTACGCGGGCCCCACGGCCGGCCGGTCGCGCGGTGGTGCGCGCGCGACCGGCGCGGGTCACGGGCGGTCCTGCGGGATCCAGACGCGCATCGTGCTGGGGCCCCGGTTCGCCCAGTCGTGGTACGGCACGAGCCGCACGTCGAGGGTCGCGCCCGGGGTGGTCGCGGGACGCGACCGGTACGGCCAGGGACCCTCCTCCCGCTCGACGAGCTCGCCGGAGACGTGCACGCCGTCGTCGAGGTCGCGCGGGACGGCGTCCGCCGCGAGCCGGACCCGGTCCACGCCGACGCCGGCCGGGAGGTCGGTCGACTCGACGCACAGCACGAGCGGGCCCCGCTCGACGGCGGCGCAGCCGCGCACGGCGTCGACCCGGTCGTCCGCCACGGTCAGCCGCGGCTGCACGTCGAGGCGCAGCCGGACCTCGTCCCCCGCGGCGAAGCGCCGCCGGGTCGTGGCCACCGGTCCGTCGACGGGCTCCCCGTCCAGGCTCGCCCGACCCACCGACCACTCGGGCACCCGCAGGGAGATCGAGACCTCCCCCGCCGGCGCCGCGACCACCCGCACGACGACGTCGCCGCCGTCGGGGTAGGACGTCTCCACCTCGAGCTCGACCTCGCGGCCGTCGCCGAGCGTCGTGGCGATCCGGCTCGGCACGTGCTGGTGGATCTGCACGCCGTCGTCCGAGACGGTCGCGACGTAGGCGGCGAACGACGCCAGGGTCCGCGCGACGTTGGTCGGGCAGCACGACACCTCGAACCACGGGGCCCGCAGGCGCGAGAGCGCGCGGGGGCTGGCCGCGTCGGGGTCGGCCTCCTCCCCCGGCTCCCGCTTGTGCAGCGGGTTGGTGTAGAAGAAGGCGTCGCCGGCGCGGGACGGCGAGGTCGCCACCACGTTGTACATCGTGCGCTCGACGACGTCGGCCCACCGGGTGTCGCCCGTGGCCAGCAGCAGGCGCCACGCCACCATCACCGACCCGATGCCGGCGCAGGTCTCGCTGTAGGCGCGGTCCGACGGCAGCTCGAAGTCGTCGCCGTAGGCCTCGTCCTGGTGGTGCGACCCCATCCCCCCGGTCAGGTACGTCCGGCGGGCGAGCGTCCGGGCGAACTGGTCGCGGACGGTCTGCAGGAGCTCGTCGTCGCCCGTGTCGACCGCGACGTCCACGGCGGCCGCCGTGAGGTACAGCGCGCGGACCGCGTGGCCGCGCAGCACCTCGGCCTCCCGGACCGGCACGTCGTCCTGGTAGTAGGCCCGGCCGAACTCGATGTCGGGCAGGCTGCCGCGCCCCCGCCGCTCGAGGAAGAGCCGCGCCTGCTCGAGGTAGCGCTCCTCCCCGGTGGTGCGGGCGAGCTCGACGAGCGCCACCTCGACCTCCGGGTGGCCGCAGACGTCGTCGCGCCCGGAGGGGCCGAACTCGACGCAGACGTGGTCGGCGGCGCGCCGCGCCACCCGCACGAGGGTGTCGTCGTGCCCCGTGCGCAGGCGGGCGACGGCGGCCTGGATCAGGTGACCGAAGCAGTAGAGCTCGTGCCCCCAGGCCAGGTCGGAGTAGCGCGGCTCCTGCCCGGGCCGGCCGTACTTGGTGCTGACGTAGCCGTCGTCGTCCTGGACCGCCTCGACCAGGAGCGCGATCTCCTCGATCCGCGCGTCCAGGCGGGGGTCGCTCGTGCGGCCGGACTCCCAGGCCATCGCCTCCAGGAGCTTGTAGACGTCGGAGTCGGCGAACTCCCGCCCGGTGCGCTGCTCGACCGTCCCGGCGAGCGCGTGCCGGAAGTTGTCGATCCAGCCGACCCGGGACTCCCAGTGGTCGCAGTGCGGGATGGACACCTCGGCGTTGCGCCGCTGGCGCTCGGCCCAGAAGCCGCCGGTCAGCTCGACCTCGTCGAGCCCCAGGGGACGCAGGGCACCGCGGGCCGGGATCACCGGCACGGGCCGCCTCGTCGCTGTCGTGGTCACGCTCATCCCTTCAACGCTCCTGACATGAATCCGTTGACGTAGTGCCGCTGCAGCACGAGGAACAGCAGGATGCAGGGGATCGTCAGCACGACCACGCCGGCCTGCGTGGCCCCGTAGTCGATGACGCCCATCACCTGCTGCCGCATGTTGACCAGCGCCAGCGGCAGCGGCTGGTTGTCACCGCTGACCAGGTACAGCGGCACCATGAAGTCGTTCCACGCGGCGAGGAACGCGAACAGCCCGATCGTGATCAGACCCGGCTTGACCGCGTGCAGGAGCACCCGGCGCAGCGCGGAGAAGGTGCCGCAGCCGTCGACCAGCGCCGCCTCCTCCATCTCGCGCGGCACCGCCTCGAACGCGATACGCATCATGAAGGTCGCGAAGGGCAGCTGGAACACGGCCAGCACGAGCCCGACGCCCACGAGGGTGTCGTTGAGGCCGATGTTCTTCAGCCAGATCACCAGCGGCACCAGCAGCGCCGCGTACGGGACCATGAGGATGGCCAGCGTGAGCAGGAACAGGGCGTCCTTGCCGGGGAACGTGAAGCGCGCGAACGCGTACCCGCCCAGCGTCGCGACGACGAGGGTCGTCACCACGGCCACGGCCGACACGACGAGCGAGTTGCCCAGGTAGTGCCAGACGCCGTCCTGGTAGGCCACGAGGGTCTCGTAGTTGCCCCACCCGAAGCCGTCGACCTGGTTGGAGCCGGGCTGCGGGGACACCGAGGAGATCGACGTCCAGATGATGGGGTAGAGGAAGATGATCGCCAGTCCACCGGTCAGCACGTAGAACGGTGTGCGACCGGCGAGGCGGTTGAGTCGAGTCATGACGGGCTCCCTGTCACTCGTCCGGCGAACGCCGCAGCGTCTTGAGCTGGACGATGTTGATGATCACGAGGGCGGCGAGCACGATCACCGACAGCGCGGCGGCCATGCCCAGGTCCCGCTTCGACTCGAAGGCGAAGCTGTAGATCAGCTGCACGACCGTCATCGTCGACCCGTCGGGGCCGCCCTTGGTCAGGATGAAGAACTGGTCGAAGGCGAGCAGGGACCCGGTGACGCACAGGATCGTGCTCATCGCCAGCGACGGGCGCAGCAGCGGGAGCGTGATGCGGCCGAAGATCTGCCACGGCCGGGCGCCGTCGATGCGTGCCGCCTCGTACACCTCGTGCGGGATCCCCTGCAGGCCCACGAGCAGCAGGAGCATGAAGAAGCCGGCGAACCGCCAGACGATGAGGATGACCGTCGACCACAGGGCGCCGGACGGGGTCCCGAGCACGTTGACGTTCGCGTCGGCCAGACCGAGCGCCTCGAGCGCCGGCGAGACCGGTCCCACCTGCGGCGAGTACAGCGCGTAGAAGAGCAGGGACGCCGAGGCGAGGCCCAGCGACGTGGGAATGAGGAACGAGGTCCGCAGGATGCCGCGCCAGCGCGTGCTCTCCTGCACGAGCATCGCCAGGCCGAGAGCCAGCGCGATGAGGATGGCCGTGGTGATCACCGTGTACTTCAGGGTGAACCAGACCGACGGCCAGAACAGACGGTGGTCGACGACCTCGACGAAGTTCTCGGGGAAGTTGACCCCCGAGTTGCCGCCGAGCAGCGTCCAGTCCGCGGCGGACATCCACACGACGAGGACGAGCGGCACGACGAAGAGCAGCGTGACGAGCAGGGCGGTCGGGCTGGCGTAGATCCAGCCCTGCCAGACGCCGCGGTCACGGCGCCGGCGCCGTGGCGGCGGGGCGTCCGGCGTCCCCGCGGCGACGGCCCGAGGACGGGTGGGAGCGATGGACATCAGATCTCCAGAGAGGGTCCGGGCAGGAGGTGCGCGGGCGGCAGGGCACAGGGGACCCTGCCGCCCGGCACGGTCACTGGTCGAGGACGGCCGTGATGGCCTCGTTGTCCTCGGCCACGGTTCCCGTCTGCCCGAAGGTGGCGTTGCGCGTGAGCGTCAGCCACGGGCTGTTGGCGGCGTTGAAGGCCTCGGAGAAGTAGTCCGCGACCGGGGTCCGGCCGTCGGCCGCGAGCTGGTTCATGGTGAGCGCCAGCGGGTTCTCCTGCGCGTACTCGTTGTCGAGCAGGCTGTTGCGACCGGGGACGTCGCCGCTCTGGGCGACGACCTCGAGCTGCGTCTCGTCCGAGAGCATCCAGGAGAGGAAGTTCCAGGCCTGGTCGACGTTCTCGGAGTCCTTCGAGATGCCCATGGCGTCACCGCCGAGGAAGGTCGACTGCCCGCCGTCGACGCCCGGGATGCCCCCGACGCCCACGTCGATGCCGGCCTCCTGGGCGGCGTACACGGCGGTGTTCGGGTACTGCATCACGCCGACGTTGCCGTTGGAGAAGGGGGCGGTCCAGGTGGCGCCGTTCTCCTCCTCGGAGCCGGCACCGACGGCACCGGCGTCGTTCATCGCCGCGTAGGCGTCGTAGACGGCCTGCGCGGTCTCGGAGTCGAGCAGCGACTCGCGTCCGTCCTCGGAGAGGACCTCCTCGCCGGAGGCCCAGATCGAGGGGAACCAGGTGAAGACCAGGCATCCGCCGCAGTTGCCGCCGTAGTACGTGCCCGAGACGCCGTCCTTGTCCAGGGCGGCGATCGCCTCGGCGTGCTCGCGGAACTCGTCCACGGTCGTCGGCCCCTGCTCCGGGTCCAGACCGGCCTCGCGGTAGAGGTCCTTGTTCCACGCCATGACCGAGATGTCGGTGACGAACGGCAGGGTGTGCTTGTTCCCGTCGACGTCGGTCCCGGCGTCCACGTGGCCGCGGGTGATGTCGTCGACGTAGTCGAGCCCGTCGATCTGGGCGGTCAGGTCGGTGAAGAGACCGTTGGTGACCCAGTAGGGCAGACGGACGACGTCGCCGGCCAGGAGGTCCGGCAGCTCGCCGTTGGTGGCGGCGGCGCCGACCTTGCCCTCCATGTCGTCGTTGGGGACGATCTCCAGGTCGACCTGGTTCTCGTGCGAGGCGTTGTAGGCGTCGACCAGGGTGCGCGCCTGGCGCTCCAGCGGTGCCCGGGTCCACATCGTCAGCGTCGTGCCGTCGTCCGTGCCGGTGGCCGACATCTCCGCCGGCTCGCTCCCGGCGCTGGTGCCGCCGTCGGAGCAGGCGGTCAGTCCGGCGAGCGCCAGACCGGCCACGGTGACCGCGGCAAGGCCCTTCGCGCCCCGGAAGGTGCGGTACGTCATCGTGCTCTCCTCAGTTCGTCGTCGAACGTTCACGCCCGGTGCGGACGCGAGGCCGAAAGCCTTTTCGGCACATTAGGTTCTCGCGCGGGCGGTGTCAAGGACTGACGGCAACCTCGCTGCCCGATATAGTCGACGGTAGGTCGGACGACGAGTGTGCCGACGCCGAGCCGACGGAAGGGCCACGATGCCGACGAAGCCTGAGAAGAAGCGCAGGCCCGCCACTCTCGCCGACGTCGCCCAGATGGCGGGGGTCTCGATCGCGACGGCCTCGAAAGCCTTGAACGGCCGGAGCCAGGTGAAGGCCGAAACCCGTGCACGAGTTTTCGCCGCTGCCGAGCAGCTGAAGTTCTCCCCGAACGCGATGGCGCAGAACCTCATCAGCGGCCGGTCGGGGACCATCGGGCTGGTGACGCACGACCTCGAGGGCCGCTTCTCGATCCCGACCCTCATGGGTGCCGAGGACGCCGCCGGCAACGGCCGCACCTCCGTGCTGCTCTGCGACGCGCGCGGCGACGCGCTCCGCGAGAAGTACCACGTGCAGACGCTGCTCGGCCGCCGCATCGACGGCCTCATCGTCGTCGGCGCCCGCCCGGACCCGCGCCCCTCCCTCGGACCGCTGCCGGTACCGGTCGTCTACGCCTACGCACCGTCCGAGAACCCGCACGACACCTCGATCGTCACCGACAACCGGCTCGGGGGACGGCAGGCGGCCGAGCACATGCTCGCCTGCGGCCGGCGGCGGATCGCGCTCATCACCGGCGACGCGGACTACGGCGCCGCCCACGACCGTGTCGACGGCGCGCGCGAGGTCCTCGACGCGGCCGGCGCCGAGATCGTGCAGGGCGACGCCCTCTACGGCGCGTGGAGCGAGGAGTGGGGACGCACGGCCGCCGGTCTGGTCGTCGCCCAGCACCCCGACGTCGACGGGATCATCTGCGGCAGCGACCAGATCGCCCGCGGCGTCCTCGACACGCTGCGCGAGACCGGGCGCAAGGTGCCCGACGACGTCGCCGTCACGGGCCACGACAACTGGGAGATCCTCGCGCTCAACGCGCGCCCCCAGCTGACCAGCATCGACATGCGCCTGGAGGAGCTGGGACGACAGGCGGCCGCGCTCCTGTTCGACGCGATCGGCGGACGGGCCGACGAAGGGGTGCACGTCGTGGCCCCGCGCCTCATCCCGCGCGCCTCGACGGGGCCGCGCGTCGCCTGACCGCGCGCACCGCGGACGCGTCCCCCGACACCGGGACGTCTCGACGCGCGAGGGGTGGTGCCGGATCCTCGTCCGGCACCACCCCTCGCGCGTGCACCCACGATCCCGTGGTCGGGTGCCGTCAGCCCGTCGGCTCCCACGGACCCCACGGGGTGGTGCCGGGCTCGGCGTTCCGCGTCCACCACCGCGCGGCGTACCGCTCTCCGTCGTGGACGACGACGTCATCCGCGTGGAAGATCCGCGACGGCGTCCAGACGGCATCGCCGTCCGCGGTCTCGGCGATCTCCTGCCAGGACCCGTGGGCCGACGCGCCGGGTTCCTCGTCCTGCGTCCACCAGGTCGCCTCGAAGACCGCGCCGTCGAGGACCACCCGGTCGCCGGCCCGGTAGACGACCTCCGCGTCCCAGGCCGGGACGACGGGACCGCACGCGTCGATCTCGACGATCAGCTGAGTGCGGCCGCGGAAGATCGCCTCCCAGTCGCCATCGGCCTGCAGCTCGGTGCCATCGGCGGGCCAGGCGCGGACGACGTACGTCCCCGGACCGACCTCGCCGGCCGCGACGTGACCGCCGGCCTGGCCGTCGACCCACTCCTTGAGCACGTACCGTTCCACACCGTCGACCGGCACACCGGCGATCGACCCGGACGTCCCGGCCTCGCAGTCCGGCTGCGCCACCGACACCTGCGGCGTCGCCGTCGCCGGCGCGGTCGCGTCGACCACCGTCACGACGCCCTCGCCGGACAGGCCGTCCAGGTCGACGACCGCCCGGTCGCCGTCGCTCACGACGGTCCGCGGGTCGCCGCCGTCCACGGTGACCCGGTAGTCCCCCGCCGGCAGGTTGCCGAGCGTCAGTCGCGCCGACGCACCGGGCGCGACGGCCTCGACCGCCAGCCGCAGGTCGGAGGCATCGTCGGCCACCTGTGCCTCGGAGTACGTGGCCCCCTCGAGCTCGAGGTGGAGCCTGTCGAGGTTGTACATCGCCAGGCGCTGACGCACCCCGTCCCGCGGGACGATCGTGAAGGTCCCGCCGTCGTGGGTCATCTCGCCGCCGTAGGCGTACGGACCGACGACGGAGTCGTCGACGACGTTGACCGACGCGGTGCGCAGACCGCCCCAGAACCCGAGGTCGGCCTCGCCGGACCAGGCCCACCAGCCGTCCAGCATGGGCATGAACCCCCACTGGCCCTCGCCGGCACCCTGCTGGCTCTGGAACTGCCAGGAGGCCGCCCCGTGGTTCACCGGCTGCTCGCTGATCTGGCCGGTGTTGATGTTGGACCATCCGGCCAGGTACGCGCCGTAGGTGGACCGCATGACCTCGTCCGGATCGAGCCCGGCGTCGGCCGCGTCGTCGGTGAGCAGGAAGTCCTGCTGCTGCCACGCGCCGAGCTGGGTCTCGTAGCCCAGGTTCCACCACGACTCCCCCATGTGGCGGTTGTCGGAGCCGTAGTAGTACCAGAGCGGCTGCAGGCCGCGCGACGCCATCGACGCCCGCGTCACCTTGTCGACCATCTCGTCGTCGCCGTAGCGCTTGGCGAGGGTGTAGGTCGCCTCGAAGGCCGTGGTGTCGATGCTCATCTCGGAGGCGAAGGGGTACTCGCGCTGCAGCATCTCGTCGGCCTTCGTGGCGATGTACCCCTCCAACTCCTCGGCCTCGGCGGTGTAGTCCTCCGCGCTCAGGGCGTCGACGATCTCGGGCATCGTCATCTCGCCCATCGATCCCATCTCCCGCGAGGCGTCGTCGAGGGTGCCGACGTTCGGGTGCGTGAAGTAGGCCCGCATGGTGCGGAACGCCCGCAGGAGGTACTCGTCGGCGGAGAGAGCCGTCTCGACCCCGGGGTACGTCGATGCGATGCGGTACATGGCGTAGTACGTGTTCCACACGTGCGGGTAGTTCATCACCCGCCAGGTCGCGAGGCCGTCGGCGGTCCCCGGCGACGAGCCGTCCGTGCCGTCGTACCAGTGGTAGATCCGGTAGGTCCGCTCACCGTCGGCGTCCGTCTGGGTCTGCATGTACCCCCAGATGAACTCCTCGAGGTAGTAGTCGAGGGCGCTGACCTGTTCCTGGTCGGGGTCCAGCAGGTTCTTCTCCGACAGGAACGCCGCCGGGGACAGGCCCAGGTCGTCCGACCCGCCGGCCATCCACTGCTTCCAGCCGCCGCCCGGGTAGTCGTGCCACGTGATCTGCCGCTCCCGGCTCATGTCCCACTGCAGGAAGGCGCCCTCGTAGCCGCGACCGGTGTCGCGGGCCTGCTGGTGGTCGACGAGGAAGCGTGCCCGGGCGTCGACGAGCTCCTCGACGGGCGCGACGGAGTTGTACTGCAGCACGGACTCCCGGCCGCCGGCGTACCGCACCGTGACCTGGTGCGGGCCCTGGTCGGCGAACTCGACGGCGTAGGTCTCGTAGCCGTTCCGCTCCCCGGTCGGGCTGATCGAGACGTCGCGGCCGTCCTCGCCGACGACCTCGTCGATCCCGTCCCGGGCCCGGACGGCGAGGGTCGCCGCCGTGTCCTGCGGGACGACCATCCCCGGCAGCGAGACGACGTCGACGACGCCCGCCTCGTACAGCACGTCACGCAGGTCGGCGTAGCCGTCGGCCCACCGGAAGGAGAAGCCGTAGGTCTGCGCCTCGCCCGCCGGCAGCGTGAGGGAGCTCGGGGGCAGGTAGCCCTCGATCTTGCCCTGGCGCGTCGGCTGCAGGGACTCCGAGTGGATCGCGAGCTCGACGAGCCCCTCCCACGCGGGGTCGTTCTCGCCGAACGGCCCCTCGCCGGTGCGGGCCTTGTCCCGGAACTCCAGGGAGGTACCGGGGTTCGGGGTCATCACCAGGAACGGCCCGACGCCGTTGGGCCGCTGCCAGTAGACGTAGGAACCGTCCTGGGCGACGAAGGAGTGCCGTCCCACGTTCTGCTCGTAGATGCCGGTCTGGTCGCCCCCGTTCCACCAGGAGTTCATGAGCATCGGCACCGCGAGGTCCTGCACCTCGACCGACTCGCCGGAGGTGTTGTCCAGCGTGATGGACCAGTCGAGGGCGCTGCCCCCGTCGGTCAGGGTGTAGGTCTCGTCGAGGTCGAACCCGCGGATACCGTTCGGGTGCGCCGCGTCGCCGGTGTACGCCACGGTCACCGCGTCGCCCTCGCGCGAGACGGTCCGCACGTCGTCGGACAGCCCGGTCACCCGCGGCGTCCCGTCGACCTTCAGCGTCACGTCGCCGGTCCACCGGGAGTCGTCGATGTCGAACGCCGGGTGGATGTCCGGGTTCATCGTGTAGTTGGTGCAGGTCGGGGTGTCGGCGTTGTTCTGCAGCGTGTAGAGACCGCCGGTCGCGGTGCTGACACCGACGTGGAAGCTGTCCGAGACCAGCCGCTCCTGGTCGTCGTCCGCGACGAACGCGTCCTCGTCACCGACGTGGGCCTCGAGCTCGCTGACGGCCACGGCGGCGTAGGAGGTGCCGTCGCCGGTCGCGTCGAAGGTCGCGCGCAGCGACGTCGTCGACACGGGAGCGGCGAGCTCGACGGAGTTCATCGCGTCCGGGGCGACGCCGTACTCGCTGCCCGCGGCCGGCTCGACGGGTTGCCACGCGCCCGACGCCTCGTCCCACGCCTCCAGCGTCCAGGCCGCGGGCACCGCGACCCCGTCGCCGGCGGTCGCGGACGGGTTGTCGTGCCAGAACGCCACGCCGACGGACGTCAGCGTCCGCGGCGTCTCCCAGTCGAGCTCCAGCCACTGCTGGGCGGGCCGGTCGCCGGAGTAGGTGCCCCAGATCTGGTCCTGGGACCCGTCGGTGTGCAGCACGGTGCCGTCGTTCACGGCGCGGACGTCGTTCCACGCCGCGGTGTACGAGGCCGTCGGCGTCGCGAGCACGGCCGCGTTCGTCGTCGGAGCCGGCGCCTGGTAGCAGGACGTGGCGTCGGAGGTCGTGGCGTCGGTGGCGGCGGCCGTCGCCGTCACGCCGACCACGCCTGCCGCAGCGGCCAGTGCGGCCGCCAGCGAAGCGGAGAGCATCCTCGCTCCCACCTGGTGTCTCATCAGGTCTCTCGCCCTTCGTGTCGGGTGAGGCCGGCGGGGCGTCGCCCGGCGCCGTCCTCCTCGGTGACAGCGACCGAAAAGGGGTGCGAAGCGTGGTGGCAGGATCCCGTCCTCCAGCACTCCGCCCGCGATGCCCGACCGGACGGTCTGACACATCTCGGCGCTGAGATACTGCTGATTCCCGAGAACCTTCACATGCGGCCACGTCTGAGGCAAGCGGTTTCGTTCGTTTCGGCGCTTTTCGTGCCCTCGACGCCGGGTCGCCCTGGCGACCGGGCGCGTCGACGCGTCGGCACGGCACCTGCCGGACGACGGCACGCACCTGTCCCGGACCCACCCCGGGCGCCCGGTGGCGCCTCGGGCGACCGACGCGCCGGCGGCCCGGCGGCGGTGACCGGGCGATTCGCCCGAAATCCTGGTGCACTGGGACCGTAACCCGCCGAAACCCCTTTCACTATTCCCGGATCTGTGTGAGCATGACGGCTGAGCCCGCACGGCTCTCCGGAGGGGAAGGACACCGCGGTCCTGCCACGACCGGCCGACGACGGCACCTGGTGCGATCCCTCCTCCGGGGCCGGGCTCGACGGACCGCACCGGACGAATCGATGGAGAGAAGTCAATGAACGCACGTGCAACGACGCAATGGTTCGCAGGCGCCACGATGGGTGTGCTGCTGGTGGCGACCGTGGGCGCCGGGACCGCAGCCGCCGAGGACGTGGACGACCAGGGGATCGACGTCTCGGTCGACATCACCGACCAGGGCGGCGGCGAGCTGTCCATGACCGTCGCCGCCAACGAGGGGGTCGACCTCGTCGAGGAGGGCTCGGACGAGTCCGCCCGGCAGTTCGTGGGGACGACGCCGACCGTCACCGTGACCGACACCCGCGACCCCGCCGACATCCCCGAGGGCCACTACTGGGCCGTGCTCGGCCAGGCCGGCGAGTTCGTCGACGCCACCGACGGGACGAAGACGATCGGGGCGGAGTACCTGGGCTGGACCCCGACGCTGCTGTCGGAGAGCTCCACGGGACTCGTCTCCGAGGGCGAGCCGGTGGACAGCGCCGTGGACGCCGGCCCCGGTCTGGCGGGCCAGGAGCTGCTCGTCTCGACCTGGGAGTCGGGCGCGGAGAGCGGGACGTGGGACGTCGCCGCGGACCTCGCGCTGCGCACCCCGACGGACGTCGAGGCCGGGTCGTACTCGTCCACCATCACCCTGACCCTCATGGAGCAGTCCTTCTGAGAGCAGGCACCGGTGCCTCGACGGCGCGCGGCCCCGTGGTGCGGGAGCGCACGCCGTCGAGGCACCCCGTCGCGAATGGAGGTCCCATGCCCCGGAGCATCGCGCGTCTCGCGGCCGGCGCGGGCACGGCCGCCCTGCTGGTCGCCGGCGTCCCGGGAACGGCCGGTGCGGCCGCGCCCGGACCGGCCGTGACCACGGCCGACACCGACACCATCACCTGGTCGCTGACCCCCGCGGACGCCGAGGGCGCCGACGACCGGCGCCGCATCGCCCTGGAGCTGGAGCCCGGCGGATCGACGACCGAGCACGTCGCGCTGACGAACAGCAGCGCCACGAGCGTCACCTTCGACCTCTCCGCGGCGGACGGCTACCTCACCGCGAACGGCAGCTTCGACCTCCGGGCGGCCGACGTCGAACCCACCGGGGGCGGCGCCTGGATCGGACTCGAGGACGAGATCACCGTCGCCGCCGGCGAGACCAGCGTGATCCCCCTGACCGTGGCCGTCCCCGAGGACGCGGTGCCCGGCGACCACCCGGCGGGCGTGGCCGCCGCCGTCTCGACGAGCGACGGGCCGGTCACGGTCAGCAACCGCGTCGGCGTCCGCGTCGACGTCCACGTGCCCGGCGAGGTCTCCGCGGCGGTCGCCGTGGCGGACGTGACGGCGGCGCACGCCTCCTCCTGGAACCCGTTCGAGCCCGGCACCGTGGACGTGGAGGCCACCCTGACGGCCACCGGCAACGTCGCGGTCGCCGTCGACCGGGCGGCCGCGGCGAGCGGAGCGGCCGGGCTGGTCCCGCAGGCCCGCAGCGCCCCGACGACGCCGGTCGACCTCATCCCGGGCTCGAGCGTGCGCACCTCCGTCCAGGTCCCCCGGGTGTGGCCCCTGGGCCCCGTGTCCGTCGACCTGACGGTCACCCCCACCCCCGCGGACGGCGTCGACGCCGCCACGTCGCCGCAGACCGTCACCGTCACCGCCTGGGCGATCCCCTGGCCCCAGCTCCTCCTGGTCCTCCTCGCCGCGGCGACGGTCCTGGGGCTCCGCGCGGTGCGCGCCGCGCGCCGCGAGCGCCTGGACGCCCTGCTCGCCGCCGCCCGCGCCGAGGGCGCGGCGTCGGCCGCCCGCGACCGCGCGGAGCGGAGCCCGGTCGGCCCGCCCGGCTGACCCGCACGCGCGCCACCGCCCCACGGCCCCGTCGCGTCGCCTCCCCGGAGACGGCGCGACGGGGCCGTCCTGCGTCCCGGCGGGCCGGCAGCGCCCGCCCGCGCCACCGCTCCCCCGACCACCCCGGCAGAAAACAGGTGCCGAAAACACCGAAAGCCATTGCAGGCTTTCGGCACCGGTGCTTGACTGTCGCCCAACCGGCGATCGAGGACGATCCGCCCTCGGTGCACGACGCCTGCCCTGGACGGACAGGCCCGGCAGATCCGTCCGATCGCACCTGCAGGTTCCCGACGGAGAGGACTTGGTGATGTCAGCAAGACGCAGAAGCAGGCTCGTCGCGTGCGCGACGACCGGCGCCCTGGCACTGACCGGGCTGGGGGTGGTCCCCGCGGCGGCGGACGACCACGTCGTGCCCGGCAACGAGAGCGACGTCGGCGTGTACACCGACGGCACGACGGACTCCATGGACATCGGCGACCCGACGTACGCGGGCGTCGCCGAGACGACCGCCGCGCTCGAGCCCGGGGTCCCGTGGACCGCCGGCTCGATGCACCAGTCGATCTTCGACCAGGACCTCGCGGCCGGCGGGACCGACTACTACCTGGACCGCGTGCTCGGGGTCTCCGGGACGGCGAACAACGGCGTCCTGCAGACCCGCGGGCGCTCGCTCTACCTGCGTGGCAACAGCAGCTGGGGCGTCATGGGCTTCGCGGGTGACGCGCACGCCGGCGGACCGAACAACCTCGGCGACTTCTACCGCGTGACCGTGCCCGGCGAGGACGTGTCCGAGGTCGGCGCCGAACGCTTCAACGCCCCCAGCCACGCGAAGGCGCGCTACACGGTCGGCTCGACCGGGGTCACGGCCGACCTCAAGAAGTTCATCACGTACGACAACGTGGCCGTCTCCGCGGTCACCTTCACCAACGACGGCGACTCGGACGCCACGTTCACGGTCCGGGCGACGTCGCCCGTCGCGACGGGTACCGGGGAGGCGGCCGACGAGCTGACCGGCCGCCACACCCTCACCAGCGGCGCGAACAACGGTCTGGTCGACACGCCGTGGTCCACGGTGACGGTCGACCTCAAGGCCGCGGGCTTCGAGCGGTCCGGCGCGAACCTCGAGCGGGAGATCACGGTCCCCGCCGGGGGGTCGGTGGACCTGTCCGTCGTCGGCGCCCTGTACAGCGCGTCGATGCCCGACACCCGCCCGAGCCTGGAGGACTACGCCGTGCTCGAGCCCGCGGAGGCCTTCCGCCAGGGCGTCACGGAGTTCAACCGCCGCTGGGCCCAGGACATCCCCTACATCGACGTCCCCAGCGACCCGATCGAGAAGGCGATCGTCTACCGCTGGTGGGGCGAGCGCTACAACGTCCTCGACACCAACGAGCCCGGGTACGTCTACCAGTACCCGACGACCGTCGAGGGGTCGAACCTCTACCAGAACTCGGTCGCGCTCACCCAGCCGATGCACCTGCAGGACACCAAGTGGATCCGCAACCCGTACCTCGGGTACGGCCAGGTGCTCAACATCGGTGAGCTGTCCGGCTCGTCCGCGTTCCTGGACAGCCCCGGCCACACGAGCTGGAACAACCACTACTCGCAGTACCTCGGCACGGCGGGCCTGGAGGCCTTCAACGTCCACGGCGGAGGCGCCGACGTCGCCGAGCGGTTCGCGTCCTACTTCGAGTGGGACGGCGTCGGGCAGCTCGAGCACTACGACGGCAACGACGACAAGCTGATCGCCTACGACACCAACTACATGCCGGGCAACGACGCCGACGCGATCAGCTTCGGCTACCCGAAGGACGGCACCGGCGAGCCGGGGGCGTGGACGATCGAACGTCCCGAGTCGGCCTACGTCTGGGGCGACTTCGACGCGGCCCGCCAGCTCTACGAGATGGCCGGCGCCGACGCCGCGAAGGTCCAGGAGATGGGCGACACCGCCGACCAGATCCGCGACGCGATCCTCGGCCGGCTGTGGAGCGACGAGATGCGGATGTTCCTCGCGGGCACCTCGCACGGCGCCACGTCGGCGGGCAGCCAGAACCCGCTGTCCGAGGCCGAGCGGGACCTCATCCCGGCGAAGGAGTCGAACCTCTACGACATCTACGCCCAGAACCTCATCCCGACCGACCAGGCGGAGCAGTACGTCGACGGGTTCCGGTTCCTGCGCTACGGGGACAACTTCCCGATCTTCCCGTTCTACACGGCGAACCAGTACGACAAGGACAAGTTCGGGATCGGCGGGTCGAACAACTTCTCCAACATCAACTTCACGGTCCAGTACCGCGCGGTGCGCTCCGCCCTGCGCCACTACGACCCGGAGGGGAAGTACATCACCCCCGAGTACGCCGCCCGCCTGCTCGACTGGATGGCGTGGAGCGTGTACCCGGACGGTGACACCCGGATCCCGAATCAGTCCGAGTACTACGCGAACTGGAACCCGGACACGCAGTCGTACAGCCGCGTGAACCCGAACCACGTGATGCTCGGCAACATGAACTACATCTACGTCGAGGACATGGGCGGCATCCAGCCGCGGTCCGACGACAAGATCGAGCTCTGGCCGATCGACCTCGGGTACGACCACTTCATGGTCAACAACCTGCGGTACCACGGCCACGACCTGACGATCGTCTGGGACCCGGACGGCTCGCACTACGGTCTCGGCGAGGGCTACAGCCTCTTCGTCGACGGCGAGCGCAAGGCCGCGGCGGACGGCCTGGGCCGCTTCGTCTACGACCCGGCCGCGCACGAGGTCGTGGAGTCCGACGACGGCCTGACCGTCGCGGTCGACGGGACCGAGGGAGCCGACCTGCCCGCGGCGGTCGACACCCCCATCGAGGACGAGCGCGTGGTCTCCTACCTCAAGACCGCCGGCATCGACGCCACCGAGGACGCGCCCGACCTGGCCACCGACGCGGTGCTCTCGTCGTCGGCCACCCAGGACGGACCGCGCCCGACCCCGTGGCGCGAGTTCCACACGCCCGGCACCGGGTCGATGAACTACACGCCCGGCGCGATCAGCGCGACCGAGCGGCCCGTGTCGCTCGACGCGGTGACGGACGGCGTGACCGCCAACGAGCCGTACTGGGGCAACTACGGCACCGAGGGCGACACCGGGTACGTCGAGCTCGACCTCGGCGAGCCGACGTCGTTCGACAACGTCAAGGTGTGGTTCGTCAGCGACCGTCAGGACGGCGGCTACCACGAGCCCAGCCGGTACTCGATCCAGGTGCCCGACGGCGACGGCGGCTGGACCAGCGTGCCGGACACGTACAAGGCGCCGAAGATCCCGGGGCCGAAGTTCAACGAGGCCCTGTTCCCGACCGTCACGACGGACCGTGTCCGGGTGGCGTTCACGAACACCCCGGACCGCTGGACCGCGATCTCCGAGATCCAGGTCTTCGACTCCGGGCGGGACGTCCCCGCGGTCGTCAACGACGCACCCGTCGTCACGGCCTCGGCCGACCTGACCCAGGACGGCAACCTGTCCACGAGCCTCGTGGGCACCGTCGTCGACGACGGGCTGCCCGAGGGCGGCGAGCTCACCCAGGCGTGGTCCGTGGCCTCCACCCCGGAGGGCGCCACCGCCATCGTCAGCGACCCGGACGCCCTGACCACGACCGTCACCGGGACCGTCGAGGGCACCTACGTCTTCCGCCTCACCGCGGACGACGGCGAGCTGACCACGGAGCGGGACGTCGAGGTCGAGCTGACGGCGAAGGAGGCCTCCGCCGAGTTCGGGGCGGCCGCGTCGATCTCGACCAGCGGCTCGGCGTCGTGGGAGAACCCCTCCCTCGTCAACGACCCGAGCACGCCCTCGAGCTCGGGCCCCGGCGCGGGCAACGGCTGGGGCACCTGGGGCCAGCCGAACAACGGTTCCAGCGAGTCGAACGCGGCGTGGATCCAGTACGCCTGGGACTCGCCGGTCCTGGTCGCCTCGACCGAGATCTACTGGTACGACGACCAGGGCGGCACGCGCATGCCACAGGCGGACGCGTACACGGTCGAGCACAGCCAGGACGGCGAGAGCTGGACGCCGGTCACCCTGACCGGCGACTCGTCCTACGCCGACGCCCTGCAGCGCGACACGTACAACCGGCTCGAGTTCGAGCCGGTCGAGGCGAGCCACCTGCGGATCCGCATCACCGGCATCCAGGGCGGTGCCGGCGGGACCGGCGTGCTGCGCTGGCGCGTCAACGGGGACACCGTCGACGAGCTGGCCAGCCCGGTGATCATGCGCACGGTCACGGGGACCGTGCCGACCCTGCCGACGTCGCTCGACGTCGTCTACTCCACCGGTCAGCGCGGCACCGTCGACTTCACCTGGCAGGAGATCACGCCGGACATGGTCGCCGAGACCAACGTGGACCCGTTCACCGTCTACGGCTCGAACACCACGTACGGACTGATCGCCGAGGCCCAGATCTACGTGCGGCCCGAGGACTCCCCGGGCGGCATCTCGATCCAGGGCGCGGAGCAGTTCAGCGAGACCGTGGAGGTCGGCGAGGAGCCCTGGCTGCCCACCACGGTCCAGGTCTCGTACAACGACGGCTCGCGCGACAACCAGGCGATCGGCGTCGAGTGGGACTACGACCCGTCGGTGGTGGAGACGCCCGGCGTGTACGAGATCCACGGTGACCTGGTGCTCCCGGAGTACGTCGGCACGGCCGGCACCACGACGACGACCCTGACGCTCACGGTCGGCGACGGTCAGCCGACCGGACCGGAGGTGTCCGTCACGACGCAGACGCGCTGCCTCGGCGGGAAGGTCTACCTCGCGGTGCGGGCCACGAACGACGACGACGCGGCGCTCGCCGTCACGATCGACACGCCGTTCGGGTCGAAGGAGTTCGCCGACGTCGAGCCGGGCAAGAACGCCTACCGGGCGTTCCCGGCCCGCGCGGCGTCGATCGACGCCGGCGAGGCGACCGTGGTCGCGACGGACGCCGAGGGCGCCTCGTCGACGGTCACGAGCGCCTACGAGGCCGCGAGCTGCGGCTGACCGGAGGTGCCGTCGCAGCGGCGGTGACGTCCCGGGCCCCGGCCCGGCGCGTCACCGCCGCTCGCCGGCCGCGCCCCCGGGCGCGGCCCTGATCCCAGGAGAGAAGCATGTTCCCTCGCAGCAGGAGCAGGACCCGGTCCGCCGTGCTCGTCGGGGTGCTGGCACCGACCCTCGCGCTGGGCGCGACCGTCGGAACGCTCGCCCCGGCGGCCGCCGCCGACCCGTACACCGTCACGTCCACCGAGAACCCGATCCTCGCCGACGGCAGCTACTACTCGGCCGACCCCGCCCCCCTGGTGGTCCCCGCGGGCGCCCCGGGGAACGACACCGCGCAGGACCAGCTCTTCGTCTACACGGGCCACGACGAGGCGGGCCCGACGCAGAACGACTTCATCATGAACGAGTGGGGGGCGTTCCGGACGACGGACGTCGACGCCGGGGAGTGGACCCACCACCCGTCCCTCATGCGCCCGGAGGAGGTCTTCGACTGGGCGACGCCGGGCCGCGCCTACGCCGGCCAGGTCGTCCAGGGCGTCGACCAGCGCTACTACTGGTACGTCCCCGTGGCCGAGCGGGACACCACCGCGTCCGACGCCTTCGGCATCGGCGTGGCCGTGTCCGACTCGCCGACCGGGCCGTGGACCGACCACGTCGGCGGCCCGCTCATCTCCCAGCGCGTGCCGGAACCGAACACGATCCACAACATCGACCCGACCGTCCTCGTCGACGGCGAGGGCACCGACGCCCGCGTCTACGTCTGGTGGGGCAGCTTCGGCACGCTGCGCATGCTCGAGCTCGAGCAGGACATGCGCACGCCCGTCGGTGACATCCAGGCGGTCTCGGGGCTCGAGGGCTTCTTCGAGGCGGCGTGGGCCTTCGAGCGCGAGGGCACCTACTACCTGGCGTACGCCGGGAACAACGCCGGGCCGACGTCGTCGTGCACCCCCGCGACCTACCACGCGTGCATCGCCTACGCGACGGCCTCCTCGCCCCAGGGCCCGTGGACCTCCCGCGGCAGGATCCTGGCGCCGGTGTCGTCGACGACGAGCCACCCCGGCATCCTGGAGTTCGACGGCGAGTGGTGGATCGCCTACCACACGGCCGACGCCGAGGGCGGCAACCACTTCCGCCGCTCGGTGGCGATCGACCGCGTCGAGTGGGACGACACCCAGTCGCCGCCCCGGATGGAGCCGGTCGTCACGACGCCTGCGGCGGAGCGCGACACGACTCCACGGGCGAACGTCGCGCACGAGGCCACGGTCCGCGTCTCCAACGAGCCCGTCCCGACGCAGTACTGGACGAAGGCGCTCAACGACGAGCTCGTGCGGCCGAACCCCCTGCCCCCGGACATGTGGGGGACGTACACCGGGGACAACCCGCCGCAGCAGTGGGTGCAGTACACCTGGGACCAGCCGATGCGGCTGGCCGGGTCCCGGATCGACTTCTGGAACGACCAGCCCCGGGGCACCGGCATCGGCGTGGCGGCACCCGACGCGTGGCACATCGAGTACTGGGACGCCGACGCCGGCGGCTGGGCCGAGGTCCCGGACGCCGACGGCTACGGCACCGGGACCGACGGGTTCCAGGACACGACCTTCGACCCCGTGACGACCACGCAGGTACGGGCGGTCCTGGACGCCTCGACCGACGGCAGCACGTACTCCGCGGTCGCGGTCGAGGAGTGGGAGGTGCACGCCGAGCAGCCCGTGTCGGTCGGCACGCCCGACCTGACCGTCGAGGTCGGCGAGACCGCCCTGCCGGGGACGGTCCCGCTCACCTTCGCCGACGGGGAGACGCTCGACCTCCCCGCCTGGTGGGACGACGTGACGGCCGAGGACGTCGCCGTCCCCGGCACGTTCGCCGTCGAGGGGTCGGTGCTCGGGTACGCCGGAGGCCGGGTCGGCGCGGACGTGACCGTGATCCCGGCCGAGGCACCGGCGGACGACGACACCGCCCCCGACGTCGCGCTCACCCCGCTCGGCAGCGCCGGCGCCGAGGGCTGGTTCCGCTCCGACGTGCGCGTACGCGTCGACGGCACCGACGACTCCGGCGGGCGCGTGGTGCTGACCACGGCGGTCGACGACGCCGAGCCCGTGGTCACGAACCACGTCCGGTCCACCGAGGTCGACGTCAGCGGCGAGGGCGCCCACCGCGTCGTCGCCACCGCGACCGACCGCGCGGGCAACGTCTCGGCCGAGCAGTCGCTCGACGTCCAGATCGACAGCGTCTCCCCGGAGGCCTCCGGCGAGCTGGACGCCGCGGCACGGACCGTCACGGTCACGGCGAGCGACGAGACCTCGGGCGTGGCGCGCGTGGAGTTCGCCGTCGGCACGGGCGAGTGGCAGGTCTACGACGGTCCGGTCGCCGCCCCCGACACGGGGCAGCACCGGGTGTCGTTCCGGGCCGTCGACACCGCCGGGAACGTCGGGACCCCGCGGTCCGTGACGATCCCCGCCGACGTCTCCGGGCCGCTCAGCGGCAACGTCGGGCCGATCGCGACGGTGTCGACGTCGTACACGGCGGGCTGGAACAGCGTCGACGCCCTCCACGACGACGCCGACCCGTCGAACCCGAGCCAGGCGCAGCTCTGGGGCACCTGGTCGGGCGACCGCCCGTCGTCGCAGTGGGTGCAGTACGAGTGGTCACGTCCGATCCGGCTCACCGGCACGGAGCTGAAGTTCTGGCAGGACTCCCCCGCCGGCACCGGTGACGGCGTCGCCGCGCCGGACTCCTGGTCGGTGGAGTACTGGGACGACGCGGCCGAGGAGTGGGCGCCCGTGACCGGCGCGGACCCCTACGACGTGAGCACGACGGAGTTCACCACCGTGGGCTTCGACCCGGTGACGACGTCCCGGCTGCGGGCCACGTTCCAGGCGAACGGCGACGGCAGCACGTACTCGGCCGTCGCCGTCACCGAGTGGCGCGTTCTCGCCGACGACCCGGGTGTCGACGGGTCGGAGCCCGACCTCGACGTCACGGCGACGGTGAGCACCCGCTGCCTCGGCGGCCGGGCCTACCTCGCGGTGCGGGCGCTGAACGAGGACGCGGTCCCGGCGGACCTCACCCTCACGACGCCGTTCGGCACCCGGACGGTCGAGGACGTGGCCCCGGGCGAGAACGCCTACCAGGCGTTCCCCACGCGGTCCGTCTCCGCCGCGGCGGGGTCCGTGACCGTGTCCGCGACGGGCGTCGTCGACGGCGAGGAGGTGAGCTCCGAGCAGACGGTCGAGCACGACGCGATCGACTGCTCCTGACGAGGGCAGACCGTCCCGGGGTCGCCGGGGGAGGACGACGTCGTCCTCCCCCGGCGACCCCGGGCACGACACCACGGCTCGACGACGAGTACCCGAGGAGTCCACCCACCATGCCTGACCCGACCTACTCACGGCGGTCCGTCCTGCGCCTCGGCGCGATGGCCGCCGGCGCCACGGCCGGTGCCGTCGCGCTCGCCGGCAGCGGGACCGCCGTCGCGACCGCGCCTCCCGTCCGCGCCTTCGCCCCGGCGGCACCTCCGGTGAGCCGCGGCTTCCTGCGGTCCCTGGACCGCACCGTCACCTTCGACGGCTGGACGGCCCGGCCGTTCGCGATGGCCGACGTCGACCTCGCCCCCAGCATCGCCACCCGGTCCCAGGACCAGATGCTGCACCTGGCGCGCGTGTACCCCGTCGACCGGGTGCTCGCCGTCTTCCGCCGCAACGCGGGCCTCGACGACCGCGGGGCGGCCCCGCCCGGCGGGTGGGAGGGCTTCGGGCACCCGAACGAGGACGCCTGGGGCCCGGACGACTACCCCGGCCGGGAGAACACCCAGACCGCGAACCTGCTGCGCGGCCACTACGGCGGACACTTCCTGTCGATGGTGGCCCTGGCCTGGGCGAGCACCGGCGAGCAGGTCTTCGCCGACAAGGTCGACGCGATCGTCACGGGCCTCGGCGAGGTCCAGGCGGCGCTGGCCGAGACCGGCCGGTACTCCCACCCCGGATTCCTCGCCGCGTACGGCGAGTGGCAGTTCAGCCGGCTCGAGGAGTACGCGCCCTACGGCGAGATCTGGGCGCCCTACTACACCTGCCACAAGATCCTCGCGGGGCTGCTGGAGGCGTACTCCCTCACCGGCAACGACCAGGCCCTCGAGATCGCCACCTCGATGGCGCACTGGGTCCACGGCCGGCTGTCGGTGCTCCCGCGCGCGCAGCTCGACCGGATGTGGGGTCTCTACATCGCCGGCGAGTACGGCGGCATGAACGAGTCCCTGGCCGACCTGGCCGCGATCACCGGGGACGACACCCACCTGGCGTCCGCGCGGTGCTTCGACCTGACGCGGCTCGTCGACGCCTGCGCCGCCGGCGACGACGTCCTCGACGGGCTGCACGCCAACCAGCACATCCCGCAGTTCCCCGGCTATCTCAAGCTCCACGACCTCACGGGCGAGCAGCGCTACCTCGACGCGGTCGAGGGTTTCTGGGACATGGTCGTCCCGGGCCGGACCTACGCCCACGGCGGCGACGGGGAGAGCGAGCACTGGGGCCCGCCGGACACGGTCGCCGGGGACATCGGTCCCCGCAACGCCGAGACCTGCGCCACCTACAACATGCTCAAGCTGTCGCGGCTGCTGTTCTTCCACACCCTCGACCCCCGATACATGGAGTACTACGAGCGCGGCGTCCTCAACCAGATCGTGGGGTCGAAGAAGAACGTGCAGTCCGACACCTCGCCGGAGGTGACCTACATGTACCCGGTCGACCCCGGGACGTGGCGCGAGTACGGCAACACCGGGACCTGCTGCGGCGGCACGGGCCTCGAGAACCACGTGAAGTACCGCGACTCGGTGTACTTCCGCACCACCTCCGGCGACGCCGTCTACGTCAACCTCTTCCTCGCGTCCACGCTCGAGTGGCCCGAGCGTGGCGTCACGATCGTCCAGGAGACGACCTACCCGCTCGAGGGCTCCAGCCGCCTCACCGTGCAGGGCAGCGGACCGCTCGACCTGCGGCTCCGGGTCCCCGGCTGGGTGCGCCGGGGCTTCACGGTCGCGGTCAACGGCGTCGACCAGCAGGTGGACGCGACCCCCGGGACGTACGTCAGCGTGTCCCGGGACTGGTCGCCGGGCGACGTCGTGGACGTCACGATGCCGCTGAGCATCCGTGCGGTGCCCACGATCGACAACCCGGTGATCCAGAGCATCGAGAACGGCCCCACCGTGCTGGTGGCACGCAGCTCGTCGCGCGAGTTCCTCCGGCTCTCCCTCTACCCGCACATGGCGCTGGACGGGACGCTCGACGGCGCCTTCACCGACCTGGGCGACGGGTACCGCCGGCTCGGGGACCTCACCTTCGAGCCGGCGTGGTCCGGCGACGACACGCAGTACCACCTGTACGTCGAGCGGTCCGAGCCGCGCGTCGTGTTCGCGGGCCGCGACAGCCGGGTGGCGAACCCGGTCCGCGCCGACGGCACGTCGTTCCTCGACGCGGTCTGGGCCGACGGCGGGTTCGCCGACCGCGCCGCGTTCCTGCGCACGGTGCAGAGCACCGTCGAGCAGTTCTCCGCCGACGGGCTCCTCAGCCGTCGCGACGGTCAACGGATCCTGGTCACGGCGGGGAAGGCGAGGTTCGCATGAGCACGCACGGCGACGACACGGTCCTCGTCCCGCTCGGCGCCCGGGAGCGCCACGTCCCCGACGGCTCGCGGCAGCGGCGGATCCTCGCCGGCGCCACCGCCCTGGCCCTCGCGGTCGCGGGCGCGGGCGCGGCCCTGTGGACGGCCGGTACGGGCGGCGGCACGGCCCCGGCCGTGGCGGCGGCCGCGGAGGACGCCCCCGCGAACGTGGCGCTGGTCGGCACGCCGGAGGCCAGCTACACGGCACCGTGGCACCGCCTCGACGCCGTCCACGACGGCGAGGTGGCGCCGACCGGCACCTGGGAGCAGGCCTGGTCGACGTGGAGCGGGGAACGCCCCGCCTCCCACTGGCTGGAGTACTCGTGGCCGGTGCCGGTGACGGTCGACCGGTCGGTGATGTCCTTCTGGACGGACGGGACCGGCGCGAACGGCGACAACGTCCGGGTGCCGTCGTCGTGGTCGATCCAGTACTGGGACGCCGACGCCGAGCAGTTCGTCGACGTCGCGAGCCCCAGCGGGTTCGGTCTCGAGCGCACCACCCCGAACGAGACGACCTTCGACCCGGTCACCACGACCCGCGTCCGGGCGAACCTCGACGCCCTGCAGGGCACCGACGTCGACTCCTACTCGGCCGTGGGCGTCACCGAGTGGGAGCTCTGGGGCACCGGTGGCACGGAGGAGCCCGACCCGGTCGACCCGCACGGGCCGATCGACCACGAGCCGGTGCACGTGCCCACCGACGTGGGCGTGCTGCCCGAGCTGCCCGCCGACCTCGACGCCGTCTACACCGACGGCCGGGTCGAGACCGTCGAGGTGAGGTGGGAGGAGGTCACGGCCGAGGACGTGGCCGAGCCCGGGTCGTTCGCCGTCGCGGGCACCTCCCCGGAGCTCGTCGCCCCGGTCGAGGGCACGGTCCACGTGCGCGACGGCGAGCCCGGCGACGTCGTCGCCGTCGACTACGTCAGCGTCGTCACGCTCGCGGGCACCGCACCGGTCCTGCCCGGCACCGTGGTCGCCGAGTACGCGGACGGGACGCGGGACAGCAGCGTCCCGGTGACGTGGGACGCCGTCGACCCGGCCGACCACGCGGAGGCCGGAACCCTGTTCTTCGTCACCGGCGATGTCACCGGGACGGACGTCGACGCCGAGGCCACCGTGTTCGTGGTGGCCCCGGACGACGGCGAGGACACCGTCGCCCCGACGGTGACCGTGTCCGCCGAGCCGGGCCCGGCGACGTCGGGCTGGTTCCTCAGCAGCCCGACGGTCACCGTCACGGCCACCGACGACCGCGATCCCTCCCCCGCGGTCGAGGTCGCGGTCGACGGCGGGGACTGGACCCCCGACGACGGGCCGTTCGTGCTCGAGGACGACGGCGAGCACACCGTGGCCGTCCGCGCCACGGACGCCGCGGGCAACGTGGGCGAGGGGTCTCGCACCCTCCGGGTCGACACCACCGCCCCGGCGACCACGGCGACGGTGCGCGATCTCGGCACGAGCGTCGAGGTCACCCTCGCCGCGACGGACGCCGGGTCCGGTGTGGACCGGATCCAGTGGGAGGGTCCCGGCACGTTCTGGGGCACGTACACCGAACCGTTCACCCGGGCGCTGACCGACACCGAGCAGGTCCTCGAGTTCGCGGCGACCGACGTCGCGGGCAACGTCGAGGAGCGGGGTCAGGTCGTGCTCCCGGCGCTCGACGCCGGGGACCGTCCGGCCGTCGAGGCGACGGTGCAGCAGCGCTGCCTGGGCGGCCGCGGCTACGTGGCGGTGCGGGCGCAGCACGCCGAGGAGGTCCCGGTCTCGCTCACCGTGGACACCCCCTACGGGTCCCGGACGGTCGAGGACGTCGAGCCGGGCAGGAGCGTCTACCGGGCCTTCCCGGCACGCACCGGGTCCGTCCCGGCCGGCGAGGCGACCGTGACGGGTACCGCCACGATCGACGGCGAGGAGGTGTCCGCCACCGAGCGCGTCGCCTACGACGCGTTCGACTGCGGCTGATCGGCGGCCGGTGATCGGCGGCGGCCGGCCGGGGGTGCGCGCGACGCTCCCGGCCGACCGTCGCCGACGACGTACCGGGGTCGTCGGTGACGGACCGAGTCAGTCGAGCGGGTCGCGCACGATCGGGCACGTCATGCAGTGCCCGCCGCCGCGCCCGCGCCCGAGCTCGGCACCGACGATCTCGATCACCTCGACCCCGGCGTTCCGCAGGGCGGCGTTCGTCTGGGTGTTGCGGTCGTAGGTGAACACCACGCCCGGCTCGACGGCGACGGCGTTGTTGCCGGAGTCCCACTGCTGACGCTCGGAGGCGTACACGTCGCCGGCGGTCTCCACGACCCGCAGGCGAGGCAGGCCCATCGCCTCCGCGACGACGTCGACGAAGGACTTGCCCCGGGCGTCGACCACCTCGACACCGGGCGACCGGTCGCTCGGGTAGAGCACGTAGGGGTGGATGCCGTCGACGATCCGCGGGTGGACGGTCACCAGGTCGCGGTCGGCGAAGGTGAACACGGTGTCCAGGTGCATCGCCGCCCGCAGCCGCGGCATGCCGGCCACCACCACCTGCTGCGCGGCACCGGCGTCGAACAGCGCCTTGGCGAGCTGGCTGATGGCCTGGCGCGAGGTGCGCTCGCTCATCCCCACGAGCACGACGCCGCCGCCGACCGGCATGACGTCGCCGCCCTCCAGGGAGGCCTGGGCCCAGTCGACCTCCGGGTCGCCCCACCACACCGTCGCGTCGCCGTAGTCGGGGTGGAAGGCGTAGACCGCCTTCATCAGCAGCGTCTCCTCCTTGCGCGCCGGCCAGTACAGCGGGTTGAGCGTGAGGCCCCCGTAGATCCAGCACGTGGTGTCCCGGGTGTAGAGCGTGTTGGGCAGCGGCGGGAGCAGATACTCGCGGGCGTCCGGCGACTCGTGGGCCAGGGACACGTAGCCGGTGCGGTAGTCGTCGGGCAGGTCGGCGGTGGACAGCCCGCCGACGAGGTACCGGGACAGCTCTGCCGGCGCCAGCCCGTCCAGGTAGGCCCGCGCGGGTTCCACGAGCCCCAGGCCGACCCGGTTCGGGACCACCTTGCGGTCCAGCAGCCACGAGCGGGCCTGCGGGTCCGCCATCGTCTGCGCGAGCAGGTCGTGCAGCTCGACGACCTCCACCCCGCGGACGGTCAGCTCGTCGACGAAGTCGGCGTGGTCGCGCTGGGCGGCCTCCACCCACATGACGTCGTCGAACAGCAGGTCGTCGGAGTTGCTGGGCGTCAGCCGCTCGTGCGCCAGGCCTGGCCGGCAGACCAGGACCTTGCGGAGCCGACCCACCTCCGAGTGCACGCCGAGGGTCGGCGTCAGGTCTGTCACGGTTCGCTCTCCTCCATGGGTGGCCCGGCGCGTCTGGCACGATCGTGGCAGCACCGTCCCACCCTCGCCCCTCGAGGAGCACCGATGATCGCTGCCGGACTCGTCCTGGCCGCCCTGGCCGCGGCCCTGCACATCTACATCTTCTGGCTGGAGTCGTTCGCCTGGACGACCCGCGCGCGGGCGGTCTTCGGCACGACGGCGGAGCAGGCGGCGGCGACCCGCGAGCTCGCGTTCAACCAGGGTTTCTACAACCTGTTCCTCGCGATCATCGCCGTCGCCGGCATCGTCCTGACGCTGCTGACCGGGCCGTTCGACAGCCCGCGGCCGGACATTGCCGGCGCCTCGCTTATCCTGGCAGGCACGGGCGCGATGCTGGCCGCCGCTCTCGTGCTGCTCGCCTCGTCCCTCCGCCGGTGGCGTGCCGCCGTAGCGCAGGGCACGCTGCCGCTGCTCGCCGTCGTGACGGTCACCGCGACACTCGTGCCCTGACGCGCCTCCGTGCGCGCCCGCGCAGCAGCGCGGAACGCGGACCGGCCAGCAGCACGACGGCGAACACGGCGCCCTGGACGAGCACGACCATCCCGCCCGAGGCGGCGTCCAGCCAGTACGACAGGTAGATCCCCACGATCGAGGACAGCGCCGAGATCGTCGGCGCCAGCACCAGCATCCGGCCGAACCGCTGGGTGAGCAGCGAGGCCGTCGCGCCGGGGATGATGAGCATCGCCACGACGAGGATCACGCCGACCACCTGCAACGTCACCACGGCGGTCAGGGCGAGCACGCCCAGGAGCAGCGCGGACAGCCGCCGGGTGGACAACCCGATCGCATGGGCGTGGGTGGGGTCGAAGGCGAAGAGCACCAGGTCCCGCCGCTTGACCAGCAGCACCGCGGAGCCGACGACGGCGAGCACGGCCACCTGCAGCAGCTCGGACGACGAGATCCCCAGGACGTTGCCGAAGAT
Source organism: Isoptericola sp. AK164 (assembly GCF_029643425.1). Classification (GTDB taxonomy): domain Bacteria; phylum Actinomycetota; class Actinomycetes; order Actinomycetales; family Cellulomonadaceae; genus Isoptericola; species Isoptericola haloaureus. Next base: position 3,371,076 of record NZ_CP119106.1, read on the forward strand.
GATGTGGCTGAGGTCGGTCTGGCTGGGCGTCACCGAGACCAGGACCAGCCCGAGGGCGAAGAGGGTCGTGAACACGATGCCGATGGCCGCGTCCTCCTTCACCCGGCCGGTGTCCCGGACCGCCCCGATGAGCACCACCGCCAGACCGCCGAACACGAGCGCCCCGAGGGCGAACGGGGCGCCGAGGATGTAGGCGAGGACGACGCCGGGCAGCACCGCGTGGGAGACCGCGTCGCCCATGAGGGACCAGCCGACGAGCACCAGCCAGCAGGACAGCAGCGCGGCGACGACCGCGGCGATCGTCGTGGTGACGAAGGCCCGGGCCATGAAGTCGAACGTCCAGGGTTCGACGAGCAGGTCGACGAGGGTCATGCGGCCCCACCGCCGCGGGCGTCCGAGACGTCGAGCCCGAAGGTGCGCGCCAGGTTGTCCGGCTCCAGCGCCTCGGCGACGGACCCGTGGAACAGCACGCGTCGCAGCAGCAGGACCGCCTCGTCGGCGAGCTGCGGCAGGGCGTGCAGGTCGTGGGACGAGACGAGCACGGTGCGGCCGTCGGCGGCCAGCTCGCGCAGCAGCCGCACGATGGTGGCCTCCGAGCGCTTGTCGACCCCGGCGAACGGCTCGTCGAGCAGCATCGTGCGCGCGTCCTGGGCGATGCCGCGGGCGACGAACGCCCGCTTGCGCTGGCCCCCGGAGAGCTGTCCGATCTGGCGGTCGGCCAGGTCCGTGAGCTCCACCCGCTCCAGCGCGGCCTCGACCGCCTCGTGGTCGGCCGGTCGCGGTCGGCGCGTGATCCCGAGGTGGCCGTACCGGCCCATCATCACCACGTCCCGCACCGAGACGGGGAAGGCCCAGTCGACGGCCTCGGTCTGGGGCACGTAGCCCACCGCACCCCGGCGACGGGCACGCGCCGGGGTGCCGCCGTCGACCCGCACCGTGCCGGCGGTGAGGTCGACCATGCCGAGCAGCGCCTTGAACAGCGTGGACTTGCCCGAGCCGTTCATCCCGATCAGCCCGCACACGGTGCCGCGGCCCAGGCGCAGCGTGACGCCGTCCAGGGCGAGCACGTCGCCGTACCGGACGGTGACGCCGTCGGCCTCGAGGGCGGGCGCGCCGCCGGGGCCGCTCACGAGTCCGCCCCGGCTGCGGCGGTGGCGCCCGTGAGCCCTTCGACGATGACGTCGGCGTCGTGCCGGATCAGCTCGAGGTAGGTCGGCACGGGACCGTCGGGCTCGGACAGGGAGTCGACGTACAGCGTGCCGCCGAACGCCGCGCCCGTGGCCTCGACGACCTGCTGCATGGCGGCGTCGGAGACCGTGGACTCGCAGAACACGGCCGGCACGTCCTGTGCCTCGACGACCTCGATGACCCCGGCCACCTGCTGCGGGGTGGCCTGCTGCTCGGCGTTGACGGCCCACAGGTAGTGCTCGCTCAGCCCGGCGTCGCGCGCGAGGTAGGAGAAGGCGCCCTCGCAGGTCACGAGCGCACGCTGCTCGGCCGGCAGGGTCTCGACCTCGGCGACGAGGTCGTCCTGCACCTGCTGCAGCTCGGCGTCGTAGGCCGCGGCGTTCGCGGCGAAGTCGTCGGCGTGCTCCGGGGCGAGGTCGGAGAACGCGGTGACCATGTTCTCGACGTAGGTCTGGACGTTCAGCGGGCTCATCCACGCGTGCGGGTTGGGCGTGCCGCCGTAGGCGCCGTCCGCGATGTCGAGCACCTCGACCCCCTCGGAGACGACGACGTGCGGGGCGTCGGCGTCGGCCACGAACTGGGCGAACCACGCCTCGAGGTTGAGCCCGTTGTCGAGGATCAGGTCGGCGTCGGAAGCCCGCCGGATGTCCCCCGGCGTCGGCTCGTACCCGTGGATCTCGCTGCCGATCTTGGTGATCGACTCGACCCGCAGGTGGTCGCCGCCGACGTTCTCGGCGATGTCGGCCAGCACCGTGAAGGTGGTCAGCACGACGGGGCGGTCGTCGTCGGTGGCGTCCTGGCCCGACGCCGTGGTGCACGCGGTGAGCAGGGCGGCGGCAGCCGCGATCGACACCATCGATCCGGTCCGCCGCGTCAGAGATTTCGCCATACCGAAAACTGTAGTTCAGACACCGCCGATCACTCCAGCCCGCACGGCGGCGCTCTCCTGGACGGTCGACGGTCGGTCGGTCGCCCGCGACTCAGGACATCGACCGGGCGCGCGCGCGACGGGGCGCCGCACTCCCCCGGCCGTGCGTACGCCCCCACGCCTTGGCCCCCTCGACCAGCAGGAAGACGACACCGGAGAGCGCGGCCGCCGACGCCCACTCGGTGGGCCCGAGCGGCGCCGACCCGAACCAGGTGTGCATGAACGGGGCGTAGACGAACCCCGCCTGCAGCACGAGCAGCACCGTCACGGAGATCCACACCGCAGGGTTCCCGCGCAGGACGTCGAGCGTCAGCGAGCTGCGGTCCAGCAAGCGGCAGTTGAACAGGTAGGCGAGCTGCCCCAGGGCGAGCATCGTCACCGCCGTCGTCTGCGCCTCCGCCACGGGGACGCCGGCGGCCCGCGCTCGGTAGAAGACGAACAGGGTCGCCCCGCCGATGAGCAGCGAGACGAGCACGATGCGGCGCATCAGGACCCCGTCCAGGATCGGGGCGTCCGCCGGTCGGGGCGGGCGCGCCATGATGTCCTGCTCGGCGGGCTCGTAGGCCAGGGCGAGGGTCAGGGTGATCGCCGTGATGAGGTTGATCCACAGCACCTGGACCGGCTCGAGCGGCAGCGCGAGACCGAACAGCACCGCGACGAGCATCACCAGCGACTCGGCACCGTTGGTGGGCAGCAGGAACAGCACCGACTTGCGGATGTTGTCGTAGATCCGCCGCCCCTCCTCCACCGCCCGCTCGATGGTGGCGAAGTTGTCGTCGGCCAGCACGACGTCCGCCGCCTCCTTCGTGGCCTCGGTGCCCTTGATCCCCATGGCCACGCCGACGTCGGCCTGGGTCAGCGCCGGCGCGTCGTTGACGCCGTCGCCGGTCATCGCCACGACCTCGCCGTGCGACTGCAGCGCCTGGACGATGCGGATCTTGTGCTCGGGGCTGGTGCGTGCGTAGACGTGGACGTCCTGGACGACGGCGCTCAGCTCGTCGGCGCTCATCGCCTCCAGCTCCGCCCCGGTCAGCACGGTGTCGGACGGCATCGTGTCGGACGGCACGGGACCGCCATGGATCCCCATCTCCCGGGCGACGGCGAGCGCGGTGCCCGCGTGGTCGCCGGTGATCATCGTGACCTGGACCCCGGCGTCACGGCACCGGGCGATCGCGTCGACGGCCTCCGGTCGCGGCGGGTCGACGATCCCCACCAGGCCGCACAGCTCCAGGCCGCCGTCGACGTCGGGCACGTCGACCTCCGTGGTCCCCTCCGGCGCGTCGGACCGGGCCGCGGCCAGCACCCGCAGCCCCTGTGCGCCGAGCGCCTCGATCTGGGCGTCCCAGAACGCGCGGTCGAGCGGGGCCGGTGCGCCGTCGGCGCCGACCTGGGTCGCGCAGCGGTCGAGCACGTGGTCCGGGGCGCCCTTGAGGTGCACGTGCAGCCCGCCCGCCGGGTCCTCGTCGAGCGTGACCATGAACTTGGTGTCGGACTCGAAGGGCACGAGGTCCACGCGCCGCCAGCCCGCGTGGTCGACGCCGGTCTTGTGGCCGAGCGTGCGCAGGGCGCCCTCGGTGGGCTCGCCCACGAGCGCCCACCCGTCGTCGGTCGCGCCGTCGCGCACGATGCGGGCGTCGTTGCACAGCATCATGACCTCGGCCACGGCCACGAGGTCCGGGTCCGCGGCCGGGTCGGCGGGGCGACCGCCGTGGTCGGGCGAGAGCTCGACGATCCCGTGCGGCGCGTACCCGGCGCCGGAGACGAGGAAGGAGCGGGCCGCGGTCCGCACCGTCCGGGCCGTCATCTCGTTCCTGGTCAGCGTGCCCGTCTTGTCCGAGCAGATCGTGGTCACCGAACCGAGGGTCTCGACGGCGGGCAGCTTGCGCGTGATCGCCCGGCGCCGCGCCATCTGCTGCACGCCCAGCGCCAGCGTGATCGTCACCAGGGCCGGCAGACCTTCCGGGATGGCGGCCACCGCGAAGCCGATGGACGCCGAGACCAGCTCGTCGACGCCGAACCCGTGCACGAACCACCCGACGGCCACCATGAGGACCGCCATGGCGACGATGACCACCGCCAGGATGCGGCCGAACCGGTCGAGGCGGCGGGTCAACGGCGTCTCGAGGCTCTGGACGTCGGCGATGAGGGTCTGGATGCGCCCGAGCTCGGTCGACCGCCCGGTGGCGGTGACGACCCCCACGCCCTGCCCCGCGGCGACGAGGGTGCCGGAGAACAGCATGCTCGTCCGGTCCCCGACCCCGGCGTCGGCCACGACGGCGTCCACCCGTTTGGTGGTGGGCACCGACTCGCCGGTCAGCGCGGACTCGTCGACGCGCAGGTTGGTCGCGCGCAGCAGGCGGACGTCGGCCGGGACCCGGTCGCCCGAGCTCACCCGCAGCAGGTCGCCGGGGACGACGCCGTCGGCCGGGATCTCGGTCCAGGCGTCGTCGCGCCGCACCTGGGCCGAGGCCGACAGCATCCGGCGGATCCCCTCCAGGGCCTTCTCGGCGCGGCCCTCCTGGACGAACCCGACCCCCGCGTTGATCACCGCCACCGCGAGGATGACGGTCACGTCGACCCAGTCGCCCAGGAACGCCTTGAGCAGCGCCGCCACGAGCAGGATCTCGATGAGGATGTCGTCGAAGTGGACCAGGACCCGCTTCCACAGGGGGTCGCGCCGCACGGTCGCGAGGCGGTTCGGCCCGACGGCGGCGACCCGCTCGGCGGCCTCGTCGGTCCGCAGGCCCGCGGCCCCCGTGCCCAGGGCGCTCAGCACCGCCTGCGGCGGTGACGCCCAGGGCGACTCGGGCGGTGACGTGGCCGCGGCAGCGGATCCCATGAGTCCATCTCACCGCCGTCGGCCCGCGCACGCGCGACGTGCCGTCGTGACGAGGACCACCTCGACGTCATCTTGTCCTGATACCCCAAGGGGTATATTCTCGCAGCCATGAAGATCGTCATCGTGGGTGGAGTCGCCGGCGGCATGAGTGCCGCCGCCCGGGCTCGGCGGCTCGACGAGAGCGCCGAGATCGTCGTGCTGGACCGCGGCGAGCACGTGTCGTGGGCCAGCTGCGGCCTGCCGTACCACGTGGGAGGCGAGATCCCCGAGACCGACGACCTCCTCGTCCAGACGCCGGACAAGCTCCGCGCCGCGCTGAACCTCGACGTGCGCACCCGGCACGACGTCGTCGGCCTCGACACCGCGTCCCGCCGGCTCACCGTGCTCACCGACGACGGCACCGACACCGTCGACTACGACGCGCTGATCCTCTCACCCGGCGCCCGGGCGGTCCGCCCGCCGCTGGACGGGCTCGACTCCTCGCGCGTGCACACCCTGCGCTCCATCGACGACGCCACCGCGCTGCGCGAGCAGCTCGACCGCGGCGCCGGGCGCGCCGTCGTGCTCGGCGCCGGGTTCATCGGCCTCGAGGCCGCCGAGACCCTCGCCGCGCGCGGGCTGGACGTGACCGTCGTCGAGCTCTCCGCCCACGTGCTGCCCCCGCTGGAGCACGAGGTCGCCTGGCGCGTCACCGCCGAGCTCGAGCGCATCGGCGTCACCGTGCGCACCGGCCTGGCCGCGACAGCCGTCGAGCAGGGCGCCGACCACGACACCGTCGTGCTCGCCGACGGCACGCGCCTGCCGGCCGACGTCGTCGTGCTGTCCGTGGGCGTGCGCCCCGACACGGCCGTCTTCGAGCAGGCCGGCATCGCCACCGACCGTGGCGCCATCATGATCGACGAGCACGGCCGCACCAACGTCGACGGCGTGTGGGCCGTCGGGGACGCCGTCACGAGCACCGACGCCGTCACCGGGCTGCGTCGCCCCGTCGCGCTGGCCGGCCCGGCGAACCGTGCCGGCCGGCTCGTGGCGGACGACATCCTGCGCCCGGCGACCGCCCGGCCGCTGCCGCCCACGCTGTCCACCGCCGTCGTGCGCGTCGGGGAGCTGACCGCCGCCGCCACCGGTGCCGACCGTGCCGCGCTGCGCGCCACCGACGTCTACTTCCACACGCTGCACCTGCACCCCAGCCACCACGTCGGCTGGTTCCCCGGGGCGGAGCAGATCCACATGATGATCCACTTCCGCGCCGGCGACGGGGTCCTGCTCGGCGCCCAGGCCGTCGGCCGCGCCGGTGTGGACAAGCGGATCGACGTGCTGGCCACCGCGATCCGCGGCGGCATGACCGTGGCCGACCTCGTCGACCTCGACCTGGCCTACGCCCCGCCCTACGGTGCTGCCAAGGACCCGGTGAACCTCGCCGGCATGGCCGCGAGCAACGTGCTCGACGGCACCCTGCACATCTGGCACGTCGACCAGCTCGAGGAGGTCCGGCGCGACGCCCTGGTGCTGGACGTCCGCAGCACCGCCGAGTTCGCCTCGGGCCACATCCCCGGCTCGCTCAACATCCCCCACACCGAGCTGCGCGAGCGGCTCGACGAGGTCACCGCCGCGGCGAAGGGCCACCCGGTCCGCGTGCTGTGCGCCTCCGGCGTCCGCTCGAACATCGCCCACCGCGTGCTCGCCCAGGCCGGGTTCGACTCGGCCTCGCTGTCCGGCGGCATGCTCACGCTGCGCGCAGCCCTCGGCCAGGCGGCCGACGACCTGCTCGTCAGCACCGCACCCACCGAGACCGCCGACCCCGCCCCGTCCCGTCCGGCGCGCTGACCCACCCCTTCCCGAGAGGACCAGACCGATGTCGACCCAGGACGCCGCCGCCCAGCGCAAGATCGTCAACCGGCTCAAGCGCGCCCGCGGGCAGCTCGACGCCCTCATCACCGCCGTCGAGGACGGCAAGAGCTGCCGCGACGTCGTCACCCAGCTCTCCGCCGTCGCCAGCGCGCTCGACAAGGCCGGCTACGCCGTCGTCGCGAACGCGATGCAGGAGTGCCTCGTCGACCCCGACCACACCACCGAGGACGGGCTCACGCCCGCCGAGCTCGAGAAGCTCTTCCTCACCCTCGCCTGACAGCCCCACACCCCGCCTGAGAAGGAGAACGACCCATGTGCTTCCCCGCCACCTGCTCCACCTGCGGCAAGACCACCTGGAGCGGCTGCGGCCAGCACGTCGCCGACGTGCGCCGCTCCGTGCCCGCCTCCCAGTGGTGCGACGGGCACGACGACGCACCGAACGCCGGCGGGAGCTTCTTCTCGCGCCTCTTCAACCGCTGAGTCCCGGCACCCGATTGCCTGACGCCGTGGCGCGCGCCAGGCTCGGAGGGTGCGCCTGACACCGGCCGGGCTCGGTCGCGCCACCCTGGCCCGCCAGCTCCTGCTGGAGCGGGCGGACCTGACCGTGCCGGACGCCGTCCACCGGGTCGGCGCGCTGCAGGCCCAGGAGCCCGCCGCGCCGTACGTCGCGCTGTGGAACCGGGTCGCCGCGTTCCGCCCGGCCGACCTGGACGACGCCTACGCCACCGGCGCGGTGGTGCGGGCCGCCCTGCTGCGGATCACGCTGCACGCCGTCCACCGCGACGACTGGGCGCCGTTCCACCGGGCGATGACCCACCCGTTGCGGGGCTCGCGCCTGAACGACCGCCGGTTCGCCCCGGCCCGCCTCACGCCCGCCGAGGCGAACGACGTCCGCGACGCGCTGCTCGCCTTCGTGGACCGGCCCCGCACCCAGGACGAGATCCTCGCCGAGCTCACCCGGCTCCTGGACGCCGAACGGGCCCCGGCCACCTGGTTCGCCCTGCGGACCCTGGCCCCGCTGCACCACGTGCCGACCGGCCCGCCCTGGTCGTACTCGCCGCGCGACCGGGTGTACCGCGCCGGCGCCTCCACGGCCGCCGACGAGCCGCCACCCGGCGACGACCCCGCCGTCGTGCACCTGCTGCGCCGCTACCTCGCCGCCTTCGGCCCCGCCACGGAGCGGGACTTCGCGCAGTTCACGATGCTGCGGAAACCCTGGACCGGGCCCGCGGTCGAGACCCTGCGGCCGGAGCTCGTGGAGCTCACCGGGCCCGACGGCGGCACGCTGCTCGACCTGCCCGACGCCCCGCGGCCGCCGGCGGACGCCCCCGCCCCCGCACGCCTGCTGGGCATGTGGGACAGCCTCCTGCTGGCGCACGCCGACCGCTCCCGGGTGCTGCCCGAGGCGCTGCGCGGCCAGGCGATCCGCCGCAACGGCGACACGCTGGCGACCGTGCTGGTGGACGGGCGCGTCGTCGGGTTCTGGCGGGCGACGGACGACGGCATCGACGCCGCCGTCGTCGAGCCGCTGCCCGACGCCGCGTGGCGAGAGCTGGCCGCCGAAGCCGCCCGCCTGCAGGGGATGCTCGCCGACCGGGAGCCCGCGGTGTTCCGCCGCTACCGGCGGTGGTGGGACCGGCTGCCCACGGCCGGGGTGCGGCGCCTCGCCGACGTCGGCGACACGACCTCGGCCTGACTCCTCAGCCCCGGGGCGGCACCGTCGATCCCCGCACGACGAGGCTCGTGGCGAGCTCGGTGCGCAGCGTGTGCCCGCTCCCGCTGCGCGCCCGGTGCACGAGGTCGACGGCGGTGGCCCCCATCTCGGCCAGCGGCTGTCGGACCGTCGTCAGCGGCGGGTCGATCCACGGCGCCACCGGCAGGTCGTCGAAGCCGACGAGCGAGACGTCGTCGGGCACCGTCAGGCTCCGCTCGCGCAGAGCGTGCAGGGCGCCCAGCGCGGTGTCGTCGCTGCTGGCGAAGATCGCGGTGGGCGGGTCGGTGAGCTCCAGGAGCCGCTGCACGCCGTCGTACCCGGCCGTGACGCCGTACGATCCGGCGACCACGAGGTCGTCGTCCACCTCGACCCGAGCCTGCAGCATCGCCGCGCGGTAGCCGGCCAGGCGCGCGATGGCGTTGTCCTGCTCGAGGGCGCCGGTGATGGTGGCGATCCGCCGGTGGCCGAGGGACAGCAGGTGGGCGGTGGCCTCCAGGCCGCCCTGGAAGTTGGTCGCGCTGACCGAGAGCATGCCCTCGGGCGGACGCTGCCGGGGGTCGACGACGACCAGCGGCGTGCCGGACTCCGCCAGCGCCTGCCGGGCCTCGGCGTCCGGGACGGCGACGACGCTCACGAGGCCGTCGGTCCCCCGGTCCAAGGCGTGACGCACCCAGGCGCTGCAGTCGTCCGGATCGGGTTCGACGGCGAGCACCGCGTCGAGCCCGAGCCGGCGCGCCCCGGCGACCGCGCCGCGCACGACGGCCTCGGACCAGGTGCCCTCCAGGTCGACGATCCGCACGTCGATCATGCCGGTCGCCCGCCGACGCCGCGGCCGGACGGCGTAGCCGTGCCGGCGCAGGACGGCGGTGACGCGCTCCCGGGTCGCCACGGCCACGTCCGTGCGCGAGTTGAGGACCTTGGACACCGTCGGCACGGACACGCCGGCCTCGCGCGCCACGACCGCGAGCGGCACCTCGGGTTGTTCCGCCGCCACGACCCCTCCTTTGCTGATCGTTTCCGAAATAGAGATGCTACAGCAAACCGCATGATCCCGTTGACAGTCCGGGGTTCCGGCTCTATTGTCTCGGGGCGATTTCGAGAGCGTGTTTCGAAATTTCGACGGATCGACAAGGGAGTGACCGTGAACAGCACATCGCGCCGCGCCGCAGCGGCGACCGCCTCGACACTCGTCCTCACGCTGAGCCTGACGGCCTGCGGACGGGACGACGCCGGCACCGGCTCGGGCGGGTCCGACGCCGCCGACGAGCCGGGCACCCAGATCTCCGAGGGCCCCGCGTCCGGGACCGTGGAGGTGTGGGCCATGGGCACCGAGGGCGAGCTCCTGCCCGAGCTCGCCGAGCAGTTCGAGGCCGACAACCCCGACGTCACCGTCGAGGTCACGCCCGTGCCCTGGGAGTCCGCCGTGCAGAAGATCAACACCGCGATGGCGACGGGCGAGGTCCCGGACGTCCTGCAGGCCGGCACCACTCTCATGAGCGGTTTCGTCGAGCTGGGCGGGCTGGCCGAGACACCCGACAGCATCGACTCCGAGGCGTTCTTCCCCGGCGCCTGGGACACCACCGTCGTCGACGGCACCTCCTACGGCGTCCCCTGGTACGTCGAGACACGGGTCCTGTACTACCGCACCGACCTCGCCGAGCAGGCCGGCGTCGACGAGCCGCAGAGCTGGGACGAGCTCACCGCGTTCGCCGCCGGGATGCAGGACGCCGGCGCCGAGCACGGCATCGCCCTGCAGACCAACGGCGACGGCACCGCGCTGATGTACTTCCCGTTCTACTGGCAGGCCGGCGGCGAGATCGTGGACGACGCCGGCGAGTTCACGCTCGCCGACGATGCCCAGGTCGAGGCGCTCGACTTCTACTCCTCGTTCATGGCCGACGGGCTGGCCCCGCAGACCCTCGTCGAGGACGAGAAGGTCCAGGACTTCATCGACGGCGACCTCGGAGCCTTCGTGTCGGGGCCGTGGGAGCGGTCGAACCTGCTCACGACCGCCGGCGACGACTTCGCGGACAAGTTCGCCGTCACCGCGCTGCCCCCGGACGAGCAGGACGCCTCGTTCATCGGCGGTTCCAACCTCGCCGTGACGGCGGAGGCCGCCAACCCTGACGCCGCGTGGAAGTTCGTCGAGTTCGCCACCGATCCCGAGGTCCAGGTGGACTGGTTCGAGATCTCGAACGACCTCCCCGCCGTCCAGGCCTCCTGGGACGACGAAGCCCTGGCCGGGGACGAGTCGCTCGCCGTCTACGGCGAGGCGCTCGAGACCGCTCGCTCCACGCCCGCGCTGCCCACCTGGTCCGAGATCGAGCACGAGCTGAACCTCGTCGTCGAACAGGTGGTCAACGGCCAGCTCGAGCCCGAGGAGGCGGCCCAGCAGATGCAGGATGCCGCCACCTCCATCGGCGACGGGCTGGGCTGAGCCGTGGCGCTGCGCACCGACGCGCCGCCGGTGACCGGCGGCCCCGCGACGCGGGGCCGCCGCCCGGAGAGCGCCCGACGACGCCGCCGCGGGTACGCGGCCTGGGGCTTCGCCCTGCCGTTCACGGTCCTGTTCGCCGTCTTCATGATCCTGCCGGTGGGCGCCTCGCTGTACATGGCGTTCACCGACATGCGCGGCGCCGACCTGCGCTCGCCGCTGGCGGTGAACTTCGTCGGCCTCGACAACTTCGTCACGGCCGTCACCGACCCGCAGTTCCAGCAGGCCGCCGGCAACACCGTGTACTTCGTCGGGGTGGCGATGCCCCTCACCCTCGGCATCGCGCTGCTGCTCGCCGCGCTGCTCAACTCCGGGCTCACCTGGTTCCGCTCGGTGTTCCGCGTCGGGTTCTACGCGCCGGTCGTGACCTCGATCGTCGCGGTCGCTGTCGTCTGGCGCTTCCTGCTGCAGCCCGACTTCGGGCTGGTCAACACCGTGCTCGGGTTCGTCGGGATCGACGGTCCGGACTGGCTCACCGACCCCACCTGGGCGATGCCGTCGCTCATCATGCTCGCCGTCTGGCGCAACGTGGGGTTCTCCATGGTGATCCTGCTCGCCGGGCTGCAGGGCATCCCGAAGGACCTGTACGAGGCGGCCGCCCTGGACGGTGCCGGACCGGTGCGCACCTTCCGCTCCGTCACCGTGCCCCTCCTGCGCCCCACCCTGCTGTTCTGTGCCGTCATGGCCGGCATCGCCTACCTGCAGTTCTTCGAGGAGCCGTTCGTCATGACCCAGGGCGGCCCGCTCGGAGCCACCAACTCGGTGGCGTACGAGATCTACAACCAGTTCGGGTTCGGCGACTACGGACTGTCCGCCGCGATGAGCTACCTGCTGTTCGTCGCCATCGCGATCCTGTCCTTCCTCCAGTTCCGCCTGCTGCGGCCCAAGAACTGACCGGGCAGCGAGAGGAGCACCCGTGACCACCACACCCCTGCCCCCGGCGACGACCAGCGCCGCACCGGCGGAGCTGCCCGCACCATCCCGCGGCGATCGCCGTCGTCGGTTCGGCCCGCGCGCCCTGCTGCTCAACGGCGCCCTGCTCGTCGGGCTCGTCGCCTCGCTCGGCCCGCTCGTCTGGATGGTCCTGTCCTCGGTCAAGCCCGAGGGCGAGATCCGTCAGTTCCCGCCGACCCTCGTCCCCCAGGACGTGACGCTCGAGAACTACACGGCGCTGTTCGACCGGATGAACTTCCCGCAGTTCTTCCTGAACTCCGTGATCGTGGCGCTCGCCGTCACCGTCGGCGCGGTGCTGTTCAGCGCCATGGTCGGCTACGCCCTGGCCAAGATCGACTTCCCCGGGCGCAAGGCGCTGTTCCTGCTCATCATGGCCACGCTCATGGTGCCCGGGACCATCACCTTCGTGCCGCTGTTCGTCCTGGTGGCGAACCTCGACCTGATCAACACCTACGCGGCGCTCATCCTGCCGTTCCTGGCCGCACCCTTCGGCGTGTTCCTGATGCGCCAGTTCATGCTGGACATCCCCGACGAGCTGCTCGACGCCGCACGGGTCGACGGTGCCGGGGAGTTCCGGACCTTCTTCCGCATCGTCCTGCCGCAGACGGGGCCGGCCCTGGCCACGCTGGGGATCCTGACCTTCCTCGGGTCGTGGAACAACTTCCTGTGGCCGCTCGTGGCCGTGCAGTCCGCCGACATGTACACGCTGCCCGTCGCGCTCGCCCTGTACTCCACCGGCCAGAACACCGTCCAGTACGGCCTGCTGCTCGCCGGGGCCACCGTCATCGTGACGCCGATCCTCGTCGTCTTCCTCGTGCTGCAGCGCCGCATCATCCAGGGCATCGCCACCACCGGCATCAAGTAGCCCCGCCCATCCGCTCGACCCCGCAAGGAGCCACCCCGTGACCGACGCGACCACGCTGCCCACCGCACCCGACTTCCTCTGGGGCGCATCCACCGCCGCCCACCAGATCGAGGGCGGCAACGTCAACAGCGACTGGTGGGCCAAGGAGCACCAGCCCGGCAGCCTGTGCGCCGAGAGCTCCGGCGACGCCGTCGACAGCTACCACCGCTACGGCGAGGACATCGCGCTGCTGGCCGACGCCGGGCTCAACGCCTACCGCTTCTCCGTGGAGTGGGCGCGCATCGAACCCGCCGAGGGCGAGGTCTCCCGCGCCCAGCTCGACCACTACCGCCGCATGATCGACACCTGCCTGGCCGCCGGCGTCACGCCGATCGTCACGTTGCTGCACTTCACGCTGCCGCGCTGGTTCGCCGAGCGCGGAGGATGGCTGGCACCCGACGCCGTCGACACCTACACCCGGTACGTCGAGACCGTCGCGCCGATCCTCGACGACGTCGAGCGGGTCGTGACCATCAACGAACCCAACATCACCTCGATGATGCTCGGCGCCAGCCGCCGGACGAATCTCGACGCCGCCGGCCTCGCCGCACCCGACCAGCAGGCCTCGGAGGTCCAGGCCGCCGCGCACCGCCGGGCCGTGGAGATCATGCACGGCCTGGGCCACGTGCGTGCCGGCTGGTCGATCGCCAACCAGGTCTTCCAGGCCGCGCCCGGAGCCGAGGAGGCCCGCGACGCCTACGCCTGGCCGCGCGAGGACTTCTTCCTCGAGGTCGCCCGCGACGACGACTTCGTCGGCGTGCAGAGCTACCTGCGCACCATCATCGGCACCGACGGCGAACCCGTCCCGTTCGGCGACGACGTCGAGAAGACGCTGACCGGCTGGGAGTACTACCCCCAGGCCCTCGGCGAGGCGCTGGAGTACTCCCACCGGATCACCGGCGGCGTCCCAATGCTCGTCACCGAGAACGGCATGGCGACCGACGACGACGCCCGTCGCATCGACTACACCCGCGACGCGCTCGCCGGCATGGGACGGGCCATGGCCGGCGGCTGCCGCGTCGAGGGGTACCTGCACTGGTCGCTGCTCGACAACTACGAGTGGATGAGCGGCTTCCGCCCGACCTTCGGGCTGATCGCCGTCGACCGGAGCACGTTCGTGCGCACCCCCAAGCCGAGCCTCGCCTGGCTCGGGAAGGTGGCACGGACGGGCAGCCTCCCGACCACCTGACCGGGGGCCGGGAGAGGGGTGCCGCCACCCGACCGGGTGGCGGCACCCGCACGTTTCGCACGACGACGACGTTGAGGAGACGACCCATGACCAGACGCCGCACCCTCGTGGCCGCGCTCGCGGCCACCGGCGTGGCCCTCGCCGGGATGCCCGCGAGCGCCGCCGACGACCGACCGACCCCGCCCCGCGGCGCCCCGCCCGGCCTGCTGCAGCACTGGGCCGAGGACACCTGGACCTCGTTCGAGGCCCTCGTGGTGGACTCCACGGGCCTGCCGGACGACAACATCGGCGGTGACCTGAGCGCCGAGAGCCGCGGCGGGTACACCTCGCCGACCAACATCGGCGCCTACCTGTGGAGCACCGTCGTCGCGCGCGACACGGGGATCATCGGCGCGGACGAGGCCCGCGAGCGCATGGCGACCACGCTGGACACCGTCGCCGAGCTGGAGAAGCACGACGCCAGCGGCATGTTCTACAACTGGTACGACCCGGCCACCGGCGCCAAGCTCGACGAGCTCGGCGAGGGCGACCCGGTCGAGCCGTTCCTGTCCAGCGTCGACAACGGCTGGCTCGCCACGGGTCTGCTCCTCACCGCGAACGCCGAGCCGTCGCTGGCGGACGAGGCGGACGCGATCCGGGACGGGATGGACTTCGGCTGCTTCTACGACCCGGACGTGAACCAGATCCGCGGCGGGTTCTGGGACACCGACCAGGACAACCCGGCCCTGCCCACCGACGACTACTGCGGCATGGGGACCGACGTCTGGTACACGGGCCACCACTACGGCGCGTTCAACACCGAGCCGCGGATCGCCTCCTACCTGGGGATCGCCGAGGAGCAGATCCCGGCCGAGCACTACTTCGGGCCGGTGCGCACCTTCGCCCCCACCTGCGACTGGTCCTGGACGGAGACCAAGGCGTCCGGCGAGTGGCAGAGCTACCTGGGCGTCGACGTCTTCGAGGGCACGCTCCCCTACCGCGGCATGGACATCGTGCCGACCTGGGGAGGCAGCATGTTCGAGGCACTCATGGTGCCGCTGTTCGTCCCCGAGGAGGAGTGGGGCACCGACTCCTGGGCCGTCAACCACCCGCTGTACGTCCAGGGGCAGATCGAGCACGGCCTCGAGGAGGCCGACTACGGCTACTGGGGCTTCTCGCCGTCGAACGACCCCGCCGGCGGCTACCGCGAGTACGGCGTCGACCAGCTCGGCATGGACGGCCCCGGATACACCTCCGACCAGGAGCGCACCTCCGTGGACCAGCCGTACGAGGGCTGCCGGGAGGGCTCCGAGGCCCCGACCGAGTACGGCGACGGCGTCGTCACCCCGCACGCCTCGTTCCTGGCCCTGCGGTACGCGCCGCAGGAGGCCGTCAAGAACCTGCGCAACATCGCACGGGACTTCGACGCCTACGGCCCGGGCGGCTTCTACGACGCCGTCGCGGTGCGCTCCGGGCAGGTCTCCGAGCGCTACCTCGCCCTCGACCAGGGCATGATCATGGCGGCACTCGGCAACGCGCTCGCGGACGACGCGATGCATGACTACGTCGCCGACGGCGCCGTGGAGGACTCGCTGCGCCCGCTGATGGAGATGGAGGAGTTCGGCTCCTCCGGGCGCAGGTCGTCGCACGGCGGCTGACGACGTCGGGCACGGGCGGGCCCCGGGAGGCACGCCTCCCGGGGCCCGCCCGTGCCCGCCTCACGACCGGGCCGGACAGCCGCAGCTCTCCCGGACCACGAGGTCACCGTGCAGCGCTTCGTGCACCACCCGCGCGGGAGAGCGGACCAGGTGCGTCACGGCCATCTCCGCCATGCGCCGGATCGGCTGCGCGACGGTCGTCAGTCGCGGTGACGCATGGGCGCCGGCCGCGGTGCCGTCCATGGCGACGACGGCGATGTCGCCCGGCACCCGGGCACCGAGTCGTCCGAGCCCGGTGACGAGCCCGATCGCCTGGACCTCGGAGGCCACCATGACGGCGGTCGGGGCGTCCCCCGCCAGCAGCTCGTTCGCGATGTCAGCACCGGCGGCGAGGGTGAAGGCCGAGGTGCGCAGCTCGCGCCACGGAGGTCGTCCCGCCTCCTGCAGCGCATGCAGGTAGCCCTCGCGCCGCAGGGTCGAGACCCCGGTGTCGGGCCCGCCCACGAACGCGATCCGGTCGTGGGCGTGCTCCACCAGGTGCCGGGTCCCGAGGTAGGCACCCGTGGCGTTCTCGACGCGGATCGTGGAGATCGGTGCCGCGTCGGGGGCACGGTCGAGCGCGATGACGGGGATCGCGAGGTCGGTGAGGTCGCTCAGGTCGGTCTCCTCGGAGGTGGAGGCCAGGATCAGCCCGTCGATCCTGCGCTCGGCGAGGCTCGTGACGTAGGTACGTTCCCTGGCGCTGCTGTCGGCGCTGTTGCAGACCATCACGGCGTAGCCGATGCCGAAGGCGGCGTCCTCCACGGCGTGCGCGAGCTCCCCGAAGAAGGGGTTCACCGCGTCCGGGACGACGAGCCCGAGCGTGCTGGTCCGCCCGACGCGCAAGGAGCGCGCCAGCCCGTCGGGGCGGTAGCCGAGCTCGTGGACCGCCGCGAGCACGCGCTCGCGCGCCGCAGCAGAGACAGGACGAGGCCCGTCGTTGAGAACGTAGGAGACGAGGGCGGGGGAGACCCCGGCCCGTCGCGCCACGTCGTTCCGGGTGACAGCCAGGGCAGTTCCTTCCGTCCGGGAGGTCTCAGGGGACGGCAGGTGGGTGGACCCGCACCGGGTCCACCCACCTGCAGGGTGCTCAGTCGAGGGTGCTCAGTCGCGGTTGAGCATCGCCTTGAGCTTCTCCGGGGTCGGCGCGTACGGGTGCGTCGGCACGTCGAACTTCGACTCGGTGCTCTCGTTGCGCGGGATGCCGAGGGCGTCGAAGAGGTAGCCGCGGGCGATCTTGTCCTGCTCGGACTCCTGGATCGCGTACTTCAGGACCCCGTCGATGATGTCCTGCGGGACGACGATCGCGCCGTCGCCGTCGGCGACGATCAGGTCGCCGGGACGCACGATCTGACCACCGATCTCGACGGGCACGCTGTGGCCTCCCCACTCCACCCGGCCCTGGTACATCGGCTGGACGACCCAGCGCGACCAGACCCCGATGTGCTTGGAGTCCAGGGTCTCGTCCGTGTCCCGCGCACCGCCGTTCGTGAGGACACCCTGGGCGCCGAGCGCGGCCCAGATCATCGAGTCCATCGATCCCACGGCCGGGGTCGGGGTGTTGCACGTGTCGACGACGAGGAACGTGGTCTCGTCGATCAGGTCCGCCATGTCGTTGGCGAAGACCTCGCCGTACCAGTACTCGTACGCCCAGGTGGTGTACTCGTCCGGGGTCATCGTCGGGACCTTCTGCTGGGTGGGGATGTGGCGCATCGTGTGCGCGAAGCCCGCCCGCTTGGTCCGCCACAGCGGTCGGATCTCCGGGGAGACCGTGCCGAAGTGGTGGTACCCCATCCAGTCGAGACCGTCCCGGATGTCAGTCACCCGCAGGTGCTTGACCGTCTCGAGGATCTCCTTCTTCCGCTCGTCGGTGAGCGCCATGGTGTAGCCCTTTCTCGCGTGGATCCTGCGTCTCCGCCACGCACGCTCGCGCGGCGGTGCACCACCGTCCCGGTGGTCCCCTACCGACCCCCTTCCGGCCCGCCGTCCGCGGTCCTCCCGGACCGCGCGGCCGCCGTCTCCAGGTCGGAGAGCTGTTGGACACGGCGCCGGAAGTCGGCGTCCGTGCTGAAGGTGGCGCCCAGGAAGGCGCGGACCACGTCCTGGGCGATGACTCGCCCCACGACCCAGGCGCCGAGACACGCGACGTTGACGTCGTCGTGCTCGACCCCCTGCCGGGCGACGAAGGTGTCGTGGATGACGGCGGCGCGGATCCCGGGGACCTTGTTCGCGGCGATCGCGGCGCCGACGCCGGTGCCGCAGACCAGCAACCCGCGGTCGGCCCGCCCTCCGACCACCAGGTCGGTGACGCGCTGCGTCATCAAGGGGAAGTCGACGGGGTCGTCGCTGTCGGTCCCGACGTCCACGACCTCGTGTCCCAGCTCGTGCAGCAGATCGACGACGACCGGTTTGAGTGCGAAGCCGGCGTGGTCGTTCGAGACGGCGATGCGCATGGGTGTCATCCCTTCAGTCCGGAGGTGGCGATGCCTTCGACGAGTAGTCGTTGGAAGGCGATGAAGACGCCGAGCACCGGGAGCAGCGAGATCACCGACATCGCGAACAGGGCCCCGAAGGCCGAGTAGGAGGTCGCGTCGATGAACGAGCGCAGCGCCAGCGGCACCGTGTAGAGCTCGGTGTCGGTCAGGTAGATCAGCGGCGTGAAGAAGTCGTTCCAGCTGTAGATGAACGAGAAGATCGCGGTGGTGGCCAGCGCCGGCTTCGACAGCGGCAGGACGACCCGGGCGAAGATGCCCACGTGACCGCAGCCGTCGATCCGGGCCGCCTCGTCGAGCTCTCGCGGGATCGCGCGGAAGAACTGGACCAGCAGGAAGACGAAGAAGGCGTCGGTGGCCAGCAGCTTCGGAACGATGAACGGCAGGTAGGTGTTGATCCAGTCCAGCTCTCTGAACAGGATGTACTGCGGGATGAGGATGACGTGGTGCGGCAGCATCAGCGTGCCGAGCATCACCCCGAACCACACCTTCTTCGCGGCGAAGTCGATCCGCGCGAACGCGTAGGCCGTCAACGAGCAGGCCACGAGGTTCGCGACGACGATCGCGCCCGACACCAGCAGCGAGTTCAGGATGAACCGCAGGAACGGAACCCCGGAGACCCCCGCCCAGCCGTCGACGTAGCCGTCGAGAGTGAAGTGCTCCCCCGGCCAGACGCCGGGGTCGTTGATCTGCCCGTCCTCCCGGAAGGAGGCTCCGAGCATCCACGCCAGCGGGTAGAACATCATCGACGCCAGCGCGATCAGCATCAGGTGCCGGTACAGCTGCGGTCGCCCGATCGGGCGGGTGCGGCGGCCGCTGGCGCCTCCCCGTCGGGTCGGGGCGCCGGCCCCGCGGGTCTGCGGCTCGGTGGTGTTGAGAGTGCTCATCGCTCGTCTCCGTAGTGCACCAGTCGCCGGCTGAGGGCGAACAGCAGAGCCGTGATCGCCGCGCTGACGATCAGCAGCACCCAGCCGAGTGCCGAGGCGTACCCCATCTGGAAGTCGACGAAGCCGCGCTGGTACAGGTACAAGGTGTAGAAGAGGGTCGAGTCCGCCGGCCCGCCGGTGCCGTTGCTGACGATGTAGGCGGTGTTGAACGCCTGGAAGGCGGCCACCATGTTCATCAGGACGTTGAACAGGATCACCGGGCTCAGCATCGGCAGGGTGATCGAGACGAACTTGCGCCAGGTCCCCGCCCCGTCGACGGTCGCCGCCTCGTAGAGCTCCGCCGGGATGTTCTTCAGCCCGGCCAGGTAGATGATCATGGCCGCACCGAACTGCCAGACGTTCAGCACGATCAGGGTGTCGAGCGCCGTCGCGGGTTCACCGATCCACGAGTAGCCCGTGTCGATGCCGACGATCCCCAGCAGCCCGTTGAAGAGCCCGTCGCCCTGGAAGACGAAGCGCCACAGGATCGCGATCGCCACGCTCCCCCCGATCAGCGAGGGCACGTAGAAGAGCGCGCGGTAGACGGGCAGACCGCGGATGCCCCGGTTCAGGACGCTGGCCAGGAACAGGGCGAACACCTGCACCAGCGGCACCGACACCACCAGGTAGACGAGGGTGACCCGCAGCGCCGAGAGGAAGCGTGGGTCGTCGGTGAGCATGCGCTCGTAGTTGGCCGTGCCGACCCACTCCGGGCTGCCGAGCACCGAGTAGTCGGTGAAGGACAGGTAGAGCGAGACGACGACGGGTCCGCCGACGATGCCGAGGAAGCCGAGGAACCAGGGCGCCATGAAGGCGTAGCCGGCCAGGTTCTCCCGCCGTCGCCGCGACCGCGGGCCGACGGTGCCCCTCGGTCGTGCGGCGGGCGAGCTGGTGCGTTGCGTGGTGGTCGTCATCAGGGAGCTCCCGTGTGGTGCGCTGCCTCAGGAGAGGGCTTCGTCGGCAGCGGAGAAGAACGACTCCACGGCTTCGTCCACCGACATCTCGCCGAAGGCCGCCGCGGAGTACACCCGGCGCAGCTCGTTGGTCATCGTGTTGAGGCCCGCGGGATAGGTGGTCGTGGCGAGGTCTCCGGCGTCGGTCAGCTCCTGCAGGATCGTGACGTTCTGCTTGACGCCGTCCGGTGTCTCGGGGTCGTCGAGCAGGGCGTCCTGAGCGCTCTGGTTGGTGAGGATCCCGTTGTCGGACCGGAAGGCGAGGGCGGCGTCGGTGTCGTTCGCGAAGAAGTCCACGAAGGCGGCTGCCGTCGCCACGTTGTCGCAGTCGGTCGGGATCGAGATGCCGTTGGCACCGAGCACGTTGGCGGGCCGGTCCGGCGACTCGCTCGGCATGGATGTCCACGCCACGTCCTCGGGGTCGCCCGCCCCGGCGAGAGCCTCCTCCATGATGTAGATGTGCGGGATGTCCCGCGTTCCCGCGACGACCTGCCGGGTGGCCATCGGGGTGAGCTCCAGGGCGCCCTCCATCGTGGGGATCATGGCGGGCGGGATGACGGCCTCGTCCTCGGCCAGCCCGATCCAGTACTCGAAGTACTCGGTGAGCAGCTCCCGGTCGAACCCGAGCTCGTCGCCGTCGAACATCTGCTCGCCGTGCCCGACCACCCAGGAGGTCAGGGTGAACATGATCCCGCCCTCGTTCTCCCCGGGGTACACGCCGTCGGGGAGCTCGCCACGCATGGCCCGCAGCCAGTCGGCGTACTCCGCCCAGGTCATGTCGTCGCCCGGCGCGGAGACGCCGGCGCTCTCGGCCAGGTCGGCGTTGTAGGCGAGGACACGCACGAACGTGCCGGTCGGGATCATGACCTGCTCCCCGTCGACCTGCCCGGCGGCCAGGACGTCCTCCGGGATCTCGGAGGTGTCGATCTCCCCGGACTCGATCAGGTCGTCCAGGGGACGCAGCACCCCGTTCTCGGCGTACTGGCTCAGGAAGGTGGTCTGCGTGCCGGTGGCGCAGGCGAGGTCTCCCCCGGCGGCACGCACCGTGAGTCGTTCGATGTAGGCGAGGTAGTCGGCCACCTCGGCGTCCACGGTGGCCCCGGGGTGCTCCTCGGCGAAGAGGGAGGCGACCTCCTCCACCAACCGGCCCCGGTCGGGGTTGCCCCAGAAGGAGTAGGCGATCTCACCGCCGACCTCCCCGCCGGCGTCGGAACCTTCGCCCCCGCCGCACGCGGCGACGGTGAGGGAGAGTGCTGCGACCGCGCCGGCGGTCGCCGTCAGTCGTGTCCTGTGCATCATGGTTCTCCTCTTCGTTGAGTTCGTCGATGTGACAGGGATTGCTGCGGGCCGACGTTCTCGACCCGTTCACGCCGAGCTGAGCTGGGCTCCTCGCCCTCGGACCGAGCGCGCCGCGGCGCTCGAGGCGGCGACCATCGCGTCCGGCATGCTCGCGCCGTTCGCGAGGACGGCCGCGAGGGTCCCGACGTAGACGTCGCCCGCACCCGTGGTGTCCACGACGTCCTCCACGACGTCGGCGGGCACGACGACGGGTGGTGCGCCGGGTTCGACGAAGACCGAGCCACGTTCCCCGAGGGTCAGCAGGCACGCCGTGCCGGCCGCGTCCCCCGCGGCGCGTGCGAGGGTCTCGGCGTCGCGGGCATCGCTCCCCCGAGCCCCGGAGAGCGCCAGCGCCTCGGACTCGTTCACGACGACGACGTCGGCGGCGACGAGCGCCTCCCGGCGGAGGTCGACGTACGGGGCCAGGTTCAGGAGCACGCGGGCGCCGGCACCGCTCGCACGGACGGCGGCATGCTCGACCATCGGTGCGTCGATCTCGCACTGCAGGACGACCACGTCGCCGGTGCCCAGCCCCGCGAGCGCCGCGTCGACGACGCCCGCCGTGAGTGCGCCGTTGGCGCCCGCCGCGACGACGATCTGGTTCCGCCCGGCGCGGTCGACGACGATGGCCGCCCTGCCGGTCGGGAGGCCGACCCGCTGGACGGAGTCGACCCCCACCCCGTGGGCCACCAGGTTCTCGACCACGGTGGCTGCGGTGTCGTCCCGACCGACCGCGCCGACGAAGTGGGTCGCCGCGCCCGCACGGGCCGCCGCTACCGCCTGGTTGGCACCCTTGCCGCCGAAGCCCCGATGGAAGTCGGCGGCGACCACGGTCTCGCCCGCACGGGGCATCGCCTCCACGTCGAAGACGAAGTCCTCGTTGGCCGAGCCGATCACCATCACCCGGCCCGTCGTGACGCCTGCATCACTCATGTGTCGCTCCATTGCTCAACTCGTGTAGACCACACGCTATCTACTCGTGTTGAGTCTGGCAAGACGTCGACAGGAAAAGTCCTCTCACCTGCACGGACGCCCTGCTTCGCGAGGACTGCAGCGCTCTGACCAGTAGAGTTGCCGCATGGCGGTGACGAGGAACGACGTCGCACGGGCCGCGGGGGTCTCGAGCGCCGTGGTGTCCTACGTGCTGAACGACGGGCCGCGCCCGGTGTCCGCAGCGACACGCCGGAAGGTCCTCGAGGCGATCGATCGGCTCGGATACCGCCGGGACAACCTCGCACGGTCGATGCGGACCGGCAAGACGGACTCCATCGGCCTGATCCTCCCGGACATCGCGCTCAGCTACTTCGCCGTCATGACGCAGCGGGTGACCGAGCTCGCCCGCAGCCGCGGTCTCAGCGTGGTGATCAAGACGTCGAACGGGCGCTCCGAGCGGGAGCGCGAGCACGTCGCCGAGCTCGCCGCACGCCGGGTGGACGGGATCGTCCTGATGAGCGTCGACCCGCTGGACGAGACACGATGGGCCGCCGAGTTCGAGCTGCCGGTGCTGATCGTCGACCGCCCGGAGGTGGCGATCGACGGCACGGCCCTGGCCGCACGCCACCTCATCGAGCACGGTTGCCGCCGCCTCGCACGCATCGCCGCCCCGACCCGGTACTCCATCACGCCCCGCCGCGACACCGGATGGAACAGCGCGCTCGCCGAGGCGGGGATCGGCTCGAGCACCGTCCTCCGGGCCGACGTCTCCGAGGACGGCGGCCGCACGGCCGGACTGGAGCTCCTGGCAGGAGCAGAACGGCCCGACGGGCTGCTCGTGGACTCCGGCCCGCAGGCCCTGGGGTTCCTCCGGGCCGCGGCGGACGTCGGCGTGCGGGTCCCGCAGGACCTCGCCGTCGTCGCGGCCGAGGTGGGCGAAGCCGGCCGGTTCAGCATCCCGCGGCTGTCCAGCGTGGACTCACCCATCGAGGAGATCGCGGCCCGCGCGGTCGACCAGATCGGCTCGGCCACCCGCCAGGACAGGATCCTCCGGCTGACGGACTCCACCTATGCCCTCCACGAGCGGGAGTCCTGCGGGCACGGTTGAGCGGGATCAGCGCCGCGCACCGGGGGCGGGCGAGCACCCACAGGACTCCCGGACCACCGTCCGGGTGGGCAGCACGTGGTCGGTGGTGGGTTCTTCCTCCCCGGAAGCCGCCGCGAGGGCGAGCCGGGCGGCCGTGGCTCCCAGCTCTGCGGTGGGCTGGTGAACGGTCGTGAGCCGGGGCGCCGCCAGGGCGGCGAGCGCGTTGTCGTCGAACCCGACGATCGCGACGTCGTGCGGCACGTCGTACCCCAGGCCGGGCAGGGTGGCGAGCAGCCCGAACGCGATCTCGTCGTTCGCGCAGACCAGGGCGTCGGGGACGTCGCCGGACGCGCGGAGGTCGCGTGCCGCCGCGGCGCCGTCGACCGCCTCGAGCCCGACGGACAGCGGCGGACCGGACTCGACGAGGCCGCGCTCGCTCAGGGCGCGACGGAATCCCCGGTGCCGCTGGGCCGGCTCGGGCGCGCCCGGCGGGAGGCCGACGAACCGCAGCCGACGGTGACCGTGCACGTCGACGAGATGGGCGGTGACGTCCCGGCACGCCGACTCGCCGTCGGTGCGGACCGTGGTCGGGTGCTGGGGCGACCCGGCCAGCACGACGACGGCGACCTCGTCGGCGACGGCGGCGAGCACCGCGTCGTCGACCGTGCCGGCCTGGACGACCAGCGCATCGGTGCGCCGGGCGAGCCGCTCGACCGCACCGGCGACGTCGGGGCGCAGGTGAGCGCCCAGAACCGTGACGGCCGTGTCGTGCGCGGCGGCGACGGACTCGACGCCTCGGAGGAGCTCGGCGAAGTACGGCCCGCCCAGGCCGGGCAGGACCACGCCCAGTGCCTGGTGCCGCCGTCGGGCGAGCCCCAGGCCGAGCGACGAGGGCGTGTAGCCGTGCGCGTCGATGCTGGCCTGCACCCGCGCCCGGGTCTCGGCCCGGACCCGCGGGTCGTCGCTGGTGACCCGGGAGACCGTCGCCACGGACACGCCGGCATGGCGGGCGATGTCGCGCACGGTGGGCCGTCGCACCGCCGCCATCACGCCTCCTCGGCTCCGTCGGTGGATGTAACCGGTTACATACCCTACCGTGGACGCCGCACACCGGTCCGCGTAGGTCGCGGACCGCCCCGACGAAGGAGCAGCGCCGTGGCGACCACCCCAGCGACGACCGACCTGGCGGACCGCCTCGACCGGACGGTGCTCTACCAGATCTACCCGCAGAGCTTCGCGGACGCCGACGGCGACGGGGTCGGCGACCTGCGCGGCATCGCCGACCGCCTCGACTACCTGGCGTGGCTCGGGGTCGACGCGATCTGGCTGAGTCCCTGCTTCGTCTCCCCGTTCGCCGACGCCGGCTACGACGTCGCCGACTTCCTGCGCATCGCACCGCGGTACGGCACCAACGCCGACCTGGAGCACCTCACCGAGCAGGCCGCCCGGCGCGGGATCGCGGTCCTGCTCGATCTCGTCGCCGGCCACACCTCGGACCAGCACCCCTGGTTCCGCGCCGCGATCGACGACCCGGACGACGACCGGTACGTGTGGAGCGACGTGCCCGTCGACGGGTTCGAACCCGGGCTCGGTCGGCGCGGCGGGTACTACCGGCCCAACTTCTTCCCCGTGCAGCCCGCCCTCAACTACGGGTACGCGCGCCTCGACCCGGCCGAACCGTGGCGGCAGCCCGTCGACGCACCCGGCCCGCAGGCCAACCGCGCCGCGCTGCGCGAGATCCTGGCGTTCTGGTTCGACCGCGGCGTCGCCGGCTTCCGCGTCGACATGGCGGCCTCCCTCGTCAAGGACGACCCCGGGCTCGCCGAGACGCGACGCCTCTGGCAGGAGATGCGCGCCTGGCTGGACCGCACCTATCCCGGCCGGGTCCTGATCAGCGAGTGGGGCGACCCGAAGGTCGCCGTGCCCGCGGGCTTCCACGCCGACTTCCTGCTGCAGTTCGGCGGGGACGACGACGGCCTGCCGCTGCGCTCGCTGTGGAACAACGGCGCCGGCACCACCCAGCCCACCTGGGGCGACGTGCCCGCCTGGGCCGACGCCGAGGCCCGCGGTGACGCCGCGACGTTCGTGCGCGCATGGACCGCGGCGACCGCAGCGATCGCCGCCGCGGGACGCGGCGGCGTCGTCGGGCTGCCGACGTCGAACCACGACTTCACACGACTCGTCGCCGGCCCGCGGGACGCCGAGCAGGCGCGCGCCGCCCACGTCCTGGTCATGACCTGGCCCGCGATGCCCTCGGTCTACCAGGGCGACGAGATCGGCATGCGGTACGTGCCCGGCACACCGACCACCGAGGGGTCCCGGCTCGGCCCGACCTACGACCGCGCCGGGTCGCGCACCCCTGTGCAGTGGGGAGACCTGGACGCCGGGCGCTTCGGTCCCGGGACGCCCGCGACGTCGTCCTACCTGCCCGTGGACCCGGACCCCGGCCGTCCGACGGTGTCCGACCAGGTCGACGACCCGGACTCGTTGCTGCACCTGGTGCGCGACCTGATCTCGCTGCGGCACCGGGACAGGCGGCTCGACGTCGGTTCACCGCTCGAGGTGCTGGCCACCGGCTACCCGATGGCCTACGTGCGCGGCGGTTCGCTCGCCGTCGTGCTCAACCCCGGCCGGCACCCGGTCGAGCTGCCGCTGCCGGGCGCGGGCGACGCCAGGCTGCTCGTCGGTCGGGGCGTGCGGACCGAGGACGCCGTGGTGCACCTCGACGGGCACGGCTACGCCGTGCTCGACCTCGGCGGCTGAGGCCGGGGCCCGGCTCCTCCGCATCGGCCTCCACGGCCAGGCCTCCCCCACGTCGACTCGTCGGAGAATGTTTGTTAGGGTTTCTACGGAACATATTCCGATTGGCGCGGCGAACTGATATCAGCTCGCGACCGTCTTCGTCGTCGTTCCTTTTCTACATCGGAAAGCCCTTTTCGTCGTGGATCTCGCATCCTGATCCGATCCCAGAACAACGGGACATTTCCTCGTAGGCTGACAGCGCCCCACCCAGGGACGGGACCGGTCGAGTCGTGGTTGTCGATATTCCGGGACCACCGTCCCCGGAATGTCGAGAATACGCCGCGCGCTCTTCGTCGACCCCGGCCGGTCCGCCCTTTCGCGCAGCCGAGAGAAAAGGACCACCGGTGCCCGCCTTTCCCGAGATCAGCGTCGTCATCCCCACCTACAACCGCAGCAGCCTGCTGCGCCACACCCTCGACTCCCTGCGGCGCCAGACCCTCGCGCCCGACCGGTTCGAGGTCGTCGTGGTCGACGACGGCGGCAGCGACGACAGCGAGGACGTCGTGCGCTCGTTCGCGGACGACCTCGACGTCACCTACTTCTGGCAGCCGGACGCCGGCTTCCGTGCCGGCAAGGCCCGCAACATCGGCACCGCCATCGCCTCGGGGCGCTACGTCGTCTACGTCGACACCGGCGTCCTGCTGGCCACCACCACCCTGGCCACGCACCTGCGCATCCACACTGAGTCGGCCTATCCCACCGCCGTCGTCGGCTACGTCTACGGGTTCGAGGTGGACCCCTCCCACGAGGCCGTCATGGCCGACCTCGACCCCACCGACGTCGACGCCGCCATCGCCCACCTGCACACGCACGGCGCCCTCGACGTCCGCGAGCGCCAGTACGCCGACCTCGGCGAGAACATCACGAGCTGGCCCGCGCCGTTCGACATCTTCTGGACGTGCCACGCCTCGGCCGAGCGCGAGTCGCTGTTCGCCGCCGGGCTTTTCGACGAGTCGTTCACCGGGTGGGGCGGCGAGGACGTGGACCTCGGCGTGCGGCTGTTCCGGCAGGACAACGTGTTCGTCATGGACCGCGCGGCGCGTTCCTTGCACTGGCCGCACGCCAAGGAGGTCGACGACCTCCAGGAGTCCTCGGCGACCGCCGCCGAACGGATCCACCGCAAGTACGACCTGTGGACCACGAGCTTCTACGGCAAGGACCTGCAGAACGAGAAGTACTCGCTGAACAAGGTCATCCAGCTCTCGGCGTCGCGGCGCGAGGCCGAGGGGGCGGCCTGATGCCGGTCGCCTACGAGAACCTGTACCCCGCCCGACCCGACTGGCCGCTGACGGGCGGGGTCACGGAGGCGCTGCGGGCGCACGGCGTCGAGGTCGGCGAGGGCACCGTGTTCTTCGACGTGCCCCGGGTGGCGTTCACGCGCGCCGTCGACGCCGAGCTCGGCCCGCTGCCGCTGCGGGCGGAGGACTTCCGCGGCGCGATCCGGGTCGGGTCGGGGTGCTACGTCGAGTCGGGCGTGGCGCCCACCTTCCACAGCCAGCCGGTCAAGCTCACGTCGGTGCAGGTCAACGACGGCGCACCCGGCCGGATCTGCATCGGGGACCGGGTCTCGCTGCAGGGCGTGGCGGTCGTGGCCTACGACCTGGTCGAGGTGGGCGACGACGTGATGTTCGGCCCGCTGGTGACGATCATGGACTCCAGCGGTCACCCGCTGCGGGGCCGCGGCGCGGCCGGGGAGGCGGCCCGCACGACGGCGGCACCCGTGCGCATCGGGGACGGCGCCTGGATCGGGACGGGCGCGACGATCCTCAAGGGTGTGGACATCGGGGACGGTGCCGTGCTCGGGGCGCAGAGCGTCGCCGACGAGTCGGTGCCGGCCGGGGCGGTCGCCGTCGGCAACCCCGCCCGCGTCATCAAGCAGCTGTGATCACGGCGCTGCGCGGCCCGGCCGGCCGGTCCCTGCTGCGGATCGCCGTCCCGGTGACGCTGCAGACGGTGGTGTTCTCCTCCAAGAGCGTCGTCGACGCCGTGATGCTCGGCACGCAGACCGAGATCGACGTCGCCGCGATCGGCATCGCGTCCAAGGCGACGTTCGTCGTGTCGATCTTCCTCATCGGGTTCACGATCGGCGGCGCGCAGATCGGCGCCCAGCTGTGGGGCGGCGAGCGCCCCGACCGGGCCGTGCGGCTGCGCCAGACGGTGTGGCTGACCTGGGCGACCTCCACGGTCTGTGCGCTGGCGGCGTTCGTCACCTTCGCCGTCGTCCCGGAGGCCGTGATCGGCCTCGGCACGGACTCGGCCGCCGTCGTCGAACGGGGCGCCGCGTTCCTGCGGATCGTCAGCCCCACCTTCCTGCTGTTCTGCTACACCTCGGCGGTGGCCGCCGGGCTGCGGGTGATGCTGCAGCCGACGATCAGCACGGTCTACGCCGTCGTCGGGGTGGTGCTGAACGTGGCGCTCAACGCGGTGCTGATCTTCGGGCTGCTCGGTGCGCCCCGGCTGGGCGTCGTCGGTGCGGCCTACGGCACGCTGGTCAGCGCCGTCGTCGAGACCGGGCTCCTCGCCGTGCACCTGCTCACCACGCGGCACGTCCTGGCACGGTTCCCGCGCGCCGAGCTGGGTCTCGTCACGCGCGCGCAGACCGTGGCGCTGCTGCGCCTGTCCGTCCCGGCGGCGTGCAACAGCACGATCTGGGCCCTGGGATCCTTCGCGTTCTACGCCGTGATCGGCAGCACGGGCGTCTCGGCCGCCGCCGCCCTGGCGATCCTCTCCCCCGTGGAGTCGCTGGCGCTGGCCCTCACCATCGGGCTCGCGAACGCGGCCGCCGTGGTGGTCGGCTCCACGATCGGGTCCGGGCACGTCGAGGACGCCTACCGCCAGGCGTGGGCGCTGGTCCGGCTCGGGCTCCTGGTCGGGGTGGCCACCTGCGTTGTCACGTGGGCCGCGCAGGACGCGGTGCTGGGGATGTTCGGTGCGATCACGCCCGAGACCCGCGCACTCACCGAGACCCTGTTCGCGGTGCTGGTCGTCTCGTTCGTGCTCAAGAGCGTCAGCATGGTCATGGTGCTGGGTGTGCTGCGGGCCGGTGGGGAGGTGCGGTTCTGCCTGCTGCTCGACGTCGGGGCCCAGTGGGTGCTGCTGCTGCCCGGGGCGCTGCTGCTGCGCGACGTAGTCGGCGTCGGGCCCGTGCTGGTGTTCGCGCTGGTGCTGGTGGAGGAGGCCGTGCGGATCGGTGTGGCCGGGTGGCGTATCCGGTCGCGGCGGTGGCTCAACGACCTGACGTGAGCGAGTGCTTGCCTACCTCGCGAGACGTTTGCCTACCTCGCGGGATGTTGGCCTACGCCGCGGTGGAGTCGCCTACCTCGCGGAGGGGTGGTCGATCTCGGCGAGCAGGGCGTCCCGTCTGCCCGCGGGCAGGAACGACGACCGGATCGAGTTCGCCGCCAGCCGGGCCCGCTGGTCCGCGGTCATCCCGAGCGAACGCTCCAGAGCCGCGAGGTTGTTGTCGAGGTAGCCGCCGAAGTACGCCGGGTCGTCGGAGTTCACGGTGACGTTGAGCCCCCGGTCGAGCATGGCGAGCACCGGGTGGTCCTCGATGCGTTCGACGGCGCGCAGCGCGACGTTCGACAGCGGGCAGACGGTCAGCGGCACCTGCTCGGCGACCAGCCGCTCGACCACGGCGTCGTCGTCCAGGGAGCGGATGCCGTGGTCGACGCGCTGCACGCCCAGCAGGTCCAGGGCGTCCGTGACGTACGACGCCGGCCCCTCCTCCCCCGCGTGGGCGATCAGCCGCAGGCCCTCGGCCCGGGCACGCGCGTACAGGCGGGTGAAGTCCGACGGCGGATGGCCGACCTCGGCGGAGTCCAGCCCGATCCCCGCGATCGGGGCATCCGCCGCGACCAGCCGGTCCAGCACGTCGAGCGCCTCGCCCTCGGGGCGGTCCCGCAGGAACGCCGCGACCAGCAGGGTCGAGACGCCGTGCTCGGCCTCGCTGGTGGCCAGCACCGGGGCCACCTCGAGGGGCACGCCACGCACCAGGTGCGCCTGCGGGTCCACCATGATCTCCGCGTGCCGCACCCCGCCTGCCGCAGCCCGCGTCAGGTAGGCGCGGGTCATGTCCGCGAAGTCCTCGGGGGTGCGCAGCACCGCCATGTTCGCGTAGTACAGGTCCAGGAACGACTGCAGGTCCGTGAACGAGTACGCGCGGCGCAGGGCGACCACGTCGTCGTTCGGCAGGGTCACGGCGTTGCGCTCCGCGAGCGCCATCACCAGCTCGGGTTCGAGGGTGCCCTCGACGTGCAGGTGCAGCTCGGCGAACGGCAGCGGGGTGTCGGTCGGGTTCGAGGGGTCAGCCTGTCACGGCTCGGGCGGGGAGCTCCCTGGCTGCGGTCCCCGGAACCAGAAGACCGCGGCGATCACGAGTCCCGCGGCGAGGAACACGAACCACGTGACGTTCGCCCACGTGGAGTCCGTCCCCGCCAGCGTGTACAGCGCACCACCGGCCAGGTTGCCGGTGATCCCGCCGACCGCCTGTGCGAGTCCCATCGCCCCGAAGTAGGACGCCACGGCCCGCCCGTCGGCCAGCTCGGAGACCACGGCGTTCATCACCGGCTGCGAGAGCATCTGACCCAGCGTGAAGGTCAGGACGCCGGCGACGAGCCCCGCGACGGAGTCCCACAGCCCCATCACCGCCACCCCGGTCCCGAGGGACACCGACCCGAGGGCGAGGATCCGCGGAGCCGGGAGGTGGCGCGACATGAAGCCGGTCAACGGCAGCATCGTGACCACCATGAACACCGCGGCCGCGGTGTAGACGACACCGACGCCGATCGCTCCCGGCAGCACGTCGGCCGCCCGCACCGGCACCACCAGGTAGAGCTGGGTCACCAGCATCCACAGGGCCGCGACGACCACGAGGTAGCGCCGGAACGACCGGTCCCGCAGCGCCTCGCCGAACCGCGCCCGCTTCGTGTCCGCGGCCAGCAGCACCCGGGGCAGACCGATCACGGTGAGGAAGAACGCCACGAGGAACAGTCCGGCCGAGCCGAACGCCACCCACTGGAAGTCCAGCCCGGCGAGCAGGCCCCCGATCATGGGGCCGAGGACGAACCCCACGTTGGAGAACAGCTCCCGCGTCGAGTACACGCGCACCGAGTCGCGCCCGACGGCGAGCGCCGAGTACGCCGCGTACGACGCCGGGTGGAACAGTGCCCCGCCGAGCCCGGCGAGCACCGACCCGAGCACGAGCAGCGGAAGGCTCGAGACCGCGCCCAGCACGGCGAAGCCGGACGCGCGGATCAGGACGCCCCCGGCGATCGCCCGCCGGTAGCCGATGCGGTCGGCGACCCAGCCGGAGATCGGCATCACGCCGTTCTGCGCCGCGGACCGCACCGCCGTCAGCACCCCGACCACCGCGACCGTCAGGCCGATGTTCTGCAGGTAGTGGTAGGCGAGCAGCGGCACCAGCATGTAGAAGCCGACCGCCATCGTCAGCGTGTCGCCGTACAGCACCCACAGCGCGGTTCTCGAGGACCGTGGCTCCCCGCCCGTCACGAGCCCGCGCCCGCAGGGCCGGCCGACGGCGGCCAGGCCCGGACCGCGAGATACAGCGGCACGGAGAGTGCTACGAACGGCGCCAGGGTGGGCAGCACCACGCAGGTGGCCAGCACCGCCGCACCGATCAGCAGCAGCGCGAGCGTGCCCACCGGGCGCCCGGCGGCGAACGCCGCGGCGGCGCGCAGCCAGTCACGGACCGTCCCGTCACGCTGCCGCGCAGCGGCCACCGGGACCAGCAGCAGGACGAGACCGACGACGGCCGCGACGGGCAACGTGGCCCCGCCGAGCACGACGGCGAACCCGGCCGACGCCGTGCCCAGCTGGGCCAGCAGGAACAACGCGTCGACGACGAGCAGCCAGACGGCGATCCCCGCGAGGATCCCCGCCCGCCAGGTCCGGCGCCACGTCGCCCGCAGCTCGCGCAGCAGGGAGGTGACCACCGCGTCGTCCCCGTCGTCGTGCCAGTCCGAGAAGGCCCGGCCGAGAGCGACCAGCGCGGGCAGCAGCGTCACCCCGGGCAGTGCCACCAGGAACGCCATCAGGCCACCCAGCACGAGGTTGGCGGGCACCATCAGGGCGCGCAGGGTGCGGGTCTCCCAGCGCTCGCGGTGCTCCGGCCGGGCCGCCACGCTCACTCCGTCGTGCCGGCCCCGGCACCGGCCGTCGCGGCGACGTCGACGCGGGCCGCGAACCCGGTCCCGCTCGTCCCGGCGCCCGCCGGCGTGCCGAGCTCGAGATCCAGCGTCACCGTCTCGCGGACGCCGTCGTGGTCGACGTGGACCGTGACCGTGTCACCCGAGTCCTCGACAGACACCTCCGCGCGGGCCTCGTCGTGCCAGGCTCGCGGCTCCAGCACGGTCAGGAAACGGCCACGGGTGGTCGGCGCCGTCGAGCGACGCAGGGTGTGCAGCGTCTTCTCGATCGCCAGGCTCGGGGTCGACGACGTCGGGTTGGCGTGCACCGGCGTCGGCACCGTCTCGACGTCGACCGCGTCGTCCAGCGCCGTGACGCGCAGACGGCCCGTCCCGGCCTCGGCGACCCAGTGACGGTCGCCCTCGGCGCGGGCCGGGTGCTCGGTCTGCAGCAGGAACGTCCAGGTCCGCGGCGCGGCGGCACGCAGGTCGTCCAGGACCACGAGCGCACCGCTCGGGGTCAGCACCAGGTGGCGGCGGGCACGCTCGACGCCGAGAGACGGGTCGTACATCGCCGCGGTCTCGCTCACGGCGTGCACCCAGCCGTCCGCCAGCGTGGCGGTCAGGATGCTCGCCTGGTGCTCGTAGGGCAGGTTCTCGAAGACGTGGTACCGGTCCTCGTTGACGAACCCGTTGCCGTCGACGAGCACCGCGTTGTGGTGCGCGGTGCGCTTGCTCGACGAGTACCCCTCGTCGAGCGCCAGGTAGGCGCCGTGCCCCAGCAGCGTGAAGGTGCCCGAGTCCGGGTGGTGGTGCCCGGCGTTCAGGGTGGTCCAGCCCTTCTCCGCCTTGATGCGGTGCGCCGTCTCCCAGGCCTTGTGCCCGCCGCCCGGGGACGCCTTGAACGAGACCATGACGGCGTCGGCGTCCCAGGACGTGCGGCCGACGACGAGACCCAGGTCGCGGAACCACCGGCTCGTCGGCAGGTCGTACGGGTCCGCGCTGGGCGCCTGCGGGTCGAACCACAGCAGCTCCTGGTAGGCCTCGGCGCGCACCCCGGGCCGGACACCGCTCTCGTAGGCCTCGCGCCAGAAGAAGTCGTCGGCCACCTTCTCGGCGAGCCACTGGCACTGCGGGATCCGGTACTCGGCGGCGAGCTTGTAGTACATCGCCACCGGGTGCCCGCTGCGTCGGTCGTGGCAGTCACCGTGGTCGATGATCCGCTCCAGGTCGGGCGCCGCCTGGTACAGCCGGTACCAGAACGTCTCGCGCAGGTAGTCGCTGCGCGCGAACCAGTCGATGCCCTCCTCGGCCTTGAGCAGGTCCAGGTAGGTGACGATCCACGGCACGCCGTACCGCCAGTAGACGACGCCCTCGTTGTTGGACCCGTCCTCGGGCAGCATGTCCAGGACGGTGTCGAAGTTCTCCTTGGCCCGCTCCGTCCAGTGCGCGGCCTGCTCGTGGTCGTTGCGCAGCGCGTACCCGGCGGTGGCGAGCCCCGCATAGCAGATCCAGTTGTGGTTCTGCCAGTACGACGACGACCACCAGCCGCCCTCGGACTCCACCGCGAACTCGTACAACCGGGTGCCCTGCAGGATCAGCTTGTCGCGCAGGGCCTCGCGCTCGTCGTCCGGCAGTGCGTCACCGGCCCAGGAGTAGGCCTGGCCGAGGCCGTGGAGGATCCAGCCGGCGTCCAGGTCGTGGTCCGGCATGTTGGCCCGGCCCCAGTGCGGGAACGACAGGGACGGCACGAGCCAGCGCCGCAGCTCGGTCAGGTAGTGCTCCTGGCCGGTCAGCCGGTACGCCAGCGCCAGGTTCGCGGCGCCCGCACCCAGGTAGGTGATGGACGCCAGGGGGTGCTCCTCGGGCAGCTCGAGGGAGGTCAGGCGCTCGCACTCGTCCACCAGGCGGCGCAACTGCGGGCGGCGCACGTCGTGCAGCTCGGCGCGCAGCGTCTCCTCACGGTCGGCGATCAGCAGCGGTCGGGTCATGGTGCTCCCTCGATGGTCTTCTCCCCGTCGGGAGTGGTCAGGTGGAAGGTGGCGCCGTCGGGCGCGAGGTCGATGCGGGCCGGCGCGGGATCCGGGCCCTGCTGGAACAAGGAGGCGAAGACCGCGCGATCACCGGTCAGGGTCCAGTCGGCGACCGACCGGACCGCGGCCGGGTCGTCCGACGGCCCCCGGCCGGGCACGACGGCGAGCGCGGCACCGGGAGAGGCGGCGTGCGTGCCGTGCAGGGTAGCGCCGTCGTCGGCCGTCCAGGTGGTCCGGGCACCGTCCGGCACGTGCCGGACGGTCAGGTCGACGGCGGGCCGCAGCGCGAGGACGAACTCGTGCGGCTCGTCGGCCTCCACCGTGACGACGTCCGTGAGGACACCGGCGGTCAGGCGCGTCGCGCGGCGCACCCGGACCCCGGGGTACGGTTCGGCGCTGGTCACGACCAGCCCGGCCTCGGGCGCCCAGCGCTCCACACGGCCGGTCGTCTCGTGCTGGTCCCGGCCGTCGACACGGAGGGTCGGGTGCGCGAGGGTTCGGGCGTAGTGACCACGCCGCAACGGGCTCGCATAGGGCGGCACCCCGGGTGCGGGCTGCCACGGCGCGGTGCCGTACAGGTAGAGGGCCAGCTTGTCGTGGTGGCCGTGGGATCCCCCGTGCGGTCCGGCGTCCACGACGGCCTGCCACGTGTCGGCGTCGTCCCGCAGGACGGCGTAACCCACCTGCGGGAAGTACACGCTGCCCCGTGTCGGCGCGGGGACCTGCACCGGTGGCCCGCCGAACCAGCCGTCCAGCAGCCGGTCGAGGCCGTCGTCGGCCCGGCCGAGCCGTGCCCTGGCCGCCGTCGCCACCGCCTCGAGCCCGGCCGGGGCCAGCAGACCACGGGCCATGGCGGCGATCTCGAGCACCTCTTGGTGCATGGGCACCCGGTCGTAGGGGCCGTCGTGGATCGCCGGGAGGGTACCGTCCGGAGCCGCCACCTCGGCGAGCACCCGCACCATCGCGGCGAGGCGTTCGACCGCAGGCCGAGGAAGGTCCGCAGGGACGGCGTCCCGCAACGTCAGCAGGTACGCGCGCAGCACGAACAGGTGGTAGTAGGTGGACCCCTCCCACTCCCAGCCGTCGTCGCCGACGGCGATCTCGAGGTGGGCGAGCGCCCGGGTGTGCCACGTGGCGACCACCTCGTGCGGAGCGTCGAGGGCGCGCGAGACCAGTGCACCGGCGGCGCACAGCCACGCCGTGTAGTTGTTGCGCTCGTCCTGCCGCTCGTCGACCAGCACGCCGTAGGCCTGCTCGAAGGTGGCGAGAAGGCCTTCGAGGAGGTCGTCCACGCCCGCGACGTGCGCCTCGGGCCCGAGGACCAGCACGGCGTCGGCGACCTGCACCGCCCACTGCGCCTCCGTGAGCGCCTGGGCGAACATCCTGCCGCGGAGCATCCAGGACTCGGCGGCGTCGTTCCAGCCCGGTCCGACGACGTCGCCGTAGACCTTCGCGATCTCACCGAGCAGGGCGACGGCGTGGCGCCGGTCGGCGGCCTCCCCGGTCCGGGCCAGGCATCGCACCTCGCGGGCACAGCGCTGGTGGTCCAACGTGCGCAGGGCGGCGTCGTACTTCTCGCCGGCGACCACGCACCCCCGGGGGCACCCGTGGCCCCCGGGGGCGGTGCCGGACAGCTCGACGTGGTGCGTGGGGCAGACGTAGTCGTGCCACCAGCCGCCCGGCGCCGTGGGGACCGTCGTCATCGGAAGTTGAGCCCCCCGTTGATGTCGAGGACCTGGCCGGTCACGTAGCCGGCGGCGTCGGAGGCGAGGAACGTGGTCACCGCGGCGACGTCGTCCACGGTACCGGCACGCCCCAGCGGGATGCCCGCCACGATGTTGGCCTGCGCCTCGGGCGGCGTGAACGCGTCGTGGAACGGGGTGTCCCCGATGAACCCGGGAGCGAGCGCGTTGACGGTGACACCGTCACCGGCGAGCTCCTTGGCGAGCCCCCGGGTGAACCCGACGATGCCGGCCTTGGCGGCGGCATAGGCCACGGACCCTGGACCGCCGCCGTTCTCCGCCGCGAGCGACGCCATCGTGACCACGCGTCCGGCGCTGCTCGCCTTCAGATGACCCACCGCGGCACGGGTGACGTAGAAGGTGCTGGAGACGTTGACGTTCCAGACCTTGGCCCAGTGCTCGTCGGTCATCTCCGCCACGGTTGCGCGGCCGACCAGGTGTCCGGCGTTGTTGACCAGGACGTCCAGGCCGCCGAGCTCACCCGCGGCCGACTCGACGACGGTGCGCGCCGCCTCGGGGTCGGTCAGGTCGCCCTGGACGGCGATGCTGCGCCGCCCCATGCCGGTGATCTTGTCGACGACGGTGGCCGCGGCGTCACCGGAGTGCGCGTAGTGCACGGCGACGTCGGCGCCCGCCTCGGCGAGCCCGAGGGCGAGGGCGGCGCCGATCCCGTGACCGCCGCCGGTGACGAGCGCCGTGCGCCCGCTGAGTACGTGCTGCATGGTTCCTCTTTCGTAGGTGGTCGGGCTCACTTGATGCCCGAGTTGGTGAATCCCTGGATGAAGTACTTCTGCGCCATGACGAACAGCAGCACCATCGGGACGGTGGCCAAGGTGGTGCCGGCCATCAGGTACTGCCAGGCGGTGGCCTCCACCTGCTGGAAGACCGCCAGGCCGACCTGGATCACCCGCAGGTCGTCCGAGGTCGTGACCAGCAGCGGCCACAGGAAGTTGTTCCAGCTCTCCTGGAAGGTCAGCAGGGCGACCGTCGCGACGGCCGGCTTCATGAGCGGGGTGTAGATCTGCGCGAAGATCCGGAACTCGCCGAGACCGTCCAGGCGCGCCGCTTCCTCGAGCTCCTTGGGCAGGGTCAGGTAGAACTGCCGGAAAAGGAAGATCGACATGGCGCTCAGGCCGCCCGGGATGAGCAGGGCCCACCAACTGTCCAGCCAGCCGCTGCCGCCCTGTCCCGTGATGTCGTTGCCGCCGAACAGGGGCATGAACTTCACGATGAGGAACTGCGGGACGATCTTCGTGTAGGTCGGGATCATGAGCATCGCGACCATGGACAGGAAGATGATCTCCCGCCCGCGGAAGCGGATACGCGCCAGCGCGTACCCGGCCATGGAGCCGATGACCAGCGTGATGAGGGTGTGCCCGGTGGCGATGATGAGCGAGTTGCGGAAGTACTTGTCGAACGGCGCGGCGTCGAGCGCCTCAGCGTAGTTTGACCAGTGCCACTCGTGGGGGAAGAAGGTCGGAGGGAACTGCGCCAGCTCGGCCGGGCTCTTCACCGAGGTGAAGAGCATCCAGACGAACGGGATCACCATCGTGACCGAACCGATGATCAGCAGCAGGTGCAGGATGAGCTTGTTGCGTCGCCGGACGGACGACTGGTTCGTCGCGCGGACGGTCCGGGTCGCCGACGGGCTCGTGGAGGTCCGGGGAGTGAGGAGAGCCATCAGTGGTCCTCTCGGGTGGCACGTCGACCGACGAGCGTCATGAAGAGCAGGAAGATGAACAGGACGACCGACTGCGCGGAGGCCATTCCCATGCGGAACTCCTCGAACGCGGACCGGTAGACCTCGTAGGTCATCATCGTGGTCGCGTTGGCGGGGCCGCCGTTGGTGAGCACGTAGATCTGGTCGAAGACCTGGAACGCGTTGATGATCGAGATGACCAGGACGAAGAACGTGGCCGGCTTCAGCATCGGGACGGTGATGGCGAAGAACTTGCGCACGGTGGACGCGCCGTCGACCGACGCGGCCTCGTACAGGCTCCCGTCGATGTTCTGCAGCGCGGCGATGTAGATCAGCATCTTGATCCCGATGCCCTGCCACGCGCCGACGAGGATCACGGACCACAGCGCCCAGTCGGGGTCGGCGAGCCATGCCTGCCCGGGGATGCCGAAGAGGCCGAGGAAGGCGTTGAGCAGGCCCTGCTGCGGGTTGAAGATCCACAGCCACACCATGGCGATCGCGACGGTCGCGGTGACCTGGGGCAGGAAGAAGGCCGTGCGGTACCACTTCTGGAACCGCAGGCCCTGGTTGAGGGCCACGGCGATGACGAGCGCGATGGCCATCGAGACCGGCACGGTCCAGAAGGTGTAGACGATGGTGTTCCAGGTGGCCTTGCGGAAGACCGGGTCCTGGACGATCTCCACGTAGTTCTGCAACCCGACCCACTGGGGCGGGGAGAACACGTTGTAGTTGGTGAACCCGAGCGCGAAGGTGGCGACC
The DNA here is from genome assembly GCF_029643425.1 of Isoptericola sp. AK164. Classification (GTDB taxonomy): domain Bacteria; phylum Actinomycetota; class Actinomycetes; order Actinomycetales; family Cellulomonadaceae; genus Isoptericola; species Isoptericola haloaureus. Next base: position 3,409,723 of record NZ_CP119106.1, read on the forward strand.
ACCGGGATGGCGGTCCACAGGGCGAGGTGCAGCAGAGCCGGCGTGATCATCAGCCAACCCGTGCGTCGCAGCTTGCGCTCCGCCCGCGAGTACTTGTGGCGTCGGACCGGTGCGGGTTTGCGCGCGGCGAGTCCGGCCCCCGCTGGGGTCTCGGTGCTTGTCATGGTTCCCACTTCGATCGAGGGGCGTCGGGGCGGCGCTCGGCCGCCCCGACGCCCCGAGACGGGTCGGTCCTACTGGCGGGCCATCGCTTCGTCGACGAGCGCGGCGAGGTCGTCGAGGGCTGCCTGCGGCTCGGCCTGACCGAGCAGTGCCGACTCGATGGCCGGTGCGAAGTCGCCGCGGACCTCGAGCCACGAGGGCGGGCCGCCCTCACGCTTGGCCACGTCGAGGTTCTCCATCGAGAACTGGACGAACCGGTTGGACTGCACGTAGTCGCTGTCGAGCAGCTCGGTCAGCGCGGGGACGTTGCCGCGCTGCTCGTTGGCAGCCAGCGCCGGTCCGGGGCTCGCCAGGAACTCGAGCAGCGCCTGGGCGGCCTCGGGGTGCTGGGACGTGGCAGAACGGGTGGCGAACGTGCCGCCGAAGAACATGCCCTCGCCCTCGCCCTGGATCACGAAGGGCTCGAGGTTCTCGAGCATCTCGGGGTCCGCCTCGAGTCCCTGCGTCCACAGGTTGTTGTGGGCGAGGCCCATCGCGGCCCGTCCGTTCAGGAGCGGGTTGACGGCGGCGTCCGGCGAGGAGAAGCCGATGTCCTCGACCTCGTGCTCGTTGATGAGGTCGGTCATGAGCTGCAGCGCCGACACACCCTCCGGGCCGTTGAACGTCGGCTCGGTCACGTCCTCGTTGAAGAGGTCGCCACCGGCGGAGAAGAGGAACGTCTCGAAGACCTGTCGCGGGTCGTTCGAGAGCAGGTCGAACCCGGCGCGCTCCAGCGTGCCGTCGTCGGCGCGGACCGTCAGGGCCTCGGAGATCTCGACGAGCTCGTCCCAGGACGACGGCGGTGCGTCATAGCCGGCCTCCTCCAGCAGCTCCATGTTGGCGACCCCGTAGCGGGTGTCGAGCATGATCGGCATGCCGTAGACGCCGCCGTCCCACGTCCCGGCGTCGACGATCGCCGGCGTGTAGGTCTCCAGGAGCTTCTCCTCGGTGTTGCCGAGCTCGCTCTGGTCGGCCAGCAGACCCCGGTCGGCGAAGCCCTCGATCCAGCCGACGCCCATCATCATGACGTCGGGCACCGCCCCGGACACCGCAGCGGTGGTGAGCTTCTCGTTGAGGTTGCCGTAGGTCGTGTAGTCCACGGACACGGTGACGTCCGGGTAGTCCTCGTAGAACTGCGGGAGCAGCTCGTCCTCGAGGAGCTGCTGTCCGTCGGTGCCCTCGAAGATCGGGGTGAGCAGCGTGATGTCGCCGGAGACGTCATCGCTGCCGCCCTCGGCGTCGGTGCCCGAGCTCGTGCCCGAGCTGCAGGCGGTGATCCCCAGTGCGACGGCGGCCAGGGCGGCGACGCCCGTGAACCGTCGACGGGACTGACTCTTGATGATCATCGTTGATCCTTCACGTTGTGCGGTCGGCTGGTGCGTGTCGACCTCGCCGGTGGCGACGATGCCGGTGTAACGATGCACTAAACTAGGCACAGGGCCACGGGCACGTCAACTCCCTGCTAGATCAAGAAATGATCACGATGCGAGGCCCTCTGGGCACCGCCCCACGGCCCCGGTCTGGGCTAGGATGGTTGTAACGATGCACATGACGTGCACCACCGATGACGTTGGAGGAAGCGTGACACGCGTGACGATCCAGCAGGTCGCAGCAGCCGCTGGGGTCTCGCCCAGCACCGTCTCCAACCTGCTGAACGGCCGCACCAACCGCATGGTGCCGGCCACCAAGGAGCGCATCGAGCGCGCCATCGCCGAGCTCGGCTACCGACCCAACCGTGCGGCTCGCCAGCTGCGCACGGGACGCACGCAGACGGTGGGGCTCATCGTGCCGTCCGTCGGCAACCCGTTCTGGGGAGCGTTCGCCCGGGAGCTCGAGGTCGCGGCCCTGGCCGTCGGGTGCAACGTGCTGCTGTGCAACAGCGAACGCGACCCCGACCGCGAGCGCCGGTACGTCGAGGAGCTGTGGGAGGACGGGGTGCGCGGCATCGTCCTGTGCTCCTCCCTGCCGACGCTCGACCACCTCGCCGACATCGTCCGGCGGGGGCTGCGGCTCGTGACGTTCGACCGACCGGCGCAGGCCGGTGACCCGGAGGAGGTCGTCAGCGTCAGCATCAACAACCACGTGGGCGGCTTCCTCGCGACCTCCCACCTGACCGAGCTCGGCCACGAACGGTTGACCTTCGTCTCCGGGTCGCTCGCGGCGGTCAACCGCACCGGCCGCTTCCGCGGGTTCTGCACGGCGCTCGAGGGGGCTGACCTGGACCCGGCGGCGATGCCGACGTGGACGGCGGGTGGCGGCGCCCCGTTCGGGGACGTCGAGGCCGCCCAGGTGGGCCGGCAGGCCGCGCACGACCTGTTCTCCGGGACCGTCGAGCCGCCCACGGGCATCGTGGCGATCAACGACATGACCGCGCTCGGCTTCTGCCGCGGCCTGCGTGACCAGGGCCTGCACGTCGGCAAGGACGTGTCCGTGGTCGGCTTCGACGACATCATCCTCGCGGAACTGTACGACCCGCCGCTGACATCGGTGCGCCAGCCCATCTCACGGATGGCGTCGTTGAGCCTCGAGGAGGCGCTGAAGGAGGACGACCGCGAGCCCGGCCGGTCGGTGCTGCTGCGCCCCGAGCTGGTGGTGCGGGACTCGACCGCGTCGCCGACGGGGGCCACAGCACCGGTCGTGACCGACGAGGACGGGGTGCTGCAGTGAAGCTCGCACGCCTCGGGCCGGTCGGCGCCGAACGGCCGGCCGTCGTCGTCGGCCCCGACGCCTACGTCGACGTCGGCGACCTGGTGCCCGACATCGACGCCACGACGCTCCCCGACGGGTTCGGGTGGCTGGCGGAACGCGTCGAGTCCCGGGTGACGGCAGGTCTCGTCGAGGCGCTCGGCGCACGGCGGGTCGGGCCGCCCGTGGCGCGTCCGCATCAGATCCTGTGCGCCGGCCTCAACTATCGCGACCATGCCGTCGAGATCGGCGCGGAGGTACCGGCCCTTCCGCTGGTGTTCTCGAAGTCACCGAACACGCTCGTCGGGCCGTACGACGACGTCCGGGCGCCGCGAGGCTTCTCCCGCCTGGACTGGGAGGTGGAACTGGGCCTCGTCGTGGGCCGCCGGACGAGCTACCTGGACAGCCCCGACCATGCTCGTGACCACGTCGCGGGGTTCGTCGTCTGCAACGACGTGAGCGAACGCGCGTTCCAGGACGAGCACGGGGGCCAGATCCTCAAGGGCAAGTCCGCCGAGACGTTCAACCCGTGCGGTCCCTGGCTGGTCACACCCGACGAGGTCGGGGACGTCTCGGCCCTGGGCATGTGGCTCGACGTCTCCGGTGCGCGCCGCCAGTCGGGCAGCACGGGCACGATGGTGTTCGACCCGTACGAGCTCCTGTGGCACCTGAGCCAGTACATGGTGCTCGAACCGGGCGACCTGGTGAACACGGGCACCCCGCCCGGCGTGGCCAACGGCATGGCCGAACCGGCGTGGCTGCAGCCCGGCGACGTGATGGAGCTCGGCATCGACGGGCTGGGTTCGCAGCGCCAGCGCGTGGTCGCGCCGCGATGACGGCCCCCGGTCCCGTCCTCACCGTCGGTGAGACCATGGTGCTGGTGGGCAGCACCCGTCCGGAGCCGCTGCAGCACAGCACGCTGATGTCGCTCGGGATGGGCGGCGCGGAGAGCAACGTGGCGATCGGGCTGCGTCGCCTCGGTGCGCCGGCGGCCTGGATCGGCCGCGTCGGCGCGGACTCCGCCGGCGACCTGGTCGAACGGCTGCTGCGCGGGGAGGACGTGGCGACCACGTGCCTGCGCGACGACGGGGCACCCACGGGCCTGATGCTCAAGGAGCGGCGCTCCACCATGGAGACGCGCATCTGGTACTACCGCGCCGGGAGCGCCGGTTCGAGGCTCGGGCCCGAGGACGTCCCCGACGACGCGGTGCGGTCGGCGAGCATGCTCCACCTGACCGGGATCACTCCTGCGCTGTCGCCGTCGGCCCGCGCCCTCACCCTGGACCTCGTCGACCGTGCCGTCGCGTTCGGCGTCCCGGTCTCGTTCGACCTCAACTATCGGTCGTCCCTGTGGTCCGCGGACGACGCACGACGCCTCTACGCGCAAGTCGTCCCCCGGTGCGAGATCGTCTTCGCCGGCCTGGACGAGGCTGCGCTGCTCGGGTGCGACGAGCACGACGCCCCGACGGCCGCGCGGCAGCTGCGAGACCTCGGCGCGCGGACCGCCGTCGTCAAGCGGGGGGCGCAGGGGGCCGTCGCGGCGAGCAGGGGCGGCGAGTTCTCCGCACCAGGAGTGCCGGTCGACGTCCGGGACACCGTGGGAGCCGGCGACGCGTTCGTCGCCGGATTCCTCGCCGACGCGCTGGCAGGTCGGGACGTGCCGACGGCGCTGGCGACCGCGGCCGCCGTCGGCGCCTACGCCTGCACCGGTGACGGCGACTGGGAGGTCCTTCCCCGGCGCTCCGAGCTCGCCAGGCTCTCCTCCAGCGAGCCCGTCACCCGCTGATCGGGTGGCAGGAGCGGGCACTTCGCGATCAGCCTGGTGCATCGATGCAGCAATCGTCGTGCCAGGTCTTGCTTCGGCGGCGGCATAGTGCCACAGTTTGGCCATGATCCAATGGCGAATCGTTGCACCAAAGGTGGCGGCCACTTCCGCCGCCGCCCTCCTCCTCGGTCTCCTCGGCGGTCCGGCCGCCGCGCAGACCCTCCCGTCCGCACCGACGCACCCCGTCCGGGCCGACGTCGTCGACCCGCCCGCGCACTGGACCGTCGACTCGGCACGCGCGCTGAGCAGCGACGGCAACCTGCCCGAGTTCGCGATCGACGACGACCCCACGACCCGCTGGTCGTCCCTCACCTCGTCTCCGGACGAGCCCCAGTGGCTCCAGCTCGACCTCGGCGAGGAGCGTTCCGTCGGATACCTCGGCGTGGCGTGGCACAAGGGCGACGAGCGACAGTCGCTCTTCGGCGTCGAGCTCTCCACCGACGGGACCACCTGGCGCTCCGCCGCGACCGACCAGGCCAGCTCGGGAACGTCGTCGAACCTCGAACCGGTCACGCTCGAGGACGACGCCACCACCGGCTCGCAGGCCCGGTACGTGCGCTACCTGGGCTACGGCAACAGCGTCTCGGGCTGGAACAGCGTCACGGAGGTCCGCGTCTACCCGCCGAACCCGCAGGGGGCCGTGGTCGACGACCTCTCCGACCTCCTGCCCGCACCGGACCCGGACGCGGAGCCCTGGACCGAGCCCGGGCTCGTCGAGCCCGACGGCACGAGGTACCGCCCGGCCGAGCCCGGTGCCGTGACCGGCCGCACCGTGGACGTGCGCGACCACGGTGCGGACCCGGCTGCCGGCACCGGCGACGACGCCACCGCGATCCGCGCCGCCCTGGACGCCGCCGAGCCGGGGGACGAGGTCTACCTTCCGGCCGGTACCTACGACCTGCTCACCACCGAACCGGCCGACCCCACCACCAACGTGGCCCTGCGTTCCGGCATCGACCTGCGCGGGGACGGAGCCGGCTCCGTGCTCGAGTCCGCGCTGACCCCCGCGACGCAGTCCGGCAAGGTGCTGCGCGGCTACGGCGTCCAGGACGTCGCCGTCAGCGACCTCACCGTGAGCTCGACCTACGACGGTCCGCTGTCGACCGACCACCAGGACTCCACCGCCGGCGGCGGCCCCGCGTACGGCGTCGTCGTGGCCAACCTCGGATCCCGCGCGAGCCGACAGGTGCTGGTCGAGGACGTCGTCGTCGAGCGGTTCCAGAAGATGGGCGTGCGCATCGAGAAGAGCCGTGACGTCACGGTGCGCGGCGGCACGTTCCGCGACGCCACCAGCGTGGCGGGCGGCGGCAACGGCTACGGCATCTCCATCCAGGGCACGGCCGGCAAGGACCGCTACGCGTACACCGACGACTCGCGGCACAACGCGGTGGTCGGCAACGTGTTCGAGGGGACGCACCTGCGCCACGCGATCCTGCTGCAGTACTACACCCACAACAACCTCGTCGCCGGGAACACCATCCGTGGCGGCGTGCTCGACGCCATCGACCTGCACGGCGAGGACGAGTACCTCAACGAGATCCGGCACAACACCGTCAAGGACGTCCGCGCCGCGGCGATCGCGCTCGGCAACACCGGTGGGACGGCCACCCAGCACGACGCCGCCGGCCCGGGGAACTGGATCCACGGCAACGTGCTGAAGAACAACCGTGAGGGCATCCTGCTCATCCTGGGCACCCCCGACACCGTCGTGGAGCGCAACGTGGTGACCGGCGGCCGGGGCGACCACGTGCGGTCGGGCATCGAGGTGCGCAACGCACCGGGGACCGTGGTGCGGCACAACACCGTGCTGTCCAACCGCGCGGAGGACTTCTGGGGCATCCACCTGGCCGAGGACCCCGGCGACGACGGTCACGCGAGCGGCGTGCCGACCGACGTGCTCGTGAAGCGGAACCTGGTGGTCGCCAACTCCGGAGGGGTCCGGGTCGACGCGGGCGAGGACGTCCGGCTGGTCGACAACACCGTCCGGGGCAACCGGGAGAACACCCGGATCGCCGAGGGAGTCGGGGTCACCGTCGAGTAGCGCCGGTCACCACGTGTCGACGACGTGGTGCATGGCGGCGAGGCAGCGTCCGATCTCCTCGGACGAGGCCCCGGACCGCATGACGACGTGCAGGCCCAGCAGGTGGGTCGTGAGCAGGTCGGTGCGGAGCCGCAGCACCACGTCGTCGTCCGGCGCGCCCGGAAGCGTGCGCCGGACGAGGGTGCCCAGCACCTCGTGCATCTGCCGGCGGTAGTCGGCTCCGAAGTCGTAGTCGCCCAGCGTGCCGCGCAGCTCGTTGGACGACATCACCATCAGGCACCCGTCCCGTCCGCGCTCGGAGGCGGCGTCGACGCCGACGAGGTCCAGGAACCGGTGCACGCCGTCGACGCCCGGACCGGCCTCGGCGATCAGCCGCGTGAACATCTCCATGCGTTCCCGCAGGTAGCGGCGCAGCACCGTGGTGAACAGCTCGTCCTTGCCCCCGAAGGCGCGGTACAGGCTCGGCTTGTGGACCCCGCTGGCCGCCACGATGTCGGCCATCGAGGTCTGTCCGTAGCCCTGCCGCCAGAAGAGCGCCGTCAGCTCCGCGAGGACCGACTCCTCGTCGAACGACCGCGGGCGCCCGGCGGGAGCCCTCTCCTGCACGCCCATCACCCCATCCTACGAGCGCCCATCGACCGTCGGGAGCAGCGCTTGCATTATTTGGTACCGCTCGGTACAGAATAGAGGGTACGCAGCACACGGCGACGACAAGGAGAGACCCATGGTCGACTTCACGCTGCACGACGAGAGCACGGCCCCGGCCGAGAGCCAGGAGCTGCTGGACACCTCGAAGCGCAGCTTCGGGCGGATCCCCGGGCTGCACGCGGTGATGGCGGAAGCCCCCGGTCTGCTCGAGGGCTACCAGAAGCTCCACGGCCTCTTCCAGAGCTCCACCAGCTTCGACGCCGACGAGATCACGGTCGTCTGGCAGTCGATCAACGTCGAGCACTCCTGCCACTACTGCGTTCCGGCCCACACGGCGATCGCCAAGGGCATGGGGGTCGACGACGAGGTCATCGACGCGCTGCGCGACGGCACCCCGCTGCACGACCCGCACCTCGAGGCGCTGCGGACGTTCACGCTGGCCATGGTCCGTCAGCGCGGCGAGGTCGACGACGCGACCGTGCAGACGTTCCTGAACGCCGGCTTCACCCAGCGTCAGGTGCTGGAGATCGTCCTGGGCATCGCCCAGAAGGTGATGTCCAACTACACGAACCACCTGGCCCAGACGCCGATCGACGAGCCCAACCGCAAGTACGAGTGGAAGGGCACCGTCGTCCCGAGCTGACGCCGCACCTCTGCCCCGGGAGCCCGGGCCACCGTCGTCACGGCGGAGGCTCGGGCTCCTTGCCGTGGATGCGATGCATCGGTCTACCGTTCCGTCAACCGCCCGCTGTACGTCCAGGGGCAGATCGAGCACGGCCTCGAGGAGGCCGACTACGGCTACTGGGGCTTCTCGCCGTCGAACGACCCCGCCGGCGGCTACCGCGAGTACGGCGTCGACCAGCTCGGCATGGACGGCCCCGGATACACCTCCGACCAGGAGCGCACCTCCGTGGACCAGCCGTACGAGGGCTGCCGGGAGGGCTCCGAGGCCCCGACCGAGTACGGCGACGGCGTCGTCACCCCGCACGCCTCGTTCCTGGCCCTGCGGTACGCGCCGCAGGAGGCCGTCAAGAACCTGCGCAACATCGCACGGGACTTCGACGCCTACGGCCCGGGCGGCTTCTACGACGCCGTCGCGGTGCGCTCCGGGCAGGTCTCCGAGCGCTACCTCGCCCTCGACCAGGGCATGATCATGGCGGCACTCGGCAACGCGCTCGCGGACGACGCGATGCATGACTACGTCGCCGACGGCGCCGTGGAGGACTCGCTGCGCCCGCTGATGGAGATGGAGGAGTTCGGCTCCTCCGGGCGCAGGTCGTCGCACGCCGAGTGACGTCGCATCCGGCTGAGGGGCGGGTCCCGGAGGTGCGCCTCCCGGGACCCGCCCCGGCCGACGCCAGCAGGTGGGCGGGAGAGCCCCGCCCACCCCGCCGAAGGAGGAGCACCGTGGTCGCCACGACCCCGGATCAGGTCCACGAGGGTCCGACATCCCCGCAGAGACTTGGCGAGCCGCCTCGACCGGACGGTGCTCCACCAGATCTACCCGCAGAGCTTCGCGGACGCCGACGGCGACGGCATCGGCGACCTACGGCGGGTCGCTCGCCGTCGTGCTCAACCCCGGCCGGCACCCGGTCGAGCTGCCCCTGCCGGGCGCGGCCGACGCCACGCCGCTCGTCGGTCGGGGCGTGCGGACCGAGGCCGGCGTGGTGGAGCTCGACGGACACGGCTACGTCGTCCTCGACCTCGGCACAGCCCGCGTCGGCTCAGCGCGGTAGTGGCAGCTGGGGGCCGCGCCGGTCCCCGGGTGACGACGCGGTGGCGCTCTCCGTGGCCACGTCGCGAACATTCACCCGGCCGCCCACGGCCGCCCCGGTTGCGGGGCATCGCGGTCCACGCGGTCATGGAGGGACACCGGCCCGGGGGGATCCGTGTTCGAGCCGCCGCTGATCGGTCGCGACCGGGAGAGAGCAGCCCTGGAGGCCGCCCTCTCCTCGGGCGACTCGGTCGTGCTGTCCGGACCGGCGGGCATCGGCAAGACGTATCTCGTGCGCGACGTTCTCGGCGGCGGGCGCGTGCACGCACCGATCGAGCGCGTCCTGGCCGCTCCGACGACGGCGGCACACCCGTTCGGCACGCTCGCACCGCTCGGCCTCATCGCCGACGGTGACCCGCTCCCGCAGACGGTGGCCGCCGTGCTGCGCGCCTGGTCCGCACGTCCGGGACTGGTCCTGTGGATCGACGACGCCCAGCACGTCGACGCTGCGACGGCGACCGTGGTCCGGCAAGCCGTCCTCGCAGGGGTCGTACGGCTCGCCGCGACGCAGCGGAACGCCACCACCCTCCCCGACGACCTCGAGGCGCTGGTCACCGAGTCCGCCGTCCGACGCATCACGCTCGACGTGCTCGACGGCGACTCCACGGCACGGCTGGTCCGGCACTGGGCGGGGCACCGGTCGGTGCCGGACCAGCGGCTCGCCGCCATCACCGCGTTGTCGGGCGGCAACCCGCTCTACGTCCGTGAGCTGACCCGGGCCGCGCTCGACGGCGTCGAGGACCTCCGCGACGCACCGGCGCTGGAGGTCCTGGTCGGCCGGGCCTGCCGCGTGCTCCCGCCGCGGCTGCGCGAGGTCCTCGAGCTGGTCGCGGCCGCGGAACCCGTGCCGGCCGACCTCCTCGCCCGGTGGCAGGAGGAGCTCGTCGCGCTGGAGTCTCTCGGACTGGTGGACCCGTCGGGCGACGTGCTGCGGGTCGACCACCCGCTGCGCCGCGCCTGGCTGCTGCACGCCGGAGAAGCCCGGCACCACCTGATCTACGGCACGCTCCTCGACGAGCTCGCCCGTCGGCCCGACGCCGACGTCGCGCCGCGGCTGGTCGTCGAGTGGCACGACCGCGCCGCCCGCCCGGTCCCGGCCGCGCTGCTCGAGCGCACCGCGCGCCGCGCCGTCGCGCACGGGGACACGGCGACCGCCCACGCCGTCGCCGAGCGTCTCGACGGCGAGGTCCGCGAGCTGGTCGAGACCCAGGCGCTCGCGCTCGAGGGCCGCCTGGACGAGGCCCTGCCACGGCTCGAGCGGCTCGCGCTGGAGGGGACCTCCGAGCACGTCGCCGCCGCGCACTGGGCGGTGCGCTTCCACGGGGTCGCCCTGGGAGACCTCGAGCGGGCGCACCGGGTGGTCGCACGGTTCGCCGACCTGCCGGGCGACGACGCGCGGACGCTCGTGCTGCGCTCCACGCTCTGGCTGTGGACCTACCGGCCGCTGCCCCCGGACGCCGACCCGCTGGCGCTCGCCGCGGCGATCACCGCGCTGCCGGACGGTTCGCCGGCCGCGACCGAGACCAGGTCGGGGGTCGCGATCCTGGTGGCCAACACGCTGGGTCCCGACCAGGGCCGCGCACACCTGCCGGCCCTCGTGCGCTCGGCCGACGCCCTGCCCGTGTCCGACCCGATGCGCACCCAGGTGCCGTTCACCCGCGCCTGGCTGGCGCTGCAGTCCGGCGACGGCGACGCCACGGCACGGCACGCCGCCGAGGCGTTCTCCCTGGCCCGTGCCAGTCACGACGTCGAGCTGATCTCGATGGTCGGCGGCAGCATGGGACTGCTGGTGACCAGCACCGGCCGCGTCCGCGAGAGCGTGTGGATGTCCAGCACGCCCCCGGGTACCGGTGGCCCCGGACCGTTCCGCTTCGCCGAGCTGCAGCACGCCACGCACGCGGGGTCGCTGGTCTACCGGGGCGACGTCGCGACCGCCCGGGAGGCCGCCGCGACCCTCGTGGACCCCGACGACCCCGGTCCGGACCCGCTCGAGCTGCTGACCTGGCGTGCACGGTGCCTCCTCGCCGACGCCGAGGGGACAGGCGCACCGCCCGGACCGGACGCCGCGACCGTCGTCGGACGCTGCCTCGCCTCCCGACGGTTCGGGTACCTCGCGCTCGTGTACCTCGAGTGCGGGCCGGCCGAGGTCGTACCGCGCGCCGTGCACGAGCTGGTGGCCACCGGTCTGCCCGCGGAGATCGGCGGCATCAGCGCCTTGGCGCACGCCGCGGCCGCCGCGCGGGTCACCGACGACGCGTCGGCGTCGGTCGAGGTCGCAGCACGCCTCGAGGCCGGCGGCCTGGTCACGCCGGCGCTGCGCCTCCTCGGAGCCGTGTGCCGCCGTGACGACCTCGACGCCGCGGTGCGTGGCACCGCGCGCGCCGCCGTGCTGCGCCTCCTGCACCGCTGGGACGGCGCCGAGCCGTGGTGGCTCCCCAGGACCCCGACGCCCCGGCAGCGCGAGATCGCCTGGGCCGTGGTCGACGGCGCCACGCCGGCCGAGGCCGCGGCACGGTTCTCGCTGTCGCGCCGGACCGTGGAGAACCACCTGCAGCACGTCTACGACCACCTCGGGGTGCACCATCGCGACGCGCTCGTCGCCACGCTCCGACCGGCGTGAGGACCGCTCGCGACCGCCGGCTACTCATCCGGACCGCTCCGCTACCCGTCGTGCCCGGACGACCCCCGGCGGGCACGTCCTCGTGCCTAGCGTGCAGGAGCACCCGGCGTCGTGCCCACGACGGCGCCACGGTCCGCGGAGCGTTCCATGGTCCACCCAGCACCACCTACCGGCGACGGCGCTCACCGGCTGCACACGGCCGTCGTGGCGGCCGTGCTGGTCGTGAGCCTCCTCGGCCTACCCGGCGATGCGGTCACGAGCACCGGACCGGCGTCGCAGGCTTCGGCACTCGCTCCACGACAGTTCCCGGAGGAAGAGACGGCGTCCGCACCGGCGGACCCTGAGCCCACACCGCAGCCCACGCCGACCGCCGGACGATGGCTGCCCTGCCCGCGGCCCGCGCAAGCCCTGGCCGCGCTCGCGGAGGTGACGGTGACGACGGGCGCCGCCCTGGCCGCCCGACGGGACGCCCTGGTCGACCTGCTGGCGGACACCGCCTACTGGAGGACGCTCGAGGCGCTCCACCGTGCCCGTGCGGGCCACCTGTCGGCCGGCGACGCCGGCCGGGAGCGGACGGCCCTGACGGTCGGGTTCTGGACGGCCATCCGCAGCGGCACGCTGCACGCCGACGGCGACCCGCTCGACCGCTACCTCCGCCGCATGGGCGTCTCCGGGCCGGACGCGGGTCGGCTGTCGCCGCGCCTGGGGGCGCGGTACGCCGCGGTCCACGACGACCTGGAGGCCACGCTGCGCGAAGGGCTCCGGCGCGGCGGCGACCGGAGCGACTTCGCCGACGCGGTCACGCTGCGGGACCGGGAGCACCGGGTCCTGGTCGCCGACCGGGTCGCCCACGTCCGCGCCGTGCTCGCCGTGGAGGCGGCGCTCGGAGACGCGACCGTCCCGGCGGACGACACCTGCGCCTGGTACCGCGACGTACGCAGCTATGCCGACCGCTTCGCGGCGACCGGGACTCACGGCGGGTCGTTGACGAACCGGAACCGCACCCGGACGTCGTCCATCGGCACGGCGAAGGTCGAGCCGTGCTCGGTCCAGACCTCCGGCACGAGGAACAGCACCCCGGCCCCCTCGACGAGCAGCCGCAGCCCGCGGTAGCGGTAGGCGGGCTCCCCGGGGTCGCCGTTCTCCAGGCGGGTCTCGGCGATGGTGTCGTCGCCCGTGAACATCCGTTGCGGCGTGTCGAGCACGACGGCGGGCAGCGTGCTCAGGTCGGCGGCCCGCGCCTTGGCGCGGTCGGTCCCCGACCACTGCGCCACCGTGGCGGTGGCCCAGAACACCGCGGCCAGCACCGTCAGGACGAGCAGCAGGACCGCCGCCCTCCCGGGCTCGGGCCCGCCGGCCGTCTGCGTCGCCTCGTGGCCGTGCCCGGTGACCTCGGCGCGGTGGGTCGCCTCGGCGCGGTGCCGGGCCCACGACAGCCCGTAGGCGAGCAGGGCGGCACCGGCGGCGAGGACCAGCGGGGCCACGAGGGGGAACAGCGCCCAGCCGCCCAGTGCCGGGTAGGCCAGCATGAGACCGAGCCCGACGACCAGCACCACGGAACCTCCGACCACGGCCACGCGCACCATGTGTCCGACCACCGGGGACGACGCCCGGGCGGCACGGCGACGCACGGCCGCGTCGCCCAGCACCAGCAGGGCGCCCACCACGAGCACGAGCAGCATCGGCACGAGCAGCGGCTGCGGGCTGCGCATCACGTAGTCCTGGGTGCCGAAGCCGAGCACGTCGACGTCGACGCCGAAGTACAGGAAGTAGGCCCGCGTCGAGACGTAGCCGAAGTAGAACAGGATGCCGGTGACCAGGGTCGCCGGTGCCACGATCGAGCCGAGCAACGCGCCGACGCGCCCGACCGTGCCGGCGTCGGGGGACGGGGTCACGGCGAGCCCTCCCCCTCCGGCTCGTCCGGTCCCTCCGGCTCGTCCGCTCCCTCCGGCTCGTCCGGCACCTCGGGATCGCTCGGCGCGGTCGCCGGCCCGGCCTCGAGAGGTCGGTCGAGGACCCACCAGAAGCCCGGCGTCACGGACGCCCGGTACTCCTCGCACGCCGTGACCTCCGCGCACTCCAGGCGGACGTCGACAGCGACCCGCACCTGGTCGGCCCCCGGCGGCGGGACGACGGCGACGGCGCAGAGGTGCTGCTCCTGGCTCAGCGTGCTGCCGAGGCACGCCGGGACGTCCTGGCACGCCAGAGCGGGTGTCTCCAGGCCCCCCGGGTCGGTCCGCAGCCCGGTGACCTCAAGCTCCACGCCGTCGGGCGGAGCCTGACCGACGGCGATCGCCCCGCACCAGGCGTCGTCCACGAGGCCGGCCGCCCCGCCGCCCGCGGGGAGCCCCACGATGGTCAGCGTCGGGCCGGCGTCGTCCGGCGGCAGCGGCGGCTCCTCACCGCCCTCGAGCGGCGGTTCACCGGCGACGTCGGGGTCGAGCGGCGCCGAGGTGCCGCCGTCGACCGCGGTGTCGGACGGCGTGGGGCTCGCGCCGTCGTCGTCCACCGGTGCGGTGCATCCGGCGACGAGCAGCGCTCCCAGCAGCAGTGCCGTCGCCCGGCTGGTGTGTCGTCGCATCCCCCACCTCCGGCAGGTCCTCCACCGGTCACGCGTGGTCGGGTGGCGTCCCGGCCACGTCGGGCCGTGCGGTCGCTCTTCCTGGCAGGGAGCCACCGCACGGGCGGGCTGATACGACCCGAGGATCGAGTCCCCGTCGCGGCGGGCTCAGCCGCCGGCGCTCGGTGCCGGGACGAGCGGCCCGCCGAACGCCGCGGCGACCGCGGCCATCCGCGAGGTCACACCGAGGCGCTCGAACGCGTGCTCCAGGTGGGTACGCACCGTCGTGGGCGAGATCGTCAGCGCCGCGCCGATCTCCGCGTTCGACATGCCCAGCTCGACCAGGCGCAGGATCTCCACCTGCCGCTCGGTCAGGCAGCCGGCCGGCGGCGGGGGCGGGACGACGACGGCGGCGAGCACATCACGCAGCCAGGGCAGCAGGAGCCGGCAGATCGTGAGTTCGCGGTCGGAGAAGATCGGGCCGCCCTCGCGCCCGGCCAGCAGGCGCAGGGACTTCCACGGCCCGTCCGGGTAGCCGAGGAGGATCTCGTCGTCGTAACGCAGGTAGTCCCGGCGCACCGGGTGCTGCGCCCAGCGCCGCTCGCTGTAGTGCTCCCGGATGCTCGTCGCCACGGGCGCCGCCGTGCGCTCGATGAGGCTGCACGTCGAGGTCCACCAGTGGTCGAGGAGCACCTGGCACCCGTCGGCCTCGACGTCCGGTGGGCCCAGCCCCTCCGGCCCGGCCACGTAGAGCTCACCCATGAACGACTCCTGCGCGTGCTGGAGGGAGAAGTCGCGTACGTCCATCGCGTGAAAGGCCACGCCATCGGACCGCAGCAACGCCTCGAGGTGCCGCAGGATCTCGCCCACCACGTCGACCGACGGCGGATGCCGCCGCGGATCGGCCAGATCGAGGATGTCGCGCAGCACCGCGTAGTCGTCCGTCGTGGGGTCGATGTGCGTCATCGGTCCTCCCGGGTCGCCCGACTCCACGGTAGGACGCCGCCCAGCAGCTCGCGCCCTCAGGTACGGGCCGGAGCACGGATACGACGGATGTCGTATGGGCAGCCCGCACCCGCCGTCGAAGGCTAGGAGGAACGGGCCGGCGCACGGCCGGCCCCCGCTCCCCGGGAGACGCCATGACCGTCCGACTCCGCACGACCCCGCTGCACCGCCTCCGCCGTCGGACCGCGGTGCTCCTCGCCACGCTCGTCATGGCCACCACCGTGACCACGGCGAACGCGACCACGGACGACGGCGCCCCGCCGCCGATCGCCGTCGAGGTGCTCGCCGGCCACGCCGGGTTTCCGGACGACGTCGGCGTGACCTTCACGCGCAAGCTGTCCGGGGAACGTCGCGAGGTGATCCGCGTCCGGGACGCCGGGCACCTCGTGGTCGCCCGGATCACCGTGCAGCCCGGGGCGCGCTTCCCCTGGCACACCCACCCCGGCCCGGTCGTGGTGTCCGTCGTCGAGGGAGATCTCGTCTACCAGCAGGCGTCGGACTGCGTCGAGCGCGGCTACACGACCGGTGACGCGTTCCTCGACCCCGGCACCAAGGTCCACACCGCGTGGAACCCCGCGGACGCGCCGACCGTGCTCGTGGCCACGTTCTCCGGGGTGCCGGACGGCGGGCAGGTCACGCTGCCGACCCCGGAGCAGCCGACGTCCTGCGACCGGACGGTGGCGAACGACCGTCGCGTCGAGCCGGTCGGCAGGGACCGCGTCCCCGGGAGGACCCCGCACACCGGCGAGGTCCCGGGCTGGTCCAGCGTGCGCTGAGGGCGGTCAGACGATCACCCAGGCCATCGCGCCGATGAGCACCAGGCACACCGCGGCGACCGGCAGCGCCTGGCGCAGCACCTGGCCCTCGCGGCCGCCGAGACCCACGGTCGCGGCGGCCGCGACGACGTTGTGCGGACAGATGATGTTGCCGATCGCGGCCCCGGAGCCCTGCGCCCCGAGCAACGGCACCGGGTCGAGGTCCGCCGCGAGCGCCGTCTGGTCCTGGAACTCGGTGAACAGGATGTTGGACGCCGTGGCGGACCCCGTCATGAAGGTGCCGAGCGCACCGACGAACGGCGAGAGCACGGGCCACAACGCTCCGGCACCGGCGGCGGCGACGGCGAGCTGGGTGGTCATCCCGGACTCGGACATGGTGAACGCGACCGTCACCATCGCCACCAGGGCGACGAACACCGGGACCACCTGGAGCGTGGCGCGGCGGAAGGCGGCACCCATGTCGGCCGGGGCGGCGCGCTGCCACAGGGCGCCGGCGACGAAGGACAGCGCCAGCAGCAGGCCGGGGTGGTACAGCGGCTCGATGCTCTCGGAGAAGTGGCCGAACAGCTCCCACCGCCACACCACCGACCGGGCGGTGTCCTGGACGGGCCCGACCAGCCGCGTGACGAGCACGAGGACGACGAGCACCAGGTAGGGCGCGGTCGCGGCGAGGAAGCTCATCGGCGGGGCGTGCTCCTCGGCGGCGGCCTCGACGACGGTCTCCTCGGCGTCCTCCTCGGCCTGCAGCGCGCCGACCGCCGCGGCCCGGGACACGTGGGAACGTCGTCGGATCACCCACCGCACCACCAGCACGAAGACGATCGCCCCGCCGATCGCCCCGATCAGGGACGGCAGCTCGGGCCCCACGAACCGTGCGATGAGGAGGTTCGGGGCGAAGAACGCGACGTAGGCGACCGCCATCC
The DNA here is from genome assembly GCF_029643425.1 of Isoptericola sp. AK164. Lineage (GTDB taxonomy): Bacteria > Actinomycetota > Actinomycetes > Actinomycetales > Cellulomonadaceae > Isoptericola > Isoptericola haloaureus. The sequence goes on from NZ_CP119106.1 coordinate 3,426,781, forward strand.
ACGTCCACGGCGGACCCGCGGCGGGCAGCAGGGTGCCGACGAGACGCGCGACGACGAACGCGAGCACCAGCCCCGCGACGGCCATGTACGGGGCCACCGCCCAGGAGAGCTCGCGGGGCGCGTAGTCGACGATGGCCAGCTGGGCGAGCGTGGGGGTGCCGACGGCGGCGAACGGCACCGCGGAGGCGTGGCCGACCATGGCGCCGACGACGGCGGTGACCGGCTTGAACCCGGCGGCCACGAGGAACGGGGCCGCGAGCGCCACCGGGGTGCCGAACCCGGCGGCGCCCTCGATGAGCAGGCAGAAGAACCAGACGATGAGCAGCGCCGCGACCCGCGGGTCGGGCGTGATGCGGGCCAGTCCGGCCTCGAGCGCCTTGGTGGCGCCGGTGCGCTGCTGCAGGTGGTGGATGCCGAGCGCCGGGCCGATGATCAGCATCACCGTCAGGGCCACCCAGGCCGCGGTTGCGAGCACCCCGACGATCCCCTCGAGGGGCCCGAACGGAAAGCCCGTGCCGCCGAAGTCGAAGGCGGTGAGCGCGAGCACCATCGCGCCGACGGCCGCGGTGGCTCCCGCCGCGGCCGCGGACCACCTGACCGCGACCATGAGCACGAGGATCGCGACGATCGGGAGCGCCGCGAGCGCGGTCAGCACGGGACCGCCGGCCGAATGATCAGGGTGCGCGCCCAGGTCATGGTGACCACCCTGTCACGTCGGGTCCGGTTCGACCTCCGCCAGCAGGGCGGCGCGCCGGTCGGCGGGCAGGACGGCGGAGCGGATCGAGTGGGCCGCGAGGCGCGCCCGCTGCTCCGTCGTCATCCCCAGGGAGTCGGTCAGGGCCGCGAGGTTGTCGTCGAGGTAGCCGCCGAAGTACGCGGGGTCGTCGGAGTGGACCGACACGTTGAGCCCCCGGTCGAGCATGTCGAGCACCGGGTGGTCCTCCAGCCGGTCGACGCCGCGCAGCGCCACGTTCGACAGCGGGCACACGGTCAGCGGCACCTGCTCGGCGACCAGCCGCTCGACCAGGGCGTCGTCCTCCAGCGAGCGGACGCCGTGGTCGATCCGGTCCACGCCGAGCACGTCCAGGGCCTCGACGACGTACGCCGGCGGCCCCTCCTCCCCGGCGTGCGCGATGAGGTGCAGACCCTCGGCGCGTGCCCGGTCGTACAGGCGGACGAAGTCCGACGGCGGGTGGCCGGCCTCGGCGGAGTCCAGCCCGATGCCGGTGATCGGGGCGTGCATGCCGAGCAGGTGGTGGAGCACGTCGAGGGCCTCGCCCTCGGGGCGGTCGCGCAGGAACGCGGCGAAGAGCGCCGTCGAGACCCCGTGGTCGCGCTCGCTGGTGGACAGCGCGTCGTCGACGCCCTCCATGACGGCCTCGAGCGGCACGCCGCGGACGAGGTGCGCCTGCGGGTCGATCATCACCTCGGCGTGGCGCACCCCGCCCCTCGCGGCACGGGCCAGGTAGGCACGGGTCATGTCCGCGAAGTCCTCGGGCGTGCGCAGCACGGCCATGTTCGCGTAGTAGAGGTCCAGGAAGGACTGCAGGTCGCTGAACGCGTAGGCGCGGCGCAGCGCGTCGACGTCGGCGAAGGGCAGCGTGACGGCGTTGCGCTCGGCCAGCTCCAGGACGAGCTCGGGTTCGAGGGTCCCCTCGAGGTGCAGGTGCAGCTCGGCGAACGGCAGGTCGGGCAAGGGCTGGGACGCGCTCATCCACCCAGCGTTCCACACGCCCGTGAACGACGGAGTCCGGCCCCGCCGGGGCCTGGCCGACCGCACGCGGCCCACGCCTCGCGGCCACCGCACGGTCCGGGGTCCCCGCCCGCGTGCGGTCGCCGCAGGACGCTGGGCCTGTGGACATTCCGCTCCTCCACAGATGTGCACGGAAGCGTCCGCCGACCTGGCTGTTCGTACGCATGTTCGATAGATTCGTGCCAGGCGCCGCGCCCCCCGCGACGTCGCCCGGTCCCCGGAAAGGAGGTCGCCCGCCATGTCGCCGCACCAGGCCCTCGCCCAGCTGGAGTCGGCCGTCGAGGCGCTCACGGCCGGCGACGGCCCTCTCGCGACGGACGACGTCGCCCTGTCCGACCTCAGCGCCCGCCTGCGGGCCGTCCAGGAGCGCGTCGCCGCGGTCCGGCTGCGCCTGCTGGCGCGCCTGGAGGACGAGGGGACCTGGGCGCTGGACGGGTCACGGTCGTTCGCGCACTGGCTCTCGCGGACCGAGGACGTCGCCCTCGCGACGGCCCGCCGGGAGGCCCGCACGGCCCGGACGCTGCAGGACGTCCTGCCCGTCAGCGCCGCGGCCGCCCGCCAGGGCGACCTGGGATCGGACCACCTGCGCGTGATGGTGGACGTCGCGCCGACCTCCACGGCCCGCCGCGAGGCGCTGGCCGCACCGGTCGCGGGTCTCGCACCGGGGGAGCTCGAGCCGGGGTCGACCGACCCCGACGCCGCCGCTGACGTCGAGGCCGGTCCGGCCGCACGGACCCCGCCCACCGGCGAGCAGTACCTGCTCGGGCTCGCCGCCCGATACCCGGTCGGGGCCTTCCGCCGCCTCGTGCGCCGGTTCGCGCACGTCGCCGACCCGGAGTCGGACGAGCGCGGGTACGCCCGCGCCCGCGAGAAGGAGTTCTTCGAGGTCTCGCCGACCTGGGACGGCTACCACGTGGCCGGGTTCCTCACCGAGGAGCACGGCCAGGCGCTGCGGGCCGCGCTGGACGGCGTCGTCGGGGCACCGGCGGCGGACGACACCCGCACCTCCACGCAGCGACGCGCCCAGGGCATCGCGGACCTGGCCCGGACCGTCCTGGACCACGGGGCAGTCGGCGGCGGGGCTGCCGTCCGGCCGCACCTGAGCGTCATGGTCTCCTACGGCGAGCTGCATGACCTGCTCTCGGGCCCGGCCACCGTCGACAGCACCAGCGGCACGGCGGCACCGCCGCCGTCACGGCGCCTCGACGACCGGCGGGTCGACGCCCGACGCGTCGTCGACGAGACCGGTGTCGCGACCTTCGCCGACGGCCGCGGCCCGGTCCCCGCCTCCGTCCTGCGCCGGCTGGCCTGTGACGGCGAGATCTCCCGCATCGTCTTCGGCCCGGACGGCGCGGCCCTGGACGTCGGGCGACGACGACGCACGGTCACCGGTCAGCTCCGGCGGGCGGTGATCGCGCGCGACCGACGCTGCACCTGGCCGGGATGCTCGGAGCCGCCGTCCCGGTGCGAGGTCCACCACGCCGTCACCCACTGGGCCGACGGCGGAAGGACGAGCGTCGACAACGCCGCGCTGCTGTGCTGGCACCACCACGAGCACGTCGACGGACGGGGCATCAGCATGCGCTGGCGCTCGGGGCGCTGGGACTTCACCGACCGGTCGGGTCGGCCGGTCGGACGCGCGGCCGATGTCCGTGCCGGGGGCCAGGTCGGCAGCCAGACCGGAGCGGCCGCGTGAGGGACACCCTGCTGAGGGAGCCCGTGCCGGCCCGTCAGTCGGCGAAGCGGTCCTTGACCACCGCGACGACACGACCGATGTTGACGGTCCACCCGACGCCGAAGACCTGCGGGCCGATGACGTGCTCGGCCTCCGGGTCCCACAGCCGTTCCTTGGCCCGCGCGAAGGTCGGGATCCGGAACTCGTAGGGGACGAACCCGGCCACGGTCCCGTGCCACTCGCGGTCCGCGGGATCCTTCTGCAGCTCCTTGGTGACCGCCGCGACGACGAGCGCGAACATCACCGCCTTGTAGAGCTTCTGGAGCTCGCTCTTGCTCTTCTTCTCGCTGCTCTTCTCGACGTCCATCGTGGACCTCCACCGGTCGGTCTCGTCACCTTCGGCCTCGCCACCATCCTGCCGCTCGCCGACCCCGCGGTCCACAGGTGCGCGACGGAGGGACCCGAGTCCCCTGCCGATTCGGGACCAACGGCCCTTCTGCCCCGCACCGCCGCAGCGCATCGTGGAGTCATGCCCTTCACCGACCGCACCCAGGCCGGACGGCGCCTCGCCGAGGCGCTCGCCGGGCTGCGCGACGAGGACGTCGTCGTCCTCGGCCTCCCCCGGGGCGGGGTCCCCGTGGCGTTCGAGGTCGCCGTCGCGCTGGACGCGCCGCTCGACGTGATCGTCGTGCGCAAGCTCGGCGTCCCTTTCCAGCCCGAGCTGGCGATGGGTGCGGTCGGTGAGGGCGACGTGCGCGTCGTGGACGACGAGGTCGTCCGACGCGCCCAGATCACGGCCGAGGAGCTCGCGGGCGCCGAGGCCACCGAGCGCGCAGAGCTCGAGCGACGGCTGTTCCGGATCCGGCGCGACCACCCGCTGGTCCCGATCGAGGGCCGGACGGCCGTCGTCGTGGACGACGGCGTCGCGACCGGGTCGACGGCCCGCACGGCCTGCCTCGTCGCGCGGGAGCGCGGCGCGGCACGGGTCGTCGTCGCCGTGCCCGTGGGGGCCGCCCCGGCGCTCGACGCCCTGAAGGAGGTGGCAGATGAGGTGGTCTTCGTGGAGAGCCCCCGCGGCTTCCGCGCCGTGGGCGAGTGGTACGCCGACTTCCGGCAGGTCGACGACGGGCAGGTCATGGAGCTGCTCGACCGGGCGGCGAACCACCCCGACGACCCGGTCGGGGACCCGGCAGATCCTCCGGCTCCACGGGACGAGGCCGTCGAGATCCGGGCCGGCGCCGTCATGCTGAACGGACAGCTCACCGTCCCGGACCGCCCCGTGGGACTGGTCGTCTTCGCGCACGGCAGCGGCAGCAGCCGGCACAGCCCGCGCAACCGGCACGTCGCTCAGGTGCTCAACGAGGCGGGACTGGGCACCCTGCTGTTCGACCTGCTGACCGCCCGCGAGGAGTGGGAGCGGCCGATGGTGTTCGACATCCGGCGCATGGCGGCCCGGCTGGTGGACGCGACCTGGTGGCTGCGCGCCGAGCAGGGGTGGGACGACTTCCCGATCGGGTACTTCGGAGCGAGCACCGGTGCCGCCGCCGCCCTGCGCGCCGCCGCGCAGCTCGGCCACGACGTCTCCGCCGTCGTCTCCCGCGGGGGCCGGCCCGACCTGGCCGCGGACTGGATGCACGAGGTCAGGGCGCCGACCCTGCTCCTGGTCGGGAGCGAGGATCCGTGCGTGCTGGACCTCAACCGTCGGGCCCAGCGTCGGCTGCGGTGCGAGAACGAGCTGTCGGTGGTGCCCGGTGCGACGCACCTCTTCGAGGAGCCCGGCACGCTGGACCAGGCGGCCGTGCTGGCCCGCGACTGGTTCCTCGGGCACCTGCCCCAGAGCACGACGACGCAGCACGCCGTCCTGCAGACCTGAGCGGGGCGCTGCGTAGGGTGGAGGTCGTCGACGATCGGAGACCCGATGACCTTCAGCCACTCGACCGGCACCCGCGGAGCGCGCAAGCCGGGTCGGCTCGTGCGCTGGTTCAACGGTCTGGCGCTGCGCCGCATCCGACGCCGCGGCGGCCGGGTGCTGGGGATGCGCCTGCTGGCCCTGACGACGGTGGGACGGCGCAGCGGGCAGCCGCGCACCATCCCGCTGGCCTGGTTCCCCGGTGGCGAGGACCGGTGGTACGTCGTCGCCTCCGCCAACGGCGCGGCCACCAACCCCGCCTGGTACCTCAACCTCGCCGCCCGGCCGGACGACGTTGAGATCGTCGTGGACGGCGAGACCGTCCCGGTGCGCGCCCGCGAGCTGCAGGGCCCCGAGCGGGACGAGGTGTGGGGGCGCATCAAGGACTCCGCGTCCCAGTTCGCGACGTACGAACGCGCCACCGACCGGCACATCCCGGTCGTCGAGCTCACGCGGCGCGACACCGCCGGAGGCTGAGCCGGCGGCGCGGGGCTCGCCGCGCGGATACCTGAGCAGCCTCCTACCGTGGGGAGCCCCCGAGGAGAGGAGCGAACCATGGCGACCGACCTCACCGACCGCACCGTCCTGGCCGTCGTGTCGAACTACGGCGTGGAGCAGGACGAGCTCGTCGTCCCGCTGGAGCACCTGCGCGACAGCGGCGCCGTCGTCACCGTCGCCGCCGCGACGTCCGACGACGTCGCCACGCTCGTGGGCGACAAGGACCCCGGCCGCACGGTCACCCCGGACGTGACGCTCGACGACGTCGACCCGGCCGGCTTCGACCTGCTGCTCGTGCCCGGCGGCACCCTCAACGCCGACACGCTGCGGCGGCAGCCCGCCGCGACCGAGATCGTGCGGTCCTTCACCCGGTCCGGGCGGCCCGTCGCGGCGATCTGCCACGGACCGTGGCTGCTCGTCGAGGCCGGCGTCGTCCCCGGCAAGACCGCGACGTCGTACCCGTCCCTCGAGACGGACCTGCGCAATGCCGGCGCCTCCTGGAAGGACGCCCCCGTGATCGTGGACCCGGCCGAGGGCTGGACGCTCATCACCTCCCGCACCCCCGACGACCTGGACGACTTCCTCGATGCCGTCGACGCCGCGCTCGCCGAGCGCTGACCTGAGCCTGCCGCCCGTCGGGTTCGGCACCGCCGCCCTGCGCGGCGAGCACGGCGTGCGCACGGTCGCCGCGGCGCTGGACGCCGGCTACCGGCTGCTGGACTCCGCGTTCAACTACGAGAACGAGGGGGCGGTCGGCGCCGCCGTCCGGGCCTCCGGGGTCCCGCGCGACGAGGTGATCGTCACCTCCAAGCTGCCCGGGCGGCACCACGCCCACGACGCGGCCGTCGCCACGATCGAGGAGAGCGTCTACCGCACGGGCCTGGACCACCTCGACCTGTACCTGATCCACTGGCCGAACCCGTCGCAGGACCGGTACGTCGAGGCCTGGGGGGCGCTGATCGAGGCCCGCGAGCGCGGCCTCGTGCGCCACATCGGGGTGTCGAACTTCCTGCCCGAGCACGTCGACCGCCTCGTGGCCGAGACGGGGGTGACGCCCGTGGTGAACCAGGTCGAGCTGCACCCCTACTTCCCCCAGGCCGAGCAGCGCGCCGCCGACGCCGCTCGCGGGATCGTCACCGAGGCGTGGAGCCCGCTCGGGCGCGCCAACAGCCTGCTGGACGAGCCGGTGCTGACCCGGATCGCCGCGGACCGCGGCGTGACCGTGGCGCAGGTGATCCTGGCCTGGCACGTCGGGCTCGGCGTGCTGCCCCTGCCCAAGGCGACCTCGCCGGACCGGCAGCGCCAGAACCTCGAGGCCGCCGACCTAGAGCTCTCCGCCGAGGAGATGGCGGCCGTCGCGGGGCTCGCCCGCCCCGACGGCCGGAACAACGACCAGGACCCTGCGGTGTACGAGGAGTACTGAGCGAGGGTCCGGGAACGCGGGGCCGGTGATCGGGCGGGTCACTCCTCCGCGGCGGGCCGCAGCATGCCGACCGGTGCGTCGGCGTCGTCCGCGACCGGGCCCTGGGCGCGGAAGCCGAAGCGCTCGTAGAGACGCTGGTTGCCGGGACCGGTGGCCTCCAGGTACGCAGGTCGGGCCTGCGCGTCGACGACGCCCAGCCGGTGCGCGATCAGGGCAGAGCCCACGCCGCGGCCACGGGCCGCGGGACTCACGGCGAGGTCCGCCAGGTACCAGTGCGCCGTCGCCGGGCGCTGCCGCGCCCAGCGGGCCAGGCGGGACCTCACCGCGGGCAGGTGCCGCAGCCCGAGCGCCCGCAGGTAGCGCGGGAGCTCCCGCAGCTCGGTCGGCAGGTGACGCCGTCGCTCCGGCCCCTCCCACGCGGCTACTCCGAGGATCGGTCCGCCGGGACCGGCGCGGGCGACGTCGACGGTCCCGGACACGCAGGCACCCGTGCGCAGCGCCGCGGTGTAGACGTCGGTCAGGCGTGCGACCCGGTCGTGGTCGCCCGGGACGATCCGGCGCACGACGGCGTCGTCCCGGAACGACTCGGCGATCAGCCGGGCACCCGCCTCGATCTCGGCCTCACCGGCGGGTTCGACGAGCACGGTCATGAGCGGGAGTCTGCCAGCACCCGGTCACGGCACGTCGACCCTCCCCTCGCGGACCGCGCGGGCCAGCCGGGGCGGGACCTGCACGGTCCGACCGCCGGCGTCGACCGGCACCAGGGCGGGTGCGGTCGTCTTCCATTGCGCCCGGCGGCTGCGGGTGCGTGACCGGGACGTCTTGCGCTTCGGGACGGCCATGATGTCCTCCTCAGCCCTGGCGGGCCTTGAACTTCGGGTGGAGCCTGTTGATGACGTAGGTGCGCCCGCGACGGCGCACGACCTTGGATCCCGGCTGGTTCTTCAGGGACCGCAGGGAGGAACGGACCTTCATCGGGCGTCTGCCTTTCCGTAGCGTCGGCGGAACTTCTCGACCCGGCCGGCGGTGTCGACGACGCGGGCGCTGCCGGTCCAGAACGGGTGGCTCGCGCTGGAGATCTCGACGTCGATCACCGGGTAGGTGTTGCCGTCGGTCCACTCGATCGTCGCGGTGGGCCGACCCGGACCGGAGGGGGTGTCCCCGGCGAGCGTGGACCGGGTCAGGAACGCGAACCCGGCACCCGCGTCGCGGAACACGACCGGGCCGTAGGTGGGGTGGATGTCCTTCTTCACGGCGGTGATCACCAGCTCGACTTGGTCACGCCGGGCAGCTCGCCGCGGTGCGCCATCTGGCGCAGCCGGATGCGGGAGAGCCCGAACTTGCGGTGGTAGGCGCGCGGACGGCCGTCCACGACGTCGCGGTTGCGCAGCCGGGTGCGGCTGGCGTCGCGCGGCTGACGGCGCAGCTCCATCGTCGCCACGGCACGCTCGGCGTCGGTGGACGACGGCGAGGCGATGACGCGCTGGAGCTCGGCGCGCCGCTCGGCGTACTTCTCGACCGTCTCGCGGCGGCGGGCCTCCGCGGCGATCTTCGACTTCTTGGCCATCAGCGGGTCTCCTTGAACTCGACGTGGCGGCGCACCACCGGGTCGTACTTGCGCAGCACGAGCCGGTCGGGGGTGGTGCGGCGGTTCTTGCGGGTCACGTACGTAAACCCGGTGCCGGCCGTGGAGCGCAGCTTGACGATGGGTCGCAGGTCGGTGCGCTGGGCCATCAGACCTTCTCCCCTCGGGCGAGGATGTCGGCGACGACCGCGTCGATGCCGCGGCGGTCGATGGTCTTGATGCCGCGGGCGCTGACCCGCAGCGTGACCTTCCGCCCCAGGGACGGCACCCAGTAGCGCTTGGTCTGGATGTTCGGGTCGAACCGTCGCTTCGTCCGCACGTGGGAGTGCGAGACGGAGTGCCCGAAGCCCGGCGAGGTGCCGTGCACCTGACAGTGGGCGGACATGTGGATCTCCTCTCAGGACGTGCCGGCGCGCTGGACAGCCACGCGGCGTGGGCTACAGTGAACCACTGCTGATAATGATTCTCAATCTAGGAAGATTCCCATGCCGGACCTCCACACCTCGCTCAGCGTCCTCGTCGGCGTCGACCCCGTGCTGCGGGACAGCGCCCTGACCGGGCTCGCCTTCGACGCCCCGAGCACCGTCACGATCAAGCACGACCTGCTGATCGCCGAGAGCGCCCTGCGCCGTGTCGTGGTGGACGTGACCGGCGTCGTCGAGGACGAGACGCTCCCCCTGGAGCACGCCTGCGTCTCGTGCTGCGTGCGCGAGGACGCGGTCCCCACGATCGCCCGGCTGGCCGCGACCGGCCGCTGGACCGACGTCGTGCTCGCCCTGCCCGTGACGGCCGAGCCGCTGCCGATCACCCGCGGCCTGGCGGCGATGTGCGAGCCCGGCGGCGAGCTCGAGAACCTGCGCCTGGCCAGCAGCGGCGTCGTGGTCGACCTCGCCTCCGTCGAGGACGACCTGCTCGGCGACGACTGGTGCGCGGAGCGCGGCCTGGCCCTGACCGACGACGACGAGCGCGGCGTCGGCGAGGCCCTGGCCACCCAGCTCGAGCAGGCCGACGTCGTCGTCACCAGCGGCACCGACGCCACCGGCTCGGGGCTCGTCGACCGCCTGCGCGGCGCCGACTCACGGCGGGTCGACGGGCTGCACGCCCTCGTCGTGGACCAGCTCGCGGCGTTCCGGCACCGCAGCGAGACCGCCGAGCGCCGCGCCCACCCCCTGGGTGCCCGCGGGGCGCTCGCCCCCGGTCGCGGCCCGGCCGGGGGCACCGACGTCGACCGGAGCTGGAGCCTCGAGCTCACCTCGTCCCGGCCGTTCCACCCCGAGCGGCTCCTGGACCAGGTCGAGGAGCTCGGCACCGGACGCCTGCGCTCGCGCGGCGCCTTCTCCGTGGCCAACCGGCCGGACTCGCTGTGCCTGTGGGACGGCGCGGGCGGCCAGCTGTGCATCGCGGACCTCGGCACGTGGGACGAGGTCGCGGCGGGCGCCGCCCCGCACACCCGGATCGTCGTGGTCGGCGCCGGCACCGTGGACGAGGGCGAGGCCCTGCGCGCGCGGCTGACCGCGGCGTTCCAGGCGGCCCTGGCCGCCTCGGACGAGATCGCCGACGGCGGGCTCGCATGGCTGGGCAGCGAGGACGCGCTGGCCCCGTGGCTCGGTCAGCGCGCGGCGTAGCCCGGGATCACTCGGCCGGGGTCGCCGCCGGAACCGGACCCGGCACGGTCGCCCAGACGTGCTTCGCGGTCTCGGTGGTGTACCACCCCACGGCGAGCGAGAGACGCCGGGCGATCCGCAGACCCAGGCCCCCGTGCCCCGGGTCCCGGTCGCCGGCGGGCACGGGCGGGGAGGACACGTCGTGGTCGGCCACGTCGAGCAGCCAGTCGCCGTCGGTGCCGTGCATCAGCCGGACCACCGTCGGAGGCAGACCGTGCCGCACGGCGTTGGTCGCCAGCTCCGAGACGATCAGCACGAGCTTCTCCGTCACGGCGGCCAGGTCGCCCGAGCCGTCAGCACCCAGCCGCGCCTGGAGGTCGGCCCGCAGACCGGCGACCTCCTCGACCTCGCTCAGCGTCCAGCGGGCCACCTCGTCGAACTGGGCGGGCGGGGGCGTGTTCGGCAGCTCGTCGTCCTGTCGTACGGTCACGGCAGTCCCTTCTCGCGTGCTCCAGCATGGTGGGCCGTCCGCCGCGACGGCGGCGGGTCTAGCCGGCGATCGGAGGGATCGGCGCGGGTCCTGGCGCCGGTCCGCCCGACGGGTCGGGCGGCGGCAGCTCGTCGACGAGGTCGACCAGCTCCATCGCACCGCTCAGCTCGAGCAGGTCGCGGACGCCGTCCGGGGTCCCGACGAGCACGGGTCGCCTCTCGGGGGTGACCTCCATGAGGATCAGGTGCAGCCCCGAGGAGTCCATGAACGTCACGCGGGTCAGGTCCACCGTCTTGGGCCGGCCGTCGAGCGTGGCCGCGAGCTGGTCCCGCACGGCGTGCGTGACGCTGAAGTCGATGTCGCCCCACATCACCCAGAGAGCGCCCTGGCGTGCGACGCGAACCCCTCCGGTCGTTCCTTCCGGCGCCATGCTGACCACTCCCCCCGTCTCCCGGCGGATGACCGCACCACCCCCGCATGCGCGAGGTACCGATGCGTACGGCACGTCCGACCCGGTGTCCGGAAGTCTCCCACGGAACGCGTCGGATCTCCGGACGAACGAAGAACCGGCCGGACGGCGGGGCGCCGCGTCGGCTCACACGGCGGGCGTCAGCAGCAGGACCTCCGTCGCGCCGAACACCGCGGCCAGCCGGCGCTCCCCCGCCGGGAGCAGCGCGGACGCCTCGGCGACGGGTACGACGCGGGGGTCTGTCACCTCTGAGGTCCGGCCCTGGACCGTGACCTGGGCGCCGCCGGCCGCGAGGACGTTGCGCACCCAGTCCGTCGTCGGGCCGTAGGGCAGCAGGGTGACCAGGACGCCGTCGCCGACCTCCACACCGATCGGCGTCGCGTAGGACCGCCCGGAGCGGCGGCCCACGTGTCGGATCACCGCCGCGGACCCCCCGGGACGACCGGCCGTGGCCAGCACGCGCGGGTTGGTGAACCGCTTGTTGAGGCGCCGGACGAGGCGCAGCCCCGGCTGCCACTTGGTGCGCATCGAGACGACGAGGCCGACGACGGCGGCGAGCGCCAGGGCCAGCAGGCCTCCGACGAGGCCGGCGATCCAGTGCCACATGGAGGTCCTCCCCTTCCGGGGCGCACGCCCCTTACTGTGTAAGGTAGCGCCGTCGGACCCCGCGCACAACACCTCGGCAGCACTAGCCCGCAGCGTCGCGGCCACCGGCGGCACGGCGCTCGCGGGCGGCCTGACGGTCGGCGGGCAGGAACACCGCCAGCACCGCGATCAGGACGCCGGAGACCGCGACCACGACGAACACCAGGCGGATCGCGTCCATGAGGTCGGGCCCGGACGGGGTGCCGTCGGGACCCACCGCCGCGACGGAGTTGACGATCGCGCCGCAGACGGCGACGCCGAGCGCCGAGCCCAGGGACCGGGCGAAGATGTTCACCCCGGTGACCGCACCGCGGACGCCGTGGTCCACCGACGACTGCGCGGCGATGAGCGTCGGCACCGCCGTCAGCCCCATGCCGGTACCGACGAGGAACGTCGTGCCCATCACCGCCACCAACGGCGAGTCGGCACCCAGCAGCAGCGTCGACGCCGTGCCGAGGACCACCAGCGCCGAGCCGATCATCGCGGTGAGCCGGAAGCCGAGACGCAGGTAGAGCCGCCCGGCGTTCGTCGCCGACAGCGGCCAGCCCACCATCATCGCCGCGAGCGCGAAGCCCGCCAGCAGCGGCCCGAAACCCAGCACCCCCTGGGCGTAGATCGGCACGTAGGTGACCAGTCCCAGGACCACCATGCCCACCACCAGCGAGATCGCCGTGGCCACGCCGATCACCCGGCGCCGCAGCAGCCGCAGGTCCAGGATCGGGTGGGCGACGCGCCGCACGTGCCGGGCGAAGACCGCCAGCAGGACGACGGCGACCGTGAGCACGCCGATCGAGGGCGCCGACAGCCACGCCCAGGAGGTGCCCCCCTCGAGCAGCCCGAGGAGCAGCAGGGCGCTGCCCGCCGTCAGCAGCGCGGCGCCCACGTAGTCCACAGGCTCGCGCCGACCGCCGAGCGGGGACTCGTGGTAGCGGCGGATCAGCATCCAGGCCGCCAGGAGGCACAGCGGGACGTTGATCCAGAAGATCCACCGCCAGGAGAGGAACTCGGAGAACACCCCGCCGAGGGTCGGTCCGACGACGGAGGAGATCGCCCACACCGAGGCCAGGTAGCCCTGCGTCCTGGCGCGCTCCTCGAGCGTGTAGATGTCGGCGGCTATCGTCTGGGAGACCGGCATCACCGCGCCCGCCCCGAGGCCCTGCAGCACCCGCCCCGCCACGAGGGCCCCCATGGACCACGCGGCACCGCAGAGCACGGAGCCCAGGAAGAACAGCCCGACGCCCGCGAGGATCGCCCGCTTGCGTCCGACGATGTCCGACAGCCGGCCCGCCAACGGCGTGCTGACCGCCTGGGCCAGCAGGTAGGACGAGAAGAGCCACGGCACCTGCTCGAACGCCCCGAGCTCCCGGGCGATCGTGGCCGACGCCGTGGCGATGATCGTCGCGTCCAGGGCCACCAGGGCCGTGGACAGCATGAGGGACAGCAGGATCGGCCCGCGCTCGGAGCGCAGGCCCACGGACGTCGACGTCGGAGGCACGTCAGGCACAAGCCCCGGGCAAGCGTCCGGTATTCCGGGGACTCGTGACCGGCTCGCGCGTCACGAGCCCCAGGGCCTCGGCATCTCAGCGTGCGAGCCGCCGCCGGGGTGCGGCTCGACCATGAGGCAGTCTGTTCGCCGACGTCGCTCGCGTTCCGACGCCACGGGAGGACATCACGTGCTCATCCAGGACGAAGTCGCCCACCCCACCAGGACCCGCCGCCGCGCGCTCGCCGCTGCGGTGTCCGGGCACGCCATCGAGTGGTACGAGTTCGCGGTCTACGGAGTCGTCGCGGCCTACGTCGCCGCCGCCGTCTTCCCTGCTGACGACCCGGAAGTCTCCCTGCTGCTCGTCTGGGCCGGCTACGCGACAGCATTCTTCGTCCGGCCGGTCGGCGGACTGGTCCTGGCGCACCTGGGAGACCGCCACGGGCGCAAGAAGGCGCTCTTCACGAGCGTGCTGCTCATGAGCGCAGTCACCGTGGCCATGGGACTGGTGCCGGGCTACGAGGCCGCCGGCCTGGCCGCCCCGGTGCTCTTCGTCGCGCTGCGGGCAGCGCAGGGGTTCGCCGTCGGCGGCGAGATGTCGAGCGCTGTCTCGTACACCGCGGAGCACGCCGGTCCGGGTCGCCAGGTCCGCACGGCCAGCTGGCTCGCCGCGGGCACGTTCGGTGCATCGCTCGCCGGTTCGCTCGCCGCTACCGCATTGTCCCTGGTGCTGTCCACAGAGGCGATGACCGCCTGGGGATGGCGCGTGCTGTTCCTGGTGACGGTCCCGCTCGGTGCGATCGCGATCGTCCTGCGCGCACGAGCATCCGAGAGCCCTGGACTCGCGGACCCCTCCCCGCCCCCGCGCCAGGCAGCGCGCCTGCCCGTGACCGATGCGCTGGCGACGCAGCGCGGGCCGATGCTGACCTTCGTCGGCATCGCCGTGCTCTACTGCATCGGGCTGTCCGTAGCGTTCGGCGGCCACCTCAACGAGATGCTCCTGCACGGGCTGACCGCGCCCGATGCCCTCGTCGCGAACACCGCGACGTACGCGGGGCTCGTCGTGTCCATCCTGCTGCTCGCCCCGGTGTGCGAGCGACTCGGGATCCGGCGCACGATGGCGGCCGCGGCCGCCGGCGTCGCCGCCGCCTTCCCCGTGCTGTTCCTGTGCGGCTCCTCCGGGTCGCTTCCCCTCGCCGTCGCCGGCGGCGTGGTCTTCTCCGTCCCCGTCGGCCTGAGCGCGACACCCGTCTATGTCGCACTGGCGCAGATGTTCCCAGCGAGGGTCCGCGTGACCGCCGGGGCCCTCACGTTCAACGCCGCGACCGCAGTCGCCAGCCTGGTGCCCGCTGTCACCCTGGGCCTGCGCACGGCGACCGGCTTCGAGCACGGTCTCGCGCTCTGGACAGCCCTCGGACTAGCCGTGTGCGTCGCCTCCCTCACCGTCGGCACCTGGCGGCAGGTTCACGATGCATGACCTGACCCCGCTCCACAGCCTCGTCGCCGTCGTCGACCACGGGTCGGTCGCAGCAGCCGCTCGACAGAGCGGGTACAGCGCTCCGGCCGTGTCCCGTCACCTCGCCCAGCTCGAACGCAGCCTCGGGCTGACGCTCTTCGAGCGCACGGGACGGTCGATCCGCCCGTCCGTGGCCGCGCGGGTGCTCGCCGACAAGGCCCGGATCCTGATCGAGGAGGCCGACGCGTTCCGTCGCGACGCCCGAGCCCTCGCGTCCGGGCGCGAGGGAGTCGTCCGGCTGGGCTACTTCCGCGCGGCAGGCACCACGATCGTCCCGCCGGCGCTCGCGGACTTCGCGAGGCACCGCCCAGGAGCCGACGTCCAACTCGTGGAGCGGCCGCTCAGCGAGGACGTCGTGGATCTCATCAAGGCCCGGGAGGTGGACCTGGGGTTCGTCTGGGGGTTCCCGGAGCCTGCCGACGAAGACCTTCACCGTTCGTTGCTCCTCCGCGAATCGCTGGTCCTCGTCACCGCGCACGACCGCCACGACCTGCACGAGGACCCCGGGGACCTGTCGCGGCTCGTCGACGAGCCGTTCGCGTCGGCTCCTGGTCACCTCGGCGCACCACCGCACGTGGACCGCCTGTTCCTGGCCCAGGGACTACCCACGCCGACGGCGACGCATCGACCCCGGGACCACGCCATGCTGCGCAGTCTCGTGGCCGCCGGGATCGTGGTCGCTCTGCTGCCCGCTCTCGGAGTCTCCGACCCGTCACCAGGAGTCCGTCGATCCGTGGTGGCACCCGACTTCCGGCGCACGTACCTCGCCCACCGGTCCGGGGACTCGAATCCGCTCCTCCGACCGCTGGCGCACGCCATCCGCGCGTCGGCCCGCCGGTTCGACGGGTTCGGCCTGGAGGTCGCCGGCCGAGACGGAGGGTGACGGGCGCGTTACCCAGCTCGCGGCACGATGGACCGGAGCGTGCACGGTGCTGACGCTCAGCGCGCGCACGGACGCGGGCCGGCGCAACCCCGGCGGCTCGTCGATCGGTGCGCGACCGCCGCCGGGGCCCGTCGGAACCCCTGTGTTTCTGCGGTGTTGACCGGCCCGGACGACCCCTCGGGGGCTTCGTAGCGTGGTCTCCGCGCCGCCCGACGGCGGCTTTCCTGACACAGATCGGAGTCCTCATCATGGCCACGTCACGTCGCACCCTCGCCTCTCGGATACCGCTGGGCGTCGGGGCTCTCGCCCTGGCCCTCGTCGCCAGCGGCTGCACGACGGACGACCCCGAGCAGGCCGCGGCCGCCGCCTCCCCGCTCCCCACGGCAGCCGAGTTCGACGAGTCCGCGAGCACGGACCTCCCCAACGTCGTCATCCTGGACGGCGGAGGCACCATCACGTCGACCGCGGAGGGTCCCGCGGACTATACGAACTACGGCGGCGACGGTGTCCCCGAAGGTATCGCCGGGATCCTCGAGCGGATCCAGCCGGACATCGCGGAGGTCGCCGACCTGTCGATCGTGGACGGCGCCATCCCGGGCAGCTCGGCACGGACTACCGTGCACGAACTGTTCGACATGTCGACTCAGCTCAACGAGATTCTCGGGGACGACGAGGTCGACGCCGTCGTGGTCAACACCGGGACCAACATCATGGCGGAGATCGCCTACTGGAGCGATCTCACGGTCCAGTCGCCGAAGCCGGTCGTCTTCACCGGATCGATGCGGCAGTCGAACACCTTCTCGTTCGACGGGGAGGCGAACCTCTTCAACGCCATCCGACTCGCGGCCAGTCAGCAGACGACCTGCTACGGCACGGTCATGCTGATGAACGACCAGTACTACGCGGCTCGGGAGGTCACCAAGACCGACGCCTGGCGGACGGACACGTTCAACGGGGGCCGCTACGGGGCGCTCGGCACGGTCGATGGCCAGAACTTCCGTCACATGCGTCAGCCCGCCCGGATCCAGGACTGCGGCACCGACTCCTGGCAGACCCCGTTCGACCTGTCGACGGTGGAGTTCGACGATGTCGCGACGGCTGAGGTCGTCTTCAGCCACGTCGAGGCCTCGGCGGTGCCCATCGAGGCCCTCGTCGACGACGGTGTGGACGGCATCGTGACCGCCGGCCACGGCGCGGGCGGCATCTCGACTGCGCAGAGCGAGGCACGGGATGCGGGGGTCGAGGAGGGCGTGGTGTTCGTGACCACCACCCGCACCGGCTCCGGCTCCATCTATGACGGGGGCACCCCGGGCATCGTCGGCGGCCTCGACCTGACGCCGCAGAAGGCCCGCGTGCTGCTGTCGCTGGCCCTGACCTTCACCGACGACCCCGAGCAGGTCCGGGAATGGTTCCAGACGATCGGCAGCGCCGAGTTCGACAGCGCGGCGCAGGACTGAACGCCGACGGCGGGGCCTGGTCACCTGCCGGGCCCCGCCGTGGTCTGCGGGACGCGTGGTCGGCTCGTCGCCGCCGAGATACCGCAAGGTCGCCGCGGTACCGGCTGGTCGACGCATCAGACGTCGACCGGCCGGTACCTCGGCGACCGACCGGTACCCCGCGGGGGCGCGGGGCACCGGGGTGCTACGAACGGGTCAGGCGATGGCGGCACGCAGCGCCGCGGCCGCGGCGGCGACGTCGTCGGCGCTGTAGATCGAGCTGCCCGCGACGGCGACCTGGGCACCGGAGTCCTGCACGGCCGCGATCGAGCTCTCCTTGACGCCACCGGCGACGGAGAAGGGCACCCCGGCCTCGCCACCGGCGCGCAGCAGGGTCTCCAGGGAGTAGCCCTCCTCGGCCTGCTCGTCCAGACCGGCGTGCATCTCGACGAAGGTCGCACCGAGGGCGACGACCTCGCGGGCGCGGGCCGGCTTGTCGGCGACGCCGATGAGATCGACGACGACGCCCTTGCCGTGGGTCTCGGCGGCCTGCACGGCACCGGCGATCGTGCTGTCACCGGCGGTGCCCAGCACGGTGACCAGGTCGGCGCCCGCCTTGAACGCGATCTCGGCCTCGAGCGCACCGGCGTCCATCGTCTTGAGGTCGGCGAACACGGTCTTGTCCGGGTGCGCGTCCTTGACGGCGGTGATGGCGGCGAGACCCTCGCTCTTGATGAGCGGGGTGCCCAGCTCGAGGATGTCGACGTGCGGCGCGGCGGCGGCCGCCCACTCCAGGGCCTGGGAGGTGGTCAGGGTGTCCATGGCGAACTGCAGCTTCATGGTCGTGCCTTTCGGTCGTGCGTCGGTGCGAGGTGGTGAGGTGGGAGGTCCGGGCCGCCGGCCGCTCACTCGAGGTTGGCGTGCCGCGGCCAGATGTCGGCCGCGGCGAGGCCGGAGCGCTGCCACAGGTCGTGGAACAGCGCGTCCCCGACCAGGGCCACGCCCTGCTCGAAGAGGCTCCCGGCGTACTGGGCCGAGGCCGTCCCGGAGTGGTCGGTCTTGGACGCGGCGCCGACGGTCAGGGTGACCGTGGCGAGGCGGCCGAGCGGGGACGAGGCGTTGTTGGTGATGGCGGCCACCCGGGCGCCGGCCCCGCAGGCCGACTCCGCGGCCCGCAGGACACCGGGTGTGCTGCCCGAGCCGCTCACGGACAGCAGCAGGTCGCCACGACCGATCGCCGGCGTCGTCGTCTCGCCCACGACGAAGGTGGGCTTGCCGAGGTGCATGAGGCGCATGGCCAGGCCGCGCACGGCGATGCCGGAGCGGCCGGCACCGTGCACGAAGACGCGATCCGCCGCGGAGACCGCCTCGGCCAGCTCCTGGAGCCGGTCGGACTGCTCCTGCCGGATGCGGGTGAGGAGCGACTCCACCTCGCCGAGGACGAGGTCGACGGCGGCGGCCGCCGTCGAACGGGTGTCGAGCATGGTTGCGGTGTCGGGCATGCCGCCATCGTGCGTCCGGGCGACGGGCTCTGACATCGCCCCGGGTGGGTGGCCGACCTACCCGTCCGGGCAGGTTCAGGGGTAGCGTGCCGGGGTGGACACCGCCCCGGCGCCGACCGACTCCCTGGTGCACGAGTACCGCCGCGCCCTGGCCGAGCAGTCCGACCGGCACGCCGTGCAGCTCGAGTCGATCCTCGCCGTGCTGCGTTCCCGTCGGCTCGACGACGCCACGGCCCGGGCGACCGCCGTCGACGTCGCCTCCGGAGCCCTGGTCACGTTGCGCTCCACCGCCGAGGCCCGGGTCGGCAACATGCTGGAACCCGTGGTCGGCGCGTTCGCGCTGCTGCGCGACGACCTGCGGCCGCTGATCCGGTTCGGTCAGCTCGACGTCGAGTTCGTCGAACCGCCGCCGACCGGGCGTGCGCTGCCGGAGGTCGTCGCGCACGAGGCCCGCGCCATCGTGCGCAACGCCGTCCTCGGCCTGTTGGACCGCGGGGACGCCCGGCGGGTGCGCATCCACTGGGACTGCGACGGGCGCAACCTGCTCATGGGGATCCGGGACGACGGCTCCGGCGACCGGGACGTCCACGACGACGGCCTGCGGCCCATCGCCGAGCGGGTGAGCGCCCTGCACGGCACGTTCCTCGTGGACGCGACCCGCGGGTGGGGGTCGAACCTGGCGATCACGCTGCCCCTGGACCCGCCCACGCCGGAGCTCGGCCTGGACGCCGACGTCGCCCTGACCCGCCGCGAGCGCGACGTGCTCGCGCTCGTCGCCGCCGGCCGCCGCAACGGCGAGATCGCCGAGCAGCTGTCCATCAGCGCGAACACCGTGAAGTTCCACGTCGCGAACCTGCTGCGCAAGGTGGGCGCGGCCAACCGGGCGGAGCTGGCGGCGCTGGCGGGCGGTGCGGCCGGGCGGTCCTGACGCACGCGGGGACGACGCGGCGTCACCGCGACGGAGTGACGGACGCCGGACCAGCCACGGCCGCGACGGACGCCGGCCGGCTCGACACGTCCTCGTCCAGGGCAAGGAGACGGTGGCGCCCGTGATCCGCACCGACGTGCAGCCCGCCTGGTGCGCCGCCGCGGAGCCGACCGGCTACCGCCCGCCGTGGGAGCACACGCTGGGCAACCCGTGGGGCCGGTTCCCGCAGGACCGACGGCGGACGGCCCGTGGCCCCCTCCCGTGCGGACGGGAGGGGGCCACGGGCTCCACGGCGGCCGGGCCGCCGCAGCTCGGGATCAGCGCAGGCCGTAGGCCCGGGTGATCTCCTGCTCCAGCACGTTGCCGGCCGTGTCGGTGACCTCGACCCGCACGGAGACGTACTCCGCCTCGGCCGGCAGCCGGTTGACGACGGCGCGCAGCCCGTCCTTGCCGTGCCGGCGCACCGGGACCTCGCGCCACGTCTCGCCGTCGTCGGTCGAGACCCAGAAGCGGGTCTCGGCGATCGGGGCAGCCGTGGTACCCGGCTGGTGGTCGACGGTGACATCGACGTGGTGGGCGGAGGCCTTCGCGCGGTTGAGCAGGTCCACGTCGGGCTGCAGGCGCGCCCGCAGCAGCGGCAGGACCTCGGTCTCGCCGTCCTGCGGCGTGCTCTGCACGGTCCAGGCCGTCGAGGTCTCGGTGGACATCGTCCACCAGTCGGCGTCCCTGGCCACGTCGAGCTCGATCC
Organism: Isoptericola sp. AK164; assembly: GCF_029643425.1. GTDB lineage: Bacteria > Actinomycetota > Actinomycetes > Actinomycetales > Cellulomonadaceae > Isoptericola > Isoptericola haloaureus. The sequence continues at coordinate 3,447,328 of NZ_CP119106.1, forward strand.
TCAGCTCGGACGGCTCGGTGCCCACGTCGAAGGTGCCGCGGGCCCGGCTGCTCTGCGCCGTCAGCTCACCGTCCGTGTACAGCCGGAACGACGAGGTGTCCGTGCGGTAGTAGACCTCGCCCCAGCGCGCGTCCGAGTCGGTCCACTCCGGCACGTAGAGGTTCAGCGCGTCCCCGGTGCGGGTGGCCGTGTCCGGCCCGTAGAGCGCGAACCCGGGGGCCATGACCTGCGTGAGGAAGTCCTCGTCGATGGTCGAGCCCGCCTCGTACGGGTGACGGGAGTCGGCGAGGTAGGCGCTGTACGGGCGCGTCGGCGTCGAGTTGATGTAGTAGTTGTGAGCCCACAGCGTGTCGCCAGCGGTCACCATCTCGGTGCGCACCAGGGGCGCCTCGAGCATGCGGAGCAGGCCGAACGCCGTGGACTCCCAGGGACGCCAGCGGTGACGCGTGTCGGCGATGCCGACACCCTCCACCTGTGCCCGGTACGTGGCCGTGACCGTCGCCGAGTTCTCCGGCGTGACGGCGTAGTCCAGCTCGGACGGGACACCGCCCGTCTCCGGGAACATCGTCTCGTAGAGGTAGGGGCTGGCCGCGATCGCCACCACGTCCAGGTCGACGCTGCCGTCGACCATGAGCGCCTTCGCGGCCTCGGCCTCCTCGAAGGTCGTCGTCAGGTGCGGGACCGCACCGGGGACGCCGTTGGTCATGACGAGCCCCGGCTGGTTGCCGGCGAGCACGATGGCCGCGGCCCCCGCCTCGCCGGCCGCCGCGATCTGCGCGCCGAACGAGTAGCCGTCCTGGGTGACCAGCGCGACCTTGCCCTCGACGTCGACCGCGGCGAAGTCCTCCGCGGTGCCGGAGCCGACGTCGACCAGCTCCGTCTCGAGGGCCCCGTCGAGACGCTCGCTGTACCGCGCGTAGTAGGCGGTGAGGTCGAGGCTGCCGCCGGCGGTCATCCGGATCTCCGGGGCCCGGAGCGTCTGTGCGTGGTAGAACTCGAACCCGCCGACCTCGACGTCCTCCGTCGGGGTGACCGAGAGCGACTCGACCGGGGCCGACATGCTCCAGGTGTGCGGGTACGGGCTGCCCTTGGCGTCCGTGCGCAGGTAGGAGACCTGCGTCCCGTGCACCTCGCTCTCCTGCGGGGTGTCCACGTCGACGGGAACGGCGGTGCGAGCGTCGAAGCTCACGTCGGTGTCCTCGGTGACCAGGACCTCGGGCGCCAGCGTCGCGGTCGCCTCGACGGCGTACCGGCCGGACTCGTCGTAGGAGTACGTGAGGCCCGAGACGCTGTAGTGGCCCACCGGGACACGGAACGTCGCCGTGCCGGCGGCGTCGTAGCGGACGGCGGGCTCGTAGAAGCGCGCCTGGTCGTCGACGTTGATGACGTCGATGCTGCTCAGGCCACCGGCCGGCCGGCCGTTGCGGTCGGTCGTGGAGACCACGAGGTCGTAGCGCTCGGCCTCCTTGGTGAAGGCCACCCCCGCACGGAGCTCCGTGCCGTCGGCATCCGTCGCCGTGAGGTGGCCCGCGTACACGCCAGGCTCGCCGAGCGTCGGGTCCACGGTCACGGAGAGCTGCGCGGTCCCGCCGGCCGGGACGGTCACGGCGTCGTCGTGCAAGGTGAGCATACCGGCCGCCGGGGCGTCGCCGTTCTCGTCGGTGACCTGGAGGTCCGCCGCGAGGGTCACGTCGGCGTCACCGACGTTCGTGTACGTGACCGAGCGGGTCACCGGAGCGGTGGCGTCCTGCGGATAGTCGAAGAATCCCAGGCTGAGCGAGCCGGTGTCCGCGAGGACCGTCGTCGACATCGCGTACGGCAGGTCGACGCGGCCGGTCCCCTGGTCGAACACCGTGCCTTCCGCGAGGTAGGCCGTCGAGGCCAGGAGGCCCTTGACGTCCTGTCCGGTGAGGTCCGGGCGCTGCTGGAGCAGCAGGGCCGCGGCGCCCGCGACGTGCGGCGTTGCCATGGACGTGCCGCTGAGAGCGGTGTAGTGGTCGTCGACGACGTAACCGCGGCTCGTGCCGGCGGCGCGGCCCGCGACGATGCCCACACCGGGCGCGGTCACGTCCGGCTTGAGGGCGTTGTCGCCCGCGCGCGGGCCACGGCTGGAGAAGCCCGCCACGACGTCGGCGTCGTTCACGGCGCCGACGGTGAGCGCCGAGCTCGCGGCGCCGGGCGCGGTGATCGTGTTGGAGCCGGAGCCGTCGTTGCCGGCCGCGACGACGAACAGGGTGTCGTGCTCGGCGCTCAGCTCGTCGACCGCTTGGCTGGCCGGGTCGGTGCCGTCGGTGTAGAGGCGGCGCGTGCCGATGCTCATGTTGACGACGTCGGCGTCGTTCGCGACGGCCCACTCCATGCCGGCGATGATGTCCGAGATGGTGCCGGAGTTGTAGTTGTTGATGACCTTGCCGCTGATGATCTCGGCGTCGTAGGCGACGCCACGGTACGTGCCGTCCGAGGCGGCGCCGGTGCCGGCGATCGTCGTCGCGACGTGGGTGCCGTGGCCGTGGCGGTCGGTCGCGGTGGGCGAGGTGCTGAAGTTCTTCTCCGCCACGACCTTGCCGGCCAGGTCGGGGTGGGTGCTGTCCACGCCCGAGTCGAGCACGGCGACCGTCATGCCCTCGCCGGTGTAGCCGGCCTCCCACAGCTCGGGGGCACCGATCTGCGGGGTGCTGACGTCGAGCAGACCTTCGACCTCGTGGTCGAGCCAGATCTTCTCGATGCCGCCGGTCCGGGCGCGGGAGCGCTCTGCGGCCGCGGCCTGCCGGTCCAGCGCCGCGAGGAGCGCCCTGGCGTCGTCCGTGTCGATGTCCGCGCTCACGGCACCGATCGACGCAAGCGTGCGCTCGACTTCGATGCCGGGGGAGGGTGCTGCGGCTGCGGGCGGTCGGGACGGTGTCGCCGTAGTCGACGATCACCGGGATGCCGTCGTTGCTCGTGTCGTCGTAGCCCGCGGCGACGAGCTCCTGGACGTCGAAGAGCGCCGGGTCGAGGAGGTCCGGGACGAGCGCGGCGACGTCCGACGGGACCACGTAGGTGTGGCCGTCGTACTCCTGCTTGCTGAAGGTCGGGACGACGCCGTCGGCACGCTCCGCCGGGTCGACGTCGGCGGCGATCGCGCCGTCCGGGTAGGTCGTCACGTGCACCCGGTCACCGGTGAGCAGCGTGACGACGGCGCTCTCCGTCCCGGGCTCGGGCGGCGCGGCGGTGGTCGACGGGTCGGCGTCGTCCGCCTGGGCGGACAGTGCGACCAGGGGGGCCAGCAGCGCCCCGGCGCACGCGCCCGCCAGATATCGCCTGAACTTGTTCACTGAGCAGCTCCTCGTGCCTCGTGGGCCAGAGATGACGTCGATGTGGTGACGTCATGACTTTCTTGCGGGGGATCACGAGGGATACTCCAGGAGCGACGGCGTCACGGGCAAGGAGATCCATGGCGGGGTCATGCCAGTGGCGCAAAGCCACCACGGCGGCCCCGGCCGCCACTTCTGATGGCTCGGACGCCGAAGAGGGGTATTGCCACGTCGGCTTCTGCTGTTATCTTTCATAAGTACGGGGCGGGCGCCGAACGGGAACCGCCGGCGCTCGCCCCGACTCCAGGTGTCCGACGGTGGACACCGCCCCCTTTCGAGAGGATTCCCGACGATGCGACGCTCTCTCCTGACCCGAGCCGCCACGACCGCAGCGGCCGCAGGACTCGCCCTCCCCCTCGTGGCGGCCGCGCCGGCCGTCGCCGACGCACCGCACGGCACGGCTGCCGGCGCCTCGGACCAGTGCTCCGGCCGCTCCGTGCCGGCCGGCAAGATCTCGTTCCAGCTCTACAGCTACAGCGGCTGGCAGCAGGAGATCGGGATCGACGCCGTCCTCGGCGAGCTCGCCGACATCGGCTACAAGAACGTGGAGCCGTTCGGCGGCAGCTACGAGGGCCGCACCGCCGAGGAGTTCCGCGCGCTGCTCAAGGAGCACGGTCTCAAGGCGCCGAGCTCCCACGGCAGCACCGACCCCGAGGCCTTCGAGGAGACCTTCGACTTCGCGAAGACCATCGGCCAGAAGTACACCGGCTCGGGCGGCTTCGCCGGACCCGGCGTCCCGTTCTTCGGCGGCAGCACGTCGTGGGAGAGCGCCATGGAGACCGCCGAGGCGATGAACGCCGCCGGCGAGGCCTCCGTCAAGGCCGGCACCGGCAAGCACTTCGGCCACAACCACTGGAACGAGTTCGCGCTCGACGTCACCGACCCGGCCACCGGCGAGACGATGAGCTGGTGGGAGGCCGTGGCCCAGAACACCGACCCGCGGTACGTCGCGTTCCAGGTGGACGTCTACTGGGCGACCGACGGCGGCGCCGACGTCGTCGAGCTGCTCGAGGAGTACGGCGACCGCATCGACCTGCTGCACATCAAGGACGGCGACCTGTCCGGTCCCACCCCGGCGTTCGGCACCCAGACCGTCGTCGGCGAGGGTGACATCGACTGGCCGTCGGTCCTGGAGGCGGCCCAGGGCAAGGTCAAGTACTACGTCATCGAGATGGACGGTGCACCGACCGACGCGAGCTTCGCGCGGGAGAGCTTCGAGTACCTGACCTGCGCGGACTTCTGACAGGTCCGGTCCCGGCACGACGACGGCGCGTGGCCTCTCCCGCTCGGGGAGAGGCCACGCGCCGTCGTCGTGCCCGTCGAGTCCGTCGCGCTCAGGGACGCAGCATGGCCTTGACGGCGCGGCGCTCGTCCATCGCCGCGAAACCCTCGGCCGCCTCCTCCAGCGGCAGGGTGAGGTCGAAGACCTTGCCCGGGTCGATCTCACGACGCCAGATGAGGTCGATGAGCTCGGGCAGGTACTGACGCACCGGGGCCGGTCCGCCGTGCAGGTGGACCGCGGAGAAGAACAGCAGCTCGCCGGGCAGCGAGACGTCGTGCGTGACGCCGACGAACCCGACGTGCCCGCCGGCCCGGGTCGACTGGATCGCCTGAAGCATCGACTCCTGGGTCCCGACGGCCTCGACCACGCTGTGCGCGCCCAGCCCGTCGGTCATCTCCTTGATCCTCGCCACGCCCTCGTCACCGCGCTCGGCGACGATGTCGGTCGCGCCGAACTCCCGGGCCAGCCGCTGCCGCGACTCGTGCCGGGACATGGCGATGATGCGCTCCGCCCCGAGCTGCTGGGCGGCGAGGACCGCGCTCAGCCCGACCGCGCCGTCACCGACCACCACGACGGTCTTGCCCGGTCCCGCCTCGGCCGCCACGGCCCCGAACCAGCCGGTCCCCAGCACGTCCGAGGCCGCCAGCAGCGACGGGACCAGGTCCTCGTCGGGCTGACCCGGCGTCGCCACCAGGGTGCCGTCGGCCTGCGGGACCCGCAGGTACTCGGCCTGGGCGCCGTTCATCCCCACGTACTCCGCGTGCACGCACCGGCTCTGGTAGCCGGCCTGGCAGATCGGGCAGGTGTTGTCCGAGGCCCAGAAGGACCCGACGACGAAGTCGCCGACCTCCACGTTCCTCACGTCGGCACCGATCTCCTCGACGACACCGACGTACTCGTGCCCCATGGGCATGGGGCCCGGAGCGGTCTCGATGCCACGGTACGGCCACATGTCCGACCCGCAGACGCAGGCGGCCGTGACCTTGATGATCGCGTCGGTCGGCGCCAGCAGCGTCGGCTTCTCCCGCTCCTCCACCCGGACGTCCCCGGGTCCGTGCAGTACTGCTCCACGCATGATCGAGCTCCTCGTTCGGACGATGGCCGCCGGGCGGCCGGGGGTCGGGTCCTCGGGACCCGGGTCAGGACTCCCCGCGGAAGACCTGCTTCGCGACGGCCATGGCGGCCATGGCCTGCGGCCAGCCGGCGTAGAACGCGAGGTGGGTGAGGGCCTCGACGACCTCCTCCTCGGAGTTGCCGTTCTCCTTGGCCAGCCAGATGTGGAAGGTGAGCTGCTCGGTGTTCCCGTTCGTGGCCAGCACGGAGACGGTCACCAGGCTGCGCTCCTTGGGCGACAGCCCGGGTCGCTTCCACACGTCTCCGAACAGCACGTCGTCGGTGTAGTGCACGAGGCCCGGGGCGAAGTCGCCGAACATGCGCTCGGCGCCGGAGGGTTCGCGGTCCGTCATGAGATCTCCTTCAGGTGCGTGGGTGGGGTTGCGTGAGCTGCGGTTCAGCGGGGCTCGAGCCGCAGGGTCGCGGCGACGGCCGGGGGCGCGATCATCGGTGCGACGTAGCTGCTGTACCGCCCGTACTTGGTGCGGTAGGCGTCGTCGATCGAGGCGTCGACGTCGTCGGTCGGCTCGGTGAGCGAGACCTCGCGCTCGACGCCGCCGGCGTCGATCCGGGCTCGACCGCTGCGCAGCGCCTGGCGGTACCAGCCGCCGTCGGGCCCGTGGTAGGACCGGACGTACAGCTCGTCGCCGACCCGCACCACCCAGATGGTGGTCGGACGGCGGAAGCTGCCGTCGGTCCGCGCGGGCGCGATGTGCAGCTCGCCGGCGTCGCCGACCGCGCTGAGCTCGTCGGGTGTCCAGGTGGTCATGGTGCTCCTCTCGACTGCCTCCAGGAAACGACGGATCCGTCGTTCCCGCGAGGCACTGACGAGAGGTGTACTGGCAGTACCTCGCGCGTCACCCCGACCGCTCGTACCGTCGAAGCATGGACAACCGCCAGGACGTACGTGAGTTCCTGACTTCGCGTCGCGCCAAGGTGACGCCTCAGGACGCCGGCCTCCCCCCGGGCAGCAACCGCCGCGTGCCCGGGCTGCGGCGCAGCGAGGTCGCGATGCTCGCCGACATGAGCGTCGAGTACTACGCGCGCCTCGAGCGCGGGAACCTCTCCGGCGTCTCGGACCCGGTGCTGGACTCCCTCGCTCGCGCCCTGCAGCTCGACGAGGCCGAGCGGTCGCACCTGTTCGACCTCGCCCGCACGGCGAACCGTGCCGTGCAGGTGCGGCCCCGTCGGCGCGGCACCCGGCGCTGGGTCGCCCGTCCCGCGCTGCAGCTCACCCTCGACGCCGTCACCGAGGGCCCGGCGTTCGTCCGCAACGGACGCATGGACATCCTCGCGGCCAACCGGCTCGGCTGGGCCTTCTACGCGGACGTGCTCGCGGCGGGTGACGAGACGCCGAACCTCGCGCGGTTCACGTTCCTGGACCCCGAGCGGTCCGAGAGCTTCTACCCGGACTGGGAGGCCGCGGCGGACGTCGTGGTGGCGATCCTGCGCACCGAGGCCGGCCGCGACCCGCACGACAAGGGGCTGCACGACCTCGTCGGCGAGCTGTCCACCCGGTCCCCCGCGTTCCGCACCCGCTGGGGCGCTCACGACGTGCGGCACCACGGCACCGGCAGCAAGGGGTTCCACCACGACGTCGTCGGCGACCTCGACCTCTACTTCGAGAGCATGGACCTGACCGCGGAGCCCGGGCTGTCGTTCCTCGTCTACACGGCGGAGGTCGGCAGCGCCTCCGAGGAACGCCTGCGGCTGCTGGCGAGCTGGGCCGCGTCGCACGACTGGCCCGGCCACCCCGCTCTCGTCCCGACCACCTCCACCCAGGACGCTCCGACCGACGAGCACGCCTGACCCACGACAGGAAGGACGACCCCATGAAGGTCCTCACCGCTGCCCCGACCACCAAGAACCCGCCGGAGCAGTTCACCGGCGACGTGTGGCTCGACCCCATCGCCTACCCGCAGGACGCCGGCCAGACCATGGTCGTCGCCAAGGTCAGGTTCGCCCCGGGAGCCCGCACGGCGTGGCACTCGCACGCTCGTGGCCAGACGCTGCACGTCACCAACGGGTTCGCGCTCGTCGGCACCCGCGACGGCACGGTCGTCAAGGCCGGGCAGGGCCAGACGATCTACTGCCCGCCGGACGAGGAGCACTGGCACGGCGCGACGCCGGACAGCTTCATGGAGCACCTCGCGATGCTCGAGAACACCGACGACCCCGCCACGTCCACCACCTGGCTGGAGCACGTCACCGACGAGGAGTACGCCCGGCCCGCCACCGCGGCCTGAATCACGGGCTGGTCCTTCGCACGCACGACGTCGAGCGTCCCTGTTCCTCAGGAATCACGAGCTGATTCCTGAGGAACAGAGACGCTCGACGTCGTGCGGGGTGCGTCAGGCGAGAAGGCCTGCGGTCTGGGTGCGGGCGCGCTCGAGGCGGGCGGCGACGTCCTGCCAGTTGGCGAGGTTCCAGAACGCCTTGACGTACTCGGCCTTGACGTTGAGGTAGTCCAGGTAGAAGGCGTGCTCCCACATGTCGAGCATGAGCAGCGGGGTGATGCCGACCGGGACGTTGGCCTGCTGGTCGAAGAGCTGGAAGATCAGCATCCGCTGGCCGATGGAGTCCCAGCCGAGCACGGCCCAGCCGGAGCCCTGGATGCCGGTGGCGGTGGCGGCGAAGTGCGCCTGGAACGCGGCGAAGGAGCCGAACTGGTCCTTGATGGCCTCGGCCAGCTCGCCGGTGGGCTCGCCGCCGCCCTCGGGGGACAGGTTGTTCCAGAAGATGGTGTGGTTGGTGTGCCCGCCGAGGTTGAACGCGAGGTTCTTCTCGTGCAGGTTGACCGCCGCGAGGTCGCCCGACTCGCGCGCCTCGGCCAGCTTGTCCAGCGCGGTGTTCGCGCCGGCGACGTAGGCGGCGTGGTGCTTGTCGTGGTGCAGCTCCATGATCTTGCCGCTGATGTGCGGCTCGAGGGCGCTGTAGTCGTAGGGCAGGTCAGGCAGCGTGTAGACGGTCATCGGGTGTCCTTCGGTGGTCGGAGGGATGATCCGTGACGAACCTAGGACCTCGACCCCGGTCGAGGTCAACGGAGACGAGGGTCACACCCGTCGGCCCGCCCGGGACCCTGGATCTCGAGCGCGCTCGAGGTCCTAGCGTCGCCGGGCATGACCTACGTGATCGCCGAGCCCTGCGTCGACGTCAAGGACAAGGGCTGCCTCGAGGAGTGCCCGGTCGACTGCATCTACGAAGGGCAGCGCTCGCTGTACATCCACCCGGACGAGTGCGTGGACTGCGGCGCCTGCGAGCCGGTGTGCCCGGTCGAGGCCATCTACTACGAGGACGACGTCCCCGAGGAGTGGAGCGACTACTACCGGGCGAACGTCGAGTTCTTCGACGACCTCGGCTCGCCCGGCGGTGCGGCACGGCTCGGCGTCGTGCCCCGCGACCACGCGGTCGTCACCGCGATCCCGCAGGGCGGGGGCGCGTCGTGACCGGGGGCGTGCGGCCGCTGAGCGTCGCCGTCGTCGGCGCCGGGCCGGCGGGCGTCTACGCGGCCGGGCTCCTCACCGAGCTCGCGCCGGGCACGCGGGTCGACGTCGTCGAGCGTCTCCCCACGCCGTACGGCCTGGTGCGCTACGGCGTCTCCCCGGACCACCCCAAGATCCGGCGGATCGTCGACTCGTTGCACGGCATGCTCGACCACCCCGACGTGCGGCTGCTGGCCAACGTCGAGGTCGGCACCGACATGACGATCGACGAGCTGCGGTCCGTCTACGACGCCGTCGTGGTGGCCACCGGGGCGCAGCGCGACGCCCGCCTCGACGTCCCGGGCGTCGACCTGCCCGGGTCGTTCGGCGCGGCCGACGTCGTCTCCTGGTACGACAGCCACCCCGAGGTCCCGCGCGAGTGGCCGCTGCACGCCGAGACCGTCGCCGTCGTCGGAGCCGGGAACGTCGCCCTCGACGTCACCCGGATGCTGATCCGCCACGCCCGGACGCTCGAGCGGACCGACCTGTCGGAGAACGTCCGCCGGGGCCTGGCCGCGAACGCGGTCCGCGACATCCACGTGTTCGCCCGACGGGGACCCGTCGACGTGCGCTTCTCCCCCGGCGAGCTGCGCGAGCTCGGCGAGCAGGAGGACGTCGACGTGGTCGTCGACCCGGCGCAGATCGTGCGCGACGAGCACACCGAGCGCATGGTGCGGCAGCTCGCCCCTAAGCGGCGAGTCGTGCGGACGTTCGAGCGGTGGGCGGCGGTGCCCGCCGCGGACCGTCGGGCCTCGCGCCGCGTCCACCTGCACTTCCACCGCGCTCCGGCGGCGATCCTCGGCACCGACCGTGTCGAGGGGCTGCGGACCGAGATCACGGCACCGGACGGGTTCGGGCACGCGGAGCCGACCGGTGAGCTCGAGGACCATCCCGTCCAGGCCGTCTACCGCGCCGTGGGCTACGTGGGCTCCCCGGTTCCGGGCGTGCCGTTCGACCCCGTCCGGCACGTCGTCCCGCACACGCGGGGGGCCGTGCTCGACGGCGACGGCGTCCCCGTGCCCGGCCTCTACGCGACCGGTTGGATCAAGCGGGGCCCGGTCGGGCTCATCGGCGCCACCCGGTCGGACGCCAAGGAGACCGTGGAGACGCTGCTCGCCGCCGACACCGGGCAGCGGCGCCCTGGGTCCGGGGCCGCGGACGCGATCCTGCGCGAGCGGGGCGTGCCGGTCGTGGACTGGGAGGGATGGCTGCGCATCGACGCGGCCGAGCAGCGGCTCGGTGCGGCGTCGGGCCGCGAGCGGACGAAGATCGTGGACCGGTCCGAGCTCGTCGCGCTCGGCGCCGGGGTGACGGTCTGAACCGGCACCCCGGCGCCGCCGGTCACTCGTCCGCCATCACCCGGTCCACCCGGGCGTCGGCGTCGGCGAGGATCGGACCCGGGTCGTCGGTCGAGGACATGACCTCGTCCATCGCGGGCTGCATGATCGACTGGACCTCCGACCAGCGGTCCGTGACCGGCGAGAGGGTGCCGGTCCCGTCCTCGACGTGGACGGCGAACGCGTCGGCCTCGATGCCGAGCTCGGAGAACGTGGCCACGGCCTTCTCCGAGGAGCTCGAGATGGCGGGGAACACCCGTCCCTCGGCCGCGACGACGTCCTGGCACGCGGGGCTCGCCAGGTACTCGACCCAGCGCCAGGCCTCGTCGGGGTGCTCGGTGCCGGCGTAGATCGCGTCCGACAGCCCGTTGAACACCGACGCGCGCTCACCGGTCGGCCCGACCGGGGTGGGCGCCACCCGGACGTCGACACCCTGGAGCTCCGCCATCGCCCGGGAGTTCCACGAGCCCTCGATCAGCGCGGCGTACCCGCCCGAACCGAGGGACTCGATCGTCCCGATGCCGGACGTCGCCACGGGCAAGGGCGGCATGTAGCCCTTCTCGATCAGGGAGCGCCACCACCCGATCGCCTCGGCCAGGGCCGGGTCGTCGTAGTCGAAGGACGTCGGCCACGGGTTGGTGTCGGCGTAGGTCCAGCCGTTGCTCAGCGCGTAGGGCGCCCACTGCACCTGGCCGAACCCGCCGCCGCTCTCGTTGTACCCGAGGCCGTAGACGTCCACGCGGCTCGGGTCGAACCCGGGCTCGTCGCCGCGGACCCCGTTCTCGTCCACGGTCATCCGGGCCAGGAACTCCTCGAACGTCCCGCCGTCGCGCGGGTTCCACTCGAGCTCCCACAGGTCCTCGGGCGCGTAGCCGGCCTCGGCCACCATGTCGGCGTTGTAGAACAGCCCCACGGTGTCCCAGTCCTTCGGCAGGCCGTAGAGCCCGCCGTCGGGTCCGCGCGACAGGTCGACGAGACCGTCCTGGTACTGGTCCAGGTCGATGTCGGAGGCCTCCACGCGATCGCTGATGTCGAGGATCTGGTCGAAGCTCGCGTACTTGCCGAACTGCTGGGCGTGGTCGACGAAGACGTCCGGGGCGCTCTCGGCCACCATGCGTGCCGTGAGCTGGGTCCAGTAGTCGTCCCAGCCGTACTGCTCGAGGTTCACGAGCACGTCCGGGTTCTCCGCCTCGAAGTCCTGGGCGCACTGCTGGTAGCCGGGCACCTGGTTGGCGTCCCACATCCAGTAGGTGAGCGTCACCTGGCCGTCCGGACCGCCGGTGCCCGACGGCGTCGCGCACCCGGCCAGGGCGAGGACTCCGGTCGCGACGAGGGCGGCGGGACGGCGGAGCCGGCGGGCGATCCCGGGCTGGGTCGGGGTCGTGTCACTGCGGTGCATGAGGTCCTCACTTGATCCCGGAGAAGCCGATGGAGCTGACGATGCGACGACCGAGCGCCACGAAGAGCAGGACGATCGGCAGCGCGGCGACCAGCGTCGCCGCCATCAGCCCCGACCAGTCCGGGCTGCCCTGCGGCGTCTGCGAGCGGAAGATGCCCAGCGCGACCGTCAGGACGCGCACGTCGTCGCTCTGGCCCACGAGCAGCGGCCAGAAGTACTCGTTCCAGGCCGTGATGTACGTCAGCACGGCGAGCGTGGTGATCGGAGCCGCCGTCATGGGCAGCACGATCCGTAGGAACACCCGGGCCCTGCCCGCGCCGTCGATGAGCGCCGCCTCCTCCACCTCGCGGGGTACCCCCAGGAAGAACTGGCGCAGGAAGAAGATCGCGAACGGCGTCATGAAGAACGTCGGCAGGATGAGACCGGGGAACGTGTTCAGCAGCCCGAGCTCCTTGACGAGCACGAAGTTCGGGATCGCGGTGAAGATGCCCGGCACCATGAGCGCCGACAGGAACAGCGCGAAGACGGCGTTGCGTCCGGGCCACCGCAGCCGCGCGAACGCGTACGCGGCCATGGCCGAGAAGAGCACCTGCCCGAGCGTGATCGACGCCGCGACGATCACCGAGTTGCGCAGGTAGAGCCAGAAGTTGATCCGGCCACCGGCACCGCCCTGGGCGAGCGACTCCTCGAGCGTCGTCAGCCCGAAGACGCGCCGGAAGGCGTCGAGGGTGAACTCGGCGGGCAGCAGGCTGTCGGCCTCCAGGGCGAGCGCCCGGTTGTCCGACAGCGCGGTGCGCAGCATCCAGTAGAACGGGAAGATCGTGATCAGCAGGATCACCACGAGGCAGATCCAGCCGCCGATGCGTCCCCAGGGGATCGGGCGGCGCGCCGGTCGTCGGGGCCCGGCCGGGGCCGTGGTCGGCCCGGCCGCGGTGGAGGGGGTGGTGGTCGTCGTCGACACGGGGGGGCCTCCTAGGAGTTGTCCGACTCGCCCGCCCGCAGCAGCCGGAGCTGCACGAGCGCGACGATCAGCAGGACGGCGAACAGGACGACGGACAGCGCGGACGCGTAGCCGAAGTCGAGCTGGGCGAACGCCAGGTCGTAGATGTAGAGGTAGATGACGCGCGTGGCGTCGACCGGGCCGCCGCCGGTGGTCACGGCCACGGTGTCGAAGATCTGGAACGACCCGGTGACGGTGACGACGAGCACCAGCGCGAGCACCGGCCGCAGCAGCGGCAGGGTGATCGACCGGAACTGGCGCCACGCCGAGGCCCCGTCCAGCGACGCCGCCTCGTAGACCTGCGGCGGGATGGTCTGCAGACCCGCGAAGACCAGCAGGGCCGTGTAGCCCATGTGCCGCCAGACGTTGATCAGCGCGATCGTCGGCAGCGCGAGAGCGGGGTCGCCGAAGAACGCCTGGGGGTCGATCCCGACCTTGCCCAGCAGGACGTTCACGATGCCGATCTGGTAGTCGAGCATGAAGAACCAGACGAGCGCGACGACGACGTTCGCCACGAAGTACGGCAGCAGCGCCGCACCCCGCACGAGGATCGAGCGGGTCATCCGCTGCAGCAGCACCGCGAGGCCGACGGCGACGACCGTCTGCACGACGATGTTGATGACGACGTAGTAGCCGGTCACGCCCATCGCGTTCCAGAAGAGCGGGTCGTCGACCAGGCGCCGGTAGTTGTCGAGACCGACGAACTGCGGTGGTGCCAGCACCGAGTAGTCCGTGAGGCTGAACCAGGCCCCGCGGACGGCGGGGACGAGGTAGAACACCACGAACCCGACCGTCGCCGGGATGAGGAAGACCATCGCCGCGCGCAGGTCCCCGCGCGGTCGGCCGGAGGGGCGCAGCCGTCGCGGTGCGCGGGCTCCGGGTGCCGGCGGGGCCGGCGGTGTCACGACTGCCATGTCGTCGCTCCTGTCGCTTCGTCGCGAGCTTCTCGGGGGGGAGGGCTTCTCAGACCGCGGTCACGTGGAGCAGGACGCTCCGTTCGGGGAACTGGTGGGGCAGCTGGACCCCGGCACCGGCGAGCGTCCGCCCGCTGAGCCGCACGCCGTCGGACCACCACGGAGGGAGCGCCTCGCCGTGTCCCGGCTCGACCTCGTCTCCCGGAGCCAGGGGGCGGACGTCGTAGGTGGTGTCCGGGTCCAGCCCCGGCAGACGGACGCGGCCCGGTGGGGCCCACACGCCGGTCGTCAGCTGCACGACGGCGAAGATCGCCTCGCCGGCACCCTCGCGCACGACGCCGTGCACCCGCAGGGCGGGGTCGGGGTCGTCGGTGCGGACGCTCCGACCGTGGTGCAGCAGGTCACGGTGCTGCCGGTACGCCGCCACCCAGCGCGCGACCTCGCTCCGCTCGGCCTCGGAGGCGGCGGTGAGGTCCCACTCGATGCCGAGGTGGCCGAAGAACGCGGTGGCCCCGCGGAAGCTCAGCTCGTGCCGGCGCCCGGTGGTGTGCGACGTCGGCGACCCGATGTGCGAGCCGAGCATCTCGGGCGGGACGAGCAGACCGGTACCGGCCTCGATCGTCTGCCGCTCGAGCGCGTCGATGCAGTCGGAGGTCCAGATCCGCTCGGTGCGCTCGAGGATGCCCAGGTCCGCCCGGCCGCCACCGCCCGCGCAGGACTCGAACTCGACGTGCGGGTGGGCGGCGCGCAGCGCGTCCAGCAGCCGGTACGCGGCGTGCGTCTGGGCGTGGACGCCGGCCCCGCCGGTCGCGGTGTGACCGGCGTCGACGAGGTCGCGGTTGTGGTCCCACTTGACGAAGCCGATCGGGTACTCGGCGAGGATCGCGTCGATCTGGCCGTAGACGTGCTCCCAGGCGCCGGTGTGGGCGAGGTCGAGGACCTGCTGGTGGCGTGCCTCCGGCGGCATCCGGTTCCCGGTCTGCAGGATCCACTCGGGGTGCGCGCGGGCGAGGTCGGAGTCGGGGTTGACCATCTCCGGCTCGAACCAGAGGCCCAGCTCCATGCCCAGCCCGGTGACGTGGTCGGCGAGCGGGTGCAGGCCCTCGGGCCACACGTCGTCGTCGACGGTCCAGTCGCCGAGCCCGGCGGTGTCGTCGCGGCGCCCGCGGAACCAGCCGTCGTCGAGCACGTACCGCTCGACGCCGGCGGCGGCCGCGGCGTCGGCGAGCGCGGTGAGCCGGTCGAGGTCGTGGTCGAAGTACACGGCCTCCCAGACGTTCACGAGCGCCTTGCGCGGGGAGCCGGGGTGCTGCGGCCGGGAACGCAGGTAGGTGTGGAACCGGTGGGAGAGCTCGTCGAGACCGTCGCCGTAGGAGGCGTAGACCCACGGGCTCTCGTACGCCTGGCCGGTGGACAGCCGCACCTCGCCCGCCAGGAGCAGCTCGCCGGCGCCGAGCAGCCGCTCGCCGGTGGGCATGCCCTGCTCGGCGAAGGTCCGGGTGTTGCCCGACCAGGCGACGTGCACGCCCCAGACCTCGCCGGAGCGGTAGCCGAACCCGCGGCGTCCGGCGGTCATCAGCAGGGTCCCGTCGTGGGAGCGTGCGCGCCGGGACTCGCGCAGGTGGGTCCCGGCCACGAAGTCGTGCCGCTGCGGGCTGCGCTCGCGCAGGTGGCGGCCGGTGAAGTCGAGGATCTCGTCGGCCTCGCGCGGCAGGGGCAGCGCGAGGTCGAGGGAGCCCACGGTGAAGACCGCGGCGCCGGTGTTCCGCAGCCGCCCGCGAGCACGCACGAGTCCGCCGGGGAGCATCTCGATCTCGATCCGCAGGGTCAGGTCGGCCTCGGCGTCGCGGGCGTCGACGGTCATCCGGTGCGCCACGGGTGCGCCGTCGCGCTCGACGTCGTGCACGAGCCGCACCTGCTCCACGAGGAACCGCGTGGAGAAGTCTGCGCCGTCCCGGTGGCCGGTGACGCCCGGGGTGCCGAGCCAGCCCGCGGACTGCTCGGGCAGGATCGTCAGGGGCACGGGGGC
Organism: Isoptericola sp. AK164; assembly: GCF_029643425.1. Lineage (GTDB taxonomy): Bacteria > Actinomycetota > Actinomycetes > Actinomycetales > Cellulomonadaceae > Isoptericola > Isoptericola haloaureus. Next base: position 3,463,237 of record NZ_CP119106.1, read on the forward strand.
GTCGGGGGTGCCGGAGGCCACCGGAGGCACGGCCGCCGCGCGCAGGGCGTCCAGCTCGTCCGCGGGCAGGTCCCCCAGGTCGGCGCCCCAGTGCAGGATCTGCGGGAGAGCGCTGCGGGCGACCTCGAGGACCAGGCTGACCCCGGCGGCCCGCAGGTGCCACAGCCCGTCGGTCGGGCCCGGGATGGTGGCGGCCGCCGTCTCAGCGGTGTCAGCGGTGTCAGCGGTGTCAGCCAGGTCTGTCTGCATCGTCATGGTGACCTCTTCGTCGTCGGTACTAGTTATTTCTACGTCAGAACTAATAGGGGTGTCAAGATCCCCGATGGACGTGAGCAACTTCACTTTCGAGGGAGTCCTTCGTTCTGGAGTTGAAGTAACAGCGCCTGCTTTGTTGAGCCGTGGAATTTAATCCACCACACTGGGGCGATGACGCCAGCACCGTGGGGACCGCTCAGCGGACCGGGCCACGCCGTCGCGCTCGACGTGCTGCTCGACGGCCCCCTGTCGCGGGCCGAGCTCTCCCGTCGGCTCGACCTCTCCGCCGGGAGCCTCACCCGCCTGACCAAGCCGCTGCTCGACGCCGGCCTGCTGGTGGAGGTCGACGACTCCCCCGCCGGATCGCGGGTCGGCCGACCGTCGCGGCCGCTGGACATCGTCCCCGAGGCGCACCACTTCGTCGGGGTCAAGATCACCGGGGACACCGCCCACGGGGTGCTGACGACGCTGCGTGCCGGCGTGGTGGCCTCCGCCGACGCGCCGTTGGACGACCACTCGCCCTTCGCCGTCGCGGACACGGTCGCGGGCCTGATCAGCGAGCTGGCCGCCGGGTCACCGGCCGACGTCACCGCGGTCGGCGTCGCCCTCGGCGGACACGTCGTCGAGGCCTCGGACGTCGTCCGGGCCCCCTTCCTCGGCTGGAAAGACGTCCCGCTGGGCGACATGCTGCGCTCGCGCACGGGCCTGCCCGTGGTCGTCTCGAACGACGTCACGGCGCTCACCGAGGCGACGCACTGGTTCGGCGCCGGTCACGGCGCCGCCACGTTCTCGCTGATCACCGTCGGGGCCGGGGTCGGCTTCGGGCTCGTGGCGCACGGGCGGCTCGTGACGAACGAGGACGCGAGCCTGGGGCTCGCCAGCCACCACCCGCTCGACCCGTCGGGTCCCCCGTGCTTCGCCGGGCACCGCGGGTGCGCGGTGGCCATGCTGACGATCCGGTCGATCGCCACGCAGGTCTCGGTCGCCCTCGGCCGGGAGGTCGCCTACGACGAGGCGCTCGACCTCGCCGAGGACGGCGACCCCGCGGCCCGCCGCGTCGTGGACGACGCCGGACGCGCGCTCGGCCGCTTCGTCGCCGCCGCCGCCAACTTCACGATGCCCGAGCGGGTGGTGCTCGGGGGCGAGGGGGTCCGCCTCGCCGACGTCGCGCGGGAGGCGATGCAGGCGGGCCTGCACGCGGACCGGGACCCGCTCGCGCACGACCCCGTGATCGCGACGCTCAGCCCCTCGTTCACCGAGTGGGCGCGCGGGGCCGCGGTCATCGCGATCCAGACCTTCGTCCTGGGGACCTGACCGGGCCGACGGCCGACCGGAGGGTCAGTGCGGCGCGAGGTCCGGCTCGGTGGAGCTCAGCGCGTCGGCGAGCTCGTCGGCCGCGCGCTCGAGCGCGGGCAGCATCCATCGCGCGGCGGAGAGCGTGACGCGGGTGTCCGGACCGGAGACGGAGACCGCGGTCGGCGTGGGCGCACCGGGTACCGGGACCGCGTAGCAGCGCACGCCGACCTCCTGCTCCCCCTCGTCGACGGCGTACCCGCGGGTGCGGATCTCGTCCAGGTCGGCCAGGAGCCCGGCCTCCGTCGTGTGGGTGTTGTCCGTGTACCGCGGCATGCCGGCCCGCCGGAGGATGGCGACCACGTCCTCGTCGTCAAGCTGGGCCAGCATGGCCTTGCCGACGCCGGTCGAGTGCGCGAAGACCCGACGTCCGACCTCGGTGAACATGCGGACCTGGTGGTGGGACGGCACCTGTGCCACGTAGACCGCCCTGTCCCCGTCGAGCAGCGCCAGGTTGGTGGTCTCCCGCGTGGCCTCCTCGAGCTCGACGAGCGCCGGCCGTGCCCACGTCCCGAGGAGGCGGGTCGCCCGGTCGCCGAGACGGATGAGCCCGGGCCCCAGCGAGTACCGGCGGGACGGCAGCTGGCGCACGTAGCCGAGCTGGACCAGCGTGCGCAGGAGCCGGTGCATCGTCGGCATCGCGAGGCCCGTCGCCTCGGCGAGCTCGCTCAGCCCTGCTTGCCCTCCGCGCTCACCGAGCACCTCGAGCAGCCCGAAGGCCCTCGCCACGGACTGCACGTTCCCGGGCTGCCTCGACTCCGCCACGCTGCCTCCGAACCCTGTTTCACGATACGGAAGCACTGTACCGAGGTCGGGAGGGCGCACGGCGCCCTCCCGACCTCGGACCGTCCCCGCCACCTGCCTCACACCAGCGCGTACCCCGACGACTTGTCGACCAGGTTGCGCAGCGGTCTGCCGTCCACGTAGCGCTCGACGTTCTCCAGGAAGATCGCGACGGCGCGGTCGAGCGTCTGGGGCGTGGTCGCTCCGTTGTGCGGGGTGACGATGACCCCCGGTGCCGTCCACCACGGCGAGTCGGCCGGCAGGGGCTCGACGGTGTGCGCGTCCAGGCCGGCCCCGGAGAGCCGGCCCTCGGTCAGGGCCGCCAGCAGTGCGTCGTCGTCGATGATCTCGCCGCGTGAGACGTTGACGAGAGCGGCCGTGGGCCGCATGGCCGCGAGCACCCGGGCATCGATCATCCCCTGGGTCTGCGGGGTCAGCGGCGCGGCGACGACCAGGTAGTCGCACTCGGCGGCGAACGCGAGGATGTCGTCCGGGCCGTACATCCGTTCCACACCGGGCACGGCGACCTCGGGGCGGTTGCGCAGGCCCACGACCCGCAGGTGGAACGCCCGCGCCTTGCCGACGAGGTCCTGCCCGGCCGCACCCATGCCGACGACGCCGACCGTCTGCCCCGCCAGCTCCGGGTGCCGGAACCGGTCCCAGCTCCGCTTGCGTTGTGCGGTCAGCAGCCGGGGTGCGTCCCGGTCCAGCATGAGCATGAGCATCAGGGCGTGCTCGGCGAGCGGCACGGCACCGTTGCCCGCCGACGACGTCACCGCGACCTGCTCGGCCGTGCGCATCTCGGCGGAGAGGTCGGCGTCGGCCCCGGCCGTCCACAGGTGGTTCCACCGCAACGCCGACGCGGCCGGTACCAGCTCGGGATCGATGCGTCCGGCGACCACCTCGGCCGACGCGAGGAGCTCGGCGGACGGAGCTCGCTCGACGACGACGTCGAAGTCCGTCGCGAGCCCGTGCAGACGTCGGACGGCCTCGTCGTCCAGCGCGACCTGGGAGACGACGAGTCGCCGCTCGGCGGCCCTACGCATCCGCGGAGTCCCCCAGCTCGTCCGCGGCGAGGCCGGACAAACGCTCGACCTGCAGCAGGAGCGCCGAGTGGTCGAGCGACCCGCCGCCCTGGGCGCGCAGGGACGCCATGAGGTCCGCGACGCTCGCGCCCAGCGGGACGGCGACGCCGGCCGCCCGGGCCGCGTCGAGGACGATACCGAGGTCCTTGTGGTGCAGGTCGACCCGGAACCCCGGTGCGAACGTGCGGTCCAGCATCCCCGGCGCCTTGCGCTGCAGCACCGTGCTGCCGGCCAGTCCGCCCCCGAGCACGTCGACGGCAGCCTTGAGGTCGACGCCGTGCGCCGACAGGAAGACGAGGGCCTCGGAGAGGAGCTCGATATTGCCCGCGACGATGAGCTGGTTGGCCGCCTTCACGGTCTGACCGGCGCCGTCGGGTCCGACGTGGACGATGGTCGAGCCGACGGCGCGCAGCACGGGCTGCGCCGCGTCGAAGTCGGCCGCCTCGCCACCGACCATGATCGAGAGGACCCCCTCGACCGCGCCGGCCTCGCCACCGCTGACCGGCGCGTCGAGCGGTCGCACCCCCCGTTCGCGGGCGCGCTCGGCGACCACCCGGCTCACGTCGGGCCGGATCGTGCTGGCGTCGACGAGCAGGGTCCCGGGCGCGGCGTGCTCGAGCACCCCGTCCTCGCCCAGCACCACGGCCTCGACGTCGGGGCTGTCCGGGAGCATCGTGACGACGACGTCCGCCCCGCGGACCGCGTCCGCGACGGACCCGGCGGCCCGGCCACCCGCCTCGACCAGCGCGGCACGCTTGGGCTCCGACCGGTTGTAGCCGACGACGTCGAACCCTGCGGTCACGAGGTTCGCCGCCATGGGAGCGCCCATCACTCCGAGTCCGATGAATCCGATGGTGGTCATGCCAGGTCCTTCCATGCGTCGAGGTCCACGAGGGAGAGCGGGTCGTGCGAGGTGTCGGCGTACTCCAGCGCGACGTGACCGGTGTAGCCGACGTCCCGGAGCCGCCGGACCCAGTCGACCAGCGGCAGGTCGCCGGTCCCGGGCGCCCCGCGGCCGGGGGCGTCCGCGAGCTGCACGTGCGCGGCGTCGGCGCCAAAGCGCTCGATCGCCGCGACGACGTCGTCGCCGTTGACCGCCAGGTGGTAGAGGTCCAGCAGGATGCCGACGTTCGTCGGTCCGGCGGAGCCGCGCGCCCGCGCCACGACGGCGGCGGCGTCCGCGGCGGTGCGGACCGGGTAGGCCTCGGCACCGCTGACCGGCTCGATCATGGCGATGCCCCCGTCCTGCCCGAGCACCGGGGCGATCTCGCGGAGCATCCGGTCGGCGTGCGCGTCCTGCACCGCGGGGTCGAAGGCGTCGGAGCGGTTGCCGTAGAGCGTGTTGAAGCGCCGGACGCCGAGTCGCCGACCCAGGATGCGGGCGACCTCGGCGCTCGCGCGCAGCTCGTCCTCCCGACCCGGCCACGACAGCACGCCCCGGTCGCCACCGGCCATGTCGCCGGCGAACAGGTTGAGCCCGACCAGGTCCAGACCGGAGGTCTCGATCGCGGTGGCGAAGGCGTCGACCTCGACGGGGTCCGGGTCGGCCGTGGGGAAGGGCCACCAGAACTCGACGGCGGTGGCGCCGGCGTCCCGCACGCGCTCCAGGCGCTCGGCGACCGGGAGGTCCTTCATCAGCAGGGAGCAGTTCACGGCGAGCGTCCGCCCGCCCGCGTCCTGGGCTTCGTCGTCCATGGAGTCCTTCCTCGTCGAGGGCTACCGCGCTTATTGCCAATCAAGATACATTGCCTGACAGTTGATGTCACACGGCGATCCGCGCGATTGCCGTGTCCTGACCCCTCCGATTTCCGTTCTACGGAACTGCTTTTCCATTTAATGCTACGGTGGCGGGGATGCGCCAGCAGCGTCGCCGTCGTCGCATCACCCCGACCCACCGATCCGTACCGCCGTCCCGGCGCCGACGGGAGCACAGATGTCCACGCACACCCTCAGACCCGCCATCACCTACGCGACCGCCGCACGCGCCGTCGAGATCGCCCTCGAGGTCGCGGAGCGCTCCGGCGTGCGCGCGGTCGTCACCGTCGTCGACCCCGCCATGACGCCGGTCGCGTTCGCCCGCGCCGACGGCGCCACTCCCCACAGCCTCGAGACGAGCCGACGCAAGGCGGCGACCGCCGCCTCCACCGGCCGGCCGACCGCGCAGATGTCCCCGGAGCTCGCCGTGGCGCTGGAGCACGGCAGCGGAGGGTTGCTCACCCGGATCAAGGGGGGCGTCCCGCTGGTGTTCGAGGGCCTGCACGTCGGCGGTCTCGGCGTCGCCGGGGGGCACCCGGACCAGGACGCCGAGATCGCGGCCGAGGTGCTGGCCCGCCTCGGCGCCGACCCGGAGGCCGCCCGATGAGCGGGCAGCGGGCGACGCGCGCCGGGCTGGACGTGGCGGCCGAGATCGTCGCGTTCGTCGAGGAGTCCGCGCTGCCCGGGACCGGGCTCGACCCGGCCCGGTTCTGGCAAGACCTCGCCGTCCTCTTCCACGACCTCGGCCCCGCCAACCGCGCGCTGCTGGCCACACGAGAGCGCCTGCAGGCGCAGATCGACCGGTTCCACGCCGATCACCCCGGAGCCCCCGAGCCGGCCGCGTACCGCGCGTTCCTGGAGCAGATCGGCTACCTGGAGCCCGACCCCGGGGAGGTCGCGGTCACGACCGAGCACGTGGACCCCGAGATCGCCACGACGGCCGGACCCCAGCTCGTCGTCCCGGCGCTCAACGCCCGGTTCGCCGTCAACGCCGCGAACGCCCGGTGGGGTTCGCTCTACGACGCCCTCTACGGGACCGACGCCATCCCCGACGAGGGGCCGGAGGCCAGGACGTCGGGCTACAACCCCCGTCGCGGCGCCGCGGCGGTGCGGCGAGGGCGCGAGCTGCTCGACACGGTCGCCCCGCTCGCGCACGGCTCGCACGCCGACGCCGTCGGCTACCGCGTCGAGGGCGAGTCGCTGGTGGTGGTCACCGGCGACGGCCCCACGGCGCCGGTCGACCCCGGTGTGCTCGTCGGCTACCGGGGGAACCGTCGGGACCCGGCCTCGGTGCTGCTGCGCCACCACGGCCTGCACGTGGAGATCGTCCTCGACCGGACCCGCCCGGTCGGGCGGGACGACCCCGCGGGGGTGGCCGACGTCCTCGTCGAGGCGGCGCTGACCACGATCGTCGACCTCGAGGACTCGGTCGCCGCGGTCGACGGGGCCGACAAGGCGCTCGGCTACCGCAACTGGTGGGAGCTCATGCGCGGGTCGCTCGGCGCCGACGTCGCCAAGGACGGGACCACGTTCCGCCGCACCCTGCGCGAGGACCGCCTCTTCACCGCACCCGACGGCGGCACCCTCCGGCTGCCCGGCCGGTCGCTGCTGCTCGTGCGCAACGTCGGGCACCTCATGACCACCGACGCCGTCCGCGACGGCGCCGGGCACGAGGTGCCCGAGGGCATCCTCGACGCCGCGATGACGGCGCTCGGCGCGCTCGCCGACCTGCAGGGCCCCACGGCCGGCGGGAACTCGCGCACCGGCTCCGTGTACGTCGTCAAGCCCAAGATGCACGGCCCCGCGGAGGTGGCCTTCACCGTCGACCTCTTCGGCCGCGTCGAGACGATGCTCGGGCTCCGGCCGAACACCCTCAAGATCGGCATCATGGACGAGGAGCGCCGCACCTCGGTCAACCTGCGTGCGTGCCTGCACGCCGCCCGCGAGCGCGTGGCGTTCGTCAACACCGGCTTCCTGGACCGCACCGGGGACGAGATCCACACCTCGCTGCACGCCGGTCCCGTGGTCCCCAAGCGCACCATGCGGGACGAGCCGTGGCTGGCCGCCTACGAGCGGTCGAACGTCGACGCCGGGATCACCAGCGGCCTGCTCGGCCACGGCCAGATCGGCAAGGGCATGTGGGCGATGCCCGACCTCATGCACGCGATGCTCGAGCAGAAGGGCGCGCAGGTGCGGGCCGGGGCGACGACCGCCTGGGTCCCCTCGCCGACGGCGGCGACGCTGCACGCGCTGCACTACCACGAGGTCGACGCCTTCGCGGTCGGCGCGGAGCTCGGCCGCCGTCCCGGCGCGCCGCTCGACGACCTTCTCGTCCCGCCGCTGGCGGACGGCGAGATCCCGGCCGACGTCGTGCGCACCGAGCTCGACACGAACGTCCAGTCGATCCTCGGCTACGTCGTGCGCTGGGTCGACCAGGGCGTCGGGTGCTCGAAGGTGCCCGACCTCGACGGGGTCGCCCTCATGGAGGACCGCGCGACGTTGCGCATCTCCAGCCAGCTGCTCGCCAACTGGCTGACCCACGGTGTCGTCGGCGTCGACGACGTCGACGAGAGCTTGTACCGCCTGGCCGGGGTGGTCGACGAGCAGAACGCCCACGACCCCGCGTACGAACCCCTCGTCGGACCCACCGGGCCCGGCACGGCCTTCCGCACGGCGCGGGCACTCGTCCTCGAGGGCGCCGAGCAGCCCAACGGGTACACGGAGCCCCTGCTCCACCGGATGCGTCGCGAGAAGAAGGCGCAGCAGACCATGGCGACGACAGGAGCCGACGCACGATGACGACGACCACGCACGCGACGACGCGAGGAACCCGTCTCGACGGGATCACGCGCATCGGTCAGGTCAACCTGACCGAGGACGACGTCCGGCTCCTGGACGTCGACTACTGGGCCGACCTGTGGGCACGCATGCGGCTCGAGGCCGTCCTGCTCAACTGCGGCGGCATCATGGCCTACCACCCGACACGCCTGGCCGGACACCCCGTCGCGCAGGGCGTCCCGGGACGTGACCTGTTCGGCGAGCTGGTCGACGCGGCGCGCGCCCAGGGCGTCGAGGTGATCGGGCGGCTCGACGTCGGTGTCGTGGACCAGCGCTTCCGGGACCTGCACCCGGAGTGGATGATGACCGACGCCGAGGGCCGCTCGCGGACGCTCAACGACGTCACCGGTGGCACCTGGGGCCAGCCCGGCGGCCACCGGCTGGAGAACGAGATGTACTACTCGTGCATCAACTCCGGGTTGTTCACGGAGTACCTGCCGGACCTCCTGAGCGAGGTGGTCGACGGGTACGACGTCGCCGGATTCTTCACGAACGGCTTCCCCACCGTGGCGCTCGCACCCCCGTCCCTGCGCATGGCGTGCTACTGCGACCGCTGCCTCGCCCGGTGGCGCGCGTTCAGCGGGTCCGTCGACTACCCGGTCGCCGACGACCCGTCCGACCCGACGTTCCGGCAGTACGTCCGCTTCCTGCGCACGACGGCGCTGGAGCGGATGCGCGACCTGGTGGCGTTCACGCGCCGCCTCGGTCCGGGGCTGTCGTTCAACACCTCCGCGGTGCCGAACCTCGGCGGCGGGCTGCCGTGGAACGAGTGGGCCCGTGAGCTCACGCTCGTCATGTGCGACAACCAGGACCGGTCCGGGGACTACGGACGGACCACCCCCTCGCACGGGCTCTGGGAGGTCGGGCTGAGCTCGGAGGTGGTGCGCTCCGTCGCCGCCGGGCGACCCGCCGGTCGCATCCAGTCGACCGCCCGCCTGCGCGGCGGCGGCCGGCACACCTCGAAGGAGCCGGCCGAGCTGCGGCTGCAGATGGCCGAGGCCCTGGCCCACGGCGAGCTGCCGGTGTGGCACGCCGTCTCCGGCAAGCAGCACAACCGGCGCTGGGTCGACGGCGTAGTGGAGTTCGACGCCTGGCTCGCCGAGAACGCGGAGGTCCTGACGGACCGCCGGTCCGTGGCCGACGTCGGGATCGTCTGGTCCCAGGAGAGCGCCTGGCTGCAGGCGTGGGGCGCGGCGACGCCGGGGCCCGCCGTCGGCGACGCCGTCGCCGGGTGGCACCTCCTGCTGTCCCGCTGCCGCATCCCGAACCAGCTCGTCCTGGCCGACGGCACCGAGTCGCTCGACGGCCTCTCCGCGCTGGTCCTGCCCAGCGGCCTGGCCCTGAGCACGAAGGCCGTGTCCCGCGTCGAGCGGTTCGTGGCGGAGGGGGGCCACCTTCTCGTCGTGGGCACCGCGGGCCTGGTCGACGCCTGGGGCGCGCCGCACCCGGGCGACCCCGTCGGCGCACTCGTGGGCATCCGGCGGACGGCGCCCCCGCCGGACGGGTTCGACCTCGTGTCCTACCTGCACGTGGGCGACGAGCCGTTCGTCCGCCGGATGCTCCCCGAGCTCGCCCCGGACGAGGTCGTCGCCGGCGGGAACTGGCTCGTGGGGTTCGACCGGGTCGACGACACGGTGTCCACGGCGATGGAGTGGAACCGTTCGGAGCACATGATCCCGACCCATGCCGCCGGCCTGCCGCCGGCCGGCGGGCAGCAGGCCCTGGCCTGGCACGAGGACGGCGGTCGACGGGCGTTCCTCGGGGCCGACCTCGACGCCCGGTTCTTCGTGGACCGCGCGACCGAGCACCGGGCGGTCCTCGGCGGCCTCGCCTCCTGGGCGCTCGGGGCCGAGGGACCGACGGTGACGGTCGCGGGCGACGGCGTCGTGGACGTCCGGAGCTGGCACACCGCCCACGGTGTGGCCGTCGCGCTGGTGAACCTCGACAACCCCGGCGCGCAGGACGAGGCGGTCGAGCACTTCCGCCCGGTCGGACCGCTGACCGTCCGGGTCCGCGGCGTCGACCCGCGGGCGACGGTCCGCCTCACCCGGGCGGCCGCCGACGTCGTCCCGACGACCACCGACCACCACCTCGAGTTCGTCGTCGACCAGGTGGTCGACTTCGAGCTCGCCCTCCTCTCCACGGAAGGAACGGCATGACCGACGTGCGATGGACCGCCAGCGAGGAGCCCCGCCCCGGGCGCGAGACGGTGCTGCTGAGCAACCCGCTCGGCGCCCCGCTGGAGCTGTGGGACGACGTGACCGACGCGCTGGCCCCGTCCTTCCGGGTCCTGCGCTACGACTCCCCGGGGCACGGGGGGAGCCCGCTGCGCGACGAGATCACGATCGAGACGCTCACCGACGTCGCCCTCGAGGTGCTGGACGCCGCCGAGGTCGAGCGTGCCCACGTGGTCGGCCTCTCGCTCGGCGCGATGGTGGGGCTCTCCCTGGCAGCGCGCGCCCCGGGGCGGACGGCCTCCCTCGCGGTGCTGTGCAGCAGCGCGTACTTCCCCGACAAGCAGGTCTGGCAGGACCGGGCCGCGACCGCACGAGCCGAGGGGCTGGACGGACTGGCCGGGGGCTCCCTCGCCCGGTGGTTCACCCCCGGCTGGGCCGCGGAGCACCCGGACGCGATCGAGGCGGCTCGGGCGATGTTCGTCGGGACCGACCCCGAGGGGTACGCCCGCACGGCCGAGGCGGTCGGGGCGCTCGACCTGCGCCCGTCCCTGCCCGAAGTCGCGGCCGAGACGCTCGTGGTGGCGGGCGACGCGGACCCGTCGACACCTCCGGCGATGCTGCGCGCGATCGCGGACGCCGTGCCGCACGCGCGGTACGAGGAGCTGGCGGGGGCGCACTGGCTCCCGGTCGAGCGGCCCGACGCCGTCGTGGAGCGGCTGGTGCCGTTCCTCACACGAGGGTAAACCTGTCTGACAATCTCACCTTCTGTGTCATAATGGCCGCGTGAGCGCTCCGACCTCCCCGATCCCCGTGTCCACCACGACGCTGAGCGACGCCGTCTTCGACTCCCTGCGCCAGCGCATCGCCACCGGGGAGATCGCCCCGGGGGAACGCGTGACCGAGGCGCGCGTCGTCGGGGAGTACGAGATCGCCCGGCCGACGGCGAAGGCGTGCATCGAGCGCCTGGTCGGCGTCGGCCTCCTGCAGCGCGCCACCTACAAGTCGGCGACCGTCACCGAGCTCACGGCCGACGACGTCGACGACCTCTTCCTCGCGCGCACGACCATCGAGGTCACGGCGGCGCGGCTCCTCGCCGACGTCGGCGAGGTGCCGCGCGCCATGCTCGAGGCGCAGCGAGCGCTCGACATCGCCGGCGAGTTCGACGACCGGCCCGGGCTCGTGCGCGCCGACATCGACTTCCACTCCTCCATGGTCCGGGCCAGCGGGAGCAAGCGCCTCGCCCGGATGTACGAGATGGTGACCGGCGAGATCCTGCTGACGATCGGCAGCGCCGGGCACCGGCGCGCGTCGATCGCCGACGTGGCGGCCGAGCACTCCGGCGTCCTGGACGCCCTGCGCTCCCGGGACGCCGACACCGCGGTGCGCCGCCTGACCGACCACCTCGACTCCGCTCACCTGCGCGTGCGCCGCGCCTTCGAGCCGACCTCCTAGGGAGCGACGCCCCCACGCACGAGGGCCCGTCGACGGCTGAGTCCGTCGACGGGCCCTCGTACGTGGGGCGGATTCCTCTCAGGTGCCGCGGCCGACCTGCTCCAGGATCAGGTCGGCCACCGCGTCCGTCGCCATGGCCTGCAGCATGTGGGCCGCCCCGTCGACGACGACGTGACGGGCGTGCGGGACGGCGTCCACGATCGTGCGGCCGTCCTCGACGGTCGCGGCGGCGTCGTGGGACCCGGAGACCACCAGCGTCGGGCAGGAGATCGCGGACAGCACGCTGCGCAGGTCGGCCGGGCCCAGGACGTCGCAGAAGGCCGCGTAGGCGCTGTCCGCCGTGCCCTCGAGCATGGTCGTGTACTGCGCCACGACGTCCGGGTACGCCGTCGCGTAGGTCGAGGTGAACCACCGCTCGAGCACGTCGGGGACGATCCCCCGGGTCCCCCACTGCTGGACCAGCTCCTTGCGGGCCTGCCACATCCTGCGGTCCATCACCGGCGTCGATCCGATCACGGTGATCGAGGCGATGCGGTCCGGGGCGAGCTCGGCGAGGCGCAGCGCCGCCATCCCCCCGATCGACACGCCCGCGACGTGGACGCGCTCGATCCCGAACTCGTCCAGCACCTCCAGCATGGAGGCCGCGAGGTCGTCGAGATCGGCCGGCATCTCCCGGGCCGGGGACAGGCCGTGCCCGGGGTAGTCGACGCACAGCACGCTCGTCGACGCGGTCAGCCGCGACATCATCGGTGCCCAGATCTCGGTGGTGGTCGCGAGCGAGTTGAGCAGCAGCAGCGGCTCCCGGTCGCCCGGCAGCCGGGACGGGTAGAAGGCCCGGTGCAGGTTGCGGGTGAGCTCAGCCAATTTCGACTACCTCCAGGACGTCGTCGACGGTGACGGGGACCCGCAGGCCGTCGGTCACCTCGAGGGGAACGACACGGCGATCGGCGACCAGCGCGCGGACGCCCTGCGCGGCCAGCGCCGCCCATGCCCCCGTGAGGGTCACCGATCCCGTGATCGGGATCGGCTCGCGGACGCGGTCGCCCCGCCCGCCCGAGTGGTTGACCAGGTGCAGGACCACGCGGCCTCGGCTGACGCCGACGGTCAGCTCCACGCCGCGCGGCAGGTCGACCCCGACGATCTCCGGACGGGGACGCAGGACCTCCACCTCGCGGGCGACGAGGTCGCCGAGGGCCGTGAGACCGGAACGGTGGACGGTGGCGCCGACCGCCCACGGCAGCTGGCTCGTGCGACCGGCGCCGAACGTGCCGTGCAGCAGCGCGGGATCACCGCCGGACGTCGTGTTGCCTCCGGTGATCTCCGGCGGCCCGAACGGCGTCTGCGTGCTCAGCGCGAGCACCCCGGACGTGACGCCGCCCTGCGTCTCCACCCGGTCGAAGTGCCCGATCACCGGGTGCAGGGGGACGTCGACCCGGTCGTCGGACGGACCGACGTACCGGCCACCGAGCTCCGCGATCCCGGACAACCGCTCGACGAGAGCCGCGGCCGGCGCGGACTCCAGCACGGGCCGGCCGTCACGGAACCCGTCTCCGGTGACCACCAGCGACCCTCCGCCCCGGACGAAGTCGTCCAGGGCGCGGGCGAACGCCTCGTCGATCCCGGCCGTGCCGGGGACGACCACGACGTCGTAGCGCGCCACGACGTCGTCGTGGACGAGCTGCTCCTGGTACTGCAGCCCGAGCACGTCGAACGGGACGTGGGCCTCCTGCAGGGCGGTGTAGACGCCGCGGTACTCGGCGTGGTCCACCGTGTGCTGCATGGCGCTCATCGCCGTGCCGCCCCGCGGGCGCAGGAGGGCCACCGTCGACGCCGACCGGTAGTCGGCGTACAGGTCCGTCCGCTCGCGCAGGAGTCCCAGCAGGTCGGAGGCCGCGGGCAGGCAGGGGAACCTGCCGACGTCGACCGTGCCGACCACCACCGACGACGGGAGCGCCCCCCGGGAGAGCGCCTGGGCGACGTAGCGCCGGAACTGCGTGGGCTCCTCCGCGATCTGCCGGTAGGGCAGGCCCATGTTCACCGACGCGTGGACCAGCGCCGGGACCCGGGGGTCCGACGTCCGGTGCAGGCTCGCCATCTCGCCGGGCGTGTGGACCCACCAGCGGTCGCTGTCGTGCCCGCCCAGCGAGGAGTTGATCTCGAGGAAGGCGATGTCCATCCGGACGTCGGCGAGCATCAGCGGCGTTCCCGGCCGGACCTCGTTGACGACCCGCGAGTAGCGCTCGGCCAGCTCGGTGAGCCGCTGCTGGGCGACGTCGAGCCACCGGTCGTAGCCGGGCTCGCCCAGCGCCGTCGGGTGGGGAACGCCGGGGTGGGCGTCCGCGAAGGCCGCACGGCACCGGTCGCACTGGCAGACACCCTTGTACCGACCGCTGTAGGCGACCTCGGGGTACTGCAACCAGTTGAAGAAGACGCCGTCGACCGGGTAGCGCTCCACGAAGTCGCGCAGGATCCGCGGAGCGAGCACCTCGTGGTAGTCGCTGCGGGGACAGATCGCGGTCAACCCGTCCTCGGTGTACCAACGACCGTCCTGGTCCAGGAAGGCCCAGTCGGGGTGCTCCGCGACGACGTCGGCCGGCAGCCGCGAGAAGTCGAAGCGGGAGAGCACTCGCACGTCGCGGGCGTGCGCCGCGCGGACCACGTCGCCGACCATGTCGCCGGAGGCCCGCTGCGCCAGTCGGGGCGCGGCACGCTGGTACGGCTCGTGCACCGGGTAGAAGTACGAGATCCCGCCCGCGTTGCACAGCCAGGTGTCGTAGCCGAGGTCGACGAGCTGGTCGACCGACGCCTCGGCGTCGAGCAGCACGTCGTCCTCGCGCAGGTTGGTCTGCAGCAGCCGGAACGGCGAGTCCCACCACCGCTGCGTCGTCGGTCCGGAGGTCGTGGTCACTTGATTCCCGTCGAGGCGATGCCGGCGATGAAGTAGCGCTGGAAGAAGACGAAGACGACGATGATCGGCAGGATCGTCAGCAGCGAGCCGGCCAGCAGCGGTCCGTAGGCCACGCTCCCCTCGGCCTGCGAGATCGTCGTCAGGGCCACCGGCAGCGTGTACATGTCGCTCGTCTGCGCGACCACGAGCGGCCAGAGCAGGTTGTTCCACGACATCACGAACGACAGGATCCCGACGGTCGCCACCGCGGGCCCGCACAGCGGCAGGATGATCCGGAAGAACAGGCGCGCCTCGCCGGACCCGTCGATCCGCGCGGCCTCGAGCAGCTCGTCGGGCAGCTGCGAGATGAACTGCCGCATGACGAAGACGCCCAGCGGCGTGATGATCAGCGGCAGGATGAGCCCGCCGTAGGTGTTCGTGAGGTTGAGGCTGGCGACGGTGACGAACTGCGGCACGAACAGCACGAGCGACGGCACCATGAAGGTCACCAGCACCGCGCCGAACACGATGCCCCGACCCGGGAACCGCAGCTTGGCCAGGGCGTACCCGACCGCCGAGCACAGCAGGATGTTGCCGAGCACGATGGCCACGGACACCACGACGCTGTTGAAGAAGTACCGGGGGAACTCGCCGCCGGAGAGCAGCTGCGAGAAGTTCTCCAGCGTGAACGTCTCGGGCCACCAGCTCTGTGCCAGCAGGATCTCGCCCGACGGCTTGAACGAGCTGAGCACGTTCCACACGAGCGGGCTGAGGGTGACGATCGTGCCCAGCACGAGGGCGACGTAGATCGCCGTCGTGGCGACGGGTCCCCGGCTCTCCGAGGGCGACCGGCCGCGGCGCCGCCGTGACGACGGGTCCGGCACCACCGCGTCCGAGCGGGGGGCCACCTGAGGGGGCGTGTCGATCATGTACGGCTCCTGAGGACTCGGAACTGGATCAGCGACAGCAGGCCGATGACCAGGAAGAGGATGTAGCTCGCGGCCGCAGCGGTCCCGTACTGCCCGAACCCGAACTCGTCGTAGATGTACATCACGGCCGACTGGGTCGAGTTGAGCGGACCGCCCTGGGTGATGACGAAGGGCTCCTCGAACACCTGCACGATGAAGACGGTCATGAGCACGCTCGCCAGCAGGATGGTGGGGACGAGCATGGGGACGGTGATCGAGACCAGCCGCCGCCAGGAGCCCGCGCCGTCCACCCGGGCCGCCTCGTGGACGTCCTGGGGGATGGCCTGCAGGCCGGCGAGGAAGAGCACCATGACCAGTCCGAAGAGTCGCCAGATGACGAGCAGGATGATGGTCGGCAGGGCCCAGAAGGTGTCGGCGAGCCAGGCCGGCCCGTCGATCCCGATGGTCGCGAGCATCGCGTTCACGGTGCCGTTGTCGGCGAAGAGGAACTTCCAGACGACGGCGATCGCCACGATGCTCGTGACCACGGGGACGTAGTAGACGGTGCGGAAGAAGCCCTTGCCCCGGCGGATGCCGCGGTTCAGCGCGACGGCCAGGAACAGGGCGATCACCAGCACGGCGGGCACGGCGACGAGCACCACCACCCCGGTGTTCCCGAGCGACCGCCAGAAGACCGGATCGCTCAGGACCGCCGCGAAGTTGTCGAGACCGACGAGCTCCACGTTGAACGGGGTGCGCAGGTCCCGGCTCGTCATGTCCGTCAGGCTCATGAAGAGCGACCAGAGGATGGGCCAGGCGAAGAAGACGGCGAAGACCGTTACGAACGGCAGGGAGAACAGCCACCCGGCCAGCGCCTGCGAGCTCCGCTTCTTCCGGCCGGGGGCCTTCGGTGCGAGCGTCGTCACTGCTCTCCCGTCCCGATCGCCTCGGCCTCGCGCTGCATCTCCGCCGCGGCCTCCTCGGGCGTGATGACCTCGCGGGCGAGCTGCTCGCCGTAGGTGGCCAGCAGGTCGCGGATCTGGGTCCAGGTGAGCACCTGGGGCAGCGGGACGCTGTTCTCGAGCTGGGTCGCGAACGTCTCGGCGGTCGGGCTCTCCGCGAGCGCCCCGGACTCCCAGGCGGCCTGGTTGGCCGGCAGCACACCGGAGACCTCGTAGGCGGCCACGGCGTTCTCCGGGGACGTGGCGTGGCGCACGAACTTCCACGCGGACTCCTGGTTGTCGGAGTCGGCCATCACCGCGAGCCCGGAACCGCCGATGTAGCCCATCCCGTTGACGGGCCCCTCCGGCAGGGGGGCGAGACCGAGCTTCGACGCGTCGCCGCCCAGGGCGTCGAGCGCGAAGTCGTAGGAGTACGACCCGGTCATGTAGGACCCGATGCTGCCGTCGGCGAAGGCGGCCTCGATCTCGCCGGCGGCGGTGATCACCTTCTGCACGTCGGAGATGTCCTGGGCGAAGAACTCCTGGTAGTGGCCGAGCGCCTCGACGACCTCGGGGGTGTCCAGGGTGAACTCCCCGTCGTCGATGACGGAGCCGCCGGCCTGGTAGATCATCGGCAGGATCGTCTGCCAGGCGAGGGTGCCCGACGGCGCGACGAAGGTCCCGCTGTCGGCGCCGTCCTCCCGGAGGGCGGCCCCGAACTCGAGGTTCTCCTCCCAGGTGGTGGGGGCGTCCAGCCCGGCCTCCTCGGCCAGGTCGGCGCGGTAGTAGAAGGACTGCACGGTCACGTACCAGGGCACGGCGTACAGGACGTCGTCGAAGGTGACGGCGGAGACCGCGGAGTCGAAGAAGTCGGAGGTGTCGGTGACACCGTCGGGGACGGGGGCGATGCCGCCCGCGGACACGTAGGACTGCAGACCGGTGCTCGGCTGGATGATGTCCGGGACCTCGCCGCTGGCGATGGCCGTGTCCACCTTGCGGGGGAGCTCGTCGAACGACACCGGGGTCACGGTGATCGTGACGTCGGGGTTCGCCGCCTGGAACTCCTCGGCGGTGGCCGACAGGGCCCGGCCCTCGTTCTCGGCGGCCCAGATGGTGATCTCCCCCGTGGCGGGCGAGCCGTCGATCGCCTCGGCCGTCTCGACGGTCGTCCCGGCGTCGGAACGACCGCAGGCGGTGAGGACGAGGGCGGTGGCGGTCAGTGCGGCAGTCGTCATCGTCACTCGCCGCGTCGTACCTGATGCGAACACAACGGACCTTCTTCCTTGAAGTGGTTCGGTTCGTCACGATCGTAAGTACTGATGACTTGTCTGTCAATCATGCGATGATCGACGCCAAGAGCGCCCTGCGGGGGCGATAGGTTCCACGAGAAGGAACTTCTCTTCTGCAGCACGGAAGGTAACGAGGGAGAACAGGATGAGCGCAGACAGCATCCCGCCGCCGCGGACCGTCGCACGCGCCGTCGCCGGCCTCGCCGTCCTCTACGGCCTCTACGCCGTCGGGGCGGTCCTGTCGTCGGCGGTCGGCTGGCCCGTCCCCGGAGGCATTATCGGCATGGTCCTCCTGCTCGCGCTGCTCCGGACACCGTGGGGCGAGCGGCTCGAGCGCTGCCTCGGCGGCATCGGTGCGGTGCTCGTCGCCCTGCTGCCGCTCCTGCTGGTCCCGGTGGCCGTCGGGGTCGTGGCCGAGCTGACCCTCCTGCGCCAGCAGTGGTGGGTGGTCGGGCTGACCGTCGCGGCCAGCTGGGTCGTCGCCGTCACGGTCGTGGCCGCCGTGTCACGCTGGACGTTCGCCAGGAGGCGGGCATGAGCACGCTCGTGACCGACGTCCCGGTGTGGGGCACCGTGCTCACCCTCGGGGGGTGGGTCCTCGCCGTCCTCGTCCTGCGCACCGTGCCGGCCGCCGCGCGCGTCGTCCCCCCGATCCTCGTCGCGATCGTCGTGGTGGCCGCCGTGCTGCTGGTCTCGGACGTTCCCTACGACCAGTTCGCCCGCACGTCCGCACCGCTCTCGGCACTGCTCGGGCCGGCCGTCGTCGCCCTGGCGCTGCCCGTCCACCGCTACCGGGCCGAGATCGCCGCCGTGCTGCCCGGACTGCTGACCTCGGCCCTCGCCGGAGTCGTCGCGGCAGCCGCCGTGGTGCTCGGGCTCGCCGCAGTGCTCGACGTCGACCCGGGCACGGTCGCCACCCTGGTGCCGATGCACGCGACGTCCCCGGTCTCCTCGGCGGTGAGCGCCGGCCTGGGCGGGTCGGCGGGGACCGCCGCCGTCGTCGCGATCTTCGCCGGGGTCCTGGGAGCGTCGGCGGGTCCGCCGCTGCTCCGGGCGCTGCGGATCACGGACCCCCGGGCGCGAGGCCTGGCCATCGGCGTCTCGTCGCACGCGATCGGGACCAGCCGCGCCCTCGAGATCGACGCCGAGACTGGGACCTACGCGGCGATCGGCATGGCCTGCGGAGCCGTCCTCGTCGCCACGACCAGCGCTGTCGTCGCCGCCGTCCCCGGCCTCGCCGCGCTCCTGCCCTGACCCTGCGCTGCCGAGGTCGGCCGGGCCCACCCGTCACGGACGGGCGCCCACCCTCGCCCTCGGCCGGGCCGAGGACCCGAGCACGACACCGACCGCCAGGAGCGCGAGCGCCGCGTAGCCGACGGCGATCCAGGACAGCTCGAGCGTGGCGGACAGCCGCCCCGCGACCAGGCTCGGCACCGCCGCTCCCCCGTAGGAGAACAGGTAGACGGTGGCCATGAGCCCGGCCCGCTCGGCCGGGTCCGTCCGGGCGAGCAGCCCGCGCATCGTCCCGGTGAACGCCGCGCCCTGCCCGGCCCCGGCGACGACGCCGCACAGCACGACGGTCACGACGGACCCGGTGTGCAGGCCCACGACGACGCCCGTCACGGCCAGCGCGAACACGACGATGCCGAGCCGTTGGGCCGCGCCCGCGGCGAGCCGTCCGGTCAGCGGCCCCCCGAACGCGTACGGGGCCATGAAGGCCGCGAAGACGGTCCCCGCGACCAGCGTGCTGTCGGTGCCGAGGTCGCGGGCGGCGATGGTCGGGCTGAACGCCTGGTAGAAGCCACCGAGCGCCCAGGTGGCGCAGAACACGGCG
Organism: Isoptericola sp. AK164; assembly: GCF_029643425.1. Lineage (GTDB taxonomy): Bacteria > Actinomycetota > Actinomycetes > Actinomycetales > Cellulomonadaceae > Isoptericola > Isoptericola haloaureus. Next base: position 3,482,794 of record NZ_CP119106.1, read on the forward strand.
ATCGCTGCGGGCAGCAGCGGCCGGGTCGCCGGCGGCAGGGAGACCCGGGGACGCAGGGACGCGAAGGCCCCGGATCGGCGTCCGACCGGCTCGGGGCTGCCGACCAGCAGCGCGGCACAGACCGCGAGCACGGCCGTGACGACCAGGTACGGCGTCCGCTCGGGCGCCGGGCCGTGCTCCGCGAGCGCCCCGGTGCCCAGCGCGCCGAGGGTGAGACCGATCAACGGCGACCCGGCCGCCGTGGCGGCGGCCAGCCAGCGCGGCCGGTCCGGTGCCAGGTCGACGACGTACGTCGTCAGCGCCGACGACGCGAGCCCGCACGCCACGCCGTGCAGCACCCGGCCGGTGACGAGCACGGACAGGCCGGTCACGTCGAGCAGGGCGAGACTGCCCACCGCCGCCAGCGCGACGGCCGCCAGGCTCACGGTGCGCCGACCGAGGTGGTCCGACAGGCGTCCGAGCACGACCAGGGAGACCATCACCGCCACGAAGTACGACACCGCCGCGATCGAGAGGTCACCGGTGGTGAGGCCGTCCTGCACGCGGTACCGCTCGTACAGCGGGATCGGCGAGCCGGAGGCGGCGAAGACCGCCACCAGCGAGACGGTGGCGGCGGCGAAGCCGAGGCGGGTCCGTGGTTGCACCCGGCGAGCACACCCCGGCACGCTCGGGCGCGACAGTCACTGACGAGGGGTGTACCAGCAGTGTCTCCCGCGCCGGACCCGCCCGGGAGACGGTGGACGGCGGGCCCTGCGCGTGCGACGCCGCCGGCCCGTCCACCGCACCACCGATCGTGAAGGATGTCCCGATGCGAGCACTCGGACTGACGACCTACGGCGGACCCGAGGTCCTGCGCCCCGTGGAGCTGCCCGAGCCCCACGCCGGACCCGGCGAGGTCCGCGTGGCGGTCCGTGCGGCCGCGCTCAACCCCGCGGACGTGATGCTCCGCGACGGGTCCCTGGCAGCCGTGTACGAGGGCCTCGAGCCGCCCTACGTCCCGGGCATGGACGTCGCCGGCCTCGTGGACGAGGTCGGGCCCGACGTCGACCCCGAGATCGCCGTCGAGACCGGCCGGTTCGTGGTCGGCGTCGTCGACAACACCGGGAGCCACGGCGGCTACAGCGAGCACGTCGTGCTGCCGGCCGCGTCCGTCACCGCGGCACCGGCCGGGGCGAGCTTCGCGGAGGCCGCGTCCTTCCTCATGAACGCGCTCACCGCCCGCAACGCCCTCGACGTCCTCGCCCTGCCCGAGGGATCCTCCGTGCTCGTGACCGGTGCGGCCGGGGCGGTCGGCGGCTACGCCGTCGCGCTGGCGCACGCCGAGGGCCTCCGGGTGGTCGCTCTCGCCTCACCCGCCGACGAGGCGGCCCTGCGCGCGGCCGGCGCGGACGAGTTCGTCCCGCGCGGGGACGACGCCGTCGTGGACGTCCTCGGCCTCGTGCCCGGCGGTGTCGACGCCGTGATCGACGCCGCCTGCCTGTACGACCGGATCACCCCAGCCGTCCGCGACGGCGGCACGCTCGTCGACCTGCGCTTCTGGGACGGCGACCCCGGGCGCGGCATCCACGTCGCGCACGTCAACGTCCGCGAGCGCGCCACCGACCACGCCGCGATCGTCCGGCTGCGCGAGCAGGTCGAGGCGGGCCTGCTGCCGATGCGCGTGGCGGAGACCTTCTCCGCGGCCGACGTCTTCGACGCCCACCGCCGCCTCGACCGGGGCGGTCTGCGCGGACGGGTCGTGCTGCTCTTCGGCGACGGTCGCGAGCGGACCACGGCGTGACCCGCGGTCCGGCGGGTGGCCGGCCGGCCACCCGCCGGACCGTCAGTCGACGACCGAGATCGTGACCTCGGTCGGACCGTCCAGCGCGCCCAGGACGGCGGCCGCGTCCGCGTCGTCGAACGCCCCGAGCCGCACCAGACCCGGCGCGTGGCCGAAGTCGCGGTAGAAGATCGCGAGGTTGCCCCAGGGGGCGTAGTACATGAGGTCGCCGGCGTTCCCGGTGGTCCCGTCCGGCTCGCCCGCCGTGGAGAGGCGGGACGGCAGGTCGGCGACCTTCTCGATGCCGTGGAAGTCGTCGAGGGTGAGGGTGAGCGGCAGCAGCGCGAGGAAGTCGCGCGCGGCCGCGCCGTCCGCCGGGGTGGCGGTGAGGTCACGGCCCGCGACCGTGAGTCGGATCGTCATGGGAGCTCCTCGGTGGGTGGTCAGGAGACGGTGACCGTCCCGGTCATCAGCGGGTGCACGGTGCACGAGAACGTGAACGTCCCCGTGGCCCCTGCCGTGACCGTGACGCTCTCGCCGGGACCGAGCACTCCGGTGTCCACACCGGCCTCCTCGGAGGTCCACGAGTGCTCCAGACGGCCGTCGTTCGTCACCAGCACACTCTCCCCCGCGGCGATCGTCTCCGCACCCACGGAGAACGAGGTATCGGTGATGCTGACCTGCACGTCGGCAGCGGCCTGAGCGGACGCGCCGGCGTCGTCGGCCGCTGCGGGTCCCGTCGGCCCCGGCGTCGCGGTCGCGGCGGACGGCCCCGCGGCGGACGGGCCGGGGCCGCCGGCGCAGGCGGACAGCCCCAGCAGGACGGCCGGGAGCACGAGGCGCCCGAGCGCGCGGCGTGTCGACGAGGCGGGCCGGGCGGGCGAGCCCGCGGCGTGCGGGCGGGGACGAGTGCTCATCCCCGGGACGCTACGTCCCTCGCCGGTGGGCTGGGATGCCCTGGGAGAACACCTCTCGCCAGGCACTCCCTGCCCCGGTCCACCCGGGGGACGCTGAGGTCGGCCGCCGCCGCACCACGACCGAAGGGCCCCGCGACCGATGACTCCTCCCGATGCCCCGCTCCTCGACCGTCGATCCTTCCTGACCCTGGCCGGGGCCGGGATCGGGACCGCCGTCCTGGCGGCCTGCGCTCCCTCGGGACCCGGCACGTCACCGACCACCGCCCCGTCGCCGTCCCCGGCGAGCACCCGACCTGCCGGTGCCGGCGGGACCCTCCGCGTCCCCGCACTCCTCACCGGGGCACCCGGACCCGACGGCCCGGTCTTCGACCTCGCCGCGCAGGTCGGCCGCACCGAGCTCGTCCCGGGGACGTCGACGGAGACCTGGGGGTTCGACGGCCCCGTGCTGGGACCGACGCTGCGGGTGTCGCGCGGCGACCGGGTGCGCATGCGGATCCGCAACGACCTCGCCGAGACCACGACGGTCCACTGGCACGGCATGCACCTGCCCGCGGCGGCCGACGGCGGGCCGCACCAGCCGATCGAGCCCGGCGAGACCTGGGACGTGAGCTGGCAGGTCGACCAGCCCGCCGCGACGCTCTGGTACCACCCCCACCCGCACGGGGCGACGGAGCGGCACGTGTACCGGGGCCTGACGGGCCTCCTGATCGTCGACGACGAGGACGAGGCGGCCCTCGGGCTCCCCCGCGAGTACGGGGTCGACGACATTCCTCTGATCGTCCAGGACAAGGAGCTCGACGACACCGGTGCGCTGGTGGAGACCGAGCGCCGCGGACCGGGGATGCTCGGCAGCACGGTGCTCGTCAACGGGGTCGCCGACGCGAGCCTCGAGCTCGCCGCCCGGTCGACCCGGCTGCGGATCCTCAACGGTTCCACGGCCCGCAGCTACGCCTTCGGCCTCTCCGACGGCCGTCCCGTGGACCTCGTGGCCTCCGACGGCGGCCTGCTGCCCGAGCCGGTCCGCACCCCGCGTGTGCAGCTCACCCCGGGCGAGCGGGCCGAGATCGTCGTGCACGTCGAGCCGGGCGAGTCGCTGGTGCTGCGGTCGTTCCCGCAGGACCTCGGGGACGTCGCCGGGACGACGGGCGGGGAGGACGAGCTCGACGTACTCGCCCTCTCCGCCCCGGCCGGGCTCCCCGCGAGCGCCCCGGTCCCGTCGCGGCTGGTCGAGGTCCCGCGGTACGACCTCGCGGAGGCCGTGCGGACACGCCGGTTCGAGATGCGGACCGACCGCATCAACGAGCAGCCGATGGACATGTCGCGGATCGACGAGGTGGTCACTGTCGACGAGCTCGAGGTGTGGGAGGTGCTGAACACCACGCGCACGCCCCACAACTTCCACGTCCACGACGTCCAGTTCCAGGTCGCCGACCTGGGCGGCGAGCAGCCGCCGCCCCATCTGGCCGGGTGGAAGGACACCGTCTACCTGCCCCCCGGGGTGCCCGTGCGGCTCGCGCTGCGCTTCACGGAGCACACCGACCCTGACCTGCCGTACATGTACCACTGCCACCTGCTGTGGCACGAGGACATCGGCATGATGGGGCAGTTCGTCGTCGTCGGCCCCGAGGAACGGGTCGGGTCCTAGGCCAGCACGAGCGGCCGGCGCAGGTGGACCAGGAGCCGGACGTCGACCGTGCGCCGCCGTTCCACCAGCCGCACGCCGTCCAGGGAGAGCGTGCCGGTGATCTCGGCCGAGCCGCCGCGGACGGCGACCAGCGCGCCGCCCTCGACGACGGCGGCGACGCCCGTGAGCACGAGCACGACGGACCCGACGAGCTCGTCGCCGTCCCACAGCAGCTCGACCCTCCGGGCGTCGGTGGTGTCGTCCGGGCAGTCGGTGAACCCCTGGACCACGACGGAGACCTCGGTCTCGGGCGCCCCGGCCCCTGGTTCGACGCTCAGCGTGGGGTTCGAGTCGACGACGGCCGCGGTCCCCAGCAGCAGGCCGAGGACGACCCCCAGCACCCTCCGTACCGCTCGAGGAGCCACGGCGGCCACCTCCGTCGGTGAGACCTCTCCTCTGATGGTCTGGAGCGGCGTCCCGGCCCACCTGATACGCGCGGCCGCCTCCGGGCGAACCCTGCATGGTTGCACGTCTATGCAGATACGCAGATGATGGGTCCGTGCTGCACGTCCTGACCCGTCGCGTCTACCGCCGGCTCTTCCTCGCCCAGGTGGTCGCGCTCGCCGGCACCGGGCTCGCCACGGTCGCCCTCGGGCTGCTCGCCTACGACCTGGCCGGCGTCGACGCCGGCCAGGTGCTCGGCACCGCGCTCGCGGTGAAGATGGTCGCCTACGTGGTCGTCGCGCCCCTGGCCGCGGCCGCCGTCGCACGGCTCCCGCGACGCGCGGTCATGGTCGGCTCCGACGTCGTCCGGCTGCTGGTCGCCGGGTCGCTGCCGTTCGTCGGCGAGGTCTGGCAGGTCTACGTCCTCGTCTTCGTCCTGCAGGCCGCGTCCGCCACGTTCACCCCCACGTTCCAGTCCGTGATCCCCGACGTGCTCGACGACGAGGAGGAGTACACCGCGGCGCTGTCCCTGTCCCGGCTGGCGTACGACCTCGAGGCCGTGCTCGCCCCCGTGCTCGCGGCGGCCCTGCTGCTCGTCGTGCCCAGCGCGGCCCTGTTCCTCGGCACCGCGGTCGGGTTCGGCGCGTCGGCGCTCCTCGTCGCCGCCACGGTGCTGCCGCGGCGGGGCGCGGAGAACGCCGGGGACGGCCCGCGGATGCCCTTCGGCGAGCGCGTCCGGCACGGGACCCGGCTCGTCGTGCGCACCCCGGCCCTGCGCCCGGTCCTGGCGCTGAACATGGCCGTCGCCGCGGCCGGCGCGTTCGTCATCGTCCAGACGGTGGTCGTGGCGCGCTCGACGTTCGGGCAGGGCGAGGCCGTCGTCGCGCTGCTCCTCGCCGCGAACGGCGTCGGCTCCATGGCGGCGGCCGTCGCCCTCCCGCGCGTGCTCCGCCGTCGGCCCGAGCGGTGGGTCATGGTGGGCGGGGCCGGGCTGCTCACCGCGGCCACCGCCGTCGTCCCGCTCGCCCTCGCCGCGCCGTCCGCCGGGGTCGGGCTCACGGCGGTCGCCGGGCTGTGGGCGCTGGTCGGCCTCGGGTGGGCGTCCGTCGAGACGCCCGTCGGCCGGATCGTGCGCCGCACGATCCCGGCCGCGGACCGTCCGGCCGTCTTCGCGGCCCAGTTCGCGCTGCTGCACGCGTGCTGGCTGGTGACCTACCCGCTGGCCGGATGGCTCGGCACGGCGGTCGGCCTGCCCGCGACCGCCCTGGTCCTCACCGCGCTCGCCGCCTCCGCGACCACGGCGGCGGCCCTGCTGTGGCCGCGGGGTCGCACCCCGGCTGCCGCGGGGCCTGCCCGCGCGGAGCCACCGGTGCGATCATGAGTCCCGTGGCCACCACCGAGCGCAGCGCACCACCGGACCTGGAGCTCGACCACGCCGTCGACGTCCTCCGCCTGCTCGCGGACCGCACCCGCCTGGCCGTCCTGGCGATGCTCGACGGGACCGAGATGTCGGTGGGCGAGATCGCCAGACGGCTCGACCGTCCCGGCCCGGCCGTCTCCCAGCACCTCGCCAAGCTCCGCGCCGCTCGCCTCGTGACGTCGCGCCGGGACGGCACGACCGTCTACTACGGCCAGCCGGACGAGCACGTCGCGGCGCTCGTCGCGAACGTGCTGCACCACACCGAGCACCTGCTCTACGAGGTGCCGCCGCACCACCGTGCCGACTGACCGGCGTCGTGGGCGGACGTCCTCGTCAGGACGTCCGCCCACGACCTCGCGTCACCAGACGCGGACGCGGGACAGGCCGGCGTCGACCGTGGCGAGCGGTCCGACGGGGTAGCCCGCACCGGCCTCCTTCTCCCGGCCCAGCAGGTCGGTCCCCACCACCAGCGGCGTCCCGTCGGGCTCCTCGAAGTCCGCGTCGACGTACCGCACGCGCGGCAGGTCGGCCGCCGTGACCAGGCCGACGTGCGCGGCCACGAGCGCCTCCGGCAGGTTCGTCTCGAGCACGACCTGGTCGCCCTGGTCGACGACGGCGCACGTCACGGCGTCGTCCAGCACCAGGGCGTCCTTCTCCTGCTCGTACGGCGCCGCACCGCCGGCGTAGGCGTTGTGGTGCACGTACGCGGGCTGACGCAGGCCGTGGAACCGCTCGTGGTCGCCCTTGGACTGGTCCATGCCGCCGAGGTACTCCTCGAGGCTCGCCGGGCAGCCGTCGTAGCCGTGCGTGCCGTAGGTCGTGAGCCGGTGGCCCTTGCTGCCCGGGGCGAACGCGCGGTCGGCGTCACCGCCGAGGAACAGGTTGCCGACGTAGCGGTCGTCGCCGCCGCAGACCACGGCGAACCCCGCGACCTCGGTGCTGTGCGGCCGGTGGTACGGCGTGGCACGGTCCATGACCTGCTCCAGGCGCACCGCGCCCGCGACGAGGTTGTTGACGTACGCGCCGCCCTGGCTGAACACCTCCAGCGCGACCGGCGAGGCGAAGACGTTGTGGTCCACGACGTAGGGACCGTGGCTGACCTCGACGAACAGGTCGCGCGTGTTCGCGTAGAACAGATTGCGCGCCACGCGCGTGCCCTGCGTCTGCCAGTCCAGCCACACCCCGAGGGTGCAGTCGTGGATGCGGTTGTGCACGACCTGCACGTCGACGGCGGCGTGCAGCTTGATGCCGCCGATCTCGTAGCCGTAGAACTCGCGCTTCGTCGCGATGTGGTGGATGTGGTTGTCCTCGATCGTCGAGAACACCGCGCCCAGGTGGCCGACCACGCCGTTCTGCCCGCAGTCGAAGATCGTGTTGCGGCGCACCACGTGGGAGCCGACGCGCTCGCGGTCCCACCCGATCTGGCGGGCCGCGAACACCGACTCGAGCTGGTACTGGTAGCCGGGCTTGTCGCCGCGCTCGGTGGCGTAGTTGTGGCCCGTCGAGATCTCCTTGCCCAGCGACACGGCCGAGCACTTGGCGTCGTGGATGACGTTGTCCTCGATGACCCAGCCCTTGGCCCAGTTGGGCCCGATCAGGCCGGGCTGGTCGGCGGTCGGCGGGGTCCACGGGGTCGCGGCCTGGGCGAGCTCGAACCCGCGCACGGTGATGTAGTCGAGGTGGTGCTCGGTCGGGTAGAAGACGGCCGGGCGCACGTTGATCTCGACCAGCGCGCCGGTCGGGTCGGTCCCCAGGAAGTTCGCCCAGATGGTCGTCGTGTCCTCGCCGACCTCCGCGTACCAGACGGCGCGGGTCCACTCCGGGTCCTCGACGGGCTCGGTGGTGCCGGTCCAGCCGTCCACGGCCTCGGTGCGCGCCACCGGGGCGGACACGGTGGCGCGGTCGTGCACCTCGTACATGCTCCGCCCGTCGAGGTAGACCTCGCCGAGGTGCTGCCGCTCCCCGGTCGCCGGCGGGACGAGCCAGTCGCCGTCGACGGTCTCGACGAACGGGTTGCGGTCCCCGAACAGGCTGTTCGGCACCTCGGCGCGCCAGACGTCACCGTCCTCGCGGTGCCAGGCGGTCACCGGCTCGGACCCCTTGATCACCACGTGCTCGCCGTCGGCGGCCTCGTAGGTGATGCGGCGCAGGTCGCTGAGCCCGCCGCGGGCCGGCCGGACCCACTCGCGGTACTCGCCGCCGTGGACGCGGACGGTGTCGCCGGGCCGGGCGAGCGCCGCGGCGCGGTTGATGGTGCGCAGGGGTGCGCCCGCGGATCCGTCGGCGGTGTCGGACCCGGTCGTGGCGACGTGGTGGATGGTCATCGTGATGACGCCTTTCGGTGCAGGGGTGCGAAGGTCGGGACGGTCGGACTACTTGCCGAACCCGGCCGTCAGCCCGGAGACGAGCTGGCGGCGGCCGACGGCGTAGGCGGCCAGGATGGGGAGCACGGACAGGACGACGGCGGCCAGGACGGCCGGCACGTTCACGGAGAACTCGCCCTGGAAGGCCCACAGGGACAGGGGCAGCACGCGGGTCTCGGCGCTCTGGGTCAGGACCAGGGGGAACAGGAACCCGTTCCAGATCATCAGGCCGTCGTAGATGCCCACGGTGACGATGGCCGGGCGCGTCAGGGGCAGCGCCAGGCTCCACAGCGTGCGCCACTCCCCCGCGCCGTCGACCCGCATGGACTCGAACAGCTCGCCGGGCACGTCGCGCAGGAAGTTGGTCAGGATGAGGACCGACAGCGGGATCGCGAAGGCGATGGAGGGCAGGATCAGCGCGAGCAGGGTGTCGTAGAGCCCGAGCTGCACGATGAGGTAGTAGACGGGGATGATCGTCGCCTGGATCGGGATGGCGATCCCCAGCAGGAACACCTGGAAGAGCCGCGAGGTCGAGCGCCGGACGGAGCGCACCACGACGTAGGACGCCATGAGCGAGACCGCGAGGATGACGACCACCGAGGTCCCGGTGACGATCACCGAGTTGGCGAAGTACCGCAGGAAGTCGTTCTCGAGCACCTGTCGGTAGGCGTCGATCGTGGGCGCGGACGGCCACGACAGGGGGTTCTCGGTGTAGTAGTCGGCCTGCGGACGCAGGCTGGTGACCACGATGTAGTAGATCGGCACGATCACGACGAGGAGCCACAGCCACCCCCCGAGCCCGCCGAGGACGTTCGGGGTGGTGCGGGTGCTGCGCGCGGTCATCAGACTCCCTCCTGCTGCGACTCCATGCGGTTCGCGCCCGAGAGCCGGTTGAGGGCGAGCGAGACCAGCAGCCCGACGACGACGAGCAGGACGGCGATGACGCTCGCCTTGCCCATGTCGTAGGAGCGGAATCCGGTGAGGTACATGTCCAGCGGCAGGACGCGGGTCGCGTTGCCCGGGCCGCCGCCGGTGAGGACGAAGATCAGGTCGAAGTACGTCAGCGAGCCCACGATCATCAGCGTCGAGGACGTGACCATCGTGTACTTCAGCTGGGGGACGGTGATGCGGAAGAACTGCTGCACGCGGCCGGCGCCGTCGAGCAGGGCGGCCTCGTACATCGAGGCCGGGATCTGCCGGACGCCGGACTGGTAGAGCAGCGAGTGCAGCGGGATGAAGCTCCAGCCGATGACGAAGATCACCAGCCACATCGCCAGGTCGGGGTCGCCGATCCAGTCCTGCGCGAGCCACTCGGCCCCCAGTGCGGCGCCGAGCCCGAAGTTGGGGTCCAGCAGCGCGGTGAAGGCGATGGCCACCGCCGCGGCCGAGAAGAGCAGCGGCAGGAAGAACAGCACGGACAGCACGGCGCGGTAGCGCTGGCGGCCCGCCATGAAGACGCCGAGCAGCAGCGAGACGGGCGCCTGGAAGAGCCAGGTCCCGACCGTCAGCACGACGGTCAGCCACATCGCGTTCTGCGTGACCGGGTCGGTCAGCGTGCGGCCCCAGTTGTCGAGCCCGGCCCACGTCGGGGTGCCGAGGCCGTCCCAGCTCATGAAGGACAGCACCACGACACCGATCAGCGGGACGAACGCGAACAGGCCGAAGAAGGCCAGGGCCGGGCCCGCCATCCACAGGCTGGGGCCCGCCGCCCGGCCCCGGGGGGCCCGCCGCGCGGGGCGGGCCTCCCGGGTCACGTCGGTGGTGGCGGGGGCAGTCACAGCGTCGCGTCCATCGTCTCGCTGAACTGCTGCGGGTCGATCTGCCCCAGGAACACCTGGCTGAGGTTGTCCAGCAGGGCCTGCGCCTGGTCGGCCGGCAGCGCCTGGTCCCAGGAGAGCTGGAAGTGCGGGGCGTCGCGGACCATGCCGTAGACGAACTCCAGGTACTCGGGGTTCTCCTGCTCCGCGATCCGGTCCTCGAGGCCCGTCAGCGGGGGCACGGTGCCGATCGCCAGCAGCTCGTCGACCGCCTCGTCGGACAGCACCTGGGTGCTGATGTACTCCTTGGCGGTCTCCTGCGCCTCGGGAGAGGCCGAGGCCGAGACGGACCAGAAGTTGGACGGGTTGCCCACGATGTTCGTCGGGTCGCCGGCGCCGCCGTCGACCGCGGGGAAGGTGGTGTAGCCGAGGCCTCCGGACTCGACCAGCTCGGGCGACGACTCGAGGAAGTTGGGGTAGACCCAGCTGCCCTGCAGCACGAAGGCGGCCTTGCCGGTCTGCACGAGCGCGATGTCAGCGTTCTGGTCGGCGTTGACCGAGCCGAACGCGTCCCCGAAGGCGCCCGCGTCGACGAGCTCCTGGATGCGCGTGGTCGCCTCGACGATCGCCGGGTCCGACCACGCACCCTCCTCGCCGTCGAGCACGGCCTGGAAGACCTCGGGTCCGCCGATGCGGTCGGTGAGGTACTGGATCCACATCAGCTCGGGCCAGACGCTCTGTCCGGCCAGGGCGACGGGGATGACGTCGGCCTCCTGGAGCGCGGCCGCGGCGTCGAGCAGCTCGTCGTAGGTGGTGGGGACCTCGACGCCCGCGGCGTCCAGGACCTCCTGGTTGTAGTACAGGACGACCGGCTGGCTCTGCGTGTTCGGCACCGCGTAGGTCGTGCCGTCGATCTGTCCGTTGGCGGCCACGGACGGGATGACCCGGTCCAGGAGGTCCTGCGTGCCGTCGGAGATGTCGACGACGTTGCCGTTCTCGGCGTAGTCGGCGAGCGTCCCGCCGGCCCAGGAGTAGACCAGCGTCGGGGCGTTGCCGGACCCGACGGCGGTACGGATCTTCTCCTTGTAGGCGTCGTTGGCGAACCAGTCGACGGCGATCTCCCGCTCGGGGTTCTCGGCGTTCCAGTCCTCGAAGGACGCGCGGAACATGTCCTCGCTCCCCCCGGTCAGCGCCCACGCGCTGGCACCGTCGCTCGACGCGCCGCCCGGCTGGTTGCCCCCGCCGCACGCGGCCAGCGTCGCGGCGACCGCCACCGCGGTCGCGATGGCGCCGGTGCGTCGTGCTGTCCTCAGCTTCATTGCTCGGTCCTCTCGGTCGGCGACCGTCGTGGTCGCTGCTCGAAACAGTTTCATTCTGTTTCGTGAACGAGTAGACGCTAGGCAGGGCGATCGGCGGATGTCAACGGAGAAATTGCGGATGAATGGGGCACTGCACGTCGAAACAGTTTCTGATCTATGCTGGCTACGCACCGGCCGAAGGAGGACCATGACCGCGACGGGACCACCCCGCGCCACGCTGGCGCACGTCGCGCGCCTGGCCGGGGTCTCGAAGGCCACGGCGTCCAAGGTGCTCAACCGACGTCCCGACGTGTCCGCGCGCACCCGCGAACGGGTCGAGCAGGTGATCGACGAGCTCGGCTACGTCCCGAGCACCGGACCGCGCGGGGGCGACACCCTGGAGAAGGTCAACGTCGTCTTCGACACGCTCGTCAACGTGTACTCGATGCAGGTCCTCGACGGCATCATCACCGCCGCCGACGCGCACGGGGTCGAGGTCCTGGTCGACAAGCTCGACCCGGACCCCGAGGGCGACGGCCCGCTGTCGGCGACGTGGATCCGACGGCTCGGGGCCCGCGGCCGCACGGGCGTGATCGTCGTGACCTCCGAGCTCACGGCCTCCCAACGCACGCTGATGCGTCGCCTGGGACTGAGCATCGTCGTGATCGACCCCCTCAACCCGCTCGACGACGACGTGGCCTCCGTGGGCGCCACGAACTTCACCGGAGGGGTGCAGGCCACCCAGCACCTGCTCGACCTGGGCCACCGCCGGATCGGGTTCGCCGGCGGCCTGCCGGCGTCCATGGCGTCCCGCGAGCGCCTGCAGGGGTTCCTCAGCGCCATGAGCTCGGCCGGCGCGCCGGTCGACCCGGACCTCGTGCTCGAGCAGGGCTTCACCTTCACCGCCGGGCTGGAGATGACCCGCCGCATGATGGCGAGCCCCGACCCGCCCACCGCCGTCTTCGCCGGCAGCGACGCGTCCGCCCTCGGCGTGCTGGAGGCGGCGCGCCAGCGCGGGCTGCGCATCCCCGAGGACCTGTCCGTCGTGGGGTTCGACGACACGTACGCCGCCGTGTCGACGGCGCCGCCGCTGACGACCGTGCGCCAGCCGATCATCGACATGGGCCGGGTGGCCCTGCGCACCCTGCTGCAGCAGGCGCGGGGGGAGCAGGCCGACTCCCACCACGTCCAGCTCTCGACCCAGCTCGTGGTGCGGGAGTCGACGGCGCCCGCCGTGCCCTGATCGCGTCAGGCGTCGCCGAGGCTCGCGACGGTCTTGCCGTCGACGTGCTCGCCCGCGGCCAGCGCCGCGAGCGTCGCGGGCAGGTCCGTGAAGGCGGTGTGCCGCCCCACGACCGGCGCGACCCGCCCCTGCGAGACCGCGTCCGACAGGTCCCGTGTCACGCCCTCCAAGAGGCCCCCGATGACCTCGACCGGGGTGAACCCAAAGGACACGGACTGCAGCACGGCACCGCTGCGCGCGAGCGCGAAGAGGTCGATCTCGGCCGTCGGTCCGGCCAGCCGGCCCACGCTGACGACACGCCCGCCCGGTCGGACGGCGGCGATCGCGTCGTCGAGGACGGCACCGCCGACGTGGTCCAGGACGACGTCGGCGCCCGTGCCGCCGGTCAGCTCGCGCACGCGGGCCACCAGGTCCTCCGTCCCCGTCACGACGACGTCGTGGGCACCGACGCCCTCCAGCAGCGGACGCCGCTCCTCGCTCCGGGTCGTGGCGATGACGCGGCCGGCGCCGAGCTCGGTGGCGACCTGGACGCCCACCAGCCCGATCGCCGACGTCGCGGCGGTGAGCAGCACGGTGTCGCCTGCGGACAGCGGCGCACGCCGCAGGGCCCCGTACTCGGTGAGCAGCGCGGTGGGCAGACCGGCGGCCACGTCGGAGGGCACGCCGTCGGGCACCGGCATGACGTGGCGGTGGTGGACCGCGACGTACTCGGCGAAGGCGCCCGGGCCCACGCCCATGACGGCCGTACCCACGGCCGCCGGGTCGACGGCCGAGCCCGCGGCGACCACCTCGCCGCTGAACTCGAACCCGGGGATCCGCACGTCGGCGGCCTCGGTGACGTCGGCGTTGTTCACGGCCACGGCCCGGGTGCGCACCAGGACCTGGTCGTCGGCGGGTGCGGGGACGGGGACCCGGACGAGCTCCGGTCGCACCGCACCGGGCGTGGTCTGCAGGGCGGTCATCGTGGTCATGCTGGCTCCGTTCTCGTGCTGGCCCTCACGACGCTACGTCGCCCCGGCCGACCGTGGGGTGCTGCGTCAGGGCACCCCACGGCGGGCCGGTCCCGCGGGCCGTCGGGCGCTCTCCAGCTCCGAGGAGCGCTGCGACGACACCCGGGTTAGCCTCGCCGGATGTCTCGACGATCGCCCCGGTCCCGCGCGCTGCTGCGCGCCGGCGCCTTCGCCGTCGCCGGCTTCGTCCCCATGCTGGTCCTGGCCTGGTTCGTCCGGTCGAGCGCCGCCGTGCAGGACGCCGACCAGTCGGTGGTCGACGCCGCGACCGCGGTCACGCTCGACCACCCTTGGTTGCAGGACTTCTTCGTGGTCTGGTCGGCCGTCACGCAGCCCGGCTGGGTCGTGCTCGCCGGCGCACTGCTCGCGCTGTGGATGTGGCGACGCCGCGGCTACCCCGGGCGCGCCCTGTGGGCCGTGGGCACGCTGCTCGTCTCGTGGGGGCTGGCGAACCTGGCCAAGCTGGCCGTCGGACGGGTGCGGCCGGAGATCGACGAGGTGATCCTCAGCGCCCCAGGGCTCAGCTTCCCGTCCGGGCACGCGACGTCGTCGACGACGGCCGCCGTGACGCTCACCCTGCTCGTCTGGCCCGTCCTCGGCCGCACCGGACGCGTCGTCGTCCCCCTCGCCGCGACGACGTTCGCGCTGATCACCGCCGCCGACCGGATCTTCCTCGGGGTGCACTTCCCCTCCGACGTCCTCGGCGGCATCCTCCTGGGCGTCACCATCTCCGGCGCCTCCTACCTCGGTTACCGCGGGTGGTCACCCACGACCCGCACGACAGATGCGGAGCATCGATGAACACGTTCGTCCACCGTTACGAGCTCGACACGAGCAGACCGACGGGCAAGTCCGCGGCCCGGGACGCCGCGACACGGGCGCTGCTGCCCGCCCTGGGCGGCTGGCTCGTGCTGATTGGCGTGGGCTTCCTCGTCGTCGGGCCCCTGGACGACTACCCGGAGGGCAACGCGGTCGAGGAGTGGTTCGCCGCGCACCGGACCCCCACGATGAACACGGTCTCGGAGTGGGTCGGTCGCTTCGGCATGACCGAGGTGGTCATCGGCGTGACGGCACTGACCGTCGCGATCCTGTGGTGGCGCACCCGCCAGTGGTGGTTCGCCGTCGTGCCGGCGCTGGCCGTCTCCCTGCAGTCGCTGCTGTTCATCACGAGCTCGGCCCTGGTGGGTCGCGAGCGCCCCGACGTCGAGAAGCTCGACGACGCGCCGCCGACGTCGAGCTTCCCGAGCGGGCACACCGGGGCCTCCACGGCGCTGTGGCTGACCATGGCGATGCTCGCCCAGCGCATCGAGAACCCGGCGCTGCGCCGGGTGGTCACCGTGGTCTGCGTGACGATCCCGTTCCTCGTCGGCCTCTCGCGGATCTACCGCGGCATGCACGGCCCGCTGGACGTCGTGTTCGGCCTGCTCAACGGTCTGCTGTGCGTGGTCGTGGCCTGGTGGTACCTGCGGCGGGACACGTCCGCCGGCACGGCGCGGCGCTGAGCCTCAGAGCTGCTGGCGGACGCCGGCCGACCGCGCGACGCCCTCGACCTGCTCCTCGAGGTCGTCGCGCAGGGGCTTGAGGCCGGCGCCGCGGCGCAGCACCGGGAGACGGACCGGGTGGTCGACCTCCTCGAGCACGAACCCGAGGGCGGCGTACAGCGCCATCGCGGCCAGGACCAGGCCGAGGACGCCGGCGGTCGTCTCCCAGCCGCCGGACCCGGTGAACTCCGCGACGTCGGTCACCGCGAACCGCACGCCGGAGCCGATCATGACGGCGGCCGCGACGATCTTGCCGCCCGCCGCCAGGGCCGGGACCACCATCGCGAGCGCCGCCGTCAGGAGCAGGACGCCGAGCGCGGGGCTCGACGTCCCCGGCGGGGAAGTCAGCGTCGACACGGCCAGCATCGCCCACACCCCCGACACCACGGCCATGCCGGTACCCGCGATGGGGTCGCGGGCGCCGAACCCGATGATCGCGGCCAGCAGCTGCAGCGGGACGGTGAGCACGAGGACGGCGAGCGCCACCGTGCTCTCCTCGGCGGTGCTGAGGATCCCGAGCTGCAGGCAGCTGAACCCGACGGTGGCCACCGCGAGGGACATGAAGCCCAGCGGCAGCGGGTTGCCCGTCGGCCGGAGCACGATCCGGGTGATCTCGAGCTGCTCGCTGCGCGGTCGCGCGTCGGTTCCTTCAGTCATCGCCCCACACAACACGACGGCCCGGGTGTCCACAACAGGGGGCGACGTCGCGGGACGTCGCCGTCGTTGCGCAATACCCCTGCGGGGTATTAGCGTGCTGGAGAACGAGCGGCCCGACCGGGCCCGGGAGGAGAGTCGATGAGCACGAACCAGTACCAGGTCACCGGCATGACGTGCGGACACTGCGAGATGTCGGTCCGCGAGGAGGTCGGCGCGGTCCCCGGGGTCGAGGAGGTCCAGGTGAGCGCGGAGTCCGGCACGCTCGTCGTCACCGGATCCGACGCTGTCGACGAGTCGAAGGTCCTCGCGGCCGTCGACGAGGCGGGCTACTCCGCGGTCCCCGTCGCCTGATCGCCCGCGGTGCTCGACGGCGAGCAGCTCGGTCGATCTGCTCGCCGTCGAGCGCTGCGCTGTCGAGAAGGTCGACGACCCGGCGTAGCACAATGATCGACGGCGGTCACGGCCCGCCGAAGCTCTGCAACAGGTCGTCGGGCACCCGGTCGAGCAGGTCCTCGCACGCCGCGGCCTCGCCCGCGCGGCACTGACCGCCGAGCTCCTGCAGCTCGTCGGCGTCGCCGACCAGGCCGCCGAGCTCCTGCAGGTCGTCGAAGGAGTAGTCGCCGGTGAGACCGCCGAGGACGACGTCCGGGACGCTCATCTGCCCCTCGGCGATCGCGTCGACCTGGGCCAGGCCGGCCTCGATGTCCTCGCCGTAGGCGTTCCAGAACATCAGGCCGCCGACGACCAGCAGCGTCGTGAACAGCACCTGCAGCGACCCGAGCGTCAGCCCCGTCCGCGCCATGCCACGGCCGTTCGTCCCGCGCCGGCGGGTGCGGTCCAGGCCGATGCCGCCGAGCACGATCGCCAGGACGCCCACCAGGGGCACCACGATGCCGAGCAGGCCGGTGACCAGGGAGGCGACCGCCGTCGGCTCCGTGCCGCGACGTCCGCCCGTGCCGCCGGTCTGCGCGCGCTGCGCCGGGGCAGGCGGTGCCGGACGCTGTGGCGCCGCGGGCCCACGCTGCGGTGCGGCCGTCCCGGGCCAGGGTGCGGGGTGCTGCGCCGGTGCCGGGGAGGACGGACCCGCCGGTGCGGCGCCGGCGGGTGCCGCGGAGCGCGGAGCGGTGGGACCCGACGGCGGTCCGGCGGCCGGCGCGGACCGTTCGGCCGGCGCCGACCGGTGCGCCCACGGGGCGGCGCCGTACCCCCGGTCGGCGGGCATCACGGACTCCCGGTGCGGCCGGCCGGCCAGGGGCCGGGTCGGCGGTACGCCGCCACCGGGGAGGACCTGGGTGTCCTGGCCCGCACCCGCGTCGACGACCCGCGTGTCCTCGCCGGCGCCGACGTCGAGCGGCCGGGTCTCCTGCGGGTCGCCCGCGCCGAGCCCCTGCGTGTCCGGCGTCGAGGGGTCGGTCGGGAACCGGCCGGTCGGCGCCGGGACGGCCTGCGTCGCGTCCCCGCCGTCTGTCGTCGCGCCCTCGGCGTCGGTCCGGTCGGTGCGGTGCTGCTCGGTCATGGGTCTCCCGTGTCGAGGTCGGCACCGATGCTATGCCCCGGGCCCCGCTCCGGACAGGCCCCGGACACCGGTTCGACCGGACGGGGCGGTGTCCCGGTGCCCGTCGTGCGCGCGGTCCGCGAGCGCCTGGCGCGGACCCCGGGTCCGGGGTGGCCCTGCGGGGCCGTTGGCCGGAGGATCGCCCTGTGAGCACGTCACCGGATCCTGGGGCGCCGGCACCGGCGCGCCGCCGTCGTGCCCGCTGGTGGTGGCTCGGCGGCACGCTCGTCCTGCTGCTCACCGGCGCGGCGTTCGTCGCGGCCGAGCTGGAGCACCGTGCCTGGGTCGAGGCGGTGGCGGAGTACGAGGCGGAGGTCGCCCGGGTCACCGAGGAGGCCGAGACCTCGCGCGCCCGGGCCGAGGAGGCCTACGCCGACGGTCTCGCCACGCTCACCGGGGCGATCGACCAGGCCCGACCGGTCTACCGGGCGAGCGAGGACCAGGTGGCCGACCCCGCGGTGCGGGACCCGCTCGACGACGCCCTGGCTGAGGGCCGCCGGCTCCGCGACGCCGAGGTCGCCTACCCCGTCGAGACCCGCACGGTGGAGGCGGTGACCCGGCCGAACCCGTTCTTCGCCGAGGAGCTCCCCGCGGTGACCGTCGAGGTCGTCGACGCCGCGCAGCCGGACCCGGCTGCGCTCGAGTCCGCGGCGACCGACCTCGTCACGACGGCCGACACCGTGGCGACGGCCCGCCGCGAGTGGGCCGTCGCCGAGCTGCGGCCCGCCACCGACGAGGGCCGCTACGCCCTGACAGGCCTGCGCGCGCAGGACGCGGACCTCGGCCTCGGCACCCTCGACGACGCGGTCACCGAGGCCGAGGCCGTCCTGGACGCCGGGGTGGACGCCGTCGACCCGGACGAGGCCGTCGCCTTGCGGGACACCCTGCTCGAGACGTCCGCGTCGCTGTGGCGCACCCGGCTGGACCAGATCACCGCCGAGCGCCGTGCGGCGGCGCGTGCCGACGGCGTCGACTGCCGCGTCGACCAGTGCGTCGCCCTGACCTTCGACGACGGTCCGGTCGCGGAGACCGAACGCCTGCTCCGCATCCTGGAGCGCAAGGACGCGCCCGCCACGTTCTTCATGGTCGGCGACAACGTCGCGAAGAACCCGCAGATCGCCCGGGCGGTGGCCGACGGCGGGCACCTGGTCGCGAACCACTCCTGGAGCCATCCCCAGCTCACCACGCTCGGCGACGCCGCGGTCCGGGAGGAGCTGCGCAGCACCTCCGAGGCGATCGCCGACGCCACCGGGACCACCCCGTTCCTGCTGCGGCCGCCCTACGGCGACGTCGACGGCCGGGTCCGCACGCTCGCGACCCGCACCGGGCTCGACGTCATGACCTGGAACCTCGACACGCTCGACTGGCAGACCCGCGACGCGAAGGAGACCCGTCGGGCCGTGCGGCAGCAGGTGGAGCCCGGCAGCAACGTGCTGATGCACGACATCCACGCCACCACCGTCGACGCCGTCGGCAAGATCATCAAGGACCTGCGCGACGAGGACTACGTGCTCGTCACGGCCGACCTGCTCGTCGAGGACGAGGACTGACGGCAGGGGCCGCACGGGTCCCTGCCCTCACGACCACGAGGTCCGGGCCCGTCGCGACGGACCCGGACCCGTGGCACGGCTCGTCGACGCAGGTCAGCCGCAGCTGATCGGGTCCACGGGCTCCTCGTGCGTGGTGACGACCTCGTCGCCGGCGATCTGCGCCGACGCCGTGACCGTCACGGTGCTCGCCGGGACCGACGGCTCACCCGTCGAGAACGACTGGTACGCGTGCCGGCCCGGCTCGACGTCGGTGAACGTCGTGCTGCCGGCCAGCGTGACGACCTCGACGTCGATCGCGACGTCGCCGACGTTCCGGACGCGGACCGCCACGTAGGCCGTTCCCGCCATGCACCGCGGCTTCACCGTCACCTCCGTCGGGAGCGTCGGCTCGGACACGTCACCTCCGACGACCGCCTCGTCCCAGACGACCGGGGCGTCGTCGGTCAGCACCGCGACCCGGAACGACGTGCCCGCGGCGAGGTCGCCGGGAAGGGTCACGACACCCTGCTGCGCGGCGTCGAGCTCGACCGGACCCAGGGAGGTGACGCCGGCGTCCGTGAGGACGTAGGCGTGCCCCGTCGTGTCCGCCCGCAGCGGGTCGCCCGCCGGGTCGAACCCGGCGGCGTCGAGCGGCAGCTCGGCCCCGGCGCCCTCCGGGTCGGCACCGATCAGGCTCTCCGAGCGGTGCGTGCCCGTCAGGTCCTCCCCCGTCGGGGCCAGCGGGGTCAGCTCCCACACCTGGGAGTCGTCCCCGGTGGCGTTCTGCAGCGTCACCGCGCCGGACCCCGCCGGGGCGGTCAGGTAGAGGTCGGTCGCCCCCGCCGACTGGATCCGGTAGCCCCCGTCGCCGGTCTCGACGAGGTTCCAGCTGCCCGTGTCCTGGTCGTCGACCCACTGGCCGACCCGCTGGCCCACGCTGGGGAACCCGGTCCACACCGCGGCCGCCCGCCCGCCGGACTTGTTGAGGATGGTCTCCGCGCCGTCGGGCCGCGTCATGACGTGCCAGTACTGGGTGTCGGCGGCAGCGTCCTGCGGCTCGGCGACGACGTCCGGCACGTCCGCGTTGCCGATGTTCGCGTCCGTGGTGTTGCCGCCGGTCCCGATCACCTGGCCGGAGGCGCGGTTGGTCAGCCGGTAGTAGGTCCCGTCCGAGTCGCCGAGGTCGACCTCGGCGTGCCGGACGACGGCGCCGCTCGTCGGGCCGCCCCAGACGGCCTGGAGGATGGCGACGCGTCCGGTGCCCTCGACGTACTGCAGCGCCCGGCTGTAGCCGGTGCCGATGGGTGCCTGGTGCTCCGTCCAGGTCCCGTCGCTCGCCCCGGACTCGTTGACCCAGATGTTGCCGCTGCCGAAGGAGTTGTACAGGATCCGGCCGTCGGGCAACCGCTCGAGCACCGGGCTGCCGCCCGGGGCCAGCGTGCCGGACCCCGGGGTCACCGGCAGCCCCTCGATCCCGGCACCGGCGGCCGTCCCGTCGGCGTGGAACGCGAGCGGGTCGTCGGCGATCTTGTACCGCGCGACGGTCCCGCCGCCGAAGTACTCGAACGTCATCAACCACTTGTCGTCGCTGGTCGGCACGACGTACGTCATGCCGGGCCGGCCGCCACCGATCTGCGTCTTGCCCGCCCCGCGGTCGACCGTCAGCCCCGGCGTGTCCACGACCGGGTCGCTCCACTCGGCGCTGACGCCGTCCCAGGTCCGGTGGACCAGGATCTGGCCGTGCGAGTCCGGCGCCGTGTCGTTGTCCGGGTCGACCTGCGCCACGCCCGTCGCGGGGTCGAAGCCGAGGTAGTCGTTCTCGTCGGAGTAGTAGGCGACGAGCAGACCGTCGTGCACCCTCAGCTGCGGCTCCCACACCGGGTCCACCTGCGCGAAGGTGTTGGCCGAGGAGATCCGGCCGCCGATCGCGCCGGCCGAGCCTCCCTGCCACCCGCCCCGGGCGACGATGTCGACGACGTCCCACGAGGCGCCCTCGTCGGTCGAGGCGAACAGCGCGATCGCCAGGTCGCTCCGGTCGCCGTCGTTGTCCGGCACCCACGAGGGGTCCGCGGCCTTCTGCTCGAGGAAGTAGTGGTCGTCGCCGGAGACGACGCTGGCCAGCAGCAGCGTCCCGGCCGCGAGGTCACCGACGTCCTGGGGCAGCACGTACAGGTTGGGGTTGGTCCAGTTGCTGATGTACGGGTCGTACTCGGGGTCGTCGCTCAGGTACGCGGGAGGATCGACCTCGGACAGCGGCTGCCACGACTCGCCGTGGTCGTCGCTCGCGTAGACCGGCAGGGTCTGCCCGTCGGCGCTGCCGGTCTCCGCCACGACGGTCGACCGCTCGAAGGCCATCACGAGCCGCCCCGACGGCAGCTGGACGGACTTCGGGTAGATCGCGCAGTTGCCGGTGCCCTTCAGGCACGGCTCGTCGCCCAGCTCGTAGACGGTCCCTCCGGTCGGGTCGTAACCCTGGGCCGCCAGGGCCGGGAGCCCGGCGACGGCGGCCGCGGCGAGAAGTGCGGTCACGGTCCTGACTGATCTCGTCCTGCTCATATCCCCTCCGTTGGGGTGATCGGGATCGGCGGGGCTCGTCGTCGAACCCCGGGGACCGCCCGGACCGGCGAGGAGTCCGGTCCGGGCGGAGCTCTCACTGCTCGACGGTGAAGCCCTGGGAGCTGCCGTACGAGACGAGGTTGTCCTGCCAGGCGACGAGGCCCTCGTTGAGGTCGCTCTTCTGCGTGTAGGCCTGGCCCACGGTGTCCGGGAAGACGCTGTTGGCGTAGACCTGGAACGGCAGGTACTGCCAGTCGGTCGACACGTTCTCGGACGCCTCGACGAGGACCTCGTTGATTTTCTGGCCACCGAAGTACTCCGGCGCGGCCTCGAGGAACTCCGGGTCGTTGAGGTGCGCCGTCGTGGACGGGAAGCCGCCGGACTCGAGGAACACGTCCACGCTCTCCTCGGAGCTGTTGAGCCAGCGCACGAACGCCGCCGCGAGCTCGGGGTTCTCGGACTGCTTGATGACGGCCTGCGAGCTGCCGCCGTTCTCCGCCGTGGTCGGGTCACCGTCGTAGCTCGGGATCGGGGCGACGCGCCACTTGCCGGCGCCCTCGGGCACGGAGCCCTCGAGGATGCCCGGCATCCAGGCCCCGGTGACGATCGTGGCGAGCGTGTCGTTGCCCAGCGCCTTCCACCAGTCGTCCGACCACGTGGGGATGTCGGCCAGCAGGCCCGGCTCGAGCATCTGGTTCCACATGTCGGCCCAGCGCTGGGAGCCCTCGTCCTGCAGGTCGATGCTCACGGTCGTGCCGTCGACGGTGTACGGGTGACCGCCGGCCTGCCAGATGAGCGGCTGGACGAAGCCGGGGTCCCCGGCGTCGTTGGTGATGTACGTCGACGGGTCGGCCTCGTGCAGCGTCTCGGCGGCGGCCACGTACTCGTCCCAGGTGGTCGGCACCTCGATGCCGTGCTCGTCGAAGAGGTCCTGGTTGTACATCAGGACGAGCGGGCCGGAGTCCTGCGGCAGGCCGTACAGGCCGCCCTCGACGCTGACCTGCGCCCAGGTCGAGGCCGTGTACTGGTCCTCGAGGCTGCCGAGCCCCAGGGTGTTCAGGTCCACGAGGCTGTCGGAGATCGCGAACTGCTGCAGGGCGTAGTACTCGATCTGCGCCACGTCGGGGGCTCCCGAGCCGGCCGCGATGGCGTTCTGGAGCTTGGTGTACTCGTCCGTCGCGGTGCCGGCGTTGACCACCTCGACCGTGACGTTCGGGTACTGCTCCATGAACGCGGCGGCCTGGTCCTCGCCGGACGGCGTCCACGTCCAGTAGGTCAGCTCGCCACCCTCCTCGAGGGCGGCGTCGAGGTCGGCCGCGGCCTCGGGGTCGGGCTCGGAGGATCCGGCGTCGGCCCCCGTCTCGGCTCCACCGCAGGCGCTGAGCAGGCCTGCTGCGAGGAGGCCGACGGCGAC
Source organism: Isoptericola sp. AK164 (assembly GCF_029643425.1). Taxonomy (GTDB): domain Bacteria; phylum Actinomycetota; class Actinomycetes; order Actinomycetales; family Cellulomonadaceae; genus Isoptericola; species Isoptericola haloaureus. The sequence continues at coordinate 3,505,881 of NZ_CP119106.1, forward strand.
GGCGGCGGAGGCTCGACGAGCCTGTGGACGGATGGTGGTGCGCATGGTTGCTCCTTGGTCACTTCGTCGTGCCGGACGCCGACGGTGGCGCCCGCTGTGGTCGTGCTGAGGTCTACTGCTTGACGCTCCCGGCGCTCAGGCCGGACTGCCAGAAGCGCTGCAGGAAGAGGAAGACGGCGATGATCGGCACGATCGCGACGAGCGAGCCGGTGATCACCAGGTTGAAGATGGGCTCCGCCGCGACGCCGGCGGCCTGCGAGCTCCACTGGTTGAGCCCCACCGTCAGCGGGAACCACTGCGGGTCGCTGAGCATGATCAGGGGCAGGAAGTAGTTGTTCCAGGTCGCCACGATGGTGAACAGCGCCACCGTCACGATGCCCGGCGTGAGCAGCCGGATCGAGACGGTGAAGAACGTCCGCATCTCGGTGGCGCCGTCGAGCCGGGCCGCCTCGAGCAGCTCGGTCGGGACCGAGTCGATGGTGTAGACCCAGATCAGGTAGAGGCCGAACGGGCTGATCAGCGACGGGATGATGATCGACCAGGGCGTGTTGGTCAGCCCCAGCTGGCTGAACAGCAGGAACGTCGGCACCGCGAGCGCCGTGCCGGGCACGGCCACGGCTCCGAGCACGACGGCGAAGTAGGCGCTGCGCCCGGGGAACCGGAACTTCGCGAGCCCGTAGCCGGCCAACGTGGCCAGCAGGGTCGCCCCGCCGGCGCCGACGACGACGTACAGCAGCGTGTTCCCGAGCCAGCGGAGGTAGATCCCGTCGTCGTAGGTGAACGTCGCCACGACGTTGTCCCACAGCGCGAACGAGCTGCCGAACGCCAGGCCGAACGACGAGAAAAGGTCGCCCTGCGTCTTCGTGGCGTTGATGAACAGCCACACCAGCGGCACCAGTGCGTAGAACAGGAACAGGATCATGACCAGGGTCAGGGCCGTGGACTTCGGCGGCCGGGTGACCGAGAAGGCCCGACGGCGGACCCGGGGGTTGATCGTGCGTGACCGGACCATCAGCGGTCCTCCTTCCGGGAACCGCGCAGCTGCACCACGTAGGCGATAGCCGCGGTGATGACGCCCATGATGATGGCGACGGTGGCGGAGTAGTTGTACTGCTGGCCGGCGAAGGACAGCGAGTAGGCGTACATGTTCGGGGTGTACGAGCTGGTGATGACGTTGTTGGCCAACGGCTGCAGCACGTTCGGCTCGTTGAAGAGCTGGAAGCTGCCGATGATCGAGAAGATCGTGGCGATGACGATCGCTCCGCGGGCCGCGGGGAGCTTGATGGCCTTGATGACCTGCCAGCCCCGGGCCCCGTCGATCTCGGCCGCCTCGTAGAGGTCCGTGGGGATCGTCTTGAGCGCCGAGTAGAAGATCACCATGTTGTAGCCGACGAACTCCCAGGTCACGATGTTGCCGATCGAGACGAGCATCCACTGCGGGGCGAACGGCGCCAGCACGTCGCTGCCGAGCCAGTCGTTGATGCTCGCGGTGAGGCCGAAGTTGTCGCCGTAGATGAAGCCCCACATGAGCACGGCGACGACGGCGGGTACGGCGTACGGCAGGAAGATCACGATGCGGAAGAACCCGGTCGCGTACAGCCGTGCGCTGTCGATCGCGAGGGCGGCCGCGAGGGCGAGCAGCAGCATGATCGGGACCTGCACGAGCAGGAACAGGAAGACACGCCCGAAGCCCGCCCAGAAGGCCGGGTCGTTGAACGCCAGGACGTAGTTGTCGAGGCCGACGAACGCGTTGCCGCCGACGAGCTGGTTCTGGAAGAGGCTGAGCCACAGGGCGTAGAGCAGCGGCGCGATGAACGCGACGACGAACACGGCGGCGAACGGCCAGGTGAACTGCCAACCGGTCCAGCGACGCTTCGGTGTGCGGATCTCCTGGGTGACCCGTGCCGGGGTCACCCTCGGGGGGGTGAGCGTGGTCATCGGACGTCTCCCGGGTGGTGCGGCTGGTCGGAGGGACCGTCGGAGACGAAGACCCGGCAGCCCCACGGCTCGAGGTCCAGCTCCTTGCCGGCCGGGTAGCGCGTGCCGCCGACCGGTTCGACGACGTCCTCGTCGAGCACGACGGCGGTCCGGTCCCAGCTCCAGTTGAAGGCGAAACGGACCCGCCGCCCGTCCCGCACCGTTCCCGACGCGACGGTGACCGGCAGCGTCGCGGTCGTGGCGCCGTCGTCCGGTCGCGGGTCGACGAGCTCGACGACGGCGCGTGCCAGGTCGCGGCCGGGCACGCAGCCCACCGTCGTCACGCGGCCGGCGCCGTGCTCGTGGGTGGTCACGGCGGCGAAGTCGCCGAACCGGGGGTGCGCGTACGTCGCGAGCGTCGTCGCGCCGTCGGGCCGCAGGCACTCGACCCAGTACCGGCCGATCGCCGAGAGCGGGAGGGGGAGCTCGTCGGACCCGATGACGGTGACCTCGTCCTCCAGGTTCGAGAACTCCTCGTAGGAGGCGCCGGCGGCGGCCGCGAGCCCCGGCGGGGCGACGTCGACCCGGGCCCGGGCCTCGTCGTCGGCGTACCCGGTGCGCACGCCGAGCACGAGGTGGCCGCCGTGCTCGGCGTACTCGCGCAGGAAGGCCAGCTCGGCGTCGGTCGTGACGTACAGGCCGGCGGCGACCAGCACGGGGAACCGGCGCGCCATCTCGGCCGCGCCGCGCTCGAGGGCCTGCTCCAGGTGCAGCACCCGGGCCTGGCGGCCGGTCTCGACGACGGCGGCGTGGAAGGCGTCGAAGACGTGCTCGAACGACTCGTCGTCCGGCGTGCCGCCGATCGTGAAGGGCGGCATGTACTGCAACGCGTACCGGCTCGGGTTCGACCACAGCACCGCGACGTCGGCGTCCGGCTCGTAGCCGTCGAGCAGCGGCGAGATCTCGCGCAGCTCGGCGCCGATCTCGGACACCTCGTCGTAGACGCGCCCGGGGACGAGGCTGTGCGGGAGCACACCGCCCCAGTAGGTCTCGGCCCCGTAGGGCAGCGTGTGCCAGTGCCAGTACTCGATCATCGCGGCACCGCGGGAGACGAACGCCATCGCGGCCTGCTTGAGCTGGCCCGGGTAGGGCGGGAAGTTGGTCGACGCGTCGTCGATGGCCTGGGCGTTGGTCTCGGTGACGAGGTAGCGGTCCTGCTGGGAGGAGTAGAGCCGGTCGGCCTGCCGGAAGAGCCCGGCGACACCGGTGGTGGTCCAGTAGTTCGGCGCGGACTTCTCCACCGAGGCGTCGAGCCGGTCCTGCATCCCGTAGTACGGGTTGCCGGCGGTGACGTCGAGCGAGGTGAAGAGCCCGCGGTCGTCGAGGCCCCGGCGCGGGTACTGCAGGCACGTGGTGACGAACTGCTCGGGCCGGGCGTACTCGCGGACGATGCCCGCCTGCCAGGCGATGAACTCCGAGGTCTGCTCGGCCTGGAACCGTCGCCACGCCAGGTCGTACTGGGGGAACGAGTTGCCGTCGGGCCGCCACAGCTCGCTCCAGTCCGCGAGGCGGTGCGACCAGTAGGTCAGTCCCCACTCGCGGTTGAGCGTCCCGACGTCGCCGTACTGCCGCTTGAGCGACCGGACGAACCGCGTGAACACGCTGTGGTTGTGGAAGAGCTCCAGGCCCGGCTCGTTGTCCACCTGGTAGCCGATCACGGCCGGGTGGTCGGCGTACCGCGCGGTGATGCGGCGGACGATCCGCTCGGCGTAGTGGCGGAACGTCGGGTTGGTGTAGTCGACCTCCTGCCGGGCGCCCCACGGGATGGGCTCGCCGGTGCGGCGCTCCCCCGCGATCTCGGGGTGCGCCGTCTGCAGCCACGGCGGGACCGCGTAGGTCGGCGTCCCGAGCACGACGGCGATCCCCCGCTCGTGCGCGGCGTCCAGCACCGGGGCCAGCCACTCGAGGTCGAACCGGCCGTCCTCCGGCTCCCAGGTGGACCAGACCGACTCGCCGACACGGATCACGGTGATCGACGCCTGCACCATGAGGTCGAGGTCCTCGATCATCCGGTCGCGCTGGTGGTACTCGGGGTAGTAGGCGACGCCGAACAGCGCTCCGGTCGGGAGCGAGGGCGCGGGGCGTGGGTCCATCGGTCAGGTACTCCGTTGTCTGTGCTGCAGTCGGCGGTGACGTACGAGCGACTCTAGGGCCTGATGTTGTCGGCAACATAGCGTCGTTATCGGATTGTTGCCGGTAACATGGCGGTGAGTCAACCCGTCTCCGCGCCAGAGCTACTCTGGCTGGATCGATCTCGAGCACGCCGAAGGAGCGTCGATGGACCCGCACACGACGGTGGACGACGCTCCGACCGGCGACGACGTCGGCGGCGAGCTGCCCGGACGCCCCCGGCGGCCCGCGCTGTCGACCCTGCAGCGGGCCTCCGCGCCGGGCAGCGACAAGCCCCCCACGATCTACGACGTCGCCAAGGCGGCCGGCGTCTCGCACCAGACGGTGACCCGCTACCTGCGCGGGTACGAGGGCATCCGTCCGGCGACCCGGGAGCGCGTCGTCGCGGCGCTGGAGGAGCTCGACTACCGGCCCAACCTCACGGCACGGTCACTGACGACGGGCCGCTCCCACCGCATCGGCGCCCTCACCCACGAGATCGACAAGCACGGGCCGAGCAACATCGCCCAGGGTGCCGCCGCCGCGGCCCGCCGAGCCGGGTACGTGCTGGACATCTTCACGCTGGACATGAGTGATCCGCGCTCGATCCGGGACACGCTCAAGATGCTCCGGCAGCACGACCTCGCCGGCATCCTGGCGCTGACCTCGACCGACGAGATGACGCGTGCCATCGAGGCGGCCAAGTTCACCGTGCCCGTCTATCTCGGCGGCGAGCCGGACGAGACCCCCACCGAGCACTCCGAGCTCACCGGGATCGGCTTCCCCGCCCTCGTCGACCACCTGGCCGGGCTGGGCCACCGGTCGTTCCTGCACATCGCCGGACCCGCCACCTGGCCGGCCGCGCGCAACCGCACCCAGGCCTACGAGGACGCCGTCGCCGCGCGGGGGCTGCGGTCCGCCGGCGTCCTGCCCGGGGACTGGACCGCCCGGTCCGGGCACGACGCCGTCGCCGCCCTCGGGGAGGATCTCGGCGCGACCGCCATCGTGGCGGCCAACGACCAGATGGCGCTGGGCGCGATGCTCGCCCTGCGCCGACGGGGCCTCTCCGTCCCCGGCGACGTCAGCGTCACCGGCGTCGACGACATCCCCGACGCCGCCTACTTCGCCCCGCCCCTGACCACGCTCCGGGTCGACTTCGCGGCCCAGGGCCGCAACATCGTCGACGGGCTCCTCGCCCAGATCGACGGGCGGCCCCCCGTGCGGTCCATCACCCCGCACTCCGAGCTCGTGGTCCGGGAGTCCACAGGACCGGTACCCGCGGCCTGAGCCTGCCGCTCAGCGCGCGCCGCGGCGCTCCGGGAGGTCCCCGGTGGTCGGGCGTCGGGCGTGCATGTCGAGAGGTGGACGAGGCCCCGGTCCTCGCCCTCGGGCATCGACACCGAAGACCAGCTGCGGCACCCCCTCGACGTCCAGTCGTCGCACCGCGATCTCGTACACCGGCTCGAGCACCTCGGGGACCAGCACCTCGGCGGGGACACCCGCCGCGACCACGTGGCCCTCGGAGAGCAGCACCAGCTCGTCGCAGTAGCGGGCCGCGAGGTTGAGGTCGTGCAGCACCGTGATGGTGGTCAGGGGCAGACCGTGCACCAGCGACAGGATCTCGTGCTGGTAGCGCACGTCGAGGTGGTTCGTCGGCTCGTCCAGGAGCAGGTGGCTGGAGCCCTGGGCCAGCGCCCGCGCGACGAGGACGCGTTGACGCTCCCCGCCGGAGAGGCCGTCGACCTGCCGGTGCGCCAGGTGGGTGACGCCGGTGCGTGTCATGGCCCCCTGGGCGGCGTGCTCGTCCTCGGGCCGGTAGCGGCTCCAGCCGGACCGGCGCCCCGACCGCCCGAGCAGCACCGACTCCCGGACGGTCAGGGGCATGCCGCTCGGCTCCTCCTGCGCGACGACGGCGATCCGGTCGGCGCGCTGCCGCGGCGTCAGGTCGCGGACCAGGTCGTCGTCGACGGTGACCGTCCCCTCGCCGGGGACGGCACCCAGGACGGCGCGCAGCATCGTCGACTTCCCGGACCCGTTGGGCCCGATCAGGCCGAGCGTGCGCCCGTCGGCCGCCACGAGGTCCGCGACCGCCACGGCGACCGTCCGGCCGTACCGGACGGTCAGCCGTCGCGTCGTGATCATGAGCGCCTCACTCCTCCAGCGCGCCGGTGCCCTCGAGCACGGCATCCAGACCGCGGATCGCACCGGGGTCCGGGGCGAGGTCGGCCGCCGGGACGCCGATGATCCGGTCCTGCTGCACGGCGGCGAGCTCCTCGGCGCCCGGCTCGTCCATGAACGTGGCCACGGCGTCCTCGTAGCTCTCGCCGTAGAGGCCGTAGGCGAGCACGATCACGTCCGGGTCGGCGTCGAGCAGCGTCTCGACGTTGGCCTCGAGGTAGACCGACGGCTCGTCGCCGTAGGTGTTCTCGAAGCCCGCCCGGGCGAGCACGTCGTCGGCGATGCCCTGGCCGCCGCGGGCCGACATCGTGGCGTCCTCGGAGAAGTAGTAGACGACGGCGGCGGTCTCGTCGGAAACCGCCTCGCCGTCGGGCCGTTCCCCGGCCGCCGCGGTCAGATCGTCGAGCTCGGTGCGCAGCGCGGCGACGTTCTCGGCCGCCTCGGCGTGGGTGTCGAAGATGGTGCCGAGACGCTCCACGTCGGCGAAGATCGCGTCGAAGTCGGTCTTGTCCGTCAGCGCGGCGTCGTGGCTGCACTCGCCGTCGATGACCACGTTCGTCAGGCCGGCCGCCTCGACGTCCTCCACGGCCGCGTTGAACAGTCCGTACCCCACGATGATGTCCGCCTCGGCGCCGACGATCACCTCGATGGTCGGGTCGAACGGGTCGAGGACAGGGGCATCGGTGGGCGGGTTCGTCAGGTCGGGCGGCAGGTCGGCGCCGAACTCGCCGGCGCGGGCCACGATCCGGTCCGAGGCGCCGGCGGCGTCGAGCAGCGCGACGGCGGACGTCCCGATGGACAGCACGGACTCCGGCTCGGCCGGGACCTCGAGCTCCTCCCCGCAGTTCTGGACGGTCACCGGGTACGCGGTGCCGGCGTCGTCCGCAGGCTCCGAGGACGCAGCGGTGGACTCCGCGGCGGTCCCGGACGAGGCGTCGGCGTCCGCGGAGCAGGCGGCGAGGGTGGCGAGGGCGAGCACGCCGAACGCGGCGGTGCCGCGGCGGCGGAGGGTCGCAGGGGACATGGTGGAAGATCTCCGTCTCTGGCTGGGTGGAGGTGGGTGGTCCCTCAGCGGGTGAGGGACCGTCGGACGAGTGCGACGAGCAGCGGGGTGCCGATCAGTGCGGTGAGGATGCCGAGCGGCAGCTCACGGGGGGCGAAGGCTGTGCGTGCCAGCACGTCGGCGCTCACGAGCAGCAGGGCGCCGAGCAGGGCGGACACGGGCAGGACGATGCGGTGGCTCCCGCCGACCAGGCGGCGGGCGATGTGCGGGACCACCAGACCGACGAACCCGATGAGCCCGGACACGGAGACGGCGACGGCGACGACCAGGCTGACGACGACGACGGCGGCCGACCGGAAGCGGGTCGGTTCGGTGCCCAGCGCCAGCGCGGTGTCGTCACCGATGGCGAGCGCGTCGAGGCGTCGTGCCCAGGCGATGAACACCACCGCGGCGACGAGGACCGCCGCGACGGCCAGCGGCACGGACGACCAGCGGGACTGGGCCAGCGAGCCGAGCGTCCAGAACATGACGGCACGGGCGCCCTCGCGGGAGTCGCTGGCGAACACCAGGAAGTTCGTCAAGGCGGTCAGCGCGAAGCCCACGGCGATCCCGGCGAAGACGAGCCGCGAGACGATCAACCGGCCGCCGATGCGCGCCACGGACAGCACGAGGACGATCGCGAGCAGAGCGCCGACGAACGCGCTGCCGGTCGGGGCGAGCACGCCGCCGCCCACGCCGAACAGGATGCTGGCGGCCGCCCCGACCGAAGCGCCGGAGGAGATGCCGAGCAGGTAGGGGTCGGCGAGCGGGTTGCGCACGAGCGCCTGGATCACGACGCCCGCCAGGGCCAGCGCGGCGCCGACGGTCGCGCCGAGGATCACTCGAGGCAGCCGGATCAGCCACACGATCGAGTCGTCGGTGGCGCTGACGGCCTCGGGATCGGCCAGCCCCAGGCGACCGAGGACGACGTCGGTGACCACGGACGGCGTGATCGCCACCGGGCCGATCCCGACGGCGACGACGGACGTGCCGAGCAGGACGACACCGAGAGCTCCGAGGAGGAGGGCGTGCCGCCGGCGCGTCACGCCGGGGGACACCGCCGCCGGGCGGTCGATCGTCGCTACCACTGGCACCCGTCCCGGTCGATCGTGTACAAAGGGTTCATTCCCAATGTTGGGAATGATTCTCACTCTCACGATAGCAGGTGTCCGTGATCCATCTCCGCCTCCTCCGGCTCACGCGGTCCTCGGCCTCGGGCCAGGCCTGGTGCGTCGCCGTCGGGCTGGTCCTCAGCGCCCTGGCGATCACCCAGGCGATCGCCATGTCCCGGCTCTTCGCCGGGATCCTCGACGGCGCCGACCTGACCGCGCTGGCCAGCCCGTTCGCGCTGCTGGCGGCCGCCCTGCTGCTCCGCCCCGCCGCGACCGCGCTGCGAGAGCTCACCGCGCACGCCGTCGCGGGCCGGATGAAGCGCGACCTGCGGGCCGGACTGCTCGACGCCGACGCCGCCCGCGGACCCTTCGCCCGCGCCACGGAGAACCTCGGCGGACGGCACTCCCAGCTCGTCGACGGCGTGGAGAACCTCGAGCCCTACGTCACCCGCTACGTCCCCCAGGTCGTGGTCACCACGGTCACGGCCGTCGTCACCGTCGCCCTCCTCGTGGCCGTCGACCCGGTGGTCGGCCTCGCTGCCGGGCTCACCGCAGCGCTGGTCCCCCTGCTGCCCCGGCTGTGGGACCGCGCGCTGCGGTCGCGCGGCGACGAGCACTGGGACGCCTACGCCGGCATGCACGCCGACGTCGTGGACTCGATGCGCGGCATGGAGACGCTCAAGCTGCTCGGTGCGGCCGGCCGACGCCGCGAGCACCTGGTCACCGCGAGCGCCCGGCTGCTGCACTCGACGCTGCGCCAGCTCCGGCTCTCCCTGGTCGAGTCGGGGCTGACGGGCTTCCTGCTCGTGGCGGGCCCCGCCCTGGTGCTGGCCGTCGGTGTCCTGCGCGTCGACGCCGGTGCGATGGCCGCACCCGCCCTGTTCACCGTGACCCTCGTCGGCTTCGAGGTCTTCCGGCCGTTCCGCGACCTCGCCAACCACTGGCACGCCGGCTACCTGGGCGTCTCGGCCGGCTCCCGGCTGCTGGAACGGCTCGCGGAACCCGACGACACCGAGCCTCCGGCGGCAGCCGGGACCGCACCTGGCGACCCGGCGGTCGCCGTCGCGCTCGACCACGTCCGCGCGCGCTACCCCGGGGCGGAGCGCCCTGCCGTCGAGGACCTCACCCTGCACGTGACCACCGGCAGCGTGACGGCCGTGGTCGGCCCCTCCGGCGCCGGCAAGTCGACCGTCGCCAACCTGGTGCTCGGGCTGCTGCCGCCCGAGACCGGGACGGTCGCGGTCCGAGCCGCCGACGGCGTCCCCCCGGTCACCCTCGTCTCCCAGGAGCCCGTGCTCTTCGCCGGCACCCTGCGGGAGAACCTGGCGCTCGTCGCCCCCGGGGCGTCCGACGCCGAGCTCGTCGACGCCCTGGACCGCGCCCAGGCCCCGGAGCTGGCCGGGGCGGACGGCGCCGGCCTGGACGCCGAGGTCGGCGAGGGCGGCACCCTGCTCTCCGGCGGCCAACGCCAGCGGGTCGCGGTCGCGCGCGCGCTGCTTCGCCGATCCCCCGTCCTCGTGCTCGACGAGGCGTCCTCCGCCCTCGATGCCGACCGCGAGCGCCGGCTGCTCACCGCCCTGCGCACCGGCGCCGACGCCCCGACGCTGCTGATCATCGGCCACCGGCTCAGCGCGGTGCGCGACGCCGACCGGATCGTCGTCGTCGACTCCGGCCGCGTCGTCGAGGCGGGCACCTGGGACCAGCTCCTCGCGCTCGACGGCACGTTCGCCCGGCTGCACGCCGCCCAGACCGAGGAGATCCCGGCATGAGCACCACGACACCCACCAGCAGCCTGCTGCGCCCCGTCCTGCGCCTGCTCGGCGAGGTGCGCGAGGAACGCTCGCTGTTCTGGCGCTCCACGGCTGCCATGACCGGCTTCCAGCTCGCCACCGCGGCCGCCGCCGGGATCAGCACGGCCGTCGCCGCCCTCGTGACGTCGTCGGACACCTCGCTCGTGGGTGTCCTGCTGCTGTCCCTCGCCGCCGCCGTCATCGCCGTCGCCGTGTTCACCTGGATCGAGTCGTGGCTGAGTCACGTCCTCGCCTACCGGGTCATCGACGCCCTGCGGGTGCGTGTCTACGACGCGGTCGAGCGGATCGTCCCGGCCCGGTCGGGACGGCGCCGTGCCGGCGAGGTGGCCGGCACGGCCATGAACGACGTCGAGGTCCTCGAGTGGTTCTACGCCCACACCCTCGGCGCCGGGGTCAACGCCGTGCTGTCCCCCCTGCTCGTCTCGGTCGCGCTCGTGGCCATGGTCGGGCCTCGGGGCCTGATCGTCACCGCCGGCGTCGCGCTGCTGATGGGCGTGCCGTGGCTGTTCGCCGGCCTGCAGCAACGCCAGGGTGCGGCCATCCGGCGCGAGCTCGGCACCCTGCAGGCCGTCGCCCTCGAAGGCTCCCAGGCCCGCCGTGAGCTCGCCGCGCTCGACCTCACCGCCCACCACCGCTCCCAGGTGCTCTCCGGCACCGACGCCGTGCAGTCCGCCAAGCGGCGGTTCGCGCTGCGGGCCGCCGGGGAGTCGGCGCTCGCCGACCTGGTCGTGGCCGCCACGAGCCTGCTGTTCCTCGCGTCCCTGGTGCAGGGCGCCCTGGCCGGGACCGTGGATCCCGTCCTCATCCCGCCGGCGACGGTGCTGGTGGCCGCCGCGGTGACCCCGGCGGCCGGCGCCTTCGCGATGGTCCAGCGGCTCGGCGAGATGTCGGCGGCGGCCCAGCGCGTCCTCGACCTCGTCGACGCCGGCGACCGGGCCGACCAGGCCGGGCACGCGGGGGCCGCAGGGGACGCGAGCGGGTCGGGGCCGGACGACGCACCGCGGCCCGGCGCCGGTGCGCCCGGCCCCGTGGCGCCGTCGTCCCGCGGCCACCTGCGCCTCGAGGCCGTGACCTTCGCCTACGACGACGGGCCCCGCGTGCTCGACGGGCTCGACCTCGAGGTGCACCCCGGCGAGCAGGTCGCCCTGGTGGGTGCCTCCGGTGCCGGCAAGTCCACGCTCGCCCGGCTGCTCACCCGACTGTGGACCCCGCAGGCCGGCCGGATCCTGCTCGACGGCGCCGAGACCGGCTCCCTGGACGCCGACGACCTGCGGCGGCGGGTCGCGATGGTGTCGCAGCACCCGTTCGTCTTCCGCGGCACCGTCCGCAGCAACCTGCTGCTCGCCGCCCCCGAGGCCGACGACGCCGCCCTGTGGCGGGCGCTGGAGGACGCCGGGCTCGCCGCGACGATCCGCGCCCGCCCCGACGGGATCGACACCCCGGTGGGTGACCGCGGGGCGACGCTGTCCGGCGGGCAGCGCCAGCGGCTGTCCGTCGCGCAGGCGCTGCTGCGCGACCCGGCGGTCCTCGTCCTGGACGAGGCCTCCGCCCACCTCGACGCGGTGGGTGAGCAGGACCTCGCGGACACGGTCGCGCGATGGGGCCGCACCACGGTGGTGATCGCCCACCGCGTCTCGACGATCCGGCGCGCCGAGCGGGTGGTGCTGCTGGCCGACGGACGCATCGTCGCCGACGGCACCCACGCGGACCTGCTGCGCACCTCCCCCGACTACCGGCGTCTGCTCGACCTGTCCCCAGGTCGGGGCGCCGGTGTCCCGGAACCGGTCGGTGTGGCCGGTTTCGACCCGAGATACAGGAAGGAGTGAGCACCCATGACGACGATCACCCTCGTCGAGGTGGCGACGGAGCGGTCCGAGGACCAGATCCTGGCCCCGAACGCGAACAACCACGGTCACGTCTCGACCGCCTTCGCCTGGTCGTGACCAGGCAGCGGGTGCTCCCGGCCGCCTGGTCCTGATCAGGCAGCCGGGGGCACCCGCCCCACCGCCTCCCCGCTCGCCGCCCGAAAGGACCCGCCCGTGCCGACCCCCTCGCTCACCCTCACGCCCCGTGTGGAGGTCCGTCCGCTCGCGGCGGGCCGCAGCATCGTCACCACGCCGGTCGGCACGTCGTTCGTCCTCGACGTGCCCGCCGAGCGGGTGCTGCAGATCCTCGACGCGTGGACCACCGGGCAGGCGAGCCCGGCCCTGCCCGACGGGTGGGACGAGGCCGCGGCCGTGCTGCGCGACGTCCTGGACCGCGACGGCGCGTTCACCCCGAGCGCCGCGTCCGGCCCCGATCTCGGCGAGGCCGCGCCGTCGTACGACGACAGCGACGCGACCGCGGCGCGACCTGGGGACCTGCTGCTCACCGGCGACCCCGGCGTGGTGACGGCGCTGCAGGCGGTCGCCCGGACCGCTGTGGCCCGGACCGCCTACCCGGACGTCGCCGTCCGGGCCGTGCCCGCCGACGACTGGCAGCGGGTGGTCCACCGCGCCTTCCGCACCGGCGAGCTGCTCGTCTACGCGGTGCGGGGCGGCGACGACGCGACGCTCGTCGCCCTGGACCGGCTCTGCGCGGACGCCCGCACCCCGTGGGTGGCGCTCGAGGTGAGCCGGTCGGCCGTCTGGCTGGGACCGTTCGTCACCCCCGGCGTCGGCGCGAGCTACGAGGACCTGGCCGACCGACGTACCGCCGCGGCGTTCGACGCCGAGGCGCACCGGGCGCTGCGCTCCCCCGCCGTCCGCGGCGACGCCGGCGCTCCGCCGCGGCACCTCGCCGACGCGCTGCGCACCGCCCTCGAGCTGCTCTCGGGCGCGGAGTCCGCCGACGCGGACGCGGAGCGCCCCGGGGATCTCGTGTGGGAGATCGCCGCCGACGGCAGCGCGCGCACCCACCCGGTGCTGCCGCTGCCCACGCGGATCCTCAGCGGCTCGAGGCCCCACACCCCCGACGACCTCGTCGACCCGCTGACCGGACTGGTCCAGCGCACCCGCGACGTCACCCATCACCCCAGCATCCCGCCCGCCCTGGCGACCGCCCAGAGCGACGTGTGCAACATGCGGCGCGTGTCGCGGTGGGCCAACAACACCTCTTGCCAGGGCTCGGCGTTCGGCGACCCGGCCCAGGCCCGCGCCAGCGCCGTCGGCGAGGCCGCCGAACGGTACTGCGGGAACCTGCTCGACACCCTGCCGGTGACCGTCGGGAGCTTCGCGGAACTGCGCCGCCGCGGCACCCGCGTGCTGGACCCCGCCGAGCTGGTGCTGTACTCCGACCAGCAGTACGACACCCCGGGCTTCCCGTTCGTCCCGATGACGCCCGACCTGGAGATGCACTGGGTTCCGGGCCGGTCGCTCACCACGGGCGAGGATCTGCTCGTGCCCGCCAGCATGGTGTACGTCAACTGGTTCACGGCCGGGTACTCGGCCGCCCCCGTGACGAACTTCTGCCCGTTCGCCGGGATCGCCGCCGGTCCCACGCTCGACTACGCCGTCACCTCCGCGCTGGAGGAGATCATCGAGCGGCACGTGACCATGGTGTGGTGGCTCAACGCCCACCCGTTCGACGCCACCGATCCCGGAGACCTGGCCCGCGTCTGGGAACACGTCCCGGCCGAGCACGGACAGCGTCCCAGCCTGATCATGCTGGACAACGAGTTCGGCGTGCCGGTCGCGGCGGGCGTGCTGCACAACGACGTCGAGAATCTGGTCAACGTCGGTTTCGCCTGCCGGAACACCCCCGAGGCAGCCGCGGCCAAGGCCTGGACCGAGGCCTGCACCCTGCAGGAGGGAAGCCGCGACCTGCTGCGCGCGGACGGCGCGCACTGGGACGCGATGCAGCGCGGCGAGCTCAACAGCCGATCCTTCAAGCCGTGGCGGGCCGACCGCCGCTACCTCGACTCCTACCGCGCGGACATGCGCGACTGCGACGACCTCATGGTCCAGCAGCAGGTGCACCTGGACCCGCGCGCCGTGGCCCGGGTAGCTCCCCTCCTGGACCGGCCCGTCACCCGCACCTTCGCCGACACGCCCTCGCTGCCCGAGCGGACCCCGGACGTGTACCGGGCGGCACTGGAGGCCGCCGGGCACGAGGTGATCGTCGTCGACATCACCTCCCCGGACGTCGCCTCCACCGGGATGCGCGTCGTCCGGGCCGTCGTACCCGGCACCGTCGGCAACGCCCCCTCGGCCTTCCCGTTCCTGGGCCGACGTCGGGTGCAGGACCTGGCGGTCGAGCTCGGATGGCGCACGACGGCGCTGCCCGAGGACGGCCTCAACCACTTCCCGATCCCGCACGCATGAGGCTGACGGTCCACCGGCTGGGCGACGACCGCGTCCTGGTGTGCCGGAACGACGGACGGCGCTGGGTGCTCGACGTCGGCGCTGACGAACTGGACGGCGATGCGGCGCGCTCCACGCTGAACACGCTGGCCGCCCCTGACGGCAGCTCGCCGGTTTCCGAGCCGCCTCCGGGCCCCGAGGTCGTGGCGGCGAGCCAGCAGGGGCTGGCGCAGGCCGCGGTCGCGCTGGACCACGAGGAGCCGGGCGACGCTGAGTGCGCAGTCGACCACGTGGTGCGCTGGCCCTTCGCCGGCTCGACCTATCGGATCCGCCTGACCGCCGGCCGGGCGGTCGAGCTGGCCGACACGATCTCAGCGCTGCTGCGGGCCACGATCCCCGACCCGGAGCAGGCCAGAGCACTCGTCGAGGAGCCGGTGGCGATCGTCGCGGGCCGGACGACGGGTGCTGCCTCGTCTCCGGACCGACGCGATCCCGGCCCGGCCGGGGGCGTCCTGGAACGGTGGACCGACGGCGCGTGGCATCCGCACGCCGTCGACCCGCCCGCCGTCGTCGACCCGGTCACCGGGCTCCTGCACCGCGTGGCGCGCCGCCCCGCCGATCCGCGTGTTCCGCGGCCCTTCGTCCACCGGCACGCCGAGCTGCCGCACCTCGCGAGCGTCGACCCACGGTGGCAGCCCGACCTGCTCGCACCCGCCGGCTCGCTCGGCGACGACGCCGGCCTGGCCGCCGTGCTCTCGGGCCTGGCGCACCTGTGCGGCGCACCCCTGGGCCAGGGTGAGCTGCGCCCCGCCTCCACCGCCGAGCTGACCGCCGCCGGCGAGAGGGTGCTGACCCTCGCTGAGTGGCGCCCGCACGATCCTGCTCTCGACGACCTGGCGGGCTTCCCGTTCACGCGCCCCGAACCCGACGACACCCAGTGGTGGCTGCGGGGGACGGAGCACCTCGACGGCGGTACGGCGTCGTGCTGGGTGCCGTTCAGCCTGGTGCACGCGGGCTACCTCGCCGCCGGCCTCGACGGACAGGTGCCCACCAACGGGCACAACCTGGTCGGCCTCGAGGCCGGTCGCGACCCGAGCGAGGCGCTCGACCGGGCCTCCGGACGTCTGCTGGCCCAGGACGCCGTCGCCCGGTGGTGGCACGACTCCACGGATCCGCTCCCGTCCGCCGACGTCCCGCCGGGCCTCCGCGGCGACGGTGCCGCCGTCACCGTGCGGGTGCTGGCCGTGCCGTCGCCGCACGGGGTGCCGGTCCGGCTCGCGGTGGCCGACGACGCCGGCGACGGGGTCGTCGCGCTCGGCTACGGGTGCGCCGCCGACCCGGCCGCTGCCGCCGAGCAGGCGGTGTGCGAGGCGTTGATCCAGCACGCCTCGGCACGCGACCTGGCCGGCGCCGACAGCCTGATCCGGCGAGCACCGGAGCTCGGCAACGGCGGAGTCGCCGGACTGGCCCCGTACGACCCCGACCGACGCTACGGCGAGGCGTTCGCCGACCGGCGGCGCCTGATCGACCCGATGTGCCACGTCCAGTACGGACTGGACCCGGCCGTGGTCGCGCAGGTACGGCAGCGGACCGCGAGCGCCGCCGACACAGCCGGTGACGCGGTGGCCGCGGGAGTCGCGGGGTCGCCGTTCGCGCGGCTGCGCTCCACGCCGGGACGCGCGGTCACCGTCGACGTGACCACCCCGCGCGTGCGGGCCGCCGGCTACAGCGTGCAACGGGTACTCGCCACCGGGCTGCGGCGCCTGACGGTGGCCGCCTTCCCGCAGCACGTCGACGATGGGCGGTCGCCCTACCCTGGCTGGTGAAGCTGCGGCACTCCCGACACCGGCCGCCCCTGACGAAGGAGCAATATGTCCACCGTCCTGGTCACCGGAGCCTCCGGCTTCATCGCCAAGCACGTCCTGCGCGAGCTGCTCGACGCCGGGCACACCGTCCGCGCCACCGTCCGGTCGGAGCGTCGGCGCGCCCAGGTCGAGGCGCTCTTCCCCGGCGCCGGGATCGAGTTCGTCTCGCTGGACCTCACCTCCGACGACGGGTGGGACGAGGCCCTGGCCGGGGTCGACGTCCTGATCCACACCGCCTCCCCCTTCCCGGCCGCCCCGCCCCGGGACCCTCAGGACCTCATCCGGCCCGCGGTGGACGGGACCCTGCGCGCCCTGCGCGCCGCCCGCGCCGCCGGGGTGCACCGCGTGGTGCTGACCTCGACGTGCGGGGCGATCTACAAGCCCGCCGACCACCAGTGGTCGCGGCGCAAGACCCGGGAGGACTGGACCGAGGTCGACGGCCCGAAGACCTCCGCGTACGAGGCGTCCAAGACGCTCGCCGAGCAGGCGGCGTGGCGGTTCGTCGCCGAGCATCCCGAGATGCGGCTGACCGTCGTCAACCCCGGCATGGTGTTCGGGCCCGCGATGGACGAGCACTACGGGTCGTCCCTGGAGACCGTCGAGCAGCTCCTCACCGGCCGGCTGTCGATGCTCCCCCGCCTGAGCATGCCGGTCGTCGACGTCCGCGACGTGGCGCGCATCCACGTGCGGGCGATGGCCGACGACGGCACCGTCGGGCAGCGGTTCCCGGCGAACGCCGGCGTGCTGTCGATCCCCGAGATGGCCGAGGTCCTCCGCGAGGCCTATCCGGACGCGAGGATCGCCCGCCGGGTCGCCCCGGACTGGCTGGTCCGCGGCCTCTCCCGCGTGGTGCCGCTGTTGCGGACCGCGGCCCAGGGTCTCGGCCTCAACCCCGACGTGGACGGCTCCGACGCCCCGCGCGAGCTCGGCGTCGAGTACATCCCCTCCCGCGACGCCCTGCTCGCCGCGGCCGCCTCCGTTCGTTCCGATCCGCCGGGAATCCCGACGTCATGAAGGGCCTCGACGACCTGCCGTTCGGCGGAGTCGACGATCCCGCGCCTCGGCAAGTTCGAGCACTGCTGACACGAGGTCATCTGGCCTGTCCGTGACCTTGTAGAACCCCCGAGGATCCGGTTTCGTGGGATCGACCCGGCCGATATATGCCACGAAGGGCTGGTCAAAACCCTCTCTCCTGGCTTGGTTCGCGAACAGGATTCCATCATCTGGGCCCGACTCCCGGGCAAAGTCGGTAACAACGATGTCGTAATCGTCCCGTCGGAGCTCGCGCATCGCAGATTCAGTGTCGACGGCATTCACCACGGTGATACCAGCAGCTCGGAAGTAGCGCCGCTCATGCTGGTTCCCCAACGGCCTGTCATCGACCCACAGGATCCTGAGCGACACGAGGCTGCCCGAGAGCTTCTTCGTGCGCTGGACCAGCGCTTCGGCGACCAGATCCGGAACGGGTGCGTCCGGACGGGCAGTCTCGAGCGCCTCCCCGGCAGACTCCAGCGCAAAGCTGCCGATCACCACCTTGTTCGCTTTCAGCAGCTTTTCCTCCAAAACCTTTCGGAAGAGGAGAACAAGCAAGACCCCTGCTCCGATCGCCAGCAACAGCGGAGCTACCTCGATAAGCGCAACCCAGATGTCATTGCTCATGGCTTCGCACCGACCTCCCTCGTTCGAGTTCAGTTGAGTCCCCGATAGTGGTGTAGCGCGGTCGCCAGGGTCGTCGTCGAGATCTTCGGCGAGACGTAGTGCGGCCACCGCGTGATCCTTCGAGTGAACCCTTCACAGCACCCTCGAACGGAGCATCACGATGACCGCACCACACATTGTCGACCCTGCCGGCCTGCTTGGCGAGGCCCTGAGCGAGGCCTCGCCCGATCTGATGCGATCGCTGTTGCAGACGGTGATCAACGCCCTCCTCAGCGCCGATGCGGACGCGGTCGTCGGCGCCGAGTGGGGCCAGCGGTCCGCGTCCCGGACTGCGCAGCGCAACGGGTACCGGCACCGCGACCTTGACACTCGAGCCGGCACGATCGACGTCGCGGTCCCGAAGCTGCGCACGGGAACCTACTTTCCCGACTGGCTGCTGGAGCGCCGCAAGCGGGCCGAGTCCGCGCTGATCACGGTCGTCGCGGACTGCTACCTGGCCGGTGTGTCCACCCGGAGGATGGACAAGCTGGTCAAGACCCTCGGCATCAACTCCCTGAGCAAGTCGCAGGTCTCGCGCATGGCCGCCGACCTCGATGAACAGGTCGAGGCGTTCCGCCACCGGCCCCTGGACGCAGCCGGCCCGTTCACGTTCGTCGCGGCCGACGCCCTGACCATGAAGGTCCGCGAGGCAGGCCGGGTCATCAGCGCCGTCGTGCTCCTGGCGACCGGGGTCAACGCCGACGGGCACCGCGAGGTGTTGGGCATGCGCGTCGCGACCGCCGAGACCAGGACCGCGAGGAACGAGTTCTTCGCCGACCTGGTCGCCCGCGGCCTCGCGGGAGTCCGCCTCGTCACCTCCGATGCGCACGCCGGGCTGGTCGAGGCCGTCGCGGCGAACCTGCCCGGGACCGTCTGGCAACGATGCCGCACCCACTACGCCGCGAACCTCATGGCCATCACGCCCAAGAGCCTGTGGCCCGCCGTGAAGGCGATGCTGCACTCGGTCTACGACCAGCCCGACGCCACCGCCGTGAACGCCCAGTTCGACCGCCTGCTGGACTACGTCGCGGGCAAGCTCCCCGCGGTGGCAGAACACCTCGACGCCGCCCGCGCCGACATCCTGGCGTTCACCGGCTTCCCGAAGGACGTGTGGACCCAGATCTGGTCGAACAACCCCGCCGAACGGCTGAACAAGGAGATCCGCCGCCGCACCGACTCCGTCGGCATCTTCCCCAACCGCGACGCGATCGTGCGCCTCGTTGGTGCAGTGCTGGCAGAACAGACCGACGAGTGGGCCGAAGGCCGCCGCTACCTCGGCCTCGACCTCCTGGCCCGCTGCCGCCTCACCCCGGTCACCAACTCCGGAACGGAGGTGCCCACCGACCCCGTCCTCGAACTCAGCGCTTAACCAACGACGGATCACGACGCGCTACACCACTCCCAGGGGCTTGACCTCGAGTTCAGCCGTCGCGCCTGAACCGACTCCACCCATAGGGGTGATTCTCCCCCTAGGTGACCCGGCAACGGGCAAGACGCGCCGAGGGCTCTTCGCCCTCCCCAGGAGCGCAGTGGTTCGATGCTCGTTGCGTGCTGCGCGCTGCAGAGGCGGGTCGCCCGTGATCGTTCCGTGACATCGGTGGCCTGGGGGGATAGGGTCCAGGCAGCCTCACGGCAGCGTGGGGTCTCCGGAGCGGGCGCCGAGCCCTGTCACCGCCCCGGACCACCCGCGAGAACGACGACAGGGACGGGGGACCCACTCTCGGGCACGGACGTGTCCTCGGGGTGAAGCCGCGCAGGGAGACCTGCCGGCCGGGTCAGTCTCCGACCCGAACCCGACAGCTAACCCCGCAGGCGCGAGGAGATGCCGACGATGCCCTGCACCACCCCTGCACCACCCCGGCCCGACGCACCGCTGCACCGCCGCCGGGGACGGCGATGAGGCACGCCCGCGACACGCCTCTGCCCCGCACCACCACCTCCACCACGCCCCGGACCTCGCCCCGCGGCCCGGGGCGGCACGTCGCCTCGTCCGCGGACCGACGACGCCGTTCCGGACCGACCTGGTCCTCCCTCGCGCCCACGAGCTGGCCGCTGAGCATCGGCATCGGGATCGCCGTCACGATGGCCACCACGACAGGCCTGGCCGTGGCGGACGGGACCCCGCAGCCGGTGCGCTCGGCCGCGCCGGACACCGCACCCTCCGGCATCCGGGCCACGCCGGACACTCCGGACGCCGCCGAGACGAAGCGGGACGCCGCCGCCGTCGTGGCCGCGGCCCGCCAGGCCGTGCTGGTCGACCGGGAGCAGGGCGCGTCCCGCAGCGGAGCACGGACCGCCCGCACGGCGCCGCAGGCCGCCGGTGGCATCGTCGTCCCGAGCGACGCCACGATGTCCGGCGAGACGGTGTCGCTCGACGTCGAGTCCGCTCCCGAGCCCCCGGTCCTGCCGGGGTGCGACGGCTACGCCACCGGGGCCGGGTCCAACGGCTACCTCTCCGCCAGCGAGATGTGCACCCTGTGGGACGGCAAGACCCTGGTCCGGGCCGACGCGGCCGTGGCCCTCGCCCGGCTCAACGAGTCCTACCGCGCGACCTTCGGCGAGAACATGTGCATCACCGACGGCTACCGCAGCTACGCCCTGCAGGTCTCGACCCGCGCGGCGAAGGGCTCCCTGGCGGCCCCTCCCGGCACGTCGAACCACGGGTGGGGACTGGCCGTGGACATCTGCCCGGACTCGTACGCCGGCAGCCGCTACGACTGGCTCCGGGCCAACGCCCCGGCCTACGGCTGGGACAACCCGGCCTGGGCGCGACCGGGCGGCTCGAAGTACGAGCCGTGGCACTGGGAGTTCACCGCCGGCGTCGCGCAGATGGGCTAGCGGTCGGGACGGCGGGCCTCGACGAGGTGGCGCGTCGAGTGCGCGACGAACGGCCCCTCGGCCGCGACGAGGTCGTGCAGGTCGCGCAACCGGTCCCGGTACCGGTCCACCGTGAAGTCCGGCACCCACCAGATCACCTTGCGCAGCAGGTAGACCACGGCGGCCACGTCGTGGATCTCCATGCGCAGCCGGGCCGTCCGCAGGTCCACGACCTCCAGACCGGCGGCCTCCGCCGCGGCCGCCTCGTCGTCGGGGTGGCGCCCGCGGCGCGCCTCCGGCTGCGGGCCGAGGAAGAACTCGATGAGCTCGAAGGCGCTCGCCGGCCCGACGTGCTGCGCGAGGTAGGTGCCGCCGGGGCGCAGGACGCGGGCGAGCTCGGCCCACCAGATCGTCGCGGGATGCCGGCTCGTGACCAGGTCGAACGCCCCGTCGCCGAACGGCAGCGGCGGCTCGTCCGGGTCGGCGACCACGACCACGCCGCGGGGGTGGAGCAGCCGGGTCGCGTGCGCGACGTTCGGCGGCCACGACTCGGTGGCCACCGCCGTCGGCGGGAAGGCGGGCGCCTCGGCCAGCACCTCGCCGCCACCGGTCTGGACGTCCAACGAGGCCGTCGCCGTGCCGAGCCGATCGGCGAGGAGCCGGGCGTAGCCCCACGGCGGACGCTCCTCGCTCGCCCGGCCCTCGAGCCAGGCGAAGTCCCATCCGGACACGTCCGCGGACGCCCCGGCCCGCAGCAGGTCGTCGAACGTCTCGGTCATGCGCCGACTCTTCCAGACCGGAGCCCGTGGAGCCGCCGGCTCACCGGCCGGCAGGCCCGCCGAGGTCCTGCGGCGCGAAGCCGCCGAGGTCGATCGCGGCCTCGGCACCCTCCGCGAGGGACCAACGCAGCGACCCCGCGCCGGAGGCCAGGTCCACCTCGAGGCGGGCGACGGCGTCGGGCACCTCGGCGCCACGGCGCTCCATCGTGAGGCGGGACCCGTCGAGGGCGACGTCCACGTCGCCGTCGAACGCGGGGAAGGTGCTGCGGAAGCGGCACAGCGCGAGCAGGCGCTGGACCAGCGGGGTGGCCAGGGCGGCGTCGACCTCGGCGGACGTGTAGTGGTGCCGGTTGACGTCCCGTCCCACGCCGGTGCGTTCCAACAGCTCGACGTCGTTCTCCCCCGCGAGCAGACCGACGTAGTAGACCTGCGCGATGCCCGGCGTGAAGAGCTGGATCGTCCGCGCGGCGAGGTAGCGGGCGTCGTCGCGCCCGAGCGCGTCGTAGAACGTCGAGTTCACCTGATACAGGTCGAGGTTCGACGCCGCGGCGCCGGTCGCGCGGGCCGACGCGCCACCGGTGCGCTCGTGGATGCCCTCCACGAGCGCGTCGACCTGCTCCGGCGTGAGGAGCCCCGGCCGCTCGGCCTCGCCCGGGGCGACCGTCTGGTCCGGTCCGACGTCGATCACCCCGATGCCGTCGTGGGTGTCGAGCACCGTGACCGCGTTGCGCGGACGCTCGCGCAGCCAGTCCACCAGCGCCGTGCCGTCGCCCGTGTACAGGGCGTGCAGCACCAGCGGCGGCAGGGCGAAGTCGTAGACGAGGTCGACCTCGCGAGCGATCTCGACCTGACGCCGGTAGTACGAGTGCACCTCGACGAGCAGATCGACGCCGCGCTGGCGCGCCTGCCCGGCGAAGTCCGCGATGAAGTCGAACGTCTCGGGCGTCATGAAGCACGTGGTGCCCGGCGTCTTGACCGCGTGGCCGACGGCGTCGAGCCGGACGAGCCGCACGCCCGCGCCGGCCGCGGCGTCGAGGATCGAGGTGAGGTACTCGCGGCCCAGCTCCGAGGTGACGTCGACGTCGATCTGCTGGGGCGTGAACGTCGTCCACACGTACCGCAGCCGGTCCCCGAGACGGATCGCCGTGAAGGGCAGCCCGGGCCGGGGCCGGTAGATACGGGCGAGCTCCTCCTCCCGCGCGCCGTCGGGGAACACCGACGACATCGTCAGGAACATCGGCGCCCAGGGCGAGGCGTCCCCACGGGCGACGACGTCGAGGAACGCGGCCGAGTCCGCGGACACGTGGTTGACGATGAGGTCGACCATCACGTCGTGCGTGCGCGCCAGGTCGCGCACGTCGTCCCACGTGCCCAACCGCGGGTCGACGGCGGTGTGGTCGACCGGGTCGAAGCCCGCGTCCGCGCCGTCGAACGGCGTGTAGAACGGCAGCACGTGCACGCCGCCGAACGCGCCGGCGACCTCGTCACGCCGCAGGAAGCCGGCCAGCCCGCGCAGGTCACCGCCGAGCCTGTCGGCATAGGCGATGAGCTGGACCTGGTCCTGCGTGGCCATGGGCACGCCCTCCCTCGGGTCGGCCGGACTGCTCCTTCCCCGCCATGATGCGGCGGCGACGGGGGACCTGCTCGTCGTACGGCCCCCGTGCGTGTCCCCCGCGCGGTGCCAGACTGGAAGAGCCGGCCCCTCCCGGACGGCCGGCCGCGAGCGCGACGGAGCCGCGCTGCACGCCTGTCAGGAGATGCCCCATGAACTGCTTCGAATGTGCCACCGACCAGCAGACCACGACGCCCGCGGTCACCGTGTGCTCGCAGTGCGGAGCCGCCTCGTGCGTCCGGCACACCCGGGTCGCCCACGCGCACGAGGAGGTCGACTACTCCCCCGGAGCGCCCAGCGAGCTGGACCTCGGACGGCGGATGTTCTGCACGACCTGCGCACCCGCGTCAGCCAAGCAGGTCGGGGCCTGACGCGGGTCACGACACGCTTCACGACACGCTCGGCCGCCGCGATCTAGGCCGTCGACGCCTGCTCCTCCTCGAGGAGACGCGAGAACCGCTCGCGTCCCGGCAGCTCGAGGAGCGGGTACCCGTGCAGGACGTGCAGGTTGCACATCGCGAGCACGTAGGAGTGCTCGAGCAGGTCGACCGTCGCCGTCCTGCCGAGACGACGCAGCACGGTGGGCACCGCCGCGTCGGCCTCCGCCCGGTCCTGCCAGGCCCGGCGCGACTCGTCGTCGTCGCCGAGCAGGTCGAGCACGGCGCGGGCTCGCCGGGCCCGGTCCTCGTCGCCCTTCGTCAGGAAGGCGTCGGCGATCCGGTACGGGGACTGCTGGATCTGGACGATCGCTCCCCGCTGCCCGCGGCCGGTGCGCTCGCACTCGACCCAGTTGTGGACCAGGCCACGCTGACGCCGTTCGGTGGGCACCTGGTACATGACGCTGCTGGACCGCAGGAGCGTGAACAGCTCCCCCACCAGGAACCGGCGGGCGTACCGCAGCCGCCTCCAGTCCAGCGCGGTGGTGGCGTTGACGACGACGAGCTCGTCGATGGTGCGACCCACGACGGGCAGGTCCGGCGAGCGCTCCAGCCTCTTCTCAAGGCCGTCGGGCCACTGGTCGGCCAGGTTGTCGTACACGCCGCCGTCGGTGAGCAGGAAGTCCTCGGCGACTCCCCCATCCTGCGGGCCACCGTGGAAGCCGTAGGGTGCCGTCTTCAGCCGCCGCGGGGTGAAGGCGCCGGGCATGCTCAAGGACGCCTGGACAGCGGTGGACAGCCGCATGCCGTTCGGCGAGCCGGTGCCCAGCCGGTAGGAGTAGAGGAACCGGGGCGTGAGGTAGAGGTGCTCGGCCGACTGCAGCTCCGTCGCGCACACCACGTGGTCGAGGGGCCGGTCGACGTCCTCCAGCCGGGTCGACCTCCCGTCCCGGTGGAAGTGGGTCCGGGCCAGCGCGCGGTCGAGGACGTGCGAGCGGCGCTCGAACCAGCGGGCGGTGAGCCCCAGGAGCACGCTCCCGGCGAGCAGCGTGAGACCTGACCGCCACGACAGGCCGTCGAGGAACGCGAACACGACGCCGGACAGCAGGGTGGCCAGGGCGGCACCGACCCCGGCGAACACCGACAGCAGGTAGGCGTTGGTGGGCGGACCCCAGAAGAAGAGGCCGGTGTCGGCGAGGTGCCGCACCAGCCGTCTGATGCTGCGGTCGAAGTCGGGCGGGTCGGTGGTCGTGTAGTCGGTCTCCTGCGCCACGACGCCGTTGGCGATCGATCCGCCGGACACCGAGGAGATCGCGGAGACCTCCTCGTTCTTGCCGCTGTCGACGAGGTAGAGCAGCGTGCCGAGGCCCCAGGCCGTGGCGCGGTGCCCGCCGCCGGAGATCGCGACCCCGATGTGCTGGTTCATCGGTCGCTCAGCTCCCGGGTCCCGTCAGGGCGAGCACCGCGTGACCGCCACCGGCGACCTCCACGACCCCGTCCTCGACGCGGACCCCGTCGCCCAGGACCGTCGTCGCGGTCGCGCCCGCGAGCGCCGGGATCGTGGCCCGGGCCGCCTCGCGGCGGGGGTTGACGACGACGAGGTGCTCCTCGCCGCGCAGGTAGACGAACGGGTACCCGACGTGCACCACGGTGCGCGGCCCGCCGGTGCGCAGCGCCGGGGTGCGTCGACGCAGCTCCACGAGGTCCCGCACGTGGTGCAGGAGTGATCCGGGGTCGTCCCGCTGTGCCGCCACGGTGGGACGGGACGGGTCCGGGTCCTGCGGGAGGTAGAGCCGCTTGGCCGGTGCCGTCGAGAAGCCGCTGTTCGCCAGCGCGTCGTCCCACTGCATCGGGGTGCGGCAGCCCGCGCGGTCGTAGCCCGGGTTCCAGCGGCTCCCCTCCGTCTCCGGCGCCTCGGGCAGGTTGCGCATCCCGATCTCGTCGCCGTAGTAGATCGACGGCAGCGATCCCCAGGTCAGCAGGAACGTGAAGGCGGGGCGCAGCTGGTCACCGGTGCGCGGTCCCGCGGCGAGCCGGGAGAAGTCGTGGTCCGCGGTCGGCAGGACGACCAGCCGGTCCGCACCGGCCTCGCGCTCCCGCTCGTCCCACACCTGCAGGAACGTCTCGAGCGCGCGGGTGCCGTCCGCCCCGTCGACGTCGGGGTCGAAGTAGCAGGGTTCGGCCACCGCCGGGTCCTGCCACGTCAGGTAGCCGGTGGCGCCGTTGTTGAACAGCGCGCTGTGCTCGCGCTGGATGACGAGCGCGAAGTCCGCGTCGAACCCGCCACGCAGCCCGGCGTCGGCGGTGTTGTCGTCGTCGGCCTCCGGCAGCAGCACCGCGTCCGGATACCGCGCGTGCATCCAACCCGCGATCTCGCGCCACAGCGCGGTGGTCGCCTCGAGGTCGGGGTCGTCCTTGACGAGCGAGAAGGCCAGGTCCACCCGGAAGCCGGCCACGCCGCGGTCCAGCCAGAACCCGATGATCTCCTGCAGGGCTTCGCGGTTGCGCGTCGGGCCCGGGGCGTCGGTCACCTGCCGCCACGGCTCGTCGGGGTGCGGCCGGGCGTAGCCGAAGTTCAGCGCCGGCTGGGAGTCGAAGAAGTTCTTCAGGTACCAGCCCGGACGCGGCCCGGGCGACGGGACGAGCGCCGGCCCGGCGCGATCGGCCCAGATGTACCGGTCGTCGGCCGGGTCGGCCAGGGCCTGCACGAACCAGGGGTGGTCGATCGAGGTGTGTCCCGCGACGAGGTCGAGCAGCACCCGGATGCCCCGCCGGCGAGCCTGCTCGACGAGCTCGACCATGTCCTCGTTCGTCCCGTACCGCGGCGCGATCCGCAGATAGTCGACGACGTCGTAGCCGGCGTCCCGGAACGGCGAGGCGAAGCACGGGTTGAACCAGAGGACGTCCACCCCGAGCCACTCCAGGTGGTCGAGGTGGTCGATGACGCCGCGCAGGTCGCCGATCCCGTCGCCGTCCGAGTCGGCGAAGGACTGCGGGTAGATCTCGTAGACGACGGCGTCGGCCAGCCATCCGGGTGGCGCGCCGGTCGTGTCGTCGCTCGTGTCACCACTCCGCCGCGTCGTCATGGCCCGAGCCTAGGAGTGATCCGCGACCGGCGCGGGTCGGAGGCCCCACGCAGGGCGTCCGCCGTCCCGTCCTGTGAGGCGAGCGGCCGTCCGTGACGGCACAGGGCGTACCGTACGGTCGTCGCGACCACCCGAGAGGACCCCCTGTGACCCGACGCTCCGGCCGTCCGAGCTCCCTGTGGCGAGGGGTGCGGCAATGGGTCGACCCGTTCGTCGTCGCCATCGTCCTCGCCCTCCTGATCGGCGTCGTCGTCCCCGTCCCGGACGACGTGCGCGGCGTGCTCGACGTCGTCACGGACGTCGCGATCGCCCTGCTGTTCCTGCTCTACGGCGCGCGGCTGCCGACGCGGGAGATCTGGCGGTCGCTGACCAACTGGCGCCTCCAGGGTTCCCTCCTCGTTGCGACGTTCATCGCGTTCCCGCTCGCCGGGCTCGCCCTCTCCGCGGCCGTCGGCCCGCTCGTCGGCCAGGGGATCGCCGTCGGGCTGCTCTGCGTCTCGCTCCTCCCGTCCACGGTGAACTCCGCCGTCGCGTTCACGTCCGTGGCCCGCGGCGACGTCGCCGGCGCGATCTGCGGGGCCACCGTGTCGAACGTCGTCGGCATGCTCGCGACTCCCCTGCTGGTGCTCGGTCTGATGAGCGGGGCGGTCGCCGGTGACGGGGCTGTCGGGGTGGACGGTCTGCAGACGGTCCTGCTGCAGCTCCTCGCGCCGCTCGTGCTCGGCCAGCTCCTGCAGCCCTGGGTGGGCGGGCTCGTGCGGCGGCACAAGGCCGTCACCACGGCCGTGGACCGCGGGACGATCCTGCTCATCGTGTTCACGGCCATCAGCGGCGCGACCGCCGAGGGTATCTGGGCGGACATGACCGTGTGGGTCGTGCTCGTGCTGGTCGGGTCGGCCGGGGTGCTGCTGGGCGTCATGCTGGCCGCCACCTGGTGGGGTGGCCGCGCGCTGGGGCTGCCGCACGACCAGCGGGTCACCCTGCTGCTCGTCGGAGGGATGAAGTCGCTGGCCACCGGCCTGCCGATGGCCTCGGCGCTGCTGCCCGCCGCCACGCTCGCCGTCGTCGTCGTGCCGCTGGTCGTCTTCCACCAGCTCCAGCTCGTGGTGTGCTCCGTGCTGGCCCGCCGGCTCGGGCAGGAGCCGGTGGCGGCCGAGGCGGGGCAGGGCTCCTGAGGCCGGACCCGGCCGTCACGACGTCGGGGCCGGCCGGGGGTCGGGGATCTCGTCGGGCCGGTACCGGGGCAACCGGCTGGCCGGCAGGATGGCCGTCGCGCTGAGACCTGCCAGGATCAGCAGCCCGATGCGCAACGTGTCGAGCCGCGCCTCCTCGTTGAGCGCCACGGCGGCCTCGACCTGCTGGGCGTCCGCGTCGGTGCCGGCGAGGACCTCGCGCAGGTCGTCGTTGCTGACGAAGTTGACGTTGTCGAGGTCCACCTGGGCCACCAGCTCCGGCGGCAGCTCGGGGTGGTCGACGACGGCACGTCCCACCCCCACGCTGAGGACCGTGACCAGCAGGGCACCGGCGAGAGCGGTACCGACCGCCGAGGCCAGGTTCTGCGTCGTCCCGCGGATCGAGCCGACGTCGCCGGCCAGCCGCTTGGGCGCGGCGGTCACCAGGACGTTGAACACGAGCGTGACCAGGGCCCCCTGACCGACGCCGAAGACGAACAGCCCGAGGATCGTGGGGAGCGTCTCCCAGTTGTTCGTCACCACGAAGGCCAGCCACCCGAGGGCGACGGTGGTCAGGACGAACCCGAACACGCCGATCGTGCGGGGCGGGTAGCGCCGGTAGAAGCGCACGATGAGCGTGGCCGTGACGAAGACGGTCAGGTTGAACGGCATCATCGCCAACGCCGTGTCGAACGGGGTCCGCCCCTGCACGATCTGGATGTACAGCGGGACGGTGAAGTTCAGGGCCGCCTCGAGCGCGACGACGATGAACATCGCGTACACCGCGGCCCGCTCGCTGGCACGACCCAGCACGCTCAGGTCGACCAGCGGGACCTTGCCGTCCGCCATGCGGCGTCGGGTCCACCCGAAGAACACCTGGCCGAGCACCACGCCGAGCACGACGAGCAGGGGCGCGGGCGAGAGACCCAGGAGGTCGAACGGCGCACCGTCCCGGGCGTAGAACAGGCCCCACGCGTTGAGGTTGTTGAACCCGAGCGTCAACGACACGATCGCGGCGCCGATGAGGACCGCGGCCACCAGGTCGATCCGGATGCCGGGGTCGCCGGCGTCGGACCGCAGCCGGAAGCTGAGCAGGAAGACCACCACCGCCAGGCCCAGCACGATGCCGAACACCGGGCGCCATCCCACGAGCGTGCCCAGGGTCCCCCCGATGAAGAACGCGCTCACGCCGGAGATCGCGCGGGCGGAGCCGAGGGACCCGATCGCCGTCGCCTGCTGGGGCCCGTGGTAGTTCTCTGCGACGAGCGCCACCAGGGACGGCACGATGATCGCGGCCGATGCCCCGGCGACGGCCTGCCCGGCGATCGCCCAGCCGACCGTCGGCGAGAAGATCATCATCAGGGCGGAGCCGGCGAACGTCGCGATGACGACCCGGAACACCACGACCCAGCCGATCCTCTGGCCGAGCTTGGCGCCCGTCATCACGAGCGCCGCCACCGCGAGGCCGTAGGTGACGATCGTCGAGCTCACGACGGTCGGCGGCACGCCGAACTCGTCGACCATGCCACCGATCGAGATCGGCAGCGCCGCGACGTTGAACGACATCAGCACCTGAGCGAGGAACAGGCCGATCATGGGGACCCACGAGGCCCGTTCCTGGGTCTCGTGCGCAGCGGTGGTCTGGGTCATGCGAGGGGCACCTGCCGTTCGAGGGGTTCGGCACGTTCGGGGACGTGGACGGACGAGGCGAAGACGTTCAGGCCCAGGCTGCGCGACAGGTGGGCGACGGCGCGCTGACCCCGCACGCTGTTCCCCGCCGGGTCCAGGGGCGGGGAGAACGTGCCGATCGCGCCCTTGCCCGGCGCGACCGCGACGATGCCGCCCGCGACGCCCGACTTCGCGGGCAGGCCGATCTCGAACAACCACTCGCCGGACCGCTCGTACATGCCGGTCGACGCCAGCACCGCCAGCGTGTCCCGGCACACCTGCGCCGAGACCACCCGTTCGCCCGTCAGCGGGTTGACGCCGCCGTCGGCCAGCGTGGCGCCCATGACGGCGAGGTCCTGGGCGCTGACCCGCAGCGCGCACTGGCGCGTGTAGACGTCCACCGCGTCGAGGGGGTCGACGTCGATCCGTCCGTAGCTCTGGAGCAACCGCGCGATCGCCTTGTTGCGCGCGTTCGTCTCGGACTCCGAGCGGTAGACCTCGCCGTCGAGCTCGAGCTGGCGCCCGGCGAACCGGGACAGGCCGGTGCGCACGTTCTCCCACTGCTCGGCCGGCGTCGTCCCGGGGACCAGGGCCGTCGTGGCGATCGCGCCGGCGTTGACCATGGGGTTCATCGGGTGACCGTCGTTGAGCTCGACCGCCATCACCGAGTTGAAGGGCAACCCGGTGTTGTTGACGCCGACCCGGTCCCGCACGCCCTCGTGCCCGGCGGCCTCGCACACCAGGGCGTAGACGAACGCCTTCGAGATCGACTGGACCGAGAACTCCACCCCCGCGTCGCCCGCACCGTGGAGGCCGCCGCCCACCTCGGCGACGCACAGGCCGAAGAGGCGCGGGTCGACGCCGGCGAGCACCGGGATGTAGTCGGCCACCCGACCGTCCTCGAGGTCCCGGTAGCGAGCGTGCGCGTCGTCGACCAGCTCGTCGATCCTGCTCGCGCCGGGCAGGACGCCCGTCGACACCTGCTGCTCGACATCCGTCACGTCGAGATCCACACGCCACCCTCCGCGCTCGCGCCCTTCCCGTCGGCGGACGCCCCTCACCAGCGCTTCAGACAGTGCCACGGACCGGGCGATCGCGCAGCCCGACATGCCCGTACCCTCGCTCCGACCACCGCTGTAACGTCGCGTTTCGAGATCATCCGCGAGCAGACCGTTGCCGACCACGGCGGAGAACCGCAGGAGGACCACCATGCCGAGACGCCACGCTCGACGAGTCGAGGTCGAGGTCGAGCCACGGTGACCGATGCACCCGTGGTGCTGATCTCTCCCGCGATGGGCATCGGTTCTCGCTACTACCGGCCCGTGGTCGCGGCGTTCGAGGACGCCGGGTGGGAGGCGCGCGCCCTGACACGTCGCGGCTTCGAGGACCCGACGATCACGGCCGCCCGCGGCCGGGACTGGAGCTACCGGGACGAGATCGACGACATCGCTGCCGCCGTCGTCGCGGCACGCCGCGAGCGCCCGGACCGCCCCGTGCTGCTGCTCGGCCACAGCCTCGGCGCCCAGCTCGCAGCGGGCTACCTGCTGACCGGTGGCGCGGTGGACGGGCTGATCACCGTCGCGGGGGCCCTCCCCGACCACCGCCACTTCCCGTACGGCGGTCTGCACCTCGTGCTCATGGGTGGCGTCATCGTGCCGGCGCTCACGGCCGTCTTCGGCTACCTGCCCAAACCCGCGTTCGGCGGTCCCGGCGCCCGCACCCTCATGCGCGAGTGGGCGGCGATGGCCCGCAACGGGCAGCCGCCCTTCCCGACCGCGCCACCCATCGGGACGCCGTCGTTCGTCGTCAGCCTCGAGGGCGACACGCTGGCGCCCCGCCGGGCGGTCGAGGCGTTCGCCCGGGACCTGTTCGACCCCGAGGTCGTCACCCGCTGGGACTACGCCGACCGCGAGGTGCCCGCCGGAGCGAGCAACGACCACATCCGCTGGGTCCGCTCCCCCGAGCGGGTGGTCTCCGCCGCGGTGCAGTGGTGGTCGGGCCGTCCGCGCCACTGACCGGCGACGACGTCCCCTCCGGCGGGAGAATCAGGTTCCCTGCCGGCCACGCTCACGGCACGATGTCGGCCATGGATCTCGTCTCGCCCCGCAAGGCTTCCCCCGGCGACAAGGTCGCCGTCGTCTCGCCGTCGTTCGCCGCGCCCGGGTTCGCCCCCGCGGTCCACGAGCAGGCGATGCAGCGCCTGCAGGAGGTCACCGGCCTGGTCCCCGTCGAGTACCCGACCACCCGACGTCTCGGTGCGACGCCGCAGGACCGCGCTGCCGATCTCAATACGGCCTTCGCGGACCCCGAGATCCGCGCCGTGCTGGCCACGATCGGCGGCGAGGACCAGATCACCGTGATCCCCCACCTCGACGCCGAGCTCGTGCGCGCGGACCCGAAGCCGTTCCTCGGGTACAGCGACAACACGAACCTGCTGAGCTGGTTGTGGACGCACGGCGTCGCGGGCTTCTACGGCGGGTCGACCCAGGTGCACGTCGGGCCCGGGCCTTCCGTCGACCCGGTGCACGCCGCCTCGCTGCGCGCCGCGCTGCTCACCGGCGAGCGCCTGGAGATCACCGAGCCCGGCGAGTCCGAGGACTTCGGCATCGACTGGCAGGACCCGGCGGCGCTCACCGCGCACGGCCACCGCGAGCGCACCGAGCCGTGGACCTGGGCCGGTCCCGAGCGGTCCGTCACCGGACGGACCTGGGGCGGCTGCCTCGATGTGCTCCCCTGGATCCTCACCGCGGGCCGCTTCCCGACCGACCCTGCCGTCGTCGACGGCGGCGTCCTGCTGCTCGAGACCTCCGAGGAGCTCCTGCCGGCCCGCGAGGTCGGCTGGATCGTGCGGTCGCTCGGCGAGCGGGGCCTCCTCTCGGCCGTCGACGCCGTCGTCGTCGCCCGGCCCCCGACGTCGTCCTTCGAGGTGGAGCGCACGACGGCGGAGCGCGCCGCCCAGCGCGCCGAGCAGCGCGACGTCGTTGTCGAGACGGTCCTGCACTACAACCCTGACGCTGTCGTGGTGGTCGGGGTGCCGTTCGGCCACACCCGGCCGCAGTGGATCCTGCCCTACGGGGGCATGGTCACGGTCGACGGTGCGCAGCAGCGCGTCTGGGCCGAGTACGCGTAGCGGCCCGTCGGCGTGATCCGTGTGCGCGGCGGAGCCGGGCTCAGACTGTCTCGGATCGCTTCTGACGCGCGAACTTCGCCGGCAGGTTGGGCCCGTCCCACACCTGGATCGCCCGCCAGATCGACGCGGCGATCGGCACGGCGAGCACCGCCCCGGTGATGCCGACGAGCACCGTGCCGGCCGTCAGGGCGAAGAGGATGGCCAGCGGGTGCAGCTGCAGGGTCCGGCCCATGACGATCGGCTGGAGGAAGTTGCCCTCGAGCTGGTTCACGCCGACGACGATCGCGACGACGATCAGCGCCTCGACCGGACCCACGGCGACCAGCGCGACCAGCGCGGCGAGGATGCCGGCCAGGGTGGCACCGACGAGGGGGATGAAGGCGAGCAGGAAGACCAGGACCGACAGCGGGAGCGCCAGGGGCACACCCACGATCGCCAGCCCGATCCCGATGCCGACGGCGTCGGCCGCCGCCACGATCGCCGTCCCGCGGACGTAGTTGCCCAGGGTCTGGATGGTCGCCGTCCCGACACGCCGGCCGCGCTCGTAGGCCTCGCCGTCGAACGGGCGCAGGAGGAACTCCCACATGGCCGGGCCGTCCTTCAGGAAGAAGAACAGCACGACGATCATGATGAAGAAGCCCGCGACGAAGTCCGCGGTCTGCGACACGCCCTGGAGCGCACCGGACCCCACCGCACTGGACTGCAGGAAGTTCAGCGCGGAGTCCCGCACGGAGCTGATCTGCTCCTCCGAGATCTGGAACGGCAGGTCCTGGACGTAGGACTGCAGGGAGTCGAAGCCGTCGAGCGCCTGCTGCTGCAGCTCGTCCCACTGGTCGACGACGGCTCGCACCACCAGCCACATGACGGCGGCCAGGATGGCGATCAGCGCGAGGAGCGCGAGCCATGTCGCGAGGATCGACTGCACCCCGCGGCGGCGCAGCCAGGACACCAGCGGCGAGATCGCCGCCGCCAGGACCAGCGCGATGAGGAGCGGGATCACGACGAGGGTCAGGCGCGTGCCGGCGAAGGCGAGGACGGCGACGACGGCGATCACCGCGAGGACCTGCAACGAGCGTGTCGCGACCCGGCCCACGCCGTCGGACCACAGCTTCGAGGCGCCGCTCGGCTCGGGATCACGGGGCGGTCGCGACTCGACCTGCGTCGCCTGAGCCGGGCTGCGGTCGGTGCGTCGCGCACGACGGCCGAAGAGTCCCATCGACGTCCTTCCTCGCTGAACCGGGGGGTCCGGACGTGATGACCGTAGTGCGGCTGCCCCGTGACGCGGTGGCGGCGCGCTGGGCCCTCGTGGTTCAGGCACCCGTAGCCCGTGACCGTGCGCGGACGAGTGCCGGGTGAACTTCGGGCCAGGAGTCGTTCCTGACGGCGTGAGGGACGTCGGCGACGGCTAGATTCTGTTCGCTACGTCAACTGACGCCGTGGGGGCTCCGATGTCATTCCGCTCGCTGTTGTCCGCCGTCGTCGCCTGCGTGCTCGCAGCCACGATCGGTCTCGTCGTGCCCACGGTCACCGCCGCACCTGCCGAGGCTGCCGGCGACAAGGTCTCGGCACGCAAGCTGCTGCGGCAGCTACCGGTTCGGTCCGAGACGAACAAGGGCTACGACCGGTCGAAGTTCCGCCACTGGATCGACACCGGCGACAAGGACGTGTGCGACACCCGCGAGGAGGTCCTCATCGCCGAGGCCGTCCGCAAACCCCGCGTCCGAGCGTCGACCTGCGCCATCTCCGGAGGGAAGTGGCGCTCGAAGTACGACGGCCGCACCACGACGAACAAGTCGACGTTCGACATCGACCATGTCGTGCCGCTGAAGGAGGCATGGGCCTCCGGGGCGAAGAAGTGGACCAAGAACACGCGCAAGCGGTTCGCCAACGACCTGCGCTACAAGCACTCCCTCATCGCGGTGTCCGCGTCGTCCAATCGGTCCAAGGGCTCCCGCGAACCGCACCAGTGGATGCCCCCGAACAGCTCCTACCGCTGCGTCTACGTCAAGCAGTGGATCGCCGTGAAGTGGCGCTGGAAGATGAGCGTCAACACGAAGGAGAAGCGCTACCTCAACGCGCGGCTGGACAAGTGCAAGAGCGTTCAGGTCCTCGAGCCCACCCGCGCCACGGTCAAGCTCCGGTCGACCAGCACGAGCTCCGGGTCGACCGACCAGCGCAGCGCCCCCTGGAACCAGCCCGGACCCGACCTGGACTGCTCCGACATCCGCAAGAAGGTCCGCGTCTACCCGCCCGACTACCACCGCCTCGACGCCGACGGTAACGGCTGGGGCTGTGAGTCGTACGGCTGACCGAGTCCTCCCTCGGTGGTCACCGCCCGCGGCATCGTCCAGCATGGCGGGATGCGTCCGGATGACGACCTCGAGGAACGTCTCGACCGGCTGGAGTCGACCCAGGCTCTCTACCGCGTCGTCGCGGAGTACGCCCACGGAGCGGACAACCGTGACCTCTCCCGCTTCCTGGCGACGTTCCATCCCGACGCCACGTGGGACGTCGGCGTGGCCCGCTTCGTCGGCCACGACCAGATCCGAGCCGCCATCGAGCACCAGTGGGACTCCCAGCCGCAGATGCACCACTGGACCAGCAACACCTCCATCACCCTGACCGGGCGGGACGCGGCCGAGGGCGTCTCCACCGTCGCGGCGTTGACGCGACGGGCCGACGGACGGTGGCTCCTCTCGGCGGGCAGCTACCTGGACTCCTTCGAGCGGCGTGCCGGCAGCTGGGCGATCGCGACGCGCCGTGCCGTCGTGCACTCGAGCGTCCACCTCGCGGCCGAGGAAACAGGGTAAGCAACCGGCTCCAGTACGCCATTCGAGCCATAACACCTACGCCTAAGCCTCGGAGCCGCCCAGGGGATCCTGATCCGGACGACAAACATCGCACGCACGACGGCCTTGCACTGCACTAGTCCCCTGCCAACCAGAATCGGTTGGATCGCGACCAATCAATCGATAGCAGTCGAACCGGTGAACGGCGCCAATTTCGCCCCTGATGCCGACTCGAAAGACGTAAGGACCAAGCTCAGAAAAACCCGCCCGCGCGGCAGCGCGACGCTCATTCCTGGCCGCCTCTTCATTGCGCAGAATCTGCTCGGCTGATACTTTGTTGGCAATATTGCGCTGATGGGCTCGGCGACGATCTTCCGGAGTAACCGGGTTGCAGGTACGGCAGACAACCGAACCGTCTGGAATATAGTCGCGACCGATCCACTCGAGCGGATTGATGGACCGATCAACCTCTGGACACGCAGCCGTGTGCCAGGGCTGACGAGTACCGCCCACCCTGTCGTCACCCAGACGCCGTCGAACGAACTGCCCGAGAACTTCCGGTGCAATAGACCGCGCCTGCGATGCCTGATCGGCGAGAGTCTGATCAAGAAGAATCCTTGCTCGACTGCGCTTGGGCAGACCCTCCAGATTCTCGAGACACCTCGGACACACCGGCATATCCGGAATCCGTGAGCGCTCACGCGGCGCCGTTCGACGACCAGGCATAGTGTCCCCGCATACGGCACGGTACAAATCGTCACGAAGTATATGAACCATACCTGGCCAGCGATAAGTGTACTCGTACTGCGAGTTGAGGGCGATCTCTCGCGCGCGCCTAACTCCTTGGCCGCGCACAACGATCGAGTCATCCTCGGGAGTTCGCAGCGCGGGTAAGCAACGATGCCGCACATAATAACCTTGCAAACCGATCGACTCGTCAAGCATGTCACCAGGAGTCA
The DNA here is from genome assembly GCF_029643425.1 of Isoptericola sp. AK164. Classification (GTDB taxonomy): domain Bacteria; phylum Actinomycetota; class Actinomycetes; order Actinomycetales; family Cellulomonadaceae; genus Isoptericola; species Isoptericola haloaureus. The sequence goes on from NZ_CP119106.1 coordinate 3,542,342, forward strand.
TACCTTTGCCGCGAATCGGATACCACCGCTCCAGTTCCACACCGGTGTCACTTCCGGGATCGCGCCGCTCCGGCTCGAACGCTGCCTTGCGTCCGCTATACATAACCAACAGATGAATGGGCTGCCGGCAGTTGCGGCAGTCTGTCGTCAGCGATCCCTTCAACTAAGAGCCTCCGCATTCATTGTTGACCATAACCCGATAGGGGGTGGCCGCGCCAAAACTCGGCCGTTGTCAGCTATGCTTGCATATCCACGAATCGCGAGTAGTGACCCTGAAATGCCACGGTGATGGTGTCTGTCGGGCCGTTTCGGTGCTTAGCGACGATGAGATCCGCTTCTCCGGCACGCGGCGACTCTTTCTCGTATGCATCTTCTCGGTGCAGAAGTATCACCATGTCAGCGTCCTGCTCAATAGAACCCGATTCACGCAAATCAGACATCTGCGGCTTCTTGTCGCTGCGGGTCTCGGGACCGCGGTTCAGCTGGGACAACGCGATGACCGGGACCTCGATCTCCTTCGCTAACAGCTTGAGCGCCCGCGAGAACTCGGAGACCTCCTGCTGCCGGGACTCGACCTTCTTGCCGGACGTCATGAGCTGCAGGTAGTCGACGATGACCAACTCGAGGTCGTGTTTCTGCTTGAGTCGGCGGCACTTGGCGCGGATCTCGGTGAGCGACATGTTCGGCGAGTCGTCGATGAACAGCGGCGCATCGGACACCTTCCCCATGATCTTGGCGAGCTTCTGCCAGTCGTCGTCACCCATCGAGCCGTTGCGCAACTTCTGCAGGTGCACACGCGCCTCGGCCGACAGCAGACGCATGGTGATCTCGGTACGGCTCATCTCGAGCGAGAAGACAACGGACGTCTTCTGGCTCTTGATGGAAGCCGCCCTCGCAAGATCGAGTGCCAGGGTCGACTTGCCCATGGCCGGCCGCGCGGCTACGACAATCATCTGGCCGGGATGCAGACCATTCGTCAAGCGATCGAGGTCCGCGAAGCCGGTAGGCACACCGACCATGCCTTCGCCGCGATTGCCGGCGGCCTCGATCTCGTCCATCGTGGACCCGATGATCTCCGCCAGCGGCGCGTAATCCTCTGATGCCTTCCGTTCGGTAACGGCGTAGAGTTCGGCCTGAGCATTATTGACGACGGTGTCGACGTCGCCGCCCTCTGTCGCGTACCCAAGCTGGACGATCTTGGTGCCCGCGCTTACCAGCCGTCGCAGCACGGCCCGCTCGTGAACGATGCGCGCGTAGTATCCGGCGTTGGCCGCCGTCGGCACGCCGGCCATGAGGTCGTGGATGTAGGAGGCGCCGCCGACGCGCCCGATCTCGCCCCGCGTCGTCAGCTCGGCGACCACGGTGATGGCGTCGGCTGGCTCGCCACGACCGTAGAGGTCGATGATCGCCTCGTAGATCGTCTCGTGAGTGGGGCGATAGAAGTCGTTGCCGCGGATCTGCTCGACGACGTCGGCGATCGCGTCCTTGGACAGCAGCATGCCGCCGAGCACGCTCATCTCGGCATCGAGATCTTGCGGAGGGGTGCGGTCGAAGGCGGGCGACGACGCTCCGTATCCCGCTTCGAGCTCCTCGATCGACATGCGTCCCCCAGTCCGGTTCTCACCGGAAGACCGCGCCACAGGCGGCGCGTTCACCGGTCGTCAAGGTCTTGTTCTACCGTGCCCCTCCGACACTCGGGTCGACGGTAGGCGCGCCCGTGCACGACTGCAACGGACGCTGTGGACGAACATGTGGACCCCCATGTGGAAGACTGCCCGCAGCCTGTGCACAGGCGGTGGACAACCCTGTGCACAACTGAGGAAATCCCCTGTGTACAAGCCCTCGCGTGCGGCCTGACCTGTGCCGACGCCGTACTCATGCTGTGGAGGAAAACTCGGTGGGTGACATCCGCCGCATCGATCGCGAGATCCTCGCGCTCGCCTGGCCCGCCCTCGGAGCGCTCGTCGCCGAGCCGTTGTTCGTGCTCGTCGACAGCGCCGTCGTCGGCCACCTGGGGACCGCCCAGCTCGCCGGGCTCTCTCTCGCCTCCACCCTCCTGGTCACCCTCGTCGGCCTCTGCGTCTTCCTCGCCTACGCCACCACCGCGGCCGTCGCCCGCCGCCTCGGCGCCGGGCACGACCGCGCCGCGCTCCAGTCCGGCGTCGACGGCATGTGGCTGGCCCTCGGGCTCGGCGTCGTGCTCGCGGCGCTCCTGTGGACGGCCGCCCCGTGGGCCGTGGCGGTCATGGGGGCCTCGGACGACGTCGCCACGCACGCGGTCACCTACCTGCGCTGGTCCGCGCCCGGCCTGCCCGGGATGCTGCTGGTCCTGGCCACGACCGGCGTGCTGCGCGGGCTGCAGGACACCCGCACACCCCTGTGGGTGGCCTCGGGCGGCGCCGTCTTCAACGCTGTCGGCTCGGTCACCCTGGTCTACGGCGTCGGGCTGGGGATCGCGGGGTCGGCCCTGGCGACGACGACGGCGCAGCTGCTGATGGCGGTCGTGCTCGCCGTCGTCGTGGTCACCGGGGCCCGAAGCCGGGGTGCCTCGCTGCGCCCGCACCGTGCGGGGATCTGGGCCAACGCCGTCGCCGGGGCGCCGCTGTTCGTCCGGACCGTGTCCCTGCGCCTGGCGATCCTGCTGACGGTGTGGGTCGCGACGGGACTCGGCGCCGTCGCGCTCGGCGGTCACCAGGTCGTCAACAGCCTGTGGGGACTGGCGGCCTTCGCGCTCGACGCCCTCGCGATCGCGGCCCAGGCGCTCGTCGGGTTCGGGCTCGGCTCCGGGGACACCGCGCGTGTGCGGGCCGTGCTGCGGCGCTGCCTGCAGTGGGGCGTCGGTGCCGGGGCGGTCATCGGCGTCGTCCTCGCGGCGTCGTCCTGGTGGATCGCACCGCTGTTCTCCCCCGACCCCGACGTGCGGGTCGCCATCACGGCCGGGCTCGTCGCGTGCGGGGTGTTCATGCCGATGGCCGGCTGGGTGTTCGTGCTCGACGGCGTCCTCATCGGCGCCGGCGACGGCCGGTTCCTCGCGTGGGCCGGCATGCTCACGCTCGTGGTCTACGTGCCCGTCGCACTGGCGGTCCGTGCCTGGGCGCCGGAGGGAGCGGCCGGACTCGCGTGGCTGTGGGCAGGGTTCGCCGGCGTGTTCATGCTGGCTCGAGCCCTGACGACGGGGTTGCGCGCCCGTGGCGAGCGCTGGATGGTCCTCGGCACCTGACCAGAGCCAGGGAGCCGGGAACGACGACGGCCCCGGCTCCCCCACAGGGGAACCGGGGCCGTCGGACGATCGGACCGGCGTCAGCCGGCGACGACCTCCAGCGCGATCTTCGCCGACACCTCGGGGTGCAGGCGGATCGACACGGTGTGCTCACCGAGCGACTTGATCGGCTGGCCGATCTCGATCTTGCGCTTGTCGACGGACGGGCCGCCGGCCGCCTTCACGGCAGCGGCGATGTCTGCGGTGGTGACCGCACCGAACAGGCGGCCGGACTCGCCGGCGTGCGCCTCCACGGTGTAGGTCCGCGACTGGATCGACTCGGCCGCAGCCTGAGCGTCCTCGCGCGTGGCGATCTCGCGGGCCTTGCGGGCCTTGCGGATCGCGGAGATCTGCGACTCGGCGCCCTTGGTCCACGGCGTGGCCAGCGAACGCGGGACGAGGTAGTTGCGGGCGTACCCGTCCTTCACCTCGACGACGTCGCCGGGCTCACCGAGACCGGTCACCTCGTGAGTCAGGATCAGCTTTGCCATGATCTGGATCCTTTCCTCAGCGGGCCGACGACGAGTACGGCAGCAGGGCCATCTCGCGCGCGTTCTTGACGGCCTTGGCGATCTGGCGCTGCTCCTGCACGCTCACGCCGGTGACGCGACGCGCACGGATCTTGCCGCGGTCGGAGATGAACTTCCGCAGCAGGGCGGTGTCCTTGTAGTCGACCGTCTCGACCTTCGCGGCCTTGAGCGGGTTCGCCTTCTTCTTGGGCTTGCGCACCACAGGCTTGGCCATGGTGAGTGCTCCTTCTCAGGTGTCGACCCCGCCGGCGTGACGCCGGGGGATCAGGTGATCGTGGATGTGGGCGACGATCAGAACGGGGGCTCGTCGGAGAACCCGCCGCCCGAGGACGCCGGGCCAGCCGTGGCCCAGGGGTCGCTCTGCTGTGCGCCGCCGGAGGAACCGAATCCACCGCCACCACCGGGCTGGCCACCGGCGTTGCCGCCGTAGCCGCCACCGAATCCGCCGCCACCGCCGCCGCTGCGCTGTGTGCGGGCGACCTTGGCGGACGCCCACCGCAGCGACGGGCCGATCTCGTCGACCTGCAGCTCGACGACGGTGCGCTTCTCACCCTCGCGGGTCTCGAACGAACGCTGCTGAAGGCGGCCCTGCGCGATGACGCGCATCCCCTTCGTCATCGACTCGGCGACGTTCTCCGCCGCCTCGCGCCAGATGGAGCAACGCAGGAAGAGCGCCTCGCCGTCCTTCCACTCGTTCGCCTGTCGGTCGAACGTGCGCGGCGTCGACGCGATCGTGAAGTTGGCGACGGCTGCACCCGACGGGGTGAAGCGCAGCTCCGGGTCCGCGGTCAGGTTTCCCACGACCGTGATGACGGTCTCACCAGCCATGCCAAGCTCCTTCGTTCGTCCGCGAGATTCGGCTGTCCTCGATGTTCAGTGGCATCCCATCACGGGGCACCGACAGGTGCCCAGCCGGGATACGGGGTGTCTCGGTTCAGCGGGTCTCAGTGAGCGACGGCGCGGAGGGTCTTGGTCCGCAGCACGCCCTCGTTGAGGCCGAGCTGACGGTCCAGCTCCTTCGCGGTGTCCGGCGTCGCGGTGTAGTTCACGACGGCGTAGATGCCCTCGGAGCGCTTGTTGATGTCGTAGGCCATCCGGCGACGACCCCAGATGTCCACGTTGTCGACGCTGCCGCCGTCGGTCGTGATGACCTTGAGCAGCTTGTCCAGCGTCGGGCCCACGGAGCGCTCCTCGACCTCCGGGTCCAGGATCACCATCAGTTCGTACTGACGCATGAGTCAACCCACCTCCTCTGGTCTCAGCGGCCACGGTCGTTCCGTGGCAGGAGGGTTCTTGCGTGCGTCGGCCGTGCCCTGCCGCCCCCGGTGGGGACGACGGCGGTACGGCCAGTCGACCAGGATACCCGCTGCGGGCACCCCGGACGAAGCGCGGTGGCGCGTGGTGTCGGTCACCCGTTTCCGTTGCCGTTGCCGTTGCCCGGCGGGCCGGAGGGCGACGGCGACTGCGTGGGCTCCGACGTCGGCTCCTGCGTGGGCTCCTGCGTCGGCTGCGGCCCGGTCGAGACCACGATCCGCACGGTGGTCCCGGGTTCGACCTCGCTGCCCGCACCGGGCTCGGTGCGGATCACCTGACCACGCGGGATCTCGTTGTTGGGCTCCTGGACCACCTCCGCCCCGAGGCCGACCCGGTTGAGCTGGCTCTCGGCGGAGCCGGCGGGCTGCCCGACGACGTTCGGCACCGCGACCTGCTCCTGCTCCTCGACCGCCCCGGTCGAGACCCAGAGCGTGATCGTCGAGCCGGACTCCACGGCACCGCCCGGGTCGTAGAAGTTCACCACGGTGCCCTTCTCGGCCTCGTTCTCGGTCGCCTGCGTGGCGACGACCAGGCCCATGCCCTCGAGCAGCGCCGTGGCCTCGTTGATGTTCATGCCGATGAGGTCGTCCGGCAGCTCGACCCACTGCGGGGTGGTCTCGCTCGGGGTCGGCGACGGCGAGAACGTCGGCCGGGGCGGCGTGTACGACGGGAACTCCACGACGTCCTTGCCCTCGAGCGCCACCTGCATGAAGTCGGTCCAGGCGTCCGCGGGCCACGTCGAGCCGGTGATCTCGCCGTACGGCTCGAAGTCGTCGATCTGCGCTTTGCCCTTGATGATCCCGGCGTCGAGGTCGACGGTCTCGTACTGCCGGAGGTTGACCACCGTGGCCAGCTGCGGGGTGAAGCCGGCGAACCATGCGGTCTCGTTGTTCTGCGCCGTACCGGTCTTGCCGGCGACGGGTCGGCGCTGGCCGTCGGGGCCGGTCAGCTCGAGCGCGGCCCGTCCGGAGCCCTCCTCGACGACCTGCGTCATGGCGTACGTCGCGGCGTTCATCACGTCCGGCTCGAACCGCTTGTCCGTCGAGGTGTCCGGCTCCCAGCGCAGGGTGCCGTCCATGTGCTCGACCTTCTTGATGACGTGCGGCTGCACGTAGTAGCCCCCGCCCGCGATCGTCGCGTACGCCGAGGCGAGGTCCACGGGGAAGACCGACTCGGTACCGAGCACGTTGGAGTTGTTGGTGCCGAGGGGATTCACCTCTTCGCCCGCGTCGTTCGTCGCACCCTCCTCGATGCCGAGGCGGTGGGCGACCTCCGCGGTCTTGGCGGGGCCGACGTCGATGTTGAGCTCGGCGTAGGCCGTGTTGACCGAGTGCGCGGTCGCCTCGACGAGGTCGATCTGGTCCCCGTAGTCGTAGCCGCCGAAGTTGTTGACGGTCCAGTCCTGGCCGTCGTCGGCCTCGGGGAAGATCTTCGGCGAGTTGCCGTCGAACCGGTCGGTGAGCTGACGTCCCTCCTCGAGAGCCCCGATGAGCGTGAAGGGCTTGAACGTCGAACCGGCCTGCACGACGTCGTCCGTGGCCGTGTTCATCTGCTGCTCGAGGTAGTCCGGCCCCCCGTACAGCGCCCAGATCGCTCCGTCCTCCGGGTTGATCGACACCAGGGACGCCCGGACGTTCTCGTTCGCCCCCTCGGGCATGTTCCGGACGATCTTCGCCGCGTTGCGCTGGAGCTTCGGCTTGATCGTCGTGTGGATCTGCAGACCCCGGGACTCGAGGTCCTCCTTCGTGAACTCCCCGCTGGCGAGGAGCTCCTTGCGGACCGCCTCCATGATGTAGCCCTTCTGGCCACCGAGGCTGTTGCCGCTGGCGTTCTTCTCCACGAACTCGGGGAACTCCGCCGAGTCGGCCTCGGCCTGGGTGATGTACCCCTGGGCGGCCATGCGGTTCAAGCTGCGCTCCCACCGCGCGGTCGCGATGTCGAGGTTCTCCGACGGGTCGTAGCGCACGGGCGCCGGGATGATCCCCGACAGCATCGCCGACTCCGAGAAGGTGAGGTCCGCGGCGTCCTTGTCGAAGTACGCCTGGGCGGCTGCCTGCACGCCGTAGGCGCCGCGCCCGAAGTAGATCGTGTTGAGGTAGCGCTCCAGCACCAGCTCCTTGGGCTGCTCCCGCGTGATCTTCAGCGAGATGATCGCCTCGCGGGCCTTGCCGGCGATGTCGGTCGTCTGTCCCAGGTAGTAGCGCTCGACGTACTGCTGGGTCAGGGTGGAGCCGCCCTGCCGGGAGTCCGTGGTGAGGTTCGTCCACATCGCCCGTGCCAGACCCATGACGTCGACGCCCGGGTCCTCCCAGAACGAGGCGTTCTCGCTCGCCACGACGGCGTCGCCGACGTGCGAGGGCAGGTCCTCGTAGGCCACGATCTCGCGCTTGACGGTCGAGAACGTCCCGATCTCCTTGCCGTTGGCGTAGTAGACCGTCGTGGCCTGGTGGTCGACGTCGTCGAGGTTCTCCGGGATCGCGGTGGAGGTCCACGCGGCGAAGAACACCCCGGCGCCGAGGGCGGCGAACGTGAGCGCCGCGCCGAGGACGATGCGCCACGACGGCAGCCACCGCTGCACGAGGCCCTTGCCCCGGCGCGGATAGTTCCAGAAGCGACGGTTGCGTGTGCTCGCCACGTCCACCCTTTCGATGTCCGATGTCCTCGTCCCTGTTCCGCCCCCTGCGGACACGAGAAACCCCACCGCACACTAGGGGATACGCCGCACGGCACGGGCAGAAAGGCGCGCGACGCAACGGTTTGTGCGCCGGTCGTCCCCAGAGCCCTGCCCCGTGCTCCACGAGCCCTTCACATTCCGCCGGCCCAGCGCGGACGACGTGACGCGCAACGCACCGATTGCCCGGTTCTCGCGCACGTCCTATCCTTGTGATGTATCGACTCGATACAACGTCATGAGAGGTGCCGTCGGCACGGGAGGGAGAACACGGGTGCGTAGTCGCTCGAACGTTCTCGAGACGGCCGTCCTGGGCCTGCTCAGCTCCGCCCCGCTGCACGGCTACGAGCTGCGCAAGAGGCTCAACCTGCTCCTGGGCTCGTTCCGCGCCTTCTCCTACGGCAGCCTCTACCCGGCCCTGAAGTCCCTGGTCGGGCGCGGGCTGATCGAGACGGTCGACCCCGACCCGGCCGCGGCTCGTCCCGCCGCGACCGGCACGACGGGACGACCGTCGTCGGGCAGCAAGCCGCTCACGGGGCGACGGGGCCGGATCGTCTACCGCCTCACGCCCGAGGGCAAGGAACACCTCCAGACCACTCTCGCCTCCTCCGGCCCCTCGGCCTGGGAGGACGAGAGCTTCGACGTCCGGTTCGCGTTGTTCGCGCAGACGGACGCCGAGACCCGCCTCCGCATCCTCGAGGGCCGGCGCACCCGGCTGACCGAGCGCCTGGAGGCGGTCCGGGAGTCCGCAGCCCGGACCCGCGAGCGGCTCGACGAGTACACTCTCGAGTTGCAGCGGCACGGACTGGAGCAGGTCGAGCGCGAGGTGCGCTGGCTCGACGGGCTCATCACGACCGAGCGCGACCGCGTCAGCGGCCGCGACCGCGACCACGACGCCGGGGCGCACCACGCCCCGGCCCCGAGAAACAAGGAGCGAGGATGACCTCCGTCCGCGTTGCCATCGTCGGTGTCGGAAACTGTGCATCGTCCCTGGTCCAGGGTGTGCACTACTACCGCGACGCCGACCCGGCCGACACCGTCCCGGGTCTCATGCACGTGCAGTTCGGCGACTACCACGTGAGCGACCTCGAGTTCGTGGCGGCGTTCGACGTCGACGCGAAGAAGGTCGGCTTCGACCTGGCCGAGGCGATCATCGCCTCGGAGAACAACACGATCAAGATCGCGGACGTGCCGCCCACGGGCGTCATGGTCCAGCGCGGCCCGACCCTCGACGGCCTCGGCGACTACTACGCCGCGACCATCGACGAGGCGGCCGACGAGCCGGTCGACGTCGTGCAGGCGCTCAAGGACGCGAACGTCGACGTCCTCGTCTCCTACCTGCCGGTGGGCTCCGAGGAGGCCGACAAGTTCTACGCGCAGTGCGCCATCGACGCGGGCGTGGCCTTCGTCAACGCCCTGCCGGTCTTCATCGCCTCGGACCCCGAGTGGGCGAAGAAGTTCGAGGACGCCGGTGTGCCGATCGTCGGCGACGACATCAAGTCCCAGGTCGGTGCGACCATCACGCACCGCGTGCTCGCGAAGCTCTTCGAGCAGCGCGGCGTCATCCTGGACCGCACGTACCAGCTGAACGTCGGCGGCAACATGGACTTCAAGAACATGCTGCAGCGCGACCGTCTCGAGTCGAAGAAGGTCTCCAAGACCCAGGCCGTGACCTCCAACCTGGAGGGCCCGCTGTCCGGGAAGAAGGACGACCGCAACGTCCACATCGGCCCGTCGGACTACGTCGCCTGGCTCGACGACCGCAAGTGGGCCTACGTGCGCCTCGAGGGCCGCGCGTTCGGCGAGGCGCCGCTGAACATGGAGTACAAGCTCGAGGTCTGGGACTCCCCCAACTCGGCCGGCATCATCATCGACGCCATCCGCGCGGCGAAGATCGCCAAGGACCGCGGCATCGGCGGCCCGATCCTGTCGGCGTCGACCTACTTCATGAAGTCCCCGCCGGTCCAGATGGAGGACACGCAGGGCCGTGCCCAGCTCGAGGCCTTCATCACCGGCGACGTGGAGCGCTGACCTGACCAGCCCCGCGAGGTAGGCAACTTCTCGCCGAGATAGCCAACTCCCCCACCAGGTAGGCAGACTGACCGTCACGGGCGCGGGTTGCCGCGGGTCGTCGGACCGGTCGGTCTGCCTCCCTCGGCGGGATCGTGCCTACCTGGGCGGAGAGTTGCCTACCTCGGTTGGATCTTGCCTACCTGGGCAGAAGGTTGCCTACCTCGGCCGGATCGGGCCTACCTCGGGACAAGGACGGGAACAGCGGTGGGAGCACTGGGCGAGACCTGGCACGACCTAGGTGCCCTGTTGCGCCTGCAGGGGTTCCGCCGGCTGTTCGCGGTCCGGCTCGTCTCCCAGGCCGGCGACGGCATGTTCCAGGTCGGGCTCGCCTCCCTGCTGTTCTTCTCCCCCGAGCGGGCCGGGACGGCCGTCGGCGTCGCGAGCGCCTTCGCGGTGATGCTCGCGCCGTTCACGATCGTCGGCCCGTTCGCCGGCGTCTTCCTCGACCGGTGGCGACGCCGTCAGGTGCTCGCCTACGGCAACGCCCTGCGGCTGCTCATCACCGGCGCGATGGCGGCGATCATGCTGACCGTCGGACTCGGCGGCAGCGGCGACGTGTGGGTGATCGTCCTGGGCCTGCTCGCCCTGAGCGTCAACCGGTTCCTCCTCGCCGCCCTCAGCGCGGGCCTCCCCCGCGTCGTGGCGGGCCCCTACCTGCTCACGGCGAACTCCCTGACCCCGACCCTCGGCGCGGGCGCCGTGTTCCTCGGCGGCGGCATCGGTCTGGTCCTGGGCCTCGGCATCCCGCCCGGCCGGATCCACGACGCCGCCGCGCTGGTGTGCGCCGCCGTCGTCTTCGGCGTCGCCGGGCTGCTCGCGCTGCGGCTGGGACGCGACCAGCTCGGTCCGGAGCACCCCACCCGCGGCCACCTCGCCGCCGAGCTCGCCGCCGTCGCGCGCGGTCTGGTCGACGGTGCCCGCTACCTCACGGCCCGCCGGACCCCGGGTCAGGCGCTGCTGGTCATGGGCGCCCACCGGTTCCTGTACGGCGTGGTCTTCATCGCGGCGATCCTCATCTCCCGCAACCTGCTGGCCGACCCGGGCGACACCACGGCCGGCCTGGCCAACTTCGCCCTCGTGCTGGCCGCGACGGCGGTCGGCGGGGCGGCCGCCGTCGTCGTCACCCCGGTGTTCTCCCGGCTCACCGGTCCGCAGGGCTGGATCGTGTGCATGCTGCTGCTCGCCGCGGCCTCCCAGCTCCTGCTGGCCACGACGCCGTCGCGCACGATCATCTTCCTCGGGGCCGGGCTGCTCGGCCTCGCCGCGCAGAGCGCCAAGATCGCCGTCGACACGATCGTGCAGCGCGACACCCACGACGACTTCCGCGGCCGCGCGTTCGCGTTCTTCGACGTGCTGTACAACGCCGCGTTCGTCGGTGCGGCGCTGCTCGCCGCGTGGGCCGTGCCCGACGACGGCTGGTCGCGCGGCCTGTTCGTCGCCCTCGCGTTGGCCTACGTGGCTGTCGCGGCGGTGCTCGGCCTCACGGGTGCCCGGCACCCGGCCCCCGTGCACCTCTCGGGAGATCCGGCCCGGGTCGACCGCCCGGTCGACCGCTGAACCGGCCACCGGACCGACCGATGAGTTCCGGGGAGAAAACAAGTCGCCCCGGGCGAAGGAATATCGCAGGCTGGTAGCACCTTGAGTTGACGGGTCAGTCCGTGCGCAGCGCCGCCCGCGGTCGACGACAATCGATGCGAACCACCGGGAGGGGTCATGTCCGCACGCACCACCGAGGCGCCGCCCGGCGGAGCGTCCCACGACGACGTCTCCGCCCGCGACACCGACAAGCTGTCGCGCGAGCACCTCGGCGTCATCGCGCTGCTGATGGTGTCGGCGTTCATCGTCATCCTCAACGAGACGACGATGGGCGTGGCGCTGCCCGCCGTCATGGACGAGTTCGACATCGAGGCGTCGGCCGGGCAGTGGCTGACCACCGCCTTCCTGCTGACCATGGCCGTCGTCATCCCCACCACGGGGTGGCTGCTGCAGCGGGTCGGCACCCGGAACGCGTTCGTCCTGGGCATGTCGCTGTTCACCCTGGGCACCCTGCTGGCCGGTCTGGCCCCGGTCTTCGGGCTGCTCGTGGCCGCCCGGGTGGTGCAGGCCTCCGGCACGGCCGTCATGCTGCCCCTGCTCATGACCACGGTCATGACGATCGTGCCCCCGCACCACCGCGGTCGCGTCATGGGCAACGTGTCGCTGGTCATCGCCGTCGCCCCCGCGCTCGGACCGACCATGTCCGGCGCGGTGGTCAATGCCCTCGGCTGGCGCGAGGTCTTCTGGGTCATGCTGCCGATCGCGCTGCTCGGCCTCGGCATCGGCCTGTTCCTGGTCCGTGACGTCGCCGAGCGGTCCCGGAAGCACCTCGACGCCCTGTCCGTCGTCCTGGCGGGTCTCGCCTTCGGCGGGCTGGTCTACGGCCTCTCGGCGCTGGGCGAGGCCGCGCGGCACGCCCCGCCGGTCTCCCCCGCCGTCCCGATCGTCGGCGGCCTGGCCTTCCTCGGACTGTTCGTGTGGCGCCAGCTGCGTCTGCAGCGCACCGACGACGCCCTGCTCGACCTGCGCGTCTTCCGCGCCCCCGGGTTCCCCGCCGGTCTGAGCGTGCTCGTGGTCGCCATGATCGCGATGTTCGGCATGATCATCGGCCTGCCGCTGGTGCTGCAGGAGGCCATCGGGCTCGCGCCGCTGGCCAGCGGCCTGGTGATGCTGCCCGGCGGTCTGCTCATGGGTCTGCTCGGCCCGGTCGTGGGCCGGTTGTACGACCGCGTCGGGCCGCGCCCGCTCGTGCTGCCCGGGGTGTCCGCCGTCGGGATCGCGATGGTCCTGTTCGCGACGCTGACGCCGTCCTCGCCGATCTGGTGGGTGATGGCGGGCCACATCGTGCTCAGCCTGGGCCTGGCCTGCGTGTTCACGCCGACCCTCACCTCGGCGCTCGGTGGTCTGCCCCCGCGGCTGTACTCGCACGGGTCGGCGACGATCACCACGCTGCAGCAGCTCGCCGGGGCGGCCGGCACCGCGATGTTCGTCGCGCTGCTCACGCTCCGTTCCGTCGCCCTGCTCGACGACGGCGCCACCGAGGCGGTCGCGACGGCCGGCGGCGCACGGCTCTCCTTCGGGGTGGCCGCCGTGGTGATGATCGGTGCGGTGCTGCTGGCCACGCGGCTGCGCAAGGCGGAGGCGACGACCTCGGAGACGCCCGCCGCGCACTGAGGACGGCGAGGGTCGACCATGGGTGACACGCGTCCCACCGCGCCCTGCCAGAGGACCGCCCTGTGGACAGGCAGGTCCGGTGCGCCGCATCATATGGTTCTCCGGATCGTCCGACGACGTCCCGGTGGAACGTTGGGGGAAGGGTCAGGGCATGCCGCAGTCACCGTCGTCACCGACCGACATCACGACGCTCGCTCGTGACCTGCTTCCCGCGGCCCACGACCCCGAGAAGGTGGTGACCGGCGGCGCCGTGCTCCTGGTCGACACCAGGACCCACGACATCGTCGACACCAACCCCGTCGGGGCCCGCATGGTCGGCGGCCTGGAGCTGCCGACCTCGTTGAGCACCTGGTGCGCGGCGGCGGGCCTGTCGGTGCAGGGCGGGGAGACCTCGGCCAGCGAGGCCCTGGCCGGCGCCGTCGACGGCAGCTCCGGCGTCGCGGTCCTCTCGGCGCGGCACAACACCCCGGACGACCTGTGGGCCGTCGGCGTCTCGCTCGCCGGGGCACCCGGCACGCTGGCGAACCGGGCGATGCTGGTGCTGCTGCCCGGCACCGGCCTGACGGAGGCGGTCCCGGCCAGCGAGTTCGACGGCCTGCAGCGGCGCGCGGCCGTGGCCAGCCATCTCAGCTTCACCATCTCCGACCCGTCGCTGCCCGACGACCCGCTGATCTGGGTCAACCCGGCGTTCTGCCGCGTCACCGGGTACACGACCGACGACGTGCTGGGCCACAACTGCCGGTTCCTGCAGGGCGAGGGCACCGACCGCGACACGGTGGACCGGATCCGCGCCGCGCTGGCGGCGGGCGAGGCGGTCGGTGAGACCCTGCTGAACTACCGCAAGGACGGCACGCCGTTCTGGAACCAGGTGGTCGTCTCCCCCATCCACGACGACGAGGGCAACGTCACCCACCACGTCGGCATCCAGACCGACGTGACCGACCGGGTGCACGCCGACCGGCTCCAGGCCCTCGAGCTCGACGCCGCGAACCGGCAGACCGACCGCCTGCGGCTGCTCGCGTCGATCACCCAGGAGCTCGTCGACCTGTTCGACGAGGAGTCGGGCGCTGCCGTGCTGCCGGCGCTCGTGGCCCCGCACTTCGGGAGCTGGTGCGCCGTGCTTCTCGTCGACGAGTCCGGAACGCCGCGGATCGTCCACGCCGCGGCCCGGGACCCGCAGCGGGCCGACGACATCAGCGCCCTCGAGCGGTCTCACCGCTGGATCGTGGAGTCACCGACGGTCCTCAAGGTGCTGCAGACCGGGACCGACGAGATCTCCGAGCCGTTCCCCGTCGACGTCGACTCGCTCCCGGCGCGCACGGACCCCGCGGAGCTCGCCGCGCTGCGCCGGCTCGGCCTCGGCTCGGCGATGGTCGTCCCGCTGCGCGGCCGCGCCGGGGACATCGGCGTGCTCATCGTGGTCAGCGAGAACGGCGACGTCGGCGCCGCCTTCCCGCCCGCCGACGCCCGCGACATCGTGGCGCTCGGCGCCCGCGCGGGACTCGCCCTCGACAACGCCCGGCTGTACCGCCGCGAGCAGCAGACCGCCCTGACGCTGCAGCACAGCATGCTCCCGGAGATCGTCGAGGCCCCCGGGCTGGACTGCGCCGCGCTGTACGAACCGGCCTCCGTCGGTGCCGACGTCGGCGGCGACTGGTACGACGTCGTGCCGCTGCCGGACGGGCGGGTCGCGATGTCCGTCGGCGACGTCGTCGGGCACGACATCCGGGCCGCCGCGTCGATGGGTCAGCTACGGTCCGTCCTGCGCTCCGAGGCCTGGTCAGGACTGTCGGCCCACGAGGTCGTCGGCGGGATCGACGACCTCGTGCGCGGCCTGCAGATGGCCGACATGGCCACGTGCGTCTTCGCGATCCTCGATCCGCCGGACGACGCCGGGAACCGCCGGATCACCTACACCCGGGCCGGGCACCACGCCCCGCTGCTGCTGCACTCGCGCGGCGAGGTCGAGAAGCTCGAGGGGGCGCTCACCACCCCCGTCGGGGCACCGCTGCTGACCGAGTCGGTGCCGGAGGCCTCGACGGTGCTGCACCCGGGCGACTCCCTGGTGCTGTTCACCGACGGGCTGATCGAACGACGCGACCGGTCCCTGCGCACCCAGCTCGCCGAGCTCCTGTGGTGCGCGGGCGAGGTCGACCCGGACCTGGACGCGGCCGGGATCCGCGACGCGATCGTCGAGGCTTGCGCCGACGGCACCCAGGAGGACGACACGTGCATCCTCGTGGTGCGCAACATCCCGGCAGAGTCGTCGGGCGAGGCCGACGTGGAGCTCGTCGACCCGGGCGAGGACCGCACCGGCTCCCGCCGGGCGCCCGGTCAGTCCTGCCGGCCGGCCCACCAGGACTGAAGCTCCGCGGCGGCGCGCTCCGCGCCCAGCGGCCCGTGCTCCATGCGCAGGCCCAGCAGGTGC
This sequence comes from Isoptericola sp. AK164, assembly GCF_029643425.1. Taxonomy (GTDB): domain Bacteria; phylum Actinomycetota; class Actinomycetes; order Actinomycetales; family Cellulomonadaceae; genus Isoptericola; species Isoptericola haloaureus. Next base: position 3,557,827 of record NZ_CP119106.1, read on the forward strand.
CGGTAGGCCTGACCGACGACCGGTCCCGGTCCGACACCCAGGATCTCCATGATCTGCGTGCCGTCGAGGTCGGGCCGGATCGAGTCGATCTCCTCCTGCTCGCGCAGCCGGGCGATCCGCTCCTCGAGGTCGGTGTAGGCGTCCGCGAGCCGCTTGGCCTTGCGCCGGTTCCGGGTGGTGCAGTCGGCCCGGGTGAGCCGGTGCAGCCGCTCCAGCAGCGGGCCGGCGTCGGTGACGTAGCGGCGGACGGCGGAGTCGGTCCACGCGCCGTCGCCGTACCCGTGGAACCGCAGGTGCAGCTCGACGAGCCGGGAGACGTCCTTGACCACCTGCTTCTCGTACTTCAGGGCACGCAGCCGCTTGGCCGTCATCTTCGCGCCGACGACCTCGTGGTGGTGGAAGCTGACGCCGCCGCCCGGCTCGAACCGGCGCGTGGCGGGCTTGCCGATGTCGTGCAGCAGCGCCGCGAGCCGCAGCACCAGGTCGGGGCCGGGCACGGCGCCGTCCGGCCCGGTCTCCTGGGCGATCGCCTGGTCGAGCACGATGAGGGAGTGCTCGTAGACGTCCTTGTGCCGGTGGTGCTCGTCGATCTCCAGGCGCAGGGCCGGCAGCTCGGGCAGGACGTGGTCGGCCATCCCGGTGTCGACGAGCACCTGGAGCCCGGCGCGCGGCCGGTCGGCGCAGAGCAGCTTGGACAGCTCGGCCTGGACCCGCTCGGCGGACACGATCTCGAGCCGGCCCGCCATCGCGTCGATGGCGGCGCGCGTGGCGGGCTCGACGGTGAAGCCGAGCTGGGCGGCGAAGCGCGCGGCCCGCAGCATGCGCAGCGGGTCGTCGTCGAACGACCGCTCGGGCTCGATCGGCGTGCGCAGCACCTGCTCGGCGAGGTCGGTCAGCCCGCCGAACGGGTCGACGAACGTCAGGTCCGGCAGCCGCACCGCCATCGCGTTGACGGTGAAGTCCCGCCGGGACAGGTCACCGTCGAGCGTGTCGCCGAAGGCGACGACGGGCTTGCGCGAGTCGGGGTCGTAGGAGTCCGAGCGGTAGGTGGTCACCTCGACCACGACGTCGCCGGCGGGCTCGCCGTCGCCGTCACCGGCCCCCCGGGCGAACCGGCGGGCGCCGATGGTGCCGAACTCCTTGCCGATGTCCCAGTGCGCGTCGCCCCAGCGGGCCAGCAGGCGCTGGGTCTCGTCGGGCGTCGCGGACGTCGCGAAGTCCAGGTCGGCGCTGGTCCGGCCGAGGAAGGCGTCGCGGACGGGGCCGCCGACCAGGGACAGCTCGTGACCGGCGGCGGAGAAGATCTCGCCGAGCTCGACGGCGGCCGGCGCCATCTGCGCGAGCACGCCGAGGGCTCGGCGCAGCAGCGCCGCGGGAGCGGGAGAGGCAGGGTTCGACACGACGGTCCATCATCCCAGATCCCGCCGTCGGGCGCGTACCCGCCCGCCCGACGCCGTCCGCCGACGAGCGGGCGGGCCCCGACCGGCGGCGTCGGGACCGGCGGGTGAACTCGGTAGGGTAGGCCCATGTCATCTGCGGTACCGGCACCCGGCGCTCCCGAGGAGCGCCGATCCGTGCCGGTACCGGTCCCTCCGGGCGGGCATCCGCTCAAGGTCGACCCGGCCCGCCTGCGTCGTCGGACGGCGCCGAGCACCGTGGGGAGCACCGGCCACCTGCCCGTGGTCGACGAGACCTCGGCCGGGGGCCTCGTGGTCGAGCGGCACGTCTCGGGCCACCGGGCGGCGGTGATCCTGCGGCGCAACCGTGCCGGTCGCCTCGAGATGTGCCTGCCCAAGGGGCACCTGGAAGGAGCCGAGACGCCGGAGGAAGCCGCGGTGCGCGAGATCCGCGAGGAGACGGGGATCCAGGGGACGGTCCGCCGCACCCTCGGCGTCATCGACTACTGGTTCAGCGGCGAGGACCGCCGCGTCCACAAGGTCGTGCACCACTTCCTGCTGCGGGCCGACGGCGGGCTCATCACGGCCGCCGGGGACCCCGACGGCGAGGCGGAGGACGCCCGCTGGATCCCGCTGACGGAGCTGCCCGACCGGCTGGCCTACCCGAACGAGCAGCGCCTGGCGACGACCGCCCTGCAGGTCCTGACCCGCACCCCGGACCTGGTCGAGTGAGGGCCAGCGCGTGACCGACACCCGCACGACGGGCGCCCGCAGCCGCGTCCTGCTCCTGCTGCTGTCCGCCCTGCTGCTGGCGGCGCCCCTGGTGCTCGTCCCGCCCGTGCCGGCGTCCGCGCACGAGGACGTCCACGCCGAGATCGTCCGGATCTCCCCCGTCGTGGTCGGTCCCGACGACACCCAGGAGGTCGCCCTCCGCGTCACGAACGACACGGACGCCGAGCTCACGGGGCTGACGGCGGAGCTGGGGGTGGGGTGGCGCCCGGTGACGACCCGTGCGGGCGTGGCCTCGTGGGCCGCCGGGGAGTCCGGGCTGGCCGCCACGCAGCTGCGCGAGCCGCTCGACCCCGTGCCACCGGGTGAGTCGGTGCAGACCACGCTCTCGCTCGACGTCCGGGCCCTCCGCCTCGGCGAGGCCGCGCCCTGGGGGCCGCGGCAGATGTCCGTCCGGGTCGCGGACGGCTCGACCACCCTCGAGCTCCTGCACTCGTTCCTCCTCTACGACCCGGGCACCGGCGCGGCGTCGTCGGACCAGGCACCGCCGCCGCCGGTCTCCCTGACGGTGGCCGCACCGGTGACCGGCCCCGTCTTCGACCCGGCGGCGCCCGAGGACTACGCGGACACCGTGGTCGACCGGTCCGCGCCCGGCGCCCGGTACGACCGGCTCCTCGCGGCGGCCACGTCCCCCGTCGGGGCGCTCTCCCTCGCGGTGGACCCCGCCGTCGTCGCCGCCGCGGAGCAGTCGTCCGACGACGACGCGACCGCGTGGGCGGACCGGCTGCGGCGGTCCGGCGGGCCCGGCGTCGTCACGCTGCCCGTCGGCGACCCCGATCTCGCCGCGCTGACGCACGCCGGCACCGGCGCCTCCACGGTCGCCGAGATCGCGGAGGGCGGCGGCGCGCTGCCCGAGTCGTGGTCCCCGGCGGACGACTGGGGGCCACGGGTCGCCTGGCCCGCCGGCGCGCTGGACGCACCGACGCTCGGGACGGCCGCGCGGGCCGGCGCCGGCGCGGTCGTGGCCGCCGAGGGGGCGACGCTGCCGGACGACGCCGTCGGCGGGGTCGGTGCGGCGACGGCCGCCGGCGGTCAGGTCCCCGTCGCGGCGGCGGACCCCGTCCTCGGCGCGGTGCTCGGGTCCGCGACCGGCTCCGGGCGGTCCGTCGACGAGCCGGCCGCCACGGTGCAGCAGCTGCTCGCCGACACCGCCGTCCTCGCCGCGGACGCGGCCGCGACCGGGGGCGCGACCGCCGTCGTGGCCGCCCTCCCCCGCGGCTGGTCCCCGGACGTGGCGACCTTCGACGCCGTGCTCGGCCCCCTCGCCGAGCAGAGCTGGGTGGAGGTCGTCGACCTCACCGCGGCCCTGGCCGACCCCGCGGCCGAGGACGTGCCGGCCGAGGCCGCCGACGAGGCGGTCGCCGAGGCCGAGCTCGCCCCCGGCGTGGTCCGCGACCTCGTCGCGGCCTCCGACGACGTCGCCGCCTTCGCCACGGTCGCGGCCGACCCGGACGAGCTGACCGCGGGGGTCGACCGCGACCTGTTCGCCCCGATGTCGGTGGCCTACCGCGACGACGTCGAGGCCCGGACGGTCGCCGTCGGTCTCGCCGAGGACCGGGCCCGGCAGGTGCAGTCCGGCATCAGCGTGCTGGACCGTGCGGACGTGCTGCTCATCAGCGACGCCGGCGACCTCCCCGTGCGGGTGCGGAACGAGCTGCCGGTGGACGCCCGGGTCACCGTCCGGCTGCGGCCCGACGACCCGCGGCTCGTCGTCGAGACGGTCCCGGAGATCGTCGTCCCCGCCGGCGAGTCGCGCGACGCGCAGGTGCGGGTGCGCGCCATCGGCTCCGGTGACGTCACCCTCGACGTGGAGGTCACCGCGCCCAGCGGCGTGGAGGTCACCGCGCCGACCGAGTTCGCGCTGAGCGTGCGGGCCGGGTGGGAGACCGTCGGGACGGCGGTGATCGCGGCGGGAGTCGGTCTGCTGTTCCTCACCGGCATCTGGCGCACGGTGCGCCGCGGACGCTCCGACCGGCGCACCACCGGCGAGCAGGTGGCGGAGTCCGCCGTGCCGACCGACCGGCCCCGCACCGTGCCATCCCAGGACGCTTCTCCGGAGGACACCGAGTCATGACCACCGATCCCCCCGAGCCGGGGACCCCCGGGGCCGGTCCGGCCGGGCCGGACGACACCGCGTCCGGGTCGACGGCGGACCCGCAGGGCGTGCGCAAGGCCAGCCTGGGCAGGGGGTCGCTCGCGATGTCGCTGGGCACCGCGGCCTCGCGGGCCTCCGGTCTGGTGCGCACGATGCTGCTGGTCGGTGCCGTGGGCGCCGTCGGCACCGTGGCCAACGCGTTCGACATCGCGAACAAGCTGCCCAACATGCTGTTCGCGCTGATCTCGGCGGGCTTCCTGCAGTCGGTGCTGGTGCCCCAGATCATGAAGGCGATGTCGGCGCGCAACGCGCGCGAACGGCTCGACAAGCTGCTCACGATCTCCGGGCTGGGTCTGCTGTCCGGGACGATCGTCCTGGTGGCGGCCGCTCCGCTGGTCGTGCACATGATGACGCTGAGCGACGCGTGGACCCCGGAGGCCCGTCAGCTCGCCGTGGTCTTCGCCTACTGGTGCCTGCCGCAGCTGTTCTTCTACGGCCTGTACACGCTGCTGGGCCAGGTGCTCAGCGCGCACGGCCGGTTCGCGGCCTACGGGTGGGCGCCGGTGGCCAACAACGTCGTGTCGATCGTGGGGTTCGGGGCGTTCATCCTGCTGTTCGGGCAGGCGCCCGCCGCCGGCCTGGGCGACGTCGAGGCGTGGACGACCCAGCAGACGCTCCTGCTGGCGGGCACCGCGACCCTCGGCATCGCCGCGCAGTCGGCGATCCTCGTGCCGGCCCTGCGCAAGGCGGGCTTCCGGTGGGGGTTCCGGCTCGGCCTGCGCGGCATCGGGCTGCGGTCCGCCGGCAAGGTCGTCGGGTGGACGATCGGCGCCGTCGTGCTGGAGCAGCTCGGGGTCATCTACCTCACCAACGTCACCGGCGCGGCCAGCCAGCTCGCCGAGGACCTCGGCGAGGTCGCCGGCGGTCCGGCGGCCTACACCCAGGCGATGTCGATCTACCTGCTGCCGCACTCGCTCGTCGTCGTCTCCATCGTCACCGTGCTGTTCCCCCGGATGAGCGCCGCGGTGAACGCCGGCGACCTGGCGGCCGTGCGCCGGGACATGTCGCTGGGCCTGCGCTCGGCCGGCATCTTCTCGGTGTTCTCCGCCACGGCGCTCGTCGTGCTCGCGTTCCCGCTGACGAAGGCGCTGCTGCCGTCGGCCTCCGAGATCGAGGTCGAGGCGATCGCGCCGATCCTGCGGGCGATGGCCGTCGGCACGATCGCGCTCGGCGGCACGGTGCTCGTGCGCCGCATGTACTTCGCCTTTGAGGACGGGCGCAGCATCTTCGTCATCCAGGTGATCGCCACCGTCGCGCTCGTCGCCGGGCTGTTCGTCGCGACCCAGACGCTGCCGTTCTCGGCCTGGGCCACGGCGGCGGGCGGCTCCTTCGCGCTGGCGACGTGGATCTCGCTGCTGCTGCGGATCCGCGGCATGAACCGCAAGCTGCACGGCATGGACGGCCCGCGGGTGCTCCGGCTCTACGTCCGGGCGTCGCTCGCCGCGCTCGTGGCCGGCGGCCTGGGATGGCTGACCATCCACCTGATGGACGCCTCGGCCTCCTCCTCCTGGCCGTTCGCCCTGCTCGGGACGGCGGTCGGGGGCCTGGTCATGGGCGTCGTCTACCTCGGGCTGCTGAAGCTGATGCGGGTGCGCGAGCTCGACGACGCCCTGGCCCCGATCACCCGTCGGCTCCGCCGAGGCGCCGCATGACGGGCCGCTCCCTCTACCATGGTCCGCAGGAACCCCACACCCCCACGGAGGCCGACAGGTGACCACCGCCCAGCCCGGGACCGTCATGGTCGACCGTTACCGGCTGAACCAGCCCGCCGCCACCGACCTGGCGGCAGCGGAGGCCTGGGACGCCCACGACCAGATCCTGGACCGTCCGGTCCGCGTCACGTTCGTCGGGGGGCCGCAGGCACCGGCCGCGCTGGACGCCGCCCGGCGCGCCGCCCTGGTGGCCGACCCGCGGCTGTGCCGCGTGCTCGACGTCGGCACCACCGACCTCGGGACCGGTGAGCAGTCCTACGTCATCACCGAGCCGTACGCCGGAGAGTCCCTGACGCACATCGTCTCGCGCGGGCTGGTCGACGCCCAGCAGGCCCGCGCCCTCATGGGCGAGGCCGCCACCGCTCTCGAGGCCGCTCGGCAACGGGGCGTGCACCACCTCGCCCTGCGCCCGGAGGCCGTGCGGGTGGACGGCCACCGCGTCGTCGTCACCGGGCTCGGGATCGACGCCGGGCTGGCCGGGGTCGAGGCCACGGAGAGCGACGCCGCCGCCCGCGACGCCCGTGGTGTCGTTGCTCTGGGCTACTACGCGCTGACGGCGCGGTGGCCCGGCGAACCCCTCGACGTGGACTGGATCGCCCCGGACGCCGTCCGCCCGCTGCCCGCCCAGACCGGGCCCGACGGCGTGCTGGCCGTGTCCGAGCTGGTGCCGCACGTCGACGAGCAGATCGACGACCTCGTGCGCCGCACCTTCGGGACCGGTGGCGGGGCGCCGGAGGGGCCCGGCGACGTCGTCGCCGCCCTCGAGCCGTGGGGCCAGGTCTCGGTCCTGGGATCGCTGCCGCAGTTCGTCCAGCCGACGCCGGAGCGCCCGGTCCGGTCCTCCGTGCTCGGCGCGGGCAGCCCCGCCGGTGCCGAGAGCCTGCCCGGCACACCGCCGCCGGCACCCCCGGTCCGTCGTCCGTCCACCGGGCGCATCGCCCGGGGTGCCGCCGTCGGGACGGCCGGTGCCGCAGCGGGCGCCGCCTACGCCGCGAACGGCGGCCACCCGACCGCGCCCGCGCCCGGGTACGGGCAGCAGGCCCCCTACGGTCAGCAGGCCCCCCCGGCCGCACCGGGGCAGGCTCCCGGTCAGGTGCCTCCGCCGCCTCCGGGCCCCGGGTACGCACCGGCCGCCGCGACCGGAGCGCCGCCGTCCGGTGCGAGCCCGGCCACGGGTTCGTTCGGCTCGACGGCGGCACCGAAGCGACGCGGCGTGAACCCCACCCCGATCGTGCTGGCACTCATCCTCGTCGGCGTGGTGATCGCCGCCGTGTGGGCCGTCGGCCAGGCGCTCAGCCCGTTCGACACGAGCCCGCCGCCGGCCGCCGAGGCCTCGCAGACCCCGACCGCGGACCCGAGCGAGGGCTCCGGCGAGCAGTCCGGCGAGGAGTCGGCCGAGCCGGAGCCGACCGAGGAGGAGAGCCCCGAGGTCCGCCCGATCATCGAGGCAGGCAGCGAGATCGACCCGCTCGGCAACGGCGAGAAGCCGGAGAAGGTCGAGTTCGCCTACGACTCCGACCCCTCGACGTTCTGGCACACGTACACCTACCAGAACGACCCGGTCTTCGGCGGCTTCAAGGAGGGCCTCGGCTACGAGGTCGAGCTGCGCGAGCCCGCCCCCGTCACCGAGGTCGAGCTGAACACGAACAGCGAGGGCGGGTCCTGGGAGCTGCGGCGCGTCACCGCCGACGACCCGGAGGGCGGTGAGGTGCTCGCCTCGGGCGCCTACTCCCCCGACACCGTCATCGAGCTCGACGAGCCCGTCGTCATGGACGGCTTCGTGCTGTGGACGACGGAGCTGCCGACGTCGGCGGGCGAGTTCCGTCTCGAGCTCAACGAGATCACCGTGTCCTGACCCCTCGGAATGCCGGGGCCGGTCCACGACGTTGCCACCAGGTGCCGGCCTCCGACCGGTTCCCAGACTTCCAGGAGAGATTGTGACCGACCAGTCGAACAGCCAGGACGCCCCGGTGCGCGACATCGTCATCGTCGGGTCCGGCCCCGCCGGGTACACCGCAGCGATCTACGCCGCCCGCGCCGGCCTCGCGCCCGTCGTGGTCGCCGGCTCCGTGACCGCCGGTGGTGCGCTGATGAACACCACCGAGGTGGAGAACTACCCGGGCTTCCCGCCCGGCATCCAGGGGCCCGACCTCATGGACGCGATGCGCGAGCAGGCCGAGCGTTTCGGTGCCGAGGTGCTGTGGGACGACGCCGAGACGCTCGAGCTCGACGGCGACGTGAAGACCGTGGTCACCGGCGGCGGCAAGACCTTCCGGGCCCGCGCCGTCGTCCTCGCCACGGGCTCGGCCTACCGCGAGCTCGGCCTGCCGGAGGAGAAGCAGCTGTCCGGCCGCGGCGTCTCCTGGTGCGCCACCTGCGACGGGTTCTTCTTCCGCGACCAGCACATCGCCGTCGTGGGCGGGGGCGACTCCGCCATGGAGGAGGCGACCTTCCTCACCCGGTTCGCCGCCAAGGTGACGGTGGTGCACCGCCGCGACGCCCTGCGCGCCTCCAAGATCATGGCCGACCGCGCCATGGCCGACCCGAAGATCGAGTTTGCCTGGAACAGCGAGGTCGTCGGCATCGAGGGCGAGAACAAGGTCTCCGGCGTCCGGCTCCGGGACACCGTCACCGGCGAGGAGCGCGACCTCGACGTCACCGGTCTGTTCGTCGCGATCGGGCACGACCCGCGCAGCGAGCTGCTGGCCGGACAGGTCGACCTGGACGAGGACGGCTACGTCCTCGCCGAGGGCCGTTCCACCCGCACCAACCTGCCGGGTGTCTTCGCCTGCGGCGACCTCGTCGACCACACCTACCGCCAGGCCATCACCGCCGCCGGGTCCGGTTGCGCCGCGGCGCTCGACGCCCAGGCGTACCTCGCCGAGCTCGCCGACATGTCCGAGACGGACCCGGAGGACCTCCCGGCCGCGCTCGACGCCGTCGCCGGCTGACCCACCCCACCGAAGGAGACACATGCCTACCGTCGCCGTCACCGACGACACATTCCAGACCGAGGTCCTGGAGTCCGACGTCCCCGTGCTGGTCGACTTCTGGGCGACCTGGTGCGGCCCGTGCCGCATGGTCGCGCCGATCCTCGAGGAGCTGTCCGACGAGTACGCCGGCAAGGTGAAGATCGCCAAGCTGGACACGGACGCGAACCAGGCCACCGCCATGGCGTACGGGATCACGTCGATCCCCACGCTGAACGTCTACGCGGGCGGCGAGGTCGTGAAGTCGATCATCGGCGCCCGCCCCAAGCGCGCCCTCACCGACGAGATCGAGAGCGTGCTCGCTTCCTGACGCACCAGCCGCACGCCGTCCCGGCGTCGTCGTGCACAGCGGCCGTCCCCGTGGTCCACGGGGGCGGCCGCTGTCGTTCCACCCGCGCGACCACGACCGCACCGTGACCCGCTCACGAGACCTTCACGGGCGGCGTGGGACACTGGCGGGGTGACTGAGCAGAATCGCCTCACCGAGCAGACCTCCGGCACGCGCCTCGACCCCTGGTTCGGCGCGTACGCAGAGCGCACGCGCGGGATGCGAGCGTCGGAGATCCGCGCACTGTTCTCGGTCGCCAACCGCCCGGAGGTCGTCTCGCTGGCCGGCGGCATGCCCTTCATCGAGGGGCTCCCCCTCGACGTCATCGGCGAGGCGATGGACCGACTGGTCCGGACCAAGGGCACCAGGGCGCTGCAGTACGGCTCGGGCCAGGGCGAGGAGTCCCTGCGCGAGCGCATCACCGAGGTCGTGGCGCTGGAGGGTGTCGAGGCGCACCCCGACGACATCACCGTGACCACCGGCTCCCAGCAGGGCCTGGACCTGGTCACCCGGATCTTCATCGACCCTGGTGACGTGATCGTCGCCGAGGCCCCCTCCTACGTCGGCGCGCTCGGCGTGTTCCGGTCGTACCAGGCCGACGTCGTCCACGTGGAGCTCGACGCCGACGGTCTCGTGCCCGCCGCCCTCGAGTCGACTCTGACGGAGCTGGAGGCCGCGGGCCGCCGGGTCAAGATGCTCTACACGATCCCCAACTTCCACAACCCGGCCGGCGTGACGATGTCGGTGGAGCGTCGCCCCCAGATCCTCGAGATCTGCCGACGCCACGGGGTCCTCGTCGTCGAGGACAACCCCTACGGCCTCCTCGGCTTCGAGGCCGACCCCTACCCCGCGCTGCGGTCGTACGACGACGACGGCGTGATCTACCTGGGCTCGTTCTCCAAGACCTTCGCCCCCGGGTACCGCGTGGGCTTCGTCATCGCCCCGCACGCGGTCCGCGAGAAGCTCGTGCTCGCCTCGGAGTCGGCGATCCTGTCGCCGTCGAACGCGTCGCAGCTCGCCGTCGAGACCTACCTCGACACCTGCGACTGGCGCGCCCAGATCAAGGACTACCGGGAGATGTACCGCGAGCGACGCGACGCCCTCGTCGGCGCGCTGGCCGAGCACATCCCGTCGGCCAGCTGGAACGTGCCGGTCGGCGGCTTCTTCGTCTGGGTCAAGCTCCCCGAGGGACTGGACGCGAAGTCGATGCTGCCCCGCGCCGTCACCGAGCGCGTCGCCTACGTGCCGGGCACCGCCTTCTACTTCGACGGCCAGGGCGCGGACCACATGCGCCTGTCGTTCTGCTTCCCGACGCCGGACCGCATCCGGGAGGGTGTGCGCCGCCTGGCCACCGTCGTCAACGCCGAGTCCGAGCTGGTCCAGCTCTTCGGCACGACGGCGCAGCCCGACGACGACCCGACGGACGTCGAGAACCCCTCGCCCAACCTCGCGTGACCCTTCCAGCCTCTGAGGTGACCACTCGCATGACTGCCCCCGCGTCCGACGCCTCCCCCGTGACGCCCTCGTCCGGAACTGTCGGACCTGTCGTGATTCTCGCCGGCGGACTGTCGCACGAACGCGACGTCTCCGTCCGGTCGGGACGTCGCGTCGCCGACGCCCTGCGCGAGGCCGGCGTCGAGGTCCTGGTGCACGACGTGGACGCCGACCTCCTCCGCTTCCTGCGGGACACCGACCCGGCCCTGGTCTGGCCGGTGCTGCACGGGGCCAGCGGCGAGGACGGTTCTCTGCAGGACGTCCTCGCGCTGGCCGGCGTCCCCACCGTCGGGACCGGTCCGCGCCAGAGCCGGCAGGCCTGGAGCAAGCCCGTCGCCAAGGCGGAGCTGCTGCAGGGCGGACTCAGCACGCCCGACTACGTGACCCTCCCCCAGGCACTCTTCCGGGACCTCGGTGCGCAGACCGTGCTCGACATGATCGTCGACCGCCTGGGCCTCCCCCTCGTGGTCAAGCCCGTGCAGGGCGGATCGGCGCTCGGCGTGACCCGTGTGGACGACGCCGGCCGCTTCCCTCGCGCGATGGTCGACTGCTTCTCGTACGGAGACACGGCCCTCATCGAGCGCGCCGTGGACGGGATCGAGGTGGCCGTGTCGGTCGTGGACGGTCCCGACGGGCTCGAGGCGCTGCCAGCTGTCGAGATCGTCACCAGCGGCTCCTACGACTACGACGCGCGCTACAACCCCGGTCCGGTCGAGTACTTCACGCCGGCTCGCCTCGACGCCGAGGCCGGACGAAAGGTCGCCGAGGTCGCGCGGCGTGCGCACGAGATCCTCGGGCTCAAGCACCTCTCGCGGACCGACATCATCCTCGACGCCGACGGCACGCCGCACGTGCTCGAGGTCAACGTCTCCCCCGGTCTCACCGAGACGTCGCTGCTCCCCCAGGCCGCCGAGGCCGCCGGGTATTCGTTGTCCGCGCTCTACCGCCGGATCGTGGAGCACGCGCTCGTCCCCGCCGGCTGAACCCGCTGACGCTGCGTCGCCGGTCACCACCGCCCGCTGTTTCACGTGAAACAGCGGGCGGTTCTCTGTTCCGACCGCGACCGCCGAGCCGCACGGTTTCACGTGGAACGCGTGGATCTGTGGTTTCCTGACCGCCGTCCGCGCGATCGCTCCCGCGCCAGGCCGGGTGGCCCAGGCACCGACGCCTTGTCGCGCCACACGCTCTGGGGCCCGCCCCGGACGCGGGGCTCCGTGCCGACTCCGGACCCCGACGGATCCACGCCGGAACCTGGCGGCCTGCTCCGGCGGCGAACACCGTCGACGGATCGCGGCCACACGGCCTCCGGACTCCACAGGCCCGACGGTCGGCGCCGGCGGACGTCATCGTCCAGCAGCCCGTCAGCCGTCGGTGGGGCTGAGCGTCGGCGGACGTCGAACCCTCGGCGAGCTGCCCGCACCCCGCCGGCACGGAGCAGCTCGCTGGACCGCACGATCCGCGCACCGGAGGACCCGGGGTGCTGGACCACGGCGTCGGCGGCCGCCGCCGGGGCGAACCTGTCGCCGGTCGATCGCGACCCAGGTGCAGCACGGCTCGGCCTGCGGATCGTCGGCGACGCGTGCGGCCCGAGTCGCTCCACACCTCCGTCCCGCTCCCCTCCGCCGCGCTCTTCGCTCCTCCGACCCGCTCCTCTGCCTCGGCCGTGTGCACGTCCCCGACGCGATGACTGCCGGGCCTGGGCGGGCGGGCGCCACGACTCGCGCCGCGTGCGCACCGGCTGATCCGCTCCGGTGGAGGCGCCGCCCACCCAGCGCAGGACCACGAGGGTCGACTGCCCGGCAGTCCCCGGGGACGCTGCGTAGCGCTGCTCGTCGTCGTGCGGCAACAGCCGAAACCCGACGGGGACGACACGGGTTGCTGTTTCACGTGAAACAGCGGCCCGTGTGGTGCGGCAGTCGCCTCTACTCCGAGGTCTTCAGGACTCCCGGGTCCTCCGGCGCCATCACCTCGAGGATGCGGTTGAGGTCCTCGACCGAGGCGAACTCGACCGTCATCCGTCCCTTCGTCTTCCCCAGGTTCACCTTCACCCGCGTCTCGAAGCGGTCGGACAAACGCGACGACAGCTCGTCCATCGCCTCGACCCGCTGTCCGGCCCGCGGCTTCTTCCGACGCGGGGCCTCGTCGTCCGCGGCCTGCATGAGGGTGACGATCTCCTCCGTCGCCCGGACGGACAGACCTTCCGACACGATGCGCTGCGCGAGCCGCTCGATCTCCGCGCCGTCGGTGAGGCCCAGCAGCGCGCGGGCGTGCCCGGCCGACAGCACACCGGACGCCACACGCCGCTGCACGAGCGGCGGCAGACGCAGCAGGCGCAACGTGTTCGAGATCTGCGGGCGGGAGCGAGCGATCTTCGCCGCGAGCTCGTCGTGCGTGCATCCGAAGTCGTCCAGCAGCTGGCGGTAGGCCGCGGCCTCTTCGAGCGGGTTGAGCGCCGCACGGTGCAGGTTCTCCAGCAGTGCGTCTCGCAGCATCTGCTGGTTGTCGGTCCGTCGCACGATCGCCGGGATCGTTTCCAAGCCGGCCTGCTCGGCAGCACGCCACCGACGCTCACCCATGATCAGCTCGAAGCCGCCGTCGGTCTCCGGATCGGGGCGCACGACGATCGGCTGAAGGATGCCGATCTCCGTGATCGAGTCGACGAGCTCGTCGAGCTCTCCCTCGTCGAAGACCGTCCGCGGCTGCCGAGCGTTCGGGCGGATCGCACGCAGCGGAACCTCGGCGAACTGCGCGCCGGGCACCGGCACCAGACCGTCGTCCGGTCCGGAAGCATCGACGGACCCGCTGTCGCCGGCGCTCGATGCCCCGCGATCCTCCGACCGGTCCGACTCCCCCGCGTCGAACGCCGAGGCGGGGTCGTCGGGGGCATCGTGCTCGGACACCTCGTACTGGGGAACCGTCCGGTCCGCCTCGGCGGGGAGGTCCTCACCCGTCGTTCCTCCAGGGCGCGTCGGGGTCGAGCTGATCGACAGCCGTCCGCCGGCGATGGCCGAGTCCCATGACGCCGATCGACGACCGGTGCGTCCCGCGCCGGACTCCTCGGAGTCCGTCGCGCTCCCGGCCGAGGCCGTCAGCACGTCGCCCGTGCGGCCGTCCTCCCCACCCGAGAAGAAGACGTCGGTCGGGTTCTCCTGGGCCGGCCCTTGGGGGATCAGCGCACCCAGCCCCCGGCCCAGCCCGCGCTTCTTCTGGCTCATGCTCCACCAGCCTCCTGGTCTCGAACGGGATGAGGATTCGTGTCCGTGCCGCGGCGACGCGGCGTCGGCCGCACGCTGTCCATCACCCTGGTGTCCCCGATCCTACGCGCGTCACCGCAGGTCAGCGCGTTGAACGGCATGCTCCGCCATCTCCCGAGCGGCCTCGAGGTAGGCCAGCGCACCGGTCGAACCCGGGTCGTAGGTCATCACGGTCTGCCCGTGCGACGGCGCCTCGGAGATGCGGACGGACCGCGGCACCGTGGTGCGCAGCGTCTGCTCCGGGAAGTGCGTCCGGACCTCCGCGGCGACCTGCTGCGCCAGGTTCGTCCGACCGTCGTACATCGTCAGCAGGATCGTCGAGACGATCAGGTCCCGGTTGAGGTGGGACTTGATGAGCTCGATCGTCTTCAGCAGCTGGCTCAGACCCTCCAGTGCGTAGTACTCGCACTGGATCGGGATCAGCACTTCCCGACCGGTGACGAAGGCGTTCACCGTGAGCAGTCCGAGGCTCGGCGGGCAGTCGACGAAGACGTAGTCGATCGGGCCCTCGCCGCGGGCGGCACGCTCGTCGAGATAGGTGTCGAGAGCCTTGCGCAGCCGGGTCTCGCGGGAGACGAGAGAGACGAGCTCGATCTCGGCACCGGAGAGATCGATCGTCGCCGGCACTCCCCAGAGGCCCTCGACGTCAGGGCACGCCTGGACGGCACCGGACAACGGAGCCTCCTCGACGAGCACCTCGTAGATCGACGGCGTCCCGGCCCGGTGCTCCAGTCCCAACGCGGTCGACGCGTTGCCCTGGGGGTCGTTGTCGATGACGAGCACCTTCAGCCCGGCACGTGCCAGACCCGCGGCGAGGTTCACCGTCGTCGTCGTCTTGCCGACGCCGCCCTTCTGGTTCGCGACCGTGAGGATGCGCGTCCGCTCCGGTCGGGGAAAACGACGCCCGTCCAGCTCGATCCGTCGGCGTGCGTCGAGAGCCAGCTGCGCCGCGAGCGGTGTGCTGTCGTCCATCTCGGGCACGGAATCCATCAGTGCCTCTCGGTGGGACTCCGGCGACGGGGCCGGGATGTCGTCGATCGCCCACGCCCCGTCCCCTGTTTCACGTGAAACGAAGGCCTGCCCGTCACCGGACGCAGATCCGTCTCGACCGTCGTCGGACGGGTAGGGCGGCCGATCGGAGCTCATGTTCACGGGGTCGATCCTCCAGGTCGCATCAGGCGTTGACCAGTGCCGCGAACACTCTACGGCCTCGGTCGTCGCCACGCGGCGCTGACACCCCCCGTGGGCGCGACGAGATGCTATCGATCTGGCGACGTCGCCAGGAGTGCGTGCCCGTCACCGGCGCCACGGTTTCACGTGAAACGAGGTTGCCGTCAGCGGCGACGGATGCGCACCACCGTCGTCGACTCCGCGCCCTCGACCGTCCGTCCCTCGAGGATCTCGGGCTCGGCCGCCTTGTACTTGCGGAGGACCTTCCGCGCGGGCTCGATCTCTCGCTCGACGCTCCGTCCCTTGAGGACCACCATCTCGCCGCCGGGGCGGACCAGGGGCAGAGACATCCGTGCCAGCTTCGACAGCGCCGCCACCGCACGGGACGTCACGGCGTCCACCTCGAACGCACCGTCGTACTCCTCGGCCCGCCCGTGCTTGACCACGACGTTGGAGAGCCCGAGATCTTCGGCGATCTCCGACAACCACGTGGTCCGTCGCTCCATCGGCTCGACGAGGAACACCTCGGCGTCGGGACGCATGATGGCGACGACGATGCCGGGCAGACCCGCGCCCGAACCGATGTCCGCCACCGAGGAGGCGGACGACAGGAAGGGAACCACGGCGGCCGAGTTGAGGATGTGCCGCTCCCACAACCTGTCCACCTCGCGCGGCCCGATGAGCCCGCGCACCTCCCCCTCCTCCAGCAGCCGCCGGTGGTAGCCGGCCACCAGGTCGTAGCGGTCACCGAAGAAGTCACGCACCGCCGCGCTGGTCCCCAGCACCTCGTCCGCATCCGTCATGTCGCCCATCCTGGCACCTTCCGATCCGTTCGCCATCGTCGTCCCACCGTCCGCACACGGTCCGCTCCCCGCACCGGTCCCCCACCACCGTGCTCGCACATGACGAGGGCCCGCCGTTTCACGTGAAACGGCGGGCCCTCGTCGGAGGTCAGCCCTGGTCCGCAGCCCGGGGCGGATGCACCACGACGTGCCGGTGGGGCTCGACACCGGCCGAGTCGCTCACCAGGCCCGCCTCGGCGACCGCGTCGTGGACGACCTTGCGCTCGAAGGCGTTCATCGGCTCCAGCGAGAGCGGCTCGCCCGAGCTGCGCACCTGGTCGATCGCCTCGGCGGCCCGCTGCTGCAGGGCGTCACGACGCCGAGCCCGGAAGCCGGCGATGTCGAGCATGAGGCGACTACGGTCCCCCGTGCGGGCCTGCACCGCGAGGCGAGTGAGGTCCTGCAGGGCGTCCAGCACCTCGCCGTCCCGGCCGACCAGCACGTCCAGCGCCTCGGGCCCGTCCTCGGAGACGACCTCGACGACAGCCCGGTCGTGCTTGATGTCCAGGTCGATGTCGCCGTCCAGGTCGACGATGTCGAGGAACTCCTCGAGGTAGTCGGCCGCGATCTCGCCCTCCTCCTCGAGGCGCGGGACGAGATCGGAGGTGCCCTCCGGCGTCGTGTCCGTGGTCATCGCGCAGACCTCATTTCTTCTTCTTCTGGCGGTTCTTGCGCACGGGCTGCTGACGCTGACCCTGCGGCTTCGGGGGCTCGGGAGCCTTCTCCTCCTCGACGACGATGCCCTTCTTCGCCGCCTTGGCCGCCCGCTTCTCCTTGAGCAGACGCTCCGCCTCGGAACCCGGGGCCGGCATGCGCTTGATCGTGTAGAACTGCTGCCCCATCGACCAGAGGTTGGTCGTGGTCCAGTAGATCAGCACACCGACCGGGAAGTTCACGCCCGAGATCAGGAAGATCAGCGGCAGGACGTACAGCAGCATCTTCTGCGTGTTCGCCATCGGGCCCTCGAGCGCGGCCTTCGGCATGTTCTTCATCGTCAGCTGACGCTGGGTGAAGAACGTCGTGGCGCTCATGGCCACGATGAGGAACAGGATGACGATCCGGACGCTCCAGTCGTCCGTCTGCAGGAAGACGTCGGAGAGCTGAGCACCGAACAGGTCGGAGTTCTCGATGTCCGCAGCGACCGGCTGGTCGATGGGACCGATCGGGTCCTGCGTGCCGGACGCGATGTTGCCCAGGTTGTAGAGCAGGCGGAACAGGGCGAAGAAGATCGGCGACTGCAGCAGGATCGGCAGGCAGGACGCCATCGGGTTGGTGCCGTGCTTGCGGTACAGCTCCATCGTCTCCCGGCCCATGGCCTCACGGGACGACGGGTCGGTCTTGCCCTTGTACTTCTTCTGGATCGCCTGCAGCTCCGGCTGCATCATCTGCATCCCGCGGGACGCCTTGATCTGCTTGAAGAACAGCGGGATGAGCAGGATCCGGATGACGATCACGAGCGCGACGATGGACAGGACCCAGGCGAAACCCGGACCGTCCTGGAATCCCAGCGCCATGAACAGCTGGTGCGACCCGTACATGATCCAGGCCACGACCCACTGGATGGGGTACAGGATGGTGTCGAAAAACCCCATGTGTCTCCTCTGTCGTAAAAGCGTGTCCGGGTGGCGCGTTCCCGGGAGGTCAGTGCGTGTGGGCGCCGCGGTGCTCGTGCCGAGCCGGCGGCACGTCGTCGACGCCGCCCAGGCTCCAGGGGTTGCACCGCAGGATCCGCCACAGGGCCATCCCGGTTCCGCGCAGCGGACCGTGACGCCGGATCGCGATCACCGCGTACTGCGAGCAGGAGGGGAAGTACTTGCACGTCGGGCCCGTCCACGGGGACACGACCGCCTGGTAGACGCGGATCGCCCCGACGAGCACGGCCACCGGCAGCGCACGGGCGATCTCGCGGCCGCGGGAGAGCACGGCGCTACTCATCGGACACGCTCGTCGGCGCGCCGCAGCACCGTGGCGGTCGCCCGCTCCACGTCCCGCGAGAGGTGGGCGTAGTCAGCCGTCGCGGCGCGCGGCAGAGCCCGCAGGACGACGAGGGCGTCCTGCGGGAGATGCTCGAGCTGCCCGGACGCTGCACTGCGCAGCCGGCGCTTGACGAGGTTTCGACGAACGGCATTGCCCACGGCCTTGGACACGACAAGACCGACCAGCGGCCCTCCGTCCTCCCCGGGGACCCGGGTGAGGTGGACGACCACGGTCGATCGGCCCGCGCGCGCGCCGCGGCGCACCGCCCGTTCGAAATCGACGGAACGGCGCATGCGGTGCGCCGCGGGAAGCATGGCTCAGGCAGAGAGCTGCGCGCGGCCCTTGCGGCGGCGGTTGCCCAGGATGCTGCGGCCGGCGCGGGTGCGCATGCGCAGACGGAAGCCGTGGGTCTTCGCACGACGGCGGGTGTTCGGCTGGAAGGTCCGCTTGCTCACGAGGTACTCCAAGAAACGTCGGGGAGGCACACCGTCAGTTCCTCGACGATGTCGGTCAGGTTGCAGGGCGACCACTGCCGGGGCAATGTGTCGACCGGGCCGACCCGGGGTCCGCGCCGGACGAGGGCGCGCGAAAGTACCTGGAACGGCTGTCCGACGTTACGCCGTCGGACAGCGTCAGGTCAACTGGGGCCGACGTGACGACGACGACACGAGGGCCCGACGGGCCGCCGTCGTCCACACCGATGTCCACAGGCTCCACAGGGTGTGGAAAACTATGTGGACACCGCACACGTACCAGTCCGGAGGAAGCC